>NZ_JAGTWY010000001.1:0-2400000 GCF_023657445.1 Marinobacter sediminum | reverse complement strand
ACGGCGGTTTCGTACCCTACGGCGCCACCTTCCTGATCTTCATGGAATACTGCCGTAACGCCGTTCGTATGGCGGCACTGATGAAGCAGCGTTCCATCTTTGTCTTTACCCACGACTCCATTGGTCTGGGCGAGGATGGCCCGACGCACCAGCCGGTCGAGCAGCTGGCCAGCCTGCGTACTACTCCGAACATGAGCACCTGGCGCCCGGCTGACACGGTCGAATCCGCGGTGGCCTGGAAAGCTGCGCTTGAGCGGACCGACGGTCCCACGGCCATGGTCTTCTCCCGTCAGGGCCTGCCGGCTCAGGCGCGTGATGCCCAGCAGCTGGCCGATGTGGCGAAAGGTGCCTATATTCTGTCAGACAGTGAAGGCACGCCGGATCTGATTCTGATTGCCACGGGTTCGGAAGTGGCCCTGGCCCAGGACGCCGCTGCCAAACTGCGTGAGCAGGGCACGAAGGTTCGTGTTGTATCCATGCCGTCCACTGACGTATTCGAAGCCCAGAGCGCTGAATACAAGCAGAAGGTTCTGCCGCTGGAAGTCACCAACCGCATTGCCATTGAGGCCGCTATTGCTGATTACTGGTACAAGTATGTTGGCCTTGATGGTCGTGTGATTGGCATGACCACGTTCGGTGAGTCTGCACCGGCGGGTGAGCTGTTCAAGGAGTTCGGCTTCACCATCGAAAATATTCTGGAAGTGGCCGGCGAACTGCTGGAAGCGTGATGACAGAATCCGCGCCCTTTCGCATCGCGATAAACGGGTATGGCCGGATCGGCCAGTGCGTGTTGCGCGCGCTATACGAAAACGGTTTTCGCGATCACCTGCAGGTGGTCGCGATTAACGAGCTTTCGGATATCGACACCATTGCTCACCTTACCCGTTATGACTCCACCCACGGTCGTTTCCGCGGCGATATCGCAGTGCAGGAGCGGGATCTGGTTGTGAATGGTGATGCAATTCGTGTGCTTCGGCATTCGGATCCCGCCGACCTGCCCTGGGGACTGCTGGATGTGGATCTGGTGCTGGAATGCTCCGGAGCCTATTCGGATCGGGCGACTGCGCAGAAGCACCTTGATGCAGGAGCCAGGAGACTGCTGTTTTCCCAGCCGGCCGAGTCGGATGTGGATCGTACGGTGGTATTCGGTATCAACGAAGCCGACCTGTCCGCCAATGACAGAATCGTAGCTGCCGGTTCCTGTACCACGAACTGCCTTGTGCCGGTCATTCGTGAGCTGGATCGGGCCTTTGGTGTTGAAGCGGGCAGTACCACCACTATCCACGCCGCCATGAACGACCAACCGGTGATTGACGCCTATCATCACCAGGATTTACGCCGCACCCGCAGCGCCCTCCATAACATCGTGCCGGTAGATACGGGGCTCGCCCGTGGCATCGAGAGGCTCCTTCCGCACATGGAAGGCAAGTTCAGCTCCGTAGCCATGCGCGTACCGACCATGAATGTCTCCGCGATCGACATGGTGGTCAACGTTCGCGAAAGCACCGACGTGGAAGCCGTTAACAGGCTTCTGAACGAGGCCGCCAATGGCCCGTTGAAAGGCATTCTCGGCTACACCGATGAACTGCTGGCCAGCTCCGATTTTAATCACGATGCCCATTCCGGCGTTGTTGATGGTGGTCTGACCCGGGTAACCGGCGGCACCATGGTGAAAGTATTGTGCTGGTTTGATAACGAGTGGGGGTTCGCGAACCGGCTGCTCGACGTCAGTGAAAGCTGGCTAACCAAACATTCCTAATCTGAAATTTTGTTGAAGGGACGAACGTTATGGCCATCAAGAAAATGACCGACCTCAATCTCGCCGGCAAGCGAGTGCTTATTCGCGAAGACCTGAACGTGCCGGTCAAGGACGGCAAAGTTTCCAGCGACGCCCGCATCCGTGCCTCGCTGCCGACCATCAAGGCCGCCAAAGAAGCCGGAGCCAAGGTCATGCTGATGTCCCACCTGGGCCGTCCGGAAGAGGGCGTGTACGACGACGCATCCTCCATGAAGCCGGTAGCCGAGCATCTCACCAAAGTCCTTGGCCAGGAAGTTCGCCTGATCAAGGACTATCTGGGCGGCGTAGACGTGGCTGACGGCGAAGTGGTGCTGTTTGAAAACGTTCGTTTCAACAAGGGCGAAAAGAAAGACGACGAAACACTGGCCAAACAATACGCAGCTCTGTGTGATGTTTACGTGATGGACGCCTTCGGCACCGCACACCGCGCCCAGGCTTCCACCCATGGCGTCGCCCGTTTTGCCCCGGAAGCCTGCGCCGGCCCGCTGCTGGCGGCTGAACTGGAGGCTCTTGGTAAAGCCCTCGACAACCCGGCCAAGCCGGTCGTTGCCATCGTCGGCGGTTCCAAGGTTTCTACCAAGCTTGACGTGCTCAATGCTCTTGAAAACGTTTGCGATCAGATCATCGTGGGTGGCGGTATTGCCAACACCTTCCTGGCCGCTGCTGGTCATCCTGTCGGCAAATCCCTGTGCGAGCATGATCTGGTAGAGACCGCAAAAGAGATCGCCTCCCGGGTAGAGATCCCGCTGCCGGTCGATGTGGTGGTTGCCAGTGAATTCGCGGAAACCGCAACGGCCACCACCAAGAAGATTTCGGACGTGGCGGAAGGCGACATGATCCTCGACGTAGGTCCCGAGACTGCGGGCAAGTTCGCCGATCTGCTCAAGAACGCCAAAACCATTCTCTGGAATGGCCCGGTTGGTGTCTTCGAGTTCGACCAGTTCGGTAATGGCACCAAGGCGCTGGCTGAAGCCATCGCCGAAAGCGATGCTTTCTCCCTGGCCGGTGGTGGCGACACGGTTGCCGCCGTTGACAAGTACGGCGTTGCTGACAAAATCTCCTATATCTCCACTGGCGGTGGCGCGTTCCTGGAATTTGTGGAAGGCAAAACCCTGCCAGCAGTTGCAGTATTGGAAGATCGCGGCGCGTAAGAACTTACACCATATTCGATTAATCAACGTCTAGACGAAGGAGACTACCCATGGCCCTGATTTCGATGCGGCAAATGCTGGATCATGCCGCCGAGCATGGTTACGGTGTGCCAGCCTTTAACGTAAACAACCTTGAGCAGATGCGCGCCATCATGGAAGCGGCTGACAAGACCGACTCCCCGGTGATCGTCCAGGCATCCGCCGGTGCCCGCAAATACGCTGGTGCGCCGTTCCTGCGCCACCTGATCCTTGCGGCCGTCGAAGAATTTCCGCACATCCCGGTGGTTATGCACCAGGATCACGGCACAAGCCCATCCGTTTGCCAGCGTTCCATCCAGCTCGGCTTCAGCTCCGTTATGATGGACGGCTCCCTTGGTGAAGATGGCAAAACGCCGACCGACTACGAATACAACGTCGACGTAACCCGTCGCACCGTAGAGATGGCCCATGCCTGTGGTGTTTCCGTGGAAGGCGAGCTGGGTTGTCTGGGCTCCCTGGAAACTGGCCAGGCCGGTGAAGAAGATGGCATCGGTGCGGAAGGTACCCTGGACCACAGCCAGATGCTGACCGATCCGGAAGAAGCTGCTGACTTCGTCAAGAAAACCCAGGTAGATGCCCTGGCCATCGCTATCGGCACCAGCCACGGCGCGTACAAGTTCACCCGTCCGCCCACGGGTGACATCCTGGCCATCGACCAGATCAAGGCCATTCATGCCCGTATTCCGGATACCCATCTGGTCATGCACGGTTCGAGCTCAGTGCCCCAGGAGTGGTTGGAAATCATCAACGAATACGGCGGCGCAATCCCGGAAACCTACGGTGTCCCGGTTGAGGAAATTGTTGAAGGTATCAGGCACGGCGTTCGCAAGGTCAACATCGACACCGACCTGCGTCTGGCAAGCACTGGTGCGGTTCGTCGCTTCCTGAGCGAGAACCCGGCGGAGTTTGACCCGCGTAAATTCCTGAAGGCAACCATGAAGGCCATGACCGATGTGTGCGTCGCCCGGTACGAGGCGTTCGGGACTGCCGGTAATGCCAGCAAGATCAAGCCGGTGAACCTGGAGCGCATGTTCGAGCGTTACGCTGCTGGTGAGCTCGATCCGAAGGTTAAGTAAATTTCGGAGTGCGATATCTCCGTAGCCTGATAGTTGCGGAGTTCAATTGGGGCGGAGACCCTGTTCAAAACACGCCCACAAGTACATCCCTGTAGGGCTTGGCTGTGGCCATCTGTGGCCACAGACAGTTTTGAGCAGGGCCTCCGCCCCAATTTGTTAGTGCCTACGATATATCTGTGAAGCCTGATCTACCTCAAGTCAGAACAACTCCAGCCTTGTAATTTCCCAAACCTCATCAAATATAGTGGGTAGCCAACGAGCAAATTGCTCGCAACCGTTAACCAGTGGTGAGGACCAGAATGGATTTTAAAGACTATTACGCCGTGCTCGGTGTGAGCGAGTCTGCCTCTCCCGAGGAGATCAAGAAGGCTTACCGTAAGCTGGCCCGGAAATACCATCCCGACGTCAGCAAAGAGGAAGATGCCGACACCAAATTCAAGGATCTGGGTGAGGCCTACGAGGTACTGAAAGACCCCGAAAAACGAGCTGAATACGACCAGTTGCGCAAGTACGGCGCCAAGGGTGATGGTTCCTTCGAGCCGCCACCGGGCTGGCAGAGTGCCTCCGGCTTTGGTGGCGGAGGGTATACCGAAGCCGATGCCGGCCAGTTCAGTGATTTCTTTGAGGAGATCTTTGGTGGGGGCCGTCGGAGAGGAGCTTCCGGCGGCTTTGGCGGCAGCGGCTTCCGTCAGAATATGAAAATGCGCGGCGAAGACGTGCACGCCAGGATTGCCCTGTTCCTTGAGGAAGCCTTCCATGGCTGCGAAAAGCAGGTGTCCTTTGGCGTACACGAGGCTGACGAGCACGGCCGGGTTATCCCGCGCCAGAAAACCCTGAACGTAAAGATTCCCTCCGGCATGCGCGAGGGGCAGCACATTCGTCTGAAAGGCCAGGGGGCCCCGGGAATTGGCGGTGGTGAACCGGGCGATCTGTTTATTGAAGTAGAGTTCGCGCCGCATCCACATTTCACCGTTGAAGGCCGTGATGTCATGGTCACGGTACCGGTGGCGCCCTGGGAGGCGGCCCTTGGTGCAACAGTCACAGTGCCCACGGTTGGCTCGAAGGTGAATGTGAAGGTGCCAAAAGGCTCCACCAGTGGCCGCAAGCTCAGGCTCAAGGGTAAGGGCTTGCCAGGCAAGCACCCGGGGGATCAGATCGTTATCATCCAGGTTGCCATGCCCGAGACACACAGCCCGGAGGCTGAAAAGCTATATGAACAGCTGGCCGAGGCAGAGAAGAACTTCAATCCACGCAGCAAGCTTCACGTGTGAGCGGGAGTAAGGGATGAGCAAGCAAGACCATATTCTGACGGTAGAGGTGACTGACCAGGACGGCAGCACCTTCACCTTGCGTGAAATCTGTGAGCGTGGCGAGTGCCATGCCGAATTCGTTATCAAGCTGGTTGACTATGGCATCATCGCGCCACTGGAAGATATGTCGCAGGCCGGGCAATGGCACTTCGATGTGGAAGCCCTGAGCCGGCTCCGGAAAGCCATGCGCCTGCAGCGTGATCTGAAAATGAATCTGCCCGGGCTCGCCATGTCTCTGGAGTTACTCGATGAGGTTGAGGACATGCGCCGGGAGGTGGCAAGGCTCAATCATCGAATACGGCAGTTAATGGGGGAGTAATCGCTCCCCCGATTAATTCTTTTCTTCCAGCGCCTGAATCTCCGCGTAGATCTTTTCCGCTTCCTCCATCAGGGTGCCGTGAGTTCTCAGGTCGCCATTGCGCTGGGCATTCAGCGCCTTGGCGAGCTTGTCTTCGTATGCTTTCTGCAGTTTCTTTTTCGGGTCGCCTTTCAAAAATCCCAGCATTGTTCTGAACCTGTGTTTTGGTCGTGTGTTCAAAGCTTTACGTCCACAGTGCCAGAAAGTTCACTTATTTTCATGATCAAAAACTGGACAATCCCAAAAAATGGGATTAAATTCCCAAATAAGAAATGGGAAAATAATCCCACAAAAGGGGCGGCCATGGTGACTGCCTGCAGACTCAAGATTGATCCTGGAGAAGAACGATGAATCGCAAACCTTTGTCCTTAGCAGTGAAGTTGGCCATGACCGGTGCATTGGCGGGAGCTCTTGCGGCCTGCGGTGGCGGTGGTTCCAGTGGTGCTGGAACCACGGATACCTCCTCCGGAACCAGCGTGGGTGCGGTTTCCGGTTTTGGCAGTGTGTATGTCAACGGCACCCGTTTTGAAACCAGCGGCAGTGTAAAGAGTGATGATGGCTTTGAGCGTGAGGGTCAGCTCGAAAAAGGCATGATCGTGAAAGTCAGTGGTAGCTGGGACGACAGTGGCGAAGGCAAGGCCACAGAGATCGAATACGACGATACACTGCGTGGTCCCTTGCAGGCCGCCACCTGGGATGAGGCTAGCGGTACCGGCGAGCTGACAGTTGCGGGACTATCGGTGCTGTTGGATGGCCAGACCGTATTTCGGGGAGCGACCCCGACAGAGCTGGCGGCGAACCCGACCGGTTACAGGGTGCGAATCAGCGCGTGGTCGTTGGCCAACGGTGACTTCAGGGCCAGTTTTGTTGGTGCGGTTGGCGTCAGTACCGGAATCCGCTTTGACGATGAGTTTGAAGTTGAGGTCAAAGGCGTGGTGGCCAACCATTCCAGTGCCGCCCAGACCTTTACCATCAATGGCTTGCAGGTGGATTACACCAGCGCAGTTGCGGACGATGATTTTTCCCTGGACCGGATCAATGACGGACTGGGCGTGGAAGCTGAAGGTTACCTGGAAAATGGTGTTCTGGTTGCCCAGAAGATCGACGATGAAGATGATTTTTTCGGTCTGGCAGGCAACGTCGAGATACAGGGCGCCATTGAAGGTCCATACGATGACACTGCCCGCCAATTCACTCTCAATGGTGTGACAGTCCTGGTCGACGGCACGGAGTTCAAGGATGGACTGCAGGAGGCCGAGCTGACTGCCGGGCTCCTGGTTAAGGTTGAGGGCAGCTTTAACGACCAGAATGTTCTGGTAGCTCGGGAGATCGAGCCACGGGACAGTGATTCTGAAGTGGAAGCCGCGATAGAGTCTATCGACCGTGCGAACGAGACCCTGGTAGTCGGAGGCGTAACCGTGGCCCTGACCACCAGTACGATCATCGAAGATGATGACGATGACAGCCGTCTGCGGACCACCGATCTGGAATCCCTCGGAGTCGGGGATTATGTGGAAGTTGAAGGTCGTTTCCGGGCCGAAGACAACACCCTGGAAGCCGTCAGCGTTGAGCGTGATGATGCCGATACGGAGTTCGAACTGGACGGCAGGGTGAGCGCAAACAACAGCAGCTCCATCACGGTTCTGGGTCTCGAGTTAATGGCAGGCAGCCTCGGTAGCCTCGATCAGTTTAGTGTCGGCACGGCCGTGGAAGTCGATTACCGAAAGACTGCCGGTGGCGACTATGTGATTACTCAGATCGAACTGGACGGTGCAGACGATTGAGGTGATCTTACCAATACACTCCCGTCATAGGGTCGGGAGTGTATCTCTGGTTTCAGTGTAGCTATGGGAATACAATCCCAAAGATGAAAAAGACCAATCCCCTGCATCAAGCGCTGTTCCGCATTTTGCGCCCTTTAGCAAGGTTGCTGCTGAGGAACGGCATTCCCTTTGGCGAGTTTTCCGAGCTGGTTAAGCGAGCCTACGTGGAAGCTGCCCTGGAAGACTTTGCCGACGGCCGCCGAAAGCCCACAGACTCCCGTGCGGCGGTGATGACCGGACTGACCCGTAAGGAGGTCAAGCGTCAGAGAGAAGTCCTGGCAGGGGAGCATGCCGGGGCGTGCGTTACGCTCCATGCCAACCGGGCGTCCCGGGTGGTTTCCGGATGGGTCCACGATGCAGTGTTTCAGGCCGAAGACGGCGAGCCAGCCATGCTGGCCTTCGACGGGCCCCGGAGTTTCAGCGAGCTGGTGAAACGGTACAGCGGTGATATGCCGCCCCGGGCCGTACTCGATGAATTGCTCCGGGTCGGTGTGGTCAGGGTAGAAGGGGATTCAGGTTGGCTGAGACTGCAGCAAAGAGCCTATGTTCCCGCCGGAGACAGCGATGAAATGCTGCAGATCTTTGGCGAAGACGTATCGGACCTCATAGCGACAATTGATCATAACCTGGTCAGTGACGAATCCGGTCAGCCTCCGCTTTTCCAGAGAACCCTGACCTATAACAACATTCCCCCGGAAGTGATGGAGCGCTGGCGCCTCCACGCGGCAGCCCAGTCCCAGGTATTGCTGGAACAGCTGGACAAATGGCTTGGCCCGCACGACCGCGATATATCGGGGGAAAAGACCGGCACTGAGTCCGGGGAGTCTATTCGAACGGGCGTGAGCATTTTCTTCTTTGAAGAGCCCTCGCCCAAGGACAGGGGCGCGGACTAGTCGCGCTCGTGCCGCAATCGTATTGCATGACCAATACCGGCCCGGAATGCCGGACAGGGAGAGAAAAGGTATGAAACGGCAATTCCGCAATCGTGTTTTCGGGCTGGCAACCGGTACGGTTGCCTTCGGTGTGATTTCTGCCTGTGGTGGCGCCGGAGGCGGCGGCCTTGATGTTGCAGACGGAGGCATCCGGGGCACAGGGTCGAGCGTTGGTCCGGTTTCCGGCTTTGGGAGTGTGTTTGTTAATGGCGTGGAATTTTCAACCGACGGCATCCCCAACCGCGCTGTAGAAAGCAACGATGGCATCACCACCGAATCCGCTCTTAGCGAAGGCATGATTCTCAGGGTGACAGGGGAATGGCGTGATGATGGTCTGGGAACGGCTGACGAACTCAGCTACGACGACACCCTCCGGGGCCCAATCGATCAATTGACTCCGGACCCCTCAGGTGCCGGCGAGTTTGTCACTGTTACTGTTATGGGGCAGGTGGTGCGTGTTGATCGCCAGACCGTCGTGCGGGGCACAACGTTTGCCGGACTGCTCAGCGGGATTCCAATAAGTGACCATGTGCGGATCAGTGCCTGGCGTCAGGCAGATGGTTCCTATCGGGCCGGATACCTTGGAACCATCCCACCGGATCTGACTGATGTTGAGCTTGAAGGCACCGTCTCAGCGGTAGATACGGAACTGAACCAGTTTACTATCGGAACGATTACCGTTGAGTACGATGAGGACAACGTTTCTTTCGGCTCCGGATTGGCCGAGGCGGACCTGGATTCGGTGACGGCCCTGGAGGTGGAGGGGAGTCTTGCCGGCACTGTGCTGACCGCTGTTTCGATAGATCGGGACGACGCTCGCCGCTTTAGCCGGGATAACGCCGAAGATGTTGAATATACCGCGACAATCGATTCGCCCTATACCGCTTCTGGTACCGGCACACTGCCGGGTGAGTTCACCATCGGTAACCTCACGGTGCGGGTGACGGACACCACGGAGCTGGAGGACAACCTGACCCTGTCGGATCTCACAGAGGGGCTGCTGGTTCAGGTGGAGGGCCGGTTCCTTTCAGATACGGTTGTCGAGGCTGAGGAAATTGAGCTTCGGGATGGCAATGCCAAGGTCAAGGGTGTCATCTCTTCAGCTGCTGATAATACGTTTATCGTGGGTGGTGTTGAGGTACGGGTGACGCCTGCCAGCACCATACGGATTGAAGATGGTCCCGGTATTTCCTTTTCCGAGTTACCTCAGGAGCTGCGGGTTGTCGAGGTGGAAGGTATTGAAACAGTTCAGGACTCTCAGGTTTTCATCGAGGCTCTCAAGGTAGAGGTAGATGATGAAAATGCCGATCAGGATGAGCTCAGTCAGTATGAGCTCGAAGGGCGCTTGCGAGACATTTCCCCGACGTCGATTTCGGTACTGGGAATAGTCGTCGACGCAGGCCCTGCGAGCTTTAAAGACGACTCTCAGACTGAAATCATAGATCTGTTTGATCAGGGAGAGACCCCGGTACTTGAAGTAAATTACGAAGGGACGGCACCGAACTTCACTGCCGCCGAAATCGAACTCGAAAGCAGGGACGATGACTAACTACAAAACCCGTACATAAAACCGCCCCTTTCGGGCCCGGGTTTTGCTATACATACGGACAAAGCTTCGCAGGGATGCTGCTAATGGTTGTGCAGGATGCATGAAGCACACACGCTAGCGGAGTCCGTATGTCATTTCGTTTTCTCAGGCGGCTGACCTCAAGCCGCCTCCTCAGACCTGTTTTCCTCATCCTCGTAGTAGCGGGACTGGTTCAGGTGGTGGTCAGCCAGTGGCTGATTTCCAGTCAGGTAGAACGGCTGGTTGCAACCGCCGGTTCGGCCCTTGAAGCCAGTAGCCAGCAGGTCAGCGCGTCCTTTGGAGAGACCCGCGAAGATGTCCGGGGTCGCCTGCAGACCATGCGGGAGAAGACCATTGATGAGCTGGCAGCGGAATTGACGAGCCAGCAGACCGAACAGCAGGAGCGTGTGGCCAGCAATGTCCGCTCCGCGGTGATGGCGGAGGCACAGGGGCTGGCGAATGTGCTGGCGTCGGTTGCAGCGCCCCTGATCTGGGACCGGGACGTGCCCCGGCTGACCGATCTGGTAGAGCTTGCCGATGCCCGGGAATCGGTCCTGTTCGCCATTTATTATGACCAGTACGGCGAGCGCATGACCCGCTATGTCGATCGCACGGATGACCGGGTACGCACCTTAATGGATCAGGGTGAGGGTCGCGGTGCGGCGAATCGGGTCCTGGACGCGGCAAGCCGTGACCCCAATGTGGTAATCGTGACCGCCGACATCAAACCTCAGGGCTCATCCATCGGTCAGCTGAAGCTCGGCTTGTCTCTCGAGGGTATCAGCCAGGATCTGGCCCAACTGGAGAAAGATTTCAGCGGCACCATTGCGGGTAGCATTGATGCATCGAGACAGACGCTGGCGGCGGAAACGGAGCAGGTCAATCAACGCCTCCAGCAGCAATTATCTGACATGGACGCCGGAACCCAGGCGCGGATTCAAGAGACCGTTGAAGCGCTGAACCAGGAGGCCTCCAGCCTTGCGGCCAACCTCTCGATTCTGGCGATCGGCTCTGTGATTATTCTGATTGTTCTGGTGGCCGCAGTGTTGGGTGGCGGGTTGCTGCCCCGGGTACTGCGTCTGAGTTCGGCAATCTGGAACATCGCCGATGGTGAGGCCGATCTGACCCGCAGGGTGTCACTCAAGGGCAAGGATGAGCTTACGGAAATGGCCCGGGGCATGAATCAGTTCATCGCCCGTATTCAGGAGCTGGTGTCCGATGTCAAAGCCTCGGCCGAGTCGGCTGCCGGGCAGGCGCAAGCACAGGGTGAGATCAGTCGTGACGCAGTCTCTGCCGTCAATCATCAGCAACAGGATGTGGCCGATGTGTCGGAAACCATGGCTACGATGTCCCGCAGTATCGCCGAAGTTGCCGACAGCATTCAGGAAGTGGCCAGCTCGGTTCAGACCGTCAGCGCAGAAAGTGAGGCAACAGCGGAAATTTCCCGGGATGTCCGTGACCGGCTTGATCGAGTGGTACGCAATGTTGAGGAGGCTGTTGCGGCAGTCAATGAATTGAATAACCAGAGTACGGAAATCAACTCGGTACTCTCCGTTATCGGATCCATCGCAGAGCAGACCAACCTGCTGGCACTGAATGCCGCGATTGAGGCGGCTCGGGCCGGAGAGTCCGGTCGTGGCTTTGCCGTCGTGGCTGACGAGGTCCGGACTCTGGCCAGCCGCACCCAGGAATCCACCACCGAGATTCAGGCCATTATTGAGCGTCTGCAACAGGGTAGTCGGCAGGCGGTCTCGGTGATTGATCAGGTCTCGGGACAGGTAGCAGAGTCATCTGCGGAATTCCGTCGGGCCGATGATCACTTTGAACAGATCAACACCCTGCTTGGCGGGCTTCAGGAGCGAGCATTGACGATTTCGTCTGTTGCAGAGGAAGAAGGCAGGCATGCCGGGAAAGTCAGTGTCAGCGTGGAGGACATTGCCCGCTCCTCTGAAATCACGGTGGAAGCCATCCATCGCTCCGACAACGCCAGCCACCAGATTGGTGAGTTGCTGGCAGCACTTCAGGCCAAGGCCTCACAGTTCCGGGTGTGAACGGATCAGGGGAGCCCGGTTGCGGGCTCCCCCACGCTTATCCCAACACCCGGGAACGGGCTTCGTCATACTCCCGTTTAAGCCGACCGACCAGTGCCTGGACGCTCGGCACGTCGTGAATCTGGCTGACCCCCTGGCCGGCAGACCAGACCGTCTTCCAGGCTTTGGCCTCATCGTCGACCGGCTTCAGTTTTTCCCCATAGTTGATGTCGCCAGCCTGGTTCAGCTTGTCCATCGGGAAACCGGCGGCTTCCAGGCTCTGCCTCATAAAGCTGGCCGGCACACCGGAGACAACAGGCGTGTGGATGATGTCTCCGGATACAGCCTCGATAATCATATTGCGGTAGGCCTCTTCCGCCTCGGACTCAAGGGTATTGATAAAACGTGTGCCCATATAGGAAAGGTCTGCACCCAGTGCCTGGGCCGCAAGCAGATCTTCACCATGGGAAAGGCCGCCGGCTAGCAGCACGGTACCGTCGAACACTTCCCGTATTTCGTGTACCAGCACAAACGGGTTGATGGTGCCTGCATGCCCCCCGGCACCTGCGGCGACGGCAATAACACCGTCGACCCCGGCTTCGGCTGCCTTACGGGCATGCTTCTGGTTGGTCACATCGTGGAAGACCAGGCCGCCATAACTGTGCACAGCATCTACCACCTGGCTCGCGGCCCCGAGCGACGTGATAATAATAGGCACCCTGTGCTTCACGCAAAGCTCCAGATCCGCCTGCCAGCGGGGGTTGGTGCGGTGCACGATCAGGTTGACGGCATAGGGCGCCACTGTGGTGTCCGGGTTTTGCTGGCGAAAGTGGTCGAGTTCCTCGTCCATCTGCTCAAGCCATGCTTCGAAGCCTTCGCTGGTGCGCTGGTTCAGTGCCGGAAAGCTACCCACGATGCCCTCTTTGCAGCAGGCGAGGGCCAACTCCGGGCCGGAAATAAGAAACATTGGCGCGGCGACCAGGGGCAGTGAGAGGGAATCATGCAGAGAAGCGGGCAATGCCATGAGTATTCCTTAATTTTTGTTGGAACTTTTGTAAGATATAAAGGATCTTAGCCTGCCTTGGTTGCCCTGAGAAATGGTTGCCTGCTAGCGAGTCTATGGAAATCCAAGTTACCAACAACAAGGAGCCCAACGATGGGTGAAGCAAAACGTCGCAAGGAAACCGGTGCACCGCCACCCCGGGAACGCAAAAGCAACAAGCCGATGATTATCGGTGTCAGTGTGCTGGTGCTCGCCCTCGTCGTCATTGGCCTGTCCTTCCTGACAGCAGAGCCGGAACCCACATCCGATGAACTCCCGGTTGCCTCGCCCGGTGCCGATCCATTTCCGGCGCAACTGGACCAGTATGGTGTCTCGGTCGGTCCGGAAGACGCACCCGTGGTGGTCCGGGAATTCGCGGATTATCAGTGCCCCGCCTGCGGCCGCTTTTCCGATGCGAGCAAGCAGCTGAAACAGGAATACGTGGAAGCGGGCAAAGTCCGGTTTGTGTACTTTGATCTGCCGCTCCAGCAACACGAGAATGCCGTGCCGGCAGCGCTGGCCGCGCGATGCGCCGGTGACCAGGATGCCTATTGGGACATGCATGATCGCCTCTTTGCCTCGCAGACAGAGTGGAGCGGTTCAGGCGATCCGGTCGCAACCTTCACCCGCTACGCGAACGACCTTGGCCTTGAGGAGCGCCGTTTTCGCCGCTGTATGACCACCGAACTGCATCGTGAGGATATCGAGCAGAGCCGCCGGACTGCCATGCAGCTGAGAGTGACCAGTACACCGACGGTGCTGGTGGACAACATCCGGTTGACCCGTCCCGGATGGGGGCAGCTGTCAGCCGTTGTCGAGCGTGAGCTGGCCAGCAAGGCCGAATAAGGCCCGGCGTGAGCCACTTCGGCCAATGCGCACTTGATCGTGAGCCAGAGTTGGTTAAAATTTGCGCCCTCTCTGGCCCCGGCCTTTGACCATAACCAAACCCATGCTCCGGATTTACGATCCGGCCCGCAGGAGAAACTGATGAGCAACAACGTTGTTGTCTGCGCGCTCTACAAGTTCGCAGTCCTGAATGATTACAAATCCCTTCGCCAGCCTCTGCTGGACCTTATGCTGGAAAAGGACGTACACGGCACCCTGCTGCTGGCACGTGAAGGCATCAATGGCACCATCGCCGGCAGCCGTGAAGGCATTGATGCCGTCAAGGCCTGGATTTCCAGTGACGAACGTTTTGATGGCATCGACTACAAAGAGTCTTTTGTGGACATCCAGCCTTTCAAACGCACCAAAGTGAAGCTCAAGAAAGAGATTGTCACCATGGGTGTGGACGGGATCGATCCCAAACGTATTGTGGGTACTTATGTCGATCCCAAAGAGTGGAATGACCTGATCTCAGACCCGGATGTGGTGCTGGTGGATACCCGTAACCAGTACGAAGTGGAGATCGGCACCTTCAAAAATGCGGTGAACCCCTCCACCGATACCTTCCGCGAGTTCCCGGAATACGTGAAGCAGAACCTGGATCCGTCAAAGCACAAGAAGGTGGCCATGTTCTGTACCGGCGGCATTCGCTGCGAGAAGTCGACTGCGTACTTGAAGGAGCAGGGTTTCGAAGAGGTGTATCACCTCAAGGGCGGCATCCTGAAATATCTGGAAGATGTTCCCGAAGAGCAAAGCCTCTGGCACGGAGAGTGCTTTGTCTTTGATGACCGGGTAACGGTGAACCACAACCTGGAGCGGGGCGAGTTCGACCAGTGCCACGCCTGCCGCCGCCCGATCACCGACGAAGACAAACAGCGTCCGGAGTACGAGCAGGGCGTGAGCTGCCATCAGTGCATTGATTCACTGACGGAAGAGCAGAAAGCCCGCTTCGCAGAACGTGAGCGTCAGATGCGACTGGCCGAGCAGCGCGGAGAAGCGCATGTCGGTGGCGAAGCGGCTCGGTTCATCGCTGAACGCAAGGCCCGAAAGAAGGCAGAGCGGGAACGCCAGGCAGAAAAGAGTCTGGCTGGTGAGAAAGCCCGTAAAACTGCAGGAGCCTGATTATAGATAAAAGGAGCTTTCATGGGGTCGAGACAGGCAGGTTTAAGACGAGGCGTCGCCATTGCAGCCATGGTTGTCGCACCCTTTGCGCAAGGGCAGGATAGCGATAACTGGAAAGGCGAGGCGGAGCTGGGGGTACTGGTTACCTCTGGCAATACCGAGGAAACCATTGCCAACGGTCGGCTGGGTCTGACCCATGAAGTTGAACGCTGGCGAAACACCGGCGATCTCCGCTCCAAGTACTCGAAAACCGACAGCGAGACCACGGCCGAGCAATACCGGGCGGCCGTGGAAACCGACTACAAGTTTGATGAACGCCAGTACTGGTTCCTGCGCGGAGCCTACGAAGATGACCGTTTCTCCGGCTACGACTTCGAGTCTTCGGTGACCACCGGTTACGGTAACCGGCTGTGGCAGTCGGGCGAACGGTCATTTCTGGATTTGTCAGCCGGTTTGGGTTATCGCTATAACAGACTGGACACTGTCAACGCCGAGGGCGACGATGCCGAGAAAGAGGCGATTGCCCGGTTCGCCGGCCAGTTCGAATATGCTCTGTCGGACAACGCGCTGTTCCGCCAGAAGCTGAGTACCGAGATCGGGCTGGACGATAACAACAGCATTTCCGAATCTGAAACTGCGCTGCAGGCCAGCGTTGTCGGTAATCTGTCCATGAAAGCCGCGTTCCGGGTCAAGCATGCGTCAGATGCACCTGCAGGCTTCGAGAACACCGACACGGAAACCTCCCTGTCACTGCTCTACGGATTCTGATCAGACGCTGTTACGCAGTCCCAGCTCGTCTGGATAGGGCGTCAGGTACTTCTGGGCGTTGAGGTAATCCACCGGCTCCCGGCGCTGGGCCATGCGCAGCAGGGTCATCGGCACCACCAGAGGCACCTCTCCCCGGCGATAGGCCTCCATCTGTTCTATCAGCACCTTCCTGTCCTCATCTCCCATGGAGTCACGCAGGTAGCCCATCAGGTGCTGCATGACGTTCATGTGGGAGCCCCGGCTGACCTTTCGGCTCATGGCGTCCATGAACAGATGGATGTAGCGCTCAGCGATGTCTTCCAGTGGCTCGGATTTCAGATCGCCCAGTATCGGGCCGAGCTGGCGATAGACCTTTTCCGAGTGAGCCAGCAACTGGAATTTGTGGCGGGTGTGGAACTCGATCAGCGCTCTGGCAGAGAGGTTCTCCCCAGCGACATTCTGTATCCAGTCATCGTAGGCGAAGACCCGTTCGATGAAGTTTTCCCGGAGCATATTGTCGTTCAGCCGACCTTCTTCTTCTACCGGCATCAGCGGATAGGCCTTGATAAGCGCTTCAGCAAACATGCCGCGACCATCCCGCCGGGTCACCTGGCCGTTCTCGTTATGAACCTTGATTCTCTCCATGCCACAACTGGGTGACTTGGCCATCAGGATATAGCCGCGCAGGTTGGCCAGGCTGGGAATGACCTGGTCAATGAAGTCTTGCATGGCGTCGGTGTGATCGGTGGTCGCCCTGGTTTCAATCAGCCGCATGCCCTCGGGATATTCCCGAAGGTGGATGGCCGGGCGCGGGACACCAAGGCCCGCCTCCAGTTCCGGACAGATGGAGCGGAATTCGAAATGTTTCGAAAGGACCTGTGTGCAATAACGGGAGTGCTTATGGCCGCCGTCATGGCGGACTTCCTTGCCCAACAGACAGGTGCTGATGCCAACGGGGATATGGCTCACGTAAAAGTCTCCGGAATATAAATAGGCCTTTGTAATACGTGATTCCAGTCTAAACCGATCAGCCCCGGGAGGTGAACCTCATTTGTGACGACGCTTGTGCCGTTTTTTGTCCACCAGGGCCAGCGTATTGGCGTAGATGGTGCGGACGTCATGGGCGAATTGTTCCACAGAAAAGTCCTGCGCGAATTCCAATGCCTGCCCGGCCATTTGCTGGCGCAGATCATCGTCCTCCAGCAGGTATCTGACCTGTTCAACCCACTGATCCTGCTTCTCGGGTGTCTTGAAACCATTAAACCCGTGCCGGACCACATCATCAATGCCGCTGGAGCGCACGGCTACCACGGGCATGCCAGCCGCCATGGCCTCAAGAATAACCATGCCCTGGGTCTCGGACTTCGACGCGAACAGGAAGGCGTCGCCCAGGCGGTACCAGATTGCCATCTCTTCCGGTGGCACGGCGCCCACGAGCGTGAAGTGTTTTTGCAGCCCCCGGTCATCGATCTTGTGTTGCAGCCTGTCCCGTTGATGGCCGTCGCCAATCATCAGAAAACGGAAGGGCACATCGGTTTTATGGCGCAGGGCATCAATCGCCTCAATCATGAAATCGATGTTCTTCTCGTTGGAGAGGCGGGACACACTGACAAAGACTTTCTCAGTGTCCAGCTTCAGCTTATCCCTCAGCTGTTTGATCTCATCCTCGCTGACTTCCTGAAAGCGCTGGTATTCGATACCGGTAGGCTGCACGAACGTTGGTGTCTTCACGCCGATCATGCGCAGGTATTCTTCCGTGGAGTAAGTCGGCACGATAACCCCGTCGCACTTGTTGGCGAAATGCTTGATCAGTGCGTGGGAAATCAGGTTCCGGAACAACATGCCGGGCAGTGGCACGAAATGGGCGTAGTGCTCAAGCCGGGTGTGGTAGGTGTAAATCGCCGGTACTTTGAGTGCCCTGGCCATGAACAGCCCCAGCGAGCCCAGCCAGAACGGGTGGTGCAGATGGATAATATCGGGACGAAAGGCTTTCACGCCCTTGCGTATACGGGCCAGGAAAATATTCGCCAGCCTGAATTCCCGTTTCTCGCCCATGGACAGGAGTGAGGGCACTCGCAGTACCTGTTCCTCGTTCTCTGGCTGATCCTTATAGCGAGGGGCAACGATAAGAATCTTGTCTCCCAGTGCCTCCAGCCCATGCCGCAGCCGCTCAATGGATATGGGGACACCGCCGATAAACGGCAGATAGTTGTTGGTAAACATCACCACCCTGAGCGGTTTTTCCAGCCAGGGTGCAGGGTCCAGATCATAATCCGGATAGTAGTCCTTACCGACAAAAATGGTGGTATAGAGCTTGATGGTGATGGCGACGAACACCGCCAAGATCAGGATAAAGTTCAGGTAGCCCGAATACAGCAGCGAGTAGATGAAGAGCCAGAGGCTTTCCAGCTGTTTAAGGATCGTGTGCTGGCCAACTTCCATGCGCTCCAGGGAGTGGGTGATCGTGCCATCCGCCCCGACTTCCACCCGGACAAAGTGATAGAAACTGCTGTCGGTGTTAAGCACAAGACCACCGGCGCCGCCCGTGGTGATGAACTCCGCGTTGCCCTGCTTTTCCTCGGAATAGATCGACAGGTTGGCCGAGAACACCAGATCCACGTTGTGCTTGTCGATCGCCCGCAGCAGGGCCTGTCGGAATTCCGAAGGCTCCAGGTAATCGTCCTTCTGGTCAAATGGCGGGTCCTGTTTCGGCTTCAGGGGCGGGTGCCCGATAAACAGAATGCGGGCCTTTGAGGTGTCCTGGGCCAGCAGGTCGTTGAGCCAGCGAATCTGCCATTTCCAGGGCGTTTTACCCGTACTGTCCAGGAAGATCAGACGGCTGCTACCCGCCCGGATACTGAAGAAATGGGGGCCGAAGTGATCGTAGAAGCGAAAACTGCCAAAGTCCTCATACTCATGGGCGCCGAACGTCAGAAGCCAGGGTATGGTGAGGTGACTCAGGCTGCCATAAAGCGCCCGGTACTTGTCTTCACCGCCCCCACTGACGGCATTGCCTGCCGATACCAGGAAGTCGATTCCGGACGCGTGCAGCTCCGGAATCATGCGCTCCTCGAAAATACCGATCGAGTTATTGATGTTGCCCACCACGGCAAATGAAAACGGGTTGTCCGGGCTGACTTTCTGGTGAATCCGCTCAACTTCGGCCGTGTGCAGGCCCTTGAAATCCTTCATGAACAGATTGAGGTAGGCCTTGTACCCCACCAACAGGATCACGATTAACAGGCAAACATAGAAAAGCAGTTTCAGCGGGTTACGGAAGATCATCCAGGTGTCCTGCGGTCTTTAACGAGTTCCCTCTGCAGCACGATCAGGCCAACAATCATGCCCAGGTAAATGGTGAGCAAACGCCAGCTCACCGTCACCAGCACCAGGTGGTTTCCTGACAGGATATCGCGAAAGAAGCTGCCGAATACACCCTCTGAAATGCCAGAGGCCCCCGGGGTCGGCGAGAAGTACATGATAAACGTGGTCACCACCAGCAGTCCGACGGAAATCAGATAGTCGACGTCATAACCCAGGCTGTGCATCAGCAGCGCCGGGAAGCTGAACAGGCTCAACAGGAACACTGCGGTAAAAAGAATGGAAAGGAACACGAACAAGGGGCGGCCACGCAGGTAGTCGCCAAAGCTTCTGGAAAAACGCAGCATTTCCCGGCGAGCCTTGAACTGCCAGCGCTGGTGCCGGTTTTCGCCGATCAGGTGCAGTCGGTGCAGGGTGTTGAGCAGACGGCTCAGGGGGCCGATCAGCCAATGGGTTCGAAACAGGAGGATGGCAAAGAACCCCAGGTAGAGGGTGATGAAAATCGCCAGCGCGACGCCGATGTTGCCGGTAACGGAGTGGTTCTTCAGGGCATCGAGTGTCAGCAGGAAAATCGGCGTGAGCGAGAAAATGAAAATGACCGCCAGTACGGTCCGAATAGTGGTGGCGGCGGTGGCCCGCCCCATGGGAACGCCGTGGCGGTGCAGATACCAGATCTGCGCAAAACCACCGCCCGTCGCCATGGGCGTGACGTTGGAAAAGAACAGGTTGATGAAAACCAGACGGAAGATCACCCCGAAGGAAAGCCGGTGCCCCAGGGCGCGCAGTGTGAAATGCAGGCGCAGCCCGTCAGAAACGAAATACACCAGCAGCAGAAGCCCCGCCATCAACAGAGTGGATGGGGCAATCAGTTGAGGATCGAAGGTAATACTTCGCCCGGCAAACCGGTCGTAGACCGCATAAAGCCCTGCCGCCGTCATGGCAATAAAGATCAGGCTGAAAATCGTGAGCCTGCGCCAGGACGTCCGTTTCGAATAATCGCTATCGCTAGAGTCAGTCATGGGCTGCCCGTCAGGATTAAGACGGGCATTTTACAGGAGATAAGCGGACGGTTGTCCAGTGGCCGGCATTCGTCATGATGCCAGGGCTTGCTGAATCAGCGCTTTCTGATGTTCTGCAAAGTCCCGGATCAGTGTCTGAGCTTTTGCGGTATCCCGTGCCAGAACCGCCTGGGGCAAGTGGGCAAAGAACTGGGTGGTCTGGTTCAGACCCTGGCGGTACCGGTCGGCGCTCAGGTAATAGGCCCGGCTGACGGCCGGTTTGAAGTTCGACAATGCTTCAGTGAGGTAGGGGTTACCGACGACCTCACAGCAAGCTTCCATCACCCCGAAGCTCGCCTCCACGATAGCCGTGATATCGGCCGACGGTTTTTTCATCTGTTCCATCACCTGGCCAACTGTATCCAGCAGGATCTGCCTGTCCGATTCCTGCCAGCGTTCGCAAAGACGGACGGCAAGCATCATTAACAGATGCATGTAGACGTCGTAGAGCTCGGAGGCATGAGCTGCGTCCAGGCGTGTTGCCGAGGCGCCCTTGCGTGGTGTGATCTCCACCAGATGCCAGCGTTCCAGGGTATACAGGGCTTCTTTCACCGACGCCCGGCTTACCTTCAGCTCCGTTGCGAGCGTGGCTTCCTGAATACGCTCTCCTGGCCGGATCTGTCCGGTCATGATCCGCTCTGCCATGTAGTTGGCAATCTGCTCCGCCAGGGTATTGGGTGCCTGAAAATCCATAAAGGCTCTCTGAACAGGTCGAACAAGCCGGCTGGCCGCAGATGGAATCAGCCCGGCGTCGGAATGTGTGCGAATGAGTCTATCACAGCCTCGCGGACGGTTAGCGACAACGCCTTGACCCGAGAGGCATGCCTGCAGTCGTTACAAATGTTTCTCCCTGTTCTTGACGACTGTTGCATTGTAGGACAATAATGCAAAACAACAGGTGAGCAGTTTTTCACCAGAACCGGGAATTCACGGAGAGGTCTTTATGAGCGCCAGCCAGATGTCCGTCAATCGGGAGGCCACCCGGAGAAGGGTCCTGTTGACCCTGAAAAAGTACAGCTACCTCATCGCCATGCTCCCGTTAGTTCTGCCACCCTTGTTGCTGGCAGCGGGGCACGCCATGGATCTGGTGAACCTGTTCTCCTGGGGCGTTCCGGTGGTGGTTTTCGGTATCATTCCGGTACTGGACATGCTTCTGGGCAAAGATGCGCTGAATCCCGATGAAAGCACGGACGTAACACGGATGAACGGTGAGATGTTCTATCGGGTTATCACACTCGGCTGGGTTGCGGGCTTTGCGGCATTGCTGGTCTGGAGCATGCTGGAGCTGGCATCGGGCACGTTTAACCTGGTGGGTGGCATCGGCTGGATCCTGTCCATCGGCATCGTCGGTGGACTGGGAATCAACGTTGCCCATGAACTGATCCACAAGGACGCCAAGCTGGAAACCCGCGTCGGTGGCTTTCTGTTGTCACTGGTGTGCTACGCCGGTTTCAAGATAGAGCATCTTCGTGGCCACCACGTTCACGTTTCCACCCCGGGAGATGCCTCCTCTTCACGCTACAACCAGTCCCTCTATAACTTCCTGCCCCAGGCCTATGCGCGTAACTTCCTTAACGCCTGGAAACTTGAGGCTCAGCGCCTTGAGCGCAAAGGGGAAAAAGCTTTCAGCTGGCATAACGAACTGATCTGGTGGTACAGCATCAGTGCGCTGGTGGGCATTGCCTTCACCGTCGCCTTTGGCTGGTTAGGTGCCGCCTTCTTCCTGGGCCAGAGCTTCATCGCCTTCACCCTGCTGGAAATCGTTAACTACCTGGAACACTACGGCCTGCACCGTCGCAAACTGGACAACGGCCGCTACGAGCGCACTGCCCCCGAGCACAGCTGGAACAGCAATTACTTCCTCACCAACGTGTTCCTGTTCCACCTCCAGCGCCACAGCGACCACCATGCCTACGCCAAAAAACGTTACCAGGTACTGCGCCACCACGACATCGCCCCGCAGTTGCCCGCAGGCTACGCCGCCATGATCGTCATCGCCATGATCCCGCCACTCTGGAAGCGAATCATGAATCCGAGGGTGGAAGCGTATTACCGGGGTGAGGAGCACCAACTGGCCTCCTGATTAAGAAAGCAGCCAAACACGTTCAGACAGCAGGGGTGTGGGGTCTTCCTTCGCCCCCTTGAAATTCCTTTGAAACGCACGCAGATATAACTACTAAATTCTGCAAAAAAGAAGGGATCAACCATGCCCAAGCATTTCGAGCAGGCCCCCGGCCTATACGAAGACCCTGTTCCCGAAACCGAAGGCTTCGTCTTCAACCAGACCATGATGCGCATTAAAGATCCCGAGCGCTCCATGGATTTTTACAGCCGAGTGATGGGCATGCGCCTGGTTCGCAAACTCGACTTCCCGGAAATGAAGTTCACCCTGTATTTTCTCGGGTATCTGGACGATCGTCAGGCCAACCTGGTCCCGAACGATGAAGCCCATCGCACAACCTTCACGTTCGGCCGCGAAGCCATGCTCGAGCTGACCCACAACTGGGGCACCGAGGCTGATGACGACTTTGCCTACCACAATGGCAACGACGAGCCCCAGGGCTTCGGTCACATCGGTATCGCCGTACCGGACGTTTACACCGCCTGTGAGCGCTTTGAAAAACTCGGTGTGGATTTTGTGAAGAAACCGGACGACGGCAAGATGAAAGGTCTGGCCTTTATCAAGGACCCGGACGGCTACTGGATCGAAATCCTGCAGCCGGACATGATGCAGAAGCAGCGCAAGGATCTCTGATCCCGATGACTACCCGGCATCGGCCTGTGCGCCGGTGCCGGCTTTCCCGCCATAACGCGAAGCCACGATAACGGCAGCCGTCAGAATGAGCGCCCCGGTTATCCCGGTGGGCCCCAGAATTTCCCCCAGAAAGACCCATGCCAGCAAAGCCACAAACAGCGGCTCCAGAGTCACGATGATGCTGGAAAGCGTCGCCGGTGTTGTCCGCATGCCCGAGAAGAAGCTCAAATAACCAATACAGGTGGGCACCACGCCAATGTAAACCACCATCAGCCACTGCTTTATGCCCAGGGTATCAAGCCCCGCAAAGCCGCCGGATAGTGCCACCACAGGGAACAGAATCAGTGCTGCAGTAAAGAAACAGATAAACGCCGTGGTAAATACCGGCGGTCCGGCCGAACTGTAGCGGCTGGTCAGGGTGAACCCGGTGTAAACGACGGCGGCCAGCAGGGCCATGAGAAGGCCTGCCAGGCGCAGACTGCCGGAGGTGTCCATGTCACTGAGCACCAGCATGGCCGTCCCTGCGATGGCAGCAACCAGGGCGATCACAGTGAGCAGGCCGGGCTTTTCGCCCAGCAGTGGCGCCGCGAGGATGGCCACGAGCACGGGCGGGAGGCAAAGGGCGATCAGCGTGGCAATACCGGCACCGGTCAGGTCCACGGCCAGCAGGTAACTGCCCTGATAAAACGCCTGGAACAGCCCGAGCGCCGCCAGTGGAATCAGCGATTTCAAACCAAGGTTGCGAAGAGAACTGCCGGGGACGTTCTTGCCGGGGTTGGCGCGTTCAAGCTGTCGCTGTTCCCGCCGCATCAGCAGCCAGAAGAACGGCAGCGCCACCGACAGGCGCAGCAAGGCCAGGGTAATGGCTTCCAGATCCGTGCTGGCAAACAGGAATTTGGCAACGATCCCCGTGGTCGCCCAGAGCAGGGCTGCCAGGGCGATCAGCAGGGCACCTCGAATCATTCAATAATCAACACAATCAGCTCTTTGGGGCCGTGGACACCGTAGGCCAGAGTCTGCTCAATGTCCGCGGTTTTGGAAGGCCCGGATACTAGCAGCGCATTGGTTGGCATGCCAGCACCCCAGTTCTGGTCGAGCATGGCTTCGTGGAAGGTGGTATAAATTTCCCGGGCGAACAACACCGCCACGTGTATTGGTGGTACCAGGCTCATCAGCCGTGGCTCGTCAGCGGTTGGCCAAAGGATCAGGGACCCGGTTTCGGCAATTCCGCCACGGGTAGAGGTAATGCTCGCGTCCACGTCGTTGAACAGGGCCGTCTGCCAGCTCTCAATGGGCTCGTCGTAGATCAACAGGCTGGGCAGGTCGTCCCGTTCCACCTCCGATCTCAGCTTGAGTCCGATCTCATGCTCTTTCGGCACCAGCAGGTTACGGGCTCCACGTGTGGTGAGCAGTTCCGAGAGCCGGTCAATCCAGTTGTCTTCCGTGCAGCGGTGCACCTCACCATGAACCGACTCAATGGTTTTCTCGAACAGGTCGACCCGCTCCGCAGTGGACCAGTCCGGCCGCTTCAGGACGGAAAAGTCGCATTCCGGAGCGGTCAGTTCGCCCCCGCTGCGATTGCGCAGGCGCTGTAAAATTGTCTCTCTGGAACTCACTGTCCGCGCTCCTTCAGTTTTTCGTGGAGAGTTTTCGGAGCAAGCTTCGGTGCCGTCCGGTACTGGGTCCAGCCACCAATCTGGCCAGGCTGGAGCATACGGAAACGGGCGGCCATGTTGGTGCCGAAGCGATAGGCACCGGGGTGCGCGTGCATCCAGCTCCAGCCTTTCCAGATCATGGCTTCCATCGCGCCGCGCTTGGCACCGTGGCCGGTGACTCTGGCCGGGTGGAGCTTATCGCCGTCAACGGATTCCTGACGCAACCGCACCAGCAAATCCGGAATGGGAATCTTCACCGGGCAGACTTCACCACAGGCGCCACACAGGCTGGAGGCCGTGGGCAAATGCCGGCCTTCATCCAGGCCAATCAGGTGCGGCATCAGAATCTTGCCGATCGGGCCCGGGTAGGTGGTGCCGTAGGTATGGCCGCCCACGCGGGTATACACCGGGCAATGGTTCATGCAGGCGCCACAGCGGATACAGCGCAGGGTGTCCAGCAGCTCATCGTCCTGGTAGATGGAAGAGCGGCCGTTATCCACCAGCACCAGGTGAACTTCTTCCGGGCCGTCCATCTCATCGGCCTTGCGCGGGCCCGAGATCATGTTGAAGTAGGTGGTGATGTGCTGGCCGGTGGCGGAGCGGGTCAGCAGGGCCATCAATGCAGTGACGTCTTCCAGGTTGGGAACGACTTTCTCGATGCCGGTTACGGCAATATGGCAGGGCGGCACCGTGGTGGTCATCCGGCCGTTACCTTCGTTCTCCACCAGGCACAGCGTGCCGGTTTCCGCTACCGCAAAGTTGACGCCGGAAACACCCACGTCGGCGTTCATGAATTTCTCACGAAGCTGCTGGCGGGCGGCGGCGGTCAGGTACTCCACGTCGTGGGACAGGTCAGTACCGGTTTTCTCGTGCATCAGCTCGGAGATTTCACCGGTGTTCTTGTGAATCGCCGGCATGATGATGTGCGACGGTGTTTCTCCGGCCAGCTGCACGATGTATTCGCCAAGGTCCGATTCCAGCGCCTCGATGCCCTGTCCCTCAAGGTAATGGTTCAGCTCCATTTCCTCGGACACCATGGACTTGCCCTTGATCACGCTCTTGGCATCCCGGGCTACGCAGATGTCCCGGACGATCCGACAGGCTTCGTCGCTGTCCAGCGCCCAATGCACCTTGATACCGTTTTCAGTCAGCTTCTCCTCAAGCTGCTCCAGCAAATCCGGCAGGTTGGCCAGGGCCCGCAGGCGGATGTTGGCACCCAGATCCCGCAGTGTCTCCAGGTCCCAGCCTTCAAAGGCGCTCTTGCGCTTGGACATCAACCCGTCCATCGCCTTACGGAAGTTCTGGCGAATCTTCGGGTTGTGAATCGCAGCCTGCGCGCGAGGATGAAATTCCTTTACGTCAATGTGATGGGGCGACTGATGGGCAGTCTCACTCATGACCGTTCCCCCTTCTTAGCGCTGGTGCGTTCCCAAAGGAAACTGAGAATGTGCTGGCCCTCAAGCGGTTTCCGGTTCTTCTCGGCGTAACCGGCAATGTTCATCAGGCAGCCGCAGTCGGTGGTTACGAAATCTTTCGCACCGGTGTCCACAATGGCATCCACCTTTTCGCTCACCATGGCGCCGGAGATCTCCGGATGGCGAATGGCGAAGGTGCCGCCAAAGCCACAGCATTCCTCGGTGCGAACCTGTTCCACCAGATTGACGTTACTGAGCTGCCCCAGCAGTTTGGGACCTACCTCGGCCACGCCCATTTCCCGGCGCGCGGAGCATGAGGTGTGCATAGCCACGGTGGTGGGTTCACCCAGGTCTTCCAGTTTGATGTGGCAGACGTTCAGCAGGAAGTCCGTCAGTTCCCAGACGCGGCCGGCAATTTCGGCGGCTTTGACATCATCGCCGGTATCCTTGAACAGGGCGGGGTAGTGCTTGCGCATCATCCCGCCGCAGGAGCCGGAAGGCACCACAATGGGCCAGTCTTCAGGGAACAGTCCAAGCTGGGCCTTCGCCACCGCCCGGGCCTCATCATGGTAGCCGGAGGTGTATGCCGGCTGTCCGCAGCAGGTCTGGTTCTCGGGAAAGATGACTTCAATGCCCTCCCGCTCCAGTAACTGGATGCCGGCCATGCCTGCATCCGGGTAGAACATGTCTACCAGACAGGTGCCATAGAAATAGACTTTGGAAGGTTTGGGTGGATAAACCTTGATGGGATCAACCATAGTTGCCGCCGCTCGAGCCAATCGGTGTTTTTATGCACCAATAATAGGGTGAGTAGAGAGGCGTTGCCAGCCGACTTTTAGGGTAAATTCCGGAAGAGTGGGCAGCGGCAGGGTGCCGCTGCCGAAAAGGCTTACTTGACGGTCAGGCGGTCGGCGTTTTTCTCGACCGTGCGGTCGCCAATACCTTTTACATTGGTCAGGTCCTGGGGCGCCTGGAACGGGCCATTGGCTTCACGGTAGGCAACGATAGCCTCGGCCTTGCTCTGGCCAATACCGTTCAGATCGGCAAGGGTTACCACGTCGGCCGTATTGATGTTCACGGCAGCCGGCTCGGCATGGGCAAAACCGGTAACCAGGCTGAACAGCAGAACGAGGGTGGCAATAAACGGTGTACGTTTCATGGGAATAACTCCTGATGCTGATATACGTCGTTATGATTGTTTGCCGGGACGCAAAGCAGCCGGAGCGCAGACGTGACACGTTTCAGACATTGGCCTGAACCAGTCGGTCATGGGGCTTTGAGGGGGTGTCGTCGGTTGAGCCCGGAGGTTTCTTGGCGGGTAATCATGGAGTGCACGGAGGGGGGCCACTGTCCCTGTGGCCCCGAATTCCGTGGCTGAACCCCGCCTGATCCTTCAGGCTGCGCATCATCCTGAGCGCTCCATCCTTGCGGTACTTCCCTGTAAGCCCTGGTCCGTCGGGCAACTCCTGATCCGTGGAGTTTCCATCCGTGAGCCAACGTTCCCTGCTGGCTTGTCATCCCTGACGCTTACCATTGTAGCGAGGATGGGATTTGGGAAAACCGGAGAAACGCTCGATAATCTGTGCGATATATCCTACGTGCCCTCGGAGCCGATTGCCTCACCTCGCCGTTGGGCTTCGGCGGCTTCCCGGATTCGCTCCATGGTGATCGCCCGAACCGCCTTCTGGCTAATGCGAATGTGGCGGGTCAGCCGTTCTGCGGCCTCTGCCGGCCGGTCTTTGCGGAGGGCTTCCAGAATGGACGCATGCTGTGCGTAGGTGTCGTCCATTCGGTCGTCACGGGTAAAGTCCAGCCGGCGTATCACCCGTAAGCGGTCTGTGATTTCCCGGTGGATACGCGTCATTTCCCGGTTACCGGCGGCGGCGACCAGGTCGCCATGAAAGCTTTCATCAAGCGCCCTGAGCGTGCTGCCAATTGTCCGTTCCGACGGGTGATCCGGATTCCAGATTGCCGTCAGTGTTCGCAGCACCGGGGGCGGTTCAGACAGGGCGCAAAGCTTCTCGATGGCCGCCTTCTCGATGGTGATCCGCAAGTCGTACAACTCCTCCACCTGGCGAAAATCCAGCGGTTTTACATGCCAGCCACTGCGGAACATAACCTCAACGTAGCCCTCCAGCTGCAGCCGGTACAGTGCTTCCCGAACTGGCGTGCGGCTCGCCTTCAGGCGAGTGGCAACATCGCCCTCGCTGAATTTGTCTCCTGGAATCAGGCGGAACTCGAAGATGTCACTCTTCAGGCTCTCGTAGACCCGGTCGGACACGCTCGCCTTTCTGCGGGAAGGTCTTTTCCCCATGCTACGGTTACTCCGAAGTTGGGGTTTTCACCGTTTTGGAAGCCTCAATGAACGCGCGCCAGCCGCCAAACTCGGTGACGTCCCGGGCAGTGTCCAGAGCGTAGCCTTCGCAAATGAAACCCTTGACCCAGCGGCCATCGGACAGCTCGACGTTGCCGATTCCCAGGGGCGGCGGCACCAGGTCAACAAAGGAGCCGAACGCTTCGGTGGTCATTTCCCAGACCTCAACAATGATTTCCCGGCCTTCACCGGCAGCAACACGCTTCAATCCGGGCTTGGCCGGCTGAGTCCCCGCCAGTGCGTAAAGCCGGTAAACCGGTGTGGTTGTGGTCTGCGCCAGCAAGGTTGCATGACGATCGGTCAGTTGTGGGTTTAGTGGCATACCGCTGAGGTGGGCACCGACCACGGCTACCTGCACCGCCGGTGTGGATGTGCTTGCGCCCGGCTCCTGCTCAGGCCCGGGCTTGCCGGTCGCCCCCAGAGTGGTGGGGTTGGAGTTCAGCCACTGGCAGGCCAGATGCTGAAGCTCTTTGTCTTTCCAGGCACCGGAGATAAGGGTAACGCCGAACGGCAGGCCGTCGTCCCGGAAACCCGCCGGTATGGCCAGGGCACTGAGATCCGCCAGGTTCACAAAGTTGGTGTAGGTGCCCAGTTGGCTGTTCAGGGTTACCGGGTCCAGGTTGACCGCGTCGATGGTGGGCGCAATGGGGGCGGTGGGAACCAGCAAACCATCAAGGTCCGCCAACAGTTCGTCAATCTGGCGTATCAGCTCCTCTTTCCGGTACTGGGCCTTGAAAGTCTCGGTGGCGTTGAACTTGTCAGCGTTCTCAATGATGCCTTTTACCACGGGGTTCATGGCCTCGCTGTGGCTGACCATGAACGACTCGACCGCCGCCATTCGCTCGGCCACCCAGGGCCCCTCATAGAGCAGGGCGGCCAGTTCGAGCATGGGGCTGAAGTCCAGGGGAACCAGCTCCACCTGCAGATTGCGCCACTGGCTGATGGCGGTATTCCAGGCTGCTTCGGCCTGCTGGTCGCCAAACCAGTTCGGGTGGTCCGGAATGGCCAGCCGTTTGACGGGCCCGGCGCGGCGAATGGCCGGGCCATCCAGGGGCAGGCTGCCGGGCAGTTTGCGGGAGAAGGCATCCCCGGCATCGAATCCGGAAAGCACCTCACTCACGGTTCCCGCGTTGTTAACCGTCAGGGCAAAGACAGAGACACAGTCCAGAGAACGGCACGCGGGTACCACGCCCTTGATGCTGAACAGGCCCTTGGTGGGTTTGAGACCAACCAGGTTATTGAGCCCGGCAGGCACGCGACCTGAGCCCGCCGTGTCGGTGCCCAGGGCAAAGGGTACAAGGCCTCGGGCAACCACCGACGCGGAGCCGGAGCTGGAGCCGCCGCTGATGACCTCCGGCTTGAAGCTGTTGGAAACCGCACCATGGGGTGACCGGGTACCCACGAGACCGGTGGCAAACTGGTCGAGATTGGTCTTGCCGATCAGGATGGCCCCGGCCGCCTTCAGCCTGGCAACGGTGGTGGCATCCTCCGGGGGCCGGTAGGCGTATTCCGGGCAGGCAGCGGTGGTGTCGAACCCGATGGCATCAATGTTGTCTTTCACCGCGAACGGAATGCCATACAGTGGAAGTAGGGTCTTGTCCCCATCAACCGCAGCAAGTGTTTTTTCCAGCGCCTGGAGTGCATCGGCAAGACCCGCGGCGTCCAGAACGGAAATCCAGGCGTTGTCTGTTGGGTCGAGATTTTCTAACAGTTCTCCGATCAGGGCTTGTGGGTCCGTGCCCCCTAAGTAGGCGTTCTTCCAGTCTTCAATCGTCCAGCCAGTTGTCGAAACCATGGGGTCACCGTTTGAGTTGTGAACTTGTATACAACTCATTTGGCAAAGGACGTGCCACCCGGGGTAAAACCATACATGTATATAGTTTTCAGTTATTTAACATCTGGCGGGTTCCGCGTATGCAGGGTGCGTGGCGCACCAGTGAGGGGCGTTGGCACCAAAACGGAGATCAGTGATGAGTATGCTACCTAAGCCCGGGGTGAGTGATCCTGGTTTTGGTTTTTGCTCTTAATCTTTTGAAATTATTGCCAAATTTTACCCGCGTAACACAGGGTGCGCACTATAACAGGGCGGGCTTTATCGGGGTGCATGGGTTTTGGTGCGCTGAGATGAAGCAAGAGGGCCAGCAAACCGCCTTGTATTCTAATCAAGTTTCTGAAAATACAAGGAATCCTATAAGGCTGGAACAGCTAATGCAGAGCAGGGGTGCGTTACAGACGATTTGCACAACCTCAAAAACGAAAAAGGATGACGGAATGAGCATCAAAAACCACGTGAAACTTGGCCTCTCTGCACTAGCACTGTCTATCTCTTTTAATTCGGTTGCCGCCGAAGACCCTATCAAGGTGGGCATCCTGCACTCGCTCTCCGGCACCATGGCGATCAGTGAAACCGTTCTGAAAGACACCGTTGAAATGCTGATCGAAAAGCAGAATGCCGCTGGCGGCGTTCTGGGTCGTGAACTGGAAGCCGTTGTGGTTGACCCGGCTTCAGACTGGCCGCTGTTCGCCGAGAAAGCCCGCGAGCTGCTGGCACAGGAAGAGGTAGACGTGATCTTCGGTAACTGGACCTCGGTTTCCCGTAAATCCGTACTGCCGGTGGTGGAAGAGCTGAACGGCCTCCTGTTTTACCCGGTACAGTACGAGGGTGAGGAATCCTCCGAGAACGTCTTCTACACTGGCGCTGCGCCCAACCAGCAGGCGATTCCTGCGGTTAACTACCTGATGAACAACATCGGCGTAGAGCGCTGGGTTCTGGCCGGTACCGACTACGTGTACCCGCGTACCACCAACAAAATCCTTGAGACCTACCTGATGGATATGGGTGTGGCCAAGGAAGACATCATGATCAACTACACGCCTTTCGGACATTCCGACTGGCAGAACATCGTGTCTGACATCAAGAGCTTCGGCTCTGCCGGCAAGAAAACGGCCGTGGTTTCTACCATCAACGGCGATGCCAACGTGCCTTTCTACCGCGAGCTTGGTAACCAGGGCATTGATGCCGCTGACATCCCGGTTGTTGCCTTCTCCGTGGGTGAGCAGGAGCTTTCCGGTATCGACACTGGCCCGCTGGTTGGTCACCTGGCCGCCTGGAACTACTTCATGAGCGTAGACAGCGACGTCAACTACGACTTCATCGATCAGTGGATTGAGCATACTGGCGACGAAGAAGCCGTAACCAACGACCCGATGGAAGCGCACTACATTGGTTTCAACATGTGGGTTCAAGCGGTCGAGAAAGCCGGAACCACAGAAGTTGATGCGGTTAAAGACGCCATCATTGGTGTTACCGTCCCCAACCTGACCGGTGGCTACTCCGCCATGATGCCTAACCACCACATCACCAAGCCTGTGCTGATTGGCGAAATCCAGGACAACGGCCAGTTCTCCGTCGTCTGGGAAACCTCTGGCCTGGTTGCCGGCGATGCATGGTCTGACTTCCTGCCCGGTTCACGGGACCTGATTGCAGACTGGCGCAAGCCGATGTTCTGCGGCACCTTCAACGTCAAGACCGGCAAGTGTGGCGCGTCTGCAGGCGAGATGGCTGCTGAATCGAACTAAAAGCAGAAATAAGACAGTAAGACCGTCAGTCCGGTGGCATTTTTGCTGCCGGGCTGACGCCTCCGCAACACGCTTTCAACTGACAGGACACCATCATGGGCATCATCCGATCGCTCACGCTTCTGTTTTTCGCCCTGGTTCTGGCCATACCGACTGCCGCCACGGCACAGAGTGACGTCCAGGGAACAGATCAGGGACAGACACTGCTGATTAACCTGGCAGATGCGCCCGCCAGCAAAGTGGAAGAAGCCATAAAAGCTATTGTCAGCAGCGGTGACGAACGTGCCCGGAACTGGCTTGAAGCCTATGGTGCCAACCGTCTGAGCCGTATCAAAGACACCGGCCAGGTGGTCATCGTATTGAACAACCGGGGCAGGGACTGGGAAATTGCCAACCCGCTGACCGGAGAGAACATGGGTGAAATGTCCCGCCGTGAGCTGGACAGAGTCGCCATCAACAACCGAATTCGCGGCCAGCTTGAGGGCATCCTTGCCATGCTGGACCTGAACGCCGCCGACCCTGATCTGCGTGAAGCTTCCGCACAGGACATGATGGGCAAGGTGGATGCCGCACTTGTAGAACCCCTCGAAGCCCAGCTTGAAACCGAAGAAAACGCCGATGTTCGCGACCGCATTCAGGCCGCCCTGGCGATCTATCGGGTGGGTGAGGGCAATGTGGAGGCCGTCGATGTTCTGGCCGGCAGCCTGCATCCCCGGGCTCGTGCCGCATTGAATGAGGCGGCGCGCAGCGATGACCCCGCACTCGTGGCCGCCGCCAACGAGGCGCTGAAATCGATAGAACAGAAACTGAAAATAAACAGCGCGGCCGAGACCCTGTACTTCGGCCTCAGCCTCGGCTCCGTGCTGGTACTGGCCGCCATCGGCCTGGCCATCACCTTTGGCGTGATGGGCGTGATCAACATGGCCCACGGCGAGCTGATCATGCTGGGTGCCTACACCACCTGGGGCATGCAGCAGCTGTTACCGGGCCAGCCCGGACTGGCCCTGATCCTGTCGATACCAGCCGGCTTCATGGTGGCTGCCACCGCCGGTATCATCATCGAACGCAGCGTTATCCAGCACCTGAAGGGCCGTCCCCTTGAAACCCTGCTGGCTACCTTCGGCATCAGCCTGATCCTGCAGCAGCTGGTGCGTACCGTGATTTCCCCCCAGAACCGCACCGTGGTCACCCCGGAGTGGATGAGTGGCTCGGTGGTCATTAACGACGCCCTGTCGCTCACGCTCAATCGGCTTTATGTACTGGCGTTCGCATTGGTGGTGTTTGCCGCCCTGATGCTGATCATGCGCAAAACCCGGCTCGGCCTGGAAGTGCGTGCCGTCACCCAGAATCGCAACATGGCCCGCTCCATGGGCATCCGCGCCACGAGGGTCGACATCATGACCTTCGCACTGGGCTCCGGCGTCGCCGGTCTGGCCGGTGTGGCGCTGTCCCAGCTCACTAACGTGGGCCCGAACCTGGGCCAGAACTACATCATCGATTCCTTCATGGTGGTGGTGTTCGGTGGCGTCGGTAACCTCTGGGGTACGCTTATCGCTGGCCTTTCACTCGGCACCATCAACCAGCTGCTAGAACCCTGGGCCGGCGCGGTACTGGCGAAGATTATTGTTCTGGTCTTCATCATCCTGTTCATCCAGAAACGGCCGAAGGGGCTCTTCCCCCAGAAAGGCCGGGCGGCGGAGGGTTAAGCTATGTGGTTAACGCGACCTCTTCGTGAACGTTCAACCCAAACCTTTCTGGGTGTGCTGTTTGCTGCCCTGATTGTGGTTACCTTCCTGCATCTGGCGATGCCAGAGGACAGTGCGTTTTACGTCAGTTCCTACACCGTCACCCTGATGGGTAAATACCTGTGCTACGCCCTGCTGGCGGTAGCCGTGGATCTGGTGTGGGGCTATCTGGGCATTCTGAGCCTGGGTCACGGAGCCTTCTTCGCACTCGGCGGCTACGCCATGGGCATGTACCTGATGCGCCAGATCGGCGACCGGGGCGTGTATGGCGATCCTGTGCTGCCGGACTTCATGGTGTTCCTGAACTGGGACACCCTGCCATGGTTCTGGCATGGCTTCGACATGGCCTGGTTTGCCTTCGTTATGGTGCTGCTGGCGCCCGGGCTGCTGGCGCTGGTGTTCGGCTTCCTCGCGTTTCGTTCGCGGGTCACCGGGGTGTACCTCTCCATCATCACCCAGGCGCTCACTTTCGCCCTGATGCTGGCCTTCTTCCGCAACGAGATGGGCTTTGGCGGCAACAACGGCCTGACCGATTTCCGCGACATTCTGGGCTTTAACCTGCGCACCGATGCCACAAGGCTGGGGCTGTTCATTGCCTCCGGTATTGCGCTGGCGATTGGCTACGTCGTCTGCCGTGGCATCGTTGCCAGCAAACTGGGCCGGTTGAGCATCGCTTGCCGGGATGCCGAAGCTCGCACCCGCTTCCTGGGTTACCGGGTCGACCGGGTGCAGCTGTTCGTATTCGTGGTGTCCGCCATGCTCGCCGGTGTGGCCGGTGCACTCTATGTGCCCCAGGTTGGCATCATCAACCCCAGCGAATTCTCGCCGTTGTTCTCCATTGAGATTGTTGTGTGGGTAGCTCTCGGTGGGCGAGCTACACTGTATGGAGCGGTGATTGGCGCCATCCTGGTGAACTACGCCAAGACCGTGTTCACCGGCGTCATGCCGGATGCGTGGTTGTTCGCCCTAGGCGGCCTGTTTGTGCTCGTAACCGTGTTCCTGCCGAAAGGCATCGCCGGCTTGTTGTTCAGGAAAAAGAAAGCCGACGATTCCAACAACCCACCCGCCGAGCAGGAGGCCACGGCATGAGCTTCATTCAGGAACTGACTGACCGGGAACACGTCTTCGAGTTTCTTACCCAGGTGCAGTCGCCGGTGGACGTGCGCCACGGCCCGATCCTGTACCTGGAAGACGTAAACGTGAGTTTTGACGGCTTCAAGGCCATCAACAACCTCAACCTCACCATTGATGACGGCGAGCTGCGTTGCATTATCGGCCCCAACGGCGCGGGCAAGACCACGATGATGGACATCATCACCGGCAAAACCCGGCCAGACACCGGCTCGGTGTGGTTCGGCAGCCGCCACAACCTGCTCACCATGAACGAGCCGGACATTGCCTCCCTCGGCATTGGCCGCAAATTCCAGAAACCCACGGTGTTCGAAGCCCTCACCGTGTTCGAAAACCTGGAACTGGCCATGGCGACAGACAAGCGGGTATTGCCCACGCTCACCGCCATCATGACGCCGGAATACCGGGATCGAATCGACGAGGTGCTGGAAATGATCGGCCTTGAGGCACTGCGTGACCGCCTGGCCGGCATCCTCTCCCACGGCCAGAAACAGTGGCTGGAAATCGGCATGCTGCTGATGCAGAAACCCCGCCTGCTGCTGGTGGACGAGCCCGTGGCCGGCATGACCGAACAGGAAATGGAACGCACCGCCGAACTGCTCACCAGCCTCGCGGGCAAACAGTCCGTGGTGGTGGTGGAACACGACATGGGCTTTGTGCGCTCCATCGCCCGCAAAGTCACCGTGCTGCACCAGGGCAGTGTGCTGGCGGAAGGCTCCATGGATCAGGTCTCCAACGACCCGGAAGTGATCAAGGTCTATCTCGGGGAGGAGGCGTGATGCTGAAGATCGACAAACTCAACCAGTATTACGGCGAAAGCCACACCCTCTGGGACCTGGAACTGAATGTGCCCCAGGGCCAGTGTACCTGTGTGATGGGCCGCAACGGCGTGGGCAAGACCACCCTGATGAAATGCGTGATGGGTGAGGAAACCGTGAAAAGCGGCTCCATCCTGTTCGCCGGGGACGTGGAACTCACCAGGAAAAAAATCGAAGACCGCTCCCGCCTGGGCATCGGTTACGTGCCCCAGGGCCGGCAGATCTTCCCGCTGCTGACCGTGGAAGAAAACCTGCGCACTGGCCTGGCCGTGCGCAAGGACGGCAGCAAGAAAATTCCCGAGCGGGTGTACGAGCTGTTCCCGGTATTGAAGGAAATGCGCAATCGCCGGGGCGGCGACCTCTCCGGTGGCCAGCAACAGCAGCTCGCCATTGGCCGGGCGCTGGTGATCGAGCCGCGCCTGCTGATCCTCGATGAGCCGGGCGAGGGCATCCAGCCCAACATCGTCGCCCAGATTGGCGAGGTTATCCGCAGGCTGATTGAGGAAGACGGCCTCACCGTGTTGCTGGTGGAACAGAAGCTTCCGTTCGCCCGCAAATACGCCGACCGCTTCGCCATCCTCGACCGTGGCCGCCGCGTGGCCGAAGACGAAATCGCCGGGCTCACCGATGAACTCATCAAGAAGCACCTGACGGTATGACGGTCTATCAGCAAATTGAAGCCGCGAACGACTCCGGCCACCGCTTCGACGAAGGCCGGCGCTGGGCCGCGTCCATCTCGCTGGGCTTCGACGCCCGGCCCGATGGCGACAAGACCGCCACCCGTATGACCCACGTTCGCCACCAGGGCCCGCTGCGAGTGCAGCGCCCGTTTTATCCGGAAGGGCGCAACGGCTGCTGCCACGTGTACCTGCTGCACCCGCCGGGCGGACTGGTGAGCGGCGATGCCCTGAGCATCGACGCCCGGGTAGGCGAGGGCGCTCACACCCTGCTGACCACACCTGCGGCTGCCAAACTCTACAAGGCCGACAGCCACGGCGTGGCCTGGGGCCAGCACACCCGTTTGCAGGTCGCCAGCGGCGGAACTCTCGAATACCTGCCCCAGGAAACCCTCGCCTTCGACGGCTCCCGGGGCGAACAAAGCACCACCATCGAACTGGAAACCGGCGCCAGATGCATCGGCTGGGAAATCCTCGCCCTCGGCCGACCGGCCAGCAAACTGCCGTTCGTCTCCGGCCACCTGGAACAGCGTTTCAGACTGCTGATGGACGGCCGCCCCCTGTGGCTGGAACGCCAGCCCATGGATCCGAACCACCCCCGGTTCAAAGGCCACTGGGGCCAGGGCGGCGCCACCGTCCAGGCCACCCTGTGGGTGGTTGGCCTGGAAGACGAAGCCGCCGCCATTGAAGAACTCCGGGAAACCCTGCCTGCCAGCCACCGCTGGGCCGTTACCCGCCGCCGTGGCGTGGTGCTGCTGCGCTATCTGGGGCAGGAAAGAAACGAAGCCTGGGCGTTATGCCAGCAAGCCTGGGAACTGATCCGACCAAGACTCACCGGCCAGCCTGCCAGCGTTCCCCGAATCTGGCTGACCTGAACAATATACGAATTGCGGAGCGAACAACGATGGAATTAACGCCCAGAGACAAAGACAAACTGCTGCTGTTCACAGCCGCCCTGCTGGCCGAACGGCGCAAAGCCAAAGGCCTGAAGCTCAACTACCCCGAAGCCGTAGCCCTGATCAGTGCCGAAATCATGGAAGGCGCCCGGGAAGGCCGCACCGTGGCGGAACTCATGACCGCCGGCACCGAAATCCTCACCCGCGACGACGTGATGGATGGCATCGCCGAAATGGTCGACGAAGTGCAGGTAGAGGCAACGTTCCCCGATGGAACGAAACTCGTCACCGTTCACAATCCCATTGTTTGAGGAGCGCGCCATGATCCCCGGTGAATACGATTTGAAAGACGGCGACGTCGAACTCTGCGCAGGCCGTGAACGCATCACCATCGAAGTTGCCAACACCGGCGACCGCCCGGTCCAGGTTGGCTCCCATTACCATTTCGCGGAAACCAACCCGGCACTGGATTTTGATCGGGCCAGGGCCCGGGGCTACCGCCTCGACGTCGCCGCAGGCAGCGCGATCCGCTTCGAACCCGGCCAAAGCCGCGAAGTCACCCTGATTCCCTTCGCCGGTGGCCGCGAGATTTACGGTTTCCGCCAGGAAGTCATGGGCAAACTGGAGGGCCAGAAATGAAAATCACCAGACAAGCCTATGCCGAGATGTACGGCCCAACCACCGGCGACCGGGTAAGACTCGGCGACACCGACCTGTGGATTGAAGTGGAAAGCGACGCCGCCCACTATGGCGACGAAGTAAAATTCGGCGGTGGCAAAGTCATCAGAGATGGCATGGGCCAGAGCCAGCACGCCGACGACAGCGTGATGGACACCGTCATCACCAACGCCCTGATCCTCGACTGGTGGGGCATCGTCAAAGCCGACGTTGGCATCCAGAAAGGCCGCATCGCCGCCATCGGCAAAGCGGGCAACCCGGATACCCAGCCAGACGTCACTATCGTCATCGGCCCCGGCACCGAAATCATTGCCGGTGAGGGCAAGATCCTCACCGCCGGCGGCATCGATGCCCACATCCACTTCATCTGCCCGCAGCAGATCGAAGAAGCCCTCATGAGCGGCGTAACCACCATGCTTGGTGGCGGCACCGGCCCTGCTACCGGCACCAACGCCACCACCTGCACCCCGGGTGCCTGGCACATCGGAAAAATGCTGCAGGCCGTGGATTCCATGCCCATGAACATCGGCTTCCTCGGCAAAGGCAACGCCTCCCTGCCGGAATCCCTCGAACTGCAACTCAAAGCCGGCGCCATGGGCCTGAAACTGCACGAAGACTGGGGCACCACCCCGGCCTCCATCGACAACTGCCTCACCGTGGCAGACAAGTACGACGTACAGGTGGCCATCCACACCGACACCCTGAACGAATCCGGCTTCGTGGAAGACACCCTCGCCGCGTTCAAAGAGCGCTGCATCCACACCTACCACACCGAGGGTGCGGGCGGCGGCCATGCGCCGGACATCATCACCGCCTGCTCCAAGTCCTACGTGCTGCCGTCCTCCACCAACCCGACGCGGCCCTACACCGTGAACACCATCGACGAACACCTGGACATGCTGATGGTGTGCCACCACCTGGACCCGAACATCCCGGAAGACGTCGCCTTTGCCGACTCCCGCATCCGCCGCGAGACCATCGCCGCGGAAGACATCCTCCACGACCTGGGCGTGATCTCCATGATCGCCTCCGATTCCCAGGCCATGGGCCGGGTGGGCGAAGTGGTATGCCGTACCTGGCAGACCGCCCACAAAATGAAACAGCAGCGGGGCCTGCTGCCGGAAGACGAAGAGCTGGGTGCCGACAACCTGCGGGCCAAGCGTTACATCGCCAAGTACACCATCAACCCCGCCATCACCCACGGCATCGCGCACGAAGTGGGCTCGGTGGAAGTGGGCAAGCTGGCGGACCTGGTGCTGTGGAGCCCCGCCTTCTTCGGCGTGAAACCGGCCACCATCCTCAAGGGCGGCATGATTGCAGCCGCACCCATGGGTGATGCCAACGCCTCCATACCCACTCCACAGCCAGTGCACTACCGCCCCATGTTCGGCGCCTTCGGCAAAGCCGCCAGTGCCACCCGCCTGAGCTTTGTCAGCCAGGCCGCCCTTGATGCCGGCATAGGCAAGGTACTCGGCCTCGACAGCCCGCTTTCCGCCTGCAAAGGCGTGCGCGACGTACGCAAGAGCGACCTGAAACTTAACGACGCCTGCCCGCACATCACCGTAGACCCGCAAACCTACGAAGTGCACGCAGACGGCGAACTGCTAACCTGTGAACCAGCTACCGAATTGCCGCTGGCCCAGCGTTATCATCTGTTCTAGGAGACCGACATGCTTGAACTTACCCAACGGGTCGGACCAGTAGATACATCCGAAATCCACGACCACCTCACGCTGCCGTTCGAGCTGCGCATGCGCGGCCGCCTGCGCGCCAAAACCGACACCGGTTACGACGTCGGCCTGTTCCTCGACCGTGGCCCCGTGCTGCGCGAAGGCGCCTTCCTGCAGGCAGAAACCGGCGAGATCATCCGCATCCGCGCCGCCGACGAGCCGGTAGTAACCGCTCACATCGAGCCGGGCCTTGCCATGGCGCGGCTGTGCTATCACCTCGGCAACCGCCACGTGTCCCTCGCCATTGGCAGTGACGACAAGGCGAAGGGTGGCCCTGTCGATGGGAAAACGGCCTGGGTGCGCTTCCCGCCAGACCACGTTCTGGAAGAACTGGCCGAACACCTCGGCGCCACCCTGGAACACCACCGTGCCCCGTTTGACCCCGAGCCGGGTGCCTACGCACAAACTGGCCATTCCCACGGAAAGGGCCACCACCATGACCACCCTCATGCTCACTGACAGCAGCCAGACCGCGGTGGGCGATTTCGCACTGCTTGGGCTGCTGCAACTGGTCAGCCCCGCGCTGCCCATCGGCGCCTTTGCCTGGTCCCAGGGCCTGGAAAGCGCCTTTGAGCTGGGCTGGGTGAACAATGAGGAGGAGCTGGGCGAGTGGCTGGAAGGCGTACTGGAAGACGGCCTCACCCGCTGCGAATTGCCCTTGCTGGCACGGGTGCAGCAGGCATGGGCCGACCGTGACGCCAGCGTGATCGCCGAATGGAACGACTGGCTGCACGCCACCCGGGAAACCGCCGAACTGACCGACGAAGACATCCGCCTGGGCGCGGCTCTGGTACGCCTCCTCGGCAGCCTGGAACTGTTGCCGGACGACGGCCTGCTGCCGGAAAGCCCCGGCTATGTGACCCTGTTTGCCTGGGCCGCTCATATGCGCCGGGTGCCGGCACGGCAAACACTGCTCGGCTTCGCCTGGGCCTGGCTGGAAAACCAGCTCGCCGTCGCCTGCAAGGCCATGCCCCTGGGCCACACCGCCGCCCAGCGCCTGACCGAGCGCCTGCGCCCAAAACTGGTGATGGCCGTGGATAACGCCCTGCAGAAAGAAGACGACGAACTCGGCCCGGTATTGCCGGGCCTGGCGCTCGGCAGTGCCTTACACGAAACCCAGTATTCACGGCTTTTTAGAAGCTAGGAAGCCACTCCGATGGCCAGACAGGTGAGTAGCAAGAGCTTTTTGAAAATGTGCGGAGCCATGGATGGCGGAGCTCAAGCGCACATGGATGTGCTTGAAGCGTTTTTCAAAAAGCTCTTGCTACTTGCCGACCTACTCGGAGCACGAAAACAACGAGGAGATGGAACATGAAACATTGTCTGAGAGTTGGAGTGGGGGGGCCGGTTGGTTCCGGCAAAACCGCCCTGCTGCGCCAACTGTGCAAAGCCCTGAAAGACCACTACGACATCGCCGTCGTCACCAACGACATCTACACCAGGGAAGACGCAGACTTCCTGCTGAAACACGATGCCCTGCCCGCAGACCGCATTCTGGGCGTAGAAACCGGCGGCTGCCCGCACACCGCCATCCGTGAAGACGCCAGCATGAACCTGGCCGCCATCGACGACCTGCAAAGCCGGCACCCTAACCTGGAACTGGTGCTGGTGGAATCCGGCGGCGACAACCTTTCCGCGACCTTCAGCCCGGAGCTGTCTGACCTTACCCTGTATGTGATCGACGTATCCGCCGGCGACAAGATCCCCCGCAAAGGCGGGCCCGGTATTACCAAATCCGACCTGCTGATCATCAACAAGATCGACATTGCCGAACAGGTACACGCCTCACTGGATGTGATGGAACGGGACAGCAAGAAAATGCGCGGCGAACGCCCCTTCGTGTTCACCAACCTGTATGACGGGGTAGGGCTGGAGACGATTATCAGCTTCATTCTGGAGCGGGGCATGCTGCCGGAGCGCCGGCCTGAGAAGCTTGCTGAAACCGCCTAAAGAAACCGGATTTTGAGTTTTAAACGAACGACGGAGAGACAACCATGAAACTGACTAACCGACTGACTCTGACTGCCAGCCTGCTTCTGGTCTCTGGCGCTGCCTTTGGTCACGCCGGCCACGAAGCTCTTGGCGATGGATTGCATATTGAGTACCTGTTTGCCATAGGAGCAGCCGCCATCGTTGCTGTCTATGGGCTGAAGCGAGCCAAGCGTGGCGGGAAAGACTGAGATTTTTATCGGTAGCGCCCTCGCGGTTCTACCTTGAGAGATCCTAAAAACACTGGAAAACAGAAAGCTGTGCAGGGTGACTGCACAGCTTTTTTTGTGGCATAAAAAATATGTTTTTTTGTAATTGGCGCAGAAAAACGCACTGAGATGGTCTAGTGTAGGTAGCTACTTGCTATGGAAGCACCGAATGTTAGGGATAACGGACGATGGACCCCTCAATACTGATTCAGCCTCTTTTACACTTCTGGTATCTGATACCCCTCGTATTGCTGGTCACCATACTGCGTTCTCCATGGTTCAAAGGCCAAGTGGGAGAGTTCACTGTTAATGCTTCAGCTCGACTCTTCCTCGATAAAAACCGCTACCACCTGATCAAGAACGTCACCCTGCCCACGGAAGACGGCACCACCCAGATCGACCACATCATTGTTTCCCGGTACGGCGTATTTGTGGTGGAAACCAAGAATATGAAGGGCTGGATCTTTGGTAACGCAAAACAGCGGTATTGGACCCAGAAGATCTTCAAGTACTCGCAGAAATTTCAGAACCCGCTGCACCAGAACTACAAACACGTTAAGACACTGCAAAACCTGTTGGACCTGAGTGATGAGCAGGTGTTTTCCGTAGTGGTCTTTGTGGGGGATTCCACATTCAAAACGCCCATGCCGGAGAACGTGACCCACGGTGGTGGGTATGTCCGCTATATCAAAGCCCAAACCGAGCAGCGGCTGTCGGATGTTGAAGTTGAGAAGGTGATCGAGGCCATTGAATCCGGGCGGCTGGCGGCTACGTTCAGCAATCACCGGAGGCACGTGGCGCATGTGAAGGAGGTCGTGGCGAAGAAAAACAGTGAGCCACGATGCCCGAAGTGCCAGGGTGAGATGGTAAAGCGCACGGTGAAGCGCGGAGAGAATATTGGGAAGGAGTTTTTTGGCTGTAAGGCTTTTCCCAAGTGCCGGGGGATCGTTGGTGCTTCGTTATTGCAATAACGAAGCTGTCAAATGATTACGGCGAGATCAGAGCATTAGCGCAGCGTAGCGCATTGATTTAAGTGGTTTAGTTGGCGAAATCTGAGTTTTTGGTTCTGAGCTTTTATTGACGCTCAAATGATTGCAATAACGAAGCGCGCTATCTAATCACTGTTAGCTTTTCTGATTTTGGCTTTTGAGTAAGGAATAAAGTTTGTCCAAATTATCACAATCACAAAAAGTGGTTCAGTTTCTCCGAGACAATCCAAAAGAACGTTTCAGTGCGCGGGCTATTGCTGAAGCAATCGTTAATCTTTACCCAGGTGACTACGCAGAAAAACGTAATAATCCGAGATTTGTCGACGAAAAAGCATTTGTCACTCAGATTGTTGCCGAAATAGGTGCTCAAAAGGATCAAATTGCGAATCAAAGCCCCCATGTGTTTTGGCAGGATAAGCCTCGCCCGAGACTGTACTGGTATGACCCAGATAGAAAGACGACGGATATTCCGGAGGTTTCTGAGTTTGATGGTCCTGATAACGAGGAAGTAGAAGTAGATACTGCACCAGCTACGAACCACATATTGTCAGAGCATGAGTTGTATCCATTACTGATTGAGTACCTCAAAACGGAGCTGAAACTATACTGCCTTCGAATAGATGAGAAACGTTCCAAAAATTCAAGAGGTAGCGGTGGCAATCAATGGTTGCACCCAGACATAGTTGCGATGCAGCCCATTGACAAAGAATGGAATGAATTAATTAGAAGCTGTGTAAAGCAGGGCGCAGGGCAGAGTGTCCGCCTATGGTCTTTTGAGGTAAAGAAAGAGCTGAATGGCTCTAACGCCAGAAAGAGTTTTTTTCAAGCTGTAAGCAATTCGAGCTGGGCAAATGAGGGCTATTTAGTAGGCACATCTATTGCCGATGCAAATACTGAAAAAGAATTGAGGATGTTATCTGCGTTACACGGAATTGGTGTAATTTTGCTCAACCCTGAGAACCCAAGTGAAAGCGAGATGATTCTGCCTGCGCGTTCCCGTCCAGATGTTGATTGGGAGTCTACAAACAGAATACTAATAGAGAATGAAGACTTCCGTGATTATATCGAGCTTGTTTCAACCTACTATCAGACTGGACGAGTCCGCGCCAGAGATTGGAACAGGGCGTAAAGCTAACAAGGCGCTGCTGTCGGACAGATTTTCCGCTGCGCTCCAAATTTGCCGCAGAGCGCGGCGTTAAGCAGGAGAGGATTCCACCTGGTGAGTATCAACATATTTATCGATACAAATATTTTCCTGTCTTTTTACCATCTCTCCGATGATGACCTCGAAGAAATTCGAAAGCTGAGTGTGCTTTTGGAAAGAGACGAAGTCAGGCTTTGGCTGCCCCAGCAAGTAAAGGATGAGTTTTTCAGAAACAGAGAGAATAAGGTCCAGGACGCGATTAAGCGTCTGAAGGACCAAAATAAAAAAGTATCTTTTCCGGTTTTTTGTAAAAGCTACCCTGAATTCGATGAGATTCGTGAGCTACAAAATAATTTTAACAAGAAAATGAAAGACCTAGTAAGTAGTCTGGAGTCCGACATTGGAGGGCGGAAGCTAGAGGCTGATGAGGTTATTGGCGAGCTCTTCCAGAATGCGAAGGAACTGCCCATAGGTGACGGAGTCATCAGCAAGGCAAGGTTTCGAGTTGATGTGGGCAATCCGCCTGGAAAAAATGGATCTCTCGGCGATGCAATAAACTGGGAAGTTCTGCTTTCTCAGGTGCCTATGGGAGAGGACCTGCACTTAATAGCCGATGATAGGGATTACTATTCTGTATTGGACGAAAACTTATTGAAAGATTTCTTGATTGATGAGTGGTCCGAGACAAATAAGTCCGATGTTATTTTTTACAGGAGGCTATCTCAGTTCTTCAAGGACCATTATCCAGATATTCGAATGGCTAGTGAGCTCGAGAAAGAGCTTGATATTAAGTCACTCCGTGAAAGCTCCAATTTCTCAGCAACGCACTCCGCGATTGCGAGACTTTCGTCCTACGACGATTTTTCTTACAGCCAAGTGAATGAGTTATCAAGAATCTTGGGCAACAATGAACAGGTGAACTGGATAATATGTGATTCTGACGTATTTGGATTCTACGCTGACTTGGTTAATAAGTACCGCGAGAGAATTGAGAGCGAATACATTCAAGCAGTTGAAGCTCATTTGTGGTCATGTGCCGACGAGTAGCATGCTTAACAAGCGGCTGCACGGCGACCGATTTTTTGCCGCTCTTTGGCTCCAAGCCGGCCATAAAGGTAATCGGGGAAGATCTGCTTTCTGTAGCCGTTTTCAGGTTGTTACTGGTGTAAAATATATCTGTTTAGGTTATTCAAAACACTATTGACTTTGTATGGAATGATCGTGGAGAAAAATCTTAGAGAAAAGGATCTAAATCAGGTATCAAGAATCGTGAAAGATCGAATATTTGTACCTCGTAGCGAACGGAAGGTAACAGTGTTCCTCTGTGGAGGGGAAGTTACAAACGAGCACAACGCTCGCTCAAAAATGGCTAGTATTTTCTCAAAATATCCTAGATATGAAGTTTTGTACCCAGAGGATCTGTTCGACGATTTATTAGCGGGCCAAGGCCAGCACAGCTTACTAAAGCTTGAGAATATTCTAGCTGAAAGCGTTGATGCTATCGTTCTGTTCCCCGAAAGCCCTGGATCATTCGCGGAGCTCGGAGCATTCTCAAATAATACTAAGCTTGCAAATAAAATGATAGTGGTGCCCAACCAAAAATTCAAAAGTGACAAGAGCTTTATTAATTATGGTCCGATTAGACTCGTAAAGTCATCAAAGTCGGGGAAGGTTACTCAGGCAAATTATGAAAAAATGTCGGAAAAAACGGAGCAGCACCGTTTATACAGAAGGGTTAACGATTACATTACCAACATAAAAAAGCTGTGCCCTGTTCAAAAAAATGTTGCTAACATTCTCGAGACGGAGAATTTTATTCTTCCTTGTATTTACCTGATAGATGTAATCGACATTTATGGGCTCTATAGATTAATGAAATATGCTACCTCTCAAGATGATTCATTGTGTGAGATAGCAACGAGATCCGCTTTAGGTCGGCTCGCTCAAAAGAGACTGATTACAAGAACGTCCTCAGGTTTTCAGGTTACAGCAATCGGAAGGGAGTATGTTCGCGCTACGTTTCGATCAACGTATCTCGATCGAGCGAGAGTCGAGATTCTTAACGCGGAAAATCGTAGAAATTCATCTGTCTCGTATGATAGGGTTAGTTTCGGCGCTCACCTTTAGCGAGTGAACCCTTGGGTTCACTGGGTAGTGTTTCGCTATCCTGCATTAAATCTTGCACAATGCCGAATGTAACTGTGCCTGTCACGAAAAACGTATTTTTCGCGCCCGGCACAGTTACATCCGTTTCTTAAGTCGTAAAGGTGGGCGCCACATGACTTCCTACAACATATATCGCCTAAAGAATCTTGGGCTTCCTGCCCTCAAGGATATAGACGATCTCGCAGCGGCAGTACGATTATCCCCAAGTAAATTGTCATATTTTTCGTATAGAGCCCGTTATCTATATAAGGTATATGAAGTCTCTAAAAAAGACGGAAGAAAAAGGGTTATTGCTCAACCAAACAGAGAACTTAAGGCTGTCCAAGCATGGATATTGCGGAGTATCCTTGACAAGCTCTCAACATCTCCTCATTCGAAAGGGTTTGATTTGGGCACCTCAATTCTAGAGAATGCAGCCCCACATCAAGGCGCAAACTATGTCTTAAATCTTGATTTAGAGAATTTTTTTCCCAGTATCAAAGCAAGCAAGGTTTTTGGCGTTTTTCGCTCAGTTGGTTACAACAAAAATGTGAGTAATCTGCTGACTAATTTCTGTGTATTTGACGGCTGCTTACCTCAAGGCGCGCCTACATCGCCAAAATTAGCTAATTTAATCTGTGCAAAGTTAGATGCAAGAATTCATGGTTATGCTGGGCCTAAAGGTATTGTCTACACGAGATATGCTGATGACTTAACACTCTCCGCGCAGTCGGCACATAAGATTGAAAAAGCAAGACACTTTCTGGGAACTATAATTAGCTCCGAAGATTTTAAGATAAACAAGAAGAAAACTAAGGTTTGTGGTACGAAAAGGCAAAAAAAAGTTACAGGGTTAGTTGTCTCGCAAAGTGGTATTGGCATAGGGCGGCAAAAATTACGCGAAACAAGAGCAAAAATCCATCATTTATTCACGGGGAAAAACCAAAATTACAATCATGTAAATGGGATGCTCTCGTTTATATATAGCGTAGATAAGAAGTCTTATGGGAAGCTTTATCGTTTTATAGAAACCATGAAAATTAAGTATCCTGACTCTCCAGCCTATAATAAATTACATAGAAAATCGATAAAAAGTCATCAATCAGTTGGTCGTGCGTCCTAGTGTACAGGTGTTTTTTTGAAGTAAATTATTAAATATATATGATGCATGATTAACTTATTTTTCCTGAGGCTGATGTGACAATTAATACTGACATTTGGAAAAAGTCGCCCCCCTTTTCAGTCAACTCTTTGCCGAAATGGCCCTGTCCATTTTGTGGTAAAGGAACTTTGGCCATAGACTATAAAACCTTAAAATTTAAGAAATCTAAGCGCCAGTTTGATCCAGATTATTTCAAGATGGATGATTTTGAAGATAATTTTTTATTAGGCGTTTTAACGGTTTTATCAACAGCAATCGAGAAAGCTTCATGGGTTCAATCAAGATTCGTAGGTTTTCTTGACTGTAAGAGCTGTGGTGACACTGTTTCATTTACTGGGCGCGCTGAAATATACAGAAAGAATCCGCAAGAAAAAATCGATCGACCTGCTAGGTTATATCCTGAATTCTTTTCTCCAAGTATCCAAGTTTTTTCGTTGAGTGAGCTATATCCAGAGAATGTTAGAAAACTTTTGCTCAAGTCGTTTTCGTTGATGTTTTCTGATCCTGCATCTGCTGCCAATATTGTTCGACGATCATTAGAGGCACTCTTAGATGAGTTGGAGGTGGAGAAAGTTAATGGGAAAGGGAAGAAACTAAACTTGTTTCAACGGATTGCGTTGTTTGAACATCAGGTTCCTGATTTGACCGGTATGCTAAACGCTATAAGATTTGTTGGAAACGAAGGCAGTCATTCGGGCGATGTTTCAAGAGCTGACTTAATGGATTCGTATGAAATTTTGGACTATGTGCTGGATGATCTCTATTTGAGATCTAAGACTAGAGCAAGGGTTCAAAGACTATCTCAGAAAGTGTCGTCGTCCTATAGTAATAAATAAGCGAAGAAGCTGGACAGATATAGCTTCGCGGCTTCTCTTGTGGTTCAGAGTTAATTCGAGTCACTACCAACGCTTCCTGTACTGCGGTTGATACCTGCGGCCAGCGCACAGAATGGATCCTGTGTTTCAAAAGCAAGGAGAGGCTGATGCCAAGACGAGCCAGGGTGATCGTGCCCGGTTTCCGCTCTCTATTTCGAACAAGTGTACAGAAAACGCAACAAACGCCTCTCGGTAGTTAACGTATGAAAGAAACCGGGACAGATTTATTTCCCGTTGCGAAAGCCTCGTAATCGGCCCTTCCAGCGTGATCCAATGATACTGTCCCTCAGTTCCCAACGTTTCACGCTTTGAAACCTCCGCGTTAATAAAAGGGCACCGGCTCCATGCAACACCCGCAAAGCACTGGCATGAAAGCGATTGACTACGCTGACCACAAATTTCTCCAGATCCATGGCGCTGAATACTGTTATCTGGAAGCGGGCAAGGGCCCTATGGTGCTTCTGATTCATGGCTATCCGGATAACGCCTATTCATGGGAACACCAGATTCGCTTCCTGGCGCAGAACGGGTATCGCGTCATAGCGCCGTTCACCCGGGGCTACGCACCGACTCGCACGGCGGAGAATGGTTACTTCGATTGTGCCACCCTCGCGCTGGATATGGCGACTCTGATTGATCACCTGAACGATGGAAAACCCGCCTTTCTGGTTGGGCAGGACTGGGGCGCCGCGATCAGCTACGGGGAAAACCGGGACAAAAACCGGGACAGAATTATTTTGTGCACACTGGTTTTTTGCCTTGGGCTGTCTTTGTCGAAAATGGTGTTCAGCAATCCGTTAGGGCTTCTGTTTTTTTGACGTTATCAGCCCATTTCTAAAAATATCTATCAAACAAGAGCTATCAGACAACCATGACGAGAAAGACATTAGGTTTAACCGGAAGACGAAAAAAAGACCCTAAACCAGTGGCTACGGAAGCCGAAGCTATGGTTGAGGTGGAAGGTGAGGCTGATCCACAAAAACGTTTTTTAAATGCTGTGGCTATCAATCCAACGCCGGGGATTCGCTTGGAGTCAGGTTCAGAAAAACTCACGGTGCGCGCGATGGATTTGATCACGCCGATTGGAATGGGGCAGCGAGGTTTGATAGTGGCACCGCCGGGGTCTGGAAAATCGACGATCTTAAAACATATTTGCCAGGCGGTGGGAAAGGCGTATCCCGAGATTAAACTTTACGCGTTATTGATAGATGAGCGACCCGAAGAGGTCACTGATTTCAGGCGTAGCGTCCCGGCTGAGGTACACGCTTCTTCTTCGGATGAAAGCTATGCTCATCACGTTCGCGTTGCCGATGAGCTTCTTGATATCGCCCGCCAACAAGCGGGCGAGGGTCACAACGTCATGATTGTGATTGATTCTCTCACCAGGCTTGCGCGTGTGCATAATGCGGAGCGAAAGAGCAGCGGTCGTACTATGTCTGGCGGGGTGGATGCTCGAGCGATGGAGATCCCGCGGAGGTTGTTTGGCGCTGCACGAAACATTGAGAATGGCGGCTCGCTGACCATTTTGGCAACCGTTTTGGTGGATACCGGCAGCCGTATGGACCAGGTTATCTTTGAGGAATTTAAGGGCACGGGGAACATGGAGCTGGTTTTATCGAGAGACGTTGCGAATCAGCGAATCTTTCCCGCGCTGGATATTTCGAAAAGCAGTACACGCCGTGAAGAGCTGCTGTTGGACCCAAAAGATTTAGACAAAATAAGAGCATTGCGCCGGGCGCTTGGCGGTCTCAAACCGCTAGAGGGCACAAAAAAGTTGGTTGAGCTGCTTGAGAAGTACCCCACAAATGCCGAGCTTCTGAAAAACATCCCCGGGCCAGGATGATGATGCGTGTGAGTGCTGACCTCATTCGTTAGGTCGTTACATAGTCTTTACCTTTCAGCGCGAAGCCCCTGCGGGAACACCGGGACAGATTTATTTTCCAGTTTCCGCATTGTTCCTGGCAGGCCAGCAATTGCCGGCGCCGGCCTTAGTGAAGTTTTAGCAGTGCATCTTCGATGTCGCTGCTGTCTTCTGGGCGGACGACCCGCGCTATTCCTTAAGCCGGACAAGCAACCGGCCATCCTCAACCTGTATATAATCCACACCCGCTGCAAAGGATTGCCAGAATCCCGGGTTGGCGCCGAACTCGTTAACCAGGTCCACATTCTTGAGGTTACCCAGCCAGGCATTCGGAATGGGTACGCCCATGAGGCTGACGCCTTTTAACTTAACCAGGGGTCGACCGTTGGCAAAGGAGAGTTCTACACCAGCATTTACTCGCAGGGTTCTGCCGCCGAGTACAGGGAAGTCCTCTTCAAGAGGCACCAGAAGGAGGGCACTCAGCAGATTGTCCGAAAGGTCGACTGCGAGTCTCTGAGCCAGGTCGGTGTTATTGGCCAGCATACCGTTGAGTTCCCGCTCGCTGAAGCGTACCTCCCGGCTGGCGCCGTCCTCGCTGTAGGGTACCGGCTGCAACGGGCGGCCGGATTCGCCGCCCTGGGTATCAATGCCCAGAGTATTCAGCTTGGTGTTGAGTGAATCCTGTTCACTGGCATTCAGAGTTACGGGGTCGAAGTTTTCAGGAAAAACATAGTGGCTTAACCACCAGTAACCAACGCCTACGGTGGCAACGATGGTGAGCAGGACAATGCCAAAGACGTGGAAGCCACTGAAGCCCTTCTTTGCGGGCGGCGGCGCTGATGCTGTTTTATCCTCGGTTGTCTCACTCATTGCCAATGTCACCTGATTGCAGTTTGCATCCTCTGCCAGGCTTCTGCAGACGGCGGGTTATCTGCGTCGGTAGTCCTGTCAGAGCATGTTTGAGGTAGGCATAGGGAGCCATGCCTCAAGGAGAGGTTTGTAGGAACGTTACACTACGTTGCTTAATCGCCTTTTTTGAATTTGGCTTTGCAATTGCCGCTCATGCACATGGTGCAGTAGTGCTCGCGGTCTTCGTGTTTGGTGCCCTCTGCGATCGTGATACCGCAGCCGTTGCAGAGCAGGATGGCGACGTCGCCTTCAAATTTTACAATTGCGTGTTCGTATTCCATAAGACCGTTCGTGAGAACCCCCTTCCTTTGAGGCGGGGCGGGATAGCTTGTCGGCGTACGCCGACCCTTTTCTCACACTCCTTTCGACTGAGCTATCAAGCATTAATGTAACTACTGTTCGTGCCAGACTTATACGCACTCACAGGATACTACGAGGATCGCGTCGGGTCAGGCTGCTGGTAAGCGATCACCCCTGGTAAGCTGTAATGGAAACCCGGGACAGATGTATTTCGCCGCTTCTTTGATGGCTCAACTCTGGCTTGTTGTTATGGTTTTGACTGGCAGGTCGTGACCGCTCAAAATCGGGACAGGCCTATTTTCTGAAAGCGTTAGACATAATCATGCACAGCAGCAGCCTCCGAGGCACCGATTTCAAAATCACGCAGGATGGCGAGGCCATTCCGCACGCGGACCTGTTTTCGTCGTTTCAGGATACGGATCGCCTTGGCATCGTTGTCCCTCGTCGGTTTGAGGGCATTGGTGCAATGACCCTCATCATGGCCTGCGTCACCGCGTTCTATGACCGCTATCGCGAGCGCGGGCCAGAGTTTTATGCCTACCCGGATTTCTTTACGTTTCAGCGAGAGGCCCCCTGTGCCGACTATGGCATGTTCGACATCTGGCCAACCCACAAGAACGTCTACGTTCCACACGAATCGCAGCAGACCGCCGAGGCCATTACCGGGCGGGGCGTGAACGTTTTACTGGTTCCCGACAACGACGCGCGGGAGGTTGCGATCTCACCGGTTGAACGGGAAAGCGCCAGGCGCAATGTCCAGCGCTGCTTTGCCTACTCCGAGTCCGGTACTGCGGCGTCGTCCGATCTTGTCATCGAGTGCCGGAGTGAACTGCTCCGCGATTATGCATTGTCCGTTCTCGACTCCCTGCCTGCCGACGAGTCGGTGCTGGAACAGCGCAGGCAATGGGAGGCGCGACTGGCCGGCGACACGCTGCGCCAAACGTTTCGCACGTTGGACCTTGATGATGCTTTGCGGAGGATCTGACGTGAACAATCGCCGACTTCGTGCTCCCTGATGACTCAGGGCTGGGATATTAGTAACGCCTGCACTTCGTCACCACGAGCCAGCTCACCCCCTTCAACCACCCGCGTAGTAATGCCGCCATGCCCACGCATGGCGTTGTACCCACCGGGCCCCAGGGCCGTCTCCATCTTGCTGCAGGGGTGGCACAGGCCCGTGTATTCCAGCACCACACCACCAATCCGGAACCTTTTGCCTTTCAGGGCCAGCAGGTTCAGGCCAGAGACGACGATGTTGCGCCGGAAAACCTCGGGTTCAATGCCTTCTCGCTGCAGGCAAGAGGCAATGGCATGCAGGTGTTCTTTCTGGATCAGGGTCACCTGCCGTTTGCTGGTATCGCGGCCCTTGAATCGATCTCCGTCCAGTCCTTTGCCCGGGGTAACCGTCACCCTCTCGAGCACCTGCATGCGTTCACCGCGTGCAGGGCGGATTCCAATCCACTCAACGCGGCCGCATTGAGGAAGTGTGTCCAGCAGGGTTTGAAGTGGGGTCGATTCGGGCATGGGCGTTATAAAACTCCTTGGGCGATGAGTTGGTGGCTCAGGACAGGACCTGGCCGCCGTCCACCACCAGTGTCTGGCCGGTAATCCAGCGGGCCATATCGGAGGCCAGGAATAACGCGACGTCGGCGACTTCCTCCGGCGTGCCCAGGCGCCCGAAGGGAATCCCTCCGCGAATACGCTGGTAGAGCTCTGGATTGTTCTGCCGGGCCTGATCCCACACGCCGCCCGGAAACTCGATCGAGCCAGGTGCAATGCCATTAACACGCACTTTATGCGGGGCCATGGTCACCGCCAGGCTGCCGGTGTAGTGAGCGACCGCGGCCTTGATGGCTGCGTAGGGGGCGGTGCGTGTCGAGGCGTGCAAGGCGGCGATGGAGGCAATATTGATGATCGTGCCCCCGGTTTCCTTAAGCGCCGGCAGGCAGATATGGCCGGCGCGAACCGTGCCCATCAGATCCACTTCAACACTGCTCAGCCAGCCTTCTTCGTTGTCCTCCCGCCCGAACGCCGAGGCGCAATTGACCAGCACATCCAGGCCACCCAACTCGTCCATGGCGCTCTGCAGATAGGTCTCCAGCGCGGTCTTGTCGCTGATGTCGCAGGGGGCCAAATGCAGCGCCGCCAGCCCCTCGCCTGCCACCTCTTCCGCCAGCGCGTCCAGGGACGCCTGCCCGCGTGCGCATACGGAAACGCGGGCACCGGCTCGGGCAAATCCCAACGCGATGGCCCGGCCAATACCTTTGCTGCCGCCAGCGACGATGACGCGCCGGTCGTTGAAATCAAACGTCATTGAAGGCTCCTGTTTTCCCGCAAGGTATCGTCTCGCCGCTGGGGACCTCGAACTCTTTTGTCTAGGTTCCCTCTTTGAATTTTGCTTTGCAATTGCCGCTAGGCTGAACGGATACCCAGCTCTGAAAAAATAGATCTGTTCCGGACTATGCTGGATGGATTAGTGGTACCAGAAAGTGGCGCAAGGGACTATGATTTTAGTATGTGTCCAGCTAGATGGCTTTAGGCTGGGAGACAGGGTTATATTTTTGGCCAGGAGGCATCTTGATGCACGGTCGCGACGGCTTTACGTGTGGACTGTTTGGTTTCTCACTTCTGATACTGTTGATGCCCACCATAGGTGCGGCCAACGAAGCAGGGAAAAAACTGGCGCAACAGGGCGGTGAAGGGGTGCAAGCCTGTTCTTCCTGTCACGGCGCGCAGGGCGGTGGGAATGCAGCCGCCGGATGGCCGCGCTTGGCGGGGTTGAATGCCGATTATATGGCCCAGCAACTCACAGCAATGGCTAACGGCACTCGGAGTAACCCGATTATGGCCCCCATCGCCTCTGCGCTTTCAGAACAGCAGCGTGGGGATGTCGCGGAATACTTCGCCAGCCTGAAACCTCCGACCATGGCACCCGGTGGGGAAGTGGATCAGAAAACCCTGCATCGGGGGGAGACGCTCGCTCAGCGCGGAGACTGGCAACAGGGTATTCCCGCTTGTACCTCCTGCCACGGCCTCCAGGGTCAAGGCGTGGGTGTCGCTTTCCCATCGATTGCGGGGCAACCGGCAATGTACCTCCAAAACCAGATCAAGGCCTGGCAGTCCGGCAGCCGCCACAACGACCCCAATGGCTTGATGGCATCGGTTGCAAAACGCCTCAGTGACGAAGATAGCCAGGCGGTGACCGCCTGGTTTGCCTCGTTGCCCGCCAAACCTTCCAATAACGATCAATAATCCGACCTGAGAGGCCGCCATGACAGCAAAGGACAGCAAACACCCCCTTCGTGGCATCCGGAGTCCGCTGTTGCCAGCGGTCCTGGCGCTCTTTGTACTTTCAGTGAATGCCCAGGTTGATGAGACGCTCACTGAGCAGGTGGAACTTGAACCGGCTCCAGAAGCCGGTGCGGAGGGGTACCATCAGCCCCCAAGCCTCGACGATATTCCCGAGGGGCCGTTCGGTGACAGCGTGCGCAGCGGTTGGGAGGCATTCGTGAATACGCGCCAGCACCCGGAAGCCAAGCGCTTTGTGGGCAACAAGCAGAATTGCGGCAATTGCCATCTGGCCGGCGGTCTCGCCGCTAACTCCGCTCCCATGTGGGGCGCGTGGGGTATTTATCCTAAATACCGGGGCAAGAACGATCACGTCAATACCATGGATGAACGTATTCGCGGCTGCTTCACCTACTCGATGAATGCGAACAGTTCGGAGGCCGGGGGGCCACCCGAGCCCGATAGCCAGGTGCTCAAGGATCTGCAAACGTTCTTTTTCTGGTCGGCCCAGGGGGCACCTATTGGCAAGAATCTGCCTGGACGCGGTTATGCGGCTGTTCCCGAACCCCAAAACGGAAGCAGCGTGAGCCGTGGTGAGGAGGTGTACCAGAATCAATGCAGCATTTGCCATGGCAGTGACGGCAGTGGAAAATTCGCGGACGATGGCCGCCAGATTTTCCCGCCACTTTGGGGTGCCGGAGCCTACAACTGGGGGGCTGGAATGCACCGGATCAACACAGCGGCTGCCTTCATCAAATACAACATGCCTCTTGGGAAAGCCAGTCCTGTGGAGAAGGAAGCCGTTCTCACGGACCAGCAAGCCTGGGATGTGGCTGCCTACATCAACAGTCACGAACGGCCTCAAGATCCCCGGTGGGAAGGCAACAAGGCTAGCACGGACGAGAAATGGCACACGCACCAATGCCTCTACAACGAGACCGTTAGAGGACATACGTTGGGCGACGGCGCGGGTTAGCGACACCGATTAACCAGCCAGTGTGGATACCAGTGCTCGGCGCTGCATCACATTTCTTCGTGAACCTGGGCGTAGGCCAGCATCGCGAACAGACCTGTACCACCGATAATGTTGCCGATGAGTACCGGGGAAATATGATAGATCAGGGCGTTGAAGACGCTCATTTCCCCACTGAGCACTAGCGTGAAAATCTCGTTTGACCCGGCAATCACATGGGTAAAGTCACCCGCCGCAATCAGCCAGGTAAACATGACGATAACCAGCACTTCGGATCTCTTCGCCGAAGGCAGCATCCACACAATAGCCGCTATGAAAAAGCCGGATGGAATACCGCGCAAAAGTGCCTCGGCCGGAGTCAGTGTTGCCAGGTGGCGCGACATCTCCAGGATCGCCGCGAGGGTGTCGGCGGGAAGGATGCCCCCGTAGACGGCGATGGCGGCGGTAATAAACGTGCCACAGACATTGGCCCCAAGCACGATTGCCCAAAGGCGGGCACTGCAATAGAACCGGTTGCGCGTCGGCTGGGCCAGAACCGGCAGCACGACGGTGATGGTGTTCTCGGTGAACAGTTGAAGCCGGCACAGGATCACGAGGACAAACCCGAACGAGTAGCCCAGGCTTGCAATCAACGTTAGGTAGGGGTGATCTGAGCCCAGATTGGCTCGGATAATGCCCTCGACGAGGACCGAGGTCGAAATCCCGAGACCTGCTGCCACACCGGACCACCAGAGCGAGCTTTTCGGGCGCTTAAGCTCATTTTCGCCCTCGCGCAGGATGATAGAGTAGACAGTCAGCGACGATAGATTGGTATGTTCGGCTACGGCCTCACGCTCTTTCCGAGTCAGCGACTTTTCGCTCGGCGTCGGTGTCTGTTCGCGGGATTCACGATCCTGGGCCTTGACTCGAGACTCTTGCTCGTCCGCAGCCTCCCTGGCTTCCCTGTCATTCATTCAACTGTTCCTTTGCTATCCAGAAACGCGTGTGTTGCTGCAAGATGGAGCCCGCCGAAAAGTTGTCTTTGGTATCTATGGTAGCTTAGATGTTTTAACCGAACACAGCGCAGGCCGCGATTGTGGTGGGAAGAATGCACGAGCTACTGCCGGGAGAAGTCTTTTCGCATGCTTGGGGGGACTGAGATGTAGGCAGATATAACTTTTTGAATCGGCTCGGGTAAAGGAAGTCGGGACAGGGTTATTTTGGCGGCTCTATAAGCGGATTTTGCATGCGTCAGTGATTAGAGTGTACTAATCTGAACGTGGATCTGATACTGACCACGGCTCATGTCAGAGATTTGCTATTGGTGAAAAGGAATCGCTAATGCTCAGTTACGTCGCTCTGTTCTTGTTGATTTTCGTGGTTTTAGTGTTGTTTTATGGCGTCATTGCCATCCACGACATTCCCTACGAAATTGCCAAACACCGTGATCATCCCCACCAGGACGCTATTCATGTAGCAGGCTGGGTCAGCTTATTTACCCTGCATGCTATTTGGCCGTTCCTGTGGATCTGGGCAACGATTTACCGGCCCGATCGTGGTTGGGGAATGCAGCATTCAGCGGAGCGGCAATCTGCGGATGAAACCCTGTTGAACGAGCTGAATAAAAAGCTGGACGAGCAAGCCAGGCGTCTGGAATTCCTCGAGCAGAAGCAGGGAGCTGAGTAACTTATGGACCTTCTTCTGCTTCTGACCTATTCCGCTATCTGTATTTTTATCTTCAAGGTATTTCGAATTCCTCTCAATAAATGGACTGTCCCTACTGCTGTACTTGGTGGTTTGGTTCTTGTCGGCACGCTGGTGTTGTTAATGAATTACAACCACCCGTTTACCCACAAGGCGAGGCAGGTTTTCGTGGTGACTCCCATCGTGCCGGAGATTAAAGCCAGGGTCGTAGATGTTCTGGTATCGCCCAACACACCCCTTCAGCAGGGGGAGCCCATGATCGTTCTCGACGACACTCGGGTCATGGCCCGTATCCGCCAGCTGGAAGCCCAACTGGCAGATACAGGCCAGGGTGTGGCCTCTAATGTCGCCAGTGTCTCCGAGGCCCGTGCCAGAGTCGCTCAGGTGACAGCGATAAGGGACCAGGCGTTGCAAACCCTGCGCCGGTACGAAGGGGCGGCCTCCGCTTTCAGCCAACAACAGATCGACACCCAGCGTCAAAGGTTGGTGGCCAGCAATGCAGATCTCGATGCGGCCAGGGCGGCATTGGAAAGAGCGGAGGCGCAGCTGAGCGGCTCGGTGGATGGCCAGGATCCGGCCGTGGCGGCCATAGAGGCTCAGCTGGAGGAAGCTCGTTTTGATCTCGAGAACACCATTCTGCGGGCACCAACGGACGGCTTCGTGACTCAGTTGGCGGTTAGGCCGGGAATGATGGCGGTGCCGTTCCCGCTCAGGCCAGTGGCCAACTTTGTAAATAAAGAGGAGCGCCGTTTCGTGGCTGCTTTTCGCCAGCAATCACTGTTGCGCCTGAAGCCAGGGTACGAGGCAGAGCTGACCTTCACCGCGTTGCCCGGCGAGGTTTTTCCAGCCCGGGTGGTTGAGGTGCTTCCTGCCGTCGCAGAAGCACAGCTCGCTGCGGGGCAACAGTTAATCGGTGGCGAAGCGTTCCGGAGAATGAACAATGAGACGCTGGTTGTCCTGGAAATGGAGGATGTCAGCGCGATCGAGGATCTACCTCTTGGAGTCAGTGCCCAAGTGGCGGTGTATTCCGATCACGTGAGTCATGTGGCGATCATGCGCAAGATCCTTCTCAGGATGTTGAGCTGGCAGCACTACCTTTATTTGGACCACTGATCCTCAATCCGTTCGATCATCGCGGGAACCGGGACAGATCTATTTTCCCCCTGCCCGTTCCCGCCGAATCAGCAGTACCAAAGCCAGTGCCGCCAGTGACCCCATCACGGCGGCGAAGGTGATGCCGGTCGTCATTAGGCTGGTCATGCTCGCCATCAATCCCAGGCCGATTACCGGCACCGAGATAGCGATATAGGCCACGACAAAGAACGTGGATGTCACCGCTGCCTTCTCCCTCGCAGGGCTGGCCGCAGCGATGGAAAACCGGGACAGATTTATTTTCTGGTGTCTTATACCAGATAGATTACATCGCCCGCGTGGATGGTGCCGCCGGTAACGACATCACCGTAAACGCCAAGATTCTGATCGGCATCGCGAACAATGCTGCGCAGTATGGTTCTATCCTCGGTAAAGCCCTGTTGTTTTCTCACCACGGCTCCGCAACGTGGGGCGCCTTCACTGAGCTTTACCGTAACGTCACCTATTACCAGTGAGCGGCCAAGCCACTCCTGTTCGGCTAATCCGGATATCTCCGGTAAGGTGTCAATCATCAGGTTGGGCCGAAACCGTTCTATGTTCCAGTCGGAGCCGGTGTGGACTGATCGCATATGGTTGAGGCTGGCGGTAGTAATCATGTGAAACGGGGACACCAGAAAAAAACTCCCGAGTAACGACACATAGGTTTGCATCTCTTCGGGCAGATTATCCAGATCCGGCAGCGGCTCGCCGGGTTCTCTTTCGAAGGTTGCTTTCAATTCAGCCAGCCAGGAATGTTCATCGCGCTTGAAACGCTGATAGAACTCCGGGTCACTTTTGGGGCGTAATGATTGCAGCTTGCTCTGATGGCCCACCAGTTGCGAAATTTTGTCATCTACATCGCGATCAGAGCTGAGTCTGACATCGCCATCCGGAAAGAGAATTTCGACCGTTCCCTGGCTATCAATGGCCTTGCAACGGCACTGCAACAACTCCGGGCGAAACTTGCAGCTCTGAATCTCCTGGCGCGCGACATCCTGAACGGCAAGAATCCGATCCCCGGAAACACCCATCGATCCGATATCTGCTTTCGTCAACGATTCGCCAGCCATGCCTTTGACTGGGTAGCGCCACACAGACGAGACGGTTCCGATCTCGATCATCGCTTCCTCCTTATCTGCCAACAAGGTAAATCAGAGATAAGGCATAGCCCATACGTTATTTAACCCATGCACCAGGCGGCGACGGAAAACCGTAGTAAAACCGGGACAGATCTATTTTCTCGCCAGCACAGAAAGGATTCTGTGCTTCGAAAACAAGGAGAAGCTGATGCCAAGACAGGCCAGGGTGATTGTGGCCGGGTTCCCGCCCGGAGGTTCGCCAGCGCACCGACCATCAACATGGATAGAAGTAGTCTGATCCTGTTCGGGCATGAACTGGGTGACCGGTCTGTGAGGGTATGCCTGAAATCAGACAATCAGGAATACGCGTACAGGGAGAGTCAGATGAACACATCCTTCAAATCTGCCGCCGCATTCATTGCTGTTGGTGCAGTCGGGCTTGCACCCACGGCCTTAAACGCAGCCTCTTTCCAGATTCTCGAGCAAAGTCCCGCCCGACTGGGCACTGCCTTCGCGGGAACAGCCTCTATCGCTGACGATGCTAGCACCGTTTTCTTCAACCCTGCGGGCATGGCCCGGCTCGACGGTCGCCAGATCTCGGCGGCGGGACACTTGATACTGGTCGAGTCCAAATTCACCAACACTGGCTCTACTGCGGCGACGGGTGGCCCGTTGCCGGGCAAGGACGGCAAGACAGACAAGCCGGGATTTGTGCCGAATTTCTACTACGTGCAGCCATTGGCTGAGCGCTGGTGGTTTGGTTTAGGCATTAACGCCCCCTATGGCCTGGCCAGCGACTATGACTCCGACTGGGTTGGCCGATACCATGCAACCGAAAGCGAGCTTTCGGTCATCAGCATCAACCCCACACTGGCGTACGCCGTCAACGACCAGCTGTCGCTAGGGTTCGGCCTGAGTTATCAGCGCGCGGAAACCACACTCCGGAATCAGGTTGACTCCTTCAACACCTGCATTGCCGCTGGCGGTTCCGGTGCCTACTGCATGGGCCTACATGGTGGGTCGGGCAATCAGGCGTCGGACAGCAGTGCCAAGGTCGAGGGTAATGACAGCGACATCGTTGCTGATCTGAGCATCCATTGGCTGCCGCTTCCACAAACACGCATTGGACTGACCTGGCGCCAGGGCGCGAACTTTACCCTGGAAGGTGATGCCAGTTTCACCCCGTCTTCAAGCTGCGCCGCAGACCCGTTCTGTAGCGGCACACTTCAGGTATTGGGTGGCAGTGTCGAAGCCGATGTCGAGCTACCGGACACCATTACACTGAGCGCATCACACCAGCTCAACGAGCATTGGCAGCTCCATGGCGATGTGGCTTGGACCGAATGGAGCACCATACAAGAAGTCAATATCGTCAACATCAGCAACGGCGTGTCCGTGACAACGCTGGACCTCAACTACGACGACACCATGCGCTACGCCGTCGGAGCGAGCTTCACTCCGGATAATGCCTGGACATGGCGTTTCGGCGTTGCGGTTGATGAGGCACCTCAAACGGACAAGCAGTATGTGTCACCCCGGATACCGGATGCAGATCGCGTCTGGGTGAGCACGGGCTTTAACTTCGCTTTCTCGCCGGACGCCTCGGTGGATGTCGGGTACGCGCACCTTTTCATCGACGATACCCGGATTGACTCCGTTCAACAGGGCAATCAGCTTGCGGGTCAGTTCAAGGCCAATGTGAACATTATTGGCGTCCAGGGTAACTGGCGGTTTTAATGATGCTTGATTTAGTTCCCTTTTTTGAATTTTGCTTTGCAATTGCCACTCATGCACATCGTACAGTAGTGCTCACGGTCCTCGTGTTTGTGGCCCTCTGCGATAAAGATGCCGCAGCCGTTGCAGAGTAGGATGCCAACGTCTCCTTCAAATTTTACAATTGCGTGTTCGTATTTCATAAGACGACCCTTCTTTTGCATTCCTTCCGACTGAGCTATCAAACATTAATGTAAGTGCTGTTCGTGCGAGACTTTCACGCACCTACATGTTACTACGAGGCTCGCGTCGGGGCAGACTGCTGGTAAGCGATCACCCCTGGTAAGCTGTAACGGAAACCCGGGACAGATTTATCTCGCCGCTTCTTTGATGGCTCAACTCTGGCTTGTTGTTATGGTTTTGACTGGCAGGTCGTGACCGCTCAAAATCGGGACAGGCCTATTTTCTGAAAGCGTTCGACATAACCATGCACAGCAGCAGCCTCCGAGGCACCGATTTCAAAATCACCCAGGATGGCGAGGCCATTACCGGGCGGGGCGTGAACGTTTTACTGGTTCCCGACACTGACGCGCGGGAGGTTGCGATCTCACCGGTTGAACGGGAAAGCGCCAGGCGCAATGTCCAGCGCTGCTTTGCTTACTCCGGGTCCGGTACTGCGGCGTCGTCCGATCTTGTCATCGAGTGCCGGAGTGAACTGCTCCGCGATTATGCATTGTCCGTTCTCGACTCCCTGCCTGCCGACGACTCGGTACTGGAACAGCGCAGGCAATGGGAGGCGCGACTGGCCAGCGACACGTTGCGTCAAACGTTTCACAAGTTGGACCTTGATGATGCTTTGCGGAGGATCTGATTTGAACAATGGCCGACGTTTTGGCAATGAGAAACCGTTATGAAACTGTGCCCCCACCGTTAAGCTTTAGCTTCGTTTAGCAGCCACTCAATCACGTTACCCACGGCAAAGGTTGAGCGGTAGTTGGAACAAATCATGTAACCACGCTCAGACGACGTTAGTTTTGGGCCCAGCGCGATCAGCTTGCCCTCTTCAATGAATTGGGTAATTAACCCCTTCCACCCCAGGCACAGCCCCTGGCCTGCAATAGCTGCCTCCACAATCAGTGGGTAGTTGTTGTAGCGAAATGAAATAGGGAAGTCAGAGGGTTGAACGCTCAACACCCTGGACCAGCTTTTCCAGTTTGGCCACCTCGGATCATCGACGTCCTTGTGCAATAGGGGCATGTCTCTCAGATCACTAAGCTGCTGCCCCGGTGTTAACCCCAGTTTGTCTGCCAACGCAGGCGAGCACACGGGAAACACCTCTTCTTCAATAATCAGTTGTTCAAATTCGTACCTGCCGACGTGATGAGAATAGTGAAAGCTGATATCGGCCTGAGAACTGACCAGATCCGACAGGCTGTTGGTGGGCTGTATCTCGAACAGATACTCGGGAAAGGCTTGTTGCAAACGCTGCAATCGGGGCATCAGCCAATGGAATGCAAATCCAAAATAGGCATTGATGGATATCTTGATTTGGGATTCCTGAAAGTCGCTCCTGGCAGACTCAGTTGCTCGCAGAATAGTCGATAATGACCCCTTTATTTCATTATAGTACCGCGAGCCTGCCATGGTTGGCGCAATCGGCTTCTGTTCTCGATTGATTAAAATGCCGCCCACCACGTCTTCCAGCGCTCTTATTCGCTGTGAAATAAGCGGTTGACTGATGGACAGTTCTTCCGCCGCGTGCGTCATCGAGCCATGTCTGATGGCTGCTTCAAAAGCAATCAGGCTGTGTAGTGTTGGTGTTTCATTGCGCTGCTTCATAACAAATATGCATGGTTTAGTTAAGTGTTTGCCACTGTAAAACACAGCGCATCTTATTGATACTCGCCGCCTGATTTTTGGGGGGCGAACAATGCAAGATACACGAACCGTGGAATACCGAATTGATGAACACCAGGCACAGGTACTGGCGTCGATCGATGGGAAGGAGTTTGCGCTTCCCGCGCTGTGGTTACGGGAGCGTTGCCAGGACGCGGAGAGCCTGGATCCGGTTACCCGGCAGCGTTTCTTTGACCCGCATCAGTTGGATGAGGATGTAGCTCTGGTGCGCGTGGAAAAGAAAAAAGAAAACCTGGCTCACTTGTCGTTCAGCGATGGGTACAGCGGCGACTACAAGCTCAGCGAATTTGACGGTGACTTTGATTTGCTGGACGGTGATCCCGCAGACGTGCCGTGGAAGAGTGATATTGATAAATCACTGTTTCATGTGGATTTGGCGTCGCTGCAAACCGACGAGGGGGTCATCAAGGCAATCGAGACTTTTCTCACCTATGGCGTGCTGATCATTAACAATGTGCCACAGGAACGGGACGCCATCATGGATGTGGCGGAGATTTTTGGCCACCTCAGGGAAACCAATTTCGGCAAATACTTTGAAGTATTCTCAAGGCCGAAATCCAATGATCTGGCCTATCGTTCGGTGCCTCTGGGGCCACACACCGACAACCCCTACCGCGATCCCATGCCGGGCATCCAGTTGCTGCACTGTCTGGAAAACCAAACCACCCAGGGGCTATCGACCCTGGTCGATAGCCTGTCGGTACTCAGGCAATTAAAGCAGGAGCAGCCGGAGGGCTACCAATTGCTCAGCGAGGTGCCGGTGCGTTTTCGTCATTTCGACACTGACGTCGACCTGATAGAGCGCCGCACCATTATTGAATCCGATGCCAACGGCCGAGTGACCGGCATCGCCTATAGTCCCAGGCTGGACTCTTTGCCGCTGCTGAGTCCCGACGATTTGGTGACTTTTCACCGGGCACGCCAGCGCCTGGGCCAGCTGCTGTGTTCGCCAGAGTATCAATGGCGCTTCCGGCTGGAGCCCGGTCAGCTGCAGATGTTTCACAATACTCGGGTGCTGCATGGCAGAACCGGGTTTGATCCCAATGAGGGGCTGCGACATCTGCAAGGCGCCTACATTGACGTTGATTCGCCCAGAGGCCGTTACAAGGCACTAAAGCGCAAATTAAACAGCCAGCAGTAAGAGGTTAGACATGCAGACCGTTCAGTTTCGTCAGATGAAAGAGGGTACAAAAGAAGAGTACCTGTTTCTTGCCAGGCATGAAGAGGAGTACGCCAAAGGGCTGCCGGACAGAATCCTACAGGCACTGAAAAACCTCGAAAACACGCTTTCCGGGTATCTGGTGTCGCGCCTGGAGCATTCATTGCAATCAGCAACCCGGGCAGAGGCCGATGGTGCTGACGAAGAGATGATTGTCGCGGCGCTGATTCATGACCTGGGCGACGATTTAGCGCCCCATAATCATTCGCAATACGCCGCGTCGATACTGCGCCCCTATGTTCGCCCGGAAGTGACCTGGGTTATTAACCAGCATGGGTTGTTTCAGAACTATTATTACGCCCATCATCTGGGTGGCAATCCCAACGAGCGTGACTATTTGCAAGATCATCCCTGGTATCAATCCTGTGTGGATTTCTGTGAAAAGTGGGATCAGTCTTCATTCGACCCGGACTACCCCACGAAACCACTGGAATATTTTGAGCCAATGGTGCGGCGTATATTCACCCGCCCAGCATTCGACCCGAGATACGTGGGCGATCAAACCATGGGGAAAAGCGCGGTCGATATTGCAGGGTCTGGCGTTGGGGAAGCCTAGAGGCGGAAACCGACTCGCGGCTTCTTTGATGGCTCAACTCTGGCTTGAGTCACTACCAACACTCTCTGTACTTCGGTTAACATCGGCTGCCAGCGCACAGAACGGATTCTGTGCTCCAACAGCAAGGAGAAGCTGATGCCAATACAGGCCAGGGTGATTGTGCCCGGTTTTATACGGGAGGGCGGTGGTGTCGATAGCGGATCCGGACAGCTGGACGCTGTTACAGAGCATCGTGGTTTTCAGTATCTGTGCCCTGGTGATTGCTATCGCGGGGACACGCATCACCCGCGTGGTCGACCAGCTTGCCGACCGGACCGGGCTGGGTGAGGCGACGGCTGGAGCCGTGCTTCTGGGGGCAGCGACATCCCTGAGTGGTTCGGTGCTCTCGGTAACTGCAGCCTACCGGGGGCATCCGGAGCTGGCTGTCAGTAATGCCCTTGGGGGCATCGCGGTACAGACCTTTTTCCTGGCCATTGCCGACATGGTCTACCGTCGTGCGAACCTGGAGCACGCGGCTGCCTCAGCTCCGAACATGATGCAGAACGGACTGCTGATTGCGCTCCTGGCGTTGATCCTGTTGGCCCCGAACTTGCCGGATGTGACCGTCTGGAACATACACCCCGTTACCCCGATACTGCTTGGCTTCTATTTCTACGGCACCCGGCTCATCCAGAGTGCCGGCAAGAAACCCATGTGGCGCCCCTTCATTACCGGTGATACCTGGCAGGACGAGCCGGATAGCAAGAGCCAGTTGTCATCGTTGAGCCGTCTCTGGATAGAATTCGCGGTGCTTATGGCAACGCTCGGGGCGGCCGGTCTGGTACTGGAGCCCGCCGCCACGACCATCAGCTCGGAAGCCGGGTTGAGTCAGACAATCGTCGGTGTTCTGCTGACAGCGATCAGTACGTCCATTCCGGAGCTGGTGACGTCAGTTGCCGCGGTAAGGCGGGGCGCGCTGACACTCGCGGTGGCTGGCATCATCGGCGGGAATGCCTTCGATACGCTTTTCATGGCCGCCTCGGACATCGCCTACCGGGACGGCTCGATCTACCACACGATGACCGCCGACTCGGAACGTTGGGTCGCACTGACCCTGTTGATGTCGGCTATCCTGATCATGGGTCTGATACGCCGACAACGCTATGGTGTCGGACGAATCGGTGCAGAGAGCCTGGCAATCATGGTGCTCTATGGGCTTGGTGTGGTGTTGATGTTCATCGGTTGAATTGGGCGTTCAAACAAGTCGCGTAAGACGAACGGCTTTCAACCGCCGCTTCGCTCAGATGAATGTCATCGCAGACACCCACAGCAAGATTCGCCCCGAAGCCCCGGAAAACCGGGACAGATTTATTTTTTGGATCCTATACTGTACAGAGGCTGAATGCTGCCAAGTGCGGCCAGTTACTGAATTCTCGTTACCCGGGAGTTGTCGATGTTGGAAAGCTGGCAGGATTTGCTGGTGGCCATGCAGGAAATAAGCTTGCAGGATGTCATTCCGCAGGGCGCGGTTCTGGTGTTTGCGGGGATGGCTGCGTTCTATCTGCATCATCTCATTGCCCGGCGTACCGCGGCCGATACCCAGGGCATGCGACATTTGACGCACCGCACCATCCAGCGCCTTGCCTTTCCCGTCTCGATGCTGCTGGTGGTTCTGCTGGGTCGCGCGTCACTCGCCGCGCTGAATCAGGCCCACTGGGCGCTGGATCTGGCTGTCCCGCTGCTGATCTCGTTCGCCCTGATTCGCACCCTGGTTTATATGTTGCGCAAGGGGATGCGAAGCGGCCCCTTGGTCAAGGCTTCTGAAAATGTAATCAGTACCCTCATCTGGCTGGTGGTGGGCCTGCATCTCGTGGGCTTGCTACCCGGATTGCTTGAGGCCATGGATAGCCTGGCCATCTCCGTGGGCGACCTGCGCATATCCCTGTTGGCGGTCATCAAGCTACTCCTGCTGATGGGCCTTGTGTTAGTGGTTGCCATATGGCTCTCGGGCATGATCGATCGGCGACTGTCCCAGTTGCCGTATCTGAGCCCCGGCGCGGCGGTGGGTTTCTCCAAAGTCAGCAAGCTGGTGCTGATCACCGTTGCTGCAATGTCCGTTCTTAATCTGGTTGGTATTGATCTCACGGCGCTCGCGGTGTTCGGCGGGGCCCTGGGTGTCGGTCTTGGCTTCGGCCTGCAGCGTATTGCCAGCAATTTCATCAGTGGTTTTATTCTTGTGTTCGACCGCTCGATTCGCCCCGGTGATGTGGTCAGCGTCGGTGAGAAGTTCGGCTGGGTGGTCGCATTGCATGCCCGCTACGTGGTGGTGCGCAACCGCGACGGCGTGGAGACGCTCATTCCCAACGAAAACCTTATTACCACTGAGGTGATTAACTGGTCTTATTCGGACCCCAACGTACGCCTGAAGATCCCGGTTTCGGTAAGCTACAGTGATGACGTGGAGCGAGCCATGGCCATCATGTTGGAGGTCGCCCGGGAGCACCCCCGGGTGATTTCGGAGCCGGAGCCGGTGTGCCGGTTAACGCAGTTCGGCGACAACGGCATTCATCTGGAAGCTCGGGTCTGGGTCGCAGACCCGCAAGCAGGTTTCGGTAGCGTAAGCTCTGACATCAATCTGGAGATCTGGCGCCGATTCAAGCAAGAAGGCATCACCATCCCATTCCCGCAACACGACCTTTACATCAAGGAAACGCCAGCGAAATAATCAGTATTGAAAGACAGGCCAGGGCGATAGTCCCCGGTTTTCCCTCCCTGAAGTCAGCGCCGAAGCCGGTTACAATGGCGTTCCATTAACCGTCCCAGAGAACCCTATGCCAATCGAAAAGAATCAGGTGGTCTTGTTTCATTACAGCGTCCGTGATGAGCAGGGCAGCGAAGTTGAAAACTCCCGTGGCGGCGAGCCGAACGCCTACCTGCATGGGCACGGCGGCGTTATCCGGGGCCTGGAAGAAGCCCTGGAAGGTCGCGAGGCCGGCGATACGTTCAGCGTCACCGTCACTCCGGAAAAAGCCTACGGTCCGCGCAAGCCCGATGCCATACAGCGCGTGCCGATCAAGCATTTGATGGGTGCCAAGCGCTGGAAGCCGGGCATGATCGCCCAGGTGAAAACCGAGAAGGGCCCGCGCCATGTGCTCGTCGCCAAGGTCGGCCACAAGTTTGCCGATGTCGACACCAACCATCCGATGGCGGGTAGAACCCTGACCTTCGATGTCGAAATCATCGAAGTACGGGATGCCGATCCGGAAGAGATAGCGCACGGCCACGCGCATGGGCCGGGTGGGCATCACTGAAGCATGCAAATCGGCGTTATCGCAGACACCCACAGCAAAATGCGCCCCGAAGCCCTGGCCGTATTGAAAGGCTCGGACGTGATCCTTCACGCCGGTGACGTCGGGCGGGACGAGGTTCTGGACGCGCTGGAGGCGATCGCGCCGGTGGTTGCGATTCGCGGCAATATCGACAAGACAGGCCGTGCTGCGAATCTTCCGGATGTTCAGGATCTGGAATTCCTCGGCCACGCTTTCTACATGCTCCACGACGTCAAAACCCTCGATATCGATCCGCAAGGCCGTTACCGCGTGGTGATCGCCGGCCATTCCCACAAACCCCGTAACGAGTGGATCGGCGACGTGCTTTATTTCAATCCCGGTGGCGCCGGCCCCCGGCGCTTTACGCTGCCGATCACGGTAGGGCGGCTGGAGGTGAGCGAAGACGGCGTGGCGGGTGACATCATCGAACTGCCGGTTTGATGCATTTGGACGACCGGGACAGCTTCGCCATCCGCTCCTGATGGCTAAAACTAGCGGAATCAAGGAAACCTGATAAGCTTGATTGGTCGCAGCTGATTCTGCGACAAGACGCGAGCGGTATTCAAGGAAGATAAAAATAACGCAGCAAGGAGCTACACCATGTTAAACGTCAGGTTTAATCGTACACCTCTTGCCATCGCAGTGGTCGCAGCAGCGACCGGCCTACCTGTCTTCGCCGCTACCAGCGTTGATACCTACACCCTTCGAGCAGCTGTTACTGTTGACGGTGTTCGCAGTCACCAGGCTGCCTTCCAGGCAGCAGCCGATGCCAATGGAGGAACCCGGGAAGCTTCATCGGACGGCTACCAGGCCTCGGTGGACTACGTCGTCGACCAGATGACCTTCGCAGGGTATGACGTAACGATTCAGGAGTTCGACTACCCATTCTTTGAGGAAAACGAACCTGCCATTCTGGAGCAAATAAGCCCCGTCCCAACTGTCTACACGTATTTTGGCCTTGATGGTTTTGCCACCATGACGTACTCCGGCAGTGGTAATGTAACGGCAGAAGTTGAAGCTGTGGATTTGGCATTACCACCTGGAACTGAAGCCAACACCTCCACCAGTGGCTGTGAGGCAACGGATTTCGCAGGTTTCACCCCCGGCAACATCGCGCTGGTCCAGAGAGGCTCCTGTTCATTCAGCCTGAAGGCAGAGAATGCCGAAAACGCCGGTGCCAGCGGCGTTATTATCTTCAATGAAGGCCAGCCAGGGCGCACAGATAACTTTCTGGGAACGCTCGGTGGCCCTGGCTTTACTGTTCCAGTGGTGGGGGCCGCATTCGAGGTCGGATTTGAACTTTCCGATGGCGGTGTTTTAGTGAATCTCATGGTAGACGCCAGCTCGGAAATCCGTACCACATCGAATGTAATTGCCAACTCGCCGGAAGGCCGGGACGACCGGGTAGTTGTTGTGGGCGCTCACCTTGATTCTGTCGCCGAAGGCCCCGGCATCCAGGACAACGGCAGTGGCTCGGCGGCCATTCTGGAGGTTGCTATCCAGATGGCAAACCAGGAAATCAGCCCGAGAAACCAGGTTCGCTTTGCCTGGTGGGGGGCGGAAGAAGCCGGTTTGCTCGGAGCACAGTTCTACGTTGATCAGTTGAGCAAGCGAGACATCAAGAACATTGCGCTGAACCTGAATTTCGACATGATAGGTTCACCGAATTTTGTCCGCTTTGTTTATGATGGTGATGGCTCTGATACCCCCCTGGCAGGCCCCAACGGTTCGAAGACCATCGAAAGCGTTTTCCTGGACTACTTCGCAGCGATGTCCTTGCCGGTTGAGCCTACGGCATTCGATGGCCGCTCTGACTATGGACCGTTTATCGAAGTCGGTATTCCTGCTGGTGGGCTTTTCACCGGCGCCGAAGGGATCAAAACGCCTGATGAAGCCGCTCTATATGGCGGAACAGCGGGTGACCAATACGACCCCTGTTACCACCTGGCCTGCGACACCTTCGATAATATAAGCCTGGATGCGCTGGGTCAGATGTCGGATGCCGTCGCCCATTCGGTCATGACCTTCGCCATGACCACCTCTTCGGTTAACGGAACCGATAAAGGTAAAGGCCTTGTCGAGTTCAAGCCCGATATGGAATATCGCGGATCTCATCTGGTGAAATAAGACGTTGATACTATGGCAGGCGATCAGGGACGGTCGCTTTGCCAACGCCCAGTTACTGCGAAAACCGGGACAGATCTGTTTTTTAGTCTGAATGTTCCGGCTGTCCGGGCTGAACCCGATTGAAGCTTTGTCCGGACCAATCTTGTAATCCACTTCCAATCCGAATTCTTAAAGCAGGCTTTGTTTCTCGTCTACGACGGCCTTGTGTTCCGTTGGCGAGGAGTTACAAAAATCCTACGGCGTCGAAGCAAAGACTGATTTATGTTTCACGTCGGATTGATTGTAAGGAGGCAGAACAAGGATGTCTGACAAATGGATTTGAGCCCCGCCTATACCCTCATTGCTGAATTCTGGTATCTGTTACCTCTTGTCATGATGGTTGCCCTCATCGGCGCTTCTGGGCCCAGAAGATTTACCATTTCAGGGGGGGCAGGCCTTCGGCCAGCCGGCAGGTGCTGGAGATTAAACCGGTCATGCTTATCGGGATTTAACTGTGAAAAACGTTTGCTCAGAAGAGGCGTTATCCAAATTGCTCCAGTCCAGCCCTGCGGTGCTGCTCCTTTATGGGGGAGCAAGCTGCGGCGTCTGTCAGGCCATCAAGCCCCGGCTGGAGAAGCTTGCCAGCGAGGAATTTCCAAAACTGGTCACCGCTTACATCGATTGCCAGGAGGCCGCCGGCCCGTTATGTGCGGCTCGCGGTATCTTTTCTCTGCCTGTTGTCCAGCTGTGGTTTGATGGGCAACGATTCGCGGAATTTGCCAGGGTGTTCTCAATCGGCGATGTACGTGCTGCGCTGGAGCGGCCTTATGGGCTTGTGACTTAAATGAATGCTCCTTTCAAACTGCGGCCTTACCAGCAGGAAGCGGTCGATGCCACGTTGAGGCATTTCCGAAAATCCGATGATTCAGCGGTTATTGTGCTGCCGACCGGTGCGGGAAAAAGCCTGGTCATTGCCGAGTTGGCCCGTCTCGCCAAGCGTAAAATCCTGGTTCTGACCCACGTAAAAGAGCTTGTTGAGCAGAATCATGCCAAATACCAGAGCTATGGGTTAGAAGGCGGCATCTTCTCCGCCGGGCTGAAGCGCAAGGAAAACCGGCATCAGGTGACCTTTGCCAGTGTGCAGTCGGTATCGGCCAATCTTGATCAGTTCCGGGATGAATACTCGTTGGTCATCATCGATGAGTGTCATCGGGTCAGCGGTGAGGAAACCAGTCAGTATCAAAGAATCATCGAGCTGCTGCGGCAACAGAATGACGCCCTCAAAGTGCTCGGGCTAACCGCCACACCCTATCGTTTGGCCATGGGCTGGATCTATCGCTGTCACTACCGGGGCTTTGTCCGCAGTGATGAAGAAAAGCCCTTTCGACAATGCATTTACGAGCTGCCGTTGAGCTATATGATCAATCGCGGGTACCTCACCCGGCCTGAGCTGGTGAACGCGGCGGTGGCGCAATACGATTTCTCTGCGCTGCCCCAGGACCGCTTTGGCGAATTCGCCGAGAAGGACGTCAACCAGCTGCTGAGCAAACATCGGCGTGTAACCCGTGCAATTATTGAACAGGTGATGGAGCTGGCCGCTGAGCGCAAGGGGGTGATGATCTTTGCGGCAACAGTGGATCATGCGCGGGAGATCACCGGCTATCTGCCGGAACAGCAAACCGCCCTGGTGACCGGCACTACTGATCCGAAGGATCGGGACTTGCTGATTCAGCGCTTCAAGCAACGGCAGTTGAAGTATCTGGTGAATGTGTCCGTGCTCACCACGGGCTTTGATGCGCCCCATGTGGACTTTATCGCCATTCTTCGTCCGACCCAGTCGGTCAGCCTGTACCAGCAGATCGTGGGCCGCGGTCTTCGTCTGGACGCAGGCAAACAGGATTGTCTGGTGATTGATTACGCGGGCAACAGTGTCAATCTGCATCACCCGGAAGTGGGGGAGCCGAAACCGAACCCCGACAGTGAGCCGGTGCAGGTATTCTGCCCGGGCTGTGGTTTTGCCAATATCTTCTGGGGCAAAGCGGATAGTGAAGGCCGTGTTATCGAGCACTACGGGCGCCGTTGTCAGGGCCTGCTAGAGCCGGCGGAAGAGAATAAGCCTGCCGCACAGAACCGGCGCCCTGAGCAGTGCGATTACCGTTTTCGTTTCAAGGAGTGCCCACACTGCGGTGGCGAGAATGATATCGCGGCCCGTCAGTGCCAGCAGTGTAAGAAAGCCATTATCGACCCGGATGATCAGCTAAGAGATGCCCTGAAACTCAAGGATGCCATGGTGATCCGTTGTGCCGGGATCACGTTAAGCGCCCCTACCGGCAAAACCGACAGCACACTGAGAATCACCTATCACGGTGAAGATGGGGAAGAGCTCAGCGAGTCTTTTTCTTTCAGCAATCCGGCACAACGCAACGTCTTTAACAAACTGTTTGGACGGCGCTTAGCTAACGGCCAGGCCCCGCAAGCGTTCAGCAGGATTGAGGAGGTGCTTGAGAGTCAGGCCTTGTTGCCGGCACCGGATTTCGTCATTGCCCGCAAGCATAAGCACTACTGGCAGGTGCAGGAACGGATCTTTGATTATCAGGGTAGCTATCGTAAGGCGAATGAGGTGTAAGGCCAGTTAAGCGGTAAGCCTTTACGCCGAAAACCGGGACAGATTTATTTTCGCTGGGGAACACGGCGTTTGTCCGTGCGGCCATTATGGTGAGGGCGTGGATAGCCGTGAACAGGCCTTGCGATTCTGTCTAACGAAGGCCATGACACTATCGGCCGTAAGCCTGAATGTTGGCGATATCTCCATACCCGCGCTCTTTAGCGCTTTTGCGGCCCATTTGTTACTGGTATTGAGTAAGTGATACCGGCCTTCGCCCTTGTAGAACTGGCTGTCACCATAGATCCCGCGCTTGAGTTCAACCAGGTTGTTGGCGGCATCCCGGGCAAAGCTGCTGGACAGGTACAGCCTCAGGGAATCGGCTCCTTCAGCGTTAAGGCAGGTATCAGCGACATCACTCCCGGGGAAGTATTCAACTGGAGAAACGGGCAGTGCCACAACGTGCATGACGGTTCCCCGCGACCAGACTATCGCCTGGAGAGTCACGCCTGTCGTAATCTCGTGGGCCTGGTAGAACCCGTCATCACCCCACCCAAGCTCATAATACTCCGCCTGCCCAAACCGTTCCTCGAGGTCCGGGATTGATCGGTTGAGTTCTTCAGCGGCAATAACGAGCCCCACATGCCAGCCATGGCCCACAACGTACAGCCTGTTCGTTAGAGAACTGTCAGCCTTGACGTCTGGCTCAATGACATAGGGTTTTCCGGAACATCCGTATATGGCAAACAACACGCAAAGTAGGCCGGCAGCTTTCATCCTGATACCCCATCGAGACCGACTGCAGCAGTCCACACTTCCCCGTGCTGCATTACCCGGAAGGCCGAGTCACTGATGCCCTGTCTCGCCAGCGCCAGCCGTAGTCGCCGGAACGGTATTTTGTGAGGGCGCAAATGGCTGACCCAGGACTTGGGGGGCACGGAAACCTGTCCTCTGGTGACGGAAGGCTATAGTTAAACACATCCTGCAGGTCCGGGGTGTGTTCGTTGCGATCCCGTTGCCAAGGGCTCAGTGGCAGAAAAGATTGCAAGGCCAGAGGAAGTGAAACAGGCTAGGCAGATGAAATCGCTCTTTTTGATCGTTGTTTACCTTGTCGTTGTCACATTGCCGCTGATCCTGTCCGCGTGGGTCGGCGGACCGCCACGCCAGTTCCACCAGGAACTCGCATCTGGCCTCGGCATTCTTGCCTTCTCGATGATCCTCATGGAATTCATCCTGTCCGGCCGTTTCAAGGCCATTTCAAATGGCGTAGTCATGGATGTGACCATGCGGTTTCACCAGATCATGGCTCGCACGGCACTGGTCTTTGCTCTGCTGCACCCGTTTCTTTACCAGGGCACGCCGTCAGGTGGTCACCGCCCATGGGACCCCACGCGCGAATTGACGATTACGTCCGATTTTTCCGTTCTGTCGACAGGCATTGCCGCCTTTCTGCTTCTTCCAAGCCTTGTTCTACTGGCAATCGGGCGCACCCAACTGGACTTCAGATACGAGACATGGCGCCTTTTGCATGGGATCGGCGCGCTCTTGATTGCGGTTCTTCTGTTCCATCATACCGTGTACGCCGGGCGTTACGGATCGCAGCCTGTGATGACCTGGGTATGGCTGGCAATGACGGGCGTGGCTGTTGGGTCACTACTCACTGTTTACCTGTTTGTTCCCCTTCTGCAGAAGACACGCCCCTGGCGCGTGACCTCCGTAGTCCAATTGACGCCAAAGCAATGGGAAGTGACCGTGAAACCAGACGGTCACCGTGGTCTTGATTATACAGCCGGGCAATTCGCCTGGTTGAATGTGGGGCACAGCACCTTCTCAATGAAAGAAAACCCGTTCTCCATTTGCTCAGCGCCGGCGGCCGGACCGGAACTATCCTTCATGATCAAAGAGCTTGGCGACTTCACACGAACAGTTCGCCAGATGAAAACTGGAACAGTCGCCTATGTTGACGGCCCTTATGGCAATCTTTCTGTTGATGGTCGCGCTGAACCTGGGGTCGCACTCATCGCGGGTGGTGTTGGCCTTGCTCCGCTGCTGGGCATACTCAGGCAAATGCGCCTGAACGGCGATTTGCGCAAGGTGAAGTTGATCTATGGAAATCGGGTGATCGATCAGATTGCCTATGGTGAGGAGTTGGCTGCGGAGGACGTAGTCTATGTGCTGTCAGAACCGCCAGAAACGTGGCACGGAGAGACAGGCTTCATAGATGCAGCGCTGATAGATCGCGTCTTTTCAGAGAAAGAGTTCAGCGAGTGGGTCTTTGTGATGTGCGGACCGGCGATCATGATGGATATCGTTGAAGATCACCTGATTAAGAGGGGCACGCCCTCTCATCGGATCCTGTCGGAGCGGTTCAACTATGACTAATCCAATCAGGCATGTCAGTCTGCGGCGGCGGGTTTCTTTGATAATCTGGTCTGTGAACATCACCTTATGCCTGATTCTTCTTGTTTTTGTCTTGCGCTGATTCAAGGCTTTGCAACTTCCCCGCAACGTGCGTCTCTTACGCCAAGCAATTATTTTCTGTTTCGGCTATCATGGACGATTGAAGCTGGTGACTAAGCCAGCAGTTAACCTGGAGAATACAATGAGCAAGAAAGCCGAAAAAGCTACATTAACGACTGCCATGATTGAAGAGCAGACTGCTGCTTTTTTAAAGTCCGGCGGGTCTGTTGAGTATGTGGGCAAGGGTAAAAGCGGGCAATTTTCCTCTCCAGGTTTAAAGCAGGTTAACCAGACAGTTCGCTGAAAATCTGTCCCGGGCTTTCCTTTCCTGGATTCTTTGGGGTCTAAAAAATGGGTTCGCCTGTTGCTTTGACCGCATAGAACAGGCAGTCACTCTTGGCAATAACCGGGTTGGTGGTAATCATAAAGGTTTTGATGGCCTGGGCGGGATAGATCTGCCCATCCTTGACCTGAAGAACCTGCTCCATGTTCTCGGTCCGGTTGTGGCTGATCGCGGTGAGCATGCTAAGCCCTTTTTTTCCAATCCATCCGAGAGGCTCACCCGGGGAAACAATTCCAAAATTGCGGTGTTCGATGTCTGGCGGAAACGTCAGGTCAGCATGACCGGTAGGCTCGAGGCGATATTCTATGGTCGCTTCAGGAGCCAATTCCACCCGAATCGGATTTCGCAGTACGGCGACGTCCCACTCCGCTTCTTCCAGTGACAACACGTCGGGTCTTGAGGTATATCGAACGAGACCTTCGTAAGCCAGTTCATGAGCTTGATCATCCTGGGCCCCACCACACTCGATGGTCACCGTGGGTACCTCCTGTTCAGAATATTCCATCAGCGCACCCAGACGAAGATCCGTCATTATCAGGCGATCGGTGAAGAGCGAGGTCAGCGCCTGATGTGCGGCGTCATTGGTGATGGTCACAGCGAAGGCCGGGCCTGTGCCTGAGGTGTTGTGCACGTCCAGCAGGCATTCAGGTTTCACCTTTTGAAGCTCTGCCAGCATGGCTTGTGCGATGGCACCTTCTTCCCCCTCGAAAGGCTCTTTGAAACACCGGTTGAGGTCTAGCCCTTCGGGCCGCTGGCGAAATGAGAACGTGGGTGGAATCTTCGCCGGATAGACGCCTCCGAGGAGAAACAGCATGTTGACTTCGGGCGTGTGCTGCTCAAGTAACCACCGGTGAAGTGCAAACAGACCCGAAGGCTCATTGCCGTGCAGGAGCGTTGCCATGGCCCGGGTACGGGAGCGGTCGCGACCGGTAACATGCACAACCGTGGGCTTGTGCAGTCGCTCCAGCCACTCAAGGGGTGAGCGACCCAGCGTCCGGGGCGACGGATCATTCAGATAATCAAGTACGTTCGAGTTGCTCAAGGTGACAGTGTCCATTCATGGAGCGGGATGTTTTTCTTCTGGTTGGCCATGTAAAGAGACAGCATACTCCGGAACGCTTCATCCGGGCTCATGGATTTGAAAAAAGACTCGGTGATGTGGCGCTGCCACCGGGCGCCAGACATGCTGGTTTCAATTCGGCCTTCGATGATTCCGAGCAGGCGGTGAATTTCCGTCTCGTCCACGGCTGTTCGTTTCAATGCTTCCCGCGCACGCGGCAGCAGCTCACGGGCCACGGTCAACAGGGGCGTATCCTGCAACTGAACCTGATCCTTGTGCGGCCAGATGATTTCTGCGCCGATGCCATACTTGGCTGCGCGGTAGAAATTGTGTTCGGTGTAATGGAAGGGCAGTATCGACGTCAGATGGTTAATATCATCGAGCACTGCCAACGCAGCCCCGATCACAAACAGCCCGTTCGCGCACATATCAGCGGCCGTCGGACCTGCAGGCATAGAGCGAATCTCGATGCGCAGATGACCACCGTCTGCGTGATCAAAGATGGCCCGGTTCCACGGCCATGTCGTTCCCTGGTGCAGGCGCAGCTCGGCCAGTTCCGGCACCTCTCCACGATCAATCACCGCCATCGGATCTTCATCCGACATCAGCGGGATGATGGGGGGATACAGCGATGCGGAGGCCGCAAACAGTTCCCAGGCGCTGCGTGCCCAGCCGTTTCCGTAATAAACCCTGGGCGGGTGGCGCCAGTTTTTATGATTGGGGGACCGGCTATCGATGGATTGCTTGAACAGGGCAATACGGGTTTCGTCCCAGAGGTGGTGGCCAAACAGGCTGGGTGAATTGCTGGCCAGAGCCAGGACAATCGGCGTGACCAGTTGGACCGCATTGAAATAATCGGCGAAACGGTCGGCGGGGACACGCCAGTGCAGCTGGAACGAGGTATTAGCGCCTTCCATGGTGACGTCGTCAGACTCCAGGTCTATGACATCGTTGCCACCGATATGGATGCTGAATGGCTCGCCTCGCTGCTTGAGCAGCTCTTTAGACAGGGCATGGTAGCGGGGTTCGTCTGTCATCGCCTTCGCGCCCATATCGGACTGGCGAAGTGTGGGCAGAATGCCGATCGGTACCAGTTCCCCACCCAATGGTGCGGCGTGCTGGTTGATTCGCCTGATGGCAGCGAGCAGCTCTTGCTCGGTTCTGGCAAACGGACTTCCCTTGAAAGCCTGGGGGCTGAGGTTGTATTCGAGATTGAAGCGGTTGAGCTCAACTGTCAGTTGGGGGTCCTGAACGCTGGCGGCGATTTCCGTGTTGATGGGTTGAACTCGCAGGTCAGGGTTTACGATGTAGAACTCGACCTCGGCGCCAATGGAACTCTCTCCCTCGCCAAAGCCGGGCCGGTCCAGAAGACGAGTAAGTGCTGTAAGGTCCGTCCGGACCTTGGCAGCAAAACGTTCAAACTCTTCCGCCGTAAATTCCGATTTTTTGATCGACAGTCCCACGGTAACGTCTTCTGTAGCGATAACTTACCTTGATAGTAGTCAGTTTTGGCATTCTCAACCATCGTGCTCGCTCTCTAATGCCCCACCGAGGCAAACGCACGCACCAATACATTCGTAGTCCAATTGTGTTTCACTATTTCAGTTGCCTCCTTTTTTTAAGCAGACGGGAGACCAAATGACGTTTGAACACATCGTTCAGGTAAACGACCTGACGAAGCGAGAACTACCGATCCTGACCCGCTTCCAGATCTGGGAAGGCCTGGTGCTCAGAGCCCGACGCCCGGACAAGTTCCTGGTAGGCGTTGACGAGTACGAGATTCTTGAGCGGGAACCGGCCTACATGAAACGGTGCCTTGAACTGCCCGGGCTGCAGGTATTCGACGAAGTCAGGTTTTTTCCGGAGACGAGAATCGAGTACAGAACTCTGCCAACAGATACGGTTCCGGGTGCAACCCTTGTCATGGATATTGAAGAGCCAGAACCGGAATCGATGTTTATCCGTTTTCGATATCACGCAGCCAGTATCGAGACCGGGGGCGATGCAATGCCGTATGACCAGTACCTCCACCAGGCCTATGTGGCCACAGATATTGAAACGATCAAGATCATCCGGGAGCTGGCGGAGACGGGTGCGTTCTGATGTTGGCTGAATTGCCCTGATGCCGGGGACGTTTCTGTCACACCGGTGCTTTATCCCGAGTTTGATGCGTTGGATACGCACGTACATATCGGCACCGAAGCCGTTTGTTTATGTGCCGGTCAAACACCAGATCTCTTTAGCGGCATCCTCGATATCATCCTATTCTGATAATAACGTCACTATGAGCAGAGAAGTCAGGGTGGTTTATGGCAGTCAATCTCCGAGTCATTGGCGCTGTCATCCGGCAATACCGGGCTTACAGAAAGTTCTCGGCACTGCCAGAAGAGTCAAAGCTCCAATCGAAAATTCCGCAGCAGTTTGTCGAAGAAATCCTCGCTTTGGGGCCGGCATTCATCAAACTTGGCCAGGTCCTCAGCACGCGGCCGGATTTTATGCCCGCCCAGTATCTGGCTGCACTTGAGAGTCTGCAGGAGCATGTCCCGCCTCTGCCATTCGAAACCATCAAACGGGCGATAGAGAAGGAATTGAACAAGCCGTTAAACGAGTTGTTCAGGGAGTTCTCGGAGGTGCCGGCAGCGTCTGCCTCTTTATCGCAGGTGCATTATGCGACCCTTGCCTCCGGGGCAGAGGTGGCCGTCAAGGTGCAGCGACCGGGTCTGCCAGAGCAGGTGCGGCGCGATTTAAACGTTCTCGGGCAACTGGTTCGCGTGGCAGGTTTGTTTTTCAGGACGCTGTACAGGAACCTCAATGTCCTCAGGCTGTTTGATGAGTTCAGGCGTTACACGCTGCAGGAACTGGATTTTCTGCTTGAAGCGCGAACCTACGAAAGGTTCGAGGAGAATTTCCGGAATGACGACCGTGTTCGCTTCCCGAAAATTTATTGGGAGTACTCAACCGCAAAGATACTGACGATGCAGAAGATGGCCGGCCTTCGGCTGCACGAAGTGACTGCGCGTACGCCGGTTAACCAGCGTCAGCAGCTGGCATCCAACGTAGTGAACATCCTGATTAATATGTTCGTCAGGGACGGTTTTTTCCATGCGGACCTGCACCCCGGCAATATCTTTTTCCATGAGCACGGTTCTGTTGCCTTAATCGATGTCGGTATGTTCGGAGAGCTGACGCAGGAGCAGAGAGAGCGCTTCATCCTGTACTGGCTCGCAATCACCCTGAAGGAGAAAGAGCGGGCCTTTTATCACCTGTTGAAACTCACAAACAGGACAGACCGGGCGGACGAGGCGGGATTCTATCGTGAGTACTCCCGGCTGCTGGATGAGTTTTATCGTTCATCCATCCAGGAAAGGAGTCTCACGCAGACGTACCTGGAGATCCTCATTCTCGGTGCGAAGCGAGGATTTATCTTTCCTCCGGAGATGCTTCTTCAGGCCAAGGCCCTGACCACGGCCGAGTATATTGGTTTGGTGCTGGTCCCGGATTTCAATTTTGCGGAAGCGGCCAAGCCCATCGTGACGCGGGCGTTCACCGAACGACTATCCTCGGACAATGTTGCGACCCGGATCGCTCTTACCTGGCCGGAATGGCTGTTACTTGGAGAGTCCGGACCCGGTCAGTTACTCAACAATGACTCACCGGATGATTTCCTCCTGGAAAAAGCCGGTGAACAGATTGCCGAAAAGTGGGATCGCTACCATGACGGGGAATACCAGGAACTCTGGCATGGTGAAAACTGGGTCGATATTGATTGCAGCCTGGAAACGGTCTTCAACTTTGTGACCCGGCTGGCTCAATATCCCCTCTGGCACCCAACCTATACCGATGATTCCCATGTGATACACGTGTCCGGTGAGTATGTGTTTATTACCCCGGACGTTATTGGGTCGGTGTTCCGGCTCGATGAAATCGTGGATGGCTACCACTTGCTGAGCAACGGGATCGTGTTTGAGTTCGAGCGGAATAAAGTGTTCAAGTGGAAAGCGCCGTTCTCAATGTTGCCGTTTATTGAGCTAGGTACGTGTTTTCAGTTTCAGCGACTGGAAAACGGTAAGACGAGGTTGTCTGAATACTTCTTTTTTTCAGAGAGCCCGGTAAAACACATCTTCGCAAACCGTAAATGGTTTTCTGTCGAAGCGCTGTCTCACCACATCAAAGAAGAGCTGGGAGGCGTCAAAAACCTGCTTGAATCCGGCCATTATGCCGCCGGAGATGTGCAGTTTTTGTGGGAAGATCTCGACCACCCGGTGAGATTTCTCGATGGTCAGGCATATGAAGTGGAACATCTCAACGATGCTCCCATGCCGATCCTCAGGAAATGAGGCTGCAAGGGATTAAACCTTTAAAGAAAACCGGAACAGATTTATTTTTCGGTGTTCAACAAAAAAGGCAGCCCTGAGGCTGCCTTTTTTCATCACGTTATACCTGTTATTTACAGGCCAATAACGTTCTCTGCCTGTGGGCCTTTCTGGCCCTGGGTCACGCTGAACTCAACTTGCTGGCCTTCGGCCAGAGTTTTGAAACCGCTACCCTGAATAGAGCTGTAGTGAACAAAGACGTCTGAATCGCCTTCACGAGTAATAAAGCCAAAACCTTTTGCTTCGTTGAAGAACTTAACGCTGCCAGTAACTGTAGACATAAATAGCTATCCTGAAATTAATCAATAATGTGCCGTCAAGAGATCGTTGTGATCTTTGATCAGCGGTATGCGGGAAACAAAAAAACGTGCAGGATCAAAAACAGGACGAGAAGGGTGACAACTCAAAAGGCCTTATTCGTGAAATGCTTTGCTAAATCTTTCCAACGAGCGAGACACTACGCTAATTAACAGGCCCTGCATAGGGAAGTTTTTAATTATTTGCGCAGCCCCATCCAACCCCGGCAAACCGGGGCGGATTTATTTCCCGGGCAACCCGGGAAAATCCAGAAGGCGCAACAGAAACGACTCGCCAATGCGCTGACACGAGAATCTATTCGTGGAACGCCTTCATGACATCTTCAATTGAGGAATGCGCCCTCGTCGGCGATGGGCTCATGGCGAGGGTGGTGGTCACCTCCGGCGCAACCATCGCCGGGTCCAGCGACAGGATTACGTAGCCACCGACGGCTCCGGCACCGAAGCCCGGAGTGAAAACCAGCGACCGTTTGCTGACCGCCCCGCTGAAGACGGAGTCGGCCAGCGCGATCGGTATGCTCGCCGCAGAGGCGTTGCCGACTTCTGAGATGTTGAAGAAAATGTCCTTGGCGTCGATCCCCTGGGGCTCGGCGATTTCGATGATCATTTTCTTGTTGGCCTGATGGGGCACGATGAGGTCGATCTCAAGTCCGAGTTCGGAAAGCTCGCCCATCATCTGGTTCAGGTAGCGCTTGACCAGGGCCTTGACCTCGGGGCCATAGACCGTGATGTCGTTGTCGAAATCGTGATTCGGCCAGATGATGGAGTTCACCTGACTGTAGGGGCCGCTCGCATAGGTCTGGACCACATGAATGTCACGTTCACCCTTGGACGGCGCGATCACCACGGCGGCGGCCCCGTCGCCAAAAATCATCCGCGAAGGTCGGGCATTGCCGATCTTGTCCGAGAACTTCTCGGCCATGACCAGCAGCACCGGGCGTTCGATTTCCCGCAGCAAGCGGATCGCCTCGGCAACGCCATACGGGAACCCGGCGCACGCAGCGACGATGTCGGCCGAGCAATGGGTCTGCATGATGCCCAGCTGGCCTGAGAGCCAGGTGGCGGTCGACGGGATCAGTCGGCCTGAGGTACAGGAGCAGAACAGCACCGCACCGATTTCCTCGGACTTGCGCCCGGCATGTTTCATCGCTGCCCGTGCGGCCTCGAGGGCGATATTTTCCAGTGGCTCGGCTGTATAACGGCGCCGTTCGATGCCGGTCTTGTCGGTAATTTCCTCCGCGCTCATCGGCGACCACGAGGATGGGGAGTTCCGGACCACATCCTCATTTGAGCAGATGACCTCACCCTTGCGGACTGCCAGCGCCTCGATCTTGGGCTGGATTGGCGCATCGTCGCCGATCACCACAGGAGGGTAGGGTTTCATGGGCTCGACGGCAGGGTCTGGCGTCGGCGCCTGCATCCCCTCGGAGGTACCATTCTTTTCGCGGTTGATGAAATCGAGCACGTGGCGGTTTTTCGGATAGAACAGCACGACGATGTCATCATCCTGCATATCGGCCAACGGCTTCAGCATGGCCTGGCTCCGGTCCCAGGGCTGCTGGTTGTGCAGCACCATCGCCCAGCGCCGGAGCGCCTCAAGTTCGGCCTGCTCGTCTGAGACATCAAGGATGTCGTCGACGCTGTAGCGCGGGTGGTCGGGATTATAGTTGCCGAGGGTGGTCGTCTTGGCACCGGCAGTAGCGAGCGCCTCGGCAATCGTGGGCTTGATTGGCGGGAGCGACGTTGCGTGATAGAGCTTGTTCGAGAAGCAGTCGAAGAGTATGTCGAACAGCTCGTCCTCGGCCGCTCCGTTCCACTTCGCGGGCAGTTGCGCGTAGGCCTGGCGGACATCCTCGGTCTTGGCTTCCCGGCCCTCCCAGGGCTGTAGCAGAGGCACGAAGACATCGTCGCGGGTCCGCGGGACATCGCGCCAGCGCATCGGCTGCTTGTCGTACATCACCAGCGCGTAACGGTTCGCCCAGAACAGGTGCAGGCCCATGTCGCGCAACAGGTCATAGCGCGTCGTATAGCTTCCCGCCGCCGCCCGCTCGGCGATTTCGGTGCCGGTCGGAGCCTTCACTTCGAAGTCGCGCCGAATGATCTCCTCCAACTGGTTGAGATCGTTGATGATCGAGAAGTCGAGTTCGGTAAAGATGCTTGAGGGAAACACCAGCTTTCCATGTTTGTTAAGTCGAAACGGTTTCATTAATGCTCCTTGCTGATAGCCGATAATTCGCCGGTTTCTCGATGTTGTGTTCTAGGCAGTATAGACGCTATTGGCTTTGTGCTTTGTTGACCCGGAGCATTTTTTCCGGCCCTTTCAGGCTGCAGTTCAGCGCCCTCAACCGAACGAACCCAGAATGGGCTACAGTGTATTGGGGTGAACGGTTACTTAGGGGATGCTGTGCCAGGAGGATGGAGAAATTAGCTTCTTCGGCGACTTCGGCTCTCCCTGAGCTCCGGCTCAGAGGCTTCCACCAAATATCGACACGATGGCAGCAGAATTATGGAACTGGACCAGATTAATGCCATAGAAAGGGCGACCCGTTACGGTCGTGCCGAGGTTTTCCGGATGGGCCTGGCGGTGATATTTCTTGCCGGGATCATGCTGTATGTCCGCTCGATCGGGGCTGATTCTCCGAACATGGTCATTCTGGTGGCGGCGGCCATGATCGGCGGGTACATGGCGATGAATATCGGCGCCAACGATGTCGCCAATAACGTGGGTCCTGCTGTCGGGTCCAAAGCACTGACCCTGACCGGGGCAATCGCGATAGCGGCGATCTTTGAGGCCAGTGGTGCGCTGATAGCGGGCGGCGATGTCGTAAGCACCATCAAGAAGGGGATCATCGATCCTGCACTGATCGGAGATTCCGATACGTTTATCTGGCTTATGATAGCTGCGCTGCTTGCCGCGGCGCTCTGGTTGAATACGGCCACATACGTCGGAGCGCCCGTCTCCACGACCCACTCAATCGTCGGCGGTGTCATGGGCGCGGGTATAGCGGCGGGTGGTGTAGGCATAGTGGATTGGAACCAGTTTGGCCAGATCGTCGCTAGCTGGGTTATATCGCCGGTACTGGGCGGGGCCATCGCAGCACTTACCCTGTACCTGTTAAAGCGCCGTATCACCTACAAGCGGGACATTGCTCAGGCCGCCAGATACAACGTGCCGCTGTTCGTCGCAATAATGGCCTCGGTTTTTGCCACGTATCTGGTGATAAAGGGGCTGGGCAAGGTCGTCGACATCGGCTTACTGCCTGCCATCGGGCTCGGCGCAATCATTGGCATCATCGTATGGTGGCTCACAAAATGGCTTGTTGCCCGTCCTTCGGCCGAGGTGGAAAACAGTAAAGCGGGAGTCGACAGTCTGTTCACCTTCCCGCTTATTTTTTCAGCTGCACTTCTGAGCTTCGCGCACGGGGCGAATGACGTTGCAAACGCGGTAGGCCCGCTGGCCGCGATCAATGAAGCCGTCTTTCAAGGCGGCGTCGCGACGCAGGCGGCGATCCCTAGCTGGGTGTTGTTGGTGGGGGCACTTGGCATCGCGCTCGGCCTCGCACTGTTCGGTCCCAAGCTCATACGCACTGTCGGATCGGAGATAACGGAACTCGACCGCATGCGTGCCTTCTGCGTGGCCATGGCTGCGGCGATTACTGTCATCATCGCGAGCCAGTTGGGCCTTCCCGTGAGCTCGACCCATATTGCCATTGGCGGTGTGTTCGGCGTCGGCTTTCTGCGCGAGCATCTCAAAACCACCTACCGCCAGAAGATTGATGAGATCGAGGCGCGCCATGCCGGAGAGGACCGGGCAAAAGTGGAACGTCTGCTTAAAGAATTCGATGAGGCCTCGTTCGAAGAGAAGGGAGAAATCCTCAAGAGTCTCAAAAGGAAAAATGATAGCCCTTCGCCGATCTCGAAACGCGACCGCAAGAGCCTCAAAAAAGTATACAGGCAGGATCTCGTGAAGCGATCGGCGGTGCTCAAGATCGTGGCTGCATGGTTGATTACGGTACCGGTATCGGGACTGCTGGCGGCCATGCTGTTCTTTACTATCAGAGGGATGCTTCTTCCCTGAGACGCAGGGTAGGCAGGGCAGTCAACCGTGTTCGTCGGTGTCTTCCGCCAGGAGTTCGCGCAGCTTGGCGAGTTGTGCCTCGACCACGCGCAGGCGAACCTCGGTCTGAGCGGGCGTTTCCTCTGAAGAGCCGGAATCCAGCCGGTCGCGGTATTTTGCCTGTTTTTTTTTCAGCGTCTGCTCAATGCGCTTCAGTTCCTCGCGCTTGAGGGACTTGCCCTTGTCGTGTTCGCCCAGCATATCGTCGAGCTGCGCTACCAGGTCCTTGAAACCCATTGTTCGACTCCTCCGTATTCGAAGATTGGTCGGCCGCGACGCAGTCACGAGTGCGTGACGCGTCAGACGGTGACCTCAGCCTGACCCTCGTCGCTCACCGACAGTGCCTCCGTGGTCCGGGCGGCTTCCACATCCGAGGCTCTAAGGAGCTCGCGGGTTCCTGTCAAAATAGCATCTACCGTCTCACTGGCATAGGCAGAATCGTTGAGCAGGGAAGTGGCCATTGCTGAATCGATCCGCTTTGCACCGAGAAGTTTTGTAACGCGCGCGACCATGGATTCGCGGTCCACCCGGGCACGTACAGCGATCTCGTCGAGCTCCAGTATTGCCGTGCTGGCGTCGTCAAATTTGCCTTCGTAAAATCGATGGGCTTCGCGCAGGACCATCGCGACCCGCAGCCGGAGATCGTTGTACTCGCTGCGGATAGCGGCGTTATCCGCAACCATGTAGGTCGTGAGGTTCTTGCGCAGGTGTTTGACGTGCTTGATGGCCTCCACCATCTCGGCGGCGGCGTGCTGAAGACGGTAGAGTGATTCCGTGGAACTGGCCGGTGACATGCGCGTCATTCGCCCGGAAATGAAATCGAGGATGGCATTGTATAGGCGCTTGACGCGCTGTCCGTAGACCAGGTCGATGTCGATATCGATGCGCTCTCGGCTGTGGTTGATCATCCATTCCAGATCATCACAGTTGCGGATCTTTTCGCGGTGCAGGTGAAGGCCATGGGCGAGGATGACAAAGGCCTGGTCGAACAGGTGCCAGACTTCCCGACGGACCGCTGCGTTTGCGCTATCGGGGGAGTCCATCGCGGCGGCATTCAGGTACTTGGGTTGTGCCATGGCCTCTTCCTCTCGTTCTGGCAACCAGCGCTCCAGTGCCCTCGCCATCTGCGATATCAAAGGCAACATCACAGCGACACCCAGGCAGTTGAACAGGGTGTGGAACACAGCGAGCTTGACCGTATAGTCGTCTTCTGCGATTGACATGAGTGCTGAAAGGCTGTCGACGGACCAGCGCAGGGGCTCAATCAGTACCAAGGCGATCGCCGCCGTCGCCATATTGAACAAGAGGTGGGCGCCTGCGAGGCGCTTGCCGGCGATATTCGCGCCGAGACCGCCGATCAGCGCGGTCACCGTCGTGCCGATATTGGCACCGATAGCCAGGGCCAGAGCGTTCTCATAGGTTATCTGGCCCGTGGCCAGGCCGGCCAGGGTGAGGGCCAGGGTCGCGTGGCTCGATTGCATGACGACCGTCGCCAGAATTCCGAGCCCCGTATAAACGAGCAGTCCTGTTACGCCCGTCATTGCATATTCGCGCAGATCGAACGCCGACTGGTAGCTTTCGAAACCCTCCTTCATGAAGTCGATGCCGAGAAACAGAAACCCCAGACCGGCCAGAATCGCGCCGACGGCTTTCAATACTTGGGATCGCTGGAAATTCAGTACCACGCCGAAGACGAGCATCGGCAACGCGAAGGCCGAGAGGCTCATCTTCATGCCGATGGTGGCGAATAGCCATGCGCCGGTTGTGGTGCCCAGGTTGGCTCCGAAAATGATGCCGATACCGGTGAGGAGGGGGAGCAGGCCGGCGCTCAGGAACGATATTGTGATGACCGATACCAGGGAGCTGGATTGCATGATAGCGGTGCTGACGATGCCGAAACCGAGACTCTTGGGAATCGTGTCCGTGGTTCGGCGCAGCACCCTCTCCAGGAATCCGCCGGTGAAACGGCGAAATCCGTTCTCGAGCGAGAGCATGCCAAACAGGAAGATCGCAACCCCGGCGGCAATCTGTTTGAACTCGGGGCTCGACCAGAGCGCAAAAGCCAGAAGTCCGAGTATTCCGGCGAGGACGAGTTGGCGGTAGTTCATGGGCTTGCTCTTCCCGCTACTGGCATGCGTTTGGCTCCGCGCAATCAGGGCGCCACACCATCAATATGGCAGGGGTTCGTTTCGGAATATTACCTTGTCATACTTCGTTAATATAAGTAAGCCCGGCACGTAGACAGTCCGATAACGACACCCGTATGGCGATCATCCTGAAAAACGGGACAGATCTATTTTTTCGCGAACTAAAGTAAACCCGATTTGATCATGTCGAACATGTCCAGAACCCGCGCCACAAACTGGTCTTTCGGGCGAAAGCTGCTCTGGGTGCTGAGGGTAACGTCCCGCTGCAGGTGATCCAGGAGCTTGTGCAGGCGCCGGCGATGCAAACCGACAGCCGCCTGAACGGGATCGAATACAACACCGGACAAGGCTGCAAACGCCGATAATGCGGCCATGACGGCGACCATAACGCTGGCGGTCGTCGCCAGTGAAGGCTCCGGTGGAAACCAGCTGTAGTACCAACTGCCGATGGTCTCGCCCAGGATAAAGTCCTGGGCGGCCAGGGTCTTTGCGAGCATGGATGCAAGCACCACCCCGAGCCCGATACCTCCCGGGGTAAACTTCTGGAACGCGAACGCGCCCAGCACGGTGCATGAAATACTGTTGGTGATATCGGCAGACGCCGTCCGGGTCAACCGGTACTGACTGAGAGCGTCCGCGACCAGCGGCTCAATCAGCTGGCTAAACCGCTGGTGATCAACCGGCTCGCAGGTATGGCGCTCACACACCGCCTCCAGCTCCTCAATCAGATAGCTCTCCAGCAGCGGACCCTTCCGACCATTGTCCAACAGGTCCACCTGGATCAGGTGCGAGATATGCTGTTGTACCCGGGTGGTAAAACCGGCGGGTACGCGATTTGCCAGACCGTGCAGCCACATCAGGCCTGTTCGTTTGGGAGTCAGGATTTTTATCAGGCATACCAGGGCGTACACCGGCGCCCACAGCAGATTGATGGGCGCCCGCAACATGTCCCATCCGAGCGCCATCCGGTTGGTTGCAATGGCACCGGGGTAATGGAAATGACGGTCAATAAACGCCGGTACCCGCGCCCGGCAGTCGTCAAAGTAGCGCTCGATGCCTGAGCGGATTGCCTGCTCTATCTCAGCTTCGGAGATGTTTTGCTCGGGTGATGTGGCAATGGGCATAGTGACAGGCGTATCTGCGGACAAGTGAGTGTCTGGCGCATTAAACCGCAATTGAGCACCCCGGGCCACCCGGTCGGCGCGTGAGCCCGGGACGGATTTATTTTCGGTTTCCAGGGTGTGGTTTTCGTTCCCTATTCTAAACTTAAATAATGGCTCGATGTTGTTGGCCGGGTTGTTACATGGTTTCACGACTATAACCTTACATACTGGCTCAGCGCTATGCTCCTGGAGGGGCCTGGAAAGCCGGGCGGGAGCATACCGATGACAAGGCATTCAACCATTGTTAGACCGGGTGATTATGAGAGTGCGCTGAGTGTAGTAGGTACGAATGTTACCGTTCTCGCGGCAAAGCAGATCACGCAGGGGCAGGAGTTTACCTTTCAATCCGGAGAGAGCGGCATGGGGCCTCCTCCGCACAGCCATGATTGGGACGAGGCATTTTTCGTGCTCAAGGGAAGCGTTGACTTTACCTGTGAGGGAAAGCTGGAGACCTGCCCTCCGGGCACACTCGTTTTCGTGCCAGGCGGAGCCGTGCATTCGTTCCAGTATGGGCCGGATGGTGGCGAAATGCTGGAAGTAACCGGTGCCGGGAGTATGGCGACCCAGATGTTTTCGGCCGTGGACAGGGAAATCCCCCCGGGCCCACCGGACGTTGAAAACATCACCGAAGTACTGAACAAAAACGGGGTCACGCTGCATTTGTAGTAGATCGGATGACACGTTCGAGATCATGCAGGTTGATGAAATGTGCCCTACCATTAACAGGTGGTTCATTTATTAAAGGAATGGTTTATGAACATTATCAACAGCACTCAGCGTTTCAGTCTTGGCTTTATCTTCGCCGCATCGATGGTTGCCGGGGCTCATGGCGCGACTCCGGCGCCTGAAGGGGCGGCGGTGTATTTCGTTACCCCGTCTGATGGGCAGACCGTAAGTACTCCGGTGACTGTCAGGTTTGGCCTCGACGGTCTGGGAGTGGCACCGGCGGGCGTAGAGCGAGAGGGGACAGGGCATCATCACCTGCTTGTGGATCTGGACGACTTGCCTGCGCTGGACCAACCGATTCCGGCGGACGACCACCACGTTCATTTTGGCGGCGGACAAACCCAGACGACCCTGGATTTGGCGCCGGGTGAGCATACCCTGCAGCTGCTGATGGGAGACTACCAGCACATGCCCCACGAGCCGCCTGTCATGTCCGAGAAAATCACCATCACGGTTGAGTAGCAGTCATCTCGTCTGGATCGGTTTGGACGACCAGAGAAGGAAGAGTGAGAATTATCGATCGAGGAAAATCAGCACAGACCGGTTCTCCGATTTGGAATCGGTCTGTCCTGGCTCTAACACGCTCACAGGCAGGCCTGCACGTCATCACCAACTGCCAGTTCACCCCCTTCAACCACTCGCGTAGTAATACCGCCATGCCCGTGCATAGCGTTGTAACCGCCCGCCCCAAGCGCGGTTTCCATCTTGCTGCAAGGATGGCACAGGCCCGTATATTCCAATACCACACTACCGATCCGGAAGGTTTTGCCTTTCAGGGCCAAGAGGTTCAGGCCTATCGCGCTATCCTGGAGCTTGTCAGCCTATCACGACCAAGCCTGGTCAGAACTTGTAGTTCAGACCAACAGCCAACAGGTACGAGGATTCATCATAGAAGGTCAGGTTGGATTGGGTGTCGCCATAGCCGGCAAAAGAAATAAACGACCAATCCTTCCACCCCATGAACTTCGGGTATTCGTAGGCTGCAAACAGGCTGAACTCGTCATCTGACCGCTTTTTATTGAACAGCGTGCTTGCGCTGTCATAGTCCCGCCTGGCGAAACCCGCCGTTAACACCAGGACCTGTCTGTCCAGAATATTGAACCAGCTGACTTCGGCACCATAGGAGTCGAAGCTGCTGGCCTTCCCATCGGCGTCGTGTTCGATGTATACGGCAGAAGGTGATACGAAGCTGGTCGGCGAGACGGTGAAGCGGTAACTGCCCTTGGCGTAATAGATGTCGGCATCGCGAGCCAGGTCCGATCCGGCGGTCAGATCATCGTCGACATCCGTATTGGCAAAGGCGAGATCCACGCTGAAGCTGGAGCCGGAGATGCTCTTCAGTTGCAGGCGGTAGGCGCTACCCGAGACGTCCGTTTCTTTCCTGGGAGTGTTGAGTTGGTACGGGTTCTGCCAGGTTTCTCCGGAAATCACCGTTGGCAAAAAGGAAATATCTACAACTGTGCCGGAGCTGAGTTTGTGTTTATATCCTAACTGCACGGCCAGGGTGCCTACGGCAATATCTTCCCGAGTTGTACCAAAATAGATCTCTTGGCCCAGTTCCTCGCCAAAGGTGTACGCGATGTTGCCAAGCGGAGCTATCAGTCCCGTTGATTCGCTTTGTGGCTTGTTCGACAAGGAATCGATGGTTGCGTCGCCATCGACGTTAAAGTTGGACTTTGAAGAGATAACGACCGCATTCAGTGAAACTTCACCGCTGAACCCAGGCTGGGGCGCCGGCTGCGCAAAGGTCGGAATTGCAATAAATAGAGCCGGGAAGGCAAGGTACTTTTTCATTTCAAAGCTCCATTTCAGATAAGTGTTGATGGGATATACGGTCACTGTTCACCTGAAGGTCTATGGTAATCCCATTCCCGGCGTAGTGGCGGAGGATTGAACTGTAGCCGGGGATCCAGCCGCTGTAGTTTATGGTCAGGACGCCCGCTCTCCGGGGATGACCTCTGTGATGCTGTATGCGCGGGTAAACATGGTCTTACGGTTAAGCCAGACGATGACGACTGCGATCAGCGCAAAGAGATAGGTGTCGCAGGGTTGGGCATCTGGCCAGACATGATCTCGGGGAGGAAAATGTAAGCCGCCAGTATTCCCCAGGCGATAACAAACGTCAGCACAAAAAACGTTGCTATCGAGGCATAAGGAATAGAAGCCAATTCAGGTTGATTGGTTTGGGCCATTGGACATATGTTCCGGAAAAGGGGGCGGTGACTTGCTAACGCGCCGAGGCCCAGCTGTCCTGGGCCAGTTGCATGGCCCGATTGACTTCATCGGTTGGGATATCGCCCGGCTCACCCTTTTCGATCGGGTCATAGTGAAAGACATACAGCCGGGAGACGAACTCCGCCACCGGCAATGAGGCCTCACCGAAAAGCTCGCCGTGGCCCTGGGTTGAGGTGACAATGCCCTGGCCCCAGTTTTGCCCGCTGTCGTTGTTGGGATTGAAGAAATAGACGCGCATAACTTCATCTGAGTCCAGCGCAAGCCGCTGGATGGTGATGGCGTGCCAGCCGAGAAAGCGGGTGGCGCTGTCGGTCACTGCAATACCGGCCGGCTGTGGATTGATGACCGGGATGTTGCCGTTGTAGAAAGGATGGTAGGCAGCATAGAAGTCGCGAATAAACCCTTCGAAGTCTTTCAGGCCACCGGTGAAAACGTCTACGGCGATGGCAAACCCGTGGCCGACATGATCGCCGTGGAATGCGGCGTTGACCCATTTGTGCGGATCTTCTCCGCGCCCGACACTGCGCCGGCCCATTTCAAAATAGATGCGATCCAGGTGCGGTACCGTCAGCAGTGAGACGGCATCTACATCCACCGGAGGCTCGCTGGCCAGCCCGGCGCCCAGATCCCGCGAAGAAATACTATTGCCCTCAAAGCGCATCACGATTTCGTCATCGCGCGCCGCCCAGGCAAGAATCCGAAGCAGTTCCGCCGGCATGTTGTATGCCCACATGGACAGGGCGCGCGTCGACTGACAGGTTGGATAGTTTCCCTGTCCTACTCCCAGCGGGCGCCCGAGCACATTGAGTACGTCGGCGAGCAAAAAGCATTCTGGCGAACGGCTGCTCCCGAAAACCGCCACAATCTTCTGGGCCGCCGCATCGCAGAGCGACAGTCTTATCTGGCGCCACAGGGAAGGCGCCACCGGAGGCGCGTAGAGGATGCCCCGCTCGAGCATCATGGCCAGGCCATAGGCACACTGGCTGGTCTCGGGAAACAGGGCTTCGTCAATAAGGGTGTGAATCAACGAGGGGTAGCAGTGAAACGCGTCGGCACCCGTATTGCTAAGGCCCAAAGCTGTGGGAATCAGGGCGTTCCAGCGGCCACGCAGATAGCGTATGAACACCGGCATGTAGGCCGACACCAGGCCGGTACTGTGCATGGCCTGTGCAAAGGCAATGGCCTCCTGCAGCAGGGTGGCATCGTCCATTTCTGCCAGTCGTTCAGCGTAGACATCGAAGCCGGGATCTTCACGGCAACCCTCGGTGGGACTGAACACGGCGTTGATCAGTTGCAGCGCGTCTTCGCTAACTTCTCCACCCAGCGCGTCCGGTTTTTGCAGGCAGACCGCAATCTGGGTCACCATCTGTTTGACACCATCCACCTGGACCGGGCGTTGCGCCAGAATTCGCCAGACTTCGGCCACCAGATGTTCCAGCAGGTTTTCGTAGCCCAGATGCTGGAGCAGGTAGTGATACAGATTCTGTACGGCGTAACCGAGCCCATCGGGCCGCAGCCGGTCGCTTTCCTGGAGATCACTGACCACCAGATCGAGATTCATCGCCAGTACCTGGGCGAGAAAGTGATGGGCGTGTTCTGCTGAGATAGAAGGGTGGGTGTAGTCGCCTTTTGCCACCGCCAGAAGGCGAATCTGGCTCAGGCTTTCGACCAGCGTTGCGGCCGGCTCGCCATGGCGCACTGTGCGCACGGCCAGGGAAGGCACCAGCGTCTGGGGATAGTCCCAGTCGCTCCCTCCAAAGAATCCGGCAGCCTCAATGGCCGGCACGCGCTCGTAGAGCGCCTCGAGGCCTTCGGGACTGAACATCAGGGCCTGTGCCGCCTCGATCACTTCGAAGACCGGCGAGACGCCTTCAATGGCATTGAGTTCAGCAAGGTGGCTGATGGCCGCGTCAAGTGGCTTCACGAGCTCCTCTGACGCGCGGTTATTCGGGGTTTCGAGGTCGTACGTAGCTCTGGACATACCGTCTCATCCTCTAGTTAACCTCAGGATATGTCAACCTGACCGCCCTTCGAGCCGCTCCAGAAGCCAGTACTCCTCGACAGTACCGTTTTTTATCTGGGTGAATGCCATCTGATTCACCCGTTACTCTCCTCAAGGAACAACTCAGTGACGCGGGTTGCTGTCACCAGAGGTTGACTCGTCATCGGATGCGTTGTCATCCGATGTGAGGTAGTAATCCTTTTCATCGAATGTCTTCATCTCAGGATCTTCAATGCCGTTCTTGCGACTGCCCCGGTAAAGCCAGAAGGCCACAACAGCGCCAATAATGAACAGTATGATCCACTTCATGTCCGTTTCCTCCGCACAGTGACATACCTTATATTCAGGCATTCCACGGGGCGATCCGTCAATGTTGATCGTACCACCGCGATCTCAGGCCGTGCCGGCCTGAGTCGCCCCGGACACATCCATATCAGCAACAGCGTATCAACGCACCTTTGAAAGGAATTTCTGGGTTAACGGGTTTTGCGGGTCGGTAATAACCTGTCTGGCCTCACCAATCTCGGCAATCACGCCTTCATGAAAGTAAGCCACGCGATCGGACACGTCACGCGCAAAGCCCATTTCATGGGTTACGCAGATCATGGTCATACCTTCTTCCGCCAACAGACGCAGGGTATCCAGAACCTCGCCCACCAATTCGGGATCAAGGGCGGAGGTCACCTCGTCTAAAAGCATGTAGTCGGGCTTCATGGCCAGGGCGCGGGCAATCGCCAGGCGCTGCTGCTGGCCCCCGGACATTTTGGTCGGGTAGACGTCGAACTTGTCACCCAGGCCAACATGCTCCAGTTCCTTCTTGGCGATTTCCATCGCCTCTTCCTTGCTCATCTTCTTGACGATCCTGGGGGCCAGAGCCGCGTTTTCCAGCACGGTCATGTGAGGGAAGGAGTTCCATTGCTGGAACACCATGCCCAGCTTCTGACGGAGCTTGTCCTTGTTCGTCTTTTTGTCGTGAACATCAACATCATCAACGATGATTTTGCCGGAGTTGATAGGCTCGATGGCATTGATGCAGTACAGCAGGGTCGACTTGCCGCTGCCGGAGCCGCCGATCACGCTGACGACTTCGCCATTGGCGACATCCAGACTGACGCCTTTCAGAACTTCAAGATCACCAAAGGATTTATGGACATTCTGGACACTAATCATATTGCCATTTTCCTCTCAACATACCGACCGTAAGACGATAGGGGGTATGAAATAATGAAGTAGAAGATACCCACACCGATCAGAATCATCAGTGGTTGCTGGGTACGGGAGATAAGCTGATCGGACGTACGCAGCAGTTCCATATAGCCGATCACCGACACCAGAGCGGAGTCTTTGATGACACTGAGCGAAACGCCAAGCCAGGACGGGAACACTGCGCGTAAACCGATAGGCAAACGGATGTAGTAAACGGTTTGCCAGTAGGTCATGCCCAGTGAGCGGGCGGCTGTCTGCATGGATTGATTCACGCTCTCGAAGCCACTACGAAACACTTCACTCATAAAGGCCATGGTATAGAGCGAAAGAACGATGGAGCCCGCTAAAAAGGGATCAAGGGGATAGCCGATCGCGCCAACAAAGGTCGAAAACAGAATAAGCTGGATGATCAGAGGTACGCTTCTGAGGATATCAAGCACACCGCCGAACACGATGTTAACGAACTTGTTGCTTTCAGAGCGCATAAAACCGACGGCCAGACCCAACAAGGTTCCCACCAGTATTGCGACAACCGAGATGGTGACCGTATTCCAGACACCGGTAAGAATGAAACCGGTATCGTCCCAGGACAGAGGCGTAAATAAGGAGTTCATCAGATTTCCCCCTTGAATAGTCTGCGGGAAAGAAGTGATGAACTGATCAGCACCAGCTTGGTGATGATGAAGTACATAACCGCTGCCACAATGAAAAATTCAAGTGTCCGGAATGACAATGACTGAAGCCGCTGGGTTGTTCCGGACAGCTCACTCATACCAACCAGAATGCCCAGCGAACTCATCAGGATGGACCAGACAAACTGGTTGGTCATCGGATGATAGATACGTCTGAGCATCTGCGGCAGGATGATGTATCGGTACACCTGGAAGCTGGTCATGCCCAGAGATTTGGAAGCACTGTACTGGGTGCTGGGAATGGACTGAAATCCACCCCGGAAGGTCTCAGTCAGGTAACCCGCGTTGATAAAGACCAGGGCGCTTAACACCGCAACATAAGGGCTTAGATGAATGCCAAAAGCCCCCAGCCCGAAATATGCCATGTAGATTTGAAAAAGTGCCGGAGTGTTTCGGGCTATCTCGACCCATACCGTAGCGACATAACAAAAGGGCTTGCTGTTGTTCATCTTGGCAATCGCCAGCAGTATCGCGATCACAATACCCAGGAGCATGGCGAGCACTGATACGTGCAGGGTTACAAAGGCCCCGTTCAGTAACTCAGGCATTTTCTGGAACACGATGTTCCAGTGAAATTCATATTCCATACCTTGGCCACTTTCTGTGTTTGGAGGGAGGTCTGACCAGCGCCTTATCAAGGCACTGGTCAGAGTTCGAAGCCGTTACGCAAAGGTATTTGCGGCTACCGATATGGCTATTACTTGTTATCTCTCAAGGACTGGATCAGATCAGCAGGAGCGTCTGAACCGAAGTGCTTGTTGTAAGCCGCATCCAGATTGCCATCGCGAATCTGGCGCACCAGGAACAGGTTCAGGTAGTTGATCCATGCGGTTTCGCTTCTTTTAGCGATCAGGCCTACGACGTCGTCATACTTGGGTACAAAGGGGCCCGCGGCAAAATCTGCGAACTCTTTGCTACGCAGTTTGGTCGCGATGTTGGTGTTGGTGGAGATGATAGCGTCCACCTTGCCCTGGTAAAGACCCAGGTAGGCGTCGTTTTCAGATTTGAACGACGTGTAGTTGTCTTTGCCCCAGCCTTTCTTCTCGGCGTAGGCGAGGTATTCGGTTTCGTAGGTAGTACCCAGAGCAGCGCCCACTTTCAGGTTCTCGAGGTCATCAAACGATTGGATGTTTTTGTCTTTGCCCGCAATAACCTGGAACTTGAACACGAAGTACGGGTAGGTAAAGCCAACGGATTTGGCGCGTTCGAGGGTGTCTGAAGTAGAGCCGATTACAACATCGGTCTTCCCGGCAATCAGGGATGGGATCCGGTCACCCCAGGTAAGATTGAGGACGTTTACGTCGACGCCGAGAACTTCGGCCAGATCGTTACAATAATCGACGTCAAAACCTGCCGGTTCATTGTTTTCGTCAAAATAGCCCATGGGCGGGAAGTCAAGAACCACACCGCAGTTCAAGGTGCCTCGCTGAATCACGGTATCAAGCTGATCGGCGGAAGCATTCACGGAACTGAACGTAACGCAGGCAAGTGCGACTGCTGCTAGTTTTTTAATCATAGATTATCTCTCTGGTTCTTCTTTTGGATCATAAGTTACAAAACTTACATGTACCTTAAACGATACGCAAAAAAGTGTAGCTTAGATTTTTTAGTGAAAATCACTAAAAAGCATAACTGAAAAGGCAATCTGGACTTTATTTTTAGCTTTAAAAGGAACTTTTAGCAGAAATGATGCAAATTTAGCCAAAATTGCATTTGCTAACATTCAGAGACTGAACTAATTCCCTGAATTAATAACTTTTCAGAATTTAATCCAAAAGAGCCCCTGGACAGATCTGGTTTCGGCTTCTTCTGCCGCCCCTGGCAATCGGCCAGCCATTGTTAGTGCCTAGTTACGAATCACGTCCAGCGCCAACAGCTCCTGTACCATGCTGTAGCTCAGCCCCCATATGCAGTAGTCCTGATATCGGCAGCAGGGCATGTTTACGGTGCCCATAGGCGTGCGCCAGGGAAGCCTGCTCTGGTTCTCTTTGGCCGCGAGGTAGTCGAGGGAAATCCACACCGCCTGTTCGACTTCATAGTTCGGCGAGATGGCCTGCGTTCCCTGCCATTCGTAAACATAGGGTGTGACGACCATCGGTCGCCAGCGGCTGTGATGGCGGGTAATCAGGTCAGACAGCCGGGCCTGAAAGCGGCCATGGCGTATCAGGTCGACACCGGTTTCTTCGAAGGTTTCCCGTTCGGCGGCCGCCCGGGGTGTGGCATCTTCCGGTTGCATACGGCCTCCGGGAAAGGCCATGTCCCCGGACCAGGGATCTCCTTCCCGACGGGCCCGCCGGATAAACAGCAACTCCACGCCACCGTCTTCAGAGTGTCGATAGATTAAAGCCACGGAGGCTCGGGTAAGGCGACGCCGGAAAGGTAGCTTATGAGGGCGCATGGTAAGCGTTCGGCGTTTGGCTGTCACAGAGCGCTGTCCTTTATTGTCCGCTGAATGTTAGTGGGCCATAGGGGCTCCTGATTCGCAACAAAAGCACGGCTAACAGTTCAGGTCCGGGTTTTTGCAGGCGGAAACCTGCGGGCCCCTTCATTGTCCACGATTGAACCTGCTCCGTTTTTCCGTTAAATCTACCACTTCGCTGAATACGAGATCAGTTCCCTTAACCCATAGAACAGGAGGCCGGCAATGACGGAACCATCACTCAAGGAACAACTGAACAACGCGGTCAAGAACGCGATGCGGAACAAGGATAAGCCCCGGCTTGTCACCCTGCGTATGGCTCAGGCCGCGGTTAAACAGATCGAGATTGATGAACGCCGCGACCTGAGTGACGAGGACGTTTTGAAGGTGCTGGACAAGATGCTCAAGCAACGTCGCGATGCCGCCAGTCAATACGATGAGGCCGGTCGTGAGGAGCTGGGCGACAAGGAACGGTCGGAAATGGTGATTCTTGAGGAGTTCATGCCCGCCGCCCTTACCGAGGATGACCTGGACGGCCTGATCCGTATGGCAATCAGCTCAACCGACGCACAGGGAATGCAGGACATGGGCCGTGTCATGAACAACCTGCGCCCCCAGGTACTGGGTCGGGTAGAAATGGGTCACCTGAGCAAGAAGGTGCGGGCCGCGCTGGCGGGCTAGCCGATGTCCGGGTTTTCTATGGGTGCCCCGTCATCGACTGGCATGAGTCGCGTTGGAAATTTTGATTCTTAGAGTTCAAAATATTAGCTTAATTTTAGGGAGGTACACTTTTTGACCGGCTGCCAAAGTAGGCAGTCATAGGAGACTTCACATTGGGTGACGTCGTTAAAGATGAATATCGAACCAATTACGTGGCGGGGCAGGACAATATTGCCCGGTTCGGTTTCGATATACACAACATTGTGTTTCCGTTAACTGCGCTGCTGATTGTTGCTTTTGTTGTTGGCACGCTGATTTTTCCGTCTGGAGCGAAAGAGCTGCTCGATAGCGCCAAGAATGGTGCCATCGCTGTCTTTGACTGGGGCTTCCTTCTCAGTGCAAACCTGTTTGTGCTCTTCTGTCTGGCGTTGATTTTCATGCCAGTGGGCAAGATTCGGATTGGCGGTGTCGATGCCAGGCCCGAGTTTTCCATCATGTCCTGGTTTGCGATGCTGTTTGCGGCCGGCATGGGCACGGGTCTGATGTTCTGGTCTGTGGCCGAGCCTATTGCCTATTACACGGACTGGTATGGAACACCCCTTGGTGTTGAGCCAAACACCGCAGAAGGCGCCCGCCTGGCAATGGGTGCGACCATGTATCACTGGGGCCTGCACCCGTGGGCGATCTATGCGATTGTTGGCCTCTCATTGTCGTTCTTTGCCTACAACAAGGGCCTTCCATTAACCATTCGCTCCGCGTTTTTTCCGATTCTCGGTGACAAAGTGTGGGGCTGGCCTGGCAACATCATTGATACTGTTGCCGTTCTGGCGACGATCTTCGGGCTTGCCACCTCGCTTGGCTTTGGTGCCCAGCAGGCCGCATCCGGGATCTCCTATCTGTTTGATATCAAGGGCGGTCTCAACGTCCAGGTAGGCGTCATTGCGGGTGTAACCGCGGTCGCAACCCTGTCGGTTATTCGCGGCATTCACGGTGGTGTGAAGTTGCTGAGTAACGCCAACATCGTGATGGCAGGGTTGCTGCTTCTATTCGTGATATTTGCAGGTCCGACGTTCGCCATATTCCAGTGGCTCTGGGAAACAACGGCGTCCTATGCATCCAATATGTTCGCGCTGAGTAATCCTTTTGGCCGTGAAGAAGATACCACCTGGTTCCACGGCTGGACGGTATTCTACTGGGCCTGGTGGATTTCCTGGTCACCGTTCGTGGGTATGTTTATCGCAAGGGTGTCGAGGGGCCGTACCGTGCGTGAATTTGTCACGGCGGTGCTGATCATTCCGACGATGATCACCGTTTTCTGGATGAGCGCCTTTGGTGGCGCTGCGCTTGAACAGGTCCAGAACGACATCGGGGTGTTATCCTCCGAAGGGCTGACCGAGGTGTCTTTGGCCATGTTTCAGGCACTGGAGAACATTCCACTCTCGTCTATTACATCGCTCATCGGCATTACGCTGGTGCTGACATTCTTCGTGACGTCCTCCGATTCCGGCTCACTTGTCATCGATAGTATTACCTCCGGTGGCAAGATTGATGCTCCGAAAGGTCAGCGCATCTTCTGGGCTGTTACCGAGGGGTCGATCGCGGGTGTGCTGCTGTTTGTTGGCGGTGAAGAGGCACTGAATGCTCTGCAGGCGGGTGCCTTGAGTGTCGGCTTGCCATTTACCCTGGTGCTGTTGGTGATGAGTTACAGTCTGTTCAAAGGCCTTCACCATGAACACCGGTTACTGGTCGCCGAAGGCAAGATGTGACCTGAGCAAGCCGGGACGGATTTATTATCCATTGGATAGTGCGAAAATGGATCCGTCCCGGTTTTTGTCAGGTTAGTCATCAATTTTTTTGGAGAAACTGGCCATGGGCACCCTGCTGACGATTCTCGCTGTCCTTTTTGTGTCTCTGATCATCATTATTCCTTTGGTCGAGAAATATGCCCCCAAGGGTGAACGCCGGGACTACGGCAATATTGCGCGGTGGATCATTCCGCTGATGGCGTTGATTATCGTTGTGCAATTGCTTCGGCATTACTTCATGTGAGGAGGCCGGACGACGCGCTCGGCGGCTCAGATCGGCCAGCTGGCCATGCGATCGCCGAATACCATCAGAATGATGGGGATGGGTGAAATTGCAGCCGCGACCATGAGTATGTATCGGTGAATGGAAAACATCCTGCTCATGCCCGCCATCAGCGCCAGCCCGCCACCTCCGCCCAGAAGCATATTGCCCGGCAGGTTGATGGCAAGCATCAGCGTAAGATAGCGGTGCTTTAGAAGCCACGGTACCCAGCGCCGGGGCGATTTTTCCGTCAGTCGCGCCAGTCGCTGCTCGGCATCCAGCCCGTGGAAGCCCTCCAGGAATGTCGCCGCCCGAACGAGATGCACCTCTCGCAAAAACCGGGTGATAGCCTTTTCCGGTAGCCATCGTCCGATCAGAAAGGCCAGGCACAGGGAAATCAGCGTGCAGCCATACACCAGGGGGGCGATCTTGGGCCCGAGGATCATCATCAGTGCCAACCCGATCTCGACACCCGGCACAAAGGGAATCGCCATCAACACGATGTAGGCGGCCATGGAGGTCATGATGATCTGGTGCAGAATCGGTTCGTTGGACGGTCGGATGCCCATGTCCAGACCATCAATGATGCCCCGTGTCAGCAGGTTACCCGCCACAATGACTGCGATCAGAATCGCAAGTTTCAGCAGCCCTGCCACCCGCCGCCTGGCTGGCACGGCTGGCCGGATCATGGGTTGTCGGCCTCCACCAACCGACCCTTGAACCAGAACTCTTTCTCAAAGGTCCAGTACCAGCGCTTGTTTACCCAGGTGAAGGAACCTTCTATCTCGTCACCCCGGACGGTACCCCGCCAGTACATGACAGCAGCCGAATCGGCGCACGGCACCTCCGCTCGCATCTGAATTCCGTCATCGTGGGCCCTTACCCAATACTCGACCTTGGCATAGCCACAACGCCGCTCACATTCCGCGGAAACGAACTGGCCGTCTTCGAACACCAGCAGGTCATCAACGTCGGCGGGCTGACCCATCGGGCCGAGACTGCTCTGGAAGGATTTCCCATCCAACGGCATGCTCGGGGGCGTCTGGTCATCGGCAAGTGGGTGAGGGGAAATAGCGACAGACAACAGAGTCACCAGCCAAAAAACCCCGTGACTCGAATATAGAGATAAAAGCTTTTCAGAAAGGCTCGGTGTTAAATCAGGAGAATGTTCCATGGACACACACTCCGGTCACAGGGGGTGGTTAAAGTTTAGTCAATCCGGCGCCAAAATACAGCTGTTGCAACAACCCGGCCTTCGGTCAAACCAGCAAAACCGGGGCAGATCCCTGTCTCCCACCGCTGATCCATGATCTTCGGCCAATTCACACCCGCTGAGCCTGTGAATTGCCTTGTCTTTGCCCTACGCTTGTACTCATAGATCGGCCAGCCCAGGCGGTTTTCAGGAGCTTATGTCTGACAAAGAGCTACGCACCAAATCCGATAAACAGTCTATCGATCAGTTTATCCATCAGGTCCGCACGCTGCCCAAGCAGGGCGGCGGGCAGGGGCGGCTGATTTTCGCCCTGGACGCCACCGCGAGCCGGGAGGCGACCTGGGATCAGGCTTGTCACTTGCAGAGTGAGTTGTTCATGGCGACCAGGGATTTGGGCGGCCTGGCTATTCAGCTGTGCTACTACCGTGGCTTTGGCGAGTTCAAGGCCACCGGGTTTGTCACCGAGACCGGTCAGCTGCTGAACCTGATGAACGGCGTTTCCTGCCTGGGTGGCCGCACCCAGATCAGCCGGGTGTTGGCTCACGCGGTGAAAGAAACCCGCGCGGAAGCCGTCAAGGCCGTGGTGTTTATCGGGGATTGTTGCGAAGAGCCGGTGGACGAGCTCTGCCATATCGCCGGCGAGCTGGGGATGCTACGAACTCCGGTGTTCATGTTCCATGAGGGCGCGGATGCCCATGCCAGGGCGGTGTTCCAGCAGGTGAGCAAACTGTCCGGAGGCGCCTATGCACCCTTTGATCGCAACAGCCCGCAGGTGCTCAGGGATCTTATGGCCGCTGTTGCGGTCTATGCTTCCGGGGGAACCAGGGCCCTGCAGGACTTTTCCAGCCGCAGCTCCCCGGAAGTCAAGCGCCTGACCCGTCAGATAAGGTAACGCTTGTAACAATCCATTGATGGGCCTTTAAGCCCGGGGTATCTGAGTGCCACTAACGCTACTGGTTATCGTAATGGCGGTTGTCGCGTGGGTCTGGCTGCGCAACCAGCCGCCCGGTCAATGCAAGCCGGCCATTATCAAGCTGGTGTCGATTGCCGGTATCGCGATGGTGGTTCTGCTGGCCCTTACCGGCCGATTGCACTTCCTGTTTGCCTTGCTGGCATTTCTTTTCCCGCTGCTGCGCCGGGTACTGCCATCCCTTTTGACGGGTCGCATGGCGGGGCTAGGCGGCGGCGCAAAAGCCAGGCCCGGCAACCAATCCCATGTTTCCAGCGACATTCTCGAGATGAGCCTGGACCATGACTCCGGAACCATGAGTGGCACGATCCTGAAAGGCCCCATGGAAGGCAGGGCGCTGGCGGATCTGAGCGAAAGCGAATTTATCGAGTTGTTACGATACTGCCGGGAGCAGGACGAGGACTCTGCCCGCCTTCTGGAAACTTACCTCGACCGCCGGTTCGGCGACTCCTGGCGCGCTGACGACCAGGCCAGCGCTGAGGGCGGGGAAGCCGGCGCACGTGATAATTCCGGCGGTCCGCTGACTGAAAGCGAAGCTCTCGATATCCTGGGGCTGGAACCCGGTGCCAGCGAAGAGGAGATCATCCAGGCGCACCGCCGGATGATGCAGAAAGTGCACCCGGACCGGGGCGGAAGTAACTATCTGGCTGCGCGCATCAATGAAGCCAAAGAACGCCTGCTGGGCTGATTAATTCACGATGAAAGCAAAAACCGGGGCTAGAAGAATCAGTTTGTCCAGGATGGTGACGGCAAAGAATCCTGCGAAATAACACAATTGCGTCCGGTAGACTTGCCGGCATAGAGGGCCTTGTCAGCCCTTTTCATCAGTGAATCGTATGACTTGTCTGCTGATGAGAAGGAGGCCACCCCGACAGTGATGGTGGCATGGAACGCAATGTCTTCCAGCCTGAATTCCAGATGTTCAATTCGCTGGCGAATACGCTCGGCAAACCTCACGGCATCCTGCAACTTTGTATTGGGCAGGATGATGGCAAACTCTTCTCCGCCAACACGGCACCCCACATCCAATGGACGCAGTTCCTCCTGAATCATCTTTGCGGCATCGATCAGTACAAGGTCACCGGCTGCATGGCCATATTGATCATTGATGGTCTTGAAGTAATCATAATCGAGCATGATTACGGAAGTGGGCAGGCCCGAGCGGATAAAGCCGGAGAACTGCGCCTCGAGCTGCGTCTTGAAGTATTTCCGGTTGTAGAAACCGGTCATTTCGTCAGTCAGGGATTCCAGGGTCAGTCGGTCTTCCAGGTCCCTCTGGTAGGTGACATCCCGGACAAGTGCCATGGCAGCACTGACCCCATCCAACGTAATTATGTTGATCATTATATCGACCGGGACCTCCGTGCCATCTGCACGCACTCCGGAGAATCGTTTTTCCGCACTCATGGGTCGGGCGTAAGGCATCTGGAAATAGTTATTTACACTCTGCCTGTGCCCACCCCGATGGAGCTCGGGGATGATCATTTGCAGGTCCGAGCCTTCCAGGGCGTCTGCAGGATAACCGAACATTTCTTCGGCACAGGAGTTAACCAGTACGATCTTGTGGTCGGTATTAACGATTACGACGGCATCAGGCAGGGACTCAATAAACGGCAACAAATTTGTGGAAGTCGTAACGAGTTTATCGGTATTTTTCTGTACGGGCATAGTCAGGGAGACCCCGAGAGGGAATTCGTGAACATATGTTCATTATTATACGTTCTGAGTTGCCAAATACCTAGCCCACCCCCCATGGGCCGGTTCTATTTTCTGCTAACCTTCATCCAGAACCACTGTCCGGCTGACTCGCTGCGTCTGGAAGATTGGCTGGTTGAAAGTCGTAAAATTCACGAGGAGCAGTCATGCCCACGAAAACTGTCTGGATTACCGGCGCTTCAGCCGGCATCGGCGAAGCACTTGCCGTACGTTTTGCCCAGGATGGTGCCCGCCTTGTCCTCTCTGCCCGTCGTGAGAGTGAGTTGGAGCGCGTTGCCGGTCTTTGCCGTGAGGCGGGGCTTCCGGCTGAGCAGGTGCTGGTATTGCCGCTGGATGTGACGGACTGGGAGTCATTGCCCGGGGCCGTGCAGGCCGTTTTGGATCATTTTGGTGTCATCAACCTGCTGATTAACAACGCCGGTGTTTCACAGCGTTCACTGTGCAAAGACACCGATATGGCGGTCTACCAGAAACTGATGGATGTGGATGTGATGGGCCAGATCGCACTGACCAAGGCGGTACTGCCTCATATGCTGGAGCGCGGTGCCGGGCACCTTGCGGTCACGGCCAGTGTCGCTGGCAAGGTCGGCGCGCCCCTGCGAACCGGTTACTGTGCAGCCAAGCATGCGGTGATGGGCTTTTTTGACGCCCTGCGTGCGGAGGTAGAAGGGCAGGGGCTGGATGTTTCCACCATCGTGCCGGGCTTTATCCGCACCGATATCTCCCGCAATGCCCTCGCCGGTGACGGTTCGACGTTTGGCAAGCTGGATAAGAATATTGCCGGTGGTATGGATGTCACTGAGTGCGCCGAGGTGGTCTTCAAAGGCCTCACGGCCAGAAAGCGGGAGATTCCAGTTGGCAAGGGCAAGGAAATGTCCGCGCTCTGGATCAAGCGGGTGTCACCGGAGGCGTTGTTCCGGATGGTAAGGGCGCGGTAAAGACATGGCAGGGTGAGAGCTTGATGAAATTTGCCGCGCATCCTGCATCCGTCTGCCGCCAAACCAGGTTAGCCATACCCCGCAGTGTTGACATGAATCAAGCCCGCCAGGGCTGAAGCGGTGATAATCAGAGAACACACATCCTTTAAACGAGGTCTCGTCATGGATAAGGGTTCTCCAAATATCGCAGTCGCCTGTGATGGTTCTGATCAGTCATTGCACGCGGCGAAAATGGCCGCAGAGCTGGCTCAGGCCATGGGCCAGCCCCTCAAGCTGTTGTCCGTCTATCCCTACTCGAAGTCGTCGACATTAGTGGTCGCCGGTGTCGAACACAGCAAAATCGAGGAGGAGAAGCAGAAGTACGGTCGCGAAGTTTTCGAAAAGGCGAAAGAGGCCATTCAAGGGCGAGCGAATGTTGCGGAAGAGGTTCTCCTGGCTGGTGATCCGGCGCATGAAATCCTTGAGTACATACACACCCATTCGGGCACCCACCTGGTACTGGGTCGGCGCGGTCATTCGGTGGTGCGCAGCCTTACCCTTGGCAGTGTCAGCGAAAAGATTGTCAGGCACGCCACTGGGCCGGTGACGGTTGTGGAGGAGTGATGCCACGGGCATAGCATCCGGAGGCCGGGAAGGTTCAGTTAATGGTCCGTGCCTCTGATACTTGCCTGGCAACCTGATCCGGATGCACCTCACAGGCGGTTGATTCAGTCACCCGTTTCCAGACCCGGTTCGAACTCCAGCGGTTTTTAACAACTGAGGGAGTAGAGTTCCGGCGATCCACTAGTCTCAGCGTCGATGGCAGTAACCGCCTCAGTCTCCTCCAGTCCTCCCTTGTGACCAGCACTCTTTTTTCCCGAACCTTTGCCGTGACGCAGGGTTCTCGGCGATGCCTTCCCGGTGATCCCCTCCCCGTTAGCCTTGAGTGTAGCCACGAAAAATGTGTACGATCATGCCGGGTTCAAGAGGAACCCTGACAATTCAATGGAGCTGATAATGAAAAAGGAACTTGCGTACCTACCATTGGTACTCGCGTTGGCTGCTTGTGTGGATGATGACAGCAGCAAAAACGACACCTCAACCCCGCCTCTAACTGACAATACGCCAAGCACGGTTCAGGACCTGGAAAACGCTGGGGAAATCCCCAAGCTTGACCGCAGTGTGGGTCTGACGGGAACCGATGCCGATAACAACGGTATTCGGGATGATGTAGACCGCTATATTGCAGACCATTTTTCGGGTGAACATAAGGTTGGTGCTGCCAGCCAGGCTGCCAGAGCAAACCAGGCAGTGCTTGGTACTGACCTGCTGGACACAACCGCGGTTCGGCAAACCAATCAAGAGATCTCCCGCGCCACGGCTTGTATTTATGAGGTGTTTGGAGCTACAGCATCGGGAACTGAGCCCGCCACAGTCTCAAGGAACCTTGAGGCTATTACCTTCAATACTTCCGAGCGCCTGAAGCAATACATGGAGTTCAATAAGGCGCTGGATGGAGCTTCTTGGTCACTACCGGAGGGAAGTAGTTGTGAGTAAACAAACACGGATGTTTGTGAGTTTTACCGTTTCTTTACTGATTAGTCTGACAACACCTTTGCAAGCCTTTGCTCAGTCGGTCGAGCCACGAAACCTTTGTCGGGATTCGGGAATCATCTTTGCTTTTTTCAATGGCGTACAGACCACCATTGGAGAGGCAAGCCGGGCGATGAATGAATTTCGCCGGATTCATGGTGACGAACGAGCCGACGGCGAGAACATTCGGTATGAGGTGATGTATAACTACACCAATGGTCTCGAAGATTTTGTAGAGACCTTTGAGCAGCGTGTTCTCGAACAGGAACAGGTGCTCCAAGACAGGTTCGAACTTGCCCTGGAGATAATCAATGGCGGCGGCGCTTGGTGGGAAGAACTCGCCCAGCTGGCCACCTCGCTTCCCTCGTTACGTGACGGATTCATGGACTGGTATCGGGCAGAGATTATTCAGTCACTGACCTCGCTGGCAGCTAGCCCTCCTACGATCACCAACTACGCTGAGCACCAGTCTCGGCTAGATACATGGATCGTAGAGGGTAAACAGATTCTGATGGTGGCGCACTCACAGGGCAATCTGTTTGCAAACTCAGCTTACAGTTATGCGCGCGAAAAGACCGATACCGGGGCACTGAAACTGGTCCACATAGCGCCAGCGTCAGCAACGACTAACGGACCCCATCGGCTGGCCGATAAAGACCTCGTTATCAATGCCTTGCGGGCCACTGGTGGCGTGGCCAATATCACTAACGTCATACCAGGCTATGCGGATCGGCCTGCTGGCCTCAATGGCCAGACAGATATTCTTGGCCACGGCCTTCTCCAGATATATCTGAATCCGTTCCTGACTCTTGGTGATGCCGTGGTTCAGGATATCGAAGCTGAATTGGCGAGCTTAGAACCACCTGAAACAGAGCCCGAAGCAGAAACAGGTTTCTTTACGGCAACTCTGACATGGAGTGGGGAAGGCGATGTGGATCTCCATGTTTATGAACCCTCTGGATCCCATGTTTTCTATCGAACGATGACGGGCATGTCTGGATATCTGGATGTCGACAATACGGTAGCTAACGGGCCGGAGCATTACTTTGCTTCCTGTGAAGCCGAAAAGCTTCAAACTGGGACTTACCAGGTTGGGATTGCGAACTATGATCGTGCCGATGGCAGAACGGCCACTTTGCAAATTGCGTCATTTCGGGATGGAGCCCTTGGCACCCGTAACGTAACGCTTGGCTCACCAACGGCCGATACACCGTCGCACATGATGTTCGATGTGGACGTAACGGAAGACAGTGAAACTGGCGAGTTTGAAGCCATAATCAGGTAGGTTTCATGCTAAGAAGGGGCCAAGCTATCGGCTTGGCCCCTTCTTTTCTTAAACACTCGAAATGCGGGATAGCCCGGTCTTTAATCGTTGTAGTTCAAAGGCAGGTCAGCACTTCTTACGAAACAGGTGCCTCATGAAAATAAATGATGGAAGGAAATAGGAGACAGGCCAGTTTCCTGGTCTCATGAGCTGGCAAGCCCCCGGTAAAGCTATCGGGCATCTCCTTTACCAGTGACTTGCCAAGTACCTGTTTCACTCACGTCGGTATTAGATTGGCCGGACCCGAGTGATCTGAATGAGGGGTTTGGTTAAACTGTCCACACACTTTCCGGGCGATCGCAACTATGTCTCTTTTTCCGGCCGACAACGGCGAGAATGATCTTTACCTTTCACGAACCGATCCAGAGAACCCATTTGGCACCTACGCAGCCTTCAGCTTTGAGCTGGAGGGCAAGGGCTGGCCCACCGTGGAACACTACTTCCAGGGTATGAAGTTCACCGATGAAACCCGGCAGGAACAGGTACGAACGGCGGCCACACCCGCGCAGGCGAGAAAGCTGGGCCGCAAGCGCCACAAGAGCCTGCGGCGTGACTGGAAGCAGGTGCGTGAAACCATCATGACGCGGGGTGTATACGTTCGCTGTCGCACCCACCCCGAGCTCGCGGAAGAACTGCTCAACACCGGCGAACAGAGAATTGTAGAAAACAGCAACTTCGATTACTTCTGGGGTTGTGGCCGTGATCGCCGGGGCGATAACTGCTATGGAAAAGTGCTGATGAACGTCCGGGCCAAGCTGCGGGAAGAACAGGAGGCGGACCCGACTTGATCCGGGGTGGCCGTTATTGCTGAATGCCATGCCCGCGCCCATGGCTGTTGCAAGGTTTTGCAGGGAGATACTCATTGGCTCAGATAAGGGTTACTCACTCCATGGGACCGTGTCAGCAACTGAATTTTGATCTGTCGCAGTTTTGGACACTATTTTCTTGCGAAGCACCTCAGTTGGGATAGAGTTTCATTATGGGGGAGCATTTACCTACCTACGCTGGATTTATTGAGGGCCTTGCAGGAACTGTCCGGCTCTTTCCATTAACGGTACAGGGATTGTCTTAGAGAACGTTGCCTTGCAAAGCCATCGCCACGCCGTTGTTTTTCCGCTCGTCATTGGCCTGCTCTATTATCTGGGTGCGTGGGTTGGGGTCCATTTTGCGGCCCTGGAGAGCGGAATTGTTATCCTTTGGCCACCGAATGCCGTTCTGTTAGCCGCTCTTCTGAGCCAGCCTCCCCGTCGCTGGTGGCCTCTGTTAGTGGTTGTCCTGGCCTCGGAAGTTGCTGCAGACATTCCGGTGTTTACCGTTACTCAGGCTCTGCTGTTCGGTGCAATTAACATCACGGAGTGCCTGCTGGCTGCCAGCCTCATTCGTTTCTTCCTGGAACGGGAGGTGGGCTGGCACGAGCCTAAAGACCTCAGTCTTTTTCTGGTCACCGTGTTTTTTATCGCCTCTCCCATTGCCGCCCTTGGCGGTGCGTCGGTCTATTCATTCCTGTTAACCAGCGACACACCCTTCCTCACGTTCTGGCGGCTGTGGTGGATTGGTGATGCAACCGGGTTGATTATCCTGACGCCTTTGCTGCATATGGCATTCAGCCCGGGCCTGCTGCAACGAATGGCCGGGGGCACGTGGCCATGTCGCCTGGAGCTGGCCGGGGCATGGGTGGTCAGCCTGATAGCCTGCTACGTGATCTTCGTCCTGGACCTGCATTTTGAGAAGTATCTGGCCCTGTCTCCGCTGGCCGTCGTCGCCGTGCCCATATGGGTGGCCATTCGTTTTGGCACGCTGGCAGGTTCGTCTCTGGCGACTGCGGTTGCGCTCTTCGTAGCTTTTGCCACGGCCTCAGGGCTGGGCCCATTTGTTCGTGAGCAGCAAGACCATAGCGCCCTGCTGACGCAGGAATTCACGGTAGTGTTTATTGCAACGGTGTTGTTCGTTGCCGCGTTTGTGCACCAAAACCGTCGAAAATCGGGCGAGCTTCACGAGGCTCTGGTGAAGGTCAGGCATTTGAATCACGAATTGGAAGAACGGGTCCGCCAGCGTACCCAGGAGTTGTTTGATACCAACCAGCAGCTGCAAACACTGGCGTTAACTGACGAGCTGACTGGCATTCCCAATCGAAGGCGGATGAAAGCGCTGGGTGAAGAGGAAGCAAAACGCAGTGAGCGCAGCGAGCGGCCTTTCAGCGTTATCCTGCTGGATATCGATCATTTCAAACAGGTCAATGACCGTTACGGACACGCTGTGGGCGACGAGTGCCTGAAAGCCTTTGTCCGGGCCATTGCACCATCCCTGAGGTCGATCGATCGTTTTGGTCGTTGGGGCGGTGAGGAGTTCATAATTGTCGTGCCGGACTCGGATCACGTAGACCTGGTACGCCTCAGCGACAAGCTCCTGAGGTGTATCCGGGCTGTGGTAGTGACGGTTGGTGACGACCAGATAGACATGACGGTATCCATTGGTGTTGCTGAGTGGCACCACGCCAGCTTTGATAAATTGGTGTCAGAGGCTGACGATGCCCTTTACCGGGCCAAAGCGCAGGGCCGGGATCGGGCGGAGATCAATGTGCGGGGACTGCGCGTTATTGAATAGGAGTTTTTGCTCTGATGGCAGGTGTGTAATCCCAACACGGCCTCCGCAATCCGCTAGACTAGGCTTCTATCGCACGGGCACGCTTTCTGTGCCATTTATTAAGGACCCCTCATGTTTCACATTCACGTTGAGCGCACCCTCGCCAAGGACATCGACACTGTTTTTGAAGCTATCTCCGACCATGGTCGTTACGACCGGTTTCCGGGAGTAGATAAGTCCGTCCTGGTTGAAGAGGGCAGGGATGAGAAGAACGGCACCGGGGCGCTGCGGATTATCGGATCAGGACCGCTTGAACTGACCGAGCGCATTACACAGTTTGAGCGGCCGACGACCATGCATTATCGCATTGAAAAATCGAGCCCGTTTTCTGTCCTGCATACCAGGGGTGAGATCACTTTACAGCCTGATGGTGAGCGAACACGGGTGATCTGGATATCCGAAGGCCGCATGCAGACCCCATTGCTTGGTCGGCTGCTGGACAAGGTCGCCGAGCGCAGTTTTACCAAGGTCTTCAATTCTCTGCTCAAGGCTGTTGAGCGACTCTAGGCAGCCGCCTTTGAGCAAAGGCCTCATGCGCCACAACGCTGACGGGCAGATCATGCGGATCTGCTGTCTTTTCGGGCCATTGTCGAAGCGCAACGGAACATTATTTGAGTAAGGCACGTGAATCCCGGTTGGTTTCTTTGCAAAACAACAAGGAGAACAACCGATGCCTTACCGCACACGCTTTACGTTATACCGTCACCTCTTGATTCCATTTGCTCTGGCCCTGGCGGCTGCCGGGTGCGTGGAAACGAACTCTGAACAAAGCGCGCCTCAAGCCGGCGCCGCTGAACAGGCTTGTGAGAATCCGGGGGCGGGTGCGCCTCCCCAATGCAAAACGGCCCCGCCCGTGTCCTGTTCTGGCGATACCTCCACCGGGGGTGGTCGCAGCTATCCGGTAATGCTCACGTCGGCCAGCGGTGAAACCATTGCGTTCCAGGTGCTTGAGCCGATTGGTGGCGTCGACTGTGCGCAGGGTCACCCGCTGGTCCTGCATGGTCACGGTTTTGGTGGATCACGGAATACGGAGGGGTTCGAGCGCTATCGCGAAGCGGGCTTTGTGGTCATCTCCATCGACCAGCGGGGGTTCGGTGAAAGCACCGGTTCGGTCCGGGTGATGGATCCCGAGTTCGAGGGCCGCGACCTGATCCAGATTCTTGATTGGGCCGAGGCGAACCTGGATTACCTGCAGTACCGCAATGAACCCACCCTGCCTGAGGCCCTGAACCCCAATCTTGTGGCGGGCGCAATTGGTGGCAGTTATGGCGGTGGGTTCCAGCTCCTTCTGCACGGCCAGGATCCGCGCCAGAGACTCGATGCCATGGTGCCGGATATCACCTGGTATGACCTGCGGTACAGCCTTAATCCCGGTAATGTCATCAAGACGGGATGGGATCTTGTGCTGGCGGCCGGAGGCGAAGCAGGCTCCACCGGCAAGGGTAATGAGGGTCTGGATCCGATCATCCGCGAAATCCTCACCCAGGGAGCAACAATAAACCGCTTCCCGGAAGCCGGCCTCGACTTCTTTTACTATCACAGCCCGGCGTATCGCTGCACCGGCGAGCCGGTTCAGGTCTCTGATGCGCCCGGTCTGCTGAGCTACCAGATCAATCCGCCTGCATTCGATGTTCAGCCAACGTCCTACCCGGAGGTGGATGTGCTGTTCACGCAGGGCATGAAGGACACGCTCTTCAACTTCAATGAAGCCTGGCGGAACTTCGAATGCCTTAAAGCCCGTGGGGGTGATGTACGTCTGCTGACCCACCAGACCGGCCATGTACTGCCCGTTGAGGCGCCAGAGGAGTTGCAGCCAGCGGAATATGTGGATCCGACCGCAGGCTTGCTGGAAATACCGGGGTTTCAGGGGGCGGCTGGTCAGTTTGCCTGTGGCAACCTCTCGATTTCAGATGCAACGTTGAATTGGCTGGAACATCACCTGCAGGGTAAGCCGCTTGCCGGCTACTTTGATGGAACCGACACGAACGTCTGCCTGTCATTGGCGGATGGTCAGTCAGTCAGCGTGCCCATGGATACCTTTCCAGCGCCGGACCTGAAGGGCGGGGTACTTCAGGGCGCAGCCGTGGTCGAACGTGCCGTGGCCAGCGAGCTGCCGGTTGGTTCCGGGTACGAAGCGGTAGCAACCGCAGCCAACCCGCCGGCAGCGCTGGTCCTCGGGCAGGCCGGGGCGGGTGGCATCACCTTGGGCGGTATTCCCACTGCCAGGCTCACGGTGTCCGACCTGGCAGGACGTTCACACTGCGAGGAGGCGCTGGATCCCTATGCGGCGGGCTGTGACCCGATTGTGTTCGTCGGCCTCGGCAAGCGCATTTCGGGAGAAAGCCGATGGCAATTGATTGATGATCAGGTGAAGCCGGTACGGGGCCTCAAGGAAAAGGCGGTGGTCGAGCTGGTCGGTGTGGCAGAAGCTCTGGCCCCCGGCGATGAGCTTGCGTTGCTGGTTTACGGATTCCACCCACAGTACCCCGCGAGCTGGTCACGGGATGCGCTGGTGCCCTACGTCAACCTTGAGGGAACGGTACAGGTGCCGGTATTGGAGGGCGTGCTGGAAGGCGGCATGTGATCCCGGGTGCAAGTCTTGTGTTCGACCAGGGCCAGGGAGGGCCCGTGATTTTCCGGTTAACTTTGCGCCTCACAGGTTTTAGGGAATCGAAACCGTAAACCGCAGACTATACTTCAAAGGCAAGTCCGCTCCGTGTCGATGACCTGATAAGACATCGTTACTGGAAACCTACTCCACCGCTGCGCGCCTCCCGGTTTTACGCAACGCTATGCGCTGGCCTCATGCAAGGCCCAGGATTTCCGGCAGGCGACGAGCGAAACCCGTCGCAGTCAGCTGGTCTCCGGGGAACTGGAGGGCGACATGACAAACAAGCGTCGGGCAGTGCCGGGCGTTTTTGTCTGGCTCAGGGTAACGGCAACGGTAGTGGCCTGGCTCCTTCTCGTTGCTTTCATTCACCGGCTGGCACATGCGTACCAATCGGACATAGTTGAAATCCTGAACCTCCCGGCGTTCCGGATCGCAGCGACAACGTTGCTTATTAGCGCTTTGGTGTATTTCATTGCCATCAGCTTGCCGTGGGTGCCAAACCCTGGGTTTCGCAGCGTTTGCATGATCTTTGTGTGGGTGGCGCTCCTCGTTCTCGGGCACTCCCTGTCGCATATGGGGTTCCACGATGCGCAGTCCATGCTGTTCTCGATGCGTGAGGTACTTGGCCCCGCTTCGATAGTATTGCTTGTGATTGTGTATGGGGTGGTGCTCGCGATGCCTTTTCTCCCGGGCGTCGAATTGGGCCTGCTCATCATGGCCGTATTCGGTCCTGCTGGCGCTTTGGCGGCGTACGCGGCGACTCTTGGCGGACTGATACTGGCCTATGCGGTGGGGCGAGCGCTTCCCGAGCAGGTTGTTGCGAAGTTGCTGGAACGCATTGGTGTTGTTGTGCCTCGCGATGGGATGGTATCCGGCACTTTGGTCAATCACCGCCATCTGGCACTGGCTGTTTGCCTTAATTTTCCGGGCAATGCCGCGCTTGGCGGGGGCGGCGGAGTTGCGTTGCTTTGCGGCGTGAGCAGGCAGTTCAGCTTGCGCGCCTTTGTTTTAACCCTGGCGATTGCCATATCGCCGGTTCCGATTCTTGTACTGACGGGTTTGCTGAGCACAGAGCCATTAATGGAACATCACGGTTTTCTTCACGATGCACTAACGAATATCGAAGGGCTGTTCATCCACAACTGATTTTTTGTTGAGAGACCGGGACGGACTTTAATTCTGAATTACTCCACCCACTATGGAGAGTGTGTTGAGTGGGATATTGGCGGCATCCTTCGATTCTGCCCATTGGTTGTACTGTCTGGAGATGTAATGGTGAAGCCTACGGAAGCCCAGCAACTGGCGATCCTCGAGCGGCTGGATAAGTTCAGCCGGTTTACCGACAGCAGCATCAGCATTCCTTTCACCCGAGTCACAATTGGCGTAGAGGCCATTATTGGCTTGCTGCCAGTGGTAGGCGATTTCGCCGGACTGGTGTTGTCTGGCTATGTACTTATCGAAGCGCAACGAGCGGGTGCCAGCAAGGATGTGAAGCTGCGGATGCTGCGCAATATGGGCATTGATTTTCTTGGTGGACTGCTGCCAGTGGTGGGGGATGGCTTTGATGCCATCTACAAGGCCAATACCCGTAATACCCGGTTGCTGAGAAACTATCTCGAAAAACAGCTCGCGGTGGAGCCGCCTTCGCCAGCGTTTCCCTGGAAGACTCTGATCGGGTTGTCCATTCTGTTTGCCGTTATTACGGGTGGGCTGACGCTCGTTCTGTAAGCCCCCGCCGAAACACCGGTGCAGGGTGTTTGGTTGCCTGTCGTTTCTTACCTGTAACCTGTGGGCCAACGGCGGCAGGAGCACGGTTATTTCCCGGTTTGGCGTGAGTGCTACTATGAACCTAACCGTATCACTGGCCACTAAAGGTTCCATCAATCACGAAAGGAGAAATGTCTCTATGAGTACCTATAAAGCGATTAACCTGATAAAGCGGCCTGAGGCGAATATAGGGCCGGAGCTTTTCGAGGTTGTGGAAAAAACGGTTCCGGAACCCGCCGAAGGCGAGTTTGTGGTCAGGCAGACCTATATGTCCCTCGACCCCGCCATGATGGGCTGGATGAGCTCCGATACCGACAGCTATATTCCGCCAGTGGAGCTTGGCTCAGTTATGCGCTCGTCGGGCATCGGCGAGGTGGTTGCCTCCAATCACCCGGATTTTGCCGTGGGCGATCAGGTCATGGGGATGTTTGGCTGGCAGGAGATGGCTCTGTCGGATGGCACGGGCGTGAACAAGCTGGACAAAAACCTGCCGCCGGAAATGGCGCTGTCGGTATTCGCGCTCCCGGGGCTTACAGCCACCCAGGGCCTGTATGGCTGTGGTCATCCCAAGGCGGGTGAAACGCTGGTGGTGTCCGGTGCGGCCGGCTCTGTCGGCTCAATCGTAGGCCAGTTGGCCAAGGCCGATGGCCTGCGGGTCATTGGTGTGGTGGGCAGCGATGAGAAGGCGGACTGGATTGTCAACGATCTGGGCTTCGATGGCGCCGTGAACTACAAGACCGACGACCTGGGCGCGAAGCTGGATGAATTGGCGCCGGATGGCATCGACGTTTATTTCGAGAACACCGGCGGCCCGATTCAGGACTTTGTGTTCGAGCGGATGAATGCTCACGGCCGTATCGTGGTATGCGGAATGATTGCCGATTATACCTCCGCCAACCCGCGCCCCGGCCCCAACTGGATGCGTATCATCAAGAAACGCCTGTCGATCCAGGGGTTCACCATGCCAGATCACCTGCACCGGACGCAGGAGCTGATGGCCAAGCTCGCCCCCTATGTCCAGAACGGGCATATTAAATATCGGGCCCACGTTCTGGAGGGGCTGGAGTCGGCCATGAGCGGTCTTACCCTGTTCCTCTCCGGTGAGAACAAGGGTAAGTTGATGGTGAAGCTCTAAGTACTTGTGACTTTCGCAGGCGCCGGTTTCCGTTTCCGTGTCGCTGTTTTCTGACGCGGAGTTTGCCGGCGCTTGCTCACTGTCGGAGTCGGTGGCGCCGGTTCATTTCGCACATAGGCTCCGGGAGCCGGCTCGATCACCGGGAGTGCCCCTTTTTCGGCAGAGCGGGCTTCCACCTCGCCACCACCAAACTGTTCAGCCCAGGCGACCCAGTCGGGCCACCAGGAGCCTTCGAACTGTTCAGCGCCCTGTAGCCAGGCATCCGGATCCAGATTGCTGTCCTCGTTTACACGGTAGCCGTACTTCTTCCGTTCGGGGGGGTTGATGATGCCAGCTATGTGCCCCGAGCCGCCGAGGATAAAGCGTACCGGGCCGCCCAGATTGCGGGAACCCTGATAACAGGATATCCAGGGGGCGATGTGGTCCTCGATGGCCGATGCAAAGTAACTCGGCACCTTGACCTTACCCAGGTCGATCGGCGTGCCCGCCAGTTCAATACCGCCGGGCTCACGCAGCCTGTTGTGCAGGTACATGTTACGTAAATAGAAACTGTGCATGGCCGCAGGCATGCGGGTGGCGTCCGCGTTCCAGTACAGCAGGTCGAAGGGCGCGCTATCGCGCCCGAGCAGGTAATTGTTGACGAAGAAGGACCATATCAGGCTGTTGGCCCGAAGCATGTTAAAGGCGGTCGCCATGGACGCACCCTCGAGATAGCCCTGTTTGTTCATGGCTTTCTCAAGCTTGCTAACGGCGTCTTCATCAATGAACACTTCCAGGTCGCCGACCTCGGAGAAGTCCATCAGGCTGTTAAGGAAGGTCGCGCTCTTGACCCGGTCATCGCCGCGGGCCGCCAGCCAGGCCAGAGTGCAGCCAAGCAGGGTGCCGCCAATACAGTAGCCGACGGTATTGAGCTCACGCTCGCCCGTGGCTTCTTCGATGGCGTCCATGGCGGCGACAGGCCCTTCCAGCATGTAGTCTTCAAAGCTCTTGTGTGCCAGCTCCGCTCCCGGATTCACCCAGGAGACTACGAACACTGTATGGCCTTGTTCTACCCAATAGCGGATGAACGACTTTTTCTCACCCAGGTCGAGAATGTAGTACTTGTTGATCCACGGCGGGATCACCAGCAACGGCCGCCGGTGCACGGTTTCGGTGGTTGGCCGGTACTGAATGAGCTGCATCAGCTCGTTCTGGTAAATCACGTCGCCCGGGGTGTTGGCCAGATTGTCACCAACCGTAAAGGCGTCCGGGTCGGACATGCGAAAGGGCATGGGCCCCTTGCCTTCATCCAGATCACGCAGCAGGTTGGCCATGCCGCGCAGCAGGTTCCTGCCCCGGGTCTGGATCGTCGTGCGCAGCACTTCGGGATTGCTCAGGATGAAGTTGCTCGGTGCCAGGGCGTCGGTCATCTGGCTGGTGAAAAACCGCAGCTTGCGTCTGTTGTGATCGTCCAGGCCACGCACATCTTCGATGGTGTCCATGATCCAGCGATTCGACAGCAGGTAGGCCTGCTTGATGACATTGAACGCCATTACCTCATTCCAGGCCTGGTCGCGGAAGCGCCCGTCGCCCGGCTCTGGTTCTGCCACGGCCAGTGGCTTATTGCTGATGCCGCTGGTCAGCAGGCCCGCCCAGAATCTGGTGCTGTCCTTGATCAGACGCATCTGGGCGAAGATCACGGTGTCGGGCTGGGTTGCGAGCTTGCCGGTCAGGGAAACAAAGGGTTTGGTCATGCTCTTTACACTGACCGGGTTGGGCTCGCCCCCACGCAGCCTCCGCATAATCGAGCGCTTCAGAAGATGGCTTCCATGCACGCCTGCGCGCATCAGGGACTTGGGCACGACGTTGGGCTCGAATTCAGGAGGAGGCGTGATTTTAACCGGTTTTTCAGACATTTACACAGTCTCCACTACGCGGCCACTACGACCGCGAGTCTTTCAGAAACGGCGAAGGACGCATGTGTTCTATGCGTCTATCCGCGACATGGCGTTACATATACACGCCGCCGTTAACATTAATCTGCTGGCCAGTGATGTAGTCGCCTTCGGCTGCCAGGAACACAACCGCCCGGGCGATTTCCTCGGGTTGACCAAACCGTCCCATTGGCACTCGAGCAATGATCTTTTCGCGGATATTCTCAGGTACCTGGGCCAGCATTTCGGTCTCGGTAAAGCCCGGGGCAATGGCATTGACGGTAATGTTGTTTTTAGCCATTTCCAGTGCCATGGTTTTGGTGAACGCAATGATGCCACCCTTACTGGCTGCGTAGTTAGCCTGCCCGAAGTTGCCAGCCTGGCCGACGAACGAAGTGATGTTGATGATGCGACCGAACTGCTGCTCCATCATGAATTTCAACACTTCGGAACAGGTTGCGTACACGCTTCCCAGGTTGGTATCGAGCACTTCGTTCCAATCGTCGTCGGTGAGCTTTTTCATCGACTTGTCGCGGGTGATGCCGGCGTTGTTCACCAGTATATCGATGCGCCCCCACTGATCATGGACCTGACGTATCAGGTTGCGGGCCTCTGGCATCTTGGACAGATCCGCCTGGAAGGCCAGCGCCCTAACGCCGGTTGCCTCGATCTCCTTGAGGACCGCGTCTGCGTCGGACTGACGCGAGCGGTAGTTGATTGCGACATCGGCGCCGCGCTGTGCAAGCTGAAGCGCGATATGCCGGCCAATGCCACGAGAGGCGCCGGTGACAATGGCTACCTTGCCTTTGAGGTCTTGCATGACACTCTCCTTAAAATTGTATTGAGACGGAGTTTTGGTTGATTATTTTTGCTCATTTAAAACGTCACACTTGAAGCTAGCAGAGCCCCCACAACCTCACAAGAAATCAGCGCAAAGCAGCCGGTCAGGCCGCGCGGATGAAATCCCTTAAGCGCGGCGAAATGGATTCACGCCATTGGCTGCCGTTAAATACACCGTAATGGCCAACACCCGGCTGCAGGTGATGCAGGCGCCGGGATTCCGGAATATTGACACAAAGGTCCTGGGCGGCCCGGGTCTGTCCGGGACTGGAAATATCGTCCTTTTCACCTTCGATTGTCATCAGCGCGGTGTTGTGGATGGCGGCCGGATTCACCAGGCGTCCACGATGCCTGAAACAGCCCCGCGCCAGGTGGAACTCCTGGAAGACTCGCTGGATGGTATCCAGGTAATACGTTGCCGGCAGATCCATCACCGCCAGATATTCGTTGTAGAATTCACGATGGCGGGTGATCTTGTCGGTCTTTTTATCGCGAAAGGATTTGAACAGGCCGCGATAGGCACCAATGTGGCGGTCGAGATTCATGTTCATAAATCCGGCCAGCTGCAGAAACCCTGGGTAAACCTTGCGCATGGCTCCCGGATAGGGCGCGGGCACCGGGTGAACCAGGTTGCGTTTGAACCATGCCAGCTTGTGCTTGGTCGCCAGTTCACAGGGCGTGGTTGGATCGACCCGGCCGTCAATGGGGCCACTCATCAGAGCCAGTGAGCGAGGGGTCGCAGGGTGGCCGTCTTCGGCCATGATGGCGGTGGCTGCGAGCACGGGCACTACTGGCTGACAGACTGCCAGCACGTGAGTGTCGGGGCCCAGGTGGTCGATGAAATCAATGACGTAGTCGATGTAATCGTCGAGGCCAAAATCACCAGCTGACAGTGGCACCTGGCAGGCATCGCGCCAATCGGTAATGTACACGTCGTGTTCTGGCAGCATGGCCTCTACGGTGCCGCGCAGCAGCGAGGCAAAGTGCCCGGACAGCGGTGCCACGATCAGCAGTTTCGGGTCATCGGGCCGCTCCACACTGCGCTCAAAGTGTTTGAGCTGAGCAAACGGTTTGCGTTTGACAATGGCTTCACTGACGCCGACCTGCTCGCCATCACAGATGGTTGTGTGCAGATTGAAAGCTGGCTTCGGGTAGCGGCGGGTGAGGTCTCCAAACACTCCGTAGGCCGAAGCAATGCTGCGCGCCCCGGGAAGGCGGGACAAGGGGCTTAGTGGATGTCGGAGCAGCTTACTCTGAGCACCAGTCAGCATGCGTATAGGCATTAGCGCGGCGCGGCTCATCTCATGGGCAAAGTACATCATGGTATTGTCCTGCTTGAGTTCTGGGTTGCGGCATCGTCGAGCAGGTCCCTTGCCTCAGTCGCCACCTGACTGCTATTTCCCCGGCGTGGCTCCGATAGCACTGCCGCTGGAATAACGCCTGTGCTCCGGTATTTCCGGAGGCACCGTCAAAAATACACTAGCACATTTAGGGTGCCGGACAGCAATAATCTGCACTGCCCCCGCAGGCCTTTCAAACTCAGTCCTTTGCAAACAGCTGGCTCATATCCTTGAACGCTTTGAATTCGAGCGCGTTGCCACACGGGTCGAACAGAAACATGGTGGCCTGTTCGCCAACCTGGCCCTGGAATCGCACATAGGGCTCGATCACAAATTCAGTCCCCAGTGATTTCAGTCGCTCTGCAAGTGCTTCCCACTGGTCCCAGTCCAGTACAACACCGAAGTGGGGCACGGGCACATCGTGGCCATCCACGGAATTGCTGTGCGCGCTTTCCTGTGAGGCGGTTTTTGGGTGTTCGTGAATGACCAACTGGTGGCCATAGAAATTGAAGTCCACCCACTGCTCACTGGACCGGCCCTCTTCGAGTCCGAACACTTCGCCGTAGAAATTTCGGGCCGCAGCAAGGTCGTAGACCGGGATCGCCAGATGAAATGGTGAAAGGCTCATTAATTACTCCTGAATACTGCTTGTTTAGGATTGGCAAACGCCTGGTGCCAGAGCTGTCCGCGAGGGCTTGCTGCGGGAACCTTCCTATTTGGCGGTCGTGACGTATTTCAATACCTCAACAACCTGCTCCGGCGTCTGTGCCCAGGCCATGGCGGCAGCGTCTACTTCCTTGAGAGGGTGGACGATGTCGTCATTATGGAGCGTGACATAGGGGGTGCCCATTGCAGCGCAGTAGCCCGCATCAAAGGCCGCGTTCCATTGCTTGTATTTGTCACCGAAGCGGATCACGGCCAGGTCGCATTGCTCCAGCATGGTCTTGGTGCGAATGCCGTTAACCTTGGATGACTGGTGATCACGCCAGAAAGACACGTCCGGCTCGCCCAGTACGTCCCCGGCGGCATCGCTGGCCTCGTGGTTGGTGACCGGCGCGGTGAATTCCACGGGCAAGTCAGCAGCTTCCGCCCCGGCCTGAATCTGCTCACGCCAGTCGGTATGAATTTCGCCAGATAGATAGACAGTCCAGATCATGGTGGTTTCCTCAGTTGTTATCGGAACAGGCCGGCTTTACGACCACGTAATGGGGAATCGATATGATACGTGAGCGGCGGGCAGGATGCCTCTCTGAAGAAGAGGTTGTTTGGTGACCGGCATTACAACTGCTCCCGCGGCGGCCGAACCAAACAGCCTGAACCTGGCCACCGATGAGGCCTTCGGCAGGTTTGATCCGGGTGACAGCATCGGCTTTTCCCTCGGGATGGCCATCGCACTGAACCTGAACAGCTCGCTATCGTTCGCCTATGATCATCAATTCACCCGGCGGTCGTCGGTTAACAGCCGGCCAGTGCCGGGCTCTTACCTCACCACCGGCGTGCTCTCAGCAGGCAGCTCTTATGTATTCAGTGACTCCGTCTCAATGGACGTTTCCATCGGCGTCGGTGTCACCGTGGATTCGCCGGACGTGCAGCTCGGCTTCTCGTTGCCGTTCCGGATGCGTCAGTGATTTTGACTTGTTCAATGCAGGCATCAGTTTTTTCACACCTTGCTATATAACCTATCCCGTAAGCATGCTAAAAGATGTCCGCTTCAACGGCAGCCAGCGTTTCCGTGAGAGCCCGTTTTCCTCCTTAAGCCATCAGGGTTTCACTATGTCAGACAAATTTTTCTACAAAGGCCGGCAGGATGCACGCCAGCATCACACGACCTATGGCGGCTTCCAGACCAGTGCCAGTAAAAAGAGTGGCAGCAAGAAGTATCCGTTAACGCTTGTGGTTACCAGTGAAGCCCGCAGGCAGGAGATCGAAGCACAGGTTGCGGAGGCAAAGCTGTATGCGGACATTACCCTTGATACCCGAGACGGGGCAGTGGAATCCATTTCGGAGCTGACCGCACTGCTGAACAAGGGGGAGACCGTCAAGCAGGCCAAGGTTCCGTCACGTAACGATCCATGCAGTTGCGGTAGCGGCCTTAAATTCAAGAAGTGCTGTGGCTAGAGAGGCATTTACATGATCATTTGCGGTGTTGAACTGACCGGCAGCGATGCCGTTGTGTGTTTGCTGAACCTGGATCAGGGCCAGTTCAGTCTCCCGGAGTGCAAGGTACGCAAGCTGTCACTCAAGAAGAATCACACACGTGAAGACCTGTTGCAGTTTCAGGCATCTTTTGCCGAACTGATGGCCGAATACGGCGTTAAAAAGGTCGTGATCAAGGAACGGATGCCGAAAGGAAAGTTTGCCGGTGGCGCTATCAGTTTCAAGCTGGAGGCAGCCATTCAGCTCATTTCCGGTATCGAACTGGATGTTGCCCTGATCTCGCCGGCGCTCATCAAGTCCACGCTGGCCGCAAACCCGCTGCCCATCCCTTTTGCCGAGACCGGTTTGAAGGTGTTTCAGGAGACAGCCTTTACCTCAGCCTATGTGGGGCACATGGCGAAATAGCTACTGTCTGGCCTGCCACCGGTTAGAGAAACAGTCCGGGGTCTTGCAGCCTCAGTGGTCGTCAGAAAATGCCGATTGTAAGGGGGATACGGAAGTTTTCCCCGGTATGCTGCCAATTTGACTATCCTTTCTTTCAACATCTTGATTCGTCAAGTCACCATCTGACAACAAGGAATGCATGCTTCACGAGCTGGGTTTTGGCGGAATACTGTTCAGTCCATTGGTGGTGCTGATGCCGATGGCGTTTATTTTGACTGCCGTCACCCGGCTGGCTACGCATTACCTGGGTCTGCGTCGTTACATCTGGAAGGAAGCCTGGTTCGATGTTGCCGTGTTCGTGTGCTACCTGGCGGTGATTATTTACCTGTTTGGAGATTAGGAAAGCCTGATGGCAAAGCTACTGCGTGTAGGTATTACGTTGCTGGTGGTTGCGGTTGCGATTGTTGCCGGTAGTTGGGTCTGGAACTATTACCTGTACTCGCCCTGGACCCGCGATGGGCGGATACGCGCCGAGGTGATCACGGTTGCGCCGGACGTTTCCGGCTGGGTCACGCAATTTAACGTGGAGAACCACCAGGCTGTGAGCCAGGGAGAGCTCCTCTTTACCATCGATGATACGCGCTATAAGGCTGCGCTTGCGGAGGCCGAGGCCAAGGTGGCGCAAGAACGCAGCGCCTGGGAACTGGCCACGCACCAATATCAGCGCCGGCAGGGACTGTCTGACAGCCCGGCCATCAGTGAGGAAGATCAGGTAACCTACCGCATTAACATGGAGTCTGCGAAGGCCAGTTATGAACTCGCCAGGGCAGCACTGGCGACGGCACGAATTGATCTGGAACGCACGCAAGTAGTGGCGCCGGAAGACGGTACCATCAGCAATCTCCATCTGCGCCAGGGCAATTACGTCACCCAGGGGGCGGCGGTACTGTCGCTGGTGAAAGACGATTCGTTTTATGTCACCGGGTACTTTGAAGAAACCAAGCTGCAGCTGGTTCATGTGGGGCAGTCTGCCCGGATGACGCTGATGGGCGGGGGCCGTGAGCTTACCGGCGAGGTCGTCAGCATCGCCCGCGGGATTGCCGATACCAACACCAGCAGCAACGAGCAGATGCTTCCCCAGGTGCAACAGACATTCAACTGGGTGCGTCTGGCTCAGCGGATTCCGGTGGATATTAGGCTGGACTCAGTGCCTGAGGATATACATCTGAGTGCCGGGATGACGGTTTCGATTTATCTGGACGCCGAGTAGCGGGCCAGTGCCTATGCCTCCCCATCCGTTACTGCCACAACTCCTGATGCCTGGCCGGTACGCCTTGATCTTTGCCATCAAAGGCGTGATTTCTATGGCGCTGGCGTTGTTGGTGTCGATGTTTCTGCAACTTGACCGCCCCTATTGGGCGGTGGTTTCGGCGGTCTTTCTTCAGCTTCGCCCCGAAAGCGGGCTGGTGATCGAAAAGGCGTTGTGCCAGATTGCGGGTTCGGTGATTGGAGGCGGCTTCGGTATTCTGGTGCTGGCGTTCCTGACCCCTTACCCCCTTCTGGCACTGGGCTTTTTAACCCTGTGGGTCGGCCTGAACTCGGCGGCCTCTTCCATGGTTCACAACAACAACTATATCTACGCCTTCGCAATGGCCGGGATGACTGCAGGGTTGGTCGTTATTCTGGTGATGGCGGATGCCAGCACAACCAGCAGCCAGTCGGTTTTTGCCATCGCCCAGGCCCGGATCAGCGAGATCGCGACCGGTTCTGTTTGCGCCATGCTCGTCAGCCGTTTGCTATGGCCGGTGACGGTAAAGGATGGCCTGCGGGTGAATGCCCGCATGGTGATCAACAAAACGCTGGAATACCTCACCCTGGAGCTGGAGCCAGGCAGTTCCCACGAGCAGCGCCACCAGCACGCTGACGAGATTCTCGAAAACCTGGTGGCGCTCAATGACGACTCCAGCGCCGTCACCTATGAAGGCCCGGAAGGCCCTGGCCGTAGCAGGGCGGCCAATTTGTTGTGTAATAGAGTGATGTCGCTGCTGGCGGTTACCCAGATTATGGGGCGCTTTCACCGGAATCATGAAAATCTGGTGTCACCCGCCTTCAGTGAGGTGTTGAGCCAGATGCGCCGCTACTTCAGGGAAATCGCGGAAGCCAACAGCTACGAGGAGGGTTACCGCCTTGCCCATGCGCTGCGGCGGTCCCTGCTGGATCAGCGGGCCGGATACACCAATGAGTCCGCCATTGTCACCCGCCTGACCAAAACAGCACTGGAACTGGTAGGCGATCTGGTAGTGGTACTACGGGCTTATAACGCGCTGGAGAGTCGCGACCGGACGCTGCTCAAGGCATCCAAGCTGGAAACCCACCGTGATCCTTTGGTCGCCCTGATCAATGGCTTTCGTACGGCCATGATGTTTATGATCGGGGCAGTGATCTGGGTCCAGACGGCGAGCGCGGCGGCCTTGATGATCATGATCATGCCCGTTGTGTTTTCCGTGATGTTCGCCCGGTTCTCGCTGGCTGCGCTGACGCTTATTATGCGCCGGGTGCTCGTCGGCGCGACGGTGGCCATTCCTGTAGCCCTGTTCTTCGGGCTGGGGCTATTATCGCAAAGTAGCGGTGATTTTGAGCTCCTGGTTCTAATTCTGGCAGGGCCTTATTTCATCGGCTTGCTCGCCCTCGCCAGTCGTCCCACGTTGCCTTACGGTCTGGGCTTCTGTATTCCCTTCACCCTGATCACGCAGCCCAGCAACAGCATGACATTCGATGCCGAGAACGCGGTTAATATTGCGCTGGGCCTGTTTGTTGGACTCAGTATTCTCTATTGGGTGTTCAAACTCATTACCCCGCCGGACAGCCGGTTTATGCAGCGTCGTCTGCTGACATCGACGGCCCGCGATCTGACGGCGATTGACGATCACGAGAGGCCGGAAAGCTGGTTCAATGGTCGTATGGGTGAGCGCCTGCTGCGGCTCGCCAATTATGATCAGAGTTCCGGGCGCAGCGATCGTTATATGACGGATCTTGGTTTCACCGGGCTCAACATCGGGCACCTGTCCATTCGCCTGCGCAAGCTGATCCAGGATCATCGCAGCCCGGCGGTTGATGCACTTCTGCAGGAGTGGCAGCAGGCCCTGGCGGACACCTACCTGATGAGCTCCCGGGGTGAGGTCAACCCGGTGTTCCGGGAGGCCAGTGCCAGGCTGCTTCAGGCAATTCATGCTTACAGGGAACCGGATCAGAAAACGGTCATTATTGAGGGGATGTTCGAACGGCTGGCCCTGACGTTTGAGAGGACCGCGCGAACGGCGGCCGAGGCAATAGGCGAAAGCCCCCGGCATGGAGGCGTGGGGCGTAGTCAATCAGCCTGAGTAGTGATCACACTGGCCACAATGCCAGTGCCAATCACCGGCAATTCCCGGAATTGTCGGGCATGCGCGGTGCTGAGACTGGTAGTATTCTGAAAAGCTTATCCTTGTTGTTTTAATCCTGGAGATTGTTGCCTGTGAAGTGTTCTTTTCTGTTTGTCATTGCAACTGCCACACTCCTGTCTGGCTGCCAGACATCCACCTACATGAGCTCCGCAGCGACGGACGGTGATGGTGTCACCTGCAGTGAGATTTACCAGGCGTTTGATGCGTATCAGCGGGACCGGCAATCTGCGGATGCATTGGCGCAGCTGAGCAGGCTCGTAAGTCCCGCTGCTGGCAGCTATGCCGAGATGGGTGTCAACTCGGCGTCCAAGTACTACGAACAGATCAAGGCCAGTGCAAATATTGCGCTCGCCGTTCGTGGTTGTCAGCCGGTCAACTGACCGGCCGTTTCAGCGGCTATGCAGGTACTGATCAACCAGTTCCTGCAGGCGCGCCTTGCCAAAGCTGGGATCGTGGCCGCCGTGAACCACGTTGACGGGGAGTTTCCGCAATCGTTCCATGGTTCTTCTGTATGCCTGCCGGTCGGCGCCCTCGATGTCATCCAGCAATGGGCCGTCGTAGATCGCGTCACCGGAAAACAGGGTTCCGGTGGCTTTCTCCCACAGGCCGATGCTGCCAGGGGAGTGTCCTGGCAGGTGCAGGACTTCAAAGGCACTGTTGCCGAGATCCAGCACGTCGCCTTCATCGATAAGTTTGGTCGGCTCGGTCTTTGTTGCGCTAAAGGCCATGGGATCGAAGCCTTCGTGGGGGTATGCGTCGATCATGAGATCCGGCACTTCATAACCCTGGCTTTGGATAGACTCGCGCAGGCCGGCTGGCCAATGGCAGCTGCAGAGCACGGGAAAGGTGTCCGGCTGGTTTAACTGTTCGGCTTCCAGCGGGTGAATAAGGCGATGATCGAATTCATGCAGGCTGCCCACATGGTCTGTGTGACTGTGCGTTGCAACAGCAATGAGCGGCTTATCTAGAAGTTCGGCCATCGCCTCTTTCAGACTGCTGATACCCATTCCCGCGTCCACCAAAAGGTCCGCATCGCGGCCGCGAACGTGCCACATGTTGCACTGGTCCAGTCGGGCAACGTGGGGCTCCCATAGTAATGTGATTCGATCGTCTACGCGTTTTGTTTCAAACCATCGGTCGGCAATGCGCATTTTTGCTCCTCACATCAGAAAATTCATCACGGCTGTGTTGAAGGCGTCAGGCGCATCCTGCGGCAACCAGTGGGATGCACCATTGACCGCCTGAAATCGTGCGCCGGGAATCTCCCGGGCCAGTTGCTGGCCGTCCTCGGCGCTCTGCCAGGGGTCATCCATGCCCCAGAGCACGAGGGTGGGCGCTTCGATGGTGCCGTGGCGATCCACCAGTGCCATGGTCTGGTTGGCATTAAGCGCAGAGGCATTGCGGATCAGGCTGAGCTTACCTTCTTCGCTGGACCAGGGCGCCAGGATGCCGGCGCGGAATTCCGGGGTCAGCCGGGTTGAATCCGATAAGCCCATCGCGAGGCTTTCCTCCAGAGCTTCCATCAGGTCTGAGACTGGCCGTGGCTTCCAGCGCATGGGATGGCCGAAGTCGAGCATGTCATCGTCAAAGCGGTCGTAACAGACCGAATTGCAGATCACCAGCCGGTCGATCAGGTGGCGGTGCTCTATGGCCAGGATCAGACCTGCAGCCCCGCCGGTGTCATGCCCCACCAGGTCGACACTGGTGAGCCCCAGGTCCGAGAGCAGCGCCACGACCATGCGCGCCTGATCCTGAAAGGAGCGGTCAAAGCAGTCGCGCCGGTCGGAAAAGCCATGGCCCAGAAGGTCGGGAGCAATCACCCTGAACCCGGCATCCACCAGAGCCGGGATGGCCTCGTGAAACAGGTAGCCCCAGGTGGGGATGCCGTGTAGCAGAACGACGGTTTTGTCGTTGGCTGTGCCAGCATCGATATAGCGAATCTTCACCGGAACATGGGCCACAGAACCAGCGGGCAGCTCGGTCTCCCGCTGGGCCTGATAGAACGCTTCCCAGTTGTGCCAGTTTTCGGTGGCTATGGTTGAGGACATGAATAGTGTTCCGCCAGGTTTATTGGATCAGATGTGCGTCAGCTTCTGTTCCCGGTGTTCCTCGTTGATGGTGTAGAACGCGGACTCCCATTCACCCAGTTTTTGCTTCAGGTAAATCTCCTTGAAGTCGCCGAAAATCTCTTCCACGAGCGGATCGTCATCGAAGGCTTCCAGGGCATGAAGCAAAGTACGGGGCAGCAGGTGCTGGCGTTTTTCCCGCAGTGTGTTGCCCAGGGTGTAGGCGTTCTCGTTGTGCGGCGCTCCGGGGTCCATGGCCTGATCGATACCCTCAAGGCCAGCGGCAATGTGAAATGCAGCCGCCAGATAGGGGTTGCAGCTCATGTCCGGCACGCGGTTCTCAACACAGTAGCGGTTGGCCGGCAGTCGCAACATGGCCGAGCGGTTGTTCTGGCCATAGGACATCAGCACCGGTGCCCAGCTCATATCGGCCATATCGCCCTGGGCAATCAGGCCCTGATAGCTGTTGTAGGTGGGGCAGGTCAGCGCGGTCAGTGCCGGTGCGTGTTTGAGCAGGCCGGCGGTAAAGTGCAGGGCCTTGTCGGCGAAGCTCAGTCCGTAACGCTCGCCGAGCTCGCCGGGGCCGTCCGGGCCGGGCGCAAAGATGTTCTTGCCGGTCTCGATTTCCTCCAGTGAGATATTGAAATGCGCGCCGCTGCGGAAGTCATCGGCAAATGGCTTGGGCATAAACGTGGCCACGGCATCATTGTCATGGGCCAGCCGCTTGAGCATCAGCCTCAGAAAGATCAACTGATCACTGCTGGAGAGTACATCGGTGTAACCAAAATCGAACTCGTACTGGCCCCGGCCGCCTTCCTGATCGAAGGAGTAGAGGTTCCAGCCCAACTCGTCCATATACTGGGCGAGTTGATTCAGCGTATCGAGCACTTCCGTGGTTTGATTCAGGTCGTAAGCCGGGCAGACGCCCTTGAAGTCTGAACCGAGTGGCGTCAGGTTGCCGTCTTCATCCCGGCGAAGAAGGTAGAACTCGGGTTCGATACCCAGATTCACGCGGTACCCGCGCGCCTCCGCCTTCGCAACCATGCGCTTGAGAATACTGCGGCTGTCATTCGGATAGGGCTTGCCATGATAGTAGAGCTCACCCGTGAACCAGGCCTGGGTTTTGTCCCAGGGGAAGATGGTGCAGGTATCCAGGTCCGGCACTGCTGCGCACTCGTCTTCCTGGGGGCCGGTCAGCCCCATACCTTCCAGGGCGCCGACGGTGAACAACTCAGAGCCGGCACACATCTTCTCGAATTTTTCGATGGGCGTGCATTTGGCTTTGGGAACGCCATGCACATCGACGAAGGAGGCGTAGCAGTACTGCACACCAGCGTCCATCAAGGTCTTTTTCATGGCCGCGACACGGCCGTGATCGATTTCCAGATCGGGACCGACACCGGGAGACGGGCTGCCGGCGTCGATCAAACGGTTCTTAGGCGAACTTTCAGACATGGGATTATTCCAGTATCAGGTGGGCAGCGTCAGGGACGACTGCCCGAAAAGGGATAGACGGTGGGGTGACCGGCGGACTGAGTCTCGAGCGGTGCAGTCTCGGTCCGGGCTTTTATCAGCAGCGACGTGAGAGCCTCTCCCATCTCCCGCAACAGTTCTCGTCCACGTTCGGCCGTGCCTTCACTGGGTCGTCCGGTGACGCCGTTTTTGCTGGTGGCCGGCACCAGGTAGCTGAATACCGTGCCCTCCGTGCGATCCGGATCGTCCTGAACGGATGCCATGTCGCAGGCCTCCGGGTCCAGGTACAGCATCAGGTCGGTTTCGGCCCGGTTGGCGTGGATGTCCTCGCCGTCGCAGGTGAAATAGTCTTCAATCTCCCGGGTCAGGGCGTAGGAATTTACCAGGCCAATCTGGATGAGTTCCCGGTAGTCGAACCGCAGGCGGTCCACTGCCACAGACAAGGTGGCGTGGTTACCAAAATGCGAGTTAACCAGAATGATCCGGCGCCAGCCCTGGGCTACCAGCCAGCCCACCATCTCCCGGACGCTCAGAGCGAGCGTCTCGTGCAGGAGGGAGACCGTGCCAGGCCATTGTTCCGTGTGTCCGACCGACACCCCGTAGGACAGGGTCGGCAACACCGGCACACGGGCCCGGGCCGAGCCATAGGCGCAGACTGCGGTGGCAATGGCCGTGTCGGTTGAGACCGGCAGATGGGGGCCATGCTGCTCGGTCGCACCCACGGGCAGGACAACCAGTTCCTCACCCTGTTCGCGAAGCTGCTGCAAGCCGCTCCAGGTCAGACGTTCCCAGACAACTGGGTCAGCGCCGGCCAAGTCGGCCGCGCGCTGGTAGTAGCCCGAATACATGGTTTACAGCTTCCCTTCGGCCGCCATTTTTACGAACTGGTGGTCGAAGCGCATTTTGACGTTGTCTTCGTTGCCCCAGATGGAGCCATCAGGCAACTCGATACCGATGGCGTCCGGTGATTGGGCACCGGCGCCCAGCAACCCGTGCTTGAAGGAGAACTTGGTCACGAAGTCCATGGTTTCGCGCACCCGCTTGGTGGTCAGGAAGTCGAGTTTCTCCTGAGGGGTCTCGAACATGTGAGTGGCGGCCAGTTGCAATTCGAAGCCGTCCAGATCGGTTCCGGACGCATCGCCCATGTAGGTTTTGGCGGCGATGGCCTGCTCGCTGTCGCCATGCATGACGCTCATGGCCTCGAACCAGGCTCCAGTCACCGCCTTGCCCAGCTCCGGATACTTCTTCAGGGTTTCAGAGTTAACGCCCATGATGTCGAGGATTTCACCGGGGATCTGGGTAGAGTCGAATACCTTGACGGCATCGGGTTCCTGCATTGCGGTCTGGAGTTGTGGGTTCCAGAGAGTGGCAGCTTGCACGTCGTCGGTCGTGAAAGCGGTGGCAATGTCGGCATCCGAGGTGTTGACCACGTTGATGTCGCGCTCACTCAGACCGGCCATCTCCAGGGCGCGGGCCAGTGCGTAGTGGGATACGGAAAGCTCGAGCAGGTAAACATCCATACCCTTGATGTCTTCCATGCTGTCACGGCCTTTCAGAACAACAGCATCATTGCCGTCGGAAAAGTCACCGGTGATCAGCGCGGTGGTATCAACGCCTGATGCCGACGGAATGGTCAGCATGTCCATGTTGGTCATGGTGGCCCCATCGAACTCCCCGGCGGTGTAGAGGTTGATGGCTTCGATGTAGTCGTTGACCTTAACAAGATCGACTTCAATGTCGTACTTGTCGGCCCACTTGTCCATGATGCCGGACTCATCCATATAGGCCCATGGCATAAAGCCAACATAGATCGACCATGCGAGAGAGAACTGTTTCCGGTCCTCCTCGGCCTGGGCGGATGAAGCGCCAAGTACAAATAGCGCGGAGAGAACTGTAGCGGTGATGGTTCGGTTCATTAATTTCATAGTTGAACTCCTGGTTTCGAGTCGATAAAGCAAAAGGCCGAGCGCGTGCGCTCGAGGTAGGTTCATGTCAGTCCCCGGTAGCGGATGGATCTGCGATCATCCGGATGCTGGCGTAGTAATTGGGTATGTCGGCTTTCTCCCATTGCGTGAAAGGTATGAATCGCCCCGGCCATGCAACGGATCTGAAGGGCCAGTCCCGGCTGACCCAGCCAATGACTTCGTCTTCGATCAGGTTTGCCTGAGAGGCAGTGAGTCCGATATGGGTCCAGAGATAGGCTTCGGCATCATGGTTTCTGCTGGCCGTTGGATACAGGTAAAGACAGCCCAGGCAGCGTTGCCGGTCGTGGCTCAGCAGGTGATAGGCGAATGAGCTGCGGCTTGAGAATTCCCGTGCATGCCAGGCCAGGTCGGCCTCGTCCATGTCAGCGTCGAGATCATCGGGTGGCCAGTCGTCCCGGGGGCCGAAGATATGCTTGAGTTTGCTGCGGCTTTCGATCACCGCCGCGTAGTCCAGTTCGACCCATTCGGGGGCGGCGGGAACCAGCAGGGCCCACTCGCCACGCCACATCGCCGGGACCGGAAAATCATTGATCGGTAGTGGTCGGAAACCTTCGTCCCGTAAGGCGAGGGCAGTCATAACAGTACCTCGGTGTAGCGGCCAAGTGTGTTGGACTCGCGCTGGAACCATCCGTCGGCCTCCTCGCTGGATGGCGTCTCCAGGGCAAACCCATGGCTTGGTTCGATAACGTCCACCTCAAACACCCGAACCCGGTCCTGCCCGTCGAGAGAGAAGGTCTGTTCCACGCGCCTGGTGTCTTCGATCCAGTCGAACTTGCCTGCTGGGAGCAGCGGTTGGCCCACGCGGCCGGGCCGGGTGGAATGAAGTACCGTGTATCCCTGCGCCAGTGACCCCGATGCCACGGACGTTTCAAAGTCGAACAGCGGCTGCAGGCGCTCCCGGTCTCCGACGGCGCCGGCCGCCCGCTCTGGCAAAGACGAAGTGGTATCGGCGATGGGCCCGGACCGTCCCAGCACCCAGGCGGCGTGATCACCACAGATGATCAGGCCTCCGTCGCGGGGAAATCGTTGCCCTGTATCCGGGTCATACTCTTCCACCAGTCGAAGGCCAATCAGTGGTCCAGACTCCGACGGCTGCAGGCGCCAGTCCTCCACGTAGGCGCCACTGGGCGCGAACTCGATCATGCAGTTGCCAATGCGGTGCAGCTCGGCCGGTTCCGGCCAGCGGTCTGTGGTCTGCAGCGCCGTGCCGCCGTGCCAGGACATCTTTTCGTCGGTCCAGTCACAGGACGCGACCCAGCCTTCATAATTTGCCAGCACCGCCAGTTCGGTCGCGCTGTAATCCTCCAGTTCCGCTGCACGTACCTGCTCGACCCCAAGGGGCAGACGCAGGTCGATCGTGAAGTTCCGGCTCTGAAACCAGAACACGATGGTCTGGTTATCTGACTCACCGTTGGCGAAGCTGATGCAGCGGCGTCGGAAGCAACCCAACATCCAGTCCGGCACGCTGTGGCTCGGCGAATACGTGAATTGGTCGACCAGTGCTTGCAGGCTCATCGCTGGCCTCCGGCTTCCCGGCCGAAGGATGACAGCCCCTTGCTGCCTTTCGGCAATTCCAGTTCGCCACTTTCCAGGCGTTTTTTCAGGTATTGGAAGGTCTGGGCTGTCTGGGCAAAAAGGTGCTCGCCACAGACCTGGGGCTCATAACGGGCAGGGCGCTCTTCGCTGACCAATTGCGGCAGCGGTTCAATTCGAGTGTCGTAATCCAGGTTGCAGAACATGGGGAAGGCATAGCGCTCTTCAGCGACCTTGCGCACCCGGTGTGAGGTCGCGATGAACAGGCCGTTGCTGAGGATCTCCATCATATCGCCGATGTTGATCACAAAAGCGTCTTCTAACACCGGAACATCGATCCATTCTCCGGCCCCATTCATCACCTCCAGCCCTGGGGCTGTCGGCCTGAGGATGGTGAAGCACTCGTAGTCCGTATGAGCCCCGATGCCGGGCGCATCCGTCGGAATATCGGGGTTATAGGGGTAGTGAATCAGGCGCAGCTGGCTGGGCGGTCGGTTAATGTGTCGGGTGAAACTGTCCTCGGGAAGCCCCAGGGCCAGGGCAAAACCGCGGAAAAGCAGGTTGCCCAGCTCGAAGACGGCATCGTAATAGGCCTTGATGTCAGTCTTGAAACCGGCCATCTCGGGCCATTGGTTGGGGCCAAGCATTGGGCGGGCATGCTCTGGCTCGAGCATGTCGAAATTGACATCGTACGCTTCTTTCCGGTCCGGCATCGCAGCCCCGTAGAACTGCTCCTCGCCCTCGGGGACATAACCACTGTGGTTTTCCGAGCGCCCGATATACTGGCGCATTTTTTCGTCGTGGCTCTGCCGGAAGTACTCGCGGACCCTCGACCGGAAGCGATCAACCAGATCAGATGGAACGCCATGCCCGGTGATGTAAAGAAACCCCGCATCGCGGGCTGCCTCACCCAACGCCTCTGCACTGGACTGGCGCACCTTGGGGTCGGGTGACTGGAGCCCGGACACGTCCACGACAGGTAATGACTGGAACGCACTATGGCCCGTGGGCTCGGGGGTTGTTACTGACATCTCGATAACCTCGCTGTGTCAAAAGGTCATCTGGTCGTCCAGACAGTAAGGCGGCTGTCAGAGCCGTCCGGGTCGTCCCGGAAGCAAAAGCAGGAACCCGGGCATCGGGTTTCCTCCGTCACTTTCTGTAAAGCGGAATCTGTGCCAAAACGCTATGGCAGTCGGAGAATGGCTTTGTGGACAAGGGCTTGCAGATCAGATCTGAAGGGGCAGCGTCGTGCTATTTCATGGATATCAGAATGGTGCGCCTCAAAAGAAGGCAAAAGCAGGGTGAGCATGTTTCATGCTGGTGCAAACTGGTTAGGGGGTAGTCAGCGCAAAACTGAGCAGCCACCGGTTCCCTCGTTCAATTCTCGAGACCTGGTGCTGGTATAAGTCGGGGCGAAACAGGACGACCCGCCCGAACAGGTTGAAGATGTTTTTCTCACACACAAACTCGCCTCCTGATTTGGGCTGTGCAAGCACACAGTTAAGCTTGTACAAGCTCCCATGGGAGATCATGTCCAGATGAGGACCCACTTTGTGGCCTTCCGGATAACGCACCAGATAGATATTAAGGCGCTTTGACCGGAAGAGAATTCGTGTTTTTACGTTCGCTGTCATAATGACAATGTTCGCATATTCGTTCAGCTTTCGCAGCCAGGTCCTGAACTACCGGTGGTTCTATTTCGGCCGATGCATCTGAAACTTTTGTGATTCAGTCACTGTGAAGTAGTCCGCTGGCCCGCCACCACGCAGTATCGGTTCGGCCGCTGCCGTGTCGTAAACGCCATCCCGAAGCAGGTGTTGCGCGATATGTACACCAACGACCTCACCGAAAACCATCCAGGTATCCACGTTCTGCCCGTCGGCGCCCGCAAGCTGGAGTACCTGGGAAACCCGACACTCCAGGGTTACCGGGCTTTCCGCTACATGTGGCACTGAGATAACCCGCGATGGCGCCGGTGTCAGGCCCGAGAGGGCAAATTCATCAACGTCCGGCCCGACAGGGGCACAGGTTTGGTTCATGGCCTCACCGAGTGGGCGCGTTACAAGGTTCCAGCAGAACTCGCCGGTTTCCTCAGCATTACGAACGGAATCCTTGTAGCCGATGCTGGAGAATCCGACGATGGGCGGGTGGTAGTTAAAAGCGTTGAAGAAACTGTATGGGGCGAGGTTAAGCACACCGTCACGGCTCTTGGAGGATATCCACCCAATCGGACGAGGAGCTACCAGGGCATTGAAGGGGTCATGAGCCAGCCCGTGGCCATTGGCGGGTTCGTAAAAGTGGATATCGTCTGGCATAAAACGTTCCTCAAAAGGTTTATCGTCAGGTTGGATACGATGGCTATCCAGTGCGCGTTCACATCAGTTTGAGGCTGGCGGCTTTCAGTGCCTCAACGCAGCATTGAAAAACATCACTGGAAAAATAGCTATGCTCGGCTCCGGCTTGAACCGCAAAAATCTGGCCGCCAGATTCGGCAATCCCGCAGTCAATCATCAGGTTATCACCCAGCTCAAAGTCTTCAATCATATATCCGAGCGGGTCTTTGGGATTTGAACCTGCGCGCTCCCGGTAATTCCGGTTATCCAGGGTGAAGCCAAAGGCTGGTTTGCCCTGGCCGATAATATACCCCACCTCGAACACGGTGCCGGGGTCTGCACTAATGCCCCTGAACGGTGTGAGGTTGGCGATAATGGCGTCGCAGCTGTCCATCAGTTCGCGGTTTGCCCGGTAAATCCGAAACCCGTGATCCTGTTTCGATTCATGCTCCGCTAATGTCAGATCCGTGTCCAGCGGGTCTACTCCCTCGAAACCGTGTTCCCGGAGTATTCGCTTTTTCTCGGCAACAATGGCGCCATGTTCTTCACGTGAGAAGAATACTTCCGGGCCGGCCAGGTAGATGCGTTTTGTGTTGTTCAAAGGAGCTCCTAATTGGCTGCTGGCTAATTCCCACAAGCACATGCCCTTTATGTGGTCGGCAATCCCGGCCAGGTGGGCCGGCTTAACCTCTCTCGGGTTATACGCAACCAACCAAAACAGTTGAGGCCATTATGCGAGTTACGTTCAGACAAGTCATCGCTGCGTATACTCTGACAGCCCTTTCAAGCGTCGCGTTTGCAGCCGCGCACATTGCCGAGATGAAAAACGCCGGGGCTGGCAGGGCACCATCAATCAGGAAATTACTGTTACCCTCGACAAAGAAAGTGCGTATGTCTATAAATGCTCGCCTCATGCGGCTCTCAATAGCTGCGTGGTAAGCGGCCATCTTCAATCAAATGCTTAAGGAAATGAAAGCGCTATGCGATCCGTTGTGCTTCTCGATGGTGGTCTCGGCCAGGAAATATACCGGCGCGCCCGAAGCGTCAGTTCTCCGCTTTGGTCCGTCGCGGTGATGCAGGAACAACCCGAGGTAGTAACAGCGGTGCACGCCGACTTTATTCGGGCAGGGGCAAAAACCCTGTCGCTGAATACCTACGCTGCAACGCCGACCCGCTTGCGCGAGCAGGGCCTGCTGGACCAACTGGCGACCATTCATCAGCAAGCCTTTGACGTATTGGGGCAGGCGATCAGGAACACGGGTGCTGAGGTGGATATTGCCGGGTGCCTGCCGCCCTTAACCGGAAGTTATCGGCGTCAGCCCGAGAGGTCCTTTGACGATTTACGCGATGAGTACTCAACGCTAGTCCGGCTGCAGGCCGCTGCGGATGTGTTTCTCATTGAAACCATAACTAACAGCCTTGAAGCGCGGGCTGCGTGTGCAGCAGTCAGGGATCTGGGCAAACCCTACGGTGTGGCGTTTCGCCTGGAAGCGGATGGCAAGCTCAAATCCGGTGAAACCCTGGCTGAGGCGGTTGCGGCGGTTTCTCCCTACGGGCCAACCGCGATCATGTTGAACTGCTGCGATCCGGAGCTGATTTCTGCCGCGATGCCTGAACTGGTGGGTCTGTACCCGGTCGTCGGTGGTTATGCCAATGCTTTCAAGTCTGTTGAGGCGGTGGCGACTGGTGGATTAGTCGATGCCCTGGAAGCGCGGAATGATGTCTCGCCGGCAGTCTATGTAGAGCATCTGCGAAGCTGGCTAGCGGATGGTGCGAGTGTGGTTGGCGGCTGCTGTGAGATCACGCCTGGGCATATCCAGCACATTACAGACACATTCGCCGGGGAATTTGCGTTTATTCGGTTTTCCCAGCTGGGTCAGACCGACGGGAAAGGAGGGGGGGAGTTAAGACTCCCGCCTCTCCCGGATGGTTCTAATCTCTGAGCCTTCGCTTTGAACGACGTTGCTCCACGTAGGCTAATGCGTCAGTTTTCATGGGAAGGCCGAGTGCGCCGAGGAGTTCCTGCCGTGAGTATCCGAGGTCGGAAATAATCTCATCACGCTCCCCCAGGAGTGTTGATGCGATACGCCGGAATTGCTGGCGACGGGAATAGTTCTCCATCCATGAGGAGAGAGGCCGCAGCCCGGTGGTGTGATGATTGCTTCTATGAGCCAGCATTGTCGTCACCTCTCTTTGATAGTGTCTGAATTTAATTGCACCCGGTTGAGTCGAGCAAAGCGATTAACCAAGGCTTCTTGACATTAGAATGGAGATTTTTATGCCTTCAATCAAACGAAAAGAATTTAACTCTGCTTTCAGTTATGCTTAAGTGAAGTTTGATGGTTTATTTTTAGGGAAGGTTCGTTCAAGTGACTATGCCGCTGCTCGATAATGACGTGTTGAGAACCTTTGTCGCGATTGCAGAATGCGGAACGTTTACCAGTGCGGCAAAGATGGTTCACCGGACGCCTTCGGCTCTGAGTATGCAGATCAAGCAACTGGAGCAGAACCTGGGCAAGACTCTTTTTATTCGTGAGCCTCGGCAGGTCCGGTTAACCACAGAAGGTGAGGTGTTGCTGGGCTACAGCCGTCGGTTGTTGAGCCTCAACGAGGAGGCGGTCCAGCATTTCGTTGCGCCTACGCTTGAGGGTAAGGTGGGTATCGGCACATCGGACGACGTCGGCACCCGAATTCTGCCTGAAGTGCTTGCACAATTTGCCCGCTCGTATCCGGCCGTGCTGGTGAATGTTGTTGTCGGATCAAGCAAGCAAAATCTGGAGCGCCTGGATGCGGGAGAACTCGATATGGCGCTGGTCACTGTTGCCGATGGGGTCAAAAAAATTCGTGGTCAAGTCGTGCATGAGGAGCCTCTGGTCTGGGCTGCCCGGGAAGGAGCCTCCGCGTTCCAGCGGACGCCACTCCCGGTTGCCGTGGCGCATGAGGGGTGTTCCTGGCGCCGGATGACGTTACGGGCACTTGATCGGGCCAGTACACCGTACCGGATTGCATACACCTGTGAGCACTGTTCTGGCCAGGAGGCCGCCATGTTGGCGGACCTTGCCGTTGCACCGTTTCCCCTAAGTCTCGTGCGCCCGCCGCTGAAGCAGGTTGTCAGCGACAATTTGCCCGAGATCGGCTCCTATCAGCTGGCTCTGGTCCGCCGAGGATCCAACCGTCTAAACAATGCTCTCGCGAGCCATGTGAAAAGCGCGTTTGAGAGCCTGCAGTAACGCCCCTTTATTTTTTGAAGAGGGTGAGGAAGGCGCCGGCTGCGGCAGCTGCGGCGCCGCCAATCAGGTACCACATGGTTTCATCGGTAAAGCGGCCTGTGACGGTCTCGGTTAGCTGGTTGCCAACGGACTGCGTGGATTGGTAACCGAAGTAGAGCAGGGCAACACCAACCACGAGTAGAACGACACCGACGAGTTTTGAGCTTCCCATTGAAAGGTTCCTTGTAGAGTTAAGTTGGGCATCTGTTTGAAAGTACTGGGAAGCTTGACAGCAGACAGGGTACTCGGCAAGGGCATTGAGAGTGAATTGTGAGAACGCGCCCGCTTGGCGTGGCGCTGCAGAGTCTTTATCATCGCCGGCTCACGTCAACAACCCGGACAGCCTCCCATGAAGTTCCCTGCGGTTACCGTCACTCTTGTTTCAGCGGCACTGATTTTCGTGGTTTGGGAACAAACCCGGGAACAGCCAGAATCTGTCGACGCCAGTCGCTTCACGCACCTGGCCTCGGATCCGGTGGAGCTCAGTGTTGTCCTGGGTTACCTGACTGGCCAGGTTCCTGCCCTCTGTGAGGAAGCTACCGGCCACTCCAGAGGCAGCGAAGAGTTTTCTGCGTGCGTTAAAAACAGCGAGGCGCGAGAGCCTGCCTGCCGTCGGGCCATGGCTGACAGGTTCCCAAGTATTGTCGCGTCCGATGCTGTTTTCCGGGATGTCTCGATAACGATGATGGGTTGCCTGGTTCAGCAATCCGGGCTGATTGACTAGCCACTCACCTTGCTTCTTTGCGTCATAGCTCCCCGTACCCGGAAGCACGACGTCCCCTGCCACTAAGCCTGGCCAGCGTAAAGTGAGCTGCGCGCAACAACCCCATAAACAGCGGGCCCAAAAGCCAAATCAGCCAGCTACTGAGATAAATGACCGGAACCAATAGCAAAAACCAGCCCGCAAACTGAACAGCCAGCACGGGATAGCCCAGCACATCCGCAATGCCTGCAAACACGTCGCTGATAAGGCTGGGGTGGGTAATCACGAGGTAACCGGCACCGATAACCACGGGCCACTTCGCGTAGCGGGCGCTGTTCAGAACCATACGCCCACCCTGGCTTACCCGGGCTGCAAAGGCCGCCGACCGTGTGCCGCGGCTGGCGTTCCTGGTGGTCACTGCTGCGGCACGTCCCACGCGGAGAACTTTCACCGCACTGGCGAATACCAGCACGTCGACCGATGCCCAGCCAATATCGCCAGCGGTAAGCTCTTCACCTGAGCGGTAGCTGGTTTCCAGGCCGCGTATGCCACTGGTGAAAAACTGGTTCAGTCCTTCCAGCATGCGTTCCGTGACGATCCACTGGGTTTCACCCTGGGCATCCACAATGAACTGGCCGAGGAAATCATGGCCCTCACTCTCAATGAAATTGACGGCGTACCAGCCCCGTTCTTCCGGGGAAAGCTCCTGGTACTGGCCAGGCGCTCCGTTTGCGGTGTTGCCGTTATCCTCATTGCCGGAAAAGAATTGTTTGATTGCCTGGTAGCGCTGGGCAGTCTGGTTCATCAGCTCAATGGTGCCGATAGGCCGTGTCAGAAAATGATGGATCGGTGGCAGAATCATCTCCCCATAACGCCGCAGAATTTCCTGAAATTCCGGCTCCGTGCCATAGAGCGAAAACACTTTGCGGGCCATGTCCGGATAGCGAATAAATGCAGCCTGCGCCTTCAGGAGCAGCAGCGGATCGTCGGCCATGTCCAGCAGTATCGCCTGAATCCCGACCGGCTCTTGTTCGATGCCGGGGAAATCTTCCAGCATATCGCCGGCCTGGATCTGTATCAGTTTGTGCTCGATAGGAACCGGACGGGCGAACACACTGAAAACAGTCGCCAGTATCAGGGCCAGGCCACAAATTATGAAAAGTTTCTTCACGCGCTCACCAATCAACATTACCCGACAGCCGTGGGCAAATCTGGACTGTTCCGGATCTACAATAGTTAACTGTACACTGATTTGGGAACAAGGGACTCAGGAAGGAGGATCTGGAGATGAGTATAAAGCGGCATGGCGTGTCCATTGGCATTGAGAGAGTCGATGACAATGTGTTTTTGTCCTTCAAGGCACGGGGAAAGCTGACCCACGATGACTTTGGCACGATCAGCCCGATGATTGATGGTGCCCTGAGTGGGATTAAAAAGAGAAAGGTGAAAGTTCTGTTTGATGTGACAGAACTCGAGGGGTGGGAGGTCCGCGCGGCCTGGGATGATTTCAACCTGTCGTTAAAACACGGCCTGCAAGTCGATAAAATCGCGGTTTTTGGTCACAAGGTCTGGCAGGACAACATCGCGAAGGTCGGTAACTGGTTTATGGCGGGCGACCTGAAGTTTTTCGAACATGAGGCCGATGCTGTTAACTGGCTGAAAGAATGAGCTTCCGGGGGAATCTGCGGAGGTCAGCCCCGTGTAACAACGGGGCCTGACCTCTGACCTGACCTCTCAGCGACGTCGGCGCAGGTTGTCTATTGCCCCCTGAACCCATTTTTTAGCAGTGTCCAGCGTGTGGCTTTCCTCAATCAGGCCGCGCAGGGTGTCCAGTTGCTGCTCGAACAGTCCGTGCGTGCGCAGGTCAGAGGGGGTCTCGTCGGGGCCAAGGGGCAGGATGTTTTCCAGATAAGTTCCCCCCAGAATGCGACGAAGGATGCCTTCGCCCAGAAACGCCTCGTTGTTGTTCAGCGTTCGTGTTGCCCTTAACAGACGGCGGATATCGTATTGGCCGGGGTAGATGTCGGGCACCTGTTTCTTGATTCCAAGCAGGCTATAAACCCCGGTACGAGCCGTGCGAACTGAACTCTCCAGTGTGAACACGACGTCGTTGTGGGTTTCGACAAACTGACCCAGGCAGGCGAGGTTGGTTGACCCCTCCGGAACTGCCCACGGGCGATCTCCGCTGGCGCGGGGCATGAACTGGGCTGTGATGTAAGGCATCAGCGCGGTGCGGACTTTGGTGGCTGCAATCACTTCGTCCACCTGATCGATAAGGCCGAGCTGGTAACACAGCTCGGTCAGTATTTCCTTGCCAGTGCATTCTGGCATTGGCTTTTTCACATAATCGCCGGGTTTGTCCACCAGTAAGGCATACACCCAGGGCACAAGGACGTCATCAGGCTGGTCCGGAAAGTGTGGTTGGCGGTTCACGGTTAAACTCATTAACCAGGCCGAGTCGGTGAACGTGACGATGCCGCCGGTGACCGTTTTGCCAGAATAGGGATCGTTGACCGCCAGTTCCTTCAGCTTTTCTGTCAGCGGTGAGGGTTTGCAGGTCAGTGTTGCCGACTCCCATGTTGAAGCGGGTACGTCGGCGCAGAATTTCTCGGGTCGGCCAAAGACGGGGGATTTCCGGGCCAGATTCTTCCAGAGTTGCCAGCTTGAGCCAACCTGCGGGTCTGGGGTGTTCACATTCAGTTCGGGCGCCGTGTCATCATCGCCGTAGGCCGTGTCCTCGACAATGGAGCCGACAGTCACGAACACCAGATCCTGCGGATGGACGGTGATCGTCTTGTCGCCATTGCTGGTGTGACACTGGATTGCAGTGGTGGTTTTGGTTTCGCCGCTGACATCCATCTCCAGGTCAGACACGATTGTGTCGTACTGGACCCTGACACCCTTGTCCTTCAACCAGGCCATTAATGGGCGAATGAAGCTGTCGTACTGGTTGTATTTGGGAAAGACGAGCGACGTCATGTCGTTCAGTCCGTCCATCAGATGCAGGAAGCGATGCATGTACAGCTTCATTTCCAGCACCGAATGCCAGTTCTGGAAGGCAAACATGGTGCGCCAGAAGGTGTAGAAGTTGCTGTTAAGAAAACCTTCGCTGAACCAGTCTTGCACCGTGATGTCATTCAGGTCTTCTTTCCGCGCCAGAAACAGCCGCATGAGCTCCAGCTGCTGAAGCCGGCTAAGCCCCATGGTTGAAAAGTCCCGGATCTGGCCCTGTTTTTCCAGAAGCCGGGCTTTTGACCAGTTCTTGTCCGCATCATTTACGATCCGGTACTCGTCGAGCACGGTGAAAGGCTCGGGTAGTTCCAGAGCGGGTATTTCCGAGAACACATCCCAGAAATTCTGATAGGTCATCTCCATCTCGCGGCCGCCACGAACGATGTAGCCATCCTCGGCATTACCGGCACCATCCAGCGCGCCGCCCTCAATCTTCTGCTCTTCGATAATCGTAATGTTGCCCGCGGGCATATGACCGTCACGGATCAGGAAGAAGGCCGCGGACAGGCCTCCGATGCCACTGCCAATGATGTAGGCATTGCGATCGTTAACGCCTTCGGTCGGCAGGGGGCGGTGATTGACATAGCTGCCGTGCAAGTCCGCAGGCGGGAGTGGCGTGTCGACACCATTGTGTAAATGCCGGGATGAGGCGTCCGGGGTTACGTCCACGTGTTGTTCCGCCATGGCGTCAATGTGGGTTTTCAGGCGGGAGCTGTCGATTTTTGGGGTACTGTCGTGTGTCATGGTAGTTTCCTTCCTGGAGAGCTTTCTCTGGTGACAATTGACGCGCTTATACAGCGACCGGCTTTCGGCGCTGAACTCGCACGCGCTTCTGACCCGGACTGATTCATTGTTTCAGGTTGTACCATGGGCAGGCTGACGTCTGTCTGATCAGCGTCAAAAGGGCTGGGAATTCTCCATAATCCACGATGTCTTGCTTGTGTCTTTCAAAACAGGTCGCGCCGAATGTCTGAAGATCCCCTCAAAACCTTGTCCGACATGGCCAGCGATGCCCACGCGCGCATCCAGGCCACCCACGAAAACATCAATCCGGTGGTTGAAGTGCGCCGCGGCATGCGCGATGCCGGCATTCCCGCCGATGTCATGACCCTCGACTGCCTGCGCACCCGCCGGCGCATTACCCTGATTCTGCATGATGAACAGCCCGGCACGTTGCTCTATCAGTTCGTGACCATGGAAGACGAAGTTGGCGACAACTTCCAGAGTATGGTTTTGGCGGATGTCAGTGCTGGAACCCTGTTTGACTGGATGCAGGATTACTTTGGCTGACCCGTATCTTTTAACGTCTGCAGGCATTGACAGAAATCCCCTCTGAGCTAAAGCTTGTCTCAGGCAATGACTTGATGGGCGATGTCTTCATCGCCAGCGATGGAAGGTTGGGGCATGGACGATAAGGGCGATTATTCGGTTATCACTCTGGACGGCTTACAGTGTCTGCTGGATGTATTGACCGAGCGAGGTTATGAGGTCGTCGGGCCGAGGGTCCGCGACCAGGCCATCGTTTATGAAGAACTCTCCCGCATTGAAGATCTCCCCTCCGGCTGGACCGATGAACAGGACGGCGGTCACTACCGGCTGAAACAACGCGCAGATAACGCGCTTTTTGGCTATGCAGTGGGGCCTCACAGCTGGAAACGTTTTCTGCACCCACCCCGTGTTTCCCTGTGGCAGGCGACCATCAATGAAGACCAATTGCACTTTGCGCCTGTTCGGGACGACCCGCCGCGTTATGCATTTCTGGGTGTGCGCGCCTGCGAACTCGCAGCCATAGCCATTCAGGACCGAGTGTTGATGGGGGATAACGCCGATCCCCATTATCGCAGTCGCCGGGAACAGGCCTTTCTCGTCGCCCTGAATTGTTCCGAGGCTGGTGGTACCTGCTTTTGCGATTCGATGAACACGGGGCCGGATGTCAAAAGCGGATACGATCTGGTGCTCACAGAATTGCTGGGGGAGGAATCCCACGGTTTCCTGATTCAGTCAGGTTCAGAAGAAGGTGCTGCTATCCTGGCTGAATTGCCAAAAGAGCCGGCAACCGAGGCCCATCTTGCGGCCGCCAGAGGCGTGGTAGAGAGAACTCGTCGAAACATGGGTCGCAGTATGCCGCAAACGGCCATTCCTGCGCTGTTGATGGACAACCTGGAACATCCTCGCTGGGACGATGTCGCCGAGCGTTGTTTGAGTTGCTCTAACTGCACCATGGTTTGCCCAACCTGTTTTTGCACCACGGTAGAAGATACCTCTGATCTGGAGGGCGTCACCGCCGAGAGCAGTCGACGCTGGGATTCCTGTTTCAATGCCGATTTTTCTTACATTCATGGCGGGAGTGTTCGCAACTCGACCCGGTCCCGTTACCGTCAGTGGATGACCCACAAACTGGCCACCTGGGTGGAGCAGTTCGGTACGTCGGGCTGCGTCGGATGCGGCCGATGCGTCACCTGGTGTCCTGTGGGCATAGATATCACCGAAGAGGTGCGCGCCATTCAGGGTGATATCCCGCCAGGAGAACAGACATGAAAAACATCGCTCAGATTGTATGTGAACACCCGTTCTTCGAAGGCCTGAACAGCGAGTTTTGTGACCTCATGTGCGGGTGCGCCCGAAACGTCCGCTTCAATCCGGGGGAATATCTTTTTCATCAGGGCGAAGATGCGGATTACCTGTACCTGGTTCGCCACGGCCAGGTGGCACTTGAACTTGCGGTGCCGGGAAAAGCGCCGGTCAGTTTTCAGACGCTCCATGACGGCGACGTGGTGGGCGTATCCTGGGTCCTGCCCCCCTATCATTGGGCCTCGGATGCCCGTGCTATGAGTTTGACACGGGCCATTGCGTTGGACGCTCATTGCTTGCGGAAAAAATGCGACGAGGACCCGGCTTTGGGCTATGCAGTCATGAAGCGATTACTTCCGATCCTGACAAGCCGGCTTCACGCAACACAGATGCAAATTCTGGATGTTTACGGCGCTCCGGAGCAGCCTCAATGACCTCACAGGACCTTTGGGTGCCCGAGCCGGTCCGGGTTCTGAGCCGAAAGCAGGAGTTGGAGAGCACCTGGACTCTGGAACTGGAGCAGGTCGGCAAGCGGTCTTTTCTGCCGGGGCAGTTCAACATGCTGTATGTCTTCGGCGTGGGTGAAGTGCCTATCAGCCTCAGTGGCGACACCAGCCTGACAGAGAGCCTGGTTCATACGATTCGGGCGGTAGGTCCGGTCTCAAGCCAGCTCGCGGCTATGCAGCCGATGGCGGCCGTGGGTTTACGCGGTCCCTTTGGTACAGGATGGCCGATGGCTGCTGCGGAAGGGTCGGATTTGCTGTTGATTGCCGGTGGGTTGGGGCTGGCACCACTGAGGCCCGCCATCTACCACGTGTTGCGCAATCGGGAACGTTACGGTCGTGTTGTGTTGCTTTATGGAACGCGCAGCCCCGACGATATCCTCTATCGCGATCAACTGGAGGAATGGAGCAGGCTCCCGGACTTCGACGTCCACATTACGGTTGATCACGCCGGTAGCGATTGGCAGGGCAAGGTAGGGGTGGTCCCCACGTTGATTCCGACGTTGGCGTTCGATCCGGAAGACACGGTGGCCATGGTATGCGGTCCGGAAATCATGATGCGGTTCACCGCGAGCGCTTTGCGCGATGCCGGCGTTGAAGATGAAGCGATTTATCTGTCCATGGAGCGGAACATGAAGTGCGCCCTGGGACACTGTGGTCATTGCCAGTTCGGATCGACGTTTGTCTGCAAGGATGGCCCGGTGCTCCCATTTAGTAAGGTCCGTGGGCTGCTGAGTCTCAAGGAGTTCTGATATGCCCGTCACTGATCACAAACCACGCCTCGGTGTCTGGAAATTTGCCTCATGCGATGGTTGCCAGCTGAGTTTGCTCGATTGTGAGGATGAACTGCTGCGCGTTGCCGGAGTGATCGACATCGCCTATTTCCCGGAAGCGACCCGCAGCAGTATTCGGGGCACTTACGATCTTTCGCTGGTAGAGGGCTCGATCACCACTGCCCATGATGCCGAGCGTATCCAGGAGGTGCGGCGGCGCTCGCGAACCCTGATCACGATCGGCGCCTGCGCCACCGCCGGCGGAATCCAGGCATTGCGTAACTTTGCCGACATCGACGATTTCCTTGCTGCCGTCTATGCGCACCCTGAATACATTGAAACCCTGTCCACATCCACGCCAATTTCCGATCACGTGGCCGTGGACTTTGAATTGCGTGGTTGTCCGATCAGCAAGTCGCAGTTACTGGAAGTCGTCTCCGCGTTCCTGCGTGGCCGGCGACCCGTTACACCGGCACACAGCGTATGCCTGGACTGCAAACTCAAGGGCAATGTCTGCGTGACGGTAGCTCATGGCACGCCTTGCCTGGGGCCCGTGACTCACGCTGGCTGCGATGCCCTGTGCCCGTCGTACAATCGTGGCTGTTACGGTTGCTATGGACCCAAGGAAAATCCGAATGCGCCGGCCCTGAGTGAGCGTCTGGATCAACTGGGGATGAATCAGGACGAGCGCCTGCGCTTTTATCGGACCTTTAATGCATGGGCCGATCCTTTCCGGGAAGAGAGCGAACGTCATGACTCGTAAGACCATAAAAGTGAACTATCTGGCGCGGGTTGAGGGCGAGGGTGCCCTCAATGTGACGGTTCGGGATGGTCAGGTCAGTAGCGCCGAATTGCAGATTTTCGAACCGCCGCGCTTTTTCGAGGCGCTGTTGCGCGGTCGGGATTATTCAGAGGCGCCTGATGTCACCGCCCGCATCTGCGGTATCTGCCCGGTGGCCTACCAGATGAGCTCTGTACATGCGATGGAAAACGCACTGGGTATCGAAGTGGGCGGGCCGCTGCGGGCATTGCGACGGTTGCTGTATTGCGGTGAATGGATTGAAAGCCATGCTCTGCACATCTACATGCTGCATGCACCGGATTTTCTGGGTTACGCCGGGGCGGTGGACATGGCCCGGGATTATCCCGACATCGTCAAACGGGGCCTGGCCCTGAAAAAAGCGGGTAATGCCATCATGGCGCTGGTGGGTGGCCGCGAAATCCATCCTATCAATGTGCGTGTGGGTGGCTTCTATCGTACCCCGACCCGCAAGGAACTGGCGCCTCTGGCTGAAACCTTGAAGCAGGCCCGCGAGGATGCATTGGCAACGGTGCGCTGGACGGCCACCCTGGACATTCCGGAAGCCGAACGTGACTACCATCTGGTGGCGCTGCACCATCCGGATGAGTACCCCATGAATGCCGGGCGAATCATTTCCAGTCGTGGTCTGGATATCGCCGTTGAGGATTACAATCAGCACTTCGTGGAGTCCCACGTCCAACGTTCGACGGCGTTGCATTCGCACCTGCGAGAGCACGATTGCTACCTGGTCGGACCCCTGGCGCGCTACAGCCTCAATTTTGACAAGCTCTCCCCCCTGGCCCGGGAGGCCGCTAAAGAAGCGGGTCTGGGTGCCACCTGTAACAACCCATTTCAAAGCATTGTGGTGCGCAGCATTGAAGTGCTGTACGCCTGCGATGAAGCGCTGCGCCTGATAGCTTCCTACGAGGAACCCGAACAGCCTTTTGTACCACATGAGCCGAAGGCCTCTGAGGGCTTTGGGTGCACCGAGGCGCCGAGGGGGCTGCTGTTCCACCGCTATCAGCTGGATGCGGAAGGCCGAATCCTGGAGGCGCAAATTGTGCCGCCCACATCGCAGAATCAGCCCAGCATCGAAGCCGACCTGAAGGAACTGGTAGGCGGCTGGCTCCATTTGCCGGCCGATGCTCTGCGCGAACGCTGTGAGCAGACCATTCGGAACTATGACCCCTGTATCTCCTGTGCAACGCATTTTTTAAAGCTGGATGTTCGACATGAATGAATCCTTGAAGCCTGTCAGGATCATTGGCATTGGTAATATGGATCGGGGAGACGATGCGGTCGGGCCGGCGGTGGTGCAGGCGCTGCAGGGCCGGCTGCCGGAATCCGTCAGTGCCTTTGAACACAATGGTGAAGTTGCGGGGCTGATGGATTGTATGGACGGAGCCGAGGCTGTGTATCTGGTTGATGCCGCAGCAATGGGGCTGGAGCCTGGCAGCCTTCGGGCTTTCGATGCCAGCAACAAGCCCTTACCGTCACTGGGTGGTGCGTATTCGTCTCATGCGTTGGGGCTGTCCGAGGCTGTTGAGCTGGCGCGGGCCCTGGACCTGCTGCCCCCGGTGTGCCGCGTTTTTGCAGTGGAGGCCGCCACGTTTGAAGCGGGTGAGGGGCTATCGGTGCCCGTTGATGCGGCCATTCCCGAGGTAACTCAAGCCTTGCTCGATGCCATTGCACAGGAGGATGGACATGCATGAGACGGCGCTGGTCAAGAACCTGATCCATAAGCTTCAGGCGATTTGCGCCGAGGAGGGAGCAGACCGGGTTGTGGACATCGCGGTCTGGTTGGGGGCGCTTTGCCACATGTCGCCGGATCACTTCAGCGACCACTTTCGACAGGAAGCAGCAGGTACTTGTGCTGAGCGGGCCCGCTTGCAGATTGAGACCTCTGACGATATCAACCACGCCAATGCTCAGGATGTCCTGTTGCAAAGCCTGGAGCTGGAGACGGACGACGAGGCGCTGCAGTGACGCAGGATAGCACCGCCGAAACACTCCTGACTCGTTGGCGGGTCTGTGTTCGAGGCGTTGTCCAGGGCGTGGGTTTTCGCCCCTTCGTCTATCGTCAGGCTACGGAGCTGGGGCTCACAGGATGGGTTGGAAACTCACCCGAGGGTGTGGAGATTGAGGCTGAAGGTCATCCGGTGGTGTTGGAACAGTTGGTCTCCGCGTTGATACAGCATGCTCCGGCCAATGCCCGCATTGACGATGTTCACACAGAACCCGTTGCCCACCCCGGGGCGTTTCGGGAATTCAGCATCCGGGAGAGCGAAAAGCGGGGGGAGGCCTCCGCGCAGTTGCCTGCAGACTGGGCCACGTGTCAGCAATGTCTGCAGGAGTTGTATGACCCCGATAACCGACGCTACCGGTATCCCTTTATCAATTGCACGGATTGCGGCCCCCGTTACAGCCTGATTGAGGCGTTGCCCTATGATCGTGCGAATACTGCGATGAGACATTTTCAGATGTGTGGTCGTTGTCTGGCGGAATACCATGACCCGGCCAGCCGCCGGTTCCATGCCGAGGCTACGGCCTGCGCGGACTGTGGTCCGCGCCTGGCTTTTTTCCCAAGTGATGGTGACATCCTTGCGCAGGATGAGGCGGCACTGGATGAAGCGGCTGGCCGTCTGGCAGCGGGGGAGATCATTGCCTTCAAGGGACTGGGTGGGTTTCAGCTTCTGGTCGATGCCCGCAACGTGCAATCGGTTCGAATGCTGCGGGAGCGTAAAGGGCGGCCCGACAAGCCCCTCGCGGTTATGTTCGGTTCGCTGGAGTCGCTGCAAGGGGTTTGCCCGGTATCGGCGCAGGAACGCCAGTTGCTCACCGGTCCGGAACGGCCGATTGTTCTGTTGCACACACGCAACCACGGTCTGGCAGACAACCTCGCCCCGGGCAGGTCGGACCTGGGGGTGATGTTGCCCTCTACTCCGTTACATGAGCTGTTGCTGCGGGATCTGGGATTCCCTGTTGTCGCCACAAGCGGCAACAGGAACGGTGAACCGATTGCGATCGATAACGATGAAGCACGGGCACGTCTGGTCGATATCGCTGATGGTTTTCTGGTTCATGATCGCCCGATTTTACGTCCACTGGATGATTCCGTGGCCCGCGTGGCGGCTGGGTGCCCGCAACTGCTCCGCCGAGCGCGTGGCTACTCGCCGAACCTGGCTTTGCCTCTCCCTGTGCCTCCAGGGTGGGGAGCCACCGGTGGCCACCTTAAAACCACGGTGGCCCTGAGTACTGACAGTGGGGTGGTGTTGAGCCAGCATCTGGGGGATATGGACAACGCCCTGGGCCGGGAGGGCTTCGACCGCACGGTGGACAGCCTGCAAAGAATGTTTGCTACACGGCCCCGGTGCTGGGCTCACGACGGCCACCCGGATTACTACACAACACATCAGGCGCTGGAACTGGGTCCGTTGCATTGCGCTGTCCAGCACCATGTGGCTCATGTTGCCGCGGTTATGGCTGAGCACGGGCTCAGTGAGCCGGTACTGGGCGTGGCGTGGGATGGCAGTGGTTTCGGTGACGATCACACGGTATGGGGCGGGGAATTCCTGTGTGTGGGTCCTCAAGGCTACCAGCGCATGGCGCACCTGAGGCGGTTTCGCCTGCCCGGTGGCGAAGCAGCCATGCGCGAACCCCGCCGTTCAGCCTTCGGTCTGTTATACGCGTTGATCGGCGAGGAACTCACGGAGTGTGAGGCCTTGCCGCCGGTGAGCGACTTTACCCGTGCCGAGAGAAAGCTGCTGTTGCAGGCCCTCAAGGCGGGACTTAACGCTCCGGAAACCTCCAGTGTTGGCCGGCTGTTTGACGCCGTGGCCGCGCTTGCAGGAATCTGCCAGAAGGCCAGTTACGAGGGCCAGGCGGCGGCTGAGCTGGAAGCGGTGCTGGATCGTGAGAGCACACCGCAGCCATACAGGTTTGACCTGTCAGCTCCAGACACCGATCGCCCCTGGCAGGTGGACTGGGCGCCGGTGATAGAGGGCGTGCTGGCGGACATTGCCCGTGGCGCATCGGTGTCCGAGATTTCCGCGGCCTTTCACGGAGGGCTGGTGAACGTCATTGTCAGCATGGCGAAACAGTCGCAGTTATCCTGTATTGTTTTGGCAGGTGGGTGTTTTCAGAACAGCTACCTGTTGGAGTCCACCATACTGGCCCTGAAGGCCGCGGGTTTTCAGGCTTTCTGGTCGTGCCAGGTACCGGCCAATGATGGCGGTCTGGCTTTGGGCCAGCTGGCCTGGGCTAGCCGATTGAATCAAGACAGGGAGGCGCCATGTGCCTGGCCGTACCGGGACGCGTGATCAGCATTGACGGTGATGACCCGCTCACTCGTCAGGGACGGGTGGATTTCGGCGGTGTCGTCAAGTCGGTTAATCTGGCCTACGTTCCGGAAGTGCAGCCCGACGATTATGTATTGGTGCATGTGGGTTTCGCCATCACGGTCGTAGATCCGCGCGAGGCTGAACGGGTTTTCGAGTACCTGGAAATACTGGAACAATGAAATACCGCGACGAATACCGCACGCCTGAGGCGGCCCGGGCTTATGCGGATGCCATTGCCCGCATCACCACACGCCCATGGACGTTAATGGAGGTGTGTGGCGGACAGACCAACGCCATCATGCGCTTCGGGATTGACCAGCTGCTACCGCAAGAGATCTCCCTTATCCATGGTCCGGGTTGCCCGGTCTGTGTGACCCCCATCGATTACATCGACAAGGCTCTGGAAATCGCCGGCACACCGGGCGTCATTCTCTGCACCTTTGGCGATATGCTGCGTGTGCCCGGAACGCACTCGGATCTGGCCGCCGCCCGCGCCCGGGGCGCCGATGTCCGGGTGGTTTATTCGCCGATCGAGGCGCTCGCGGTGGCTCGCCAGCATCCGGGTCACGACGTGGTTTTCTTCGCGGTCGGATTTGAAACCACGGCTCCGGCCAATGCCATGGCTGTCTACCAGGCCGAGCGGGAAGGGCTCGAGAATTTTTCGGTACTGGTCTCGCAAGTGCTCGTGCCACCGGCGATACGCAACCTTCTGGAACGTCCCGGTAACCGCATTCAGGGCTTTCTGGCGGCGGGCCATGTCTGCGCAATTACCGGATACGAAGAGTATGAGCCGATTGCGCGCCGGCACCGGGTGCCGATCGTGGTGACCGGATTTGAACCGCTGGATATCCTGGAAGGGGTTTATCTCTGCGTGCGCCAGCTGGAGCGGGGCGAGAGCTCTGTTGAGAATCAGTATAGCCGGGCAGTTCGCCGCCCCGGCAACAAGCCGGCCCAGCAGGTGATGCAGGCTGTGTTTGAGGTGGTTCCCAGGCAGTGGCGCGGGATGGGGGAGATCCCCGAGAGCGGCCTCGGGTTATCGCCGGCTTATCGAGCCTTTGACGCTGAAACGCGCTTTGGTGCGGTAACCGGCCAGGATGAGGGCCGGGGGGAGTGCTCCAGTGGTGCGGTTTTGCGCGGCGAAATCCGCCCCGACCAGTGCCCGGCCTTCGGTACCCGCTGCACGCCCGAACATCCCCTGGGCGTTACTATGGTGTCTGAAGAGGGTGCCTGTGCCGCCTATTACCGCTATCGCAGACAGTCCGGAGGTCCGTCGCATGAATGAAGGCAGCGGGGATCACTGCCCACTGGCCAACGATGACCAGGAGGTTGTGAAAATGGCCCACGGTGGCGGCGGACGGGCGATGGCCCAGTTGCTCGACAGTCTCTTTCGTCCGGCATTTGATAATCCCTGGCTGGAGCGCCAGCATGACGGCGCGGTGCTGGACATGGCCGGAGCCATCGCATTCACGACCGACTCCTATGTGGTCAGGCCACTATTTTTCCCGGGCTCGGATATCGGCGCAATGGCAGTCCACGGCACGGTGAACGATATTGCCATGTGTGGGGCAGAGCCGCAGTATCTGAGCGCGGGTTTTATCCTGGAGGAAGGCTTGCCGTTGGCCATCCTGCGGCGTGTTGTCGGTTCCATGGCCGCCGCTGCCAGAGAAACGGGTGTGCGGATAGTCACCGGTGACCTGAAGGTAGTGGAACGTGGCAAGGCAGACGGTCTTTATATCAATACCGCCGGAGTGGGCCGGGTGGTGGCACCCCACCCGATTGAGCCCGGTCAGGTGAAGCCAGGGGACCGGCTATTGCTCAGTGGCGATATCGGCCGGCACGGCATTGCGGTGATGGCTGCACGGGAGAAACTTGACCTGGAATCGGCGATTGAGAGTGATTGTGCGTCGATTGCGCCGCCGGTTCTGGCGCTGCTCAATGAGGGCATAGCCATACGCTGCCTTCGGGATCTCACCCGTGGCGGCCTCGCCAGTGCATTGGTGGAAGTGGCTGAAACCGCGGGCCTGGCGGCCCAGATCCGGGAAGCGGATATCCCGGTGCGGGAAGATGTTTCTGCGGTCTGCGAGCTGCTGGGCCTGGACCCTTTGCATGTGGCTAATGAGGGCCGCTTTATGGCAGTCGTAGCGCCTGAAGATGTTGATCGGGCTATCGACATCCTCAGGCGTCATAGTGTGAGCGAAGCGACCGTCGATATCGGCCTGTTTCTGGAGGGAAACGCGGGGTTGGTCACCGCGCAAAGCCTTATTGGCGGCTCCCGTGTTGTCGACCGGCTTTCTGGTGAACAGCTGCCCCGCATCTGCTAGCGGTATAAAGCCTGCCTTATAGTGTGACCCTCTGGGCAAGCCCGCCGGCTTCGGCCAGCCTCGCAGCCTCTGATGCCACGGCCAGGTCTTGCAGACCGACGCCGGTGCCATCGAACAGGGTAATGTCTTCCTCTGATTGGCGGCCGGGGCTTGTACCGTTGATCACTTCTCCGATCGGCGTGATCTGATCCGCAGACAGGATTTTTGCGGCCACCGCATGCTGGGCCTCACCGATACTGATTGACTGGGCAACCTCATCGGTGAAAACCGTCGCCTGTGCCAGAAGCCTGTGATCAACTTCCTGCTTGCCCCTGGTATCCGTACCCATGCACGCCAGGTGAGTGCCCGGCTTTATCCAGTCAGCCTCCAAGAGCGGCTCAAAGGCGGAGGTGATGGTAATGATTACGTCCGACTGCGCTCCCAGTTCCTTTTGGGACACCCCTTCGAAGGGAATGCCTTTCTCCTCGCAAATGGCGGCCAGCCGGGCGAGGTGCTCGGGGTGGGCGTTCCATGCCACTACTTTTTCAAAGGCCCGCTGTTCAAGTGCTGCTTGCAGCTGAAACGTTGACTGATAGCCGGCACCGACCATTCCCAGCACTTTTGCATCCCTGCGGGCAAGGTGGGCAATGGATACGGCGGAGGATGCCGCGGTGCGGACGGCGGTCAGGTAGTTGCCGCCCACAAGTGCCTTGAGTCTTCCGGTGTCCGGATCGAAAAGCACGACAGTGGACTGGTGGTTGGTGAGTCCTCTGGCGGCGTTGCCTGGCCAGTATCCGCCGGACTTTACGCCCAGAACCAGTGCTTCGCGGTCAAATCCGGATTTAAAGCCGTAGAGCGCGTCGGCATGGCCGATCGCTTCACGGACAACGGGAAAATTATAGGCGCCCCCTCGGGCCATGGATGCGAACACGGCTTCGACCGCCTGAAAGGCTTCACGGCGCCCAATAACTTCCCGGCAGGCGTCTTCGTTCACGATCAGAATCTGATGCAGCTGGGACGGTTCTCTGGATGAGGTTTCCATCGTTATTCTCCTTCGGGTATCAGTCAGCCCACCCCGCTCGGGGGCCGGGGGACTCAGAAGCCTGGATCAGAACACTTTGCCGCGGGCGCTGATGGGCCAGAGGGCCTCGACCTTGCCGTTGCGAACACCAACGTACCAGTCGTGGACATTGCAGGTCGGGTCGCAGTGCCCGGGCACCAGCTTGAGTTTATCGTTCACCTTGAGAACGCCCTGGGGGTCACTGATCACGCCGTGCTCGTCTGAGCACTTGATGTACTCCACGTCGTCCCGCCCATAGATAAACGGTAGGCCGCTGTCGACCGACTGGGCCTTGAGGCCGGCATCGCAAATGGCCTTGTCGGCCTTGGTGTGGCTCATGACATTGGTCAGGATAAAAAGGGCGTTTTCCCATTCGCCCTGGTCGATACGCTTACCTTCCTTGTCGAGGATGCGGCCGTAATCGGCGTCCATGAAGGCGTAGGAGCCACATTGCAGTTCGTTGTAAACGCCAGAGTTGCTCTCGAAATAGTATGAGCCGGTACCGCCGCCTGAGACGAGTTCCGGCTCCAGGCCGACTGCTTTCAAGGCATCCACCGCGTCCTGCACCATGGCGATGGCGGCATCGAGTTTTGCCTTGCGCTCGTCGTAGGATGCCATGTGCTGCATCGCGCCCTGGTAGGCCTGGATGCCGGTAAATTTAAGGTTGGTGGCAGCATCAATGGCTTGCGCGATGGTGACAACCTCCGAAGTGGAGTTGACGCCGCAACGTCCTGCACCACAGTCAATCTCCACAAAGCAATGCAGTTCGGTGCCATGCTTCTGGGCGGCCGCCGATAAGTCCGCAACGTTTTCGATGTCGTCAACGCAAACGATGATCCGCCCGCCATGTTTGGGCAGTCGGGCGAGGCGGTCGATTTTCAGCGGATCGCGTACCTGGTTGGAAACCAGGACGTCCTTGATGCCAGCCCGGGCGAATACTTCGGCTTCAGAGGGCTTCTGGCAGCAAACGCCAATAGCGCCACCCAGTTTTTCCTGCAATCTGGCGACATCAACGGACTTGTGCATCTTGCCGTGTACCCGGTGTCGCATTCCATGCGCCTTGGCATAGTCGCCCATTTTCTTGATGTTGCCCTCCAGTGCGTCCAGATCGAGGATCAGACAAGGCGTCTGAATTTCGCTTTCATCCATGCCGATGGCGGCGGGGATGTCGTAACCAACTTCCAGTTCTTCGGGGCGTATAAAGGCTGTCATGATATGTCTCCTAATCAGATGTTGTTTTAGTTCCAGGGAAGTGCGTCCAGATCCACATTGCCGCCGGTGATGATCACGCCGACTCGTTTCCCCCGAAAGACCTCAGGATTTTTAAGGATGGCGGCCAGCGGCACCGCACAGCTGGGCTCAATCACAATCTTCATTCGCTTCCAGGTCAGTTTCATGGCGTCGATGATTTCCTCCTCGGTCGCGGTGAAGATGTCGGAGACGTAGTTGCTCACGAAATGCCAGGTCAGTTCTTTCAGTGGTACTTTCAAACCGTCCGCCACGGTATTCGGCGCATCATCGGCAATGATGTGACCGGCCTTGAGGGAGCGGGCTGCATCGTCGGCATTCAGTGGTTCGGCCGCATATATCTTCACGCCCGTAGCCTTGTTTGAAAGGGTCAGGCAGGTTCCGGAAATCATGCCACCGCCACCGATGGGCGCGATAACCGCATCCAGCTCCGGCACCTGGTCCAGAAGTTCCAGGGAGCAGGTGGCCTGGCCGGCGATAACCCTCGGGTCGTTGTAAGGGTGCACAAACTCTGCGCCGGATTCGGCCACGACCTCGGCAAAGACAGCTTCGCGGGAAGTGGTGGAGGGTTCACACTCCACGATTTTGCCGCCATAGCCTCGTACTGCATCCTTCTTGGCCTGGGGCGCAGTGTGAGGCATGACGACTGTTACCGGGATGCCGCGCCTGCCCGCCGCGTAGGAAAGCGACAGGGCATGGTTGCCGGAAGAGTGGGTAGCGACGCCGATCGCGGCTTTCTCGGCACTTAAGCCAAACACCGCATTGCAGGCGCCGCGCACTTTGAACGCGCCGGCCTTTTGAAAGTTCTCACACTTGAAGAACAGTTCTGCTCCGGTCAGCTCGTTCAGGAACCGGGATGTCAGTACCGGCGTCCGGTGAATGTAAGGTTTGATCCGCTCATGGGCCTCCAGAACATCTTCAAACGTCGGTATTTGGCTCTTTTGATCGCTCATGGTTCACCTCGTCAGTCAGCGTCGAGCGGTTATGCGGCCGTCGCGCGGAAATAGGATTGGGCGGCGCGAACGCCTTCACCCAGTTCGATGGGGTAGTCGAGATCCGCCATGGCCATCTCGATGGTTGCCAGCCCGGACAGAACCATGGTGTCTGTCAGGGATCCCAGGTGGCCGATGCGGAATGCCTTGCCGTGCATTTCACCCAGGCCAATGCCGAAGGAAACGCCGTACTTCGAGAACGCGTGGTCCGTCAGTTTGTTGCTGTCGAAACCTTTGGGCACGTATATGGCGCTAACGGTATGGGAGTAGAGTTCGGGAGACTGGGCGCACAGGTTCAGGCCCCAGGCCTTAATCGCCTGGCGAGCGCCCTCTGCCAGCCGGAAGTGACGGGCGTAAACATTGTCCAACCCTTCCTCAAACAGCATCTTCAGGCTTTCCCGCAGGCCGCAGATCAATTGCAACGGCGGCGTGTAAGGGAATCCGCCCTGGGCGTTGGCCGCCATCATCCCGCGGAAGTCGAAGAAAGCACGGGACAGACCGGCGTTTTCCATTGCGGCCAGTGCTTTCTGGCTGACCGCGAGGATAGCCATGCCGGTGATCAGCATGAAGCCCTTCTGGGAACCCGAAACGGCAATATCTACGCCCCAGTCGTCCATTTCGAAAGGCATGGAGGCCAGTGAGCTGACGCAGTCAACCAGCAACAGGGCAGGGTGAGCGCTGCTGTTCATCGCTTTGCGAACGGCGCCGATGTCACTTTTTACGCCGGTCGCGGTTTCGTTATGGGTTACCAGTACCGCTTTGATCTCTTGCTGGGTATCGGCGCTCAGGGCTCGCTGAAATTCATCCGCAGGTGCACCGCTGCCCCATGAGCATTCAATGATCTGAACGTCCAGTCCGTGCCGCTGGCACATATCAATCCAGCGATGGGAAAACATACCGTAGCGGGCTATCAGAACCTTATCGCCGGGGGACAGGGTATTGCAGATGGCAGCTTCCCAGCCTCCGGTGCCACTGGCGGGAAACAGGATGACTTCGCCCGACTGGGTTCGGAAAACTTTCTTGCAGTCCTGCAGCAGGGGGGAGAGAGTCTCAACAAAGTCCGGTGACCGGTGGTCGCTGCTTTGGACATTCATTGCGTGGCGCAGCCGGTCGGGGATATTGGTGGGCCCGGGAATAAAGATCGGGTTCTGGTCAGACATGAGGTTGCACTCCCTTCATTATTGTCATTACCGGAAGCCCCGTCGCCGTGGCTGCCTTTCCTGCTTCATGCCTTAACGATAGGCTCCCGAGTTATCTTTGCGCAATATGAGAAAATTCCACAATGTGGAATTATTGAGCGGAATAGCCGCCGTTTTTTTAACCAGTTGGTTTTAAAGAAGTAAAAATTTCTGTTGGTCATTAATAAAAATTCCACATTGTGAAATGTGTAATCCGTATTATAAAATGACCGTAGACTTACCTTGAACCTGACCTGGTCTTCTAATCCGGAGCGCCTGATGACTGATACCAAGATCGAACCACGCATTCAGGTAATTGACCGGGCCGCGTTGCTGATGGATGCAATTGGCCGTTATTCCAAGCCAGTCAAGCTGAAAGCGCTGAGCGCAGAGACCGGGCTGGCGCCGTCAACGGCCTACCGGATTCTTCAGTCACTGACCAGCAACCGGTTTGTTGAGCGGGACTCAAATGGGGATTACCGTTTGGGCCAGAGGTTGCTGCAACTGAGCAACCGTCTGCATTCGGATATTGACCTGCGAGCTGTCTCGCTCCCATACATGCAGGAATTGTGTGATCGATTGGGTGAAACCATCAATCTCACGATCCGGGAAGGTGATGTGGTGATCTATTTTGAAAAGGTCACGCCAAATCGCATGATGCATGTCAACCAGATTGTAGGCAGTCGCGCTCCGTTGCATGTCACCGCTGTGGGTAAGCTCATGCTGGGCCTTGCGGGGGAGGACGCGATTGAGAGCTACGCCCGTCGAACCAACCTGCCTGCCTACACCCGCAATACGCTGTCTTCGCTGGAGAAGCTTGAAGAAGCCTGTTTCATCAGCGTTCGACAGGGCTATGCGCTGGACAACGAAGAAGCTGAGATTGGCGTGGGTTGTATTGGTGTCCTGCTTTTTGAACAGTCAGGCAATGTAAGTGCTGGACTGTCAGTGTCTGCGCCCATCGAGCGGAGAAAAGATGAATGGATCGGTGAGTTGAGGAAGGCCGGGGAGGAGATTTCCCGGCATTTGGGGTACCGGCCCGGTTAGCGCCCCGGGGGTATGCCTGCCGAACTGTTGATAGAAAGAAGCGCCGCTGTTGAGAGCGGCGCTTCCTGTTTGTGGTTTTTTCAGAAGCCTATTGCAGCCTTTCAACCCGGACACTGGCAATCGGGTTGTCCCAGCGCTGACTTCCCCCAAGCATAGAGGTACTGAGGCCATCGTCCTGGGTCACTACGCCGGCATGGATGTAAACGGCATCTCTCACATCGTCCCGGGCGGCGTTAAAGCCCTCGGCCAGTCCGCTGGCGGCGGGCCCGGGTACAGTATCTGCAGATTCGCTGTTGGCTTCGGTGCCGGCATCGTAACTGATGGCCAGGAAGGTCTTGCTATCGCCGACCGCCAAACCGCTGAGATCCACACCGCGAACTGCTGCCACACCATCATTGGTGTTCACAGGCATTGAGGCCCAGCTCAGCAGCACCTCATCGTCGGAGCTAACCGAGGCCGAGGCCGTAATTTGCTCAGAGGCACCCGGGACGATAACACCCTGGCCGGACGCGGTGGATCGGACATTGCTATCGGCACCTGCTGCCGCTATGAAGTCACTGTTGTCTCCACCTTCGGCCAATGTCTCCAGCTCGACCGAGGCAGGTACACCCAGGGTAAAGGCCTGCCAGTCGGAACGATGAAGAACCACGGCGGCGGGGGATAACGGTTGCCCTGCGGTAAGGTTGGTGATGGTTACCTGATAGCGATATTCCCGGGCACTGGTCAGTGGGTTGTCGTTGTCAGAACTACAGCCGGCCACCAAGGCAGCCAGAGGCAGGAGTACGAGCATCTGTTTGCGAAAAAGCATGGTGCACCTCCTGTCTATTTCACTGTGACGGTCACGCGGGCCACCGGGTTCAACCACCGGTGCAGCGTGCTGACGATGTCGCTGTTGCCACCGGTGAGATCGGTATCGCCCAGATTGCCGCGGTGGATGTGTACATAACCTTCAGCCGAGCTGGCGGCACCTGTGCCATTGTTACCCAACACGGGATCCAGCGGCGGAGGTACTGGCATACCAGGCTGCCCGGGAGTGCCACTGCCGCGAACCTCATCGTTGGCTTCGGTGCCGGCATCATAAGCGTTCAGGTTGTAGGTGTAGGTGCCGGGTTCGGTGGGTACTTCCAGGTTGTTGAGTGCCAGAAAGCCATCGTTGGTAGGCAACAGCATTGCCACAATCGACAGCTGGGTATTGGCAGCGGCGTTGTCGGTATTGAGTGTGGCGGTCGCGCTAGCCCCTGGGATCAGCAGGCCAGCGGCCGGATCCTGGACTGTGGTCGCTCCGGCCGTATTCATTAGCGTGACCAGTCCGGAAATGTCGCCACCTTCTGCCATCGCCTGAAGCTCACTGGACGCTGCACTGCCAGTCTCAAACAGTGTGACACCCGCAGGGTGGGCAGTAACCAGCAGCGGGGTGAAGTACAGGCCGCGCGTCGGATTGTGTATCTCTACATCAAATTCGGCGGCCTGCGAGAGGATGGGCGCGGCAGCCAGTGCCAGTGTGATGATGACTCGTTTCATGATTCTGACTCCTGTCAGGGTTATTATTTCCAGTTTAGTATCCCTAAAGGCCGCAGGGGCATTCATCACAAAAGAGTCACGGTTCGTTCACTGTTTGGTACAGGCTGCTGCATCAGTGTTTCATGAAAACGCTAAATGGTTTCGGAGGAATACGTGATAGGCTCCCGGGCATACAGGTTCTGAGAGCAATCCATCGGAGTAGCGAAACATTATGAGCAGTGACCAGTTGACACAAATACTCGAAATGAATGGCGAAGATCGATACGACTACTTTCTGAGTGAAGTGCTCGAGGAGCGCGAGATCTGGATACTGGTCAATGCCGAGAACTTTTTTCTGAAGATTGTTTCCGAAGAAGACGGTGTGGCGCATTTACCGGTCTGGCCCAGTGCCGCGTTCGCGACGGAGTACGCGAAAGGATCGGACGATCTCTCGCCGAAAAGCATTTCCCTGCCTGACTTCTTCAAGAAGTGGGTGCCGGGTCTGACCAGGGACGGCCTGGAAATTGGCGTATTTCCGGGTGCCGACAGTACTCTCTGGATAACCGAGGCGGAAGAACTGAAGCGCGACCTGCAAGATGAGCTGTCCAGTTTCTAGGCCGGCTCACCTCCGGCCCGGTACCGCTGAACTGTTCGCCTATATGGCCGCATAGCCCCCCCACATGGGCTTCAGAATGGTACCAGTGGGATCGAATTGCAGCGGAACAGCGGCCTTGTTGAGCGGGTTGAGGGGGAGGGAATACCCTTACCGGGCCCTGAGAAGAGTTAATTGAGTTCTTTAATTCATTGAATGAGTTTGCCAAACGCCTGTACCGTGAGTGGTTACGGTACCGGGAATGATTCCCGGTCTCACGTCTCATGTCGCTCAGCTGGAGCACTTGCATCATGTTGGTATTCTCTAACCCCCTGGGTTCGGGCTCACTCTGGTTCGATAACCTGACCACCGCCGATGGTATGCCCGTCGCCTACGATCCGCAGGCGCGAGCCTTTCTTCCCATGCGGCCTTTCTGTGCAAATCGGGAAATCATCGGATGCAACTGGATTGCGCCAAAGGAAGGCGCCTTCTGCCGCTCCTGTGCGATGACTGCACTGGCACCGGATCCGAATATTTTCAACGCCATGCCTAACTGGGCTGAAACCGAAGCAGCAAAGCGCTGGACACTGGACAATCTCGGGCGCTGGCACTGGTTCCGACCGGAAGACCCCGGTACGCGCCCCGTTTTTCACATGCTCGCCGAGGGACTGACGCCGGTGGCCATGGGGCATGCTAATGGCGTGGTGACCATCAGTGTCGCGGAAGCCGATCCGGTAGTGCGGGCAACCCGGCGTCAGGCTCTTCAGGAACCATACCGCACAATGGTCGGCCATATGCGCCATGAGATTTCTCACATGCTCTGGTGGCGCCTCAGCCTGCGTGACGACTTTCTTGATGCATTCCGGGAGGTATTCGGTGATGAACGCAGGGATTATCCGGCTGCGCTCCAGTACCACTATCACAACGGGCCACCGCCCGAATGGAAGCAGTTTTACCTGACTTCCTACGCGTCTGCACACCCCCACGAAGACTGGGCCGAGACGGCAGCGCACCTGCTGCATCTGACGGACATTACGGACAGCTTTATTGCCGCGGGCCTGTCGTCACCGGAAGTGCCTGGCCCCCATTGGGACCCGTATGCGGAACCGGACACAGCCCGTCTGATTAACGTGGCAGCCTCATTGGCGATACGGGTTAATCACGTTAACCGGTCCATGGGGCTCTCGGATCTCTATCCCTTTGTGTTGTCGCAGACTGCCCAGCGTAAACTGGCGTTTGTACATGACTGGCTGCGCCGGGGGGCTCAGGGACGCTGAAACGTTAACAATAAGTTGCCCACAGAAACTGTGGATAACTTTGTTGGCAACACAAGGACAGGTGGCCCTGAGCGCCTGAAACCAGGCGCTCAGGGAATGTGACCGTTAATTGACCGGAATCGGTCGGTTAAGCGGCCCACAGCGATTTGAGATCAAAACTCCAGACAGATCTTTCCGAAGTGCTTGCCGGATTCCTCATGGCGGAAAGCGTCGGCAATCTCTTCCAGTGCAAAGGACCGGTCGAGGATCGGATGCATGTTGTTGGCCTCTATGGCGCGAATCATCTCGTGCTGATGCGCCCGGCTGCCTACGATCAAGCCCTGCAGGCGGGCCTGTTTGGCCATGAGTTTCGCCGTGGGAACTTCACCGGCGCGGCCCGTAAGAACCCCGATCAGAGAGATGTGCCCGCCAATGCGAACGGCTTCAATGGATTCCGGCAGCGTACCGGGGCCGCCCACCTCAACAACGTGGTCGACGCCCTGACCGTCAGTCAGCTCTTTGACCTTCTCTCCCCAGGCCGGTGTCGATGTGTAGTTGATGATGTGGTCCGCGCCCAGGGCAAGAAGCCGCTCCAGTTTTTCGTCTGAGGAAGATGTGGAAATCACCCGCGCCCCCATCATTTTTGCAAACTGCAGGGCAAAGATGGACACACCACCGGTGCCCAGGGTCAGCACGGTGTCGCCTGCCTTCAGGCCACCATCGACGACCAGTGCCCGCCAGGCAGTCAGCCCTGCGGTGGTGAGCGTGGCGGCTTCGGCGTGGCTGTAGCCTTTCGGCGCGTGGGTAAACCAGTTTGTGGGGCGGACCACCTGTTCTCGCGCGTAACCATCCTGGCCGTCACCGGGGGTGGTGCTGAAATTATCAATGGGTGCGGGGCCATCCAGCCAGTGGGGAAAAAAGGTCGACACCACATGGTCACCGACCTTGAATTCGCTGACACCCTCGCCTGTGGCTTCCACTACACCAGCACCATCGGCCATGGGGATACGACCGTTCTTGGTCGGGATTGCTCCGGAAACAACCGCGTAGTCGTGGAAGTTGAGGGAGCTGGCGTGAAGACGCACACGAATTTCTCCGGGCCCCGGTTCGCCTGGTTCCGGGCCGTTATCGAGGTGCAGCTGTTCGAGGCCGCCTGGTTCGGAAAGAGTAATGCGTTTCATATCAATGGCCTCCAGTATTCTTGGTTTGGACGTTATACGGGCATCAGGGTACTCGGTTCATGGGTAATCCGGCCCTGTGGGTTTACCGAGACTCACCGGCAATTCGTTTGAACCATTCGACGCCAAAGCGCACGCCGAATCCCTGAATGTCGGTAGGTATGTGCGCGAGTCCGCCCTTGTGAGTGCCAGTTGAAGCCATGTCCACGTGAACCCAGTCAACGTCCTTATCCACGAATTTCCCGAGAAACCTTGCCGCGTAGATATGATCGCCGGCTCCTGCGGTCCGGCACTGAAGCGTATCTGCGACATCAGACTTGAGGTCTTCGTCGTAATCGTCCTGGTACGGAAATGGCCAGACCCGTTCACCACAGTGCTCGCCGGTCTGGATGATGGGCTCAACCCAATGTCGCCGGTTGGTGATTGCGCCGGCCATGCGCTGGCCCAGGCTCGCGACTACTGCGCCGGTGAGCGTGGCGTAATCCAGAATGGCGCGGGGTTTTTGTCGGCAGGCGAGGGCGAGGGTGTCAGCCAATACCATGCGCCCCTCGGCATCCGTATTGATCAATTCGATGGTGGTGCCATTCAGTGCCGTAATGACATCATTGCACTTGACCGCCCGTGAGCCGATGTGGTTTTCCGCCAGGGCAAGCCAACAGTCTACAGGCTGGGAAAAATTGAGACGCGTCAGGGCTAGCAGGGTTCCAAGCGCCACGGCGCTGCCCTGCATATCGCCGTGCATACCCAGCATGCCGCCGCCCACTTTGAGGCTGCTGCCACCGGTATCGAAGCATATGCCTTTGCCAATAAGGGCAAGCGGCCGATCTTCAGCGCCCTTCAGTCGGTAACGCAGCCGTAGTATTCCGGCATCCCGGACAGGGCTGGCCTTAACCACGGATAAAAAAGCGCCGGCCCCCAGGCCTTCCAGTTGCTCCAGGTCGTAAAATTCAGCTTCCCAGCCTTCGGCCTGTGCCAGTGCTTCGGCGTATTCGCGGTAAATTCCCGGTGTCAGGTAATTCCCCGGCAGGTGGGTTAGCCATCGGGCCAGATTGTTGCCCTCGGCGGTCGCCTTGACGTAGCGAAAGTCAGCCGCCTCAAACGCGCCAAAGAAGTTCATGGCTGTCAGGGATGGTTTTTCAGCGGCTTTGTCAGAGATTTTGGGTAGCGGGAACAGGGCGGCGAAGGCCGCAGCGACCAGGGCTTCGGCCATGATGCAGGCAGCAGGTGACTGATCAAGCAGGGAGATTACATTGATCTTTTGGGAGTGCTCGGCCATCAGTGGTGCGATCAGTTTGCGCGCCTGGCTAAGGGATTTGAATCCGCTGACATCATCCGAGACAAAGGCAATGGCGGTGCGCGTGCCTCTGGGGCCGGAAATCAGTATCGGATTGGTGTCGTCGGGGAAATCAGCGAGGCGCAGTTTCAGGAAATCGTCCCAGGGGGTCTTCGCCAGGGCATTATGTTTTCCCTCCGGCACAAGGAGCACAAGGCTCACACCGGTGTCGAAATCCCAGGAAGCCGGTATGCGATGGTCTACGTCCAGCTTCAGTGCCGGCATTTGGGGGAGTTCAGGTTTCATGGTCGGGTGCTCCAGCGGTTTTGAATTTAGTCTCCTGTAAGGGTAGCTGTTATCCGTCTGGACATGGGAGGCTCACGACAATAGAGTTGGGTTTCGTTATGCAACCATATTGAATAATCCAAAACAGGGAACGGACCGGCGAATGTTTCTGAGCGATCCAAGGACACTGACCACACCTCGTGGCACCTTTACCTACCGCGATGCCGGCAGCGGAACACCGCTGGTGATGATTCATGGCTGGCCGGAAAGCTCCTATTGCTGGGAGCATGTCGGTCGTTATCTGAATGCAGGCTTCCATATTATTGCGCCCGACCTGCGCGGCCTGGGCGACAGTGAACGTACGGTCGGCAGGGAGCATTACCACAAGGCCGAACTGGCGCAGGATGTGATCAGCATGCTGGATGCCCTCGGCATCAACCGGTTTCAGCTGGTGGGGCACGACTGGGGCGGCGTTGTTGCGCAGGAAGTTGCTCTGGCGATTCCGGAACGGGTTTCGAGGCTGGCGATCATGAACATTGCCGTTATTAACAACCTGAAGGGCAACATGGAGGTTGTTGAAAAAGTGCGTTCGGGGAGTGGTAAAGCGTACTGGTATCAGCACTTCCAGCAGGCGCCGGGTATGGCGGAAGCGATGATTCCCGGAAACGAGGAAGTCTGGATCCGGTATTTTCTGAGAGGTGCGGAGCAGCCCGTACCGGAAGATTCCGTTGCCGAGTACGTGCGTATGTATGCGATCGCTGGCACGCCGGCCGCCGCAGCCAACTATTACCGTACCTTCGACAGCGACGCCAAACGTTGGGCTACCCTGTCCGATCACGTCTGGCCGATGCCGAGTATTTATATCTATGGCAATCGGGACCATGTGATCATCCCGGAGTACCTGAATCACATCGAGAGCTGCTTCACGGACATCCGGGTTGCAGAGGTAAAGGCCGGGCACTTTCTGCAGGAAGAGAAACCTCAGGAGGTTGCAGAGCATATGAATGCTTTTTTTGAGCCTGCATCGGTGGGAAAACAGGATTGAGAAGCTGCTGAGAAGGTGGCAAAGTTCACCGCAAAATTACGATAACCTGAACGAAAGGAGAGGCCGGTGACGGACCTTGTAGATTACCAATTCAATGACGGCGTCGCGACGATCACTATTGCCAACGGCAAGGCGAATGCCCTCAGCCATGAAGTGTTTGAGGCGCTGAACTCGGCGCTGGATCGCGCGGAGAGGGATGAGGCCGTGGTTATCCTGACCGGGCAACCGGGTATTTTTTCCGGAGGTTATGACCTCAAAGAGATGCAGAAAGGTCCGGATGAGGCGTCTGCTCTGGTAAGTGTGGGCTCAAAACTGACCCGCCGTTTGTCAGCCTTCCCGTTCCCGGTGATCGGCGCCTGCAGTGGCCACGCCATTGCCAAGGGTGCTTTCATCATGCTCTCCGTAGATCACCGAATTGGCATTGAGGGCGGTTTCAAACTTGGCCTGAACGAGGTTGCCATCGGCATGACCATGCACCATGCCGGTATTGAGATCGCGCGTCACCGGCTGGCTCCCGCACATTTCTATCGCTCAGTCGTGAATGCTGAAATCTATAGCCCCGAGGGTGCTGTGGAAGCCGGTTTCCTCGACGAAGTTGTAGCTCCGGAACAGCTGATGGTGCGGGCAAACGAGCTGGCGCAGCAATTCCGTAAGCTGAACATGCGGGCGCACAAGGAAACCAAGCTCAAGTCCAAGGCTGAATATCTGGCGCTGCTGGATCGTTGTATCGAGCAGGATGCCGCCAGTCTCGGTCTTAGCGGCTAATCAGTCCCCGGTCGGGAACTGTTTCGCCGCCCGGAACCGGAACAGTCTGGCCAGAATCAGGTCCGGAAACGACTGTATGCGTGTGTTGTAGATCATCGCGCTTTCGGTGAAGCTGTTACGTAGCAGGGACAGATAGTCCTCGGTCTCCGCCATGATTGTCATGAACTGACTGATCACCGCATTGTTCTTCAGGTCCGGATAATTTTCGATCCGGGCCTGCATGGCTCTCGTCACCTTCTGTTCAAATCCAATCAGTTTGTCTACCTGCCCTGCGTTATGGATCTCTGCCGGATTGGCATTGCGTAGTTGGGCGATAGCCTTCAGCAGTTGTTTCTCGTGGGCCAGGGAAGCTTTGACCACCTTCTCCAGGTTGGGCCACAAGTCGTGGCGCTGCTGGAGGATGGTGTCGATGTTGGCCCGGGCGCGATCGACTCGATTCTTCAGGAATACGATGTCGTTGTAGTGCAGGATGCCGATGTAAACGCAGAGCACCAGCGGTACTGTCAGTGCGGAAAGCAGCAGGTTGTCGGGGCTGAAATTACCATCGGCTGCAAACAGCGCCGTGGCCGCAAACAGGAAAAGGCCCAGACTGACGGCCGTGCCCACAAAGCCGCCCGCGCCACGCGCGAGCACAATGTCATCTTCCTCGTGGGTGCTGATCAGGAATGGCGCGCCATCATCCTGCTGAAGGGTAAGGCGGTCCGGCTGGCCTCGATCCAGACCCGCAAATCCCAGGCAATAGACGTTGACCAGGGTGTCCAGCAGCCTGACTGTGTAACGTCGTTCGCCGCGAGTTTCTGAATGGTGTTTTGGGTATTCGATGTTGGCCCCGTCCGGTTGGACCAGTACACGGCCCTGGTTGTCGTCAAGCCAGAAGGGCACGCATTCGGTCTGGTGTTCGATGGTGTGCCACTTTTCGTTTTTTCCGGATCCCCGTCGCTCTTCCACCTTGTAATCGAAGGCAACGCATTTTTCGTTCCGGAGCGGGTCATGAATGGGGGGGTGAAGGTCATCCACATCCACCATGCCTTTCAGTTCTGACAAGCCAAAGCTCAGACCTTTGGTGCTGCTGGTGGGTACGGCTTCAATCAGACGCTTGAACTTGACCGTGCGGATCGCGAAGAAAAGCAGTATCACGGCGAGTACCGAACTTCCGGCCGATAGCCCCCAACTCGTCCAGGTGTGCTGGAACCTGCCTCGTGGCTGGCTTTCAACGATCTGCTGCGCCCTCGCCTCCGTGCTGGCATCCAGTTCAGGCATAGGCAGGCGCTTTTCTACCACGCGCCGGAACATCCACCGGTCAAGCCATCCGCTGGTGCTTTGGCGAATGAGCTGTTGCAGGGCGGCGACGTCCGCGAGCACCAGAGGGTTGTCCCCGGCCCCGTTTAGCTGCTGATAGCGGGATTCGTAAAGGGTGGCGATGGCGGACCACTCCTGGTTCAGTTTGGCTACGCCCAGAGCGGAGAGGGTTCCCGAGATAGCGACGCACATCACCAGGACATACACCCAGAAGCGATGTATTTTGGCGGCGGTCAGCAGCAAGGCCAGGCCGAGGGCCAGCAGGCCGGTGGCAATGGAAATCCGGATGGCAGCATTGAACAGGCGGTCTCCGCCGTCTACATCCAGGGTAAAGCCTGAAACCAATGCCGGCAGGTTGAACGTGTCCAGTCCGGTGAACACCAGCTCCCGGTTTTCCCGGCTGTAGCGCCCGATGACCCTGACGGTGTCACCGGGTGTTAATGCCCATTCCGAATATATTTTTCGCCCGGTTTGCGAGCGATAGCTGCGCTCCAGGCTCCACTCGATAGCTGAGAGATCATGGCCAGGTGCAATGGTAACGGCGTCACTGGCATCCCGGAGCAGGAAGCTTCCACCCCGCTGACCGGATTCGAGTGTGCGGGTTTTTAAGTCGCCATCGGAATCCCGGTACTCCTCCTCAAGCTTGTATCGGTAATAAACGGCTTCGGTATTGGAGTAGGGAGTGATGAGCGTACCCGTGTCCTCGCCCGCCTGCCCGGCGATGACATAGGGCCCCTTGGTCAGAGCAGCAATGGGTGTCTCGGGCATACGCTCTATCTGGCGGGCCTGGGCAAGCTGGTTAAGTCCGGTTTGCATGAGGTGGTAGGAGCCAGCCAGGCAGGCCAGTGCGAGCACTGCCATAATGATACGGCCTGGCATGCTCGCAGGATTAAAGCGCCTCATGGGTGTGCAACTCTCTCTGTCGATGATTTCGGGAAAGCGGGAGTATATAACATGGGGGCCGCCTCTTATGTGCGCCCCTCGGGTTTTCCGGGTTTTCTGTTGCCCGCCGTTTCGTCCATTCTGCCTTTTTAGAGAGGCAAGACAGGTGGTCAGGCTCTGGCATCTGACGTCCGGATTGGTGATTAACTCAGGAGCGATAACGTGGATAAACTTTCCGACCATGTCGACTGGCAGTATGTATTCCGGGAATTCTGGCACCTGTACCGGTTTGGTTCGGCAGGCGGTAACCGGGTTATTCGCTCTCACCTGAAAGAAGTGCGCAATCGCCTGAACGCAGAACTGGAAACGAATCCGCGGGTGGCATTTGACCAACCGAACAGTTTGCCGGTTTGTGCCTGGTTGGGGCGTGCGATTGATAAGGGGCTGGGCGAACGCACAGCGCCAATGGTTCGCTCTTTTGTCCGTGTGTCAGGTCAGCTTACCTGGCGGTATGGTTATGAGCGCATGCGGAAGGGGCTTGCCCGGAAATACGCCTATGCCGAGTTGATGGGACCCAGTGGCCCGGTTATCAGCAATAAGCTGATTCTTGGTGTGGTTTTGTTCGCCCCCAAATGCACTTATCCGGAGCATAGCCACGACGGCATCAGTGAATCCTATATTTGCCTGAGCGGTTCAATTTCCGACAGCAACTACAGTGTGTTTACCCCGGGCTCACTGCTATTTAACCCGCCCCAGCGGGCGCATCGAATGACGACAGGGGATTTCGAACCGACCTTGCTCGCTTATGCGTGGACCGGGGATGAAGACAAGCTGGCCCACCAGAAAATGAACTTTTCATTGAAAAAAGGGTGACTCTGGGCCTGATAACCCAGGCGGTACGCGGTTTACGTCACTATGATTATGCGCCCCAGTTACCCACCGGCTATGCGGGTATGTATGTGCTCGCTCTGATTCCACCGCTTTGGTTTCGGGTGATGAATCCCCGGGTAAGGGCTTATTACCAGGGCGATGGGTGGCAATTATCCGCAAAGGAGTTTGAACAGTCGGTCAGCACTGACGATTCACCTCAAATCGTGTAACTTGAAGGGTTTACTGAGCCCTTGAATAAACGATAGAGGAGTGCCCTCGTGCCCGTGTCAGAGCAGTTCGCCAGCGATAACTACAGCGGTGTGTGTCCGCAAGCCTGGGAGGCAATGGCAGCCGCCAACCGAATGGACGAGGCGGCCTACGGCGAAGACAGCTGGACGCAACGTGCGGCAGACGGGTTGAGGGCGCTGTTTGATACGGACTGCGATGTCTATTTCGTTTTCAATGGCACCGCGGCGAATTCCCTGGCGCTGGCATCAATCGGCCAGTCGTTTCACAGTGTGATCTGCCATGAGCTGGCCCACATTGAAACGGACGAGTGCGGCGGCCCTGAGTACGCATCCAATGGCGCGAAACTGTTGTTGGGGCAGGGCGCCGACGGCAAGCTGACCCCGCAGAGTATTGAACATCTGGTGACCAAGCGCTCAGATATTCATTACCCCAAACCCAAGGCCTTGAGCCTTACGCAGGCTACCGAAGTGGGCACGGTTTATACGCCTGAGGAGCTGAAGGCTATCCGCGCCGTGGCCGATCAGTACAAGCTGAACATTCATATGGACGGAGCCCGGTTTGCGAATGCGGTGGCGGCGCTGGATGTGCACCCTTCCGAGATTACCTGGAAGGCCGGCGTGGACGTACTGTGTTTTTCCGGTACCAAGAATGGTCTGGCGCTGGGTGAAGCGGTGGTCTTCTTCAACAAGGCACTTGCAGAGGATTTCGAGTGGCGCTGCAAACAGGCGGGGCAGTTGGCTTCGAAGATGCGATTTATTTCAGCGCCCTGGTGCGGACTCCTGGAAGGCGACGTGTGGCTGGCCAATGCCCGGCATGCCAATGCCTGTGCGGAGAGACTCGCCAGTGGTCTGGAAGGTTTGCCGGGTATCGAACTTCGGTATCCAAGGCAGGTAAACGGTGTCTTCGTGGAAATGCCAGAACCGGTGCAGACAGCGCTTCGGGCCAAAGGATGGCGGTTTTATAACTTTATTGGTGGCAGCGCTCGTCTGATGTGTTCCTGGGCGACGACGACAGAGCAGGTTGATCGCTTCCTCGCGGATGTCCGGTCGTTGTTGGCCCGGTCCTGAGTCAGGCCCGATCAATTTATCATCATGACGCTGAACCCGCTGTCTGACACGGGTTCAGGTCACCTGTCCTTGCCCTGCTAACAAAGTTATCCACAGTTTATGTGGGTATCTCAATGCCGAGGTGTGACAAGAGCGCAGCCAGATCATTCGCCGAGTCATAGTAGGTAAAGGGTTCGGGCGCCTCCACCGCTGTCTGACCATGCCCCCGCTCGTCCCAGACGATGCAGCGGAAGCGGTCACGAAATGCGTCGACCTGGGGCGCGAACATCTCATGGTCCATCATTAAACCATGACAGAAGACAATCGCCGGTCCGGTGCCACCGGTATCCTCGTAGTACAAACGTTGACCATTCAGATCGGCAAAAGCCATAACTCATCCCTATTGTTGTTTGATTACGGTTAGGAGACTATCTTTATCCAAACGTGTCGGTTTTCAAGTCTGTTGAAAACGGCCGGCTATTCATACAACGGTGCATCGTGGTATCGATTGTCGCCCGCCATCGTGGTATATCAGCAGGTTTGTTGTCCCATTTTTACTCTGGAATCAAAACAATGCCAAGAGCAAGTGAAATCAAGAAGAATTCTGCGGTTGAATACGAAGGTCGTGCCTACTTTGTAAAAGACATTGAGCGCTCCGTGCCCCAGGGGCGTGCCGGTGGCAGTCTTTACCGGATGCGCATGTACGATGTGGTGACGGGGAACAAGATCGACGAGACCTTTAAAGACTCGGACATGCTGAACCTGGCAGACCTGATCCGGCGACCGGCCACCTTTTCCTATGCCGACGGCGATGAGTATGTCTTCATGGACAGCGAAGACTTCTCTCAATACAGCCTGAACAGGGACGCCATTGCCGATGAGCTGCTTTTCATCAGCGAGGACACGCAAGGCATCATGGTGATTCTGGTCAGTGATGCGCCCGTTGCGCTGGCCCTGCCGCCGACCGTTGATCTTGAAATCTCAGAAACGGATCCGTCCATCAAGGGCGGCTCTGCAACGGCGAGAACCAAACCCGCAACACTCTCTACCGGGCTGGTCATTCAGGTGCCTGAGCATATTTCCACCGGAGACTGCATCAGGATTAATGTGGAAGAGCGTAAATTCCTGGGTCGCGCCTAGTCCGAAGCAGGGAAGTCCATGAAACCAATAGAGACAATCAAGGTACTGGCTGCCAGTGTGATCGCGGTTGTAGTCATGGTGGGTATTGCCCGGTTCTCGTACACGCCGATGATCCCCGAGATGATGGAGGCCCTTGGGCTGAGTCAGTCCGTGGTCGGTATGCTGGCAACTGTAAACTACGCCGGCTACCTCACCGGAGCGCTTTTGATCACCAGGATTAGTGATCTCGGCCTCAAGGTAAGACTGTATCAGCTGGGGCTCGTTGTGGCGGTAGTCTCCACGGTCCTTATGGGGTACACCAGCAACGTCTGGTTGTGGTTTGTTCTGCGCTTTGTCTCCGGGCTGAGCACCTCGGCGGGCATGTTGCTCGGTGCTGGTTTGCTAATGAGCTGGCTGATCAAGAACAACCAGAAATCCGAGCTTGGCGTGTTCTTTTCTGGCATCGGGCTCGGAATTGTACTGACTGCAGTGCTGGCAGAGCTGATCAAGGAACCTTTCACCTGGGATCAGCAGTGGGTGGTTTATGGGCTGGTTGCACTGGTGCTGTTGGTTCCTGCCTGGCTCTGGATGCCCGATTACAGGGCCTGCGCCCTGCCTCGAACCGGGGATGCGGCTGCCGGGGATGAGCGGGGCCGGTTTATTCGGATCCTGCAGCTGGCCTACTTTTGTGCCGGCGTGGGTTATGTGGTTACGGCAACCTTCCTGGTGGCCATTGCCGAGTCCATACCGGAACTCGCTGGCCACGGCTGGCTGATCTGGCTTATTGCCGGCCTTTCGGCCACACCGGCCTGCTGGCTCTGGGACGTGTTCTCGCGCCGATGGGGGCAGTGGGTGGCACTTTATCTGGCTTACACGCTTAACTCGGTGAGTATCCTGATGTTGATCGTCAATACCAGCCTGGCCAGCGTGATGCTGAGTTCCGTGATCTATGGCATCAGCTTCATCGGTATTGTCAGCATGATGCTGGCGATGGTGGGCCGCGTGTTCCCGGAAAATCCGTCCCGGCCCATGAGCCGGCTCACCTTCAGCTATGGTATAGCACAGATGCTGGCGCCGGCTGTTGTGGGCTATCTGGCGGATGCCGAGGGTAATTACACCCACGGACTATGGCTTACCCTGGTGGTGATGGCGCTTGGCGTGGTTGCGCTTCATCTGGCACGCCGGGCCACGGAGAACGAAACGAAGCCATCCCTCTCAGGTTAACTCCGGGAGGGTGGTTTCGGGGAGCCTTATGGGGTCACGATATTGAATTTACCCTCCGGCTTATCCAGCATGCTGAAGAAACCCAGGAGGTCCAGCCTGCTTCCTTCAAAGCTGAGTTCATCACTGAACAGCATTTCCTTCAATCCGGCCTCGCCGATCAGAATGTCCACGAACAATGCTCTGGTAAGCTTCAGGGTGGCGTCGGCCGGCGTGTCGCTGCTGGTTTTACGGTTGTGCAGGACCGAGTTTCCCAGGGTTAACAGATAGCTTTCCCGTAAGTCAGTAAAGGTCACTTTGATGCTCAGGGACTCTCCTTGAGCATCGTCCGCGTTGAGTCGCACGGCCATGCTGTCGAAGAACAGCGAGACTGGCGTGTTGAGTAATACGTCTTTCATTACCGCGGGTTTGATGCCTTCTTCTGGCCCGCCATGGCGCAGCTCATAAGCGCCAGAAAGATAGAAGTCGCGCCAGGGCGCCGATTCAGCCTGATACCCGAGTTGATCGTAGACCTTTGCCAGCAAGGACGTAGCCTGTTCATTGTCTGGCTCGGCAAAGACAACATGATTCAGGAGTTCCGCCAGCCATCGGTAGGTCTTCCTGCCCTCATCTGTCTTCATGTCAGTGGCGGCGTCAAAGTCGCTCCGGGCCTTCTCCAGAATGCTGTCAGCACCGCCCATCATTTCAACGTAACGCGCTGCCGCTTCAGGCTCCGGCAAAGGGTTCAGTTTTGCAGGATTGGCGGTAAACCAGCCCATGTAGTTCTGGTATACCGCCTTGGCATTGTGGGCGACGGTTCCGTAGTAACCCTGGTTGTGAAAATCCTCTTGCAGAGCGGCGGGGAGTTTCACGCTCTCGGCGATTTCGTTGGGGGTGAAGCCCCGGTTCATCAGGCGAACGCTCTGATCATGAATGAATTTGTAGGTGTCCCGCTGTTTGACCAGGAAGTCCTGAATCCTGTCTTGCCCCCACAGCGGCCAGTGATGGCTGGCAAAGTAGACTTCCGCGTCGGAAAAGCGGTTCCGGGCCTCGTCAATGTAGGCACTCCAGATACGCGCATCGCGTACCTTGGCGCCGCGCAGGGTATAGAGATTGTGCATGTTCCGGCTGACCAGTTCGGCGCCACAGAACGCCTTGTGTTCGGGCAGGTAGAAGGTGAATTCGGAGGGGGCTTCGGAGCCGGAGACGATCTGGAAGACCATCTGGACGCCATCAATGGTCAGTTCAGTACCCGTCTTGCTGACCAGTTGGGTGGGTTCTGCAAAGCCAAAGGTGCCGAACGCCGGGCCCTTGCCGAGGCCGGTTCCCACGTGACCGCGATCATTGTGTTCCAGCCGTTTGCCATACATGTACATGGCACGCCGCGTCATTGCAGGGCCCGCTATGATGTTTTCGCTGGTGGCCTCTTCTTCAAACCCCTCCGGTGCGACAATCCTAAGGTCGCGCTTTTCCTCATCCGGGAGATGCTGGAGTACGCCCTGAACGCCGCCAAAGTGATCGATATGGCTGTGGGTAAAGATGATGGCCCGCACGGGCTTTTTGCCGAGGTGTTCCTGTGCGAACAGGAAGGCTCTGCTTGCGGTTTCGCGTGCGGTCAGCGGATCCACCAGAATCCAGCCGGTGTCGCTTTCAATGATGGACATATTGGCCAGGTCATAGCCGCGGACCTGGTAAAGGCCATCGGTTACCTTGAACAACCCATGGATGTTGTTGAGGGAAGCCTGGCGCCAGAGACTGGGATTGACTGAGGCAGGGGCATCCTTGCCATCGTCATCAATGAAATCGTATTCAGGCATATTCCAGATACCATCGCCGTTCTGATTCTCGACGACCAGGTTCGGGTCCTGGGCAACCAGGCCACGGCGCGCGTTCTCGAAGTCTTCGCGATTGCTGAAGGGCCGCTGTTCAAGTATCTCTTCATTGAATCGGCTGGTGATGTCCGTAGGGGCTGTATGGCCGGCGGCATAGGCTCCGGCTTCCTGGCCTGGTCCGGAATCGCAGCCGGCGACGCCCAGGGCAACTGCAATAATCGGCAGGATGATCTGCTTCGGGTAAATGAGTTTCGGTTTCATGGCGGGCCTGTTGTTATTGAGCAGTAGACCCTGGGAAGTTTAGCGCGTTAAAGCCTGGTCTATCGCTGTATGCAGCAACAGGAGGTTGAACAACCGAGATTTTTGAGTAAAAAATGGCTGCCAACCGGTTCAGTACGAACCGGTCTGATCTCTTGGTGCCATCTTCAGGAATACCCCCAGAGCAGCCAGAAGCAATGCCGTACTCACGATGATCGCCACCGGATAGTAAAGGTTTCCAGCGAGCTCAAGCTGGCTGTATTTGATGATCATGATCAGGCCTTCGAGGGACATCGCAACGCACACGGTTCCAATAAATCTGGGCAGTGTGCGCCTCATCATGGTGATGACATCGTGAGATTCCGATCGTCCGCTGTATTCCGAACGAATCACCATCGCCAGTTCGTAAACCGCCAGAGCAATAATGCTGCCGTTGACGCCTTTGATGAGCGCTTGCATGAGTGGCTGCCCCGACTGTATCTGGCTGACGACTTCCATGACAGTTGCACTCACCAGAGTAAACGCGAGGGCGAAAAACACCAGTGAAAACAGCCGGGCAAACAGGGCCCTGACGGGAATTGATGTCAGCATGTTGATCATTGAGCGAGACCTATGTGTCGATACGTGCAGGTACAGGCTATATATAAATGATAGTGATTTCGCTTAAAAATCGCTCATTGATCAGTAACCTTTCCGGCCCAGCCCGGCAATGAGTGTTTCATGGCGTCTGTCCTGTAGTAACCTTTGGGTAAAGCCAACGAGAGAAAGGATTCCATGTCTGAAATGCTGTCGAAACCCGTGTCCGCATCCGCCGTTGAAAAGCACGTTTACAAAGTTTTCCCCAATGACATGAATGCCCACAATACCGTCTTCGGGGGCATGATCATGGCAAAGTGTGATCGCCTGGCTCTGGTGGTTGCGGAGCGCCATTCGGCGCATGTTTGCGTAACTGCCGCAGTGGATTCCATCCATTTTCGGGCGCCTGCCAAGGGTAATGATACCCTCCTGTTCAGCCTGTCTCTTAACCGAAGCTGGGGTTCTTCCATGGAAATCGGTGCGAAAGTCGAGGCGGAGAACAGTTACACCGGCGATACCCGGCACATCCTTTCTGCGTTCTTTACCTTTGTTGCTCTGGACGAGAACGATAAGCCGGTAAATGTGCCGGCGGTTGTGCCGGAAACCGATGAGCAGCATCGCCGTTTTGAGAACGCCGAGATTCGGCGGGAAGGGCGCCTGAAAACGCGGGAAAAGCTCTCGCGGGCGTGACAGACATCCGGGGTTGTGTCGGACCACCCGGATTGCAGCTACACTTGAATCAGGCTTGGCCACACGGGAGGTGGGGATGCAGCTTCCATCAGGAGGCGCCCAGCACTACATTCTCATGTTGATTCCCACGCTGCTCCGTGAAATCGAGGAGCTGGGGCTGCCTCATATTATCCGGACTTCCGGTTTTTCCGAACGGGAGGTCACGACTCTCTACTTTGAATTCGTCTCCATCAAACGGGTGCTTCCGGCCGATCCTGAGCGAATCGCTCCGGAGATTTGGGAACACCTGCTCTATTGTGTTCAGGTGATGAGTGCCATGGTGAATGCGGCATCTCTCAGTGAGCTGGTGCAGGCCCGTGAGCAGGCGATCCGGAAGTTTTTGCCGCACGCCCGAAAAGCTATTGAGACGGAATATCGTGAACAATGCCGGGAGGGTGCGGTTGATCTCCGGTTAGCCGGGATGCTGCGTGAGAAAACCTCGCCCGAGCATTCCCGGGAGTTATGTATGGAAGCGATCCGATTGGAACGGGAGCAACGTCTCGAATCGGTCAGGGCATTGTCCACGTCATTGCTTGGCCACCACTCGGCTCATGTCGTGGAAGCCGCGAAGGCATGGGTTGTGCGGGAAAATGCTGACCCGCCGGAAGATTTTGGCGCGCTGGATCTGGTTATCCGGCTACTGGACCTGTTGAAACTGGTGCTCGCGCTAGAGGGGGATAGCAACGCCAAGGCAGCCATCCCGGGAGATTTTTCGGTGGACAACATCGTTCTGGGGATTGGCAATGCCCTATACCGCAAGGAGTTGGGCCTGCAGTCTTCCCTGGTCAGATTCCCGCATCCTTGACGTTTTCCATCACCACGAATGTGCTGGTCTGCAGCACATGTGGCAGAGCGGAAATCTGTTCACCCAGTACCTGCCGGTATTCCGCCATATCCCCGGTTCTGACTTTCAGCAGGTAGTCAAAGTTGCCTGCGATCATGTGGCACTGCTCTACCGCCGATATTTGTTTTACTGCCTTGTTGAACGCCGCGAGTGCATTACTACTGGTGTCATTAAGGGTCACCTGGGCAAAGGCAATATGGCTGAGCCCCAGCTTGGTCTGGTTGACCAGCGCGGTATAGCCCGTGATGTAGCCCTGTTCTTCAAGCCGGCGCATGCGAACCTGACACGGCGTTTTGGACAGGCCGACCCGGGAGGCGAGTTCAGTAACAGTGATCCTGGAATTCTTTTGCAGCTCCCGGATGATGGAGTGATCAATTCTGTCCAGTTCGACCATATTTTCGGTTCCTGGTTGAAGTTAGGGCTATATCAAAAGCTGAATATAATCAAAATACCTGTTATTTAAAACTATATGGGCAAAGCGACTTCCGGTACTTGAGTATACTGAGTTTACGCCAGTCGTAACCCGCAATGATGGATTCCCCCGGAGATTTCCGATGACCGATTCCCGCGCCCTACAAAAACAAACCCTGCTGGAACAGCTTACTCGCGCTTTACAGGAGCAGTCACCCGACAACGATGACTCCAGAGAACTTCGTGAAATCGTTGCCAGAATGGTGGAGGAGTCACGCTCCTGGGATGATGATTTGCATGCCGAGCTGGTCGAGGCGTATGGCGAAACGCTCGGAGGTCGCTATTCGCAGGTGTTCAGCGGCGGTTTCCCGTCCGCCTACCGTGCGCGTTTTTCAGTAGGTGAAGCCATCTCCGATATCGACCGGGTTCAGTCGATTGCGGTCAGCTCTGATGTGCCTATGAGATTTTACCAACCGCGGGACCCCTCGGAATCCGGACAGCATTTCAAACTTTACAGTCAGGGCCACCCGGTTGTGCTTTCCGACGTGATTCCCATTCTTGAGAACCTTGGAATGCGGGTGCTGGGAGAACATCCCTACCGGATTCAGCGAAGAGACGGCGAGACGTTTGGTGTCAGTGACTTTACCGTGGATGTTCACGCTCGTTGTCGTGAGACCGATCTTGAGAGCGCGAAGCCGTTGATTCAAGACGCATTTCGGGAGATCTGGAATGGCTTTGCCGAGAATGACGACTTCAACCAGCTTATTATGATCTCTGGCCTGGGCTGGCGGGAAGTCGTGCTTCTCAGGGCGTATTCACGCTATATGAAACAGCTTCGATTCGGCTTCAGCCAGCCTTTCATTGCTGAGACCCTGGCCCGTCACATCGATATTACCGCGATGCTGGTTGCGCTCTTTAGGGCCCGGTTCGATCCGGATGTGCCGTCGTCGAAACAGCGTAATGCCTCGGTCAAGAATATTGAGCAGGAAATTGAGGCGGCACTGGAGGCGGTCGCAAGCCTGGATGATGATCGCATCCTGCGGCGTTTCTACGTGCTGATGAAAGCCACGTTGAGAACCAATTATTATCAGCGCCAGGAAACCGGCGAGTTTAAAAATTATCTGGCGCTGAAGTTTGATCCATCGTCCATTCCTGATATTCCCAAGCCCCGTCCGAGATTCGAGATTTTTGTCTATTCACCCCGTGTAGAGGGTGTGCACCTGAGGGCAGGTCCTGTCGCCAGGGGTGGCTTGCGATGGTCGGACCGAATCGAGGATTACCGCACTGAAGTGCTGGGGTTGGTGAAGGCGCAGCAGGTCAAGAACTCGGTGATCGTACCCGCTGGTGCCAAGGGTGGCTTCGTTGTGAAACAGCCGCCACAGGACGGCTCCAGGGAAGCTTTTCGGGCTGAAGGTGTTACCTGTTATCAGATCTTTATCCGTGGGTTGCTGGATCTGACAGATAATCTGGACAGTGGCGTTGTGGTGCCGCCGGTTAATGTGATTCGTCACGACGATGACGATACCTATCTGGTCGTGGCGGCAGACAAGGGCACCGCGACCTTCTCTGATATAGCGAATCGACTGTCAGAGGAATACGGTTTCTGGCTGGGTGATGCCTTCGCCTCGGGCGGCAGTGAAGGGTATGACCACAAGAAAATGGGCATTACGGCTCGAGGCGCCTGGGAGTCCGTAAAACGACACTTTCTGGAAAAAGGGGTGGATACCCAGTCGGACGAGTTTACCGTCGTGGGCGTTGGTGACATGGCGGGTGATGTGTTTGGAAATGGCATGCTGCTATCCAACAGGATTCGTCTGGTTGGTGCGTTTAACCACCAGCATATTTTTATCGATCCGGTGCCTGACGCTGCGACATCTTTCGACGAGCGCCGGCGTCTGTTCGAACTCTCCGGATCAACCTGGGCTGATTACGACAGCCGCCTGATCAGCGAGGGCGGCGGTGTGTTTTCCCGGGCACTGAAGTCGATTCCGGTATCGGCCCAGATGCGGAAGGCGCTGGGCATCAAAGCCAAGAAGTTGTCCCCGAACGAGCTGATCAGTGCCCTGTTGAAAGCGCCGGTGGATATGCTCTGGAACGGTGGCATCGGCACCTACGTGAAAGCGCGGACCGAATCCCATGAAGATGTCGGTGACAAGTCCAATGACGGTTTGAGAATCGACAGTAATGAGTTGCGTTGCAAGGTGCTGGGTGAAGGCGGCAACCTTGGTGTGACTCAGCTGGGTCGTATTGATTTTGCAAGGTGTGGTGGCTCAGCGAACACAGACTTTATCGACAACGCCGGAGGGGTCGATTGCTCGGACCATGAAGTTAACATCAAAATCCTGTTGAACGACCTGGTGCATCAACAACGGCTGGCGCTTCCGGAGCGAAATCGGATGCTCAGAGCCATGACGCCTGAGGTGGCCGAGCTGGTTTTGAAAAATAACTATCGTCAGGCAATGACCCTGAGCCTGGCGGAGAGTGGAACGGTGGCTTCCGGGGACGAATATGAGCGCCTGATGAGGCGTCTGGAGACTGAAGGAAAACTGGATCGTAAACTGGAATTTCTTCCGGATGACGATGAACTTCAGGAGCGCCGGGAACGCGGTCTCGGGCTCACTCGTCCGGAACTGTCTGTACTGGTGTCCTATGCCAAAATCGAACTGAAACAGGGGCTGCTCAAGGCGTCCATTGTTCATGATCATCGGTTTGCCCCAGCGTTGTATTCCGCATTTCCCGGTTCGTTGCTGGCCGCCTTTCCCGAGGCGATTGAATCTCACCCACTGCGGGCAGAAATCTCGGCTACCCAGATTGCAAACGATATCGTCAATCGCATGGGTATCACCTGGGTCGACCGTATCCGAAACGCAACCGGGGCCGATTTTGGTCAGATTTCCGCTGCCTACCTGATCTCCCTGCGGATTCATGACGTAGACGCCCAGTGGAAGCATATTGAAGCGCTTGATGGGAGCGTCGATTGGGCGGTTCAGGCCCAGATGTTCGGCGATGCCATCCATCTGGTGACCCGAAGTGCCAGTTGGTTGCTGCATAACCGGCGCAACGACCTGGATCCCGTTGCCTGTGAGGCACATTACCAGAAGCCTCTGGCAGAGGTGGTGGCATCCAGGGAGCGGCTCGAATCGGTGATCCCTGCAAGTCGTTGGCAGGGAAGCTATGATGAGTACCTTAAACGGAAGGTGCCCGAGGGCGTTGCCGCGTGGTGTGCTTCTGCCGCAAGTCGGTACTGGCTGATGGATATAATCGACATATCCCGCCAGCTGGGCCAGGAGCTGGAATCGGTGGCCTGGGTGTATTTCCGGCTCGGTGAGAGTCTCAATCTGACCTGGCTGGACGGCCAGATGAAGGTTTTCCGGGCGAGGGGCCACTGGCAGGTTCTGGCTACCATTCATTACCGGGATGAGCTTGATCACCAGTTGCGGAATCTGACGTCGAGTGTGTTTTCCACTGATGCATCGGGTGCCCCGGGCGAGGGGGCTCCCGAGCAGTTGCTGGAGGCCTGGCGTGATGACAAGCAGCCGCTGTTGAGTCGCTGGAAACGGATGTTAAACGATATGCAAACCGCCAAAGATATGGATTGTGCTGTTTTCGCGGTTGCCCACAGTATGCTCAGAGAGCTGGCTTTGAGGGCTGGCTAACAGTTTTTGTTAAGGCGAATCGTCTAAAAATTAATTTCCATTAAGAAAATGGGTAAATTTTATTTAAGGAAAAAGCCGGAACGGTTTGCTTGACCGTTTTTTATAGGCAAATAGTCTTTGTCGATCTCGGTAGAATGCGGGAGAGACAAAACAACTGAGAGGGTACAGCTATGAGACCGCAGCAGTCACAGACTCCCGAGCTTGTCGATAGCCGGCAGGCGATACGCGACTACTACCTCGCTGATGAGCACAAGGTGATTCACGAGATGATTGCTGGCGCTCAGTTGTCCCGTGCCGAGCGTGAGGGGATCTCTGCCCGCGCGGCGGATCTGGTTCGCGGTGTCCGCAAGAATGCCAAGTCCACTATCATGGAGAAGTTCCTCGCGGAATATGGCCTCACCACCAAAGAAGGCGTTGCCCTGATGTGCCTGGCTGAGGCGCTGCTACGTGTGCCGGACAGCACGACCATCAATGACCTGATTGAAGACAAGATCACTTCCGGCGCCTGGGGCACCCACATAGGTAAAGCGTCTTCTCCGCTGATCAATACCGCGACCGTTGCGTTGCTGATGACCAGCAACCTTTTGAAGGATTCCGAGCGTAACAGCGTGGGCGATACGCTCCGTAAACTGCTCAAGCGGTTTGGCGAGCCGGTGATTCGCACCGTGGCTGGCCAGGCCATGAAGGAGATGGGGCGCCAGTTCGTCCTGGGGCGGGACATCGAAGAAGCCCAGGATGAAGCCAAAGACTATATGGCCAAGGGCTACACCTACTCCTACGACATGCTGGGCGAAGCAGCCCGAACAGACGACGACGCCAAGCGCTACTTCGATTCCTATTCCAATGCTATCGACAGTATTGCCAAGGCCTGCAAAGGCGATGTGCGCAAGAACCCCGGTATTTCGGTCAAACTGTCTGCGTTGCTGGCCCGCTATGAGTATGGCAACAAAGAACGGGTCATGAGCGAGCTGTTGCCCCGGGCCCGTAAACTGGTGAAGAAGGCGGCAGCCGCCAACATGGGTTTCAACATCGATGCCGAGGAGCAGGATCGACTGGACCTGTCTCTGGATGTTATCGAAGCGATTGTGTCAGACCCGGAACTGGCCGGCTGGGACGGCTTTGGCGTTGTGGTTCAGGCCTACGGCAAGCGCTCCTCCTTCACGCTGGACTGGCTCTATGGTCTGGCCGAGAAATACGATCGCCGCTTTATGGTGCGCCTGGTGAAAGGCGCCTACTGGGATGCTGAAATCAAGCGTGCACAGGTTATGGGCCTGAATGGCTTCCCGGTATTTACCCGTAAAGCCTGCAGTGACGTTTCGTTCCTGTCCTGTGCGACCAAGCTGCTGAATATGACCAACCGGATCTATCCGCAGTTTGCCACCCACAATGCCCATTCGGTATCGGCCATCCTTGAGTTGGCGAAGTCCGGGGGCGTGGAAAATTATGAATTCCAGCGTCTGCATGGCATGGGTGAATCGCTGCACGATGAGGTACTGAAAGCCAGTGGCGTGCCTTGCCGTATTTATGCGCCGGTCGGCCCTCACAAGGATCTGCTGGCGTACCTGGTCCGTCGTCTGCTGGAAAACGGTGCCAACAGTTCATTTGTGAACCAGATCGTTGATAAGCGCATTACGCCGGAAGAGATTGCCAAAGACCCGATTGATTCGGTCAAGGAAATGGGGAACAACATTTCCAGCAAGGCAATCGTGCACCCCTTCAAGCTGTTCGGGGAGCATCGTCGTAACTCCAAGGGCTGGGATATTACCGATCCGGTCACGGTGAAAGAGATTGATGCAGGGCGCGATGCCTACCTTGACCACCGCTGGAAGGGTGGCCCTGTGATTGCCGGTGAGGTGGCCGGTACGGAAGTCCAGATGGTGCGTAACCCGGCCAACCCGGAAGACACCGTTGGTCACGTCACCCAGGCGTCCGAGGATGACGTGAACACGGCCATTACAGCAGCTCAGGATGGTTTCAAAGCCTGGTCTGCCAGGACTGCTGAAGAGCGGGCGGAATGCCTCCGCAAAGTGGCTGATCTGTACGAAGAAAATGCCTATGAGTTGTTCGCCCTGGCCACGCGGGAAGCCGGTAAGTCGCTGCTGGATGGCGTTGCCGAGATTCGCGAGGCGGTGGATTTTGCCCATTACTATGCCAACGAGGGCGTGCGTTACAAAGATAGCGGAGACGCACGCGGGGTCATGGTGTGTATTTCGCCCTGGAACTTCCCGCTGGCCATCTTTACCGGCCAGATCATGGCGAACCTGGTAGCGGGTAATGCGGTTCTGGCGAAGCCGGCCGAGCAGACATCACTTCTGGCTGTGCGCGCTGTCGAGCTGATGCACCAGGCGGGCATTCCCAAAGACGTGATCCAGCTGCTGCCGGGCACCGGTGCCACGGTTGGTGGGGCTCTGACCTCCGACTCCCGTGTGTCCGGCGTGTGCTTCACCGGTTCGACCGCAACAGCCCAGCGCATTAACAAGGTGATGACCGAAAATATGGCGCCGGATGCACCGCTGGTAGCGGAAACCGGTGGCATGAATGCCATGATCGTGGATTCGACCGCACTGCCGGAACAGGTGGTCCGGGATGTGCTGGCTTCCTCCTTCCAGAGTGCAGGGCAGCGCTGTTCCGCACTTCGCATGCTGTATGTGCAGAAGGACATTGCCGGTCATCTGCTGGAAATGCTTTATGGCGCAATGGATGAGCTTGGTATCGGCAACCCCTGGCTACTGTCCACCGACGTCGGCCCGGTGATTGACGAGACTGCTCGAAAGAAGATCGTTGATCATTGCGACGAGTTTGAGGCCAAGGGGCGCCTGCTGAAGAAGATGCCGGTCCCGGAAAATGGCACCTTCGTGTCTCCGGCCGTTATCAGCGTCAATGGCATCGAGGAGTTGGAAGAGGAGATCTTTGGACCGGTGCTGCATGTGGCCACGTTTGCTGCCAAAGACATCGATAAGGTCGTCGATTCCGTCAACGCCAAGGGCTACGGCCTGACGTTCGGTATTCACAGCCGGGTTGATCGTCGTGTTGAGCGTATTTCAAGCCGGATCAAGGTAGGCAACACCTACGTTAACCGGAATCAGATCGGCGCGATCGTAGGCTCTCAGCCGTTTGGTGGTGAAGGCTTGTCCGGCACTGGCCCGAAAGCCGGTGGTCCGCAGTATGTCCGCCGGTTCATGAAAGGCAAGACCGTTGAGGTTGCGGCGGACTCTGGTGGCAAGAAGGTCGATGCGAAGAAGCTCCAGGGCCTTATTGGCAAGCTGGATTCGCTCAAGACTCAAAAGCCCAAAGCGCGTATTGAAGCAATGAAGCCGATCTTTGGTGACGTGCCCGCTCCCCTGGACGCCCATGCGGAAGAGATGCCGGGACCGACTGGTGAGCTGAACCGCCTTTCCAATCATGCCCGTGGGGTTGTTCTGTGCCTTGGCCCGGACAAGGCCACGGCCCTTGAGCAGGCCGCAACGGCGTTGTCGCAGGGCAATAAGGTGGTTGTTGTTGCACCGGGTGTTGAGGGGCAGGTCAACGAGGCTGCGAAAGCCGGTTTGCCAATTGTCGGCGTTGACGGGCAGTTGGAGCCAGAGGCACTGGCAAGCGCGAATGGCTTTGAAGCGGTTGTGAGCTGTGCCGAGCGACCGATGCTGCGTGAGTACCGCCTGGCCCTGGCGAAGCGTGAAGGCGCATTGCTGCCGTTGATTACGGAGCACACTCTGGACCAGCGGTTTGTGATTGAGCGTCACTTGTGTGTCGACACCACCGCTGCCGGTGGCAACGCCAGCCTGATTGCTGCGTCGGAGTAGTGGCCTGGCTGGTATCAGTCGCGACTGATACCAGCCGCTCCCTTTTGGAGGCGACGGTTAAAGAGCATTCGACTGGCTTCTGAGTCGGCTACATCCGACAGATAGAAACTGACGGATGCTCCCGGTCCTCTCTGAGCCAACTGCCCTGCGTCGAGTGCGCTCAGGCAGCCTATTTTCGGATACCCGCCTATGGTTTGGCGATCCTTCATCAGCACAATCGGCTGTCCGTCACTGGGCACCTGAATGGCGCCGTAAGCGATACCCTCCGAAACAATCCCGTTCAGCTCGGACTGAATGGCGTCGCCGCTCAGGCGGTAGCCCATCCGGTCGATGTTCTGGCTCACCTCATAGTCGCAGGAGAAGAATTTCATCCGTTCGAATGCTGAGAAGTGTCGATACTGGTAGCCAGGTATCACCCCCAGACGAAGCGGTTGACGGTAATCCGGGAGTTCACTATCTGGTACGGTCGCGACTATTGACCCTTCATATGCATCAAACTCAAGCCGGTCGCCCTTGGTCAGCTTGGCGCCATCGCCATCAAGCCCGCCGAGGCCTTCGCGACTGACGGTAGCACAGCTGCCGAGTTTGAGGGTTGCTTTGAAGCCGCCACTCACTGCCAGATAAGCCCGCAATCCGCTCACCGGCATTGTGAATTCGATCCGGTCACCCCGGCTGATCTGATACGTCTGCCAGGGCAGAACGGGCTGATCGTTAATCCGCGCTCCGAGGTCTGCTCCCGTAATTGCGATACAGGCATCCTCGTGCGCCAGCAGGCGCAGTTTGCCGAAGGTGATTTCTACCTGAGGCGCATGGAGTTCATTATTGAGCAGGCGATTCGCCCACAGGAAAGCGTGTTCATCCATGGGCCCTCCGGTAGTGACGCCGATATGCTGGTAGCCGTAACGACCGGTATCCTGGATCAGAGCCAGCATACCGGGATCTAAAACCTCAAAGCTCATCGAAGCTACCTCCCAGGTCAATGAACTCTTGCCGGTCGATGGCGCGAAAACGTACCTGGTCGCCCACCTGGACCAGCGCCAGAGACTCGCTGTCCCAATCAATCATTTTTTGCGGAGTGCGGCCGATAATCTGCCAGCCACCCGGGGTCGAACTGGGATAGATTGCTGTTTGTGTGCCGGCCAGGCCCACACTCCCGGTAGGAACTTTCAGTCTGGGAGTTGATTTTCGGGGGATGGCAATGCGCTCATCGGTGCTTCCCAGATAGGCGAACCCGGGCGCAAAACCGATGGCATACACCTGGTAGACCTGCTGACTGTGGATTTTAATAACCTCTTCGGCTGACAGCCCGGAGTATTCACAGACAGCGTCCTGATCAAGGCCAACTTCCGGGCCGTAATAGACCGGGAGTTCGACAATGCGTGACGAGTCGTCGACCGGGGCGGCGTCTGAAATCTGGTCAGTTGCAGCACTGAGCATCCGGACGATTCCGAACCGATCAACCTTCTCGAGATCATAGGACACCAGAATAGAGGTGTACGACGGCACAAGATCTGTCACCACGTCAGCCATGGAACGGTGAATGCTTTCCGTGGCCAGTTTGACCAGCCGGGCAGACTCATCGCCGATGCTGTCGCCAAAATACACGATACAGGTATTTTCGTTGACGGACTCAATCCTCATAGGGACTCGACGACCTGTCGCATATGGCGAGCGGCATCCACGGCATGGTAGCTGTCGCCGTGAATGCAGATGGTATCGGCTTTAATCGGAATACGTTTGCCCGAAATGGAGGTGACGGTTCCTTCCTGGATGATCTGAGTGACCTGCTGCTCGATCGCTTCAGTCGTCTCATGGACGGCGCCCCTGACCGAGCGTTTCACCAGTCTGCCTTCATCACTGTAGGCACGATCCGAGAAAGCTTCGAACCACACCTCGATACCGTATTCGTCAGCACGGTCCTTGACCTGTTCCCATTCCGGGGTGGCCATAACCACCAGAGGGCAGTGTGGTGCGTAGGACCGCACGGCGGACATGACGACAGACAGTGTGGTGTTGTCCACCATCATCTTGTTGTAGAGCGCGCCGTGTGGTTTGACGTACTGAATGGCTGTGCCGTGTACCTGGCAGATACCGTCCAGAGCGCCCATCTGGTAAACCAGAATAGCCTTGAGGTCTTCAGGGTGGCATTCGAGTTCCCTGCGTCCAAAGCCCAGCAGGTCAGGATAGCCTGGGTGGGCACCGATGGTGACATCCTGTGCCAGCGCCATTTTTACTGTGCGCTCCATAGTCAGGGGGTCTGATGCGTGGAACCCGCAGGCTATGTTCGCCATATCGATGTAAGGCATGACCTCTGAGTCCATTCCCTTGGTCCAGGTGCCAAAACTCTCGCCCATATCACAGTTGAGTTTCATTGCGTACCTCCAGAAAAATGCACTTGGCGCGTTATCCCTGACTCATCGTCTGCGGCAGATAGGTGACAATCTCGGGGAACCAGCCAATCAGGAAAAGCGCTGACATGATCAGCAGGAAGAAAGGCAGCGCGGCCCGCGCAACGTAGAGAATGTCCTTGCCGGTCAGGGACTGAATAACGAACAGGTTGAATCCCACGGGAGGGGTAATCTGTGCCATTTCCACAACCAGGACGATAAAGATACCGAACCAGAGCATGTCAATACCGGCCTGCTGGACCATTGGCATGACGACCGCCACGGTCAGAACGACTACTGAGATCCCGTCGAGGAAACAACCCAGAATTACAAACAGGACAGTCAAACACACCAGCAACTCGAAAGAAGAGAGTGACATGCCACCGATCCACTCGGCCAACTCCCGGGGGATGCCCAGAAAGCCCATGGAAAGAGTCAGGAAATGTGCCCCGACCAGAATCAGGCCGATCATACAGGAGCTTTTTACCGCGCCGAGCAGGCTGTCCTTGAAGCTCCGTGCGTTCAGGGAGCCGGTTACAGCGGCTAGTAGCAGAGCACCAAAGACGCCGAGAGCCGCCGCTTCGGTCGGGGTTGTAAAGCCGGCATAAATGGAGCCCAGAACGAAAATAATGAGGCCGACGATCGGGAGCAGCATTCGCAAGGCCTTGAATTTGGCCGCGAAGGATATGTGCTCTTTCTTGTCTACCGGTAACTGGTCCTTGTTCATCAGCGCCCAGATCATGGTGTAGCCCATGAACATGATGACCAGCATAAGTCCGGGCAGGGCGCCCGCAATGAACAGCCGGCCGATGGAAACCTCGGCGGCGACACCGTAGACAATCAGAATGATAGACGGAGGTATCAGGAGGCCCAGCGTGCCGGAACCTGCCAGAGTGCCTACGGCCATGCGATCGCTGTAACCCTGGGCTTTGAGTTCAGGCAGCGTCATCCGGCCTATGGTTGCGGCTGTGGCGGCAGAGGAGCCGGAGACGGCGGCAAAAATACCACAGCTGAGAATGTTTACGTGCAGGAGTTTGCCAGGCAAACCGCCCATCCACGGGGCCAGCCCCTTGAAAAGGTCTTCGGACAGACGGGTGCGGAACAGGACTTCGCCCATCCAGATAAACATGGGCAGAGCGGTTAACGACCAGCCGGTACTGGCACCCCAGCTTGAGGTCGCAAACAGCAGTCCGATCTGGTCGTTACCTGAAAGCAGCAAGCCGAGAACGCCGATGCCAACCAGGGTTAGTGAGACCCAGACGCCGAGCGCAAGCATCATAATCATGGACGCGGCCAGTACAATGGAGAGAATCGCAATATCCATTACACTTCCTCCAGATTGATCTCGTTTTCATGCTGCTGGTAGGACGGCGTGCCTTTTCCCAGGACGGCAACAAGATCGTCCAGGATAGCAATGTTGAGGGCGAGCATGCCCAGCCCAACGGGGATCTGTGGTATCCACAGGGGGATGGGGATGTAGCCATGGGAAACCTCCTCGAAGATGTAGGATTCCCAGACCATGTTCCAGCAGTAGTAAGTCATATAGCAGGCGAGCCCGAAACCGAAAATCAGTACGGCCAGTTCCTGGAAAAAACGTGTGCGCCCTGACCATTTTTGAATAACCAGAGTGACCCTGATGTGGCCGCCTTCATGAAAGGTGTAGGCAAGACCGAAAAAGGTGGAGGCAGCGAGCGCATATCCTGACACGTTTTCCGCTGACGGAATGATAAAGCCGAATATGCGGCCAACGATCTGCATAAGAATGACGACCATGATCAGAGCGATGCAAAACCCTGCCGCGTAACCGGATGCCAGGTAAAACTTGTCTCGAAGAGAACTCATGAACGATGCCTCCCACGGGAGTTCCCCCGACTATTCGGGGGAGAGCTCCTTGTGAATTAACTCTTAACGGTAGTTGGACAGAATCGCGCCCACTTCCTCGGGAGCTTCTTCTTCCCACTCCTTCACCATGATGTCGCCGATTTTCTGCAGCTCGCTCATCAGTTCATCGGATGGTTCGGAAACGGTGATACCGTTTTCTGCCAGGGTTGCAGTATCCTCTGCGGCGGTTACACGAACACCCTTCCAGCCTCTGGCCTCGGCTGCTGCCGCGGCATCACGGATAACCTGTTGCTGTTCGTCGCTCAAACGAAGGAATGCGCGCTTGTTGGCGACCACAACGTTTTTCGGAATCCACGCCTTGATGTCGGTGTAGTGGGAGAGGTAATCCCAGGCCTGACCGTTGGCACCCGTAGAGGGCGATGTAATCATGGCGTCGATGATGCCGGTACTGAACGCCTGTGGAATCTCAGGAACCTGTACCGTTGTGGGCGTGGTGTTCATCAGGTCTGCAAGACGAGAAGTTGACGGGCTGTATGCGCGCATTTTCAGACCTTCAAGGTCTTTCATGCTTTCGACCGGGGCCTTCGTATAGAGGCTCTGAGCGGGCCAGGGCACGGCATACAGCAAGGTCATGCCTTCTTTGTCCAGCTGCTTTTCAATTTCTGGTTTGGCCGCTTCCCAGAGGCGTTCGGCATCCTCGAAGGTGGTTGCGAGGAACGGAATGTTATCGTGCTTGAAGACCGGGTGGGTGTTTCCCATGATTCCGATGAAGATCTCACCGAGCTGAACCTGGCCGGTTCTTACCGCTCTTGGGATTTCCGGGTGTTTGACCAGAGACGCGCCAGAGTGAACGGTAATGTCGATGTCACCATTCGTCTCATTCTTGATCTCTTCGGCAAACTCATAGGCAATTTTGGTCGGCAGGTTTGCGTCGCCATAAGGTGTCGGCATGTGCCATTTATCGGCCTGAGCCGTTGAGGCGAAGAACGCTCCTGTTAACAGGGTCGCCGTTGCAAGTTGCTTGAACATATTGAATCTCCCCTTCGTTTGCTTCTTATTTACCTTGATAACGAACGTGCAGTGCTCAAAGCACCGCAAGCTCTTCGTTTAACCGCTCGGTGAGCAGCATTTTTCCAGGTACGTGAGTGATGGCTATGGGTGGCCGTGCGTTTTCCAGTGCAATCTGTGGGGTGACCCCGCACGCCCAGAACAGAGGCAACTCGTCGCCGTGGACAGCGACCGGGTCGCCGAAATCCGGGGAGCTGATGTCCCTGATCCCAATCAGTTCCGGGTTGCCAATATGCACGGGTGCCCCATGGGCCTTGGGAAGGCGCGTAGTGACCTGAATGGCACGAATGGCATCGGCGCCTCTGAAAGGCCGCATGGATACCACCATGTTGCCGTGGAATCGTCCGGCGGGTCTTGTTGCCAGATTCGAGCGGAACATGGAAACGTTTGCGCCTTCTTCAACATTTCTGACGGAAAGGCCTGCTCTGATCAGCGCGTCTTCGAAGGAAAATGAGCAGCCCAGGACGAAGGTCACGAAGTCGCCCTGCCACAGGCTCTGTATGTCATTTACTCTCTCTGCGCGTTCACCATCCCGGAAAATCTGGTATTCCGGGATGTCCGTTCTGATGTCGATATCGCGTCCCAGGTCAGGCAGTGCGGGATCACCGGGGCTTGAAATGCCGATCACCGGACAGGCAACCGGGTTGCTCTGGCAGTACAGGAGGAAGTCTGCAGCCCAGTCAGCAGGTAGAATCACCACGTTGCCCTGAAGCAGGCTTTGAGCCAGTCCACTGGTTGTGCCTGTGTGGGCTCCCGAACGAATACGGGAGCGCAGTGATGATGCCTGCTCAAGCAAGCCATTCTTGAAATCCGAATACTCACCTGTCTGCATGCCGGAAACCCCTGATTGAATCTTTGTAAACGTTCTATTAAAGATTATCCATGGCAGTGAAAAAGTCTAATTATGGTTTTTTACGTCATGCGATAACTTTTTGTGATCACCAGAGGTTGAATACTCTTCGGAGACTTTAACGGCGAGGTTTGCGGCCAGTTCGGCGATCGGGTTAAAAGGAACGCTGGGGTAAGACGCGGTGAATGCCAGTTGCGAGGGGGTCCAGACGGCCTCCAGCTCGACCAGAGTGCCGTTCTTCAGTTCATCCGCAATGACGCTCAGAGGCAGTGTTGAGACGCCAATGCCATCTCGGGTCAATCGTCGGCAGGCGGCCAGAGAACTGGATGAAAAAAACCGGGCAGGCAAGTCATCCAGCTCGCTGAACTTCTGGCTGATTTCCGCAAACGGTTTGGTGTTTCTGGCATAGGTAATGATCGGCCAGTTTGCCAGTTCCTCAAGCTTCAGAATCCTGTCAGGCAGGTTCAGGTCAGGGCTGGCCACCCACAGTAATGGAAAGCTGCACAGGTCCCGGTTCTCCACTTTTGGCTCGGAGACGGGACCCATAAGAAAAGCCAGGTCCAGTGTGCGATCCATCAAACCGGTGCGAAGGTTTCCGGAAACATCAACGGTTATTTCCACATCAAGGTTCGGTATTGTCTCGTGCAGTTCCCGGAAAAAAAGGGGTAGCCAGGAGTGCACGATGGTCTCAGATACTCCGAGTCTGAGAATCCCTGACAGGAGGGCAACCTTGTCAGCTCGCATGCGAAGCTGTTGCGACATGAAAATTATTTTTTCGGCATAAGGGAGTAACTCCTGCCCCTTGGTCGTTAGCATTGAGCGCCCTGATTCGCGATCAAACAGCTTGACGCCAAGCTCCTCCTCCAACGCGGCGACCCGGGTGGAGATGGCGGGCTGGGTTGTATGTTGACGTTCTGCTGCCTTACGAAAACTCCCAAGGGTGGCGACCCAGATAAAGGTTTCCAGATGTTTAAAGTTCATCGCATCTCTTTGGTAATGGGGACAGGATTCCGGTCGTAATGAAGCTGGTTGGGCTTACCGGTTGTTAAAGCATAGTTCAGGGTGGGTGATCGGGCCTTTCTTTCGCCCGGTATGGTCTTTGTACCTGGGCTTCAATGGCCTGGGCACATGAAAAAAGGCCCTTGGAAGGGCCTTTGTGGTTCAGTCAATGTTCGCATCTTTGTAAAGTGACCGCACTGGTTCGGCAAACACCTTCCTTACCATGGGCTCGAAGTACGACAGGGGCAGAGTCTCGGCGTCCGGGTCGAACGCCGGTGAGTCGTATTTGCTCACAAATTCGATGGTCTGCATGAAGTGCGGATGGTCCTTGTAGTTGTCCCGCAGGTTGCGGTCCATACCCAGGTAGTGGAAAAAGTAGTAGCCCTGGAAGATGGCATGGTGCTTGACCATCCAGTGGTTTGCTTCACTGACAAACGGCTCCAGCAGTACCGCCGCGACATCCGCATGATTATAGGAGCCGAGGGTATCACCGATATCGTGGAGCAGGGCGCACACAACGTACTCGTCGTCCTTGCCATCACGGTGGGCGAGGGTGGCGGTTTGCAGACAGTGCGTCAGCCGGTCGACCGGGAAACCGCCAAAGTCTCCTTCCAGCAGTTTCAGGTGATCGAGAATCCGGTCCGGCAATCCCTTGGCAAACTTGCCAAATGAGCGAGCGATGATTTGCCAGTCTTCTGCGGTGCCGTCTTTCATGTGGGTGAAGCTGGCGGATGGGGCGATTATATCGTTCATTGTCTTTCCTCAATCAATCCCGGAAGCCCGGATCGACGCGGTCCAGTTTGCGCAAAAGGCCTGGCCAGGCGAGTTTTCCGCCCATACCACGGGTGACCTGTTCAGCCTGCTGGCGGATGGTATCTACAATACCGGCCGGAATTGGCGTCAAGTCACGGTTGCCGGACAGTGCCTGGATCTGCACTTCGCAGGCGCGTTGCAGGATGTACATGCCCAGGAATGCATCGGCGATGCTTCCGCCTGTGGTGAGCAAGCCGTGGTTGCGCAGAATCATGAAGTTACTACTCCCCAGGTCTTTCTGCAGCCTTGCTTTCTCGTCTTCACGCAGGGCGACGCCTTCGTAATCGTGGTAGGCCAGGTTGGACAGTGGAAACAGGCTTTGTTGTGAGAGCGGCAGAAGGCCTTCTTTCTGCGCCGAGACGGCCACGCCAGAGGTCGTATGTGTGTGCATGACACAGGCGGCATCGTCGCGAACGGCATGAATGGCGCTGTGGATGGTGAAGCCTGCCGGGTTGATGTCGAAATCGTCCGGGTTGATTTTGTTTCCTTCCTGATCGACCCGCACAAGGCTGGAGGCGGTGATTTCCTCGAACATCATGCCGTAGGGATTGATCAGGAAATGGTGCTCGTCGCCCGGAATGCGAGCCGAGACGTGGGTGAAGATGAGGTCGTCCCAGCCGTAGAGTGCAATCAGGCGGTAGGCAGCCGCCAGATCGACCCGGAGTTGCCACTCCTCGGAGCTGACTTCCTCTTTCTTGGACGGCGTTGCGATACGTTCAGGCATCGTGGGTATCTCTCGTTTTGTTGGCTTGTTTTTGATGGAGCATAGTCATTAGTTTAGGCAGTTGCACGAGCACAAGACTGTCAAATCGTTTACATTCTTGAGACTGTCTTTTTGAGTGTCCGGGTATGTCTGATCTGAAAACGGTATTGCGAGCCTGTCCATTATTCGCAGGGTTGCCTGGCGCAGGGATTGCGGAAGCGGAAGCTTTGGCCCGGTGGCGCTATTTCCAGTCGGGTGAACCGATTTACGATAAGGGTTCGATGCAGTCGTCACTGTGTGTGATCGCCAACGGCACCGTGCGAATCAGTTCGGTGAATTCGGAGGGGAGGGAAGCAACGCTGATCATCTTTGGTGCTGCGGCCTGGTTTGGTGACACGGTTTTTTCACCCGGTACACCGCGGGTTTATGGGGCTACGGCACACGATGCGACCACCATCGTCGAAGTGCCCGGTGAGGGTTTCCGGCAACTGCTGGCGCGCTACCCGGAAGCCTATCCCGTGGCACTGGACCTGGTCAGTCGTCGCCTGTGGTCGGCCATGTCGATCATTGCTGATGATGCGTTGCGGGGAATCGACGCCCGGGTCGGGCGCCGATTACTGTTTTTGACCCAGATCCAGGGGTATGACGAATTCGACTCCCGACCGATGACCTTTCGGCTCACCCGGGAACATATTGCCAACATGATGGGTATGACACGCCAAGGGATTCACCGGGTTATCCAGAGGTTTGAGCGGGCAGGATTGCTGAAACTGGAGTACGGCCGGGTAACCGTTAACGACCCACGCGCGTTGCAGGCTTATCTCACGGCTCTGCCGGACTGACGTCAGTGGGATGACAGAGGCTGGCTCCTCTTGGAGAGGCCAGCATCTGTTTCGCGAGGGATATTTCCGTTACTCCGCGCTCACCGGAACCATGATGTGCGCATAGTCGGTTCCTTTCCACATGACGTATGGCCCGCCGTTATGAGGATCGGTCGGCAGGGAGTCGAGGTCTTTCGGGTCCGGGACAATAACCATCAGGTGCGGGCCTTCCTTGATCCACTGGTTGTCGTCGGTTTTGCCCTCGGCGTAGGGGTCGATGTTACTCGCTCCTTCGTCACCGGCCAGCATGTAAGATATGCCGAGCGCGGGTGATGTGAAGGGCTGTTTGTTCATCCATGCTGATGCCCACTTCTGCCAGGGGCCATCCAGGCACATGGGGGCCGTGCCTTGAAGGGTCGGCGGGGTGGGGAAGCAGACATAATTATTGCTTCCCTCCTGAAGCACATTGTTATCCCAGTCCATGACCGTGACCTGGTCGCGAAGCGAGGCAGGCGCTGCGCTCAGGGCATCGTTGAGTAGCTGACTGCTATCGTCTGATGCCACCTGGGTCGCAGGGGTTATCAGAACCAGAGCGGTCAACAGGCTTTTAGCTGTGTTCATGTGTCTGATCCTCGGTGTGTGTTGAAGTCGGATACTGCGTTAAGCAAGTATGAGCGATTCCTGTGAGACCATAGGACCGATAGACTCTTAGCGTTGACGGGAAAGCGCCAGATCGTATAAGCGTTTGTTGCTTTCGTGCTGTCGACCAAAACCCGGGAATTCATAAGGGGTTCCCGGAAAACCAATATTTACTGTGCGAGTACTGTGCTTTGTTGTCACTGAACTGGTCCCTGTTATCTGTTTTTATCCCCACCTTTTTTGTGGTGTCGATTACCCCAGGCATGTGTATGACACTGGCCCTGTCCATGGGTATCACCATTGGTGTGCGCCGGGCGCTCTGGATGATGGCGGGTGAGCTGGTGGGGGTTGCGGTCGTGGCAACGGCCGCCGCCATTGGTGTGGCAACGTTCATGTTGAAGTACCCGACGGCGTTCGCGGTCTTCAAATACGCCGGCGGGGCTTATCTTGTCTGGCTGGGCGTTCAGATGTGGCTATCCAGGGGCAAGATGGCCATGCCGGAAAGTGAGGATATGGCCGTCGTGCAGGCCTCCCGCGGCCAACTCGCCATGCAGGGTTTTGTTACCGCTATTGCAAACCCGAAGGGCTGGGCGTTTTTCGTGGCCTTGTTACCGCCATTCATTGATGGCCAGCTCCCGATGGCGCCGCAACTGACGGCACTCATCCTGATCATTCTGTCACTGGAGTTTCTCTGCCTTCAGCTTTATGCCCATGGCGGTCGAGGACTCCGCAAGCTGCTGCGGCAGGGTGGTGGTGTCCGCACCGTTAATCGTGTTGCGGGAAGTCTGATGGTGCTGGTGGGAGTCTGGCTGGCATTCGGCTGAAGGCAGCGACAGTCTAGTTGGTCGCGTAACGCTCATGAAGGATGCCGACCCGACGCACGTAAGCCTTGGTCTCGGCATAGGGTGGAACACCCCGGTAGCGGGCGACCGCCCCGGGGCCTGCATTATAGGCGGCGGTCGCCAACCGGATATCGCCGTCGAACTGTTTCAGCATTTTGGCCAGATAGTTCACCCCGCCGCGAATATTCTCGCCAGCAACCAGAGCGTTTTCGACTCCCAGCTCCCTTGCCGTGCCTGGCATTAACTGCATCAGACCCTGAGCGCCCACCGGTGACAGGGCCTTTTCATTGAACGCAGATTCTGCGTGAATAACGGCGCGCACCAGCGCGGTATCAACACCAAACTCCCTGGCGGCCGTTTTGATTTCTTTGCGATAGGGGCGGGTGAACAGGGGGGTCTTGTGCCAGTCGACATGGGAGTCAGGGTCACAGGCGTAACAGTGAAACCGAATCACATCAAAGTCTGCCGCAGCCGGCCGGATACTGCTGTAGGCGACGACTCCGTGGTCGTCCTTGTAGCGATACACGGTATCGTTGCCACTGGAGGCCCGGGGTTGAGCGTCTTTGACGTTGGTGAACTCAACGGTGCCGTCCGGATGGACAATTCGTTTGATGCTGTCTGCCTGTGCCGAAGACGCAATGAGCGTCCCACTCGCAAGAGCAAGCAGGATGAGGGCGAGGGCAGCTTTTGTCTGGCCTGGTCTCATTCGGTATCCGTGCGGTTCCGGTCAATGTTCAGAGATCGGTCACCAACCCCTGCTTACCCGAGTATACGGCTTTATCCTCGCGATGAAACCGCACGAATTGTCGGAAAACTGTTACTTTTCGAGTACTGCCGGCCAGTACTCATTGGCAAGACGAATGAAGTTGTCGGTATCCTGCAGCCAGCGAGTTTGAATCTCCTGGTTGTAGTTCAGGTAGAGCTTGCCCTCCCGGACTGTCCAGTACTCCGGATCGCCCTTGGCAAGGTAGCCCTGACTGACCGCCCAGGCACAATAGCCACCATACACCGGGGCATACTTCTCCGGGTTGGTCTCGAACTCGGTCTTGTGCTGGGCGCTGGCGAATCGCCAGGTTGTACCCAGGTACTCCGCGGTATGCTTGGATGAGCCCTTGATGGCTTTTCCAGCGTCAAAGTAGCTCACCACGTCGTATCCGCCGGCGCCGGTACTGGAGAGCAGACCGGTGTAAACCGGATCTTCGCCGGCGGCCGCGTAGCCGGTGGTGATGATCAGAAAGAGTGACAGTGCGATGGCTCGAAACATGATGTAATCCTCCCGGGTGTCGGTATAGTCTTCAGACAGATATCGACTCCAGTTGTTACAGCCGGCACCAGACATTTTTTGGAGTTCCCATGCCCCAGACTGACCCCACCCGAAACATCGTCCTGATTGGCATGCCTGGCAGTGGCAAGAGCACCGTCGGCGTATTGCTGGCAAAACGGTTGGGTATGGGCTTTGTGGATACCGATCTGCTGATTCAGGAAAAGGCCGGCCGCACTCTTCAGGACATCGTCGACCAGGAGGGCTATAAGGAACTTCGGCACATCGAGGAGCAGGTGCTTCTTGACCTGAACGTGCAGCACCAGATCATCAGCACAGGTGGCAGTGCGGTCTACAGTGCCGAAGCGATGCAGCAGCTCAAGGCAAACGGCGTTGCGGTGTTTCTGGACATCCCGCTGAAGCTGGTTATTGAACGCATTGGCGACCACAGTGCCCGTGGCATTTCCCGACGGCCGGACCAGTCACTGCATGCGCTGTTTGAAGAGCGTCTTCAACTCTACCGCCGATACGCCGATCTGACGGTGTCTGGCGAAGGCCGGAACCAGGATGAGGTTTGCGAGGCAGTCGTCAAGGGGCTTTGCTCAGATCCGGTTCGGTAGAAATACCGATAGTAACCTTATCATTGCGTGAGTAGGGTGCCCGGCCCATTCAAAAACCGGCGAGTTTCATGTCCTCAAGTAGTACAACATTTCCGCTTAAAGATGCCACTGGGCTTCAGCGATTGGGTGATCCTGTCGTGCTGGCCCTCACCATGGGGTTCATCCTGCTGTTTGTCGGGTGGTCCCTGAATGATGCCGAAGGTCTGGCAGCGGTGATTGGCGAAGGATTTGGCTGGACCGCCAAATACCTTGGTTCCTTCTTCCAACTGCTTTTGTTGTTGACCTTCTTTATTTCCATTGGTGTGGCCGTGAGCCGCGCTGGTTCAGCCCGTCTGGGCGGTCTGTCCCGGCCTGAAATCAGCACCTTCCGCTGGTTGTCCATGATTCTCTGTACCCTTCTGGCTGGTGGCGGCGTATTCTTCGCGGCCGGTGAGCCGGTCTACCACTTTGTGGTGTCACCACCGGTCTTTACCACCGAGGCGGCAACGGCGGAAGCCGTGGCACCGGCCATGGCACAGTCGTTCATGCACTGGGGCTTCCTGGCATGGGCCGTTTTGGGCTCGCTGACCGCGTTGGTGCTGGCACACGCGCATTACGTTCAGGGTAAACCCCTGCAGCCTCGCACGCTGCTGTATCCTGTCCTGGGCGAGAGGGTGATGACGGGCTGGTTTGGCGGCCTTGTCGACGCGCTGTGCGTGATTGCTGTGGTTGCGGGTACCGTTGGCCCCATCGGTTTCCTGGCGACCCAGATGAGCTTTGGTCTGCATCAACTCTTTGGTGTTGCGGATGACTTCTCGACACAACTGATCATTCTCGGGCTTCTTGCCGGTGTTTACATGACCTCTGCGGTCAGTGGTATCCATCGTGGAATCCAGATGCTGAGCCGCTTTAATGTTGTGTTGGCTCTGGTGATTGCGGCGGCCATTTTCGTGTTCGGACCCACGCTGTTTCTGACCAATACCTACCTGTCTTCCGTGGGCGAGTATCTTTCGTCATTTTTTGCGATGGCAACTGTGACCGCAGACACGGCTCCGGACTGGTGGATGAAGTGGTGGACCGTCTTCTTTTTCGCCTGGTTCATTGGCTACACGCCGCTGATGTCCATTTTTGTGGCGCGGATCTCCCGAGGTCGCAGTATTCGCGAAACCATTCTGGCTGTCGCGGTACTTGCGCCAATCGCCACCTCTATCTGGTTCACTCTGCTGGGTGGCTCCGGCATTTATCATCAGCTGGCAGGCACCTTCGATCTGACCGAGGCGCTCAACAGCTTTTCCTTTGATGTTGCCACACTGACCGTAGCAGAGGCTCTACCCGGCGGCACAATCATGGCTGCAGCTATCCTCTTGCTGACCACTATTTTCGTGGCAACAACCGGGGACTCCATGAGTTATGCCATTGCCACGGTAGGTGCGGGTCATGATGAGCCACATTACCTGGTGCGCGCCTTCTGGGGCGGGGCCATGGCTGTTATGGCCGCAATCCTGCTTTATATGGGGGCAGGCCAGATTAGCGTGTTGCAGCAGTTTATCGTGCTCACCGCCATTCCGGTGTCACTGATCATTCTGCCGTCCTTGTGGACCGGACCAAAGGCGGCATTTGCGATGGCCCGGTCTCAGGGCCTCACTGATTAGGATCAAAGCAGGTCCGGGGTCCCTAAAGCTTGGGGCCCCGGAATATTGCGTGCAACCTGCTGTTTTCAATCATTTCCTGGAATTCTTCTAAGCTCTGGTTAAGGTTCGCTAAGGTGCATGTGGCTGGGCAACGGTGCTATTGTTCAGAAAATTGTGCAGGAGCATTGAATGATGTTTAAGCCGTTAGCTTACGCGTTCGCCTTTGTGTTTGTGGCCATGTGCTCGTGGACCGTTCAGGCGGAGCCCGCGGATTCCTCCGTTGAGGAACTGAAAAGGGAGACCCGCGAGCTCGGAAACGCTCTGAAGGATTATGGCTCCGACCAGAAGGGCCAGGCAGAAGAGTCCATCAATCGAACACTGTCCGCCCTGGACCAGCGCATTGATGAGCTGGAGCAACAGCTGTCTGAGAACTGGGACGATATGAGCGAGACCGCCCGGAAACGCTCGCAGAAGAGCCTGGAATCATTGCGGGAACAACGGGAGCGTGTGCAGAGCTGGTATCAGGAGCTCAAGGCCAGTTCAGCATCAGCATGGGAACGTGCCCGCCAGGGTTTTTCCGATGCCTATGACGCGCTTGCGGAGCAGTGGGATGACACCGAGAAGGAGCTCGATAACGAGTCGGGCAAACAGGCTGACAGCATCTGACCCGCTCGTTACCATTTCCTGAGGTACCTCAGCTCTCTGAGGTAATTTCCCGGAACGCTCCGATAAGGGTGTCCGGTTCCTGTGCGCCGGATACCAGGTATTTCTGGTTGACGATGTAGGCCGGCACGGCGGAGACGCCTGCCTGCTGATACCTGGCTTCGTCTTCCCGAACAGTGTCCGCATAGCGGTCAGAAGCCAGGATTTCCCGCGCTGCGTTGCCATCGAGACCAATGGCTTCAACGCATTTAACCAGCACGTCCGCATCGGAAATATTCTCGGCGTGGCCGAAGTAGGCGTCGAAGCACGCCATCTTCATTTCCGTCTGTTTGCCCTGTTCGCCAGCCCATTTCACCAGCCGATGGGCATCGAAAGTGTTGCGGGTGTAACGCTCCTGGAGTTTATCGAAGTTAAGCCCGAGTCCTGCGGCAATCTCCATCATGTTTGCCTGGGTGGCCTGCATTTCCTCGGGGCTACGCCCGTACTTTTGGCTGAGGGCCTGGAGAATGGGTTCGCCGTCGCCGGACGGATCCGGGTTCAGCTCGAAGGCGTGCCATTCAATGTTGAAATCCATCTCGTCCTTCAGCTCTTCCATGGCCTTTTCCAGGCGGGCGTAGCCGATGGCGCACCAGGGGCAGGCGATGTCGGAAACGATATCAATTTGTACGGTTGTCATGGAAGCTCCCGGTTAAAGTGTCTTGCCTTCAGGGTACCGGAAAGCCTTGGGCATTGTCGTGCTCAGGACTCCTGGGTAGCAGGCTCGGCTGTCAGTCGGGTGCCGGACCAGTTTTCCATCAGCCGACAGGTGACCAGGTCTCCGGTAACGTTGATGGCAGTACGACACATATCCAGAATCCGATCGACGCCCATGATTAATGCAATACCGCCGGGTGGAATACCAACGGTTTGCAGCACCATTGCCAGGATCACAATACCCACGCCCGGCGTGGCCGGCGAACCAATGGAAGCCCCCACGGCCATGGCGACGACCAACGCCATGCTTCCCATACTGAGGTCAATGCCGTAAACCTGCGCCAGGAAGACGGTTGCCACAGCCTGGTACAGGGCTGTGCCGTTCATATTGATGGTGGCGCCAAGCGGGATGACGAACTGGGAGACTGAGGGGCGCACCCCGAGCTTGTCTTCAGCGGTGCGAATCGACAGTGGCATCACCGCGGCCGAACTTGAGGTCGAGAACGCGAGCAGCAAAACGTCGCGGCTGTCCTTGATGAACTGGACGGGGGGTTGGCCGGCCAACAGCTTCAGGATCAGCATGTACACTCCGAGCATAAGGAGAAGCCCCACCAGAACCGTTGCTACATAGGATGCCATGCCTAGCATGGCCTGGAAGCCTATGGTGGTAGTGAGCTGTGCCATCAGTCCGAACACCGCAAACGGAGCCAGCCTCATGGCCCAGCGCACGACGGTCATGCAGACCTGTTGCAGGGAATCCAGCAGGTCCAGCATCGGCCGCGACTTTTCCGGGGCCATGCTGACCAGGGCAATGCCGACAATAATGGAGAAAATTACCACCTGCAGCATCTGACCCTCGACCATGGCGTCCAGCGGGTTGCCCGGAAGCAGGCCAATCAGGGTTTTCGGAAGTTCGTCCACACTGGGCATGGCAGCCGTGGTGACAGTGCTTTGCTCCGCCCCGGCAGATGTTGCCAGGCCAGTCATCATGCTGCCGGGATTCATCACGCTGCCGATCCAGAGCCCTATGGACGCTGCAATAGCCGTGGTGATGACAAAGAAACCGGTGACCCGTAACCCCAGTTTTCGGAGTTGGTCCAGGTCTTCGCTGGCGGCCAGACCACGAACAACCGAGGCAATCACAAGGGGAATGACGATCATCTGGATGGTGGCCAGGAAAAGCTGCCCGGGAAAGGCCAGCCAGTTGCCGACCAGTGTGCCCGTTGCGGGCTCCACAAGGCCAACCGAGGGCCCAAGCAGGGTGCCTACAACAAGCCCCAGAAACATGCCAACCAGTACTTTCAGCCAGAGTCGTCCCTGCACCAGCCCCGACAGATAGCTACTCAGATGACGGAGTGGGCGGGGGTAGTAGTTTGAGCCGTTGCCATTGCTGGTCATGGTGATCACTCGCCCGTGGTTCGTGGTATTGCCTGCAAAAAAGCATAGTGTATTTGACAACATCCCCGGGTCTGGGAACCTGAGCTGGATCAACCTGATCGGTAAAACCAAAGAATCTGCCTTTACCGGACGGAACTGATCTCTTCTTTTGTTAGCGGGCGGTAAGCACCGGGCGAGAGGCTGTCATCGAGCCGAATGTCGCCCATTTTCTCCCGGTGCAGGGCAATTATCCGGTTGCCTACGGCATGAAACATGCGCTTTACCTGATGGTATCGGCCTTCGTAGATGGTTACCCGAGCTTCCCGCAGGCCGAGCATTTCGATCTGGGCGGGTGACGTCCAGAGCCGCTCGGGTTCAAACCAGATGCCCTCGGCAAAACGTTCAGGCGTTTCCGGGGTGATCGGGCGGGCGGTGGAGACCCGGTAGACCTTTGGTATCTTGATTTTCGGTTCGGTCAGCCGTCGCGACCAAATGCCATCATTGGTCAGAATCAGCAGGCCGGTGCTGGCCCGGTCCAGCCGGCCAGCGATGTGCAGATCGCTGTGCAGCTTGGATTCAATGAGATCCAGAACCGTTTTATGAGTGTCATCAACCGTTGCGCTCAGATAACCAGCGGGTTTGTAGAGCATGAGATAATGAACGGCGTCTCCCGCCTGGATGATCGCGCCATCTGCCTTGACCGTCGAAAACCGGTCAACTTCCTGTGCGGGTTCACGGCAGATTCCACCACTTACGGTAACCCGTCCAGCCGCAATCAGGGCGTTGGCCTGTTTGCGACTTACACCGTTCTGATTACTGAGAATTCGGGAGAGCTTCATGGAATTCGTCGACTATGCTTAGTGTAAACACAGACAATAATACGAGGAAATGCCATGCCATTCTCTGCTGATCACCTTGCCGAACTCAACCTTCTGGGTCAGTTTCCGTCCACATCTTCCCAGGAGGGCATCAAGGTTCATGCCCATTCGGCAGCGCCGGAAACGGTCAAGGCAGCCGAAAATCTGTTCAAAAGGGGCTTGATCAGCCAGAAGGATGGCGGTTACCTGACCCCTCTGGGCGCCGAGGCAGTGGAGCTTACCCAGAAACTTCAGTCCATCCTGAGCGCTTGAGAAATAAACCGGCCAGACTCTGTCATTTTGAGCGGTGAGGCGCTCCAGCGTTAGGATGAGCGCATGAGCAACTGGAAGAAATCGCCGGCGCTTTGGATGGCCGGCTGCATTGCCGGGGTGGGGGCAGTTGTTGGGCTGCTCTATGCCTTTGGTGTGCACCAGCAAGTGGTAGAGCTGTTGCGGTGGTTTGATTCCCTCGGAGCCTGGGCGGCCGTCATGTTTATCGGCATCATGGTGGTTGCTATGGTGCTTTTGCTGCCGGGCGTCTTGCTTACCACGGGCGCAGGCTTCGTTTTTGGCGTCATGGAAGGCACGGTATACGTGGTGATAGGCACGACTCTGGGGGCTGCCATCGCCTTCCTGATTGGCCGACATTTTCTGGGTGATCATGCCCGCATCTATATCCGTAACCGCGCCCGGCTCTCAATGGTAAGTGATGAGATGGCGCCCCATGGCTGGAAGATCGTCCTCCTTACTCGACTGATCCCGTTCTTCCCCGGCAAACTGTCCAATTTCCTGTTTGGCCTTACCAGCTTTTCCTTCGGCGGATTCGTGTCCGGGACTTTCTTTGGGATTATTCCGTTCTCGCTGCATAACGTGTATCTGGGCTCGCTGGCCGCAGATTTGTCCACTCTGGGCGTCCGGGAGAGCACGCGTTCGCCGTTGGAGTGGACGATATACGGGGCAGGGTTCATAGGCACCGTTCTGGCGGTTGTGTTTCTCAACCGTCTGGCCCGGCGCGCGCTGGCACGTTACAAGGTAGAGACAGAATCAACAGAAACGGAGAGCGTGGAATGAGCTGGATGAAGTGGCTGCCATGGCGTTATCTGGTCAAGCGTATGGCCCACCGACATGGTTTTCTGGATCCGATTGCCCTGTTGGGGAAACTCCACAGCTTTGCCCAGCCCTCGGAAGTCGGGGAGCCTATAGAGCTGCTGAGGGCCGGGGTTGTGTTTCATGCCCGTGGCCTGATCAACAGCCGCGTTATTCAGCACAACCTGGATTGGGTCTGGCCGTACTGGGTCGAACGGCAGTTTGACCCTGAGGATATTGCGTTTATTCCCAGGGCCTTTTCCATTACTCACATCAATCTGAGTAACCGCAACTGGACGGCCATCGGGCAGCCGGACCTGGATGAGTTGCCGATTGTCGATCCCCGTGGTTTGCTGACTGTGCTCTACGACGGCTGGTCCCTTGATGGATGGCTGTTGGCCGATGATGGCCGCTGTCTGCTGCCATCCCGGTGCAAAAGCAGCCGTCAATGGCAGGAGCTGGAGGACAGTCCCTGTGTGGTGACCGAGTCGGTGATGGATGGAATCAAATTGACCAGTCGCGCCCGGGTGGTGGTGGAAGATGGTCAACCCGTTTGCCAGTTGGTGCTGCAGGGGGAGGCCGATGTTTCCGGCTCACTGGTTTTGTCCCTGCGCCCGGCCAATCCTGAAGGCGTCGCGTTTATCCACCGGGTGAGCCTGTCGGAAAAGCGAGACGCCTGGCAGGTGGAAGATAAACAGTCTGTGTTCTTCAGTCAGCCTGCCAAAAGCCATCACGTTTCGGATTACCTTCAGGGTGATGTCCACATTCATCTCGCCGACAAGGCGGATCAGACCGCAGGCGTGTGCGATGTCGGTATGGTGACGGCAGCGGCTTTATTTCCGGTTACTCCAGGCAAGACGACCGAGCTCATGGTCACAGTGCCATTAACGAAAGGAGCGATTACCCGGGCTCAGCCCGATACCTGGCAAAAAGCGCTCGAGGGTCATGCCCGGCTGGAATGTCCGGATGACACCTGGCAGTTCCTCTACGATGCCGCAATCCGGTCATTAGTGCTCCATTCTCCGGAGGACGTGTACCCGGGCCCCTACACCTACAAGCGCTTCTGGTTTCGGGACGCCGCGTTTATCATTCACGCGCTGCTGTGTGCCGGTATGACCGATCGGGCCGAGCGAGCCCTGGAGCAGTTCCCGGCCCGCCAGCTCAAGAACGGGTATTTCCGTTCCCAGGAAGGGGAGTGGGATGCCAACGGGGAGGTGCTGTGGATTTTACAGCGATTCCAGGCGATTACCGACCGGAAACTGCCCATTGACTGGTTTGAACCGGTGAGTAAAGGTGCTCACTGGATACAGAAAAAGCGCCTTAGCGACACCCTCGACAAACCCCACGCGGGTCTGTTGCCGGCAGGTTTCAGTGCCGAACACCTGGGACCCAACGATTATTATTACTGGGACGATTTCTGGGGCATCGCCGGCCTCAAGGCGGCATCGGAACTGCTTGAGAGGGACGACCGGAAAGCCAGTGACATGTTTGCAGCGGGCGCCCGGGAATTTACCCAGGCGGTGGATCGGAGTCTCTCCAGCTGCGAGCGCCGACTAAAACGACCCGGTATGCCAGCATCCCCGTATCGACGACTGGATGCCGGTGCCATTGGCTCCCTGGCCATGGGTTACCCGACCCAGCTTTGCCAGCCTGACGATCCCAGGTTGCTGGACTGCGTCGAATTCCTGCTTGATAACTGTTTCGTGAAGGGCGCGTTCTACCAGGACATGATCCATTCCGGACTGAATGCCTACCTGACCCTGCATGTGGCCCAGGTCCTGTTGCGGGCCGGCGACCCCCGTTACCTTGAGTTGATGGACGCGGTGGCTGCTCTGGCATCACCAACAGGTCAGTGGCCAGAAGCCATCCACCCCGGAACAGGGGGCGGGTGCATGGGCGATGGTCACCATGTCTGGGCGTCGGCCGAATGGGTGCTGATGGTGCGCAATTGTTTCGTGCGGGAGGAGGGTAACCGGTTGATTCTTTGTGCCGGTGTGCCCGAGCGCTGGCTGGATCAGGATAAGCCCATACGGTTCGGGCCGGCGCCCACGAGTTTTGGCGCGATTTCCATCACCATCCAGCCCCGACCGGACGCAGCGCCGGACGTAACCTGGCATGGGGACTGGCATGTTGAGGAGCCAGCCATTGAGGTAAGACTGCCAGGTAGGTCGTCATGATGATCTGTACTGGTTGTTAAACCAGTTTTCTGTATCTGTTTTGTTTGCCTGCTAAATACTAAAGTGCCCATACTGAAAAAATACTGACTCCGGTTGCGACGCATGCGTTCATTTTTTTATTCATTCTTCGTTCCCGCTCTGTTTGTCTGGCTCTGGAGCACGGGATTCATCGGCGCCAAATACGGCCTGCCATTTGCTGAGCCGTTTACGCTGCTGCTGATTCGTATGCTGCTGACACTGGTGTTGCTGGTGGGGCTGGCCTGGCTGATGAAGACCCGTTGGCCGGGCTGGCGGGGAGCCGGTCATCTTGCTGTCACCGGTATTCTGGTCCACGGCTGTTATCTCGGTGGCGTCTATTCCGCGATTCAGAGCGGCATGGCCTCCGGTGTTGTGTCGCTGATTGTTGGTCTTCAACCACTCGTGACTGCAGCCGCGGCTGTTGTGTTCCTGAAAGAAACCGTCAGTCGCCGCCAATGGCTGGGACTGACCCTGGGGCTTGTGGGTGTGTCACTGGTGCTGGTGGAGAAGTTCAGTGGGAGTGGCTCGGGTGTGGGCTTTTCGCCCTGGGCACTTCTTTGGGCCGTGTTCGCGCTGGCGGGCATTTCTATGGGCACGGTGTATCAGAAACGGCACGGTACCGGGGCCGACCTGGTGGCGGGAACACTGATCCAGTATGGCGCCGCTGCCACCTTTTTCGCCATTGGCGCCTTTGCCCTGGAGTCCCGTGAGGTTGAGTGGAGTCTTCAGCTGCAGTTGTCCATGGCCTGGCTGGTATTGGGTGTCTCCATCGGTGCCATCCTGCTGCTAATGTGGCTTATTCGCCAGGGCGCAGCCTCCCAGGTGGCGAGTCTGTTCTATCTGGTGCCGCCGGTCACGGCGCTGGAAGCCTATCTCTTGTTTGATGAGCGCCTCGGTGGCCTGGCAATGATTGGAGGCCTGGTCGCCATCACTGGCGTGGCGCTCGTTGTTACCCAGAAAAAAACGGCATGAGCAGGAGCGGGCGAGCGCTATGAGCGATGTTACCCGCGGCGTTTGGTACGGCCTGTCTGCCTACACCATCTGGGGCTGCTTTCCGCTGTTTTTTGCCCTGTTTGAGGGGGTGCCGGCCTTTGAAATCCTGGTTCACCGGATCATCTGGTCCTGTGTGTTCCTGGCGCTTGTCATCAGTGGGTTACGCAGGTGGCCGGCGGTGCAGGCGGCACTCAGGAATCCCGCACAGCTATGGCGGGTGCTTGGCTGTGCGCTGCTGATTGCGACCAACTGGGGCATTTACATTTATTCCGTGGAATCCCGCCATGTGCTGCAGGCCAGCCTCGGCTACTTTCTGACTCCACTGGTCAATGTGGCGCTTGGAATGCTGGTGCTGCGCGAACGGATGGGGCGCTGGCAGATGGCGGCGGTTGTGCTGGCAGCCATCGGCATTCTGATCCAGCTGGTCATGCTGGGCGAGTTGCCATGGATCACACTGGGGCTGGCCATCAGTTTCGGCACGTACGGCCTGCTGCGAAAACAGGTGGTGCTGGACGGTTTGTCGGGGCTGTTCGTGGAAACCCTGTTGCTGTTGCCGGTAGGGTTGATGACGTTTGGCTGGCTTGGCTATGCAGACCTGTCCCATTACGGCGACAACTTTTACACCGGTGCCCTGCTCATGGCCAGTGGTATTGTCACCGCCATCCCACTGCTGCTGTTTGCCGGAGCCGCGAGGCGCCTGCGACTGGCTACCGTGGGCTTTCTGATGTACATCAACCCGACCCTGCAATTCTTCATCGCTATTTTGATCTTCGGCGAACCCCTGAGTCAGGTGCAGCTGGTCAGTTTCGTGGTTATCTGGATTGCACTGGGCATATACAGCTGGTCGTCCTGGCACTACCGACCGCGCGTGCCGGCAGGCCAGAACTGAGTCTCCAGCCCAAATCAGGCCAGTGTTGCCAGGAGGTCGTTGATAGCTCGGGCAAACGGCACTGGCGAATCCTCCTGAAGGAAGTGGCCGCCCTTGAGCGTGACGTGGGACTGGTCTTTGGCCCCGGGAATCCGCTCCTGCATATGGCGGTCGCCGCCCCGGAAAATAGGATCGCCGTTGCTGAAAGTGGTCAGAAACGGCTTTTCCCAGCGCTCCAGCACTTTCCAGGCGGCCCGGTTGGCCTCCGTGGCCGGGTCATTCGGAGTCATCGGAACCAGCCGAGGAAAGGCCCGGGCGCCCGCCTTGTATTTTTTGCCCGGGAACGGAGCATCATAGGCACGTAGCTCATCCGGTCCGAGTTTGCGGAACGAACCGGTATTGATGATCCGGGCAATGGGGAACCACGGGCTGTGCAGGGCGAAATTCTTCCAGATCTTGAACGCCGGGGGTGCTTTCTGATCCCCGGTAGGCAGCATGCCATTACCCACCACAATGGCGCGGAACCGATCCGGGTTTTCGGCTGCCAGTCGCAGCCCCAGCAGTGAACCCCAGTCCTGGCAAACCAGTGTGATGTCATTCAGCCCCTGTTGGTCAATGAACGACTGCATCCAGTCCATGTGTTGCTGATAGCTGTAGTTGTCGATCGAGGTGGGTTTGTCGGACTTGCCAAAGCCGATCAGGTCTGGCGCGATCACCCGATGGCCTGCAGCAGCACAAACCGGAATCATGTGGCGGTACAGGTACGACCAGGTTGGCTCACCGTGCATCATCAGGATCGGTTTGGCGTCTGTCGGCCCTTCATCTACATAGTGCATCCGCAGACCCTCGAGATCGGCGTAATGGGGTTCAAAAGGGTAGTCGAGCAGGCGTTCGAATCGGTTTTCGGGAGTTCTGACGAAATCCATGGCAGTTGCCCTGTTGTCGATTATTCCTCCGGCTGAGGCCGGGCGGCTTCAGAGTTCTGTGGCGAAGAGTGTGCCCAGTCCCTTTTGAGGCGTCAATTTGTGACACAGGCGGAGGCCCTCCCAGAAACTCACCTGATTGGCCGTAAGCACAGGTTTACCGGCTGCCACCTCCAGGTCTTCCAGCCAGTTGGCCGAGTGCAGTGCAGTGTCGGGAATCAGCAAGGCATCAGCATCCGGATGATTGTTGTCCCGGGCGAATCGCAGCACGGCATCCTTGCCCAGTGTGCCGACTTCGGCCGCCGTGACGATTCCGTGACTTGCCATACTGACGACTTCGATGTCGAAGTGTTCCAGAAACCGCTGGAACAGCTGGGCAACGTCGTTCGGATAGGTGGCGGCAATGGCCACCCGGTGGGCGTTGACTGCGCTAACCGCCCGGGCGAATGCCATGGCAGTGGTTGATGCAGGAACCTGTAACGCTTTTTCCAGGGTATCGATCTGCTCCCGTATGCCATCCAGCCCGCGTACAAAACTGGCGCTGGTTGACGTCCACATAACTGCTTCAATGCCGGAGTGCTGAAGGTGTCCGGCACCATCGATCAGCCGCTGGGGGCTGCCCATTTCTGTGAGTGCCTCAACCGTGTGGGCATCCTCGACGAAGTCGGTATGCACCACCTGTACGTCGGCAACCGGGCGTACCATCTGCGCCAGTTGTGGATAGTCGTCCTCGGCCGCGTGGCCGGGATACAGGAACCCGATGTGAGCGGTGTAGCCATTGTTGTCCATACCGTAACCATAGTCGTGAGACGGGGCGGGAGCCAATGGGTTATGGCTTGACGGAAAACCGCGCCGCCGGTGAGCTACAGAGCATCGCGACTCGCTACGGGTAGAGAGTCTGACGCAGTGGCACCCGGCGGCGTAATGCGCCCTGGTGTCACGTAGCTAAAGCGCCGCCGGTATTCCTCCATGGTGCAGCCCACGTTCCGTTTGAACAGGCGCCGGAAGGAACTGGCGTCTTCGTAACCGATATCCCAGATAATCTGGGCGGTTTGGCGTCGGGTCGACTCCAGCTCTTGTTTGGCTTCTTCGATTCTCAGGTGTTGCAGGTAACTGAGAGGCGTTTCGCCCGTGGCCTCCTTGAATCTGCGCTTGAAGGTACGAGGCCCCAGTCGTGCCCGTTGGGCCAGATCATCGATCGCGATGGCATCTGCGTAGTGTTGTTCAAGCCACCCCTGAATGCCTTCAATTACTTCATCCCGATGGGCTCGGCTGCCATAAAAGTTGCGGTAAGGCGCTTGGTCGGCTCGCCGCGCATCCAGAATCAGCAACTTGCTGCAGGCGACGGCGAGGGCGGGAGAGCCCAGCCGCTCAACCAGATAAAGGCACAGATCCATGAATGAGGTGGCGCCGCCGGCACAGATGATCTGGCCGTTATCGACCAGTAACTGCTCTGCTTCAAGCCGAAGCTCCGGATAGCGTCGCTGAAAGGCGGGGGCCGCCCGCCAATGGGTTGTAGCTACATGGTGTGTCAACAGTCCTGCTTCCGCCAGCACAAAGCTGCCAGTACAGACGCTGGCTACAATAGCGCCCTGCTCGATGGCTGAGCACAGCCAGGGATGGAGGGGGCGGGCCTGGTCCATGGCTGCATCGATGTGACGGTCACCAAGCACGGCTTCTGTGGCCGACCCTACAATGATTACATCGGCCCGGTAATCCTGCCTTCGCACGGTTGGCGCGATGGGTATGCCACTGTAGGAGTGAACAGGCTGGTCGTCGACGGTAACGATCTCGCAATCAAACGGGGGCTCGTCGCGAGGTGTGGCGCGGTCACAGAAATTGGCAGCGGCAAAAAAATCCATGACTCCGACAATGCCACTGCCATGGCAGAAAGGTAGGGCAACAACGGCAATCCTGACCATGGGAGTTGTCCGTTTCAGCATCTAGAGTGTCAAATATGACACTCCGGAACTTCATTGGCAAGTCGTAACCTGAGGGGGTAGTAAGGATGGCGCTACGCCGATACAAAACGAGGGATTGTCATGACTGCTCAATTCAAAACGCATACAGATTCAGCGACACGGCTGCCCCGAAGCGTGGTTGTTCCGCGCCAGGGCCGGCGGATTGTCGCGAAGGGCATGGCTCTGAAATTGCTACGCCGGCTGTCACCGGACGCCGCTGGAAAGGTTGTCGATAACCTGTTCTTTTCACCCCGGCGGCTCCCGTTACCGATCCCCTATGAATACCTGCTTGATGAGGCGACGAGCTATACCCAGCTTCAGTACGGTGCCTATGTCATCCCGGTATACAGCTGGGGCGATGGCCCGGTGGTAATGATGGTGCATGGCTGGTCCGGGGGCGGTATCCAGTTCGGGGCCTTTGTGAAACCTCTGGTCAAGGCGGGCTACCGGGTGGTGGTGTTTGACGCTCCTGCTCACGGTCGTGCCCAGGGAAGCCAGACCAATCTCTACGATATGGCGGATGTAATCTATAAAGTGGCTGCAAGCGTGGGGCCGGTCGAAGCTATGATCACCCACTCCCTTGGTAGCCTCGCTGCCGCGCGGGTTGTGGTTGACGGAGTCAGGGTGCAGCACCTGGTCATGCTGGCGCCGCCCCGGGATCTGGATTCAGTGGTAACGTGCTTCGGCGCTGCCCTGGGACTTCCTGCGGCCATGGTGTCGGAGCAACGCAGGCGGATGGAACAGAAATTCGGGCTCGATGTCTGGCGGCAGTTCTCGTTCGACGAGTTGGCACCGAATCTTGCCACCCATGGCCTGGTGGTGTTTGACAGCGATGACGAGTCAGTCCCGGCCAGTCACAGTGGCCGTGTCCACCGGAAATGGCCGGGCTCGGAAAAGCTGCAGACCGAGGGACTGGGGCACCACGAGTTGCTTTCGCACCCGTTCGTGGTGGAGCGAGTCCATAACACCCTGGCTACAGCCGCCTAGAACCAAAGCCCGATCTCCGGATCGGGCGCTTTCCGTTCAATCACCAGTCCCCGGGATTCCAGTAACTGAATGAGCGTGTCGGTATCCTCAATGTTCAGGAAGCTGCCCAGTGGCACATTGTTTTCCCGGTGGATCAGCTCCAGCTTGGGGGGTGTGAACGGATGACGGGGTGCATGCAGGCGCAGGCGAGCATAGTGTTTTGGTAAGGTCCATTCTGCCAGCTTCCTGGCCCGGCCCTTTTCCAGATGTATGTCGGTGTCATCAATGGTCAGCACTTCCCGCCTCTGACAGGCCCTTGAGGTCAGGTAAAATCCGGTCGCAAGCGCGGCCAGTTCCAGTCCGGCAAACGGGATGATCACCCAGGCTCCGGCCAGGGACATGCCAACGGCAATCACTGCCGAGATTGCTAACAGGCACAGCCAGATCCTGACATTGCCACGCCAGCTCAGAGAGTGATTGGGGGTCAGCAATAGCCGGATACCGTCCGGGTACTTGAGATGCTCCACCATAATCCGGTGCCTTTGAAGTCAGGCCTGTTCGGTATACGACGAGTTGCGGTAGTTCGATGATCGGGCCAGCCTGAATGATTGGTAATTCAAACAGGGGGCAAACCACGACATACTGCCCGCCTGTCTTTGATGATAGTCAAAACTCTCCGGTGATGAGACTGTGGCGCGAAAATCCCTGATTCAAAAATTCCTGAACACACTGGCATGGTCGCTGGTGGGTGCTCTGCTGTTGATCCTCGCCGTGATCTCTCTTTTCCGGTTTGTGAATCCGCCCACCTCGAGTTTCATGCTCGGTTATCGATTGGCGGAGCCGGGGCAGGCGTTGCACCAGGAATGGGTTGGTCTGTCGGACATTTCGCCCTGGATGCCACTGGCCGTTGTCGCCAGTGAAGACCAGCGTTTCCCCCATCATTGGGGAGTGGATTTCAGCGCCATACGAAAGGCGCTGGCCGAGTATACGGCGGGCGAGGGCCTGCGGGGTGCCAGCACCATCACTCAGCAGACCGCCAAGAACCTCTTTCTCTGGAACGGGCGGAGCTTTGTCCGCAAGGCGCTGGAGGCCGGGCTGGCTCTGGGTATTGACTCACTCTGGCCCAAGAAACGCATCCTTGAGGTGTATCTCAATATCGCCGAATTTGGCCCGGGAATCTATGGGGTGGAATCGGCCAGCCAACTCTATTTTGGCATTCCGGCCAGACGGTTATCCCCGGTTCAGGCGGCAAGACTGGCGTCGGTGCTGCCCAATCCGAAGGTGCTGAGTGCGATGAATCCCTCTCCCTATGTCTGGGACCGGGTGGCCTGGATTCAGGGCCAGATGTCCCAGTTGTCCGGCTTGAATTACTTGCGCGGAGTGTTGAAGTAACGGCGCTGGTCACGTCTGAAGTTGCCCGGGGATATCAGTTTTATAGACAACATATCTGTTGGCATTAACCTGAATTATGGCAGCGTGCTCCGGGGCGGCCCGCTGGTTTTGTTATTCAACGAAGGCTGATTTCCCCGACGTTTGCGGGCATCAGTTACGGGGGAATGTTAGTCTTCGTTAAAACTCTGAATGGTTGGCATCGGATCGTATGACAGGAGGCAGAACTTTGAAGGTTATGGTTTTGGGAGCGACCGGGCTGACTGGCGCCAAGGTCGTCGAAGGGTTGCTCAAGCGGTCGGAAATTGAGGCGGTGGTCACGCCGGTTCGGCGTAAGGCTGACATGGCGCACCCTAAACTGACCCAGTGTGAAGTCAACTTTGATGATATGGATGCATCCGCCGGCCTTTTCGACGTTGATGTGATCGTATGTTGTCTTGGCACCACCATTAAAAAGGCCGGTTCCAGGGAGCAGTTTCGCAAGGTGGACTACGGGTATTGCCTGAAAGCAGCCGAACTTGGCCGGGCAGCTGGTGCAAGTGCTTTCATTCTGATGTCTGCCATCGGTGCTACGTCATCCTCAACAATTTTCTATAACCGGGTAAAGGGTGAGCTGGAAGATGCTGTCCGGAGCCTGGGCTATCACTACCTTTCGATTTATCACCCGAGTCTTCTGCTGGGCGAACGTGCGGAGCAGCGGACGGCCGAGGCGCTTGGTATCCGGGTGATGCCCCTGGTTAATCTGGCACTCATTGGTCCGCTGGAGAAATACCGGGGCATTGAGGCCGCAACCGTGGCCACTGCCATGGTCAACGAAGTCTGTGCTCTGGCGACTGAACCAGTGGCGGAGCAGGTGGTTCAGGTTCGGGAGTATCCGGACATTGTTGATCTGGCAAACTAGCCAGGTTGTAAGTCAGGACGATTTATTTGCCGTTCAGGATGCCAAACACAAGTCGGCCAGCCAGGCCCACCAGAAAGGCCCCGAAGATTCGTTCGAACCAGATGGCTTTGTGCTTCAATTGCTCCAGCCACCTCGGATTAGAGAAGAGCCAGGCGACTATAAGGTACCAGGTGCCATCGATCACCATGGCTGTGGTTGCATAGCCGAACTTCGCCAGCATACTGGTATCAGTGCCGACTACCTGGCTGAACAGGGCCAGGAAAAAGACGGCAATTTTAGGGTTGAGAAAGGCAATGAGAAATCCGTCCCGGGCTGCGCTGGCCGTCGTGGGTGCATCGGGCAGCTCCGAATCACCGCTCTGTTTGGCCATCAAACCTTTTAGCCCAAGCCATGCCAGATAGAGCGCACCACCCCATTGCAGGACCGAGAATGCTACCGGGGAAGCGGTAATAATGGCGGCCAGACCCAGGATGCTCAGAAATGCATAGAGGCCGACGCCAAGGCCGTGGGTGATGGCGGTCGTCATGCCATGGCAACGTCCACCGGTCAGGGTCTGCTTCAGCACGATGGCCAGGGAAGGTCCGGGTGACATGGCGCCGAGAGCACAAATGGTGACAACGGTCAGCCAGGTGGCGAAGGTCATTGCAGAAGCATCCTTATACAGCAGATACGGGCTGCAGAGTTTAGCAGCCCGTTGCCGTCAAAAAATCTCAGAACTGCAACTAAATTGACGCGGGTTACTTGCCAGTCAGAATCCAGCCGGCCGCCTTTTCCGCAATCATCAGAGTCGGGGAGTTGGTATTGCCGCTGGTGATGGTTGGCATCACGCCGGCATCTACCACCCTAAGCCCGGATACGCCCCGCACACGAAGATACGGATCCACTACCGCCAGCTCGTCATCGGCACGCCCCATCCGAGTGGTGCCCACGGGGTGAAAAATGGTGGTGCCAATGTCACCGGCCAGCTTGGCGAGTTCATCATCGGTCTGGTATTGCAAACCGGGTTTGAATTCTTCCGGCTGGTATTGTGCAAAGGCCTGTTGTTCAGAAATTCGACGGGTAACCCGAAGCGAATCCGCGGCCACTTTCCGGTCCTCAGGGGTGCTCAGGTAATTGGGGGCGATCGCCGGTGCGTCTTTCGGGTTCTTGCTGCGAATGCGCACGGTACCGCGACTGGTTGGGTTGAGGTTGCACACGCTGGCGGTGATCGCCGGGAAGTTGTGCAACGGTTGTCCGAAGGCATCCAGGCTCAGGGGCTGAACGTGGTACTCAATATTTGCGTAGTCAAATTCTTCGGAGCTGCGGGTGAACAGGCACAGCTGTGATGGTGCCATACTCATGGGACCGGACCTGGTGAGCAGGTATTCCAGGCCGATACGGGCCTTGCCAATGAGAGAGTTCGCCATGGTGTTCAGGGTGGTTGCGCCCTGCACCTTGTAGACCGAACGAATCTGCAGGTGGTCCTGCAGGTTCTCGCCTACGCCCGGCAGATCGGCCACCACCGGAATGTCATGTTCCTTCAGTAGATCGGATGGCCCGATACCCGAGAGCTGCAATAACTGGGGGGAACCAATGGCACCGGCAGAGAGAATGACTTCCCGTGTTGCGCGGGCGAGCACTTCACCCTCGCTGGGGCGTTCTACCCTGACCCCGGTACACCGGGGCTTCTCGCCGGTCATCATCTCAAGGCCGAGAACGTGGGTCGAGTGCCAGAGGGTCAGGTTGGGACGCTTCTCGGCGGATCGCAGGAAGGCTTTTGATGTATTCCAGCGCCAGCCGGCGCGCTGGTTGACCTCGAAATAGTCCACGCCTTCGTTGTCACCTCTATTGAAATCCCGGGTGCGGGGAATACCGGCCTGAATGCACGCCTCGGCAAAGTCCTCCAGAATTTTCCATTTCAGGCGCTGACGCTCAATGCGCCATTCGCCACCATGGCCATGGTAATTGCGGTGCTCCGGATCGGCATCACCGCCGTCATCCAGCCGGTAATGATCTTCGTGACGCATGAAATCCGGCAGGCAGTTGTCCCAGTTCCAGGCATCTTCGCCGGTAATCTCGGCCCATTGGTTGTAGTCCCTGGCCTGACCGCGGATGTAGAGCATACCGTTGATGCTGGAGCAGCCACCCAGGGTCTTGCCCCGGGGGTAGATCAGTGTGCGGCCATTCAGGCCCGGGGTCGGGTCGGTCCGGAAACACCAGTCGGTCCGGGGGTTGTCGATGCAGTAGAGGTAGCCCACCGGAATGTGGATCCAGTGGTAGTTGTCCCTGCCACCGGCTTCGATCAGCAGCACCCGATTGGCGGGGTCGGCACTTAGTCGGTTGGCTAGCAGGCAGCCAGCAGAGCCTGCGCCCACTACGATATAGTCAAACTCAGGCTGTCCCTGTGCATTGTTGTTGTCGGACATCGCTGTTCTCCGGATTTTCTTTTGGTCGTTGCTGGTCCAGCGTTACTTGGCGGTTGGCATCACAAACTCGGCGCCGGCATCAATAGAGTCGGACCAGCGCTGCATGATGGATTTCTGGCGAGTGTAAAAACGCACTCCTTCCTCGCCATAGGCATGGGTATCACCAAACATGGAGCGCTTCCACCCGCCAAATCCGTGCCATGCCATCGGGACCGGAATAGGCACATTAATGCCAACCATACCGATCTGGATGCGCCGGCCAAACTCCCGTGCAACACTACCGCTTTCGGTGAAGCAGCTGACGCCGTTGCCAAACTCGTGGTCGTTGATCAGGCGGATCGCGGTAGCAACGTCCGGGACACGGACACAGACCAGCACTGGCCCGAAGATTTCCTCCTTGTAGATGGTCATCTCCGGAGTTACGTGGTCAAACAGGCTGCCACCCATCCAGAAACCTTCACCGCAACCGTCGCCGGTTCGGGCACCATCAAATTCACGACCGTCGACGATCAGCTCGGCGCCTTCCGCCACGCCTTTTTCAATGTAGCCGGTAATGCGCTCGTGTGCCGCAGCGCTGACGATTGGCCCCATCTCGGCATCCAGCTCCATGCCGTCCTTCACCTTGAGGTCGTGCGCCCGTTCGGCCAAACGCGGCACGATCCTGTCCGCGACATCGCCAACGAGCACCGCCACGCTGATGGCCATGCAGCGCTCGCCCGCACTGCCATAGGCAGCGCCGATCAGGGCGTCGACAGCCTTGTCCATATCGGCATCGGGCATGACCACCATGTGGTTCTTGGCGCCGCCGAGGGCCTGGATTCGCTTGCCATGACGGGCGCCGTTTTCGTAGATCCGGTTGGCAATCGGCGTGGAGCCAACAAAACTCAATGCCATCACATCGGGGTGTTCGATCAGTGCTTCCACGGCGGTCTTGTCACCCTGAACCACATTGAATACGCCGTCTGGCAGCCCGGCCTGCTTGAGCAGATCGGCGATCATCAGGGACGCGCTCGGGTCGATGGGGCTGGGCTTGAGGATGAATGTGTTGCCGGCGGCAATGGCCAGCGGAAACATCCACATGGGCACCATGACCGGGAAGTTGAACGGCGTGATGCCGGCCACCACGCCCAGGGGCTGGCGGGTCGTCCAGTTGTCGATACCGGTGCTAACCTGCTCGGTGTAATCGCCCTTCAGAAGCTGGGGAATGCCGCAGGCAAACTCCACAATGTCGATGCCGCGGGCAACTTCGCCCTGGGCGTCGGTGAAGACCTTGCCGTGTTCAAGGGTGATGGCTTCGGCCAGCTCATCCTTGTGAGTATTGAGCAGTTCGAGGAACTTGAACATGACGCGGGCACGGCGAATCGGTGGCGTGTCGGCCCAGCTCGGGAACGCGGCATTGGCGGCGGCTACAGCCTGCTGAACATCGTTGTGATTGGCGAGAGCAACCTGCCCCGTCACTTTGCCAGTGGCCGGGTTGAAAACGTTCTGGTTTTGTCCAGAAGTGCCTTCTGACATTTGCCCATTAATATAATGCTGGATCGTCGGGTTGCTCATTTTGGCTCATTCCTGCTCGGGTCTGTTGTTTTCTTCTATCTCTATAGTAACCGGCATTACTGGTTTTAAGTATCATTGGCGAAGAATTGATCACTCAAATTAGTGCCAGACGGCTACCAAAGCAATTGAGATTTTTAAAATCATGATATAAATATTACTTATAACCAGTTGATCAAGGAGCCAGTGATGCAATATCTGCAGGGATTACGGGCGTTTGTCTCGGTGGCCCGTGAGGGTAGCGTGTCCCGGGCGGCTGAACGCCTCCATCTCACGCAACCCGCAGTCAGTCTCAAGCTCAAGCATTTGCAGGATGACCTGGGGTTGAGACTGTTTCGAAGAAGGCCCCAGGGCCTGGCGTTGACTGAAGATGGTCAGAGTCTGTTGCCGGTGGCTGAGAAGGCGCTGGCTGGGCTGGCGGCGTTTGAGCAGAGTGCCCGCGCCCTTCACAGTACCATTCGCGGTCGCCTCAAGATCGGCACCATTGTGGATCCGGAATTCATTCGTCTGGGGGCATTTCTTCACCGGCTGGTAGCCCGGGCGCCGCAACTGGAAACCGAGCTGCACCAGGGCATGAGTGGGAGCGTTCTGGAGCAGGTCAGGAATGGGTCCCTGGACGTGGGGTACTTTCTGGCGCCACCCGGAGCCGGGCCCGGCCCGGATCTGTCAGAGCTGGCGCACCGGGAGCTGGCTCTGTTCGATTATCACGTGATTGCACCTGCGGGGTGGTCATCCCGGGTTGCCGACACGCGCTGGCCAAGCCTGGCCGCGCTGCCTTGGATTGTGACTCCGCCAGACTCGGTGCATAACCGCCTGCTGGCCAATGTGATGGAGCCCCGGGGGCTGACTCCGCATGGGGTCGCCCAGGTTGATCAGGAAGCATGCATGCTGGACCTGGTTCGTGCCGGCGTCGGCCTCAGTCTGGCGCGGGATGCCCTGGCGATGGCCGAGCGCCAGGAGCGGGGCCTGGTGGTGGTGGACGGCGTTCGGCTGCCCTGCGCCCTGAGCTTTATCTGGCGCAAGGACCGTGAGGATGAACCGGTGATCGCAGAAGCGCTGGAGGCGCTGGCCGGTGTCTGGCTGCTGGATGCCCGCAACTCATCTGGCTCAACCCAGAGTCGCATCCAGGAACATCATGACCACGAAACCACCGAGTAGGGAGAAGGTGGCCAGGGTTTTGTACGAATTCCGGTGGGTTTCGGGGATGATCTCGTTACTGATGATAAACAGCATGGCACCTGCCGCAAAGCCCAGTGTCCAGGGCATAATGGGTTCCGCGAGGCACACCAGCGCTGCGCCAAAGATGCCGCCAATCGGCTCGGCCAGCCCGGTAAGCAGGGCAACGCCAAAAGCCCGGAACCGAGAGTAGTTGATCGAAAGCAGCGAGAAAGCGACCGCCAATCCCTCAGGGATGTTCTGAATGCCGATGCCGGTTGCCAGCACATAGCCGTTTTGCACATCTCCCCCGGCGAAGCCGACACCGACGGCCATGCCTTCGGGAAAGTTGTGCAGGGTGATGGCGATAATGAACAACCAGATCCGCCGTATTTGGTACGTATCTGGCCCTTCGGGTCCGAGATTGAAGTGCTCGTGGGGCAGTTTTTGGTGGATGAAGTACAAGGCCCCCGCACCCGACAAAACGCCTGCGATCACGATCAACGCTGCAGCCCAGGTCGTACCTGCCAGACTTTCGCCATAGGCGAGGCCCGGAAGTAACAGGGAAAAGAACGATGCGGCCAGCATAACGCCAGCTGCGCCGGCGAGCATGCTGTCCTGCACGCGATCGGACAGAGTTTTTATAAAAAAGACGGCCAGTGCGCCTATGCCTGTAGCGAGGCCTGCTAAAAGGCTGGCCAGAGCTCCAAGCCAAACAATATCCACACTGTTGATCATGGCTCGGACTTTTTATCGGAATGGCCGAGTGAGCGATCCGGATCAATCTCATCACGGACCAGTTGCTTGAGCCTGGTGATTTCCGGAAATCCCTGCTGTTCCTTGCGGGACCAGATCCGTTTGCCGTTTACCCAGACTTCGAAAATTCCTCCGCTGCCCGGGTGTAGGGTGAGTTCGGCCAATTCTCCCTCGAAGGTGGTGAGCAATTCCTGCGCCATCCACGCTGACCGCATTAGCCAGCGGCACCCTGTGCAGTAATGGATGTCGACCCGGTTTGTCATGGTATCTCCCCGTTGGCAGTGGTGTTGTTCAGATGCTGCCGCATTCGCCTGGACAGTCAGACTGTGATACTCACGGCCAGTTTCACCAGACCGGGGCTGGAGCGGGCCAGTCTGGGGCCGGGCCAACGCGTACCCTCAATCAGGTTGTCCGTTTCGATTGGCGATGCAATGACGGCATTCCTTTTTACAAGGTACCGGTTAATCCGTTTTGTTTGCAGGGTACACCGAACGCGAGAGCGTCGGTTCACAGCCAACGACTTGTCTTGCCTGCTTGTGAGCATGAAGATACCAGCGTACGCCGGGGCGGGTAAAAGTCTGACCGGTTATCCTGAACTCTGTTGTTTCCATCGTCGCCGGTATGGGAGAGCCGTCGGCGTGCCGGTAGACACAGCTGGTACCAATCACCGCCGGCGTTGCGACAGGTAGCTCGACAAACCCGTCTTCGCGAACCTCTGGCGGTTTTCCGTCTACGGTAATGATCTTGAGGCAGGGACCATAGTGAACCTTTTCCAGTTCCTTCACATATTCTCTGAGACAATGCTGTGCGCTCAGAAAGACGGTGTTATTGCTGCTATTTTCCTGCCCTGGCGAAGGGGACTGGCATCCCGCGAGGACCAGCAGGCAAAGCAGGAAAGGCACTGTGCGGTTCATGGCTGCTCCTCCCGAATAATTTGCTAACGTTGAGCTGATGCGGCAACCGGAGTTGGACGATATGAGTCACCATCCGGTGTTTCCCGTAGTCTCGATATCAGGCGATTGTCCCGGTTATAGATGTCGTTGCGAAGCTGCAGCTGGTCGTTGTCATCCACCCATGCTGTCCAGTACTGAATATAGACTGGCACCGGCGCTGGAAGTACAACGGTTACTGGCTGCGACGCTGCTAAAACATCATTGATTGTTTCCTGGGACCAGTCGGGGTCCTGGGAGAGCAGGTGCTCCGCCAGGTCGAAGGGCTGCTCGACACGAATGCAGCCGGAACTGAAAGAGCGCTCGGCCCTGCTGAAAAGACCTTGTCCCGGGGTGTCATGCAAGTATATGTCGTATTGATTGGGGAACATGAACTTGACCTGGCCGAGGGCATTTCGGGGGCCCGGTTCCTGCACCAACTGGTAGGGAAAATTATTCGCGGTCAAGGAGGCCCAGTTGACCGTCGTCGGATCAATCCGCTTTCGGTTTGCACCCCAGCCCTGGTATACGGTGATATTCAGGCGATCAAGGTAGCCAGGATCCCGGATGATCAGAGGCAGCTGATCTTCAATCATCAGTTTCCTGGGAACGGTCCAGGTGGGGTTAAACACAAGATATCGGATGCGGTCGCTGAATACCGGTGTTTGCCGGAAGGGCTGGCCGACGATGACCCGTTTATTCAGGATTTCCTCGCCATTCTCGATCATTTTCAGTTCGTAACCCGCGATATTCACGATGACAAACTTGCGCCCCAGAGATTCTGGTAACCAGCGCCAGCGCTCAAGTGTGGCGTCGATTTGTCGAACCCGCTCAACCGGCATCATGTTCAATGCGGCGATGGTCTGGCGGCCAATAATTCCGTCCGGTTCAAGACCGTGCCGGGTTTGAAATGCAGAGACAAACCTCTCCAGTTCATTGCCATAGCGCTGTCGGTCGCCGTTCAAGCCGGTTGTCGCTGTTTGGTCGGGCAGGTCGCCCAGCACTGCCATTCGGTGGCGGATTTCCGGCAGGCGTTGATCCTGATCACCTGGGCGGATTGACGGCGCCGCTGCCAGAGGTAGCCATGGTTGACCAAGCAGGCGCGTTATTCTGTACCGGGCCTGGACCAGCTTTCGATAGGCTTCGTGAGACGGCCGCAACTCATCCAGTGCAACGCTGATATCTTCGCTGGCGATGGCGTTGGCCAACACCGATTCCATTTTTCTCTGCCGGCGGTTTGCTGTCCACTCGGCGTGGACGTTCTGCGGGTTCACCTTACCCTCCAGAAGGTGGGAGCCAAGCATCAGGAACGCGTCCGAAAACAGCAGGTCCAGATCTGCCTGCAGGTCTTCTGAAAGTTCATCCATGCGCCGCAGCGCCAGTTCAGAAAGCACGGCTGCATGGTAGTCATCCGGATTCAGGCCATCCTTGCTTGCCTGTTCGACCGCCTCAATCAGTTGGTGACGTTGCTCGGGGGATGTCCACGCGGGTTGATAGCCTCTAGCTTCATAGAACTCTGAGAGCGCGTGGCGGGCAAGTAACGAGTCACCAAGAATCTTGACCGGGAAACCGGCGTCCAGTGCCTCCGTTCTTGCGACGATGGCTTCATTAGCCGCAGCACAGAGCGGGAGCCAGGCGATGGTTACCGCAAAGAGCAGTGAAGCTGCATTGGCAAAAACGCTTCGTCTGGACATGGTCTTCTCCGGTCCATCCATGAACAATATCGGATGACGATTGGAATACGGTGTACCTGAATTTTACCATAACCCCATTTGTTCTCCGGCGGGTCTTCTGAATAAATCGCTTCGTAGCGATTCGGGCTTATGCAGGTTCATGCCAAGTTGCCTGGCCTTTTTCGAGAAGCGCTGGCGAATCAGATCGGCATAGGGGCCGGTACCCGTCATTCTGCGCCCGAAATCGGAGTCATAGCTTCTGCCGCCCCGTAAATCACGGATTCGGTTCATCACGTGGTTGGCTCGCTGGGGGAAGTGCCGGTGCAGCCAATCCTGAAACAGTTCGTCCAGCTCCAGTGGTAATCGCAGCATGATCCAGCTGGCACGGGTTGCGCCGGCTGATGCTGCGGCCGTTAGTATGGCTTCGATTTCCTGGTCGTTTATGAACGGGATCACTGGCCCCAGAATGATTCCGGTGGGTACGCCGGCTGACGAGAGTTGTTCGATTATTTTCAGGCGCGTTGAAGGTGCTGCGGTTCTTGGTTCCATGCGCCTTTTAAGATCATTGCTCAAGGTAGTCAGGCTGATGCTGACCGAACACAGGTTCTGGCTGGCAAGCTCCGAGAGTAAATCGAGATCCCTCAGGATAAGGGCTCCCTTGGTAATGATAGAAACCGGATGGCGATATTCCGCCAGGACCTCAAGCAGTTGACGGGTGATCCGCCGCTCGCGCTCCAAAGGCTGGTAGGCATCGGTATTCATGCCCAGAGCGATGGGTGAGACCTTGTAGCCGGGCTTGTCCAGCTCATTCCTTAATGTTCGCGCAGCATTTGCCTTGGCAATAAGCCGGGTTTCGAAATCCAGGCCCGGAGACATATCCCAGTACGCGTGGGTTGGCCGCGCAAAGCAGTAAATGCAGGCGTGCTCACAGCCACGGTAGGGGTTAATGGACTGGTCGAACGGCACATCCGGCGAGGAGTTCCGGCTAATGATGCTACGCACCTGTTCGTCCATCACCTCGGTTGCCAGTGAGTCGGGATTCAGGTCGTCTTCCGGAGCCTGATACCAGCCGTCGTCAAAGTCCCGATCCGTGGCAATGGGCTGAAAGCGGTTATGAGGATTGAGGTCGGTCGCACGTGTTTTCATGAAGGCACCAGATACTGTTTATATGTACAGTACTGGTCATGCTACCCTTGCGGCAGATGACGCGCAAGGGGTGGTGGTTTGGCGGTTGTTTCTACAGGCGGAAACCCTGAGACGCCTGGGTTAGTGAGGCGGTTTGTGCGGATAGCCGTTCGATATGGGCATTGAGTTGCTGCCGGATATCTGCAGTTTCACGGGTATGGCCATGAATCTGCTCTACTTTCTGGGCGATTTCCTCGGTGGTGGTGGAAATGCCATCGACAGAAGACACTACCTGGTTCATGTCCCCGGCCAGTTGATTGATGGAGCCGGTAATCTGGTCGATCGCCTGTGCGGCTTCCTCGGCGCTTTTCTCGCCTTCGCCGGCAGAGTGGAGCCCTTCCTTCATCATGGTTGTGATGGCAGACGTCTCCCGGTTCAGGGAATCCACAATTTCGGCAATGCCATTGGTGGCCGATACGGTTTTTTCAGCCAGTGACCGGACTTCATCCGCTACTACGGAGAACCCTCGGCCTGCCTCGCCCGCCCGGGCTGCTTCAATGGCTGCATTCAGAGCCAGCAGGTTGGTCTGTTCGGCCAGGCTGTTAATTACATCCACAATGGAGTTGACCTTTTCACCGGTTTTGCTGAGCTGGCCGATCTGGTCATGGGTTTGCTGGATGCGCTCGGCAAGAGCACTCATGCTGTCGGCGCTGCGCTTGACAACCTTTGCACCGGACTGGGCTGCACCGTTGGCGCTCTGGGCCGCTTCGTTGACGGACTGGGTATACTGGGCAATATCGATCGCGGTGTGGGAAATTTCCTGAACGGCCGTGGCTGTCTGCTCGGTTTCACCCTCTACCTGTTCACCGTTTCGGCCCAGCTGTACAACCAGGGAATCCAGCTCACCCTGGAGGCTGGACAGGGTTCTGTTGCCTTCCACAACCTGTCCGATGACGCTGGAGACATCATCCAGCATTTTGTTGGTAGCTGTGCCGAGGCGATTGAATTCGTCCCTGGTATTGCTGCCTGGTTGGAGGCGTTGGCTGAGATCACCCGAGGCGACGCGGGTCAGCAGCTCAACGACTTCGTTCAGACGCCTGACCAGGGTACGCGATGCAGCGGTCAGCGTAAGAATAAGCACAATCAGAACGGCTGCGGATGTTGCAATGATAAGCCAGGAAGACGCCGTACGGGCTTCTTCCGCCTGGGCGCTGGTGGATGCAATGATGCCGGTGCGAAGGGATTTACCCTGGCTGATAATCATTGCACGAATGTCAGCCCCGATCGTCTCAAGCCTGGTTTCAAGACCTGCAATGATCTTGACGATGTTGTCAGACTCCGCAAAAGCGTCGGCGAACCCCTGAACAGATTGGCCCATTTCGATCTCCTGCCAATCCATATCTTTAACCACTGCCTGCATGCGAGCCAATGCTTCGCGGGTTTTCTCGGCATAGGAGGTGTCGAAGGTGTCCAGGTAGTCCCGGTAATTGGAGGCGATGATGTTGATGTCATCGTTGAAGATGGAAATGCTGATTTCCCGGAGGTCACTCTCAACAATACCGGCCATTTTCGCTTTCAGACCATTGCTGTTGGTCAGGCCCAGTGTTTGGCTCAGCCCCAGCCACTCTCGCCGCAGTTCTGTATAGTTGTTGACGGCATCGTGGATTTCCGCCGCTGTTTCGGCGATGGATGGGTCTGAGAGCTTTGCCGCTGCGGTTGGCAGTTCGCCGGCCTGTGTTTCCAGCGATGCGAGTTGGTTCTGGAAGGAGTCGACCGTATCCGGAGTCAGGTTTTCGCTGAGACGATCTGCGTTAAGCCAATCGTTCATCAGGTGCAACGAAGCCGTTTCGTAGGACCTGGCCTGGCTGCGTGCTTCATACGCTTCTGACACTTTGCTGAGGCCACTCAGCGAGGCCGCTAGCGCAATAGCAAGGCCCACGAAGGTGGCTGCAATCAGGAAGGTAAACTTCTGTTTCCAGGACAGGGCCATTATTATTCTCCGGGGTTTAATCAATATCCGTCCAGTTTGTAGCTCACTGAATATATCGGCGCTATTTCAAATAACTGGAGTCAATATTCAGTAAAAAAGGAAGTTATGTCCGATCTCGGCATTGCCCAGTATGTTTTGATTGCTGTTATCTTCGTCTGGAGTGGATTTGTACGCTCCGGGCTTGGGTTCGGTGGGGCTGTTTTGTCGTTACCCTTCCTTTTGCTGGTACTCGACCAGCCTTTGATTTTCTTGCCGATCATTGCCGTACACCTGCTGGTGTTTTCTTCTTTGACCATTTGGATGAATAATCGGAAGCGCCCCGATTCAGCCGGCATGAAAACAGAGGGAACGGTTGACTGGCGTTATCTCTGGCGCATTCTTGCGATCATGATCGTGCCCAAGCTGGTCGGGGTGTTTGGCCTGATAACCATGCCTGGCGATATCCTCAGCGCCATCATCTTCGTGATTGTCGGCTTGTATTCGGTGTCCTATATCGTCAACAAACCGTTCCGAAGTGGCAGCAAAGCGGTGGATACGCTGTTTCTCATGGTGGGTGGTTATATCAGTGGTACGTCCCTGATCGGCGCTCCCCTGATCATTGCCGTTGCGGCGCAGCACCTACCGAAAGAGAAGCTTCGGGATACCCTGTTCGCACTCTGGTTTATTCTGGTTTTTATCAAAATGGGCGCATTCGTATGGGCAGGCGTCGATTTGCAACTGATTCATCATCTTTGGTTGCTTCCCTGCGCCGCGGTAGGACATGTCATTGGCCTTCGTTTCCACGACCGTATTCTTCGGGCAGAAACGCCGGTGTTTTTCCAGGTGCTCGGAACCGTGCTGCTGATTGTCAGCAGCATTGGTATGTTCAGCGTTCTGGCCTGAGGTAATGGGCCGCTTAACCGGCCCGACCAAAAACCCGCTCGAAAAATCCGGCCGATTTCACGTCTGGAACCGGCAGGTTGTCCAGCTCCTCCATTGCCTTGCGCCAGAAGTGTTGGGGGGCATCCTGGTCGGCCACCAGGCTCCGTTCTTCAGTGCTGTAATGGTTATGTTCGCCTTCCAGTCCCTTTCTCATCAATTCCTGTGTCCACAGGTAAATTGTGCCCCTGACCGTTCTTAACAGTCGGCAGTAGGCCTCGCGGCTCAGGTTGATAGCCAGTTCGGCGCTCAGGTTGATCTGCTTTTGCAGTGCCACCATGTCTTCCTTGTCGAGGAGTATCCGGTTTCCGTCTCCCTTCTTGCTGTTTACACAGATTTTCTCCAGTGCTTTTGTGCCCTCAATGAGATCGAGATGGCCGTATTCCTTTCCCTGTTGATCGTTTACTGGTGCGGGAATCCAGCCATACTGTGGGGAGCGGGCTACGATATGTCCGGGTAGGTCCCGGCGATAGGGTGGTGCGGACTCCTTGTCCTGATAACCATCGAATTCTGTGCGTAGCCATGCCGCCATTTTTTTATGGCGCAGCATCATGGCGAGGGTGATTGCTGATGGCATGATGTCTTCGAGCAGTTCGGATGATTCCCTGGTCTGCTCCTCAAGGTGATTGATGGATGCTGACATGTTTTCCTCCTTGGCAGCGGGCATGGAGCTTCTCCCGGCTGTCAGATTTTTGTTGTTGTGTGGCTGCCGAATGGTTGCCTGTCCGGCGTGCCATGTTTAAAAAGTAGACAGTGAGGGTGGGGCGCACCGTTGTAAAAAAGTTGCTCCTTTGTAACGGTCGGTAAGCGGCCTTTGATTCAGGAGGCAAGTCATGAACGAACAAGTGGATTTTGAGGCTCAGCGGGCCTCGATGGTGGATTATCAGATTGTCGCCAGGGGCATCTCTTCGCCGCTGGTGATAGAGGCGATGAGGCGGGTGCCCAGAGAAAGGTTTGTCACGCCCAGGATGATCGACTGCGCCTACGAAGATGGCCCCCTGCCCATTGGTGCCGGGCAGACCATCTCACAGCCTTATATTGTTGCGCTGATGGCGGAAGCGCTGGGCCTGGAGGGTGGGGAGCGGATTCTGGATATAGGGACAGGGTCGGGCTATGCAGCGGCAGTGCTCGCATGTATCGCGTCCCGTGTATTCAGTATTGAGCGCATTCCGGAATTGGCTGAACGGGCGGCCCACACACTGGCTGCTGAAGGCTATGACAATGTGGAGGTCCGCTGCGGCGATGGCACTCTGGGCTGGCAGGAACACGCGCCATTTGATGGCATATGCGTGGCGGCGGGTGCTCCCACTATTCCCGAAACCCTCAAACAACAGTTGGCCATCGGTGGTCATCTGGTTATTCCGGTGGGTTCCGAGCACTCGGTGCAGTCACTGCGAAGAGTTGTTCGGGTTTCGGAAACCGAATTCCACAGTGACAATTTCGGAGGCGTCCGGTTCGTGCCTTTACTGGGCGAAGAAGGCTGGTCCTGAGCCAGGGCCCTCTTCGCGAGTACCTTACATGGCTGCGTTGGTGCTCTCGAAAATCTTGTCTGCCGAGGCAGCGACAAATCCGCTGTAAAGAGCGCCGTCGGCCTTTGGATAGCGCAGGGCAAACTCGTAAAAGCAGCTGGGAATAGTTATTTCCTGGTCCGAAAACCGGACTGGCACGCGATCAGCCATGGTGGATGACTGCTCCAGCAGGTCCTCTGGTGATCCTTTCACTTCGCCTCCGGAGGCATTGACGGTATAACCGCTATCCTTGAGAAGCTGATTGATCTGTTCAACAGTCTCAAAGCGCTCCAGGTGATTAATGCTGACGGTGAAATGATTCGCCCGATAACCCCACGCTGCCATCCACGCCGCGTACTCGCTTTCCTCCAGCAGTTTCCGGTAGGTGTCGTAATCCACATCCCAATGTCGACCGGAATACAGAAAATTGTCAGCGGTGACGCTCTCAGGGGAAACCTGTGCAACCAGGTTCTTTACCGCCGCCTGCAGCTCCGGTGAACACTGTTCTACCAGCAATTCAGAAATAAAGACCTTTGGCGCCTCCGGGTCCGGATGCTCATAGTGCCGTGCATAGAGCTTCTTGGCTTCAAAGTGATATTCACCGCCCTGGCGATAGCCAAGGGTGAGAAAGTGTTCGGCGAGTGCGTCCAGTCCAACCGGGGGTAAATTGAAGGTGCGCAGTGCAATGTGATCATTGACGATGGCATCCCCCTCTTTGGCACCCAGAATTCGATGGATCTCGGCGGCCGAGGGCGTCACCGCTTCATAGCTCTGCCAGAGCTGGTCGAAAAGGGAGTTGCGATCAGTGTGCATATTGAACCTCCGGATAAATCTGTTCGATGCCTGCTGGTGCATTTTGGCTTTGGCCAACCAGGGGCAGTGCGCGGCAGATGCTGCCATTGTCCAGCCCAAGCCCAGTGGCATGGGTGCGGGGCAGAATCAGGGTTTCAGTGTTTCGCCGCGTATGAGCTGCGGTCATAACTGTGGCGCGGAAACCGGTCGTCTCAGTATTGGTTATAAGTAGGGGTGTATCAATCCATGTCTGCCGGCGGCTGCGGAATTCGGCGACCGGCGCATTCTCAGCGTAAGTCTCCACCGTCCAGATTCTGGAGTCACATATACTGCGAATGCTGGCAAGCGGACATTCTAACGTGGGGCCCGCATCGAACAGATCAACCAGGCCCTTATGCCTGAAACCCTCGCCTTCAAGCATGCGCAATGCCGGCCGGGTATGCTCGTGCACCTGACTGATTACTGCTCTGGCTTCCGGGCTCATCAGGCAGCTGTACAAAGGGTGTGAGGGCATCAGTTCATCAATGAAGTCGGTATAGCCTGCCCCGGCCAGGCTGGTAGCCGATGCGAAATCCATATCCACGAAGTGGGCTTTCACCCAGTCCCAGAAAGGCGACTGGCCAGATGCATCGGACACGCCGCGCATCTCCGCAATCACCGTGTCGGAGAAACGCTCGGGATGAAGTGCCATAAACAGGAAACGGACCCGTGACAACAGCTTTCCAGCATAGCCCTGGCGGAACTGCGGACGCAGATAAAGGGAACAGATTTCAGTGCACCCAACATAATGATTGCAACGGGTCAGGGTTTCCACGTTTCGACGCAGGCCCAGGTCCCGGGAGTGATGGGTAACCGCGTTACGACGAAAATGATAGAGCGGCCGGGAGTGTCCAACAGCGGCTTCAATGCCGGTCGTGCCCATGATTTCCCCGCTCGATTCGTCCTCCAGCACAAACAGATAGTGTTCGTCGGTGGGATGGGAGACGTTCCGGCCAAAGCTGGAAATTGAGTGTTCGATTTTCCGGGTCAGTGCATCCCGATCGGGCATCAGCGAGGTAAATCCCGGGCCTGATTCGATGGCGATCTGTTGGAGCGTGTCGAGATCTCTATGGGCAATGGGGCGAACAATCATGACCTGCGTCCTTGGGATGTTTTTGCACAGTATGAAGCTATAATCCGTCAGTTTGCAGTTTCAAAATGAGCTAAATGGTTTATGCTTTTAACGAAACGACAAAATGGATAAGCAAAATGATCGGAAAACAGGATCAGAAGCTGCTGATGTTGCTCCGGCAGAATGCGAGGGTCAGCATCACAGAGTTGGCCAAAACCCTGCATCTGTCGCGATCAACGGTTCAGAACCGTATTGCTCGCCTTGAGGCCAATGGGGTTATACGGGGCTATTCGGTAATGCTGGGAGGAGAGTTTTCGGCCAACCAGGTCGAGGCTCATGTGTCGATAAAAGTCATGCAGAAACTGACGGCACGAACCAATTCAGCTCTGGAAGGTATCAGCCAGGTATCACAGCTTTTTTCAGTGAGCGGTGAGTATGATCTGATTGCGATCGTACAGGCCCAGTCCCTGGAGGAGCTGAGCGCTGTCCTGGATGGTATCGGCAACCTTGAGGGCGTAGAGCGAACGAATTCCGCAGTGGTTCTGGAAACCCGGTTTCGCCGTTAGTAACAGGCCGTTTCAGGCCTGATCAGGAGCCCAGAAGTCCAGCATAAGCACAATAAAGAAAAGCACCGGAGCCGAACAGGATAAGGCCCCAGGCCGGGAAGATCAGGGAAGAGCGAGCGGGTGTACTCATAGTCACCTCCTAAAGTGATGCCATTGCATACGAGTCACTCTTCACTCTAGACCATCCTTGATTGATGTCACGAAACAAAGTGAGAGCCAGTTCTCAGAAGGAGGCGGATTGATCAGTCCGCTGGGTGTTGTTGTTATTGAGCACCTTGGGAATCCCGCTATTATTAAAGTATCACCCATGACAACAACACTATTACAACAATAATCAGGAGCCATGCATGGCGGTAGATCCCCGGAAACAGACATCCCTGCATTGCCTTTATTACTGGGCAGAAACCACCCCCGACAACGTATACCTGACCCAGCCGTTTGCGGACGGGCACCTAGAAGACATCACCTGGAAAGACGCTGCAGATCAGGTGTCCCGAATGGCGGGCCACCTGATCAATCTGGACTTGCCGGAGCGCAGCAACATCGCGATTCTGGGCAAGAACAGCGCACACTGGGTTCTTGCGGACCTGGCCATCTGGGCGGCCGGGCATGTGTCGGTACCCTTGTATCCGACCCTGAATGGGGATACGGCCGGGTATGTCCTGGAACACAGTGAGGCAAAACTGATGTTTCTGGGAAAAATGGATGGTACGGCGGATGGCTGGAACGACATCAAGGGGCATATCCCCGCAGACCTGCCCATTATTTCCCTGCCGATGTCGCCCAGGGACGATACGCCCAAATGGCTTGATATTGTCGCGCAGAACCAGCCGGCGGAGCTGAAAATGCCAGATCCTGATGACCTGGCGACCATGGTCTATACCTCCGGCAGTACTGGCAGGCCCAAAGGAGTGATGCACAGTTTTCGTACCATGATATCGGTGGCCGACGGGCTGCAACAGCTGTTCCCGGTGTCTTCGGATGAACGCATGTTGTCGTATTTGCCCCTCGCACACGTGGCGGAGAGGGCAGCCGTGGAAACCCAGTCGTTGTATTACGGATTTCATCTGTACTTCGCCGGCTCCCTGGACACGTTCCAGCAGGATCTGCAACGGGCCCGTCCCACGTTGTTCTTTTCTGTGCCGCGCCTGTGGATGAAGTTCTATCTCGGCATAAACGCAAAGTTACCGCCGAAAAAGCAAAAGTTGTTGTTCAGTATCCCGATTGTGCGCTCCCTGGTTAAGAAAAAGGTGCTCAAACAGCTCGGGCTTGATCACTGTCGCGCTGCGCTGACTGGCGCGGCTCCATTGTCTGCCGAGATTATCGGCTGGTATCGGGGCCTGGGGCTGGAGTTGCTGGAGGTTTACGGAATGTCCGAGAATTTCGGCTATTCCCACGCGAATCGACCGGGCCAGGCAAAAGCGGGGTCGGTGGGTATGGCTAATCCCGGTGTGGAGCATCGCATTGGCGAAGGTGGAGAAGTTCAGGTTAAAAGCCCCGGACAAATGCTGGGCTATTACAAGAACGAGGAGAAAACCCGGGAAGACGTTACCGACGATGGCTTTTTGAAAACCGGTGACATGGGCGAAATCGATAGCGATGGCTGCCTCCGTATCACTGGCCGGGTCAAGGATCTCTTTAAAACCTCGAAGGGCAAGTATGTGGTGCCGGTACCTATCGAGAACCGGTTCAACCATCCAAAGGCCGAGGTGGTCTGTGTGGCCGGTGCCAACCAGCCGCAGCCCTGCCTGATGGTGTTGCTGTCAGAGGAAGCCCGGGATGAGTTGGAGGCGGGGGGGGATCGTGAAGAACTGGACCGGGAGCTGGCGGCTGAGCTGGACGCCGTGAACGCGGAGTGCGAGGCCCATGAAAAACTGGCTTTTTTGGTAGTGGTCAGCGAGCCGTGGACCATGGAAAACGGTATGTTGACGCCCACCATGAAAATCAAACGGAATGTGATTGAGGAGTTTTACACTCGCAAGATGGACGAGTGGTTTAACGAGAAGAGGAAGGTTGTCTGGGAATTCTGATCCCCACAACGTAAAACGCCGGCGGCTCCTTGAGGTGCCACCGGCGCGTTATCAAATCCCTATGCATCTTAACTAGCCTTCCGCAGCCTGTGTGTCTTCAGATAAGGTTCAGTGACCGCCGTGGAGCTGAGTCATATCTGGAGTAACGGTTGCGGTTTTCCTGTTCCAGGAGCGCAATTTGCGGCTGATAAACTGGGCCGCCTGCTTTGATGCAGCACGGGTATGCTGGCGCCGGGCCTCAACACTGTTGTGGAGGATGCTGGACGGCAGGGGGTGTACGGTTGCGATATGGTTCTGAGTCATAACGCCTTCCTCCTTTGTATGGTGGATTGAACTAGTTAGCGATCTATCTTTAATTTCAAACAGACTATAAGGGTTCTTTTTTGCAGTTTGAATACGTTAAAATCCGTACTCATGTTGCAAATATGCAGTAATTATGGACTGGGATTATCTTCGTTTTGTACGCGCCCTGGCACTAGGTGGAACGCTTGCCAAGGCCGGGGAATTGCTGGGTGTGCACCAAACCACTGTTTTACGTCGACTTGACCAGATGGAAGAGTCGCTGGGTGTGCAGTTTTTCGAACGTAACAGGGACGGATTACAACTGACCCCTGTGGGGGAGACGGCCTTTCGAGAGGCTGAAAAACTGGCAGTTGTAATGGAAAATCTTGAGCGCAAGCTTGTAGGGCAGGACTCGGCTCCGGTCGGTAAGGTCCGGCTGGCGGCCGAGGATTCGATGATGAACGAAGTGCTCAGCCCGATCCTGGCTGAGCTGGTTCGGGAGTTTCCTGATATAGAGCTGGAAGTGTTGACGGATAATGATGTCGCCAACCTGAGCCACCGGGAAGCGGACCTCACTCTGCGTCCTGAAAATAGGCCTCAGGCGACGCTGGAAGGCCAACGGATCGCCGCCATTGAGTCTGCGGTCTACGGTTCCGCCCGGTACTGTCGACGCCACCGCGAAATGGATATTGAGAACAGGCCGGAGGATTGCCTCTGGATTGTTCCGGATGAAACGTTCAGCCATCTTGCCACGGGCCGCTGGTACCGAAAACAGCTCAAGAATGCCAGGTCATTCATCCGATGCAACAGTCTGCAATCCATGTATGCGCTGGTAAGGGCGGATGCGGGCCTGGCGGTGTTGCCTTGTTACCTTGGCGAAAGTGCCAAAGAGCTTCGCCGGTTGTCGGCTCCTCTGGAAGGGGAGAGCGTGGACCTCTGGTTGCACGTTAACCAGGACACTCAGCAGATGGCCAGGGTCCGGATCGTCATGGAATACCTGGTGGAACGGCTTCAGGCCCTTGAATCGTCGATTGAGATCAGCGTAACGCTCTGAAGGGCTCAGCCGCAGAAAGGCCAGAACTGATACCAGCGCCAGCACTGGAACTCCTGCTCGCAGGTCTTGAGCTGGATATCGTAACGGAAGGCCCGGGTTTGCACTCGGGCTGCGAGGGCTGTGACATCCGGTTTTTGGGCATAGGACTGCCGGCTAAAGCCACCTCGTCCCTCGTGGTAGGCCAGATAGAGTTTCCGTGGGTTGTAAAAGGGAATCCCTAGCTGCCGATGTGTCAGATGATTGTACCAGCCGACAAAATCAAGGGCGTGTTCCATATCCGTTCGAACGGTAAACCAGCCATCCCCGTTTGCTTCGAGGTATTCACCCCAGGCGGGATCCAGCGCCTGGGCGTAGCCATAGGCGGTTGTGGGCCGTGTCCATGGAATGAAACCCCAGAGACGGGTTCTGGGAGGCTTGGCATGGCTGCGAAAGGATGACTCGTAATAGACGAATGCCATTTGAGTGGCGATCGGCGTGCCCCACCGTCGCTCAGACTCCCGGGCATAGTCATACCAGACCGGGTGTTCCCGGAAGATCTCGCACATATTGTCAGCGTTGGCTGGCGGCCCTGGAGCCAGCAGGCTAAAACGCAGGGTTGCCCAGGTGCCAATAAGGAGCCCGAGTACCGGTAGCCCGTACCATTTTGCGCGTGATCGCCACAAATTAAAGCCTGTCTGGCGCCGCCGCCGGGGCCTGCGCCATGGCTTCCTGAATTTCCCTACCAAACTGTCATCTCCGGAGCCCATGGTTTTCTTGCTGAAATAGCGGCACACGTGTCATAAACGGGGCATCCACATAACGGGATGATAGATAAATGAAGCTTGTTACCCTAGTTAAACCTCTTTTAGTCGCTGGTCTGTTGGTTGCCAGCCCCGCCATGGCTGCTCCCGATGCACGGAAGGTTCTGGCAGTATCGCCGATTGATGACATCGTTGCCCAGTATCCGGCCATGATGAGCCAGGGTATTCGAGAAGGATTAAAGCGCAGTGGGCAGATGCCGCCCATGGTGGCAGAGACCATTGGCCATGTGGTCAGCAGTAGCTTCAGCGCCGCACAAATAGAACAGCAAATTGTGGAAGGCCTCGAGGAACGGCTCAGCGACAAACAGCTTGAAGCCGTCGGTGAATGGTATGAGACGCCGGTGGCAAGAAAGATTTCGGCGGCCGAGATTGCGGCCTCGGCACCCTCGGCCTGGCAAAACATTCAGGCGCGGGCGCCGGAACTGAACCGGAAGTACAAGGGGACCGACAGGGCCCGCATGTTTGACCGGTTTGATCGTGCTTCCCGGGCGACGGAAAGCGCAGTAGATACGACCATCGCGGTGCAGCTGGGACTGGCTACGGCCATGGCAGCGTTTAGCAGTGATTCAGTGCATTACGATCAGCTTAAACAGGGCATTGAAGATCAGCGCAGCATGTTGCGAGGGGTTGTTGGCCAGCAGGTTTATGACAGCTATCTCTATACGTATGAGGGCATTGGCGCCCAGGAAATGAATCTGTACCTGGATTTTCTGGAAAGCCCGGCCGGAACCGCATTTTCGAAAGTGGTTACCGAGAGCATTCAGCAGGCAATTACCGACCCGATTGAGTCCGTTGGTGCTCAGCTCGCCCGGTTTCTTTCTCCGGCACCAAAAGGCAGTCAGTAAACAGGGCGATACAGAAAGCTTTCATCCTGGAATGGATTTCGGTTGTTATACCTGAAAGTTGTACAACTGCGAGTTTGGGTCCACTCTTCATACTTACAGGCGACTGAGGATTGCGCCCATGGATTTCAATGCCTACCAGAAAGCGTTGCCCCCGGAGCTGCGAGGCTCCGAGTGTCCTTTTGCTGCAGAAGAGTTTGATCGGCGGCTCGCCAGAGTCAGGGAGCGAATGGCCGGTGAGGACATGGATGCCCTGTTGCTGACTGATCCTTCCGATATCTTTTACCTCACTGGCTACAGCACCTTTGAAGTATCGGTTCATGTGGCTCTGCTGGTCACCAGCTCGTCTCTGTTGCTTCAGGTTCCGTCAATCGAAATGGGACCAGCTATGGTGACAACACGTGTCGCCAGGGTCACAGGGTACCGTTGGGAAGGTATCGGCGAAGTACTGTCCCCGTTAATTGATGCGTTGAATGGTTCCGCGGATATTGTCGGTATTGATTCGTGGCACGGGTCGCTCCGACAGGGTGTTCTTGAAGGGCTGAAAGCCCGGCTATCCAGTGTTCGCTTTATTGACAGCGGCGGTCTTGTGAAAAAGATCCGTATCGTTAAATCTCCGTCGGAAATCGAATATCTCCGTCAGAGTGCGAGGATTACTGGTGAGGGTTTGAAGGCGGCTGTGGCCGAAGTGCGCCCCGGTGCAACGGACAATGATATTGCTGCGGCTGGCGCCAGGGCTTTGCTGGAGGCTGGCAGTGAATTCATGAGTATGCAGCCCATCGTGACCACCGGTCGCCGAAGCAGTGTTATTCATACCAACCATAAACGATGCCGGATCGAGCAGGATGAGCCGGTCTTTCTGGAGTTTGGGGCCGCGTGGCATCGGTACACCGCACCGATGATGCAGACGGTTGTGGCCGGAACGCCGTCAGCGGAGATGGGGCGGGTGTTTGATGGCTGTCGCCGAGTTGTTGATGCGCTGCTGGCGACGGTCAAACCCGGTGTGACCTTTGATACGGCCGCGCAGGCGGCGGAAAAAGCGCTTGCTCCCCTGGCTGACGACGTGTTTTTCTCAGGCGTGTTTGGCTACACCGTGGGCGCCCAGTTTCCCCCTTCCTGGGTAGAGGGATCGGGATTTATCGCCAGAGGTGGAAATGTTGACTTTAAACCGGGCATGGTGTTTCACCTGCCGATCTGCCTCCGTGTCCCTGGCCAGTGGGGCATAGGCTGTAGCGAAACGATTCTCGTCACGGCGCACGGAGTCGAGCCGATTACGTCCAACCCCTGGACGCTTGATCATTCAAGTCGCAATTCCAGCAGGTAAACAGTCTCTGGTTCGGACAGTCGGGTGGCAAAAAGCCCCAGTCTTCGCACGTTGTCCATGTCCATGGATCTGTGAGCCGGCGCGCTTTTGATATCCCCAAGGTCGAGGGTAAAGGTACTGAACTGCGGTTCTAGGATCAGCCGGGTGTTGTAGCGATCGTTGTAGGCGTTTTCGCCCAGGTCGTGTTCCACATCATTGACTCGCAGGGTCAGTTTCAGTGCTTCCGGGCCGGGATTATATAAAGTGATTACGAGTTTTTTGTAGCCACGCCAGTCGGCTGGGAGGTTATTGAGAGACACGCCAGAGTAGGTCTCTGTGCCCAGGTTAATCCGAAGGCTCTGGCTGTGGTTTCGGGCATGACTGATCGATGGGGTAAGCCGGCCACTCCAAAAAGGTGCGGGATCCTCCTGCTGGAAGTCGTATAGCATCGGTAGTTGGTGGCTGACTTGAAACTGCCGGATCGCGACCAGGCCTGTAGAGCCGAGTTCAACCACCAGTAACAGGGCGCTGAGGGCGGCCAGGGTGCGGGATTGGCTGTATTCTCGGGGTTGGCGGGACAGATAGGGCTGCCAGGCGAGAACCAGCCAGGTGCCGATAAGGTTTCTCAGAACGTCGTGCCAGTCCGCTTGCCGGTTTAATCCGGACTGCAGAACTTCGATAAGGATTCCCGCCAACAAAACGACAGTGGTCATTGCCAGCCACATCGACCAGCCCCTGAGCCGCCGCCATGGTTGGAGCGCAAAGGTGAATATGGCGAAAAGGCCGATATGGCCGAGGTTCCATGCTGACTTGTAAAGCGGGCTGGCTGTCCATTCCGGACCGCCGATGAAAAGTAATGGGGCAATAAAGAGAACGCCCACCACGGCCAGAACACGCAGTTGCCAGCCGCCCAGGGCGCGCTCCTGGATCGCTCCGGAACTCATCAGCTGCGGCTGGTCACTTCCAGCAGGTGATATCCGAACTGGGTCTTGATTGGTCCGAGCACGGTGTTCAGTTCGCTGTTGAATACAGCCTTGTCGAATTCCGGAACCATCTGGCCCGGGCCGAAAGAACCCAGGTCCCCGCCGTTACGGCCGGATGGGCAGGAGGAATGCTGTTTCGCCACTTCGGCGAAATCCTGGCCACCCTCAATGGCTTTCTTCAGTTCTTCACATTTTGCTTCGCTGTCTACCAGAATGTGGCGTGCGGTTGCCTGTGCCATGGTCAGTATCCTTAAATAAAATGAATGGGGACTTCAGAGGGGGAATGCTGCCCGTACCATTAGCCGGAGGCAAGCGGTTTTTATCCGTGTTTCTGCGGCCTCACGTTACCCCCTGCAAACCTGTACAATGCCGGCTTTATTTCGCCGGTGCCAGAACCGGCCCCACGTCTATAGGTTTGTTTCTTGATCTCCACCGCCAATATCACCATGCAGTTCGGGGCCAGGCCCCTGTTTGAAAATGTGTCTGCCAAATTCGGCAATGGCAACCGTTACGGCCTGATTGGCGCCAACGGTTGTGGAAAATCCACGTTGATGAAGATTCTCGGTGGCGATCTTGAACCCTCCGCCGGCCAGGTGATGCTGGAACCGAACGTTCGCTTGGGTAAGCTGCGTCAGGATCAGTTTGCCTACGAAGAGTGCACGGTGATGGATACCGTGATCATGGGCCACGAAGAACTCTGGCAGGCGAAAAAGGAACGGGACCGGATCTATTCCCAGGCCGAAATGAGCGAGGAAGACGGCATGGCCGTGGCGGACCTGGAAGTCCAGTTCGCCGAAATGGATGGTTATACCGCTGAAGCCCGTGCCGGCGAGTTGCTGTTGGGCCTCGAAATCCCTCTGGAGGAGCATGACGGCCCCATGAGTGCCCTGGCACCGGGCTGGAAGCTGCGGGTGTTGCTGGCCCAGGCCCTGTTCTCTGATCCTGATGTACTGTTGCTGGATGAGCCCACCAACCACCTGGATATCAACACCATTCGCTGGCTGGAAAACATCCTGGTGGCCCGGAACAGCACCATGATCATCATCTCCCACGACCGCCACTTCCTGAACAGTGTGTGCACACACATGGCGGATCTGGACTATGGCGAGCTGCGCCTGTTCCCTGGCAACTACGATGAGTACATGACTGCAGCCACCCAGGCCCGTGAGCGCATGCATGCTGACAACGCCAAGAAGAAGGCGCAGATTGCCGAATTGCAACAGTTCGTCAGCCGTTTCTCAGCCAACGCCTCAAAGGCAAAACAAGCCACCTCCCGGGCCCGCCAGATCGACAAGATTCAGCTGGAAGAGGTGAAGCCGTCCAGCCGTGTCAGCCCGTTTATCCGCTTCGAACAGGGTAAGAAACTGCATCGCCAGGCAGTGACCCTGAAGGATCTGACCAAAGGCTTTGATAACAAACCTCTGTTCGACAAGCTGAACCTGCAGGTGGAAGCCGGTGAGCGGGTGGCGATCATCGGGCCCAATGGCATCGGTAAAACCACGCTGCTGCAATGCATGGCCGGTGCCTATGAGCCGGATGACGGCGAGGTGAAATGGACCGATAGCGCCGAGGTTGGCTACTACGCCCAGGACCATACCGCCGACTTCGCCGAAGACGAAACCCTCACCGACTGGATGGCCCAGTGGACCACTGGCGGCGAACAGCTGGTGCGGGGCACTCTCGGCCGTATGCTGTTCTCCGGCGACGACATCGGCAAATCTGTACGGGTCATCTCTGGTGGTGAGCAGGGCCGGATGCTGTTTGGCAAGCTGATCCTGCAGAAGCCTAACGTTATGCTGATGGACGAGCCCACGAACCACCTGGATATGGAGTCCATCGAGGCGCTGAACCTGGCGCTGGAGAATTATCCGGGCACACTGATCTTTGTGAGTCATGACCGGGAGTTTGTATCTTCTTTGGCGACCCGCATTATTGAGCTTAAGGCCGATGGGGTTACGGATTTCAGTGGGTCTTATGACGACTATCTTCGGAGTCAGGGGTACCTTTAACCCTTTGCGTGGCCCTCAAATCTGTAAGAGAAGAGAACATGGCTGAGACAGAGATTATTAACGCAACCCGCAAATGGGTCGAAGATGTTGTGGTCGGCTACAATCTATGTCCGTTTGCCAAGAAGGAACTGGTTCGGAACCGGGTGCGGTTTGTCGTTTCTGAAGCCGAGACGGAAGACGAACTCCTGCAGGCCCTACATTCCGAACTCCAGCGTTTGCAATACGAGCCCGACATTGAAACTACCCTGTTGATTCATCCGGATGTATTGAAGGACTTCGCGCCCTACAATGAGTTTCTGGATGCAGCCGATGGGCTGTTGGCGTACCTGGATATGGACGGCATCTACCAGATCGCCAGTTTCCACCCGGACTACCAGTTTGAGGGCACGGAGCCGGGCTCTGCGGAGAACTATACCAATCGTTCCCCATACCCGATGCTTCACCTATTGCGTGAAGCCAGTCTGGAAGCTGCGATTGAAAGTTATCCGGACGTAGATAGCATTCCGCAAAGAAACATCGAGCTGATGGACGAACTGGGTGCTCAGAAAATGCGGAATATCCTGCTCAGTTGTATTAACGCTCCGGAGAATACTGGGGAGTAGAACAAAGAGCAGGTGGCTAGCCCCTCCCAAAACTGTGCGGAGCCATGGATGGCGGAGCTCAAGCGCCACATGGACGTGCTTGAGCGGGTTTTGGGAGGGGGTAGCCAGCTGCGATAGCACGGAGTGAACGTAGAAAAGGCCTAAGGCCAGCCACCATCGAAGACAAAGAGGCAAAACCGTGGGACTGCTTTTCGAGCAAATTGACAGCCAACCCTCCGAAATCGGCGAGATCACCCTCCGGCGCCGAAGGATTCCTGCGATTGGCGAGCGCGATATCTTCGAGGTAAAGCTCGGCGAAGAATTCCTGATGTCCAGCATGTTCGTGGATGCCGAGGTCGCCCTGTCGGACCTCGGCCTGAACGAAACCGAAGGCGACGACCTCAGTGTGGTTGTCGGCGGTCTGGGGCTGGGCTATACCGCCGTGGCTGCACTCAAGCACGAGCGGGTGGGCGAGCTGTTGATTGTCGAATACCTGGAGCCGGTCATCGGCTGGCACCAGCAGGAGCTAGTGCCGCTTGGCAAGGACATCAATGCCGATGCCCGCAGCCGCTATGTCCATGGCAGCTTCTTCGACCTGGCGATTGCCGAGCCGGAAGCCGGTGGTTTTGACCCGGAAGCTCCCGGCAAAACGTTTGATGCCATCCTACTGGACATTGATCACTCGCCCCGGGCCTTGTTGCATGACTCCAACGCCAGCTTCTATACCACGAACAACATTCGACAGATGGCCCGACAGCTGAAGCCGCGGGGAATCTTTGCCATGTGGTCCAATGAAGGCGAAGATGACGAATTCATGGCGGTGCTTCGGGAAGTGTTCACCGATGTGGCTTGCCATGTGGTGACCTTTTTTAATCCGTTCCAGAACAGGGAATCGTTCAACACCGTATATGTTGCCCGGAAGCCGGGCTGAGCTATTCGGAGTTTGTATGCCTGTGACGACGCACCGTACCCGCCCCTTCAGCTCCAGTCAGCGGCTGCCGGAGACTGATGACATACCGGTTCTGCACGAACCGGAACAAGCCGGAGGCCTGCTGGCAGACTTTATTCACCGGCATCCCGGCTTGCTCATTCTGACCGGTGCGGGTGTCAGCACGGATTCCGGGATTCCCGATTACCGGGATGGCGATGGTGCATGGAAACGCAAACAGCCGGTCCAGCATCAGGCATTCATGGAAAGCTTCGAAACCCGACAGCGGTACTGGGGCCGGAGCCTGATTGGCTGGCCGGTGATGCGTAACGCCACTCCCAACCCCTCCCATCATTACATCTCCGACCTGGAGCTGCTCAACCACAGTAACCTGGTCGTCACCCAGAACGTTGACCGGTTGCACCAGAAAGCCGGTACCGGGGCCGTTACTGATCTGCATGGCCGGGCTGACGAAGTGATTTGCATGAGCTGTGGTTACCGGTGCCCGCGGGATGAAGTGCATGACCGGTGTGCTGACCTCAATCCGGGGTTCAGTCACTACCGTGCAGACACAGCCCCTGACGGCGACGCGGACCTGGAGGTGGATTTTGGCGATTTCCGGCCGGTGGATTGTCCAAAGTGTGACGGTATCCTGAAGCCGGACGTGGTGTTCTTTGGCGACTATGTGCCGAAGGAGCGGGTTTATTCTGCGTTGGACATGCTCAAAGCGAGTGATGGCCTGCTGGTTATCGGTTCATCGCTGATGGTGTACTCGGGTTTTCGGTTCTGTCGGTACGCAAACGAGTGGAACAAGCCCATCGCCACGCTCAACCTGGGGCGGACCCGGGCGGACGAGTTGGTGGATTTGAAACTCAACGCAAGGATCGGGGAGACCCTCAAGGCCTCCCTCGATCAGCTATAACGAATCAGAGCAGATTGTAAATAAAGACGGTAGCCACAGCGACCGGCGTTATGTAACGCACGGTGATGTACCACAGCTTGAACATCGGTGCTGACAGGGACAACTCGTTTTCAACTGCCTGTCGCGACATTACCCAACCAGCAAATACCGCAACCATCAGGCCGCCCAGCGGCAGCAGGATGTTGGCGGTAAAGAAGTCCAGCAGATCGAAGATGGTCTTACCCTCAAACATTGCGATGCTTCCCAGCGGTGTGAAGTCTGACCACAGATTCAGGGACAGGATCGACGCAATGCCCAACGCCCAGCAAACGATGCCCGCGCCCAGTGTACTGACGGTGCGGTTCATGCCTTTTTGCTCTTCCAGCCATTCCACAATGGGCTCCAGCAGTGAAATGCCCGAGGTCCAGGCGGCAAAAATCAGCAGTACGAAAAACAGAGTGCCGAACAGGCTGCCCATGGGCATTTGACCAAAGGCCAGCGGGAGGGTCTGGAAAATCAGCCCAGGGCCTGCGCCTGGCTCAAGGCCATTGGCGAAAACGATCGGGAAAATCGCCATACCGGCCAGCAGAGCGACGCCGGTATCGATCACGGATACGGCAATGGAGGTTTTGGCGATGGAAATATTTTTCGGCAGATAAGAGCCATAGGCCATCATAACGGCCATACCCAGGCTCAGCGTAAAGAACGCGTGGCCAAGAGCCACCAGAATGCCCGAGGTGGAGAGTTTGGAGAAGTCCGGCTGGAACAGGAAGCTGGCGGCGCGACCGAATTCGCCGGTGGTCATGGCGTATCCCACCACAATCAGCAGCAGGACAAACAAGGCCGGCATAAGGATGCTGACGGCCCGCTCAAGGCCTCCGCGTAAGCCTTTTGCAACCACGACCATCACCAGTGCCATGAATACGGTATGCCAGGCCAGCAATGTACTCGGATCACTGAGCAGTCCGGAAAAGATTGCACCAATTGCCTCCGCGGACTGGCCGACCAATTGGCCGCTTGCCGCCGTGCCTACATAAGAAACGGCCCAGCCACCGATCACGGAATAGAAAGACAGGATCAGGAAGCCGGCGAGTACCCCGACAGCACCCACCATGCGCCAGGCTGGTTTCAGCCGGTCACGCTCAGCGATGAGTCTCAGACTGTTGACCGGACTCCGGCCTCCGCGACGGCCAATGAGCACTTCCGCCATCATGATCGGCAGACCCACAGCCGCAATACAGACCAGGTAGACAAGCACGAAGGCACCGCCACCGTGTTCACCGGTGATGTACGGAAACTTCCATATATTACCCAGGCCAACGGCTGAACCAGTGGCGGCCAGAATGAAAGCCAGGCGTGAGGACCAGAGCCCCCGCTTGGCGGTGGAACCTTCGAGCGCACCTGAATAGGTGGCGGAACCTGATTGTGATACAGACATAGCTGTCTCCTGCTTAGAACTTGTTTTTGTTTGGGAAGCAGAGGCCGCGAGTAGTCACGGCCTCAAAGACATAACAACCCGGTGTTATCCGACCTGGGTCAGACGCTCCGGGATCTCCTCGATGTGAGCCGTGTGCTTGCGAAAACGTTCTTCGGCCATTTCGTTGGCAATGGCGCCGGTGGGGCGATCACTGCGGTCGGCTCGGGTGAAGATTTCCATCAGGGTGTCACCGATGGTGTCTACATGGGCGCGGACCGTCTCGGGCGATGCCCCGTTGCGCTCGTAAAACACATCGATGATGCCGCCCGCATTGATGGCGAAGTCCGGCGCATAAAGAATGCCCCGGTCTTTCAGAGCCTGATCGTGGTCCGGGCGCTCCAGCAGGTTGTTGGCGGCGCCGGCCACCACGGTGGCTTTCAGTTGCGGAATACTCTCGTCGTTCAGCACCGCCCCCATCGCGCAGGGCGCAACCACATCCACGGGCAGGTGCAGGATATCCCCGGCAGAGGCGGGCGTGGCGCCCAGTTCATCCACAGCGCGCTGCATGTTGTCGGCAAAGATGTCGTATACCCACAGTTGCGCACCAGCCTCTTTCAGGTGCCGGGCCAGACGAAAGCCGACGTTGCCGACCCCTTGGATGGCCACCTTCAGGCCTTTCAAATCATTCCGCCCCAGCTTGTGCCGGACGGCAGCTTTGAGCCCGATGAAGGTGCCATAGGCGGTGGCTGGTGACGGGTCACCGCTGCTGGGCTGGCCATCAAAGCCAATGCGCTCGGCGATACCGGCGACGTGCTGTGTGCGCCTGCCCATGACCTTCAGATCCGGTACGCTGGTGCCCGAATCCTCGGCCGCAATGTACTGACCGCCCAGGCTTTCCAGGTGTTTGCCCATGGCTTCGAGCAGGGCTTCGGTCTTGTGTTTGCGCGGATTACCGATAATGACGGATTTACCGCCCCCCAGATCCAGATTGGCCAGGGCAGACTTGTAGGTCATACCCCTGGACAGGCGAAGTACGTCGCGCAGTGCCTCTTCGTCGGTAGCATAGGGGAACATCCGGCAGCCGCCGAGGGCGGGTCCTCGAGAGGTGTTGTGGGTCGCAACGATGGCTTTCAGTCCGGTTTCCGGGTCACAGAAAAAGGACAGGTGTTCGTGGTTGTCGAACTCGGGATGGCTGAATACGTTCATGGCGTTTCACCTTTCTTCCTTAGCCACCGCTACCCTTGTGGGGCCTGCGGCAGCCGGGATTCAGTTTGTCATCAGGACGGCAGACACACTCAGTCGAAAAGGTGGCTGGCGATGTCGCGGGCTGCTAACTGTGAAGCTGCAATTCGGGGCCGGGCTGGCCTTTGGAAACGGAAAGAGTCGGTAGCGGTCGACGGGCACGATTGCGCTGGACGCATTCTGCCCTGGGGGCGTGCTGAATATGGCATGTTGAAATCCTCTCCACCTGGGCCGGATCTCGGCGTGAGTGGCTGTGTTATTTTTGTCGTCCGGCTTGTGGCCGGCGAGTTGATTTCATGCGTCCGTTTTCCGGGTAAGGAAATGCCCTTTCAGGGTCGGACCGGAGTAAATTAGTGTCTTTTGACGTTAACGTCAACGCGCAAAAGTTAATCAATACGAATGAGAGGGGACAAAGTGCCGCAAGGCTTTGGGCCGCGGCGAGAAAAAATTTAGAGGAAATGGCTATATTCCCGCTGTTGTTATCGTGAATCGTTTTCACGCCTTCGGCACTGGCAGCACCCGGCTGCGTTATACTCGAAATGAAAGCTGTGGTTGCCCGCTCGGGTTGAGCGAAGGAGGGAATCATGAAACGGCTTTTCTATCTGGTCGATTCTATCGACAGCGTTGAGAGCATTTCCGACGATCTACACAAAGACGGCATCACCAACTGGCGCTTTCACATTGTCAGCAAGGATGAGGCCGGGCTTTATACCCACCGCCTTCATTCCGCCAGTGTTCTGGATAAGACCGATCTGGCCCGGTTCGTGGAACGCGGACTGATCATCGGCGGCCTGTTTGCCCTTTGCTTTGTATTACCACTGGCACTTTGGGGTGGCCTGGACTGGCCGGCGTCCGCGTTTGTGGCGATGGGCGTATTCATGGTGCTGGCCGGCGGTTGGTTAGGTGGCTTTGGCGGAATTGGCACCGAAAACTATCGAATCAGACGTTTCCACAAAGACATTGAAGCCGGGAAATATCTGGTCATGGTGGATGTGTCGGGGGCTCATGTGAAGCAGATGGAAGCGCTAATGGCGCAGAACCATCCGGAAGCGGCCTTGCAGGGCGAGGGCAGCAGCTTCAACAACCCCTTTGCGGCTGCAGACGGTCGGGTTCATGTGTTGCATTAGTGCACAAGATAGGACCTTAGTCTGAGGAAAGCGGCAAACTTCGGTAATTACCTATACGAGATCGGGGGGATCTACCTTAGCTTCCCCTGATGTCTGTCGCTTCCTATTCTTACCAACTGCAATCGCAAAAGATCCGTCAGGAATTTGTGCGGCTTTTTCCCATCTCCCTGTTTGTGGTGGCGTTTGGTGCTGCGTTCGGTTTGGCGGCTACCCAAAGTGGCCTGCTCCCGCTGGAAGCATTGCTGATGAGCATCACGGTGTTCGCCGGCGCCTCGCAGTTCGCTGCCACGGATATGTGGGGAAGTGAGGTCTCGATCCTCCCATTGATGGCTGTTGTGTTTGCCATCAACTCCCGGCATTTGCTCATGGGCGCGTCTTTGTACCCCATGCTGAAAGATCTTACTCCGGGCAAACGGTATGGTCTGCTGTTGCTGCTAACGGACGCGAACTGGGCAGTATCCGCCCAGGATTACCAGAACGGGAAGCGAAATCTGGAAGTCATTCTGGGTGGCGGGCTGGTGCTCTGGCTGGCCTGGATTGTCGGAACCTGGCTTGGGGTCTACTTTGGCGGACTGCTACAGAACCCCAAGAGCCTCGGGCTGGATATGGTGCTGGGCTGCTTTATGCTGGCGATGGCCCTCGGTGGCAAAAAATCCCCCCGGGTTCTGGTTGCCTGGACGGTGGCGGCGCTGGCGTCCCTGGCAGCATGGAAATGGTTACCACCGAATACCCATGTTGTGGCGGGTGCCCTCGCCGGCGGCTTGGTCGGGTACTTCTGGCTGGACAAAAAACCGATTAATGCCGCGGCCGAGGGAGACGATGCATGACCATTGAAACCTCAACAGCCGGTGTTCTGGCCCTGATTGCCATCATGGCTTCCGTCACCCTGGTGACCCGCTTTGGTGGCGTATTCATTATGTCTTTCCTGCGGATAAGCCCCCGCATCGAGAGCTTCATCAATACCATGGCCAGTTCGGTGCTGATCGCCATTGTCGTGCCCATGGCTTTCTCGGGTGACGCGGGTGCGATTGCCGCGCTGTCTGTTACTACCGTCACCATGCTGGCGCTCAGGAAACCGTTGCCGGCGATTAGTGCCGGCATAGCGGCGGCCGGCTTGGTACGTTACCTGTTTTAGGCATTTCGAACCCTTGCCTAGTGAGTGGCCTCATACACAGGGTTGGTGTTGCGCAGACCCAGTTCGCCGATACCGGGCAGCTTGATGCCGAGGGCCAGAGGGTTTACCCCCAGTGACAGGCCCAGAATGTTCAGCTCCAGGCCTTCGCGAACGCCCGCAAGCAATCCGAAATAGCCACCCAGTGAAAGCTGATAGCCAGCACCGCCGGGAACCGCAGCGAATACACTGTTTCCAAGGTAGTCCTTGCCGATGGCATTGCTGGGCAATGCAACCTCCAGTCCCGGTACTTCACGTATCACCCATGCAATAAACGTATTGCTGTTCGGACCGGGCCAGGCTTCGTACTCGGTGGGGTAGGGGTAGGCTTTCACAGCCTCATAGATGGCCGGAATCAGTTTTTGGGCCTCTCCGCCACGAATGTCCGCATAGAGCTCGGGTTCGGCGCCATACCATCGCCTGTCCGGCTCGCCTGGCCGTGAATTCACCACATAACGCCGCCATCCGGTGACCTCGTGTACCCGATACTCACTGGCACCCTTTTCCTTGGTCGCAATCCATGTATGAACTGCGAAGTAACCTCGCCAGCTCCAGGCGCGCGCTCCGTATACCTGGACAATGGCTTCCTGGAACTGTTCCGGGCGAGGTGCAATCCCTGCGCTGTCCCGGCTTGCGGTTTGCCAGCTTTCCGCACCCTGGAGGCTGCCGCTGGTGGCGAGGAGCAACGGGCCGGCCAGAAGCAGGAAAAGACCGCCGAACAACCAGGCGGGGTACTTGAAGGCACGTTTCATATCGGGATCCCGGTACTCGAATAACTACAGACACTAAAAGACCCGGTTACAGGGAACAAGTTCCGTGTACTTGGTGACTGTTGGTAATCGAAGATACGTTTGGCTGGCATTGCCGGATTGATGACAGCGTGTGTGAACGGTTTGCCGGGGTCCGGCTTGTCTTCTAGGATCAAAGTAACAGTCATCATCGATCAGGGGTGCCGGTATGTCGGATCATCATGTTTACAAGAAAGTGGAAATAGTCGGCTCGTCCAAAAAGAGTATTGAAGACGCGATTGAAAATGCTCTCGAAGAATGTGGCAAAAGTATCCGTAATATGGAGTGGTTTGAGGTAGTGGAAACCCGCGGCCATATTGTTGATGGCAAGGTTGGTCACTACCAGGTCGTGATGAAAGTCGGCTTCCGGATTAAGGAGAGCTGACGTTGATTACCCGAGCCCTGATCGCGCTGGCGAGACGATTCATCAGGTCCCGGGCGTCGCCTTCGTACAAGGCGTTGCACTTGTCCTGCAGCACCCTACGGTCATGATCAGAGGGTTTCGTTGAAACTTCCTTGAGAAGATCGAGGTATTGGCACGCTGCCAGGTGTACCTTTATTTCAGTATCAATGAAGCGCGTAACCAATTCCGCTACGGTCTCGTTGCAGAAAGGCCGGTTGCGGTTTAGCAGGTTTCGGGCTTCCAGTGCTGCGTTGCGTGTTTCAAGCCGGAGCTCCCCGGGAGCTTCTCCGCCTTCTACTGCCCGTAAAAACATGCCCAGCCGGTCGTGGAGGTGCCAGACCTGAGGCCAGATTCGGTCATAGGCCTCCTTCTCGGCCAGGTAACGGGCGGTATCGTTCTCCGGGACTGCGGCAGAGTGACTGTCCGGGGTCTGTCCATTGAAATGGCTTACCCGGAGATCATCCACTTCCCGGCCGAGCAAGCCGGTTTTCTGGCGCAGGGCTTCAACTTCCCGTCGGGTATCCGTCCCGGCTCTTGCTGCAAGCCACAAGGCGATGACTGCTATCACCAAGGCGCCAGCTGATAGCAGAAGTGGCAGGTTCTCTCCGGCGAGAAAACTGAAAAGTGGGTCCGCATCCATGGTATCTGGCCCCCGTCAAAAGCCTGCTTTGGACTTTCAGTATAGAAGCTAATCACCGTTCTGTTCCCGAAATGGCAAAAGGGAACCTGCCTCTTCAAAATAGCCCAGAACCTGTTCCGCTTCGTCCTCCGTGAAAGCCTCTATGGCTTCACGGAAACCAGGGTGGGCAATGCCGTGCCATGAGTGTGTGATGACCGGCTCGAAACCGCGTACGAGCTTGTGCTCGCCCTGGGCGCCCGCGTCGAAATGTTGGAGGCCAAGCTCGATGGCAAGCTCTATGCCCTGGTAGTAACAGGTTTCGAAATGCAGGTGGTTGTACTCGTCAATACAGCCCCAGTAACGACCATAGAGCGTTTCTCCTCCGGCCAGGAAAAGGGCGCCGGCAATCATCTCGCCGTCACGGATGGCCATGGTCAGGTGCAGGTGCTCTGGCAGGGTCTCGCGCACCAACTCGAAGAAGCGTTTGTTGAGGTAAGGGCGCTGTCCCCGTTTCAGGTAGGTTGCCTGGTAAAACACGTAAAAAGCGGCGAGCACATGATCTGGAATATCCTGGCCTTGAAAGCGGGCAAAGGTGATGCCCTGTTCTGCTACTTGTCTGCGTTCCTTGCGGATGGATTTGCGCTTACGGGAGGTCAGTTCCGCAAGGAAGTCCTCGAAGCTCTTGTAACGACGGTTGTGCCAGTGAAACTGACAGCCAATCCGGTGCAGCTGATCATCGTGCTGTAAGAGTGCCTGGTCTGCGCTGTCCGGGAACAGGAGGTGCCACGAGTGAGCACCCAGGTGCGAAATCAATGTGTCCAGCAGGTCGTGAAGCCGCTGGGCGCGAAGTTGTTCGCGGAGTGTGTCATTCAGGAGTAAACGCGGGCCCTGGGATGGGGTAAACGGAACAGCAATCAGGAGCTTTGGGTAATAATCCAGGCCATAGCGTTGATAGGCATCGGCCCAGGCCCAGTCAAACACATACTCTCCCATGGAGTGGGATTTCAGGTAGGCGGGCGCGAAGCCGGCCAGTTCACCTCCAGTCCGGAAGATCAGGTGGCAGGGTTGCCAACCGGTTTCAGCTCTGGTGCAGCCAGACTGCTCCAGAGCCTGAAAGAATTCATAGCGGAGAAAAGGATTATCCCTGCCTGCCAGTTTCTCCCAGTCAGCCTGGGGAATATCGCCAATGGACTGGCAGGTTTCAATGGTCAGGGACTGCAATCCGGGTTCGGGCATGGTTCGGGCGACTCCTTGGGACACTCCCGATACCATACGCCAGAATCCGGTTTTTGATCACTGCTTCATGTTCTCGCAGCGCTTTTCGAGTTTCTCTTGCCACTTTTCCATGCGGCTCTGGTTCTTCTCGCGTCGCTCTTCATGGATCTGATTCCAGATCTCACGCTGTTCATCGTTCAGTTTCAGTCGGTCAGCCATTTCAGTCCGTCGTGCTTCCATTTTGGCGCGGCGTTCTTCCTGGTCAAAACGACCTTTGCCCTCTCGGAAGTCTTCGCACATTTGTTCCATATCGTGTTTGCCGTGATGATTACTACGGTGCTCCTTACCGCTGTATTCGCCGCCATGATGGTTGGCCAGGGCGAACGGAGTGGCAGTAATCAGTGCAGAGGCCAGGATGCCGGCGGCTATGATTGAATGCTTGCGTTTGTTCATGGTGTTTCCTCGTTTTGACGGCCGCATCTGCGGCGCTGGATCATTCGCAGCCATAATAGCGACGGAGTCCGTCAACGAGCGTCAGCCCCGTGTAAAGGTTCTGCAAAGGAAATTTCCCTGAATCAGCAGCTTGCGGGAGGCGTGTTAGACTGCACGCAGTGAATACGGAGGCTGGCTATGCAGAATCGGGTACTGCTCGTAGAAGATGATGACGAATTGCGGGAATTGTTGGCCCGTTACCTGACAAATCAGGGATTTACCGTGCGTGAAGCGGCCAACGGCCGGGATGGTCTGGCACTGGCGCTGGGACAGGGCTGCGATATTGTGGTTCTGGATATCATGCTCCCTGATATCAGTGGCCTGGAAGTGCTACGCGAGCTGCGCGCGGAAACCCACTTGCCGGTTGTGCTGCTCACCGCCCGGGGCGATGAAACAGACCGTATTGTGGGATTTGAGGTTGGAGCCGACGATTACATTCCAAAGCCCTGCAATCCCAGAGAGCTGGTTGCCCGCCTGCAGGCGCTCCTGCGACGTATTGCCTGGGACCAGAAAACCGAAGTGAACGCTGCCCGCGTGTACGGGGACCTGAAAGTGGAACCTGGTCACCGCCGTATTCTGCATAACGACTGCCCACTTGAATTGACCGCCACCGAGTACGAAGTCCTGCAGGTATTACTGGCTCACGCCGGCAGCGTGGTTCGCAAAACCGATCTGATGCAATGGGCTCTGGGAAGACGGCTGGAAGCCTATGATCGAACATTGGATATGCACATCAGCAACCTGCGGAAAAAACTGGGCAATGAAGACCCGCCCCGAATTGAAACCGTCAGGGGGTTGGGTTACAGCTATCGGGTGCCGGTGTGAAAAAACGGATGATGTTCCCGCTGTTCTGGCGGATTTTTCTGTCGATCTGGCTGGCGATGGCGATTACGGTCGTCGTCAGCAATCTGGCCACCAGAACCTTGCTGGACCGGGAGCGGCAGGCCATTGAGCGCCAGGTTGGCTTGCGGGAGCTGGCTCTGGAAGCCATTCGGGTTCGGGAAACTGAAGGTCGGGGCGACGCCTGGCGGTTTCTGAGAACCCAGGGTGAACGCCTCGAACTTCGTCTTATTCTGATTGAGCGGGATAGGCATGATGGGCGTTTGCCTTCATTCATTCGCGACCGTATGAAATCTGGCTGGTACCCCCAGAAACCCGCCGTGATTGACGTAACGGATAACTATAGTTTGGTTGCCTGGCCACGTGTAAACGGGGAGGGTTGGCTGGATCCGAAGTTTTTCCGTTTCATTGAATTGGGCCTGGCATTCGTGCTCATTACCCTGGCATGTTGGTGGATTGCCCGCATGGTTTCGCAGCCACTGAAACACATGGAAAGCACCGCGCAAAGGATCGCGGGTGGCAAGACGTCGCTGCGGGTCAGTGACAAAATCGCCAGTCGCCGTGATGAAGTCGGTCAGTTGGCCGCGGCTTTCAACGCTATGACCGAGCAGCTTTGCAGTCTGCTGGAACGACAAAAACATCTTCTGCGGGATATCTCCCATGACCTGAGAACGCCGCTCACGCGACAGCGTATTGCGATCGAACTTGCGAGCGACAGTGGCGCCGACGAACAGCTAATCGCGAGCATCCTGCGCCAGAACGAACGTCTGGAAGCCATGACCTCTCAGATCCTGACTCTGTACCGGGTTGCTGATCAGGGCGGGGATTTCGAGCGCGAGGCGGTGAAACCGGTAAGCCTGGTCAATCACGTCTTACGGGATGCGGCTGATTACGCAGAACACCAGGGTGTGGACTGCAAGCTTGTGGCTGAGTCGGATATGGCGAATGTTTCGGTGCTGGGGGATGCCGGTCTGCTGCAGCGGGCGTTCGACAATATTCTGCAGAACGCGCTGGACCATACCCCGCCCGGTAAACAGGTCCGGATCAGGGCATCCGTGTCTGATGGCTGGGTGAGCATTGATATCGTGGACGAAGGGCCGGGGGTTGATGATGAACTTGTGCAGCACCTGTTCGAGCCGTTCTTCCGGGCTGACAAGTCACGGGGTGGAAAGGGCTGGGGCTTGGGTCTTGCAATTGCCCGGGATATCATCAGCGCTCACGATGGCGAGATTCGGGCGGTCAATGGCCAATCTGGCGGGCTAAGGGTTACGGTTCGGTTGCCGGTGTTTACGATCGCCTGATTTCGCTTCTTCCTGCAGATCGTCATCACCCGGTTTGAGCTCGACAGCGCCGGAGAAGTCGATGCCCTCCTGCAGTTCATCCTCATCGAAGCGGATTCCGCAGGCCGCTTTTCTGATTTTTGCTGGTTTGGCAGTTCCAGGACTGCCGTTTTCACCGTCAGCTGACATAAGGTGCCCCGACCCATGAGTAAAGATTACCCCGTCCCGGCAGGATACCTTGAGCGGGAGACGGAAGTGAAGAAAAGCCGTTTTATTGCTCGTGTTGCACCGGTCAGCTCGAGGGAAGAGGTAAAAGCCTGGTTGGATCAGGCTCACCGTGACCACCCCGATGCCCGCCACGTCTGCTGGGCCTATCAGATTGGTCGACCGGGTTCTGCGGCAGAGGCGGCCATGAATGATGATGGTGAGCCTTCCGGTACGGCCGGAAAGCCGATCCTGAGTGTGATCCAGCACAAGGACATGGGTGATGTTCTGGTCATGGTCATCCGATACTTTGGGGGCATCAAGCTCGGTGCAGGCGGCCTGGTCAGGGCTTATGCTGGTGCCGCTGAAAGTGTTCTCTCTGCGGTTGAGCGAGTGGTCCAGAAGCCCGTGATCACCGCCACGGTAACCATGTCGTTCGCCGATGAGCAGCCCTTGCGGCACTGGTGCGAGGTACACGGTGGCGTTGTCGAGCTGGTTGATTATGGCGCCGTAGTGACTGCGACAATCTCTGTGCCTGAGGATCAGTCTGATGATTTTGGTGCGTTCTGTGAGGCCCAAAAACTGGATTACAGTTTTGAAAGATGAGGGATCGAAAGGGCATCGCCGCGCGTGTCGTGTGCGTATACTGAGCGTATAGGAACTCGATAACAGGAAGAACTCATGATGCGTTTTCTGATGATGTCCGTGATTGCTCTGGTGCTATCGGGTTGTGCCAGCAATGTGGTCACGGATTACAACTCCTCCGTGGTGTTCGGTACTTACTCATCCTGGGCTTTTGCTCCGAATGCGGGCAACTCCTCATTCGTTTCACTGGATGGCAACCGGGTGCAGGGTGCCGTCGAGCGGGAACTGAATCGCAAGGCATTGCGCAAGGTGCCCGAAGGCGAGGCTGATCTGCTGGTGAACTGGCAGATCGTGGAACAGGAACGGCTGGAGCAGTCCGGACTGGGTCTCGGGTTCGGTTTCGGCACTGGCAATTTCGGATGGGGACTCTCAGCGCCTCCTCCTATTCGTCAGATTCAGGAAGGTAAACTTGTGGTGGAACTCGTGGATACCAAGACCGACCAGATCGTCTGGCGCGCTGCCAGTCGTCGCTACCTCAATGAAAGCCAGTCCCCCGAGACTCGCCGTGAGCTGATTGATGAGGTGGTCGCGGAAATGTTTTCCAAGTACCCTCCGGGCCTTGATTAATCATGACAAGGTTAAGAGCAGAGAGCACGGAGAGGAGATGAAAAAACGATCTGAAGGCGGCCTGGTTTTTTCCACCGAGCAAGGGCGGATGTGCCCGGACTGTCGTAACCCGGTATCCGAATGTACCTGTGGACATCCCTCTCGCCCAGCCGGTGACGGTGTTGTGCGGGTTAGCCGGGAAACCAAGGGGCGCAAAGGTAAGGGCGTGACCCTGGTGACAGGTATTCCTCTGGATGACAAAGAACTCAAGTCGTTAGCCAAGGTATTGAAAGCAAAATGCGGTACTGGTGGCACGGTGAAGGACGGGGTTGTGGAGATTCAGGGCGATCAGCGCGATATCCTGGTTCCGCTTCTGCAAGCGAAAGGCTGGACGGTCAAGCGGTCCGGTGGCTGAGGGGTAAGGCACGCAATCGCTTGCTGCTCACGCTACAATAGCCTGCTGAGCATATATTCTGTTTACAAAACGACTGGAGCCTGATTGAAGAAGGCTGGATTCTTTTCCGGGCCTTGGGCTCGCTTTGACCGGAGGCAAGCATGCATATACTGGTTTTAGGTGCGGGTGTGGTTGGCACGACCACCGCCTGGTTTCTGCAGAAGCAGGGCCACCAGGTAACGGTGATCGACCGACAGAATCAAGCCGGATTGGAAACCAGTTACGCCAATGGGGGGCAGGTCTCGGTTTCTCACGCGGAGCCCTGGGCCAACCCATCCGCCCCCCTGAAAGTTCTCAAGTGGCTGACCCGGCCTGATGCACCGCTGCTTTTCCGCCCCCGTTTTGACCCGGCCCAGTGGCGTTGGGCCATCGCCTTTCTGACCGAGTGCACGTCTGCAAAGGCAGCACACAATATCCGCCAGATGGTTAATCTTGGCAGCTACAGCCGAAGCCAGCTTCAGGCTCTGCGTAAAGATGCGGATGTCGAATACGACCATCTGGAGAAAGGCATCATTCATTTCTACACCAATCCCGCTGAGTTTGACGGCGCGATAGAACCGACCCGGATCATGCAGGAACTGGGCTGCGACCGGCAGATTATTGATGCTGATCGAGCCATTGAGCTGGAGCCGGCGCTGAAGCCGATCAAGAACAGGATTGCCGGTGCCACCTATACCTCGGAAGATGAGTCCGGTGATGCCCTGATGTTCACTCAGAACCTCGCGAAGCGCTGTGTCGAGGCAGGTGTGGAGTTCCGGTTCGGCACCGAAATCCTTGGCTTCGAGCATGCCGGAGATCGCATTCTGGGCGTCCAGACCATCAGGGAAGGCCGCCACGAAACGTTGCGTGGTGACTCCTATGTTCTAAGTCTTGGCAGCTATAGCGCAATACTCGCCAGGAAGATCGGGCTGTTCCTGAATATTTATCCGGCCAAGGGCTACTCGATTACGGTTCCAGTCAACAATGAAGAGGCGGCTTATAACGTCAGTCTCACTGACGACGAATACAAGCTGGTGTTCTCTCGACTTGGTGACAGTCTGCGTGTGGCTGGCACGGCGGAATTGAATGGGTATAGCCGAGACCTCAACCTTAGCCGTTGCCGCGCTATTGTACGCCGTACGGCTGAAATCATGCCGGAGGCGGGACTCTGGGATCAGGCAGAATTCTGGACCGGACTGCGCCCGGCTACTCCCTCCAATGTGCCATACGTTGGCAAGAGCCACTTCGCCAACCTCTACCTGAATACCGGCCACGGCACTCTGGGCTGGACTCACTCCTGTGGTTCTGCTGCAGCACTGGCGGATATCGTCGATGGCCGCAAGCCGGAGGTGGATTTTACGTTCTCCGGTGTGTGATGTTCCCACTGAAACCAAAAAGGCCAGCTACATGAGCTGGCCTTTTTGGACTGAATGAATTCAGGCAAAGGTTACTTTAGCTGGTCCCGGATCAGCTTCTTGTTGATCTTGCCAACACTGGTCTTGGGAATATCCTCAACGAAATCCATCTGCTCAGGGATGGCCCACTTGTTGATTTCACCAGCTTCAACAAACTTTTTCAGGTGATTCTGGATATCTTCCAGACTTGCCTGCTCTCCTGGCTTAAGCATCACAAGTGCGTGCGGACGTTCTCCCCACTTCTCGTCGGGTACACCGACTACGGCTGCGCCGGCGACGGCCGGATGCTGACTGATCAGGTTTTCGAGGTCCAGTGAGGACAGCCATTCACCGCCGGTCTTGATCACGTCCTTGATGCGGTCCTTGATGACCAGTGTGTGGTCAGGCTCCATGGATGCGACATCACCGGTGTGTAGCCAGCCACCTTGCCACAATTCCTCACCCTTCTCTTTTTCCTTGAAGTAGCTCTGGGTCAGCCAGGGCGCTCGTGCCACCACCTCGCCTTTGGCCTCACCGTCGTGGGCAACTGGCTTGCCGTCCGGGTCGAAGATATCAAGCTCCACCATGGGCGCTGCAATGCCGGTCTTGACCCGTGTGGCAGTCTGCTGCTCCAGTGGCAGTTCCATGTCTTCCGGGGTCAGATGGGTAGCGCTCAGCAGTGGGCAGGTCTCGGACATGCCGTACGCGGTGTACATGTGAATGCCGAGCTTGGCACCGGCGTCGCACAGTCCCTTGGTCAGGGCACTGCCGCCGATCAATACATGCCAGTTGCTCAGGTCTGCGGTTTTAATGGATTCGGTCGCCATCATCATCTGCATGATGGTCGGTACGCAGTGAGAGAAGGTGACCTTGTGCTCCTTAAGCAGGTCGACCAGCAGTTCCGGTTCATACCGGCCTGGATACACCTGTTTGATGCCCATCATGGTGGCGGCGTAGGGAACGCCCCAGGCATGAACGTGGAACATGGGAGTAACCGGCATATATACCGAACTGGAGCGAAGAAGCGGCATTTCATCGTGCGCAGAGAGTGAACCGGTCATCGCCAGTGTGTGGAGAACCAGCTGCCGATGGCTGAAGTAAACGCCTTTCGGGTTGCCAGTGGTGCCGGTGGTGTAAAAGGTGGTTGCGACACTGTTCTCGTCAAAGTCCGGAAAGTCGAACTCTGTGCTGGCGCTGGAGAGCATGGCTTCGTATTCGCCGGCAGTCTCCAGCTTCGTGGACTTGGCGGATGCCTCATCGGTGAGCTGAATATAGGTTTTGACTGTTTTGATTTCGTCTTTGACTGAGTCAAGAATCGGCAGGAAATCATCGTGTACCAGGACCACATCGTCTTCGGCGTGGTTCATGGTGTAAACGATCTGATCCGGTGAAAGGCGTATATTAATCGTGTGCAGAATCGCGCCAATCATTGGGACTGCAAAAAAACACTCCAGATAGCGGGGGGTATCCCAGTCCATCACAGCCACGGTGTCGCCTGCTTTTACGCCCGCATCGGTCAGGGCGTTGGCCAGGCGATGAATGCGTTCTACCAGGTCGGTGTAGGTGTACTTGCTGCGATTGGCATACACGATTTCCTGATCTGGCGAGTAGCGCGGACCGGATAGCAGAAGTTGCTTGATCAGCAGCGGATACTGATAGGCATTATCCGCCGGCGGGAGAATTCGGGTCTGTGCCATCACTTGCTTCCTCTTTCTCAGTTGTTGATGTTATCGCGAGAAACAGAAGTAAATCTGACACAGATTGATTGAAACGTGAACCTTGGGTTGTGAAAAAAACCAGAATTACCCGGCATTTAAATGAAACGCCGGGTACGCTCTGCGAACGCTTATGTTATTCGTAGGTGCAAAGGTAGGCTGTATCAATATCTGTTTTTGCCTTGAAGCTGGATTGACCTGCGACGTCGAAACTTTCGCCTGCGCCATAGGTCATCCATTCTTCAACGCCCGGCAAAAGCACCGTCAGGGCGCCGCTGATCACCGTCATGGTTTCTTTTTTGCTGGTGCCGAACTCGTACTCGCCCGGGCTAATCACGCCAACGGTGGCTGGCAGGGTCGAGGTCTGAAAGGAAATGGACTTGGCCTGGCCGTCGAAATATTCATTTACTTGCAGCATACGCTGGGCTCCTCAGAAGAGTTTGGGAGCCTACTATACGGCAATTTTATACACTTCCAATGACAATTCATTGGTCAGAGCCGTCCTGTGCCCGAGGAGCGGTAGACCTCGCCGTTCTTTCTTCTAGTCCGCTATAAAGCTTGTGGCTGTCGGGATCATAGCGCTCACGCAGCTCGTCTTTGGTTGTCCCCCCCCATAGCTCTATGCCAGTGAAATAACCTGCCCTGCCTATGACATGAGCTGCAATCGGTGCAGTCAAAAGAATAAATACGATAAAAGCGACCGCCCTTGCGACGACAGCGCTGTCTGCAAAGTGAAGCGCAACACCGGCCATGGTGAGCATGGCACCCAAAGCGCCTGCTTTGGTGGAGGCATGCATGCGGGTAGGCAGGTCAGGCAATCGAACAATTCCGATGGCCGCAAGAACCATGAAAGAAGCCCCTGCCAGCAGCAGAATAGAGACGAAGATTTCACTCATTCTTGAGACCTCCCCGTTCCAGGAATCTGGCGAACCCAATCGCCGCAAGAAAGGCTGTCAGGGCGATGACGATTGCGACATCAAGAAAACTGGAGACCCCGGTATCAATGGCGTGTACTCCGACGTAGCCAACCACAACGGATGCAATCAGCTCCAGCGCGACGACCCGGTCAGCCAGGGAAGGGCCGCGGGTCAGCCGGATGAACGCAAAAAGCAGCGCCAGAGACAGCATGAAATAGACAACATTGATTGCAACGTCAAGCATGGCGGCCCCTATCGCATTACCTTCAGGATTCGGTGTTCCAGTTCCCTCAGGTCATTTCTGAGTTGCTCCTCGTCCTGAAGAAACATGGCGTGGATGAACAGCACCTGCCGATCATCGGAAACATCCAGGCTTAGCGTACCCGGAGTCAGGGAGATAACACTGCTGACAAACATAATCTCCATGTCGGTCTTTGCATTGAGAGGAAACGCGATCACACCGGGCTTCATATGCCAAACCGGTGTTGCGACATCGTAAGCAACCCGTACGTTTGATTTCACCAGCTCTTTCAGAAAAAAGAACAAAAAAGCCAAAACCCGCGGAATCCTGCGGGAGTATCCATTTAACGCGGGTACCTGCTTCTGCAGTACCATGAGTGCGATGTAGCCAAAGCAAAAACCTGCCAGCAGATTCATGGCAGTGACGCTGCCACTGAGAGTCACCCAGGCCAAAGCCAGCAGCAAATTCCAGAAGAGACCGATCACTTCGACTGCCCTCCAAGAACTGCTTCAATATACAGTTGCGGGTTCATCAACTGGTTGGCGGCCGTTTCGGCGAGCACGTAAACAGGCTGACCATAAAGACCAATGATCAGTGTACACATGGCGAGACCCACGACAGGCACATAATAGGCCCAGTTGTGTTTGTCTTTGACGTCGCCATTGAGCCTGCTCACATCCGCCACATGTTCCGGGACCTTTTTCCAGAACACTTCTGCCCAGATCTTGATCATCGAATACAGTGTCAGCAACCCCACCAGCAAGGCGATAGCTGTGATGACATATTCGCTGGCTTCAAGGCTTGCACGCACAACAATGAACTTGGCGAAAAAGCCGGACAAAGGCGGAATACCGGCGAGCGACAACGCCGGAATCAAAAACAACAGGGCCAGGTAAGGACGCTGACGGTAAACACCACCCAGATCTTTCAGTTCATAGCTGCCCAGCAGGCGATAGGTGATGCCGCTCACCAGGAACAGGTTCGTCTTCACGATGATGTGGTGCATGATGTAAAACACCCCACCAATCAGAGCCAGTGGCGTGAAAAGGGCAAGGCCCAGAAGCATGTAGCCAATCTGACTGACGATATGGAAAGACAGAATCCGGCGGAACTCAAACTGTGCCGCGGCCCCGAGCACGCCCGTCAGCATCGTGAGGGCGGCGGCCCAAAGCAGTATGGTGTGGGTGTACGCGACATCCTGTGTGAAAATTAACGTGAATACCCGATAAAGCGCGTACACCCCGACCTTTGTAAGCAAGCCCGCAAACAGCGCCGAAACCGCGACCTGAGGGGTGTGGTAAGAAGCAGGGAGCCAGAAAAACAGAGGGAACGCCGCCGCCTTGATGCCGAACGACATCATAAACATCAGGGAAACCACCGTAACCATCCCGGGATCTTCAACGCTGTTTAATTTTTGGGCGATATCCGCCATGTTCAGGGTACCGACCATGCCATAGAGCAAACCCACGGCAGACAGGAAAATGGCAGATGAAAACAGGTTCAGGGTCACATACTTGATGGCACCCTCCATCTGAGCGCGCTCCCCGCCGAGGGTTAGCAATGCAAACGAAGCGAGCAGCATCACCTCAAACCAGACGAACAGGTTGAATATATCACCGGTAAGGAAGGCTCCGGCTACCCCGGCAAGTAACAGGTGCATCAGTGGGTAATAGCCGAATTTTTCGTGGCCTCTCGGCGTTGAGGCGAGTGAATAGATGGCGATGGCGAGGCCGATAATGCCGGTGAGCACGATCATGATGGCGCCAAGCATGTCGGATACAAGTACGATGCTGAATGGAGCAGGCCAGCTGCCCATTTCCGCCACAAGAAAACCTTGCTCGATGGTCGAGCGCATCAGCCACACTCCGGATCCGAGCAAAAGCCCAGTGGCAATGACTGCAAGCATGCGCTGTAAGCGGACGGAGCGCCAAAACGCCAGGGACAGGGCACCGGCGGTCAGTGGTATCAGGATCGGGAGAACGAGTTCCGGGTTCAAGTATCCGTATCCTTCATCTTGTCAAGATCATCGGTTCCAACCACTTCGTATGCACGCCGGATCAGAACCACTGCGAAGGCCAGTACGCTGAATGCAATCACGATCGCCGTGAGGATGAGCGCCTGGGGTAGAGGGTCAGCCACTGCCCCGACGACTTCGTTTGCGCCGTCAGGAATGAGTGGCGGTGCGCCTCGTGTCAAACCTGAGACTACGAAAATCAGCAGATTCGCTGCATTGCTCAGAATGATCAGACCGATGACAAGTTTTACGATGGAGCGCCTCAGCATCATATAAATGCCGGCAGCAAAAAGGACACCAACGACGTAGGCCATCATGGTTTCCATCGAGGCTCTCCCTCCTTGCAAAATGGTATTCGCGTCATTCTTCAGACTCCATCAGACCGATCACAAAGGTCATTAGCGTGCCCAGGACGGCCAGGTAGACGCCAATGTCGAAAACCAGCACGGTTGATAACTTCAGATAGCCTTCACCGGGTAGCGGAACTTCCCACCAGTGAGCGGTGAGCATGGTCTGGCCAGACCATAACGCGGGGATGGTCGAGGCCAGGCCAAACAGTAATCCAGCCGCCAGAAGATCTCGTGGACTGACGCGCAGTATCTTGCGAGTTGATTCAGCCCCGAAGGCGAAGGCATAAAGCACGAAAGCGCTTGCGGCAACCAGCCCGCCGATGAACCCACCGCCGGGTTCGTCGTGTCCGCGCAGGAGCAGGAACACTGAAAACATCAGTTGCAGCGGCATGATGGCCAATGCTGCGGTGTGAAGAATGAGGGTGTTGGATTTCATGGCTTGTGCTGATCCTCCGCCCTGAGCTTGATCATGGAGTAAACCCCCATGGCGGCAAGGGCCAGAACAAAGATCTCCCCCAATGTGTCCAGTTGCCGGAAGTCCACCAGAATCACATTGACTATGTTCTTTCCGAAGGCCAGGCCATAACTGTTCTCAATGTAGTAACTTGAAATGCTGTCAAAGTACTGGATATCCAGCACGGCTAGCATGAGCAGGGTCATGATCACGCCTGCAAACACTGCGACCGCCAGGTCACGGTAACGTTCCCACGGGGATGAAAGATTGACGAACGGTGGAAGTTTGAAGAGCACCAGTACCAGTAGGATGACGGTGAGAGTCTCAACGAGGAGTTGGGTAATTCCCAGATCCGGGGCACTGAAGTGGATGAAGATCAACGCTACCCCGAAACCGAGTACACCGACGGAAGCAACCGATCCGAGCCGGGACCTGGTGACACTGGCAAATACGGTCGCGGCCACGATTAGAAGTGCGATTCCAAATTCGTAAAAATAGCCGTCGCTGAAATCAAAATCCAGATGGAAGCCGTGCCGGGTAAGCAGCGTGTAGCCGGTCGCGCCGAAGGTCACAAGGACGGTGATCAGCAAATAGATCCCGAGAACACCATTTTGCAGCAGCCGTGTCTGCCAGTTTGCTACCTGGGTAATACCGAGCATGAAACGGAAATATCCTGCCTCCGGGCCAACGCGGCTGCCAGCGGTGTTAATGGCATAGAGCGTCGGTTGGAGCCGCTGCCAGGCATAAAGAAGTAATGATCCTCCCAGCAGGCTGGCGGCAGAAAGCATCAACGGGACATTAACTCCATGCCACAGAGCGAGGGAGCTCTGCACTGTGCTGCCATAAACTGAGGAAATCGCCGCATCCAGCACGGAAGTTGCGGGCAGAAACGGCGCTATGCCGAAGATCAGGGCAATCAGGGACAAGACAGCCGGGCCAACCAGCATGGCGAAGGGAGCATCATGGGGTTGTTTCGGGGTGGTTCGGGTTGGCCCGAAAAAGGGCTTTATAAACACCAGGCCAGCCACGGTAACGACCAGAATTGACGAGGCGACAGCAGCCGCCAGTAGTCCCCAGGACCACAAGGGCGAATTGATCAGCGACTCAAACATTAATTCCTTGGCCACGAATCCAAAAAGTGGCGGGAGACCTGCCAAAGACAATGCAGCCAGACAGGTAATCATTGCGGTCTTGGGCATGCTGCGCCAAAGGCCACCCATTTTCGTGATGTCTTTGGTGCCGGTTTCATGGTCCAGTGCACCTGCGAGCATGAACAGCGCACCCTTGTACAGAGAGTGAGCGACCAGGACACAGATAAAAGCCGTGATTGCCAGTTCCGTTCCAACCCCTATCAACATGGTGAGGGTGCCCAGAGCCATCACCGTGGAGTAGGCCAGAACCTTTTTGATGCCGGTGCTGCTGAATGCCAGGTATGCGCCAGTGAGCATGGTTGCCGCACCAAAAATCACCAGCGCATAGCTCCATGGCACCCCCTCACCCATGGAAGGATTCAGGCGTGCCAGCAAATAGATACCGGCCTTGACCATGGTTGCAGAGTGCAAATAGGCCGAAACCGGAGTCGGCGCGGCCATGGCGTTCGGAAGCCAGAAATGGAAAGGCACTTGGGCTGACTTGGTAAACGCACCTATCAGTATGCAGACGACGGCAGCGAGGTAGAAGCTGTGTTCTTGAATCGGTAAATCTGAAGCAAGAATTTCAGAAAACGAATAACTGCCGGTGATAAAGATCAGCAGGATCAAACCAGCCATTAAAACCAAGCCGCCGCCCGCTGTGACAAACAGGCCCTGGAGGGCACACTTTCTCGCCTCGGCATCTTCATGGTTGAAGCCGATCAAGATGTAGGAGGTGATGCTGGTTAGTTCCCAGAATACGAAAAAAGTTATGAGATTATCGGACAACACCAACCCGAGCATCGAGGCCATGAACGACAACATGGTGACGTAGAACCTGGCGAGATCCTTATGACCTTTGAGGTAAGAACCGGCATAGATAAGGATGAACGTGCCGATACCACTGATCAGCAGAGCAAAAACCAGAGACAGACCATCAACCATGAAATCGAGGGATACCCCGAGGCCGGGCATCCACTGGTTTTCAATCAGAAGGATTTCACCATCGCTGATTGCGGGGATCAGACTGGCAAAATACGCGGTAAGCAAAGCCGGCAGCAGTGCCAACACCCAGCCGATGTAGTGGCCTGTCACACGATGAAGCGCTGGTACAGCGACCGCCAGCAGAAAACCGGATAGCACAGCCAGTAACATCATTCGAGGGTGCTCCTTTAAGACCCAAGCTAAAACGTTCTGCAGTTAACGGCGGTTTAAATCAGAAGTCTTGTATACGATTCCATGGCACAAAAAGTTCTAAAAATTCTCGGATGACTCATTGATCCCAGGGGTAGCCCCGAGTATTTTCTGTGGTTTTGACCTTCAAATGCATGGCGGCTTTCGCCAGGAAGTTGGCACTTATGGGCGCGGTCATGAACAGAAAGGCCGTGATCAGGATTTCTTCAATACCAATGCCTTGTCCAAGCGTGCTGAAGTAGATCACTGAGCTGATCACGATGGCGCCTACTCCAACCGTGGTGGCCTTGGTTGGTCCATGCAGGCGTGTAAAAAAGTCCGGGAGGCGGGCGAGGCCAATGGCGCCAATCAGGGTAAACGCACCGCCGATTAGCAGCAGCAGGCAAATAGCGTATTCAGCGAACGGGTTCATTCAATGTTTCCTCCAGGAGCGGGGGTTGTGCTTGGCATGGGCTTACTCAATGACACTGCCCCGTTTCAGGTATTTTGCCATGGCGACGGTCCCGACAAACCCCATAACGGCAATAAGCAGGGCAGCTTCAAGGTACATCCGCGTTCCTAGCGTTATGCCGAGTAGAATAATCAGCGCGATGGCGTTGATGTAGAGTGTGTCGAGGGCCAAAACTCTATCCGGTGCGTCCGGGCCTTTGATCAGTCGGTACACGTTCAAAAGCGCAGCCAATGTGACCATGGCAATGGTGATGTAGAGAGCGGTAACCATCATTGGAACATCTCCAGCAGAGGCTTCTCGTAACGGTGTCGAATCGTGTCGACGACTTCCTGATCATCTTCCGCGTCAAGCGCATGAATCAGCAGCAGCTTGTTGTCATCGCTGACATCAGCGCTCACGGTGCCGGGCGTCAGGGAAATGGTGCTGGCCAAAATGGTGATGGCAAGGGGGTGCTCCAGCTCCAGGGGATAACAGATGAACGCAGGGCGCGCCTGGCGCGGGCCGAGTATGAGTTTTGCCACTTCGACGCTGGCCACGACAATATCCCAGACTACTCGCAACAGGTACGCGGGCATTCGCCAGGCCTTGATGAATGCTGGCGGATCAGGCCAAAAACCCTGGGTCATCTGCGGTATACCCCACGCCAGGATTATGCCCAGTACGACACTGCCGCCGCTGATACCATCACTCAGAAACTGCCAGGTGACAAAAAGGATCAGGCTCAGCCAGGGCTGGGGAAAACTGAGGCGATCAAGCATTAGCTATCCTCCCTGACCATGGGCGTTTGCAAAATTTCGATATAGGCATCGTTATTGTGCAGCTGCGCCGCCGTTGCATCGGTGTAACGTGTAATAGGTCCGGCGAGCACAACCATCACCACCGCCAGTGCGGTAAGTGCGCCGGCTGCAACAGAAATCCGGCCGTTGAGCGGGTCCGGTGTTTCCAGATGGCCATCGACCGTGCGCCAAAAAACAATGCTGCCAGCGCGACTATAGGCGATAACGGTCAGGAAGCTGCCGATCAGAAGTACTGACCAGAGCCAGGCCATCTCGGTTCCCGGCTCAACGGATTGTAGGATCAGTACCTTGCCGAAGAAGCCACTCAGGGGTGGCAGGCCCGCTGCAGCAACGGCCCCAACCAGGAACAGGACACTGAGGAAGGTGCGGTTCTGCATTTTTGGCGCGGTAACAATACGGTCCTGGGCCGAGCCGCGCTGGTTAGCTACCAGCTCCGAAACAAGGAACAGGCCACCAACCGTCCAGGTGGTGCTAAGCAGGTAGAAAAGAGCAGCGGACAGGCCGGCTTCGGAGCCAAGTGCAATCGGAGCCAGCAATGTGCCTACAGAAATGATGACCTGCCAGGCGACCAGTGTTTTCAGACTGCCGGATCCCAGCGCGCCGATAACACCCATGGCAAGGGTAGCCAGGGCAATAGGGAAGAGCCAGTCCATGCCGAGATTGGCGAGCTCGCCGGCATCGTCGCCGAAAATCAGCAGATACACCCGCAAAATGGCGTAAATGCCAACCTTGGTCATCACTGCGAACAGGGCAGCGACCGGTGCGGTGGCTTTTGAATAGGCCCGGGGAAGCCAGAAGCAGAGGGGCAGGATAGCGGCCTTCAGACCGAATACCACCAGCAACATCATGCCACCGGCCTTGACGATGTTCAGGCCTTCGCCGGAAACCTGGGGTATCTTGACCGCCAGATCTGCCATGTTCAGGGTCCCGGTGACGCTGTAGATCATGCCGACACTGATCAGGAACACCGCAGAGCCAACCAGGTTCAGTACAACGTAGTGCAGGCCAGGAACGGTTCTTACCGTGCCGCCGCCATGCATCAACAAACCATACGAGGCAATAAGGAGCACCTCGAAAGCAACAAACAGGTTGAACAGGTCACCGGTAAGGAATGCAATGTTCAGGCCCATTAGCTGGAACAGAAACAGCGCGTGGAACTGGCGATTGCCCTCGTCGGCACCGCCGATAGAATAGATGTGACAGAACAGGGCCAGAACGGCTGTCACGATCAGCATCAGGGCGGCAAGGCGGTCCAGCACAAGGACAATCCCGAACGGCGGCTGCCAGTTGCCAAACGCATAGATCCGGTAGCTGCCGTCGTCCGCCAGTACCAGAAGCACTATGGCAGAAACCAGCATAAGGACTGTCGTAGCCAGTGCCAGTGTCCGGCGCAGACTGATGGGGGCATAGCCCATGAGGGCCTGAAGAATGCCGCCTAACAGGGGAATCAGAATAGGAGCGGTAAGCCAGTGGTTCATTTACCGGTTACCTCCCCTTCTTCCGGAGCGGGCGATTTGTAGGGTTGTTCTCCATCCACGTGGTCGTCCTCGTTGTCTGCCAGGTTACGCAGAGACAGCACGACAACGAACGCAGTCATTGCAAAGCCAATCACGATAGCGGTCAGTACCAGCGCTTGTGGCAGCGGATCTGAATAGCTAGCTGCGGTGCCGATGACCGGCTGCTGGCCCGTTGCCAGGCGTCCGCTGGAGAACAGAAACAGGTTCACGCCGTAAGACAGCAGGGTCAGGCCAACCACCACTGGGAAGGTGCGAGCCCGCAGAATAAGATAGACGCCGGATGCCGTCAGGGCGCCAATTACCAGTGCGAAAACAAGCTCCATTACGCACCCTCCTTTTTACTCTTGATGGCGGAGTGGGGAGACAGTCGGCCGATACTTACCAGTGCAAGCAAGGTTGCTCCTACAACCGTCAGATAGACGCCAAGGTCAAATACCAGGGCAGAGGCAACCTCGAACTTGCCTACCAACGGCCAGGTTATGTAATCGAACGTGGATGTCAGGAACGGATAGCCGAAGGCGAAGCTCCCGGCGCCGGCAATGGTCGCGAACAGCAGTCCCAGACCGATTACGTTGTGATAGCGGAAAGAAATTCTGTCCTCGGTCCAGTTCATGCCGGCGGCAATGTACTGGAGGATCAGCGCAACCGAGGTGACCAGGCCAGCGATGAAGCCACCGCCAGGCAGATTGTGGCCCCGGAGGAAAATGAACGCGGACACCATCAGTGCCAGCGGCAGCATAGGCCTGGCAATCAATCTCAGCATTAGCGGGTGGGCATCCCGTGTCCAGGCATGGCCCTCGCCATCGCTTGGCGGCGGTGTCAGGGCTGTGTTCTTGAGCATGGCGTAAATGCCCAGGGCTGCAATGGCGAGAACGGTGATCTCGCCCAAGGTATCGAAGCCCCGGAAGTCCACCAGAATCACGTTGACCACATTAGTGCCGCCACCGCCGGACTTGCTGTTTTCCAGGAAGAAATCAGAAATTGAACTGAAGGGTTGGGTCAGCATGGCCAGGCTGACCAGTGTCATGCCAATGCCGGCGGCTGCAGCAATGGCAATATCCCGGAGCCGACGACCCAGAGGTGTTTCAATTGGCGTCCAGCTAGGCATGTAGAAGATTGCCAGCATGAGCAGAACAATGGTCACAACTTCGACGGAAAGCTGGGTCATCGCCAGGTCCGGCGCCGAGAAACGGGCGAACGCCAGGGCCACAACCAGCCCCACCACGCTTAGCAGAACCAGCGCGTAGAACCGCTGCCGGTGCAGGGCCGCAGTTGCCAAGGCGCAAAGGATCAGCACACCGGCGGCGATAGCGGTTGGCATATCCACCGGACTGAGCCCGTTTTCGCCAACAAAGATCCCCAGACCAAGAAGCGGCATGGCGGCCACCGCAATGGCACTAACGACAAGCAGCATGACGTATCGCTGGAGTGAGCCATTCTCCATGAGCGTAGTAATCCTGTTCGCCAGATTAACCAGTCGCAACACGACCGCTTCGAATACGGCTTTCTCATCAACTTCCTTGAACCGCGCGTGGAAATCGAAAAAGCGTTGACGCTGGCTGTACATGAGCAAACCACCGAAAAACGCCAAAAAGCTCATGAACAGTGGAAGGTTGAAACCATGATAAATCGCAAGGGTGTATTCCGGCACATCACCGCCAAGCGTTGCTGAGGCTGCCATGAAGAGTAGCGGCCCAACAGAAATGGCGGGGAACAGGCCTACCATGATGCAGGCAAACACCAGGATTTCTACTGGAAACTTCATGTAGCGCGGCGGCTCATGAGGCGGGTAGATCGGAAGATCCACCGGCTTACCGTTAAAGAACACATCGTGAATAAATCGGGCCGAGTAAGCCACTGCAAATATACCGGCGAGGGTTGCGACGATTGGTGGCAGCCACGCCCAAAGTCCCGGGAGGTTTAGCTCCAGTGACTCGGCGAAGAACATTTCTTTGCTCAGGAAACCGTTCAGCAGAGGAATACCGGCCATGGATGAGGCGGCCACCATGGCCAGAGTTGCGGTGTGAGGCATGTAGCGCCACAAGCCATTGATACGACGCATATCCCGGGTGCCGGTTTCGTGGTCGATGATACCGGCGGCCATAAACAGGGAGGCTTTGAAAATCGCATGGTTAATCACGTGGAAGACCGCCGCAACGGCCGCAAGCTGGGTACCCATGCCGAAAAGCAGGGTTATCAGGCCCAGATGGCTTACTGTTGAATGGGCCAGGAGGCCTTTCAAGTCGTGCTTGAACATGGCGACGTAGGCGCCAATCAGCAGAGTGGCCATGCCGGTAAAGCTGACCATATAGAACCATTGTTCCGTTCCCGCCAGCGCCGGATAGAGCCGGGCCATGAGAAATATGCCGGCTTTGACCATGGTAGCCGAGTGCAGGTATGCCGAGACAGGCGTTGGTGCCTGCATGGCGTGGGGTAGCCAGAAATGGAACGGGAACTGGGCGGACTTGGTGAAGGCGCCGAGCAATACCAGGGTGAGGGCTATTGGATAAAGCGCATGGGCCTTGATCTGCTCACCGGCTGCCAGAACGTCATCGAGTTCAAAACTGCCAACAATGTTGCCAATGATTAGTATGCCGGCAAGTAGTGCAAGTCCGCCACCGCCAGTCACCGCCAGAGCCATCCGCGCGCCACGTCGGGCATCCTGTTTGTGGGTCCAGAAACTGATCAGCAGGAATGAGGTGAGACTGGTCAGTTCCCAGAAAATCATCATTAACAGTAGGTTGCTGGAGAGGACGATACCCAGCATTGAGCCTTTGAAGCACAGCAGCAGGGCGTAGAACTTGCCCACATTCTCGTGAGCTTTTAGGTAATAACGGGCATAGAGAATGATCAGCAGCCCGATGATCAGGATCAGCAGGGCGAACAATAAAGACAGTCCGTCCAGTCTGAAACTGAAGGACAGGCCAAGTGCCGGCAGCCATTCATAGCTGTGCAATACCACGCCGCCATCGGCAAGCGTTTCCCAATGGGGGAAAAGGGCTGCGAGTGCAATCAGTGCGGGTACAGAAGATGCGACGGCAATCGCCGTTCTGCCGCCCTGGGCGAATAGGGGTGCGAATATTGCACCCAGAAAAGGCAGTAAAGCAACCAGCGGTAGCGACATCGCAACCTCTTTATGGGTTCTTAATTATAAGTGGGTGGATACAGGTGTTTGCCTGAGTCTAGTCTCCGGCGAGCTCTCATGCATAATCCGATGACTTACGTTCATTACGGGGCTCGAGCGCGCGGTGAGATCAATCAGCAATGGGCGGGCGGATCCGGAAAGTACGGAAGACGGCCCCGGTGCCGCGCGATGTCAGCGGTAATGGGTGGGCGCTTGAAATGCATGCAGCCGAAGGACCTTTCGGTCATGGTTGCTCCGTCAGTCGAACTTGAAGGTCGATCATACGTGGCCCATCCCGAAGGTCAAGTCAACTTGCCATTGATCAAGTGTATAATCGTCATAAAATTTCCTGAGGTGACATTAAGATGGCAGCTTACCCGAATCTGTTAAAGCCATTGGACCTGGGCTTCACCGAACTCCGGAACCGTGTGCTGATGGGATCCATGCATACGGGCCTGGAAGACCGGTTCTGGAATATTCATAAACTTGCCCGCTATTTCGCGGAGCGGGCTGAGGGTGGTGTTGGCCTGATGGTGACGGGTGGATACTCGCCGAACCTTGCCGGGCAGCTCGCGCCACTGGCTTCCACCATGAACAACCGGGCCACCGCGCTTTTGCACCGGCATGTCACAGGTGCGGTGCGCGAAGCCGGCAGCAAGATCTGTCTGCAACTGCTGCACGCCGGGCGCTATGGTTACCAGCCATTGATTGTTTCCGCCTCCGCCACCAAAGCACCGATCAGCCCGTTCAAGGCGAGGGCGCTCTCGGCGAAAGGTGTCGAAAAGCAGATCGGTGATTTCGTCAATGCTGCAAAGCTGGCGAAATTTGCCGGCTATGACGGGATCGAGGTGATGGGGTCCGAAGGTTACTTCATCAACCAGTTTCTCTGTGAACGAACCAACAAGCGGACCGACAAGTGGGGCGGGTCGTACGAAAACCGCATGCGTCTGCCAATCGAAATCGTGCGTCGTATTCGTGAGGCCGTGGGCCCGGAATTCATCATCATTTACCGGCTATCGATGCTGGATCTGGTTGAAGGTGGCCAGACCTGGGATCAGATCGTGACACTCGGCAAGGCTATAGAGCAGGCCGGAGCCACCATCATTAATACGGGTATCGGTTGGCACGAGGCGAGGGTTCCAACCATTGTCACCTCCGTTCCGCGGGGCGGTTTTGCTGATGTGACGGCAAAATTCTATGGCGAGGTGGATATCCCGGTCTGTACCACCAATCGAATCAACACTCCTGAAAAGGGCGAAGAAATCCTGGCTGCGGGCAAGGCCGATATGGTGTCGATGGCCCGGCCGTTACTGGCGGATAGCGAATTTGTGCGCAAGGCCGAAGAAGACCGTGCCGATGAAATCAATACCTGCATCGCCTGTAATCAGGCGTGCCTGGACCATGCCTTTCAGGCCAAGCGGGCCTCCTGTCTCGTTAACCCGCGAGCCTGTCATGAAACCGAACTGGTCCTGACCGTGGCGCCAGTGGCCAGGCGAGTAGCCGTGGTCGGTGCCGGGCCCGCGGGCCTTGCAGCGGCAACAACCGCAGCCAAACGTGGACACCGGGTCACGCTGTTTGACGCGGACGGGCAAGTCGGTGGTCAGTTCAACTACGCCAAGCGGATTCCGGGCAAGGAAGAGTTCTATGAGACCTTGCGTTATTTCCAGCGCCAGATCGAGTTGCTCGACATTAACCTTCGACTCAATACCCGAGTCGACTCCGACCTCCTTGGCAGTGGCGATTTTGACGATGTGATTATCGCCACGGGTGTGAAACCTCGTATGCCGGATATTCAGGGAATTGATCACCCCAAAGTGCTTGGCTACCTTGATGTGTTGCGTGATAACAGGCCGGTCGGCAAAACCGTGGCGGTTATCGGCGCCGGTGGTATCGGGTTCGATGTCAGTGAATTTCTGACTCATGATGCCAGCCATCACTCCGAGGGCGAGCAGGTAAGCGTGGCAGACTGGCAGTCCGAGTGGGGTGTTAACCCGGAATTCGAGGGTCCGGGTGGGCTGGCGGAGCGAAAGCCGGCCTCGTCACCACGCAAGATCTATTTGATGCAGCGTAAAACCGGCAAGGTTGGCGCGGGTCTCGGGAAGACGTCCGGATGGGTCCATCGCAGCAGCCTGAAGCATCGGGATGTCGAAATGCTTCGGGGATGCAGCTATGAACGAATTGACGATGCCGGGCTGCATATCACCGTTGCAGATAAAGATGGCAAGGTTCAGGAAAGCAGGGTGCTTGAGGTAGATAACGTGGTCGTCTGTGCCGGTCAGGTGCCTTACCGGGAACTTTTCGATCAAATCGAAGCAAACGGTACCCGGGCCCACCTGATTGGCGGTGCCGACGTGGCTGAAGAACTGGATGCGAAGCGGGCAATTCGCCAGGGAACGGAAGTTGCCGCGAAGATTTAGCAGAAATGGCCCTGAAATAACCAGTTTCTGACGCTTTACGTCACTTGTTACCGGATGATGGATTTCAGGGCGTTGGAAATGGCTTCGGCCTCTGCCTCAAGGACCTGGCATCGCAGGCTGTTGCCCTGCTGAAGGGCCCGGGAGAGCTGTTTCTGCTTCATGTCATAGAGCCGGCTGAGAATATCGGTCTGGCTCTGTTTCAGTGGTGCGTTCATGGTTTACCTCTCCACTTTTACACCTATGTCGACAATATTTACGTTTGCCGTCGGATTTCGGTCTTTCACCCGTGAGCGATGCATAAGCCGGGCCATGTGTTAGCGGAGTTAACGGCCAAAGCGCGAACGGTAGGCTCCGGGAGCAAGGCCGGTGTGTTTGCGGAACAGCCGACTGAACGAACTCACGTCCTCATAGCCGACAGAGTGGATGATTTCGTCAATCGAAAGCCGGGATGTCTCCAGATGATGACGAACATGCTCTACGCGAAGCAGCTGCAGGTAGGTGTTGGGCGTATCTCCGGTTGCTGCCTTGAATCGCCGCAATAAGGAACGCTCGCTCAGTCCTGACTGCCGGGCCATCTCCTTCAGGGCAATGGTTCGTGCAAAGTGTGTGTCCAGCCAGTCCTGCAGTCTCAGCACCGTCGTGTCGGAGTGGTAGCGTTTTGCCTGCAGCGCACTGTAAGGGGCCTGGCTGGTTCGCCCGGCATCGATGACAAAGGCCTTCGCAAGTTGGCGTGAAACCTCCGGTCCGGCATACCGTTCCACCAGATACACACCAAGATCCCACCAGGCCATCCCGCCGCCGGCACAGGCAATATCGCCGTCAACGGTCACCAGCTTTTCTGGCCGGCAGATAACCTCCGGGAAGCGCTGCCGGAATTGATTGCTGAAGCCCCAGTGGGTTGTTGCCTCCTTGCCATTGAGTAACCCCGCTTCTGCCAGCAGAAACGCGCCGGTACAGTTGCTGGCCAGCAATGCCGGAGAGGCATCCTGCCGGGACAGCCAGTCGATCAGCTTCTGGTTCTGGTCCAGCACGTCCGGGATTGGCGCACCAATGGTTGGCACAATGATGACATCGGTGGAAGACTCACTCCCCGGGGCTTCACCCCAGCTGCCATCGGCCAGGAGTGTGATGCCGTTGATGCAGCGGCATGGCGCTCCGGTCCGGGTAAGCAGGCGGGTCCTGAACATCGGTTCCGGCTTTTCATCGTGGATACGCGCCCAGCTCACGCCGGCCAGGCGGAAGAGGTCAATGATCCCGGTAATCGCGCTGGCAAGAGCGCCATCAAAGCCAATGATTGAAACCGTATACATGGGATTCTCTGCACTCAAGTGGCGGTATCCACCAATATTATGTCATAAATGCCGGTTTTCTATCCTCAGTTCCTGTGACACTCTGTGGGCAATTAACGGGAGAACCAAGCATGACCGACACTCTGATCGATCGCCGTGATCTGGCGTTCCAACTCTACGAAGTCCTCGATACGGAAGCTCTGGCTGAACGCGAGCGCTTCAACGAGCATAGCCGCGACACCTTCGACGCTGTCATCGAAACCGCTGACCGCATGGCCCGAGACAAGTTCGCAACCCACAACAGGGCAGCAGACAAAGACGAGCCAAAGTTTGTTAATGGCGCTGTAGAAATGATTCCGCAAGTTAAAGAAGCCTTTGACGCCTACGCGGAAGCCGGTTTTATTGCCGGCCGTTACGATTATGATGTGGGCGGGATGCAGTTGCCGGAGTCGGTCATGGCGGCGTGCAATGGTTTCTTCACTGCGGCCAACGCGGGTACCGCTGGCTACGCCTTTCTAACCACTGCGGCGGCCAACCTCATTCGTGTGTTCGGTAATGGGCAGCAACAGGCTACCTTCTTGCCGCACATGCTCTCCGGCCGCTTCTCCGGCACCATGGCGCTGACTGAACCCCATGCAGGCTCTTCACTTGCAGACATCCGTACTTCGGCAACGCCGACCGAAGAGGGGGATTACCTGATCAAAGGCGCCAAGATCTATATCTCCGGCGGCGAACAGTCGATTACCGAAAACATCGTTCACATGGTGCTGGCCAAGATCAAGGGCGCTCCTGCCGGAGTGAAGGGTATCTCCCTGTTCATCGTTCCCAAGTTCCTGGTGGACGAAGACGGCAATCCCACCGAACGCAACGGCGTGAACCTTGCGGGCCTGATTCACAAGCTGGGTTATCGTGGTACCACCTCCACCGCACTCAGCTTCGGCGACGACGCGCCGTGCCACGGCTATCTGGTCGGCGAGCCACATCAGGGCCTGAAGTACATGTTCCAGATGATGAACGAAGCCCGCGTGGGTGTGGGATTCGGTGCTGCCGTGATTGGCTACCGCGGCTACATGCACAGTCTCGAATACGCCAGGGATCGCCTGCAGGGCCGAAAGCCATCCGAGAAGAACCCTGAGGCACCCCAGGTTCCCATTATCGAGCACGCCGATGTTCGCCGCATGCTGCTGGCCCAGAAAGCCTACAGCGAAGGCGGTCTGGCGCTTTGCCTGTATGGTGCCCGCCTGATGGATGACCAGCATACCCACCCCGATGAACAGAAGCGCATGGAGGCGGGCAAGCTGCTGGACCTGCTGACGCCGGTCATCAAGGCCTGGCCTTCGGAATACGGACCAAAAGCCAATGACCTCGCTATCCAGGTTTATGGCGGTGCCGGTTACACCCGTGAATACCCGGTGGAACAATGCTGGCGAGACAACCGGCTAAACCCCATCCACGAGGGTACCAACGGCATCCAGGCGCTGGATTTGCTCGGTCGCAAAATCTGGCAGGATCAGAGCCACGGCTTACAGTTGCTTATGCAACAGATGCAGGTCGATCTCGAAGCCGCCACAACCGACCGTTGCCAGCAGTGGGCCCTTTCCCTGAGCGAAACCCTTCAGCAGGCGGTAAAAGTCACCCAGAGCCTCGGTAAATCCCTGATGAGTGAAAACCCCGACAAGGTTCTGGCCAACGCTTCCTGCTATCTGCACCTGTTCGGACATATCACTGTGTCCTGGATGTGGCTCCGCCAGGCCAATGCCGCCGAAACGTCGCTGGCTGCCGCCAGTACTGACGATGAGCGCAATTTCTATCAGGGCAAGCTACAGGCGGCCCAGTACTTTTTCCACTGGGAGTTGCCAACAGTAGCGCAGGATCTGGTGTTGCTGAAAAACCAGGACGATACCTGCCTGAACATGAAATCGGAGTGGTTCTGATGACTCTGGTCAAGGTTGAAAAGCAGGGTCACATCCTGCTGATCGGCCTCAATCGGCCGGATAAGATGAATGCCATGAACCGGGCGATGTACCACGAAATTGCGGCGGCCTATTACCAGCTCGAACATGACCCGGAATTGAGGGTTGGCCTGCTGTACGCTGAAGGAGACCACTTCACCAGTGGCCTGCAGTTGGATGACTGGGCAGAAGTCTTCGCTGATGGTTCCGGCATCGAGCCGCGCGACGGCGAGCTCGACCCGTTTTACGTCACCGGCGATGCGCTGAGCAAACCGGTGGTTTTTGCTGCTCAGGGCATCTGCTTCACCTGTGGCGTGGAAATGATGCTTAACACCGATATCCGGGTCGCTGCCAAGGGGACCCGTTTCGCCCAGCTGGAAGTCAAACGGGGCATTTTTGCCTGTGGTGGTGCCACTATCCGGCTGCCACGGGAGATCGGCTGGGGCAACGCCCAGCGTTATTTGCTGACTGGCGACGAGTGGACCGCCGATCAGGCCTACCAGTGGGGATTGATCCAGGAGCTCGTTGAGCCGGGTGAGCAGTACACCGTTGCGCTGGCTATTGCGGAAAAAATTGCGAGGGCAGCGCCACTGGGTGTTCGCGGCAGCCTGAAGTCTTCAAAGCTCTCGGTCACTGACGGCCAGGAAACCGCGAAGCAGCGTCTGTTCCCGGACCTGAAGCCCGTGATGGCGAGTGACGATGTAAAAGAAGGCATCAAATCGTTCCTCGAACGACGGGATGCGGTATTCAGGGGGCGTTAAGGCGTAGTGGCGAAATCGGGATCTCTGGGCCAGACTCTCAGGGACGACCTATGAAAGTTTGTCTCGGCAAGTTGGGTTTAAAACGATAAAACACGAACTCGACCACAGGGATAGATTGGCCATGACAACATCCAGTTTGTCGTTCGCAATTGCGAATTCCTCAGTTCAGGATCTGCTTCGCCAGTACCTCACTTCCGGCAGGCTGGCGGAAGTGGTCTACCGGGACAGTGCCGGCCAGATTTGCATGGTCCACGATGTTATCCGGGACCTTTTCAGCCGGGCTGGCCAGGATTTTATCCTCCTGAGCCGGGGTAATATGGTGGGCATCGACCATGTGCTCACCATTGATGGCGAGAGCCTTCCAGTAAGTCACTACTAACTAAAGAGTAATTGGCCCGTAATTGTTTGTGGCAGGGAATGACCGTAACCTTGTCGGCCGTTGTAAAGACCGACCAACAGAGGGATATGGTGATGAACAAGTTCACAATAGGCACATTGGCATTCGTTATGAGTCTGGGTCTGGCTGCCTGCAGCTCAGAAGACAAGGACGGTATGGATGTAGAGCAGGCTGCCGATAACGCCGGAGAGATGATGGAAGATGCCGGTGACGCCACGGAAGAGACCGTCGAGGAAGCGACCGGGCAGGATGAAGGCGCTCTGGGCGAGCTTCAGGAAGGTGCCGAGGATGCGGGGGACGAACTGAGTGATGCTGCCGAAGAGGCTGGCGACTCCATGGAAGAGGGTTATGAGGAAATGACTCAGTAATTCCGTGTCCGTCTTCGGTGCGAGGTGGTTCCTCGCGCCGATACCTCCTCTAATTCCGGTGTTGTAAGAAAACATTAACCGTTCTGTCTTTTATCTGTTTAACGACTGTCACACTTCCCACCGAAACTGACCTCTCAAAAACATCAACCCGATAGCTTTGAGAGAGGCATTCCATGGCCAAGCACGACCTCGATCCGAATTACCTGGATCCCAACTACGAGCCGATAGTAAATCATTCCGACAACAGCCCTTTTCATGAAGTTCTGGCTGCACGCCTGCAGCGCCGTACGTTGATGAAAGGCAGTGTCGGCGCAGCACTGGCCAGCATCATGGGTGTTGGTTTCGCCGGTTGTGGCAGTGATGGCGACAACGGCACGACTAGCGCTAATGCAGCGGCAACTGACCTTGGCTTCAAGGCAGTCCCGACCTCCAACGCCAATGAGGTGGTTGTTCCCGAAGGCTACTCCTCTCAGGCATTCCTGCCATGGGGTACGCCAATCACTGGGTCCTACCCGGAATTCCAGGAGGATGCCTCCAACTCCGGTGCCGAGCAGGAGCAGCAGGTTGGCATGCACCACGACGGTATGCATTTCTTCCCGATTGACCAGAAGGCCGGTGGCAAAAGTTCCACCGAAGGATTGCTGGTGATGAACCACGAGTACATCAATCAGGGCGCTTTGCACACCCATGGACCTACCAACGCAGTGGACAATGGCGGCGTTCGTCCGGCCGATGAAGTTCGCAAGGAAATTGCGGCCCACGGTGTTTCCGTTGTGCATATCAAACGCGACGGGGGTGGGACCTGGGACATCGTGTTTGGTAGCCCGTTTAACCGCCGTATTACCGGTAATACAGAGATGGATATTCGTGGACCGGTTCGCGGTTACGAAAAGCTGTTCACCAGGTATAGCCCGGACGGCACAAAAACCCGCGGCACTCTGAACAACTGTTCCATGGGGCCAACACCCTGGGGTACCTATCTGGCCGCCGAAGAGAACTGGCACGGTTACTTTGCTAACGGTGCGAACTCCCAGCCGCGCGAGCAAACGCGCCACGGCGTGGGAAGCTCGAGTCGATACGACTGGGAACTGGCCGAAGGCTCCGCTGATCAGTACATACGTTTTGACATAACCCCGAGTGGTGGTGCCGCGACCGGGGATTATCGTAACGAGGCCAATACCTACGGCTACATGGTAGAGATCGATCCGTTCACCCCTGAGAGCAAACCCCAGAAGCGCACTGCCCTGGGCCGCTTTGGGCACGAAGGCGTGATCTTTGCGCCGGTGAAGGAAGGTGAGCCTGTTGTGTGCTATTCCGGTGATGACTCCCGTTTCGAGTATATCTACAAGTTTGTTTCATCCAAGCCGTATTACGCGGCTACTGCCGGTGGCTATTTGCTGGATGAAGGTACCCTGTACGTCGCACGCTTTAATGAAGACGGTTCCGGTGACTGGTTGCCGCTTTCGCTTAATGATGCAGGCTTCGCTGCGAAGGTTCAGGCGGTTGAGGGCACCCTGGTCGGCGAAGTTCAGTTTGATGGTTTCGCGAATCAGGCAGACGTGCTGCTGAACAGTCGTCTGGCGGCCGATATCGCGGGTGCAACTACCATGGACCGTCCGGAATGGGGTGCGGTTGACCCAAACAGTGGCGATGTGTATTTCACACTGACCAACAACTCCAACCGGGGTAAAGACGGTTATGATGGCATTAACGCCGCTAACCCGAACGAAATCAACCGTACCGGCCATATAATCCGCTGGGCTGAAGAAAGCAACGACCACGCTGCCGTGACGTTTAACTGGGATATTTTTGTCTTTGCTGGAGAGCAGGGCACTGAAACCGTTGTTAACGGTGAAGTCCTGGTCACCCTTGACGACGACAATATCTTCAACAGTCCGGATGGCCTGTGGTTCGATTACAATGGGCGACTTTGGATCCAGACCGATGGCTCTGATGCCGCGCCATACCAGAACAACATGATGCTGGCGGCAAACCCTGTTACGCGTGAGATCAAGAGGTTCTTCGTTGGACCACAGGGTTGCGAGGTAACCGGTGTATCAAGCACCCCGGACGTCAGAACCATGTTCGTGAACATCCAGCATCCGGAGGCGGACTGGCCGTTCGGTACCGAGGGCAGTCATCCACGCGATGCGACAGTGATTGTCACCCGAGTTGATGGGGGTGTCGTCGGCGTCTGACTGCCGCGTTAACTACAGTCAGTTGCCGCAAACCTGGCGGGTTCTGTAACCGGACCCGTCGGGTTTGCGGTTTTTTGTTTCAGAAATACTCAGGCCCGCCGATATCCTGAAAGGATGAACTAAAGTATGAGTTATTAGCTTACATCAATTCTATACGCTCCTTACGGGCCTTAAATAACAGAATGATGATTGAGACAATAAAAACGATGAGGTTGTTATGGCTTTACTCGATCGGGCGGCGATTTTCTGGGGGCTGGCAATTGCAGTCATTGTCGCCATTGCCTGTGTATTGGTGGCGCCTATGTTAGGACTTGAGCCGGCATCTTTACTCATTGGTCTGATAGTGGGGCTCGTGGTTGCAGGAGGGTTCCTTGTTTTTCGGGTGTTGGAGCCTGTCGAACAGGGGATCAAGAGTCTCAACGACGGTTCGCTCGCAGACGATCACCCGCTTCAGAAACAGTGTGCCGGCCTGCTCTCGGATGCCAGGGCAGGCCGTGCCCTTGTCCAGACCCTTTCGGGCAGTGCCGATCAGAATGCAATTTCCGCGGCCCAGGTGTCTTTCTCGGCGGATCAGTTGAAGCTGCGACTTGATCGCCAGGTGCAAGAGACCGCCCAGATGGCGGACTACGCCGGCCAGATTACGGAGACTGTCCGGGAGTCTTCCGGACAGGCAACCGAAGCCGCAACCATGGCGCATCAGGCCAGTGTTACCAGTGCTGAGGGCCGGCAGGCCCTGCTCGATGCCATCGAGAGTGTGCGTCTGGTGCATCAGCAGTCCGGCGAAAACCTCAAGCTGATTCAGGAGCTGAACGAGAAATCCAACAAGATTCAGGGTGTAACTACAACCATTCAGGGTATTGCGGAACAGACCAACCTGCTTGCCCTTAATGCTGCGATAGAGGCAGCGCGTGCTGGCGATCAGGGACGTGGGTTTGCCGTAGTAGCCGACGAAGTACGTCAGCTGGCGGGCAGGACGGCCCAGGCCACCGGTGAAGTTGCCGAAACCCTGCAGGAAATCCGTTCCGATACCACTCTGATTGTCTCCCGGATCGAAGACCTGGCCCAGAGTGTGGAAGAAGGGCTGAACTCCGTGGAAAATGTGGGTGAGCGTCTGGATCAGATCCGGGATCAGTCTGATCGGGTTCAGCAGCAGGTGGAAAGAATCGCGGAAATTGACCAGAACAACGAGCAGAGCCTGGAGCAGGTATTCTCAGCTATCGAAACCGTACGCGACCAGATTTCCGAGAGCGACACCAGTGTCGCCTCCCTCGCCGAACAGGCAGCGACCCTTATGGAGCTGGCGGAAAAGGCCAATGCATCTTTTGCGCTGAACAGTGATGCCAGTTACCACCGTTTTTTTTACGACCAGGCCAAGTCCGGAGCAGAGCAGATCGGGGCCCTGTTCGAAAACGCGATTCAGGAGGGCAAGCTCTCCGAGTCTGCGATGTTTGACAAAAAGCGGGATCCGATACCGAACACTCATCCGCCTAAATATACCAGTGCCTTCGATAAGTTCACCGACCAGTATCTGCCATCTGTTCAGGAGCAGGTGAAGAATTCCAACGATGCGCTGGTTTTTGCTATTAGTGCAGCGCCAGATGGCTATGTGCCCACTCACAATCGGGACTTCGCCCATGCCCCAACCGGCGACCCCAAGGTGGATCTGGTAAAGAGCAGGAGCAAGCGGCTGTTTAACGACCGTACCGGCATCCGTTGTGGAAGCCATAGCCAGGATATGCTCCTGCAAACCTACCGCCGGGATACCGGTGAAATCATGCATGACCTGTCAGTGCCAATCTACGTGAATGGCAAGCATTGGGGTGGTTTCCGTCTCGGTTATCGTCCGGAAAATCACTAACGTTTCAGGGCCTTCCGGCATGCGGGGCTGTGCTAGACTCGGGTTAGACTTTCAGAAGGAGACACTCTCTTGGCCGATCCCGAATACATCCCTGCAGATTCTGATCCTCTGGCTCGCCGTTCGGATCCCGCGCGCAACCTGGCAGTGGTGGTTTATATCCTTCAGGCACTCTCGTTTTTCTTGGGTGGGATTACCGGCCTGGTTGGCGTGATTATCAATTACGTCAAACTGGATGATGTCCGTAACACCTGGATTGAACGGCATTTCCAGTGGCAGATTCGCACCTTCTGGATTGGTATCCTCTGGACGGTGATCGGCATCGTAACCGCGCCCCTCATCATTGGCTGGTTTATCCTGTTGGGCATCTCAATCTGGATTATCTACCGTATTGTCAAAGGCGCCCTGGCGCTTAACGAGGGCAAGGCACCGATCTGAAATTTTATCGAGGATTGGGTGACCTAAAAAAGAACCGCAGAATGCGGCTCTTTTGCATTTTTATAATGAACTCACGTAGCTCAGTGCTATCAGGCTGAACAGACAGAACAGAGCGGCTCCAATGACTCGGTACCGGCGTCCCGGTTGCGGCAGGTTCCAATATTCCGGGGCTTCATAGGATTCGCGCTGACTCATTGGTTTACCACCCCTAACGTCCAGGGTATGGCCATCGTTTCCGCGCAAAGCCCACAGTTTGTTTTTTTGCATGTTTCCGAATCGTGGACATGAACCTTCGCCAGTCCCTGGCTTTTCCTGCTGTTGACGCCTCTATATAAATGTATGTGTTGGGCGAGGGCTTTTGAAGCACCGGCCGGTTCAGGAAAAGGGCCCAGGTCAGCCGTCTCACGGGTCAGGGCAAACCAGCCGATTGGCGTTTTTATTAGGCGTGTCAGATGTTCTTCAGGGATAACTGTGTCAGTTTTCATTTATCCACCCTCGCAAAAAGCATGTTGCCAGTCATGGGACAGCTCCCTGTCTTTTGTTGTAATCCGTTAGCTCGCCATCGCTGACACGGGTTTGAGGGATTAAGGTTCCATGGGTGGCTTGGCTTTTCGGGCCTACTCGTCCGTGGTCACCTCTTTCAGACGCACGGCACTGAACATCCCTGCCAGACCCATCAGTCCCAGAACGATGATAACCGCCACCTCCGATATCATGGATATGATGGCGGTCAGGCCTCCGGTAATGAGCAGTAAAATTCCGATGACCGTGTTGCTCACGGCAGTGTAATCAGTACGTTTGTTACCGCCCGCCATATCCACCAGATAGGTTTTGCGGCCCAGTCTTACTCCGGCATGAGCGATGCTCAGAACGAAAAATGCAATTGGATAGAACCAGACGCTGCCGATGTCCGTCCCGACAGAAAGTGCTGTAAAACCGACGATCAGGCACACACCGCTGGCCATGGCAGCACCACGTATCATGACCCTGCGACTGGATGTGTCCGCGGCCCAGCCCCAAAAGCTGGCGCTGAGAGAACTGGCTAGACTGCTGGCCAGCAGGAAAATGCCTAGCATCCAGCCAGTATCAGTCTCTTTCTGAGCAAGAACCACAAAATAGGGCGACGCCAGGGCCGAGCAGAGAAGCAAGGCCCGGGTGATCACGAAATTTCTGAAGGGGACATCGTCACGGAGCAGGGACAGACTGCGGAACGCCTCGTTGATGGCATTGCCGCCGCCGCCGGTTTCGCCCTCGTATTCCTGTACCCCGGCAAACAGCAAGCCTGCAATGACCCAAAGGATACCGGCTAAAAGCAGAAGTACGGTGTAAAAGGCGATCGTCGGGTCGCCCCTTTCCCAGAACAACAGGGCGGTCAGAACAACGGTTGCCGTGCCGCCGATCGTGGATGCAAGCCCCCCAAGCCTTCCCCGGCGGGTTTTGGGAATGCACTTGCCCTGAACATCTTTCATGGATACCGAACAGAATCCCCGGGCCAGCGAAAACACGATGAGGGCGGCAACGATTCCGGAGCCGGCGGCGTACCCCTCAAAAAACCAGACGCTCCCCGCAATAGCTGCAACACTGGCCGCCTGCCCAAAACTTCCAAGGGTCCAGAACCATTTTCGGACAGGTTTGCGGCGCACCCAGGCCGCAATGACCATCTGCGGGACGAGGGAACCGGACTCCCGGATCGGAACCAGCCAGGCGACGAGGGCCGGGGCGCCAACCGCGCTCATCAGCCAGGCGAGCACTGTTTTCGGGCTGATCAACAGGTCGCCGAGCTTGGTAAGGACGTTGCTGGCCAGAATCAGGAAAAAATTCCGGGGGACCTCCCGGCAGGCTTCCTCGGGGATGTCCTTGCAGACCCGGGCGTCCTCTTCATTGGCAATGAGGCCATAGAGCTGGTCGATGGTGTCTTTGTTCTGCTTGGGCAAGCCGGCGTCCTCGGTGCAAGTGTGAGTCAAGGATACCAGCACGCATGGTACCCCCTGAACCCCGTTTTACGGCGGTGTTTCCGGGGCAGACTTGTGTGATGGTTTCACTGCCTTTGCAGGAGGCGGGTCAGCCGCTGGCTTGCCTGGCGTCTGTTCATCGGGCCTAATGAGCGTCCGTAATGACGGAGCCGATCTATGCTGAGTTATCTGCATGCTTTCCATGCCGGCAATTTTGCCGATGTCCAGAAACACGCCGCCCTCACTCTCACGCTGTCCATGATGCAGGCCAAGGCGTCCGGTATCGCCTGTTTTGATACCCATGCGGGTAGCGCGATTTATGATCTGGACAGTGAACGGGCGAAGAAAACGGGTGAAGCCGATACGGGCGTCCAGAGACTGTGGAATGTTAGGGGGCAGGTGCGCTCCGGGGACTGGCAGCCTTTGCTGAAAGTGTTGTCAGAACTGAATGCCGGAGAAGGAGAACTGACGGTCTATCCTGGCTCGCCGGTCTGGTTTCGCGACTTCCTCAGGGACGATGATTCTCTGACAACTTTTGAACTGCATCCCGCAGAGGGTGATCAGCTTGCAGGCTGGGCCTCAGCGCAGCGCGTGCGTGTTATGAGGGAAGACGGTCTCAAGGGGTTGCTGAAACAGCTGCCACCGAGGCAGCCGCGGCTGCTGGTGCTGGTTGATCCCTCGTATGAGATCAAGTCCGATTACGCCGATGTGGCCTCAACGTTGCAAAAGGCATGGCAAAAGTGCCGCCATGGCGTCTATCTTATTTGGTATCCGATACTTTCCAGTGGCCTGCAGCAGGATTTGAAAGATGCTGTCCAGAACAGCTCTGTGCGCAAGGTGCTGTGCAGTGAGGTCCACCTGAACAACCCTCCGTCAAGGGGGATGACCGGCTCTGGCATGCTGTTGGTGAATCCCCCCTGGGGATTTGATGAGCGGCTATCCGCTATGATGGAAGATATTTCCGGCAGCGATGGCCTGGATGTGCGACACCAGCTTGATTGGCTGGTGCCGGAGTAACCACGTATCGTCGATCATTGCAGGAGCAGATTGTTTGACGGAAAAACAGCTTTTACCAACGGAAACTCCCTGCCTTCCCGGTGGCCTGATCCCGATGGACCAGTGGAAGCTGCCCGAAACGTCGGTTCGACGCTCAATCAAAGGAGCAATTCGCCATATTCTGTCCCAGCTTCGGGCGGGTATGTCGTCGGATGAAGAGCCCTTTGAAAGCCTTGATGATTTGCCGGTGCTTTCGGAGTCCCTACGCCGGCGTGTTGCTCCCGAACCTGACTTTTCGATCCAGGCCGCGGCCCTGGCTCAGGGCCTGGAGCAGATGAATGCTGACAGAGCGATAGTCCGTGATGTTGCGTTTCTGGTTGCTCCGCCTTTCTCCGGGATCCGTGAGGCACTCGTCCGCTTCCCCTGGCTGCACTCTGGTAGAGAGTCGGCATCGCCTGCGGACTGGTCGATCATCGCGCCGCCGGAAAACCTTTTGCTGGACGAGGATGAGGCTCGAAACTTTTGGGACGAGCAGGATTTGTCAGAACCCTGGGTGATTCCCGAACTTGCTGATTTCTGGCTGCGTCATATCTCCGGTCTGTCTCTGATACGGGAGTTGTTTCGGAGAATTTCCGCCCGTGAAACGGGCCGGGGAGTGGTCGGATGTTCCAGTTGGTGCTGGCAATTCTGGGAAAGCTATTTGCCCGAGGCCCACATGTCGCCCAGCACTCTTGCACCTCTGAATGCCAATTACCTCGGTATCTGGTTGGAATACCTGTCGCATCGCAATGGAAAGTTGCCTGTTAGTGCCAGAATGTCGAACGATGGCTTGTATGTCCTGCCCCCGCAGGATGAAAACGGTGACAGCAAGCCCAAACAAAGCGTGTTCCTGCGCGATCTTGCTGCCACCTCCCGAGGTATTCACGGTGTGGCCCTCGCTATCTGGCGGAGCGCACTGAGGGGTCGTCCGGAAGGCGATAGCGAGGCTGGAGAGCATCAGGAAGGCGCGGAGGGCAGAGGGCAGTCTCCGCATTGCTGGGTCGTTCCGCTGGATCAACTGAATTCCCCGGCCATGCCCCACAGCAACGACCGGACTCTTGGTTTCATCCTCCATGCCTTGCTGCTTCATGATGGCCTGGGGGAGGCGTCACTGTCTCTGGTGACCGGATTGTCAGCACATGAGTTGAGTCACGGGCTTTCAAGGTTGGCGCGCGCTGAAATCATAGTGCGTGGGGAGTCCGGAGGTCGCTGGCATGTCACTGCTTTGGGGTATCTGACAGTCAGGCGACACCTGAAAAGCTGGGGGTTCCCGGTTGATAACTTCTGAGGGTCGCCACCATGGGTGATTTTGGATTGAAAGAAGCCTTCTCCTCGATAACGTCTCAGGCGTTGCTCTATGCGCTCCTGGTTATCGCCGTCGCGTTTGTGATTATTTTTCTCATTCAGAAGCTGTTGCCGAGACTGGCTTCAAAAGTGAGCGGCAAGCCACGACTGTATCTACTTGCGCTGGTGCCCCTGCTTCGGTTGCTGATCATTATTGCCACCATCTTTGTCGTGGTCCCAATCCTGGTGGAACCCTCGGTTGAGAATATGGTTGCTATCTTTGGTGCGGTGGGTCTGGCGCTCGGGTTTGCGCTAAAGGATTATGCCAGCAGTCTGATTGCCGGTATCGTCACGCTCTATGAAATGCCCTATCGTCCGGGCGACTGGATTGAGGTAGGCGGCAAGTATGGTGAGGTGCGCTCTATTGGGACCAGGGCTGCGGAAATTGTTACTCCAGACGATTCCGTTGTCATCATGCCCCACGGCCATCTGTGGAGTGCCTTGATCGCCAACGGCAACGACGGTACGGACAATCTGATGTGCGTAGCCGAATTCCATCTCGAGCCCAACCACAACGTCCGCCGCGTACTGGATCTGTTGCGGGACGTAGCGTATACCTGCCCATGGACGAAAACCGGGCAGCCCATTGTGGTCGTGGTGGCCAACGAGCCGTGGGGTATGCACTATCGCCTGAAGGCCTATCCGCTGGAGCCCAGAGAGCAGTTCCGCTTTACGGCTGACTTGATCGCCCGGGGCGCCGAGGTCCTTGCGGGAGAGGGTGTCGGCTTTGTTTCAGCCCCCGTCACCGGGCGCTGAGTCAGCTTGTTGTGCTTCCAGCTCGTCGACCATCGCCATAATGCGATCCAGAATTTGCCCGCCCAGCGGGTCTGTTTGATCAACGTAGGTCTGCCTGACAGCCTGGCTTTTTTCCCTGAAAGCCGCGCGTTCCTCTTCGCTTAGCCTTACAACCTGCAACTGACCACCTTCCAGCATGCTTTGAAGACGCACCTGGTTTAGCTCCGCCTGGGTTTTCCAGGCTATTTCGCCAACGCCTTCAAGGGCTTCAGTGAGCCATTGTTTCTGTTTGCCCGGTAAATCGTTATACCAGTCCTGATTCGAGACAACCGAAGAAATGAACTGGGTCGGACGGGCCAGGGTCAAGGTGCTCTGTACGTCGTAAAAGTCCATCTCCTCAATCGCAAAGATCGGATTGCTCTGAGCATCGATGTTGTTCAACTGAAGGTCTGTATAAACCTGGGAATACGGAACCTGGCTGGGTTCCGCGCCGTAGGCCCGATAGGACAGGGTAGCTATATTGGAAGTCATGGTGCGGATACGCAGACCCTTGAAATCCTCCGGTGACCGTAACGGTTTGTTGGCAGTCCACGCCATCCACCCTTCAGGGACAAACGCCAGCAATTTCAATTGCTGACTGGCGTAGGCCTCATCGAACAGTGCCCGGAGTTCCGGGCTGGCAAGGAGCTGGCGGTTTACCTCTTCGTTATCTGACAGGAGATAATGCAGAGTGAATACGCCCGCCTCGGGGACCTCGTCCGCCAGGTGGCCGGGAGAAGCAAAGGCGAGATTGACCGAACCGTTCCGGGCCAGCTCTGTCAGTTGTTCCGAAGTGCCCAGAGAGCCATAGGGGAAAATATCGAGCTCGACCTTGCCGTCGGAATGCTCCTCAATTCGCTCCTTTAGGGCTTCAGCATAGGCGTGTTGTACACTGCCCTCTATTTCTTCCAGGGCAAAGCGCCAGGTGACGGGGTAATCGGGTGGCGAGGTCTCCGGCGTGGCGCTGCTCTCCTCGGACGGTCCGCTCTCGGAGCAGCCTGCCAGGGTGAACAGCAGGGTTGCCAGGAAGGGAAGCCAGAGGCTGGTAATGCGCATGTCCCGTTCTCCAGGGCCGGGGGTGAATGACGGATTGCCGCTAAAGTAACACACATGGGCAGCCGCCTTCCTGCCCAAACGTAACGGAGTTTCGACAATGGCAAACCAGAAGCAGGCGATGCTGTACGGACTTGCGACAGTCCTGCTTTGGTCTACCGTGGCTACTGCATTCAAACTGGCGTTGCGGGATCTGGCCCCGGTTCAGATGTTGTTGATTGCCTGCGCATCTTCTGTGGTGGTGATGGGACTGATTCTGGCATTCCAGCGCCGGTGGCACCTGGTTTTTTCGCTCAGTGGCCGACAGTATGCCCAGTCTTTCGGTATGGGCCTGATTAACCCCTGCCTGTACTATTTTGTGTTGTTCGGTGCGTTCGATCGCTTGCCGGCCCAGGAGGCCCAGCCCCTGAATTACACCTGGGCCCTGGTACTGGCTTACCTGTCTGTGCCTTTTCTTGGCCAGCGTCTCCGTAAACTGGATATCCTCGCCGGACTTGTCTGCTATGCCGGCGTGGTGGTTATTGCCACCCGAGGAGCAGTGACCTCCCTAAGCTTCTCGGATCCTCTTGGGGTTTCTCTCGCCATCGGCAGTACGCTGGTATGGGCTTCCTACTGGATCATTGCAACGCGGGATACGCGAGATCCGGTGGTGGGGTTGTTCCTCAACTTTCTGTTTGGACTCCCGGTTATCGCATTGATTTGTTGGCAGACGGAAGGCTTTAGTCTGCCCTCGGGCACTTCGCTGGCTGCTGCGGTTTATGTTGGCGTATTTGAAATGGGCATTGCCTTTGTTCTCTGGTCCTACGCTATGAAGAAGGCAGAAAACACTTCCAAGGTCAGTAACCTGATCTTCATCTCACCGTTCCTGTCGCTGGTCTTTATCTACTTCATTCTGGGGGAGCAGATACTGCCCTCCACCTACATTGGACTGGTGTTGATTATGGCGGGCCTGTGGCTGCAGCAGAAGAAGGTGCATGATCGGGAGCAGGCGCTGGCCCATGAATCCTGAATGGTCTGTGTACATGGTGCGGACCGTCAAAGGTGCGTTGTATACCGGTATCACCACTGACGTGGAGCGCCGGTTTGCCGAGCACCAGACCGGTGCCCCGAAAGGGGCGCGAAGCCTCAGGGGGAAGGGCCCGCTGGAACTGGTGTTCCGGTCGGCTGTGGGCGATCGAAGCCGGGCATCACGTCTTGAATGGCACATCAAGCAGTGGCCACGTACCCGCAAAGAGGCACTGGTCCGGGGGGAGCTTAGTCTGCCAGATGATGTTTGATGTGCGCGCCGGCCGCCGCAATGGCATCGGTGGCCCGGTCGAGCTGACCGCTATGCACCTGAAACACGTGCCAGAGACTGTTAAAGACCTCAAGGGTTGTCTGGACGTCGTCCCGTTTGGCTAAACTGGCAAGGCGCTCGGCATCATTGAGAAGGATTTCTTCGCTGCCGACCTGGATTAGCAACGGAGGCAAATTAGTAAGATCTCCGAATGCCGGCGAAATCAGCGGGTTGGTGAGTGATTCGCTGCCAGCGTATAGCTTGGCAGCTTTCTCTGTCCACGGGGCCTGAAGCACGGGCTCGCGCTCCGGAGAGTAGAGTTGCTGCTGGGTCAGGTCGATCCAGGGTGAGAAGACGGTGATTGATGAGGGGAGTGGCACTTGCCTGTCTCTCAGGCGCATGGCCAGGGCCACGCTCAGTCCGCCACCGGCGGAGTCGCCGGCGACCGCAATCTGTCCAGGCTGGAATCCCTGTTCCAGTAATGCCATGTAAACGGTTTCGGCATCGTCCAGGGCGGCGGGAAAAGGGTGTTCCGGCGCCAGCCGGTAATCCGGGACAATGACCTGACAGCCGCTGACTTTGGCAAGGTGGCCAGTGATGCCGCGGTGGGTGCTTGACGAGCCGATAATATAGCCGCCACCGTGTAGGTAGAGGATCGCGCCATTGGTGTTTTCGCCAAAGGTACTGCGTGTTGCCGGGACGCCGGAGATTGTATCCCTTTCAAACCGGCAGCCTCGGGGGGGCGTGGAGCTGCGATAGGCCTGAGTGATCAGCGTTCTCTGAAGAGCCACCGGGACGGCCGGAGTGAGGAAGGGTCGTACCAGGCGCATCATGGTCGTGCGCAGTGTGGCCTCAAGAACTTGTTGCAGCATCTGTGTTCTACCCCCGCTATGGGTTAGGATTGCAGTTCAAAAACTTATTCATCAACCATGACAGGCGTTTAACTCTACGTGTACTGGAAAACAGATACCATAGAAATTCCGGATTGGGACAGACACTCCCTGCTTGAGCGGCTTGAAGCCTTCGAACCTGCCTGCAAGCGGGACTTGAGTCATGAGATGGTGGCCTACTGCCGTTTTTATGGTCTGGATCTATGGGTAGAACACCCGGATGTGGCTTATCATCAGGGATACGTCGAGGCCGGACGCCATCAGGTTATGGTGCATTATTACCGGTTGCCCGACACCTGCGGTGAGCGTGGAACAGTCTTTATTCTCCATGGGTACTTTGATCATGTGGGACTCTACAGTCAGTTGATTGACCGGTGTCTGGGTGCCGGCTTTGACGTGCTTGCCTATGATCAGCCAGGGCACGGGCTGTCGAGTGGAACGCCGGCGTCGATCGGCAGTTTCCTGGAGTACCAGGGGGTTCTCGCCGATGTGATGGCGCATGTGAAGGGAAAAGTAAGGGACCCCTGGTTTGCCGTAGGGCAGAGTACGGGAGGCGCAATCCTGATCGATTATTTGTTGTCCAATCATCATTCCCGGGACACATCTGACTTTCGGAAAGTCGTGCTGCTTGCGCCGCTGGTAAGGCCCATGGGTTTCCTGGGGGCTAAAATTTTACACAGTCTGGTGAAACCATTTTTCACCCGCTGGCGTCGGGTCTTTGGGGCAAACAGTGGTGATACCCGCTTTTTGCAGTTTCTCCGGGATCATGATCCCCTGCAGGCCCGGGCAGTACATGTAGATTGGGTCAGCGCATTGCGCAAGTGGGTGCCCCATATTGAATCTGCGCGTCCGGTGGACTTTCCTGTTACGGTTGTTCAGGGCGAGAAAGATCTGACGGTGGATTGGGAACACAATCTACGGATAATCCGAAATAAATTTTCCTCTGTGGAGGAGCTCAAAATTCCGGACGGGCGTCATCATCTGGTGAACGAAGCCCAGGATTTGCAGGCGACGGTATTCAATACCATCATTGATACATTCATGAATGAGACGGCTCGGCCTTATGCGGAAGCAGAGGGATGCCGGGAATAACCAGGTACAGGAGAATGCTGTGAAGAAAACAGTTCTTGCGTTTGTGATTGCTACGTTCACTCTGAGTGGTTGCATGACCTATGACCCGTATACGGGTGAGGAAAAAACTTCAAGCGCTACCAAGGGTAGTATTATCGGTGCTATTGGCGGCGCAGCAATTGGGGCAGCAACCTCCAGTAAAAGTGATCGTGGCAAAGGTGCCCTGATCGGTGCGGCCAGCGGTGCAGCTATTGGCGGTGGTATCGGTTACTACATGGACAAGCAGGAAGCAGAACTGCGCCGTAAGCTGGAAGGTACCGGTGTGCGTGTGGTCCGTAATGGAGATCAGATTGAGCTGGTAATGCCTGGCAATATCACCTTTGATCTGAACCAGTCTTCCATCAAGCCATCCTTTTCCGGCACCCTTGAATCGGTATCACTGGTGCTGATGGAATATGACAAGACCATCATTCAGATTGAAGGTCATACTGACAGCTCAGGTTCCGATAGCTATAACCAGCTCCTTAGTGAACAGCGGGCCAGCTCGGTTCGGGACTTCATGCTGAACCAGGGGATTGAGCCCAAGCGTACCCGGGCCGTTGGCTATGGCGAGCGCTATCCTGCTGCTTCCAACGATACGCCTGCAGGACGTGAGCAGAACCGTCGCGTTGAGCTGACGCTGGTGCCGATGCAGTAATTGGCCCGTGGCCCGGCGTGTCCGGGGCGAAAAAAAAGCGCCGCCACCAGAAGGTGACGGCGCTTTTTTGTATCCTAGCCTTGTCGGCGGCTGCTGTCGTCGTTGTCTGACAGCCAGCTGTCGATCTGATCTTTTATTCCCGAGAGTTTGTCTTCACCCGATTCTCTGATTTCGGCCAGCTTGCTCACGGCGGAATCGATGTTGTTCTCCAGATCCTGGATTTTCTCCGAAAACTGCTTCTGGATCTCGGCTTCCGCCTGCTCGTCCTTCGCTTCGGCTTTTCGGGTCTCGGCATCCTGCTTCAGTTTGTCGACCTGTTTGCGCCAGGCATCAGTCTGAGTCTCAAGCTTTTGCTGCAGTGAATCTTTCAGTGACATAGTGCTCTCCTTTGGCGACACGTTGAAATTTAACGCGCGGTAAAAAATACTCCTGTACTACGCAATAACTGGACTCAGCAGCCGTAATATCAAGGCGTGGGCAGATTAAGGTTTTGTCAGGACAGGTTTTGACCGAAAGGCAATTAAGGTTCGGGGCATAAAAAAACCGGAGCAGACTGCTCCGGTTTTTTTAATCGCGGGTGCGGATCAGAAAAGCACACGGCAGCGAATTGTGCCTTTTACCTGGAGCAGCTTTTCAAGTGCCAGCTCACCGTAGGCCTTGTCCACATCAACCACAACATAACCAATGTCTTCCTTGGTCTGGAGGTACTGGCCACAAACGTTGATGCCATTCTCTGAGAACACCTGGTTAATCTCGGACATTACGCCTGGTACGTTCTCATGAATGTGCAGCAGGCGATGCTGGTTCGGATGAGAGGGCAGGGCCACTTCGGGGAAGTTTACAGAGGAGACTGAGGTGCCATTGTCACTGTACATCGCCAGCTTTTCTGCCACTTCCCGACCGATATTTTCCTGGGCTTCGATGGTGGAGCCGCCCACGTGAGGCGTCAGGATAACGTTGTCAAACTCTCGCAGCGGAGAGACGAATTCTTCTTTGTTGGACTTTGGCTCGACCGGAAACACATCGATGGCGGCGCCCAGGAGTTTACCGCTCCCGAGAGCGTCGGCCAGGGCGTCGATGTCGACCACGGTGCCGCGGGAAGCGTTCATCAAGACAGAGCCCGGCTTCATTTGCGCCAGCTGCTCGGACTTGAACATATACTTGGTGGCCGGGGTTTCCGGAACATGCAGGCTCACCACGTCGGCAATGTTCAGCAGCTCCTGCATGGTACCTACCTGGGTGGCGTTACCGATGGGCAGTTTGGAAACCACATCGTAGAAATAAACGTCCATGCCCAGGCCTTCAGCCAGAACACTGAACTGGGTGCCAATGTTGCCATAGCCAATGATGCCCAGTTTTTTTCCGCGGATTTCATAGCTGTCCTTGGCGGACTTCAGCCATTCACCACGGTGCGCTTTGGCATTTTTCTCGGGAACGCCACGCAGGAGCAGGATCGCCTGAGCCAGTACCAGCTCGGCCACACTCCGGGTGTTAGAGAAGGGTGCGTTAAAAACCGCGATACCGCGGCGGGTGGCAGCCTGCAGGTCTACCTGGTTGGTGCCGATGCAGAAGCATCCCACTGCCACAAGCTTCTTGGCAGCTTCAAATACTTTCTCGGTCAACTGGGTGCGCGAGCGAAGACCTACGAAGTGCGCATCGGCAATCTTCTCAATCAGGTCTTCCTCGGCCAGCGAGTGAGTCAGATACTCGATGTTGGTGTAGCCTGCAGCGTTCAGGGTATCAATGGCAGATTGATGCACGCCTTCCAGCAGCAGGATCCGGATTTTGCTCTTTTCGAGAGACGTATTTGACATGGGCTTGCTTCCGAACCTTTCGTCACGTGAAATGACCTGTGACCAGTGATCGTCAGGGCTGGCTCACAGAACAGGGGCGGTATGATACCATAAACATAGAATTTCACAGCGCGCCGGATAGCCTTAATCAACTGCCCTGGCAACGGCCAGGTTTCAGGCTGCCGGCCCAACCTTGATGAGACAGACGCATTCATGAATTCCGAACAGATCATTGCTTCCCTGAAAGAGCTGGTTGCCACCGGTGCCGCGGCCGGAAAAGTGCTGACCGATCCCGCTGATCTTGAAAACTATGGCAAGGACTGGACCCGGATCTATCCGCCGAAGCCACTGGCGATTGTGCTGCCGAAGACCACGGAACAGGTCCAGGCACTGGTAAAGTTTGCCAATGAAAACCAGGTGGCACTTGTGCCCTCGGGTGGCCGCACGGGCTTGAGTGCTGGCGCGGTTGCGGCCAATGGAGAGGTGGTGGTTGCCTTCGACAACATGAACCAGATTCTGGATTTCAACGCCAGCGACCGGACAGTGCGGTGTCAGGCGGGCGTTGTGACCGAACAGCTTCAGAACTTTGCTGAAGACAATAGCCTCTATTACCCGGTGGATTTCGCGTCGGCTGGCTCCAGTCAGCTTGGTGGCAACCTTTCCACCAACGCAGGCGGTATCAAAGTGATTCGTTATGGCATGAGCCGTGACTGGGTGGCCGGACTGAGGGTGGTGACCGGCAAGGGCGATATTCTCGATCTGAACAAGGAACTTGCGAAGAACAACACCGGGTACGACCTGCGTCATCTGTTCGTCGGAGCGGAAGGCACACTGGGCTTCATCACGGAAGCGACCATGAAGCTGTCACGAAAGCCGGACGATCTGACCGTACTGGTGCTGGGCCTTAACGACCTGACTAACACCATGGATGTGTTAAAGGCTTTCCAGAAGCAGATCGACCTGACTGCCTATGAATTCTTTTCGCACGAGGCCATGGGGCATGTTCTCGCCCATGGCCAGGTGCAAGCTCCGTTCGAAACCGAGGCACCTTATTACGCGCTGCTGGAGTTTGAGGCAGTATCCGATCAGGTGATGGACGACGCCATGAGCCTCTTCGAGCAGTGCGTGGAAAACGGCTGGGTACTGGATGGCGTGATCAGCCAGAGTGAAACCCAGGCTCAGAACCTGTGGCAGCTGAGAGAGCGCATTTCCGAGTCCATTGCCCCGCGCACGCCCTATAAGAATGATGTCTCTGTGGTGGTTTCCAAGGTCCCCGGTTTTCTGCAGGAAATTGATGCAGTCGTGACTGAGCACTACCCGGATTTCGAAATTATCTGGTTTGGCCACATTGGCGACGGCAACCTGCACCTGAACATTCTCAAGCCAGAAGACATGGCAAAAGAGGATTTCTTCGAAAAGTGCCAGCAGGTCAACAAGTGGGTGTTCGAAATTGTCGAGCGGTACCAGGGCAGTGTCTCTGCCGAGCACGGTGTGGGCATGACCAAGAAACCCTACCTGCAATACACCCGCAGCGATGCGGAGATGGCCTACCTGAAGGGCATCAAGCAGGTGTTTGATCCGAACGGCATCATGAACCCCGGGAAGATCTTCGACTGATGCAGGAACATATCGTTGTACTGACCGGCGCTGGCATCAGCGCCGAAAGCGGTCTCTCTACTTTCCGCGACAACGGCGGCCTGTGGGAAGAACACAGTGTCTACGATGTGGCAACACCGGAAGCTTTTGCCAGAAATCAGGAGCTTGTTCTGCGGTTTTATAACGACCGCCGCCGCCAACTCGAATCGGCACAGCCCAATCAGGCCCATCGCCTGCTGGCAGAACTCGAGGCTCGATACCGGGTGACCATAGTCACCCAGAACGTAGACGATTTGCATGAACGTGGCGGGTCCAGCACGGTGATTCACCTTCATGGTGAACTCACCAAGGCCCGAAGCTCCCGCTACCCCGAGCTGATCTACGACATTGGTTACCGTGAGATCCAAGCCGGAGAAACCTGTGAGCGGGGCGCTCAGCTTCGTCCCCACATCGTCTGGTTTGGTGAAGAGGTGCCGATGCTGGAAACCGCGGCGGATATCGTGCGCACTGCCGACCATCTGCTTATCGTCGGCACTTCGCTGCAGGTATATCCGGCGGCCGGACTGGTCTACGAAGTGGATATGGATGTACCCATCACCGTGATTGATCCCGGTGAACCCGCTTCCTTATCCCGTGCGAGGGTTATTCGCAAAGGTGCCGGTGAAGGTGTTCGGGACTGGATTCAAAGTCTGGTGTGAATTCGGTGCATGGAGGTCTATTGGGGAGGGCCTTCCAAAACTGTGCGGAGCCATGGATGGCGGAGCTCAAGCGCCACATGGACGTGCTTGAGCGTGTTTTGGAAGGCCCTCCCCAATAGACCTCAGTCCTCGAGCCCGAGATATTCCCCCAGCTCTTCCCGAAATGCCGCTTGAACCCCCAACCGCTTCAGCATCCAGTAATGCCCCGCAATCATCCGGTCAATGAAGATGCTCTCTACCGGCGGCTTGAAGTACTCAAGATATTTGAACACCGTGCTGGTCTTGGCTGCCACATGTTTGTGGATGTCTGACTGTGCAAAATCGTAGGGTTTATCCTGATCGAAGGGAACAATCAGAATATCCCGCCACATGGCGTAATAGGCCTGGTCCACTGCAGGCTGATTTTCTACCCGGGCTCCCAGGTCGATCAGGTGACGGTCCAGCGCCTGGTAGTCTTCCTGTAGCGCCGCAATGAGCGCCTTACGGTAGGCTTCGACGATTTCCGGCTTCAGCTTTTTCACGCAGCCAAAGTCGTACATGATGATTGAGCCGTCGGGACGATAGGCAAAGTTGCCTGCGTGGGGGTCACCGTGGATGCACTGGAACCGGAAAAGCTGGTCGGCCATGGTGGTGAAAATCCGGTGGCCAATCAGGTTGATGGTTTCCTGATCATAGTGCTCCGGTGTGACCTCACTGACATGATCACCCTCTACCAGCTCCAGAGTCAGAATCCGGCGTGTCGAGTGGCTGTCGATCACCTCGGGGATAATGACCCAGTCGTCTTTCTCGTGAAACCTGCTGAAAAGTCTCAGGTTCTCGGCTTCGTTTTCATAATCGAGTTCTTCTTTCAGACGCTCCCGAATCTCACCAAACAACTGGTCGACCGTTTCCTTCGGCATTTTCAGCAGCCCGCCGAGCCTCAGGGCCATTCGAAGCTGCTTCAGATCCGAGTCGCAGGATACATCCACACCGGGATACTGTACCTTCACGATCACATCGGTACCGTTGTAGAGCCTGGCGCGGTGTACCTGGCCGATGGACGCTGCGGCATAGGGCGCTTCCTGAAGGTATTCGAAAAGCTCAGAAACAGGCTTGCCCAGCTCCGATTCGATCTGCCCGACAATGATTTCGAATGGCATGGGCGGGGCTTCTTTCTGAAGCTTTTGCAGGGCATCTGAGAATTCTTTTGGCAGAAAGTCCTGGGTCTGCGAGGCGATTTGCCCGACTTTCATGACCGCCCCCTTGAGTTCGCCAAGCGTGTCCGCGATCTGGCCAGCCATCCGGGTGTAGTTTTCGCTCTGGGCGCCCTGATCATTTTCGCTTCGGAAAACACGACGAGCTCGCTCGCCCGCATATCGGCCGGCCACGGAGGCTGTCATGCCTGCGAGTTTCAGGAATCGTCCGCTGCGGGAAGTAACCGGTTTCTTTGCCATGCCAGATGTACGTCCTTAACCGGATATGGGTTTGCTGTTGCTGAACGTTAAACGACTTTGGTTTCGACGAACAGCAGGTCTTCCATTTCCAGCGAGAGTGTTTGGCCGGATTGAAGCGGGCCCACGCCCTTGGGTGTGCCGGTCAGAACCACATCCCCGGGCTGCAGCGTGAACAGACTGCTGATGTGTGCAATCAATGGGACAACGGGGTTGAGCATATCCCGGGTGTCCCCGGTTTGCTGACGATTGCCGTCGATATCCAGGGTGAAATGAATGATCTCTTTGCCAAGCTTTTCCGCAGCCACAAATGGCGACAGAGGGCAGGCGCCGTCGAAAGCCTTGGCCCGCTCCCAGGGCTGACCTTTTTCTTTGAGCTTGCTCTGGATATCCCGGAGAGTCAGGTCGAGTGCCAGCCCATAGCCAAGAATGGCGGCTTCCGCTTCGCTGGCAGAGGCATTGGTCAGGGGGCGGCCAATAAGGACGGCCAGTTCGGTTTCAAAGTGAACGGAGCCGCGATCACGGGGGAAATCAAGGGGGCGGGTGATATGCACCGCTGCTGTTGCAGGCTTGATAAACAGCAGCGGCTCATCCGGAACCGGGTTGTCCAGTTCCCGCGCATGTTCCGCGTAGTTGCGGCCAATACAGACAATCTTGCCAAGCGGAAGATGCACCGGAGTGCCATCTTTCCAATGGTGTTGGTAGTCCTGCATAGCCTTCTCCTGTTTGCCTTGGGTCTATTCCCCTTCGAACGAGCAAACAGTATAAACCTGAAGCCCCTCCTCCTGAAGCTTCCGGGAGCCGCCGAGATCGGGCAGGTCAATCATCGCTGCAACCTCAACGATCTCCGCGCCAATCCGGCGGATCAGACGGGCCGCCGCCAACATGGTACCGCCGGTGGCGATCAGGTCATCCACCAGAACCACCTTGTCGCCTGATTTGAAGGCGTCTTTGTGAAGTTCAACGGAGGCGGTGCCGTACTCGAGCTCATAGTCCTCGACCAGGGTGTCAAAGGGCAGCTTGCCTTTCTTGCGGACCAGTACCAGTGAGGCGTTGAGCTCGTACGCCAGGGCAGAGCCTATGATGAAGCCGCGGGCATCGACTGCTGCAACGGCATCAATATCATGACCATGATAGCGGTGGACAAAGGCATCGATCAGCTTTCGAAATGCTGTTTTGTCCTGAAGGACCGTCGTGATGTCCCGAAAGGCTACGCCAGGCTTTGGCCAGTCCGGCACAGTGCGAATGGCTTTTTTGATGCTTTGCGAAAAATAATCCATGACAGATCCGGTAATCGTTCTGGACGCGGCTCAGGCCGCGTCCAGGAAGATGAATTTCAGAACGAATACAACGGCGATGGTGACGACGCTTGGGTTCAGGTCAGACCACCGGCCACTCAGTGCTTTCACAATGGCATAGGTGATGAAGCCCAGCGCAATGCCGTTGGCGATGGAGAAGGTCAGCGGCATCATTAATGCGGTAACCACTGCCGGCGCAGAGTCGGTGATGTCGTCCCAGTCGACCAGCTTCAGGCCGCTGGTCATCAGCACGGCTACATACAATAACGCAGGCGCTGTGGCGTAGGCCGGGATGATGCTGGCAATCGGAGACAGAAGCAGGCACGCCAGGAACAGAGCGGCTACTACGACAGCCGTAAGACCGGTCCGGCCACCAGCGGAAATACCGGCTGTGGATTCAATGTAGCTGGTGGTGGTGGATGTACCCAGCGCGGCGCCGGACATGGTCGCTACGGAGTCAGACATCAGGGCGCGGCGAAGTCGTGGCAGCTTGCCATCCTTATCCAGCAGGCCGCCACGCTGGGCCGCGCCGATCAGTGTGCCGGAGGTGTCGAACAGGTCCACGAAGAGGAACGCGAAAACAATGCTGATCATGCCCACGTTCAGGGCACCTGCGATATCCAGCTGCATAAAGGTTGGCGCGATGCTTGGCGGCGCGGAAACAAACCCCTTGTATTCCACCATGCCGAGCATCATCGCGATGACCGTGACAGCAATGATGCCGATCATTACCGCACCGGTTATACGGCGAAAAGACAGGGCGCAAATCAGCACAAAACCACCAAAAAACAGCAGGCTCTCAGCGGTCTTGATCTCGCCCAGGCCAACCAGGGTGGCAGGGTTATCTACCACGATACCGGCATTTTTCAGGGCGATCAGTGCCAGGAAAAAACCGATACCGGCAGAAATGCCGAAGCGCAGGGACATGGGGATGCTATTAATGATCCACTCACGGATTTTGAAAATGCTCAGCAGGAAGAAGATGAGGCCTGACAGGAACACGGCCCCCAGTGCGACCTGCCAGCTGTAACCCATGCTGCCGACGACGGTGAAAGAGAAAAAGGCATTAAGCCCCATGCCCGGCGCCAGGGCAATCGGGTAGTTGGCCCAGAGGCCCATGATCAGGGTGCCGATGGTGGCCGCCAGACAGGTGGCGACAAACACAGCACCGAAGTCCATGCCGGTGGAAGACAGGATGCTTGGGTTGACCACGATGATGTATGCCATGGTCAGGAAGGTAGTGATGCCCGCAACCAGTTCTTTACGAACAGTTGTGCCGTGGGCCTGGAGTTGGAACAGTCGTTCAAGCATGACGGGAGTCTGCCTCTCAGGATGCCAAAAGTTGGGGTTAGGGAATCAGTGTCAAACGGAAAACGTGGATTGCGTGAAAAAACGGCAATCTTACCGACTGTGGGCCTTCAGGCCAAGGGATGATTGACAGTTTGCTATTAATGAGGTGCCAATTCAGCGCTGTTTGGGATCTCGCTGCAAACGGATGTCGAAGCGCACCGCCAGCATGCGGACGGACGTTATAAACAGCAGTCCGATCGTTAGCGCTATGACGTCGTTGGCTAGGTACCACTGGCAGACGAAATATAGCCAACAGCCGGCGAAGGAGATAGACGCATAAACCTGGTCCTTCCGGAATATGTAAGGGACTTCGTTGCAGAGGGTGTCGCGAAGTGCGCCGCCGAAGGTGCCGGTCATGACGCCCAGCAGTGAGGCGATGAACCAGGAGTGGCCGAGATCCAGGGCCAGTTGTGCACCCAGAATTGAGAATACTCCCAATCCGATAGCATCCGGGAACACGATTCGTGAAGCCCGGATTCGTGCGGCCCGATTCCAGTAGCTGAAGACAATCGCCAGGGCGAGGATCAGAATTGGCTGCTCTTCATGCCTGATCCAGTACACCGGGTGGTTGTCCATGATCAGGTCCCGCAAGGTGCCACCGCCCAGTGCGGTGATGAACCCGATGGTAAATACCCCCACCGGATCCATATTTTTGGAGCGTGCGGCCATCATGCCTGAGATGGCAAAGGCGACGATCCCAATCATTTCAAGCAGGTAGATAATATCGAACATGGTAAACCCTGAGGGGGATTACAGAGGGCAGTTTTAACGCTAAAAACGAGTGGTCGAAGAATAGCGGAAAACAGCTTTTGATTCACCCTGGGGAGCTGCTCAGTTGGTTCGTCTATTACGTCATCTGTGATCCATCACGACATACCCGGACGTATCTTGCATCCAGCTTACATTTAGTCTGGTTTACGGAGTTTCTGATATGTCCCTGATGCGTCTGGCTTATGCCAGTGAAGCCACGTTCGAAGCCAAGCCGGTGGAACAAGGTGTAGAACCCCACGTGGCCCGGATTCTTATGACCTCCCGTCGAAATAACGGCAAAAGCGATCTCGTTGGAGGTCTCTACTACGGGGACAATCATTTTTTCCAGTACCTCGAGGGTGAGGAGGAGGATGTCCGGAAAACCTACGCACGAATTCAGGGAGACAGCCGACATCGTAATATTACCACGCTGATCGAGGAGCCTCTTGAAAATCGGACGTTCAGCAACTGGTCCATGAAGTATGTGCCGCTTTCCTCGGATGTTCGCCGGTTCCTGGAACGCCATGGCCTGGAAAGGTTTGATCCTGCGTCGTTCACTTCAAGACAATGTGAAGAAATGATCGAGCTGGTCCGAAATTCCAGCCAGGGCGATAAGCTGGTTAACTACGATAGCGCCGCGATGTCGGGCGCGAAGGTGCAGGCGTTTTCTCCCGGCCTGCGAGCGGGGCTGCTTGTTGCGGCAGCGTGCCTGATGGGCGCTTTATTCTATGCCGGCTCACTGCTTTAGGCCGCAAAGACCACGTATAAATGCGGCTTATAAAATTGGATAAAGGAACTTTATTTGCTTCATGGGGCGAGTCTGTTTAGCTTGGTGGAATTCGGAAAACGGGCAGGTCTCTGTCTGGCCAGATTCAAACAACGCCAAACAACAACGTCGTTACAGGAGTTTCCATGAAAGCCATCCTCTGCAAAGAATATGGTCCGGCTGAAAAGCTGGTTATTGAAGATGTGCCAAGCCCTGAAGTCAACGGACGCGGTGTTAAGGTGCGCGTCAAAGCCGCCGGCCTGAACTTCCCCGATACTCTTATCATCGAAGGTAAATACCAGCTCAAGCCCACCATGCCGTTTTCGCCGGGCGGAGAGATGGCGGGCGAAGTCATCGAAGTCGGGGAAAAGGTAACCCGGTTCAAGCCGGGTGATCGTGTTGCAGGTTTGACCGGTTACGGATCCTTTGCAGAGGAAGTGATTGTCCCTGAACAGAACCTGTTGCCGGTACCGGATGGCATGTCGGATGAGAAAGCCGCTGCCTTCACTATGGTATACGGAACCTCCTATTACGCACTGAAGCAGCGTGGGAATCTGCAACCGGGAGAAAGCCTGCTGGTTCTTGGTGCCAGTGGTGGTGTTGGTCTGGCCACTGTGGAGTTGGGCAAGGCCATGGGGGCACGTGTAATCGCAGCGGCGAGCTCTGCGGAAAAGCTGGCGATTGCCAAAGAAGCTGGCGCTGATGAACTTATTAACTACACCGAAGAGCCTTTGAAGGAAGCGGTCAAGAATCTGACCAAGGGCAAGGGTGTGGACGTTGTTTATGACCCGGTAGGTGGTGATTTCACCGAGCAGGCATTGCGTGCCATGGGCTGGAATGGCCGTCATCTGATCATCGGTTTTGCGGCCGGCGAGATTCCGAAGGTTCCGGCCAACCTGACGCTGCTTAAGGGCTGCTCTGTGGTTGGTGTGTTCTGGGGTAGCTTTACCCAGCGCGAGCCGGAGGCCAGCGCCCAGAACATGATGGAGCTGATGAAGCTTTACGCCGAAGGCAAGATTGATCCTAAGATCAGCGCAGTGTTCGAGTTTGAGGATTACGCCAAGGCTTTGGGGGCTCTTACTGAGCGTCGTGCTACCGGTAAGGTGGTGCTCAAGGTCGGCTCCTGAGTCTGCTCCGGATCGTAGCCTGTTGGACCTGGTGGTAACGCCATGTCGGGCAGGCCTTCCCAAAAACCGCTACGAGCACGTCCATGTGCGCTTGTAGCGGTTTATGGGAGGGGGTTCCCACCAGTGCAGTCCCCACTGATCTATCAGGCTAGGGCCAAAACATCCCTGCCAACATCAAAAGCTGACCTTTCCACCATCTATATCGGCAACCAACTCAGGCGTCAGCCGCGTATAGCCTTCGGTTTTTGGTAACCAGGCAAACACCTCTTCGTTGTTCCGGTCCAGTGAGTAACCCGCTTTCTGGATATCCACCTTACGGTATTTGAAGGTCCCCGTTTTCTCGATGGCGCGGGTTATCCGCACGAACACGGGAATAGCGTAGGCGGGCAGGTTGGCCTTGAGGTAGGCGAACAGTTTGTTGACGTCAAACTCGCTGCCATTGCTGTGTGGCACCAGCGTCACCATCCCCGCCTTACCGTTGGTTTTCGGGATCTCCACGCCATAGACAATGGCTTCTTCGACCATGCCGGAGCCGTCAATGATGTTTTCCACTTCGTTGGTGGATACATTTTCACCTTTCCAGCGGAAGGTATCGCCCATGCGGTCGACAAACTGAAGGTGGCAACAGCCGATTTCTTTCAGGACATCTCCGGTGTTGAACCAGGCGTCGCCTTTCTTGAATGCATCGCGGAGGATGGATTTTTCCGTGGCCTCTTTCTGGGTGTATCCCTCAAATGACCACTTTTTCGTGATCTCGCCAATCAGCAGTCCCGGTTCGCCCTTGGGCACTTCTTCCGTAAAGCCTTTTTTATTACGGATGGGATCTCGGGTGCCTTCGTGGAATTTCACCAGTTTATAGGGAGCTGTGGAGAAGCCAACGGTGTTGTCCATATTGAAGAAGTTACTGAAACCAATGTTGCCCTCGCTCGAAGCGTAGAGTTCGGCCACGGTTTCAATACCGAAACGTTCCTTGAACTCCTTCCAGATCGAGGGGCGCAGGCCGTTGCCGATCATTTTGGTCAGGCTGTGATTGCGGTCCTGATCGCTGGCTGGCTGGTTTAGAAGGTAGCGGCAGAGTTCGCCTACGTAGCCGAATGTGGTGGCATGGTAGCGGCGCACGTCGTCCCAGAAGGCGCTGGCGGAGAATTTACGGCGCAAGGCGATGGCCGAGCCTCCGGCCAGAACAGAACCCCAGCACACCAGCAGAGCCGTGCCGTGGTAAAGAGGCAGGGTACAGTAAAGAACGTCCTCGGGTTCCATAGCGAGAGACATCAGGCCGAAGCCACCATAGGCCATGATGAACTTGCGGTGTGAGCCGGGGGCGGCCTTCGGCAGGCCGGTTGTGCCCGAGGTGAACAGATAGATCGCGGTGTCACCCATTATGGGTGGGTTGCTGAGAATGGGGTTGTCGCTGTTGAACGCGCTTACCTTCTCGGCCATGTTGAGAAAGCCGTCAGGAGCATCGCCAAAGGCGTTCATGGTATTCGTGTCGGCAAGGAACAGGAAGGGGTTGGCGTGGCTGGTGGTCAGGTCCGCCTTGATGCTGTCAAAGGGCTCAGTGAGTTCCTCACCCACCACCACCATTTTGGGTTCTACCAGGTTTATGCTGTGCTCAAGTACCTTCCCTTTCTGGGAGGTATTGAGCATGGCGCAAGCCACGCCAAGCTTGGCTGCGCCAGCAACAACGGCCAGGAGTTCCGGGCGGTTTTCCAGAAAGACAGCAATCGAATCCCCTTTGGCCAGTCCCTGGTCCCGGAAAAAGTGGGCAATGCGGTTAGCCCAGGCATTGAGTTCGCTCCAGGTGATGCTGCGATCCTCAAAGAGGACGGCGGGCCGATTGCCGTATTTTTCGGCATTGCGTTCAATCAATGTGCCAAGGGTGAGTTCGCTTCTCTCATTTTTTACCGCGTAGTAGTAAAAGCCGCGGGCGATGAAGGGGAGGCGCCGAAGCACGTCAGGAAGACGGCGTGCAATGTCGAGGGCGTTTATGTTGTCTTGGCTCATGCTCTTTCCGCAGGTTCGTTATGGTTGTGTCTTCTGTTCGGCCGGCTGCTCGGCGGTAATTTCAACCAGTAACTGGCTGCGTCTCACCTGATCACCTTTGTTGGCGAAGACCTGGCCAATAATGCCATCGCGGTCTGCCTTGACCGGATGCTCCATTTTCATCGCCTCAAGTATGACCAGTGCCTCGCCCTGACGCACACTTTGGCCCGGCTCCACCAGTACTTCAATGATACCGCCGTCCATGGATGCCTGCACACGGCCACTACCGGCAGCGTCTGCGCCGGCTGCCGGCTGATGGGTCACGTCCCGAACCGACCATGATCGGCCAGACGTCTGCAAATAAAGGGAAACGCCTTCGCGGTGATACTGGCAATGCTGACGGACGCCGTTGTCGATAATGCACAGTAGGCCATCCTGCTGACTCTCAAGAACGAGGTCATGCCGGGTATCATCCATGGTGAAGGTCAGTCGCTTGCCGGTCCGGCTGACCAGGAGCTCAACGATGGTGTCGCCGCTTTCAAGCTTCATCGGTGTCATGGTTGCTGGTGCATTGCTCCAGGCGGTCTGGCCCGAAGTGCCATGATCGAGCACGCAGGCAGCCAGGGCCAGTTCACGAATATCGGGTTTCTGCGGCTGGAGTGAGGGGTCGTTGCTGAATCCCTGTTGCAGGAACGCGGTCGTGGCTTCGCCGGCACCGAAGGTTTCATCGGCGATGATGCGGCTGAGAAAATACCGGTTGGTAGTGACCCCGAACACAGTCGTATCTTCCAGTGCACGGATCAGGCGACGACGGGCTTCATCGCGATTTTCACCCCAGGCGATGACCTTGGCCAGCATGGGGTCATAGTGGGGCGTGACGGTATCGCCTGAGCGTACACCGGTATCGAAGCGCAGGCCTTCGCTCTCGGCGGGTTTAAATTCATAGAGGGGGCCGGTCTGAGGTGTAAAGCCGTTGGCGGGGTCTTCGGCGTAGAGTCGCACTTCGATCGCGTGGCCGTTCAGTTGAATCTCTTCCTGCCGCAGGGGCAGGGTGCGGCCCTCAGCGACGGCAAGCTGCCAGGCTACCAGATCCTGACCGGTAATGAGTTCGGTGACCGGATGTTCTACCTGCAGCCGGGTGTTCATTTCAAGGAAATAGAAGTTGCGCTCCTTGTCGACCAGAAACTCCACCGTGCCTGCACCCTCGTAGCCGCAAGCCAGGGCCGCCTTCACCGCAGCCTCTCCCATGGCTGCGCGAAGTTCCGGGGTTACATACGGGGAAGGGGCCTCCTCGACTACTTTTTGATGCCGGCGCTGGACAGAACAGTCCCGTTCCCCGAGGTACACCGCATTGCCATGGCGATCTGCGAACACCTGAATCTCCACGTGGCGGGGTTCGATGACGGCTTTTTCCAGGATCAGCTCGTCGTCGCCGAAGGCCTGTTTGGCTTCGGAGCGGGCCCGTTTGATATTGTCTGTCAGTTCTGACTCATGGTTCACCAGGCGCATGCCGCGGCCACCGCCACCGGCGGAGGCTTTGATCATGAGCGGGTAACCGATGTCAGCTGCGGCCGCGATAAGCTCGTCATTGCTGGCATTGTTACCTTCATATCCGGGAACCACCGGCACGCCGGCTTGCTGCATGGCAATCTTGGAGCGGCGCTTGCTGCCCATCAGTTCAATGGCTCCGGAAGGCGGCCCGATGAAGACCAGACCGGCTTCCTTACAGGCGTTCGCAAACCCGGCGTTCTCGGAGAGGAAGCCGTAACCCGGATGAATGCAGTCAGCGCAGGTTTTGCGGGCAGCGTCGATAACGGCTTCCGCGTTCAGGTAGGAAGCAGCAACCTGCGCCGGACCAATGCAGACGGCTTCGTCGGCCAGTTCGACGTGAAGGGATCGGGCGTCTGCCTCGGAGTAGACGGCCACGGTTCGGTATCCAAGGGCCTTGGCGGTGCGAATAATCCGAACCGCGATTTCACCACGGTTGGCAATCAACAGTTTACTCAGCATTTTGTTGTTCTCTTCCTTGGGTGCAGGTCCGCGAGCTCCGCAATCATTCAGAATCGCCTGCCCAGGCTGGCGGACGCTTCTGCATGAATGCCATGGTGCCCTCGGCGCCTTCGCTGCCACGGATGGCTTCGGAAAATTTCTCTGCGGCGCTGTCGAGCAAGCCGCTCATGGATTCCTCACCCACCCGGTGGAGCAGGGCTTTGGTTTCTGCCGTGGCGGCCGGTGCGCATTGGCGAACACGATTCAGTGCCTGTGTGAGCATTTCTTCCAGCCCGTTTTCCGATTCTGCAGCCTGGTGAACAATACCCAAACGGCACGCCTCGCCTGCGTTGACACGCAACCCAAGAAGAGCCAGGCGGCGTGCCTGGGTGAGCCCGATTCGTTCGACCACAAAAGGGGCAATCTGTGCGGGAATAACGCCCAGGGAGGTTTCTGGCATGCCAAATTTCGAGGTAGGCCCTGCAAGGGCAACATCAGAAACGCATACCAGGCCGAAACCACCCCCCATGACCGCACCCTCGGTCACGGCGATGACGACTTTGGAGGATTCGTTGACCTGCTGGATCATCTGGCCAAAGGCCCGGTTTAGTCGGTAAAACGGGTCAGCTTCGCCCTCGGCGGGCTTCTGGCCTCGGGCGCCGGCCATGTCTTTGATGTCGCCACCTGCACAGAAATGCCCACCGGAACCGCGAATGACGACAGCGCGAATGTGTAGATCGGATTCAACTTGTGAAAACACCGTCGACAGCTCCGCTACCATCTGCAGACTCATGGCATTCCGGACGTCCGGGCGGTTAATGGTGACGAACAGAGTCGGGCCCTGCTTTTCCAGAAGTAGTGTTTCGCAATGAGGTAAAGATTCCATAAAACGACTCCACGAGTGATATCTGGGGCCGGTAGCTCGGTGTTGCTTTCCAGGACCGTTGAGGGCCATGGATGGCCCGAATCGAGCCCTACAGGGACGTACTCGAGGGCGTGTTCTGGAAAGCAACACCGGGATGCCGGTCTTGCACCACGGTTCAGTCTTTCCGTTTGCCGGGCAGTGTCCCCATAAGCTTGCAGATGATCCCCAACATGATTTCATCGGCCCCGCCACCGATGGAAACCAGGCGAACATCCCGGTGCGCGCGGGAAATCGGGTTGTCCCACATGTATCCCATGCCGCCCCAGTATTGCAGGCAGCTATCCGTCACTTCCCGCCCCAGCCGTCCTGCTTTCAGCTTGGCCATGGACGCAAGCCTGGTGACGTCCTTGCCTTCGATGTGAAGCTCGCAGGCCTGATAGGTCAGGGCGCGCAGGGCTTCGACTTCGGTTTGCAGTTCAGCCAGCCGGAAATGAATCACCTGGTTGTCGATCAGTGGCTGGCCAAAGGTCTTGCGCTCGCGGCAATAGTCGATGGTCTGGTTGATGCAGTTCTCCAGTGCCTTGATGACGTTGGCGGCACCCCAGAGCCGTTCCTCCTGGAATTGCAGCATCTGCATCATGAAGCCGGTACCCTCGGCACCGATGCGGTTGCGCTGGGGAACGCGGACATCGTCGAAGAAAATCTGGGCGGTTTCCGAGGAGCGCATGCCGAGCTTGTTCAGGTGCGGGCTGAAGGAAATGCCGGGGGATTTCATGGGCACGACAATCAGCGACTTGTTCTTGTGGGGCTTGTCATCGCTGGTATTGGCCAGAAGACAGATGAAGTCTGCTTTCGGGCTGTTGGTGATCCACATCTTGGAGCCGTTGATGATGTAATCATCGCCGTCTTTCTTTGCGGTGGTTTTCATGCCGGCCACGTCGGAACCTGCGCCCACCTCACTTACGCCGATACAGCCAACCATGTCACCGGCGATGGCCGGAGCCAGGAAGTCCCGCTTTAGTTCATCCGACCCAAAACGTGAAATCGCAGGGGTACACATGTCGGTCTGTACGCCGATGGCAAGCGGCACCCCGCCGCAATGAGCCATGCCCAGTTCTTCCGCGGCCACCAGGTTGTAGCTGTAATCAAGGCCCATACCGCCATATTCTTCCGGTTTCTGGATGCCGAGAATGCCGAGTTTGCCGAGTTTCTTGAACAGTTCGTGAATCGGGAACTCACCGGCTTCTTCCCATTCGTCGCAGTGAGGGTTGATTTCCTTCTCCACAAAATCGCGAACGGTTTTTCTCAGGGCTTCGTGTTCGGCTGTGAATTTCACGTTCTTGTTCTCCTGGTTGTTAGTTCGTGCTTTTTTATTTTGGGCACGTTTTTTAGCTGGGGCGGCAGGGGCGAGGGACCCCCAATGCCTGAAAATGGGGCGTTGCCCGGCTCACAGGCGGGCAACGCCAAACGTGTTAGCCCGCAACGGCCGAACCTCTGCCTCCCGACAAACATCCAGCACCAGCGCCACAACACGCCGGGTGTCCCGGGGATCAATCAGTCCGTCATCCCATAATCTCGCGGTGCCGAATAAAGCGGTAGAGCCGTCTTCCAGTTTTTTAGCCGTCGCCTGTTCCAGAAAATCCAGCGTTTTCGGGTCAGGCTCGATTCCGCTTCGGCGCTGTTTGTCTTCAGCCACGATGCGCATTACTTTTCCGGCCTGGGCCGGCCCCATAACGGCGGTTCGGCTGTTGGGCCAGGCGAAGATAAAGCGCGGGTCCAGTCCGCGCCCGCACATGGCATAGTTACCTGCACCATAGGAACCGCCGATCACAATTGCGACTTTTGGCACGCGGCAATTGGCCACGGCCTGAATCATTTTTGACCCGTGTTTGATGATCCCGTTCTGTTCGGAGTGTGTGCCCACCATGAAGCCGGTGGTGTTATGCAAAAACAGCAGAGGGGTGCCGGCCTGGTCGCAGAGCTGGATAAACTGTGCAGCTTTTGCCGAACCGGCGGGGGTAATCGGACCATTATTGCCGATGATGCCCACCGAATGCCCTTCGATGCGGATGGTGCCGCACACCGTTTGATCGTCGAATTCATTCTTGAAGTCCATGAACTTCGAGCCGTCGGCAATGCGTGCCAGGATCTCGCGGACGTCATAGGGCTTTTTGGCATCGGAAGGAATAACGCCCAGTAGCTCGTCCGCCGGGTAAAGCGGTTCTTCCCACGACAGTTTCCACCGGGGAGGCAGCTGTTCGTTCCAGGACAGGGCTTCCATGACGTTGCGCGCCTGGCGGATACCATCGGCGTCATCTTCTGCCAGGTATTCGGCGGTCCCGGCAACCTGCGCGTGCATTTCCGCACCGCCGAGTTCCTCGTCGGTGGCGACTTCGCCCGTTGCAGCTTTCAAAAGCGGAGGGCCGGCCAGAAACATCTTGGCTTTGCCACGTACTGCAATAACATAATCCGACAGGCCTGGCTGATAAGCGCCACCGGCGGTGGCGTTACCGTGCACGACAGTCACTTGCGGAATACCGGCTGCGGACATGCGGGCCTGATTGGCAAAGCCCCGGGCACCCTGTACGAAAATGTCAGTGGCATAGTTAAGATTGGCACCACCGCTTTCAGAAAGTGACACCACCGGCAGTTTGTTTTCTGCAGCGATCTGTTGCAGGCGCAGGGTCTTGTCCAGGCCTGCCGGGGTAATGGTGCCGCCCTTGATGGCGCTGTTGCTGGCAACCACCAGGCAACGAATACCACTGACGATGCCGATGCCGGCGATGATGTTGCCGCCAGCCAGACTGCCATCCTTGTCGTCGTGCATCTTGTAACCGGCCAGTGAACAGAGTTCCAGGAACGGTGTGCCCCGGTCCAGCAGGCGGTTGATGCGATCCCTTGGGAGCAGTTTGCCGCGCTTGATGAACTTTTCACGGGCGGCTTCGGCCAGGTCCAGAACCTTTTGCTCCACCTCCCGGAAGGTTCGGGTATGGGCATCCATGGCATCCGTGTTGGCCCGGAATTCGTCAGACTGGGGATTCACGCTGGTTTCCAGTACTTGCATGGTGGTTTCCTCAGTCCTCGCTCAGCACTTTTGGTGTTGTCGCCCGGTGAAACCCGTTGAACGGCTCGTTGTTCTTCGCTTTCGGGAAAGGCCACACGCGCCCACCCTGGGAGGCGGCGCCATCGATACGCAGGCAATCACCGCTGATAAACGCTGCGCCGGGGCTGAGCAGAAAGCAGATGGCGGCGCTGACTTCCGATTCGGTGCCCATGCGCTTGATGGGCACGTTGTCGCCCAGGCTGCGAATCCACTGCTTCATGTGTTCCGGATAGTTATCCATGCCACTGGAGGCAATCCAGCCGGGTGCCACGGCATTCACACGCACACCGGATGCACCCCATTCCACTGCAGCGGTCTGGGTGAAATTCACCATGCCAGCGCGGGCGGCACCAGAGTGGCCCATGCCGGGCATTCCGCCCCACATATCGGCGACGATGTTGACGATGGCGCCGCCGGTCCTGGATAGCGCCTGGGTGTAAGCTTCCCGGGCCATCAGGAAGCCGCCGGTCAGGTTGGTACGGACTACCGTCTCCCAGCCCTTCTGGTTAATACCGGCCAGGGGCGAGGGAAACTGCCCCCCGGCGTTGTTGACGACGCCGTTCAGGCCACCATGTTCGGAGATAATCGCTGTTACGGTCGCCTTTACCGATTCCTCTTCCCGGATGTCGCACACGTGGGCGGTGGCGAGGCCGCCATCCTCGATAATCTCGGCTTTCACGCTCTCTACTTTTTCCGACTTTCGGCCAACGAGCGCGACCCGGGCTCCAAGGGCGGCAAGCTCGTGAGCGGTACAGCGGCCAATGCCGGAGCCACCGCCAGTTACGATAAAGACCTGATCCTTGAAAAGGTCAGGATGAAAGATGGATTGATAGCTCATGACTGCTGTCCTTTCTCCAAAACGGCCTGGCTGATGGGAACGGGGAATTCGAGAAGCTGCTGGGCAAAAGCCTTGCCCTGAGGATCAATGCGCAGGCTGGCGACGCCGCCGCCACCGAGGCTGTGTTCCAGCAGGTAATTGAAAGCATGAAGGCCCGGCATTGCCCAGCGAGTGACCTTGCCAGTCTCCGGATTCAGGGTATGGGCCATCCACTCGGTGACGGCCGCCTCGGTAAGAGCCGCTTCCAGAAATGGTACAAAGTCCGGGTGGCGGGCAATGACACCGATGTTGGTGTGGTCGCCTTTGTCCCCGCTGCGGGCCCAGGCCAGGTTGACCAGCGGAACGGTGGTATCGGTTTCCGGTTTTTCCGGTACGTCTGGCTCTGCAGTAAGCTGGGCTGCGTCAAAGCCACCGTCGAGTGCGACGGTAACCGGCTGCTTTTCGCCCGCCAGATCCATGGATACGGCCACCTCGGCTTTAGGCACGAGGCAAGAATACAGTCGGATCTTGGGCCACACGGTGGGCCGGCCACCAACGATGCCGGTGATGCCTGGCGCCATGCCAGTGGCGGCCTGGGCTATTTCACGGGAAAACAGTACCAGCGCCTCTTTCTTCGGGTGTGCGGTACTGATCTTGACCACGACCTCCCGGCAATCGTGCATTCGGCTGTGGTGGCCATAGGTGGCTTCAGTGCCGAGCAGCTCGACGCTGGTTTCGGAGTAGTCGGGCAGGCCCCGTTCACTGAACAGTCGGGATGTTTTCGTCAGGATGGCGTTGGCAACTTTCTGTGCCTTGGCCGGGGCATTCATACCAGCCAGCAGGAAGGTAACCGTGCACTTGAAACCGTCGGGCCAGGTGCCCGAAACCTTGTAACTGTTGGTGGGCGGCAACCCCTTCGCACCCCGGACAGAAACCTGGTCGCTTCCGGTCTCCTCCAGTGAAACGCCAGTGAAGTCACAGGTAACGTCCGGCAACAGATACGCCCGGGGATCGCCGATCTCATAGACCAGTTGTTCTGCCACCGTGCCCCGGGTTACCTGGCCGCCGGTATTTTCCGGTTTGGTGAGAATAAAATCACCGTTTTCGCTGACTTCGGCAATCGGGAATCCCATATCGGCATAACCATCAGCCACCTCTTCCCAGTCGGTAAAGTTGCCGCCGGTAGATTGCACACCGCATTCAAGCAGGTGACCGGCGAGGCTGCCCTGAGCCAGCTTGTCATAGTCTTTCCAGTTCCAGCCGAATTCGTGGACAAGTGGTGCCAGCACCAGCGCGCTGTCAGCCACACGACCGGTGATCACGATGTCCGCACCCTGCTCCAGGGCGGCTACCAGCCCGGGAGCCCCCAGGTAGGCGTTCAGGCTGACCATCATCGGTGGCATGGGCTGGCCCGTGGACATTTCGATAACGCCTGCATCGCCAAGTTTCTTCTTTTTCGCCAGCACATCGTCGCCCAGAACCAGGGCGATCTTCATATCAACGCCCGCCTTCTCGCAAAGTGCCTGGAGCGCATCGCGGCAGGCTATGGGATTCACGCCGCCGGCATTGGCCAGAACCCGGATCCCTTTCTCTTTAATCTCCGTGAGCAGAGGGCCCATGACGGTCTGCACGAAATCCCGGGCATAGCCCTGAGATGGATCCTTCATTTTTTGTCCAGCGAGAATGGACATGGTGATCTCGGCCAGGTAGTCCGCCACCAGGTAGTCAATGTTGCCCTTGCGGATCAGTTGCGCTGCCGCAGTTTCGGTATCACCCCAGAAAGCGGCTGAACAGCCGATACGGATGGGTGACGCGGTATTGTTGTCGGAATCTACCATCTCTGTTTGCCTTGTTGTTCTTTCGCCGGCCTGAGGTGTGACTGATCGGCACGGTGCTCTAAGATAAAATGACAATACCAAGCAAGCGCTTGGTTTGTAAACAGGGGAATGTGAGGTAGTATTATTGGTCTGTTTCGACTGCTGGAAACCTCCGTGAATCAAACCGATATTCTGCAAACACTGATCGCTGAAAACCTTGTCTCCGACCCCAATGGCGCCCGCGGACGGTTGTTGAAAGAAGCAGCCCGCCTTTTCCGTGACAAGGGCTATGAGCGTACAACTGTCAGGGATCTCGCAGCAGCAGTTGGTATTCAGTCGGGCAGCCTGTTTCATCATTTCCGAACCAAGGAGGAAATCCTGAAGGCTGTCATGGTGGAGACCATCCGCCTGAACACGGCTCTGATGCAGGCAGCCGTGGATGCTGCCGGCTCTGCAAGGGAAAAGTTGCGGGCGTTGGTGCGGGCCGAACTGGAGTCCATCAATGGCCAGACTGGCGAGGCAATGGCGGTGCTGGTGTTCGAGTGGCGGAGTCTGTCGGAGGTATCTCAGGCGGACGTACTCGAACTGAGAGACATCTACGAGAAGCTCTGGATCGATGTTCTGGAGTCATTGAAGCAGGAAGGGTCTCTTGTAGCAGATCCGTTTGTGGTGCGCCGGATGCTGACGGGTGCCCTGAGCTGGACGGTTACCTGGTATAAGCCCGGGCGTGGTGGGCTGACTCTGGACGGGCTGACTGATGAGGTCATGGCTATGATGGCCTTGAAGCGCGTCTGATGATTCTGCCGCTGGCGGTCATGGGGTCAACCCTGTGACTGGTTGCCTTTGTGCCGATGCTTTTCTACGCGCTGTAACCTTTTATTGATATGCTGAAAGCCGTCGGCCGGATAACCTGCCGGCGGCTTTTACCATCCGGGGCTGGAGGCTTGGCGTATTGGTTAACACTCGGTAAATAAACCGGGTGACAGGTTGATGTATGCTTTGTCAAAGCGCGGGGAATGTTGAACATGCGGGCAAAATCAGGCAAAAAAATAGCCCTCAGAGTGGTAGGCGCCGCCAGCATCTTCGCGGCTCTAGCCGGGTGTGGTGGTGGCTCTGGTGGTGATGTCGACTCTGTCGACTTTGCCCTGTCCGGTCTCATTGATATTGAAAGCGGAACCCGGGTGGATAGTGACAGTGCTGATGTGCTGGCGTTAACTGGAGCACCACTTGGCAATTCTCAGCTTTTACCTCAGGAATATATCCTGGCCGGTTATGTCAGTGCTTCAGCGGACAGCTACCCGGCCATAAACGGATTGGCAGACGCCAGTTACTTTGCGGATCCGGACGATGAGTTTGCCATGCGCCTGCTTGCGGGCCAGACAGTTTCTTTGCAGGCCTTTGCTACCCGTGAGGGCGTTTCGTCTCTGAGCTTGTCCCTGTTGGATGATAATGGTGTCATCGCCTCGGCTTCCACTACGAGCCAGACGAACCAGGTAAGCGTTTCACTGCCTGATACCGCCGCTGACGGGACATACTCGGTTCTGGTTGAGGCCGTCGGCGTAAATCCCATGCTCTATATCCTTTCCACGTCGGTAGCCGACACCGTCAATGGCCTGTCGTTCCGCTGGGCTGATTATGATTTTGTTGAAGGCGAGGCCATTGTGGCTTTTCAGAATGGCTCCGGTAGAGTGTCTGCGCAATCACTAACGGCCCTAAACAGTGTTGAGCTCAAACAGGAGCTGGCTCCGGGGGTCTGGCAGATACAGTCGCGAGTTCAATCCACGCTTGGCGCGCCGAATGGGAAGTCAGCGACGCTGAACTGGATTCGGGGGCTGAAGAAAGAGCCGGAATTAATTTCCGCGACGCCGAACTACCGGATGCTGACGATGGAAACACCCCTGGATGAGCCCCTTTATCCGGAACAGCAATGGCACTATGGTTTGTTGAATGCTCCGACGGCCTGGCAATTTGCTACTGAAGGAGGTGCGGGCGTTACGGTTGCGGTCATGGATACCGGGTTGTTTTCCAGCTCCCAGGGCTGGCATAGCGACATTTTGGCTAACGTTCCCCCGCAGTTGCCAGCGGGTACCGATTTTGTCTCCGCAGAGTTTGATAATGATGGTGTTCCCGGGCCAGACAATGATCCAACGGATCCAGGAAATGATGTGGGGAGTAGTGTTTATCATGGTACCCATGTTTCCGGTACCGTTTCCTCTGTGGTGAATAACTCTGGTGGAGCTGGTGTCGCCTATCACTCCACAATGCTGCCCGTTAGGGTTCTGGGTGAGGGCGGTAGCGGTTCGTCGTCCGACCTGCTCCGGGCTCTGCAGTGGGTTGCCGGGCCTGAAAACGGGTCGCCTCTGGCGGATATCGTCAATCTGAGCCTTGGTGGTTTGCCCTATATCCAGTCCTTGCAGGATGCCATCAACGTGGCAACAAACCGCGGAGTCATTTTTGTCGCAGCGGCCGGTAACTCCGCGACAGATGTTCCCTCCTATCCGGCCGCTTTCAACAATGTATTTGCAGTTAGTGCTGTTGATGGTGCAGGGGAGTTGTCTTCCTATTCCAACTTCGGCAGCTGGGTCGATTTGGCTGCGCCGGGGGGTGACGCCAGTCGTGACGGCAACGCGGATGGCCGCGGTGATCTGGTCGTCAGCACCAGTGCCAGCGTAATTGACGGAACTCTTCGAGAGACATATATCGGTCTGCAGGGCACTTCCATGGCTGCCCCCCACGTATCTGCGGTGGTGGCGTTGATGAAGAACCTGAATCCGGCGCTCGGTTATGCTGACATCAATGCGTTACTGATGGCTGGGGATTTGACAGTAGCGACGTGTGATGCGGAGCCATGCCCCCGGACAACCCGGCTCGGGTGGGGATTGATGGATGCCGGTAAATCGGTTCTGGCCGCCTCCAGTGCTGTTATTCCGGACATTCTCACGGCAACGCCCGCAATCGTGACTTTATCGTCTGAAGGCGTGCTCTCTGCAGTCGTTGCTCTGGAGGTCTATGGCGCAGATCCCGGTAATATTACCATCGATTCAGTATCGGTCCCCCCTGATTGGCTAATCCTCGATGCGGCCCCTTCGCCTGGTGACACCGGCACGACTTTTGAGGTTGCAATGACCCTCGACCCGGATGCTCTGGAACCTGGCATTTCCGAGCGAGCCACCATCTCTGTGGAGTACACCAGCGACCAGCCCCGTACTCTTGAGATTCCGGTAGTGGGGCAGCAAGTGACCGATCAGCAGGCCCGGAATGCCGGCCGGCATTTCGTTCTTCTGGTCGATCCCGATCCTGAGGGGGATTTCTACAACACTGTGGCCCAGGTGAGCGTGGTCGCAGAAGACGGCCAGTACCCATTTGCTTTTGTGCCTGATGACGGCGTGGAGCCACGATCACTCAATGAGGTTCCGCCAGGGAACTATATTCTGGTTGCGGGAACCGACCTGGATAACGACGGACTGATTTGCCACGCAGGTGAAGCCTGCGCCGAATACCCCGTTGCGGGGCTCCGGGAAGAAATTTTGATTGAGGCAGGTCAGTCCGTTGAGGGCGTTCGCATGACAACCAGTTACGCCCGACCGTCCATTTCCGCTGCCTCTCCTGGTCAGTTACCGAGGCCCGATTTCAGGGGATACCGGTTACTGTCACCAGATGCTGATAGCGCTAACCAGAAGGCTGTTGCCCGACCATGACCCGCTTACGCCAAGTTATTACCAGTGCTGCGCTGGCGGCGGCTACCCTGAATGCGGGTTGTGCCGTCAGCCAGACTGAGACGACTGCGGGTGCTCCTCTGGCGAGGCAGATCGCCCAATCGGCGCATTGTGGACTGACTGCGCCGGGGCATGTGCATCTGAAGAGCGAGGCAGACGTGGGGCGTCTTGAGGCGTTGCCTGCCAGAAACATGTCACTGGAACCGCTCAGGGCCATTGATTTCGAAAGCGAGCACGTTGTTCTGGCTGCGCTGGGCCAGAAACCGACTGGTGGTTTCAGTGTCACCCTCGCCGGCTCAAAGATTGTAGACGAGCGACTTGAGCTGGCGGTGAGCGTTCGGGAGCCAGAGCCGGGAATGATAGTAAGCCAGGCGCTGACGACGCCGTGCGCTGTCATCGCAGTGACAGCGTCCGGCTGGAATGGCATACGCATCACGCCGGTTGAAAACAACCGTTGATCTTTCCCGACGAATCCCTAAGCTATGGCTCAGTTTTCTATTCCAATCGCGGAGTGACTTCCTGTCTATGAGCCAGCAACAATACAACGCCGATGCCATTGAAGTACTGAGCGGCCTGGACCCGGTCCGCAAGCGGCCGGGGATGTATACCGATACCAGCCGCCCCAACCACCTGGCCCAGGAAGTTATCGATAACAGTGTGGACGAGGCGCTCGCCGGCCATGCCCGCAGGATTGATGTGATTCTCTACAACGACGGGTCTTTGAGTGTTGAGGACGATGGCCGTGGGATGCCGGTTGATGTTCACAAGGAGCACGGGGTGCCGGGCGTTGAGCTGATTCTCACCCGGCTCCATGCCGGTGGTAAATTCTCCCAGGGGAACTACAACTTTTCCGGTGGCTTGCACGGGGTCGGCGTATCGGTGGTCAACGCCCTTTCGACGCATCTGGAAGTCACCATCAAACGGGATGGCCAGCTGCACCGGATGACCTTCGCGAATGGCGATAAGGCCTCAGAGCTGGAAGTGATTGATACGGTCGGTAAACGCAATACCGGCACCCGCCTTAAATTTACGCCGGATATCAGATACTTCGACAGTCCAAATTTCTCGGTCAGCCGTCTGCGACATAATCTGCGCGCCAAGGCTGTGCTTTGTCCGGGGCTGACGGTTACCTTCCTGCAGGAAAAAACCGGAGACAAGGACGAGTGGTGTTATGAAGGTGGCCTCCGGGATTATCTCCGCACTGCGCTGGCGGACATTGAAGCCGTTCCTCTGGATCCGTTTACCGGAAGCTTCTCCGGGAATAAGGAGGCAGTGGACTGGGCTATTCAGTGGCTGCCCGAAGGCGGTGAAGCCGTCGTGGAAAGCTATGTAAACCTGATTCCGACCGCACAAGGCGGCACCCATGTTAACGGGTTGCGGACAGGCCTGCTGGAAGCCATGCGTGAGTTCTGTGAGTTTCGGAACCTGCTCCCCCGCGGGGTCAAACTCTCACCGGAAGATATCTGGGAGCGAGCAGCGTATGTGCTCTCATTCAAGATGCAGGAACCCCAGTTTTCCGGGCAAACCAAGGAGCGCCTATCTTCCCGGGAAGCCGCTGCCTTTATTTCCGGTGTGGTCAAGGACGCGTTCAGTCTCTGGCTGAACCAGCATACGGATGTGGCTGAGGCCCTTGCAGAACTGTTTATAAATAATGCCCAGCGCCGTCTGCGCGCCAGCAAAAAGGTTGCGCGGAAAAAGGTAACCTCGGGCCCGGCGCTGCCGGGTAAGCTGGCAGATTGTTCTGGCGGCGACACCGCTCGCTCGGAGCTCTTTCTGGTGGAGGGTGACTCAGCGGGAGGATCTGCAAAACAGGCCCGTGATCGTGAATTTCAGGCGGTTATGCCGCTGCGGGGCAAGATTCTGAATACCTGGGAAGTGGATCCCAGTCAGGTTCTGGCATCTCAGGAAGTTCATGACATTGCTGTTGCGATTGGTGTTGACCCTGGCTCAGACCAGCTCGAAGGCCTGCGCTATAACAAGATCTGTATTCTTGCCGATGCGGACTCGGACGGTCTGCACATTGCTACGCTCTTGTGCGCGCTGTTTGTGAAGCATTTCCGGCCCGTGGTTTCCGCCGGTCATGTATTCGTTGCCATGCCACCGCTGTATCGGGTGGATCTGGGCAAGGAAACGTTTTATGCACTGGACGAGCATGAGAAGCAGGGCATCCTTGATCGTATCGCCGCGGAAAACCGCAAGGGTAAGATTTCAGTCACCCGCTTCAAAGGGCTTGGTGAAATGAACCCGCTTCAGCTGCGTGAAACGACCATGGCGCCTGATACCCGTCGACTGGTCATGCTCACCATTGAAGACGGTGACGACACCGACAGCCGTATGGATATGTTGCTTGGCAAGAAGCGTGCGTCTGATCGCCGGGCCTGGCTCGAGACCTATGGCAACATCGCGGATGTCGCGGTTTAGTATTCCTTAAGGTACTATAAAAAGCATCCTTTATTCTTTCTAAGTATTCATTAAACTCGTTATCCTGCCAGCTTTGTAATCGGGAAGAACCGTACATGGACTGGCAAGGCTGGTTTGCGCTGGGCCTGGCGGGCACAGCGCTAATACTGATGAGTGTTGGGCGATTTGCACCCCATATGGTGATGATGGGCGTGCTTGTGGTGCTCAGTGCCAGTGGTATCGTCTCGGCCGACCAGGCCCTTGCAGGATTCAGTAACAGTGGTCTGATTACCGTTGTTGCCATGTTCGTGGTTGCTGCCGGCATCAATCATTCCGGCGGTGTTGACCTGCTTGTTCACCACCTTCTCCGAAACCCCAAAACCATTCGCAGTGCCCAGGCAAGGATTGCGCTGCCAGTCTCTCTGCTAAGCGGCTTCCTCAATAACACGCCAGTGGTCGCCACCATGATCCCGGCGGTGCATGCCTGGTCACGCAAGATTGGTATTGCGCCATCGAAGCTGATGATTCCTTTGAGCTACTCCGCAATTCTCGGCGGTACCCTGACCCTGATTGGCACCAGCACCAATCTGGTGGTGAATGGCCAATATCAGCAGCTGACAGGAGAGCCGGGCTTCTCGATCTTTTCCATTACCGCTGTCGGCCTGCCTGTAGCGGTTATTGGTGTTGCGGTGATATTGCTGGTGATGCCAAGGTTTTTGCCAGACCGGAAAGACCAGCACAAGTTTGGATCCATGCGAGAGTTTACCCTCGAAGTGGCCGTGTCCTTCGATGGCCCGTTGGTGGGTAAGACCGTCGGTGAGGCCGGGTTACGTGAGCTGGAACGGCTTTATCTGGTTGAAATTGAGCGGGATGGCAGTGTTGTAACCGCTGTTCCCTCGGAAGAGCGCCTGAGGGGAGGGGATCGACTGGTCTTCGCCGGCGACACTCAGGCCATTTCGGATTTGCTGCGCATTAACGGCATCGTTCCCTCTGTACACGAAGATGAACCCAGTCTGAGCAAAGACCGGGCAGAGCGTCGCCTGGTGGAGGCGGCCCTGTCGCCACAGTCTGATGTGCTTGGCCTGACTATTCGTGATGCCCGGTTTCGGGATCGTTACGGAGCGGTCGTGCTGGCGGTGGCGCGCGGAGGGGAGCGGGTATCTGGCAATCTGGGCAATATCCGGTTGAAGCCCGGGGATGTGTTGTTGCTTGAAGCTCGGCCGGCCTTCGTCAGTCGGCAGCGCTATAACAAGGATTTTCTGCTTATTAACGATCTGGAAACGGAAAGGCCGCGCCATGACCGGGCGTGGCTTTCGTGGGGTATCCTGCTTGTCCTGGTTGGCCTCGCAGCCTGTGGTGTTGTGAGCATGCTGAATGCGGCACTGCTGGGTGCGGCTCTGATGATTATTTCAGGCTGTTGCTCCGTAGGGCAGGCGCAAAAAGCGGTGGATGTCCCGGTAATCCTGACCATTGCCGCCTCCTTTGCCCTCGGGGCGGCGCTCCAGGAGACCGGTGCAGCGAATTACATGGCCGAAGGTATTCTCGGGCTCAGTCAGGGGCACGTTCTGCTGGCTATCCTGTTGGTATACTTTGCCGTCTCCGTCCTGACCGAAGTCATTACCAACAATGCCGCTGCAGTGCTCGTTATACCGGTGGTGCTATCGATGACAGCAAGTATGGGCGTGGCCTCGGAACCTTTCGTGATTGCTGTGATGATGGCCGCCTCAGCCAGCTTCGCAACGCCACTGGGCTATCAGACCAATATGATGGTATTCGGACCAGGAGGGTACCGGTTTGGAGACTTCGTACGCGTCGGTCTGCCGATGAATGTCTTTATCGGCGCCGTCACTGTGTCGGTTATTTCGGTGGTATACGGAATCAGCCCTGGCTAAGCGAGTAGGGCGACGGGTTTGCGAGAATATCGCAGCACAGCACCCTGAGTTCACCGTTGTGGTAATAGCCCCGGGACAGAGTGACACACATATAGGCGCCGGTCACACACAGGTAAGGGGCCGTTACATGCAGGCTTTCCGGCTGGGCCAGAGCCTGTCGCAGGTATGTCTGGCGGAACCAGTCAGCACTCGTTGTGCTCTCCAGTGGTTTGAAGCGAGGGTCGAGGGTCCGTATTCCGGCGTCGGAAATCAGGGTGTCGTCAATCTGAATTCCTTTACTGTCCACCAGGTAGCAACGCGAGACAGCTGGATGATTCAGGATTTCCACGCATGCCTGGCCCATATCTGACCCGCCGCAAAGCCTGTCCACAGCATCCTGGAATATGCCGGTAAAAAATTCTACAAGTTGCCGTGTGGGATCCTGAGTTACCTTGTTTCGGGTCTTGTATTCCCGAAGAAGTTCGTCCAGATCCGCCGGGGCATGTCCCAGCTGACCCAAGTCAATGCTTGGTTTTTTAAAGAAAAATCCCTGAACGAAGTCCACACCCGCATCAATGGCAATCATGGCCTGGTCGCGGGTTTCAACCCCTTCAAGCAGCACCAGACAGCCTGACTGATGCAGGAGAGAAGCGATGCCATTGAGTATCTGTCTCGCTTTGTGGTCTTCCGTGGCCCGTGTCAGCAGAGTGCGATCCAGCTTGACGATGTCCGGCGACAGGTTCCAGATGCGCTCGAAATTGGAGTGCCCGGCGCCGAAATCATCGATCGCTGTCAGGCAGCCGAGCTTCTTGTAGTAGGCGACGGTCTCTCTCAGTCTCTCGGCATCATCGGTGGGCTGTTCGACAATTTCCATCACGATCCGGTGTGGAGGCAATCCCGTCTTTTCCAGCAATTGTCCGAAAAACGAATCCGCCTGACTTCCGCTGGTGACGACACGCGGTGAAACGTTCAGAAACAGCCAGTTTAGCTGGTCGCTGATGTCGCTGTAGTTTCGAATATGAAGGTATCGGCACAGACGATCGAGCAGGAGGTTCTCTGCATCGGACGAGGGCAGTTCGAAAAGGTGGAGTGGCAGAACCGCTGAATTATCAGTGTCGAACGCCCGGATCAGAGCTTCGTAGCCCACAATTCGCTTGTGAGAAATGCTGTAAATCGGTTGAAGTGCCGTTCGGAGCTTGAGTCCCTGGAAATCAGCCGTCCACGAGTCACCCTCCTTGTTAAGCATAGGAGAAAGCAAGTCAAGCTCGGGGGCCGACAGCTTTTCGGGGAGGGTTTTTGACATATATTATTCTGATTGGTTGAACGAACCCATCGGAGCGCCTCAGACGGGACGGCCGAATTGTCTGCAATCAGCACAGGTGCGGCTCCTGGCGGAGGTGGTCCTGTCGATTTATGTCCGAAGAGTGCCAAAAAACCGGAATTTTTACCACTGTTTCATGTCGAAATATGGGACTGTCTGCGTCTTTTTGGGGGGCAAGAGACGGGAAGTTAAAGCTCAGCGGCCCGGCGGGCCGCCAGAGAATCAATTGTTGCTGGGGACGACAACGCTTTCGTCAAATTCGAATTCCATGTCTTTCTCCTCTCATTCAATGAGGCCCTGTGACAGGGCTACCAGATATGTATAGAGTTTATCGTTGTTATAATTTTGAACAATCCGTAAAACCCGTATGCGACCAAAGGCATACTTCCCGGGGTTATGGTCAGAAATTCTGATGTTGGAGAGCAAAACATTTCGTTTTTTTTCAGGGAGCGGAGTTTCTACACTTTGCTGATTGTTCAATGACAGGGAGCGAGGTCATTTGTCGGTATGAAGTTCCGTAATTCCTCATTCAGCTATGGTTTTGTTGCTGTCGCCATGCACTGGTTTATGGCGGTCGTTGTCATTGGGATGTTTGCCCTCGGTTTCTGGATGGTGGACCTGACGTACTACCACGACTGGTACAAGCAGGGGCCAGATATTCACCGAAGCATTGGAATCCTGTTGTTTGGATTGATGGTTGTCAGGGTGTGTTGGCGTGGCGCTAATAAAAACCCGGATCCCGTTCCGGGCCACAAGCGTTGGGAAGTACTCAGTGCCCAGGCGGCCCACGGGCTACTCTATATTCTACTGTTTGTTGCGATGGTTAGCGGTTACCTGATTTCCACTGCCGATGGTTCTGCCATAAGCGTTTTTGGCTGGTTTGAAGTGCCTTCGGTTACCGGTCAGATAAAAGGGATGGAGGATACCGCAGGCGAGGTCCACTATTGGGCGACATGGGCGTTGATAGTGCTTGCGGCGGTTCATGCCGCCGGTGCCCTCAAGCACCACCTGATTGATCGTGATAACACACTCCGCCGTATGCTTGGTCAATGATCATCGCGGCCTGGGACAGATTTAAAAACGCTCCGGTTGAGGAGTTGACTTGAAAAGGGAGAGATTCATGAAAAAACTATTGCTTGCATCCGCCGTTTCCGTGGCGCTGGTCGGTGCTGTTCATGCCGACGAGCACAGTGGGACCTATGCCTTCGATAACAAAGGCACTCACCAGTTTATAACCTTCAAAATTTCGCATCTGGGATACAGCTGGCTGTATGGGCGTTTCAACGATTTTGATGGCGAGTTTGCGTACGATGCGGCGAACCCTGCGAACAGTTCCGTCAATGTCACCATCGATACGTCGAGTGTTGACTCCAATCACGCCGAGCGTGACAAGCATTTGCGCAGCGAAGACTTTCTGTACGTGGACGAATATCCCGAAGCCAGCTTCAAAAGTAAGCGTGTCGTTGTTGACGAAGAGGGTGAAGCCGACATTATCGGTGACCTGACTCTGCGTGGTGTGACCAAAGAAGTGACTCTGGACGCCGAGATGATTGGCCATGGTGCGGACCCCTGGGGCGGTTACCGCATGGGCTTTGAAGCCGAGACGGAGTTGCGTCTTAAGGATTTCGGCATCCCGATGGACCTGGGGAAGGCCTCCGAGACCGTAGATATCATCATTTCTGTCGAAGGTATTCGGCAGTAACCCTGGCGGACCCCCGCCAGGACAGGTTCCGGGTCTATGCCCGGAACCTTCAATTGCTTTTTTGATCCCGCCAATACTTCCTCCGAAGGCAGTGCTGTCCTCGCGCATTTTTTTGACAGCCTTTAGCTATGAAATCCGGGCAACGAGAGCTTGATACAGGTCTCGTTCGGCATTAAGAACTTCGCTCAGAGGCAACAGGTAGTTTTCTGCAATATCGTGAGTGTGTTGTCTGAGGTTTCGGATAGCGCTGAGGTTTTACAGGCCTGTAAAAAGTAACGCAAAGGAGATGGTGGTTAACGGAGGGTCAATTGCTGTTCCGGAAGTTTTCAGGGGCGTATGCCCCTGATTAAAAGGCTGAAATTTCCGGCTATTGGAGTGTTTTAATGTGAGTGGCCGCCAGATTCCTGATGTGTGTTATAGGAATTGCACAGATGGCGCTGCCTCCAGAACTGACCTGCAAATATAACCAGCCAGATGAGCAACCCTGCCCAAAGGTAGGGCTTTGGAACCTGAAAAGTCCCGCTGATTGCAAACTCCACGAGGAGCATCAGGGCGACTGCAAGTACCGCATTTACCATGGCCGTGACCATGGCTTGCCCGCAGGCTTTGAGGTTGGGTTTCATAGTGTTCCGCTTGTTTGGGAAGTAAAACGGTCTTCTATTCATTGAGGGCAGCATACGGCTCGTATTACAGGCTCTCCATGCGGGAATTCCGCTATTGGAAATTGGTGTATCCGGGCCCGCGTCCATATAATGTTGCCTCGCCCCAAGGTCCGTGATTATTTCGGGCTCAGAGGGTAGCATCACCAGCGCAATTCAACACAGGCAATACAGGCAAAAGAGGCATCCATGCCAGAGTTTCAGACTACGGATGAAGGCTTTGAGCGGGTTTCACTCAGGGACTACACGGAAAAGGCCTATCTCGACTATTCCATGTACGTCATCCTCGACAGGGCCCTTCCCAACGTGGGAGACGGACTGAAGCCGGTTCAACGGCGGATCGTTTACGCGATGTCGGAGCTGGGTCTCAAGTCCACCTCCAAGTACAAAAAATCCGCGCGAACAGTCGGTGACGTTCTGGGTAAGTTTCACCCTCATGGTGACAGCGCTTGCTACGAAGCCATGGTGCTTATGGCCCAGCCGTTTTCCTACCGCTATCCGCTGGTCGATGGTCAGGGAAACTGGGGGTCTCCTGATGATCCCAAGTCCTTCGCGGCCATGCGCTATACCGAATCGCGGTTGGCGCCTTTTGCTGAAGTCTTGCTCAGTGAATTGGGGCAAGGCACCGTAGGTTGGGTGCCGAACTTCGACGGCACCATGGATGAGCCTTCAGTTTTGCCGGCACGGCTACCTCACGTCCTGCTGAATGGCACCACCGGTATTGCGGTTGGTATGGCGACCGACATTCCTCCCCATAACGTACGGGAAGTGACAGCGGCGTGTATCCGGTTACTGGACAATGCGGATGCAACTGTTAATGAGTTGTGCGAGCACATCAAGGGGCCGGATTTCCCGACCCACGCAGAGATCATTACCCCTCGCAAAGATATCCGGCAAATGTACGAAACCGGTCGCGGGTCTCTGCGCATGCGCGCTCGCTGGATTCGTGAGAGCGGCGAAATTGTCGTCACGGACCTGCCTCATCAGGTCTCAGGAGCCCGCGTCCTTGAGCAGATTGCCCACCAGATGCAAACGAAGAAGTTGCCCATGGTGGCGGACCTGCGGGATGAGTCCGATCATGAGAATCCAACCCGCCTGGTAATTGTGCCCCGGTCTAACCGGGTCGACCTGGATGGTTTGATGGCACATATGTTTGCCAGCACGGATCTCGAGAAAACCTACCGCGTGAACATTAACGTGATCGGCAATGACGGTCGTCCGGGTGTCAAGGGGCTGCATCAAATCCTGACCGAGTGGTTGACATTCCGGTGGGCGACCGTCACCCGTCGATTGCAGTATCGTCTGGACAAGGTTCTGGCGCGGTTGCATCTCCTGGAGGGTTTGCTGATTGCCTATCTCAATATTGATGAGGTGATCGAGATCATCCGTAATGAAGACAAGCCCAAGGTCGAACTGATGTCCCGGTTTGGGCTGTCTCCGGAGCAGGCGGAAGCCATCCTCGAACTTAAATTGCGCCACCTGGCGAAACTTGAGGAAATGAAAATCCGGGGCGAGCAGGATGAACTTGCGGCCGAACGTGATGAGCTACAAAGTATTCTGGGCTCCGAAGACAGGCTGCGGGAACTCATCAAGAGCGAACTACAGGCCGATGCAGAAGCTTTCGGTGATGACCGTCGCTCACCCATTGTTGAGCGCGAGGAGGCCCGTGCCTTCAGTGACGTAGACCTGGTGTCCAATGATCCGGTCACGGTTGTTCTGTCCGAGAAGGGCTGGGTGCGCGCCGCAAAGGGGCACGATATCGAACCTGAGGGCTTGAGTTATAAAGCCGGTGACCGCTTTGCCCTGGCTGCGCATGGCCGTAACAACCAGCAAGCGATCTTTCTCGATTCGACCGGTCGGGCCTATTCTCTTATGGCGCATAGCCTTCCCTCGGCACGAGGGCAGGGGGAGCCGATGACAGGGAGGATTAATCCACCCTCGGGTGCCACCTTCGCCGGACTGATGATGGGTGACCCGGCTCGCAAGACGCTTCTGGTTACGGACGGTGGCTATGGGTTTGTTGCGTCTCTGGACGACATGATAAGCAAAAACCGGAATGGCAAATCGGTAGTCAGTGTGCCGAAGGGCGCGAAAATCCTGCCCCCGATCGCCATTCCCGCGACCGAAAAGGAGCTGTACCTGGGCGTCGTTTCCAACGAAGGGCGAATGCTGGTGTTTCCGCTCAGCGAGTTGCCGGAATTGGCCAAGGGTAAAGGCAACAAGATCATCAGCATTCCCTCTGCCCGTGTTCAGAACCGGGAAGAGTTCGTGGTTGCGGTGGCCGTGTTTGCCCAGGACGACCAGCTGGAAATCCGGGCTGGTAAGCGCAAGATGGGGCTCCAGTTCAGCGATCTTGAGCATTATCTGGGCGAACGTGGCCGGCGTGGTCATAAGCTGCCACGGGGGCTTCAGCGCGTCGATGCCATTGATGTGATTCCCTCCGCGGCCCGGGCAGAAGAGGAGAGCTCTGAGAGTGAGTGAACTGGTATTGATTAACGTATCCGGTCGAGACAAGCCCGGGTTGACGTCGGAAATAACCGGGATCATGGGCCAGTATGCCGTCCGGATTCTCGACATCGGTCAGGCGGTGATTCACGATCACCTGACCTGGGGGATACTTATTGAGATTCCCGATGAGTCCAAGTCCTCGCCGGTGATTCGAGATCTACTGTTTCGTCTTCACGCGCTGGATTTACAGGTCCGGTTTGCCCCCATTACGATTGAGGAATACCAATCCTGGGCCGAAGGGCGAAATCGGGCCTGCTATATCGTCACCCTGCTATCGAGAGATATCAAGGCGGAACAGATTGCGAGGGTGTCAGCGATTACCGCTCGTCATGGACTCAATATTGATAACATCAGTCGTCTGTCGGCCAGGCCGTCATTGAACTCGTCTGAAAACCGCATTGCGTGCGTTGAGTTTTCCGTTCGCGGCACGCCGTCGGATCCCGAGACGTTACGCGCCGATTTTCTTCATATTGCCGGCGAGATGAACGTGGATATCGCCTTCCAGGAAGACTCGATTTTCCGGCGGAACCGGCGTCTGGTGGTGTTCGATATGGACTCCACTCTTATTGACGCTGAGGTCATTGATGAACTCGCCCTTGAAGCCGGTGTCGGCGAACAGGTGGCGGAAATCACCGAGCGGGCCATGCAGGGCGAACTGGATTTCAACCAGAGCTTCGCCGAACGTCTGGCATTACTGAAAGGCCTGGACGAATCGGTTCTGGAAGGGATTGCCGCCCGTCTTCGCATGACTGAGGGTGCCGAGCACCTGATCAAAAGCCTGAAGGCGCTGGGCTATCGTACGGCGATTCTGTCCGGTGGCTTTACCTATTTTGCCCGCCATCTGCAAAGCAAGCTGGGCATTGACTACGTTTACGCCAATGAGCTGGAAATCGAAAACGGCAAGGTCACCGGGCGCGTTGCAGGTCAGATCGTTGATGGCAAGCGTAAGGCAGAGCTGCTGCAGGAAATCGCCGAGAAGGAGCACATTTCCCGGGAACAGGTTATTGCCGTGGGAGATGGTGCCAATGATCTGCCAATGCTGAGTCAGGCCGGCCTCGGTGTGGCTTTCCGTGCCAAACCGCTGGTCAAGGAGTCAGCACGCCACTCCATCTCGACTCTGGGGCTGGATGCGATTCTGTACCTCATTGGCTTTCGGGAAAGTGACACGAATCAGGGGTTGGAGAGGGCCGGGTACTAAGTCAGTTAGAGGCGTGCCATTAAAAAATACCGGCGTCCCTTGGGGTCGCCGGTATTTTTTGCGCTTGGCCGGCCCAGTATCAGCTGTCGCCGAAGTCGTAATTCATTTCTGGTACCGGCGCCTGCAGGTAGTAGCCCTGAATGTAGTTTACTCCGGCCTGCCAGAGGGTCGCCAGTACGCCAGCGTTCTCGACCAGTGGAATGATCGTGAGCTTGCCCGAGCTCTGCAGAGTCTTCACCAACTCCTTGACCTGCTCCTTCGCCGCATCGCTCTTCTGGATCTCCTCGGTAAATGACCCGTCAATCTTCACGTAATCGGTATCGATATGTTTGAGGGTATTGAAGGGGTTAAGGGCGCATCCAAACTGTGAAATGGACACTTTGCAGTGGAGCTCATGCACCGCCTTTGTGAATTCTTTCGCCTGTTTCATGTAATTGTTGGCGTCGCCCTCACGTATCTGGAAGATCAGGGAGTCACCGGGAAGTCGGGCGGCTTTCAGGGCGACGCTGAGCCAGGGCGTAAAGGTTTTGTCTTGCAGGGTTTCCCCTGTGACGTTCAGGAACAGGCGTGTGTCGTGTCCCCTTGAGCGATGACTGGAGAGCTGTTTGATGGTCTGCAGAATGACCCATCGGTCGATCTTGATGGCAGTGTCTGAGGGGCCCATCGGGGGTAGGAAATCGTAGGGGGAGACTTCCTCGTCATCTTTGTCGAGCATGCGGACAAAAGCTTCGTAATGCTCTTCACCTTCGCCACGAAGGTTGATGATCGGCTGGAAGAGTAGCCGGAACCGGTTTTCTTCCAGGGCTTTCTGAATGGCCTCTATCGAGTTGCTTTCATCCAGTGACTCGAAGTCTGCCGGGCTGTAGACAAGAACACCGTTGCCGCGCTCGTGGCCTTCCTGTTTACGCACCTCCGCTGACGCAGTATGAGCCCTCGCCATCAGCTCTTCGGCTTTGGGCGAGTTCTCGGTAATCGCAGCTACGCCAATGCTGACCGTTAGCTGTACCGTGCGGCCATTGATATCAAAGAGGTGGTCTTCCACTGCCTTGCAAATTCGCTCGGCATGACCGGCCATGGCCTTTTCATCACACGGCTGGCTCATCAGGCAAAATGCGTCATCGCTTAATCGCGCGAGGACCAGGTCGTCGCTCGCCTGTTCCTTGAGAGAATTAGCCAGGTCCCCAAGGAGAAGGTCTGCTCCGGCAATGCCGACCTGGCCCTTCATGCTCATGAAATCATCCAGCGCAATGTAAGCCAGCGCGCCGGACTCGTTATTCTTGCCCGCCTGAGCAATATTCTCCGCGAGTGCATCCATCAGGTACTGGCGGTTATAAAGGCCAGTCAGGAGATCCTGACTGCTTATCTGGCGCAGCTTTTCTTCCAACTCGGCATCACTGTGTTCCGGTTGCAGGACAATTTGTGTGCAGGCTTCGCCATCGTAGGTGGCGGCGGAGACTGACATGGTTACATTCAGTTCGTGGTCATCGCTTCGGCGGGCAGTACAGTTCAGGGTCATGCCATCTTCGCCTTTCTCGGCAAAGGCTTTCATGAATTCCTTGTATTTATCCTGGCTTTCCGGTGTGAGGGTGTCCAGCACCGGAATACAGATCAGTTCGTCGATATCGTCGTAACTGAGAAACTCCATATAGGATTGGTTAGCATAGATATGCATGCCGTCGTTGATGTAGGCAATCGCGTCCTTGGAGCTTTCCAGCAGTAGCTGGCAGCGTTGCTCCGCTTCCCGCAGGTGAGAGTCGAGGACTCGCCGGCGGCGGCGCTCATCAAGAGCAGCCAGTTCGCGGTTAACCACGAGCACCAGCATATCGGTATAGTTGAACGGCACGGTATCCTGGGCGCCGGCCTTCATCATTGCGACTGTGCGCTCGCGACTTTCGTCTTCTGTCAGCAGAATGAAAGGGATGTCTTTGTCCATACGACGGACCATGGCCAGGGCGTCATCGGCCCCGAATTCCTGCTCCAGGTCCCGGGCCAGCAACAAATCCCAGTTGCCAGACTTGAGCGTTTCCTCAAGGTCTTCCTCGGAAGTGATGCGGTGGGCGCGCGTGGCCTTCCCGGAATTTCTGAGCAGGCTGACCAGTGATTCGGCATCATTTTGCGATGGGTCAAGAATCAGCAGGTGTACGGTCGCGTTCTTTTTCTGCATTCGTAAAACGTCTCGTGAAACAGATTGGGCGGAGCCGACCCCGCAGCAGGAAAACTATCTGCTTTTATAACAGTACCTTGTGGAAAATGTTCCTGTGGCGGCTGCGGGCCGGATGGTCACATACGCTGAATGATGCAGGGGTTACGCTTCAATAACAACCCTGGCAATGGCTGGCGATTTTCCACAAGCCAGCCCTACAGCGACGGCCAGAGTGAATCAAATTCGTCCTCACTGGCGCCCGACGATGCTGGCTGTCTGGCAGTGTTCAAAGCTGTTGTATTCTGCAGCTTCAATTCAAACTGGCTGATGCTTCCGGTTGAAGATACCTTTTTCGAGAGATGACCCTGATCCTCGCGGCCATCATGCAGCATGGAAATGCGGCTGCCAGACTGGAAGGGTAGCCGTGGAGTGATCAGTGTCGCTGATTGATTTACCACGCTAATCTCCGGCAGAAGCAGGCCCCGAAGGTACTCGCTGTTATTTCCAATTTTCTGGATTAGCCGGACACCGCAGGGCGAAGCGCTGGGAGCGAGCAGTTCGATCCCGACCTGCGTACCCTGGTTCTTGATCTGCCGAATCCAGCGCACAACAGCGACACTCCAGGGATGGGAGCGCTGTTCACGCACACCCAGTACTTCGCCGGCCTGCAGTGAAGGCGGAATACTGCTTTCCCAGACTACGCAGTACCCACCGGGACTCGTGTTTACGAGCAGGGCATGGTGAGATCGAGGTCGATTCTTGTCAGCAACGTTTGTCGGTGATGTACCGTAGTTGCCGCGAAAGGTGATCGGCGCATCGGGGGAATGCAATGCCTCATCGCTGGGTGCGGCGTCATGGGCTCCCGCCCAGGCATCTTCATTCGTGCGGGATGAACGCGCAAAAAAGTTAGCCTCGTCGTGATGCGCATTGTCGTTACCATTCACGAATTCGGTAAAGCTTTTCTCACCGGCAACAAAATAGTGTGCGGCCGTCAAACCGACGCAAACCTCAAGGGTGCCCCGGCTGTCTATCCGGTTAAAGTTACGTTTGGCAAGGATTCCGAGGGCCTGGCTCAGGTGGAGCAACAAGTTGTCGCCGATCTTGGTCGGGATATGCAGGTCACTCTCTGCAGTGGTGTTGTTCCGCCGTGCGTGAAGCGTATCGGAAACCATAGCGGATAAATCCCGGCTATCGAATCCGAAGCTTTCTTCTCCCGGTATGTGATCGAGCAGACTTCGGTAAATGGGTGGGTTATCTCGTTCCATGTTGACAACGAAAAGACTGTTGTCTTCGGTGTCTGTCCCACAGTCTGTGTACTCGCTCCAGGTTTCAAACAGCTCATAGACCTGTGCCAGCTCTGACTGGCGGAGCTGGTTGGGGCGGGCGCAACCCAGAAGCAGGATCCGCTTGTAGCTGTCGGCTACCGAACTTGAGTGACGATGCTGAAGTGTATCGTCCTCGATCTGGGTTACCGAGAGTTTGTTGTGGTGCGCAAACCGGAACAGGCGGTGGCATTCCAGCCAACTCTGGGCCGGGCTGGGGCAGTAAAGCTGATGCGACCGGACAATCGTCGCTGCCAGCTCCGAGATGGCACGGTGAATGGCCATGGCAATCTGCCGGCGGTTCTTGTCAGCCCCGCCGTTATCGAGAAACTCCAGCACACAGAGCTTGTACCCGGAGGCCAGGTGCAACTGAAGAGCCTGAGACAGGTTGGCAATCTTGCGTTGTTTTTCAGGCAGCGCGACGGCGAGTCCCAGGTAGTGCCGGGAGAGCTCATTGCAAACGAAATGAATCTTTTCACGAATCAGCTCCAGGAGCTGCATGCGTTGTTGCGGCGGGCTGAAAAGGTGGTTTAGTTCAATGACAGCGTGGTAAAGCTGGCGCGAGACTTCCCCTGTGTTGGCCATCGGCAGCTGGTTTATCCAGGCCCGAAATGCCTTCGGTGTAGTATCGCAGAACGACAGGCTTGACGTTTTCTGCTCGGGGACTCGGAGATCGGGTTTCAGCATCATGCCTTCCATGAGTTCACGCCACTATCAGGACCATGGTTGGTATCCCGGGTTAGCCTTGCGCAGCAAGGCAGAAGGCTCCGCACTTTGCCGGCTTGTCAGGAAAACACCGTAAATACATATTGTAACGTTAAACATTACCGGACTCTAAAATAGCAAACCAGTAACAAAAAGCGAGAAAATCACGAGTTCACAATGTTTGACATGTGATTTCACGCCCGGTTTGAGAAGCCTATCACGCGGAAAGGTCGATTGGAGTCTTGCTTTCGCTTCCGGGGACTTCTCGCACAAGTTTTGGGACCAGGAACCCTGGCAGACGCACTAATAATTCGCGTACCAATGCTTGAGCCTCGTTGTCAGTAACATCGAAATGGTGGGCTCCGGCTACCGGATCGAATGCATGCAGATAATAAGGCAGAACTCCGGCATCGAACAGCGTTTCGCTCAGTTCTTCCAATACATCGGCATCATCGTTGACTCCACAAAGAATCACGCTCTGGTTTAAGAGGGTAACGCCTGCTGTCCGCAGGTAGCTGAGGGCTTTGCGCGTTGCATCATCTATCTCTGCGGGATGATTGATGTGCAAAACCATGATGACCTGAACCGGTATTTCTGACAGCCATTCAAGCAGGGCATCACAAACACGTTGGGGAATGACCACGGGCAGTCGTGTGTGAAGGCGTATTCGTCTGATGTGCGGAATGCCGCTGATAGCCGTCGCCCATTGGGATAACAGACGATCATTCACTGCCAGCGGGTCCCCACCGCTGAAGATGACCTCATTGATCTCTGGGCTTTTTGCGAGAGTATCGATCACCTGCTGCCGGTCCTCGGGGCTCAGTCGCTGCTCATCGTAGGGGAAGTGGCGGCGGAAACAATAGCGACAGTTGATCGCACATTGCCCTGTTACCATCAGTAATGCCCGGCTGTGATATTTGCGAATCAGCCCCGTGGTCTGGATCGCCTGGTCCTCCTCCAGCGGATCGCGGATAAAGCCTGGTACCTGCAGGGTTTCTGCCTGCAGAGGCAACACCTGGCGGAGCAGGGGGTCTGCGGGGTCTGCTTTTCGTATCCGCTTCAGGAATGGCTCCGGAACCCTGATGGAAAACAGCTCGTGGCCTTCACTGGCTCCTCTGAGCCATTGCTCGGGAGGCAGGTTCAATTGCCTCAATAATTCACGCGGTGAGGTAATGGACTCTGATAACAGCTGTTGCCAGGTTCGATCCTCGTCTGCATGGTGGGCTTCTATACGGGCAGGGGTTCGCTGTATCATAGCGACCTTTGAATTTTAAACAGCATTTTGTCAGGTGGACATTTCATGGCTTCATATTCTACCAACGAATTTCGCGGCGGTCTTAAAGTTTTGCTCGATGGAGACCCCTGCATCATTCTTGATAACGAGTTCGTCAAACCTGGCAAGGGCCAGGCTTTTAACCGTGTAAAGCTTCGGAACCTTATGACCAACCGCGTCTGGGAACGGACGTTCAAGTCCGGTGAAAGCCTCGAAGCTGCGGACGTGCTGGATCAGGACATGGAATATCTGTACACCGACGGCGAATTCTGGCACTTCATGCTGACAGACGGTTCCTTTGAACAGTATCCCGCTGACGCTAAAGCCGTCGGAGATACCATCAAGTGGCTGAAGGAGCAGGACGTTTACACGGTAACCCTTTACAACGGTGCGCCGCTTTCTGTGACTCCGGCTAACTTTGTCGAGCTGGAAGTTGTCGATACCGACCCTGGTATGAAAGGTGACACCGCTCAGGGCGGTTCCAAGCCGGCAACTCTCTCCACCGGCGCGGTAGTGAACGTTCCCCTGTTTATCACGATTGGCGAGGTTCTCAAGGTGGACACCCGCTCCGGCGAATACGTCAGCCGTGTAAAGAGCAGCTGATCCCGGGATGGCTGATCGACCTGTCTGGCAGCCTTCTGCCCCGCAGGCATTCCTGAAAAGCCGCGCACAACAACTGGCGTTTGTGCGCGGCTTTTTTGCTGAGCGGGACGTGCTGGAAGTTGAGACTCCGGTGCTTGGGCGGTTCGGTGTAACTGACCTCAATCTTGACGGGGTTTTTGCTGGCGTCTCGGCCCTGGGTCGCCAGGGCGGCTGGTTGCAGACATCGCCAGAGTACCACATGAAGCGCCTGCTTGCTGCCGGCTCGGGGTCTATCTTCCAGGTGTCCAAAGTGTTTCGGAATGGAGAGCGCGGCCGGCGGCACAACCCCGAGTTTTCCATGCTGGAATGGTATCGCGTTGGCTTTGATGATGAGGAGCTGATGTCTGAAGTGTCGGACCTTGTCTGCGGCTGGCTCGGGTGCGCGCGTCCCAGGGTTCGAAGCTATCGGGAGGCCATGATCTGCTGGGGGCACGTGGATCCGTTTGAGGTCAGTGATCGTGACTTGATGCGGCGTTGCGAGGAATGGCTTGAGCCGGAGCAGGTTGCGGACCTCGGCAGGGACGGTTGCCTGGATTTATTGATGAGCTTTGCGGTGGAGCCGAATCTGGGGCGGCAGGTTCCGGAATTTATTACCGGTTATCCCGCGTCCCAGGCATCCCTGGCCCGGGTGTCGCAGGTTGATGGTCACTCAGTGGCCCACCGATTTGAACTCTATATCGATGGTCTGGAATTGTGTAACGGCTACTGGGAGCTGACGGACCCGGGAGAACAGCGTCGGCGTTTTGAGTCGGATAACACACTCCGCAGGCAGGCGGGTAAGTCTGAAATGGACCTTGATGAAGCGTTCCTGGGCGCCATAGATGCCGGGCTACCAGAGTGCGCGGGTGTCGCTCTCGGGCTGGATCGTTTGCTGATGCTCAAGTGCGGTACCGAGGATATCTCAGACGTCCTTGCTTTTCCTTTCGAGCGGGCGTGAACATCAGGCCAGGGTGCCGAATGCTTCTCCCATGCGCACGGTCTTGCCTGCAACCTGATCTTCATTCCAGCCAACAGCGCCCTTGGGCATTACCATGATGACGGTAGAGCCGAGCCGAAAGCGCCCCATCTCCTCGCCTTTGGCAAACTGCCGCGCCTGTTCACCTTCGTAGCGAGTGGCTGTGACCTGGTCATTTCCGGGGATGACCACCCCCGACCAAACGGTTTCGACGCTGCCGACAATCATCGCGCCTACCAGCACGAGCGCCATTGGGCCGGCTTCCGTGTCGAAAATGCATACGACGCGTTCGTTGCGGGCAAAAAGATTTGGAACGTTTTCCACGGTGACCGGGTTCACTGAAAACAGCTTGCCCGGGATGTGGATCATCTCTCGCAGAGTGCCGGCCATGGGCATGTGGATGCGGTGATAATCCTTGGGTGACAGATAGATCGTCGAGAACTCACCCTCTGCAAAAGCACCGGCCCTTCCCTCTTCACCACCGAGCAGTTCGGTCAGGCTGAAGGACTGGCCCTTGGCCTGGAATACCCGGTCACCACTGACCTGTCCAAGCTGGCTAATAGCGCCGTCAACCGGGCTGACCATTGTTTTCTCGCCGCCGGCCAGTGGCCGGAGTCCCGGTTTCAATGCGCGGGTAAAGAAGGCATTAAAGGTCGGGTACATCGTCGGGTCGGATTCGACTGCCTCACTCATGTCTACGCCATAACGGCCGATAAACCATTTGATCACACGATTTTTGAGCGCAGGTGTGAGATCACTGTCTGCCAGCTGGCCGGCAAAGCGGGAAACCGCCAGCTGAGGGGTGACGTACTGACTAAGAACAAACAATTTGTTAAGCATTGAAAAGACCCTTTGCGCTCTGAGACGCGGAGTCTAGCAAAGACCGGCCCCTGTATAGAAATTGTTTGATGGCTTCGCGGTTATCGCAGAGGCTTGCTATTATCAGGGCTCATAAAGACGCGAACGCTTCAGGCGTTGGCCGATAACCAAAAAAACAAGGCGTGCATTTTACCCATGTTACTCATTATTGGAGCGGTGGTTGTCATTGCGAGCGTGCTCGGCGGGTACGTCCTGCACGGTGGCAACTTGATGGTTCTTTGGCAACCGACGGAAGTTTTGATTATTTTTGGGGCCGCAATCGGCTCTTTTGTTATTGCCAATCCGATGCATACGGTCAAGGAGGTTTTTCAAGGCTTTATTCGCCAGTTGACCGGGTCTCCGTTTAATAAATCCTTCTACATGGACTTGCTGAGCCTGCTCTACGAGATATTCGACAAGTCGCGCAAGCAGGGTGTGATGGCGATTGAGGAAGACATTGATAACCCCGAATCGAGTCCGATATTCAGTCGGTACCCGGCCATCATGAAGTCTAAGGAACTGCTCGCGTTTATCACCGATTATCTGCGTATCATCAGCTCCGGTAACATGGCGACCCATGAACTCGAGGGTATGATGGAGAATGAAATCGACAGTCGCCAGCATGAGCTGGAAGAGCCGTCGCACGCCGTGAATAAAGTCGCTGATGCGCTTCCGGGGCTGGGTATCGTGGCCGCAGTCCTTGGCATTGTTATCACCATGAATTTTCTGTCTGAAGGGCCTGAACGTATTGGCCTGAGCGTCGCTGCTGCGCTGGTTGGTACCTTTCTGGGTATTTTCATGGGGTATGGCTTTGTTGGTCCCGTCTCCATTGCGATGGAGCACTCTGCCAAGTATGAGCTGAAGGCTTACGAGTGCGTAAAGTCTTCCGTCGTTGCCACTGTCTCCGGGCAGGCGCCTCAGATGGCTATCGAGTTTGGTCGAAAGGCATTGCCAACCGATAAGAGGCCGGGGTTCCAGGAATTGAACGACCATGTTCGCTCCAAGTAATGCTGAATGAAACGTAACCGGAGCTGATTCGTGGAAGAGCAACCGATCATCATCAAACGCAAGAAGGTTGTTGCCGGCGGGCATCACGGTGGCTCGTGGAAGGTCGCATTTGCCGATTTCGCGACGGCGATGATGGCCTTCTTTCTGGTTCTCTGGCTGACAGCGACGGCGTCGCCGGAGCAGAAACTGGCGGTTGAAGGGTATTTTCGGGACCCGGTAGGCTTTACCGAGGGTGGTTCTCCCAATCCGGTTGATCTGGAAGGAAGTGCGTCGGTTGTCAATGAAGCGAGCCCGGACATTGAATCCAGCCAGATCCAGATTGAAGATGAAGTGGTGGATCAGCTGTCGGAGACACTGGAGCAACGTCGCATGGAAGAGCTGTTCCAGGAACTTAAGGACCGGATTGAGCAAAACGAGACACTTCAGGAATTCAAAGATCAGCTGCTCATTGATATTACCGACGAGGGGCTACGGATCCAGATCGTCGACCGTTCCGGACGCCCGATGTTCGACAGTGGTCGTGCAGAGCTCAAATACTATTCCCAGAATATCCTGTTCGAGCTGGCGAAGACGCTCAGTTCGGTGGACAACAAGCTGAGTATTACCGGCCATACTGACGCCACACCCTTCAACGGACGACCGGGCTACACCAACTGGGAGCTGTCAGCGGATCGGGCCAATACCGCCCGAAGAGCTCTGGTGGCCGGTGGGGTTAGGTCCAAACAGATCGCCAGGGTTGTCGGTCTGAGTGATTCTGTGCTGTTTGATCAGGAAGACCCGACGGCCCCGGTTAACCGCAGGATCTCCATCATCGTCCTGAACAAGAAGACCGCTGAAAGTATCCAGAGCAGCGCGGGCAAGGCCGATGAGCCGCTGATTGACCTTACCCAGCCTTCTGAGGCTGAGCAGAAAGCAGCGAAAGACAGGCTGGAAAGTGGCGAGTGGCAGGAGGAAAAGCCTGAGCCGGCAGCCGGAGAGTTGAACTGGTAAGTCTGCCTGGATAGCCGGTTAGTTGACCTTCAGGCCCCGGGCTTGTTGCTCTGCCATGTCCTGAAGGATCCGGTGAAAGCTTTTAAGTCGCTCCGGGCTGATCCGTCCCTCATCTGCCGCCGCATCAATGGCGCAGCCGGGGTCACCCATGTGCCGGCAGTTGCGGAACTTGCAGTGCCCGATTTCCTCTCGAATTTCCCGGAAACCGTATTCAATCTCCTGAGGCGTCATATGCCAGAGGCCAAATTCCCGGATGCCCGGCGAGTCGATCAGGTCGCCACCCATGGGCAGGTGGAACAGCTTGGCTGTTGTGGTGGTGTGCACACCCTTTCCGGTGCTCTCTGACACGGCGGCCACGCGAAGGACCTCATCCGGCATAAGGGTCTGAATAATGGACGACTTGCCAACACCGGACTGCCCGACAAAGACACTTGTCTGATTCTTCACCAGAGCTTCCACTTCTGGTGACGGTGTTTCTCCGGACTCCACGGCAGACGTGCGAAAAACCCCATAACCTAACGCTTCATAACGCCCGAGCAGGGCATCAATGTGTTCCCGGTTCCTGTCCGTGATCAGGTCAGTCTTGTTCAGCAGTATGACAGCTGGAATGTCGGTGATTTCCGACGCCACCAGATACCGGTCGATCAGGTTGTCGTGAGGCTCCGGCTCGGGGGCGATGACCAGGATAATATGATCAATGTTGGCGGCAACCGGCTTCAGGGCTCCGAAATTATCCGGCCGCTGGAGGAGATTCTGGCGGTCACAGCGGGCAACGATCACACCGGTTTCATTCTTGCCCGGGCGCCATATGACGGTGTCACCGGTGACCAGGCTGTCAATGTTGGCACGAACAAAGCAGCGGACCACGCTTCCATTGTGATCACCCTCGAGGGCTTCCACATCGAGTTGCTGGCCATAATGAGCAATGACTAATCCTTTCTGCTCCGGGCCCAGCTCACCGGCCTCAGCCTGCGCCTGAACGACTTTTTCTTTCCGTGCAGCGCGAGCGGCTCGCTCTTCCTGGACTTTCTTGATTCGGAATTGCTGTTGTTTGTTCAGTCGCCGTTTTGCCATTAAGGATCAATTGCCAGTATTCGATGGAGTGAGGTGTTACATCATACGTTAATCGGCCACAATACAAAGAGAATTACCCAACTCCACTACCAAGAAACCTCGAGGTTAGGAACTGATAATGGCAGAAGGCGATCGCTTAGTTTGGATTGATCTGGAGATGACTGGCCTGGATCCGGAGAAAGAGCGGATCATTGAGATGGCCACCATCATTACCGATTCAGAACTGAATGTTGTGGCTGAAGGGCCCGTCATTGCCGTGCACCAGCCCGACAGCCTGCTGGATTCGATGGATGAGTGGTGCACCAACACCCATGGCGCCAGTGGCCTGACCAGGAGGGTGAAGGAAAGCACCATTGATGAGGCCGAGGCTGAGCAGCAAACACTCGAGTTTCTCCGGAGGCATCTGGAGCCGGGCAAGTCACCGCTGTGTGGCAACAGCATCGGGCAGGATCGACGCTTTCTGGTGAAATACATGCCGGCCCTTGAGGATTTCTTCCATTACCGCAATCTGGATGTTTCCACGGTCAAAGAGCTCGCCCGACGCTGGCGTCCCGACGTGCTCGCCGGCGTGAAGAAGCAGGGCAGCCACCTGGCCCTGGATGATATTCGCGATTCAATCAACGAGTTGCGTCACTATCGGGATACCTTCTTCAAACTATAGTCCGTGCCGCCTCAGGGCCCACTGGACATGCTCGCGGACCATTTCAGAAGGATGGTCTGCGCGCTTCTTCAAAGCCTCGATAACCGGGATGGTGGAGGGAGCGTTGCCAAGCCCGACTGACAGATTCCTTAGCCAGCCCTCATAGCCTGTCCGCCGAATCGCCGACCCTTCCGTTCGCTTCAGGAACTGTTCCTCCGTCCAGAGAAAAAGTTCGGCCAACGAGCTGTTGTCGAGGCTGTGCCGTGGTTGGAAATCATCTTCCGGGGTTGGTTTGCTGAACTTTTGCCACGGGCAGACCAATTGGCAATCATCGCAGCCAAAAACCCGGTTTCCCATCAGTGGGCGCAGTTCTTCGGGGATGCTGCCTTTCAGCTCAATGGTGAGGTAACTGATGCAGCGTCTGGCGTCCAGTTTGTGGGGGCCAACAAAAGCGTCGGTTGGGCACAGCTCCAGGCACGCGGTGCAGCTGCCGCAGTGATCGGTTTCGAAAGGGGCGTCCAGTGGCAGCGGTGCGCTGGTAAATATTTCACCCAGAAAGAAGAATGATCCCGCTTTCGGGTGAATCAGCATATTGTTCTTGCCAATCCATCCGAGGCCGGCGCGCTGGGCCAGAGCCCGTTCCAATACCGGCGCGCTGTCTACGAATGCGCGGTAGTCATAACCGCTGATGGCCTCGTCAATCCATTTTGCCAGTGTCGCCAGCCGTTTCCGGATAAGTTTATGGTAATCGCGGCCAAGGGCGTAGCGGGTAATGTAGGCGTTTTCCCGGTTAGTAAGTGCTTCTTTCGGGCTGTCGGGGGCGGGCAGGTAATCCATGCGTACTGAAATGATCCGGGCCGTACCGGGCACCAACGACTGAGGTGTGAAGCGCTTGTCCCCGTGATGGGCCATGTACGCCATTTCGCCCTGAAAGCCCTGGTCCAGCCAGTCCTGAAGGTGCTGGCCATGCTCGCCGGTGTCCGGGAGTGTAATGCCTACGTCGGAAAAGCCCAGTTCAGCGGCCCAGTGTCGGATACTTCCCGCCAGCTCGGCGAATTCCTCGGGTGTGTCCGGGTTATCGGTGGCTATGCTCATGTGGCCTGCTATTGCGTGAGCGGATCATTGAAAATCGTGATGGCGAACTTTAATCTGATTAAGTTATGACCTTTTATACTGTTTTGCTATGCTTTACAGGTAGCTGGCCATTTTTCTTAAACCGATTTCTGTAACGGGAGCACAGGCTCATGCCGTCGGCCCTTGTGAACAGTTTACCAGACGCGCTGTTTTCCGCCGATGCCGTTCGGGAAATTGACCGTTATGTGATTGAGCAACAAGGCGTTGATGGCTTTGATTTGATGCAGCGTGCGGCGCACGCTGCTTTTCGCCGGCTCGTTCGTTACTGGCAGGATCGGGACCCGGTTCTGGTTCTGTGTGGTGCAGGCAACAATGGTGGTGACGGCTATCTGGTTGCTGCTAATGCCAAACGACATGGTATGAACGTCGAGTGTCTTGCGGTTGCCCCGACCGGAAAGCTGTCCGGGGATGCCAGCAAAGCCTGGCAAAAAGCGGTGGCTGATGGGGTCAATGTGCAGGAGATCGATTCATTCGCCGAGGCGGAGCTGGAAGAAATCTTCAGCGGCGCCGGTGTGCTGGTCGATGCCATGCTGGGGACTGGCGTATCTGGTGCGCCAAGGGAGCCTTTTGCCGGGATGATCACCCGTTGCAATGGTTCGAAGGCTCCGGTTCTGGCTATTGATTTACCGTCAGGGCTGAATGCCACAACCGGCGCTACAGAAGGAGATGTCGTCAGAGCGTCTATGACAGTAACGTTTATCGGCCTCAAGGCGGGGCTGTTTACTGGCCAGGGGGCCGCCGTCTGCGGTGAGGTGGTGTTCGAAGCACTGGATACCGAACAGGGAGTGCTTGAGAGCGGGCAGAAACCTGTTGCCAATCGTCTTGACTGGCCCTCCACGATGTCCTGGCTGCCTGAACGCCCTGCGAATGCCCATAAAGGCCGGTTTGGTCACGTATTGGTTGTGGCCGGGGATCGTGGGTTTGGTGGTGCTGGCCTTCTGGCAGCTGAAGCGGCAGCGCGATCCGGTGCGGGCCTTGTGTCACTGGCCACGCGCCCCGAACACGTAACGGCGGCTCTGGCGAGATGCCCTTCGGTGATGGTTCATGGCCTGATTCACGGCTCTGAGCTGCCGCCTCTGCTGGAAGCCGCAACGGTGATTGTAACCGGACCCGGAATTGGGCGTGGCGCCTGGGGGCAGCAAATGCTGGAGCAGGTGTTGGCCAGTGGCAAGCCCCGGGTGCTCGATGCAGATGCTCTGAATCTGCTATCAAGCCGGGTTGCGGTTCCGGCGGATAACCATATTCTGACGCCGCACCCGGGAGAAGCCGCCAGGCTTTTGAATTGTCTGGTGCCCGAGGTGGAAGCTGACCGGATGGCTGCGGCTGTAAAGCTGCAGAGTATATTTGGTGGCACCGTTCTCCTGAAAGGTGCGGGAACGGTTATCACTTCGGGAAACGGTGCAGTGAATATTGTCAGTGGCAGTAATCCGGGAATGGCTACCGGCGGAATGGGTGATGTTCTGTCAGGCGTTATCGGGGCTCTTTATGCCCAGCTGGATGATCCTGCGCGAGCTGCCGGCCTTGGCGCGTCCGTGCATCTTGCCGCCGCTGATCGTGCTTCTGAAACCCGTGGCTTCATTGGCCTGGTTCCCAATGACGTTATTGATGCGTTGCCTCTGGTGTTCCGTGAGTCTGAGCTGGAAAGCACCCGTAGCAGGGAGGATCAATGAGCATTTTTGGCAATGAGCGCCGCCTGTTTCTGGACGGCGAGGCTGAGACCGAGCATCTCGGCCGTGAGCTGGCAAGGGTTGTGATGGAGTCCGGGCAGGGTCTGACGGTCTTTCTGGAAGGCGATCTGGGTATGGGTAAGACTACCCTGAGTCGCGGCGTAATGCGCGGCCTTGGCCACGAAGGTGCGGTAAAGAGTCCGACGTATACCCTGGTCGAGCCGTATGAGGATTTACAGCCGCCGGCCTACCATTTTGACCTGTATCGTCTGGGTGATCCGGAAGAGCTGGAGTATATGGGTATCCGGGACTACTTCTCCGTGCCCAGTCTGTGTCTGATTGAATGGCCAGAGCGCGGTGAGGGGGTTTTGCCGGAGCCGGATCTGGAAATACATTTTGCACCTCAAGGGGCAGGCCGCTCAGTCATAATCCGGGCGCGCTCTGAGCAGGGAGCCGCTTTGCTGAATCAACTGGAACCTACTGGACCGGACCATTGAATTTCATGAGTCCCATCGGTGAACAAGCAGGAATGCTGTATGACAACAGTCAAATTTAGCCTTAAACATCTGGCAGGTGTCGCGGCGGCCCTATTGCTGTCCCTGTCACCGGTCGTTGAGGCCGGGACCCCGGTGGAAGGTGTGCGCGTCTGGCCTGCACCGGACCATACCCGCCTTGTGCTGGACACGGCGGGTAAGGTTGATCACAACATCTTTTCCCTCAAGGGGCCGGCCCGTCTGGTCATCGATCTGAAAAATACGAGCCTGAAAGCGGATTTCGCCAAGCTGGATCTTTCCGGCAGTCCAATCCGCCGTATCCGCAGTGCACCCCGGAATGGCAGTGATCTGCGGGTTGTTCTCGACCTGAACAGTGACATCAAGCCCCGCAGTTTTCAGTTGGAGCCCAACGATCAATATGGTCATCGCCTTGTGGTTGACCTGATCGATGAGGGAGGGAGCCGTCTGGAAAAGGCCAGCAAGCCGACCGTCACGCAGAATTCCTCGGGTAAGCGCGACGTTATTGTGGTGATAGACGCCGGGCACGGGGGCGAAGACCCCGGTGCTACAGGACCCAGAGGCACCCGCGAGAAAGACGTGGTGCTGGGAATGGCAAAAACTCTGGCAAAACTGATCAATGGGCAAACGGGATATACCGCCAAGCTTACCCGCACCGGTGACTATTACATCGGGCTCCGTAGTCGAACCTTGTTGGCAAGGAAGTACAACGCAGACCTGTTCATCTCGATGCATGCGGATGCATTCCGCACCCCGCAGCCGAAAGGTGCATCCGTATTCGCTTTGTCTCAGCGGGGCGCAACCAGTGAAACTGCGCGCTGGCTGGCCCAGAGTGAGAATCGCTCCGATCTGACAGGCGGTGTTTCGCTGGACGGTCGGGACGACATGCTGGCGGGCGTGCTCCTCGATCTGTCCATGACGGCAAGCATTAACGCCAGCCTGGGCGTTGGCAATTCGGTACTCGGGAAGCTGGGACGTGTAACAGAACTGCATAAATCGGGCGTTGAGCAGGCGGCATTCGTCGTTCTGAAGTCTCCGGATATTCCGTCCATCCTGGTTGAAGCCGGATTCATCTCGAACCCTCAGGAAGAGAAAAACCTCGCAACCAAGTGGTATCGGAACAAACTCGCGAAAGCGATCATGCAGGGTGTTGATCAGCATTTCCGGAAGACACCACCGCCGGGCACGTTGCTGGCCTGGCAGAAACAGCAGCGCCAGAGCGGTAATGCCGTTAGCCATTATCGGATCCAGCGAGGCGACACGCTCTCCGGAGTGGCAAGGGAAAATCAGACATCCGTTAGCAGGCTGATGCAGTATAACGGCTTGAGGGATGACCGTGTTATGGTAGGGCAAACCATTCGTATTCCCGCGTCCTGATCAAGAGGTTTTTCCGTAACATGCCCCCCATTCGATTGCTCTCGCCTCGGCTCGCGAACCAGATTGCCGCTGGCGAAGTGGTGGAGCGTCCCGCATCAGTTGTAAAAGAACTCGTTGAAAACGCCCTTGATGCCGGTGCTAACCGGGTTGACGTTGAAGTGGAACAAGGTGGCGTCAAGCTTATCCGTGTGCGGGATGATGGGAGCGGTATCGCCGAAGATGACTTGCCGCTGGCGCTGAGCCGCCATGCCACGAGCAAGATAGCCAGTCTCGATGATCTGGAAGCTGTTGCCTCTCTCGGGTTTCGTGGCGAGGCATTGGCAAGTATCAGTTCGGTTTCCCGGCTGACTCTGACGTCCAGGACGGCGGATCAGGAGGCCGCTTCCCGGGTGGAGGTGGAGGGGCGTGAAATGGACGCCCGGATATCCCCCGCAGCCCATCCGGTCGGTACTACCCTGGAGGTCCGCGACCTTTTCTTTAACACGCCAGCTAGGCGCAAGTTTCTGCGTACCGAGAAGACCGAATTCAATCATGTTGAAGAGTGTGTGCGCCGCCAGGCACTCGGTCGTTTTGATGCCGGCTTTACCTTGCGCCACAATCAGCGTGTCGTCCAGAGTTTGCGCCCTGCTGAATCAGCGCTTGATAAGGAGCGCCGCATTGCTGCCCTTTGCGGGCAGAAATTCATTGATAATGCGGTGATTATTGACGCCGAAGCCACAGGTCTTCGACTGTGGGGCTGGGTGGCCCTGCCAACATTTTCCCGGAGTCAGTCTGACCTGCAGTATTTCTTTGTGAATGGCCGTGTTATCCGGGACCGGCTGGTGGCACATGCTGTGCGGCAGGCCTACCGGGACGTACTCTATAACAATCGCCACCCTGCCTTCGTACTCTATCTTGAAGTCGATCCGGCAACGGTGGATGTGAATGTGCACCCCACCAAGCACGAGGTGCGTTTTCGCGACGGCCGGCTTGTTCATGATTTTATTTTCCGGACTTTACACAAGGCACTGGCCGATGTGCGGCCGGACGATCATTTTCGAGGTGCAGCAGCCCAGTCATTTGGACGTGAAAACGCTGTTTCACCAGAGTCGATAGCCGTTGGTGGACATGCACCTGCCAACACCTGGTCGGATCGACCCACGGCTGGCACTCATGGCCATGAGCCTGCGCAGGCCGCCTTCTACGGCGGGCAACATCATGCTCAGCCTCAGCAGGATTGGCGGGCCAGTGACCAGATGGCCTTTTACAGCTCTCTTAATGCGGGAGGTGGTGTCGATGCCGGTTCAGCTCAGGCATCAAAGGTCATGGCAGAGGTTATGCCGACGCCGCCGGTGGATAGCGATGAAGAGCCACCGCTAGGCTATGCCATCGCCCAGTTGCACGGCATCTATATCCTCGCCCAGGGCCGAGCCGGGCTGATTGTTGTCGATATGCATGCAGCCCATGAGCGGATCACATACGAACGGATGAAGCGGGCGTTGGCCGAGCAGGACCTCAAGAGCCAGCCGTTGCTGGTGCCGTTATCGCTGGCGGTTAGCCAGAAAGAGGCTGCACTGACGGAAAGCCACGGTGGGGAGCTGCAAAAAGTAGGGCTGCAGATTGAGCGAATAGGGCCGGAAACCCTGGCAGTGCGGCAGGTTCCCGCATTGTTGCGGGGCGCGGACACAGAGCAACTGGTTCGGGATGTGCTTGCTGACCTTATTGAACATGGCCAGAGCGATCGTGTCGAGGCGGTGACCCATGAATTACTGGGCACCATGGCCTGTCATGGTTCCGTCAGGGCCAATCGGCAGCTGACGATCCCCGAAATGAACTCCCTGTTGCGGGACATGGAAGCCACAGAGCGCAGCGGGCAATGTAACCATGGCAGACCAACCTGGACGCTGGTGACCCTGTCCGAGCTCGACAAGCTATTCCTCCGGGGCCGCTGAACAGCCATGCCTGAGCAAACAAAAAGCTACGCTGACAAGCCCCCTGCCATCTTCCTGATGGGGCCGACGGCCTCCGGAAAAACCGATCTGGCGATAGAGCTGTGCAGGCGGCTGCCCTGTGACATCATCAGTGTCGACTCGGCCATGATCTACCGAGACATGAATATCGGCACCGCCAAGCCTTCTGCCGCAGAACTGGCAGTGGCCCCGCATCGGCTGATCGATATCTGTGATCCGGCCGAAACCTACTCTGCTGCAGATTTCAGAAGGGATGCTCTTGCCGAAATGGCAAAAATTACCGAGGCGGGGCGTATCCCGCTGCTGGTTGGCGGGACCATGATGTACTTCAAGGCACTTTTGCACGGAATGTCGGGACTGCCGTCTGCCAGCCCTGAGCTGCGTGAGTCACTGGAACGGCAAGCAAAGGAAAGAGGGTGGGAGACTCTGCACCGGGAACTGGAAGTGAAAGATCCGGTCGCTGCCCATCTGATTCATCCGAATAACCGCCAGAGGTTACTAAGGGCCCTTGAAGTCATTCGCCTGACCGGGAAGCCAATTTCATCGTTCTGGCAGGCTGAGGGTGCCAGTTTGTCGCAAACTCAAGGAGATGGGGTTGAGGATTACACCTATTTCACCCAATGGCAGGCAGACGAAGCCACTTCGCTTCCGTATACTATAACGCAGCTTGCCATGGCGCCGCCCGAGCGGCGAGTGCTTCATGAGAGGATACGTCTTCGCTTTCTCAAAATGCTGGAAGCAGGTTTTCTTGATGAAGTACGCGCGCTGATGGTCAGGGAGGACTTGCGCCCTGATCTCCCATCCATGCGTTGTGTTGGTTATCGCCAGGCCTGGGCTTATCTCGCCGGTGAATATGACTATGACACATTTGTAAGCAAAGGCGTTGCTGCCACGCGCCAGCTGGCCAAACGGCAGTTAACCTGGTTGCGGAAATGGTCCGGTGTGGGTTGGCTCGATAGTGAAGACAAACTTATCGCCGAGGCAGCCTTGAAAAAAATCAGACTACGCGCCACATTTAATTCTGAAAAATGACGATCTGCACTTACTAAAAACAGGAGAACACACATGTCAAAAGGGCACTCGTTACAAGACCCTTACCTCAATGCCTTGCGCAAGGAACGCATCCCGGTTTCTATCTTTCTGGTCAATGGTATCAAGCTTCAGGGCCAGGTTGAATCTTTTGACCAGTTCGTGATTTTGCTGAAAAATACTGTCAGCCAAATGGTCTACAAGCATGCTATTTCCACAGTGGTACCTGCCCGCAATGTTCGCATTCCGCCGCAGGCTCCGGGAGGAGAAGGCGAGCCTGAAGACTGATTTGTCCGGTTTTCCCTGTATTACCACCCGCGCTTCTGAAGGACCTGAAGGTTCAGAAGAACGCGGGTGTTTGTTTTTTTATGAGGTTAACAGCTTGACTGTTTCGGAGTTGATACCACTTGTTTGAACGTCCCGATGTCGGTGAAAGGGCGATTCTCGTTCACATCGATTTCACCTCCCATGATGACACCGAAGATCCCGATGAATTTCGCGAGCTCGTAACTTCCGCGGGCGTTGAACCAGTAGCCGTGGTTACCGGTTCTCGGAAGCAGCCCAGTCCCCGACTGTTTGTCGGTGAGGGCAAACTTGAGGAAATCCGGGATGCCATTTCTGCCAATGAGGCGGATGTGGTTCTGTTCAACCATGCCCTAAGCCCGAGCCAGGAGCGTAATGTCGAGCACGATCTGCGCTGTCGCGTGCTTGATCGCACGGGCGTTATTCTGGATATTTTTGCCCAGAGAGCCCGGACCCACGAGGGCAAACTTCAGGTAGAACTGGCCCAGTTGGAGCACATGTCTACCCGTCTGGTGCGAGGCTGGACTCACCTTGAGCGTCAAAAGGGCGGTATTGGGCTTCGGGGACCGGGTGAAACCCAGCTCGAAACAGATCGCCGGCTTCTGCGGGAGCGCATCAAGTCCATTCACAAGCGACTTGAGAAGGTTCGCCGGCAGCGTAACCAGGGACGGCGCGCCCGCAAACGGGCAGATATCCCGACGGTATCGCTGGTTGGTTACACCAACGCAGGGAAATCGACGCTGTTCAACCGAATGACAACTTCCAGCGTATATGCTGCTGACCAGTTGTTTGCCACACTGGACCCGACCCTGAGACGTCTGGAACTTCCGGATCTTGGGCCGGTCGTAGTGGCGGACACCGTGGGCTTTATCCGCCATTTGCCTCACAAGCTGGTGGAGGCGTTCAGGGCGACTCTGGAAGAGACCACCGAAGCGTCCTTGCTGCTTCATGTTATTGACGGTCATGATAGTCGTCGGGACGAAAATATAGAGCAGGTGGAAGAAGTGCTGGCAGAAATCGGAGCTAACGAGATTCCGATGCTGCAGGTGTTCAACAAGATTGATCTGATGGAGAATTTTACTCCCCGGATTGAGCGTAATGAAGACGGCGTGCCGGTTAGAGCCTGGGTGTCCGCAGTGACCGGAGAAGGCCTGGATGGCCTGTTCGATGCCATCGTTGAACGCCTGGCTGAAGATGTCGTGCACCACTTTGTCCTGCTCGGACCGGCCGACGGCAAGTTACGGGCGTTGTTACATGAAGCGGGGTCTGTGCTGAGCGAAGAGCATCACCAGACCGGTGATACCGTGCTGGAAGTCCGATTGCAGAACCGGGACTGGCTTCAGTTGCTCAGTCGCGCAGGAGTCAAAGAAGATTCAGTTCGTCTTGGCGATCAAACTGCCTGAAACGAGGTAGGCTATTGCCGGGGCGCTGATAAATCCCTAGTATTTGCAGCCATTCTATAAGTCAGGAACGGAGAGAACTATGGCCTGGAACGAACCGGGTGGAAACCGTAACGACAATGATCCCTGGGGTACCGGTGGTGGTCGTCGCGGCAATGATCAGGGGCCGCCGGATCTCGATGAGGCGCTGAAAAAGGGTCTCGACAAGCTGAACAAGATGCTTGGTGGCAAAGGCGGAAAGTCAGGTGGAAGCGGAGGCAGCTCTGGCGGAAGTGCCGGCAGTTTCGGTGCCGTGCTGGCGATTGCCGCGATTCTGGTCGTCGGCTATGTGGTTTTCCAGTCGTTCTACACCGTGAACGAACAGGAGCGGGCGGTTGTGCTCCGCTTCGGTGAATACAACCGGACTGAGAGTCCTGGTCTGCGCTTCAAGGTGCCGTTGATTGATGACGTCACCAAGGTGCGGGTTACCAGTGTTCGTACGGCTGAATCGAGCGGCCAGATGCTGACCCAGGACGAAAACCTGGTCACCGTAGATCTGCAGGTCCAGTACCGTGTGTCTGACGCTCAGTCCTACGTGCTGAACGTTCGTGACTCAAACCAGGCCCTGGCCTTTGCAACCGACAGCGCCCTGCGTCACGAGGTAGGTAGTTCCTCCCTGGACGACGTGCTGACAGAAGGTCGTGCAGAGCTGGCGGTCCGCGTAGAACAGCGGCTCCAGAGCTTCCTCGTCGAGTATGGTACTGGCCTGGAAATTGTCCGGGTTAACGTTGAAAGCACCCAGCCGCCTCCTGCGGTTCAGGATGCATTCCGGGAAGTCCAGCGTGCCCGTGAAGATGAACAGCAGGTCAAAGAGGAAGCCGAAACCTATCGTAACAAGGTGGTTCCGGAGGCTCGTGGTCAGGCTCAGCGCATGATTGAGGAAGCCAGCGCCTACAAGCAGCAGGTCATTGAGCGTGCCCGTGGTGAAACCTCCCGCTTCCTGCAGTTGCTGGCGGTCTACCAGAACGCTCCCATAGTCACCCGTGAGCGCATGTATCTGCAGACGCTTGAGACGGTGCTGTCCAACAGCAGCAAAATCCTGGTGGATACCGAAAGCAGCGGCAATATGATGTACCTTCCGCTGGATCGTCTGACCCAGGGATCCTTGCCTCGTTCTTCTGGCAGGTCTACTGGCACCAGTAATGATCAGACCGATATTCAGGCGCTGACAGACCGGGTACTGCAGGAGCTTCGCTCCAGGCAGGACACTAACGTACGGAGGAGCAGATAATTATGGGACCTAAAGGTGTCGTGGGCCTTGCAGGCGCCCTCATTGTCGTCCTGCTGGTTTTATCCAGTGTGTATATCATCCCCGAAACTCATCGGGGCGTGATGCTCCGGTTCGGGGAGCTGGTGGAAACGGATATTCAGGCGGGTATTCATTTCAAGGTTCCGGTGATTGATCAGGTCCGGGAGTTTGATATCCGGGTACTGACCATGGACCTTCCTTCCCGCCAGTATCTGACGGTCGAGAAGAAACCGCTGGACGTGGACTCCTACATTGCCTGGAAGATTCTCAATGTGGATCAGTTCTACCGGGCAACCGGTGGCGACGAGTTCCGTGCCCAGTCGCTGCTCTTGTCCCGCGTGGATAATGGTCTGCGGGATGAGTTCGGTATCCGGACCATGCACGAAGTGGTATCGGGTCAGCGGGATGAGCTGATGCATACCTTGCGGGACCGCGTTAACGAAACATCCGTGAAGGAATTTGGTATCGAAGTGCTCGACGTGCGGGTTAAAGCGATAGAATTTCCTGGCCAGGTTAGTGAAAATGTGTATCGCCGTATGGCCACAGAGCGCGAAAAGCTCGCTCAGGAATTCCGCTCACGCGGCAAGGAGCTGGCCGAGGGTATTCGTGCCGACGCCGATCGCCAGCGCACGGTTGTTCTGGCAGAGGCGTTTGCGGAATCCGAGGAAACCCGGGGTGAGGGCGACGGCCAGGCGGCTGAAATCTATGCAAACGCCTATGGCTCTAACGCCGAGTTTTACAGCTTCTACAGGAGTCTTGAGGCCTATCGGAATACCTTTTCGAGCAAGGACGATATCATGGTCATTGACTCCAAAAGTGACTTCATGAAATTCCTGAAGGATCCCCAGGGCCCTCGCTAAAGCCCTAAACCGGGAGTCGAAAACCGGAATACCTCGGTATTCCGGTTTTTTTGTGCCGGCCAACCGTGTAAAATTCTGGCGGTTTTGTTCCGGGTTTTTTCCTTTCCCGGCATTCGCCCTAAATCCTGTGTAATCCCCGCGGCAATTGTTGCCGGAGCGGGCCTGACGGACAACGTAATCTCATGACAGTATCTGATCGCTGGTTACTGCCGGACGGGGTAGAGGACATTCTGCCGCCTCTGGCCGGACGGATCGAATCCCTGCGCCGGGATGTAATGGATACCTGCCAGCGCTGGGGCTACCAGCTGGTAATCCCACCGCTGATCGAATACCTCGAGTCACTGTTTACCGGTACGGGCAACGATCTGGAGCTGCAGACGTTCAAGCTGACTGATCAGTTGACTGGCCGAATGATGGGTGTTCGCGCGGATATGACCCCCCAGGCGGCTCGAATTGACGCCCATACGCTCAGTCAGGAAGGTATCACCCGGCTCTGCTATGCCGGTCATGTTCTGCATACCCGTCCCCGGCACATGCTGACTGGCCGGACACCGATCCAGGCCGGTTGTGAGTTGTTTGGCAGCGAATCCGAATCTGCGGATATGGAAGTAATCAGCCTCATGCTGGAGATGCTTCGTGTGGCAGGCCTGCCAAAAATTCATCTGGACCTTGCTCATGTTTCTATCTACGAGAGCCTGATCGGTGCGGGTGAATTCGACCGCGATACCGAAGCCGCGATTTTTGATGCCATGGCTCGTAAATCGGTCCCTGAGCTGGATGAGTTGCTGGGTGAGTGCCCCGCGAATTCCGCTGGCGCTCGTCTGAGGGAGTTGGCACGGGTCAGTGGCGGCCCGGAAGCTCTCGTGACGGCACGTCGTATTCTTCAGGGCGCCTCGGAAAATCTTGATGCAGCTCTCGAGAAGCTGGGTCGTGTTTCCGACATGCTCGCAAGGGATTTCCCGGAAGTGAGTTTCGGTTTCGATTTCTGTGAGCTCAGGGGTTACAACTACCATACCGGTCTGGTGTTTGCTGCCTATGTGCCGGGTCATGGTGACTCGGTCGCCAAAGGTGGACGCTACGACGCCATAGGTAGTGATTTTGGCAGGGCTCGACCGGCGACCGGTTTCAGTCTTGATATCCGTTCGCTGGTGTCACTGGGCGAGAGGGTCCAGAGGCGCGCCGGGGCGGTCTGGGCGCCGGCTGATTCTGATCCTGCGTTGGAAGGGGTGATCTCCGGTCTGCGAATGACTGAAACAGTCATCCGGGCTCTACCGGAGGATGAAGGTTTTGATCCGGCGGCCAGAGGCTGCGATCGGAAACTGGTCAAACAGGGCGGCCAGTGGGTCGTTGAGAAGCTGAACTGAGGTCCACCGGGACATCGGTGAACTCACTTACAGGTAAATATGCGAAACGCCTGTCCTCCGGGGCAGCCGCACTGAGAGAGAATCATGGGTAAAAACGTTGTTGTGCTGGGCACCCAATGGGGTGATGAAGGCAAGGGTAAGATTGTTGACCTGCTAACCGACAAGGTTGCGGCCGTCGTCCGTTTTCAGGGTGGTCACAATGCTGGCCATACGCTGGTGATTGATGGCAAGAAAACGGCCTTGCACCTGATTCCTTCCGGCATTCTTCGTCAGCACGTTTACTGCCTGATTGGCAACGGCGTGGTTCTGTCTCCTGAGGCGCTTCTGAAAGAAGTGCGTGAGCTGGAAGCCAATGGTGTCGCCGTTCGCGACCGGCTGCGTATCAGCCTGGCCTGTCCCATTATCCTGCGAACGCATGTTCGTATCGACCAGGCCCGTGAGCGGGCCCGCGGTAACGACAAGATTGGCACCACCGGTCGGGGTATTGGCCCCGCCTATGAGGACAAGGTTTCGCGTCGCGGTGTCCGCCTCGGTGATCTCTGCAATCCTGGCGATTTCGAGGTCAAGTTGCGGGAAATTATGTCCTACCACAATTTTGTGCTGACAGAGTATTTCAAGGAAGAGCCTGAAGATATCGACGCGGCTCTGGAAGAACTCAAACAGATGGGTGAAGAAATCCTGCCGATGGCGGCGGACGTCACCGACATGCTGCACGACTTCCGCAAGCGTGGTGAGCATATCCTGTTCGAGGGCGCCCAGGGTTCTTTGCTGGACATCGATCTGGGTACCTATCCGTACGTTACGTCGTCCAACACCACGGCTGGTGGCACCGCCACCGGTTCCGGCTTCGGTCCGTTGTTCCTGGATTATGTTCTGGGCATCACCAAAGCGTATACCACCCGTGTGGGTTCCGGTCCGTTCCCGACCGAGCTGTTTGACGATATGGGGCATCATCTGGCGGTTAAAGGCAATGAGATTGGCACCACCACCGGCCGTTCCCGTCGTTGTGGCTGGTTTGACGCCGTCGCGCTGCGTCATGCCATCCAGATCAACAGCGTGTCCGGCATCTGTCTGACCAAGCTGGACGTTCTGGACGGACTGGAGACCGTGAAGGTGTGTGTGGGTTACAAGACCCCGAATGGCGAGATCTTCCGCCCGCCTATCGGCTGCGACAGCTACAAGGACATTGAGCCGATTTACGAGGATCTGCCGGGCTGGAGCGATAGTACCGTGGGTCTGACCAGTGTTGATCAGCTGCCGGAAAACGCCAAGGCTTACATCCGCTTCCTGGAGGAGCAGATCGAGGCACCGATCGACATCATTTCCACCGGCCCTGACCGGATCGAGACTATTACCCTGCGCCATCCGTTCGGCGAATAATCGGTACGGTCAAAAAAAGCCGCCCTGCAGAAATCTGCACGGCGGCTTTTTTGTGCTCAGGGTTTCTCGGCAATGATCGTCGCTCGCTTCGGGCCAGGGTAGCCTTCAATTGTCCGGGCGGGATCGGCCGGATCCAGAAAATCCTGAAGTGAGTTGAAGCGCATCCAGTCCGTACTGCGTTGCTCAGCTGTGGTGGTGTCGGTGACGTCCACCACTCGCGCATTGCGGAAGCCGGTCCGTTCCAGCCAGCGAATCAGGGTGTCACAGCTGGGGAGAAACCAGACGTTGCGCATCTGCCCGTAGCGGTCTTCCGGCATCAGGCTGTAGCCTTCAGGTCCGTCCACGACCAGAGTTTCCAGCACCAGTTCGCCGCCTCGGCGCAGGGTGCCTTTTAGCTCCAGCAGGTGATCAAGGGGCGATCGGCGATGGTAGAGCACCCCCATGGAGAAGGTGGTATCGAAAGCCTCCAAATTCCCTGGCAGGTCTTCCATTTTTACGGGCAGGAGGTCGACCGGAACGTCGCCAAGATAGTGTTTGACACTCAGGAACTGAAACATAAAGAGCAGACCCGGGTCGATACCAATGACCCGTCCTGCGCCCTCGCCCAGCATGCGCCAGCAGTGATATCCGGACCCGCATCCTACGTCCAGGATTCGGCGACCAGACAGGTCGGCAAGAAACGGAGATACCCGGTCCCACTTCCAGTCAGAGTGCCATTCGGTGTCTATGTAGGTTCCGAAGAAGTCAAAGGGACCTTTGCGCCATGGCATCAAGCCCCGGAGCGCCATTTCCAGCTGCGCTAGCTTGTTTTCCGGTAGCGGATTGGAAGTGCTCAGTGTTATGGCAGCGGTATTAAGGTCAGCATTGACCGGTGCTACCTCGGGCAGGGCGCCCAGAGCTGACAGCCAGCGATCAAGGTCACCATGAGGGTTGTCGTCGAAACGGTGGGTGAGCTGCTCACGGAGCCGGTCCGACCAGCTGTCTTGTCCGGTCTCTGAAAGCTCCTGCAATAGTGGTTGGAAGTGTTTTCGCCAGTCAAAGTTAGCCATGGTTCTCGGAGTATGTTCAGTCGGCCTTGATGGCCAGCATGGAGACAAAGTTGAAACACTGGTACCAGACCAGGACTTGCTCAAATCCGGCGTCCAGTAGTCGTTTTTTATGGGTGGCGAGAGTTTCCGGAATCAGCACCTGTTCAATCGCCGAGCGCTTCTGGCTTATCTCCAGGTCGGAATAGCCGTTTGCACGCTTGAACTCATGGTGCAGGCGGGTCTGGGTATCCTGTTCCTCGTCCGACTCAAAGCGGATCTTTTCGGACAGTATTAACACGCCACCCGGGCGCGTCGCACCGGCGATACGTGCGAGCAGGTTGGCTCGCTCTTCTGGAGGAACAAACTGAAGCGTGAAGTTCAGCGTTGTCACCGAGGCGTTACTGAGCTCTGTCTCCAGAATGTCCTCGCAACGAAGTGAAACCGGCAGCGGACTGTCGTCCAGTGCGATGTGGTGTTCGCATCGCTCGATCATGGCGCTCGAATTATCAACGCCAACCAAGGTGCAATTCTCGTATGGAATGCCGTGGCGCATTGCCAGCGCGGATGCCCCCAGTGAGCAGCCAAGGTCATAACAGTTGGAACCGGCCTGGACGTACTGCTCGGTAATAACCTCGATCATCGGAATGATGGTGGTATAGCCTGGAACCGAACGGCGAATCATGTCGGGGAAAACCCGAGCGACCGATGCATCGAAACGGAAATCTTCTGGTCGACGCTCGGTGGCAAAGAGCCGGTCCGTCAGCTGTTCCGGCGGCCTGGAAGGGCTGCTGGGTTTACTCATCGTCGGCAGGCTCCCCGGCATTCTCCGGCACGGCTGGGGCTGTCGGTGAAGGTCGGGCGCAACGTACGCCACGGTTCTTGTAGTCCACAAGAATGCCCCTGAAAGACGGATCCACGTCCGCGGCAACGGCGAGATAACCGTTCTCGCAGGCGGCATGAAGCTCGGACGCCTTCGGCGACATTCGGAAAGGTTCGTCCGGAGTAACATGAATCGCCTGAAAATCGCCGACCGGTACGTGATCCTTGTTGTCGGAATGGTCAATTCTGCCGCTGACTTCCAGGGCCAATACGGTTCCTACAATCGCAACCAGGGCGGTTACAATCAGACTGCGGACGGTATAGCGGGCCTCATTCTGGCTCATGTTTTCCTCATGTTGGGGTAGTAAACGAAGTTATCAGTACTGGCCAGGGAGCGAGATCGAAGGCGCCTGCAGCGCGGCCAGTTGTTCCCGGAGTGACAGCACCTGATCCGACCAGAATCTTGGTTGGGCAAACCACGGGAAAAACCGGGGAAAGGCGGGGTCATCCCAGCGTTTTGCCAGCCAGGCGCAATGGGCGATCTGCCGGTAACAACGCAATGGTTCAATCAGGTGACGTTCCCTCCGGTTGAAGTCACGGAACATTTCATAGCCCTCCAGAAGTTCTCCCAGTTGGGCCCCCCGCTCTGAATCCTCTCCATTCAGGAGTAACCACATGTCCTGGATGGCAGGTCCGGAGCGACAGTCATCAAGATCCACGAATAGCATCTGTTCATCCCGGCACAGAATGTTGCCCGCGTGACAGTCGCCGTGGAGTCGCAGGCTTTCAACGGGACCGGTATCATCAATGCATGCGCCACAATAACGGATAAGGTCCGGAATCAGGCTGTCCCAGGCTGGTCGCAAGTCTTGCGGGATCCAGTTGCCCTTGATCAGCAGCCGATTGTTGGCCTCAATGCCTTCCAGCAGAGAAAACCGGGGACGATGTTCAAAGGGTTTCTTTGCGCCAATATTGTGCAGTTGGCCCAGCCACTGCCCGAGCCGGTATAGGGTGTCGGTAACACTGACGTCTGGAGCCTGCCCTCCACGCTGGGAAAAAACCGCAAAGAAAAAGTCACCATGCTGCCCCAGTGTGTCTCCTGAAGGCATTGCCAGCGGTGCGACAACGGGAATATCTGCGTCCAGCAACTCCAGGGTAAACTCATGCTCCTCCCGGATCTGCGACTCCGTCCAGCGCCCGGGACGGTAGAACTTGGCGATCACCGGTGGGCCCTCATCCAGCCCAACCTGGTATACCCTGTTTTCATAGCTGTTGAGTGCGAACAGGCGACCGCTCACCGCAAAGCCCGCCTCTTCCATGGCATCCAGAATGGTATCGGGTTTCAGTGAGTCGTAGGGGTGGGGCGATGTAGCAAGTGCCGGATCGTGAGTCATAAAAAGATTTTCAGAGCCCTGTGTCGTATTTGGAGTTCATCGACTGAAGATGGTACCAGTTTTCATCCAGTTCCCAGCGAATCCGGTTTATACCTGAAGTGCCGAGGACAATATCCCCCGCTCGGGCCTGAACCTGAGCCAGTTCACGCTCCGCTCTCTGCCAGTCTCTGTGACTGTCGCCCAGGTTGCGCATGCTAGGGAATATGGCGCCAAGAGCTTTCTGGGTAGACGTTGTATGGGAACGTAGTGAGCTCATGATGGCGGTATCGCCGTCAACTCTCAGTACTCTGTGCTGGTATGGATAATTGGCGACCATGTCATCGGTTTTCAGCCGTTCGTTCAGACTGATAACTTCAAAACCACGCCACCCCAGCCAACCGACAAATAGGGTAGCCACAATCATAACCAGAAAAAACTGCTTCCTGTCAGACATCATTCCAGGCTCCATGCACCTCTTACAGAGGGGCAGTATAACCCGTATGTCGTTCAGCGTAATGTCATGGACTGGCTGGCACTGGTTTTTCCGACATACATACGGATAGGATATTCGCTATCGGTCAGGGTGTTAAGCGCTGGAGGGCGATTGAGTGTCACAGGAAGTTCTTGAAACCCAGACGGTCGTCATTGGCGCCGGCGTGGTCGGTCTGTCGGTGGCCCGTGCACTGGCACTCGAAGGCCATGAGGTTCTGGTCCTTGAAGCGGGCGATCGTTTTGGTGAGGGGATATCGTCCCGAAACAGTGAAGTTATTCATGCCGGAATCTATTATCCGGAAAGCAGCCTGAAGGCCCGGTTGTGCGTAGATGGCCGTCGGCTGCTTTATGAATATTGCGAAAGCCATAAGGTGGCATATCGCAAGTGTGGCAAGTGGGTGGTTGCCACCGACCTCGAACAATCCGGAAGGCTTGAAACCATCAAGGACGGGGCAGCGAGTAACGGTGTCGCTCTGGAGCTGTTTGACGGTGCTTTTGTGGCTGACAGGATTCCGGACATCCGGGTTGCAGCGGGACTCTGGTCTGCTGAAACCGGTATCCTTGACACCCATGGCCTGATGCTTTCTCTGCTCGGAGAAGTGGAAGATGCCGGGGGCCAGCTTGTATTGAGGGCGCGTGTGATGGGTGCAGAGGTGAACGGGAATCGTCACCGTCTGGTGGTAGGCGGTAGCATGCCCTGCATTCTTGAGGCTGAAAACGTTATCAATGCTGCAGGGCTTGGTGCCATTCCCCTGGCCCGGGACTGGCAGGGCCTTCCCGCTGAATGCAAACCTGATCAATGGTACGCCCGGGGTGTTTATTTCAGCTACAGTGGCCGTCATCCTTTCAATCACCTTATTTACCCAGTTCCGGAACCTGGTGGCCTTGGTGTTCATCTCACGCTGGATCTTGCCGGGCAGGCCCGGTTTGGGCCGGATGTCGAGTGGATTGACCAGGAGGACTACACCGTTGATCCGCACCGCGTTCGATCCTTTATCACGGGCATCCGGTCGTGGTGGCCAGCACTCGATCCGAATCGGCTTCAGCCTGCCTACGCGGGTGTCCGGCCGAAACTGAAAGGTCCCGATGGCGGCTTCTCCGATTTCAGGATTGATGGGCCCGGGGAACATGGTGTTGAGGGCTTGGTGAACCTCTTCGGGATAGAGTCGCCTGGCCTTACATCTTGCCTGGCAATTGCAGATTTAGTGAAAGCCAGGCTGGTTTAACCGGGGGTCCGGGCAAGCGCCCAAACCTGAACATCCACGGCTCCCGCTTTTTTCAATGTTTCAGCCAGTACCCGCACAGTCGCTCCGGTCGTTACCACATCATCCACGATTGCAACCTGGCCTGGCACCGGGCCCGAAATTTCAAAAACGCCACGAAGGTTAGCCAGTCGTTGCTCCCGGTTCAGCTCCCGCTGTGCCCGCACCTTGCGACGCCTTCGAACCAGTCCGCCGGCGACAGGTATACCGAGCTCCCTGCCAAGCTGTTCAGCAATTTCCTGTGCCTGATTAAAGCCACGTTTTCTTCGGCGTTGTCTGTGCATGGGGGCCGGTATCAGCAGTTCCGGGGTGATAGCGTCTTTTTGCCTGAGATGTTTGCTCAGGTGCTGGCCAAGGCCGGCGATCAGGGGTCTGGAAAACTTTCGCAGCCCGTTGTATTTGTATCGGGCGATCATGCCATCTACCGGAAACTGATAGCGCCAGGGAATAACAGTGCGGGAAAACGGTGGTGGTGATGCCAGGCAGTCTCCACACATAAGACCGGTTGCAGCGTATGGGAGCGGTAAAGCACAGGCTCGGCAATGCCATCGGTTAATGGGCAGGTCAGCATGGCAGGGCATGCATAAGCCATTGAACGCATTGCTTGAAAGGCAGGCGACGCACAAGCCTGCCGATCTTTCCCTGTTAACCTTTGCGTCCATTAAGGTTGACAGGAAGCTCAGTCCCTTTATCATCTGTTTTATCCGTAAACCCAGACACCGGTAAAGGTTAACAGGACTTCCCCATGACCGCCACAGCACCCATCAATACGCCCCGTCACGACTGGACGCTGCAGGAAGCACGCGCACTCTTTGAATTGCCTTTCAACGATCTTTTGTTTCGCGCCCAGAGTGTGCACCGCGAACATTTTGATCCCAATGAGGTCCAGGTCAGCACATTGCTGTCGATCAAAACGGGCGCGTGTCCGGAAGACTGCAAGTACTGCCCACAAAGCGGGCATTACAATACCGGGCTGGAAAAAGAGAAACTGCTTGAAATTGAAAAGGTCGTTGCCGAAGCCCGGGCTGCCAAAGATAAGGGCGCGTCCCGGTTCTGTATGGGCGCTGCCTGGCGTAGTCCGTCGAAAAAAGACATGCCCTATGTCCTTGATATGGTTGAACAGGTTAAATCCCTGGGGCTTGAAACCTGTATGACTCTTGGCATGTTGGAGGAACATCAGGCAAAAGAACTCGCGGATGCCGGACTGGATTATTACAACCATAACCTGGATACCTCTGAGAGGTATTACAGCCATATCATTACCACCCGTACCTATCAGGATCGTCTGGATACTCTGGAAAACGTTCGTAAGGCCGGCATGAAAGTATGCTGTGGCGGCATTATGGGTATGGGTGAGGACGAAGATGACCGGGTCGGGCTGTTGGTCCAGCTGGCAAACCTGCCGCACCACCCCGAGAGCGTGCCGGTGAATATGCTGGTGAAGGTCAAGGGCACGCCGATGGAGAATGTTGAAGACCTGGATCCATTTGATTTCGTTCGTATCATCGCTATTGCCCGTATCATGATGCCCGCGTCTCATGTTCGCCTCTCCGCGGGGCGGGAGAATATGAATGAGCAAATGCAGGCGTTGTGCTTTATGGCCGGAGCCAACTCGATTTTCTACGGTGAGAAGCTGCTGACCACTGCCAATCCGGAGGCGGATGCCGATATGGAACTTTTCCGTCGCCTGGGCATTCGTCCGGAGCAGCGGGAGCAGTGTGCGTCCGAAGAGCAGGAGGAAGAGGCAATTTCCGAAGCGGTAGAGTATGAGGCGACGCGCCATATGTTCTATGACGCTACGCGGGAATCTGCTGCATCCTGAGTTGGTAGGCTATGTTCCGGGAAGCACCGAACGGGCAAGGCTTCCCGGGATACGCTACGAGCACATCCATGTGCGCTTGGGTGAAGCCGTCCCTGGCTTCACACAATCCCGGGAAGCCTTGCCCGCCCGGTGCCCAGATTACGAGTAGATCGCGGGGTGTAATTTTGCGTGATTTTGAAGGCGAGCTTGCCCAGAGAAAACAAGCCGGGCTCTATCGGACCCGTCGCCAGATTTCAGGCCCTCAGCAGCCGGTATTAACCTCTGATGGCAAGCCGTTGTTGTCATTCTGCAGTAACGATTACCTCGGGCTAGCGAATCATCCCGCCAATATCGAAGCGCTTCGCAATGCCCTGCCTGAAACAGGGCTTGGTGGTGCATCGTCACACCTAATCTGTGGCCATCACGATGCGCACCATCAGTTGGAGCAACGGCTCGCCAGGTTTACCGGTCGCAGCTCTGCGTTGTTTTTCTCCACCGGCTATATGGCAAACATGGGTGTTATTTCAGCTCTGGCCGGGCGTGGGGATACGATTTTTTCTGACCGCCTCAATCACGCCTCGATCATTGATGGCTGCATTCTCAGTCGTGCCAAGGTCCGGCGCTATGCCCATGGGGATATGGCGGAGCTTGAGGCAATGCTGGCGCAGACATCCGGCCACAAGTTGGTGGTGACGGATGGCGTGTTCAGTATGGATGGTGATGTTGCGCGGTTGAAAGAGTTGGCGCGGGTGTGCAGAACCCACGATGCCCTGCTGGTGGTCGATGATGCCCACGGTATCGGTGTGCTCGGTCCCCAGGGGCGTGGCAGCGTCGCTGAACAGGGCATGTCCGAAGAGGATGTGCCCGTGCTGATTGGTACCCTCGGAAAGGCGGTGGGCACCAGTGGTGCCTTTGTGGCCGGCTCCTCGGTGCTGATTGACTACCTGGTCCAGAAAGCGCGGACCTATATTTACACCACCGCGATGCCGCCCGCTATTGCCACGGCCACCTGCGCCAGCATTGATCTGATTGAGCGAGACGATGAGCGCCGCCAGCATCTTCGGGAGCTTGTGGCTGTGTTTCGTGAACAGGCGTCTGCCATGGGGTATGAACTGATGCCCTCCGAGACGCCGATCCAGCCCATTATGGTGGGCAACAACTGGTCTGCGCTTGAATTGAGTCGGGCGCTGGAAGAGCGGGGCTTTTTGGTGATTGCTATTCGGCCGCCCACGGTGCCAGCAGGTGAGGCCCGATTGCGGGTTACCCTCAGTGCGGCTCACAGCAAGTCGGACCTGGATCGTCTTTTGCGGGCATTGTCAGAATGCCGCCATTTGCTGGCGGAGCCGGATATCGCGGTATGACGGCAGCCTACTCATGTTTTGCCGGATCACGGTCCTTGACTGACCATTCGGCACCACCGATTGCCCAAAAGTCCATCATTGCGAAGCAATTCGGGAATGCCAGTAAAACCTACGAGGGCGCCTCCCGGTTGCAGCGGCAAATGGGGCGCGCGATGCTCGAAGCGCTGGAGGCGGACTCCGACGGCGAGCCTCTTAGAATACTGGACCTTGGCTGCGGAACAGGCTGGTTTACGAGGCGGTTGTCTCAAGCATGGCCTGCAGGTCAGGTGACCGGTGTTGATCTCTCCCCTGGCATGATCCGGCAGGCGGGCGAAAATGATGGTGCGATGATTGAGTGGGTCATCGCGGATGCTGAAGCTTTGCCGTTGCATGACCGGAGTTTTGATCTCGTTTTCAGTAATCTGATGATTCAGTGGTGCAGTGATCCCCGCCCGGTACTCGCTGAGTGTAAGCGGCTGCTCAGGCCGGGCGGGCGCCTGATGCTCTCTACGCTGTTGGATGGGACGCTTCGGGAGCTAAAGCAGGCCTGGGCCATAGCCGATCCGGGGCAAGAGCATGTGAACCGGTTCGAGTCCGAGGCTGCATTGCGAGAGCAGGTTGCTGCTGAATTGCCCGGTGCCTCTCTAGCGATTCAGACCATAACGCTGCCCTATGCCTCGCCGATGGCACTCGCCGCTGAGCTGAGGCAGTTGGGCGCAGGATTCAAGAACGAGACCCGCCGAAAAACCTTGACCGCCCCCGGCCGTGTCCGTGAAATGTGTCGGCACTACCCGAGTGAACCGGACGGTACGGCTGTTGCGAGCTACGAGGCTGCCTGGGTGCATTGGCAGCCGGCTGATTAGTCGTCAATTAACACTACATCCTGGAAACACTGAGCCCATGGCCAAAAAAACCTATTTTGTGACGGGTACCGATACTGGCGTCGGGAAAACCATGGTCTCGGCGGCCATCCTTGAGTCGGCAAAAGCTGACGGTAAGCGAACTCTTGCGATGAAGCCGATCGCATCGGGCTGTGAATCGACACCGGAAGGCCTCCGAAATGAGGACGCACTGGCCCTTCAGAGTGCTGTCACCGAAACCCTGCCGTACGACCTGATCAACCCCATTGCACTTGAGCCGGCAATTGCACCTCATGTTGCCGCAGTGAAGGCGGGCAGGATGGTCACTGCGCAACGTCTGATAGGCTTCTGCCGGGGTCTTCAGATCCGTCCGGCGGATCTGATGCTTGTTGAGGGTGCCGGTGGCTGGCGGGTGCCCCTCAACGACCGGGAAACCTATGCCAACTTACCGCGGGAGCTGGGGATGCCGGTTATTCTGGTGGTCAGTCTGAAACTCGGTTGCATCAATCATGCTTTACTGACCGCTGAGGCCATCCGGGCTGATGGCTTGCCGGTTGCGGGCTGGGTTGCTAACCGGGTAGAGCCTGAGCCCATGAGCTGCGAGCAGGAAACGCTGAACTACCTTCTCACACATCTTGGTGCGCCCTGCCTTGGCGTGTTGCCCTGGCTTGAGAAGGCGGAACCGGCGGCGCTGGCAAGTTACCTGAATATCGACCCTTTGTTTGAAAATTGACCAAAAATATGGCTTACTGGTGTCAATTATTGGTCAGTGGAAGCATTGGTTATGATCAACAATACACTCGCGGTGGGCGTTCAGGGCATCCAGGATGGCATGATCGGCATGGAAAACGCCGCCCGGAAAATAGCTCGTGGTGGCGTTGATGGCCCACAGGGAACGGCCGAAGGGGCCGGGAGCCTCGTGGAGCCAATTATTGACCTGAAGTTGTATGAACGCAGTGTTGAAGCCTCCGCGCAGGTTGTTAAGGCTGCGGATGAAACGCTTGGTACGCTTCTGGATGTGATGGCCTGAGTATCGGTCGTGAATGTAATTCCACCCAATCTCCCTGTTTCTCTTCGTTCGGGCGGCGCCCCCGCCAGCCCTCCCTCAGCTATTTATTCGGACAATGGCCGCGCTGGTAGCAATCCAGTATCTGTGTCTGAAAACCCCACGGTAACCCAGGACAAAGCTGGACCACCCGAAGACAGGAAAGGGGTAGCCGGCGCCAAGGGGGCATCCGTTGCTGAACAGGGTTTGAGTGAGGAAGAGCTCAAGCAACTCACCGAACTTAAAGCAAGGGACCGTGAAGTGCGGGCCCATGAGGCTGCGCACCAGGCGACGGGTGGCCAGTACGCCGGAGCAATGTCTTTTACCTACGAGCGTGGCCCGGATGGTGCGCAATACGCCGTGGGTGGGGAAGTGTCTATCGATGTCTCCCCGGTTCAGAGAGACCCCCAGGCTACCATCGAGAAGATGCGTGTAGTACGGGCTGCCGCTATGGCGCCGGCTGACCCCTCTGGTCAGGATCGGGCGGTTGCGGCGCAGGCTATTCAGGTAATGCTTCAGGCCCGGTCGGAGCTGGCGTCCGGAAAAAACGATGATGCAGGGAGCCCGCCGAGCTCAGCGTCTGGTGAACAGGGCACTTCCCAGTTGCGCCTGGGTCAGCAGGCCAGCGACACCTACCAGTCCGTGTCCGCCATGACGGCCGGTGCCAGCCCGCGGCAATCCGGATTCCGCCCTGCAGCTGCCTAGATACCCCGGTTTTCCGATAATCTCTCTTTCCCGGTTTTAATACCCGCAACTATCTGTATTTGTTCCCGAGCGCGCCTGCGGCGAACGTTCCTTTGGCACACCGCGACACAAATTTTTGATCGGACTATTGACAATTCTGTGCCTCTAAACGTATGTTTCAAACAAGTGTTTAATTAAGGCTGCAGCGCAGTGCGTTGCGGTGTCTGAGCAAACCCAAGGCCAGAAGCTGTCAAACCCGACTCAGCTAAGTCCGAAAATCGAGGTGGATTCCATGCCTGACTACAAAGCGCCCCTGCGTGACATCAAATTTGTAATGACCGAGTTGCTTGACAGTGAGCAGCACTACGCCAACCTGGAAGGTGCAGAAGACGCCACTCCGGATATGGTGGATGCCATTATCGGGGAAGGTGCAAAGTTCTGTGAGCAGGTTCTGTCTCCGCTGAACCAGGTGGGTGACAAAGAGGGTTGTACCTGGAGCGAAGATGGCGTGAAGACGCCGACAGGTTTCAAAGAAGCCTACCAGCAATACGTGGACGGTGGCTGGCCATCCATGACCGCCGATCCCAACTACGGTGGTCAGGGTCTGCCTCACTCTCTGGGCCTGGTCATGAGCGAGATGGTTGGCACAGCTAACTGGTCTTTTGGTATGTATCCCGGCCTGAGTCACGGTGCGACCAACACCATCGAAGAGCACGGTACTGAAGAGCAGAAGCAGACCTACCTGACCAAGCTGATCAGCGGCGAGTGGACCGGCACCATGTGTCTGACTGAGCCGCACTGCGGTTCCGATCTCGGTACCCTCCGTACCAAGGCCGAGCCGAATGCCGATGGCACCCACTCGATTACCGGCACCAAGATCTTTATCTCTGCCGGTGAGCACGACATGGCCGAGAACATTGTTCACATCGTTCTGGCACGCCTGCCCGGCGCTCCGGAAGGTACCAAGGGTATCTCCCTGTTTATCGTACCCAAGAATCTGCCGAACGAAGACGGTTCTTGCGGCGAACGCAACGCAGTGTCCTGTGGTTCCATCGAGCACAAGATGGGTATCCATGGCAACGCAACCTGTGTCATGAACTTCGACGGCGCCAAAGGCTGGTTGATCGGCCCTGAGAACAGGGGCCTGAACTGCATGTTCACGTTCATGAACACCGCGCGTATCGGCACCGCTATCCAGGGCCTCGGTGCGGCCGAGCTGGGCTTCCAGGGTTCCCTGGCCTATGCCAAAGAGCGTCTGGCCATGCGTTCCCTGAGTGGCCCGAAGAATCCAGAAGGCATTGCCGATCCGATCATCGTTCACCCGGACGTTCGTCGCATGCTGCTGACCCAGAAAGCGGTCGCTGAAGGCGCCCGTGCCCTGATCTACCTGACTTCACAGCAGGCGGATATTGTTCACAGTGGCAAGACTGAGGAAGCGCGCAAGGAAGCGGACGAGGCCCTGGGCTTCCTGACTCCGATCGCCAAGGCATTTCTGACTGAAATTGGTTACGAAGCTGCCAACCTCGGTATGCAGGTATTCGGTGGTCACGGTTTCATCTCCGAATGGGGCATGGAGCAGAACGTACGTGATGCCCGTATCGGTATGATTTATGAAGGTACCACCGGTATTCAGGCGCTTGACCTGCTGGGCCGCAAGGTTCTGATGACCCAGGGCGAGTCTCTGAAGGGTTTCACCAAACAGGTGCACGTGTTCTGCAAGGAAAATGCGGATAACGAACAGCTGAAAGAATTCCTGGAGCCGCTGGCGGCCCTGAATAAGGAGTGGGGCGATCTGACCATGAAGATCGGCATGACCGCCATGAAGAACCGTGAAGAAGTTGGTGCCGCGTCTGTGGACTACCTGATGTACTCCGGTTACGCCGTATTTGCCTATCTGTGGGCCCGTATGGCCAAGGTGGCTCTGGACAAGATGGCAGATGGGACGTCTGAGGAGATGTTCTACAACGCCAAGGTTCAGACTGCACGCTTCTACTTCAAGCGCATGCTGCCTCGTGCCAAGGGCCATGCTGAAAGCATGTTGGCCGGTGCGGACAGCCTGATGGACATGCCGGAGGAAGCCTTCGCTATCTAAGGCGCGGGCACTGAAGGTGATCAGGAAGTAAAGAGAAGGCCCGTGCTCCCCGGAGGCGGGCTTTTTTCATGAGTTGAGGTCCGTTTTTGGGTTAGAATGATCGCCCATAAAAAATAATCTGAGCGGACACATAGCCCGAGCAGGCGAGCCTGGCCAGATGGCCGTTTTGCCGCCTGAACAGACTGACTGCATTTTTGGAGAGTTATAGATGGCTGATTATCAGGCACCTCTACGTGATATGCGTTTCGTATTGAACGAAGTTTTTGATGCGCCCACTCTGTGGGCCTCTCTGCCCAAGGTGGCTGAGAATGTGGATCCGGAAACGGCCGATGCCATTCTGGAGGAAGCTGGCAAGATCAGTAGCGGTGTTTTGGCACCTCTGAACCGGGAAGGTGACGAGCAGGGCAGCAAGTGGAATGGAGGCGAAGTTACAGCGCCGGAGGGCTTTAAAGCGGCCTACCAGACCATCGTCGAAGGTGGTTGGAACGGTCTTGGCGGTAACCCTGAGTTCGGTGGAATGGGGATGCCCAAGACCCTGGTCGCACAGTTCGAAGAGATGATGCAGGGTGCCAACATGGCATTTGGTCTGGCACCTATGCTGACTGCAGGTGCCTGTCTTGCGATTGATGCCCATGGAAGCCAGGAGCTGAAAGAAAAGTATTTGCCAAACATGTACTCCGGCGTCTGGTCCGGTGCTATGGATCTGACCGAGCCTCATGCCGGGACTGATCTGGGTATCATCCGCACCAAGGCCGAGCCGAACGACGATGGCTCTTTCAATGTAACCGGCACCAAGATATTCATTACTTGGGGCGAGCACGACATGGCCGAGAACATTGTTCATCTGGTCCTCGCCAAGTTACCGGATGCGCCCAAGGGGCCGAAGGGTATTTCTCTGCTCCTGGTACCCAAATTCCTGGTGAATGAGGACGGTTCTCTGGGTGAGCGCAACAGCTTCAGCTGTGGTTCCATCGAGAAGAAGATGGGTATCAAGGGCTCCGCCACCTGCGTAATGAATTTCGATGGCGCCAGGGGTTGGCTTGTTGGCGAGGAGAACAAGGGCCTCGCAGCAATGTTTACCATGATGAACTATGAACGCCTGGGTGTAGGTATCCAGGGCATTGGCGCGGCCGAAGCCTCTTTGCAGAGTGCTCGTGAGTACGCTTTGGATCGTATCCAGAGTCGGGCGCCGACCGGAGCCCAGCAGCCAGAAAAGGCTGCAGATCCAATTCTGGTGCATCCCGACGTGCGCCGTATGTTGCTGACCATGAAGGGTTATGTGGAAGGTGGCCGTGCATTCTCAACCTATGTGGCCCAGTGGCTGGATGTCTCCAAGTACGCTGATGCCAGTGAGGAAGATCGTCGCAAGCATGCCGAAGGCATGGTGGCGTTGCTGACACCGGTGGCGAAAGCGTTTCTGACCGACCGTGGTCTGGATGCCTGTATCATGGGTCAGCAAGTCTTCGGTGGTCACGGCTTTATTCGCGAGTGGGGTCAGGAACAGCTCGTTCGCGACTGCCGGATCACCCAGATCTATGAAGGTACCAACGGTATTCAGGCGCTGGACCTGATGGGGCGCAAGGTCGTTGGCAGTCAGGGCAAGCTTTACGAACTGTTTGCCCAGGACGTCGCTTCGTTCATTGAGGAAAATGCCTCTGATGAAAACCTTCGCCCATTCCTCGAGCCGCTTGCGGCCGCCCTGGAGCGTCTATCGGACGTGACCGAACATGTGGTCAATCAGGCTTCTGACAATCCCGATGCTGTCGGTGCTGCTTCGGTAGACTACCTGGACCTGTTTGGTCTGACAGCGCTCGGCTATATGTGGGCTAAAATGGTGAAGGCGGCAGCGCCAAAAGCCGAGGGCGATAGCTCAGGTTTCTACAGCGGCAAACTTAAAACCGCGCGTTTCTATTATGATCGTCTGTTGCCGAAGACTGTTTCTCTTGCCGAGGGCATTCGCAGCGGCAGCGAATCTATGATGGCGCTCACTGCGGACGAGTTCTGATCTGCTATTAACAGTGAAGAGATACAAAAAAAAGCAGGCCTCGGGCCTGCTTTTTTTGTTCTTACAGAAATTGTCAGAGTTGCTCCATGTAGTCAGGGTTGGTTAAAAAGGGGTTTTCATTGCCCTGAATTTCGGCGACTCGTCGGTGCCGGGTCAGTTCGGTATCGTCCGGTGGGTCCAGCCGGTTCCAGCCCTGGAATACGGGCGTGGATCCCAGCCAGGGAAGGTCGTAGGTTTCCACCATATAGGCGACAGTTCGCGCGATATCGCCTTTGACTCTCTCGGGGGGCTCGAAAAAACCAGCGCTCTCGCGAATGCCGCAGTCATCCCTGTTGATAGTTTCTCCCAGGTTTTCATACCGGACGTTGCGTCGCTGCATTTCTGTTCGACTTCTCACCGGGATCATGTTGTGAAGATCCGATGCGATCTGACGGTAATGATTATCCTGCTCGCATTGTCGTGAGGTACCACAGTCCAGAGCACTGCGAATGTCTGCCAGCGGGTAAACGTAACCGTCTGTCAGGACGAAGCCTTTGCTGGTAAAAGGGGTATCGCAGAAGAACGAATTGCCGCCATCAGCGTACAGGTTGCCCCAGAATTGCTCCTTGACCACCGTGTCCGGGTCACTGAACCGGGTGTTTTGACCAATGACGACGCTTGTGGCGCATAATAGAAAGAGGGCGGTGGAAGCCAGGAAGATTTTTTTCATACGCCTGTTGCACCTCGCAGCGTCTGTAAGCGCCTTGTCGAATCAAGCCTTATGACCCGCAGGTCAGAACTATGACGCTTCGTTCACTTACACTGTGAAGTATGGCACAGAGGCGCTATCCGGGAGCGCCTCTGCGGTAGATATTTGTAGTATTGTGTTAACGGGTTAACGTTTTATTTAAGCTTCTTACGAATGTTCTCGTAACCGTTCTTGAGGTCCTCGCCCAACTTCTGGGCTGTTTGCTTCGCTTCCTGGGATGCGTTTTCTGTATCATGAAGCACCTGTTCAAGCTTGTTGCGGAAGCGGTCCCAGTCCTGTTCGAGATCGTCCCACTCGTCTTTGACGTCCTCTCCGGCGAGATGAAGCTGCACGCGGGCTTCATCACGATACTGTTTGACCTTCTCCGACAACTTCTTGAGTTCCTCTTGAATACTCATATCAAGCTCCTCCTTGGTTTGATGGTGTGCTTACAATGCGCCGTAACGTAAAAAACTGTCAAGTGTGCGTCGGGGCCTGTCTGAAATAACCTGAAGTGCCTTTGATCCAAATCAGGAACTGGGCGCGAGCAGCACGGACATATCTCGAAGGTGATGCCAGGGAGAAAGGTCATCAAAGCCCTTGGCCGCCCGATCAATCTGGCTGCAGAGCGTGATTGCACTATGAAGTTGCCCACGGTTCAGGCGCCTTGCGGCCTGTTCTAGTACCCGGGCACGTTGTGGCTGGAATACGCCTCGCTTCTTGAGGAAGCCAGCGGGGTTGTCACCCTGGCCCGCAGTTGCCTTGAGCTCCAGTATCAGGCTCAGATCCCGGGTAAGCACGGCGAGCAAGCCCAGCGGGTTTTCACCCTCCTGCTGCAGAACACCGATCATTTTACCGGCATGCGCGGCCCGACCGGCAAGCAGTTCAGTCACCAGCTCGAAGCCATTGAAACGGGAGCTGTCCTGAACAGCCTGTTCCACCGTTTCCTCGTCAATGGTGTTCCCGTTGGTCAGCAGGGCCAGGCGGTCAAGCTCCTGACTTGCGGCCAGCAGGTTCCCTTCGAGGCGTTCGCCAAGCATGGCAAGGGCCCCGCGGGTGAGGCTAAGGCCGCGACTGGATGCGCGTTGTTGTAACCAGCCCTGGAACTTGTCGGCATCCACTGGCCAAACCGGCACATGTACGCCCTTGTTCTGAAGCTCCTTGTACCACTTGCGTCGGGTTTCCGCGGCGTCGAGACGAGCGCTGATGAGCAGCAGTATGATGTCTTCCGGGGGGTCCTGAAGAACGCGCTCCAGAACTGCCCTGCCGTCGCCGAGTTTGCCGGTGGGGAGGTGGATCTCGATACGGCGGCGCTCGGCAAACAGGGACAAAGCGCTGAATTCTTCGGCCACGGCGTTCCAATCCAGCTGGTGGTCGGCATGGAAGGTGAGACGATCGTGAAAGCCTGCATCCCTTGCAGATTTGCGGATATGGTCACAGCATTCCTGAACCAGCAAAGGTTCGTCGCCGGAAACAAGATAGACGGGTGAAAGACCTTTTTTCAGGAGCTGGGGAAGTTGGGCCGGCTGGGTCTTCATGGTGATCCGCGCTGGTTGTCAGCCTCGTTTTTCGCTTTGTGCTGATCCTGAATTGCCTGAATACGCCCTTCGGTCAGCGGTGCGAGACGAAAAATAATCTGCTGAGCGAGACGGTCATCCAGCTGAATCCGCAGGTTTTCCTCTTCCCGCTGCTTTGCCAGCACGTTGGTTTCGTCGTAGCGGTAGCTTTCGCTGGCCGTGAGGCGGGTGTCGGCGATCATCGGGATGCCGTCGCTGCTGATCAGCTCCATACCTACGGAATGGCGTAACGTATACTCGGCAGCGGCCGCCTGCACGGTAATGGCCGTTGCCCGCCGGTCTTGCTCAAAGCCGTTAAGGCTCAGGGCGAATCTGGCGTCACTGGCCGGGCGAAGATCGACGCCTCCGAGCTCCAGTTGTTTGCGCAGTGACTGGCACAGGGAGGTGGGCACCTGATTCGCACAAACCACGGCAAGAGGCTGCAAGGCTGGTGAAACCGGAGGTGCACCCCGGAGCTGAAAACCGCATCCACCCAAAAGGGTTGCCAGAGCGACAACCAGTGCAGGATAGCGAGCAGCTTTCAGGCCGGCGCACAAGTTCATATCAGTTGGCCACCACGTTCACCAGCTTGCCGGGAACAACGATGACCTTTCGCACCGTGGCCCCTTCGGTAAAGCGCATAACATTCTCGTTTTCGAGTGCCAGTTTTTCCAGGTCGGCCTTGCTGATGTCAGTCGGTACATCTTCCTTACCACGAACCTTGCCGTTTACCTGCAACACCACCTGAATCTGGCTGCGCACCATGGCTTTTTCGTCGGCTTCCGGCCAACGAGCGTCGACCACAGGCTCCTCGTGACCCAGTGCCTGCCAGAGAGTGTGGCAAATGTGGGGGACGATGGGGGCCAGAACCAGCACAGCGGTGTTCAGCGCTTCCTGGCGCACGGCACGACTCTGGGGGGCGTCGTCTGACAGCTTGCCAACCTCGTTGAGTAGTTCCATAACAGCAGCAATGGCAGTGTTAAATGTCAGGCGGCGACTGACATCATCGCTGACCTTGGCGATGGTCTCATGGGTTTTCCGGCGCAGGTCCTTCTGGGCATCATTGAGTTCGGCCGCATTCAACGTTGGTGCCGGGCCAGCTGATGTGTGCTCACTTACCATGCGCCACAGGCGCTTGAGGAAACGATGCGCACCTTCCACGCCACTGTCCGACCATTCCAGTGATTGTTCGGGCGGCGCTGCGAACATCATGAACAGGCGAACCGTATCTGCTCCGTGTTGATCGATAATGGCCTGGGGATCGATGCCGTTGTTCTTGGATTTGGACATCTTGGTGACGCCACCAATTTCCACCGGCTCGCCGTCCTCTTTATGAATGGCCCTGATAACCTGACCTTTGCTGTCACGCTCAACCGTGACGTCGGCTGGCGCAATCCAGGTTGTTTTGCCGGAGTCATCTGTACGGAAGTAAGTTTCCGCCAGAACCATGCCCTGGCAAAGCAGGCGGTTAAATGGCTCGGAACTGGTTACCAGGCCTACATCACGCAGCAGCTTGTGGAAGAATCGTGCGTACAGCAGATGGAGAATAGCGTGCTCGATACCGCCGATGTATTGATCAACCGGCAGCCAATAGTTAGCAGCTGCAGGGTCCAGCATACCCTTGTCGTAGTTGGGGCTGCAGAACCGGGCGTAATACCAGGAGGATTCCATGAAGGTGTCAAAGGTATCGGTTTCCAGCGTAGCCGGCTGGCCCTCGAAGTCAGTCTTGGCCCACTCCGGATCTGCCTTGATGGGAGACTGAACGCCGTCCATCTCGACGTCTTCCGGAAGCCTGACCGGCAGCTGATCGTCGGGGACCGGACGCTCAGTGCCGTCTTCCAGTGTCATCATCGGGATTGGTGCGCCCCAGTAACGCTGGCGTGAAACACCCCAGTCTCTCAGGCGGTAGTTAACAGTCCGTTTGCCAATGCCCTGTTCTTCCAGGTACTCGGCAATTTCATCGAACGCCTCTTCACTGGTCAGTCCGCTGTATTTACCGGACGAAACAAGCGTACCTTTCTCAGTGAACGCGATCTCCTGAACGTCGATTTCCCGACCGTCTCTGGCGGCAATCACCTGTTTGATGGGCAGACGGTATTTCAGGGCAAATTCGTGATCCCGCTCATCGTGGCCCGGAACCGCCATCAGGGCACCTGTTCCGTAATCAGTGAGAACAAAGTTGGCGATCCAGACCGGGATTTCCTCCTGAGTCAGCGGATGGACAGCCTTGAAGCCGGTATCGATGCCTTTCTTTTCCATGGTGGCCAGCTCGGCCTCAGCGACCTTGCTGTTGCGGCACTCTTCCACGAATTCTGCCACATCGCGATGGCGTTCTGCCGACGCCTTTGCCAGCGGGTGCTCGGCGGCCACCGCCATGTAGCTGACCCCCATCAGGGTGTCCGGGCGGGTGGTGTATACCGTCAACCCGTCATCACTGTCTTTCAGCGGGAAGGTCAGCTCGGTACCAACGGACTTGCCGATCCAGTTACGCTGCATGGTCTTGACCTGTTCGGGCCAGTCCTCCAACTGATCCAGATCTTTCAGCAGTTCTTCGGCATAGTCGGTGATGCGGATAAACCACTGTGGGATCTTTTTCTGTTCAACCACGGCTCCTGAACGCCAGCCCCGGCCATCAACCACTTGCTCGTTGGCCAGCACTGTCTGGTCCACCGGATCCCAGTTCACGGTAGACATCTTCTTGTACACCAGGCCTTTCTCATAAAGACGGGCGAAGAACCACTGTTCCCAGCGGTAGTAGTCCGGCTTGCAGGTGGCCAGCTCGCGATTCCAGTCATAACCGAAGCCCAGTTGTTTGAGCTGGTTCTTCATGTACTCGATGTTTGCGTAGGTCCACTTGGCCGGTGCCGTCTTGTTGGCGATGGCGGCATTCTCGGCCGGCAGGCCGAACGCATCCCAGCCCATGGGTTGCATGACGTTCTTGCCCTGCATGCGCTGGTAACGGGAAATCACGTCGCCGATGGTGTAGTTGCGGACGTGACCCATGTGCAGTTTGCCGCTGGGGTAGGGGAACATCGAGAGACAGTAGTACTTTGGCTTGCCGGGCTCTTCCTTGACGGTAAAGGTGTTGTTCTCTTGCCAGAAGTTGCGGGCATGCTCTTCTACGTTACGTGGATTGTATTGCTCGTCCATTCCTGCCATTACCAAAGTTACCCTGTAGAAAAATGATGTTCGGAGCGGCCGGACATTCTAACGCACAGAAGGCTTAACAGGTAGTCTGCCAATTTTCTGATACTGTGCCAGAATAAAAGCATTAGGGATGGCTAATCGAGGAGTTTTCATGTCAGGTCCAGAAAGAAATCATTTGTCCGGTAAGGCCCTTGAGGCGTATGACCGCATGCTGCAGAGGGTACGGGGTCGGTTGAATGAGTTGCAGGAAAGCTCTCTGGAGATTCTGGAGACGGAAGTACAAAACGCCGTCGAGTTTGAGTACGAGCTTGAGGAGATGACTCGGGATGAGGCGGACCTGCTGGGAGCTTACCTCGAACGGGACCTGGAGCATCTGCTGCACTTTGTCGAGGAAACGGGAGAAGGCCTGAAGGAATGGTTGCAGCTGGATATATCTTTACTGGAGCACCAGCTGGCGGACAGCCTGTTCTCCGTCGCGGACCAAACCTTCGTGGACGCCCTGGAGTTGCGGCAGAAACTGGATAACAAAGATACGAGCCACTATATCTCAGGTGAAGTGGCGACAGCGGGAATGTTTCGCTGTCTGAACTGCAGTCATATGCGTTGCCTGACGGCCACCAGTCATCTGGAACCCTGCGAAGCCTGCGGGTCCCACTATTACGAACGGGTTACGAGCCGGTGGCCGAGAAACGAGGAATAACCCGTTCCCGGACAAAAACAATCAGGATGACGGCCAGTGTCAGCACCGGCCATGAGCCTGTTTGCATGTAGGGCGTGTTGCCTTCAGCGGTGAAGACATCGCCGGAGAGGGTGGCGCGCTCGAAATGAGGAATAGTCTCGGTTACAACGCCTTTGTTATCAATAATGGCTGTTACGCCGTTATTGGTGCCTCGAAGCATGTAGCGCCCGGTTTCCAACGCGCGCATGCGGGCAATCTGGAGGTGCTGTAAGGGGCCGATGGAATCTCCGAACCAGCCATCATTACTGATGGTGAGGAGAAGATTGGCCTTGCGGCTGTTAAATGCGACAAAGTCCGGGTAGGCCACTTCATAGCAGATAAACGGCATGATATTTATGCCGTTGGCTTTCAGCGGACCCTGGTATTCCGGTCCTGGGCTGAAACTGCTCATTGGCAGGTCGAAGAACCCGATCAGGCCACGTAACAGGCCCTGTAAGGGCACATACTCGCCGAAAGGCACCAGTTTCTGCTTGTGATAGATGCCTTCACCGTTTCCGACAGCCATGATGCTGTTGTGGAAAGTGAAGTCTTCGATGCGGTCGCTGAATCCGTACCAGGGTATGCCAGTGATCAGGGTGCTGTTTTCACCCAGTTGCTGGTCGATGTGTTCGATGATCTTTCCCGCCTGGTCCTGTGGAATCGGAATCGCCGTTTCAGGCCACAGAATCAGGTCTGTTTTCCAGTACTCTTCGGTCATGCCCAGATAAGTCACGATCTGGTCTTTCAGGAAGTCGGGGTCCCATTTGATTTGCTGGGGAATATTGCCCTGCATAGCGGCAAAGCTTGTGGGCTCTTTGCTTATTTCGGTCCAGTCCAGACGATTCATGGCCGGGGCGACGAGCCAGGGCACCAGGGCAATAACAGTTGTGATGGCGGCAGCAACATGGCGAAGGTGAATAATTAGCCACCACATGCCATAGAGCGCTGCACCAGTTACCGTGATCCAGAGTGTGATGCCATGCACCCCGACAAGCGGGGCCAGACCTGCGAGAGGTCCGTCGGTGTGCGCGGTGCCAAGGTATAACCAGGGAAATCCGGTGAGAAGCCAGCCGCGGAGCCAGTCACCAAGAATCCATATGGCCGGGAACAGGATCAGCCTGCGGATGGGACTGTCTTTCGCAAGCTTACCCCAGAACCAGAATGCCAGGCCGTGAAAAAGTGCCAGCCCGGCTACAAACAATACCGTTAGCAGGATGGCAACAGGCACGGACGTATTGCCGTATTCGCTGATGCTTATATAAACCCAGCTTGCTCCGCTGCCGAAAAGTCCCAACCCTGTCAGCCAGCCCGCTTTGAACAGCTTCTCCGGTTTCAGCGGAACGGTCACCAGCAGAATGAGCAGGATCGAGACCGGCCCCAGCCACCAGAAATTGAAAGGAGAAAACGTCAGCGTTTGCAGGGCGCCGGCTACCAGGAGAGCCGCCGAGCCCAGCACGCCGTTAGCGGATAACGGGGACTTCAATCCCCGAATTTCAGCAGAGTCACTGGTCACTTCGGGTTACCTGCAACAGACGGATGACACGGTTATCGGCGTTGGCAATAGTAAAGCGCAAGCCAGAGAATGCAACCGTCTCACCCCTTCTGGGCAGGTGACCGAACTCCTTGAGTACAAGACCGCCAATGGTATCGAAGTCTTCCTCGTCCAGATCGGTCTTGAAGAACTCATTGAAATCATCAACCGGAGTGACCGCCTTGACCGCGTAAGTTCCATCTCCGCGTGCCTTGATATGGGTCTCTTCGTCGAAATCGTGCTCGTCTTCGATTTCACCAACAATCTGTTCCAGCACGTCTTCAATCGTGATCAACCCGGCCGTTCCGCCGTACTCGTCCACCACGATGGCCATGTGATTGCGGTTTTCCTTGAATTCCTTGAGCAGCTGATTGAGGCGCTTGCTCTCCGGCACGAAGGTAGGTGGCCTAAGAATCTCGCGGATATTGGACCAGTTAAGGTCGTTGTTCAGGGCCAGCGGCAGCAGGTCCTTGGCGAGGAGTACACCGATGACGTCATCCGGACTGTCGCCGATAACAGGAAAGCGGCTGTGGGCAGAGGAAATGATTTCTCCAAGAAACTCTTTCGGCTCCTGGGATGCCTTGACCGTGACCATCTGGGAGCGCGGAATCATGATTTCTTCCACGCGCATATCGATGACCTGCATGGCGCCCTCAATGAGGCTCATTGCGTCGGTATCGATGATGTTCTGGGACTCGGCGTCCCTCAGGATTTCCAGCACGTCCTCTACGGACTCAGGCCCGCTGGAAAAGGCCTGTGATATACGTTCCAGCCAGGACTTTCCGCCCTGACTGCGACTCGACTGATCGTCGCTCATGAGTCTTTTTCCGTTTCCTCTGCTTCGTAAGGGTTGCCAAATCCAAGCTGCGCCAGCAACCGGACTTCGAGGGCTTCCATGACCTCGGCATCGCCGTCTTCGATGTGATCGTAGCCCTGGAGATGCAACATGCCATGCACCACCATGTGAGCCCAGTGAGCTACCGCTTCTTTATGTTGCTCCACAGCCTCATGTTCAACTACTGGCGCGCAAATAACTAGATCTCCGGCCAATGAAACCGTTATACCGGCTGGCGCTTCAAATGGAAAGGACAACACGTTGGTGGGTTTGTCCTTCCCGCGATACTCATGATTCAGGCCCTGACTTTCAAGTGCTCCGACAATACGAATCGTCACCTCGGATGGATTTTCATGCTGCCAGGCGGCTTGTGCCCAGGTCTGAAAGAGGGAAGCCTCGGGCACACCGGGGCCGTCATAAACGTTCTGGAAATCGACCGTCAGCTCACTCACTGGTTTGCGGTACTCCCATCATCAAACGAGTCGTAGGCTTCAACAATGCGTTGTACCAGCGGATGGCGCACAACGTCCTTCGCGCCAAAGCGGGTAAAGCCGATGCCGGGGACTTTGCCAAGCACGCCGGCGGCATGAATGAGGCCGGAATTCTGTCCCCGTGGCAGGTCGACCTGAGTCGTATCACCGGTGATGACTGCCGTTGAGCCAAAGCCGATCCGGGTCAGGAACATCTTCATCTGCTCCCGGGTGGTGTTCTGGCTCTCATCCAGAATGATAAAAGAGTTGTTCAGTGTCCGGCCCCGCATGAAAGCCAGTGGTGCAATTTCAATCACACTTTTTTCAATCAGCCTGGTTACCTGATCAAAGCCCAGCATCTCATAAAGTGCATCGTAGAGCGGGCGCAGGTAAGGATCCACCTTCTGGGCCAGATCGCCGGGCAGGAATCCCAGCTTCTCGCCGGCCTCCACCGCAGGCCGCACCAGCAGAATCCGCTTCACCTGCTCGTCCTTCAGCGCCTCAACCGCACAGGCAACCGCCAGCCAGGTCTTGCCCGTACCCGCAGGCCCAATACCGAAGTTGATGTCGTGGGAGCGTATGCTATGAACGTACTTCTGTTGGTTCGCGCCGCGGGGTTTGGCCTGTAGCTTGGGCGTTTTGATCACCGTTACGGCACCGTCAAACGGCACATCTTCCGGCAGGCGTTCAAAGCCGGTTTCCCGGATAAACAGGTGTACGGTATCTGGTGGGATGTCGTCAGAGGCTTCGGTTTCCCGGTAAAGGTGACGGATCACCTCAACAGCCGCAGCGACGTGCTCGGTTTCACCTTCCACACGGAAGTGATGACCACGCCGGCCAACCTTCACCTGCAGGCGCCGCTCAATCTGCTTCAGGTTTTCATCGAACTGGCCGCATAGCGTTGCCAGGCGTCGCTGGTCTACGGGATGCAGGTCAAACTGTCTGTGATCGTTGGTGTTCAAGTTTTCTCCATGATTTACTCCCGTGGTTTACCGGGGAGTGTGCATAACCTATTTGGGGCGAGGTCAAAAAAATCCGGTCACCCGCCACGTTCCAGATCAGGGTTGGGCTTGATCCGGAAATCAATACATCTCTGAATCCACTGGCACCCCGCGAAGAGAGTTGGCGTAAGCCTCAACAATCTCGACATCAATAAAGTGCCCGACCACCTCGGGGTTCTCGTGGCGGAAGTTAACAATCCGGTTGTTTTCCGTGCGCCCCGCATATTCCCCGGGGTCTTTCTTGGACAGGCCGGTCACCAGAATCCGCTGTGTGGTACCAACCATCTTTCGGCTGATGTCCATTACGTTCTGGTTGAGCCGGTCCTGAAGGATGCTAAGACGTTGTTTCTTCACATCCATGGGCGTGTCGTCTGGCAGATCAGACGCCGGAGTGCCCGGACGTGCGCTGTAAACAAAGCTGAAGGACATGTCGAAGCCGATGTCGTTAATAAGCTTCATTGTGTCTTCAAAATCCTTCTCGGTTTCGCCGGGGAACCCGATAATGAAATCCGAGGAAAAACTGATGTCGGGGCGAATTTTGCGCAGGCGGCGGAGCTTGGACTTGTACTCCAGAGCCGTATGGCCGCGCTTCATAGCTGCCAGAATGCGGTCGGAGCCACTTTGTACCGGAAGGTGCAGGTGGCTGACCAGTTCCGGAACCTGCTCGTAGACCTCAATCATGGCATCGGTGAACTCCACCGGGTGAGAGGTGGTATAGCGAATCCGGTCGATGCCATCAATGGCAGCGATAAGGGTAATAAGCTCCGCCAGGTCCATGGTGTCGCCGTCGTGGGTTTCGCCACCGTAGGCGTTCACGTTCTGCCCCAGCAGGTTTACTTCGCGCACACCCTGATTGGCCAGATGTGCAACTTCCGCAATGACATCGTCTGCCGGGCGACTGACTTCCTCGCCACGGGTGTAGGGCACCACACAGAAAGTGCAGTACTTGCTACAGCCTTCCATGATCGAGACAAACGCTGAGGGGCCGTCTGCGCCTGGCTCTGGCAGGTTGTCGAACTTCTCGATTTCCGGAAAGCTGACATCGACTACCCCAACGCCATCACCCTTGGTCCGGATTTCGGTAATCATGTCCGGCAGGCGGTGTAGCGTCTGCGGACCGAACACCATATCCACATACGGAGCCCGATCGATGATGGCCTGGCCTTCCTGGCTGGCAACACAGCCACCAACGCCAATAATCAGGTCTGGTTTTTTGCTCTTGAGCTTTTTCCAGCGGCCGAGCTGGTGAAACACTTTCTCCTGGGCTTTTTCACGAATGGAGCAGGTGTTCAGTAACAGGATGTCTGCGTTCTCGGGGGTGTCCGTCATTTCGACGGTTTCGCCGGTGCGCAGCAGGTCTGCCATGCGGGATGAATCATATTCGTTCATCTGGCAGCCGTGGGTTTTGATGTACAGCTTTTTGGCCATGGGTCTCACGTAATCTGGTGGATGTTGCGCCGGGGTTTGTAAATCTGCATAGCGGGCACGATAAAAAAGGAACTGAGCATTATAACGGGGTGATCAATCTGCAACCACCTTTGTCTCGGCTAGTTGCTAGTTCATTGTGGTATTATTCCCGGCTTTCGTATTTACAGATTCTGAATTCACATGACCCCTGAACGCCTCGCCCGAATCAAACAAACCCTGGATACGCGCCAGCCGGATCTCAGCGTACTGACCGACCAGGTTCACAAACCCCGAAACCTGTCCGCGATAATCCGCTCCTGTGATGCATTCGGTCTGGCGGATATGCACGTCGTCTGGCCCAGAGAAGGCTTCCGGGCGTTCCGTAAAACCGCAGGTGGCAGCTATAACTGGGTGACAACCCATACCCATCGAGGCATGGATGAGGCCGTCAAACACCTCAAGGGGCAGGGTCACAAACTCTACGCTGCTCAGCTTTCAGACCGGGCGATTGATTTTCGGGAAGCCGATTTTACGAAGCCATGCACAGTCATCCTGGGCAACGAAGTGGACGGGGTCAGTGCCAGTGCCGCCGATCAGGCCGACGAGCACATTGTGATTCCGATGATGGGGATGGTGGAGTCCCTGAACGTCTCCGCAGCCTGCGCCATTATCCTGTCCGAGGCCCAGCGGCAAAGAAAGCTGGCTGGAATGTTTGACCAACCCAGGCTGCCGGATGACGAATACAACCGCCTTCTGTTCTGCTGGTGCCAGCCAACGGTGAAACGCTACTGCGACGACCGTAAACTGCCATACCCGCCAATTGACCCTGAAACCGGCGAGTTAATCGACGGCGTGGGATGGATGCAGGAAGTCCGGAAGCTTAGAGCGAACCGTCCGAGGTGGAATGGGGGTGAAGTACCAGTGGCTGACAAAGAACCGGATTGACCCCGCCATCATTCATTGGCCTGGTCGGTCACGGGGTGGGAGGCCTTTCTGCCGGAAAAAGATGTCTGAGCGAAGCGAGTTGTTTTTCCAGAAGAAAGGCCTCCCATGCCGGGGCCAGCCCCAAGCCAATCAGGCTTGCCAGGAGAAATTACTCCTCGCGAGCCTCCAGATAGCGCTGCAACTGCTCCCGCAATGCCTTGGGCAGCCGAGTGATAGTCAAAGCATCCTTGTCCCGGTCGTAATACACCGCCTGGTTAACCAGGTCGGAAGAAAAAGAAACGCTCATGCCGCCGCCAGAGCCGGCGATGCGGACGAGTTTCTTGACCTTGCGATGATCCGGGTGGAGCACGCCGCTTTCCGGCATTTCCGCAGCTTTTGACGCAAACTCCTTGAACCGCTGAGGCTCGCTTTCATCCAGATAACCGGATAGCGCCTCGATTTCTACCGGCTCGCCCAGCGCATGCTGCTCCTTGCAAAACTCATAAGCCTTATTGCGCACCTCACCGGCTTTTTCCGGCTCGGACGATTTGGCGAACGCCTCGACTGCATCCAGGAAGGTCATGGTTTCCTTTTCTACGTCTACCTGATTGGTAAAACCACTGAGCCGGATGAAAAATTCCCCTGGCTCACCGGTGCCTCGTCCATGAACGAGGGTCAGGTAGTTTTCAGCCGTGTTATCGCTGCGCCAGTCATCCAGCTCAATGCGCACCGCCAGGTTAAGCCGGGAAAGGCTGAGCACGTCTGTAGCATCGAGGGCCTGGTTGCCGTCAAAGCGCAGTGCGCTGTCGCTCTCAAGGATCAGAAGATAGACGACTTCGGCGTCCGCAAGGGCTTCGTGGACGATCATCAGGTGCCCCTGAAATTCTTCCTGGCAGCCCGTCAGCAACTCCTGCCATTGTCCGAACAGACGGTCACTCATGGAACCGAAGCTTTGTTTGTCTTCGAGATAATCCTTGAGCCAGCTGCTGAACGGGGACTCGCCAATATCTTCTGAAAACCGACCGTACTTCTTACCGGGTTTGCTGTTGAACAGTCGCTTCATCTGCTTGTGCAGTGCTTCGTAATCGCCACCGGGTTCCTGCAGGGCTTCGCCACTGACAAGGCGGGCGGGCTGGCCCGGCTGGTACTGGCTGGCAAAGGCGGTGCGAAGGTGTTTGATGGCCATAATCAGAAAATCCCAGGTTACAGAACGAAAAAGCCCCGAAGGTTAACTTCGGGGCCGGAGATTTTGCCACGGACAACCAAGACATTCACGGACAAGAAGAGATTTATCAAACTCCCTGACGGTCAAGGGTGGATCTTAAATCCGCTTGGTGCGAACCAGTGACTGCAATAACTCACTGACTGCCTGCGGTATTTCCTGTTCGCTGTCCGCATTCACCTCAGCATTGGCCACGTCAATGCCCAGATTGACGGCTATGGCGATCAGGCCGTGAGCCGTCAACAGTTGCGCAGCGCGACGACGCTCGTCGGCATCACCCGCGTTTTCCTCACTGACCACCACCGAGGTCTTGCCCTGATCAAACAGCGCACGCTCCACGGCGAGGGCCAGGGCCGGCGCCTGTCTGCCATTACAGGCAATGATGGCCGGCTTCTGGGCCAGACGGCGCTCGCGCTCTTCAACAGAGACCGGATCAAGAGATTCACTCCCATCCGCCAGTCCGGCAACCATGCCGGCACCGATGGTCACATTCGTGAGCCGGTCGATCACAATGAAGCTGCCCGTCGCGTGGTTGCGCTGGTAGGCGTCAAAGGCGATCGGCTGGCTGAGGGTAAGCTCACACAGACCGATTTCGTTCAGCTGTAATTTTTCCGGGTTTGCCTGCTGTTCCAGTGTGTTCACGTCGGTCTGGTGATGGATCGCCTTGACCGTACCAGAGGTGAAAGTCGGCCCGAGCTTGATGTCATACAGCCGACCGGTTTCCAGCGGCGCATCGGTCATCCAAACGATATTTGCGTTGAAACGGTTGCCCACTTCCGGCTCGTCTTCGACCTTAACCAGCATGTCGCCGCGGCTGATGTCGATTTCATCAGTCAGGGTCAGCGTGACGGCCTGGTCGATATAGGCTTCGTCGAGGTTACCGTTAAAAGTAACCACTTCCTTCACGGTGCTGATGCGCCGTGAGGGCAGCGCCATGACCTGCTCACCGGGCCGAACCACACCGGAGGCGATGGTGCCGCAGAAGCCACGGAAGTTCAGGTCAGGACGGGTGACATACTGAACCGGGAAGCGGAAGTGCTCCAGATTCTTATCGCGGGAGACCTCAACCGTTTCCAGAATTTCCATCAGCGGCTGACCGGTAAACCAGGGCGTGTTCTCGCTCCGGTTAACCACGTTGTCGCCCTCAAGGGCTGAAATCGGTACGAACCGGATGTCCTTGAGGCCAAGCTTCGCCGCAAAGGCCAGGTACTCATCCTTGATTTCGTTGAAACGCTCTTCACTGAAGTCCACCAGGTCCATCTTGTTGATGGCCACAACGATGTGGCGAATGCCCAGCAAAGAGGCAATGTATGAGTGACGACGGGTTTGAGTCAGTACACCGTAACGGGCATCGATCATCAGGATGGCGACCTGGGCGGTTGACGCGCCTGTGGCCATGTTCCGGGTATATTGCTCGTGCCCCGGGGTGTCGGCAATGATGAATTTGCGTTTGTCGGTAGAGAAGTAGCGGTAGGCCACGTCAATGGTGATGCCCTGTTCCCGCTCGGCCTGCAGGCCATCCACGAGCAAGGCCAGATCCAGCTTTTCCCCGGTGGTGCCCATCTTGGCGCTGTCGGTCTTCAGGCTTGCCATGTGATCTTCGTAGATCATCTTGGTGTCGTGAAGCAGGCGACCGATCAGTGTGCTCTTACCGTCATCCACACTGCCGCAGGTCAGCAGACGCAGCAGTTCCTTGTTCTCATGTTGCTTCAGGTAGGCCTGAATATCTTCTGCAATCAGATCAGACTGGTGTGACATCTTAGAAGTACCCTTCCCGCTTTTTCTGTTCCATGGAGCCGGCTGAGTCATGGTCGATGACGCGGCCCTGACGTTCGGAGCTGGTGGCCAGCAGCATTTCCTGAATAATCTCAGGCAGGGTGTCTGCCTCGGATTCAATGGCGCCGGTCAGCGGGTAGCAGCCGAGGGTTCGGAAGCGGATGGATTTCATCATTGGTTTCTCGCCCTCTTTCAGGGGCATGCGATCGTCGTCGACCATGATCAGCGTGCCATCACGCTCAACCACCGGACGCACCGCCGAGTAATAGAGGGGAACAATTTCGATATTCTCAAGGTAGATGTACTGCCAGATATCCAGCTCTGTCCAGTTGGATAGGGGGAATACCCGGATGCTCTCGCCTTTGTTGATCTTGCCGTTATAGATGTTCCACAGCTCGGGACGCTGGTTTTTCGGATCCCAGCGATGGTATTCATCCCGGAATGAGTAAACGCGCTCTTTGGCTCGGGATTTTTCTTCGTCGCGGCGAGCGCCACCGAAGGCTGCATCAAACTTGTACTTGTCCAGCGCCTGCTTCAAAGACTGGGTTTTCATGACATCTGTATGCTTGGCGCTACCATGGGTAAAGGGCCCGATGCCTTGCTTGATACCGTCCTCATTCTTGTGAACGATCAGGTCCAGGCCATATTCCTTTACCTTGCGGTCCCGGAAATCAATCATGTCCTTGAACTTCCAGGTGGTGTCCACGTGCATCAATGGGAACGGCGGCTTGCCCGGATAGAACGCCTTGCGGGCAAGGTGCAGCATCACGGCTGAATCTTTGCCGATCGAGTAGAGCATGACCGGGTTGTCGAACTCGGCTGCCACTTCCCGGATGATGTGGATGCTTTCCGCTTCCAGCTGTTTCAGGTGCGTGAGGTTGTATGAGGTCATGGTAATCCGTTGCCGCCGTGCGGGCCTTTAAGGCTATGCGAATTGGATTTCCAATGGTAACAGAGGTGATAAGGGTATAAGAAGGTTCTTAACTAGAGTTTGGGGTTATAATAATATAGCAGTAGCTTGAGGCCGGAGTGGTGGCGGTGGGGCAGCATATAGACCAGGGAGTGAGTTTCAGGAATCTGCCAGCAGTTTCCCAACATAGCGGTCGATATAATCAAAACCGTTGCCTTCGAACTCGGCAAACTGGATACCCAGTTGGAATTCGTCACGGGCTATGCGGCGCATGTGCACGATGTTGCCGTCGGCGACAATTGACACTGGCTGATTGGCGATCACGGGAACGGAGAAGCTGGTCTTGACGGAGATCCAGTTGCCGGGGGCAGGTGTTTTCAGGTCGGGAATAAGTACTTTGACAGCTTCCTGATTGCAGGAGACCATGACGCCGGTTCGTGACAGGTTGGAGACCAGACAGGTAAGGCAGCAACCATCCGGTTTCTCGATTGTAATATTGGCGGACATATCAACGCGTTGCTGATTACGCAGATTTGATTTTACGGCAATTGGTTTCATTTTAACTCTTCTGGCCTGGCTGGTTCCAAATGCGGCTGCCTTTCCCATAAATCCCTTCCAGAAAAACACTTTAACGCAGAAAGTGTAGTTGCTTGCTATGTGATCAGCAAGAAGCCTCTTTTCTATTATGTCAGTTACTTGCGGCACTTTTTGAACAAAGCGTCACAATTTATGACGTGGATCAGTCTTTTTTTGTCTGAAACGATCGAGCGGTATTTGCTACAGGTGCTGAGACGACTGGTGTAAAATCTCCAGATCTATTTACCTGCGGGCGTCAGTCAGCACGAGCTCCGGAAATGGCGGGAAATCTGTCCCGAGCTGACCATTCGTTCCACGTTCATTGTTGGTTTCCCGGGAGAGACCGAAGAGGACTTTCAGTACTTGCTGGACTGGCTGGATGAAGCGCAGTTCGATCGCGTCGGGGCCTTCAAGTAGAGCGCGGTGGAGGGCGCCAAAGCCAACGGGATCGATGGTGCTGTTCCCGAGCACGTTAAAGAAGAGCGTCTGGCCCGGTTCATGGCCAAACAGGCTGACATCTCAGCTGCCCGCCTGCAGTCCAAAATCGGCAAGACCATCGACGTTCTCATCGACGAAGTAGACGAGGAAGGCGCGATTGCCCGCTCGCGCGTGAACTCCCTACAGCAAGGCCAGGGCCGAAGCACAAACGGCCACGACCCAAGCCGAAAGCCAAGCATTAGCCCCCGAGCTTCTTAACAAGAATCTCGTTAAACAGCTTCGGATTGCCCTGGCCCTTGGAGGCCTTCATAAGCGGTCCCATAAAGCCCCCAAGCATCTTTTTGCGCTTCTTGGGGTCTTCTTCGTTCTGGTATTGGGCCACCTGATCCGGCATGCCTGCCAGAACTTCGTCTACCATTGCCTCCAGGGCGCCGGTGTCAGACACCTGCTTCAGGCCATTGGCATCAATGATGGCATCCACGCTGTCGTTTTTGCCCGTCCATAGCGCCTCGAACACCTTTTTCGCGCCGGATGAGGATATCGTGTTATCCGCGATACGGACGACCAGATCGCCAAGCTGAGCACCTGTGATCGGCGATTCGGACACGGTCTTCTCCTCCGCATTCAGGCGCGCAGAAAACTCGCCCTGAACCCAGTTGGCGGTCAGCTTGGCATCTTTGCCGTGGCTGACGGCCTCTTCGAAGAAAGTGGACAGTTTTGAGTCGCCGCTCAGCAGGTTCGCATCGTAATCGTTCAGGCCATACTGCTCCTTGAACCTGGCTTTCCGCGCGTCTGGCAGTTCCGGCAGGCGACTGCGAGCGTCATCGATGAACGTGTCGTCGATTTCTACTGGCAGCAAATCCGGGCACGGGAAGTAGCGGTAATCGTTGGCTTCTTCCTTGGTTCGCATCGAGCGGGATTCGTCCCGATCACCGTTGTAAAGACGGGTTTCCTGAGTAATCACGCCACCGTCTTCAAGGATATCCATTTGCCGATCGACTTCGTGGGCGATGGCCTGTTCCATGAAGCGGAAGGAGTTCAGGTTCTTGGTTTCTGTGCGGGTGCCAAGCGTGTCGGAACCCTTTGGTTTCAGCGAAATGTTGACGTCAAAGCGCATGGAGCCCTGTGACATATCCCCGTCACAGATACCCAGTGAAGTAACCAGGCTGTGCAGTTTTTTCGCGAAGGCGACCGCTTCCTCGGCATTCGTCATATCCGGTTCGGTCACAACTTCAATCAAGGGAGTGCCCGCCCGGTTCAGGTCGACGCCGGTCATCCCGTGAAAGTCTTCGTGCAGGGACTTGCCTGCATCCTCTTCCAGGTGGGCGTGGTGGATGCGAACGCGTTTGGTCTCGCCATTGGCCAGATCAATGTCCACATAACCCGGGCCGACAATGGGGCGCTCAAGTTGGGTGGTCTGATAGCCTTTGGGCAGATCCGGGTAGAAGTAATTCTTCCGCTCAAATACGGAGCGGCGCTCAATCTCGGCGTTTACCGCCAGGCCGAACATGACCGCATAGCGAAATGCCTGCTCATTGGGAACGGGCAGAGTGCCCGGCATGGCCAGATCAACCGCGTTGGCCTGGGTGTTGGGTTCCGCACCGTACGCTGTGCTGGAGCCGGAAAAGATCTTGGTTTGGGTGGCGAGCTGAACGTGAATTTCCAGCCCGATCACAATGTCCCATTGCATGGTGTAACTCTCCTCTCTCGGGCTTACTGTGGTTCACGCTGGTGCCAGTCGGTCACCTGCTGGAATTGATGGGCTGCGTTCAGTAGCCGGGCCTCGGAAAAATAGTCACCTATAATCTGCAGGCCCACGGGCAGGCCATCAATGAAGCCGGCGGGTACCGACATTGCTGGAATACCTGCGAGGTTGATGGCAATGGTAAATACGTCCTCCAGGTACATGGTTACCGGGTCGCTGGTCTTTTCGCCCTGGATGAAGGCCGGTGACGGGGTAGTCGGGCTCATCAGCACATCGACGTCTTTGAACGCATTGATGAAGTCCTGCTGGATCAGGCGGCGTACTTTCTGTGCCTTGAGGTAGTATGCGTCGAAGTAGCCGGCGGAGAGGGCATAGGTGCCTACCAGAATCCGGCGTTTCACTTCGGTGCCAAAGCCTTCGGCCCGGGTTCGGGTATAAAGATCCATCAGATCTTTCGGATCTTCGCAGCGGTAGCCATAGCGAACTCCATCAAAACGGGACAGGTTGGCAGAGGCTTCGGCCGGAGCAATCACATAGTAGGCAGCGATCGCGAGCTTGGCGTTGGGCAGTGAGACTTCCTTCACCGTCGCGCCCAGTTTCTCGTATTCCTTCACCGCCGCGCGAACCTGTTCCTCCATCGCGGGGCTCAGCTGGTCCGAGAAGTACTCCTTTGGCAAGCCTATGCGAAGCCCTTTTAATGGCTCATTCAGCGTCGCCGTGTAATCCGGGACTTCGCGATCCAGTGAAGTCGAATCTTTGGGATCGAAGCCAGCCATGACGTTAAGCATCAGAGCGTTGTCTTCAGCGGTGCGAGCCATGGTGCCGCCCTGGTCAAGACTGGATGCGAAGGCAATCATGCCGTAACGGGACACACGACCATAGGTTGGCTTGAGGCCGGTAACGCCGCACAGGGCCGCCGGCTGGCGAATCGAACCACCGGTATCTGTGGCAGTAGCTGCAGGCACCAGTCGGGCTGCAACCGCCGTGGCAGAGCCGCCGGAAGAACCGCCAGGTACGCGTTTCATTCCCCAGGGGTTGGTGACCGGACCAAAATGGCTTGACTCGTTAGAGGAGCCCATGGCGAATTCATCCATGTTGGTCTTGCCGAGACAGACTGCTCCGGCCTTACGGAAGTTTTCTGTGACTGTGGCGTTGTAGGGAGGTACAAAGTTCTCCAGCATCTTCGAACCACAGGTGGTCCGCACGCCGTTAGTACAGAAAATATCCTTGTGGGCGAATGGAATGCCAGTCCAGGGCGTGGCGTTACCCGCTGCGCGCAGCTCGTCGGCCGCTTTGGCATCGGCCAGGGCCTGATCTTCGGTTACCGTAATGAAGCTGTTGTACTTGCCGTCTTCCTGCTCGATGCGGTCGAGGAACTGTTGCGCCAGCTCCACGCTTGAAATCTTGCCGCTTTCCAGTTCGCGGGAAAGCTCTGCTACGGATTTGTTATGCATGATACTTCCTGTTTACGTCGCTGGTCGTCAGATCACTCGATAACGCGGGGGACAAGGTAGAGCCCGTTTTCGGTGGCCGGCGCGATGGCCTGGAAGGCTTCCCGTTGGTTGGTCTCGGTTACCTCGTCCGGGCGCAGGCGCTGAACCGCATTGAGCGGGTGCGCCATAGGCTCGACCGCATCGGTATCGGCGGCGCTGAGCTGGTCTACCAAGTCCAGGATGTTCCCCAGATCGGTTTCGAGGGCTGAGACTTGCTCGTCGTCCACACGAATGCGGGCGAGCACAGCGACTTTTTCAATGTCCTCACGGGAAATGGTCACGCATTGCCTCCCAGATAAATGAAATGTCGTTAATAAAGATCTGTGTAGTTAATGAAGGCCACTACCCGCTGCGGGGCGTTCGGAGCATGCTTGCCAAAACTGTGCAGAGCCACATATAACGGAGCTCAAGCGCCACACGGACGTGCCTGAGTGGGGTTTGGGAAGCATTCTTCGGGCGGCCTTTCACCGTACCCAAAAAATAAAGAGCGTATGGTAACAGATTCGAACAAAGGCGGGAGGCCCCAAGGCGCAACGGAAATGTGTGAACCGTAAGGCGCAAGGCCTTTTCTCGCCTTGCCTGAGGGGGTGCTCACTGCTAAAGTTGCCGCATCTTTTCTGCGACTGCAACTCTCAGGTTGAAACTACACGAATGTTGATTAAAAGACTCCGAGGCTTATTCTCCAGCGACCTGTCCATCGACCTGGGCACCGCGAACACCCTTATATATGTGCGTGAGCGCGGTATCGTGCTGAACGAACCGTCCGTAGTGGCTATCCGCACCAACAACTCCCAGAAAATGGTCGCGGCCGTCGGCGCAGAAGCCAAGCGCATGCTGGGCCGTACGCCGGGTAACATCACGGCAATCCGTCCGATGAAAGACGGTGTGATTGCGGATTTCGTGGTCACCGAGAAAATGCTGCAGCACTTCATCCATAAAGTGCACGAAAACAGCTTTATTACCCCGAGCCCGCGTGTATTGGTGTGTGTACCGAGTAAGTCTACCCAGGTAGAGCGCAAGGCTATCCGCGAATCCGCTCTTGGCGCCGGGGCACGGGAAGTGTTCCTGATTGAAGAGCCCATGGCGGCTGCCATTGGTGCCGGCCTTCCGGTAGAAGAGGCCAGCGGTTCCATGATTGTGGACATCGGTGGTGGCACAACCGAAATCGCGATCATTTCCCTCAACGGCATTGTTTATGCGGAATCCGTTCGGGTTGGTGGCGACAAATTCGATGAAGCTATCGTGACCTACGTCCGCCGTAACTACGGTAGCCTGATCGGCGATTCCACTGCGGAACGCATCAAGCACGAAATCGGTTGTGCCTACGAGGGTCTCGAAATTCGCGAGATTGACGTTCGTGGCCGTAACCTGGCCGAAGGCGTTCCCCGGGCCTTTACCCTGAACAGCGAGGAAATCCTCGACGCGCTGCAGGAATCCCTGGCGCAAATTGTTCAGACTGTTAAAAGTGCTCTGGAACAATCACCGCCCGAACTTGCTTCTGACATCGCCGAGCGCGGCATCGTGCTGACCGGCGGTGGCGCGTTGTTGCGTGGCCTGGACAAGCTGATCAGCGAGGAAACCGGCCTGCCGGTTATCATCGCAGAAGATCCGCTGACCTGTGTTGCCCGTGGTGGCGGTAAGGCACTGGAAGTGATTGATCGGGGTGGTATCGGAATGTTCTCCCAGGAGGGATAATCCTGTGGGGAGGGTTTGCTATTAAGACCATCTTTGTCCAGGGGCCGGTTCCTGGCTTCCGACTTTTTCTAATTGTCATCGTATCGGCAGCCCTGGTGGCTGCCGATACGCGTTTCGACAAACTCTCCGAGGTTCGCAGCACGATCGCGACGGGTCTGGCACCGGTCTACTGGCTGGGGAACGCGCCCTATCAGTTTAGTGACTGGGTTGCGGGTCTGTTCGTCAACAAGGAAGACCTCCAGCAGGAAAACGAAGATCTGAAGGCCCGGCTTCTGATCCTGGAGCGTCGTGCGCTTAAGTATGCCGCCCTGGCATCAGAGAACAACGAATTACGTCGGCTGATGAATTCCTCAGAAGTGCTGGACGACCGAGTGATCGTCGGCGAGGTGGTTGGTGTCTCTCCGGACCCGTTCTCCCATGAAATCATTATCAACAAGGGTGAGAGTGACGGCCTTGTCGCCGGCCAGGCTGTTCTTGATGCCCACGGACTGATGGGGCAGGTCGTACAAACCAGTCAGATTACCTCTCGTGTGCTTCTGGTGTCAGACAGCAGCCATGCGGTGCCGGTAGAGGTAGTGCGCAATGGTTTGCGCGCCATTCTGCTGGGAACTGGCGATACCAACACCCTGGATCTGGTTCATGTTCCCGATACGGCTGATATTAGGGAAGGTGACTTGTTGGTGAGCTCCGGTCTTGGTGGGCGGTTTCCACGGGGCTATCCGGTAGCGGAAGTCAGCCGCATCAGAAAGGAGCCAGGCGAGCCCTTCGTATCAATTCAGGCGACGCCAAAGGCCCGGTTGAACCAGAGTCGGCTGGTACTTGTGGTTTTCCCCCCCGAAGGCGTAAACGTCCAGCAGAGCAATCCGGAAGAGGAAAAATCTGCGGGCGAAGCAGTGCCGGGTCAGGGAGGTGACAGCTGATGTTATCCGTTATCAGTTACCCGGTGTTTGCATTTTCCGTGGTTGTTGCTCTGGTATTGAGCATTTCCCTGTTCCCTGTTGGCTGGTTTGAATTCCGTCCGGAGTGGTTGGGGCTCGTGGTTTTTTACTGGACCTTCCGTGCGCCTGCCCAGTTCGGCATCCTGCTGGCCTGGTGCCTTGGCTTGCTCCTGGATGTGCTCGAAGCCACACCGCTGGGTGTGAACGCCCTGGCCATGGGATTGATTGCCTTCCTTGTGCTTACGGTCCACCAGCGGTTGCGAATGTATCCGATGCCGCAACAATGCCTGATGGTGTTTCTCTTGTTAGGTATTAACCAGATGCTTGTCCACTTCATCAAACAAATGCTGGGTGGGGAAGATGCCGGGTTCAGCTACTTATGGCCGGCTTTGACCAGTGCAGCAGCATGGCCCGTGTTCTGTGTCCTGCTGGACAATATAAACCGCAAGCTGGGTTAGCCATGGCTCCAATCGTTCTCGCATCGGCTTCTCCGCGACGGTCCGAGTTATTGCAGCAGATCGGACTGGTGTTCACCGTTCAGCCTGCAGACATTGACGAGACGCCTGAGTCCGGCGAATCGGCTGAGCACTACGTAGAGCGACTGGCCCGCGAGAAGGCACTGGCGGTTTCCGCAAAGGAGCCTGGCACTCTGGTCCTGGGTTCTGATACCTCGGTTGTGCTGAACGGCACGATTCTGGGCAAGCCTGCCGGAAAGGACGAGGCGATTACGATGCTTCGGGCATTGTCCGGTGCCACTCATCAGGTCATGACGGCCGTGGCGATTGCCAGCGGTGAGCACTGTGAATCCCTTTTGGTCACCACCGAAGTCCGCTTTCGTGCGTTAGCTGATGATGAAATTGAGGCCTATGTGGCCAGCGGTGAACCCATGGACAAGGCTGGAAGTTATGGGATTCAGGGTCTTGGTGGTATTTTTGTTAGTGAACTACGGGGCAGTTACAGTGCTGTCGTAGGGCTGCCACTTCAGGAAACGGCAGCCCTGCTGGCAGATGCCGGGTATCCGGTCTGGGTAAACTGGCCGAGCAGTATGGAGAACTGAGCATGAGTGAAGAAATCCTGATCAATGTGACGCCGGTGGAAACCCGTGTTGCTCTGGTCGAAAACGGTATGTTGCAGGAAGCCTATATTGAACGTACCAGTCGCAAGGGCATAGTCGGGAATATCTACAAGGGCAAGGTGGTCAGGGTGCTTCCGGGCATGGAAGCTGCGTTCGTCGATATCGGTTTGGAGCGGGCAGCCTTTATTCACGCATCGGATGTCGTTCCAAGCCAGTCCAATGGCGATGACGTCAACGAATCGCCTAAAACAGTGCCTGATATCCGCACCCTGCTGCGGGAAGGTCAGTCTCTGGTGGTTCAGGTGACCAAGGACCCGATTGGTACCAAAGGTGCCAGGTTGACCACCCAGCTTTCTATACCGTCCCGTTACCTCGTCTTTATGCCCGGTGTCAGCCATGTCGGAATCTCCCAGCGAATCGAGGATGACACTGAGCGTGCTCGTCTGAAGGCTCTGGTTGAAGAGGCGGCGGCCGAAGATACTGAAGTTCAGGGCGGTTATATTATCCGCACAGCCGCAGAAGCGGCGTCTCCGGAAGAATTGACCGGCGATATGAGCTACCTGCATCATCTGAGCCAGTCGATCCACGAACGCATTACCCGGGTTCAGGCGCCTTCCGTGGTTTACCAGGATTTGCCGCTGTTTATCCGGACCATCCGGGATCTCATTCGCCCGCAGACGGAAAAGGTAAGGATCGACAGTCGCGAGAGTCATCAGCGTGTCATGGAGTTTGTTGAAGAGTTTGTCACCGAATTTGCCGATAAGGTGGAGTATTACCCGGGAGAGCGTCCGATTTTTGACCTATACTCGGTGGAAGATGAGATCCAGAAGGCCCTCAGCCGTAAGGTTCAGCTCAAGTCCGGTGGTTACGTGATCATAGACCAGACCGAAGCGATGACGACCATCGACATCAATACCGGTGGCTTTGTCGGACACCGGAATCTGGAAGAAACCATTTTCAAGACCAACCTTGAAGCCGCCCGGTCTATCAGTCGCCAGCTGCGCCTGCGTAACCTTGGTGGCATCATTATTATCGACTTTATCGACATGGAAGACCCGGAACACCAGCGTCAGGTGCACCGGATGCTTGAAAAAATGCTTGAGCGGGATCACGCGAAAACCAAGATTACCGGTGTTTCGGAACTCGGGTTGGTGGAAATGACCCGAAAGCGCACGACGGAAAGCCTGGGGCAGGTACTCTGTGAACCTTGTCCGATCTGTGACGGGCGCGGTTTCCTGAAAACCAGTGAGACCGTCTGCTATGAAGTCTTCCGCGAAATTCTTCGGGTCAACCGTGCCTATGATGCCGAAAACTACCTGGTAATGGCCTCGCAAAGCGTCGTGGACCGTTTGCTGGACGAGGAATCCGATAACGTTGCTGACCTGGAAACGTTTATCAGCAAAACCATCCGCTTCCAGGTAGAGGCCTTCTACAGTCAGGAGCAGTATGATGTCGTTCTTCTCTGATGCGGGGACTGACTGCCGGCGGGGGGAGTAGCCCTGTCTGATGGCTTCCTCTGATCGCGAGCCGCCACTGCCGGATAATTATCCCGAGAGCTCACCGGTAAGGTTGGCTGCCCGGATTTCCAGCTTTGTCTGGTGGCTTCTGCTGGTCATACTTTTGTTGTTTGCATTGTATGCCGGCCTGGGGCGCCAGCTCACCCGTAACGTGGATGCCTTCAGTCAGGATCTGGCCCGGGAGCTGTCAGCACGCATTGGCCACGATGTTTCGATAGGCGGGCTATCCTCGCGTTGGTTCTGGCTTGACCCGTCCTTCACTGCACGCCAGATTACCGTAACCAACCGGGATTCAGGCGTGGATATTGCCCACCTTGAGTATTTGCGTATCCGGTTTGATTTCCTGTCGTCACTGTTGCGACAGCGGGTCGTGTTTGAGGACTTTGAAGCCGATGGCCTTGAGCTGACGCTCAACCAGTCCGAAGCAGGGAAGGTCCGGGTGCGGGGCGCCGATCTTCCCCAGCCTGTCAGTAACCGTATCAGGGAATGGCTTGAGCTGGCAGGGAGCGTTCTGTCAGAGCCCTACGTCAAAATCACTCGCTTCAGCCTTGGTATCCGGGACAACCAGGGGCACGTGCGCCATCTGGATATTCCCCAGCTGGATTTGGTGTACCGGCAAGGTCTGTTTCGCGCCGCTGGTCGGGCCATGCAATCCGGGACCACACAACAACTGGCCAGCTTCAGTCTGGTTGGTCAGCATTTTTTCCGGGGGGACTTTACCGGGCAGCTTTACCTGGATGTGGACTCGGGTCGTCTTTTTGATGGTCTTATTGATGAGTATCAGTGGCAGGCCATTCGGGTGGAGGGCTTTGATCTTGGGGGTGAGGGCTGGCTTACGTTCCGGGACGGAAGGCTGCAACAGGTTAGCGGCACGGTAAGAACGCCCTACCTGCAGCTGGGCGTGGGCAGTGAATCGCTGGCACCCCTTGAAAACATACGGGCGCGTTTTGGCTGGCGCAGGCATGCGGATGTGCTCTCTGAAGCTGGGTCCGAACAAGTCCGGTCCAGCGGCCCGGGTGAGTGGCACCTTCAGCAGCTTCAATGGACATGGGATGGCGATGACGTGCCGCCGTTCAGCCTGCGCCTCATGCCCGAAGAGCAGGGGCTGACCGTTGTTGCCGATGCGCTGCCTCTCAAACCATTGCGTAGACTCGCCTCCCTACTGCCACTTCTTCCTGATCGGGCGCGAGCTGCTCTTGAAAATTATCGGCCAGGTGGCTTTCTGGACCGCATGGAGCTGACCATTCCCGATTCATCTGCCAAAGGGTTCGAGTTTCACGGGAGTCTTCGTGATGTCAGTGTGACGGCCTATCGGGGAGCCCCTGACGTAACGGGCCTGTTCGGTTCGGTGTACCTCAATAAAAACTCGGGCTATGTCCGGCTGAATGCCGGGGAACTGCCCGTGAGTCTCGGTTTTCCCAAGCTCTTCAGGGCAGACTGGTCCTTTTCCGAAATTGGCGGGTTGGTTGCCTGGCAGCTTGATGGCCCTTTGACCAGAGTGTATTCGGACGATATCCGGATGGTTTACAACGGTAACACCATCCTAAACGGCGGGTTCGATCTGAAACTGGACAAAAGCGGCGAGAACAATTTGGGGCTGCGGATCGGTCTGGAGAATGCAAAAGCCGATATGCTGGCGGATTTCGTCCCGAGCAAGGTGGTCAATCCCGGGCTTTATGAATGGCTCACGACTGCCATTAAGGAAGCCGACATTACGTCGGGGGTCTATTACGGCCATGGTCAAATCGGTGCAGGGGCACCGAGAGGATCCTTTGTATCCTCCATGTGGTACGCCTTTGATAATGCCACCATTGCCTACGATGAGCGCTGGCCGGAAGTGTCCGGGGCGAGCGGGCGAGTGGTTGTGCATAACGGCGATACGCGGGTGACACTGGAAAAAGCCGAAACCGGGGGGCTGACATTGTTGCCCAGCAGCGTGAGGGTTATTCCAGATAGCGCTGGAACGACCGTGTCAGTGGACGCGGCCGCCGAAGTTCCGGGCGATACGGTTGGTTTCTGGATGAACAACAGTCCGCTCGGGGAAATGGCAGGGGCAGAAGCCAGGAAACTGGAATTCCGGGGTAAATATAAACTGGATCTGGGCATCGACTTGCCGTTGGGTTCAGACCAGCCTGCCGTGGTGGAAGCCCAGGTCACTGCTGACGGAGGTACCGTTACCTATCCGCCGGCTGACCTGAGCTGGAGTAATATCACCGGAGACCTGACCTATCACACCGTTGATGGTTTCTCGGGTGGGCCTCTGCAGGCAAGGTTCCTTGGTGATCCTGTGCGTATCAGTCTTAGCCGGGTGGGGGCGGGCGATGCACTTTCCATCCGTCAATCCGGGCAGCTGACCATTCCGGAGGTGTTGGCCAAGGCAGGTCAGACTGCTGACCAGAGTTACGGAATGACGGGAACCATGGCCTACACAGCGACGCTTGATGTGGGGGCGAAGAGCACGTCAGGAATAAGGTTGCGATCTGACCTCAAGGGAGTCGCGCTGGACTGGCCTCAGATGCTTGCAAAGACGGCCGACGAATCAGCGCCACTGGAGGCACTGGTGGATACTTCTGCGGCAGGTGGTATTGCCATTCGGGGCGAATGGGAAAATCGCATGGCCTTTGATTTGCTCTGGAAGGACACCGGTTTCGATCTGGATCTTGGTCATTTATATCTGGGTGGACATACCTTGCGGGATATCCGGGTCGAAGCCCTTGATCTTGGTGACCGGTGGGTCGTCAGCACCCGGTCCGAGCGAGCGGTTGGGCGGGTTGTCCTGCCAGATGATGGTGGCGCGATTATCGCAGATTTCGAGGTAGTCAGGCTGGCCCGTAATGATGAGACCCGAACCGAGGCTCCGGAATTACTGACCCTTGAAGAGGAACTCGACGCATTCAGGTCACTGGATATGGCGGACTGGCCCGATGCGGACGTAACCATACGCGACCTTCAGCTTAACGGAGAAACCCTGGGAAGCTGGACATTCCTGTTACGCCCCGAGCCCTACATGTTGAAGGTGAATGGCATTGAAGGCAGGCTCAGTTCCCTGACCCTGCTCGGTGATATGACCTGGAGCATCCTGGATGGCCGAGAGGTCAGCCGGTTTGCCGGTTCAATTACAGGGGGCGCTCTCGCTGACCTCAACAAACTGTTCGGAACGCAGATCCCCCTGACCAATAAAGCCACCAATATTGAGTTTGACCTGGATTGGCCTGGCCGCCCCGATGAATTCTCGTTACCGGATCTGAGCGGATTGGTCAGTCTCCGGCTTGATGACGGGATTATTCTGGAACAGAACAGCACGGCTCAATTGTTTCGCTTTTTCAACTTATTGAATGCGGATACCCTGTGGCGTCGCCTGAAACTGGATTTTTCGGATCTGTACGAGCGGGGCGTGGCCTTCGACGCAATCTCCGGCAAGGCCCAGATTGTCGAAGGTCTGGTGACGATGAGCCCCGAGCTCCAGATTGTCGGCCCCTCGGGCGCATTCAAGCTGAGTGGCACAACAGATATTCCGGATGAAGCGCTGGATATGCGCCTCGTGGTGGTTTTGCCACTGACCCAGAACCTCCCGTTGGCAGCTCTGTTGATGGGAGCCAGTGCTCCCATTGGCGGTGCTTTATTTGTCCTGGACAAGATTCTGGGCGATCCTTTAAGCAAGCTGACCAGTGCCAGTTACAGTGTGACTGGTACCTGGGACGATCCGCAGGTAGACCTTCGGCGGGTGTTTGATAACGGTGAATAGCAGGAGCTGTTGTTTATGAACACATCTGTTTCCAATCGGGTTGCCGCCATCCAGATGGTGAGCACCCATGATATCGACGCCAACCTGAACGAGGCCCGGAAATTACTGGCAAAAGCGTCCAGTGAAGGGGCTCTGATCGCGGTGCTGCCCGAAAATTTTGCCGTATTGGCAACCGATCAGATGGTGGATTGCGGACAAGTAGAAGTCTCGGCACAGCCGGTTATCCGGACTTTTCTGGCGGAACAGGCGAAAAAGCTCGGGATGTGGATCGTCGGCGGCTCACTACCTCTGGCGGATCGGCCTGATGGTTCCAGCATTGAGGAGCGGGTCAGGTCCTCCTGTCTGGTGTTCGATGATCAGGGCCGGGAAGTCGCTCGCTATGACAAGATTCACCTGTTTGATGCGACGATTGATGACGCCCACGGCCAATACCGGGAGTCGGACACCTTCGAGCCCGGTGAGCAATTGGTAACACTGGATACGCCAGTCGGCAAGCTTGGCCTCGCTGTTTGTTATGATTTGCGCTTCCCGGAGTTGTTTCGGGCTTTGCGAGAAAAAGGCGCTGAGTGGGTATGCTTACCCAGTGCGTTCACCTGGCAGACCGGAAATGCCCATTGGCACGTGCTTACCCGCGCGCGGGCGATCGAAAACCAGGTCTGGATCGTTGCCCCGGGACAGGGTGGGCAAAACAGCGAACGCCGCCGAACCTACGGCCACAGCCTGATTTGCGATCCCTGGGGCAAGGTTGTGAAAGAGCTCGCTGAGGGGGCGGGAGTGTTGACGGCGGAGTTGGATGTGGAACAGCTCTCACAGCTGCGTAAGCGGATGCCGGTGTGGGACCATCGCCGGCTGTAACCAGCCGGCCTGCCCGTCAGTTTGTCGCTTCGGCGTCGTCGATGCATTCCCGGAGATAACGGAACAGTTTCCGGGACTGACCGGTGTTCTTTTGCTTTTCCACATCCTTGCGGGCGTTACGGGCGAGATTCCGCAGGTGTTGAAGGTCTGCGTCCGGACAGTAGCTGAAGAACTCTCCGACCACTGAATCACCCTCTGAAATCATACGGTCGCGCCAGCGTTCGGCGAGGTGATGGCGACGGGTATGCTCTTCACTGCCGGCATCAAAAGCATCGATGGCCAGCTTTAGTGCGTCCGGATCATCCTCCTGTCGAATAACCTTGCCGATATACTGGAGATGGCGGCGTTTGGCTTCGTTCTGGCGGATCCGGCGTGATTCCTCAATGGCGGCGCGCAGGGTCTCGCTGATTGGCAGAGTATCGAGCTGATCGTTGCTCAGTTCGAGCATCCGTTTGCCGATGTCCTGCAGGGCGTGCATTTCCCGCTTCAACTGGGATTTGCTTTTGCCATACTCTTCTTCGTCTTCGTGGTGGTCGTGCTGACTCATGGTAAATCCGTTGTTTTTCGGTGTTGTGCGTCGGTTACGCGTAAAACACGGTGGCCAGGCCGAGGAAAGCCATAAACCCGACCACATCGGTAACAGTGGTCAGGATCACGCTGCCCGCCAGGGCCGGATCAATGTTTCTTGATTTCAGGAACAGGGGCAGTATGGTTCCCGCCAGAGCGGCGGCGATAAGGTTTATGATCAACGCGGCCGCAATAATGGCTCCAATCATCAGGTCCTGGAACCAGGTAGCCGCAGCCGTGGCAACCACCAGCGCCCAGAAAACGCCATTCATCGCGCCAGACAGGAACTCCCGGTTTAACAGCCAGCGCACATTAGCGCCGCTTATTTGCCCCACGGCCATGCCGCGGATGACCAGGGTAAGGGTCTGACTCCCGGCGATGCCCCCCATGCTGGCAACGATTGGCATAAGTACGGCAAGCGCAACCACCTTGGTAATCGTCTCCTCGAACAGGCCGATAACGCCGGAGGCGACGAACGCCGTAATCAGGTTTATACCCAGCCAGACGGCGCGGCGCCGTGTTGTTTTCCAGACGGGCGCGAAGGTGTCTTCGTCTTCGTCGAGACCGGCCATGCTCATCAGGGAGTGATCGGCATCTTCCCGGATTACGTCGACCACGTCATCGATGGTGATACGACCTAGCAGTCGACCGTCTTCATTCACCACTGGAGCCGAGATCAGGTCGTAGCGTTCAAACAGCGTGGCAACCTTGGTGTCGGAGAGCGTGACCGGAATTGGCTCAATTTCGGTGTCCATCACCTCGCGCACTGTCGCTGCAGGGTTCGATACCAGCATCTTGGTGATTGGCAACATACCGATAAATTCATCCCGCCGGCTGACGACGATCAGGTTGTCGGTCATGGGTGGCAGGTTACGGTGCCTGCGCAGGTAACGGAGTACAACGTCAATGCTGATGTCCGGGCGCACCGTGATGGTGTCCGTGTTCATCAGACCGCCGGCGGTGTCCTCCGGGTAGGAGAGAACTTCTTCGACCCGTTGCCGGTCCTGGTCGTCCATGGTGTCCAGAACTTCCTGGATCACCGTGTCCGGTAATTGCTGCAGCAGGTCGGCGAGATCGTCCGACTCGAAATCCTCGATGATATCCGCCAGTTCCTGCGCATTGAGCTGGCTCAGGAAATAACCACGGATGTCGTCGCTCAGGTACTGGAGAACTTCCCCTTCCAGCTCTTTATCGACCAGATTCCACAGCAGGGCCCGCTCGCGGGGCGGGGAAGATTCCAGAAGGTGGGCAATATCACTGGGGCTCAGGCCGCCGTTCAGAATACGGGCAACCTGTTTCAGGGCACCACTGTCCAGGGCTTCGCCCAGGGAGCGAAGGCGTTGGCGGGCCTGGCTTTTTTCCAGAATATCGGTCATGAATTACCCACAGTCAGAAAACGCCTGTATTATAGCGGAGTTAGGTGGCACAGGTGAGAAAGAGTTGTCGTTGAATGCCGCAGAAGATTCCGTTCTGGCCGCAGCAAGCCTGGTATTACTCGCCCTCTCCGAAATAGTCATTAATCAGCTCAACCAGAGCATCAATGGCATCCTGCTCGTCCTGCCCATCCGCAACCAGTTCGACATCGGTACCCTGGCTGGCGGCAAGCATCATCACCTGCATTATGTTCTTGGCATCCACTTCCCGGCCCTTGCCGCTGATTTTTACGCTGCTGTCGAATTCCGATGCCGTGTTGACCAGCTTGGCGGTGGCCCGGGCATGCAGTCCCAGCTTGTTAATGATGGTGATGGGGCGGCGAATCATGCTGGCTCAGATCTCTTCACGGGTTTGCAGGTGCGGTAGCTCGGTGTGGCGGACCTGAACGTTACTGTAGCGCTGTCGGAAATGGCTGCAAAGCTGTTCCGAGACATAGACCGAGCGGTGTTGCCCGCCAGTGCAACCAATTGAAATGGTCATATAGCTGCGGTTGCTGTCAGCAAAAGAGGGAAGCCAGGCTTCGAGAAATGCAGTCAGATCATCGATCATTTTCCGACTGGCCGGTTCTTTTTCCAGAAAGTCGATTACTGGCTGGTCGGTGCCGACGAACTTACGCAAACTGGTGTCCCAGTACGGATTTGGCAGACAGCGGACGTCAAAGACATAGTCCGAGTCCAGCGGGACGCCGTGCTTGAAACCGAATGACTGGAACAACAGGGCCAGCTCCTGGTCCTTCCGGCCAACGACACGCTGTTTGATCATATCCCGCAGCTCGTACATGGACATGCCGGTGGTGTTCACGTAGAGATCGGAAAGCTTGGCGAGCGGCTCCAGGCACTTTTTCTCGTTGTTGATGGCTTCCCGAAGGGACGTCCTGTCATCGCTGAGTGGGTGCTTGCGTCGAGTGGCGTGAAACCGTTGGAGCAGGGACTGTTCATCGGCGTCGAGAAATATGATTTCGACTGTGACTTCGGTTTCCTCGAGCCGCCGGTAAATCTCTTCGAAGTTGGCCAGCTCGCCGGACAGGTTGCGGGCATCAATACTGACCGCCATTTTTCCCAGCCGACCGGGTGTTACCTGGTTCGCGGCTTCCCGGGTCAAGGGAAACAGCAATCCTATGGGGAGGTTGTCAATGCAGTAAAACCCCAGGTCTTCAAGAACATGGAGTGCTGTACTCTTGCCCGAACCGGACCGGCCACTGACGATGATCAGTTTCATGGTCACCCTGTCTCCACAACAATGAGTGTTAGCCGTCTGCAGCTGTCATGCGCTCATAAAGTGTCTTGGCATCTTCACACTGGCGCAGACGATCGCAGAATGCGCGTTCGTTAAATTTCTCGGCCAGCTGGCTGAGCAGTTCCAGGTGCTCGCTGGTTGCCTCCTTGGGAACAACGAGGGCAAACACGAGATCCACCGGCTGGTTATCGATGGCGTCGAACTCGATGCTTTCTTCCAGCGTGAGCAGAACGCCGACGACGTGATCCAGTCCTTCCAGGCGGCAATGGGGTATGGCAATGCCTTGGCCAATACCGGTGCTGCCCAGGCGCTCACGCGCGACCAGATTATTGAAGATCTGGGTTTCGCTGAGCGAGCCGTCATGCTGGTTGATCTGCTCGGCAATGGATTCCAGAACCCGTTTCTTGCTGGATGCAGGTATCCGGCAAAGACTCAGCTCCGGTGCAAGGATGTTGTCAATGGTCAGGGATGTGTCGCTCATGAATCGACTGCATTTCCGTAAAAAAAAGGCTGCGGCAGGTTAGCCATGCCGCAGCGCGATTAGATGACACGCATGAAAACGGGCGTTTAACGAGACCCGTTTCCGTGCATCCGGTCTACATTCTTTTCCTTATGCTTGAGGATCTGACGGTCCAGCTTGTCAATGAGCGAATCAATCGCTGCATACATATCCCCATTCTCAGCCTTTGCGTGAATCTCACCACCAACCACGTGAAGCGTCGCCTCCGCCATCTGGCGCACTTTTTCCACTTCCAGGGTTACCTGGCAATTGCTGATGTGGTCAAAGTGGCGTTCCAGCTTGCCAAATTTTTCTGAAACGTAATCTTTCAATGCGGGAGTCAGTTCTACGTGATGGCCTGAAATATTGAGTTGCATAGGCGTCTCCTGTTGTCATCATGCCGACTCCCGAGGGGGCCGGGCTGAGTGCTGGCGCATCGCGCGCCGGCGAATCGTGTTCCTGGGCAAGGCCTGTAAAGTAAAAGGCTCCCTATACCAGTCGCTTCCGCTCGTTTGAGGGTGGTATATGCATCGCTTCTCGATACTTGGCCACCGTGCGTCTCGCCACCTTGATACCTTGTTCCCCTAGCATGGCTGCAATTTTACTGTCACTCAACGGCTTTTTGGGAGTTTCTGCTGCAACCAGCTTCTTGATCATTGCACGGATTGCCGTGGAGGAGCATTCACCACCCTCATTCGTGCTGACGTGACTGGAGAAGAAGTACTTGAGTTCAAAAATTCCCCGGGGGGTGTGCATGAATTTCTGAGTAGTAACACGGGAAATCGTCGACTCATGCATCTCCACCGCCTGGGCAATATCAGAGAGGATCAGCGGCTTCATGGCCTCTTCACCCTCGTCCAGAAATCCCTGCTGGTGCTCGACGATGCGGGTTGCCACCTTCAGCAAGGTTTCATTGCGGCTTTGCAGGCTCTTGATAAACCATTTGGCCTCCTGAAGCTGATCCCGCATGTAGGTGTTATCAGCGCTGCTATCCGCTCGCCTTATAAGAGAAGCATAGCTTGCATTAACGCGAATGCGCGGAGCGATTTCCGGATTCAGCTCTACGCGCCAGCGTCCGTTGTCTTTGCGGACAATAACATCAGGGATGACATAGTCCGGCTCGGCCTGGTCGATGACATCACCCGGGCGAGGGTTCAGGCCGGTAATCAGGGCCAGAACCTCTCTTAGCTGGTCTTCTTTTAACCGGCTCCGGCGCAGTAGCTGGGCGTAATCCCTGTTGCCCAGCAAATTGATGTAATGGGTAATGACCAACCGCGCCTGGGCCAGCCAGGGCGTGTCCGGAGGTAACTGGCTCAGCTGGATTAACAGGCATTCCTGAAGATCTCGCGCAAACACGCCAGGGGGGTCAAAGTGCTGTAAGCGATGCAATACCGCCTCAACCTCGTCCAGCTCGAGCGGATCTTCCTCGTTTTCATCAACCAGGCCGGTGTGAATTTCTTCCAGGGGACTGGTCAGATAGCCTCTGTCGTCCACCGCATCCATCAGGGCGTGCGCAATGGCCCGATCCCGTTCGCTCAGTGGCGTCAGGTTCAGTTGCCACTCCAGATGATCCCGGAGGGTTTCGGTGGGGGAGTTGCGGGTCTCGAAATCGTGGTCGTTTTCATCATCGTTCCGGGCTGCCGGTGCGGGAGCCGACTGGTAAATATCGTCCCAGGCAGTGTCGACAGGCAGGTCATCGGGAATGTTATCCGGAATCTCATTTTCCGAAGCCCAGTCGGGACCATTTTCCGTTTGATCCCAGTCCTGGCTGCTGTCCGGCTGTGCTTCGGCTGTTGTCTCTGAGCCGGCGTCTTCGCTGTTCGAGTCCGGTTCGCCCGAACTGGATTCCGGCTCGTCGTCATCCTCAGAGGTTTCCAGCATCGGATTGGATTCCAGTGCCTGCTGGATTTCCTGTTGAAGGTCGAGTGTGGAAAGCTGCAGTAGCCGGATCGCCTGTTGCAGCTGGGGCGTCATGGTCAGGCTTTGACCCAGCTTTAACTGTAAGGAGGCTTTCATCACCATGGTTCAGGATCCGTTACTCATCAGCGCTCTGCTTCGTGGACAGTCACATAAAAATTCGTTGTATGCCGGTCACTTGCCGCTACGGGAAAAAACCCTGCAAGTTCTTTGCCGAGTTTACTTGCTACAGTTCATCAACACAATCGGCCAAAGGAAGTCACAGCCTGAATTCGCTGCCCAGATACACTTCCTTAACCTGCTCGTTGGCAAGGATCGCTTCTGAATTTCCAGAGGCGATGATGTGCCCGCCGGACACGATGTAGGCATTCTCGCAGATGTCCAGGGTTTCCCGCACATTGTGATCGGTGATCAGCACGCCAATGCCCTTATCCCTGAGGTGGCGGATAATGTGCTTGATGTCGCTCACCGAAATCGGATCAACGCCTGCAAAGGGCTCATCCAGAAGAATAAATGCAGGTTCCATTGCCAGCGCTCTGGCTATCTCCACCCTGCGGCGCTCGCCCCCTGACAATGCCATGCCCACGCTGTCGCGGATATGGGTGATATGGAATTCCTCCAGCAGCTCCTGCAGTTTGCTCTCGCGATCAGCCCGTCCGAGCCCCTTGCGAGTCTCGAGGATGGCCATAATGTTGTCACGTACCGACAGTTTCCGGAAAACCGATGCTTCCTGGGGCAGGTAGCCAATTCCCTTCCGGGCGCGGCCATGCATGGGCAAGGGCGTAATGTCCTGGCTGTCGATGGTGATTCGACCTCTGTCTGCGGGCACCAGCCCTACAATCATGTAAAAGCAAGTCGTTTTCCCTGCGCCATTGGGTCCCAACAGGCCGACAATCTCGCCGCTTCGGATTTCCAGGGAGACGTCAATCACCACTTTTTTCTGCTTGTAGCTTTTTGCCAGATTACTGGCTCTGAGAACTGCCATCTGATCCCTGTTTGCTGCTGGTGCTGCGTGGCTGGATAACCATTTCGACACGGCCGGTGCCGGAGCCGGTGTCTTCTCCACCCTCTGCGGTGACGACCCGATGGACCGTATCATAATGAATGACGTCGCCCCGGAACAGGTTGCCATTCTGCTCAATGACGGCTTCACGCTCAAACGTCAGCTCGCTGTCTGAGGCAGACCATGTGATATTGCGTGCCCGGGCGTCTGTTTGTCCGCCGCCTTCCCGGGACGGCTGCTGGTAATGGGCGGGGCGTCCGGATGCTTCGATGCGGCTCAGGCCCTCCTCGCTTCGAAACAGCACGACCTGATCTGCGGAAAGGCGGGTCTTACCCTGGATAAGCTCAACGGCCCCGGTGTAGGTCGCGATGCCTTTATTATCGTCCAGTCGAGCGTTATCAGCGCTCACGGTAATAGGTTGGTCCGAGTCAAGATCAAAAGCGGCTGTGGGGGCTGCCACAACCAGGCCAATCACGACTGTCAACAGCGCCTGGAGGCGGTTATTTACCGGTTTCATAGCGTCCTTCCACCTGGGAGTTGAGTTCCAGAATACGTTTATCAATCCATGCCTTCATTCCCTTGGCACGGGTGACACCGATCCTGTCAGTAATCTCGACGGGCGCATCGGTATAGGCAGTGCCCAAATCATTGTCCAGTGTCAGGCTTGATGTTGTAAGTGTGGCCTCCCGGTCGCCAACCGTCCGGATAACGCGCACATTGCCTGTCAGGTAGAGCAGATTTTCATTTTGCAGCAGACTGCCGTTCTCTGCCTCAACAACCCAGGGCTTGGTTCCCGGCTCACCGTAGAGTTCAGCCCGGGGCGATTCCATGGTCGCCAGGTTGCCTTCCTCGAATTGTTCAATACGTGGACTGGTGAACTGTACCTTCAGATTGCCGGCCTCGTCATAGGTGGTGTAGCTGCCATTCACTATAAAGCCATCCGGCTCCCCCTTGCCTCGGAGTTCCGCTGCGTCATTTGAGACCACAGTTGGCTCATCACTGCGCCAGAGCAGGAACACGGTGGCCAGAATGGTACCGATCAGCGCGAGGGTGCGGATCCAGGGGCGATATTCAAGCTGGAGCAGAGAAACCAAGCGGCCCTTGACGTCGCTTTTGATGTCGCTGGATGCCCCGCTACTCATGCATCAGGCTCCAGATATCGGGACAAGGCCTGGTCCAGTTTGTCCTGGGCTGTCAGCAGCAGGTCGCAGGCTTCGCGGACCGCGCCACTGCCACCCGCTGCCTGAGTACAATAGTCAGCGTGATCGCGAACCAGCCAGTAGGCGTTCGGGACAGTGATGCCCAGCCCGGAAAACCTGATGGCCGGAAGATCGGGAAGGTCGTCGCCCATATAGGCGATGGCTTCCGGCCGGATGCCTGTTTTCCCGGCGAGTTCCTCCAGTGCAACTTTTTTGTCTTCACGGCCCTGCATCAGATGGGGGATGCCAAGGTCGCGCATGCGCTTTTCGGTCAGGGGAGACTGGCGACCGGTGATCACGGCTACGGTGATGCCCGCTGCCATTAACTGTTTCAGACCGAGGCCATCGAGAATATTGAAGGCTTTGAGCTCATCTCCGTTGGCGCTGAAGTAGAGTCTGCCGTCGCTCATGATGCCGTCTACGTCCAGGGCAATAAGCCGAACGCGCTCTGCCTTGGCCAGTAACGACGCCGACCATTCCGGGCTTAACGGGCTACTGATGACGGCCATTAGATAACCCCGGCCCGCAGGAGGTCATGCATGTTGATGGCGCCCACCAGAGCGCCGGATTCGTCGGTCACTGGCAGCGCATTGATCTTCATCTCTTCCATGATGTTCAGGGCTTCCGCCGCCAGGTGATCCGCCGCGATGGTCTTGCCGTTGCGGGTCATAACGTCCTGAATCGGGGTGGTGTGTAAATTGGGGTTTGTGTCCAGCGTGCGGCGAAGATCGCCGTCGGTAAAGACGCCGGTGAGGTTGCCTTGGGCGTCGATAATCGTCGTCATGCCCAGACCCTTGCGGGAAATCTCGAGAAGCGCACCACTGAGGGTGGTGCCCTCTGTAACCCGCGGTATGGTGTCGCCAGTGTGCATAATGTCGGATACGCGCAGCAGGAGCCGCCTTCCAAGACTGCCTCCCGGGTGGGACAGGGCAAAGTCCTCAGTACTGAATCCGCGGGCCTCAAGTAGCGAAACCGCCAGTGCATCCCCCATCACCAGAGTGGCTGTGGTGCTGGAGGTCGGGGCCAGTCCGAGCGGGCAGGCTTCGGTTTGTACGCTGACGTCCAGATTGGCCACAGCCTCCCGGGCCAGGGTGGAGTGGGGGTTGCCCGTCATGCTGATGAGCGGGGCACCCATGCGCTTGATCAGCGGGAGAATGGTGACCACTTCGCTGGTGTTGCCACTGTTGGAGATTGCGATTACCACATCCTGGCTGGTGATCATGCCCAGGTCACCATGGCTCGCTTCTCCCGGGTGAACGAAGAATGAGGGGGTGCCGGTACTGGCCAGGGTAGCGGCGATCTTGTTGCCAATATGGCCAGACTTGCCCATGCCGGTTACGACCACACGACCCTTACAGGCCATGATCACTTCGCAGGCTCGTGTGAAATGGTCATCAATGCGTGTCTCCAGGGCATCGATGGCATCACGCTCGATACGAATGGCTCGAAGCGCGGGGGTGCGGAAATCCTTTGAATTCTGTTCGGTCATCGGGCTTTGGGCCTGGCTCGCTGTGAGAAAAAACTGAAACTTTGTTAACGAAACCGTCCGACGTGGACTCGTCGAAAGGTGCCGAGAGTATATCATTTCCAGCACAAATCTCCGTCCGGTTACAGAAAGTTCAGTGAAACTGATCATGGCAATCGATACATTTGCGTTTGATGGATTGAGCTTGGAGCGTCCTTGGCATAATGTAGCCCCTCTTCAAAAGGTAAGGATTATGGGTTCACCCGCGTACATATCATTGAAGGACGTTGTTTTCTCCCGTTCCGGGCGCCGCATCTTCGACGGTGTCTCCCTGGAGATACCCCGTGGGAAAATCACCGCCATAATGGGCCCCAGTGGTACCGGTAAAACCACTTTGTTGCGGCTGATAGGCGGACAACTCCGGCCGGATTCGGGCAGTATTCAGGTAGATGGCCACCAGGTTCCGAAGTTGAAACGCAAGGCGTTGTACGCCTTACGGGAAAAAATGGGCATGCTCTTTCAGAGCGGAGCCCTTTTTACCGACCTCAGTGTGTTTGAAAACGTGGCTTTTCCCCTGCGGGTGCATACTTCCCTGCCGGAAGACATGATTCACGACATCGTTCTGATGAAACTCGAGGCTGTTGGGTTGCGCGGCGCCCGGGACCTGATGCCGTCTGAATTGTCCGGTGGCATGACCCGGAGGGTTGCTCTGGCACGCAGTATTGCGCTGGATCCTGAGTTGATCATGTACGATGAGCCCTTTGCCGGCCAGGATCCCATCGCCATGGGGGTGCTGGTAAAACTGATACGGGATCTTAACAGCTCCATGGGGTTGACCAGCGTGATGGTCTCCCACGACGTGCCGGAATCACTGAGTATCTGCCATTACGCCTGTATCATCGCGGATGGCACTGTCATCGGGCAGGGCACACCCGAGGAGCTTCGGCAGCATCCGTCGGAACAGGTTCAGCAGTTTTTGCTGGGGCAACCTGACGGGCCGGTTCCATTTCATTACCCGGCCGCTGAACCAGCCACGGATTACGGGCTCACCGGAGGTGCCGCTTGATAGACAGAATTGCGTCTCTTGGGCGTGCCGGTCTCCATCTCGTCTCCTCCTTTGGCCGCTCAGGCAGGTTTCTGATGGGCGTTCTGGCGGGTGTTCCCCGGCCGGCGACCGGTTTTCCCTTATTGGTGAAACAGCTTTATTCGGTAGGGGTTTTATCCCTTGCCATTGTGCTTGTTTCGGGGCTTTTTATCGGCATGGTGCTTGGGCTTCAGGGTTATACGATTCTGAGCGATTATGGCTCTGAGGCAGCGATTGGCCAGATGATTGCGCTAACACTGGTTCGCGAGCTCGGCCCCGTTGTTACGGCTTTGCTGTTCGCCGGTCGTGCCGGCTCGGCGCTTACGGCGGAAATAGGGTTGATGAAGGCTACTGAGCAGCTTTCCAGTATGGAAATGATGGGTGTCGACCCTCTCCGCCGGGTCATCGCGCCCCGACTTTGGGCCGGCTTTATTGCTATGCCGGTTCTGGCGGTCATTTTTTCGGTTGTTGGTATCTGGGGCGGCATGCTGGTAGGCGTCGACTGGCTCGGCGTCTTTGAGGGCTCTTTCTGGGGCAATATGCAGTCGTCGGTGGATTTTGTTGATGATGTTATGAATGGCGTCATCAAGAGTGTCGTGTTTGGCTTTGTCTGCGCCTGGATCGCTGTGTATCAGGGCTATGACTGCATTCCGACCTCGGCGGGCATCAGTTCAGCTACGACCAAAACGGTTGTTTACTCGTCCCTTGCGGTACTGGGGCTGGATTTCGTGCTGACCGCAGTCATGTTTGGCGACTTCTGAAAAAAACGATTAACGGGATAAGACCGGGAGCCGGTAATGGCACAGAGAACAACGGAAATCATTGTCGGGCTGTTCATGATTGCAGGACTTGTGGCCTTGCTCTTTCTGGCCCTGCAGGTGAGTGGCCTGTCGCCCAAGTCGGCTGAAAGCACGTATACGGTGTATGCCAACTTTAACGACACCGGTGGTCTGACGCCGAGGGGTCGAGTGTCCATGGCTGGTGTGACAGTGGGTGCCATCGATTCCATCGAGCTGAACAAGGAAACCTTTCAGGCCCGGGTAACCATATCCATCCACGCTGATATCGATAACATACCGTCGGACAGTTCCGCAGTAATACGTACATCCGGTCTGCTCGGAGAGCAGTACATTGATATATCCATTGGTGGGGAAATGGAGTCACTTCAGGATGGCGACACTTTTTATTCCACCCAGTCGGCCATGAACCTTGAACGGCTGATCAGCAACTTTGCTTCTGGCCGCTGATACCGGTCGCCGGTGATAGATTTTAGACAGGAGATCCTGATGCTTGTAATGAAACAACGCCTTTTTCTGATCCTTGCGCTTGCAGCGGTGCTCGTAGGGCCTGCGCGGGCGGGTACTGCAGAAGAGCTGTTGGATTATGTGAATGAAAATACCCAGCGCCTTGTCGAGAAGCTGAATGAGGAAAAGGGTCTCTATGAAAGCGATCCTGAGGCGTTCTATGCCAACATGGACGAATCCCTGACAGATTTCGTCGACTTTCGCCGTATCGCTGCCAGGGTTATGGGGCGGTATGCCCGCCAGACCACGCCGGAGCAGCGGGACGATTTCGTGGTGAAATTCAAACGGAGCCTCTTTGATAGCTACGCCCAGGCGCTGGTCAATGCCGATGATTTCGATATCGTGGTTAAAGAAGCGGTCATCAATCCTCAGAATGAAGACCGCGCCTCTGTTCAGATGGAGGTGATCAGCTCGTCCGGTAACCGCTACCCGGTGACCTACTCCATGTATAGGAAGAACGACGGGCGCTGGATGATGGAAAACGTCATCGTGGAAGGGGTCAATATCGGCTTGGCCTTCAGGGACCGTTTTGCCCAGGAGATGGAACAGAACCGGGGCCAGGTTCAGGCCGTTATCGATGGTTGGGGGGATGCCGTCGACTCCCTGAACCTAGACGAGGAAGTCAATAATTCATGACCTCGACACTTGCACAGGTCCAGCTGAGTGATGGTGCGCTTGCCGTCACCGGTCAGGTTAATGCAGACTCTGTTATCGCCCTGAGGTATCAGGGCGAGAAGCTTATAAACACCGTAAAAGGCGACCTCGTTGTCGATCTTGTGAACCTTGAAACGGCTCACAGTGTGGTGTTATCAATGTTGCTTTGCTGGCAACGCCTCGCAACACGACGCGGTATCTCGCTATTTTTCCGGGGCGTAAGTGGCCGCCTCGCCTCGCTCGCTGCTCTTAGCAACCTTGATGATCAGCTGGCGGGCTTCGGGCCCGACTCCCCGCACCCATCCAACTGAATCAAACGATTGCCGGTATCCGTGTTACGGGATGGTAAAGCTGACCCGGGCGTCGGAATTGGTTACAATCTCGCCCTGATTTCAAAACACCCGAGGATTTTTTATGGACGCCACCGAAGTCACCGCGCTGGTCGAAGACGCGTTTCCTGATTGCGAAGTTCAGGTTCAGGTCGATGGTACCCATTATATGGTTGTGGTGGTGGGAGACGTTTTCGAAGGACTGCCAACCATCAAGCGGCAGCAGCTAATTAATAAGGCGCTGTTTCAGCAGGTTATGGATGGCACGATCCACGCTCTCCATCCAAAAGCTTTTACGCCGGCTGAGTGGGCGGCGCGCCAGGGCTGATTTGCCCTCACACGACAGGATATTTTTTGTGGATAAACTTCTGATCAGGGGCCGTAAGCCTCTGGATGGCGAGATCCGGATTTCCGGAGCCAAAAATGCCGCGCTGCCGATTCTGGCGGCCACTCTGCTGGCGGATGAGCCAGTCACTGTGGGCAACCTGCCGCATCTGCATGACGTAACAACCATGATTGAGCTGCTTGGCCGCATGGGTGTGGAAATTGTTGTTGATGAGAAAATGAGCGTGGAAGTTCACGCCAACACCATCAAGCATTTTCACGCCCCGTATGAGCTGGTCAAAACCATGCGGGCCTCTATTCTCGTGCTTGGCCCCCTGGTGGCCCATTTCGGTGAGGCTGAAGTGTCTCTGCCGGGTGGTTGTGCGATTGGTAGTCGACCGGTGAACCTGCATATTCACGGCCTGGAAATGATGGGCGCGGATATCAAGGTTGAGAATGGCTACATCAAGGCCAAGACCAATGGTCGCCTCAAGGGTGCGCACATTTTCCTCGACACGGTTACGGTCACGGGCACTGAAAACCTGATGATGGCTGCGGCCCTCGCTGACGGAAAGACGATTCTGGAGAACGCTGCGCGTGAGCCAGAAGTTGTCGATCTCGCGGAGTGCCTGATTGCAATGGGCGCGGACATCAAGGGTCACGGTACAGCAACCATTGAGATCAATGGTGTTGAGCGCTTGCACGGTTGTCATTACGACGTGTTGCCGGACCGTGTTGAAACCGGAACCTATCTGGTTGCGGCGGCAGCAACCGGTGGCCGGGTCAAGCTCAAGGACACCCGCGAGGACCTTCTTGAAGCCGTGCTCCTGAAGCTGGAAGAGGCGGGCGCCCACATCAGCACCGGTCCGAACTGGATCGAGCTGGACATGAAAGGCAATCGTCCGAAGGCGGTCAGTCTTCGTACTGCACCTTATCCGGCATTTCCGACCGATATGCAGGCACAGTTTGCTGCGATGAATGCTGTGGCAGAAGGGTCCGGAACGATTGTGGAAACGGTGTTCGAGAACCGTTTCATGCATCTTCAGGAATTGATCCGCATGGGTGCCGACATCACGCTCGAGGGCAATGCGGCGATCATCAAGGGCGTACCCTACCTTACGGGAGCGCCTGTGATGGCAACCGACCTGCGTGCATCCGCCAGTCTGGTGATCGCGGGCTTGATGGCCGACGGCGATACCATCGTTGATCGCATTTATCACATCGACCGCGGCTACGAGTGCATCGAAGAGAAGCTGCAATTGCTGGGCGCGAGTATCCGCCGCTTGCCGGCGTGACAGAGACAAACGGGAAACCGGAAGGACGCATGACAGATTCCATCACCATCGCATTGTCGAAGGGACGAATCCTCGAAGAAACATTGCCGTTGCTGGCTGAGGCCGGGATTGAGCTGGTCGACGATATCAAGAAATCCAGGAAGCTGGTGTTTCCCACCACGGACCCCAATGTGCGGGTGCTCATCATTCGCGCCACTGACGTGCCAACCTATGTTCAGTATGGCGGTGCGGATCTGGGAGTTACCGGCAAGGATGTACTGATGGAGCATGGTGGCGAGGGGCTTTATGAGCCTCTGGATCTCAATATTTCCCGCTGCCGTCTGATGACTGCAGGCCCTAAGGATCAGACACCTCCTCCGGGTCGTATCAAGGTTGCCACGAAATTCGTCAACCTGGCGCGCCGCTACTATTCGGCCCAGGGGCGGCAGGCTGACATTATCAAGCTCTATGGTGCGATGGAGTTGGCTCCGATTCTCGGCCTGGCGGATGAGATTGTCGATATTGTGGATACCGGAAATACGCTGAAAGCCAACGGTCTCGAAGCCCGTGAGTTAATTGAGCATATCAGCAGCCGTTTGGTGGTGAATCGTGCGTCCATGAAGATGAAACACGAGAAAATTAACCCCATAATCGAGAAAATGTCCGCTGCAGTGGAAAAGCGCCGGGTAGCGGAGTAAGCAGTGCCCGGGCAAGACTTCCCAAAACCCGCTCAAGCACGTCCTTGTGGCGCTTGAGCTCCGCCACCATGGCTCCGCACAGTTTTGGAAAGTCTTGCCCGAGCATTTCCCAGAACTTCTGAATCGTCCGGCCGCAGCAAGTAAATAATCCCAGACAGGGTTTGAAAAATGACCGATATCAGTATCACACGATTAAACGCCTCCCAAAGTGACTTTGACAGTTCGCTGGCCAAGCTTCTGGCCTGGGACGACAGTGTTGATCATCAGGTGAATGAGTCGGTTCGTCATATCCTGCATCAGGTGAAGACCCGCGGAGATGCTGCGGTGCTCGAGTTCACCGAGAAATTCGATCGTCTCAAGGTTGGCAGTGTTGCCGAGCTTGAAATGGACCAGAATCGGTTGCACAAGGCTCTGGATGCTATTCCTCAAGACCAGCGTATCGCCCTTGAAAAGGCGGCCGATCGCATCCGGGGCTATCACGAGCGCCAGAATCAGAAATCCTGGCAGTATGAGGATGAAGACGGCACGGTACTCGGACAGAAGGTGACGCCGCTGGATCGTGCGGGCCTCTATGTTCCTGGCGGCAAGGCTGCGTATCCGTCGTCTGTACTGATGAACGCGATTCCGGCAAAGGTTGCCGGTGTCAGCGAAGTGGTCATGGTTGTTCCCACGCCCGACGGTGTGGTGAACGACATGGTGCTGGCAGCCGCCGCTATTGCTGGCGTCGATCGTGTGTTTACCGTGGGTGGAGCCCAAGCGGTTGGCGCGCTGGCTTATGGCACAGAAACGATCCCGGCCGTCGACAAGATCGTTGGCCCCGGCAATATCTTTGTGGCGACCGCGAAGAGGGAAGTGTTTGGCACCGTTGGTATCGATATGATCGCCGGACCGTCCGAAATCCTCGTGATCTGTGATGGCAAGACTGACCCGGACTGGATCGCCATGGATCTTTTCTCGCAGGCTGAGCACGACGAACAGGCCCAGTCGATCCTGATTAGCCCGGACGCGGAATTCCTGGATGCCGTCGAAGCAAGTATTAATAGATTGCTGCCGACCATGGAACGTTCCGAAATCATCGCCGAGTCCATGGGCAGTCGAGCGGCAATGATTCAGGTGGCGGATCTCAGTGAAGCGGCCAGGGTATCCAATCGCATTGCTCCCGAGCACCTGGAGCTTTCGGTGGAAAACGCCGAATCATTGGTTGAGGAAATCCGCCACGCCGGCGCCATCTTTATGGGGCGCTACACCGCAGAGGCCCTTGGCGACTACTGCGCCGGCCCGAACCACGTTTTGCCGACCAGCGGCACAGCGCGGTTCTCTTCTCCTCTGGGCGTATATGACTTCCAGAAGCGGTCTTCCCTCATTGGTTTCAGTGCGGCGGGTGCTGATCGTATGGGTCGTGTTGCGTCTGTGCTGGCGAGAGGGGAAGGGCTCACAGCCCACGCCCGTTCCGCCGAGTATCGAATTAAAGACTGATCCGTATTGGTTGCTGCGGCAGCTGGCTAGTTTGCAGGTAGCGCCGTAAGAAGCTATCACCACCGTATGCAGGGCGGTGGACAAAGGCGTGTTCCCGGGAATGTCGGAGGCCATGGATGGCCGGAGCCAAGCGCACAGGGATGTGCTTGCAGTGGTTCCCGGGAACACGTCTTGTCCGCCGCCCGTCTGCACGAAATGGAGTGCAATAAGATGAGCAAGTTTTGGAGCCCGCTGGTAAACGACCTGGTCCCCTATGTACCAGGTGAACAGCCCAAAATGGCCAACCTGGTCAAACTGAACACCAACGAGAATCCGTTTGGCCCTTCCCCGAAGGTTATCGAGGCTATCCAGGCCGAACTGAACGACAACCTTCGCCTCTACCCGGACCCCGAGGGCGAAAGCCTGCGCCAGACCATCGCGGACTACCACAGCCTCAAACCCGGGCAGGTTTTCCTCGGGAACGGCTCCGATGAAGTCCTCGCACACATATTCTATGGACTGTTCCAGCACGGTGAGCCCATTCTGTTTCCGGACGTCACCTACAGCTTCTACCCGGTGTACTGTGGCCTCTATAACATTGAAGGCAAAAGAGTACCTCTCACAGACAGCTTCGAAATCAATCCGGAAGACTACAAACAACCCAACGGCGGCGTGATTTTCCCAAATCCCAATGCGCCTACCGGTCGTTACCTGGGCCTGGACTGTGTTGAAGAGATCCTGAAGGCCAACCCGGATCGTGTCGTGGTGGTCGATGAAGCTTATATCGACTTTGGCGGCGAGAGTGCGATCACTCTGGTGGATAAATACCCGAATCTGCTGGTTTCGCAAACCCTGTCCAAGGCGCGCTCACTGGCGGGCCTGCGTGTAGGATTTGCGGCAGGTCACCCGGACCTGATTGAGGCGCTGAACCGGGTCAAAAACAGCTTCAACAGTTACCCGCTCGACAGGCTGGCTTTGGCGGGTGCCAAAGCTGCGTACGAAGACGAAGCCTGGTTCCGGAAGTCCTGTGATGGCGTAATCAGCGAGCGGGAGCGAGTAGCTGAAGCGCTGGAAGGCCTGGGTTTCGAGGTGTTGCCATCCAGGGCAAATTTCATCTTCGCTCGCCACAAGGAACAGCCTGGCGAAACACTTGCCAAAGGCCTGCGAGAGCAGGGCATTATCGTCCGGCATTTCAACAAACCCAGAATCAGCGATTTTTTGCGCATCACCATTGGCACGCCTGAGCAGAACAATGCATTGATCAAAGGGCTTCAGGCTTTGTAACCTCTTGGCTTTGTGCAAGAGCAGGGCAGGACGCACCTTCCGGGAACCGCTACGAGCACATCCATGTGCGCTTGACTCCGGCCATCCTTGGCCTCCGACATTCCCGAAAGGTGCGTCCTGCCCCGCTCACCGAATCTGTGAGTAGCGGCCAGTAAGGAGAGGAGCTATGGCAAACCGACAAGATATCATTAGCAAGATTACCGAATGGCTCCAGCCGGAAAACTTTCAGGATTACTGTCCGAATGGCCTCCAGGTTGAAGGGAAAGCCGAGATTGAAACTATCGTATCGGGTGTAACAGCTTCAAGGGCGTTGATAGAAGCAGCCATCGACGCGAACGCCGATATGATCCTGGTTCACCACGGCTACTTCTGGAAAGGTGAGGATCAGCGAATTCAGGGTATGAAACGCGAACGCCTGAAACAGTTGTTGGAGCACGACATCAACCTGGTTGCATACCACCTGCCACTGGATGATCACCCTGAGTACGGTAACAACCGCCAGCTCGCCGACGTTCTGGAAATCAAAAATCCGCGGCCTTTGGACGGACTTGTCTGGCAAGGCGATCTTGAAGAGGCCATGACTCCGGAAACATTCAACCTGCACCTCTCAAGGAAATTGCACAGAGAACCGCTCCAGGTGGGTGAGGGGAAGTCGGAAATCAGAACAGTAGCGTGGTGTACCGGTGCCGCTCAGGGGTTTATCGACAAAGCGCTGGAAGCAGGGCTGGATGCCTATATCAGTGGCGAAATTTCAGAGCCGACGACCCATACAGCCAGAGAATGTGGCATCCACTATTACGCAGCAGGGCACCATGCCACTGAACGGTATGGGGTTCAGGCGCTAGGGGCAGCGCTCGAAAAGAAGTTTGGCGTAAGGCACATCTTCATCGATTGTGATAACCCGGTATAAAAGCCGAGATCAGAAAGAGAGCCTCAGGCTTGCTGAGGCTTCTCACCCTTCTTGAGGCCAAAATCTTCAGCCAGAGTCCCTGAAGCTTTCGGGTCGGTCTTGGGCGCATAATCCCTCGGTGGCTCCACGCCATCCTCGCTGACTTCTTCCAGGCGCTTCCTGGACGTTTCCTGCGCCAGCTCTTCCATCCACTCCTCATCATTGCAGAGGCGGTTAGCGCCCCGCGCCATGTGCTGGTTTACATCGCGATAGGCATCGTTGAAGCGGCGAAGTAAATGGGCAGATTCCATGAAATGCTCGTTCACCTGGGCCTGGTAGCGGATATACTCGCTCCTCAGTTCCTCAACCTGCTGTTCCGCCCGACGCTGTCTCAGCGTGGATCCTTGCCCGGATCGGCCAACAAGTACCCCGATGACAATGCCAACAATTAATGCGGCAATCGCTGCCAGAATCAGGTTTGTCATATGCTGTGTCGTCCTTTTGCCTTGAATTGAGCCAAGCCCTCAGGGTGAGTATAACGCCCGAAGCTCCATCAGCCCATGCCTGTGCCCTGCGCCAATCGTCGTATTGCTTCAAAAGCAGCCAACGTGGCGAAAAAACTCGAAATGCGCGACAATAACGCGCCCAATTTTTTGACCAACTTCCAGGGATACCTTAATGACTGTTGCCATGTCCTCAGAAAAAAGTGCGCGCCTGACCCCATTGGAACGTTACCAGCAGGATCTTGAACGCCCGGACTTCGAAAAGGACCCGGCCCAGGAAGATGCAGTCTTACGCCTCCAGTCACTGTACGACAAACTGGTGGAAGCGGAAAGCGATCGTGACAAGGCGATGGTCAAACTGCGGCTCAAACTGAAAAAAGGCAAGGAGGAACCGGTCAAGGGCCTTTATTTCTGGGGTGGTGTCGGCCGTGGCAAAACCTATCTTATGGACACGTTTTACGAATCACTGCCGTTCGATCGGAAAATGCGGGTTCACTTTCACCGTTTCATGCAGCGCGTACACAATGAGCTCAGGGCGCTCAAGGGTGAGAAAAACCCGCTGGAACTGGTTTCCAAAAAGTTTGCCGACGAAACGCGAGTCATCTGCTTTGATGAGTTTTTTGTATCAGACATCGGTGATGCCATGATCCTCGCAACCCTCATGGATGGATTGTTCAGCCGCGGCGTCACACTGGTCTGTACCTCTAATATTGTTCCGGATGGTCTTTACAAGGATGGGCTCCAGCGCGCGCGCTTCCTGCCAGCGATCGCCCTGGTAAAAAAACACACCGATGTCGTCAATGTGGATGGTGGCGTCGACTATCGTCTGAGAACGCTGGAACAGGCAGAGCTCTTCCACTCACCGTTGGATGATGCCGCCGATATCAGTTTGCAGAAAAGCTTTGACGCCCTTGCGGTGGAAGCGGCAAAGCACAGTCAGTCCATGGAGATCAATGGCCGGAAAATTCCCGCTCAGGCTCACGCGGACGATGTCGTGTGGTTTGATTTCAAAGACGTCTGTGATGGGCCGCGGAGCCAGAACGATTACATCGAACTGGCGCGCCAGTTCCATGCCGTCATTATCAGTAACGTGCCCGTCCTGGGAGGCGACAGACAAGACCAGTCCCGCCGCTTCATCAACATGATTGACGAATTCTACGATCGCAATGTCAAAGTCATAATCTCAGCAGCGGCCCCGATTACGGAGCTCTACTCCGGAGGCCGCTTGAGCTTTGAGTTTGAGCGCACCGAGTCCCGTCTGCTGGAAATGCAGTCCCAGGAATATCTCGAGGCAGCGCATAAGCCCTGATAAAAACATAAGAGTTCAGAGGCACAGGATCGCAAAGCGGGAGACGCCAGTAAGCCGTTCGAACGAAAATGACAGAGAGAGAGTCCTCTATGAGCAACGATAATGTAGTGATTGTCAGCGGTGTCCGCACTCCGATGGGCGGATTCCAGGGCAGCCTGGCGGGTGTTGCTGCACCTGAGCTCGGCGCCATTACCATCGCCGAGGCGGTAAAACGTGCGGGACTGAAATCGGACGATATTCAGGAAGTCATCATGGGCAACGTTCTGCCTGCCGGGCTGAAACAGGGGCCGGCTCGTCAGGCCATGCGCAAAGCCGGTTTGCCAGACAGCACGGGCGCAACCACCATCAACAAGCTTTGTGGTTCCGGCATGAAAGCCGCCATGTTTGCCCACGATCTGATCAAGGCCGGTAGCAACGACATCATGATCGCTGGTGGTATGGAAAGCATGTCCAACGCGCCCTACCTGTTGCTTAATGCCCGTAAAGGCTATCGCATGGGGCCTGGTGACGCAGCTCAGGACCATATGTTTCTGGACGGGCTGGAAGATGCGGAAACCGGTCGCCTGATGGGTGCGTTTGCCCAGGAAATGGCTGACAAAAAAGGCTATACCCGCGAAGAGATGGATGATTACGCCATCAGCTCACTGAAGCGCGCCCAGCGTGCTATTCAGGAAGGCCTGTTGAAAGATGAGATCATTCCGGTAACCGTGAAAAACCGGAAGGGTGAGGTTGTCGTCGAGGATGACGAGCAGCCGCTCAATGCCAACCTGGAAAAAATCCGCGGTTTGCGCCCGGCTTTCAGCAAGGACGGCACCGTAACCGCTGCCAATGCATCGTCCATCTCCGACGGTGCTTCTGCACTGGTCCTGATGCGCGAGTCAGAAGCCGAGAAGCGGGGTCTCAAGCCCCTGGCGCGGGTTGTCGGCCACAGTGCCCAATCCCAGCACCCGTCAGAGTTCACTTGTGCTCCGGTAGGCGCGATTGAAACCCTGTTCGGGAAAACCGGCTGGAGCAAGGAAGACGTTGACCTTTTCGAAATCAACGAAGCCTTCGCCATGGTTGCCATGATGCCAATCCGTGAGCTCGGCCTGGATCCTGAAAAAGTAAACATCCACGGTGGCGCGTGTGCCCAGGGCCACCCTGTCGGCTCTACAGGCTCTCGCTTGCTGGTTACTCTGATGTATGCGCTTCAGCGTTACGGTAAGAAAAAAGGCATCGCGGCTCTGTGCATTGGCGGTGGTGAAGCCACGGCTATGGCAATTGAGATGCTGTGAGTCTGCCGCAGGCCGGCCTGTTGCCATAGTTGTTGGGATCCAAGCGCACAGGGATGTGTTCGTAGTGGGTCCCGGACGACGATATTGCTCCTCGGTGCTTCCTCTAAAGTTGCGATCTGCGAGCCAGGCCGACCTCAAAAAAACCACCAAAACCAAAGTGGTTGCATCCAAATTTGTTGTCTATAGTGATTCTGTGCGACGAAACCCGGCGGTAAATGGGGAGTGAGAGCAAAATCATACTTTTGACTGATCAAAGCGTTCGACAGCGTTAGCTATAGTGCGTACATCACGAGCACTGTGCACGAAGCCTCCAATACATCGTGAACACCAATAATCAGAGCAGCGACTCAGAACAACAATGGAGTAGCCTTCCAATGACAAGAAAAACACATCAATGGCAGCGTTGGACCAAATTGCCGCTAGTTATGGCAGTTGCCGCCGGGATGTCTGGTCAGGCAGCCGCCTATTCGTTTTATATGGGGGATGTAGAAGCCCAATTTAACACCACGTTGTCCGCCGGTATCGGTTGGCGTGTCTCAGACCGCGACAAGCGGTTAATTGCCCAGGGCAATCTGGGGCCCGAGTATGCTCCGGGTGGCACACTCGAAAACATCGGTTCCTCCACAAACAACTACGATGATGGCAACCTCAACTTTGCCAAGAATGACGTCTACTCGAAGATCGTCAAAGGCAACAGTGAGCTGTTCCTGAACTACAACGTCGACAGTTCATATCTCACCCGCGTTGGTGGTCTGCTTCGTGGCCGTTACTGGTACGACTTCGAACTCAAGGACGGGGACAGGGCGGTCGATTACGTAGGACAGCAGCGTGAGCTGAACGATGAGGCAAAAGGTAATGCCTCCGGCGGCGAAATTCTTGATGCGTATGTGTTTTCCGATTGGTACTTCGGCAATGTCCCGGTAAGTCTCCGGTATGGTAAGCAGGTGTTGAGCTGGGGTGAAAGTACGTTCATTCAGGGTGGCATCAACGTTATCAACCCGGTCGACGTTCCGGCATTCCGCGCTCCCGGTTCAGAACTGAAAGACGCCTTGCTGCCGGTGGAAATGTTCTACATGTCAGCGGGCATCACAGAGAACGTCACGGTCGAAACCTTCGTTCAGGCCGATTGGGAACCCGTTCGTCCGGACGATTGCGGTACGTTTTTCTCAACCAATGACTTTGCCGCTGATGGATGTGGCCCGGTTCTACTCGCAGGGCAGCTCCCCGATTCCCAGGCTTACGCCCAGGGATTTATCGCTCCCAGAATCGGCGACAAAGAGGCTGATTCCAAAGATCAGTTCGGTGTAGCGTTGCGTTGGTATGTTCCAGAGCTCAACGATTCAGAGCTCGGCTTTTATTACATCAAGTATAACAGCCGCCTGCCATACGTCAGTGGTCTGGTAAATAACCCGTCAAGCCCGGATGCGACGCAGGTGAATGATCCTTCACTGCCATATTCGGCATTCCCGAGTTACTTTATTGAGTACCCTGAGAACATTAACCTTTACGGTATCAGTATCAACACAACCACGCCGGGTGGCTGGTCGCTGGGGGCGGAATACAGCTTCCGGGACAATGTGCCTTTGCAGTGGAATGCCTTTGAATTGATTTATGGCGGCCTGCAGCAGCGTAGTCCGGCGGGAGATATCCTGAGTAAGCTGGAAGCCCAGCGTCTTGAGGAAACTGGCGGTGCGAATCTGGCTGGAAAGCCCGTTGCCGGGTACGACCGTTTCAATGTGTCCCAGGCTCAGTTCACATTGATCAAGTTCTTTGATCAGGTGATGGGTGCCAGCCGCCTGTCGTTCATTACAGAATTTGGTGCAACCTACATTCACGATCTTCCGGAATACGATGAGGCGCGTTACGGCCGTTCCGGCACCTTCGGTATCGGGACAATCCCCTTGGACAGTCTCGGAGGCGCTGATATCTGTGCCAATGGCGGAAACATCAACGTCAACTACTGTAATAACGAGGGCTTTACCACAGACTTTTCCTGGGGTTACCGTGCCCGCTTTGTTTGGGATTATCCGAACGTTGTGGCTGGCATAAACCTGAAACCTCAGCTTGCCTGGAGCCACGATGTCCAGGGTTATAGTCCGCAGCCGGGTGGGGCGTTCAACGAAGGTAGCAAGGCCATTGGTCTCTCCCTTCAGGCGGTTTACCAGAACAGGATTACCGGTGACATCGGTTATACAAACTTTTTCGGCGGCAAACCGTATAACGAGTTGACTGACCGTGATTTTGTGAGTGCCAGTGTTTCCTACTCATTCTGAACCGGAAAGAATTCGTTTAACGAGGAACTTTAAATGAAACTGAACAAGAAACTACTGTCCACAGGCGTACTGGCTGCAAGTCTCTTTGCGGGCCAGGCCTATGGTGCGGTTTCTGCAGCGGAAGCCTCCAAGCTGGGAGACTCGCTGACCCCGATGGGTGCTGAGAAGGCCGGAAATGGCGGTGAAATTCCAGCGTGGACTGGTGGTCTGACGACACCTCCTGCCGACTACAAGGGGGACGGTATATACGTGAATCCGTTCCCGGATGAAAAGCCGAAGTTCACCATCGATCAGAGCAACGTTGGGCAGTACGAGGACAAGCTGTCCCGGGGCCAGGTTGCGATGATCAAGAAGTATGATGATTACTTCATGCCGGTCTACGAGAGTCACCGTAGCGCTGCTTATCCGAAAGATGTGATGGATGAGACCGTAGCGAACGCCACATCGGTCGAATTGATCAAAGATGGTAACGGGCTTGGCAATTACCAAACGGCTACACCGTTCCCGGTTCCCCAGAATGGCCTTGAGGCAATCTGGAATCACATTACCCGTTATCGCGGTGGCTCGGTTCAGCGAAACGTTGGACAGGTTACTCCCACGGCTGACGGTTCTTTCTCCGTGGTTAAATTCCAGGACGAGCTGACCTGGAGGACGTACCTTGAGGACTACAAGCCAGGGGAAGATCCCAACGTTCTGTTCTACTTCAAGCAGGCAATCACTGGGCCGGCTCGTCTTGCAGGTAACGTACTGCTTGTTCACGAAACCATTGACCAGGTTGCCGAGCCTCGTCGTGCATGGGTATACAACGCCGGTCAGCGTCGCGTTCGCCGTGCGCCTCAGGTTGCCTATGATGGTCCGGGTACCGCGTCTGACGGTATGCGTACGTCCGACAACTTCGACATGTTCAACGGTGCGCCGGATCGTTACAACTGGGAGCTCGTAGGCAAGAAGGAAATGTACATTCCATACAATTCCTACAAGCTGGTGGATCGGAGCCTGGATTATGACCAGATCGTTAAGGCCGGTCATATCAATCAGGATCTGACCCGCTATGAACTGCACCGTGTATGGCACGTGCGCGCCACACTGAAAGAAGGTGAGCGCCACATCTATGCTCAGCGTGATTTCTACATTGATGAAGACACGTGGCAGGCGTCCGTTATTGACCATTATGACGGCCGTGGTGAGCTCTGGCGTGTGGCTGAAGCCCACTCGATGCAGTTCTACGATCAGGTTGTACCCTGGTACGCGATCGAAACGCTGTATGATCTGCTGTCCGGCCGTTATCTGGCACTGGGTCTGACCAACGAAGAAAACGATCCGTATCAATTTGGTGTTGAGCGTCGGTCCCGGGATTACACGCCGGCTGCGCTTCGCCGTTCGGGTACCCGTTGAGGGGGAGTTAGCAATCTGAAAACGGCGGGCTCTGGGCCCGCCGTTTTTGTATCTGGCCGAAAATTTCAGGCTAACACTGGAGCACTGTTAAACAATCGCCACCGCATAAAATCCTTTCACGTCAAAATTTTGCAGCCCGCCCCTAATTTGGTTTAACCTCTAGATCATACTAAAGGCGTACCCGAAGAAGGTCGCTAATCAAACGTCAGTGCAGAGAACCATTTTCCGGCGAAAGGGTAAACTCCTGCCGGTTTCAAACGGGGCAGTGCGTGAAACCATTCAATGATGGCTGTGCAGCCAATGATGAGTTCCAGTCAGCGAACAGTGGTCTTCAACGAGGTGAGTTGGTCAGGGACCTGCTCAGGCAAAGGGTCCAGGTTCCCGTTATCCCCTCTGATTCCCTGGAACGACCTCAGCTGAACCAGCGTATTGCCGAAGGGTTGCTTCCCCGGGGGGCGTTATTTGTCGAAGCCCCCGGCGGTTACGGAAAATCCCACGCTGTGAATGCAGGTCTGCACTCCGCCGGCTTCGCCCCGGAAACCCTCCGCTGGGTATCTCTTAACGCTCGAGACAATTCGCCTTCCCGGTTTCTGACTTTGATTGGCATTGCTTTAGATCTGCCTGAAGCTTCCGAGAACAGTCTCCAGGGGGGGGCAACCTTTTCCGATGCCCTGGCGATGATGCTGGTTGCGCTGGGCCGCCAGCGTAACCCGGTATGTCGGGTTCTCATTCTGGACAACCTGCAAAACCTGAGTAACCCTGCTGTTGTAGCGCTCCTGCAACAACTGGTGACTGAAGTCCCTGACAAGATGTCTGTGGTGTTGATTTCCCGAAAGGTTCTCCCGTTTGAAACGCACGGACTGGAGTTGGAAAATCGGTTCAATCGCCTTGGAAGCGATAAGCTCGAGTTCAGCCGGTCGGAGATGTTTGGCTATTTCCGGCAGGCACTTGAGAGTAGGCAGTTAACCAGCGTTGCAGTTGATAACCTCTATGGCATTACGGAAGGCTGGGCCACGCCGCTGGCTCTCTATCGTCGTGAACTAATACGCGACAGCGAGCGGAAGCCGGTGCAGGAAACGGCAAGTGTTGAGCGTTTTCTGAAAGATTCCGTGCTGGGGGGGCTGACACCGGCTCAGAGGCAATCACTGCGTGCCATGGCTGAGCTGGAGTTATTCTCAGACGAACTGTTTGCAGATCTGGAGCCTTTGATTCCGGACGCCGGCTTTGCCCCTTCACAAGCGCTGGACCTGGGCCTGCCTCTCAAAGTCATACCGGGAAGGGGGCGTTGGTACCGGTTTAATCCCTTGCTTCAGGAGTGGCTGAAGGCTCCGGTGATGGCCGGTTATAACGAGCGTATGTTGCGGGCGAGCTGGTGGTTCGGAGCACGTGATCAATTCCCGGAGGCGTTGAAGTGCGCTCTGTTGGCCGGTGATGCAGAAGAAGTCATTCGTATTGCTTCGGAGGGCTCGGAGGCATTGCTCCTGGGTCAGGACACCGCGTCTCTGCTTCGTTTGCGTAAGAGTCTGCCATCGCGGGTCTTGGAGCGGAGCGCACGATTGCGAATCGTGTATAGCTGGGTGCACGCAATCGGAGGTCAGTTCCGGCAGGCCAAGGCTTTGATTGATGGCCTTACTGAGCCGGATCAGCGCGAACATGCCGCCAGGATACAGGCTCTGAAGGCGTTTATCCTCAGGGGCGAGGGCAGTGTCGGGGACGCGCTGGTTATGGCCGACAAGGCTTTGTCAGGAGGAGAGCTTTCTACCCAGGGACAGCTGGTTACCCAGATGGTGCGCTCGAGTGCCCTGTGTGCGGCGGGCCGCTTTAATGGAGCCCGGGAAGCGAATCGTGCGGCGGCTCGGCTTGCCCGGGAAGCGGGAGATTCCGGCTCGGAAGCTCTGGCGGTTTATGCCCACGCTCGGATTGAGCTTGGTAAGGGTGCTTTGAAGCATGCGGAACAGCTTCTTCGCACCGGGCTGGACACGGCCATGCAGGAGTTGGCAAGGCCGGCCCGGATTGGGGAGACTCGCCTGCAGTTGAACCTGGTTCTGGTGCTCTGGCACCAGGGGCGACATGCCGAGGCTGACCGGTTACTGGTGCGTTGTGGGCGCCACGCAGAGCAGACCCGGGATCTTGGTCTGTTGCTGGCAATGACCGTTCGTGTGTTGATGTGTCGTGTATCCGGTCGAATTGAGGAAGCGTTTGTCTGGATCGGGCGAGCCGAACGAACCATGCATGCCTGGCAAGTGGATGAATCACTGTTTGTGCCGGTTCTTGAGGCCCTCAAGGCCAGCTGCTGGCTGGCGCAAAATCAGGTAGACAGTGCCGCTCAGGCGGTGATGAAGCTGGAGCCCTATCGCCGGGCCGGCTGTGTGCCAGAGCTCTTTCCGATGATGCCCGGGCTGCTCGATTGCATGCAGGTTCGGGTTGATCTGGCCCGGGGTGAATACATTCGGGCTCGCGAAACGCTGCAGGAGAGCCGTCAACGTTATGATGAGGCCATACCCTGGGGTGTAGAACTGCACATGCGCCTGTTAGAAGCCCTACTGATTCAGGAAGAGAAAGGCGCAACGGTGGCTCAGAAAATTCTGGCGTCGGTTGTGGCCGAGGCATCCCGGGAGCATTTTATCAGCCCCTTTGCAGAGCTCAGGAACGAGCTGCAGAGTCTGGTTGAGAAGGGGTTCTATCAGCTCCCCGAGAGTGCATTCAGAGAGGCCCTCGGCCGTCTTTACGAGGTAGAGCCAGTGGCTGAGGGGATTGGTTCTCTGGCGGAGCCGATCAGCGACCGTGAGCACGGCGTGTTGGAACTGATCGCAAAGGGGCTTTCAAATCAGGAAATTGCCGACAAGCTGCACATCTCACTGCATACCGTAAAAACCCATGCACGCCGCATCAATGCCAAGCTGGAAGTGAGGTCGCGTACCCAGGCAATCGTCCGGGCACGGGAGCTAGGGTTGCTCTAAGTCTGTTTGAGTTCTTCGATCCGGGCATCCTTTTCGGCCCAGATTTCGGTGATCCAACGCTGGAAATCGGACCGGATTTCGCGATTATTTTCGTAATCCATCCCTAAGAATCGTGACGGAATTTCCCGCACTCGGACATCAACGATAATGCGGCCGATCCGTCCACACAGGTAGTTCCAGAACCCTCCCCGGCCACCCGGATAAACAATGGTTACATCCAGCATGGTATGAATCATTTCCCCCATTGCCCCTAACACGAACGCGGTTCCCCCGGCACGAGGCTTTAGCAAGTGCTTATAGGGCGAAGCCTGGGATTTATGTTTCGCGGGCGTATAGCGGGTACCCTCCATGAAATTGAAAATGGTAACGGGCGTGTACCGGAATTTCTCGCAGGCAGCCTGGGTAGCCGCTATGTCCTTTCCCTTCAGTTCATGGCGCCGGGCGATCTGTTCCTTCGTGTGCCTGTGCATGAACGGGAAGTCCAGAGCCCACCAGGCGATACCCATTAGCGGAACCCAGATCAGTTCCTTTTTCAGGAAAAACTTCAGCAACGGAATTCGATTGTTCAGGACATACTGAATTGCGGGAATGTCAGCCCAGCTCTGGTGGTTGCAGGTGACGAAATACCAGTGTTTCCGATCCAGGTCCTCCACACCACGAACATCCCACTCAACCCTGTGCAGACCGTCCATCAGCAAATTGTTAAAGCCGATCCAGATCCACGCAATCCGGTTCAGAATGACGGTGCAGCCCTTGCGAACAAAAGACACCGGCAGGATCAGTTTGATGATGGCGAACACCAGCAGGACGGGAAACAGGATCAGCGTGTTCAGAAGAATAAGCGCTGCCGCCAGAGTTCCTTTCAGCGGCGCGGGTAGAAAGTGCAACATGGTGGATAGTTCCGGAAAGTCCTGGCTTCTGTGTTGGGGTCAGCCTTCGGCAGGGGGCGTGGAGGAGCTTTGGCCTGGCAAAAGCGTGGCTTCTCGATCCGCGGACGCCAGCTGCTCAAGCAGGGAGGGGCTTAAATCCTTGATGACACTCCTGAAATCGTCATCGTAAAATTCCAGGTTGTTGTAATGGATCATCGCCCTTATTTCTTCTATGTAGTCTTGACCGCGCTCTGAGTAGCCGAGCAGCCCTCTGGCCAGATCCAGTCCCGATAGCGGATCGCCTGCCCGCCGGTCTTTCAAACGAATATCACGCAGGGACTGATAGGTAGGATGGCTGTTCAGGTTCTGTATATACGCCCTCACTGAGCGATAGGGCGATGAGAACTTTGCAACCTCGTGATCTGCCCCTTCCACACGGCTGCGAGGAACAAGGCCACAGCCTTTTGAGAAGCACCACTGGCCAAACAGATTGTTGCCTCTGGTGGCAAATCTGGATGTGCCCCAGGCGGACTCGTTTGCTGACTGCGCCAGAATCAGAGAAGGAGGGATGATATCCAGGCGTTTGTGAAGCAGGTCGAAGAACTCCGGGCTTCCGATTTTCTCGTCAATCCTCAGACGGTTGGCCTGGGCGGTAAGCCACTTTTTTTCCTTCTCGGCCAGGCTGGACTGGTTTGCCAGACTGTCGAGATAGTCCCGTTCAATCAGGATGCGGGAGTTTGCCAGTACGATACGAGGATAAAGGAATGAGAAAAACGCCGCCTTTTTCTCAGTGGTGTCCCGAAACTGGGAAAAATCAGGAAGGTCATCGTCAGCCCAGTTTGGTAATGACGGTAGGGACGAGAGCGCCGGCTCGCCGCCAGCCCCTCCAGTCATGCTGCCCGGAGGAACGTAAAATCCGCCGCCGACCGCGAATGCGATCAATGGAACAATCAACAACAGCGCACGTTTACCTGAAGACATAGAACCTCTCGTCAGAATGGATATGACTTGGATTATAACAGGTTATACGGGCCAGTCTTGCCAACGGCTTACCTTGACCGAGGGGTGCTTGTTCAGGGAACCCGGGTCGCCAACAACAAGCCGACCTGCTCTTCGTCGCCCTGGGAATCCCGTAACTGCAGGTAGAGTTGCTCTTTGTCGGCCGTGAAAAAGCCGTCAAAATTGAGAGAGCCGTTGGTGAATGAGACTCGGCCATTGCCAGCATCGATGTACGCGAGGCTAATTTCAGCGCCTTCCACGAGCTGCGGTGTTGAAACAGTTTCCGCACTCACCGAATGAATTATGTCCAGGGTTCGGGTGCTCAATGTTGCCACGCTGGCTGAATCTATCGTCAGCACTGCGTTATCAAAATGCTGCAGGTGGTTGGTGTCCGGCGTCAGCCCGATTGCCAGCCCCTGCAACCGGTATTGCCCGCTTGTCGGAGTAGCGCTGGGTGTTTGCTCGGCGGCGATTAGCATCCCGTCTCCCAGCGGGCTGTCATCCAGGTTGAAGGCCATCAGGCTACCATCGGGGGTACTCGCTCCAATGCCGAGATCCGGCTGTTCAAAGGAATCGGACGCGGTACTGATATCAAGGTTCAATCGACCGGTCTCGACGTCTCCCGTGCTCAGTCTCGAGGTTCGGCGGCTTACCGTCCAGGACTCATTTCGGGTGCCTGTGTCATTGCGTGTCACAGTGCCAGACATGCCTCGGCTGACTGTCGTATAACTCTGGGACTGACTGATGGTACTACCGCTGATCTGCCAGTCGCCAATACCGGATTCGATGACAACAGGAGAGGCTGTGTCATCACTGAACCGGCTCGACAGGTACAGCATGTTGTAGCTGCGAGTATCCAGCGTATCCAGGGTAAAGCCGGTCGTTCTCAGAAGATCAATTTCAATGACCGACAAGTAATGATCTTCCAGTGTTCCTTTGCGCTTCAGTTCCTCGCCAGAAGCTTCCAGCTCAATAGCCTTACCGGCACTGAAATAACCGCTGATGACCCGGTCCGGCCCAGTGGTGTCAGATGCCGGCGTCGTTGTGTAGGCGTCCAGGTAATAGGGGTTTCGCGTCCAGCCGATGATCCTGGAGCTACCGCGACCGGTAATGCTCTGGTAAAGCGCGCGGCCCGCCAACAAGCGAGTATCCTCAAGCAGTGTGGCGGCACCGGGAGACGATGAGTGGGTGTTCAGTTCCCACCGTTCCGAACCTCGCAGATAGAACTGGTTCCCGGCCTGATGGATCAGCGCCTCCCGATCATAGGGAATATCGTTGGCCAGGGACGTAACGCGGATGTTGAAGGTGTCGAAACTGGTCAGCGTCAGCGCCGGGTAGACGTAGCTGGTGCCATTGTTGTCTGTCAGCATCTCTTCCTGAGCGGTACGGATACCCCACTGGCCAGAGCCTTGCAGGGAGCTTTCAAGGAAAGTCTGGCCGAGCTCTAAGCCAAGAAACACCGAATTGTAATCCGCCGAGCTGGCGCTGATCTTGCCGGACGAGGTCTCATTGAGCAAAGCGTAGTCCGCCATCGCCGCGACATACCGGGCAAAATCACCGCGGTTGGAAAGCAGTGCCATGGCGTCATTCAGGTTAGCGCCAGACGGAATATCGATTTCAAAGTCGTGGACCTGGTCAGAAAGCGTCGACCAGACATATTTGTTGAGGCACAGCTCGCCGTTGGCATCCTCCACACAATCGAGGATGGCCTGTAACTCACCGGAGGTGTAGCTGGCAATCGTATTACGCACCAGGTATTCGGAGAACGGATTGATCTTCACGTCCCGGTCAGCGTCTGCTGCCAGCGCGCGCATTCGGATGTTGCCATAGCTCGCATCGATGATCACATCCGGTCCCAGGGGTTGCCCCTGCTCAAATGTGATAATGATGAATCCGTTGCTGTCCGTACGAGTGGATATTGGAACTGAACCGAGGTTCTGCAGGGCAGTGTTGGTGGAATAGACGTCCAGGCGGTCAGGCTGGACGATCTTGAGGTTGCGTCGCGTCAATTCCGCATCTGGAGCTGCGTCTGCGGGTACTTCCATGGTGATCCGGACCTCATTGGCTTTGAGGCCCCCGGCATTGCTGGAATCCCCGGTGCTGCCAGAGCTGAAATCGTCCACCGGGTTTTTTGCGGCCGCAAAATCGTTGGGATCGTTACGTGCGCCGCTGATTGCATCGTCCCCACTGCCGCATCCTGCGGTCAGTAAAATCGTTGAGGAAAGAAGCAAACCAAAGATTAGTCGCATGCCTGGCCGTCCGTGCTGAGGGTTCAGGCGGTCAGTCTATCAGCGGGCGTTGAGGGAAAGCGTGAGGGAAGGCACGAAACAGGTGCCTGCTTGCTGCAGGCACCTGGAAGGAGGGCAGGTCAGGCCATCAGAAGAAGATCTTCATGCCTGCCATAATGCCCTCATCAAGATCCACATCGCCTCGGAATGGACGATCCAGATCCGTGTTCAGGTAACGGTAGCCAGCAAACAATTCCGCGTTCCGGATAACCCGGTAGCTGCCACGCAGCTCAAGGCTGGTCAGGTCATCCGAATCGCCGAACGACAGGATGCTGGGCGCGTAGTGCAGGCCGCCCGTGAAGGAAAGGCCGGGAACATTCGGGATGTTTACCGTCGCAAATCCCCCCAGCGCGATGGCGCCGCCATCAACCTGGTCCGCATCCCAGGCGATGCCACGCATGCCAATGCCGGCGGTGGTGGGCAGGTTGCCGATGGCGGTGCGGCCCTGGGCATGAAAATCGGCATTAAGGATATCCAGGCCACCCTCACGGTAGGTATAACCAGTGCCGAGCTGAATATCGTTGTTGGTGCCAAAGAAGTTGACCTGACCCTTTACGGAATCATTGGTCAGGCTAAGATCCACATCACCAGCGAACGCCGGAGCGGCAGCCAGAGAGAAAATCATCAAAGAAATACGGGACGCTTTCATTCGTGCACCTTTTGTAAGTAATTAATTCAACTGGAGCTAGGGTAACGATCGGCCTGAGAGGACTCAACTTAAAAGGCCGTAAGTCGCCGTTAACCTGGCATCAGGTAGTGGTTCAGTGCTGCGTGGTTTCGCCGCCCTGGTCAAGATCTTCCGGTGACGCATTTTCAGCTGGCACACGGTACTCTTCATTGGCCCATGCGCCAAGGTCAATCAGTTTGCATCGTTCGGAGCAGAACGGACGGTAAGAGTTGGCTTCTGTCCATTCAACGGATTTTTTGCAGGTTGGGCATTCGACGTTCATGGCTGCCTTTCAGAGTGATGATGCTGTACCGGATGCCCGCCACCTGCTCAGGAGGGGGCGGACGCTTTACAGTATTGTTCCAGTACTGCACGCAGCATTTCAATATTGACAGGCTTGGCAACGAACGAATCCATCCCTGCATGACGGCATTTTTCCTCGTCCTCCTCCATGGCACTGGCGGTCAGCGCCACAACCGGTACCGGTTCACGATTGTGGGCTTTTTCCCACTCCCTGAGCCTGCGAGTTGCTTCGAACCCGTCTACGCGGGGCATCACGCAATCCATGAAGATAAGATCATACGGATGCCACTGCCACAGACTGGCAGCCGCTTCGCCGTCATTCGCAGTCATTACATCACAGCCCAGCTTTTCGAGAAGGCGCCGGGTGAGCGTTCGGTTAACCGGATTGTCTTCAACCAGCAGAACCTTCATGCGGCCGCAGGGTAATTCACGGCGCTGCGAGGTATCGCTGACAGCCTGCAGAGAGAAACGGGTGAGAAAGTGCCGTTCGTTTTTGGCGGCGTCCGCAAACAAATGGTTGAGGATCAGTGTCAGACAGGATTCCCGAAGGGATTTGCTCAGAAATGCATCGGCGCCGGCCTGTCGAAAGTGCTCGGCATCGCCGCGTTGCGGATTGGAAGACAGAATGAGCAGCCGCATCCCGGACCATGACGGATTGTCGCGGATCTGGCGACAGAGAAGATCACTGTCCATGTCTGGTACAAAACCGTCCAGGATGATTGCGTCAAAAGGTTGCTGGCTATCGAATGCCTGGCGGAGAGTCGTCAGAGCTTCGCCCGCGGACCTGACCGCTTCGATGTGGACTTCGTGCCGGGATAGCATTTCCAGCGTGATCTTGCGCGACAGTTCGTAGGAATCCACCACCAGAATGCGTTTGTTTTTGACCATTCTGGTATCGGGGCGTATGTGGGTCGAACTTTCGGGAGCGATCGGCAGCGTCAGCTCGATCCAGAAGGTAGAACCGTCGCCGGGGCGACTTTCCAGTTCCAGAGAGCCTTCCATCAGGCTGACCAGTTGTCGGCAAATGGTCAGCCCGAGGCCCGCACCTGGAAGCTGGCGCTGGAAGTGTTGACCGAGTTGAACGTAGGGTTCGTAAACGAGCGGAATATCTTCCGGGTTAATGCCGACGCCGGTATCTTCTACCGCGAGACGAAGTCGCGCTTTGTCATCGCGGCGCCCCAGCATCTCAATGCTGATCAGTACATGGCCGGAATCGGTAAACTTGATCGCATTTGAGGTGAGATTCAGGAGGATCTGGCGAATGCGGACCGGGTCACCATTGATTGCCCAGGGCAGGTTTTCATCAATGCGGAGTTCCAGTGCCAGCCCCTTTTCCCGGGCACGTGTACCGAGCATATGAACGAGGTCGTTCAGGGTTTCGCGAAGATCAAACGGAATGTTGTCGAGCACCAGCTTGCCGGCTTCCATGCTGGAAATGTCCAGTAGGTCATTGATGATCGCCGAGAGGCCCTCCGAGGCGCTGAGGAGCGTGTGAACATACTCTCGCTGATCCTGATCCAGTGGTGTATCGGTTAAAAGATTCGCGTAGCCCAAAACCGACTGCAGGGGAGTGCGAAGCTCATGACTCACGTTCGCGAGAAACTGGTTCTTGGCGTGGTTGGCGCGAACCGCTTCATCGCGTTCGTCCTGGGACTGAATGGTCGTCTTGCGGAGAGACTGAGTGTCCTCGAGAATCTGCAGCCGCATTTTGTTCAGGGCCTGCTCCAGTTCGCTTAACTCATCCGGAGTCCTCGGTGTTTTGCGTTTGAGCTTTAGAGGATCCACGAGGGCATCAAGATTCAGCCGGGCGGCGTAATCCGCCATGGTTTCCAGGTGCCGGCAAAGGGTCAGACGCACGATGATCAGTAGTCCAAGGGTACCGAGCATAACCATGATAGACTGGAAAAGGAGGTTCAGCAGGGCGCGGTTTTTCAGTTCGTCATAAACCTGGTCGACGGAGGAAGTCAGGGTAAGCGTGCCCACCTTCTCCGAATTGCTGGCACCGGAACGGTCAAAAACCAGAGGAAAGGTTTGGGATATGACCCGGCCTTCAGGGTAGTGGCCCGTTGTGAACTCATCTCCCGTCGATGTGATGACCCGCGCGTATTGAATGGCGGGGACGACCTTCATGTCCTCAAGGCTGTTCTCCACCTCGCTCAGGTTCATCAGCCGGATGTTGTTACTCATGCTCCCTGAGATGAGTTCGGCAGCTTTTGACTGGGTACTCTCAAGATCATTTTTCCGACGCTCGAACTCACCGATCATCTGAACACCGGTGACGACCAGGGATAGCACAAGACTGAATAGTAGAACATACGCCAGTATTCTGGCAGCCAGTGGCCGTATTCCCATTCGCTTTAAAAACCGGTTTGAAGGCAAGGCACAACTTCCCTGTGTCGACTACAAAATCTCCAATGAAGTTTAACAGACAGTTAGGACTTCGACACGTTTCTGTGAATGCTCATTCACGAATCGGAAGCGTACGTTGAGGTCGTAAAGATGGGCGCCATAGATGCGATCTTCCTCGCGGCCTCGCCTGAAGGAGGGGCGCGGATCAAAGCTGACCACATCCTCGATCAATAACCGAAGGTCTGGATAGTCCGCAGGTGACAGATTTCCGAGTTGATCTTCCGCTTCGGGGAGAAATACCACAGACAGCCGGTCTGTCGGTGGTGAATCTGCCCAGCCGAGTGTGGCCTGCGGTACCGAGTCGGCAAACGGCAGGTAGGGTTTGATGTCCAGGATCGGCGTACCATCAATCAGATCATGATCGCTGATTTGCAGCACCAGTGTGCCGTCTTTGTGCACCAGACCCTCGTTGCGAACGACGGACAGCCCCAGGCTGTTTGGGCGAAAGGGTGAGCGACTGGCAAAGACACCAATTTTCGTGTTTCCCCCGAGCCGGGGCGGGCGAACCACAGGTCGCCACTCGGCGCGTACTGCCTCATGGAACTGAAAGGTCAGCCACAGGTGACTGGCGGTCTCCAGGCCCCGGAAAGCGTCCTCACGATTAAACGGAGGCTCAATAATCAGATCGGCCCGGGCATAGCGCGTAAGGCCGGGTTGGCGCGGCACACCAAACTTGTCCCTGAAGCAGGAACGCGTATAGGCAATGGGCGTTAAGGTGAGCGCATCGGCTGCGGGGCGTGATGGATGTCTGGGCATAGTTGAGTAGTCAGTTGGATCGCTGAATGCTGCCGGAGAAGTATAATTCGATCCGGAAAACCACAGAGGCCTGATCGCTGAAGTTCTCCTCCCGTGGGAAGGTGAGTGCCGGAATGAGTTCCGCGTATACCCAGTCACTGTGAAGCCGGTAACGCCAGGTAAGATCGGCGAACACCGAGGTTGTGCGCCACACCGGCTGGCTCTCGCCCAGAACACCTAGACGGGGTGTAACCGTGGACCGGTTATTGAGGTGTTTGCGGAGGCTGAAGATCTGGGCAGTCACGAATTGACGATCATTATGAACCCATTCCAGTTCAGTGGATGACCGGAAGTACCATCCGTTACCCACCGGGCGGCCAGCCCCGAACCAGGTGCGCTCACCCCAGCCATCGTTGTGATAGTAATAGAACCGTTGCTGGGCGGTCAGTGTCCAGTTGCCATCGGGACGCCACTGTTTCTGAGCCGTTACCCGCCAGAACGCATCTGCCGGAATCCGAAGCCGGACACCGATATCATTCGAGAAATTGATGGCATCGCCGATCCGGGTCAGGTAACGCAGTGCCCCCGTGGCCTGGGTTTCGGTTCGGTCCGGTTCGGTCAGCTGTCGATCACGCTGCCGCTCTGCCAGCGGAATCAGCTCCTCACTTTCGCTTTCAATAACCAGACGGAGTTTCCGCTTGGTGGTGGGGATGTCCAGACGAAACCGGGCTTCCGGCTCGAACTGGGCAGGATCGCCATGTTCCGATTCCGTGGCAAACCCGATGCGCAGGTAACTGTCGTTATTCGGTAAGCCGTGCGCACTGCCGGAGAGCGTGCGATCCGCCCATTGCCCAAGCCACTGAACTCTTGGCCCCTGGGTTCGCTCCTGCCGCAGTACCCAGTTGCTGAAATTCATCCAGTAGGAGTCTCGAGGTTCTGCCCAGTAGTCGTCCGGTTCGAAGGTGTAGAAAGAGGGAGGGAGTTGTCCAGGGGCCAATACATCGGCCACAGACCGTTCCTGAACTTCGAAGACCGGCTCAGCACCTTGGGCATGTGTAACTGTGAGACAGATAATGGTGGCTGCCAGACCAGCAAACAGGGAATGAAAATAGCGGTTAGCCAAAATCCACCACAAATCTTTCGTGCAGCTCACGGACGTTGCGCTCCACTTCTTCGGGCGGGCGGTTGTTATCAATAACATCGTCCGCTTTGGCGAGGCGTTGTTCCCGCGGCATCTGGGCGGCAATGATGCGCTCTACCTGGTCCCGGGAGTTGGTGTCGCGCGCCATGGTGCGTTCAATCTGGGTATCAACGGGCACGTCAATCACAACAATGCGGTCAACCAGTTGATGCTGATCGGTTTCCAGCAACAGAGGCGACACCAGCAACACATAGGGAAGGCGGTTTTGCTCCGGGTTCAGCTGACGGATCAGTTCGTCCCGGATAATCGGGTGCAACAAGGCCTCAAGCCATGCACGCTCCTGCGGATCCTCGAAAACAATCTGGCGCAGGCGGGCGCGATCAAGAGCGCCCCCGGTCGTCAGGATCGCCTGCCCGAAATGGTCTGCAATGGTTCTCAGGGCGGGAGTGCCCGGTTCAACAACCTCTCGGGCAACATCGTCCGCGTCAACCCAATGGACGCCGAGGTCGCCAAACAGGCGAACAACCGTAGATTTGCCTGAGCCTATACCACCTGTCAGACCAACTATCGCCATGATTCAAACACCCAGAAAACCGAACCAGAAACGCTGAATTTCAGGACCAAACCAGAGACACAGCAGACCCGCGGCAGCCAGATAAGGGCCGAACGGGATCGGAACTTCCCGACCGTGTTTCTTGAAGATCATGAGACTGATGCCAACCACGGCGCCAACAACCGAAGACAGCAGAATAACCGCCGGCAACAACTGCCAGCCCAGCCAGGCACCAAGCGCTGCAAGCAACTTGAAATCGCCATGGCCCATGCCTTCCTTGCCAGTGACCAGCTTGAACAGCCAGTACACCGACCACAGGGACAGGTACCCGGCCACCGCGCCCCAGAAGGCACTGGTGAAGTTGGTCAGCACTCCGAAATAGTTCAGCACAAGACCAAGCCACATAAGTGGCAGGGTGACGTTGTCCGGCAACAACTGGGTGTCGAAATCAATAACCGTCAAGGCAACCAGAGACCAAACCAGCAGCAGCGCCCAGAGTGCCGCTTCGCTTGGGCCCAGCAGTATAACCGTAATGACGGAAAAGAGAGCGGTTACGGCCTCGATGATCGGATATCGGGGTGAGATTCGTGTTTTACACGAAGAGCACTTGCCGCCAAGGATCAGGTAGCTCACCACAGGAATGTTTTCCCAGGCCCGAATGCTATGGCCACAGGAGGGGCAGGTCGAGGCCGGTTTGGAGAGCGTAATGTGTTTTTCCTGCTTGCGTTGCTGTTCAGGAAGCTCCAGAAACTCTTCGCACTGGCAGCGCCAGTCCTGATGCATCATTTTTGGCAGACGAAGGATAACGACGTTGAGAAAGCTACCGATGCAGAGGGAAACAAGAGTGACAGACAGGTACAGCAGCCACGGTGTGGCCAAAAAGGTGTCAAGAGTAAGCATCAACTATCCGGAAAGCAGGGAAGTAAAGGCGGGGGCAGGAGAACCTTTTCTTCTGCCCCAGTTTCCAATTATCAGCCGACGACCTGACCCATCTGGAAGATCGGCAGGTACATTGCAATGATCAAGCCGCCAACCAGTACGCCCAGCACGGCCATGATCATTGGCTCCATGAGGGCGGTAAGGTTATCGACCATGTCGTCGACCACGGCTTCATAGTGCTCGGCAACCTTGGCAAGCATCTCGTCCAGGTTACCGGACTCTTCGCCGATGGCAGTCAGCTGAACAGCCATCACAGGGAAGACTTCCTGCTGCCGCATAGATGCCTGGAGCTGGGTACCGCTGGACACGTCGTTCTTGATGCGGTTAATAGCATCGCGGTAGACGGCATTGCCTGTGGCGCCTGCTACGGAGTCAAGGGCGTCTACCAAAGGTACGCCCGCTGCGAATGTTGTTGATAGAACACGGCCAAACTTGGCGACAGCGGATTTATCAAGGATTTCGCCGACTATAGGCAGTTTGAGAACGTATTTATCTACCAGATCCGAGAACTTTTGAGATCTTCTTACGGCTTCCTTGAAAAGGAAAATCGTTCCCACAATCCCAAGAAGAACAACGAACCACCAGCTTTGTAGCCATTCAGACAGATTTACAACCATTTGTGTGAATACGGGTAACTCTGCGCCGAAGCCCTGGAATAGACTTTCAAACTGCGGCACCACTTTTACCAGAAGAATAGCTGTTACAACGATCGCTACGACGACAACGGCAATTGGGTAGGTCATTGCCTTCTTGACTTTCTTCTTAAGCAATTCGGTCTTCTCAAGGTAAGTCGCAATGCGATCAAGCATCTGTTCCAATGCACCAGCCTTTTCACCCGAATCCACCAGGTTGCAGTAAAGGTCATCAAAATGCTTCGGATGCTTCCGAAGGGCGCCGGCAAAGCTCGTGCCTGACGAGATATCATTACGGATACTCATTACCAGTTCCTGAAGACCCTTGTTCTCAAGGCCGTCAGCAACAATGTCAAAGCTCTGAACCAGCGGAACACCCGCTTTCATCATAGTGGCCAGCTGGCGAGTCAGCATTGCTATATCGAAGGGGGTAATCTTTCTGCTGCCCCCGAACAATGGCTTTGGCTTCTTCTTGACCTTGTCCGGAATAATGCCCTGCTTGCGAAGCTGTGACTTCACCAAGGCCAGGTTTGAACCGGTAAGCTCACCCTTGGACTTATTGCCTTTCCGGTCTTTTCCTTCCCAAACGTACGATTCCAGCTTTTGCGCTTTCTCTGCCATGCTTAATCCTTTGTCACTCGGTTGGCTTCCTCGAGACTCGTTACGCCCTCAATCACTTTCAATAGCGCTGATTGGCGCAAATTTCGGAAGCCTTCTGCCTGAGCCTGTTTTGCAATTTTAATGGAACTGGCCTCTTCCATAATCATATTCGCCAGCTCGTCGGTAATCTTGACCACCTCGTATATACCGACGCGGCCTTTATATCCTCCATTGCATTTATCACAGCCCTTAGGGCGGAACAACGTGAACCCTGTATCAATTTGTTCCTGTGTGAACCCTTCCTCCAAAAGCACGTCTTTCGGGATTTCTGCGGGTTGCTTGCACGCACTGCATAATCTCCGGCCAAGTCGCTGGGCGATGATCAAACTCACCGAGGTTGCAATGTTGAAGGAGGGTACACCCATGTTCATCATTCGCGTCAGGGTTTCCGCCGCGCTGTTGGTGTGCAGGGTAGAAAGCACCAGGTGGCCTGTTTGCGCGGCCTTGATGGCAATGTTCGCAGTTTCAAGATCCCGGATCTCACCTACCATGATGACGTCCGGGTCCTGGCGCAGGAAGGCGCGAAGCGCTTCGGCGAAGCCAAGGCCCACGCGTGTATTCACGTTAACCTGGTTGATACCTTCGAGGTTGATTTCTGCCGGGTCTTCTGCCGTTGATATGTTAATGCCCGGGGTGTTGAGAATATTCAAACCGGTATATAGGGAGACGGTCTTACCAGAGCCGGTGGGGCCGGTCACAAGAATCATGCCCTGCGGCTGCTCCAGGGCATCCATATACAGTTTCTTCTGGTCTTCTTCGTAACCAAGAACATCGATACCCAGCTTGGCCTGACTCGGATCCAGGATCCGAAGAACGATCTTTTCGCCCCAAAGTGTTGGCAGGGTATTAACCCGGAAATCAATAGCCTTGGTTTTGGACAGCTTCATCTTTATGCGACCGTCCTGCGGGACTCGCCGTTCGGAGATGTCCAGTTGGGCCATGATCTTTACCCGGGCCGAAATCTTGGGGGCCAGTTTGATAGAGGGGCGGGAAACCTCTTTCAGTATCCCGTCTGTTCGATAGCGAACGCGATAAATTTTTTCGTACGGCTCAAAGTGAACATCCGAGGCACCTCCGCGGATGGCGTCGAGCAGCATTTTGTTCACATATTTTACGATTGGAGCGTCATCTACCTCGCTCGCAGAGACTGCACCGTCATCTTCCTGTTCGCCGCCTTCTGTTTCAACGCCCTCGAGGTCGGCATCATCAAGGTCCCCCATGGTGGTATCCTGGGATTCCAGATACTTGTCGATGGCTTCTCTTAGCTTGGCGTCATCCACCAGCACTGCATCGGTGCTCAGGCCAGTGTTGAACTTGATTTCATCAAGAGCCTGAATGTTGGTCGGGTCAGAAACCGCAATAAACAGGCGGTTGCCCCTCTTATAGAGCGGAAGTGCATTGTGTTTCCGGACGAGCTTTTCGTCCACAGACTGCTCCGGCATCATCTCTGGCAGAAACGCAGAAAGATCCAGAACGGAAACTCCAAACTCCATGGCTGCTGAAAACGCCAGCCTGGAGCTGTCTGCCAGCTTGTTTTGCGTGAGGTAGGTGATTAGAGGAATCCGGTTCTGAGACGCCTGCAAAAAAGCATCTTTAGCAGTTGCCTCATCAAGGAGTCCGTCATCCACAAAGCGCCTCGCAAGGCCTGTGAGCGTGATATTGCTTTTATTTGTAGACATAAATTAGTAAAGAAGCGCAGCCTAAGTTACTGAAAATGATATTTTGTCAATGGCACTGAGTTTAGATGGCTGACAGGCGTTTGGAAAGACACGCGCAGCAGAAGTCTTGCTGGCGCGGAGGTTAATTTCATTACTCATATTATTTAAGCGGCGCAGTGTCATGGTTTTCATTGGTGACAAATTTGGTCACTCAGTGACGTCAGCGGGCAGTATATATGGGGTCAGGGTGTCATATGGCGCGTTTTAGGAAGATTCTATCTATTTGATAATAAAACAGTTTATAGTAAAAAAACATGTTTTTTCGACGTTGGCACATCCAATGCATAGGCAATGGCAGGCTCGAAATACCGGTCATGGGGTGCGACTCCACCGGGCCCGGGGCCATATAGAGTTGATCAACGACAAATATAGAGGTCGATAATGAAGAACATGCAAATTAATCACGCTCAGAAAGGCTTCACCCTGATCGAATTGATGATCGTTGTTGCGATCATCGGTATCCTTGCTGCAATTGCCATCCCGCAATATCAGGATTACGTCGCTCGCTCTCAGGTCACTCGCGTCCTGGGTGAGATTTCTGCAGGTAAGACCGCGGTAGAAGAGAGTCTTTCCCGCGGCCAATTCCCTACTTCCTCAGACGAGATCGGTTTGACGTCGTCTAACCTTATGAATGGCAGCGTTCCTGCAGTGTCGTTTGACTCTGGTGAAGCTGGCGCGGGCTACATTGTTGCTACCTTTGGACAGGATGCAAGTGCAATCATCAGCACCAAGAAGATTGAGATTAGTCGCGATGATCAAGGCAACTGGACTTGCGTAACTGATCTTGAAGAAGCGACTGGTTACATTCCTGCAAGCTGTGAGAATGGATCACCTAACTAAGAGAAATTGGTTTTGATTGCTAAGTCAGAACTGAAAGAGAGAGAGGGATATCCCCTCTCTTTCTTCTCCGTTTTTTTTGGCCTCGTCTTTTTTTGCCTTCTTCAATTTAATACCCTTCCCAAAGATCAAATTTTTCCCGCATTAGTGCTTGCCGTATTCATTATCTCTCTTGCTGTTGCTCCGGAAACTTGGCTGGCGTTTTTTAAGAAGTACCCCAAGCTCGTTTGCGTGCTCGCAGTTGGGCCTTTGTTTCTTCTCTTGTCATCTCTGAGTTACAGCTACTGGCCATGGCTCTCTATCTGGATGAGTGCCGGCTTTATCTTCCTGCCTCTCACCGTCTTGATGGTATTGGCTTACCGTAAAATCCATCTCTTGGATTTGATTTCTGGGTTCGTTGCGGTAATTGTCATCAACTCTCTGTCAATGATTTTTCTGGCATATCAAGACGTACGGAGGCCTGCCGGTTTACTTGATGATCCAAATCTTGCAGCAGACTTTTGTGCTCTTGGCATCCTGTCAACGCTCTTTTTGATCCAGCAGTTTCCTAGAAAGATACTTTATCTTATTCAATTTGTGCTGGGGTTGGCTTTGTTTCTAAGTCTCTCTCGGGGTGCTGCATTAGCGCTGGCAGGTGCAGTGTGCATTTATCTGTCTTTATGTCACTGCAAAAAAATTCAGTGGCTTGGCGCGTTTGTAGCTTCCGGTTTTATTCTCGTTCTATCGTTCTTTGTAGGCTCGTTGCTGCTTCCAGATGGAGCTGGCGTTAGTGGGTTGTCATTAAGTGATCGGCCCGACTCGATGTCAGATCGATTTGATATGTGGCACAGCGCATGGCTTATGTTTCTGGAACACCCAATTTGGGGAACGGGATTAGGAACCTTCGCGTTGCGTTATCCAGAGTTTCGTGCATTTTCGGAAACATCATCAGCTGGCTATTTTGCCCATAACGATTATCTTCAGTTGCTTGCAGAGCTTGGTATCGTTGGTTTCTTGGGCTGGTTTATAACCCCGGTCGTGCTGTTTATTCTTTGTGTCCGGGCCTATGTCCGATCGGAAGATCCGAGCGTGGCAGCAACTTCCTGTCTTGTCGTAGCTCTAGTGAGTCTGGTCGGTGCCCACAGCCTTGTAAATTTTGTTATGTACCATCCGCTCATCAATGCGTTTTTGGGCTGTGTTATGGCCAGTTCAATTTTGACTCAATTACAATCATTTTCTGGTTTCTCGGACAAACGCCGGGTAGCGGTTTTTGGGGTGCGTACCTTCTTATTTATCGTTTTTCTAGTGGTTTTCATGTCATTTAATGCTGATGTATTGAGCCGAAAAACGATCAACGACTTACAAGCACAAGCCGGGAGTGATTTTAACGTACAATCTGAACACTACTATGACTTGCTTGCTTTAAAATACTTTTCGCCGTTGAACGTTGAGATTCGAAACCAAATCGTTGGGGCCGAAGTGAATACAGCTCTGAAGCTGGCAGACACTCCTTTTGGAAAGGATCTGACACAGCAGATTGTGGATCGAATTGATCAAAACTCCTGGCTGCAAAGGGATAATTGCTCGCAGCAAACCGACCGAGCACGGCTTACCTGGTCATATGATAAACCTGCGGCGATAGATATTCTTCAAGAGATTCTGGGTAGTGTGCCGAATTGTATCCGAGGGCGAATAACCCTTTCTGAAGCCTTCATGTCGACAGGGCAGTATGCTGAGGCAATTAAAATACTCAATGAGGGAATTGATCGTTTTGTTTTCCGGGAGAATAAAGGGCAAGGCCCGACATTGTTGATTGAAAGCCTTATTGGTGCTTACCGCCTTTCCGGTGAGTCTGAGAACGCAAGAGCCCTTGAAATTTATCTTGATGAATTCAAAAGTCAGCAGGGGTCAGTGACATCGCCGGTATGGTCCCGCCGCCTGCAGTTCTAACTGGTTTTTAGTCACTGAACGCGGCTTTCAAGTTGAGCGGATTTAGGGAAGTTGCTGGATCGCGGGCCGGTTTCCAATTCAGGGCTCGGCTACTCCCCTTCGAACTGGACCACCGGTAATATCGCAATGAATATCGGAGTCGCCAATCCTCGCGGATCCGGCCACGTTCAGGTGACCATGGGTGGCAAGGCGCATCCAGAATTGTCAGATCTGGGTATCCGTTTTGAGCGAGCCGCGACGGGTTCATGGAATTGCATGATTAACAGCGCAGCTGTTACATCGAGCTAGAAGACGGATTACGTCCCACCGGGATGCAGCCTTTAAATGAGTGGCTAAATCTCTACCTCCTCAAACAACTCCGGCACCTCAGCATCCCAGCCAAACTTCTCACTAATCCGCTTGCGCATCACGTCACTGGCGACCATCTCCCCGTGAGTGACGTACACCTTCTCGGGTTTGAGTGATCCTTGCTCGAGCCAGGCGAGGATCTCGTTGTAATCCCCGTGAGCAGACAGAGAATCCAGGCTGAATACATCGGCTCTTACCGGCCAGTATTCCCCATGAATCTTCACTGACTCGACGCCATTAACCAGTGCATCGCCCCTGGTACCTGGTGCCTGGAACCCCGCAAACACAATGCTGTTGCGTTCGTTGGGCAATAGCGTTTTCAAGTGATGCAGCACCCGCCCGCCACTGGCCATTCCGCTGGCTGAAATGATGACGCAGGGGTAGCGAACGGCATCCAGCTCAATAGACTCTTCCACCTTGCGAACAAACTTGGTGCTGTTATCAATAAGCTCGCATTGTGCCGCGCTGAGCTTGTGCTCCTTGTGGTGCTTGCAGAAAATCTCCGTGGCTTTGATGGCCATCGGGCTGTTCAGGAAGACCGGGAGTTTCGGGATGCGTCCTTCTTTAATGAGCTTGTGAACGACATAAAGAAGCATCTGGGCGCGGCCAACCGCAAAGGATGGAATCAGCACGATGCCGCCACGTCCAGCGGTGCGGGTAATGATCTCGGCCAGCTCTGTTTCGGGGTCAGAGTCGCCGTGCGCCCGGTCACCATAGGTGGACTCACACACCAGTACATCGGCTTTCTGGAGAGGCTCTGGCGGCCGCATAATGATGTCGTTTTGCCGCCCCACGTCACCGCTGAATACCACGGTCCGGTCGGTATCCTTGTGGTGAACATGCACGCAGGAAGAGCCCAAAATGTGGCCGGCCGGCGTGAAGGTCACTTCCATGCCCTTAACCGGCTCAAAAATCTCGTGGTAATGCAAAGACTCGAAATGCTTGAGCGCCTCCCAGGCGTCTTTCTCGGTGAACAGCGGCTCCGGTTTGTCATGCTTTGAGAATTTTTTCCGGTATGCGTATTTCGCATCTTCCTCCTGCAGAAAGCCAGCATCGGGCAGCAGAACTTTACACAGTTCATGCGTTGCCTTGGTACAGTAAATCTTGCCTTTGAAGCCGTTTTTGACAAGTGCGGGCAGGTACCCGGAGTGGTCGATATGGCCGTGCGTCAGAACCACCGCGTTTATGGTATGAGGGTCTACGGGAAATTTTGCCCAGTTCCGCCGGCGCAGGGTTTTCACACCCTGGTACATGCCGCAGTCCACCAGCATTCGGTGTTTGTCATCCGAGAGTAGATAACGGGAGCCAGTGACTGTGCCGGTGCCGCCGAGGAAGCGAAGTTTCATAAAAGCGTCCTTCAGATTCTTTGTTTCGGAGATGTTACTATGACGTATCATAGTTCATAACAAATTGACCTGAAGCAGGAAGCGAATCAGATGCATTACAGCTCCATCCTTCCGGATGTCATCAAAGTGGCTGATGAGGCCAGTGAAAAGGTTCTTCACATCTACCAGTCAGACTTCAAAGTGAGCTACAAGGCAGACGATTCGCCAATCACTGCTGCAGACACCGCCGCCCATGACATTATCACGCACGGCCTGCGGAGCATCAGCCAGGACATCCCCATCCTCTCCGAAGAGGGTAAGGATATTCCGTGGGAAGAGCGTAAACACTGGCGTCGTTTCTGGCTGGTGGACCCTGTGGATGGCACCAAGGATTTTACCCAGCGCACCGGTGAGTTCACCGTCAACATTGCTATGATCGAAGATGGCGATCCGGTAATGGGTGTGGTGATAGCACCTGCTCTGAAAGAGGCGTATTGGGGCGTAGTGGGTGAGGGTGCTCACATGCGCGATCGCACAGGCAAAGTTCACCGTATCCGGGTAGCGGAACCGAAAGCCGTAAAGCGCGTGGTGGCCAGCAAAAACCACCTCAACGAAGAGACCAGAACTTTCATCGATAAGCTTGGTGAACACGAACTGGTGCAAGCCGGCAGTTCGCTCAAGTTCTGCCGCATTGCCGAAGGGCACGCGGATATCTACCCGCGGCTTGGCCCTACAAGCGAGTGGGATACCGCAGCAGCCCATGCTGTGCTGGCGGCAGCTGGCGGTAAAGTCGAAACTCTCGAAGGCAAACCGCTTAAATATGGTAAGGAAGATATCCTTAACCCTCACTTCGTCGCGGCAGGTGAGTGGTACGCATGACCTGGTATGCACTTCAGTACAAACCGGCGCAGGGTGATCGCGCCCTGACGCACCTGCAAAATCAGGAAGTTTCCTGTTTTTTCCCCAAGGTTCTCGTAGAGAAAATCAAGGGCGGTAAGCGAACTCAGGTGTTGGAGCCACTTTTCCCGGGGTATCTGTTCGTCAATCTTGAACAGACTGACTCTATGTGGGCGAAACTGCGGTCAACCCGAGGCGTGCTCCGGGTGGTTGGGTTCGGTGGTAAGCCGGCAGCCATTGGTGCGGACGTTATCGAACATATTAAACAAGGCCTGGAATCCGTGGCAGAGCAGGGAGGAATCAGGCCCGGCCAGTCCGTGCAGTTGAGTGAAGGACCTTTTGAAGGCATCAATGCCATCTTCCAGTCCTACGACGGTGAAGTGAGAGCCATCGTTCTTATCAACTTCATGCAGCAGCGGCAGGAAGTGAAGGTCCCTGTTTCTGCGATAAAACGATAAGTTGCTGTAAATGTGACCGATTTACTTGCATCTTCGAATCTTTTACAAAACTTTTCTCCTCTAACTCCTTGAAACTGCGTGTGCCCGGCATGTTGTTGCTTGCGTCACATATAAGAACCCGTAAAATTCCCGCCCCTCAGAAACACAATATCCATGAACTGAAAGGGACGCAGTCGGGAGTTTGTTTTCCCCGCCTTATATTTTCCCGTCTTCAAAGAAAATAATCCTATGACCTCAAAACACTGGGCCCTGGTCGGTGGGGCGGTAGCGTGCCTGTTTTCCGTTTTTTCTGCCTCGCAGGTTTCGGCCTCGCCCTGGGTTGAACCGGGAGATGCCCATGCCCGCTTTAAGCTTCAGCAGAAGGCGGACAGTGGTGACCTGAAAGCAGCCACATCTACCTGGCCGTTCATGAAGGCGGATATCGAGCAGGGACAGGTTCCCCCATCCAATAATGAGGTTCGAGGGATTATTGAAGTTGGTGGAACATCCGAACCTTCGTTGATCGGCGGTTTCGAGGACAAGGTTCAGGATCCTGCTGAACTGAAAGCGGGCGTGGAATGGGATCAGTCCCGGTGGTCTGCCCGAATAAAGGCATCAGTCGCGGCGAATCCCGACGACAACGAACAGCTTCGCTTTGATGACTCCTACCTGGCAGGCACCCTTGGCAACTGGATGTTTGGTATCGGCGCCATTGATCGCTGGTGGGGGCCTGGTTGGCAAAACAGTTTGATCCTCTCCAATAACGCACGGCCGTTGCCTCAGGTTTGGCTAAACCGCAATCAGGCCATTGCTCCCGACGTTGACTGGCTCAAGTGGATTGGCCCTTGGCGATTTACAATGTTTGTCGGGGAAATGGAAGAAGAAAGATTCGTATCCAGCCCGGTGACTGTGGGGATGCGTCTGGAAACCCGGCCATTTAATAGTTTCGATATTGGCCTGTCACGCATCCTGATGCTTGGAGGCGAGGGCCGTTCGGTGAGCGCCTCGACGGTCTGGGATGCGCTGATTGGTAACGATAATCGGGAGAAGGGCGAAGTCTCCGAGCCGGGAAATCAGCTCGCCAGCGTCGACGCTCGATACGGATTCGTCACGGGTGAGCGGACGATGGGCGTATACGCTCAAATGATGGGGGAGGATGAGGCAGGCGCGTTCCCGGCCAGGAAGTCATGGCTGTTTGGCCTCGATTGGACAAGCGGTATCGGTCGCGGCGAGCAACAGTGGTTTCTGGAGTATGTGAATACAATTGCAGACGACTTCGTTAGTGATGCCATCCCGAACGTGACTTACGAACACGGGATTTATAAGAGTGGTTTCCGCTATTATGGCCGGTCAATGGGTGCCAGTGTTGACGGCGATGCAGAGGGCGTTAGTCTGGGTGGCTACCACTTCATGGGCGGTGGTGACCAGATAAGTGTGACACTGACATACGCAGATCTGAACGTTGATGGCAGCAGCCGTGTAACGGTTACAGATCCGGACGTTCAGTATTTTGTTCCAACAGAAAGTCAGGTGGTAGGCTTTTTATCAGTGGGGTATGGTGGCGACGTTTTCGGCGGGCACCTCAAACTCCAGGCGCAAATCGCGGATACAGAGATACAGATTGTCAATCGCCGGCTTGAAAGGTGGTCGGTTGGTGGCCGTTGGCAGTACGAATTCTGATGCACCTTGGTGGCCGTTTCGGTTCAGTACAGGTGCATGTTCGAAATGATTTGATAACGGATACTTACACCGGATGAAATTTACCCTTTTATTAGTTTTGATTGCCTCATTGAGTGGCTGCTCGGTTATACCTGGCTCTTACATTCCCCTTGAAGCCGATGCCGAAGACTTTGACATCGAAGAGCAGGTTAATATCTATGCCATCACCCCCAGCCTGATTGCGGAATACCGATCTCAACCTGAACCGAAACCGCAACTGAATGAAGAGCTCGAACTCGAGATCCGAGGCTACGATTACGAAGTCAATCGTGGCGATATTCTTAACATAACCGTTTGGGATCACCCCGAGCTGACCATCCCGGCCGGCTCCGACCGCAGTCCTTCCGAGGCAGGTAACTGGGTGCACAGCGACGGCACCATTTTTTATCCGTATGTCGGTGAGGTTGAGGTCGCCGGGCTCAGGGTCACGGAAATCCGGGCCATTCTGAGAGAAAAACTGGCGGAGTACATCGAATCACCGCAGGTGGACGTCACAGTGGCCTCCTTCCGCTCCAAGCGGGTCTATCTGACCGGCGAAGTGAAAAAGCCGGGTACCCAGCCCATCACCAATGTGCCGCTCACGCTCCTGGAAGCCGTCAGTAATGCCGGCGGGCTGACCGAAATCGCCGACTGGACCAGTGTCACCCTGACGCGAAACGGCGAAACCACTCGCTACTCGCTCCGGGAGCTATACCGCCAGGGCGACACCCGTGAGAACGTGTTGCTGCGCCCCAATGACATTATTCACATAGCCAGCAACGATGCGGCCAAGGTCTTTGTCCTGGGTGAGGTCAACAAGCCCACGAGCCTGAACATTGGCCGTTCCGACATCACGCTTGCCGAGGCGCTGGCTGATTCCGGGGGCTTCAACCAGGCCATTGCCAACGCCAACGGAGTGTTCGTGATCCGCAAAGCGCCGGAAGAAAGCGGCAAGGTTGCCGAGGTGTTTCAGCTTTATGCCCGCAACGCCACGGCACTCGTCCTCGCGGACCAGTTTCAGTTGCAGCCGCGGGATATTGTTTACGTAACGGCTGCGCCTGTCGCCCGATGGAATCGCCTGATCGCACAGATACTACCAACAGCGCAAGCAGTCTATTTCGTAACCTTGTCTGAAAACGAAATAACTAACAGCAACTGATTCGATGTTCAACAACATTCTCATTGTATGTATAGGCAACATCTGCCGCAGCCCCATGGCAGAATACCTGCTGCGGGCGCGGCTGCCTGAAAATGGCGGCAAAGAGGTATACTCTGCTGGCATAGGCGCACTGGTAGATGAAGCGGCAGACGACACCGCTCTTGAATTGCTGAAAGAGCAGGGCATAGATGCCATCGCCCATCGGGCTCAGCAAGTCACCCAAGAAATGCTGGTGGATGCAGACCTGATCCTGGTCATGGAAGAGAGCCATCTCAAGCGCCTACACGAAATCGCCCCGCAAATCCGCGGCCGCGCCTTCCTGCTGGGCAAATGGCAAAATGACCAGCCGGTGCCAGACCCCTACCGCCAACAGCGCCCGGCCTTCGAACACGCCTTCAAACTGATAGACCAAGCCATCGAAAGTTGGCTCAAACACCTGGGTAACTGAACTACATGACCGACACCACCGCAACCAACCTGAGCTATCAGACGAACGCCCCGCAGGATGACGAAATCGACCTGCTCGGCCTGCTTGGCCCTCTCTGGGATGGCAAATGGCTGATTGCCGCCGTAACGTTGGTGTTCACCGCCATCGGCGTGTTCTACGCCTTGGTTCAGCCGTCGGTGTACCGGGCCAACGCGCTTATCCAGGTAGAAGAAAAACAGGGTGGCCTCCCGGGCATGGAAGAACTTGGAGGGTTGCTGGAAACACCCTCCAACGCTGAAACAGAGATTCAGCTGATCAAAAGTCGTCGTGTACTGGGCGGCGTGGTAGAAAACCTGAACCTAGAAATTACCGTAAGGCCTGATTATTTCCCGCTGATTGGCGCCACCATTGCGCGGCGATACAACGGTGGTGAAGGCGAGTTAGCCGAGCCTATGTGGGGTGAAGGCTACGCCTGGGGTGGAGAAAAACTCACGATTACCCGCATGGAGGTCCCGGGTGAGCATGGCACTTTCCTATTGGAGGCTGGTGATAAGAATAACTGGCGTCTGTATAACGGAGATGAAGAATTGGTGTTGGAAGGCCAAACAAACACTCCAGCAGAGGTCAACGGCTTTGGGTTGATGGTCACGGAACTTGTGGCCCACCCCGGCACCCGTTTCAATGTGTCCAAGCGAAGTCAGTATGCGGCTACCATGGATCTACAAAAAGAGGTTTCTGCCTCCGAGAAGGGCAGAGGGTCCGGTGTTATCGAGTTGGCGTACGAAAACACCAACCCTGCTGTGGCCGAACACGTGTTGGCAGAGGTAAGCCAAAACTACGTCCGTCAAAACGTAGAACGTGCCAGTGCCGAGGCGGCCAAATCCCTCGAATTTCTCCGCAATTCCCTACCTGAAGTAAGGAAGGAACTGGAAGCTGCTGAGCAAAAGCTGAACCAATACCAGGTGGAAGAAGAAACCATCGATATTACCGCCGAGGGAACTGCACTCTTAGAGCAAATCGTGGCGTTCGAAACCCGCATCTCCGAGCTCGAGTTCCAGCGCGCCGAAATTGACCAACGCTTCCAACCCACACATCCCCGTTACAAGGCTTGGGCCTCCCAGATGGCCGAGCTCAAGCAGCGCCGGGCTGAACTGAATCAGAGGCTCAGCGGCCTTCCTGAGACCCAGCAGAGACTGGTCCGGCTGCGCCGGGATGTAGAGGTAGGCAACAAAATATATCTGCAAATGCTATCGAACATTCAGCAGCTGGACATCGCCCGGGCTGGTACCATTGGCAATGTAAGACTCGTGGATGAGTCGGCAGTCAACAATGCTGAGCCGGTAAAACCAAAGCGCTCGATGATCGCAATGGTAGCGGTGGTGTTGGGGGGAATGGTCGGCGTAGGTATAGTCATGCTCAGATCAGCCTTGAACCGCGGCGTGGAAAATCCGGAAGACATTGAGAAAATTGGCTTGCCGGTCTATGCGAGCATTCCGCTGTCTGAAAATCAGTCTCAACTGGCCAAGACAATGAATAAGGTCCGGGGCCGACATCGTGATAGAGCCCCTGGCCTGCTTGCTGTCGTCAATCCGGCTGACCTGGCTGTTGAATCCTTGCGAAGCCTCCGAACCAGTCTTTACTTCGGCATGATGAACGCCAAAAACAACGTTCTCATGATCTCCGGCCCGAGCCCTGAGGTGGGTAAAAGCTTCGTGTCCGCCAATCTCGCCGCGGTAACCGCCATTGCGGATCAGCGAGTGCTGCTGGTTGATGGCGATATGCGCCGGGGCTTCTCCCATGACTTTTTCAGAGTGCGGAAGGAGCAAGGACTGTCTGACTTTCTTGCCGGCAAGGCAACCATGGATGAGGTTGTTCTGCATTCGGATCTGAAGAACTTGGATTTCATCTCCCGCGGAACAATTCCTCCAAACCCATCTGAATTGTTGATGAGCCGACGATTCGATGAGTTTCTGGCCGCAATTTCCCCACAATATGACCTCGTAATTGTAGACACGCCGCCTATCCTAGCCGTGACGGATGCCGCAGTGGTGGGGAAGCATGCAGGTACCACAATGCTGGTTACCCGGTTTGGGGTGAATCCGCTGAAAGAGATAGAGGTTACCAAACGTCGGTTTGAGCAAAATGGCATTGATGTAAAGGGTGTTGTTTTTAATGCCGTTGTCAAAAAATCCTCGACCTACGGTTACTACAATTACAGATACGAAGTCGAAAAGCCTTGAGAGCAACGGAGCACTTTATTAATAAAAAGGGACAATAATATAGGGAGTATGAATCGAATGCAGGTTTGTAGAGGATTCTAAAGGATTTGGACTAAGTCAATGTCGTTAGGAAGTGTTTTAAAGTATTTAGCCTTTGGTATTATCCCTTTATTGTTGGCACGGCTTTCGGTTTTCCTGTCGAACTATTTTTCATCTATATATTTAGAGCCTGTTGATTTTTCCGTGGTCTCAGGTGTTTATTTAACATCAGCGCTTTTAGCCACACCTCTTATAGCGTCTCTCAATCATTTCGTTTCGGTTAACGGTGCGAGAGTTAAAGAAGTTTTTTGGCTCTCGGTTTTCTTAGCCGTATTTGCATTCTTGATTAGTTGTTTTTCATATTATTTTTTTATTGATGGAAGCTTAAAATATTCACTTGTTTCTGGCTTCATTTGTTACATTTTGGTTTTTTGTGGTGGGCTAAATTCTATCTTAATTGGCCGTGGCGTTGCATGGGTTAGCAACTTCGCCTCTATAGTATCTACGCTCGTTTTTTTAGTGTTCATCTTGGTGTTATTTGCATTAGAAAGTGGAAAAAAATTAGATTACACCTTCATTCTTTATATTATATTCCCATTTATAACGATTTCTTTGTTTCCGATAGTTTTCTGGTTTATATCGAAACGTGCTGACTTTAATTCAAGGAAGGTCGATGGGAACTTAAAGCAGGCAGATGGTGCGGTATTAGTTAAGTTAATAATAATAACATCGCTGGGTGCCCCCATCCATTTTGCGGCAATTTCATTGTTAAATCACTTTGATCATCGAGGCCTGGAAATGGCCATATTTAATCTCGGCTATCAATGGTTAACGGTTGTGGTTATATTGCCGTCGATGGTGTCCACCTTATCTATGAAGTTTTTAGCCGAGAGAAATGCAGCATTCTATTGGCTGTATGGTTATGGCTCTTACATTGGGGCGGCTTTATTAGCAGGCACAGTTTTTTTGTTGTCTGTTGAGATCGAAGGTTTGTACAAAGGATATAGTGGGATGCTATCTGAGTCGATAAAATATTTTGTAGTTGCTGGTTTAACTTCAGTTTTTTACCAGGTTAAAGTAAATATTTGTATAGCTAAAAAGAAATATAATAATGCAATTTATTTGGTTTTTATTTTCTCAACATTATACCTTTCGATTTCATATTTGATGTTGTCTCACGGGGTAGAGGCCAAAGCTGTTGAGGTTGCTGGTTCGATGATATGTGCATATGTTCTGACAACCACGGTTGGTATGCACAGGAGGTTTAGGTGAAGGCCAGCCTATTATTGATAATTGCATTGTTCTGTAATTTTTTTGGATCTTATATTGTCGAGTTGTATAGTGAAAGTAATGGATTAATTTATTTCGGAGGTTTGTTTGGCAAAACAGGGTTCGAATGGAACTCGGTTATAGAAAGCTCTATAGTTTTTTTGGTTTGCTCTTTTATTTACATTTCTAATTATAGGTGCAAGCCGTACGGACATTCACAGGAATTTGTAGTGAGATTTAAATATGGACGGTTTTATTACTTATTATCTGCCGTATTAATTTCTTATGCAATAATAAATCTAATTTCGGTTAATTGGGGGTTTTCTAATTATGACAGGGGGGTAGGACAATTTGATAGGAGCTTAGCAGATGCTCTTTCTAGAATTTCTGTACTTTCTTTGCCCCTAACTTTATTTTACATGGTTTCGTATGATAAAAAGCGGCTCAGCAATTTTGTGTTGGGCGTCCTTTTAACTTCTGTTATTTTGAAGTCAATTTCATTGGGAGATAGAAGGATGCTTTTTTATTATGCTATTCTTTTTGTATTTGTCATTTATAGATATGGTGCTATCGGAAGAGTTGGCTTAAAGTTTATAACAAAGAAAAATATTTTCATTGTTTTAATGTTGTCTTCCTTGCTCGGAGCTTATGTTTTTAGAGCGCTAGGAACGGATAAATTTGAATATATTGGTTTTATGCTCTTGCAAGGAACGTTTGGAGGGCTGGGTATTGGGCACATTTTAGCCGAAGTGAAACAAATTGTTGCTGAGGATACCGGTTACCTTTTTGGTGAGCCATTTTTGAATTATATTTGGGGCGTTTTCGTTCCTAGCTTTGTTTTTTATTTGTTAGGTAGCGATGAGTTTTATTTGAGGTCGTCATATCTATTTAACGATTTATTTAATACGAACGTTAATATGGGGTATGACTTTATGATGCTGGCCGACTTCTATTGGAGTTTTTCATACTTTGGCTACATTTTATACCTCGTTATATTTTATATCGTCTGCAGAGTTACAGTTCGAGGCCAAAATTCCCCTAATAATTTAATGTTCGGTAATGCGGTCCTGTTAGCAATCTTTTTTATTGCTGGGCAAAGATCCGACTTTGGCTTCTTTCTGAAATCCTATCTGTATTCTGCCGTTTTCTATTATGCTTTATGTAAGTTGTCGCCTCGCAAAAAAGTCAAAATAGTTAATTAATGGGTGTTAAATGAATTTGTTGCTTGATGTTGGTTCTATTAAAACGGGAGGTGGGCTTCAGTTAGCCATTAACTTCCTTAAATATCTTGAGTCTAAAGAAGTAAAAAAAAATTTAGAGTCTGTTTATGTGCTACGACCGGAAAAAGGCCCTCTCTCTGATGATAAATACTATGAGTTTGTTTGTGACGGTGTTTTAACTTATCCAGACTCCTACATAAAAAGAAAAATGTTTGAGGTCTTTACGTTGGATAAATTTTTGCGCACGAACAATATCGATATAGCATATACCTTTTTCGGGTCAGGTCTTGGTGATCTTAAAAATGTTCGTAAAGTCGTTTCTGTTGCTTACCCTATAATTTGTTATCCAGATAGCTCATATTGGGACTATTTGCCCTTCTTTAAAAAATTTAAAAAGAAGTTAGTTAATGATTTTAGACGCAATCGCATAAAAAAAGCCGATACGGTCATCGTAGAAACTGAGGTGATGCGTTATAGACTTCACAAGTTCTTAGATTTAGCCTTCTCCAGGTTGACAACTATTCCTCCTTCCCCTTCAAGTTTCGTAAGTGATGTGGGTTATGAAAATAAAGGTGAAGAGAATCGTATTCTGCTTCTTGGAGGGACTGATCCGCATAAAAATTTATGGCGACTTCCCAGTATAAGTAATTCTTTGGAAAAAATTGGGGTAGTAGATTATTGCTTTATTTTATCGGTTTCGGAAGAAGCGTTTGATGATTGCTTGGAGTTGATGGGAGTTGATTTAAAATTTAATCGTGATAAATTCCGTTTTGTCGGTTCCATTCATCCGGAAAAAATAAATGAAATTTATGCCTCTGCGGATTTCTTAATGAATGTGAGCGACCTCGAAAGTTTTAGTAATAACTACATGGAAGCATGGAAGGCGGGTATTCCCTTAATATGCAGTGACAGGGATTTTTCTAGAAATATTTGCAAAGGTTCTGCAGTGTATATCGAGCCCCATGATGCTGAAGGTGCGGCTGAGGGTATTAAATTGTTAATTGATGATAAGAGTTCACAGCAGAATCTGGTAGAAGAGGGAAAAGTACAGTTGTCTAGGCTGCCGACAATCAATGAAAAATTTGAGATGATATTTGGTTTGCTAAAATGATAAATATGCGCAGTTTTTTGGTTGTTTCCTATGAGGCTTTGCAATTTTTTTTATTTTGTTTGCCTCGGTATAAGTTCCTGAATAAGGTAAAGGCCTTTTTTTTAAGACTTAACGGATCAATAGTAGGTAGGCGAGTTGTTTTTTATCCTGGCATTTGGATTGCACCGGGCCGGAAGCTAGTTTTAGAGGATGATGTAGATATAGCCCTAGGGGTATTAATAACATCGTCCGGCGGAGTGGAAATTGGAGCAAGGTCATTGATAGGCTATCGTGCTCAAATTATTTCCGCGAACCATAAAATCCCTAAAAATAGGGGTAGGATTTTCGGTTCCGGACATGATAAGGCAAAGGTTACGATCGGTCGTGATGTGTGGATTGGAGCTAACTGCGTTATTTTGCCGGGAGTAACGATTGGCGAAGGGGCTGTTGTAGCTGCCGGAAGCGTCGTTAATAAAGATATTGAACCTTATACAATTGTCGGTGGCATTCCGGCGAAAAAACTTAAAGATCGTGACTGATTATGAGACAAATTTTACAAAACCTTGCCAATGGCGACACCACATTGACAGATGTGCCTTCCCCAAAAAGCAAACCTGGCTATTTGTTAATTTCGAGTCAACAAACCTTAGTTAGTGCCGGAACCGAGCGGATGCTGGTAGATTTCGGCAAGGCTAACTGGATCAACAAGGCGCGACAGCAACCGGACAAGGTGCGCATGGTGTTGGACAAGGTTCGCACTGACGGCCTGGCCACAACGCTTGACGCGGTGCAGAGCAAACTGGATCAGCCACTGGCACTTGGCTACTGCAATGTGGGGAGAGTGGCGGAAGTGGGGGCTGGCGTTGATGGTTTTGCGGTGGGCGATCGGGTAGTTAGCAATGGCAACCACGCTCAGGTGGTGAATGTGCCTAAAAACTTGTGTGCGCGTATTCCGGACTCGGTGTCTGATGAGCATGCCAGTTTTACTGTGCTTGGGGCCATTGGTTTGCAGGGCATCCGGTTGGTGAATCCCACCTTGGGCGAATGTGTTGTGGTTACCGGCCTGGGGTTGATCGGTTTGCTGACCGTTCAGATGCTGCGGGCGCAGGGCTGCCGTGTGTTGGGTATTGATTTTGATCCAGCCCGGCTGGAAATGGCCAAACGCTTCGGTGCCGAGGTGGTAAACCCCGGTGCGGGCGAAGATGTTCTTTCTGCTGCTACCGCGTTTTCCCGTGGCCGGGGCGTGGATGCGGTAATCATTACCGCCTCTACCAAGAGTAATGAGCCTGTCAGCCAGGCTGCGAATATGTGCCGCCAGCGTGGCCGGATTGTGCTGGTGGGTGTGACCGGTCTGGAGTTGTCCCGTGCGGATTTCTACGAGAAGGAACTGAGCTTTCAGGTCAGCTGCTCCTACGGGCCTGGGCGGTATGATCCCGCCTATGAAGAAGGCGGTCAGGACTATCCTGTGGGCTTTGTGCGCTGGACAGAGCAGCGCAACTTTGAGGCGGTGTTGGACCTGATGGCCTCTGGTCAGCTGGACCTGGAGCCGCTCATCAGCCACCGGTTTGATTTAGTCGACGCGGTGTCGGCCTATGATCTGCTGTCATCCGGTGAATCCTCTCTCGGCATCTTGCTGAAGTATCCGGAAGCGGAAGGTGTTGGCCCAAGGGTTGTGGAGCTGGCGCCCGCCAGGGAAACGCCTGTCGTTGCCAGTGGTGCAGCCGGGGTTGGTTTTCTTGGTGCCGGGAATTACGCGGGGCGGGTTTTGATTCCAGCCTTCAAGGCAGCCGGAGCCGATTTGCAAACGGTGGTAAGCGGCGGTGGTGTCAGCTCCGTGCACTATGGCAAGAAACACGGATTCCGCAATGCCTCAACAGACGGCGCCGCCATGTTGGCGGATGAGGCGGTGAATACCGTGGTCATTGCCACCCGCCACAATGCCCATGCCCGGCAGGTGATTGATGCCTTGCAGGCTGGCAAGCATGTGTTCTGTGAAAAGCCTTTGTGCCTCACCCAGGATGAACTGAAGGCTATAAAAGCCGAAGCCGACCAGCGCCCGGACCAGTTGCTGATGATTGGTTTCAACCGGCGATTTGCGCCTCAAGTTATCACCATGAAATCTCTGCTGGATACCGTTGCAGAGCCCAAGAACCTGGTGATGACGGTGAATGCCGGTGACATCCCCACCGACCACTGGACTCAGGACCCGGAAGTGGGCGGTGGCCGTATTGTGGGTGAGGGCTGTCACTTTATTGATCTCCTGCGCCACTTGGTGGGTGCGCCTATTGTAAGCCATCACAGCGTAGCCCTGGGTCGGCACCCGACCCTCGAGGTGCGGGACGACAAGGCGACCATCACGCTTAGCTTTGCGGATGGCTCTATCGGCACCGTGCATTACCTGGCTAACGGCGACAAGGGCTTTCCGAAGGAGCGCCTGGAGGTGTTCTGTGCTGGCCGGGTGTTGCAGCTGGATAACTTCCGTAAGCTGAAAGCGTTTGGCTGGCCCGGTGCCAAGGACAGCCGGCTGTGGCGGCAGGATAAAGGTCAGAACGCCTGTGCCTCGGCCTTTATAAGTGCAATCAAACAGGGCGGTGCAGCACCGATTTCCCGGGATGAGATTTTTGAGGTATCTCGGGTGACTCTGGAAGTGGCTGAGCAACTGCGCAACTGATCTTTCTCTTCGGTGGCCGGGGCCCCGGCCACCCGCTTTTCTGATTTCACCTGGATGTGTCTTCTTATGCTGATCGACATCATTGCGGGCGCACGCCCGAATTTCATGAAAATTGCTCCAATCATCAAAGCTTTGGAGGACCGGGCTTCGGAAGGTGATGCTTTGCGCTATCGCCTGGTGCATACCGGGCAGCATTATGATGCGCAGATGTCCGGGGCGTTCTTTGAGCAACTTGGTATTCCCAAGCCCGAGGTAAACCTGGAGATTGGTGGTGGCACCCAGGCTGAGCAAGCCGCGGGCATCATGGTGAGCTATGAAAAGCTGCTGATGGAAAGCCCCAGCGCGCTTTGCCTGGTGGTGGGCGATGTGACGTCCACCATGGCCTGTGCCATTGCGGCGCAAAAGCTGAATATCCCTGTGGCGCACGTGGAAGCCGGTATTCGCTCCGGAGACTGGACCATGCCGGAGGAGGTCAACCGCATGGTCACCGACAGTATTACCAACTGGTTCTTTACCACCAGTGAGTGGGCGGGAGCTAACCTGAAAAAAGGCGGGGTTGCGGAAGACCGGATCTTCTTCGTGGGCAACACCATGATTGATACCTTGCTGGCGAACATGCCGCGTTTCAGCCCGCCGGATTTCTGGGAGGAAACGCGGCTGGAGCCGGGTCAGTATTTTGTCGTCACCTTGCACCGCCCGGCCAATGTCGATGCCTCTGGCGCTTTCGCTGAAATGTTGCAGGCCATTGGTGAGAGTACTCGGGGTTTACCCGTGGTGTTTCCGGTGCATCCACGTACGGCTAAAACCCTTCGGGATGTCATCGATCTGCCGGAAAACCTGGTGTTTGTGGACCCTCAGCCTTACCTGCAGTTCAACTACCTGGTGAAAAACGCCAAGGCAGTAATTACGGATTCCGGCGGTATTACCGAGGAGACAACCGTAATGGGCGTGCCCTGCGTGACTCTGCGTGACAACACGGAGCGACCGGAAACGGTGGAAATGGGCACCAATGAGTTGGTGGGAACCAACCCGGCGGCGCTGCGGCCTGCGTTGGATCGGTTATTTGCCGGAAACTGGAAACAGGGCGGTATTCCGCCGCTGTGGGATGGCAAAACCAGTGAGCGCATTGTTGAGGCACTGGAGCAGTTGCTTTGCCGGTGAACAGGTTCCTTAGGTATTGGCACACGCTCCGTTATCTGAGGCCGGTTCAGTTTTATGGCCGCCTTTGGGTTCGGTTATACAACCCCAAACCCTGCCTGGATCCAGCCCCTTTGGTTCGTGCTGTTGGAAGCGAATGGCAGCTGCCCGCTTACCGGGAACCCAGCATGCTGGGGCCAACGCATTTCCGCTTCCTGGGGGAGGAAGGGGAACTCGAGGACATCGGCTGGGACGGGGATGTCCGGAGCAAGCTTTGGCGTTACAACCAGCATTACTTTGATGATTTGAATGCTAAGGGTGCGGGTGATCGTGCCGATTGGCACCGCCACCTCCTGCAGCGTTGGGTGCTTGATAACCCGCCTGCAGATGGCAGTGGTTGGGAACCCTACCCAACGTCACTTCGCATCGTGAACTGGGTGAAGTGGGCGCTTGCGGGGCATTCGTTACCGGATGAATGTAGAGAGAGCCTGGCGGTACAGGCCCGTTGGTTATCCCGGCGGTTGGAAATTCACCTGCTGGGCAATCATCTGTTTGCGAACGCCAAGGCGTTGGTGTTTGCAGGCGCTTTTTTCACCGGCCCTGAAGCCGAGCGGTGGCTGAGAACCGGGTTCCGGATTCTTGAGCGCGAGGTGTCTGAGCAGATTTTACCCGATGGCGGTCACTTTGAGCGCAGCACGATGTACCACGCTCTGGCATTGGAAGACATGCTGGATCTGATGAACCTGCTGCGCAGCCTTGAGCCTGCGGGTGATCTTCAGGATGAACGTTTGCGTACCGAACTGGGGCGGTTTCTGAGCGACTGGCCAGCCCGCATTCAGGCCATGATTGGCTGGCTGAATGCGGTGCGGCACCCGGATGGCGGGATCTCCTTCTTCAACGATGCGGCCGAAGGCATCGCGCCCGGTTGTGAGTCCTTAATGGCTTATGCCCGGCGTTTGGGATTTGAAACTGACACTGTCTTCGGGGAGCTGACGCACCTCATTCAGAGCGGTTATATCCGGATGGCCAATCGGGAGGCCTGTCTGTTTTTTGATGCCGCACCTGTGGGCCCGGATTACCTTCCCGGGCATGCCCATGCCGATACTTTAAGTCTGGAGTTGAGTCTGTTCGGGCAAAGGCTGTTTGTTAACTCGGGCACGTCAGAGTACGGGCTCGGCCAAGAGCGGCTCCGTCAGCGCAGTACGGCAGCCCACAATACCGTCGAGGTAAATGGAACGGATTCCTCTGAGGTATGGAGTGGATTTCGCGTGGCCCGAAGGGCGTATCCGGGGAAGGTTAAAGTCGATGATTCCGGAGGCTGTTTGGAGTCCAGGGCCTGCCATGACGGCTATCATCGCCTGGCCAGTCCGGTGTCTGTATGTCGTGCCATTGCGCTCAATGAAAATCGGTTGGAAATCGAGGATACCCTGGAGGGCCGGTTTGAAGTGGCGGTATGTCGTTTCTATTGCCATCCCTCGGTGAGGGTTGAAAAGGTCGGCCAGAGTGCCCTGGCTCTGCAGTTGCCCGGCAGCCAGCGGGCTAGGGTGAGCTTTGAGGGAGCGGCAAGTATTGAAGTTGAAAATTCCACCTGGCATCCCCGGTTTGGGGTTGCTGAGCCGAACCAGTGTATTGCGGTGAGTTTTAACGGTAGCCGTGTTTTAACCAAGCTTGAATGGAGTCAATGTTGAGAATTCTCTGCCTGTGTTTTTATTTTGAACCGGATCTTTCAGCCGGTTCGTTCAAGAACAGTGCGTTGGTGAAGGAGCTGGCGAAGCAGTTGCCGGAGGGGAGTCAGGTGGATGTTATTACCACCTTGCCGAACCGCTATGCGTCCTTTGCCGCCAGCGCGCCTGAGGACGAGCGGTGGGGTAACATTCGTATCCGGCGGGTGGCTTTGCCTGGTCATCAAAGTGGCATGGTGGATCAGTCGCGCTCGTTTGCGAGTTACGCACGCCAGGTAATGAAGATGACAGCTGGAGAGGACTACGATCTGGTGTACGCCAGTTCTTCACGCTTGATGATGTCTGTCCTCGGCGGTTGGGTCTCCTGGCGCAAAAACATTCCATTTTATCTGGATATTCGCGACATCTTCGTAGACACCATAAAAGATGTTTTGCCCGCCACGATTACCACGTTTGCTATGCCGGTGTTTTCCCAAATGGAGAAGTGGGCGGTGCGCAGGGCGAGCCGGGTGAACGTTGTTTCCGGTGGCTTTGTGCCGTATTTCCAGAAGCACTTTCCCGGGATTGAGCTGTCCGGCTTTACCAATGGCATTGATCAGGAATTTCTGGATGCGGCGCCATCTGACCAAAGCATGCTGAACAAGCCTGTGCCGGAGGTGCTGTATGCCGGCAATATGGGCGAAGGTCAGGGGTTGCACCATATCATTCCACCCCTGGCAAAGCGCTTTGAGGGAAAACTGACGTTTCGGCTGATTGGTGGTGGTGGCCGGTTGCAGCAGTTGAAAGACAACCTCAAGGCGCAGGGCTGCACGAACGTGACTCTGGATGATCCGGTACCAAGGCACGAGCTGGTTAATGTGTACGCTAACGCCGATATTCTTTTTCTGCATTTGAATGACTTCGACGCATTCAAGAAAGTGCTGCCTTCCAAAATCTTTGAATACGGTGCGCTTGGCAAACCGGTATGGGCTGGCGTTGGCGGATTTTCCGCCGATTTCATACGGGAAAATCTGGATAACGCGGCCGTGTTTTCGCCTTGTGATGTCGACGCTGCGGCAGAGTCTTTTCAGGAGCTTGAAATGAAGGTGGCACCACGAAAAGAGTTTACGGAACGGTTTTCCCGCAGCCGGATTATTGAGCGTATGGCGGCCGAAATTATACGGACAGCAGGGTAGGTTCTATTGGTGGTGCAAGTACTTGGATGCTTGGCCTCTTTGTCCTCTTATAATGTGTTATTAGAAGGATTGTATGAAGAAAATTGCAGTAGTTGGTTTGGGCTATGTCGGGCTTCCTTTGGCCGTGGCGTTTGGCGAGAAGCGGGCGGTTGTAGGTTTTGATATTAACGGCAAGCGCATTGCCGAGCTGAGAGACGGCGTGGACTTTACCCGTGAAGTGTCGTCCGACGAGCTGGCGGCGGCGAATCAGTTGTCTTTCGCGAGTTCTCTGGATGATATTGCCGACTGTTCGGTCTATATCGTGACAGTGCCCACACCGATTGACGAGTTCAAAACGCCGGACCTGACCCCGCTGGTGAAGGCCAGTGAGAGCCTGGGCCGGGTGCTCAAGACCGGGGATATCGTGATTTACGAATCCACTGTTTATCCCGGTGCCACCGAGGAAGTTTGTGTGCCGGTGTTGGAGCGGGTGTCGGGCCTGACGTTCAATACCGACTTCTATGCCGGCTATAGCCCGGAGAGGATCAATCCCGGGGACAAGGAGCATCGGGTAACCACCATCCAGAAGGTGACCGCGGGCTCCACGCCGGCCGTTGCCGAGGAAGTTGACGCGCTCTATGCCGATATCATTACCGCCGGTACCCACAAGGCGAGTTCCATTAAAGTGGCGGAAGCGGCCAAGGTGATCGAAAACACCCAGCGCGATCTGAATATTGCCCTGATGAACGAGCTCTCAATGATTTTCACCCGGCTGGGTATTGATACCCATGAGGTACTGGCGGCTGCCGGAACCAAGTGGAACTTCCTGCCATTCAAGCCGGGCCTGGTGGGCGGGCATTGTATCGGTGTGGATCCCTATTACCTGACGCACAAGGCCCAGGCCATTGGCTACCATCCCGAAATCATCCTCGCCGGCCGCCGGGTGAATGACGGTATGGGGTCCTATGTCGCCGCCGAACTGGTAAAAGCCATGATCAAGTCCGGCCAGACCATCGCCAATGCCCGGGTGCTGATGATGGGCTTCACCTTCAAGGAAAACTGTCCGGATCTGCGTAACACCCGTGTGATTGATGTGGTGAAGGAATTGCGGGAGTTTGGCTGTGAGGTGGAGGTCACCGACTGCTGGGCCGACAACGTCGAGGCTGAGCATGAGTATGGCGTCACCCTGGTGGAGGAGCCTGCGCAGGGTGCTTACGATGCGGTGATCGTCACGGTTCCGCACAAGGAGTATGTGGCAGTGGGTGCCGCTGGCCCCAGAGGTTACCTGAAGGGTGGCGGTGTTCTCTATGACCTCAAAGGCGTGTTTCCGTTGGGTGGGGCGGATCTGCGACTTTAAATCAATCGGGTAAGCCTGGAGGCGCAGTTTGGTGAAGAGCGCGTGGTCCAGGCGTACCTTGACTGCCTGCCGGCTTAGAGGTTGTCGTGTCAGTGATTATGAAATTCTGTGCGACTTTCCACGATTCCTTTCTTAGCTGCGGTATGATTAGAATCCTATCTTGAATTTCTTATATGCTTAGTTCCGGATCATATGAACGGCTCTCTGTATCGAACCTGATTCACCTTTAAGTGAGGCATTTGCATGGAAGCGGCTGGCGTTACCGGTCTTATCTCGGGTTTTATCGCGTTTTTGTTCCTGATGGCTTTAAGGCCGTTCGCGGTTCAGGTTGATCTGCTGGATCGGCCGGATGACCGCAAGGCCCATAGTGGGGCGGTGCCATTGGTGGGTGGCCTGAGTGTCTTCTTGGGGCTTGGCGTTGCCTGGCTTCTGGAAATGCCTTTAGCCGAGGGCTACGGTGTGTTCCTGTTTTGTGCCTCGTTGCTGGTAATCATGGGTGCGGTGGACGACGCCAGAGAACTGCCGGCCAAGTTCCGTCTGGGTGGACAGGTCGTATTGGGTGCCGTGCTGGCTTTTGGTTCCGGGAACTCGCTCGAGTCCTTTGGCAATCTGTTCGGGCTTGGCGCCATTGAACTTGGTCTGTTCGGGCCTTTTGTCACCATAGCGGCCATTATTGGGGCAACCAACGCCTTTAACATGGTTGACGGGATCGATGGGCTTGCAGGCAGTCTATCGCTCGTGGCCTTACTGTCCTTATGTTTTCTCTTCTCAACATCCGGCGGTTTCCCGCTGGAGCTGACATTCTCCCTGGCTATTTCGTTTGCGTTGATTCCTTATCTCATGGCGAACCTGCGGCTGTATCCTTTCAAGCGCAGGATTTTCATGGGGGATGCAGGGTCGATGTTTATCGGGTTTGCGTTGGTCTGGTTGCTGGTCCAGGGGACACACCTGGAAGGTGCGGCATTTCGACCGGTCACCGCATTGTGGCTAATTGCGATTCCGTTAATGGACATGGTGGCCATCATGGTTCGTCGGGCGCGAAAAGGGCAGTCGGTGATGAAGCCGGATCGGGACCACCTTCATCATATTTTCATGCGTGCCGGCTTCTCGGATCGTGAAGCCTTGGTGATGATCACGGCAATTGCAATTTTATTGGCTACCATTGGGCTGCTCGGCGAATACTTTCACATCCCTGGATGGATAATGTTCATGGCGTTTATGTGCGTATTTGCCCTTTATGATTGGGCATTGACCCATATATGGCGGTTGTTGATTTCGTATCGGAAGCACTTTGGTGCTCGGCGAACCTGAACGGCTGAGCGCTTAATGACAGTGGAGTTTTTCTTTACTGACAGTATGTGTGCCCTGGTTCAACCCGAATGAGTAGAGCTCATAATCCTTATGGTGACGACGCTGCTTGTCAGCGCATTCTTGGCCCTCTGTCAGAGGTTTACTCCATTGCATAGAATTCTTGTTAAGGCGCAGCGGCCCTGGTCACTCTTATGCCTTCAGGAGTGTGAGATGTTTGATTCCCGTTACTGGGGATACTTGAAATAACATGAAACCCTTGCTGGAAAGACTAATCAACTTAGGCTTGCGGGGCACCACGCTGGTCAGTAAGTTTTTACTGATTTTTTTGCTGGCCCGATTTCTTGAGCCGGCCGAGCTGGGTTTGTACGGGTTGATAACCGTTACAATAAGCTATTCGCTCTATTTTCTGGGTTTCGATTTTTACATTTTTACCACGCGGGAAATACTGAAAACGGAGCCGGAAAACAGGGGGCAATTACTGAAAAGCCAGGCTGGTCTCAGCTTGATTCTTTACAGTGTATTCCTGCCGCTCTCCTCTTGTCTTTTTGCCTTTGGCCTCCTGCCGTGGTGGCTTTTGCCCTGGTTTCTTGCCTTGCTGGTACTGGAGCATATAACCCAGGAACTCAACCGTTTACTTGTGGCGTTATCCCGACAACTAATGGCTAGTTGGGTTCTGTTTTTCAGGGCTGGCGCCTGGTGCCTTCTGGTCGTGGCAGCCATATACCTGAATGAAGACCAACGCAACCTTCAAACTGTATTGGCTAGCTGGATTCTGGGTAGTGGCAGCGCGCTGCTTATTGGGCTTGTTGTTATTGTTCGTGAGGACCTCGGAGGATGGCGGCAGCCTGTAAACTGGGCTTGGGTCAAAAAAGGGCTGGGTATCGCGCTCCCGATGTTGCTGGCAACACTCGCCTTGCGTGGTTTATACACCGTAGACCGTTACTGGTTTGAAGCTCTTGCCGGTTTGGATGTTCTGGGGGCGTATGTTTTATATATCGGGATGTGTGGAGCTTTGCTGGCGTTCATGGACGCAGGGGTATTCACTTTTCTTTATCCTGCGCTTATCTCGGCTTACGCCAACCAGGATGCGGCGGGTTTCAGAGCGAAGTTCCGGCAGATGGCTCTGCAAACTGGTGTGCTCATTCTGATTTTCTCCTCGGTTGCTTGGTTGGCTGTCGAGCCACTACTGCAATGGCTTGAACGCCCACTTTATCAGGAGTATCAGCATTTGTTCGGCTGGCTGCTGTTTGCTAATGCTTTATTTGTAACTAGCATGGTGCCTCATTACGCTCTTTATGCCAGAGGTAAAGATAAGCCGCTTATTATTGGCCATCTGGTAGGCTTTGCCGTTTTTACCATGGCGACTCCAGTGTTTAGCCTTTTCACCAGTGAACTTGCAGTTCCGCTCGGTCTTATCACAGCCTTCGGATTCATCCTTGGGTGGAAAACCCTACAGTTCTATCGATTAACACCCGCCGACTGGCGGTGATACCATTCGTCCTCAAGCAAATATCTAGAGAACGTGATTATGCTCAGAAACTCCACCATCCTGGTCACCGGCGGCACCGGCTCCTTTGGCCACAAGTTCATCCCCATGACCCTCGAGAAATATAACCCGAAGAAAATCATCGTTTTCTCCCGGGACGAGATGAAACAGTGGGAAATGGCCAAGCTGTTCCAGGGCGACGACCGCCTTCGTTTCTTCATAGGCGATGTGCGGGACAGAGACCGCCTCTACCGTGCACTGGATGGCGTGGATTACGTAGTACACGCAGCTGCCACCAAGATCGTACCGACGGCCGAGTACAACCCGTTCGAATGTGTAAAAACCAACATTCACGGCGCTATGAATCTGATCGATGCAGCAATCGACAAAGGCGTGAAGGGCGTAGTGGCACTCTCGACAGACAAAGCCAGCAGCCCCATCAATCTCTATGGCGCGACAAAGCTGGCTTCGGACAAATTGTTTGTAGCGGGCAACTCCTATTCCGGCGGCCATGAAACGAAATTTTCCGTTGTGCGTTACGGCAACGTAATGGGCTCCCGCGGCTCTGTAATTCCGTTCTTCATGTCGATTAAAGACAAAGGCGTACTGCCCATCACAGACCCCCGCATGACCCGTTTCATGATCAGTCTGGAGCAGGGCGTAGAACTCGTATGGCATGCCTTCGAGGATATGGTTGGTGGGGAAATCTACGTTAAGAAGATCCCCTCGATGAAAGTGACCGATCTGGCCCGCGTGGTTGCACCGGATGCAGAACTGAACAACGTCGGCATTCGCCCGGGTGAAAAACTGCACGAGCAAATGATTGGTGCTGAAGACTCCTACTTTACCTACGAGTACCCGGAACATTTTAAAATCCTGCCCAACATCAATAACTGGGGTACAAGTAAAGAGCGAATCAAAGACGGTAAACTTGTGCCCGAAGGCTTTATCTACGCCAGTGACAACAATGAAGAGTGGATGACAGACGAAGAGCTTCAGGCCTGGATTGATCGTCACAACAACGAAATCGGCAAGATCTGATCATGATCCCTTATGGCAAGCAGGAAATCATCCAGGCTGACATCGACGCCGTTGTTGAGGTGCTGAAGTCAGACTTCCTGACTCAGGGCCCCATGGTGCCGAAGTTCGAGCAAGCTGTTGCTGACCATGTTGGTGCAAACCACGCTATCGCGGTAAATAGCGCGACCTCGGCTTTGCATATTGCCTGTATGGCACTTGGCCTGGGGCAGGGCGACTGGCTGTGGACGACACCCGTTACGTTCGTGGCGTCTGCCAACTGTGGCCTCTACTGCGGAGCACAAGTCGACTTTGTGGACATTGATCCGCAAACCTACAACCTGTGCCCCAAAGCCCTGAAGGCAAAGCTTGAGCAGGCAGAAAAGGAAAATCGCCTGCCCAAGGTGGTGGTGGCGGTGCACCTGTGCGGCCAGCCATGCAATATGGAAGCCATTGCGGCCCTGTCGCGGGAGTACGGGTTCAAGGTCGTCGAAGACGCCTCCCACGCGATTGGTGGTAAATACCAGGGTGAATTCATTGGCAACAGCCGCTACAGCGACATAACGGTGTTCAGTTTTCATCCGGTCAAAATCGTGACCACGGCCGAAGGCGGTATGGCAGTGACAAACGATGACCAACTGGCGGAAAAATTGAACCTTCTGCGCAGCCACGGTATAACCCGGGACCCCGCATTAATGACCCGTGAGCCGGATGGCCCCTGGTATTACCAGCAGGTTGACCTCGGCTACAACTACCGCATGACTGAGCTGCAGGCCGCACTGGGCGTGAGCCAGATGCAGCGTTTGGACGATTTTGTGGCCCGGCGTCATGAACTTGCAAGGCGCTATGACCAACTGTTGGCCGACCTGCCTCTGACGCTGCCCTGGCAGCATCCGGACAGCTACAGTGGCTTGCACCTTTATGTAATCCGACTGCAGTTGGAAAACGTCACCTTAAGCCATCGAGAAGTCTTTGAAGCACTGAGAGAGCAGGGCATTGGCGTAAACCTGCACTACATCCCCGTGCACACGCAGCCTTATTACGAACAGATGGGCTTTAAAGACAACGATTTCCCGCAATCCATGGCCTATTACTGTGAGGCCATCAGCATTCCCATGTTCCACGGCCTTACAGACCAACAGCAGGACAGGGTGGTGTCGGTGCTGAAAGAGATTCTGGGTAAAGCAACATGACGTCCCCCAACCGTGTAGCCATTATTCCTGCCAGAGGCGGCAGCAAGCGTATTCCCCGGAAAAATATCCGGGAATTTTGTGGTAAACCAATGATTGCCTGGTCCATCGAGGCAGCCAGGGCAAGCGGCTGCTTCGACAGGGTTATCGTATCCACCGACGATGCAAAAATTGCGGATGTAGCGAAACGCCATGGCGCGGAAGTGCCTTTTATGCGCCCTGCGGAGCTTTCAGATGACTACGCGGGAACGTTACCCGTCATTCGGCACGCTGTGGACTGGCTGCAACAAAATGGCGACCCCATTGATTACGCGTGTTGTATCTACGCGACTGCTCCGTTTATTTCCCCGGAAGATCTTGAGCGAGGTTGGGAGCTGATTCAGCAGGATGGTGCCAGCTACGCTTTTTCTGTGACCAGTTATGCCTTTCCGATTCAGCGGGCTATCCGGATTACCGGAAGTGGACGGGTAGCGATGTTCAGTCCGGAGCATTTCAATACCCGCTCACAGGATCTGGAAGAAGCCTGGCACGATGCGGGCCAGTTCTATTGGGGAACGGCGGGTGCCTGGCTTGAGGAACATGCAATATTCAGTGAGGGCGCAGTTCCGGTGAAGTTACCCCGCCACAGAGTGCAGGACATCGACACCCCGGAAGACTGGACTCGCGCGGAATGGATGTTTAAGGCCATGACGAGCGCCAAGGTTGACGAATGAAAGTTGTTTTCAGGGCGGATGCATCCCTCAGTATTGGCACCGGCCATGTAATGCGGTGTTTGACCCTGGCGGAGGAACTTCGGCGCCAGGGACACGCCTGCCAATTCGTTTGCCGTGACCATCCGGGCCACCTTGCCGGCTTCATTCTCAGCAAGGGCTTCACGTGTGACCTGCTCTCCAATCCTGCTGTACCCGAAGCCAGGCGCGTCAGTGTTAACGAAACGGCTCATTCAGATTGGTTGGGCGTTAGCTGGGAAATGGATGCTGACCAAACGCTCTCTGTCGTCGATAAACCGGACGTGGATTGGCTGGTCGCGGACCACTATGCCCTGGAGTCCCGTTGGGAAAACAGGCTCGCGTCCGTTGCAAAACGGGTCATGGTAATTGACGATCTTGCGGACAGGAATCACGATTGCGATCTGCTGCTCGATCAGAACCTGGGCAGCCAGGAGGCGGACTATAGCCACAGAGTCCCGGAACGCTGTGTTCGGCTGATTGGCCCGCGATATGCTCTTCTGCGCCCCGAGTTTGCTGAACTCAGGGAAGCCGCCCTGAAACGGCGGGTAAAGCCAGAAGTGAAGCGTATCCTTATATCCCTTGGTGGAGTTGATTCAGACAATGTGACAGGCAAGGTACTCAATGCTCTTGCCAATAGTTCTCTGCCTGGCGACACAGATCTGGATATCATCATGGGAGCAACCGCACCTCACCTGGATGAAGTACAGCAGATGGCCCAACAACTTCCTTTCCGGGCGGAAGTAAGCGTAAACGTTTACGACATGGCCGATCGCATGTGCCGGGCAGACCTCTCTATCGGCGCTGCGGGCAGTACTTCCTGGGAGCGATGCTGCCTTGGGTTACCCTCCATCATGGTTATCCTTGCGGAGAACCAGCGCAATATTGGTAACGCTTTGGCGCAAAGCGGCTGTGCGTACCTCGTAGACAGAGATCGAATTGCCGATGAGCTCAGCCCTCTACTGAGCCGACTGGTGGAGCCGGGAAAAGAACTGGAACGCCTGGCGGCTAATGCAGAGCTAGTCTGCGATGGTAAGGGTAGCTCACGTTTGGTTTCAGAAATGACCAGGATTATTCACTCATGAAAATAACCGTTCTGTGTAGCGATCCTGAACACCCGGTTAACAGACACCTCAACAGGTGGGTTGGGCAGAAGCGCGATGGGCATGACATTGAGCTGCTGCGCAAGCGCTGTGAGCTATCCGGCGGCGATATCCTTTTTTTGGTGTCGTGTTCTGAGATCATCAAGGCTGAACACCGTTCACTTTACCGACACACCCTGGTCCTGCATGCCAGTGATCTGCCCAAAGGGCGGGGGTGGAGCCCTCATGTCTGGGAAGTTGTTCGCGGTGCCGAGCACATCACCCTCAGCCTGCTGGAAGCCGAAGACAAGGTCGATAGCGGGCGGATATGGTTAAAGCGCGTCATACCGATCAGCAAGACCGATTTGTGGTACGACGTAAACGAAAAGCTTTTTGAGGCAGAAGTCGACCTCATAAATGAGGCTGTCGACAACTCCGAGCAAATAGAGCCTTGTCATCAGGACGCAGACATCGTTCCCACATACTACGAGCGCCGCACACCCGCAGATAGCGAGCTGGATCCTCAAAAATCCATCGCAGAACAGTTCGACCTCATACGCATGTGCGACCCAGAACGCTACCCTGCCTGGTTCGAGCATCTGGGGCAGAAATACAAGATTAGTCTGGAGAAAGTTGACCATGAAGAAATTTGAAATCGCTGGTCGTCCGATTGGTAACGACTACGAGCCTTACATCATTGCCGAGATGTCCGCCAATCATAATGGCAATATCGAGACTGCCTTCCGGATTATCGAAGAGGCAAAAAAAGCCGGTGCTGATGCTCTGAAAATCCAGACGTACAGACCGGATACTATTACCCTGAACTCAGATCTGCCCGATTTCCAGATCAAAGGTGGCCTCTGGGATGGTAAAACACTCTATGAGTTGTACGAGTGGGCGCACACCCCCTGGGAGTGGCACAAGCCCTTGTTCGAATATGCCAGAAAGCTGGACATCCCCATTTTTAGCTCACCGTTCGACACCACCGCGGTAGATTTGCTCGAAGATCTGAACGCACCGGCTTACAAAATAGCCTCCTTTGAAGCCGTTGACTTGGCCCTGATCCGTTATGTTGCAGCCACAGGTAAGCCGATGATCATTTCCACCGGTATGGCGGATGCGGAGGAAATTGGAGAGGCCATCGCCGCCGCGAGGGATGGCGGCTGTCAGGACCTCGCGATTCTCCATTGCGTGAGCGGCTACCCGGCTCCATCTGAGGACTACAACCTCCGTACCATACCGGACATGATGGAAAGGTTTGGTTTGGTGACTGGGTTGTCTGACCACACCCTGGATAATACCACAGCCATTGCTAGCGTGGTGCTGGGCGCTTCCCTCATTGAAAAACACTTCACCCTGGATCGAAATGGTGGAGGGCCGGATGATAGTTTTTCTCTGGAACCCGGTGATCTTGCCGCGTTGTGTAGAGACAGCAAAACTGCCTGGAAGGCGCTGGGTAAAGTCGATTATGGGCGTAAGTCCAGTGAGCAGGGCAATGTTCAGTTCCGTAGGTCGCTGTATTTTGTGAAAGATCTGGAGGCAGGTGAAATAATTACCAAAGACTGTGTACGAAGCGTCAGGCCAGGGTTTGGGTTGGCCCCAAAATACAATGATTCGGTGATCGGAAAGCGAGTTAAATACGCTGTGTCCTCGAATTCACCTGTGAAAAATGACGTGCTTAATCTGGATGATTCTGAATGAAGGGATGCGGGGCTCGGTTGCTGAAATGAATCTTACCTTAGCGTAAACTCTTCCTATGTTTCCATTAAACGGGCTTTCGAACTGTCGAAGGCCCGTTTCTTTTTTGCGTAACGCGACGGACAGGTTTTTTGGATGAAAAAGGCATTGATCACTGGTGTGACTGGTCAGGACGGTTCTTACTTGGCGGAGTTTTTGCTCGAAAAAGGCTACGAAGTACACGGTATCAAGCGGCGAGCCTCGCTTTTTAATACGCAGAGAGTGGATCATATTTACCAAGATCCGCATACCGACAATCAGCGTTTCGTATTGCACTATGGAGACTTGACGGACTCATCCAACTTGACGCGGATCCTTCAAGAGGTTCAGCCCGATGAGGTGTATAATCTGGGCGCTCAGTCTCACGTTGCGGTGAGTTTTGAGTCGCCGGAATACACGGCCGACGTGGATGGCATGGGTGCGCTGCGTTTGCTAGAGGCTATTCGGTTGCTGGGGTTGGAGAAAAAAACCCGGTTTTACCAGGCGTCTACCTCCGAGCTGTATGGCTTAGTGCAGGAGACACCCCAGAAGGAAACCACGCCTTTCTATCCCCGCTCGCCCTATGCAGTGGCTAAATTGTATGCCTACTGGATGACAGTGAATTACCGTGAAGCCTACGGGATGTATGCCTGTAATGGGGTGCTGTTCAATCACGAATCCCCGCGCCGGGGAGAAACCTTTGTAACCCGCAAGATTACCCGGGGCCTGGCGAATATCTCCCAGGGACTGGAAGCCTGCCTGTACATGGGTAACCTGGATGCGCTGCGGGATTGGGGGCATGCCAAGGATTATGTGCGCATGCAGTGGATGATGCTACAGCAGGATCAGCCCGAGGATTTTGTCATCGCCACCGGGGTCCAGTACTCGGTGCGTGAGTTCATCCGATGGTCTGCAGCGGAGCTGGGCATTGCTCTGCGTTTTGAGGGTGAGGGCGTTGAAGAGATTGCCCTGGTGGAGTCGGTGGCCGGTGAGCATGCGCCCGCGGTAGAGCCGGGCACTGTGATTGTCCGTGTAGACCCGCGCTATTTTCGCCCGGCCGAAGTGGAGACGTTGCTGGGTGACCCGACCAAAGCCAAAGAAAAGCTCGGCTGGGTTCCGGAAATTACCGTTCAAGAGATGTGTTCAGAGATGGTTCAGGAAGACTTGAAGAACGCCAAGCGCCATGCGTTGCTAAAGGCCCACGGGCACGATGTTATCGTATCGGTGGAGAATTGAGATGATGGAAATGAAACATCAGCGTGTATTTGTGGCAGGTCACCGGGGGATGGTTGGCTCCGCGATTGTTCGCAGGCTTCAGGCCCTCGGTTACACTAATATTCTCACGGCTAGCCGGGATGAATTAAATCTGCTTGACCAGGCGGAAGTCCACGCCTGGTTCGCCGAGCATAAACCGGAGCAAGTGTACATCGCGGCGGCCAAAGTAGGGGGTATTCATGCCAACAATACGTACCCCGCAGAGTTCATCTACGAAAACCTGTTGATTGAGGCGAATCTGATCAACGCGGCGCATACGGCGGATGTTCAGAAACTGCTGTTCCTGGGATCGTCTTGCATTTACCCCAAGTTTGCAGATCAACCCATGCGTGAGGACGCCCTCCTGACGGGTATTCTGGAGCCCACCAATGAGCCTTATGCCATCGCCAAGATCGCCGGGATAAAGCTTTGTGAAAGCTATAACCGGCAGTATGGTCGCGATTACCGCAGTGTGATGCCGACCAACCTGTATGGGCCCAATGACAACTTTCACCCTGAAAACAGTCACGTGATTCCGGCGCTGTTGCGACGCTTTCATGAGGCAGTGAAGGCTGCTGACGAAGAAGTGGTTATCTGGGGAAGCGGGAAGCCGATGCGGGAGTTCCTGCATGTGGACGACATGGCGTCGGCTAGCGTGTATGTAATGGAGCTGGACGGTGAGACATATGCAGCGAACACGGAGCCGATGCTGTCTCACATCAATGTGGGCACCGGTGTGGATTGCACAATTCGGGAGCTGGCCGAAACGGTCGCCAAGGTGACGGGCTTTGAGGGGCAGCTGGTGTTTGACAGCAGTAAGCCCGATGGTACACCGAGGAAGCTTATGGATGTTTCAAGGCTGAAGGCGTTAGGCTGGGAGGCTTCGGTTGGGTTGGAAGAAGGCTTGTCGCAGGCTTATCAGTGGTTTCTGGAAAACTCCGACGCGATTCGGGGTTGATATCTAGCGGTCTACGAATATGTGGTTTTAATGAAAGTTCTTGTTTTATCAAACAGTGCGCCAAACTATCATAACTTCTTTAATGCGATCAGTCGGCGTTTGATTGAAAAGGGCGTGGGAGTTGGTTATGCCGTAGACTGTCCTGTTTCTCTTGCTGAAAACAAAGTTGAAGAGCTGGGTGTGCAGTACGATGTTTTCTCAGAATTCTTTGCTCAGCATGAGCTAGATGAAGAGATACTGTCAGCCTATTCTCACCATAATCTGAACTTGGCCCTTTTTTCTGATTTCGATCGATCTGAAGAATATGGTATCTGGGGAAGGCGATCTGATGAATTCTTTGACCGCCTGAAGAGTGCTCTTCTATCTTTTTTCTCTCAGCTAATAGATCAGCATGGATATACTGCTGTTCTATATGAGAATGTGTCCAACGCGTTTGCTCATTTTTGCTGGATTGTATGCCAGGAAACGAATGTGGATTATGTTGGATTGACCGGCAGTCGTTTACCTGGCCGATTTTGTTTCACCTCGAATCCTTTTGGGGAGCATGTGCCTATTGAAAGAACGCGGCAGGCTTTGGAAGAGCAAAGATTGGATGTTCCTGAAGCAGTTTGGGGATGGTGCCGTGAATACATCAGTAATATTGAAACAACATCTCCAGATTATATGGCGTTTAATAATCTCGATAATATAAAAATTATCGACCGTTATTTTCGTTTGTCAAAACTCAGGAAGATATTCAGAGCCATCAGGTTTATTGGCGGTGATCACTATCATAGTTTTCAACGAGGGAATCCGTTGCTTTACTCTGCGGGTATGTTTCTTAGGAGCCTCAAGAGGCGGATCAGACTACCCTTCGTAAAGAAATACTACACTGCGCCTGGCGATGGGGATTTTTTTCTCTATCCGTTACACTTTCACCCTGAATCGTCGACGTCAATTCTTTCCTCTAGTTATGTAAACGAATATGAGACGATAAAAAATATTGCGTTTAACCTTCCCGAAGGGGTTAGGCTTTATGTGAAGGACCACCTCAGCGCTTGGGGTTACCCTCGACTTAACTTCTATAAGAAGCTGGTTTCGCTCCCTAATGTTAAGCTGCTGGCTCCTTTCGAGCCGACCAAGCAGTTGATAAAGCAATCGAAAGGCGTTGTGACACTGACCAGTACGGTCGGCTATGAGGCTTTGCTGTTGAAAAAACCGGTTTTGTTGTTTGGCGAGGTTTTCTATCAGAACCACCCCCTGGTCACTAAAGTTGGCCGCTTGCCGGACCTCTTTCAGAGCCTATCGATGATGATGAGGCAGTTGGAAGAAACTGATGTGGATATTGAAAATTACAACCTCCAATTTGTAGCAGCGTATTACCTGAATACGTGGCCAGGCCGCCTGAACCTTATGCTGGATCATAAGGATGCAGAGAAACTCGCCGATGAGCTGTTCCCGTTGCTTTGGGAAAGGCTGTTGGATGAACCGAATCATTGAATAATGGAACTGAGTGGTAACCATGGAAAATTCCCCGCACCGGGCGTTGGAACGTAACGATATTAGCCTTGTAGAACTGACGATCATCGTCGTGCGTTGGAAGGCATTGTTTTTCTCTGTATTCATTGTGATTTTTTGTGCTGCTGGTCTGTATGCATTTTTGTCTCCTGCCAAGCAGGAGTTTGTAGGTCTGTATCAATTGGCCAAAGCCGGAGAAGGACAGTATCTCAATGACCCTGAGGCAGTTGTCTCTAGGGCGAACTCGGTATGGGTTCCTGGGTTAGCTTCCGAAAATGAAAACAAACGGCAATCCCTACCCGATATTGTCGCGACAAACCCGGAAGCTACAGGATTGATTCAGCTCCGAACTGTTGCAAGGGTTGGGGATGAAAATTTGGTTTTGACTTTACACCGACAGTTACTTACGCGGCTGGATGGCTGGCAGTCAAAGTTGTTCCAGGATTATTCTTCACAAATTGAGCGTCGGATCGATCGTATGGCCAGTTTGATCGACCAAATACAAGGAGGAAAAGATACTGGCGAAGCATTGGCCGCCCTGCTCGAAAAGAAAATCCAGTTGGAGCACGAGCTCGATAAAGCGCAGAAGGGTGAAGTTCTTTCTGAGGTAAGTATAGGCAAAGGCCAAGCATCTGCCTCTATGCAGATCATTATACTGGTTGGACTCCTCCTGGCATTCATTCTTGGATTGATGTCGGCATTTGTTGCGGAATTTATCAAAGTGGTTCGGAATAGAATGAAGTGTGGAAGATAATGGATATTAATGTCTGGTCTTCAATTGGGTATTATTAAATGCCTGAATTGATTGCCTCCTTCTTTTTGGTCTTTGTCGGGGGCGTGGCTGTTTTATATTCCTCTTTGCGAAATTTCAGGGTTAGTCTGCCCGGTATCTCGCTATTTATTTTTGTGATGCTTTTTTACATTTTAGCCCCTGTTGTACAGTTGGCAGATTCAATGGATTACTTGGTGAACACCTCGAGATTTTCATTGTCTTATGCTATCTACGTTAATATTATTTTATTTGTTTTCCTGGTTTTTTATTCCTTGTCCTATATCTGGCTTACGTCTGGAAAGGTTTTTATCCCCTACAACCATCTGGTATCACAGAGTGCGCGTATTGATGTGAGGGTGTCCTTTTCAAAAAACGTCGTTATTTTTATTTCCTTACTTGCGTCGTCGGTGTTCGCATTTAATGGTATACAAAGCTCAATAGTATCCTTGTTTATTTTTAAATTTCTGGCATTGATAGCTTTTTTTGGTGCATCCGTATACTTCTTGAGTGTTCGTGGCAGTATGACCAAGAAACAAATGTTGTTTAGCTTGTTTCTTGGGCTCTTGTTTTTTGTGCTATTTTTCAAAAACCCTATTTTTGAGCGCAGAAATGCGTTAGGTCCGGTGTATTTGACAATAGCCTGCCTGGTAGCGCCGTTTCTGTTAAAAGGCCGGATTTTTCTTTCCTTTGGCGTTTTGGTTATGGTTATTGCGTTCCCGGCCGCTTCTTTACTTACCCATCAATATGGCGTGTCCGGGGGTGGGAGTATATCTACAGAGCAGCTCGTCCAGCAGATCGGCGGTCACTATAACGATCTTCATTATGATGCTTGGTCCAATGGTGTGACCATGCAAGAAATGATTGCAGAGCGCGGCCACACTATGGGGCAGCAGCTGGTGGGAACCTTATTGTTTTTTGTACCGAGAGCTTTTTGGCCCGAGAAGCCGGTGTCGTCTGGTGAAATGATTGGCCAGTATCTCATGGAAAACGCATCCTTGTGGTTTTCGAATGTGTCTTTCTCCTTCCCATTTGAATTCTATCTTGATTTCGGTATTGGGGGAGTGTTTATTGCGGCTTTTGCTCTTGCATATTTTGTCTTCTTTCTTGAGAAGAGAGCTGATTATTCTGTAGTTTGGAATATTCTAATGATCTACTTTTCATTCTATATATATTTCCTCATGCGGGGGCCATTTTTGCCAGCATTTGCGTATTTCGTTCCAGTGATTCTAGCATGTTGGATATCGGGGAAAGTATTCACGTATAAGGTTGAGAAGTGCGCGTAAATTATTTTGCATTTTCGTTTGTAAGGGGGGGCGCTGCCATTGCAGCTGAGAAGTTTTATTATCTCGGCGCTAGAAACTTTGATGTCCGTTCCTTCTCCGTAGAAAGTTCTCAGAGTGATCTACACCGCAAGGCAACTTCGCCATTCGAATACCGTTATCATTTTTTTCTCAGATTGTTAGAACATGCCTTTCTTTTTTTCCTGAGAAAAGATGTTGATGTTAAGCATTCGTTAAATTTGTTTTCCTGTCGGCTGGTTCAGAGAGCACTTCAGTCATGTTCCGGATCTGAGGAAATTGTTCATATCCACTGGATTAACAATGACACGCTTTCGATATGGGATCTTGCCAAGGTGCCACCTTACTCAATCATTACCCTTCATGATGAGTGGCTGATTGCCGGGGCTGAACATTACCAGAATCCTTTTGAGCCTCCGGGTGCACTTGATGGTTACTCTTCCGGAGGAGCAACGCTCTGCAGGTTGGTTAATAAATATTGCTGGTTACTAAAATATAAGCTGCTCTCTAGGCGCAAAGATTTGGTGATAACAGCGCCGTCGAGCTGGCTTTGCAAAAGAGCAGCACAGAGTCCGACGTTAGCGGATAACGACATCGTCTTGTTGCCTAACCCAATTGATACTGAGGTTTTCTCCCCTCTTCCGGCCGAAGAAAAAAAACATCTTCGTAATAAGCTTGGCATAGGACTGGAAGACTTTGTCCTGGTTTTTGGCGGCGTATCTTTGGAAAATAACAGACTCAAAGGAGGTGTTGAGCTTGAAAAAGCGCTTGTTGCCCTTTCTGAAAGGCTGCCAAAAGACGCGCTGGATCGCATCACGTTATTGGTATTTGGAGGCTCCGAGACGTCGAACGTGCATTTGGCCGGTCTCCGTACGATTCATTTTGGACGGGTGTCTTCGCCTGATGGGATGCGAGGGGTTTACGGAGTTGGGGACTTTACTGTTGTTCCCTCGCTTGTGGAAGCCTTTGGCCAGGTCGCAGCGGAGAGTTTGAGTTGTGGTGTTCCGGTTGTCTGTTTCGATACCTCCGGGCTCAGGGACATAGTGAATCATGAAGTATCGGGATTCGTCGCGGAGTTTGTGTCAGTCAATAGCTTGGCGGACCAACTCGAAAGGGCTTACCGCTTGAGCGAAGCAGATCGATCGCAAATGGGAAGGAGCGGTCGTTCCAGGATTGAGAGTGGCTTTTCTTTTGAGAAAGTTGAAGCGACTTATCTGGACCTGCTCGAGCGAGTACACTCCCGGAAGCATGAGAGGCTTCAGACTAATAAATGAAAAAAAGGTGCAACTGAGTTGAAGGTGTCTATCGTTACAGTCTGTTTTAACAGCGTATCAACTATTGAGGATACGCTTGATTCTGTTCAATCTCAGTCTCACGGTGATATTGAACACATAATCGTTGATGGTGGTTCGTCTGATGGCACTCTGGATGTGCTCGAGAGCAGGCGACCTAGTTTGGGTGCGCTGATATCTGAGCCTGACGAAGGCCTCTACGATGCGATGAACAAAGGGATCCGAATTGCGACTGGGGATATTATTGGCATACTGAACTCCGACGATTTTTTTGAATCTGATGATGTAGTCGCGACCGTTGTAGACGTCTTCAGGGAATCGTCAGAGTGCGACTTGGTATTTGGTGATGTTGTTTTTGTTGAAGCAGAAGATTTATCAAAGGTTATACGCTATTACGGAGCGCGACATTTCAGGCCGTGGAAGCTGCGCTTCGGTTGGATGCCTCCACATCCTGCGACCTTTGTTCGGCGCCGGAGTTATGATTTAGTGGGGGCATATCGAGTGGATATGCAAATTTCGGCCGACTTTGAGATGTTTGTTCGATGGCTAATGAAATCGCGGCTTGGCTGGAAGCACCTGGATAAGGTGCTGGTTCGGATGCGTTCGGGAGGTGTCAGCACCTCAGGTGTCCGCAGCAGCATCACATTGAATCAGGAAATTGTGCGCGCCTGCAGGGAAAATGGCATATACACGAATCTGTTCATGGTGCTGAGCAAAATTCCTTTCAAGTTGTTTGAGCTTTTAAGGCGGCCAGGGTGAGTGACAGCGCTAAAGTTTTGGTGACTGGCGCGACCGGGTTTGTTGGCCGGGCGGTTCTGAGAGCGCTGCTGAATCATCATGAACCTAGTTCCGGTGTGGTTGCTGCGGTCCGCAGAGAGAATCTGTCTGCAGATGAATTGCCCTGTCGCTATAAGGGAGGTCTTGAGCTTACTTCTGAGGATGGTTGGCCTGAAGCGCTTGTTGGCGTTGATGTGGTGATACACTGTGCTGCACGGGTGCATGTGATGGCGGAGACGGCAGTTGATCCGCTTACGGAATTCCGCCGCGTGAACGTGGAAGGTACGATTCGGCTCGCAAAATTGGCGCGGGCATCGGGCGTCAGGCGATTTGTATACCTGAGCAGTGTTAAGGTGCATGGAGAAAGCACAACTCACCGCAGTCCGTTTCGCGACTCGGAAGGGTTGGCGCCGCAAGATCCGTACGCGGTTTCCAAGGCGGAGGCGGAACAAGAATTGTTTACCTATTGCCGGGAGCAGGGTATGGAACTTGTGATCGTTCGTCCTCCTCTGGTCTATGGTCCGGGAGTTAAGGGCAACTTCCTGAGTTTAATGAAACTGGCTAGTTCTCCTCTTCCGCTTCCGTTTGGGGCAGTAGCAAACCGTAGAAGCATGATTTATGTTGATAATCTGGCTCATTTCCTCGCGTGTTGCGCTAAATCGCCTTTGGCGTCCGGGCAATCCTTTCTCGTTAGTGATTGTGAGGATATTTCCTTGGCCGAGTTACTGTTGCGACTGCGACGTTCATTAGGAAAGCGGCCACTATTGTTGCCAGTGCCAGTGGCTCTATTTCGTTTTGCTGGCTGCCTGACCGGCAAGCAGGCAGTGGTGGAGCGTTTGGTCGGTTCTTTACAAGTGGATTGCGATACGGCAGCTAATGTCCTTGGTTGGGAGCCTCCTTATTCTGTCGAGCAGTCGCTGGAAGCAACTGTTGATGATTTTCTTGCACGTTGAAGGTGGAGCAGTCGGCTTGTGTTTAGAGTTATAGATATTTTGTTTTCTGCAGTGGGCCTTACTTTGGGTTTTCCGCTACTAATGGTCATTTTCGTTGTTGGCTTGTTTGATACGGGCTCGCCCTTATTCAGGCAGGAGCGAGTGGGGCGCCACAAGAAACCATTCACTCTTGTTAAATTTCGAACCATGACAAAAGAGACTGCGTCGGTTGCGAGCCACCTTGCGAATGCCTCATCCATTACTCGTTTCGGGCACTTTCTCAGACGGACAAAACTGGATGAGTTGCCCCAGTTATGGAACGTCTTGAAAGGAGATATGAGTCTGGTAGGGCCTCGGCCTTGTCTATTTAGCCAAGTGGAGCTGGTACGGGAACGTGAAGCCCGGGGGGTACTTAACTGTAGACCTGGTATTACTGGATTGGCTCAGATAAATGATATTGACATGTCGACGCCGGAATTATTAGCCGAAACTGACCAGAGGATGCTCTGTTCACTTGGTATCAGGGACTATTTTTCTTACATCATCCAGACTGTTTCAGGTAAAGGCGCGGGGGACCGTGTGCGGCAGTGAGGGCCTGGTGCTCAAGAAAAGGTCTAGCATTTTCAGTAGGCTCTATCGCAGCTCGGAATGATTCGATAAGGAATGGCAGCTTTGAGGTCAAAAATGATCAATGGAATACTCGGCTTGTCCCGACCCACGAAGCGGGCTATCTCAGTTGCCGTTGATTTCGTTTTGTTATCCGTTGCAATCTGGGCCGCGTTCGCCCTTAGGTTTGAGAGTTTTGCCTGGCTACCAAACGACAGACAGCTACTTGTCTCTTCAGCCACTGTCCTCATAACCATCGGGGCTTTCGTAAAGTTAGGACTTTATCGGGCAGTCATACGGTATTTGAGTGAGCATGCATTTCTGGCGATCATTATCGGCGTGGCCTTTTCCAGTGTGGCCCTGATTGTATTCGGGTTTTTGTTTCAGGCACTTGTTCCTCGTTCAGTGCCAGTGATTTATGGGGCATTTGCTTTTCTTTTAGTGGCCGGCACGCGGTTTTCAGTCCGCAATGTTGTTCGGAGTCCCGGGGAAAAAACAAAAAACAGTGTGTTGATTGTTGGCGCTGGGCCCAAAGGCATGCAGCTGGCGTCTGCGTTAGCCCAGGGGGTCGAGTACCGGCCAGTTGGATTTGTTTCTCTCGTGAGCAGCAATCATCGTTCACTGATTGGTAATCTGCCCGTTTTTTCAATTGAGCATATCGAGAAGGCGGTCAGGGAGCTTGAAGCCTCCCGGGTGCTGCTCGCACTTGAAGATGGGGTACCTGTTAACCGCAAACATTTGATGCAATCCCTTGAAAGGCTCTCGGTGCCGGTCCAAACGGTGCCCTCAATGTCGGAATTGGTAGCAGGTCAGGCTCGAATAAACGACATCCGTGATCTTGAGATTGAAGACCTGCTTGGCCGAGACCCTGTTCGACCAGACGCGGCGATAGTGTCGGAAAGTCTTTTTGGCAAGTCGGTGATGGTTACAGGAGCGGGGGGATCGATCGGTTCCGAGCTTTGCCGTCAGATTTTGCGGCATAAGCCTGAAAGGCTGGTACTGTTTGAACAATCAGAGTTTTCTCTCTATTCGATAGAGCGTGAACTTCAAACTATCAATCAGGTTGAGTGCCTTGGGGTTACGCTGTATGCAATTTTGGGCAGTGTCACCCATCGGCGGCGGAGCGAGGCGGCAATGAAGGCTTTCAGTATTCAGACCGTTTATCATGCTGCTGCCTATAAGCATGTCCCTCTAGTTGAGCACAACATTATTGAAGGTGTTCAGAACAATATATTCGGGACCTGGCATGCGGCAGAATCAGCAATTGCGGCGGGCGTCGAACGATTTGTGCTGATTTCCACGGATAAGGCGGTCCGCCCCACGAACGTGATGGGAGCTAGTAAGCGCATGGCCGAGTTAGTGCTGCAAGGCCTGGCTCAGCGGCAATCTGGTACTATTTTCTCGATGGTGCGTTTTGGTAATGTGCTTGGGTCATCTGGTTCTGTCGTGCCATTGTTCAGGGATCAGATTCGTGATGGGGGTCCGGTAACTGTGACCCATCCGGATATTATCCGCTATTTTATGACTATTCCTGAGGCTAGCCAGCTCGTTCTGCAGGCCGGCAGTATGGGGCAGGGTGGTGAGGTGTTTGTGCTGGACATGGGAGAACCGGTTAAAATAGCAGACTTGGCCCGCAAGATGATTCACCTGATGGGGCTGATGGAAAAAGCGGTAGATCGCCCCGATGGTGATATTGAGATTGTGTTTTCGGGGCTTCGGCCGGGTGAGAAGCTTTTTGAGGAGCTGTTGATTGGTGATGATCCTCAAGGAACTGCCCACCCGCGGATCATGATGGCCCGAGAGATTTTTATGCCTTGGGATGATATGCAGCAAACCCTAAAAAGGCTTATGACCGCCAGCCAAGATTTCGACTGCCATGAGGTGGTGGAAATTCTGAAAAAAGCACCAACCGGATTTGCGCCCAATGGCGGTGTTGAGGATCTTGTTTGGATGAATGGCAACAGGGAGCGAATGAGTCAGGCAAGAGATGAGGATAAAGTCCGACGATTACCGTTGGTCTAGTTTACATTATTGCAAGAGTTATTTAGTGACGGGAGCTCAGGGCCCCGTTTTCGTTATTCAACAGGGAATGTTGGCGATGATTGATATCCTCCACCACGGTGCCATCATTGGCGTTACCGGCTCCTGCGATGAACTGTACTTGAGAGCGGAGTTCAAAAGAATGGCATCCTCATAGACTGCGGCCTGTTTCAGGGCCAGGACGAAGGCTGGAGTGTCTCCGCCTCTGGTCTCTCTATTGATTTCCCATAGGTCATATTTGCGCCCTGGTCGTTACCCACGTGCAATTGATCACGTGGTTAGTATTCCCTATCTGCTGGCCACTGGTTTTGACGGGCCGATTATCTGTTCTGAGCCCTCCGCTATCATGTTGCCTGAGATTTTGGAAGATGCGATGAAGATCGAGTTTTGGGTCTGATTGGTTCCCGCTTGGTACCAATACCTTACGGTCAGTGGCATTTGGTGTTTGCTGCGGGCGATTGCTCGCTGTCTGTTCGGCTGCGGATGGCGGGGCATATTCGTGGTTCGGCTTACCTAGAGTTCGCCGCGCGCAGCGGGGACTTTGAAGAGCGTATTATTTTTAGTAGAGATTTTGGAACGCCCCATGCGCCTTTACTGCTGAGGCCGGAGTCAGCGGAACGGGCGGATCGATTAGTGATTGTGAGTACTTATGGCGATAGGGATCATGAGGATAGGGAGGCACGCCGCTATCGGTTAAGGGCGGTGTTGGAGCATGCGCTTGAGGATGGGGGGAGACTGTACTTGTTCTGGCTTTCAGCGTCGGCGGAACCCAGGAGTTGCTCTGTGAGATTGAAACTCTGCTTCATGAGTTTGGCGGAGAACAGGACTGGCCTGGGGAGGATCTCGAAATTGTGGTGGGCTCACAACTCGCCGCCGAGTTCACGCGGATTCACCACGTGGGTGTTTACTCGGCTTATGCGGGTCAGCCGGATCTCGTTCAATTTGTTAAAGAGATGCGTAAAGCTCCCCGGGAAATCCGGATAATTCATCGTGAACAAGAAACAAAGCGGTATTGAAAAGATGTTTTGAATCTTTTCTCGCTGCAGACATAATAATTCGAGAACATTAAAACAGGTTATTTTTCTCGAGTGTAATGCTGGAAAAAGGATTTCGGATGAAAAAAATTGCTGTAATCGGCCTTGGCTACGTAGGTTTACCACTCGCTGCAGCATTCGGCGAGAAGCGCGAAGTGGTTGGATTTGATATCAACGGTAAGCGTATTGCAGAGCTGAGAGATGGTGTGGACTTTACCCGAGAGGTCTCCCGCGAAGAGTTGTCTGCTGCCTCTGGCCTTTCTTTCGCCGATTCCCTGGAGGGTATTCGCGATTGTCAGATTTATATTGTGACGGTGCCCACCCCCATTGACGAGTTCAAAACGCCCGATTTAACACCGCTGGTAAAAGCCAGCGAAACCGTGGGCAAGGTTTTACAAAAGGGGGATATCGTGATTTATGAATCGACGGTATACCCTGGTGCAACGGAAGAAGTATGTGTGCCCGTTCTGGAGAAAGTCTCCGGGCTGGTGTTTAATCAGGATTTCTTCGCCGGTTACAGCCCGGAGCGTATTAATCCGGGTGACAAAGAACACCGGGTGACCAGCATTATGAAAGTAACCTCCGGTTCCACTCCTGATATCGCCGAGGAAGTGGATGCGCTTTATGCCGGCATTATTACTGCCGGGACCCATAAAGCCAGTTCAATTAAAGTTGCCGAAGCGGCCAAGGTTATTGAGAACACCCAGCGGGATCTGAACATCGCGTTGATGAACGAGCTTTCGATGATCTTCTCACGTTTGAAGATCGATACCCATGAAGTGTTGGCGGCCGCTGGTACCAAGTGGAACTTTTTGCCATTTAAACCCGGCCTTGTTGGTGGGCACTGTATCGGTGTTGACCCCTATTACCTGACCCATAAAGCCCAGGCCATTGGTTATCACCCCGAGATTATCCTTTCCGGTCGCCGTGTAAATGACAATATGGGTCCTTATGCGGCGGCAGAGCTTGTTAAGGCAATGATCAAAACCGGGCATACCGTAGCCTCTTCAAAAGTGTTGGTGATGGGCCTGACCTTTAAGGAGAATTGTCCGGATTTGCGGAACACACGTGTTATCGATGTTATCCGGGAGCTGGAGGATTTTGGCTGTTCCGTGGATGTGACGGACTGCTGGGCGGATAATGAGGAAGCTGTGCATGAATATGGGATTTCATTGGTTGATTCTCCAAAACCAAATGATTACGATGCGCTTTTTTTGGCAGTGCCGCACCGGGAGTATGCTGGGAAATCTTCGAAGGAATTGCGTGCCTATTTAAAAGAAGGCGGTGTTTTGTTTGATTTGAAAGGTGTGCTGCCTTTAGGTGACGCGGACTTGAGACTGTAAGCTCAATATTCACGAAAATTATTGTTTAAAAAGGCCGGTCAACGTGACCGGCCTTTTTAATTAAAACGCCATAAACAAATAATTTTGCCATAGTTCATAAAATTAATTATTATTGTTATCGACTGCCAGTCAACTCCAATTTATTTTTTAAAGACCTCTTATATAATAAGGTTTTAATTCCATGGCAAAGATTAACGATTACTACCAGAAAAAACAGCTTATGGAAAAGCTTGCCGCAGAGCTGGAACAGCTTGAAAAAGACCAGGCTCTGAAAGGCGAACTGGAGTTTGAAAACAAGGTTCGTGATTTGATGAAGGAGTATGACAAATCACCGAAGGATGTATTGCAGATTTTGTCGGCTATTGATCCGTCAGTGTCGGGTGGGAAAGCTGAGTCTGGCACTGGTAGCCGTGCCAAGCGTCCATTGAAGACTTACAAAAACCCGCATACGGGCGAAGTGGTTAAAACCCGTGGTGGTAATCACAAGACTCTGAACGAGTGGCGTGAAAAGCACGGTAAGGAAGCCGTACAGAGCTGGCAGCAGGGCTGACCTTCGATTGGCAGACCATGTTGTAAAAAGCCCGGCTAAGTCCGGGCTTTTTTTATTGCTCGGAAACCACCACCCGGTTTCGGCCGCTTTCCTTGGCCGTATATAAGGCTTTATCCGCTTGTTGCATCCACTGCATATAGTTTCCGGGCGTGGGGGTTAGCTGGGCAATACCCATGCTTATGGTGTATTGAACAGGGGCTACACTGGTATCAACGGTACTCTGTTCAATGCTTTCTCTTATGCGCTCGCAGATTACCCGCGCACCTTCCGCATCGGTTTCCGGCAATATAATTCCGAATTCTTCCCCGCCATATCGACCTATGGTGTCTGATTGGCGCAGGTTGCTTCTGGTGATCGATGCGGCGTGTTTGATGACTTCATCACCGGCCAGATGCCCGCAGGTATCGTTCACTTTTTTGAAATGGTCAAGATCAAACATCACCAGTGAGGTCGCGTGGCCATAGCGGCAGTATCGTTCATACTCGGCGTCCACCAGGTTTTCCCAGGTACCCCGGTTGAGCAGGCCTGTAAGCCGGTCCGTTTTGCTGAGTTTGGCCAGCTGTTCGTTGGCTCGCTCCAGAGCCCGCTTGCTGCTGGCGATATCGGTGACGTCGTACACCATCAGGCACACTTTCTCGACCTGTCCCGTTGTCCCTGAGAGTGGGCTGATGGTGAGGTTCTGGAACATGTATTCTTCCGTACCGGTAATGGGGCGCGTGTTCCGGAATTTGAACAGGTACGGCCGTTGCTCCCACGAGGTGAAGGCACGGGTGTTCAGGAGAGTCACGGCATCTACCTTGCGGGTCAGCCAGGCCTTGGGAATGTCAGGAAAGACATCGAAGAGCACTTTGTCGCGGACCCTGCTTGCGGTGATGCCGCTGTGGTTTTCCATGAAGCCATTCCAGGCCTGAATACGGAAATCCAGATCCAGGACGACGAGTCCCACCTCAACCGATTCCAGCATGTTCGCCATCCAATGGAACGAATTGGCTTCTACTTCCTTAAACCCCATAGATCAGTCCACCAGATATTCGAGACGTTGTTCCAGGAACGGGACAGAATCTTCGGTCAAGAGAACCAGCATGTCGCACTGAATATCCCTGTCTTCCAGTGCATAGCTGATCTCGATGCACAGGAGTTGTTCTTCCCGCGAACTGTGATGTTCAAGCAGTTCGGTGATCTGCCGGTGTTGCCCGAGCACAGTGGGGTGCCCAAGGCCCAGTGTCAGGTCGAGTTGGTCGCCGATTCCCTTGAGAAAGGCACCGAACAGTATGCTGGACATGTCCATCAGCACTTCTATGTTCACGGCGTCGCCGTCCAGAGAATCGTAGTGAAGCATTTCCGCCATTTCCCGGAAACTGGCATCTGCAAACAGCAGCAGTGCTTCGCCCGCAATACCGGCACCGGTAAATCCCTGGCATACGGCGGAGTATGTGTCACCGTGTTGGGCCGCGGAAATTGCCATGTGCAGTTCGGAGTTGGCGATGAAGGCAACCTTTGGAATGGACTGTTTCACGAAAACCCGAAGCAGGCGTGCCAGCAGGTCTGAGGAACGGCCCATAGCCACATTGGCGATTTCCTGCAGGTAGTCACTGAGAGGAACCGAGATTTCGGGTGCTGTGGGCGTGATGTCGTTTTTCAGTAAGCCGTCATTCAACGCGGCGTCTTCGACATCGCCCGCACGATAGAATCCATACTCGTCGAGCAGGCGCACAACAGTGCCGGGTTCTGTCGGCTTCTTTATAAAGTCGATAGCGCCCAGTTTGCGAACACGCTCCCTTGCTTCCGGCTGAATATCTCCGGAGACAACAATGGTGAGAACCGGGAGATCTTCTTTGCGCACGATCTCGAGAACCTGGTAGCCGTCCATCTCGGGCATGTTCAGGTCCAGGAACATCAATTCGGCTTCATGGCCCCGAAGAATTTCCAGTGCTTCCTTTCCATCTGCGGCGTAGATAATTCTGGTCTTCAGCCCCTCCGGAAGGGCTTTTGCCATTTGCTTTCGGGCAAGCGCGGAATCGTCGCAAATAAGGATGCGGGTGGTCATGCAGATCGCCGTGGACAAGGAGGTTAGGTGGCTTAGTGTAACAGGACTCAGCTATGTATACACATGCGCCACATCTTTGTAATCTTTTGTGAACCTGTTCATGGTTGAGGCAGTAATTCCGGTCCGTCGCCAGTGACTGTGACGATGCTCACTCTATTGGCCAGAGCGGCTCGGATATAGTGATTTTGCGGCTAATAAAAATAGTGTGAAACAACCATAGTTGTCGCCTGTCAGCACCGGTAAAACCAAAAGCAAACCGGGCGGCAGTAGGGCCGGGCGTCGAAACTGGCTCTAAAAACACTTATCAGAGAAACGACTTATGAAACAGCAAGCGTACGGATACGCTGCCCTTGCCATGTTTTGTCTGGGTATGGCGCCCGTTGCCCAGGCGGAGTTGAAGCCCATTTCTGACGAAAAAATGGGTGAGGTGACTGGGCAGGCTTTTATGCAGGTTGAAAATATTCCCGGGCCTGATCATCAATTTACTCGCATGACGCTGGGTATCGATGTGGAGACCCGCGTCAATATCGATGACGTAAAGGTTGGTCAGACGGACACCGGGGTCGACTTCTCCGCCACAGATGTTGCGCTCGGGCATATTTCCCGTGATGCAGCCCGCGAGCAATACGATGGCAATACCTATGCCGTCGACGACGTTGTGCCCTTCGAGGCGGTGCAGCCCTATATTGAACTGGCGGAAGTGAATAACGAGTTGGCAGGCTTCCGCATGGGGTTCCAGCAAGCCAGGGGAAGTATCTCGTCCAACACTACATCGTTCAGCGGCAATATTGGTCTCCAGATTGAGGACGCCAACGGCGCTGTCAGTTCAGCGACGTTGTTTGACGCCCAGAACCAGGCCACCAGCTACCGGGCCACCCAGGTTGGCATTGATGATGGCTCGGGTACCTGTACCCCCGGTACCAACTGCGCGCCACTCTCACAGCTGCGATCACTGACAGTCGGTACCGATAACGGTGACGGGACGACCGGCTTTACCGATGATTTCTTTATCGGCTTCCAGCGGGAAAACGTGGACTGGCAGAGCCCGGATGGGGCCAATGTAATCAATGCCGGGAAGGGCGTTTACCTCAACCTCCCCACCAGTATGACCGTGCAGATGAGTACGTTGACCGGCGCCGGCCTTCCGCGTGAGCGGACGCACTATGTTGACCGTGGTAACGGTATTTTCTGAACGGTGCCCGGCCGGGGTTGATTCAGCTGTTCCCCCGGTTTCTGCTAGACTTCGCCGGAACTTGTCGAAACTTATCCGCGCAGGAGTCGCCCACCTTGATCCGCTCGTTCTACTGGCATGACTACGAAACCTTCGGTGTCGATCCGGTTCATGATCGTCCTTCCCAATTTGGCGGTGTAAGAACAGATGCGGATTTGAACGTCATCGAAGACCCCCTGGTTATCTACTGCAAACCGGCGGATGATTACCTGCCATCGCCCGAAGCCTGCCTGATTACGGGAATCACCCCCCAGAAAGCTCTGGAGGGCGGCTACCCGGAAACCGAGTTTATTGCCCAGATTAACGAGGCCTTCAGCCAGCCCGGGACCTGCGTAGTGGGCTACAACAGCCTGCGTTTCGATGATGAAGTGACCCGGCACACCCTCTATCGAAATTTGCGTGACCCCTACGCGCGGGAATGGCAGAACGGCAATTCCCGTTGGGACATCATCGATATGGTGCGGCTGACCTACGCGCTTCGTCCGGAGGGCATTAACTGGCCGAAGAAGGAGGACGGCAGTCCGAGTTTCCGGCTGGAGGAGCTGACGGTAGCGAATGGTATTGCCCATGAAAGTGCCCACGATGCCATGTCGGACGTTCAGGCCACGATTGCGGTCGCCAAACTGATCAAGGAAAAGCAGCCAAAGCTGTTTGATTTTGTGTTGCGGAACAAAGACAAGCATTCAGCCCGCGCAATGCTCGACACCGTTGCCATGAAGCCGGTTTTCCATATTTCAGCCAAGTATCCTGCCAGCAGGGGGTGTTGCGCGATGGTGGCCCCCGTGGCTGATCATCCCACCAACAAGAATCTGGTGATCGTTTATGACCTGCGAGAGGACCCCAGTGAGCTCCTCACGGCCACGCCTGATCAGATTCGTGAGCGGGTATTTACTTCCCAGGCGGAGTTGGGCGAGGGGACCAGCCGATTTCCGTTGAAGGGTGTTCAGCTCAATAAATGCCCTGTGCTGGCACCGGCCAATATGCTCTCAACGCTCTCGCAGGAGCGACTGGAAGAGCTGGCGCTGGACGGAGATACCTTGCGGGCCAACCTTGCGCTTCTCCGAAAGGCCCCCGATCTGCCAGCCAGAATTGCTGAAGCGTTTGACCACCCCCATGAGGGCGACCTGACCGACCCCGATGAGCAGCTGTATGCGGGTGGCTTTATCAGCAAGGCGGATCGGGAGAAGCTGAACTGGGTGCTGCAACAGCCCGTGGAGACGCTGGGCGAGCAGGAAGTTTCCTTTGAGGACGACCGTTTGCAGGCGCTCCTGTTCCGTTACCGGGCGCGTAACTACCCAGACACGCTCGTTGGAGAGGAAATGGAACGTTGGGAGGAGTTCCGCTCCCAGAGACTGATGCATCCCAAAAAGGGCTGGCGATCTCTGGAGGCCTATGCCAACGAATTGCAGCGGCTGGCCGCCGATCCCGAGCTAACGCCGGAAAAGCGACACATCCTTGAAGATCTGCATTTGTACGGGGAGTCGTTGATTCCGTATGTCTGAGCTGGGGGCCAGATGAGGATTTCATCTGGCCCCGGCTGAAGCATTTACCGCCGCCGCTGAAAGTAGACACTCAGAGTCTGGCCCATCAGGCTTTGAACCTCATTTCCCAAGGCCTCTGCCTGAATCTGCTTCTGCACCGGCTGGGTCGCAAGGCTGTGCCCATCTGCATCTCGCGCCTTGACCAGCTTCCATTCAACCTCATTGCTGGCCATGGCCATCAGCTCTTTGAGCTGGGCGGTATCCTGAGGGCGGAACCACCGGTCCCGGCAGCCGCCGAGGCTGTAAAAGCCGTCGTCGTTTACCAGCTCCTGCCATGTCTCGTCCTGACGATTGGCAAGAATCATACGACGCAGTTGCCGAAGCGTGGTTCGGGTGGGCTGGAGTCTGTGTTCTGCGATCAGCTTATGAATCTGCGTGTCGCCGGGCGTTTGCTCGGCAATGGCGGTTTGCATGTGAACGATCGCACCCCCTGACGTGGCGTCGTTGACGAATGCTGTAAGGGAAAGCGCCGTCATGGCCGTCGAGGGCAGGCGACCCACTTCAACCCAGTGCACCTGATGGCCATCGGCGACGAAACGCTGGGCGATAGACCAGGGCCAGAACACGATGTTGTCCATGTTCATTTCAGTGGCCATGCGGGTGGCTTTGGCAATGTTGGCCAGGGACTCGTCAACGGCGATCACTTCAACGTCGTCCAGGTACCGGGCCAGTTCCATGGCGCGCTGGCCGGACTGGGCACCACAAACCAGGATTCGAAGAACGTCTGGCAGACTGTCCGTGGGCAGCTTAAGTTCGTCGGCGATTACGTGCTTGAGGCTGCTCTCGGCGTGGTAGGCCAGGTGTGACCACGTCGGCCAGGCCTGGGGTACGTCTGTTTTTTCCAGGCAAAGCTCGTCAGCTTTTTCGTCGAAGTTCTGCTTGATCGATTCTTCCAGCACGCGATCATAGTAACTGGCAGCCAGAATCGACTGCGTAGCCACAGGCCAGTCGGTGAGGTTCCACTGTCCCAACTGAACCGCAAAGCTCTGATGGAACAGGGCACCGTACATGGCGCTTATGATCAGCGAGCCGATCAAAGCATCCTGAGGCTCACCCAGCGCGAGTTGCGCCTGAACGCTGTCGTTGATTGCAGTCACCAGCCGCTCTTCGTCGTCTTCCGCCGCGAGCGCGTAGCCGGTGCGATCGGCGTACTGGCCGATGGCGAGGGCAAGCCGCTGCAGCTCATCACGCAGTTCAACCGTCTGGGCCACTTCGGCGGTGATCGCGCGACGCAGCATGACCACCAGTTCCTCAACGGCGGGGTTTGGCATCAGCGTTTTCTGCAGGGCCAGAATCAGAAGCTCATCTTCGCTGGCGGCATCAAGCAGGATTTCCGCAGTCGGGTTGTCGAGGTCGTATTGCTGATGGATGATCGCACCAACAAAGCGGCCGATCTCCTGATGGGGCAATCCATCATGCTGAAGCAGAGCGATTGCATCCAGGGCCAACGCACTGTCCGCCTGGTTCACCTCAAGGTGCTGAGCACAGCTCAACATGCCGCTGAAGACAGAGTCCCACTCAGCGCCGGTTTCCAGCAACTTGCGGTAGTGCAGGTAAGCAACATCAAATTGACCCTGCAGGCGCTTGGCATGGGCAACGCCACAGAAAGCGGCGGCGGATTGCCGCTCGCAGTCCAGGGCTTGCAGGAAGTACTGCTCAGCCAGGGCAGGGCGCTCGGTTTTCAGGGCCCAGTAGCCGAGGTTGGCATATTGTTGAGCTTGTCCCGGTTGCGCATTCAGGCTGGCGTTGAAAAGCGTATGGGCCTTTTCCAGTTCGCCGTCGTCCATTTCAACCCGGCCCAGTAGCCCCAGGGCACCGGCATTCTCGGGTTCAAGAGCGAGTGCCTGCTCCAGATAACCGCGGGACCCCTGCCGGGCCTTCAGCCGCTGGATATGGCTGAGCCCGCTACTATTGGACTCGCCATAGGCCAGGTTGGCCTGCAGAAGCAGGCGTGCGGCCGGGGCCTGTTGGGAGCTGGACTCCTGAATGTGATGCTGTGCTTGCATGGGACACCTCAACCGTTCAATTGAAAACCATTAACCCTGGAGCAGCTGCAGCACCTGCTGGGGACGGGCATTGGCCTGAGCCAGAATTGAGAGTCCGGCCTGTTGAAGCACCTGGGTGCGGGCCAGTTCGGCGGACTCTGCCGCAAAATCCGCGTCCCGGATTCGGCTATTTGAGGCTGCCAGGTTTTCGGACGTAGTGCTCAGATTGGCGATCGTGGACTCGAAGCGATTTTGAACCGCACCAAGCTCTGCGCGGATGCCGTTAATAGATTCAATCGCGTAGTCGACGGAGATCATGGCCAGATCCGCGCCGTCCTGAGTTGAAATGTCGGTATCGTTAGCTGACACGGTATTCAAGGCTGCGGTTGCCGCGACAGTCTGAGTGCCACCGCCCGCTGGCGTGATGTCGACGGAAAAGTCCTCGCCGAACTGCGATGAAAAGATCAGCTCATCATTTAACCGGTTCATATTAACGCTGACACCAGTGGTTGGTGACTGCGCATTGATCTGCCCGAGAACATCCTGCAATGAGCCGGCACCGGTTACAGTAACGGGTGTTACAGTGCCATCAATGCCAGTGATATCAAAGGTAATGTCGACGGTCCTGCCTTCATCGAAAATGGTCTCCAGCGTGTCTGTACCATCGGTCAGAGCGAGCAGGTTGGTGGTCTGGTTGATAGTCGAGCCAAGCTGGGAGCCGCGGGTATCGAAACCGGAGACGCTGATGGTGTCACCGGCGTTTGCGCCCACCTGGAAGGTCTGGGTCAGAAGGCTGCCATCCAGAATCTTCAGACCGTTAAACGAGGTCTGGCCGGCAATTCGGTTGATCTCTTCAATCCTTTGCTGGACCTCGGCATTCAGCGCCTGTCGGTCTGAAGGGCTATTGGAGGCGTTGGCCGACTGGACTGCCAGCTCACGGATTCGTTGCAGGTTGGCGGTAATCTCGTCCAGCGCGCCTTCGGTGGTCTGGGCCAGGGAGATGCCGTCATTGGCGTTTCTTTGGGCCATGTTAAGGCCAGTGATCTGGGACTGGAATCGCTCGGAAATTGCCAGGCCGGCCGCGTCGTCTTTGGCGGAGTTAATGCGAAGCCCCGAGGAGAGACGCTGCAAGGCGACGTTGGCGTCGCTCTGAGTTGCGTTCAGATTCCGCTGGGCATTGAGTGATGCAATGTTGGTGTTAATGATCTGAGGCATCTCTTTTCTCCTCGGTTTGATTTGCCGGACAACTTCTTTTGCCGTCGGGATGTTATGCCGGCTAAAAGTTGTTTACCTGAGCGGGTCAAAGCCAATAGCGTGCCAAAAAAGCCGAAAAATTATTAAGGCTATGATAATAAAAGAAAAAATACAGTATATTTGAACCCGGAAGGTTTTCCTGTTTCGTTGAACGGGCGGTCAGGGGCAGAATCTTGCCGCCTGTTCTTCAGGCTGGGTAATTGGAAGATTTTGCTGTCCGTTTGGTGAATCTGGTATTACTTGCCCTTTGGTTGCGAGCTTGGTGCTGTTTCAGGTCTGTTCGCCTCTCGTTTGCGCTGAGCGACCGAATCCCGATCGAGGAAGGTTTAATGTCCGGAAATGATGAAGATGTTGCAGTGCCGTTCATTCGGCGCAAGCAGAAGAACCTTGCGTACTTCCAGAAGTACCGCCCCGAAATATTTGAATATTTCGCCAATTTTGAGCCACGCCATTGCGAATTGATCGTCACTCCTGGTCGTGACGATGTGGACCTACTCGATTCTGGTCAGTCCGTGTATCGGCATCTTGCCCGCGAGTATTCCGATTCGGAAGTCCAGGAGTTTATCAGGAACAATCCCCCGGAAAAGCCGATTGTCAGCATGGAGCCGCCTTACCTCCAAGCGCGGGAGGGTGCCCGTTTTGCATCACAATTCGTGCGGGCGAGCCTTGCAATGAGCAAGGTCACACCGTCCACGTTCAAAGGGTATTATCGGGGCAGCGTTTTACCGTCGGTGGTTTTCCTGGGCTGTGGCCTCGGCTATCACATCGATAGCCTAACAGCCCGTGCCGAAGTCATAGATGCAGTTGTTTTCGAGCCGGATCCGGAGCGGTTCGCTTTGACGTTATTCACGGTTGATTGGGAGGACATCTGTTCCCGTTTCCGGGGAAAGGGGCGATCGATCTCCTTTTGCATAGCGACGAATCCGACCGAAGAGAATGTCCGCCGGGTTCTTGGTTCGAAGGTCGCGGAAATCGTTCCCCTGTATCCCTACTTTAGCTGGTACTACAACCATCTTGCGAACGTGGAGCTTTACCGCATTGCCAAGGATCTGGAAAAGGACCTGCCGGTTGTAGGTGCTAACTGGGGTAACTACGATTTTGAACTGAGAGGCTTCCGAAACGTTTCCCATAACCTGCACTTGCGAGGGGCGCATGTTAGGCCCTATCAGTTGGAGGAATCGGATATGCCTGTGGCTGTTGTGGGTAGTGGGCCATCTCTGGATGCCCGCATCGAGGAGCTCAAGTCCAATCGGGGCAGGCTGATCGTAATGAGCGCCGGTACTGGCCTCCGTGCGCTTCTGAGTCACGGTATCAGGCCGGACTTCCACGTCGAACTCGACGCTGACTATATGATTTATGAGATGCTCGGTGACATTGACGAGCAGTTCGGCCTCCAGGGAATTACCCTGCTATGCACGGTCAGCGTCAATCCGCTGGTGCCGCCGCTATTTGAGAATTATCGCTTTTATTTTTCCAACGAGTACTACATTCCCGCTTTTCTGGGTTTGAGCGCTGACTCGATTCCTGGCTGCTCTCCCACCTGTACCAATGCGGCACTGGCTCTGGCGTTTGCTTATGGTTTCCGGAATATTTTCCTGTTCGGGACGGATTACGGTTACCAGGATAAGTCTCAGCACCACTCGCGGTTTTCAGTTTATGGTCAGGAATCCAGAACCGACTTCGCCTCGCGGTTCCAGAAAGAAACCGCCAGCGATACAGAGGCTCGGCCAAAATTCGAGACCGAGGGGGTAAACGGATCCACGGTTATAACCCAGGGTGACTACTTCACTGCCAAGCGCGCGGTGGAGAACTACTTGGTCGATCGCAAAAGCCAGGGGCTCAGTTTTTCTGTAAGAAACTGTTCGGACGGTGCGCTGATTGAGGGCGCCGAATGGTTGCCTATTCACGCACTTAGTGAATTGTTAGGGGCTGCCTCAGCCGAAAAACGGGATGCGCTAATTGAAGCCGTTCAAGGGTGCGCACTGGAGATGCCAGATTATGACACGGGTCAGGTTTTCGGGGCTGTTTCCAAAGAGGTTTCCGATACGGCCCGGGAATTCCTTTCTGTACTTAAGAACAGTCGTCTCTCAGGTCGCAAGGATCTGATTGTCGTGTGCAACCAGATCCGGGATTACCTGAACAGGGTGGGGCCGGGCAGTGGCAGGCGTTCCCCTGTTGTGGTCCAGTTGATGGGATGGCAGATCTTGAAAGGAACCGTGCAGCGTTTTTTGCAAATGGGTCTGTGCCATGGTCTCGCGCATAAGGATGAGGAGTTGCAGCCGTTCCTCGATCATTGGGGTGGCACCTTTAAAGCCTTTCTTGAGGAGCTGCCCGAGCATTTTTCATCCGTGATTCTAGCCAATTTAGAGCCGGCGGAGGATCCGTGGGTGACAACGCGCCTGATGAGCGCCGAACCGGAAAGAGCCTGATTGTTTTGGTTTAACAATTTGTTACATGAAATTTTGAGGGAACACTAAAGCTAAGGGGGTAGCTGCCGTTAAGTGGAATAACAGGGCAGCGTTCCCAAAAGAAGAACTGGGGGCTGGCCTTTCTAAAGTGTCGAAACACAATTTTGAAGGGGAAGCATCATGGCTCTCGGAATCAACACCAACGTCGCATCTCTCAGCGCCCAGAACCAGCTGAGCAAGTCTCAGGGTCTGAGCGATCAGGCTCTTGAGCGCCTGTCTTCTGGCCTGCGGATTAACTCTGCCAAAGACGATGCAGCCGGTCTGGCAATCTCAACCCGCTTTGACACTCAGATCCGTGGTCTGACCGTTGCACAGCGTAACGCCAATGATGGCATCTCCATGGTTCAGACTGCCGAAGGTGGTCTCGATGAAACGGTTGCAAACCTTCAGCGTATCCGTGAGCTTGCCGTGCAGGCTGCCAACGGTTCCAATACTGACGCAGACCGGACTTTGCTGCAGGCGGAAGTGTCTCAGCGTGTATCGGAGATCACCCGCATTGCTGACGACACGCAGTTCAACGGCTTGAACGTGCTGGACGGCACCTTGGGTGGCGGTGTGGCTTTTCAGGTAGGCGCTAACGCTGGTCAAACCATCACCATCGATTTTAACTCAACTATGAACGCGACTGGCCTGGGTCTCAGTGGTATTTCCATCTCCAGCGCAGGCGGAGCGAGTGCGGCGCTGGCGACCATTGATGGCGCCCTGTCTGAAGTAAACGCCTTCCGCGCCGACCTGGGTGCAGTGCAGAACCGGTTCGAAAGCACCATTAACAACCTCGGCACCAACATCGAGAACCTGAGTGCTTCCAACAGCCGGATCGTGGACGCAGACTTCGCCGCTGAAACCGCGAAACTTGCCAAGGCGAACGTACTGCAGCAGGCCGGTATTTCGGTACTTGCGCAGGCGAACGCTCGTCCCAACCAGGTGCTGGCTCTCCTGCAGTAACAAGGAGCAGCCGGGGATTACCGGCTCTGCCTTAGGTAGGGCTGGTTAATTCCATCCAGGGACAGCGAGGTGGATCATGAATGACGTAAACCTGAATAGCCCGGATTTGAAGCTGGTTCGCTCCAGTGAACAGGCTCCGACTCGGGCGTCAGTGTCACCTCGAGCAGATGACAGAAATGTCTCCGCGCAGGGAGCTTTGTCCTCCGGTAACCCGACCTCGAATGTGGCTCCGGCCTCATCAGCATCGAAAGATGCTCCGTCTCCCCTTGTAGAAAATCAGCGAGTGGTTGATGGTAAAGATCTGGGTCGCGCGGTATCTCAGCTGAATGACTATGTCCAGAACGTGCAAAGAGATCTGCAGTTCGAGGTGGGGCAGGCGCTCGGTGAAACGATCGTGAGGGTTGTAGACCAGGAAACCCAGAAAGTTATTCGTCAGATTCCGGATGAGGTTGCATTGAGGTTGGCAGAAAACTTGCAGCAGGATGAACCGCTAACGCTGTTTGACCTGAAAGTCTGAACCGCAAGTCGTGAGCTGAATGATGAGAATCTGCGTTAGCGCCGCTGCCCTGCTGGGCTGGCGGCGTTATCGTTTTTTCTGAACCCGAAGGCGACTAACAAACAGTTACTGAAAAATGGCGGGAAAGGGCAAAGTTTTGCCGCTTGCTGCCGCTATATAAAGATAGAACAGGCAAGCCTTGCAGGAGGCTCGATATGGCAGGAATTTCATCGCTGGGTGCTGGCTCCGGAATCTTCAGCGCCGATCTGGTTGACAAGTTGATCAGCGCAGAGCGACAGCCGGTTGAGCTCCGTTTAAATCGCAGGGAGAGTGAAGCTCAAACCAAGATTTCCGCGTTTGGTGCCTTACGAAACGCTTTAGAGTCCTTGAAAGCGCCACTCGAAACCCTGGCATCCTCTGATGGCCTGAAGGCATTGACGGCCAACTCTTCCAACGAATCGGTTGCGACGGTGAACGTCGACGCGTCTGTGGCCAGCCGTGGATCATACAGCGTTAACGTGACGCAGTTGGCTCAGGCGCAGTCGCTCGCCTCTGGAAGCTTCGCAGATTCAGATACGACAACGGTTGGTACTGGTTCGCTAACGTTTACCGTCAACGGTGTAAGCACTGATATCACGGTAGATGGCAGCAACAATACGCTTCAGGGTCTCGCCGACTCGATCAATGATTCGGGTGCAGGTTTGTCTGCGGGTGTTGTGGATACCGGTAGTGGATTTCGCCTGGTTCTGTCTTCTGATGAGAGCGGGTTGGAGAACGCAATTCAGGTTTCAGTGACCGACAGTGATGGTAACAACACCGATGCCTCAGGGCTTTCCCAGTTTGCCTTTGATGGCACAACGTCGAACCTGACAGAAACGGTTGCAGCGAAAGATGCGTTGCTGGAAGTCAATGGCATCTCGATCAGCCGGTCTTCCAATACCGTTGAAGACGTGGTGGAGGGTGTTACTTTCGACGTGAAGTCCGTAGGTACCTCCTCAGTCAAGGTGGAAAGGGATCCAGACGAGGTTGCTGGCCGCGTTCAGGAATTTGTAGACCAATACAACGCGCTTCAGGACGTCATCGACAAGGCGTCCGGCTACAATGCAGAAACGGGTGTCGGCGGGATCTTGTCGGGCGACTCGACGATCCGGAATATTGAGCGGGATTTACGTTCAGGTCTGACGACGGTGCCCGCCGGTATGGAGAACAGTACCGTTCGAACGCTGGCAGATCTCGGCATCAAGACTGAGCCGAGTACAGGCAAGCTTGAGTTTGACGCGTCCGTCTTCAAGGAAAAGCTTGAAGCCGACCCGCAGGCAGTGACAGCTCTGTTTTCGGAGCAGAATGGCGTGAATGGCATTGCCGGAAAGATTGAAGCAACCATTGAGAATTACCTTGCAAGCGACGGTGCAATCTCGGGGCGGACGAAAGGTCTGAATAATGCCCTGGATCAGATTCAGGAACAGAGGGATCGGCTTGACCTGCGGATGGAGACCTATCGCGAGCGTTTGGTCGCGCAGTTTTCGGCGGCGGACTCTTTGATCTCACAGTTAAACAGTACGGGCAATTACATCAGCCAGCAGCTGGCAGCGATTGCACCTCAGCAATCCAGCGGCAGCCAGCAGTAAACGGCGCTGAACTCGAAGAGGTTACTTATGAACGGCCTTCAGCAATACCAGCAAATCAATACCCAGACCAGCATTACCGATGCGGATCCACACAAGCTGATCCAGCTTCTTTATCAGGGAGCCCTTGAGCGTATCAATATGGCCAAGGCCAAACTTCAGGCCGGAGATTACGATGCCAAAGGCAAGCTGATCCTGAAAGTGATGGACATCGTTGCGGCACTCCGGGGATTTCTGGATAAAGAGCAGGGCGGAGACCTTTCCGAACGCCTCGACGCACTCTATGAATATATGGAACGCGCGCTCTGGGAAGCGAACGCCCGCAACGATGTTGACCGTCTCGACGAGGTTGCTGATTTGCTGCGCTCTATCAAAGAAGGCTGGGATGGTATTCGGGAAGAGGTAGTTGCTCAGCAACAGGCTGGCTGATTCAGAAACAATTCACTTCCTCTTCTTATTCTGGTCGGGCCTTTTGGGGTCCGATCAGGATCTTTCGCTGTCATACCCTGGCCCAATAGCCATTCCCCCCGCTCTGCCGTACAATGTGCGCCTTATTTTCGATACATCCATTCTGTTCAGTCTGGAGCAAAGGCATGTCTGATATTAAAAAGGTGGTCCTGGCCTATTCCGGTGGCCTGGATACTTCCGTGATCGTTCGGTGGTTGCAGGATACCTATAACTGTGAGGTGGTGACCTTCACCGCCGACATTGGCCAGGGCGAGGAAGTCGAGCCGGCGCGTGCGAAAGCGGAAGCGCTGGGCGTTAAAGAAATTTACATCGAGGACCTGCGCGAAGAGTTCGTGCGTGATTACGTGTTCCCGATGTTCCGCGCAAACACCATCTACGAAGGTGAGTACCTGCTGGGCACCTCCATTGCCCGTCCCCTGATTGCCAAGAGACTGATCGATATTGCCAACGAGACGGGCGCTGATGCCATCTCTCACGGCGCGACCGGCAAGGGTAACGACCAGGTTCGTTTCGAGCTGGGTGCTTATGCGCTCAAGCCGGGCGTACAGGTGATCGCGCCCTGGCGTGAGTGGGATCTGAATTCCCGCGAAAAGCTGCTTCAGTACTGTGAAGAGCGCGACATCCCGGTAGAAATGAAGAAGGGCAAAAGCCCGTACTCCATGGATGCCAACCTGCTGCACATTTCCTATGAAGGCATCAATCTGGAAGATCCCTGGGCGGAAGCCGAGGAAGATATGTGGCGCTGGAGCGTGTCTCCGGAAGCTGCACCAGACAAGCCGACCTACGTTGAGCTGACCTACCGGAAAGGCGACATTGTTGCCATCGACGGCCAGGAAATGAAAGCTCACGAAGTGCTGGAAAACCTGAACAAGGTAGCCGGCGCCAATGGCATTGGTCGTCTGGATATCGTTGAGAACCGTTATGTGGGCATGAAGTCCCGTGGCTGTTACGAAACCCCGGGCGGCACCATCATGCTGCGTGCCCACCGTGCTATCGAGTCCATCACGCTAGACCGTGAAGTGGCGCACCTGAAAGACAGCATCATGCCGCGCTACGCCGAAGTGATTTATAACGGCTACTGGTGGTCTCCTGAGCGTGAAGCGCTGCAGGCGCTGATTGATCAGACTCAGGAATACGTGAACGGCACAGTTCGTCTGAAGCTCTACAAGGGCAACGTCGATGTTGCCGGGCGTAAGTCGGACGATTCACTGTTTGACGAGAAGATCGCCACCTTCGAAGAAGATCAGGGCGCCTATGATCAGAAGGATGCAGAAGGCTTCATCAAGCTGAACGCTCTGCGTTTGCGTATTGCTGCCGGCAAAGGCCGCAAGCTTTAAGCCTGCCCTCTGGACGCCCGGAACTCTCCGGGCGTCTTTCCTTTCACTGCCTTGAATTTCCGGTGAAACGATGTGGTTTCAATGTATCCCAGCCTTAACGCAATCTCCGGAATCGGTAGCTCACTGTTTAGCAGGTAGTCCTCTGCCATTTTCAGACGAACCTCATCCAGAAGTTTCTGGTAGGACACGCCTTCCTGGCTGAGCTTTCGCTGTAACGTGCGGCTTGTCATGCCCAGATCGTCCGCGACCATATCCTGCCGCGTTATGCCGTGCACCAGTTGCTGCTGAATGCTGTACTTCACCTTTGAAGTCAGGTCGCTGTCGGTATCGAGGGAGGCCAGTTGGGTGAGGGCGTGTGCTTCCAGCGTTTTCCGCAGCAGGGGGTCGGGTTGTCGCAGCCGCGTATCCAGGAGTTCCTTTTTGAGCGTGATGCTGTTTTCATCCGCACCGAACTGAACGGGACAGTGCCAGCGGCTTTGGTAGGCCCGCTCAAGCTTTTCGCCCGGAGACTGTCTTTTCAGCCGCACAAGGGACGGGGAGGCGGTGTCGTTACCGGACAGCCAGCGTGCGTAGTTCACCCAGGAGGAAAAAACATTGTCCACCAGGTGAGGTTGCACCATGGGGTCGTCATAGTTGCAGTTCCATGCCAGCGTTATCTCATCGCCATTTACGGCCAGGCGCGTGGTGCCCATGTCGCCCACCAGCTTTTCAAATGGCGCGATTCTGGCGACTGCCTCGCCAAGAGTCGCGCAGCTCATGGTGATATACCCAAGGACACTGTATGTACCGGGCTGAACAAAGTCTCCAGTTTCCAGCCCGAGAACAGGGTTCCTGGTTTGTTCAACGAGCAGGTGTATGAAGTGCTGAAGCTGCTCTCCGTCAATCCGTCCGTCGTCGGTATCCAGTATTGCAGGGTTCAGGCTGGCCTTGTCGAAAAGCCTGGTTATATCGACACCGGCAGACTCGGCGGCACGGACGTATTGGCGAAGGGCAGCTACAGAAGCGGTTCCGAGGGATCTCATGGTTACAGCGCATTTTTGGAGTAATTGTAGCGAGAGTATAACGGAAGTTGAGCGAGGGCGGGCACTTGCAGTCGTTGCCTGGAGGGGCTCGTACGATGCCGGCCCCTGAGATATTACGGAACTCCAGAAAATAAAAAGGCCAGCTAAAAAGCTGGCCCGGAATAAGGAGAGAACGAAAGTGCCTGAAAAATTCGTTAATCCTGTGGATCGCTTTCCCCATATGGCGGCGGAGGTACTACTCGGCTCCTCCACCATGGGGGATACTGCTTAAATCCACAATTTCAGAATAGGGTGTTCGCTCTTCTGTGTCTGTGTGTGATGTGTGTCGCACTGTTACAGATTGTTCGTTAAATGACCATCTGTGTCTCAGGCCTCTTCCCTGGTTTCCGGGGACGTCTCGGTGAAGCGTCGGGTCTCGTAGGCGTCAACCAGGCCCTGAACTGCGGCGCGCTCCATATCCCGTACGGAGGGGGTGCCGTTCTGGGCGTTAGTCCTGCATAACACCATGCCCGCTTCCACGGATATATAGCCGGCAGTTGTCTTGAAAGCCTTGTGATTGATGCCATCAAAGACGCGCCGGAAAGCGGTCGTTGAGCAATGGTCGCTGTTCGGGAAGTAGGCAATGATCGCGTACTGATTGTCGCCTACCCGGCATAATGCATCGATCGGGCGAATCAGGGTGCTTAGCCGGCGGGCAATACCGATTGCCAGTTCGCTCATCACCGTTGGCGGGTGTTTGCGTTTAAGTTCCTGCCAGTTGCGGATACCGCACAGAACATACGCCGTAGAGCCGCCGCGGGACTCTGAGTGGCGGAGCATCTTGCCGAGCCTTTCGTGACCATACTTGTTGTTGCCCAGGCCGGTTTCAAGATCGATGATGTTGGTGGCTTCCAGGTCCCGGTTATTTTCGATGAGCAGGGAATTGGCGCGCAACAACGTATTCTGGCGATCGGCCATTCGGTTCGCTGCGAAGATCCGGGGGATCAGCTGCTTGGTCATGTCCGATTTGTAGATGAAGTCGTCCACTCCCCGGTCAAACGCTTCTGAGAGGGCTTCAACGCTCTCCCGTGCCGTGAGAAGAATCACGTAGGTGTAGTGATTGTTCTGCTCGTCCTGTTGCCGCACCTGGTCTGTTAGCTCAAGGCCATCCATTTCCGGCATCAGCCAGTCGGCGATCAGAACACTGACGGGGCGCTGTTCGATGAGTTCGAGAGCTGAAGATGCATTGTTGACGATACGTACGTCGCGATAGCCGGCATTTCGCAGGGTGCGTCCAACCACCATACTGCTGAACTTGGCGTCATCGACGACGAGAATGGGTAGGTCCAGGTTTGGCATTGTTATCTACGTCTCACCAGTCCATTGTCAGATGCGGTGCCCTATGCCGGATGCGCCCCGGCGTGGGTCTTGCTATGCTTTGGCACCTTAAACATCCGGGAATTAATTGAGGCCACATTATACCCCTAGTGGCCGTTGGAGAATAACGACCATGCCTTCTTTTGACATTGTTTCTGAAATTGATATGCACGAAGTCACCAATGCGGTGGACCAGGCAAACCGAGAGCTGGGCAATCGCTGGGACTTCAAGAATGTGGAAGCGGACATTGAGCTTGATGACAAGGGCCTCACCATCAGTGCCCAGGAGGAGTTCCAGCTGGAGCAGTTGATGGACATGCTGCGGATGGCCTTTGCCAAACGCAACATAGACGGTCGGGCTCTGTCTGAGGACGGTGAGAGCAAGGCAGGGAAGCTGGTGAAACAGCATTTGCTGCTGAAGCAGGGCATCGAAACGGATATGGCCAAAAAGATCGTGAAAATGATCAAGGACGCCAAGCTCAAGGTTCAGGCCAGTATCCAGGGTGACAAGGTCCGGGTGAATGGCAAGAAGCGGGACGATCTGCAAACTGCGATTGCCCTGCTGAAAGAGGCAGAATTGGATATTCCTCTGCAATTTAATAACTTCCGCGACTGATCCGGGGGATCTATCATTTTATCCAGTGATCGCAGGGCCCTGATCCGGGACGCGCTATACACCTACACCCGCTGGCAAGTCATTGCGCTGCTGTTTCTGGGTTTTTCTGCGGGACTGCCGTTCCTGCTGGTGTTTTCCACACTGAACGCCCGCCTTGCGGATGTGGGCGTGGAAACCGCCACTATCGGGTTCTTCAGTTGGTTGGGGATTACATACTCCATCAAGGTGTTCTGGGCACCTGTGGTGGACAGGCTGAAGCTGCCCATACTGGATAAGCTGCTGGGCAAGCGCCGTAGCTGGATTATTCTTGCCCAGTCGGGTATCGCCACCGGTCTGTATCTGATGGCCCATGTCGACGCCACGACAGCGCCGGAGATGATGGCGCTATGCGGGCTGCTGGTCGCTTTTTCCTCGGCCACTCAGGATGTGGCCATTGATGCCTACCGGATCGAGATTGCTGAAGAGCGGCTGCAGGCGGCACTCGCGGCCACGTACATCTTCGGTTACCGGTTAGCCCTGCTTGTTGCCGGTGCCGGCGCCTTGTACCTGGCGGCGTTCTGGTCCTGGCAGGTCTCATATGAGGTTATGGCCTGCCTTGTCGGGGTTGGTGTGCTCACGGTTCTGGTGGTGCGTGAGCCCCGTATAAACCACTTTTCGGCGGCTCAGGATATTGCCCACAAGATTGAACAGGAGGCGGCTAAACGGACGCACCTCAACCCGCGAATGGCTCGTTTTGTGGGGTGGTTTTACGCCGCCGTTGCGGGTCCTTTCCTTGATTTCTTCCACCGGTACAAGGAGCTCTCCCTTGCCATTCTGTTGATGGTGGCGGTGTACCGGATTTCGGACATTGCCATGGGGGTAATGGCTAACCCGTTCTACCTGGATTTTATGGGATTCAGCAAAACCCAGGTAGCGGATGTCACCAAAGTCTTCGGCTTCTTCATGACCATTGCTGGCTCGCTGATGGGTGGGGTAATGGTGGTACGTTACGGCGTCCGCAGGATCCTGTTGCTGGGTGCGATCATGACGGCGGTGACGAATCTCCTGTTTGTTCTGCTCGCCCAGTATCCACCCAACATAGCGACCCTGGCTGCAGTGGTCAGCGCCGACAACCTCAGTGGCGGCATCGCCAATGTCGCGCTCATTGCCTGGCTGTCCAGCATGACCAGCGCCTCCTTCACGGCGACCCAGTACGCCCTGTTCAGCTCCCTGATGACACTACCCGGCAAGTTTATCGGTGGTTTCTCCGGTATTGTGGTGGCGGATTACGGTTACGCAGAGTTTTTCCTGATTTCAGGCATCATGGGCGTGCCCGCCATCCTGCTGGCGCTTTTCATGATTCGCCAGGGAACACGGCTGGATGCCCTGGCGCCGGATCACTCCGGCAGCAGTGAGGCTCAATCCGGGGAGCCGGCGAAGGGATAGGGGCATGGAGCCAACCAAGGATCAGAAAATCTGGCAAGTGGTACTGTCGATCCCCACGGGAACGGTGGCAAGCTATGGCCAGGTCGCCGACATGGCGGGTCTGGGTCGCCAGGCCCGTTACATCGGCCGTGCCCTCGGAAAGCTTCCCGAGGGACATTCCGTGCCCTGGTACCGGGTACTGAGAAGCAATGGCCAGATCGCCTTCCCGAAAGGCTCAGCGACCTTCCTGAAACAAAAGGACTTACTGGAACAGGAAGGTGTTGAAGTCGCTAATGGTAAGGTGTCAATGCGCCAATTCCGCTGGCAGCCATAGTGTGCTCCGCGCAGCAGACCTCAGCGCATGGCTAATCCAATCAGGATTTAACCTATTGGCCGAATCGGCCTCGGGCCAGCCCCTAAAGCCTCAGGGCCCCATCCACCTCAATTATACGCCCGGAAACATAGTCATTCTCGAAGATAAACGCCGCCGCAGAAGCAATCTCCTCCGGCTTGCCCATGCGCTTCAGAGGAATGCCTGCCACCATTTTCTCAAGTGCCTCCGGCTTCATTGATGCCGTCATCTCGGTCTCGGTAAAGCCCGGAGCGATACCGGCGCAACGGATCCCGTGACGAGCCAGCTCTTTCGCCCATACGGGCACCAGCGCAGATACACCAGCCTTGGCAGCAGAGTAGTTGCTCTGGCCCATGTTGCCGGCACGGGAAATAGAGGCGATATTGATAATCACGCCCGGGTTACCGTGCTTGATCATCTGGGTGGCTGCTTCGCGACCGCACAGGAAGACGCCGGTCAGGTTTACGTCGATTACCGCCTGCCATTGTGACAGCTCCATTCGCTTCTCGATCTGGCCATCCTTGCCTCTGACCAACAGACCATCGCGCAGGATGCCGGCGTTATTGACCAGTCCGTCAAGCTGGCCAAAATCGTTGGCAATGGCTTCAAAGGTTTTCTCAACGTCTTCTTCTTTCGCGACGTTGCAGACATAGGTCCTGGCATCACCACCGGCTTTTTTGCAGGCCTCTGCAGCTTCCTCCAGTTTTTCCGGCATCAGGTCGATGAGGGCCAGTCTGGCGCCTTTGGCTGCCAGGTATTCTGCCATGGCACGGCCGATGCCCTGACCACCGCCGGTAATTGCAATTACGGAATCTTGAAGTTTCATGTTTTGCCCTAACTAACGTTATTAAGTGGTTTTACAGTTGCCGTATGGCTGACTTTTTAATTGGAAGGGCTGGGAGTATACCAGACCTTATAAAACCCATATTCAGACCGTGAGGGCCTGATGTCCGTTTTTCTTTTTCTGTTCATTGTGATGCCAGTCGCCGAGATGGCAGTGCTTATCAAGGTTGGCGGCATTATCGGTGTGATCAATACCATCGGGTTGGTGCTTCTGACGGCTGTTATTGGTGCCTGGTTGCTTCGCCAGCAGGGGCTTGCCACGTTGCTCAAGGCCAATCAGCGCCTGAACAGTGGCGAATTGCCGGCCAAAGAGGTGGCTGAAGGCCTGATTCTGGCGGTGGGCGGCGCTCTGTTGCTGACGCCCGGATTCATTACGGATACCATCGGATTCCTTTGCCTGATACCCGGCACACGCCACTGGTTGGCGGCTCAGGCGCTGAAGCGGATGGTAGTCTCGGGGCAGAGCCGCGGCTTCTATTTTCGTGCGGGAGGCGGCCAGAACCCGTTTGGTCAGGACCCTTTCGGTGATCGCGATAATCCCTTTGGCAGGCAGCGCCCATTCGACCGTGACAGCAACGGCGATATTATCGAAGGTGAGTATCAGGACGAGACCGAATCAGACCGCGATCGCATCGAAAAAAAGTGAAAAAAGTTTGGGCCGGGGTGTTGAAAACCCCTACGCGAGCCCCACATAGGTGTCACAAGTTCGCTGCAGGCTGATAACGGCTGAAAAACAGCAGGTTAGCAGCCGGGCAATTTGGCCGGATGACGCTTTGCTAGTCCGTCCTTTTTAACAGCAAATGTCATTGCCACATTAATCTGACTATTGGAGAAACCGAGCAATGAAAATTCGTCCGCTCCACGACCGTGTTGTCGTACGCCGTAAGGAAGAAGAAGAGAAAACCGCAGGTGGCATCGTGCTGCCGGGTAACGCCAAAGAGAAGCCTTCACAGGGTGAAGTTGTTGCTGTGGGCAACGGCCGCATCCTGGAGAATGGCGAAACCCGTGCTCTGGCGGTCAAGGCGGGTGACACCGTGGTCTTTGGTCAGTATGCCGGAAACACCGTGAAAGTAGACGGTGAAGAGCTGCTCATCATGAGCGAAAACGACATCTATGGCGTGCTTGAGTGATCGCTGAGGCGACTGGCACGAACCCTCATTAATCCGTTTGATTCAATGAATTCGGTTTAACGAACAGGAATAGAAGACATGGCAGCAAAAGAAGTCAAATTCGGTGATAGCGCCCGCAAACGCATGGTCGCAGGTGTCAACATCCTGGCGGATGCGGTCAAGGTAACCCTGGGCCCGAAAGGCCGTAATGTGGTCCTGGAGAAATCCTTCGGTGCTCCGACCGTCACCAAGGACGGCGTTTCTGTCGCCAAAGAAATCGAGCTCAATGACAAGTTCGAGAACATGGGCGCGCAGATGGTCAAGGAAGTTGCTTCCCAGACCAACGATAGCGCTGGTGATGGCACCACGACTGCAACCGTTCTCGCTCAGGCGATCGTTCGCGAGGGCATCAAGGCGGTTTCAGCGGGTATGAACCCGATGGATCTGAAGCGTGGCATCGACAAGGCAACGATCGCTGCGGTCCAGTCGATTCGTGATCTGGCCAAGCCCTGCGATGATAACCGTAACATTTCCCAGGTTGGCACCATCTCCGCCAACGGTGATGAGAGCATCGGTAAGATCATTGCGGATGCGATGGAGCGCGTAGGCAAAGAAGGCGTCATTACTGTTGAGGAAGGTCGTGGCCTGGAAGACGAGCTGGACGTTGTTGAAGGTATGCAGTTTGATCGCGGCTACCTGTCTCCGTACTTCATCAACAACCAGGACAACATGTCTGTTGAGCTGGATGACCCGTTCATCCTGCTGGTAGACAAGAAGGTCTCCAACATTCGCGAACTGCTGCCGGTACTGGAATCTGTCGCGAAGGCTGGCAAGCCGCTGATGATCATCGCTGAAGACATCGAAGGCGAGGCGTTGGCGACTCTGGTAGTGAACAACATGCGTGGCATCGTGAAAGTGGCTGCTGTAAAAGCACCCGGTTTCGGTGACCGTCGTAAGGAAATGCTGCAGGACATTGCCATTCTGACTGGCGGTACTGTCATTTCCGAAGAAGTTGGCCTGACTCTGGAAAACACCACGCTGGACGATCTGGGCACAGCCAAGCGCGTCAACATCACCAAGGAAAACACCACGGTGATCAATGGTGCCGGCGCACAGGGTGACATCGAAGCCCGTGTTGAGCAGATTCGCAAGCAGATCGAAGACAGCTCTTCCGATTACGACAAGGAAAAGCTGCAGGAACGCGTAGCCAAGTTGGCTGGTGGTGTTGCTGTTATCAAGATCGGTGCTGGCTCCGAAGTTGAAATGAAAGAGAAAAAGGCCCGTGTCGAAGACGCGCTGCACTCCACTCGCGCTGCTGTTGAAGAAGGCGTGGTTGCCGGTGGTGGTGTCACCCTGATCCGTGCGATTGCGGCACTGGACGCAGTAGATGCGATCAACGAAGAGCAGAAGGCGGGCGTAAACATCCTGCGCCGCGCGATGGAAGCGCCTCTGCGCCAGATCGTGCAAAACGCCGGTGGCGAGCCGTCTGTTGTTGTAAATAACATTCGTGCTGGCGAAGGTAGCTATGGCTACAATGCGTCCACCGAAGTGTATGGCGATATGCTGGAAATGGGTATCCTGGATCCTGCCAAGGTTACCCGTTCCGCGCTGCAGGCTGCTGCTTCCGTAGCGTCCCTGATCATCACCACCGAGGCGATGGTTGCTGACGAGCCGGATGACGAGCAGTCTGGCGGCGGCATGCCGGACATGGGCGGCATGGGCGGAATGGGAGGCATGGGCGGCATGATGTAATGTCGGCCTGATCCCGGCCACGCCTCCATATCCGGGGTGTGGCATGATCTGCCCTGAAAAACCCCGCGTCGGTTCACACTGGCGCGGGGTTTTTGTTTTTTTGTCATGAACTTGCCTGATGGCTTTGTTAGACTCGGCTTCCGGTCAATGGTCTGTGTGAAGTTGAATGAGTGATACTGAAACCAAATCCTTTCTCCGCCCTGGCAAGGTCATTCTCCTTGTTTTGCTGGCGGCACTCGTTTATCTGACCGCTGTGATTGTTTGGGTACCGGCGGGTTGGCTCTGGCAGCAGGCATCTGCACGAGTAAACCTGCCAAAACAGGTTCAGGTACAGCAGGTATCCGGGCAAGTCTGGGAAGGCACTGCTGGTTTGGTCATTACCGGTTACCCTGTGCGCCTGGACTGGCGTCTGGGCTGGCCCTCGGTGACTGGTTTATCCTTGCCCCTGGCTGTTTCTGTGGCTTCATCACAATCCTTGATTGAGGGGGATGTTACGATCGGTTGGCCAGCGCGCGCAGAGGTGCAGGCTCGCGGCAGGTTGGCCGTTGCAGAGTTTGAAGATCTGATTCGCCGTAGCGGCGGTGCCCTGATTGAAGGTGACGTTACCATTGATCGTCTGGATGTCGTCTGGGCCGACAACCGTGTTTCACAGGCCGAAGGTGTTGGTCGCTGGGCCGGCGGGCAGGTTACCTGGCCTATGGGAAATCAGACAGGCCAGGCGCAGTTCCCGCCGATGCAGGCCAACCTGGATACAACACAGGGTGGGGTGGCCCTCACGGTTGCGGAACAGGGTGGTGACGGCCCGGCTGCAGATGCGAGTATCCTCTGGAATGGAATGATGGAACTGCGGGTGTACAAGCGCATGGTGGATCTGGCCGACCAGCCCTGGTCGGATTCTGCGAGCCCCGGAGATGTGGTCTTCCGGGTCAGGCAGCCCTTGCTGCCAGGGGCGCGTTAAAGTGGCCTTCCTGAACGCCGAAGCACAAGGTCGGGTTTCACGGATTCTGGCGAATCTCCTTTTGCTGGGGCTGGCGCTGTATCTGGGGCTGATGCTTGCGAAGGTAACCTGGATGATTGCCTGGGATGACCAACCGGTCCCTTTGGCTTCGGAAGTCGGCCTTGGCAGCGCGCCTTCGAGGCAGGCCCTGACCTATCCAATGGCCAGTTACGACTTTTTTGGCCGGCCGGCGGAACAGACCGGTGTGGCCGAAGTGGTTAAGCGTTCCGCACCGGAAACAGGCCTGCGGCTGCGCCTTGAGGGTGTCCTTGTGGGACAGCGTCCCGAGGACTCCGGTGCTATAGTTGCAGGAAGTAATGGAGAAACGGCTTATTATCGTGTTGGGGATCTTTTGCCAGGCAATGCCGAGCTGGCTGAGGTGGAGCCCACACGCATATTGATCCGTCGTGGCGGTCGATATGAGTCGCTGACGTTCGAGGAAGCCGATACGTCTGCAATGGTTGCAGAAGTGGCTGAAACGCCGGCAGAATCATCGCCCGATGCATTCCTCGAGAATGCCCGGGCCCAGCTGGACAGTCAGGGAGTGGCGGCTCTCAATAACTATGGGCTGAGCCCGGTGGATGAAAGCGGACAGTCCGGATACGTTTATGATGGCTCAAATGCCATGCTGAATGCAGTGAATCTTCGGGCCGGAGATGTGATTACAGCCATTAACGGCCAGCGGTTGGGTGATATTGAGCAGGACCGATCCCTGCTGGAGAGCTGGCGTGGCCAGGCCCAGCTGGCTATTGAAATTGAGCGTGACGGTTCCATCCTCACCGTAAGTTATGCCATACCCGAGCAGTGGCGCTGATCGGGTTCATCGATACAGGACGAAATCGCCAGATGTATAACCACAAGACCAATATGTTTCGGGCCATTGCGCTGCTTATCTTGCTTCCCCTTATGTCCATGGCACATGGGCAGGAAGAAACCTGGCGGCTGAACCTGAAAGACGCAGATATTCGCGCCTTTGTTACTCAGGTTGCGGACATTACCGGATATAGTTTTGTGATAGACCCACGGGTCAAGGGCAAGGTTACGGTCCTGTCGAGTGCGCCGATGAACAAGGACGAGATCTACGATCTCTTCCTGGCAGTGCTGAATGTGCATGGCTTCACGGCAATTCCCGGTGAGGAAGTTATCAAGATTGTGCAGCAGGTGGATGCCAAACAGTCTGCGGAATCCCTCTCGCGCTTTGCAACAACGCCGTCCGAGCAGCTTATTACCCGGGTCATCCAGATTGACAACGCCAATGCGCTTGAGCTGGTTCCGATCCTGCGTCCGCTGGTTGCGAAATACGGCCACCTGGCAGGCGTGGCGGCGGCCAACGCTCTGATTGTTAGTGATCATGCCTCCAATATTGAGCGCATCGAGCAGATTGTCCGCGAGCTGGACAGCCCGTCCAAGTACGAAGTGGAAGTCATCCAGCTTGACGAAGCCTGGGTTGGCGATATGGTTACTCTCCTGCAAGAACTGGCACCGGACGAGCTCGGCCAGGCCGGAGGAGAAAATAAAGCGCGCAAGTACAGCGTAACTGCCGATGAACGTAGTAATCGTTTGATCCTTCGGGGCGACCAGACCTTCCGGGATAAGATGCGGGGCCTGATCCGGAAACTGGACCAGCCCTCGGCCTCGGGTGGTACCACAAAAGTTATTCGTTTGAAGCATGCAGATGCGAAGAACCTGACCGAGATTCTCAAGGGCGTGATGGGGCAACTCGTCAAGGAAGGTGACGGAGGCTCGGGCGGCGGAGCCAAACCAAACAGCAATTTTGCGGTCTTTGCGGATGAGGGTCTGAATGCCCTGGTGGTCCGCGGTGAGCCATCATTGATGCAGGAAGCTGAAGAAATCGTTGCCCAGCTGGATTTGCGCAGGGCGCAGGTAATGATTGAAGCGGCGATCGTGGAGATCAGTGACGAACTGGGCCAGGATCTGGGCGTCCAGGTTGCCGTGGGTGACCAGTCTGGTGAATCCACGCCGGTGATCGCTTCCAACTTTGGTAATGTGGGCCGCAGCCTCGGCGAGGTGCTGAGCGCAATTCTGACCGGCTCAGCCATTACACCTGCCACCGGCGGCATCACGGTCGGCGCCGGCCAGCGAAACGAGGATGGCGTCAGTTGGGGGATTCTCCTGCAGGCGCTTTCTACCTCGGCGGCTGCAAACCTTCTCTCCACGCCCAGCATCATTACCCTGGATAATCAGGAGTCAGAAATCATCGTTGGCCAGAACGTGCCGTTCCGCACCGGGGAGTCCACAGTTACAGGGGATGGCACCACGAATCCTTTCACCACTATTGAGCGTCGCGACGTCGGTCTGACCCTTAAAGTTACGCCTACCATCAGTGCCGATGGCCTGGTACGGCTGGTCGTTGAGCAAACAACGGAAAACGTGGCTGACAGTATTGAGGATGCTTCAGATATCGTGACCAACAAGCGAGAGATCAAGACCACAGTGCTGGCGGATGATGGCGAGACAATCGTGCTTGGCGGTCTGACCCGGGATGACTATCTGGTGAACAAGAGCAAAGTGCCGTTCCTGGGGGACATTCCGGTGCTGGGGCGTCTCTTCTCCTCTGAGTCCGAGCGCCGGGTAAAGCGGCATCTGCTGGTTTTCCTGCGACCCAAGATCATGTTGGGCAAGGAAGAGGCGGTTGCAGTAACTGCCGACAAGTTTAACAAGCTTTGGGATGTGAATCTGGACGTTCGAAAAAAACTGGGCTTGCCTGACTCAGAAGATCGTCCGGATACCGACGTGCTGTTCAACCCGGGCAGCCACGAGTCGATCAAGTAATACCCGGTATGCACACGGGTTTAACCCCGCCCGTGTGCATCAGGCAGTCAATGGGGGCATCGGGCAATCCATCTGATCTGCCACCAGTCTCATAAGTTCATACTCCCGCACTTCAATCTTTCCATCGTGGGTAATGCAATGCCCGCAGGCGTCAATGATGGCTGGCTTCAATAACGGAGAGAGCCCGTTCAGCGTCTTCAATGCTTCCCTTAGCTGGCGCATGGTTACCTTTTCAAGCACCGGTTGCCTGCTGTTCTGGGTGTCGACAAAGCCCGCCATTGCTTCCATGTAGAGCTTTTCAGCATCTGTCGAAGACGAGCTCCCGGCACGGGCGAGCAGGCTCAGGAGTCGCTGGAGAGCTGGCATGACGGGGCGATACCCCCGATACCTGACTGGGATTTCCCGGCTGGCGTCTGCTCCCAGGTGTCGGGACAGGAAGCTGGTCAGCGCCAGTTCGAACAGACTCACCCGATGATCTGCCGCCACCAGCTTCTGCACATTGCTCATCAATCCCTGTCGTTCCTCCGGGTCCAGTTTCCGCAAGGCGGGCATCGCCAGCTCCAGAGCAGGGAAGCGTACGCCCTCACCAATGGTCTTCAAAGCTGGCACAAGCTTTTCAAGAAGTCCCGGCTCGCTGCCCAGGATGGGATGGGGAGGGATCAGCTCCATCCGCTCATGCTGCTGATCCCGGGAGAGTTCACTGATAAGCAGGGCATAACAAAGCTGGACTGCACCGGCGCGGGTGTAGAGCAGGCTTCGGAATGTCGCTGGCAAGCGTGACAGCAAGCGAACGGCGAAATCCTCTCCCTGGCTGGTGACTGTACCCACGCGTTCGGATAATTTCGAACCGATGGGGCGAACAGCTGACGCTGAAGCCAGCGGCGATGTGCTTTTCCGGCTTAACGGGCTGTAGATCTCAGCCACAGCCTCTGAAAAGCCGGATGCCGGGGCTGGTCGTTTTGTCGCTGTCGCGGAACGGAGGTCCGCACGGGGCTCGGTGTCCCGGAGCCGGCTGCGCAATCTTGCCAGCATACCGGGTTGAATGCTGTTGATACGCTGTTCAATTGGCGGGTGAGAGGCGAGCAGGGAGGTGAACTTCATTCTCGCGCTCTCGCCGAAACACATGTGGTTCATATCGCTGGCATGGCTGGTGGTATCCAGATAACCACCCTTGAGCCCGATCTTGAACAGGGCGCCGGCAATCCCTTCCGGATTGCGAGTGAACTGAACGGACGAGGCATCCGCCAGCATTTCCCGTTGACGGGAAACCGCTGCCTGGATCAGTCGCCCGAAGAACACGCCGACGTAGCCAATAACCAGAAGCGCAATGCCAATCAGCCCCATTGCCGCCTGGCCCCTGCTGTCCCTTGAGGAGCGTGATGAGCGATGGCTGCTGAAAAATGACACGCGGAGCAGGAAGCCGCCGATCTGGCCAATCATCAGGATGCCTGCCAAAAGGGCAATCAGGCGCACATTCAGTCGCATATCGCCGTTGAAGATATGGCTGAACTCGTGTCCGACTACTCCCTGGAGCTCGTCACGGTTCAGCTGGGTAATGGCGCCGTGGGTAACCACCATGACTGCTTCGCCGGGCGTGTAGCCCGCGACAAAGGCGTTAATGCCGGTTTCATTGTCCATGATGTAGAGTTCCGGGACGGGAACACCACTGGCAATGGCCATTTCCTCAACGATGTTCCGTAGTTTCCGCTCATCACCATCCCGGGTGTCCGGATCGATGGGGCGTGCCCCCACCATTTTGGCAACCCGTGTGCCGCCTCCTGCCAGGTCAGCCCAGCGAACCAGAGAGCCTGTGATGATCAGTGTGACCACGGCGACGGCGGTCCAAAGGCCGTGATTGGAAAGCAGCCAGTTGTGGAAGGCCAGCGCCGACGATTCGCTGCGGGTAACGAAATAGCCGACGAGGCAGACGGCGAGCGTGATGAGCGCTACCGCCGTCAGGAACAGGAATACCAGAAGGCTGGTATTGCGCCTGGCAGATGCCTGACGCTGGAAAAAACCGGGGTGTGCCATGCCTCAGGGCCTCAGAAGGCCACTTTCGGTGCTTGGCGAGCCTCAGGAGCCTCCAGCTCCAGTTGTGCCGTTTCCTTGAAGGCAAACATGCCTGCGAGGATATTGTTGGGGAACTGTTCACGGAAGGTGTTATAGGTCATTACACCGTCATTGTAGGCCTGGCGGGCAAAAGCAACTCGATTCTCGGTGCTGGAAAGCTCTTCCATTAATTGCTGGATGGTCTCGTTGGCTTTCAGCTCTGGATAGTTTTCTGCTACCGCGTAGAAATTGGCAAGGGCCTTGGTAAGCAGGTTCTCGGCACCACCGAGGCGCTGAATTTTTGTGCCATCACCCGGATCTTTCGCCGCATCTTGCTGGGCACTGACCGCGTTGTTGCGGGCTTCCATGACCTGAGTGAGCGTGCTCTTCTCATGAGTCAGGTAGGCCTTGGCAGCCTCAACGAGGTTGGGAATGAGGTCGTGTCGGCGCTGAAGTTGTACATCGATCTGCGCAAAACCGTTTTTGAACTGGTTTCGCAGAGAGACGAGGCGGTTATAAATGAATACCAGGTAAATTACAGCGACGGCGATGACAGCCAGGCCGATTAGGGTGGTTCCCATGGAAACTCCTCTGGTGGTTAGTGGGTCAGACGTTATTTTCGACGATTTTCTGATGAAAACCTGTAATGAAAGTCTCAAATTCCCGTGGGGGAAGGGGTTTGCTGAAATAATATCCCTGGGCCAGCTGGCAGCCCCGCTGGCTCAGATAGTATTCCTGTTCTGCTGTTTCAACACCTTCTGCGACAACAGAGAGGTTCAGACTCTTACCGAGATCGATGATGGTGTTGGCGATGCGGGTGTCTTCCTCATTTACGAGCAAGTCCCGAATAAACTGTTTGTCGATTTTCAGGTGCTGAACGGGCATCTGCTTCAGGTAGGTGAGTGAGGAGTAACCGGTGCCGAAATCATCCACAGCTATACTGATTCCCGCCTTGTGCAGCCGATGCAGTTTTTCAACAGCATCGGAAAGATTGGTCATGAAGCTGGTTTCGGTCACTTCCAGTTCGAGCCGGCCTGCCGGAATGCTGTGGCGCTCCAGCGTCTTCAGGATGTCGTCGACGATAGTTTGCTGCCGTAGCTGAACCGCAGAAAGGTTAACTGCAATTCTCAGTGGTGTCCCCTCTGTTGCCCAGCGCGCAGCCTGCCAGCACGCCTGGTCCAGCACCCATTGGCCTATTTCGACGATGGATCCATTGGACTCAGCGACTGGAATGAAGTCATCCGGCGGCACCAGTCCCCGGGTAGGGTGTTTCCATCGCAGAAGCGCTTCGGCACCGATCACCCGTTTGTTTTCCAGGTTGATCTGGGGTTGGTACACCAGGTGGAGCTGATGATTGCTCAGGGCCTGAGAGAGGTCTCTCTCCAATTGCTTACGGTCCCGAATCTCCTGGTCAATGCTGGCGACATAGAACTGCAGATGGTTCCGGCCATCCTGCTTGGCCAGCGTCATGGTCTGTTCGGCGCTTTGCAGTAGCCGGTCGGGTTGATTGGTATCAGAGGGGAACAGCGCGACCCCCATGGTGGCTGTCATGGCGACAGTCTGGTTTTCCACCATCATAGGCGTGCTGATATACCCAAGAATCCTCTCGGCGGTGTCTGCGGCCTGAAAACCGTCCCGCAGGCCTTTTTCCACAATCACAAACTGGTCACTACCGAGCCTGGCCAGCGTGAATCGAGTGCTGCCCAGTTTCGAGGTCAGCCGATCGGCGACTGTTTGGAGAATCATATCGCCGGTGCGAAAGCCACATTGCTCGTTAATGGACTTGAAGTCGTCGATACCGAATACGCTGAGCGATAGAACAGAATTTCTGTTTTTCGCTTCCTCAATGTCCCGCGCCAGTAGCTCCATGAATGTGTCGCGGCTGGGCAAGCCGGTCAACTGGTCATATCGCGAAAGCCGGTTAACCCGATCCTCTGCCTCGCGATGCCGTTTCTGGCTGTCGCCAATCGCGACGAGAAGATTGTTGGTTGCGTTGACCCAGAGGCCCAGTTCATCTCGCTGGTGTCCTTGGGGGATCGCCACGAGCCGGTCATCGGGATGGACAGGATTTACCTGTTTTAAGGAATGAACAATTCGCAGTAGCGGTCGGGTCAGAAGCAAGTGAAAAACAAAATAGATCACCAGCCCGAGAATCAGAGCGGTTGCGACGACGGAGGCGAATGTTACGGTCGCCCGCTCAAGCCAGTTCTTGGCGATCGGCGCGGTGTCATAGTGCACTTCGAGATACCCATAGAGGGTACTTTGATCTCTTTCACGAACCAGCGGAGTCCGGTATATGCGCTCGGCATTGAATATAGGGTCGGTCAATGGTCGGAAAGCTGTTTGCTGAAGAGGTCGGTTACGCGTGCCCAGTGGCTCGCCATCCGGGTGCGTAATGCGGGCCACATGGACTGCCTCCCGCGCAAAGAGGCCATCCACTACCTGTTGTGCCAGCTCCGTATCAATACTGAAAACAGCCTGAGTTGCAGCGTCCTTCACCATGGCGATGGTCTGTGCAGACTGGTGATCCAGGTCACCTGACACACGCCGGGCGTCCAGAATGATCTGCACGGTGCTTACGATCAAACCGCTAATCAGCGCGACCGCAAGAATCCATCGTAAAATACGATAGCCCAGGTGGTTTTCAACCTCGAAGGAGTTTTGCATTCAGGCCTTTCTATAATCCGATTCGTCAGGAAGCCGGTCGTTTCACATCTTCACTTTTGCTTAGGCAGTTGGATGCTGCTGTTTGCTTGTCAGTATGGTTCAGAGACGATGTAACTGCATTGAGTATCGGTAATTTTTTCAGGGAATGCAGACCCTGAGTGTTTCAATTTGTAAGGATTTCGTGCATGACAGATACAAAAACGCCCGCAAAAAGCGGGCGTTTTCTCTGCAGCCGTTATCGGCCGCGGTCTGTCAGCTAATCAGCGTGTCTGATCAGGCCAGATTTTCGTTCACAAAATCCCAGTTAACGAGATTCCAGAACGCTTCGAGGTAATTTGGGCGGGAGTTGCGGTAATCGATGTAGTACGCGTGCTCCCAAACGTCCACGGTCAGTACAGGCTTGTCAGAGCCAGTCAGCGGGGTTTCCGCGTTGCTGGTGTTGGTGATGGCTACGCTGCCGTCAGCCTTCTTTACAAGCCAGGTCCAGCCTGAGCCGAAGTTGTTGGCTGCCTTGTCGTTGAATTCTTTCTTGAAATCTTCGAACGAGCCAAAGGCTTTCTCGATAGCGTCCTTGGCTGCGCCTGTCGGCTCACCGCCACCATTGGGGCTGAGGCAATGCCAGTAGAAGGTGTGGTTCCAGACCTGTGCGGCGTTGTTGAACAGCGGGCCACTGGCACTCTTGATGATGTCCTCAAGAGATTTGTTGGCGTTATCGGTACCTTCAACCAGGCCGTTCAGCTTGGTGACATAGGTGTTGTGGTGCTTGCCGTAATGGTACTCAAGGGTTTCCTGAGAGATGTGCGGTTCCAGAGCGTTCTTTTCGTATGGTAGTGCGGGAAGTTCAAATGCCATGAGATCGTTCTCCCTGTCTCTCTATTTACGTGTATGTACAGTTGGCCAATTTGGGGGCGATTTGAGCTATATCAACCCCTTGGTGTTAAAGAGCTTTTAAACTCGGGGCTGCCGGGCAGGAACTGCGCGCAGTTCCGGACACGCCAAACCAGTTCCTCGTAGCTGTCCGCCAGGATATTCACATGGCCGAGTTTCCGGCCAGGGCGCTCGCCTTTGTTGTATAGATGGAGGTGAGCGTAGGGCAGCTCAAGGATGCGTTCAATGTCGCCATGCTCCCCGATGATGTTGATCATGCAGCTCACTCCACGTGGCTCAACGCTGCCAAGGTGGTGGCCGCTCACTGCCCGGATGTGGTTCTCGAACTGGCTGGTCATTGCCCCTTCGATGCTCCAGTGTCCAGAGTTGTGAACCCGGGGCGCCATTTCGTTTGCAACAAGGCCGTCCGCGGTTTCAAACAGCTCAAGTGTTAATACGCCAACATAGTTCAATTCGTTCAACAGTGCACGGATATAGCGTTTCGCATCGTCCTGGATATGCTTTTCCAGACCGGGTGCAGGTGCGATTGAGTAGCGCAGAATGCCTTCGTGATGGGTGTTCTCCGCCATCGGGTAGAAGGCAAGGTCACCATCCTCTGATCGTACGGCGATCATGGATACTTCGCGCTTGAACTCAACAAACTTCTCGACGATCAGTCGTGGGTGACCAATAGAGGCCCAGGCTTCTGCTGCGTCTTCAGGATTTCTGAGGACTGCCTGGCCCTTGCCGTCGTAGCCTTCCGTATTGGATTTTGCGACTACGGGGCAGCCAAGTTTCTCAGCTGCATCCTCGAGGGCTTTCGCACTGTCCGCAATTTTCCATTCAGGCGTTGGTATGCCCAGTTCGCCAAACAGCGTTTTTTCGGCTTCGCGGTTCTGGCATACCTGCAAGGCGCGGGGGCAGGGGTGAACCGGTTTTTCTTCTGCAAGCTTTTCTGCGACGTCGACCGGCAGGTGCTCGAACTCGTAGGTGACGCGGTCTACCCGTGAGATAAAGTCATCCAGGTACTGGCCGTCCCTGTCGATGATGACTTCGCCCAGGCCGGCGCTTGGGCTGCCAGACATGTCATAGAAAACGAAAGTTTTCGCCAGCGGGTATCCGGCGAGAGCCAGCATGCGCCCGAGTTGACCGGCGCCTAGTACACCAATTCTCATTTGTGTTCCCCAACCTGTTCGGCAGACTACTGAGTTAAATTCATTGATCTCTGGGATCCGGGTTGTCCAGAATCGTTTGCGTCTGTGCTTCGCGGAATTCATCGACGGCCTTGCGCACATCGGCATCGAACGTGCCGATAATCTGGGCCGCCAGCAGACCCGCGTTTGTTGCACCGGCCTTGCCGATTGCCAGAGTGCCTACCGCAATACCGCCGGGCATCTGAACAATAGAAAGCAGTGAGTCGAGACCGTTGAGCGCTTTGGACTGTACGGGAACACCCAATACCGGCAGGGAGGTCTGTGACGCTACCATGCCTGGCAGGTGAGCGGCTCCGCCGGCACCGGCGATGATTGCCTTCAGGCCGCGGCCAGATGCAGTTTTGGCGTAATCAAACAGAAGATCCGGTGTGCGGTGGGCAGAGACGACTTTGGTTTCGTAGGGTACGCCGAGTTTTTCAAGCATGTTGGCGGCGTGTTCCATTGTGGGCCAATCGGATTTGGAGCCCATGATGAGTCCTACAAGCGGCTGCATAAGCAACAGTCCTGTGATAATTGGAAAGCCGGCCATTGTATGTTTTGGCTACTCACCATGCAACAAAGGCCGTTTCTGGTGAATTGGGCCTGTGGAACCGGGGGCTTGAAACCCGGATATTTCACTCAGTTTATAACTGCATGTATTATCAGCCCATCAGGTTAACCCGTCCATATCCAGGAGCTGTAATGGAACCCATCCGTCCAGATGACGATGAACTAAGAGCCGAGGCACCGGTTGGCAATAAGGAAAGAAAGGCGCCCCCGGGTGCGAGGCCAAAGTCTGCATCTGGCGGTGGTCGCGAAAAGCCCCCGGAGCCTGCAAAGTCATCGAAGGGCGGGGGCAACGGAAACGGACGGGGAAGCCTTACCCTGTTGTGGCTGCTGTTGATCGGGCTTTCGGGCGCGGCGGGTGCTGGCTGGTACTCGCAGAATCAGCGGATTCAGTCTTTGGAGGGGCAGTTGGAGGAGGCCGATTACTGGGCCCGCCAAAGCAAGTTGGCTCTGGCCAGGTTTGAGGGAGACCTATCCGAAACGGGTGAGAGTCTGCAGGAGCGGGGAGCCTCGCTTTCAGACCAGATTGCCAACAACAAAAAGCAGTTGGAAACCGCAAATAGCGAAATCGGAAAGTTGTGGGTTGTTTCCAATGAGCGGAACAAGGCCCGGTTGAATGATCACCAGGAACGCCTGGCTGCTTTAGAGAAGGGTCTTGCGGAAGATGGCAAGGCGCTGAATACCGTGAAAGCGTCAATGGAAAAAATGCGGTCTTCGTTTGCGGGTGATCTGTCCGCACTCGAGGATCAGACGCAAACCTCTATTGTGGCGCTGCAGGAGGCCAATCGACAGGCGACGGATCAATTAACGACTCTGAGTAAGCAAATCGCAGGTGTGGATCAGATCGTCGAAAACAGAATTCGTCGGTTTGAACAGGAGCAAAAGCTCGGTATCAGCGGTCTTGAGGGACGGCTCAGCGCGCTCGAGAAAGAGACGGATGCGCTCGCCGGAGATAGTCGTGTGCGGGCGTTGCAGAATGAGCTGGCAAGTGTAAAGAAAACCGTTCAGGCCATAGACTCCTCAAGGGCTCAGCTGACGTCGCGACTGGTTCGGCTGTCCGAGGAAGTGAATACATTGCGGGCGCAGTTGTCAGCGAAATAAGATTGTTTTCAGGAGAGGTGTTCGGGCCGCTGGCTGACTGATTGTAACGGTTTGTATTCATCCCTTGCGGTAGCTCTCATTTCTTCCGTTTTGCAGTTGCTATGATCGGGTAACTCGCGAAACGATGAAGAGTGATTAACAATGAAATCCCGAATGCCTCATACCGCGCCGGCTGCTCCCCGCTTGCTTATCTTGTCGTTTCGGGCCCTGGCCCTCTGTGCTCTTATTTTCGGTTCCGGTTGTACAGTTTACCAATCGATTGGCAAGAGTACGGGGGCATTTCTGCACCCCGTCTCCGGTCATGATTTTGTCCACATTCCCAACGATGAGTGGAACCGGAAGAATGCCCTGATCTATTTTTACCGTACCCATTCCCAGTGGGCGGCGGATGAGATTGAGGCCCCCAGCGTTTACATCGACGACGCACATTATTTCAACCTCCGGAACGACAGCTATACCTGGCTTGAGGTGAGTCCCGGCGAGCGACAGATTGCCATGCGACGACCGCTTCTGGGTCTTGAGGGGATGAACTCGTTCAGCCTGAGCCTGATTGCTGATGCAGCGCTCAAGGTTGAAGCTGGCCGCATCTATTACCTTCGATACAACGAACTGACTGAGCCCGAGCAGGCTCACCCGGATCTTGATCCCGAACATCCCCTTGCTCAGGGTGATTTACAGCTGGTGACACGTGACTACGCCATGCAGGGAAACGAAATTGTCACCACGCGCTTTTTAAACAGTGACCTCCTGGCGCCAAACCACGCCGCTACCTCTATCGTTGAAATCAATGAGGATGAGGATTTTGAGCGCCGAATGGATACGCTTGAGGAACAGCGGGAGCTGGAAATCGAGCGATTGGAGCAAGAGGGAAATTACGAATCTGCCTCATGGTTCTGGCCTTTTGGCGGTGGTCCAACCGTTCCTCTTGAAACCGACCGCAAAATTGAGCAGCTGGAAGAAGACTATGCACAGCTGGAGCGGGCGCGGGAACGGCAGGAAGAGGCTGAGTCCGGGGGTGGTTGGTGGATTTTCTGACGGACTGGCCGAAACGACAGGGAATATGATCTGTTTCACAATTGTCGGTGTGGGCTCTGGTTACTACACTGACAACAGTCGAAACATTCGGGAAGTCAGAAAATGTCACTGAAAGATTCGTTACGGGGCAGGCTGGAGAAACTTGCGGATGAGGTGATTCCTCAGTTACTGGGCACTTGGGGCGATGTTCAGAAACGCCTGGATGACCTGAATTGCTCACTGGCAAATCGGGCGGTACCAGAGTGCAGGCGCTCGAGAGTCAGTGAACTCGCCTTGCGTCAAAAGGCAGAGCAGGCCGGACAGGGAAAGACGGAGCTCAGGGTTTTGAAGGGTGGTCGCAAGTCAGGTTCCGCCAAGTAGGTTTTGTTTAAAAAATGTACCATTTTGAACGGCTTAAAGGTTTCTTGAGAAAATTCCCGGAAAACATTTGACACCGTCAGCCAAATGCTTAAAATGCGCGTCTCACTTGATTGAGACAGCAAGTCTGCCTCAGCAAACAACGCCATGCGTTGCAAGTGGGGGCCTTTGAAAGGCTTTGTGGTTTAACAGCCCGAAAGTGGGTGGTTAGCTCAGCTGGGAGAGCATCGCCCTTACAAGGCGAGGGTCACTGGTTCGATCCCAGTACCACCCACCACTTTCAAAGTGCATCACCGGATCACCCTATCCGGTTCAAGATTCAGGCCCGTGTGGCCAGAATTGATGCGGAGCGGTAGTTCAGCTGGTTAGAATACCGGCCTGTCACGCCGGGGGTCGCGGGTTCGAGTCCCGTCCGCTCCGCCATTTTCCTGGGTGGTTAGCTCAGCTGGGAGAGCATCGCCCTTACAAGGCGAGGGTCACTGGTTCGATCCCAGTACCACCCACCAAGATTCCATAAAAAAGGCAGGCCTCAGGGCCTGCCTTTTTTATTACTTGCCAATCAGCGACTGACCACAGACCCGCACTATATTTCCATTGACGCCGTTTGAGGCCGGGCTGCAGTACCAGGCGATGGCTTCTGCCACGTCTATCGGCTGCCCGCCCTGAGACAGGCTGTTCATCCGCCTTCCCGCCTCGCGGATCGTGATCGGCATGTCGGCGGTCATCTGGGTTTCGATGAAACCCGGCGCGATGGCGTTGATGGTAACGCCATTTTTCATATGTTTTGCCATCGCTTCCACGTAGCCGATCACGCCGCTCTTCGCTGTTGAGTAGTTGGTTTGTCCGAAGTTACCTGCAATGCCGCTGATGGAGGAAATGCAGACGATGCGGCCATTCTCCCGCAGCAGTTCGCGGTGCATGAGCTCCTCGTCGATCACTTCCTCGGCACTCAGGTTGACCGCAATCGTCATATCCCAGAAGTGTTCGGGCATATTGCCCAGAGTTTTATCGCGTGTGATACCGGCATTGTGGATCACCAGGTCCAGACCCTCAAAATGCTCTGCTACGAAATCCGCGATCAGTTTTGGTGCCGCCGTGTCGGTAATATCGCAGGCCAGTGCCTTGCCCTGAATCGCATCAGTCACCTTCTGTAGCTCTTCCATCACAGGGGGGATGTCCAGGCCGATAACGGTTGCGCCGTCGCGAGCCAGAGTCCGGGCAATGGAAGCACCAATGCCTCGGGATGCGCCCGTTACCAGCGCAACTTTGCCGGCCAGTGGCGCAACAGGGTTGGTCGCCGGCGTTGCGGTGCCTTTGCTAATGCGCACAACCTGACCCGAAACATAGGCGGAGCGGGTGGAAAGGAAGAAGCGTACACTGGAATCCAGTTGTTTCTCTGCCCCGGGGGCCATCCACAGCAGGTTGGCTGTAGCGCCTTTCTTTCCGACTTCCTTGCCAGCGCTTCGAACGAAACCTTCCAGAGCCTGCTGCGCTGCTGCCTGAGGAGCATTCCGGCAGGTCTGTGGGTCCTGGCCAATGACCAGGATGCGGGCGTTGGTCCCCAGTTTCTTGATGGTGGGGTGAAAGAAGTCGTACAGGGCGCGGAGGTCATCGGGGCTTTTGATGCCGGTGGCGTCAAATACCAGGGCAGAAAATTTCTGATCGATATCCCCGGTCAATTCGAGGGGCTTGGCCTTGTTTACGGCCTTGGAAGAGTCTTTCAGTGACTCCGTACCACTGGCATGATGAAGTGTTGCTGCACTGGCACCCAGGATGCTTCCCAGCGCTGCAACGGCCTTGCCACCGGCTGCGGCGCCAATCAGTACGTCGCCTTCAATAAAGGGCTGGTCTACGCGCTTCAGGCGCTTGAGTGGGACCGGAGCTGGCAGGCCGAGCGACTGCGCGGCCGTCTTGCCGACCGGAGTGTTGACGAGTCTAAGGTAGAGGTCAGACATAGGTTCTTCCTTGTGGTTGTTTATAGAGCATTGGGTGTAAGTGACCTACAGGTTAAAGAATCCGCCAGTTTTTGGATTGACTCAATGCCTGGGGCGCGTTGTCAGCGCTGCCAATGAGCGTATAGCCTTTCAGGATAGACTGGCCCGATATAGACATTATTTCAAAACAGGAACTCATCATGGCACAGGCACCGAAAACCACCCAAAAGAAGCCAGCAGCTTCCTCCCGGGGTATCCGCCGCGTTGCGATTATCGGCGGCAACCGTATTCCTTTTGCCAAGTCGAACACTGCCTATAGCAAGGTCAGTAACCAGGAGTTGCTGACATCCACCCTACGGGGCCTGGTTGACCGATATAGTCTTCAGGGTCAGCGCATGGGGGAGGTGGCAGCCGGTGCGGTTATCAAGCATTCCCGGGATTTCAATCTGACTCGTGAGTCAGTGATGAGTTGTGGCCTGGCGCTGGAAACGCCTGCTTACGATATTCAGCAGGCTTGCGGCACCGGTCTGGAAGCCGCCATTCTGGTCGCCAACAAGATTGCACTCGGTCAGATAGAGTGTGGTATTGCTGGTGGCGCCGACACCACCTCTGACGCCCCTATTGGGGTGGGTGAGGGGTTACGTGAAATTCTGCTGGACCTGAATCGGGCGAAAACGGTCAGTGAGCGTCTGAAAATTCTGGGCCGTTTCCGGCCTGGCCACCTGGTGCCGGAGATACCTGAAAACGGCGAGCCGCGCACCGGCATGTCCATGGGGGATCATGCCCAGGTGACGGCCCATGAATGGAACATTTCCCGCGAGGATCAGGATCAACTGGCTCTGGAAAGCCATCAGAAACTGGCTCAGGCCTATGAAGACGGTTTCTTCGCAGATCTGATGACCCCTCTGGCAGGGCTGGAGAAAGACAATATTCTGCGTCCGGACACCACACTGGAGAAGCTCGCCACGCTAAAGCCGTGTTTTGATCGCGAGAATGGCACCATGACAGCCGCAAACAGCACAGCACTCACGGATGGTGCTTCCTGCGTGCTTCTTGCCAGCGAAGAATGGGCAAAGGCCAACAACCATAAGGTACGAGCCTGGCTGACATTCTCGGAAGTGGCTGCTGTAGATTTTGTGGACAAAAAGGAGGGGCTGCTCATGGCCCCTGCCTACGCAGTGCCCCGGATGCTTGAGAAAGCGGGCCTGACGCTGCAGGATTTCGATTTTTACGAAATCCATGAGGCCTTTGCCGCGCAGGTTCTATCCACCCTGAAAGCCTGGGAGGACCCTGTCTTCTGCAAGGAGCGCCTGGGGCTGGACAAGCCTCTGGGTAGCGTTGATAGAAGCAGGCTCAACGTCAAGGGTAGCAGCCTGGCTGCCGGTCACCCGTTTGCCGCCACGGGCGGGCGCATTGTGGCAACCCTGGCAAAACTGCTGGAAGAGAAAGGCAGCGGTCGCGGCCTGATTTCGATCTGTGCAGCTGGCGGTCAGGGCGTGACGGCGATTCTGGAGCGCTAAGTTTGCGAAACAACAGAATTTTCCTTTGACAGACCCGGCGTCAGCCTTTAACATGCGCGCCACGTTGATCAGGGATGCCCTGAAAGACAACCAGTTTTGATGCGGGGTGGAGCAGTCTGGTAGCTCGTCGGGCTCATAACCCGAAGGTCGTTGGTTCGAATCCAGCCCCCGCTACCATATAAGAGAAAGGCAGATCGGTTTCTTACTGATCTGCCTTTTTTCGTTTTGGCTGGAAGAAAACTTCTCTGCCTCTCACTGTTACTTTTGAGGGTCTTTCCGTTACGAACTGTAATCGCCCCTAAGCGTACTCAAGTGAAAATATTGAGTTAAAACATGGAGATAAGACGGTTTCTTACCGCTTGCTGACGAAAAATTGACAATTTCGTAACTAGAGAACCGACAAGCTTCACAGTCATAATCTGCACCGTTTTTTACTATTCCTAATGTCGTCAAAAAAATGGTGCAAGAGATATATGAAGCGCGTCATGAAGTTGTCACAGGCATGGATAGCCGCGTTTGTTCTTGGAATTCTGCTCGCAGGGTGTGGGGGTGGTTCTGCCAGCTCCGGATCTTCTGCCGTGTTGAGCTGGAGTGCGCCACTGAAGCGAGTAAACGGTGAAAGTATTCCGATGGCGGAGCTGGACCAGTACGTGATTCGTTATGGTCACGATGCCGGAAACCTGACCGAGAAAGTGATTGTAGTCAACGCGCAGGCAGAAGCCGAGATGTCCTATGAAGTTAATGGGCTGGATAACGGCACCTGGTACTTCACTATTCAGGTTCAGGATACCAACGGTTTGATAAGTGCGCCGTCAGAGGTGGTCAGCAAGTCGATCCAATCGTAGTTTGGTTCCCGCAACTGCCTGAAGCGATGTAGTCTCAGGCCATGTGATTTTCAATCGGAAGCTTCAGGGTGAACACAGAGCCATCGCCCGGTGTTGATGTAACCGATATTTCCCCCCGATGTTTCTCCACCACAATCTTTACAAAAGACAGGCCCAACCCCGTTCCGTGTATGCCCGCCAGTTCGCTGCTTTTCTGGCGCCGATATCGGTCGAACAGGTGGGGCAGTTCTTCCTGGTCGATGCCGCTGCCCTCATCCGCTATCGTCAGGAAGGCCTGGTGTCCGGCTGGAAAGACCTGAATGTCGACGGTTGAGTCCGGCGGGCTGTACTGGACAGCATTGGTCAACAGGTTGATTACTGCGCGTTCCAGCAGCTCTGCATTACCTCGAAGCCATAGATCTTCGGTGCCCTGGAGCCGCAGGTGGATCCCCTTCTCGGCAGCCTGCTCGCTGACGCTGTCCCGGGCGTTCTCTACGATCGCCAGGAACTCACACTCGTAGAACCGTGTCTCTGTAAGTTGCTCTGCACGTGCAAGCTGAACAAATTCTTCCGCCAGATGGTAACTGCGCCGGGCCAGTCGGCCCAGTTGGTCAAGCTGACCCTTCTCGATATGGCTGGGGTCCCGTTTCAGCTGTTCGATCAGGGCTAGCTGGGATACCAGTGGAGAGCGCACGTCGTGGGAAATAAAGTCGATGGCTTCCCGGTGCTGACGCTGTTGTTCACGCAGCTCTGAAATGTCTGAAATGTTGGCGATGATGCCATGCTGTTTGCTTTCAGGCAGCGCAAACGGCGCAAAGTGGATCAGAAAATCCTTGCTCCGGATACGCAGGTCAACGGTTCGGCTCTGTAACAGCGTCAGAGTGTCGGAAACGGTCTCATGCCAGGGGGGCGTATCCCTTGGATCGTGCCCATCGAGGAGGCGGGCGAGTGGAAGGCCGCCGAGGCTGGGCATGGGCTCCTGAAACCACTCTTCGATATGACCATTGGCAAAGCGGATCACGCCCAGTTCATCGGTTACGATGACCCCGTCCGGCATGCGCTCAAAACTGCGGCGGATGAATTGCTGCATGTGATTCATTCGCTCGGTGGCGATCCGCACCCTCTCTATCCGGGCCGATATGTTTTCGCTGGGCTTATTTGCCTTGTCGCCTGTTTCGGGGCTTTCCAGTTTAAGTCTGCTGAGATAGCGCTGAATGGCCTCGCGGCTCAGATCGTTTGGCAGTATCAGACCGAGGATGTATGAGGCATCCCCCCGGAAAACCTTGACCCAGCTCTGGTTGCTCCTGTGCAGCCAATCGCCCGGTTGGAGGTTTTCCGGAATGTCCTCAGGGCTCATGTCTTTTGCGGACAGAGTGTCCTGCCCCTGTTGCAAAAGCCACCCTCTGGGTTGAAACAATGCCTGGAAATGTTCAAGCAATTGGGTTGGATGCCTGCGTGATGGCTCCGGAAGCGCCACTTGTGGACTTCGGGCCAGGTCGTCCAGCTGTCTGTTGAGGAACTGGTTGGTCATTGCGAGGCGAAGCCCGCTGGAAATCGGGAATGCCAGAAAGGGAACGATCAGGGCATTTGCGATTGGTATCCAGAGCCTTGCTCCAAACAACTCTGCGAGGTAACCCCCCAGCAGGACTGCCACCACTGCAAAACAGGCGACGAGCGTTCTGGCGGGGCGCATTCGAGGCAGGACGAGTGCCATGAAAATGATGGTAAGCAGGGTTAGTGCCGGTGACATCCAAGCTGGAGCCGGGCTGATGAGGAGGTCCTGGCTGTATGCCGAGAAGGTGTTTGCGTGAAACTCTACGCCGGACATCGGCCGGCTCAGTCCCGAGAATGGCGTTGGCAGAATGTCTCCAAACCCCGGGGCGGTCGCGCCAATAAACACGGTTTTCCCTTTGAATAACGCTGGCGCCGGCGGCTGGTTGAGTACGTGCACGTAAGAGTGGGTTGGCAATGCCCCGGAGCCTCCGGAGAGGGGGGTGATGTGATAATCGTCGCGAACATTCACGAAGGAAGGGGCTTGGGGCACCTCCGGATTTCGAGGTTTCTCGCCGTTGGCCGCCAACGAAAGGCTGGGCCAGAGTTGTTTGCCGAGGCCGTTAAAAAGATAAAGACCGCGGGCAACGCCATCGACATCCAGCTCAACGTGGGCATGGCCCAGGCCGGAGGCTGCTGAAGCGAGCGGCGCGGCAGGGAGTTGTTCGCTCAAAAGGTAGTTTGAAGTGGGTGGCGACAGGTAAACAGGGAGAATGACATCGCCGTGAGCTTTCATCGCTGCAGCGAGCTCGGGATCATCCGGGGAGGGCTCGGAGAAGAGTATGTCGAAAACGATCGTTTTGGCACCTGCTTCCCTGAGCTTTGTGATCAACTCGGCGTGGATATTCCGCCGCCACGGCCATCGGCCGAGTCGGTCAAGGCTGAGTTCGTCAATGGCGACCAGGACAACATCCTCAGAGGGGGCTGGCGGATATGAGGTCATGGCTTCGTCGAGCAGCCAGAAATCCAGCTGCCGGGGCAATGCGGAAGTCTGGATGATCAGGAGGAGTGCCAGCAGAGTGAGGCCCAGAGTCCAGGGAGTCGTTTTAATTGGTAGCCAATCCCGGTTCATGAGCCCTGCTATCTGTCATGGTCGATCAATGGGTTATTCGAGGTACAGTTCCCTCCCTGGCCCCCAGCGGCTTGTCAGTGGGCCTTCGGTAAGAGCCTTCAGCCGCACAAAATACCGTCTTCCGGGAATAAGACGCAAGGCCGCTGTGGTATCGGCCAGGGTTGCTTCCTTAATAATGTTTTTAAATCCGGGCTCTTCCGAAAGCTGAAGCCGGTACTCTTTGGCTGTATCTACATTCCCCCAGAACACCCGAACCTGGCTGTTTACGTAGTTTACACTGATAATCCGGACTGGCGGCAGGCTGCCATTAACCACCAGCTTGCGTGGTTCGGTGGTGGCTACCGAGTTACCGCCGGCCTCGGTCACTACGCGCCAATAATACTGGCCTGGACTCAACGGCTTTGAGGGCAGGGCGGACGTTTCAGGGGCCCATTCGCTGGTAGTAACAAGTTCCCGGAAGCTGTCGTCCTCGGCAATTTCTACCCGCGCAACTTCGTTGCTGCCATTCAGGCGCCACTGGAATTCCGGCATGTCATCGTTCGCGATGCCGCCATCGACCGGTGAAACCAGGTTTGCGGTTCGTGCCTGAAGATCAATCTCAAATGGCATGACAGAAGGCATGCCTGCTGTTCCGCGGTTATCCAGGGCCGCCAGGTGGACTTCGTAGTCGCCGTTGTCCAGCATGCTGATGTCGAAGCTGTTACCTTTTATCTTCCGGCTCTCGACCCATCGACCGCTCTCCATTTCGAAGATATCCAGGCGATGCATCTGGGCCGGGCTCGGCGTCCAGGTTAATTCAGCCGGAAGCTGCTCGAGCGTCGTCGGTAGCGGATTCATGTCCGGTGCCGGAGGCAGGCGGCGGATTTTGAGTCCAGTGTTACTCTTGGTAGAGACGCTCGCGCTGTATCCGGCGGGTATGCGGCGGGTTTTTCCAGGGGCACCAAAGTCAACAATCCCCTGGGTTACCTGGAGGCTGGTGCCTTTGCGTGAGGTTTGTATGGCGAATGCGGTACCGCGCACGGCTGCGACCGCAGACGGCGTTGATATCTCGAATCGGGCGCCGCCCTCAATGACCGGTTTCACCCGGGTATGCACTTCGCCCTTGTTCAGGCGCAGGCGGATGTCCACCATGCCGGATTTGCCGTATTGGGTAAGGCGGTTGAAGGCGAGGCGGGAGTGAGGCGAAATCCTCACTTTGGAGCCATCGGCCAACTCAACGGTTGCTGTGCCAGAGCTGGAGAATATCTCATCGCCGACACGAATCAGGGTGTCGCGGGTCAATGGTCGCTTGCGGCCATCGGTGCCGGAAATGAACTGGACTGTTCCGGAGATCGACGTAACCCGTGCAGGGTCGGGTTGGCGTTTCAGCCAGGCAAGCGGGATGCGAACGCTGTCGCCCACTGAAACCAGTCCGCTGTCTTCGATGTCGTTATATTGGAGCAACCGGCCAGGCGTGAATCCTGGTGCCAGCAGGTCTCGCGATACTTCGGAAAAGGTTTCTCCCGGACGCAAAGTGTAGGTCCACTCAGGAGTGGTGTTATTGGCTGAATCGGATCTGGATGTCGCGGAGCCCTGAGTGACCGAAAGCTCTGCATGAGCGGATAGCGCCAGTGCGAAGAGTACCGGCGAACACAAAGCCCGAACAATGCGGAGCCAAAAACCCGTTTTACGCATTCGCTGCCCGGTTGGTTTCGGTGGCCTCAGGGGTCTGTTCCGGCTCCCCGGCCTTCATGGCCTCCAGTCGATAGCCGCGCTGGTAAATGGTTTTGATCCGGAAGCCATTCTCGGGGTTCAGGCCCAGCCGACGGCGGAGCCGGCTCATATGGGTATCAACGGTGCGGGTGTTGATGTCCCGGGTGAGTCCCCAAACCCGTTCAAGAAGCATTTCACGGGTAAGCAGTCGGCCCTGGTTCTGAAACAGGAAGAGCGTCAGGTCAAAGTCCTTGTCGGTTAGCGACAGTTCCTCACCGTGCAGCAGGATGTTGCGCTGCTGGGTATTGATTTCAAAAGGGCCAAACTTGAGAACTTCTCGCTCGGTATCCGGGTTACTGCGGCGGGAAAGGGCATTAATGCGTGCCACAAGCTCTGCCGTGCGGGCAGGCTTGGACAGATAGTCATCGGCGCCGGCGTCCAGGGCGCGCACTATATCCGCTTCACTATCCCGCTGGGTCAGGAAGACAACCGGAATTGCCCAGTTGATCTGGGCGCGAACGCTCTCCAGAACATCAATGCCAGTCATGTCCGGAATCTGCCAGTCGAGGATCAGCAGGTCGTAGCTGCGATGCAGAACGGCACTCAGGAAAGACTGGCCCGTGGGGAAGCTGTCGCAATGATGCCCGCGCTCGGACAGAGTCGACACAATGTGCTGGGCCTGTTCATGTTCGTCTTCTAGCAGAGCGATGCGCACGAAGCCTCTCCCGGAGTTTGGTGGTTCTTGATCATGCCAATAACCGGATGGTCAGGCAGACTACCCAGTTATATCAACCAATTATCCCAAAATGTGAGCGTGTATTCAGTATCGTTATGTAGAGTTGCGTAAACGGATGGCAGGCTTTCCGTTGTCGTCGTCCAGAGTTTGTCGGCAGGCTGGGAAATTACTGCAGCCCCAGAACCACCCTTTCTTGCCTTTTCGTCTCACCAGCGGTGAAAAGCAATGGGGGCAGGGCACCGGTTTCTGGCCAGTGCCATCCCGGGGTGCGGAGTCTTCTATGGGACGGGTGCCGTTGCAATCGGGGTAGCGGGTACAGGCGAAGAAGCGCCCGAATTTGCCATCCCGCTCGGTCATCGGGGCGCGACACTTCGGGCAGTGTACCTGTTCCGGTGACGGCTCATTCGCCTCATCAACAGAAGGCGCGCCCTGGGGCTGATGGATAAAGCCCCGTATTTCCTTTTTCAGAGTGTCCAGGAACTTGCGGGGATCGCCCTCACCACGGCGAATGCTTTCCAGTGTGGCTTCCCAGACAGCCGTCCGGTCCGGTTTACTGACTGACTCGGGCAGTGCGCCAATGAGCGCCTTGCCTTTGCTGCCGGCTCGTATGTGGCGGCTGTCGCGATACAGGTAGTCGCGCTTGAACAGTGTGTCGATGATCGCAGCGCGGGTGGCTTCTGTGCCCAGGCCGTCGGTTTCACGGAGAGTTTTGCGCAGTTCAGCGTCGCTTACAAAACGCGCAATATTGGTCATCGCCGACAACAGGGTGGCGTCGGTGAAGTGCTGTGGTGGTTGTGTCTTCCGCTCGGCAATATGGTTGTCTTCGCAGAATACCGGTTCGCCCTGGTTCAGCCGGGGCAGGGGTGCTTTCTCCGGTGCTGACCGGCCCTCACGGAGTTTCAGCTCCAGCGCTTTCCAGCCCGATTCGAGAATCGCGGTTTCGGTCGCGCGAAATCTGTGTTCCGCAACCCGCACGGTCAGGCGACCTTCCCGGTGAATGGCATCGGCGGCAAACTGCATCAGGTAGTAACGGCTGATCAGTCCATATATCTTTTCTTCGGCCTCATTGAGCTTGCCATTGGGGGATGGTCGGCTGGTAGGAATGATGGCGTGGTGCGCATCCACCTGTTTGTCGTTCCAGGCTGTGGTCCGGCGATCAAGATCGGATCTGTCACAGGCTTCTGCCAGATCGGGAGCGACCCTGCCTATCGCCTGGATCACCTGTGCCCGCTGGTTGTAATGGCCTTCTGGCAAATACCGGCAATCCGAGCGGGGATAGGTTATAAGCTGGTGGCGCTCGTAAAGGTTTTGCGCCGTGTCGAGCACGTCCTTGGCCCCCATCCGGAACAGACGCCCGGCTTCAATCTGCAAGGCCGAGAGTGACAAGGGTAACGGCGGTGCCTCCGGGCGATCCCGAAATCGGGATTCGGTGATCTTGCCCGGTCGCCCCTGGACGTCAGCCGCGATTTTTTCCGCCGTGGCCCGGTCCAGCAGTCGGTTTTCTTCATCCAGGTGGTCCTGAAACTGCTCATCAGGCAACCAGCGGGCTGTAAAGGCCTGCTGGTCGGCTTCCTCCTCCTGAGCTCTGAACGTCGCCTCAATCCGGTAATAGGGCTTTGGCTCGAAATGCTCAATGGTGTTGTCCCGCTCCACCACAAGACCCAGAACCGGTGTCTGTACCCGGCCGACAGAGTAAACGCCCTGTTCGCCCTGTTGCTGATAGCTAAGGGTGTAGAAACGGGTAAGGTTGATGCCGTAGAGCCAGTCGGCGCGCTGACGGGCCAGGGCGGAGTGCGAAAGCCGGCGGAATTCGCTGTTATCTTTCGGGCTCCCGATGGCTTTCGCCACAGCGGCCGGCGTCAGGTCGTTGATCAGTATGCGACGGACCGGGGATTTTGTGCCGAAGTAGCGGATGACTTCGTCTACCAGTAACTGTCCTTCGCGGTCCGGGTCGCCGGCATGGGTGATGGTTTCGGCCTGGCGGATCAGGGACTCAAGCACCTTGAGCTGCTGGCGCACGCTATCCTTGGGCATGACCTCCCATTTCTCCGGGAACATGGGGAGATCCTCCTGCCGCCATTTCTTCCAGGCAGGGTTGTAACGGGCGGGCTCGGCCGGTTCCAGAAGGTGGCCGATGCACCAGCTGACCGTGGCTGCGTCTTCCCCTTTGCCACAGCGGATCCAGCCCTGGCCCTTTTGGTGTGGTCCGGGTAAGGCGGCAGCGATGGCGCGGCCAAGACTTGGTTTTTCGGCGATGTACAGGTGCATGGTTGTAAGTGCGGTTGAATCGGGATGGGAATGTGGCTGTTTGGCTCTTTGGTGTCAAGGTTCGGGTGGCTGGCGTTTTGTGTAGTAGACTGGAACCAAAGCAAGACGTTGGAGAGTCGTTGAGTTATGCAGATCCAGAACGCCATCGAAACGAAGTTGAACGCTGCCTTTGATGCTCGCATCCTCCGGGTGGAGAACGAAAGCCATAAGCACAGTGTGCCACCGAATTCAGAAACCCATTTCAAGGTAACGCTGGTTTCTCCGGATTTTGAAGGGCAGATGAAAGTGAAGCGTCATCAGTCGATCTACAAAGTGCTGGCGGAAGAACTCGCCGGCGAGGTACACGCACTCGCGTTGCACCTGTATTCGCCGGAAGAATGGGAGGCTACCGGGCAGTCGGTGCCGGAGTCGCCCAATTGCATGGGGGGATCGAAGAAGGATCCCGCAATGGCAGCCCGTGCCGGCCAGGGAGAAGGTTAATGAGTCAGTTTTTCCAGATCCATCCGGAAACGCCACAGAAGCGACTGATCAATCAGGCTGTCGATATATTGCGTAAGGGTGGGGTCATTGTTTACCCCACCGACTCTGCCTACGCCATTGGTTGTCACCTGGGTGACAAACAGGCCGCAGACCGGATAAAGCGGATTCGTCGACTTGATGACAAACATAATTTCACGCTGGTCTGTCGGGATCTTTCGGATATCGGAGTCTATGCCAAGGTGGACAATACTCAGTACCGGCTGCTGAAGAATTTCACCCCTGGGCCCTACACCTTTATCCTTGATGCCACCAGCGAGGTGCCTCGCCGGCTACTGCACCCCAAGCGGCGTTCCGTGGGGGTTCGGGTACCGGATAACGCCATTGTTCAGGCATTGCTGGGTGAGCTGGGTGAGCCGATCATGAGCAGTACGCTGATCCTGCCCGGAGAATCCGAGCCGATGACCGATCCTTATGAGATCCGGGATACCCTGGAGCATGAGATGGACCTGATCATTGATGGTGGTTTCTGCGGGATGGAAGCAACCACCGTGGTTGATTTTACCGGTGAAGCGCCCGTAGTGACCCGGGTGGGTAAAGGTGATCCCGCACCCTTTGAGGTGTGATTTCTAGGCCCGGGCGTTAAGGTTGAACGCGTAACTCCGGGTGTTGCCTGCCGCTTCGATCTGCTCCGTACCAGCGGAGCGGCGCAGGGTATCGTATCGGTGGACCAGATCCTGTAAGCCGTTGAATTGCTGGTTCTCACTGACCAGCGTATCCAGCAGTGGATTGTTCACCCCATACGCCTGGTTGAGTTTCAGTGCGTTGTCCATGAAGTGCAACGTTGGCTCGCTGGCACTCAGGCGGCTGAACGCTTCCTTGAAGTTCTTGTTGATATTCAGGTCGTTTTCGATCCGGGTTCTCGCATCTTCAGTAATCTTGCCTTCTACCTGAATCGCGCCGGCATCACTTTTGTTCACATTGAGAGCGGTCGCCGGGTGCAGGTTGTATTCGGCAAGTTTGTGCCGCAGTGTTTCGCGCACGAAGGCAAGATCCTGCCCCACCGTTTGCTTGTATTCCGCCATGGCCAGCTTCCTGGATTTCTGGCTGGCAGTATCAGCATTATTCTCCCCTGAAGGCGTAAACCGGTCCTGTCCGGGAGCCCCGATTGCCTCCGGTTTTGGGCTCTCGGCCTTGGTAGTGCCGGCTTCGGCCGTGTTCGCCGGTGTCTGGCGTTTTTCCATTGCCTGCTGAAACTGGGTGCTGGCCCTGATCAGAGAGGTCAGTAAGGACATGGCTGGGTTTCCTCCATCGGCTCCGGTGTCGTTTGCCGAAAAATCGTCGTCTGGATAGACGCAAAGCATTTTCCGGGCCAGATGGGTAGATCCGTGTTCCAGCAACGAGACTGGCCGAATCCGCAGTTCAGGCTGGGACCCCGGCTCATTGAATCGTTCCGGTTTGGCCAGCGCTAGCCCCGGTGATCAGATACGAAGGGGTTGGTCGCCCGCTCCTGTCCGAACGTCGACATGGGGCCGTGGCCGGGAATGAAGGCCACCTCGTCACCCAGCGGGAACAGTTTTTCCCGGATGGAACGAATCAGCGTGGCGTGATCGCCTTTCGGAAAGTCCGTGCGGCCGATGGAGCCATGGAATAACACATCGCCGACCAGCGCGAGTTCCGATGCCTTGTGAAAGAAAACCACGTGCCCGGGTGTATGGCCTGGGCAGTGCAGCACGGCCAGGGTCTGGTTGCCCACCGTCACTTCTTCACCACCCTCCAGCCAGTGATCGGGAGTGAACACTTCCGGTGATGGGAAACCAAACATCTGTGCCTGCTGGGGCAGGCCAACAATCCAGAAATTGTCCTCTCTGTGAGGGCCCTCAATGGCCACATTCAGCGCCCTCGCCAGTTCGGCCGTGCCGCCAGCGTGGTCGATGTGGGCGTGAGTCAGCAGGATTTTCTCTACCGTTACACCTTCCTCGGCTATGGCGGTCCGAATCCGGTCCAGGTCACCGCCGGGGTCGACTACCGCAGCTTTCAGGGTATCTTCGCACCAGATAAGGCTGCAGTTCTGCTGGAAGGGGGTAACGGGGATGATGCGGTATTTCATGAGGGGCACAGCCTCCGGCTGGATAAAAGTGACGGAGGCTAGGGTAACGCGTCTTGGTGGTCTTGCAACCTCAGTTATTTTTCGGTTGGTAGGTCACCACAAACGCCCCGCGAAGATCTCCTTCCGAAAAGCCGGTGGCCTTGTCTTGCGGGTATAGTTCATTGAGCCTGGCCTCGACTCCGGGATCTATGGACTTGCCATGGCAACCAAGGCAAAGCTTCTGAGTTGGAATGGCGCGCATGTACTCAAAGCCTGTTCCCGTATCGGCGTCTGCCACACGCCATGTCTCAACCGGCTTTCCATCCTTTACGGGGTGTTGCTGCATGGCCTTCAGTTGCATTTCCTGCCAGTCAGTCGGTGTATTGCCAGGATTGCGGACGCGTAAACTGGTGCGGCTGATTTGCCACCCATCGTTGCTGTTAGCGGCAGCGATTTCTGGCGCCACCGTATTGCAGACGGCGATACCATTGGTGAGTCCGCCTTCCTTGATTGCGCCCTGCAGCGCCTGCTTCAGGGAGCCGCCAAAGGCCTGTACTTTGGATCGGGCCTCGGCAACCAATTGCTGCTCTTTTGTCTGGTCGGCCTGCTGGGCGACTACTGTTGCGGACAGGAGGGACATTATGACCGCGACCGTTAAAGCTCTCATCTTCATCACTCCTCTTCTGGCGCTTCTTTGATGGAATTGTAATAAGTATATAGCGCGAATAAGCAAGTGAGGATGGAAAGCCGTTCGTTTGCGACGAATTGTCGCTACCCGGGCTATTGGCTTTCTGAGTCCCGTTTGAAAAAAGAGTGAATTAGCCCGGCAGGCGGAATGAGACGGCAACCTTCAGTCCACCGAAAGGGCTTTGTGAGAATTCTGTTCGCCCGTTGTAGCGATCAACGATATCGCAAACAATCGCAAGGCCCAGCCCGTGTCCGGGTGTCTGTTCGTCGAGCCGCGATCCCCGTTTGCCCAATTCACCGATCGAGTCTTCGGCGACGCCAGAGCCATCGTCAGCAACGGCAATTTGCATTTGCCGGTTGTCCTCTGTGAGAGACAATTCGACGCATCGGGAGGACCATTTGCCAGCATTATCGAGAAGATTCCCGAGAATTTCGCTCAGATCGTGCTCTTCAATCGGCCAGCGGCGCTCTTCCGCCATTTTCGTGGACAACTCGAATGACTTTTCGGGATAAAGGCGGCCAAACATCCATAAAAGGTCTCTGGCCTGTTTAACTGGATAAGCGCTTTTTCCGACCTGAGGGCCCGCAAAACGGCTGCGCCGCATCTCTGCTTCCAATTGTTTGTCGATATCGCCGAGCCGGGATCCCATTTCGTGTCTCAGGTCGCCGTCGAGCGCACGGCTCGTATCCTCAAGGATTTGTCTTACCGCTGCGATTGGTGTTTTAACGCTGTGGGACAGGTTTGCAAGCGCATCTCGTGAGCGTTCCAGGCGTCGATCGAGAAAATCGAGGAGCTGATTGAGCTGTTTAACCAGCGGTCGGAATTCTTCGGGAGCATGGACATTAATGCGCGATATTTCACCACTTTGCAGTTTTTTCAGTGAAGCCTGAAGCGATATAACCGGTCTCATTGACAGGGTAATGCCAATCCAGATAACTCCAACAAGCAGCAGAATCAGTAAGATTGACACGATCGCTGTCCAGGCATGTAATTCTGCCTGACTGGCCTGAAGCGCAGCCATGTCCTCCGACACAATGATGACTAAACGCATGTCGTTAACCAGGAGCGATTTTCGAAAGGCCAGAACATCCGAGGGCGCATTGGACGCACCCGTGCCTTGCACCCTGATTGCGCCCTGCTGGTCCGATTTCAGCAACGGGCCCAGCAGTGCCTCCCAGGCTTGCGGTGAGATAATGGTCTGAGTCGGAGACTGAATGGCAAAGGCATGGTGAAAAACTTCCTGAAAATAATCCCCTGTCCGGAGCGTATCTATATTGCCAGCGGATTGGCGAATCTGGTGCTCCAGAAAGGCCACTTCATCTTTTAAACGACTTTCGACGAAATCCCGGGACATTCGCTCAAGCAGGAAACCATGCACAAGCCAGGCGATTCCCATCAGGACGATACCCGACGGCAGCAAGAGGGCGAGAAGCGTTCCTCTGACAGAGGTGGGCTTTCTAAACGGTATCATCAAACAGGTATCCCTGGCCTCGTCGCGTCGCGATCGTCTTGGCGCCCACCAGCTTTCTGAGACGCCGGATATAAGCTTCGATGACGTTTTCAGTCGGGCTTTCGTTCAGGTTATAGAGTTGTTCCATGAGCTGTTCCTTTGAGAACACATGGCCGGGGCGGCTCATCAGGCACCGGAGCAGGCGGAATTCGGTGCCGGTCAGGCTTTGCTCTGAGCCGTCTTCCATTTTCAGGCTCTGGCGATTCTCGTCCAGCTCAAAGTGGCCTGCTTTTACCGAGGACTGCATTCGTCCTTCACTTCGGCGCACAATGGCATTCAGCCTGGCAATCAGCTCTTCAGTCTGAAATGGCTTGGCAAGGTAGTCGTCTGCTCCCGCTTTCAGGCCGTTTACTTTGTCTTGCCAGTCGCTCCGCGCAGTCAGGATCAGCACCGGGAAGTTGGCCTTGCTGGCACGCCATCTGCGGAGCACGTCCAGACCATTTCCATCTGGTAAACCAAGATCCAGAATCGCAACCCTATAGTCTTCCTGCTCGCCCAGAATGATCGCTTCTCTGGCAGTTTTCGTGGTATCCACGCTGAAGCCGGCCTTCTCAAGTTGGCTGGCGAGTCCGTCAGCCAGCAAGCGATCATCCTCTACCAGCAATAATCTCATCAGTCGTTTCCTTATTAATGAAGCCACGGCAAGCATCAGTGTTGCCGATTAACCTGAACTGAGCCTGAACCGTTAATAGTCCGTCATTTTCAGAAAGAATTCAGGTTGGTGGGCGAAGGTGTCAACCGTTTCGTACGAATGTTCAGGTAACTAGCAAACCAATCGGTGTTTGAAGTGAAGCCAAATCACAGGAGAAGTTTGGATGAGCGTATCAAAGTTTGTAATTGCAGCAATGGCTATGTCGGTTTCGGTGTCAGCTCTGGGGGCTGGCGCTCACGGAGGTGGACATGGCGCGTCAAGCGGTGAACCCGGCAAGGCGTCTGAAGCGTCCCGTACGATCTCTGTTGAAATGCATGACAACTACTACGAGCCAGAGGCCATCAATGTGGAGCCGGGAGAAACAATCCGGTTCGTTGTTGAGAACAAAGGCAGCCTGGTGCACGAATTCAATATCGGCACGCCCGCTATGCACGAGTCTCACCAGGAAGAAATGATGATGATGGTCGAGCATGGCGTGATTCAGGGCGGCACGCTCAATCGCCACATGATGAACATGGATATGGGCAATGGCCACAGCATGAAACACGACGATCCGAACAGTGTTCTGCTGGAGCCGGGCAAAAGCAAAGAAGTCGTCTGGAAGTTTGCCGACGAGACCTCCATCGAATTTGCCTGCAACGTCCCCGGGCACTACCAGGCCGGCATGTACGGCGAGGTAAACTTTGAAGGCCGTGCTTACAGCAAGGCTGATACCCAGTAACCAATCAGAAAGAAGCGCCTTTTTGATGGCCAGCCGGATTACTTCGGTTGGTCCGGCCCCGTTTTATATCCGCATTAATCGGAGTTTTATATGAGAGCAAACCTTCCAGTGATGGCGTTAGGCCTTTTGCTGCCGGTAATGGGTTTGGCTGGCGAATACAATTTGACAGTTGATAAGGTCGAAATCGATACAGGAAATTTTGAAAAGGCCGGTATCGGGTACAACGGGAAATCTCCCGGCCCCGTTTTGCGCTTCAAGGAAGGCGAAGAGGTCGAAATCAATGTGACCAATAACCTGGATGAAATGACGTCTATTCACTGGCATGGTTTGATCCTGCCGTTTAGCCAGGATGGCGTGCCGGGGATCAGCTTCCCGGGGATCCAGCCGGGTGAGACATTCACCTACAAATTTCCAGTTGTTCAGGCCGGAACCTACTGGTTTCACAGCCACTCCGGTTTCCAGGAGCCCGACGGGGCTTACGGTGCAATTGTCATTGAGCCCGAGGGGCGTGAGCCGTTCCGCTACAATCGGGAATATGTGATTCAGTTGACCGATAAACACCCTCATTCCGGCAACCGCATCATGCGGAACCTCAAGATGATGCCGGATTACTACAATCGTGAGCAGCAGACGGTAGGCGAGTTCTTCTCAGACGTTTCAAAAAACGGTTTCATGAATACCATGAGCGACCGCCTGGCATGGGGTGACATGCGCATGATGAAGGCGGATGTCGAGGACTTGCAGGGCTTTACCGCACTAATTAACGGCAAGGGACCGGAGCAGAATTGGACCGGGATTTTTGAGCCCGGGGAGCGTATTCGACTGCGGTTTATCAACTCCTCCGCGATGACCTATTTCGACGTTCGGATTCCAGGGCTGAACATGACCGTGGTGCAGGCCGACGGTAACAATGTGCAGCCCGTTAATGTGGATGAATTCCGTATTGGTGTTGCGGAAACGTACGATGTGATTGTTCGGCCCAGAGACGAGCAGGCTTATACGATTTTTGCCGAATCCATGGGTCGGTCAGGGTATGCCAGGGCGACGCTGGCACCTGAAGAGGGGATGACAGCCCCGGTTCCCGGACTGCGCGAACCAGCACGCCTGACCATGGCGGATATGGGCGGCATGCACGGTATGGACCATTCGGACATGTCCGGGATGGATCAGTCAAACGTGGAAGGTATGGATCACTCCAGTATGGCGGGCATGGACCATGGCTCCATGGTGATGTCTGAAGGTGGCGCAAGCGATCCCTTCTACGCCCAGGGCAGTGGTCTGGTCCCGACAGCCGCTAACGGTGGCAAATTCCTGTCTTATGCAGATTTGAAAGCCCAAAAGCCGCTGTATGACGAGCGTGAGCCCACCCGTGAAATCGAACTGCGCCTCACCGGCAATATGGAGCGATACACATGGAGCATCAACGGTGTCAAATACGAAGATGCGGATCCCATTCGCCTCCAATACGGCGAGCGAGTCCGCTTCAAGTTTGTTAATGAGACCATGATGACGCACCCCATGCACCTGCACGGCATGTGGTCCATCGTTGACGTAGGCGCCGACCAGTGGAATCCGGTCAAGCACACGGTGAGTGTGCAACCGGGGACCACGGTTTATATGGAGACAGAAGTGGATGCGCCGGGACAATGGGCTTTCCACTGCCATCTGTCCTATCACGCTGCCGCTGGTATGTTCCGAAAAGTTATTGTTGAGGGCGGTCCCGAAACCAAACAGGCCGCTGCCGAAGGCGCAATTTCTGAAGAGGGGGGTGACGTATGAGTCGCTGGACCTCACTGGTTGGGACCGCTGTATTGGGGCTGAGCGTCTTGCCGGCAGTGGCTTCCGCTCAGGAGCGGATACAGGACACCACCGAACGTAAACAGGCCCTGAAGGTTTGGGGTGCCCAATTCGAGGAGTTCGAGTATCGGTACAGTGACGATGATGAAGAACTGGGCGTATGGAGCGGAGATTTTTTCTACGGCACGGACGAGCTGAAGGGCCGCTGGCTGACGAAGGGAGAATACTCCATCGAAGAGCAGGCCTATGAAAAGCTGGAAAATCAGTTGGTAGCTCAGACACCTGTTTCCGACTTTTTCGACGCCAAGGCTGGTTTAAGATTTGATACACCGGAAGGCCCTGATCGCACCTATGCTGTTCTGGGGATCACGGGGCTTGCCCCTCACTGGTTTGAAATTGATGCGAATCTGTATGTCAGCAAGGATGGAGACACGTCCGCGGAGCTTGATGCCGAATATGAACTGCTGCTGAGCAATCACTGGATTCTTGCGGCCGCTCTGGATGCCTCGGTGGCATTCAGTGAAGACCGGGAAATCGGGGTCGGCAAGGGACTGGTTTCCACTGAAACAGGGATCAGGCTCAGTTACGACCTGATTGATCGTTCTTTCTCGCCCTATGTTGGCGTGGTTCATGAGCGCAAGTATGGAGACACTGCCGATTTCGCTAAAGCGGAAGGTGGCAATGTAGAAGACTGGTTTGCGGTTGTGGGCGCAAGACTCTCCTTCTGATCCGCCAGTGGGCCTCGGACATTCGTCCCTGGCCCTTTTTTTCGAACTATTTGATGTAAATCATATCTCGGTATAAACGGATGCTTTGTCTGCCCGCCTTTTCAGTTGCAGTTCAGGTTCCCATGTTGCGATAGAGGCAATGGAAGCAGGCTAAGAGGTGTAAAACCATGATCAAGGCCCATAAACCAACAAACCAGACGCAATTTCTGCTTCGGCGTAAACTGACCGTAAAAGGACTTGCTGATACCCAGTGGGAGGATTTTGTTGCGGAGCTGAATCATCATCCATGCGTGGATTTTGCCGAGCGCAAAACGACAGATCGGATCTTCGTCACGTTTGATGGCACGCATTGGTCCACTGATGAACTGATCGATCTTATTGAGGCTCACGGAGGCCGTTTGAAAGGCGGTTGGTGGGAGCGCCGAAGGTTGGCGTGGTATCGGTTTGCCGATGACAATGTTCGAGCCAACGCCGACCTTGAGCCCTTCTGCTGTTCAAAAATTCCACCTACGAAGAAGAAATGAAAGCAACGGGACGTTAAAGGGAATGAGCACGGAGTCGGATAGAACCGTACACCACCATTGATGCCTACGATCTGAAAGGAAGGAAATATCATGATGGACGAGAACATGTTTGGTAACACCATGTGGGCCGGGCACTGGCTGTGGATGCTGGTCATTGCCATCGTGGTTGTCATACCGGCCTGGCGAATATGTCAGCGCACCGGGTATCCGGGCTGGATGGGCATCCTGATTCTGATTCCGTTGGTAAACCTGGGTCTGTTGTATTTCATTGCTTTTGCCGATTGGCCTGCGGACAAGACAGGAGCACGGAATGGGTGAGCACCAGCACGATCATCAACATGATCATCACGGACATGAAGACCACGGGGAGCATTCCGTAAAAGACCCAGTGTGCGGGATGTCGGTAGATCCGCACACCGCGGAACATCGCAGCGAGCATGCAGGCAAAACCTGGTATTTCTGTTCTTCCGGGTGCCAGTCAAAGTTTGACGACGATCCGGAGAAGTACCTCAGCGAAGAGAGTGAACCCGCAGGGCCGGTGCCTCCAGGCACCATGTACACCTGCCCGATGCATCCGGAAATCCGTCAGCAAGGGCCCGGCGATTGTCCGATCTGTGGGATGGCCCTTGAGCCGGAAGAAGTGAGTCTTGATGACGGTCCTTCCGAAGAACTCACTGATATGACTCGTCGATTCTGGATCGGTCTGGCCCTGGCGCTCCCTGTTTTTTTGCTGGAAATGGCTGGTCACTTTTTTGCGATTGACAACATTGTGTCGCCGCAAATTTCCAACTGGATTCAGTTGGTTCTGGCGACGCCCGTGGTCGTCTGGTGTGGTGCGCCTTTCTTTGTTCGTGGCTGGAAATCAGTCCTCAGCCGCAACCTGAATATGTTTACGCTGATTGCCATTGGCACAGGCGTTGCGCTGATCTACAGCCTTGTGGCAACGCTGGTGCCACAAGTATTTCCGGATGCCTTCCGGCAGGCGGATGGCTCGGTCGCCGTGTATTTCGAGGCCGCCGCCGTCATCGTGGTGCTGGTTTTGCTGGGGCAGGTGCTTGAGCTCCGGGCCCGGGAGAAAACCTCCGGTGCCATCAAGGCGTTGTTGGACCTTGCCCCGGCCACGGCAAGAAAACTGAGTGATGACGGCAGCGAGTCCGACGTGTCGCTCGATCAGGTGAAGGTGGGCGACCGATTGAGGGTTCGTCCGGGCGATAAAGTGCCACTAGATGGCGAGGTGCTCGAGGGCAGCTCCAACGTGGATGAATCCATGGTCACAGGTGAGCCCCTGGCGGTTAGTAAGAAGACCGGAGACCAGGTCATTGGCGGCAGCATCAATCAGCAAGGCAGCTTCATTCTGCGGGCCGACAAAGTCGGGCGTGACACCATGCTGTCGCAGATTGTCCAGATGGTCGCCAGCGCTCAGCGTAGTCGTGCGCCCATCCAGGGGCTGGCTGACAAAGTGGCCAGCTGGTTCGTACCGGCGGTTATTCTTGTCGCCGTCATTGCCTTCATTGTCTGGTCGATCGTCGGGCCAGCGCCGCCCATGGCCTTTGGCCTCATCGCAGCCGTGAGTGTGTTGATTATTGCCTGTCCATGCGCTTTGGGACTCGCGACCCCGATGTCAATCATGGTCGGGGTTGGGCGAGGCGCCCAGAGTGGCGTTCTGATCAGGGATGCGGAAGCGTTGGAGCGCATGGAGAAAGTAGACACTGTGGTGGTGGATAAAACCGGCACGCTGACCGAGGGCAAGCCTCAGGTGACAAAGCTGGTTCCGGCAGATGGTTTCAGCGATGAGGACCTGATGCGATATGCCGGTGGTCTCGAAAAGGGCAGTGAGCATCCGTTGGCACATGCCATTCTCGAAAAAGCCAAAACCATGGAACTGACATTGCCGGATGCCGAGGATTTTGACTCCCCGAACGGCAAAGGTGTCACCGGCAAGATCGACGGACAAACGGTTTTGCTTGGCAACCGATTGCTGATGGAGTCAGAAAGTGTCGATATCTCAGCTTCTGAGGAAGAAGCAGAGCAGCTGAGAAAAGACGGTGCCACGGTAATCTTCGCGGCCGTAGATGGCAAAATCTGTGGTTTGCTGGCGATTGCAGACCCGGTCAAGGAGACCACGGAAGCGGCAATAACCGCTCTGCAAAAGGAGGGTATTCGGGTGGTCATGCTGACCGGTGACAACCGGACCTCCGCCGAAGCCGTGGCCCGCAAACTCCATATTGATGAAGTGGAAGCGGAAGTGCTACCGGAAGACAAGGGCAAAATCATTCAGCGCCTGAAGGACGAAGGCCGCATTGTTGTCATGGCGGGGGATGGCGTGAACGATGCGCCAGCCCTGGCAACTGCAGACGTCGGTGTCGCCATGGGGACAGGAACCGACGTGGCCATCGAAAGTGCGGGTATTACGCTGCTGCGCGGCGATCTGATGGGCATTGTGGAAGCGCGGCGGTTGTCGCTGGCCACCATGCGCAACATTCGGCAGAACCTGTTTTTTGCCTTCGTTTATAACTCGGCCGGTGTGCCGATTGCCGCAGGTGTGCTTTATCCCTTTGCAGGGATTCTGCTGTCCCCGATTTTTGCGGCTGCGGCGATGTCGCTGTCCTCGGTCAGCGTTATTACGAATGCTCTGCGACTGAGGTTAGTGAAACTATCAGACGACTAGGTTGATGGGGCCTCCCCCGGAAAAAGGAGATTTGTATGTCTTATACAATGGATCGCGTTATTCAGAATGCCGATTTTGCTGAAGTGGATGAACGAACCCGTAAGGCCCTGGCTGATCGCGGGTTTGGGGTTTTGACGGAAATAGACGTCAAGGCCACGATGAAGAAAAAGCTGGATAAGGAGATGCCCGCCTACACAATTCTCGGGGCGTGTAATCCGAACATGGCGTGGGAAGCGATTGGCCTGGAACCTCGGGTAGGGGCAATGCTGCCGTGCAACGTCATTATTCGTGAGACACCTCAGGGAGTCGAAGTCAGTGCTATTGATCCTGTGTCATCCATGACGGCGATCGACAATGAGGCGCTCAAGCAGGTTGCGGGTGAGGTGAGAGATATGCTGTCTCAAGTTGTCACCGCCATCTGAAACGACCAGCTGAAAAGAATTGATTTACAACAATTAAAGGGATGATTCTTGAATAAATTCAGCTTCGATTCAGGTAGATGCCCTTTACTGAAGGTGTCGAAAAATGGATTTCGTTAAGGAGCTTTGACATGAAAGGTTTGACCACAGCAATGGCTGTTTCTTTGATTATCGCTGCGCCGGTCGTCTGGGCGCATGGTTCGGACAACCAGCGGGGGGCAGGTGGCATGATGATGTCCCCGGAACAGATGCAGGAAATGCAGCAGAACATGTCCCGAATGCAGGGTATGACCAGCCAGATGCAGCAAAATCGCGGACAAGACCATCAGGAGCTCATGGAAGAGCATATGGAACGCATGCAAGAGCAGATGCACATGATGCATGACGGCATGATGGGCAACCGGGGCATGATGAGTGGCCAGGGAATGATGAATGGCCAGGGTATGATGAACAATGAGGGAATGATGAACGGTCAAGGTATGCAGGGGAATTCCGGCCAGAACCGCCCTGCGATTAAACCGGAGGATCGCTTCCAGTTTATGGAAAAACGGATGGATCAGATGCAGCTGATGATGGAGCAAATGCTGGAACATCAGCAGCAGCTGCAAGACCGCTTGAAATAACACACTGACCATTCCCGGGGCAGCTACGGGTTACCCCGGGTTTCCAGATCCTTGGAACGTTTTCTCCAGACATTGCTATGTCAATATTCCGGTGCAACGCTTGGTGACACATGTGCACCTCTCTCCTTGAAAGCCCTTCGCTTCGGAGTATGTGGCTCAAAGCTGCCTGTTCCAGAGAGTGAAACATTTTTTCAGCAATTCATTAGTTGTGCTTGAGCAGGTGGGACCGGAGACTCCGGCATGCTCAAAGGCAATGACCAGGCCAATGCTTATGTGTTGTTGGCCACAGCTTGTGGCGGCAACATGGCAACCACCGCTCAGTACACCATTATTCGTGTGGCGTGTACCAACACACTGGCTGTCGGTTTGAAGGGCTCCACTACCAATGCCGTTAAGGAAAAGCACAATACATCGTTTGATGCGGAGCTGGTGAAGAAGCAACTGGGCATCTCCGTCTCCGCCTGGTCCGGAACCGGCGACCGCCTTCGACCTCTTTTAGGATCTTGACGATCTGCGACTCGCTGTACCGTGATTTCTTCATGTCGTTCTCTGTTTGCCTCATTGTGGGCCCGAGAACTCTAATTATGCATGCACCCAGTTTAGGGGATGGTTACAACCAATTGATCAGTGGCTGGTAGACAGCTTCGGCAGCGTCACGTGGAAGAAGGATTTGATTTTGGCTTTCAGGGACGCCGCCATTTGCGCGATGTATTCGCTACGCTCCTGCCGTGCAATCTTTGTGTAGTAATCAACGTCGATGTTGCCTTGTTCGTCCAGTTTCGGTGCCTGGTTAGACATGGTGTTGTGTCCTCATTCGGGAAGTGAATATCTTTTACGGGGCTCATAATAATGAGTACGAGGCTGTTGAAAAAGCGATCCTTTTTCAGCAGAATGGTGAATAAATCTCATCAATCGAGCAGCGTCATGCGCCACCTGCCACCCCTCAATGCGCTTCGGGTATTTGAGTCAGCCGCCAGACACCGCAGCTTTGCCGCAGCTGGCAAGGAACTTTTCGTGACATCGTCTGCGGTCAGTCATCAGATGAAGACGCTTGAAGAATATTTGGGGCTTTCACTCTTTAACCGAAGCAGGCGAACGGTGACGTTGACCCCGGCAGGCGAGCAATACCTCACATCCGTCAGGCACGCGTTCGATGAGATTGAAATGGCCACCCAACGACTGACCGCGAACCAGGAATCCAACGTGGTGAAAATCAGCGTGGCACCCAACTTCCTGACCCGCTGGCTGATGCCACGCATGGCCCGATTCCAGGCCCTGTACCCTGATGTTGAACTGGAGATTAACGCGTCCATGGGGCTGCTGGATTTCGACCGCACCAGTACCGATATGGCGGTCTATTTCGGGAGTGGCGAATGGGACGACATCGAAGTGCATTTCCTGCGCAAAGTTATGCTGGTGCCGGTGTGTAGCCCGCGGCTATTGGACGGTGAGTTACCGCTGGAAAAGCCTGAAGACTTGGCCAAACACACGCTGATCTATGTCAGCAAACGGAAGTGGGAGTGGGAGAACTGGCTGCAACAGTCAGGCGTGGATTTTATATCCGCCCGGGGCAGCCTACAGATGTCCAGCGGGCAACTGGCCACGGCGGCGGCCCAGGAGGGCCTCGGAGTAGCGCTGGCTGATAGCACCCTGACGTCCCGTGAAATTAAATCGGGGAAGTTGGTGGTGCCTTTCGACATCCAGCTGGATACGCACCGGGCCTTCTATCTGGTCTACCGCAAGCAACGTCCGCTGACCATCGGGATGAAAGCCTTCAAGGAATGGCTGATGAGCGAGATGCAGGGCAACGAGTCCGGTGAAATCCCGGAGGAAACCTGATGTACCCCCAAAGCTTATGGCTGAGGGTGGATTCTGATGGAAGTTGGTAGACTGAAAGGCATAGTTAAAACTATTAAAAACAGTAGGTTGTGTGCTTTAGTAGATCTTCGTGGAAGGCTGGCTGGTACCCCCGGCAGGACTCGAACCTGCTACCTTCCCCTTAGGAGGGGGACGCTCTATCCAGATGAGCTACGGGGGCAATTCGGCAAGAAGGGCGGTATGATAGCGGTCTGAAGCTGTTGTCTCAAGGTATTGTCCCGTTTCCCTGTTTTCTTCGGAGAGTGTTTTGCCTGACCCTTTCTCATTGAGCGTTATTGTGCCGGTGTGGATGGAGGCCGCAGGTGTTGAGGATACGTTACGAGCCCTCGCGCCACTCAAGTCCGCCGGCCATGAGGTGATTGTGGTGGATGCCGGAAGCACCGATGGGACCGCCGAACTGGCGCGTCCTTTGTGTGACCGGGTGGTGATTTCAGAAAAGGGCCGTGCCGTTCAGATGAATGCCGGCGCAGTCGTTGCCAAGGGAGACGTTCTGCTGTTTCTCCATGCGGATACAGGTCTTCCTTCCGATGCACTTGAGCATCTTCGCCGTTTTACTTTCAGTCGCCGGGCCTGGGGGCGATTTGATGTCCGTTTGAGTAGTAAACGCGCGTCGTACCGTGTGATTGCCTGGTTTATGAACCGTCGCTCGCGGCTGACGGGGATTTGTACTGGTGATCAGGCCATGTTTATCCGGCGGGATACGTTTGAGGCTCTGGGTGGTTTTCAGCCGTTGCCTCTGATGGAGGATGTGGAATTCTCACGCCGGCTTTGCCTGGTATCCCGGCCTTACTGCATTGCTTCCCCCGTCACGACTGACAGCCGGCGCTGGGAAACACTTGGCACTTGGCGTACGATTTTTTTGATGTGGCGACTGCGATGGCGTTATTGGCGCGGCGAATCGCCGGAATCCCTGGCCCAGGCCTACCGCTCGGATGTCCGTAATGCCTGATTCTGAAGCCCCCAAGACCGTTCTTATGCAATTCGCCAAGTGGCCGGAAGAGGGCCGCGTGAAAACCCGTTTAATGCCCGCTCTGGGTGCCAGTGGCGCCCTCGATGCCCATGTCACCCTCACTCTGGCCGTTCTGGATAACCTGTGTGCTTCGGGCTATCCGGTGCAGTTCTGGTGGGATCGGGAGCTGGATCGTACGCCGGAGGAGGCTCGCTCCATCGTCCTCAACCTCGAGAGTGCGGGCCTGGAACAAAAGGTTCAGAAGGGCGCGACCCTGGGGGATAGGATGCTGGCGGCACTGGGGGAGTCGCTAGAAAGTCATTCCCGCGCTGTTGTGATCGGCAGTGATTGTCCGTCTGTGGATCCGGAGTACGTTCGCCAGGCGGTTGCCCGGCTCGCCGATTTCGATGTGATACTGGGGCCTTCAGATGATGGCGGCTACGTTTTAATTGGTGCCAGCAAGGTGGTTCCGGGCATGCTGGATGACATTCACTGGGGGACCGGGCGTGTCATGGAGCAAACCTGTGAAAGGCTGGAAAAACTGGGGCTCCGTGTGAGTTTGCTGGAGCCCCGGTGGGATGTGGACGAACCCGAGGACTGGGCGCGTTTTCAGCGCCTGCCCAGAATCTAGGTCAGGTGGCCGGTACGGGCGGGCGTTTTACCAGGCGGCTCAGAGTCGTATCCGCATTGAAACCATCCTCTGGGGTGACGACTCGCAAGGCGTGCTCGCGTTCCAGAACTGCTCTTCTGAAAACTTTCAGCAGTGCCTGTTTGCTGACGTTGCTGACGGCCTCAGCCAGCTTCTGCCTGGAATCAAAGCTGTAGGCACCCCGGTCTATTTCGCGCCAATACCGACCTGAAATGTCACCCAGCTGGCGGTCCCTTTCCAGCAATTTGCTGATCACTGCCTGTTTTTCGCGTGTCAGGCCGGCTTCGCTGAGGCTCTCCAACTGTGCTTCAAAATCCCTGGAAAACTGTCGTACAGCCTGGTCGATCTGTTCCTGACCGGCACCCGGTGACTGAACGACGAAGCCCAGAGCCGGAGTTTCCAGCATCTCGAAGGGCGTGGCATAGACAATGTAGCCCAGCTGCCGCCTGGTGCGAATTTCCTCGTAGAAAGGACTGCTGAGAATCTGCGCCAGAAGTCGGAAACGGGCGCGCTCCTGGAAGCCAGTGTTATTCCCCTGCATATAAAGGGTGTAGCCGGTATCCGGATGGTTTACGTCCAGGGCTACCTGTGTTTCTTCCTGAGGCAACTGGCGTACGCGGCTGCGTTCTACCTTGGTGATCGTACTGCCATCAAGGACGATGGCCCGGATCTGCTGTGCAAGGTTAAGGGCATAGGCGCGGGTGAGATTCCCGTGCGCCAGCATGACAGGGTCCACTTGCGACAAAAGAGCGTGGGAGAAAGACTTCAGTTCGTCCAGTGATACCTGTCCGGCGGCAGCCAGCTTATCTTCAGTGTTCCAGGCACCTTCAATCAACGCGGTCTGGACAAACTCGGACGTTTGTTCAACCGGTCGGTTCTTGGTTTTGTTCCGGAGGTTGTCGACCAGCTTCTGGCGAGCGATGTCGAATCGCTGCTGGGTCAGTTGCGGGTCTGCGATCTGGATCAGGATGCGGTTAATCAGGGTGTGCAGTTTGTCACTGTACCCACCGACACGGATCGTTACACCCCTGAGGTGCGGATAAACGCTGTAATCCAGGCCTGCGAGCCGCGCAGAATAAGCCCAGGCATTCAGGTTGGTGTTTATCGCGTCCACCAGTAATTGAGTCAGAACACTGCTACGGGCGGACGCCCGTGCCGCGGGCGTACGAAGACTGATGAAGACATTGGCCTTCGGTGTGTCGAAACGGGTGTCCCGGGCAAACCAGATGTTCAGCCCGTCATGGCTTCCTAGCAGGGTGGGTTTTGCCATGGTTGGGCCGGTGACCATATTGAGGTTTTCCGGCACAAACGGATTGGGGGCGGGTAACCTGAGTTGAGAAGCCAGCGCGGGCTGGCCTTGCCCGCGCAGAGCTGACGGGTCCAGTGGTTTCCGTTGCCACTCGGCGTCGTACCAGCGGGTCTGCTGCGGGGTTTCCAGTTCTGGTTCCGGATCCAGCACAAACACCATCAGGTTGTCCGGTGTCAGCCGGTCAAGAATGTCCCGATATTGCTCCGGAGCATAACGTTCCATCAGCCAGGGTGCGCTGAGGATGTCCTCGGGCGGGTAGTGCTGAAGCTGACGGGAAAGGGCCATAGCCTCATGAACCGGCTCACCCTGTTCCCGAAAGCGGAAGTCGATGCGTGCCAGCTGCTGCATTTCTTCAAAACGCTGCTTGCTGATGCCCTGACTGCGGATGGTGTCGATATAGTCGAATACCAGAGGCAGGATTCCGTCCTGCTGGCGAAGGCCTTCTGGTGTGAGGGACATGCTGATTTCCAGTGTGGCGCTCTCGCCCGTATCCATGCCAAGGCCTGCAGACAGGCTCTCGACCAGGCCAGCTCGCTTGAGGACATCAAACAGGCTGCCAGGGCCTTCGTGGCCGAGGAGGTTGGCGACATAGCTGACCGGCTTGGTGTGGTAGTTGTCTTCCTGGGATGGAATCGGGAAGGACAGCGTCAGGCTTCGTACATCCTTGATGGCATCTGCGGTGACCTTTGCCGGCAGTTCATCCCGGCTGTAAAAACTTGCCGGATGGCGCTTGGGTGCCAGTTTACGGTTCTCGATGCTACCGAAACGCCCCTGAATCATCTGCTCCAGCTCATCGAGCGACTGCGGGCCATAGACCGCAAGAGTCATCACGTTTGAGGAGTAATGGTTTTTCCAGAAATTGACAAGGTCAGGTCTGAGAGGATTCTCTTCAGTATTCTCAAGGGTACTCAGATTGCCCACCGCAAACTGACTGAACGCATGGTCGGGATTGCTGACGGCTTTTTTTACAGAGTAAAAACGGCGCCCGTCTTCTTTCCGTTTGGCGCTGAATTCTGAGTGAACTGCATTGCGTTCCCGGTCAACCAGGTCGGCAGTAAACAAGGGAGCTGAAAACTGCTGGGCAAAACGGTCCAGGGCAGGCTCCAGGAACTGCGCCTGCACGTCAAAGAAGTAGTTGGTGTCCTGAAAGGAGGTAAAAGCGTTGTGGCTCCCGCCATGGCTCTTGATGAACTGCTGATATTCACCAGCTTCCGGGTACATTTCCGTCCCCAGAAACAACATATGTTCCAGAAAGTGCGCGAGGCCCTCGCGGTCCTTCGGGTCGTCACCGCTGCCCACTGCGACATTCATGGATGCCGCGGCTTTGTCTGCCCCATCGTCTGACACGAGTATGGCACGTAGCCCGTTGTCCAGTTCAATCAATCGATACTGGTTGTCATCGTTAGGGCTCTTGACGGGTACCCCGGCGGCCAGGGCGAATGCACTGCCCAGCAACAAGGTGAGCAGCACAAGTACTTTGGTGACGGGCAGGTGTGATCTGGCATTACATAATGTACCAGTGCTCATAGGGCCTCTTTTATCCGGTGATAAATCAGAAATCATTAGTGCATTAGTGCATTAGTGCATTAGTGCATTACGCGTGCCTTCAGGCTGCTGGTCGAGCGTTTTCCGGGCAAGGTCTGCCGCTTTTTCGGCGTCCAGCTGACCCGAAGCAATACGTTCTAATACGGTGGACATGATGGCAACGGACTGGCGGTAATCGGAAAATTCTGCCTGGAATGCCGAGTCTATCGCTTCGTACACGGCCTGGATCTTTTCGTCTCTGGAGCCGGAATTTGCAGCGGTGTCGTTGATGGCCTTGAGGCAGGCGCGGGCGATGGTGATGTAGCGTTCGGCATTCGGGTTGTCTTTCTGCATGATGTGATTTCCGAAAGGTCTGGATTTCCTGTGATTTATGATGACGCCGAAGGGCGCAATAAGTTCCTGATTATGTCATTGCCAGCGGGGTGTTTCATTGCTTTCCGGTAATCCGTTTTCGGGGCAGGCAGGGATGAATTCCTGTGCTAGTCTCAGTAACACTGTGTTTACATTCCGTACAGGCCTTCATGGGAAATTGCTGAACGGAGTTAGAGTAATGGCTCTAATAAAAACAAAGGCTTAAAGAGTAAATACTCTAAAAAAGTTCGATACATAAAGGTTGCAATTAAGTACAATGCCGACGTTTCCGGAAAGCTCTACGACTTTAGTCGAACGAGGCCGGCATGGACAGACAACAACTAAGCAACAAGCAGGGTGGATAATTGATGAACTACTTCCTGACGGGCGGGACCGGATTTATTGGCCGTTTTCTCGTGGAAAAACTGCTGGCACGCGGGGGTACTGTTTACGTTCTGGTACGTGAGCAGTCCCAGGGCAAACTCGATATTCTGAGAGAACGCTGGGGTGCAGATGAATCTCAGGTCAAGGCCGTCACTGGCGATCTGACCAGCCCAAATCTTGGTATCGACGCCAAGACCATGAAGTCCCTGAAGGGCACGATTGATCATTTCTTCCATCTGGCTGCCGTTTATGACATGGGTGCCGACGAAGAGGCCCAGCAGGCTACCAACATTGAAGGGACTCGCGCCGCCGTCAATGCGGCTGAAGCGATGGGTGCCAAACACTTCCATCATGTTTCTTCTATTGCGGCGGCCGGCCTGTTCAAGGGCACTTTCCGGGAGGACATGTTTGAGGAGGCGGAAAAGCTTGATCATCCGTACCTTTCGACCAAGCACGAATCTGAGAAAGTGGTGCGGGAAGAGTGCAAAGTACCTTTCCGTATTTACCGTCCCGGTATGGTTATTGGCCATTCGAAAACCGGTGAAATGGACAAGGTGGACGGCCCCTATTATTTCTTCAAGATGATCCAGAAAATCCGCAACGCGTTGCCCCAGTGGGTGCCGACAATCGGTATCGAGGGTGGTCGCCTGAATATTGTGCCGGTGGATTTTGTGGTCAACGCCATGGACCACATTGCCCATCTGGAAGGTGAAGATGGCAACTGCTTCCACCTGGTGGATTCTGATCCGTACAAAGTCGGCGAAATACTCAACATTTTTTCCGAAGCCGGCCACGCGCCCAAGATGGGGATGCGTATCGATTCCCGTATGTTCGGCTTTATTCCGCCGTTCATTCGACAGAGCCTGAAGAGTCTGCCGCCTGTCAAACGCCTCACCAGCGCGGTGCTCGACGACATGGGTATTCCGCCTTCGGTCATGTCGTTTATCAATTACCCAACCCGGTTTGATGCGCGGGAAACAGAGCGCGTGCTCAAGGACACGGGCATTGAAGTGCCGCGCCTTCCGGATTATTCCGCGGTGATCTGGGATCATTGGGAGCGCAATCTGGATCCTGATCTTTTCAAGGACCGCACGCTGCGGGGAACCGTTGAGGGACGGGTATGCGTAGTGACCGGCGCGACCTCGGGTATTGGTTTGGCTACTGCTCAGAAGCTGGCGGATGCGGGTGCCATTCTGGTTATTGGTGCACGCAAGCCGGAGCGACTGCATGAGGTAGCTGCGGAGCTCGAATCCAGAGGCGCCAGCGTGCACGCGTACCAGTGCGACTTCTCCGAAATGGAAGACGCTGACCGGTTCGTGAAGACGGTCCTGGACAACCATGGTGCCGTCGATGTCCTGGTGAACAATGCTGGCCGCTCCATTCGCCGTTCACTGGATTTGTCCTTTGACCGATTCCATGACTTTGAACGCACCATGCAGCTGAACTATTTCGGTTCCGTGCGCCTGATTATGGGTTTTGCTCCGGCCATGCTGGAACGTCGTCGCGGTCACGTAATCAACATCTCTTCTATTGGCGTGCTGACCAATGCGCCACGGTTCTCGGCGTATGTCGCGTCCAAGTCTGCGCTGGATGCGTTCAGTCGCTGTGCGGCTGCAGAGTGGTCGGACCGCAATGTGACCTTCACCACCATTAACATGCCGCTGGTGAAGACTCCCATGATCGCGCCTACCAAGATCTACGATTCGGTACCGACGCTGACGCCGGACGAAGCAGCAGATATGGTGGCCGAAGCGATTGTGTACCGCCCGAAGCGTATTGCTACCCGTCTTGGTATCTTTGCGCAGGTGCTGCATGCACTGGCTCCGAAAATGGGTGAAATCGTAATGAACACCGGTTACCGGATGTTCCCGGATTCCCCGTCAGCGGTGGGCAGCAAGTCTGGCCAGAAGCCCAAGGTGTCGTCCGAGCAGGTGGCGTTCGCAGCCATTATGCGTGGCATCTACTGGTAAGTTTTGGCAGTCGTTCAATAAAAAACCCCGCTTCGGCGGGGTTTTTTATGTTGGCTACTCTGTGGCTTCCGGGATAATCGGAGGTGGAAAACCACCCAGGTCCTTCCAGCGATTCACAATGCCGCAAAAAAGGTCTGCAGTCTTTTCCGCATCGTAGGCGGCAGAGTGGGCTTCCTTGTTGTTGAATGGGATACCGGCGATCTTGCAGGCCTGGGCCAGCACCGTGTGGCCATAGGCGAGTCCGGCAAGAGTGGCCGTATCGAATGTGGAGAACGGGTGGAATGGGTTACGTTTGATGTCCGAGCGCATGGCGGCCGCAAACACAAAATTGTGGTCAAATGTCGCATTATGGCCAACAAGTACAGCGCGCTTGCAGTCGTGGTTTTTTACCGCCTTGCGGATAGGGCTGAAGATTTCGCTCAGGCCTTCCCGTTCAGGTACTGCTTCCCGTTCCGGGTTCCAGGGGTCGATGCCGGTAAAATCCAGCGCCGATTGCTCCAGATTGGCACCTTCGAACGGATCAATCTGTTGTACGTGAGTTTCGGCACGGTGCAGATAGCCGTCGTCGTCCATGGTCAGCAGCACCGCGGCCACTTCCAGTAAGGCATCCCGCTCCGGGTTGAATCCGGCGGTTTCCACGTCAACTACGACGGGCAAAAAGCCGCGAAAGCGGCGGGACATTGGATGCGGTTCTTTATTTTCTTCAGTCACTAAAACTCCGGTCGTGGCCGTGTGATGTAAAGTCAGGGTGTTTACGCCAGGCGCCAGTTAACGGTTTCACCCGCTTTCAGTGGCACGATGTTGCCGTCTGCCAGAGGCAGCTGAGCCGGCATGGTCCAAGGTTCCCGAACCAGGGTAACGGTGTCGGTATTTCTCGGTAGACCATAGAAGTCCGCGCCGTTGAAGCTTGCGAAGGCTTCCAGTTTGTCCAGAATGCCCAGTTCCTCAAAAATATCTGCATATAGCCCGATGGCGCCATAGGCGGAGTAGCAACCGGCGCAGCCGCAGGCAGCTTCCTTCCGGTCTTTGGCATGAGGCGCGGAATCGGTGCCGAGGAAGAAGCGTTTGTCACCGCTGGCGACGGCTTCCCTCAGGGCCTGCTGATGCCGGTTGCGCTTGAGGATAGGCAGGCAGTATAAGTGCGGGCGAATACCGCCAACCAGCATATGGTTGCGGTTATACATCAGGTGTTGCGGGGTCAGCGTGGCCGCCAGGTTTTCGCCCTTGTGCTGCCGTACAAACTCGGCTGAGTCCGCTGTGGTAATGTGTTCCAGGACTACTTTCAGACCCGGGAAGGCTTCCAGGGTAGGGGCGAGCACCCTTTCGAGAAACACCTTCTCGCGGTCGAAAATGTCGATATCCGGGTCGGTCACTTCACCGTGTACCAGCAGCAACATGCCGCAGTCGGCCATAGCTTCCAGCACCGGGTAGATGTTGCGGATATCTTTCACACCGGATGCAGAGTTGGTGGTGGCACCGGCCGGATACAGTTTGGCGGCCACTACACCGGCCGCCTTGGCATCGCGAATGGTTTCTGCGGTTGTGCTCTCGGTCAGATAAAGCGTCATCAGGGGCTGGAACTCGGTGCCTGTGGCGGCTGCCAGGATTCGCTCCCGGTAGGCTGTCGCTTCCGCGGTGGTGGTCACCGGCGGCACCAGGTTGGGCATGATGATCGCGCGCCCGAAACAGGCGGCAGTAGCGGGTACCACACTCGTGAGAATGTCTTCATCACGAACGTGCAGGTGCCAGTCGTCCGGGCGGGTAAGGGTGAGCTGATCGGTCATGGATGTTTCCGCAATGCCATCGGTGGGCCTCGGCCCTGAAAATTTTGCGAATTATATCAGAAGGCGTGAATGTTTGTTTTTGTATACCGGCCTAAAGAACCAGACCGCTTGGCCGTTATAAATTGAAACACCTGAAGTCTCCGGACACATTGGTAACCTGTTATGGCATTCAGCCTTCACAAACACACACTGAGCCTGCTGGGCGCGTTGGCGCTGGTCTCCGGCGTGCCGCTTCTCGGACACGCGGCAAGCTATGGTGCGGGCATTGAAAACAGTCAGTGGTATCTGGCTGAATCCATTTTCGAGTGTTCACTGGTGCATGAAGTTCCCGGCTATGGCAAGGCAGTGTTCCGGCACCAGGCCGGAGAGAGCCTGTCTTTCTTCCTGGAATCAGACCACCCGATGATGCGGCCCGGTCGTGGTTCTCTGGTTGTTGAGGCGCCAGCCTGGCGACCCGGTGTTGTGCCCAGACCCCTTGGCTCTGTGAACGTTTCTGACGGTAACCGACCGGTGCTTCTGGATACCCGTCAGGCGATGGTTCTTGCCCAGGGACTGCTTGAGGGCATGAGGCCTACGGTCACCCGAGAATCCTGGTTTGATGGCAGCCCTGTGAGGGTTCAGGTATCAAATATTAACTTTTCCGGTCAGTTCGAGCGCTATCGTGCCTGCACAGCTAACCTTCTGCCGGTGAACTATGATCAGATTCGCCGTTCCCGCATCCCCTTTAACAGCGGCAGTGCCAGTCTTTCCGGGGCGGATCGCAAGCTCCTGGACAACATTGTGACCTTCGTACTGGCAGACTCCACGGTCGAACGCATCTTCGTGGATGGTCATAGTGACCGTTTGGGAAGCCGAATTGATAACCGTGCTTTATCGGAAGATCGTGCCAATGTTGTTGCTGGCTACCTTAAAGCGCGGGGTATTCCTGAAAACCTGATTATTGTTCGTGCCCACGGCGATCAATTCCCGGTCTCACGCCGCCCTGCTGACAACCGGCGTACCACCATTCGCCTTCAGCGGGAAGGTGAGAGGCCAGAGTTCCAGCAAGCCAACGGCTATGGTGGTGAGTCCGCGGGCTGATACCGGCTCAACTAGACGGCGTTCAGCACTTCCAGATGAGCTGTCACACTCTCCGCCAGAGCTTTCAGGTGATAGCCTCCTTCCAGGGTTGAGATGATCCGGTCATTGGAATAATCACTGGCAATATTGGTGACCATCTCTGTCAGCCAGCGATAGTCTTCTGTTTCCAGATTCAGCTCTGCCATCGGGTCCAGCTTGTGGCTGTCAAATCCGGCTGAGATCAGAATGACCTGTGGTTTGAAGTCCTGAAGTTTTTTTACCCAGGCTGCTTCTATCGCTTTTCGATAATCGAGAGCCGAACATCCGGCTTCAATAGGTGCATTGACGATATTGTCCGCCTGCCGGTGCACGTGGGAGTGTGGATAGAAAGGGTGCTGGAAGCTGGAGCACATGAGAATGCGCTCGTCACCACTGACAATATCAACAGTGCCATTGCCCTGGTGTACATCAAAATCAATGATGGCAACCCGCTCCAGGTGGTGGAAGTTCAGGGCACGCATGGCTGCCAGTGCAACGTTGTTATAAAAGCAGAATCCCATGGATTTGCTGCGCTCTGCATGGTGGCCGGGAGGCCGGGCGCAGATAAAAGCATTGGTGACCTGGCTGCTCATGACCATATCCACAGCCTGAATGTTTGCGCCGGCTGCGAGTCGGGCGGCGCGGAGCGTGTCCGGCATCAGGGCTGTATCCGGGTCGGTGAATACTCGGCCGCGAGTCGGCTCCATGAGATCGAGTTGCTGCAGGTATTTTTCCGGGTGAACCGACAGCAATTGATCACGGGTGATCTCTTCCGGCCTTACCCAGTCCAGATCCTGCTCAAGATGAGTGTCGGCGATGTAGCTGAGGATCGTTGAAATCCTCTCCGGGCACTCCGGATGCTCCGGGCCCATGTTGTGTCTCAGACAGTCATCGTGGGAAAAGAATGCCGTGCTCATACGTCTCTGAATGCCTTGAATATGCTTGTATTTTTATCAATCTTATCAGGGATAATAACAGGGTGCCGTGTTTCTTTGGTCTTAGAGGTACGATAGACGTTTTAGATCAATTAACGTGCGCATAAGATAAGGTATAAACTCATGAGTTTCCTGTGTTATTAATGTTATCACCGACTCGGCCCCCAGGGCCGGAGTTAAAGGAGAGCCAGCTTGAGCACCCGGTATCTGGAAAGTCTGTTCAATCCCTCGTCCATTGTGGTCATCGGTGCATCCGAACGGGCAGACAATCTTGGTGGCATGGTTTTGCGAAACCTTATGGGGGGTGGCTACCCGGGCCGGCTTCTGGTTGTTAACCATAATGAATACGACAATGTGCATGGTGTTGCCTGCGTCAAAAAAGTTTCAAAGATGGACTTTTCGCCGGACCTTGCCATCATCTGTACTCCTCCGGATACCGTGGCCAAAACGATCAAACGCCTGGGTGAGGCTGGAGTCCGCACCGTCATTGTCATGACCGGTGGTATGTCCCGTACCCACAGCAAGACCGGCCACCCGCTGATGTATGCAGTCCGGGAGGCCGCAAAGGAAACCGGTATTCGAGTTCTTGGCCCGAACACCATCGGCCTGATGGTGCCGGCGCGCAGCCTGAACGCGACATACGCCCATATAGGCGCCATCCCTGGTCGTGTGGCGTTTGTCGGCCAGTCGGGAACCATCGCCAGTTCGGTCATTGACTGGGCGTTTGCCCGGGGTGTCGGCTTTTCCTATTTTCTGACCCTTGGGGATGGCATGGATATCGATCACGATGATCTGATCGATTACCTGGCTCAGGATACCCAGACCCGCGCCATTCTGCTGCACATTGAGAACATTCCCAATGCCCGTCGTTTTATGTCGGCGGTCCGAGTCGCATCCCGCACCAAACCTGTTATCGCCGTAAAATCGGGACGGGTTCCGGAGTCCGAGTGGTTCCCTCACGAGTTACCCGCCGGGCTGACCCGCAGCGATCCAGTCTACGACGCCATGCTACAGCGGGCGGGTGTGCTGCGAGTGGATGGTCTGGGGCAGATGTTTGATGCCCTGGAAACCCTGACCCGGATGCGGCCCTTGCGCAGGGAAACCCTGGCGATTATGGCCAACGGTGTTGGGCCCGGGGTGCTGGCGGTGGACCGGCTAGCGGATCTGGGCGGAGAGCTGGCCGATCTGTCGCCATCTTCCATAGATGCTCTGGCGGAATTGCTTCCTTCATACTGGACTCGTCGCAATCCTATCGACCTCAACTACGATGCCTCTCCGGAGTTGTATGGCCAGGCCATCAAGATTCTCGCGAAAGATCCGGAAGTGGCCAATGTGCTGGTGATGTACGCGCCGAGTCTGACCGAAGACAGTCTGCAGATCGCCGATGCTGTGGTGCGGGCTTCGAAGGGCACCCGTCTGAACGTATTTACCTGCTGGCTTGGGCAGAGCACGGTGATGGACTCCCGGGAAGAGTTCTATCGGGCCGGGTTGCCGTCCTTCTTTAGCCCGGAAAAGGCGGTTACGGCCTTTATGCAGCATGTTCAGCACCAACAGGTTCAGCGACTGCTCACGGAAACTCCGGAATCATTTACGGATCATTTTGACGACCGAACCCATACTCGTCGTGTCGTGATGAACGCGGTAAGAGCAGGGCGAAGGCACCTTTCCAACCGTGAGGCCCGGGATCTGATCCAGGAATACGGTATCAGCACCATCGACACAATGTACTGCGATGACATGGAAGAGGTGTTGGAGGTGTTTGCTGTGGAGCGACGCCCCGTAGACATCACCATTATTCATGAGCAGGCGTGCCACCCGTTCCTGAACCTCAGCCCTACCCAACGCCGGTACAAAGGCACGATGCAGAAACTGAACAGCGAGGCGGCAATCATGGATGCCTGCCGGTTCCTGATGGGCGAATACCAGAAACATTTCCCGGAAAGCGGATTTCTTGGCTTTGCGGTGCAGCGTTCCTACCAGCATGTGGGCGGTATTGAGTTCAGTGTGGGGATTACTCGCGATTCGTTGTTTGGGCCGCTGGTGGTTTGTGGCGCAGCCGGTGCCCAGATCAATGTCCTGACCGATCGCCAGATTGCGCTGCCACCACTGAATATGGTGCTGGCGCGTGAACTGCTGCGCCGGACCTATATGTACAAGTTGCTCAAGGAGCACAGCCTGAGGCCGGAGGAAGATATCCGGGCGGTGTCTGAAACCCTGGTCACCCTGTCCCAGATTGTCATTGATATTCCCCAGATTCAGGGCCTTGAGATTTCACCGCTGCTGTTCAATGACCAGGGGGCAGTCGCTGTGAACATCGCTATTAATCTGGCCGAGAAACCTGGCCGGCCCATCATTCAGCCGTACCCAAGGGAACTGGAAGAGTGGATCGTGTTACCGAAATCGGGCCGCCGGGTGATTATCAGACCAGTGCTGGCGGAAGACGAGCCTGCCCATCGGGCCTTTCATGAACTGCAGTCACCGGAGTCTATCCGCTATCGCTTCTTTCAGTACCGCAAGCATTTCTCCCGGGAAGACGTTGCCCAAATGGTGCAGATCGACTACGACCGGGAGATGGTGTTTATAGCCAACGCGCCCAGGGAAGATGATGAGGGGGAAGAAACTCTGGGAACCGTGCGTACCTGGACAGATGCAGACAATTTGCAGTGTGAATTTGCCGTGATGGTCCATGACAAAATGAAGGGGGAAGGTCTGGGTGTCGCGCTGATGCAGAAGATGATCGATTACTGCCGCGACAGAGGTACCATGGAAATGGTTGGTAACGTGCTACCGGATAACCGGCCTATGCTGCAGCTGTCGGAACATCTTGGCTTTGAGATCAAGTTCAATCCCGAGGAGGAGGTCATGGATCTGCGTCTGGTATTGAATGAGCCGGAGAAGGACTGGCAGAGGGAGCGGTTGAGCAAGAGCGTCCACTGAGGAAACCCTTGCCCGAGAGAATCATTCCTCTACGATCGCGGATCGATCCTCTCCGCCCAGTGCTTCCAGCAAGCCGGGGAAGAGACGTGAAAGTTCCAGGGTCATCAGTGTGAATGCGGCGTCGAACTTTGCAACGGCGTCGTCCACATCCACATCATCCAGCTGGTCCTGCAGCGTCTCGCCAAATTTCAGTCGGCGGATACCCAGTTCCTCGTCCAGCACGAAGGATACGTTGTCGTCCCAGGTGAGTGACAGCTTGGTCACCTGCATGCCTGCGTCCAGGTGGTTGCGGATTTCGTCCGCCTTCAGGTCCAATCCCTTGCAGCGGACCACGCCACCGTCTTCGGACGGATCTTTCAGTTCGCACTCGCTGCCCAGAACGATCTGAGCGGGCAGGTCGATGGTCTCGTTAAGCCAGCCTGTGAAGGTGAAGGCGGGAGCCTGCTCCACAGCGGGTGGGCGAACGGGCAGGGATCCGAGGCTCTTGCGTAGGGTTGAGGCCAGGTCCTCGGCCTGTTTGGCAGAGCCGGCGTCAACGACAAGAACGCCGTCCTTGGGCGCGAGGTACGCAAAACATCTGCGATTCTTCGAAAATGCCTGGGGCAGCATTTCCAACATCACCTGTTCCTTGATTTCGTCCTTTTCCTTGCGGCGGACTTTACGGCCCTGTTCAATTTCGATGGCCTCGGCTTTTTCTTCCACCGCCTCTTTCACCACCGGGCCCGGCAGGATTTTCTCTTCCTTGCGCAGGGCGATCAGGTGGTAGCCATTGGCGCTGTGCACCAGTTGCTCGCCATGCTTGCCCAGCGGGGGCACCCAGCCCTGTCGGGTGGTTTCCTGTGGCCCACAGGGTTTAAAGGCGTCAGCCTGTAGCTTTTCAGCCAGCTCTTCGTCAGAGATATCGAAAGGTTTGGTAAAACGGAAAACACGGGCATTACGAAACCACATCAGGCTTGGTCCTTGCTCTAGAGTCGATTCAGATGATGTTTAAAAGGGGATGGGATGATACGACCACGCGATGGTGGTCGTAAAGTGGCCTGTAAGGCGTCAGAAGTTCATGATTTCAACCAGTATGGTCTTTACGATAAAACCGATGACGCCGGCGCCCAGGACGGTAAACAGGGCAATGGTGCCGAATTTACCGGCCTGGGATTTCTTGGCCAGATCCCAAACTATGAAACCCATCCAGACAATGAGGCCAGTCAGAAACACCAGCATGGCGATCTGGGAAAAAACTGCTTCGTTCATGACTTACTCCGATCTCAACCTGGTTTACTGCCCATCCCGCAGGAAAACCCAATTGTTTTTATCGGACTGGTCTTCGCTGAAATAGTAGCCTTCAAGGTCAAAGCCCTTGAGGTCATCGGCCTGGGTAATGCGATTCCGGATAGCATACCGGCACATCAGGCCACGGGCTTTTTTGGCGTAAAAACTGATCATCTTGTACTGCCCATTCTTCCAGTCTTTGAACTGGGGCGTGACGAGCCGGCCTTCAAGATCTTTCTTCTTCACACTCTTGAAATATTCGTTGGAGGCGAGGTTCACCAGCACGTCATCATCGGCGGCGAGCAAACGGTTCATCTCTTTCGTGATTTCGTTGCCCCAGAAGGCATAGAGATCTTTGCCGCGCTTATTCTCAAACCGTGTGCCCATTTCCAGGCGGTACGGCTGCATCAGGTCCAGGGGTTTCAAGACACCGTAGAGACCAGAAAGCATGCGCAGGTGTTCCTGGGCAAACGCGAAGTCATCGTCGCTGAAGCTTTCCGAATCCAGGCCCGTGTAAACGTCACCCTTGAACGCCAGGACCGCCTGACGGGCGTTGTCTGGAGTGAAGGGAATATGCCAGTTACGGAAACGCTCGGCATTGAGCTGCCCCAGCTTGTCACTGATGCTCATCAGGTTGCTGACCTGGTGGGGCTCCAGCTCCTTGAGCTGATCGATCAGCTCACAGGCATCATCCAGAAAGTCTGGCTGGGTATAAGTTTCCGTGGCCAGGGGGCTCTCATAATCGAGGGTCTTGGCAGGAGAAATAACCATTAACATGTCAGGCAATCCTCATTGCAGAAACATAAGTAACTGTTCCTGGGTAAACGGCCAGTCCAGTTCCGCACCAGTGTCGTTCCGACGAAGCACGGGAATGCGGGTGCCGTAACGTTCGACCAGCTCTTCAGACTGGGCGATGTCCACGACGTCTACCGGAATTGGCGCAGGCATGGGTGTATTTACCAGCAGAGCTTCAGCCAGCTCACACAGGTGGCACTGAGACGTTGTGTAAAAAAACAGTTCCATTATTTGGGCTGTGCGTCCAGCTGTTCGCCATTGATGCCAATGCTGTCTTTGCCCATGAGATACAGATATATCGGCATCAAGTCTTCCGGTGCCGGATTCTGTTGCGGGTTCTCTGCAGGATACGCCCTGGCTCGCATATTGGTGCGGGTAGCGCCGGGGTTCAGACTGTTCACCCGAACGTTGTGCCGCTCGTCGTCCAGTTCGTCGGCGAGCAGCTGGCTCAGACCTTCAACCGCAAACTTTGAGACCGCGTATGCGCCCCAGTAGGCTTTGGCTTTACGACCAACGCCTGAAGAAGTAAAGATGACCGAGGCGTCAGTGGACTTGCGCAAGAGGGGAATCATGGCCCGGCTCAGGAGAAACGGTGCCGTCGCGTTTACGTGCATCACCTTGTTCCAGATTTCCGGATCATAGAGTTCAACCGGGCTCCGGTCGCCAAGAATCGCGGCGTTATGGAGAATCCCGTCAAGTTGGCCAAAGTTATCTTCAATGGTCATGGCCAGCTCTTCGTAATCCTTGACCGCAGCACCTTCAAAGTTCATAGGCACGATGGCCGGTTTCGGGTGACCGGCGGCTTCGATCTCATCGTAAACCGATTCCAGTTTGGAAACGGTGCGTCCTACCAGGATCACTGTTGCACCATGGGCGGCATAGGCCTTTGCAGCAGCCAGACCAATGCCGCTGCCGGCACCCGTCACCATGATGATGCGGTCTTGCAGAAGGTCGGCGGGTGCTTGGTAATCTTGCATAACCTGTCTCCGTGTCAGGCTGTAGCCGGTTCGTGGAACCGGATTCAAATTTGGAGGGCTATTGTAACAGTTTTGCCAGATCGCTGACGGTGTCTGCGATAATGTCCGCTTGCCAAAGGTCAACTGTCTCCGGCTCTTCAATGTAACCATAGCGAACGGCGATGGTTTGCATTCCTGCATTGCGTCCCGCTTCGATATCCCGTACGTGATCACCCACGTAGACGGCGAGGGCAGGGTCGGCGCCAATCTGGGCGCAGGCGAGAAATAGCGCCTCGGGATGCGGTTTGCGCTGGGCAACGTGATCGGGGCAGATAACCACCGCACAACGTTCGGCCAGGCCAAGAGCTTCCACTAGAGGGGCGGCGAAACGCGCTGGCTTGTTGGTCACAATACCCCATGGAATTCCCCGCGATTCCAGACCTCTCAGAATCTGGTCCATGCCTTCGAAAAGAGTCGTTTCTTCGGCGACACCTGCTTCGTAAAGATCGAGGAATGCGGTGTGCTTTCCGCTGTAGTCGGGATGCTCTGGCTCCAGCCCGAACCCAACCCGGACCATGGCTCGGGCACCATTGGACACTGAACGCCGAATCTCCTCAGCAGGAAGGGCAGACAGCCCGTGTTGCTGTCTGAGCTGGTTCAGGCACCGGATGAAATCCGGTGCGGTGTCGATCAACGTGCCATCCAGATCAAACAGGACAGCGGAGGGGGATAGTTCAGGCTTCACGGGCGTCCCTGGCATGCATCAGGTAATTCACGTCCACATCCCTGCCAAGCTTGTAAACCTTGGTGATCGGGTTGTAGGTCATGCCTGTCAGTTCCAGTACTTCCAGTCCGGCATGGCGCAGGTGGTCCGACATTTCAGAGGGGCGGATGAACTTTTTCCACTCGTGCGTCCCTTTCGGCAACATGTTCAGAACATATTCCGCACCCACAATTGCGAACAGGAACGACTTGGGGTTGCGGTTGATGGTTGAGACGAACATGTGGCCGCCCGGCTTGAGCACGGTTGAGCAGGCCCTGATCACTGAGGCCGGATCTGGCACATGCTCCAGCATTTCGAGGCAGGTCACGACGTCATACTGACCAGCATGTTCCGGGTCCTCGGCGAGAGCTTCCACAGTAGTCTGGCGATAGTCCACCTTGATACCGCTCTCGAGCCCGTGCAGTTTTGCCACGGCAAGCGGCGCTTCCCCCATATCAATACCGGTTACGTGGGCGCCCCGCTGGGCCATACCCTCGGATAGCAGGCCACCGCCGCAGCCAACGTCCAGAACACGCTTGCCGGCCAGAGGAACCCGCTCGTCAATATAGTTCAGCCTCAGCGGGTTAATATCATGCAGCGGCCGGAATTCGCTGCTGGGGTCCCACCAGCGGCTGGCCAGTGCCTCGAACTTGGCGATTTCGTTCTGATCTACATTCTGGTTTGACATGATTTGTTCTGCCTGATGAATCTGTCGGAATTCGGTTATTGGGCCTGTTGATCACGGATTCGTTCCATCCAGCCATCGACGCGTAGCATGAGATCTGCCACATCAATGCGGGTGAGACGTCCCTCCTGTAACTGTGGTACGCCGTTAATCCAGCTATGGCTTACTGCTCGGCCATGATTGCTATAAACGAGGTGTGAAGCAGGATCATAGACCGGCTGCAGGAATGGATCGCTCAGATCCACTGCGATGACGTCAGCCAGCTTTCCAGCAACCAGTGAGCCCAGTTCGTGATCCCGACCTATGGCCCTGGCGCCATTCAGTGTCGCCATGGTCAAAGCCTGGTGTGCCGAGAGGGCGGCGGCATCTCCGGCTACTGCCTTGCCAATCATTGCGGCGGTGCGAAGCTCGCCAAACAGGTCCAGATCATTGTTGCTCGCGGCACCGTCGGTGCCAATGGCGACGTTAACACCGGCATCCATCAGCTTTTGAACGGGACAAAGTCCGCTCGCCAGCTTGAGGTTGGACTCTGGGCAATGAATGACGTGAGCCCCGGATTCCACGACGGATTTGAGGTCAGCGTCGTTAATCTGGGTCATGTGTACGCACTGGGTATTCGGGCCGAGAACACCCAACTCAGCCATCCGTGCAACGGGTCGCTTGCCCTGCTTTTCAGTCGCTTCTGTCACCTCGAAAGCGGTCTCATGCAGGTGAATCTGGATAGGTGCGCCGGTATCCGCAGACAGTTTGATGGCCTTTTGCAGCGGCCCGTCCGAGACAGTGTAAGGGGCGTGAGGGCCAATTGCCGGCGTTATGTATTCATCGCCTTTCCAGGTTTCAATCAGGGCCTTGCCCTTGCTCAGATATTCTTCCGGGCCGGAGCCCCAGGGGGTTGGGAAGTCCAGCAACGGGAAGCTTATCTGGGCACGCATGCCGACATCATGGGCAGCCTGGGCAGCAATCTCCGGGAAGAAATACATGTCGGAGAAAGTTGTGGTTCCTGTGCGCAGCATTTCCGCCATCGCGAGTTGTGTGCCATCGGCGATGAACTGTTCGCTGATAAAAGCGCCTTCCGCCGGCCAGATATGCTCATTGAGCCAGGTCATCAGCGGCAAATCATCGGCCATACCCCGGAACAGCGACATGGCGGCATGACCGTGAACGTTGATCAGACCTGGCATGACAACATGATGGCGCAAATCGACCGTTTCCCGGGTTCGGAACCTTAGATCGGCCTCATCCTGAGAAACCACTGCTGCAATCCTTGAGCCCTGGATGATGACAGCCTGATGTTCCAGCACGACTGCTTCGGGTTCGATGGGGATGAGCCATCGGGCGTTGATGCGGATATCGGCTGCGGTGATGGTGTCTGCCGTCATTTACCTGCCTTCAGTGCCGGGCGCGGAGGAGGTCGCGCTATGAAAATGTAGCCCGGAAGTATAAACGTTATACTGGCGCTTTTCAGCGTTTCAGAAACGGAGCTGTTTTATGGCGAACTCCCCCACATCAACTTCTTCGCGGGCAGTCGGCATAGTCGCGATACGCTGGCACGGCGCCAGTCTGGAGTTGCTGGATCAGCGGCTGCTGCCAACCGAGGAACACTGGATTACGGTGGAGGGCGCCTCGGGCGTCGCCCAGTGTATACGGGACATGGTGGTTCGAGGTGCTCCGGCCATCGGTATCAGTGCCGCTTACGGTGTCGCACTGGCTGCCCGCCATTCGGGCGGCGGTGACTGGAAAGCCGAGATCGAACAGGCTATTCGGGTACTTGCGGCTTCCCGGCCCACTGCGGTTAACCTTTTCTGGGCTCTGCAGCGTATGGAGCGGGTGTTCCACGGCTGTCATTCCCTGGACGAAGCCATTCAGTCTCTGGCGGACGAGGCGATCACCATTCATGAGGACGACCTGGCGGCCAATCTGACCATGGCAGACCATGCCCTTGAGGTTATGCATCCGGAGCAACCCATATCAGTTCTTACCCACTGCAACACGGGGGCACTGGCTACCGGTGGCTACGGCACGGCTCTGGGTGTTGTCCGTCGCCTCCACGAAAAGAAACTTCTGAAAACCGTTTACGCGGACGAAACCCGGCCCTGGCTTCAGGGTAGCCGCCTGACAGCGTGGGAGCTTGTGCAGGACGGTATCCCGGTTACCCTGAACGCAGACGGCGCTGCGGCGGCAATTCTGGCGCAGGGGGATGTGCGCTGGGTCGTAGTGGGTGCGGATCGGATCACCGCCAATGGTGATGTGGCAAACAAGATCGGAACCTACAGCCTCGCGGTGCTGGCCCGTCATCACAAGGTTGGTTTCATGGTGGTGGCGCCCTCAAGCACTGTCGATATGACACTGGCATCGGGTGGGGATATTCCCATTGAGGAGCGCGACGGCTCCGAAGTTCGGGAAATTCGCGGAATCCCCCTGGCGCCGCAAGGTGTGAGAGTGTTCAACCCGGTCTTTGATGTTACGCCGGCCAGTCTGATTGATGCCATCGTCACTGAGAAGGGCGTCGTTCACAATCCCAATATCACCGGAATGCGGGAGCTATTTGGCTGAGGGCTTGTTCCGCCCGGACTCAGGCGGATTCCCGGTTTCGGCCTCTCCCTCGTAGGTGGCCTTCAACTCGGCCACCTGCCTTTCCTGCTCCTCTATGAAATGTAGCGACATTTCGAAGCTCTGGCGGGTAAAGTCCAGCACTTTCTGGAAACCCTCGTCGGTGAGATTTCGGGCGTCATCGTGCCTGCGGAAAATATTGATAAATTCCCGTTCCCGTTCGAACTGCAGGGGGAGGCGTCCGACACCCCAGTCATTCAGAGCCTGCCAGACCTCCGGGTTGTAGTGGCGCGTGGTGCGCAAGATGAAGGGGATCGGGTCGTTGCGGGCAATCAGTGCGGCCAGACGCAGGATAAGTTCGAAGGATAGGGTGGAGGTACCGTTTTCAATGGCCTCCAGAACCGATTTGTCTTTCAGATTCAGGGCTTCGCTCATCTCCGACAGGGTCAGCCCGGCCACTTCGCGAATATCCTTGAGTGACTGGCCGGCTGTCAGCATGGCGCGTAACTGATCCTGGGAGTTAATCAGTGCCCGGCCAACTCTCAATGATGTATCGGTCGCGCGTGCACCAAAGCGCAGCGCGGAACCCGTAAGGTTGGTGAGCCGGTCAATCAGGCCTTCATGCCCCTTCGGGACCCTGTGCTCGGGCTTCTCTAGCTCTTCAACCTCGTCCAGTGAGCGCATGGCATGAAGCGCATCCAGCAGCATGTCCTGCAAGACGCGCGCTTTTTGCCGGCTGTCCTGGCCTTTGCTCTCCTCGGTCATGCCTGGGCGCCTTCCCGATTCACTGGGCCGGAGCCTGGGCCGCATACTGTTGAGGTGTCAGGATAGACGCCATGTGCTGATCCAGTTCCAGCATGTCGGCCATGATGTCGCCCCCTTCGCGGATAACGAAATCCAGTTCGTCGTCGGTCGTGTCCAGGTCTGCTGCCTTCTGGTCCTGCCAGTCTTCGAGGTCTTCAAGGCTTTCGAAGGGCTCCTCGTCCCGCAGTTCCCTGCGAGCGTTGGCAATGGTTAACCGCGTGCGCTCAACCTGTTCATGCTGGGTTGTGCGGGCTCCCAGGTTCAGGCTGACCGATTCCATCTCGCGCTGCTTCTTGAGGAAGTTGATTTCCTGTTGCAGCAGGCTGAATTCGGGGCTGGCGGTAAAACGCTCTTCGTGACGCTTGCGCAGTTCATCGATGATGCCGCTAAAATCGAAATACCTGGTGTGGGGGACAGCTTCGATCTGATCCCAGGGCAGGGCATGATCAAGGGCATCTTCGCCAATACGGTTCTTGTCGATACGTGACGGTATTTCGATATCCGGAATGACGCCCTTGTGCTGGGTAGATCCGCCGGATACGCGGTAGAACTTGGATTGAGTAATTTTCAGCTGACCATGATTCAGGGGACGAACCGCCTGCACGGTGCCTTTGCCGAACGTCTGTGAACCTACCACCAGGCCCCGACCATAATCCTGGATTGCCCCGGCGAAAATCTCGGAGGCGGAGGCACTCATACGGTTGGTAAGAACGACCAGCGGACCGTCGTAAGCCACTGACGGATCCTCATCGTTGAGAACCTGAACGTCATTGTTGGCGTTGCGAATCTGAACGGTCGGGCCCTTGTCGATAAACAGGCCGACCAGGTCATTCGCTTCATGCAGGGCGCCACCACCGTTGTTGCGAAGGTCAATCACCAGGCCATTCACGCCGTCCTGCTCAAGTTCGGTAATAAGCTTGCGTACGTCCCGGGTGGTGCTCTTGTAATTGGGGTCACCGGCCTGCATGGCCTGGAAGTCCGCATAGAATGTGGGAACTGTAATGACGCCGATGTTGTAATCGCTGCCGCCGCGTTCAAGCTGAATGATGTCTTTGCTGGCGCTCTGCTCTTCCAGCTTGACTTCATCCCGTTTGATCGAGATCGCCTTGGTAATGGTTTCATCGCTGGCGTTGGCCGGAATAACTTCCAGGGTTACCACGGAATTTCGTGGACCCCGAATCAGATCCACAACCTCATCCAGGCGCCAGCCAATCACGTTGACAGCTTTTTCTTCTTCCTGGGTCACCGCAACAATACGGTCTGCAGGCTGGAGTTGGCCCTGCTTGGATGCTGGACCACCCGGCACAAGCCGAACCACCTTGGTGTACTCATTATCCGACTGCAGTACCGCACCGATCCCCTCCAGAGAGAGGCTCATGTTGATGTTGAAGTTTTCGGATGTGCGCGGCGAGAAGTAGGAAGTATGGGGGTCCCACATGCCGGTAAAGGCGTTCATGTAGGCCTGGAATGCATCTTCACTGCGGGCCTGATACGCGCGTTTGAGCTGCCCCTCGTAACGGCGGCGCAGATTGTCTTCAATGGTTTCGTCATCGGATCCATTGAGGCGCTGGGCCAGGACGGCATTCTTGATCCGCTTGATCCAGAGCTCATCCAGCGCCTGTTGATTGGCTTCCCAGCTGGCGTCGGAACGATCCAGAAGGATGCTCTCACTCTTGTTGAAATCCAGCTCACCGATGCCCTTGTTGATCAGGCTCAGGGCAAACTGCAGGCGCTCAATAATACGCTGCTGAACCAGGTTGTAGATATCGAAGCCCGGTTGAAGCTGGCCCGTTTTCAGAGCCGATCCTAACTGGGTCTTGATACGATCAAATTTTGTCAGGTCTTCCTGAGTCAGGTAAATGCGCTGGCCATCCAGGTATTCGAGGTAGGAATCGAACACGTCACTGGACAGTTCATCACTGATACCAAGATCCCGGAAGTGGGTGAACTGAAGCTGGCGGGCAATCAGAATATTGGCTCGGGCCTGATCAATGGTTGGCGCAACGGGCTCGTAAACTCTGGCGTCATCTGCCTTGGCCTGCAAGCCCATGGGTGCCGAGAACAGCAAAGCGATGGTGACAGCCTTGCATATGCCTGTCTGGCTGCTGTTGGCCGGCGAGCGACGAGCCCTAATTCTTTCCGCGATGGTCATAAATACATACCTGACGGTGCTGGGCGAAAGTTCTTAAATCATGAACCTTTCTGTACCCGTTGGCGATAAATTTATTGTAGGCAAGCGATACACCCGTTGCCATAGGCAGGGCGTATCGATTCGTGACAATCTGTCCATGAACCCGTCAGGTTGTAACAGCCTGCGGCTTAATGCGGGAAGCACCCGGGAGGTGCCGGAGGGGGTTAAACCTCCGGCTGCGATGCTCAGGCAAACGGGGTGTTGGTCTCTGCTTTTTGAAGTAACAGCCCGGGAGGCGCAAAACGGTCCCCATGCTGTCTGGCGAGCTCTGTTGCACGCTCTGTAAAGGCGCGCACACCGTACTGGTTGATGAACTGAATTGCACCGCCGGTCCAGGGGGCGTAGCCGATACCGAAAATGCTACCGATATTGGCGTCTTCCACGGAACGCAGAACGCCTTCCTCCAGACACCGCACTGTTTCGATCGCCTGTATGAATAGTATCCGGTCTTTCAGGTCCTGCAGTGAGGCAGTGCGGGCCTTGTCGGAATCCACGTACAAGCGCTCCAGTTCCGGCCAAAGGTACTTCTTGCCATTGTCCGGGTATTCATAGAAGCCGGCACCGGACGCCTTACCTTTCCGGTTCTGCGCATTCACCATCTGGTCTATCACCGCCTCGGCGGGATGTGGGGCCCAGCTACCACCGGCAGCTTCGGTGTCTTTCCTGCTCTGGTCACGAATATGCTGCATGAGGGTCATGCTGACTTCATCAGAGATAGCCAGGGGACCAACAGGCATACCGGAAAGCAGGCCCGCGTTCTCGATACTTGAGGGGTGAATGCCTTCCGCCAGCATGCAGATGCCTTCGTTTACAAAGGTGCCGAATACCCGGGACGTGAAGAATCCGCGGCTATCGTTGACCACAATGGGGATCTTGCCGATCTGTTGCACATAGTCGAATGACCGCGCCAGTGTTTCATCAGACGTTTTCTCGCCCACAATGATTTCAACGAGCTGCATCTTGTCCACGGGGGAGAAAAAGTGCAGGCCAATAAAGTTTTCTGGCCTTGCGGACGCGCCGGCCAGTTTGGTGATGGGAATGGTGGAGGTGTTGGAGGCAAAGATACCGTTGGTTACCAGCTTTGGCTCGGACTCCTGGGTCACTTGCGCCTTGAGGCCGCTGTCCTCGAAGACCGCTTCAATCACCAGGTCGCAACCATCCAGATCGGCGGCAGCGTCCGTGGCCTTGATACGGTCGAGAATCTCCGCCTTCTGCTGTTCGGTCATCCTGCCACGGCTGACTTTCTTGGCCAGTAGCTTTTCCGAGTAGCTTTTTCCCTTTTCGGCGTTCTCCACAGAGACATCTTTCAAAACAACGTCGATGCCACGGGTGGCCGTAGAATAGGCGATACCTGCGCCCATCATGCCTGCACCCAGAACCCCCACTTTTTTAAACGTCTCTTTATCGACACCGTCGGGACGGCTGCCTCCGGCCTTTATGGCGTTTAGCTGGAACCAGAATGTGCCGGTCATGTTTTTGGCAACCTGGCCAATGACCAGCTCGGCGAAGTAGCGGGTCTCAATAAGGCTGCCGTTATCGAAGTCCACCTGGGCACCTTCAACTGCGGCAGAAAGGATGCGCTCCGGTGCCGGATAGCAACCTTTGGTTTTCTGCTTCAGCATGGCGGGCGCAATGGAAAGTTTCTGCGCCATGGCGGGATGGTGCGGCGCACCGCCGGGGAATCTGAAACCTTTCTGATCCCAGGGCTGCTGACATTTCGGGTTGGCCGTGATGAAGGCACGGGCCCTGGCCATCATGTCTTCCCCGGAATCGGCCAGCTCATCCACAATGCCTGCCTTCAATGCAGCGGTCGGATTCACCTGCTTGCCTTCCATCAGGTAGGGGAAAGCGGCTTCGAGGCCAATCATCCGGGGCAGGCGCTGGGTTCCCCCACCGCCCGGTAAAAGTCCCAGGGTAACTTCCGGCAGGCCCAGCTGAATCGATTCATTGTTGAGTACGACACGATGGTGGCAGGCGAGGGCAATTTCCAGCCCACCGCCGAGCGCACTGCCGTTGATGGCAGCCACAACCGGCTTGCCGCTGGTCTCGAGAAAGCGCATGCCAGCCTTCAGGCTGTTAACCATTTCCTCGAAGGTCTCGGCGTCATCACGGGTGACCTTGTGCAGTTCTTTCAGGTCACCGCCGGCAAAGAAGGTTTTCTTGGCAGAGGTAATAATAATGCCGTGGATGTTACCGAGGTCTTTTTCGACTCTGGTGACTGTCTCTGCCAGTCCCTCGCGGAAGGCCGCGTTCATGGTGTTGGCTGACTGACCGGGCATATCGATGGTCAGGGTCAGAATCTGGTCTGAACCCAGGTCGTAATGTATCGCACTCATAATCGGTTCTCCTCTCAGAAAAGTGTCGGGTTCAGACGCGCTCAATGATGGTGGCAATGCCCATACCGCCGCCTACGCAGAGTGTCGCTAGGCCGTAGCGCAGCTCCCGGCGTTCCAGCTCATCCATCAAGGTGCCGAGGATCATGGCGCCGGTGGCCCCGAGGGGATGGCCCATGGCGATTGCGCCGCCATTCACGTTCACTTTTTCATCGGGAACAGAAAGTTCGCGCTGGAAGCGCATCACCACAGAGGCAAAGGCTTCGTTCACTTCAAACAGGTCAATCTGGTCAGCTGTCATGCCAGCCTTTTCCAGTGCTTTGCGGGCAGCTGGAGCGGGCCCCGTCAGCATGATCGTGGGGTCGGTGCTGGTGACCGCAGTAGCGACAATGCGGGCACGGGGTTTGAGCCCCATAGCCTTGCCCTTGGCTTCACTGCCAATCAGCACGGCCGTGGCGCCATCGACAATTCCGGAGGAGTTGCCTGCATGGTGCACATGATTGATCTTTTCGACGTAGTGGTATTTTTCGCGGGCGACGCCGTCAAAGCCCATTTCGCCCATCATCTGAAAAGAGGGCTTCAGGCCTGAAAGGGACTCGGTCGTGGTGTTGCCCCGAACGTGCTCATCGCGATCAAGGATGACCACGCCGTTTTGATCAGTAACCGGCACTATGGATTTGGCGAAGTAGCCGTTTTGCCAGGCGTTAGCGGCTTTTTGTTGAGATTTGACCGCAAAGCCGTCCACGTCTTCCCTGCTGAAACCTTCGAGAGTCGCAATCAGATCGGCACCTATGCCTTGCGGCATGAAACCCGTGTGCAGGTTGGTTTCCGGATCCGTTGCCCAGGCGCCGCCATCGGAGCCCATGGGCACACGGGACATGGACTCCACGCCACCAGCAACCACCAGGTCTTCCCACCCTGAGCGCACCTTCATGGCGGCGAGGTTGACGGCTTCCAGGCCGGACGCACAGAAACGGTTGAGGGTGACGCCGGCAACTTTTTCATCCCAGTCGGCGGCCAGGGCCGCGGTTTTGGCAATGTCTGCGCCCTGATCGCCAACGGCGGTTACGCAGCCCATAACAATGTCGTCTACCTGCGCTGTGTCCAGACTGTTTCTCTCTTGCAGTGCGCGGAGCATGGTTGTCAGCAGCGTGATTGGTTTGACGCTGTGCAGGGAACCATCCTTTTTGCCGCGCCCCCTGGGGGTGCGGACTGCATCGAAGATGTACGCCTCGGTAGTCATTGCTTGTCCTCTGGTATTTGTTGTTTCAGAAATTACATCCGATGAGGTAACCATAGCCGGTTGCAGTACTGGCGCGTAATGACGAGGGCTGCCAATCGTATTGGCGAAATTGCTCAGGCGCCATGACAAGATGCCAAGGGGCTTCTATGGTTACAGAAGAGCGCGAGCAGATGCGGGAGGTGCATGCTATGTCCCTCAGAGATGCCATCGACAATTTTTACGAGAGGCTGGTTCAGGATGCAATAGAGGCCACTCGGGAAGAGACAGATACCACCGATTATCTGACCGATGTGATGTGTGTGGCGCTGAACCGGCTGCCCAGTCGGTATTACCGGCACTCCATCGATATGATGTTTTATCTGGCTGATGAGGAATTGAAGGACATGAAACAAAAATCCCTGGCCGCTGTGAAGACGGCCAGGGGTTTTGTTAAGGAACACCAGCGCGAGTGACCGCTCAGGAATCAGTCGACGACCAGCGCAGCGAGCGCGTTGTTCAGACGCTCAGCGAGCGCCTGGTCGGATAATTCACCCGATGGTTTCAGGCACCAGCTGGCGACCAGTTTTTCCATCTCCCGAACCTGATCGCTGGACTTTTCCGAGGAGCCCATGCCTTCAGCCAGTCTTTGTACCTGGATTTCCATACGGCGTTGCTGATCGGATTCCGGCGACCCAATTCCTCCGAGGATTTCTGCCCGGATGACCAGCTCTGTCGGCTCGAGTTGATTCGGGTCGGCGGCCAGGGCAGGCCAGTGCTCGGGAAGCTCCGCACCTGACTCCGCTCCGTCTACCCGGGCTCGTACCAGGGATTGCCAGGCGCTGATATTCGCTCTCAGGCGCTGGTCTGCCATCGCCTTGTGCAGTCGTTGTTTTTCACGCTGCACGCGCTCTTTCGAGGCGGAGGAGAGAACGGCGGACTCCAGCTCTCGAAGCTGGGCGAAGGCTGAAGACAACGTAGGTTCGTCGCTGTTGCTGTCGAGTGCCCGCGCCTCGTCCAGAACCGTTTCAGCGGCTTCGTCAGCGGCTTTTGCCGCCTCGTGTTTTTCGTTGCGCTGGGCATCCCGGCGAGCAAAGATCTCATCGCAGGCTTTTCGGAAGGCCTGCCAGAGCTTGCGATCCTCCCGGTGACGGGTGATACCAATGGCTTTCCAGTCTGTCTGCAGGTTTTTGGCCTGATTCATCGCATCCTGCAGCGGTTCATGACTGGTCAGAGCATTGGCCTTGTCGACAATCTCCTGTTTGAGCGCTTCGTTTTTGCGCCGCTCTTCATCCAGGGGTGCTTCCAGCTTTTTCAACAGGTCGTCAAATCGTTTCTGTACCTGTCGATTATCGCGGAATTCCACTGGCCAGGCTGCTTTCCACTCCTGGCGGGCCGTCAGGTGAATCTTCTCGGCCGCTTTCCAGTCAATGGCTGTCCAGTCGGCGCTGTTGAGGAACGTTTCCAGTTCCGCGCAGATGGCCTGACGTTTCTCAAGATTGGCCTGTTTGAGGCCGGACTTGGCGGAAAAATACGCCTTGCAAGGCTCATAGGCCCGGTCTGACGCTTCCTTGAACCTGGCCCAAAGTGCGCGATCTGAAGAACCACCGAGATCGCGCCATTCGTTCTGTAGTTCCTTGATCCGTTCCGCTTTGGCTTCCGGCTCAATCGGTTGCTCGGCCAGGTATTCCATCTGTTCGCACAGAGCTATCTGCTTGGGTTCGGTTGCAAAGCCCTGCCAGTCGCTGAGTTCACGTAACTGCCCGGCGAGCAACTGCATGCGCGCCTGGAAGGGTTTGCCATGGCGATGATCCAGTGATTTGAACTGCTGTTGAGCTGTTTTCAGCAGTTGTTTGGATTCTTTCAGCTGCTTCGCTTCCAGCGCCGCCTCTAGTCGGCCAACAGAGGTTTCCAACTCAGAGGCCAGTGCCTTTTGCTTTTCCTGATTTTCTGCTTTGGCAGGCGCTACCGTCTTACGTTTACCTGCCAGCTTCCGGACTGGCTCCAAAACCGCTGGCATAGGATAACCTTCCGGCCAGGCAATGGTTTTAATCAGGGTCTTTGCCTGTTCACGGTGTTCGTCCGAGGCGTCCTCACTGGCGTCCAGCGCGGCAGCGAGCGCTGAAATGGTCTCTTTTTCCTGATTGATATGGCGTATGGCGCTGACGTAACTGCGAAGCGAAAGCATGGCGCTTTCGTAGGCTTTCTGTTCCTGCTTATCCACAGTGGTGTCGCGCGTGGCTTCGAGCCAGCGATTTTCCTGTGTTTTTTGCAGGGCATCCAGGGAGGCCAGAGAGGGAAGCGTCTCCGGCGCCTGCTCTTTCAGCTCAGCCAGTGTGCGGGTAAGCAACGCCAGGGTTTCTTCTCGCTGCTGTTTCTGGTCCTGCTGCCGCTTTTCAACTTCCAGCGCCGACCGGATAGCATCAAGGCGTTCCTTGCACCGGTGAACCGCTTCCAGAAAGCTCTGGGCCTGCTCAGGAGTTGCGTGCGGTTCTACCTCACTCCAGTGGCGAATCAGTGACTCCAGTCTTGCCTCGTAAAGCTTGGTATCATCACTGCGCGCCTGGTCGTTGGCGTTACTGATCAGGGTCGTGATGGTTTGCGACAGGCTTTCCTGTCTTGCCTGTTCATCACGAATGTTCTGGAGAGCTTGTCTGACGCTCTGATAGACGCCCTTGTCACGCCCCTTGGCCTGCTTCTGAACTTGCTGCAGGCTATCGGCGTTCGTGAGCCGGCTTGCCGCGTCCAGCCGAATATCGGCGGTTGCGCCGCTAATTGCCAGATTTGCCAGAGTGGCCTGATCCGGCGAACCCTCCAGGGCCTGGAGCTGTTCTTCTCTCAGAATAGCGCGCGTATCCTCCTGTACAGCAGCCGTTGGCGGTGTTTCTTGACGATTTTTTCCGGTTGCGTCGGAGGATTTGCGGGATTTAAACAGTTTCTGGATGAAAGCAGCCATGAGGGTATCCTTTGGGATTGAAACCAGTTCACGGTGTCGGGCAAAGTGAGCCGCCACCGGCCATCGGCCTCTTCTCGGGAGGCCGGGTACTGTTTGCCGGTCGGGCCGGCAAGAATAATTCGGGGCTAGTCTAGCGTTTTGTACGCGCATGCGGGAAGGGTCTGTATGGCAAAACAGGAAAATCAGGAAGATCATGAATACAAGGCACGCTCGGTTGCACTGAGACTGCTGGCCAGGCGGGAACACAGCCGCCTCGAACTGGTATTGAAACTGCGCCAGCGCAAGATCGATGATGAGGTGATCGAGGTGGTGCTGGACGCTTATGAAAACGAGGGCTGGCTTGATGACAATCGTTTTGCCGACGTCTACGCCCGCCAGAGAATGGATCTTGGGTATGGCCCAATGCGCATATTGGGCGAGCTTCAGCAACGTGGAGTCCACCATGCTCCTGAGTGTCTGGACGAAATGACTGACGAGGATTGGTGCCGCCGAGCGGTTGCGCTAAGGGAAAAGCGTTACGGTCTTTCGGATCTGAGTGAGGACTGGGATGAAAAGGTACGGCAGGCCCGTTTCCTGAATCGACGGGGATTCTCTTCGGCTCAGGTTGAGCGGGCACTGGATGCCCGTTCGACCGAAGAATGACCGCGCTTGTGCCATTCCGACTATAGCGTCGGCGGGATTATCCCCAGCTCGGAAGGCAAGCTTGCACGCATGTCTGAATGGTCTTTGGCCTCCCGTGTCGCATTGCTGTCCTGCTCCTCTGATTCAAGGTTTACCATGTTGGCATCTTCCGGAGGGGAGGCTTGAGACCGATCGGTTATTCGGGCGAGAACATCGTAGTAACGGCGAATATTCTGCACGTACAGCACCGGTTCGTGCCCTCTGGCGTAGCCAAAGCGAGTCTTGGTGTACCACTCTTTTTGTGCCAGCAGTGGCAGGAACTCTTTCACATCCATCCAGCGATCCGGGTTCTTGCCAGCACCCTCGGTCAGTCTTCGTGCGTCCTCCAGATGGCCAAAGCCCACATTGTATGATGCCAGGGCAAACCAGGTGCGGTCGGGCTCCGGTATGCGCTCAGGAATCTTTTTGTGCACTATGCGGAAATACTTGGCACCTCCCTGAATACTTTCCTCTGGATCCAGCCTGTTATTGATGCCGATGTGGCTTGCGGTATTTCGTGTGAGCATCATCAGGCCGCGAACGCCAGTAGGAGACACGGCATTGGGGCGCCAGTGGGATTCCTGATAGCCAATAGCGGCAAGCAGGCGCCAGTCCATCCCGAAGTCCGTGGCATAGTCCTGGAACAGGCTGTCGTACTTGGGCAGGCGGTTTTCCACATGGTGCATAAAGGTTCGGGCCCCCACGTAGTTCAGCTGATCCAGATGCCCATAAAAACGCTCGGCAAGTTGAGCGAGAGTGCCATCGGCCTGCAGCTTCCCGAGAAATTGGCGGGCGGCAGTGACCAGCGAGTCATCCTGTGCCGAGGGGAATAGCCACACGAGCTCTGACGGCTCACCCAGGGAAAAGGCCTGTTTCACCTTGGGAAAGAACACATGGTTAAGCTCAAGCTCGTTTGATGACACGATGGCGTAGGTGAATTCTCCACTCTCCACCCGCGCCAGTATGCCGGCCGCATCCAGCCCGGGGTGAACCTGCAAGTCAGCACTGGAGTCACTTTTCTGCTCCGTTTCAAGGAGGTGCTTGTGGTTGCTGTCTGCCACCAGATGGAGCGTCTGGCCGGTGAGGCTATCCAGTGAGTCCGGGCGTTCTGCATCCCGGTTGTAAACCACCACAGACTGGGCGGAGATGCCTGTGGGAAGCACCTTGTAATGATCTTTGAATTCCGGTTGCTGAGAGAGTCCGGCCAACCCGATGTGGGCATAGTCCCGGGATAGGATGGAGAGTACTTCCGTATTGTCTCCGGCCACGCGCACCCTCAGTTCGACGCCAAGCTCGTCGGCGAACCGCTGTGCGAGTTCATAGTCGTAGCCAGTAATCCCGTCGCGCCCCTTATAATAAATGGAGGGTGCTTCGCGAGTGATTACGTGTAACACACCTTCGTCACGGATTTCCTGAAGGGTGCTTGGTCGCGAACAGCCGGTGAGCGTCAGTGTGGCGAATACGAGCAGCGCCACCTGAGCCCATGTCGCGACATAAGCGATTAGCGGTTTGGGCAAATCCCTGGTCTCCATTACAGCTGAGTCGTCGGGGCACGTCATTACTTTTTGAATGGACGTATCCGGTGTCATGCTGGGTGTGGATTCCACTTCCACCGATCCATGATCCCCATTGGGCGGGCGCCGGTCAATAAAACTGGTTAATTAATATGCAAAACAATGTCAATTGTATGGATGGGGATTAACGTCTCTGGCGCTGTATCCTGACCGCGCTTTCGAGTATCATGGCGGCCTTTCAGAACGCACCCAGACTTCCCCGTTTCGCGCGATACAGGTTGATATCATGCTTGAACTTCGCGGCGCACCCGCGCTTTCGCCCTTCCGTTCCCGAAAATTGCATTCCCGAATTCAGGACATCGTGCCTGAGGTCGAGCATGTTTATGCCGAGTTCATGCACTTTGTAGATCTGGAAGGCAGCCTTTCAGACTCGGAGTATGCGATTCTGGACCGGCTACTAATCTACGGGCCCAGTGTGGCCGTCGAGGAACCGGACGGTGTCCTGTTTCTTGTTGTGCCACGTCCCGGAACTCTGTCGCCCTGGTCCAGCAAGGCGACGGATATTGCCCGTAATTGTGGGTTGCGCCAGATTCACCGGATTGAGCGTGGTACCGCTTTTTATATCAGGGCCAGCCGTAAGCTTGGCCTTGCACAGCGGGAGAAGATTGCAGCGCTGTTGCATGACCGAATGACTCAGAAGGTCTTCCATGAAATGGGTGGTGCCGAGTTGTTGTTCAGCCATCAGGAGCCTCGTCCTCTGGACCGTGTCCCGGTGCTTGCCGGAGGCCGTTCGGCGCTGGTTGAAGCGAATAGACGGCTTGGCCTGGCTCTGGCCGAAGACGAAATTGACTACCTGGTGAAATCGTTTGCCGGCCTTGAGCGGGATCCAACCGACGTTGAGTTGATGATGTTCGCGCAGGCCAACTCGGAGCATTGTCGGCACAAGATATTCAATGCCTCGTGGGACATCGACGGTGAGGGTCAGGAAAAGTCGCTGTTTGCGATGATTCGTAACACTTTCGAAATGAACAGCGATGGTGTGCTTTCTGCCTACAAGGATAATGCTTCTGTAATTCGTGGCAGCCGCGGTGGTCGCTTCTTTCCCGATCCAGAAACCGGTATCTACGGGTATAACGAAGAAGACATTCATATCCTCATGAAGGTTGAAACTCACAACCATCCGACTGCCATTGCACCGGCAGAAGGCTCGGCCACCGGTTCCGGTGGTGAAATCCGGGATGAGGGTGCGACTGGCCGTGGTTCCAAGCCAAAAGCAGGGCTGACCGGCTTTACCGTCTCCAACCTGAACCTGCCGGGCGATACCCAGCCCTGGGAAATCGGTTATGGCAAGCCCGGCCGTATTGCCTCGGCGCTGGACATTATGATTGAAGGCCCCATTGGTGGCGCTTCTTTCAACAACGAATTCGGCCGTCCCAACCTGGCTGGCTATTTCCGCACTTTTGAAGAAAAGGTCCCGGGAGCGGCGGGAGACGAGGTGCGTGGCTACCACAAGCCGATCATGATTGCCGGAGGCCTGGGTAATATCCGGGAAGAGCACGTTGAAAAAGGTGACATCCCGGTAGGGGCCAAGCTGATTGTTCTTGGTGGCCCCTCCATGCTTATCGGTCTGGGCGGCGGTGCGGCCTCTTCCATGGATTCCGGTTCCAGCAATGAAAACCTTGATTTTGCATCGGTGCAGCGTGACAACCCTGAGATGGAGCGCCGGTGTCAGGAAGTTATCGACCGTTGCTGGCAGATGGGCGACAAGAACCCGATTTGCTTCATCCATGACGTAGGTGCTGGCGGTTTGTCCAATGCGATGCCGGAGCTTGTGAAAGACGGTGGTCGTGGCGGCAAATTTGAGCTGAGGGATATCCCCAGTGACGAGCCCGGCATGTCGCCTCTTGAAATCTGGTGTAACGAATCCCAGGAGCGCTATGTCATGGCGGTGGCTCCGGAAAATCTGGAGCGGTTCGACGCTTTGTGCCGCAGGGAGCGGTGTCCGTACGCGGTTATCGGTGAGGCGACCGAATCCCATCACCTGGAACTGGCCGACTCCTACTTCGATGACAAATCGGTAGATTTGCCCATGGAAGTACTGTTTGGCAAACCGCCGCGAATGCATCGTAGTGTAAGTCGCGGTTCTTTTACCAAGCCGATTTTTGATTCCACCAAGGTCGATTTGCACGAGGCCATTCGCCGTGTACTTCGTCTGCCGTCCGTGGGCTCCAAGAGCTTTCTCATCACCATTGGTGACCGAACCATTACAGGTCTTGTTGCCCGTGACCAGATGGTCGGGCCCTGGCAGGTACCGGTGAGTGACGTTGCAGTCACCGCCAGTTCTTTTGATGTTCGCAGTGGCGAAGCTATGGCTCTGGGCGAGCGCACGCCGGTTGCGGTGATCGACGCGCCGGCATCCGGGCGTATGGCTGTGGGTGAGACCATAACCAACCTGGCGGCCGCAGCCATTGGCAAGCTGTCAGATATCCGTTTGTCCGCAAACTGGATGGCCGCAGCGGGGCACCCGGGCGAGGATGAGAACCTGTATGAGACCGTCCGTGCGGTCGGTATGGAGCTTTGCCCTGAGCTGGGCATCACCATTCCGGTAGGCAAGGACTCCATGTCCATGAAAACCGTGTGGGAAGAAGACAACGGCGAACAGAAGAGCGTGACTTCGCCGCTTTCGCTGGTGGTCAGTGGCTTTGCACCGGTTGTCGACATAGCCAGGACACTCACTCCGCAACTGGTGAATGACGCAGGAGAAACTGATCTGATCCTGGTGGATCTGGCTGCCGGGCAGAATCGCCTCGGCGGTTCGGCACTTGCTCAGGTTTATCGCCAGGTGGGCGCGGTCGCGCCGGATCTGGACGACCCCGAAGACATCAAGGCTTTCTTTGCGGTTATTCAGGGGCTGAACTCTGACGGCAAACTGCTGGCGTACCATGATCGTTCCGACGGTGGTCTATTCGTAACCCTGGCCGAAATGTGCTTTGCCGGTCACACAGGGGTCGATATCAAACTGGACGGATTGGCGGAATCTTCCTCTCAGTTCGCACGTGAGCTGTTTAATGAAGAGCTGGGTGCCGTGGTTCAGGTTCGTCGCGAGGACACCAGTTTTGTTCTGCAGCAATTTTCGGCGGCCGGACTCGGTGACCACACCAGCGTGATTGGTACCCTGAACGACGATGACCAGCTGCGTCTGAGCTTCGAAGGTGAAACGGTTGTTGATGAATCCCGCTGTTCACTTCAGCGTTTATGGTCAGAAACCAGTTATCGAATCCAGTCACTGAGGGACAATGCAGATTGCGCCCAGGAAGAGTTCGATAATCTGTTGGATGCTGACGATCCTGGGCTGCACGCCGAACTGACCTTCGACATCAACGAGGACATCTCTGCCCCCTATATCAACAAGGGGGCGCGGCCTAAAGTGGCCGTACTCCGTGAGCAGGGCGTCAACGGCCAGGTGGAAATGGCAGCGGCTTTTGACCGTGCCGGTTTTGAATCTGTTGATGTCCACATGAGTGATCTTCTGTCGGGCCGTATGAGCCTGGAGAGCTTCAACAGTCTGGTTACCTGTGGCGGATTCTCCTACGGTGATGTTCTCGGTGCCGGTGAGGGGTGGGCGAAGTCCATTCTGTTCAGTGACCGTGTGCGCGATCAGTTTGCGGCTTTCTTCAACCGCCAGGATACGCTGGCACTTGGGGTTTGTAACGGATGCCAGATGCTTTCGAACCTGCACGAGCTGATCCCAGGCAGTGAAGGCTGGCCGCGTTTCGTGCGTAATCAGTCGGAGCAATTTGAGGCGCGCCTGGTGATGGCGGAAGTGATGCCATCGCCCTCTGCTTACCTTGATGGCATGGCCGGCTCGCAGATGCCGATTGCGGTAGCCCATGGGGAGGGGCGAGTTGAATTCGCCGGAAACGCTTCTGCTTCGGCCTTGTCAGAGAATGAGATGGTGGCATTGCGGTATGTGGATAATCGTGGGCAGGCAACCACCCGGTATCCGTTCAACCCGAATGGCTCAGAAGCGGGTATCACCGGTGTGACCACCCGCGATGGTCGGGTCACGATCATGATGCCTCATCCGGAGCGGGTATTCCGTTCGGTTCAGCATTCCTGGCACCCGGATGGCTGGCAGGAAGATGGTCCCTGGATTCGTATGTTCAGGAACGCACGGCGCTGGTTCGGCTAAAAACGGTGGTGTCGGAAAACCGGTCCTGGAAGTGTCTGTTAATGACATAAATCCAGGCCCGGTTTTTTTATGCCTGCGTGCCTCGTTTGGGGGCGGCTTTCAAGGGATAAAACCTGTTAAATTGGTAAAATACCGCTTGACGCAGGATTTTTATGCACATTTCCAGTGCCTGTTTGCATATTCTTTAAACAAAGCATGAGAAGTTGGTTCATGTTTTGATCGAATAATTTAAGCTATTGAAAAATAAAACAAAAAGTAATCGGGTGAATTTGTCGCCAATTTAACAGAAGTGCAGTGAATGCGGGGCTTTGGGGCTTATTCCCAAAAACTTTCCCCAGAGTTATCCACAGAATCTGTGGGTAAGTAGCTAAGCTATTAATCGTACAAAAAATATCCGATCAAAAGGAGGAGTTTCCCCCATGTACAAGCTGTGTTTTTTTGTGCCGGAAACGCATCTTGCGCAAACCAAACAGGCGCTTTTTGATGCGGGCGCCGGTCGCATAGGTGATTACGATAGTTGCGCCTGGCATTGCCGCGGACAGGGTCAGTTTCGGCCGTTGGAAGGCAGTGATCCGTTTCTGGGCAAACAGGGTGCTCTGGAGGTTGTGGAAGAGTTCAAAGTAGAGCTGGTTTGTAAGGACAGTCTGGTGCGGGAGGCGCTCGAGGCGCTCAAGCAGGCTCACCCTTATGAAGAGCCTGCTTATGAGGTTTACCGTATGGAGGAAATGTAATCAGCTCTTGCGGGCGCTTCCAGACATCGGATGGCGGATGTCCTGAACATGCACTCCGTAAGAGTCGTTCCTGAAATCTTCGACAAACAGCTCCAGCGTTTTCCTGACGGTCGGAAAGGACAATTCGTCCCAGGGAATGTTTTCGAGTTCGAAAAGTTGGGTTTCCAGGGACTCTTCACCGGCACCAAACTGGCCATTTTTGAGTGTTGCGCGGTAAAACATATGCACCTGGTTGATGTGGGGGACATCAATGATCGAATACAGGCCTTCGATGTGTACCTCGGCCAGCGCTTCTTCAACGGTTTCCCGAACTGCGGCTTCAATGGTGGTTTCGGCATTTTCCATGAAGCCGGCGGGCAGGGTCCAGTAACCGTAGCGAGGTTCAATAGCCCGGCGGCACAGTAAAATTTTGCCCTCCCAGACGGGGACTGTCCCGGCGACAATGCGCGGGTTCTGGTAATGTATGGTCTCGCAGCTGATGCATACATAGCGGTGACGGTTATCGCCCTCGGGGATGCGCTGTTCAACCGGGTGGCCGCATGTGCTGCAGTACTTCATGTTTTTCCCCGTATACTGAGATTGGTGTGTAAGTCAGTTTAACTATCAAGGCTGCCACTGTCTTATTCAACTTTTGATGTTCCATGGAGCCATAATTTGCGCGATCTTCTTGCCGAACGACTGGCCGGCTACGCTCCCAGGCAGTTGGCGCTGGATTATCCGGAAGCCGGCATTCTGGTGCCGGTTACTGATGATCCAGGTAACCCTGAAATGGTGTTTACGTTGAGGTCCTCAAATCTGAGCACTCATCGGGGGCAGGTTGCCTATCCCGGTGGCAAGCGTGATCCCGGTGATCCCTCCCTGGCAGCCACCGCATTGCGTGAGACCCATGAGGAGATAGGGCTGCCTCCGGAACATGTGGAAATCATCGCTCCGCTAAGTCAGGTTATGTCGCGCTATGGCATTCTTGTCACACCTTATGTTGGCGTTATTCCTGTCGATCATCGGCTGGAACCCAATCCGGATGAAATTGAAAGTGTATTCCGTGTACCCCTGTCTTTCTTTCTGGAAGATAAAAGAGAGCGGACAGATTCTCTGAACTTTCTTAATCACACTTTTTACGTGCCCTGTTATCGGTGGGAGCATTATCAGATTTGGGGGTTGTCGGCGGTGGTTCTGGTCGACTTTCTGAACGCTGTGTACGATGCCGATATTGATTTGCTGGAGCCGCCTGGAGGAAGTTGAAATGTTTTACAAACTGGATGAACGAACGCCGGAGCTGATTGGTGACGGGCAGTTTATAGCGCACAGTGCATCGGTTATCGGCAGCGTTCGCCTGATGGAGAGAGCCAGTGTCTGGTACAACGTCGTGATTCGTGGCGACAATGATCTGATCACCATCGGTCCGGAAAGCAATGTGCAGGATGGCTCCGTGCTTCACACCGATTCGGGGATCAGGTTGACCCTGGGGCGGGGCGTTACTGTCGGGCACAAAGCCATGCTTCATGGGTGCGAGATCGGAGATTACACGCTTATCGGTATCAATGCGGTTGTGCTGAACGGCGCCAGGATTGGCAAGCACTGCCTTATCGGCGCCAACACACTCATTCCCGAGGGCATGGTGATACCCGATGGTTCTATGGTTGTGGGCTCGCCCGGCAAGATCAAACGGGAGCTGAGCGATGACCAGAAGAAAATGCTGGAGATGAGTGCGCAGCACTATGTCGAAAATGGCGCACGTTACCTTGAGAAGCTTCAGTCCTGTGAGCCGGTCAGATGAGCGTCTCCGATAAAGTGCGTTCACCTTGCGTCCAGGTATGCGCGCTTGATGAAAATGATGTGTGTATCGGATGCCAGCGCACCGGCGACGAGATACTCCGCTGGACTCGAATGACCAATGACGAGCGCCGGGAGGTTCTCAGGCAAGTTGCAATACGGGAAGAGAAGGTTTCACTCTAACGCTGCTGTGTGGGCGTCCTCATCTAACCAATCCAGTTTCAGGCAGGCACTGACATGACAGAAGGCATTAACACAGTTCGAATTGGCACCCCCCTGAAAGAAAATGCATTCAGGGTTTTGTTCTGCGGCTCTGGCGAGCTTGGTAAAGAAGTGGTTATTGAGCTCCAGCGCTATGGGGTGGAGGTGATTGCCGTGGATCGTTACGCCAATGCTCCGGCCATGCAGGTTGCCCATCGCAGCCATGTTATCGATATGCTTGATGCAAGTAGTCTTCGTAACGTCATTGAACAGGAAAAGCCGGACCTCATCGTTCCAGAGATTGAGGCCATCGCAACCCCGGAGCTGGTCAAGCTTGAGGAAGAAGGGTACCGGGTAATTCCCACTGCGCGGGCGGTAAATCTGACAATGAACCGGGAAGGCATTCGCCGGCTGGCGGCTGAAGAGCTTGGCTTGCCAACCTCTCCATACCGGTTTGCAGGGTCCCGTGAAGAGTATCTTGCCGCTATTAAAGAAGTAGGTCTCCCTCTGGTAGTAAAGCCGGTGATGAGTTCATCCGGTAAGGGCCAGAGTACAGTCAGGACTGAGAGCAATGTCGAAGATGCATGGGATTACGCGCAGTCCGGTGGTCGCGCCGGAAAGGGTCGGGTCATTGTCGAGGGCTTCGTGGATTTCGATTATGAGATTACTCTACTGACCGTAAAGCATCGGGACGGCGTCTCATTCTGTGATCCTGTTGGACATCGCCAGGAAGACGGTGATTACCGCGAGTCCTGGCAGCCGCAGCCGATGTCTTCCCGGGCGCTGGATCGTTCCATGGAAATCGCTAGAGCGGTGGTCGAGGATCTCGGTGGCTATGGTCTTTACGGGGTAGAGCTGTTTGTTAAAGGTGATGATGTCTGGTTTTCGGAGGTGTCACCTCGTCCCCATGATACTGGCCTGGTTACCCTCGTTTCACAGGATCTGTCTGAATTCGCCTTGCACGCACGGGCAATCCTGGGGTTGCCGATCCCATCGATTCGGCAGAATGGCCCTTCGGCGTCAGCGGTAATCCTGCCGGAGGGCGACTCGGACAATGTCAGTTTTAGTGGTGTCGAAAAAGCACTGGTCGAGCCGGATACCCAGTTACGGTTATTCGGTAAACCCGAGCTGAAGGGGCGCAGACGTATGGGGGTGGCATTGGCCCGGGGTGAGTCCATAGAGGAAGCACGGGAAAAGGCTCGCAATGCGGCGGCTGCAGTCCAGGTGGAACTCTGATAGTGCAAGAGGGGTTTGACCTCCTTTAAGTGAGGGCGGCTGAGCGGAAAAATGACGGGTTTTGGAAAAAATCAAAACGAACCGTTGACACCTCTGGGCAGGTCTGTAGAATGCGCATCTCTTCTGAGGGACAAGCCACTGACACAGCGGTTTGCCGAGGGAGTAACTGCTTGAAAGCGCTGAAGAAATTGAGTTTCAAAATTCTTCAGAAAGCGGTTGACAGGAAAGCGATTCGCTGTAGAATGCGCCCCTCGAAACAAGCAGTAAGCCGGTTCATTTTTCGGCGGTTTCCGGAGACGGAAAGCAAGGAAAAAGAAACGGTTGACAAGGCGGCGGTTCGATGTAGAATACGCGGCCTTGATTGAGCAACAGCTCAAACGCTCTTTAAAAAATTGACCAAGTAATTCGTGTGGGCGCTGGCCGAGGTATTTCGGATATGAAATATCAGGACAGTGACTCGTCGAAATTGAGTTTTGTCTTGAGCAAGATTAAAGATCTTCGGATCTTGTATGATTTAAACTGAAGAGTTTGATCATGGCTCAGATTGAACGCTGGCGGCAGGCTTAACACATGCAAGTCGAGCGGTAACAGGGGTAGCTTGCTACCCGCTGACGAGCGGCGGACGGGTGAGTAATGCATAGGAAACTGCCCAGTAGTGGGGGATAGCCCGGGGAAACCCGGATTAATACCGCGTACGCCCTTCGGGGGAAAGCAGGGGATCTTCGGACCTTGCGCTATTGGATGTGCCTATGCCGGATTAGCTAGTTGGTGGGGTAAGAGCCTACCAAGGCGACGATCCGTAGCTGGTCTGAGAGGATGATCAGCCACATCGGGACTGAGACACGGCCCGAACTCCTACGGGAGGCAGCAGTGGGGAATATTGGACAATGGGGGCAACCCTGATCCAGCCATGCCGCGTGTGTGAAGAAGGCTTTCGGGTTGTAAAGCACTTTCAGTGAGGAGGAAAAGTTAGTCACTAATACTGGCTAGCCTTGACGTCACTCACAGAAGAAGCACCGGCTAACTCCGTGCCAGCAGCCGCGGTAATACGGAGGGTGCAAGCGTTAATCGGAATTACTGGGCGTAAAGCGCGCGTAGGTGGTTTGATAAGCGAGATGTGAAAGCCCCGGGCTTAACCTGGGAACGGCATTTCGAACTGTCAGGCTAGAGTGTGGTAGAGGGTAGTGGAATTTCCTGTGTAGCGGTGAAATGCGTAGATATAGGAAGGAACACCAGTGGCGAAGGCGGCTACCTGGACCAACACTGACACTGAGGTGCGAAAGCGTGGGGAGCAAACAGGATTAGATACCCTGGTAGTCCACGCCGTAAACGATGTCAACTAGCCGTTGGGGATCTTGAATCCTTAGTGGCGCAGCTAACGCACTAAGTTGACCGCCTGGGGAGTACGGCCGCAAGGTTAAAACTCAAATGAATTGACGGGGGCCCGCACAAGCGGTGGAGCATGTGGTTTAATTCGACGCAACGCGAAGAACCTTACCTGGCCTTGACATGCAGAGAACTTTCCAGAGATGGATTGGTGCCTTCGGGAACTCTGACACAGGTGCTGCATGGCCGTCGTCAGCTCGTGTCGTGAGATGTTGGGTTAAGTCCCGTAACGAGCGCAACCCCTATCCCTAGTTGCTAGCAGTTCGGCTGAGAACTCTAGGGAGACTGCCGGTGACAAACCGGAGGAAGGTGGGGATGACGTCAGGTCATCATGGCCCTTACGGCCAGGGCTACACACGTGCTACAATGGTGCGCACAGAGGGCTGCAAACCCGCGAGGGGGAGCTAATCTCACAAAACGCATCGTAGTCCGGATCGGAGTCTGCAACTCGACTCCGTGAAGTCGGAATCGCTAGTAATCGTGAATCAGAATGTCACGGTGAATACGTTCCCGGGCCTTGTACACACCGCCCGTCACACCATGGGAGTGGATTGCACCAGAAGTAGTTAGTCTAACCTTCGGGAGGACGATTACCACGGTGTGGTTCATGACTGGGGTGAAGTCGTAACAAGGTAGCCGTAGGGGAACCTGCGGCTGGATCACCTCCTTAAACGAAGCCGAATGCTTCGGTCAGAGTCCACACGAATTACTTGGTTGATTAATAAAGAGAGCAGATGGGTCTTTCAGGCCCGTACCATTGGGTCTGTAGCTCAGGTGGTTAGAGCGCACCCCTGATAAGGGTGAGGTCGGTGGTTCAAGTCCACCCAGACCCACCAAAATTGCTCAACTCCTGGAGTTGAACGATTTGAGGTAGCTTAAATGGGGCTATAGCTCAGCTGGGAGAGCGCCTGCCTTGCACGCAGGAGGTCGGCAGTTCGATCCTGCCTAGCTCCACCAAAATTTACTGGCTAACTTCGGTTAGCAGTGTCCAGAAACAAGCATTTCATCACGACGATAGAGTTGTTGGATGAAGTTCTTCTTTCTGATCACTGGGTCAGATTTGCTCTTTAACAAATTGGACGAGATAGAACACGATTAATGGATTCCATTATCTCCGGAATTCATTGATCAGAGTGATAACGATTTCAAGCGTTATCCGGTGTTGTCGTTGAAGTGGTTGTTATATCACTTCAAGAGACTGTCTCGAAATAACTCGCGCATCGGGCTTGCCCGGTGAGTGGTGTTGCTTCGAAGAACAGTTGTCTTGGGGTTATATAGTCAAGCAACTAAGCGCATACGGTGGATGCCTTGGCAGTCAGAGGCGATGAAAGACGTGGAAGCCTGCGATAAGGTTCGGGGAGCTGGCAAACGAGCTGTGATCCGGACATTTCTGAATGGGGAAACCCACCTGGTTTCGGCCAGGTACCTTGCACTGAATACATAGGTGTAAGGGGCGAACCGGGGGAACTGAAACATCTAAGTACCCCGAGGAAAAGAAATCAACCGAGATTCCCTAAGTAGCGGCGAGCGAACGGGGATTAGCCCTTAAGCTAAACAACTGGTAGGAGAAGGCTCTGGAAAGTGCCGTCATAGTGGGTGATAGCCCCGTATCCGAAACCTGAGTTTAGTGAAATCGAGTAGAACGGGACACGTGATATCCTGTTTGAATATGGGGGGACCATCCTCCAAGGCTAAATACTCCTGACTGACCGATAGTGAACCAGTACCGTGAGGGAAAGGCGAAAAGAACCCCTGTGAGGGGAGTGAAATAGATCCTGAAACCGTATGCGTACAAGCAGTCGGAGCAGACTTGTTCTGTGACGGCGTACCTTTTGTATAATGGGTCAGCGACTTATGTTCAGTGGCGAGGTTAACCGTTTAGGGGAGCCGTAGGGAAACCGAGTCTGAATAGGGCGATTTAGTCGCTGGGCATAGACCCGAAACCGGGCGATCTATCCATGAGCAGGTTGAAGGTTGAGTAACATCAACTGGAGGACCGAACCCACTGTCGTTGAAAAGCCAGGGGATGACTTGTGGATCGGAGTGAAAGGCTAATCAAGCCCGGAGATAGCTGGTTCTCCCCGAAAGCTATTTAGGTAGCGCCTCGGACGAATACCACAGGGGGTAGAGCACTGTCTCGGCTAGGGGGTCATCCCGACTTACCAACCCGATGCAAACTCCGAATACCTGTGAGTACTATCCGGGAGACACACGGTGGGTGCTAACGTCCATCGTGAAGAGGGAAACAACCCAGACCGCCAGCTAAGGTCCCCAAGTACCAGTTAAGTGGGAAACGATGTGGGAAGGCTCAGACAGCTAGGAGGTTGGCTTAGAAGCAGCCATCCTTTAAAGAAAGCGTAATAGCTCACTAGTCGAGTCGGCCTGCGCGGAAGATGTAACGGGGCTCAAACTGGTCACCGAAGCTGCGGCTGCATACTTTGTATGCGGGGTAGGGGAGCGTTCTGTAAGCCTGCGAAGGTGTGTTGAGAAGCATGCTGGAGGTATCAGAAGTGCGAATGCTGACATGAGTAACGACAATGCGGGTGAAAAACCCGCACGCCGGAAGACCAAGGGTTCCTGCGCAACGCTAATCGGCGCAGGGTGAGTCGGCCCCTAAGGCGAGACCGAAAGGTGTAGTCGATGGGAAACGGGTTAATATTCCCGTACCTTGGATAGCTGCGATGGAGAGACGGAGAAGGCTAGGTAAGCCGGGCGACGGTTGTCCCGGTTTAAGCGTGTAGGGAGTGGGATTAGGTAAATCCGGTTCCACAATTCTGAGACGCGACGACGACTGCCCTTTTAGGGCGGGAAGTTATTGATGCCCTGCTTCCAGGAAAATCTTCTAAGCTTCAGGCTATTCGAGACCGTACCCCAAACCGACACAGGTGGTCAGGTAGAGAATACCAAGGCGCTTGAGAGAACTCGGGTAAAGGAACTAGGCAAAATGGTGCCGTAACTTCGGGAGAAGGCACGCCGGTGGTATGTGACGCCCCTCGCGGGTTGAGCAGAAGCCGGTCGAAGATACCAGGCCCCTGCGACTGTTTATTAAAAACACAGCACTGTGCAAACACGAAAGTGGACGTATACGGTGTGACGCCTGCCCGGTGCCGGAAGGTTAATTGATGGGGTTAGCATTCGTGCGAAGCTCTTGATCGAAGCCCCGGTAAACGGCGGCCGTAACTATAACGGTCCTAAGGTAGCGAAATTCCTTGTCGGGTAAGTTCCGACCTGCACGAATGGCGTAACGATGGGGGCGCTGTCTCTACCCGAGACTCAGTGAAATTGAAATCGCCGTGAAGATGCGGTGTATCCGCGGCTAGACGGAAAGACCCCGTGAACCTTTACTATAGCTTCACAGTGAACTTTGAGCATGTTTGTGTAGGATAGCTGGGAGGCTTTGAAGCGATGACGCCAGTCATCGTGGAGCCAACCTTGAAATACCAGCCTGACATGTTTGAGGTTCTAACTTGGACCCCTTATCGGGGTTGAGGACACTGTGTGGTGGGTAGTTTGACTGGGGCGGTCTCCTCCCAAAGCGTAACGGAGGAGCACAAAGGTGGGCTAAGCATGGTCGGACATCATGCGGTTAGTGTAATGGCACAAGCCCGCTTAACTGCGAGACAGACACGTCGAGCAGGTACGAAAGTAGGTCATAGTGATCCGGTGGTTCTGTATGGAAGGGCCATCGCTCAACGGATAAAAGGTACTCCGGGGATAACAGGCTGATACCGCCCAAGAGTTCACATCGACGGCGGTGTTTGGCACCTCGATGTCGGCTCATCACATCCTGGGGCTGAAGCCGGTCCCAAGGGTATGGCTGTTCGCCATTTAAAGTGGTACGCGAGCTGGGTTTAGAACGTCGTGAGACAGTTCGGTCCCTATCTGCCGTGGACGTTGGAGATTTGAGGAAAGCTGCTCCTAGTACGAGAGGACCGGAGTGGACGAACCGCTGGTGTTCGGGTTGTGTCGCCAGACGCATTGCCCGGTAGCTATGTTCGGATAGGATAACCGCTGAAAGCATCTAAGCGGGAAGCCCCTTCCAAGATGAGATCTCCCTGGACCTTCGAGGTCCCTGAAGAGCCGTTCAAGACCAGGACGTTGATAGGTCGGGTGTGTAAGCGCTGCGAGGCGTTGAGCTAACCGATACTAATTGCTCGTGCGGCTTGACTATATAACACCCAAGACAATTGCGGATAACGCAAAGCACCAACGAAATCAGCATCACTCAGTTCCATCTCGTCCCCCAGTGATCAACCGTTTTGTCTGACGACTATAGCGGCTTGGAACCACCTGATCCCATCCCGAACTCAGAAGTGAAACAGGCCTGCGCCGATGGTAGTGTGGCATTGCCCATGTGAGAGTAGGTCATCGTCAGACTCCTAATACCTGAAAACCCCAGCTTCTTCGAAGCTGGGGTTTTTTATTGCCTGAATATTTTGTATTCAGCTTCCCAGTCGTCAAGGCAGCCAGATCTCAAAAACGCCTCCATCGAAGCTTCCGCCATTATGAAGTTTGATAAAGCCGGCTCTGTCGCCTTCCTTATGAAGCATCGCTACTGAAGAGGCAAAGAACAGTCCGAGACTGGTGCTGCCACTATTAAAGTCGAGTGATTTGAAACTCAATGTGCCGGTATGTTGCATGTTTTCCGGGTACCCTTCACCGTCGTCCTCGACACCCAGTACCAGATAGCCATCCCGCTCTTCGGCGGTCAGGCATATTTTGCGCCGAGTGTAACGAATGGCGTTGTTGATGGTGTTGTTGAGAACTCCGGTCAACAGGTCTTCATCGAAAAAACCGTTAATCTCATCGGCCTCTATGGAGTATTCAATTCCGAGCCCTTCAAGGAGCGGGGTATGACGAGCCAGATGCTGCGCCAGAAAGTCCGGCACGAAGTGCTCTTCTATGTGAGCTGACAGATTATTCTCACCGAGTCGGTATATGCCCAGTAGTTGAACGAGATCGTTATGCATCCGTTCGGCTTCATACTGGAGGGTATTGAATCTCGACGATTCGCTGAGGGTTTTCTCCTGTTCTGTCCTGAGTTCATCCAGTGAGTTCAACAGCATGCCCAATGAATTTTTCATGTCGTGGACCGCAGAAGCCAGGACCATTGAAAAATCAATATTCTGATCGGATAGACGATCCTGGGTACCGGGTTCCTGTTTGTCTGTCATGCTGTCAGTCCTTTCAGTTTACGTTGCAACGCCAGGTAGCGCCGATGTTGCCGGTGTTGCTCAGGGAGTCCGGACAGGTGATCAAGACAGGTTTGGCATTGTCTCAGTAGCTGTTGATTGGTGGGGGCCGCCTCAAACTCTTTCATCAGAACCTGAACAAGGTTGAGGTTCAAAGAGGCATGGTCCGGAACAATTTTCAGTGCGCGGCTGAAGGCATCAGCCGCCGCCGCCAGATTGCCCGATTCAAAAGCCTTGATTCCATCTTTGTTGAGTGTTCGTGCCTGAATTTTCTGGCGGTAACCGACTGGCTCATCGAGCAAACTCTCAATCTTCTGCAATGTGGCAGGGTCAGTACCAAACCGCTCGGCGAGCCTTGCCAGCAGTGTTCTGGCTTCGTCGTCATGACCGAGTCTGAACAGTGTTTTGGCGTAATCAATACCGATGGTGGCGTCGATGGATTCGTCGTCTTCCAGTTCGTTCCTGATTGAGTCCAGAATAGTCTGAGCATCTGATTGCCTGCCTTGGCCGGCATGAACACGGCATTGAACTATGCGGCTGCGCAGACCAGTGCCAGGGGATTCCCTGAAGCGCTTTTCCATCTCGGTCAGTACACTGATTGCCTCATTTGCACGTTCAGCCCCTTGTGGCTCGAGGTCACCTTCACTGAGGTCGGACAAGGCTTGTCCAAGGGCAAGGTGGTGCTCGGCACTGTCATGTATGGAGTGTTGGCCCAGGTCGACGGTACGGCGCCACGCTTTCGACGCTATGTCCAAATCCTGATTCGCCCCGGCCAGTTCGGCCAGATGTTTTTGGCGCAACAGGGCATTGGGGGAGTGCTCGATTGCCTGCTCAAGGATACGCTGCGCTTGAGTATGCTTGCCCTGGCGCTCCAGCCCCTCAGCCAATAGGTCATACGCTTCCATGTAGTCCGGGTGTTTGGCGATCAGTTGCTTGAGACTATCTACAGCGTCATCATAACTTCGGTTGGCCAAAAGAACCTTGCTGCGCCCCAACAACGCCCATGAGAGCTCTCTCTGCGCCAGAACCTCATCATAGATCTTAATCGCGTGTGCCAGATCACCGAGACGAAAGTAGAGGTCCCCCAGTGTTTTCATCAGCCAGGTTTTGTATCGCGGCTGTTTGGGCAGGGCCTGCAGGCAGAGGGAGATTGCTTCGGGATAGTTCTCCCGGTCTATCTCACGGTTTATCGGTAATAAGGCACTGCGTTGGTCGATCAGGCTACTCAGGCGTTTTTCCAGCATTGCACGGTTGATGGGCTTGGTCAGGTAGCCATCCGGCTGATATTCCCGAGCCCCCATGACCATTTCCTTTGATGTTTCTGCTGTCACCATCAGAAACAGGGATGAGCGCTGGAGCAGCTTTTTGTGTCGCAGCTCTTCGAGGATATGCTGACCGTTTTTACCTTCGCCCAGATTGAAATCGCACAGTACGACATCGACATGATTGTAGGTGCAGTGCTGGATAGCCGCGCCAGCATGGCCGACCAGCTCGATTTTGTCCGCCCCACAACTCCTGAGTATTTGCCGCATTGAGAGTCGGAAGTTTTCGAAGTCATCAATGATCAGGTAGCTCAGTTTTCCAAACGGATTGATGGTGGGTCTGTTGCTGGACTCTGTCATGAGCGCTTCTGCTTCAGTAGCTTGTTGACCAGTGCCCGCAGAGCGGCAGGCTTCACTGGCTTGTAAAGAATGTGGTAGGCCCTGGCAACCGCATCTTCGCGAACCTCGGGAGCCATGTACCCGGTAATAAGAATGCCTGGAATATCATTGCTGATGTTAGCGCGAATATTGTCCATGGCGTCCAGACCGTTCTTGTTATCATCCAGCTGGTAATCAGCCAGCATAATATCGGGCTTGCGGCCTTCCAGTTTCTGCATTGCATCGTCCAGACTTTCTGCGGCAGTCACATCACATTGCCAGTTGCCCAGTAAGGCGACCATGCCATGCAGGATGGCCGGGTCGTTATCAATGCACAGCACGTGTAATCCCCCGAGGCTGGATACCCGGCGTGAACCGGTAGAGGGTTTGTTAGCGGCGATCTGGTTCTGCTCGGGCGCAGCCACAGGTACGGTAATACCGAAAACGCTGCCACGATCCTGGATGGAGTGCACCGTGACGGGATGGTTCAGCATGCCACTGATCCGGTCGACAATGGCCAGGCCCAGTCCGAGCCCCTTTTTGTCCCTGCCGTGCTGGAAGCGTCGAAACTCCTCAAAGATATGGGCGAGCTGATCCTCCGGGATACCGGGGCCAGTATCCCAGACTTCAATACGGATATAGCCCTTGAGACGCCGGCAGCCGAGGAGGATCTTGCCCTTTGGCGTATAGCGAATGGCATTGGAGAGGAAATTCTGTACCACTCGGCGTAACAGTTTGGAGTCAGAGCGTACCCACGAGGTGCTTGGCACTACGTGTAAATCGAGCCCCTGATCCTTGGCTATAGCGGAGAAATCCGTGGCGAGGTGGCGAAGGATATCGTTAATCGGGAAAACGCCGATGTCCGGCTCCAGAGCGCCGGCATCCAGTTTGGATATATCCAGCAAGGTACTGATGATTTCTTCCGCGGCTCCGAGGGAGCTGTCGATATGGTCTACCAGGTCCTTCATTTCGCCGTCTGAGGCTTTGCCGGCCAGTGCTGACGTAAACAGGCGAGCGGCATTTAACGGCTGCAGCAGATCGTGGCTGGCAGAGGCCAGAAAGCGGGTTTTGCTCTGGTTTGCCTGTTCTGCCACGGATTTGGCCTTGAGCATCTGCTCGTTGATGACCTGCAGCTCCTGGGTCCGCTCTTTCACCCGTTGTTCCAGGTAGATATTGGTTTCCTTGAGCGCCTGCTCGGTACGGCGCATGGCCGTGATGTCCTGGAACGTGGTGACATAGCCTCCGCCAGGGATGGGGCTGCCATCGATCCTGAGAACCGTGCCGTCGGGCCTCTGGCGTTCATAGGACATGGGCTTGCCCTCGCGCATGCTGGTACAGCGGTCAACAATGATATCGTCGATGCGGCGGGCTGAGAGATTTGCATTGGTCAGGTTGTATCGCATCAGATCCTCTACCGGACGGCCGACACGTACAAAGCCCTTGGGATAGGTGAACTGCTCAAGATAGCGATGGTTCCAGACCACCAGTTGCTGTTGGTGGTTAACGACCGAAACGCCGAGACTGATGTTCTCGATCGCCGATTGCAGTAGCTCCCGGCTGAAGGTCATGGCCTGGGAGGCTTCGTCGACAATACTGACGACGTCCTCAATCTGCATATCGCGACCGGTCAGCGTGGACTCCAGGACCACCCGCGCGGTTGACGCACCAATCACGGACGCGAGCTGGCGTTCGATGTACTTCATCAGGTGTGCTGACGCAGGCCGATGCGGATGCAGGCGAATAGCGTTACGCCGCTCGTAGTTACGGAAAATGGTTTCTGAGCGTTCCTCGCCCATGAAGCGATCAGCCAGTGCCTGCAGGTCGGATGTCAGAATCTCGCCCTGCCAGCTTTGATGCTGTGTCGTTTCGGCTCGGGGCTGTGGGTCGTGGAAGAAGGACGCAATCTGGATTTTCTCCCGCACCCGCTGGCGTGTCAGCATCGACAAGACGATGTAGGTCAGGGTGTTGATGCCAAGGCTCCAGATAATGCCATGACTGATCTGGTCCAGATCGGAACCGAAGAGGGCGGTCGGGCGAGTCCAGCCCAATCCCCAGAGCCCCTGATTGATAAGGGTGTCCGTGACCCAGCCGGTGCTTGCCAGCGCTGGTAGCAGCAGCGTGTAGCACCACATCAGGAAGCCGAGGCCCAGACCCCAGACTGCGCCCATATAGTTGCCTCTGCGCCAGATAATGCCGCCGACCAGGGCTGGGCCAAACTGGGCGGCAGCGGCAAAGGAGAGTAGACCAAAGGCCGTCAGGCTGTAATCCTCACCGGCCATCCGGTAAAAGCCGTAGGCAGTGAGAAGCACCACGAAGATGGCGACTCGACGGATACTTAACAACAGATAGCTGAGATCGGTGCGACGGTTCATTCGCGGGCGGAAGAACTTCAGCAGCGCCGGCATGATGATTTCGTTGCTGACCATGGTTGCGATAGCGACCGAGCAGACAATAACCATTGCCGCAGCGGCTGAGCCGCCACCAAGGAACGCCAGGATAGCAAGCCATTTCTCACCGGCCATGATCGGCAGCTGCAGGATGAGGATATCCGGATTACCGTCTACTCCCTGGGGGGCCAGAAGGCCGGCCGCTGCAATCGGAAGCACAAAAGCGCTGGCAACGATCAGGTAGATGGGCATTGCCCACCGGGCAACCTCGAAGTCCCGGTGGTCGGTATTCTCGACGACCATGACATGGAATTGTCGCGGCAGGCAGATGATTGCCAGCATGGCCACAAGAGTCTGTGTAATGAATGCCGGTGCTTGCAGGCCGTCGGTGGTGAGGGTGCCAATAAGATCGGCATCCCGTGCCCGGTTTAACAGGTCACCAAAACCGCTATAGAGCCCGTAACCCACAAACAGCCCGACCGCTATAAAGGCAACCAGCTTGATCAGAGATTCAAAGGCAACAGCCTGAATCATGCCCCGGTGGTGTTCGGTGGACTCCAGGTGGCGAGTACCAAACAGAACGGTGAACACTGCGAGTGCAAGGGTTATGTACCATGCAGAGTCCTTCCATGCGGCGGAGCTGAGCTCCTGATAGCCGGTGCCGGATTCGGAGAGCACGTTAAACCCCATGGAGATCGCCTTCAGTTGAAGGGCAATGTAGGGAACGCTGCCGATCAGGGCGAACGTCGAAACCATGGCTGCCAGCAGCTGGGATTTGCCGTAACGGGAGGCAATAAAGTCCGCTATGGAGGTACTGTTGTTTCGTTTACTGATGTAAATGATGCGGCGGAGCAGGGGGGCGCCGAAGAGGAAGACCAGTAGCGGCCCCAGATAAATCGGTAAAAAGCCCAGCCCTTCCTGGGTTGCCCGCCCAACGGCTCCATAAAAGGTCCAGGAGGTGAAGTAGACCGCCAGAGAGAGCGCGTAAATATGAGTGCGCGCCAATCGGCGCTTGTAGAGTCCGGGATGTTTGTCACCGGCCCAGGCGATGACAAACAGGACCGAAATATAGGTGATGGATATTAAAACCAGCAGCCAGGCACTAATCATATAAGAGCACTTCCGTTTGGTCCGGGCGGTCTGCTACCTGTTTATTACCCAGTGCAGACTGTATTCAGCAGCGCGTCACCGTTGTTAAGCGTTTTCATATTGTCGACTCGGGGCGTACCGTCCGAACCCAGAGGTACCAGTTCCCGGGTTTGGCAATTCAGGATATGGATCCGGTGGGATACTGCATCCGCCACCTTCTGTTCAAACCGATAAAGCGTAAACCGTACCACGTCCGGATTCCCGGTATCGTAACTTATGCTTTTTGTATCGACAGTGGAGAACGCGGTTACATAGGGGAAGGCAAAGGTCCAGGGGCGCCATAGGATGCCATCCCTCTCGGTATCAACAACGATTGCCTCCTCGGGCAGTTGGGCTTGCTTGTGATCGTACCAGGTGTACTCACCGTGAATCAGGTAACCGAGCATACCGGCACCGGCGAATACCGGGATTATCCACTTTGGGGCTTTATTGCGGGTGGCAGTGCGGATGCCCAGAGCAATACCGGCAGCTCCAAGTCCGCAGAATACGGTGGCGACAAACGTCCAGAACATAAATCTCTTTCCTCAAAAAAGAACGGGCTCCCTCATTGAGGAAGCCCGTTCAGTACAACCTGTCAATTCAATGAATCAGGTCGGTTTTTTGCTTAGTGGTCTTGAGCCGTACCGGAACCGCGTGGGTAACGGACGCTTTCAACCAGCTCCTGAATCTCAACGGGCGGTTCTTCAGTTGCGTTGGATACAGCGAAGGCTACCGCAAAGTTGACGATTGCACCAACCGCACCGATGGACAGCGGGGAGATACCCAGTACCCAGTTTGCCGGGATGTCTGCCAGGTTGTTGGTGCCAGGGATGAACAGCCAGCCCTTGTACACGAAAATGTACGCCAGGGTGAAGGCCAGACCGGTCAGCATGCCGGCAATCGCACCGACGTTGTTAACCCGTTTGGAGAAGATGCCCATCATCAGCGCCGGGAACAGGGAGGCCGCGGCAATACCAAATGCCAGTGCAACGACCTGTGCCGCAAAGCCTGGAGGGTTAGCCCCGAGCCAAGTGGCAACGACGATGGCTACCGACATTGAAATACGGGCTGCCAGCAACTCGCCTTTCTCCGAAATGTTCGGGTTGATCGACCCCTTGATCAAGTCATGGCTCACCGCAGAGGATATCGCCAGCAACAGACCAGCCGCTGTGGACAGTGCTGCGGCGAGGCCGCCTGCCGCGATCAGACCGATGACCCAGCCGGGTAGGTTGGCGATTTCCGGGTTAGCCAGTACCAGGATGTCCCGGTTAACGACCAGCTCGTTGCCTTTCCAGCCCCGTGCCTCAGCCTGTGGTGCGAAGGCCTCGCTGTCGTTGTACAGCTGGATGCGACCGTCTTCGTTCTTGTCGGTGAACTGAATCAGACCAGTCACTTCCCACTCTTTCACCCAGGTTGGACGCTCATCGTACTGGATCGGCGCAGAAGCAGTGCCGTCCGGGTAGATGGTTGTCATCAGGTTCAGTCGAGCCATGGACGCAACAGCAGGCGCAGTCAGGTACAGCAGGGCGATGAAAACCAGGGCCCAGCCAGCTGACCAGCGAGCGTCGGCAACCTTCGGCACGGTGAAGAAGCGAATGATGACGTGCGGCAGACCCGCGGTACCGATCATCAGGGACAGGGTAAACAGAACCATGTTCAGTTTATTGTCCACATCGGCAGTGTACTCGTTGAAGCCGAGATCAGTGATGACCTGGTTCAGCTTGGTGAGCAGTGGTAGGCCAGAATCCACGTGGGTGGAGAACAGGCCGAGGCCAGGAACAGGATTGCCTGTCAGTTGGAAGGAAATGAATACCGCCGGAATGGTGTAGGCGACGATCAGGACGCAATACTGGGCTACCTGGGTGTAGGTGATGCCTTTCATGCCGCCAAGTACGGAGTAGATGAAGACCACAACCGCAGCAATGATCAGACCCATGGTGGAGTCAACTTCGAGGAAGCGTGAGAAGGCCACACCGGCGCCTGCCATCTGGCCGATTACGTAGGTTATAGACGCTACGATCAGGCAGACAACGGCCACCAGACGGGCGTTCCTGCTGTAGAAACGGTCGCCGATGAACTCCGGGACGGTGAACTTGCCGAACTTCCGCAGGTACGGAGCCAGCAGCATCGCCAGAAGCACGTAGCCACCGGTCCAACCCATCAGGAAGGTGGAGTTGGCATAACCACCAGCGGCAATCAGGCCCGCCATGGAGATGAAAGATGCCGCTGACATCCAGTCTGCACCGATCGCCATACCGTTGGTGATCGGGTGAACGCCGCCGCCGGCAACGTAGAAGTCCTTGGTACTGCCGGCTTTCGCCCAGACAGCAATACCGATGTAGAGGAGGAAAGAGGCCCCTACGAAGATGAGGTTAATTGCAAATTGGCTCATTCGTTCTTACTCCTCGTGCACGCCGAATTTTTCGTCGATCTTATTCATGCGCCATGCATAGTGAAAAATCAGGGCGATGAACGTAAGGATGGAGCCCTGCTGGGCGAACCAGAAGCCCAGATCAGTACCCCCGACCGGAATGCCGGCAAGCATCGGGCGAAGCAGAATGGCAAAACCATAGGAAACGAGGGCCCAGATGACCAGGCTCCCGACTATCAGGCGCAGATTCGCCTTCCAGTAGTTTTCAGCGTCGTAGCTATGACCTGACATAGGTTCACTCCTGTTTTGTTGTTGTGGAGGTTGGGTGGGTTTTATATGTGTTTTTTCGGATAGAAAAATTATTATTCATATAGTTATTCCGACGTGTTGTCCTGTCCGACTTTACCTGTCAAGCGATTTATGGATATTGGCAAAAGGTCTAATTCTCAGTAATTTGCCGCTGTTTCCGGTCATCCCGGGTCTCCATTTGTGATTTCCGTCAAAATCGATGCATGTTTTGCAGGCGCCGGTGATAACGAAGCTTGTCGCTGAGTTCCCGAAGTGTTTTTACCCTTTCCTTTCGAGCCCTGTTCAGAGCTACCAGGGTAAGCTCAGCGGTCGCCATTGCATCCGCCGCCGCGTGATGGCGCGCACTGACCTCCAGACCAAAGAAGTCAGCCCAGTTGTCCAGTCCTTTTCCGCCGGTTTTCGCGTCGGGGAAAAAGGCAGGCAGCAGGTCGGCAACATCCATCCAGATATGCTGTTGTGAGTAGCCCAACTGGCTTCGGAGCGTCTTTTCCAAAAACTTCTGGTCAAAGTCGGAGTGGTAGGCCAGTACGGGATCTCCGTTCATCCATTCCAGCAGATAAAGCAGGGCATCTTCTGTTTCGTGCCCCTGGGTCAGTGCCTCGGGGCCGATTCCATGAATCAGTACAGTCTGGCTGATGTCGAGGTCTGGACGCCTGAGGACGAGATCAAACTGGTCGTCAAGGTGAATAACGCCTCCGGAGATTGCAACTGCACCAATGGCGATGACCTCGTCTTTGGAAGGGTTGAGCCCGGTGGTTTCAAGATCCAGCACGATCAGTCGACACTCCGTCAGCAGCTGATCCCCCGGGGTTTTGGGGTGTGGAAGATTGTCGGGATCGTGGCTGCCAACTTTTCCGCCCCGTCGCTGTTCTATCCATTGTTTGATTTGCTCCAGCATGGTTCAGGTCCGGTCTTCAGAGTTGGTAGGTGACTTCCAGTTTTTGTTGCAGCCGTTGTGCCTGACGGAAGGATTCCCGCAGGATCCGCCTGTCGAGCGGGTTCAGGTCGTCCGGATCTATGTAGTTGGTCAACTCCTCCCCGCGGTTCAGCATTTCCTGATGGGAACGCATCCGGATTGCCTGGATCAGGCTGTAAGCCTCCTTCCATGCATTTGCATCCTTTGAATCAAAGACGCCTTTGCGGGCCAGCTCGTCCATGCGCTCAAGGGTGTTTGCCGCTCCTACGCCGTTAGCAAGGGCAAAAACACGGACCGACTCAACAAATGGCGCCAGGCCCTGGCGCTTCAGGTCCAGTGCGTTTTTCTTGCCATCGCTGACATAGCGAAAGTTACGGAACATCGTAAGTGGCGGTTTCCGCTGGAAAGCATTACCGGCGAGCATTTTCTGGAACAGGGCATTCTTGCGAATTCGGGTGAGAACCTTGTCGAGCAGCTCCTTGAGGGACTCCGTAGGTCCGAAAATAGACCTCATATCCAGGAAAATGGAGGAATAAACGAGATTTTGGGGGGTGGATGCGTCAATGAATCGTATAAACCAGTCGTCCCACTCGCGGTCGCTGAGGCAGAGTTTGGGGTTGCTCGCCATGATGTTGCCCTTGCACAGAGTAAAACCGCACTCGGCAAGTTCCTTGTTGACCGTCTGGGCGAAAGGCAGCAGCTTTTCACGAACCTGATCGGCCGTCATTCCTTCCGGCGTCTGGAACAGAATCCCGTTGTCCTGATCGGTCAACAGGGTTTGTTCCTGCCGGCCTTCGCTGCCGAATGTCAGCCAGGTAAAGGGGATGCCCGGATCGTTTTTCTTGATGTTAAGTTCCAATACCCGCCGAACAGTCACGTCATTCAGTGTTGTTATGATTTTTACCACCTGACCGGAGTCCGCACCGTGTGCAAGCATCGCGTCGACCAGTCGTGATACATCTGAACGAAGGCTGACCAGGGTGCGCAGGTGAGTTGCCGTTCCAATGGTGCGGGCAAGGTTGACCAGATCTACCCGCTGCAGAGCGAACAGATCGCGTTCGGACACCACGCCGATCAATCGGTCGTCATCGTCGACAACACACAGGTGCGCAAAGTGATGCTCCGCCATCAACATGGCCGCCTCGAACGCGTCAGCGTGAGAGGGGAGGCGGCATGGGTCCCTGGTCATCACCTGCTGGATGGGTGTGTCCAGTGGCCCCTTTTCCTCGGCAATCATAGTGCGCAGGTCACGCAGGGTAAATATCCCGGTGGGGTGCCGGTTGTCATCGGTAATTATGATGCTGCCGCAGTTGTTATCGTGCATTCGCGCCACCGCCTTTCGTACTGGCAGGTCAGGAGAGCACACAATCGGGTTGCGAAGCGCGTAACGCTCCAGCGGTGTATCGAGCGTATTGCTGGAGCCGATGGATGCCATGGCGTTGGACTGAATTCGCTGGTTTACCTGGTCCAGCAAACTGCTCACGCCACGCAGGCAGAAATCCCGGAATGGCTCGCTCTCGGAAAACAGGGTGATAAAGGCGTCCTGCTCGATACTCAGACAGAAGGTATCGCCTGCTGCTCTGTGTAGCGTTCGGGTTGGACGTTCACCGATGAGAGCGGCGAGGGGGAAACATTCACCGAGGCTGATTTCAAACGTGGTTTCCGGTTTGTCTTCCTTTTCATTGTGACGTTCACCACGAATCCGTCCCTGCTTTACAACGTAGAATCTTTTGACCACGCCTTCATCAGGGGACAGAACCTCGTCACCGTCGGCAAAGAATCGCAGCGTCGCGTGCTCGGCAAAATGGGCGAGATGGGCGTCGTCCATGTTGGAAAACGGCGCGTGCTCCCGTAGAAATGTCATAATTGCGCGGGTGTTTTGCGGGCGGGTGCTGTCCTGATTCGCTGCTGCCATGGTCCAGATCCATTCCTTTGTTATTGTTGTCCGACTGCAGTGTAGTTCAGAGCGTGGCTATCGGGCCCTACGATTTTGGTCGCAAAGCGAGCTTCCACATCACTTCTTTATGGCAAACGGAGCGGGTGGTAGAGTTTATCAATCAATCTTCACAGTAATAGCACTGCCATGACCACCAAAGAAGACCGCCTGAGCTTTCTCGAAGAAATGAAGGATGTCCGGCGTATCAGGAGACCCAATCGCGCTGAGGTCCAGACCCCCAGGGAGCTTACCCCGGGCCATCTGGAGCGGCAGCGTGCGGCGGTTGAGAAGCCCGTCAGGGACAAAAACCCCCTGACGTCGGATATTGTAGAGCCGCTGACAGCTCATGACGTTCTGGGCTGGCAAAGGCCCGGAATCCAGCACGGAGTATTCCGCAAGCTCCGGCTCGGCCAGTATCCCATTGAGGCAAGGCTCGACTTGCACCGGATGACAGTGGAACAGGCTCGTCGCGAAGTCTTTGCGTTTATTGGAGACTGCGTTCGTTACGGGTTGCGCTCTGTCATTATTCTGCACGGTAAAGGGGAACGTAATCCCGATGGCATAGCCCAGTTAAAGAGTTATCTGGCGAAGTGGTTGCCAGAACTCGACGATGTTCTGGCCTTCCATTCGGCCCAGAAACACCATGGCGGGACCGGTGCCGTCTATGTCATGGTTCGAAAAAGCGATCGTGACAAGCAGCATAATCGTGAGATTCATGGGAGCCGGTAGCGGCTCTTTAACACTCGATGTTCATAATCAAGCCGCGCAGGCGGTGTTCAGGGAGTATTTAGCGTGAAGAAAGTGATGTTGGTTCTGTTCGCTGTTGTGGCCCTTGCCGGCTGTAAGGATCGTGTTATCTGGAATGATAACGGCAAGATCGAGAATGCCACCGAGAACCGTGAAGTCTGGGATTCAGAAGGTCAGATGGAGTCTGGTGAGCGAAAGATCTGGGTTAACAAGGACGGTGAGGACGTCGTCAAGTAAATGTTCATTCCGGGGCACATGAAAGGCGAGCAGCGCTCGTTGGATGTATAGGAAGCACGGCGCGCACGGCATCATTTGCGGGCCGCTTCACCATCCCTATAATGTCGGCAAATGAGCGATTCAAAGGCGTCTGAAACCCCTGGGGGAAAGCTGTGTTTGATGTGACCCGATACGCCGTCGCGGCAGACTCAATCGTGGAAGCCGGTCGTTTTTTATACGAACGAGGCTGGTCGCCTGCTACCAGCAGTAACTACTCCGCCCGAATCGATGATCAGAACATCGCCATTACGGTGTCTGGTCGCCATAAGGGAAAACTGGGTGCAGGTGACGTGATGGTCGTGGACCTGGACGGTAAACCGGTACAGAGCAACTGCCGCTCTTCTGCTGAAACGTTGTTGCACACGGTGTTGTATGACGTTTTTCCTGAGGTAGGCGCGGTACTCCACACACACTCCGTCAAGGCGACCGTACTGAGCAGATTGCTGCCTGACGGCCAGCCACTCAATCTGGAAGGCTATGAGCTTCAAAAGGCCTTTAACGGAGTGCAGACCCATGATTCCGTGCTGTCCGTCCCGATCTTTGAAAACACCCAGGACATTGAGGCCCTTGCCCGGGAAACCAGGGCCTGGTTTACAGAGCATCGAAACCAGCCGGGATACCTGATCCGTGGGCACGGCCTGTATACCTGGGGAGAAACCATGTCGGATTGTCTGCGCCATGTGGAAGCCTTTGAATTTTTATTTGAATGTGAACTTGAAACCATGAGGGTTCGCCCATGACTACCTTGAGCATTTTTGATCAGAACCAGCCAGAGACGGCCCGCACGGTGATGGAAAACCCTTCGGAAATACGCGAACTGCTCGCAAAACATGGTGTTCGCTTTGAGCAGTGGCCGACCCGGGACTTGCCTGCAGACGCTTCCCAGGACGACATTCTGGACGCCTATGGTGATGAAGTGGCAAAACTGAAAGCCGAATGCGGCTTCCAGACAGCCGATGTGGTGAGCCTGAACCCGGATAACCCACAGAAAGAGGCATTCCGCCAGAAATTCCTGGACGAGCACATTCACCGTGAAGATGAAGTCCGGTTTTTCGTTCGTGGACAAGGGCTGTTCTACCTGCATTTCGACGACCAGGTTTTTGCCGTCATGTGTCAGAAGAACGACCTGATCAGCGTTCCGGACGGAACCCGCCACTGGTTCGATATGGGGCCAGAGCCTGAGTTTACCTGTATCCGGCTGTTTACCAATCCCGACGGCTGGGTAGCCGATTTTACCGGTGAAGATATTGCCGGGCGTCTGCCCCGCTATGAGGCGCTGGCTGGAGTGGCTGAATGATCCGGGTCGTGTTGACGGACATTGAGGGCACCACGAGCTCAATCTCGTTCGTCCATGATGTTCTGTTCCCCTATGCGGCTGAGCACCTCCCTGACTTTGTGCGGGCGCATTATCAGGACAGCCCGGCAGTGAGCGAGCAGCTTGATTCGGTGGCGGCTATTGCCGGCGTGGAGCGTCAGGACATTGATACCCTTATCGAAACCCTGCAGACATGGATTCGTGAAGACCGGAAGGAAACGCCGCTCAAGGCGCTCCAGGGTATGGTCTGGGAGCAGGGCTACCATCAGGGCGAGCTCAAGGGGCATATCTATCCGGATGCGGCGGACTATCTGCAACGCTGGCATGATCGGGGCTTGCGATTGTTCGTATATTCATCCGGGTCGGTCAAGGCGCAACAACTTATTTTTGGCTTTACCACCGCCGGTGATTTTACTCCCTATTTTTCCGGCTATTTCGATACCCGGATCGGTGGCAAGAAGGAACCGGATTCTTACCGCAATATTCTGAATGAATTGGGTGTGGAGGCGTCAACGGTTCTTTTCCTCTCCGATGTGGGTGCTGAGCTGGAGGCGGCGGAAGCAGCTGGCATGAAAACGGCCTGGCTGGTTCGGGATGGCGAGTTGCCGGAGACCAGTCGTTTTGTGGCCCGTGATTTCGGGGAGGTGGATACCCTGCTAAGGAAGCGGTAACGCCTCCCTCCTCATGCAACCATCAGGAGAGACCTATGCCCGGAATCAGATGGATCAGGTTGCTGGTGCCGGGCGTTGCCTTGGTGATTCTGACCGGTTGCAATCCTTTCTCTGAAGCCCGCCCCATGATGGATGAGTACGTGGAGCGGCTAGCCCGGGTGCTTGAAACCGAACCCCGGTTCTCCGATCTTCAACCCGTATCACAGATTCCCCGTCGGCGTGAGCGTGTTCTGTCCATGCCTGAACTGGACATCGGGATGCTGGATTTTCTGTCCCTCTATGGCTGTAAATTGCAGCGCGTCGTCGGCGAGAAAAATTCTGTGATGGGCAGGGTCATGCAGCCGCTCAACCGCTTGCGTTACGAGCTGAACTTTATCAGGGAGGCGAGGGAATGCCTGCCGGAGGTTGAGGATGAGGAACTGATCGAGGCTCTTGAAAGCGCCATTGAGGGTAAGCGGGATTCGCTTCCCATTGCTATCTGGAACGCAACCTGGGGGGTTGAGGAAGTTGAGAGCCTGTTTACGCTCGCCAAGGGCGAATACCCCGTGGCGCCGGAGGGTAACCCGGTCTCGGATCTGGTCATCGAATTGAAGCAGTTGAATGAAGCTGTATCTGCTTTGCTCGGGGGAGATCTTGACACCCCACTGGTGTTTGCGGGTGCCGTACACCAGCGCTGGCAGGCGGAATACCGGGCCGGGCAACTGATTAACAGCGCGAGCCTGCTCATCACCCGCCTGAACGATGCGACGGCCCTGATTCGCCAGAAGCTTGAGGGTCCGCCGCTCTGCCTCAATGGGAAACCCAACGATCAGTCGGACATTGTTCAGGGCATGTTTTTCAGCGTTTATATTGAAAAAATCCAGCCATACATGGGCGCTGTGCAACAGGCGCGAGCAACTCTGATCGAGCCATTGGCGGCGTTGGCGGAAAAACAGAGTAGCGTTATGCCGCCAGGTTTCGATTCATGGTTCCTGCGTCACCTGTCCCGGACTGGGGAGAAAAGCCTCTGGCGGCAGCTGGATGAGGCCATGATGCGTCATACCAGAAGCTGGCAAGAGCTGCTGGAGCAATGTGGGTTGAGGCCAGGCGCCTGAGAGGCCGTGACCCTTCAGCGCTGGCTTTCCGGCGTGACTCTGAGAATCTCCTCCACCGTGGTCTGTCCCGCGGCCTCGATATCAGCCATGGAGTCTCGCTTATTCCGGTATCGGCCGGTTCACCTTAAGATGAACCATAGCCATCACGAACAGCAACAGGGTTAACACAGTCAGAATGACCGGCCCGGCGGCCCCTTCACTCAGCCAGGCGGAAACGACAGCCTGGGTAAAATAGAAAATAACCACGAAGGCCAGCCAGATATACCCTCGGTTGTTGCCCCGGAATACCGGGACTGCTAAGGCCAGTAGCGGTGCCAGCTTAACGATCAGTATCAGCGCAATGGACACCCCTTCCACCGGTGCCGGGTAGAAAGTCGTTACGACCAGTGTGGCAAGCACCGCAAGGTAGAGCAGCAGGGTTATCAGCGCCGTATTCCTGGCTTTCGGGTTTTTGAGCATAATCTGTGTCCAAAGAGAAGTTTGAATGGCCTCATCATCAGAGGCTGAAAACGTATCAGGCCGCTAGCTTGAGCGCGATCCGGGCCAGACGTTCACCGAGTGCCTGGCACAGTGTTTTTTCATGATCGCTCAGGGGAAGCTGGTCTCCGGTGCCGGCCCAGTGGCTAGGTCCATACGGCGTGCCGCCGGTTTCGGTTTCCCCGAGAGCTGTCTCAGAATAGGGCAGGCCGCAAAGCACCATGCCATGGTGAAGCAGGGGCACCATCATCGTCAGCAGCGTGGTTTCCTGGCCGCCGTGAAGGCTGCCGGTAGACGTAAAGGCGCCGGCAGGCTTTCCTGATAGCGCACCGCTGAGCCAGAGGTCGCCGGTGGTGTCGAGAAAATGCTTCAAAGGCGCGGCCATATTACCGAATCGGGTCGGGCTGCCGAGCGCGAGCCCGGTACAATCTGCCAGGTCTGATTTGGTGGCATAGGGTGCGCCGGAGTCCGGTACCGGGGGTAGTGACGAATCGGTATCCGGTGAAACCGGCGGCACAGTGCGTAATCTCGCGTCAATGCCGCTGACCCGGGACACGCCCCGTCCAATCTGGGTTGCGAGCTCCGCTGTCTGGCCATTGCGGCTGTAATACAGGATCAGAATATACGGTGACTGATCAGACATTCGCGGGGTTCCTTGGTGTCAGGTAATGGCCGGTGGCCGAAGTTACAGAATGGACAGCACGTTTTCCGGCGGCCGGCCTACCGCCACCTTGCCATTCGCGAGTACAATAGGCCGCTCGATCAGTTTCGGATTGGCCGTCATGGCTGCAATCAACTGGTCACGGTTCAGATCAGGGTTGTCGAGCCCGAGGTCCTTGTATTCCTTTTCCTTGGTGCGCATCAGCTCTCTTGGCTCGTATCCAAGCGCGTCGAGGATGTGGGCCAGTTCCTGCTCTGTCGGTGGTGTTTCCAGGTAGCGTATAATCTCCGGCTCAATGCCCCGAGCGGTAAGCAGTTCAAGGGTTTGCCGCGATTTCGAACAGCGTGGGTTGTGGAAAAGCCGGGTCGGTTCTGTCATCTTCGGGCCTGGTTGTCTTAGTGGAAATGGCGGTTTTAAGTGGCCCGTAGTCTAACAGGAGGTTTTCTTGTGCAGTACCCTGCAAGCCGATGGTTTCGTGATTGGATTTTACGCCCCGGGCTTTTAGTGCTGATTCTCGTATCCGCCGGTTGTGAGAAAATAGAACTTGAGCGTGCTGGCGGGCCGAAGATGAACTGGGACCAGCTCCGTGGCCAGTGGGTACTGGTGAATTACTGGGCCGAATGGTGCAAACCCTGTCTTGAAGAAATTCCGGAGCTGAACGAAATTGATAAGGCGCCTGATATTGCCGTGCTTGGTGTCAACTTCGACGATATCAAGGGCAAACAGCTGGAAGCGCTGGGTGAGCGCATGGGAATAGAATACACGATGCTGGCGGAAGACCCCGGCCCAAGGTTTGGCTGGAAAACTCCGGTAGCGCTGCCAGCCACATTTGTTGTCAATCCTGACGGGGATTTGCTGGAAGCCCGTTTTGGCCCCCAGACAGAAGACGAAATCCGGGCCCTGATCGGCGGCTGAATGCCGTGGCCCTAACCGAATTTACTAGCAGGAAACGCCTGACGTTATGCCGCAGACTTTTGTACATCTCCGCGTGCACTCCGAATATTCCATGGTCGATGGACTGGTACGGGTAAAGCCTCTGATCAGCCGTGTCGCCGAGCTGGGCATGCCCGCTGTGGGGCTTACCGAGCAGTCCAACATGTGTTCGCTGGTTCGCTTTTATAAGGCTGCGACCGGCGCCGGGGTCAAGCCGATCATCGGTGGAGATCTGTGGCTGGAAAATCCGGACGAGCCTGATAATCCGTTCAGGCTGACGTTACTGGCCAGGAACAACGATGGCTACCTGAACCTGACGGAAATCATCTCCCTCGGTTACACCGAAGGTCAGCGGTTTGGTAAGCCGATTATCCAGCGCAAGTGGCTCGAAGATCGGGCTGGTGGCCTGATCATGCTGTCCGGTGGAAAGCTCGGGGACGTTGGCAGGGCTTTGATGGCAGAAAAACCTGAGCTTGCACGTGAGCGGGCAGCTTACTGGATGAATCTGTATCCGGGCGCCTGTTACCTGGAATTGCAGCGTACGGGGCGTGCGGGTGACGAAGACTGCCTTCATCTGAGCGTTGGCCTGGCGCAGGAGTTGAGTCTGCCGGTTGTCGCTACCAACGACGTACACTTTCTGGATGCGGATGACTTTGAGGCCCATGAGGCCCGGGTCTGCATTGGCGAGAGCCGGACCCTGGACGATCCGCGCCGGGATCGACGGTTCAGTGACCAGCAATACCTGCGCAGTGCCGAGGAAATGATTGAGCTTTTTGCCGACATCCCGGAGGCCGTTGAGAACACCGTGGAAATTGCCCGGCGCTGTTCGGTGAAAGTGCGAATGGGCGAGTACTTCCTGCCGAATTACCCCATCCCGGACGGGATGACGATGGACGACTATTTCCGCAAGGTGTCAGAGGAGGGCCTGGAAGAGCGGCTCGCCAAGACGCTGAGCAAGGATGATCCGGAATACGATGAGAAACGGGCGGCTTACTACAAGCGCCTGAACTTCGAGCTGGATATCATTATCCAGATGGGGTTCCCGGGATACTTCCTCATCGTTATGGACTTCATCAAGTGGGCCAAGAACAACGGTGTGCCGGTGGGGCCAGGGCGAGGTTCCGGTGCCGGTTCACTGGTTGCCTACGCCCAGTTGATTACCGACCTCGATCCACTGGCATACGATCTGCTGTTCGAGCGGTTTCTGAATCCGGAACGGGTGTCGATGCCTGACTTTGACGTCGATTTCTGCATGGAAGGCCGTGACCGGGTCATTGAGTACACTGCACAGAAATACGGCCGGGAGGCGGTATCCCAGATCATCACCTTCGGTACCATGGCGGCCAAGGCGGTGGTGCGTGACGTTGCACGGGTTCAGGGTAAATCCTATGGTCTCGCGGACAAGCTGTCGAAACTGATCCCGTTCGAAGTGGGCATGACCCTGGAAAAGGCGGTTGAGCAGGAACCCCAGCTGAAGGAATTCCTTGAGCAGGACGAAGAGGCTCAGGAAATCTGGGAGATGGCCCTCAAGCTGGAAGGTGTCTGTCGTAACGCCGGTAAACACGCCGGTGGTGTGGTGATCGCGCCCACCAAGATTACCGATTTCTCACCGCTTTATTGTGATGACGAGGGCGGTAGTCTGGTCACCCAGTTCGACAAAGGCGATGTGGAAGACGCCGGTCTGGTCAAGTTCGATTTCCTGGGTCTGCGTACGCTCACCATCATCAAGTGGGCCCTGAACATGATCAATCCGCGCCGGGAACAGCGCGGCCAGACGGAACTGGATATTAACGAGATTCCGCTCGACGATGTCCCGTCGTTCGATATGCTCAAGAAGGCCGAGACCACGGCGGTGTTCCAGCTTGAATCCCGTGGCATGAAAGACCTGATCCGGCGGCTCCAGCCGGATTCACTGGAAGACATGATCGCCCTGGTAGCACTGTTCCGGCCCGGCCCGCTGCAATCAGGCATGGTTGATGACTTTATCGACCGTAAGCATGGCCGGCAGCCCATGTCCTTCCCGCACCCGGACTATCAGTATGAAGGCCTGAGGCCGGTATTGGAGCCCACCTACGGGGTTATCCTGTATCAGGAGCAGGTCATGCAGATTGCCCAGGTCATGGCCGGGTACAGTCTCGGTAACGCCGACATGCTGCGCCGGGCAATGGGTAAGAAAAAACCCGAGGAGATGGCCAAGCAGAAGCAGTTCTTCCTGGATGGCTGTGAGCAGAATGGCATCAACAAGACGCTGGCGGAGAACATCTTCGACCTGGTGGAGAAGTTCGCCGGTTACGGCTTCAACAAATCGCATTCTGCCGCCTATGCGCTGGTGTCGTACCAGACCCTGTGGCTGAAGGCTCATTATCCGGCCGAGTTCATGGCTGCGGTGCTGACCGCCGATATGCAGAACACCGACAAGGTGGTCACGCTGGTGGAAGAGTGTCGGAGCATGAAACTGGACCTGCTGGTGCCGGATGTCAGCCGTTCTGAATTCACCTTCACGGTCAATGATGAGGGCCAGATCGTGTATGGCCTCGGTGCGATCAAGGGGTTAGGTGAGGGCCCGATTCAGAGCATCGTCGAAGCGCGCGGTGATGGCGAGCCCTACCAGGATATTTTCGATTTTTGCCGCCGTGTCGACCTGAAAAAAGTGAACAAGCGCGCCATGGAAGCGCTGATCCGCTGCGGCGCGATGGATAAGCTTGGTGCCGGCCGGGCCCAGTTGATGGCCAGTATCGACAAGGCGGTCCAGCAGGCCGGCCAGCAATCCCGAAACGAATCCGTGGGCATGACGGATATGTTTGGGGAGATGCTTGAAGGTGGCGAAGGCGGCGATCCCTACGCCGATGTGGCCGGCGTTCGGGAGTGGCCGGAGAAACAGCGCCTGAAGGGCGAAAAAGATACGCTGGGTCTTTACCTGACCGGCCACCCGTTTGATGAGTACGAAAAAGAAGTTCGCCGTTTTGTGCGTTCCTCTATTGCCGACCTGAAACCGAACAAGTCACCGCAACGCGTGGCGGGTCTTGTCGTGGCCCAGCGCACTATGAAAACCCGCACCGGTTCCACCATGTGTTTTATCACTCTTGATGACCGCAGTGCCCGGATGGAGGCGACGCTGTTTTCTGAAGCCTTTTTCGAAAACCGGGAATTGCTGCAGTCTGATCAGGTGATCGTCGTGGAAGGGCAGGTTAGTCATGACGACTACTCAGGCCAGATGAAGATGCGGGTGAGTTCGGTGATGGACGTTGGCACCGCGCGACAGCAGTTCAGCCGTGGGCTGAAGCTGTCGCTGCGGGAGGATCAGCTTCAGAACGGACTTCTGGAAAAACTGGACACTACCCTGCGGCCGTTCCGGTGCGAGGGCAGTCCCGTCTGGATTGAGTACAGCAGCCCGGAGGCTCAGACCCGGATAGAGCTGGGAGAGTCCTGGCGTGTTCAGCCTGACGACAATCTTCTAATGGAACTAAGGTATCTCGTAGGAGACCAGTCTGTGGAACTGGTCTATGATTAAGTGAGTCCGGCAAGGTTCTGGGCGCAGGTATGTCTGACATCTTGAAAAATTACAGTTTTGTCAGAAAGCGGACTCATACCAATGTCCGCTTTAGCCATTTTACCGGCGCTGCTATCTTTGTCCCAAATTCTGGTTTGGCGGAGCGTTTCCCCGCCTGGCAATCAAATGATGGAACATCATGAACCCTAATTATCTGGATTTTGAACAGCCCATTGCCGACCTCGAAGCCAAGATCGAAGAGCTTCGCATGGTGGGTAACGACACCGACATCAACATCACCGATGAAATCACACGCCTGAAAAAAAAGAGCGTTAGCCTGACCGAGAGCATTTTCTCGGATCTCAAGCCGTGGGATGTTGCCCGTTTGGCAAGGCATCCGCGCAGACCCTATACCCTCGATTATATTGAAACGATCTTCGAGGACTTTGATGAGCTGCACGGCGATCGTCGTTACGCTGATGATCAGGCAATCGTGGGTGGCACTGCGCGCCTGGACGACAAACCGGTGATGGTGATTGGCCACCAAAAGGGCCGGGAAGTGCGCGACAAGGTCAAGCGCAATTTCGGTATGCCCCGCCCTGAAGGTTATCGCAAGGCGCTGCGCCTGATGGAAATGGCGGAGCGTTTCCGAATGCCCATTCTTACCTTTATCGATACGCCGGGCGCCTACCCCGGGATCGGAGCCGAGGAGCGTGGACAGAGTGAGGCCATTGCGTTCAACCTCGCCGTGATGTCCAGGTTAAAAACCCCGATTATCTCCACAGTGATTGGTGAAGGCGGGTCTGGTGGCGCGCTGGCGATCGGTGTCTGCGATCAGCTGAATATGCTTCAGTATTCCACCTATGCGGTTATTTCGCCCGAGGGCTGTGCTTCAATCCTCTGGAAAAGCGCGGAATTCGCGGCCCAGGCCGCCGAGGCCATGGGTGTTACCGCAGACCGACTGAAAGATCTCGGGCTGGCGGACAATGTGATCAATGAGCCTCTTGGCGGTGCCCATCGCAACCCGGAGGAAATGTCCGTTTCCCTGAAGGAAATCCTGGCCAAGGGTGTGGCTGAACTGAGCCGCCTGCCGGAAGATGAGCTGGTATCCCGCCGCTATGAGCGGCTGACCCGCTATGACACCGGGCGCTAAGCCCGATTCCGGATTTGCCTGGCCGGACACACTCTGTGAGCCGGTCAGGTCGCTTCCCGATCATTCCCGCCTCTGGGTTGCCCTCAGTGGCGGTCTTGATTCCGTACTCCTCCTCCATCTTGCTGCTTACTGTCATCGCTCCCGCGTGCCGTTAGGCGCTATCCACGTGAATCATCAGCTCCAGCCTAATGCCGGTGAAGCCGAGGCCTTCTGTCGGGAGCAATGCGATGCGCTGGACATTCCCCTTGTCACTCGCAGGGTAACTGTCACTGCCGGACCAAAGGTTTCAGGCCCCGGCGGCATTGAGGAAGCTGCCCGTGAGGCCCGTTACACCGTCTTTGAGCAGATACTGGAGCCTGGCGACCTGCTGCTCATGGCCCATCATGCCGACGATCAGACAGAAACCGTCCTGTTTCGGTTGCTCCGGGGTAGCGGGGTAGCTGGTTTGGCCGGCATGCCGCGCTACCGTCAGCTGGGTGCCGGTCACTTGTCCCGCCCATTGCTCGACCTTGGGCGTGATGACCTTGTCTGGTGGGCAAGACAGGCTGGTCTGTCGTGGGTAGAGGACCCCAGTAATGCCGATCAGGGTTATGATCGCAACTATCTGCGTCACGCTATTCTGCCGAGGCTAAGGGCACGCTGGCCGGGCCTTGCCCGAAGAGTGCGGCACAGCGCCAGGGCCTGTGCTGACAGTGAGTTTCTGAGTGCGCGCCTGGCTGAAATCCAGTGGAAAGAGTGTTCAGATCACGCGGGCCGCCTGTCGGTTAATGGCCTGCAGCAACTGGCGCTGGCGGAACAGAAGAATTTGCTGCGCTGGTGGATCAGGGAGCGCGGTTTCCACCCTCCCGGGATTTCTGACTGGCGTCAGGTTGTGCATGACCTGCTCAAGGCGGGTGAAGATCGTGAGCCAGAGTTACTGGGCGAGGGGTACAGTCTGCGCCGCTTTCAAGGTTGGCTTTACCTGGTGCCGGATCCGGATGACATGCCTGGAGGCTCAGTTACCCTCGTGCCCGGAGAAAGATGCCAGTGGGGGTGTTGGTTGCTATGCCTGGAGCAGGGGGGTAACCCGGAACAGACACTTCCGCCAATAAGGGTATCTACGAGGCAGGGCGGAGAGCGCCTGCGTTTTTTACCCCAGGGGCCCTCGAAATCCCTGAAAAAATGGCTCCAGGAAAAGTCGGTTCCACCATGGGAAAGAGCCCGTCTCCCTTTGGTTTTTGCGGGTTCCGGCGATGCTGAAGAGTTGATTGCAATTGGCGATTTGTGGTGTTCTGAACAATACTCGGGACGCGCTCCCGCCGCCGGCTGGCGGCTGATTGTGGAGAGGGATTGTGATTGAGTAGGTAGGGGCTTTCTGGTAGTCTGGCGTCCCATCTTGAGATGACAATCTCCCTCCTTCACCGAACCAGACAATCATGGAATCTGCATGACGCGTTATATTTTCGTCACCGGCGGTGTCGTGTCCTCCTTGGGGAAAGGTATCGCATCAGCCTCCCTGGCTGCGATCCTCGAGGCGCGCGGCCTGAAGGTCACTATTCTCAAGCTGGACCCGTACATCAACGTGGACCCCGGCACCATGAGCCCGTTTCAGCACGGTGAGGTTTTTGTCACCGAAGACGGCGCGGAAACCGATCTCGACCTGGGCCATTATGAGCGGTTCATCCGTACGCCGATGAGCCGTCGTAACAACTTCACCACCGGTCGTGTATATGAAGAAGTGATCCGCAAGGAGCGCCGTGGTGATTATCTGGGGGGCACCGTACAGGTGATCCCCCACATTACCGATGAGATCAAGCGTCGAGTGGTAGAAGGTGCAGCGGGCGCGGACGTCGCGCTTATTGAAATTGGCGGCACCGTGGGCGATATCGAATCCCTGCCTTTCCTTGAAGCCTGTCGTCAGCTTAAGGTTGAAGTCGGTCCCCAGCGTGCCCTGTTCATGCACCTGACCCTGGTTCCGTACATCGCCACGGCAGGTGAGATCAAGACCAAGCCGACCCAGCACTCCGTTAAGGAAATGCGCTCCATCGGCCTTCAGCCTGACATCCTGCTGTGTCGCTCCGAGCACGAAGTGGATGCCAGTTCCCGACGCAAGATTTCCCTGTTTACCAACGTGGAAGAGCGGGCGGTTATCCCCTTGCAGGATGCCAAGTCCATTTATGCCATTCCCCGCATGCTCTACGAGCATGGTCTGGACCAGTTGGTCATTGAACGCTTCAATCTGGACGCCCGCCCGGCGGATCTCAGCGAGTGGGACAACGTGGTTGAATCCCAGATGAATCCCGAAGGTGAAATCACCATTGCCATGGTCGGCAAATACATGGAGCTGCTCGACGCCTACAAGTCGCTGATTGAGTCCCTTCTCCATGCCGGTATCAAGACCCGCACCAAGATCAATATCAATTATATTGACTCCGAAGATATCGAGCGCGATGGCACCGTTGCCCTGGAGAAAGCGGACGCAATTCTGGTCCCCGGTGGTTTCGGTGAGCGTGGCGTGGAGGGCAAGATTCGTACCGTTCAGTACGCCCGCGAGAACAAGGTGCCTTACCTTGGTATCTGCCTCGGTATGCAAGTAGCGGTTATCGAATATGCTCGCAACATGGCTGGCCTGAAAGACGCCCACAGTACCGAATTCCGTGAACACACGCCGGAGCCGGTGGTGGGTCTGATAACGGAGTGGCTGGATTCCACCGGCGAGCGTGAAGAGCGCACCGAGGAATCGGATCTGGGCGGCACCATGCGCCTCGGGGCTCAGGATTGTGTTTTGACGGAAGGTTCAACCATTGCCAATTGCTACGGCAGGAAAACCATCCGCGAGCGTCATCGTCACCGCTATGAGGTGAACAACCACTTCCTGCCAAGGCTGGAAGAGGCCGGCCTCAAGATCTCCGGTCGCTCCTCGGATGGTCGACTTGTGGAAGTTGTGGAAGCCGGGGGCCACCCCTGGTTCGTGGCGTGTCAGTTTCACCCGGAATTTACCTCCACGCCGCGCGACGGTCACCCGCTGTTCAAGGGGTTTGTGGAAGCGGCCCTGGCACGTAAAAAGGAATCCTGATCATGGCACGGAGCACCGTTAGCGTTTCGGATATCGAGGTCGCCAACGACAAGCCATTTGTGCTGTTCGGCGGGATGAATGTGCTGGAATCCCGTGAGCTGGCATTCGAGGTTGCAGAAGCCTACGTCGAAGTATGTCAGAAACTGGGCATTCCCTATGTCTTCAAGGCGTCCTTCGACAAGGCCAACCGCTCATCCGTACATTCCTTCCGGGGACCGGGGCTGGATGAAGGCCTGCAGATCCTTGCCGATATCAAAAGTAAATTCGGTGTGCCGATTATTTCCGATGTTCACGAACCGGCGCAGGCCGCTCCGGCCGCAGAAGTCTGCGACATTATTCAGCTTCCGGCCTTCCTGAGCCGCCAAACCGATCTGGTAGTGGCAATGGCCGAAACCGGTGCGGTTATCAACATCAAGAAGGCTCAGTTCCTGGCACCGCAGGAGATGAAGCACATTATCAAGAAGTTTGAAGAGGCCGGAAACGACAAGGTGATCCTGTGTGAGCGGGGCAGCAGCTTCGGTTACAACAACCTGGTCGTCGATATGCTGGGCTTTGGCATCATGAAGTCCATGAATGTGCCGGTCATGTTCGATGTGACGCATTCTCTGCAGATGCCGGGCGGTCGCGCGGACTCTGCAGGCGGTCGTCGGGCCCAGGTCACCGATCTGGCGTTAGCCGGCATGTCCCAGGGTCTGGCAGGTCTGTTCCTCGAGGCGCATCCCGATCCCGATAAGGCCAAGTGCGATGGTCCCTGTGCTCTTCGCCTGAGCCAGCTGGAGCCTTTCCTCGAGCGAGTCAAGGCCGTGGATGATCTGGTAAAGAGTTTTAAACCTATCGACACCGCCTGATTGGCGGTGTTTGTTTTATCTGGGAGTACGGGCAGGTAGGGGATGGCTTTCCGAAACACGCTCCTTGCGGCACATCCCTGTGACGCTTGGGCTCCGCCATCCCTGGCTCCGCACAGTTTCGGAAAGCCATCCCCTACCTGCTCTCTAGACCCGACAACAAATGACAACCGTTTAGACATAGAAAATCTGGAGAATCATTAGAATGACCAAGATTGCCAACATCAAAGGCCGCGAAGTTCTGGATTCCCGCGGTAACCCCACCGTGGAAGCAGACGTTATTCTCGAAGATGGCACCATGGGCAGTGCCTGTGCACCTTCTGGCGCCTCAACCGGATCTCGGGAAGCCCTGGAGCTGCGTGACGGAGACGCCTCCCGTTACCTTGGCAAAGGTGTTCTCAAGGCCGTTGAAGCGGTGAACACCAAGATCCGTGACGCGCTGATTGGAACAGATTCGGCGGACCAGCGTGGTCTGGATGACATCATGCTGAAGCTGGATGGTACCGAGAACAAGGCCAACCTGGGCGCCAACGCGATTCTGGCAGTTTCCCTGGCGGCGGCGAAGGCGGCTGCGCATTCTCTGGGCAAGCCGCTTTATGCCCACATTGCCGACATCAATGGGACCTCTGGCAAGTTCTCCATGCCAGTTCCGATGATGAACATTCTGAACGGCGGCGAGCACGCGGATAACAACGTCGATATCCAGGAGTTCATGGTTCAGCCGGTAGCGGCGAAGAGCTTTGCAGAAGCGCTGCGCATTGGTGCCGAGATTTTCCACAGTCTCAAGAAGGTTCTCAGCGCTCAGGGTCTGAGTACAGCGGTTGGCGATGAAGGTGGGTTCGCACCGAATCTGCCGTCCAATGAGGCGGCGTTGGCGGTCATCAAGGAAGCCGTAGAGAAAGCGGGTTACAAGCTGGGTACCGACGTGACCCTGGCTCTGGACTGCGCTTCTTCCGAGTTTTACAAGGATGGCCAGTACCAGCTCTCCGGTGAAGGCAAGAGCTTCGATTCTGAAGGCTTTGCCGACTATCTGGCCGGGTTGTCTGAGCGTTTCCCCATTGTCTCCATCGAAGACGGCATGGACGAGAGCGACTGGGACGGCTGGAAAGTGTTGACCGATAAGCTGGGCAGCAAAATTCAGCTGGTAGGTGACGATCTGTTTGTTACCAACACCAAAATTCTGCAACAGGGTATCGATAAGGGTGTTGCTAACTCGATCCTGATCAAGTTCAATCAGATCGGCAGCCTGAGTGAAACCCTGGACGCGATCAAGATGGCCCAGGACGCCGGTTATACCGCGGTTATTTCACACCGCTCCGGTGAAACGGAAGATACCACCATCGCTGATCTTTCCGTTGCCACTTGTGCCGGCCAGATCAAGACCGGTTCCCTGTGTCGTTCCGATCGTGTCGCCAAGTACAATCAGTTGCTGCGTATTGAGGAAGCTCTGGACGGCAAAGCACCTTACCGTGGCCTGAGCGAAATCAAGGGTCAGGGCTGAGTCTGGACCCGTATTTTGAAACACGGTCGCTAGATCGTGGCTGAAAAATATTAAGGCCATCGTGTTCTGGATGAATATTCAGTCACGATGGCCTTTTTACACAAGCGGTTAGAAGAAGTTGTTGCTAATCTACTCTAAGGTCTATACTCAGCATCCAACGTTGAATTTTTAATCGGTGAACACTTAACGGAAGCGGCAATGAAATTGCTTTGGGCCATCATGGTAGTGCTGATACTCCTGCTACAGGTTCGCCTGTGGGTCGGGGAGGGCAGCTTTGCACAAGTCTGGGCCCTGGATAAGTCTATCGCCGAGCAACGGGAAGAAAACGCCGAGCTGTCTGCCCGCAATGAACGCCTTTATGCGGAGGTTCGGAATCTGCGCAATGAGCAGGGCGCGGTGGAGGAAAGGGCCAGAATGAATCTTGGATTGATTCGAGAGGATGAAACTTTCTTTCTCGTTGTAGAGAACTGATCTTCTGGTCTGGAGTTCGCCACTCTCCAGACGTTATGCGGAAACCCTATGACCAAACCCAAACTCTGGTTAATCGTTCCTGCGGCCGGTCTTGGCCAACGCATGCGGGCGGAACGCCCGAAGCAGTACCTCCGTATCAACAACCGCTTTATCCTGGATCTCACGCTCTCTCGGCTGCTGGATTCAGCGCCCTTCACCGGTTGCATGGTTCCTCTCAATGATGCCGACCACTGGTGGCCCGATACCCATGCCAGCAAGGATAGCCGTATTCAAACCTGCACCGGCGGCGCCGCACGGGCTGATTCGGTTCTTTCTGCATTACATGCCCTTGCAGAACAGGTTGAGGATAATGACTGGGTGTTGGTTCACGATGCCGCTCGCCCCTGTATCCATGCCGATGACCTGGCCAATCTCGTGCAAACGGTTTTGGATCACCCGGTTGGCGGGCTCCTGGCTACGCCTGTTGCGGATACCATAAAAAAGGCGCGGGCAGGGGTGCCCAATGAGGTGATCGAAACCGTTGACAGAAGCCAGCTTTGGCGGGCGCTGACACCCCAGATGTTCCGCTATTCCATGCTCGTTGGTGCACTGGAGCAGGCCCTGAATAATGGACAGTCGGTGACCGATGAGTCCTCCGCCGTGGAGTTTTCCGGTAATATGCCGGTTCTGGTGGAAGGTCGGCCGGATAATATCAAGGTCACCGTCCCGGCTGACCTGGACCTTGCGGGATTTATTCTCAGTCGATTCTGAATTTTCTGGCTTTCCGGAGTAGGACGTTATGCGAATTGGTCAGGGCTTCGATGTCCACGCCTTCGGTGAAGGCGATGTTGTAATCCTTGGCGGTGTTTCAATACCTCACACCCGGGGTCTGAAAGCCCACTCTGATGGTGATGTATTGCTGCACGCTCTGGCGGATGCGCTTTTGGGGGCAGTGGCCCTTGGCGATATCGGGCATTTTTTTCCGGATACCAGTGATGAGTGGGCCGGTGCCGACAGCCGCGACCTGCTGCGTAGGGTCATGGCTCGGGTGCGGGATGAGGGCTACAGCGTGGTCAATGTCGACAGCACCATTATTGCCCAGGCGCCGAAAATGGCCCCGCATATCGAATCCATGCGGCTGAACATTGCCGAAGACCTGGGAGTTCCGGCGAGCCGTGTCAGTATCAAGGCAACGACCACCGAAAAGCTTGGATTTACCGGGCGCGGTGAGGGCATTGCCTGTCAGGCTATTTGTCTTATGGAGCCCATTGCCTCGTGAGTGACACGACTTCACCTTCAGGCCGATGGCGACTGGACTGGCCTACATCGCGGGGTGGAAGGGTTGCCCGTGCCCGGTTGAAATCCAAACCGGAAGACTTCCGGGTGGATGAAGACCTGGGTCTGGAAGGCTTTTCCGGAGAATCGGACTTGACCGCAATTTCCGGTGACGGGGAGCACCTTTGTCTTCGGCTGGAGAAGTCCGGAGACAACACCGAATATGTGGCTCGCGAGCTGGCGGCATTGTCGGGGTGCCGATCCTTTGATGTTGGCTTTTGTGGCCTGAAAGATCGCCATGCGGTGACAAGGCAATGGTTCAGTCTCTACCGACCGGGATTGGCGGAAGAAGATGTTGCCTTTATTGATAAAGTGGCGGAACGCTGGCCGGTTTTGTCGGCGTGTCGACACAATCGAAAACTCCGTCGGGGGGATCATCGGGGTAACCGCTTCGCCATTACCCTCCGGCAGATTAGGGGTGACAAAACCGGTATTGAGACCGCTCTGGCCGGACTGAAAACACAGGGCGCTCCCAATTATTTCGGTCCCCAGCGGTTTGGTATCGCTGGTGCAAACCTTGACCGGGCTGCAGCAATGGGTCCCGATGCCATGAATCAGGGGCGCCGCTCAGGTGGTCGCGGTCGCAAAGGGAAAGGCCGTGCTGGCAGAGATGCCTCTAAAAACGTATTGTACTTTTCGGCGGCACGTTCCTGGTTATTTAACGAAGTTCTTGCCCTCAGGGTGGAAAAGGGAAACTGGTTTACGCCTCTCGACGGTGAGCCGGGTCTTCCAGGCAACGAATCGTTGGTAACAGGCCCACTCTGGGGTGATGGTGGCACCAGTGCGGGCGGCGTTCAGGCAGAACTGGAGTCGGGTGTTGTCGACGGGGCGCCAGAGCTCCTTCAACTGTTTTCGACAACGCGCATGAAGCCGGAACGGCGACCACTGGTAGTCAGGCCCGGCGAACTGGTTTGGGACTGGCATAATGATGGCAGCCTGACATTGGAATTTTTCCTGGCGCCGGGCCAGTACGCCACCACTATTCTGAGTGATATTTTTGAGCTTGAGGACATGAGCCTCGGCCAACATAACAATCGATAAGGTTAGCGGAGAGCATTGTGCGTATTCTGTTGTCCAATGATGACGGTGTCCATTCGCCGGGGTTGATAGCCCTTTACGAAGGACTTGAGGGGTTGGGCGATCTGGAAGTGGTCGCCCCGGATCGTGACCACAGCGGGGCAAGCAATTCCCTGACACTGAATCGTCCCTTAACGGTGGAACGGCATCCTAACGGATTTCGCTCCATAGACGGGACACCGACAGACTGCGTGCATCTTGCCGTCAATGGCCTGTTCGAAGAGCCTTTCGATCGGGTGGTCTCCGGAATCAACACGCACGCTAACCTTGGCGACGACATCATATATTCCGGAACGGTCGCTGCCGCGACTGAGGGCCGTCATCTTGGCCTTCCCGCTATTGCGGTATCTCTCGTCAACGATGGCCATTTCCATTATGAAACCGCGGCCCGCGTCGTTCGAATGCTCCTTGAGAACGAACGGCCGCTGGTACTTGGCCCCCGTTCCATTCTCAATGTGAACGTACCGGATGTTCCCTGGGAAAAGCTGGCAGGTTTTCGTGTCACTCGCCTGGGTCACCGGGAGCGGGCAGAGGGTGCTGTGCCCATGACCTGCCCCCGGGGTAAGGAGCGGTACTGGATCGGTGCGGCCGGTGAGGGCGGCGATGCCGGCCCCGGAACCGACTTTCATGCAGTGCGCGAAGGTTATGTTTCGATAACGCCGGTTCACATCGACATGACCCGTCACGAGGCTCTTGTCCCCCTGCGTGCATGGGCGGATGCCCTGCCGGATAACGGCGAGGCGACTTCATGAGCGCAGAGCTCCAGGGTATCGGTATGACCTCCAGGCGTACCAGAATGCGCCTGGTTCAGCGCCTCAAGGAAGCCGGAATCGAATCCGAACGGGTACTGGAGGTCGTTGGCGAGGTTCCCAGACACATTTTTCTCGACGAGGCGCTTTCCCATCGGGCCTATGAAGATACCTCGTTGCCCATCGGTTACGGTCAGACCTTGTCACAGCCCTATATCGTTGCCCGCATGACGGAGCTCATGCTAGCTCATGGGCCTTCCCGTGTGCTTGAGCTTGGCACCGGGTCCGGTTATCAGACAGCGGTCCTGTCACGCCTTTTTGACCAGATATACAGTGTTGAGCGGATCAGGCCCCTGCAGGATCGGGCCAGGGACCGCCTGCGCCAGCTTAATGCCCGCAATGTCTTGCTGAAACATGCGGATGGCGGAATGGGTTGGCCTGACCGTGGCCCTTTCGATGGAATCATCGTCACTGCGGCGCCTGTTGAAGTGCCCAGGGAACTGCTGGCGCAGTTGCGGGATGGTGGCGTTCTGATTGCTCCGGTCGGAGAAGAAAACCAGACCCTGGTGGAAGTCATTCGCAGAGGGGACCGGTTCGATCACAAAGAGTTGGAACCTGTGCATTTTGTGCCCTTGCTGGGCGGAGTGATCCGTTGATTACTGAGGAGAACCGCTTGCCGGAAGGCCGTGCAGAAGTCAGTCGTCCGCATCATCCTGCGGCAGTTTTTGTCCGTGGCATGGCCATGGGCGCTGCGGATATTGTTCCCGGAGTTTCCGGTGGCACCATAGCCTTTATTACCGGCATCTATTTCCGTTTGCTTGAGGCAATCAATGAGGTTCCTGTCGCTTTCTTCCGTGAACTGGTCCGGGGGCGGGTGAAAGAGTTCTGGCAGGCCACGGATGGTACGTTTCTGGTTTGCCTTCTGGCAGGGGTCCTGACCAGTGTTGCTACGCTGGCATCGGCCATCAGTTATGCGCTGGTGCAACACCCTATCCTTATCTGGAGTTTTTTCTTCGGTCTTATTGTGGCATCTGTCTGGCACGTTGGCCGGCAGGTTAAGCATTACCGTGTTTCTCTGGCGGTTCCACTGATCGCGGGCATTGTATTGGCGTGGTGGATCACAACACTGCCTGCCGGAGAGATTGCGCCCACCAGCGCGACTTTTTTCGGCGCAGGTGCCCTGGCAATCTGCGCCATGATCCTGCCCGGAATTTCGGGCAGTTTTATCCTTGTCATCATTGGCATGTATGCCCCTGTACTCACCGCCATCAAGTCCGTGGACGTGGGCATCCTACTGGTTTTCATGGCAGGGTGCATCGTTGGTCTGCTGTCCATCGCACGATTGATCACCTGGGCGTTTCACCATTTTCATGATCTGGTGCTGGCCGTTCTCACAGGGTTCATGATCGGGGCCCTCAACAAGGTTTGGCCCTGGAAAGAGGTCCTGAGCTGGCGGATAAACAGGTCCGGCGAACAGGTGCCGTTAAACGAAATGAGTATCAGCCCATACACCTTTGCGGATTTAACCGGTCAGGATCCCCGGATCATCGTTGCCATTGTCATGGCGATGGTTGGTTTTGGCGTGGTGTTGCTGGTTGAGTGGATCGGCAGTCGGTATCAGAAAGGTGCGATGAACACCGCTGGCGAATCGTAAGATGTAAAAGTGTTACCTGGCGCACAAAAAAAGTGTTTCTACAGGTAACAGGGGGCGCGAGGAAGTAACTTGGAATACAAAAGAAATTATGCAATATATTAAGAAGTTACTTTTAAAAGCTTAGAAAGTGCTTCGGCATGCACTACGCTTTATACAGATTATTCATAACTGGGTCGTTTTTATTCCTGTGATATTTTTGCGTGGGTCATTCAATGCCGCCCTGGCGGCCTTCCCGCGGTTCCCCTCCGGTGCCCACGCTTCACCTCGTGCGGTGAAAGCCTTGTGCGCCAGGTTTTCCCTGGCTGCAGTACTGTTGGGCACCTTGCTGTTAACAGGTTGCAACACCCCCGCCCTTTATCAGGACGACCTTTACAATCCGCCAGTGTACTGGGGGCGTCACGTTGTTCAGTCCGGGGAAACCCTCTATAGCATCGCCTGGCGTTATGGTCGGGACTATCGCGAACTTGGCAGCGCCAATGGTATTGGTCCTCCCTGGACCCTGAAGGTCGGACAGGTGCTGCGTCTGGATCGTCGTGGCACCGTCACATCCAGCCGTCAGACCCGTGCGTCGGGAGGCAGTGCTTCTGCGCCTACCCGCTCGACCAGGGTCGATCCGCCAGTACCAACCCCGACATCCGCCTCAAGGCCGTCTGTCACCCGGACCCCGAAAAAAGATACGCCACTGGTATCCCAGACCCAGACGGTGGCCCGGGTTAACTGGCGCTGGCCTCACGTTGGCACCGTAATTGCTGGATATTCAACATCCGGAAAAGTCAATAAAGGTGTTGATATTGCCGGAAAAGCCGGGGATGCTGTGAGAGCAGCCGCCAGCGGGAATGTGGTGTACGCCGGCAATGGGTTGTTAGGCTATGGCAACCTGGTTATCGTGAATCATAACGAGCACTATTTGAGTGCTTATGCCCACAACCGGAAGATTCTGGTGCAGGAAGGGGAGGACGTGAAAGCCGGTCAGGTGATTGCAGAGCTCGGTAGCAGTGGCGCTGAACGACCCGTGTTGCATTTTGAGATTCGAAAAAACGGCAACCCGGTTAATCCCGCCCATTACCTGCCACCGCGCTAGCGAAGAAGCAGCCTGGATGCTGTTACCCCTCACAAACCGGCACTGACAGACACACCGCGTTAAAAAAACAAAAACGGTTACGGGAGTAACCGGCCAAACAGCAAATGTCCTGAAGAAAAAAAGTACGAGTACGAAGAATGTCCGAAATAACAAGAAGTAACGGACAAAATCCAGGATTATTGAGAGGCGGGGCAAGACAGATGTCAGCAGAGCAAGAAGAGATCATTATCGATCGTGTCGAGGATGTGGAAGAGTCTGAGACTCAAATACTGGCTGAAGACAAGGTTGAAAAGACTTCAACCGGTGAAGCAGCCGAATCGGAAGAAGGTATTCCTACCCAGGGGCGTTATTTTACAAGCCAGAAACAGCTGGACGCCACACAGCTTTATCTCAACGAAATCGGTTTTTCGCCGCTTCTGACACCGGAAGAAGAGGTTTATTTCGCTCGTCTGGCTCGTAAGGGCGAGGAATCCGGACGCAAGCGCATGATTGAAAGTAATCTGCGTCTGGTGGTCAAGATTGCAAGACGCTATGTCAATCGGGGGCTGACCCTTCTGGACCTGATTGAGGAAGGCAACCTGGGCCTTATTCGTGCAGTTGAGAAGTTTGATCCCGAGCGTGGGTTCCGTTTTTCAACCTACGCGACCTGGTGGATTCGTCAGACCATTGAACGCGCGATCATGAATCAAACGCGGACTATCCGGCTACCGATTCATGTAGTGAAGGAACTGAACCTGTATCTTCGCGCCGCCCGAGAGCTGACCCAGAAGCTGGATCATGAGCCCTCGGCCGAAGAAATCGCGCGTATGGTGGACAAGCCTGTTGCGGATGTAAAACGCATGCTTGGCCTCAATGAACGTGTTGCCTCCATGGATACCCCGATCGGTACCGGTGGTGAGAAATCTCTGCTGGACACGGTGGCGGATGAAGGAGCGTCAGATCCTGCCGATCTGTTGCAGGACAACAACATGTGTTCCTGCCTTGAAAAGTGGATTGACCAACTCAGCGAAAAGCAGCAAGAGGTGTTGTCCCGTCGCTTTGGCCTGAGGGGTTATCCGGTCAGTACGCTGGAAGAGGTAGGCCAGGAAATCGGCCTGACCCGTGAGCGTGTCCGTCAGATCCAGGTAGAGGCCCTGCGTCGCCTGCGGGAAATTCTGGAGAAAGAAGGGCTGTCCGGAAACCTGCTGTTCAAGTAACGCTTTTATTACCTTTCCGATCGAAAAGCCGGCGAAGCAACTTCGCCGGCTTTTCTGTTTCAGTATCTCTGCAAATGAGAACCAGGTTGCGCCGGCCACTCCCTCGTCGTTGTTAGAATGCCTCGACCGGGCGGGGATAAGGGTGTCGAAGCCCGGTGACGAATGAAACACATAAATAATAATGATCGAAAAGGAAAGGACTATGAAGAAGGCTCTCTCAACCTGTTTTGCCTCTCTGGCTATGGCGGCGGCACTGTCTGCGCCGGTCTCTGCGCTGACTGTAGAAGGCGTGAATGTTCCCGAATCCTATTCTGCGATGGACACCGAGCTCAAGCTCAATGGCGCTGGTACTCGGTCAAAATGGTTTATGGATCTGTACGTGGGTGGCCTCTATGTGCCAGAAACGATTGATGACGGGGAGGCAGTAATCAATGCGGATGAACCACAGGCCATTACTCTGCATATCATCTCCGGCATGATCACCAGTGACCGCATGAGCGAAGCCACCCTGGAGGGTTTTGAGGCGTCCACCAACGGTAACATGGCTGCGATTCAGGACGATGTTGATCAGTTCATGAATGTTTTCAAGGCCGAGATCAAGGAAGGCGACGTTTTTGATCTTGTGTATCTGCCAGGCGTAGGTGTGAAGGTGCTGAAGAACGGTGACCTCAAGGACACCGTTGGTGACCTGGCATTCAAGAAGGCTTTGTTCGGCATCTGGCTCTCCGACAAGCCAGCCCAGGAGGACCTGAAAGAGAAGATGCTGGGCCAGAGATAGTTCTCGGGCTCCGCAGCCAGAAAAGCCGGCGTTTTATCGCCGGCTTTTCTGCATTGGAAGTCAGAGAGTGCTGCCCTTTCAGCAACGAAGACTACAGATAATCCCGCTTTTGTTTGAATTCACACAGGTCCTCAATGATGCACGCACCGCATTTCGGTTTGCGGGCGGTGCAGGTATATCGACCGTGGAGGATCAGCCAGTGATGGGCGTCCAGCAGGAATTCTTTGGGTACCAGTCGCATCAGTCGGTCTTCCACTTCCAGAACGTTCTTTCCAGGCGCTATTCCGGTCCTGTTTGAAACACGGAAAATGTGGGTGTCAACGGCCATCGCCATATGGCCAAAAGCAGTGTTCAGGACCACATTTGCTGTTTTCCGCCCGACACCGGGCAGTGCCTCAAGTTCTTCCCGTTTTTCGGGTATCTGGCTGCCATGTTTCTCAATGAGAATACGGCAGGTCTTGATCACGTTCTCTGCCTTGCTGTTAAACAGGCCGATGGTTTTGATGTATTCCTTCAGCCCGTCTACACCGAGTGCCAGAATGGCATCTGGTGTATTGGCCACGGGAAAGAGTTTGTCCGTAGCCTTGTTGACGCCTACGTCCGTGGCCTGGGCGGAAAGTATGACCGCGATGAGCAACTCGAACGCTGTGGAGTAGTTCAGCTCGGTTGTGGGGTTAGGGTTTGCATCCCGCAGCCGGCTGAAGATTTCGATTCGTTTTAGCTTGTTCATTGGCTTTTAAAGCTACCTTGCCTGCGAGTCAGGAAACGTGACCAGTCACGCGCACCCGCTTGTTGCCAGGTGTAACGGGCGACTGTTCGACGGCTTTTTTCCGTTCTGCCAGGTGATTGTCGATACTGTTCTTGAGCGCAATGAGCAAGCCAAGCCCAATAAAGGCGCCGGGTGGCAGAACCATGAACAGCATGTCCGGATAGTTTTCGAAGGGGCTGACAACCCAGTCAGCGGCCATGGGGCCAAGCAGAAGGTTCATGTCCACGAACAGGGTGCCCTGGCCGATGAGCTCACGCATGCCACCCAGCACGATGAGAACCAACAGGAAGCCCAGTCCCATCATGGCACCGTCAAGCAACGCGGGCCCTGGTGCATTTCGTGAGGCAAATGCATCGGCACGTCCGAGGATGGCGCAGTTGGTCACGATGAGCGGGATAAAAATGCCGAGAATCTGGTACAGCTCATAGGTGAAAGCCTGCATCAGTAATTCGGCGCAGGTGACGAACGACGCGATGATCATCACGAAAGCGGGCAGCCGAACGGATTCGCTGACGAAATTCCGGATCAGCGACACGGCAAGATTCGAGCCCATGAGAACCATCAGTGTCGCCAGGCCAAGACCAACAGCGTTAACGACGGTGCTGGTAACTGCGAGGAGAGGGCAAAGCCCGAGTACCTGAACCAGGGCCGGGTTATTGCTCCACAACCCGTCACGTATTATTTCTTTTGAGGTTTTGGTGGCCATGATTATGAATGCTCCGAACTGGTCGATTCACCGGCAATGGATTCCGGAGAAAGTGCCTTGTCTCTAGGTTGTGGGGCTTCGTTGAGACGCTCGCGGATAGCCTGTCGGTTCTTGCGGAAGTAAATCAGGGCCTTGTGCACTGCTTTGACAACCGCCCGGGGCGTGATTGTGGCTCCGGTAAACTGGTCGAACTCCCCTCCGTTTTTCTTGACGTTCCACTCCCGATTCGGAGGATTGCCCAGTGAACGCCCGACAAAGCTCAGGATCCAGTCTGACTTCTTGGTTTCGATGCGATCTCCCAGTCCCGGGGTTTCCTTGTGACTGGTTACCCGTACTCCCAGAATTTTACCCTGCATGTCTACCCCGACGAGTAGCCGGATACTCCCGGAATAGCCGTCGGGAGCAATAACGGGGATGATCATACCGGTCGGCTGGCCACTGCGGCGGGCAACCCAGACGGTCAGCGGCCCCTCGGTTGCAAGTCGGTCGCTGTCAGGAAGCTGAACCGTGTCCTTCAGCAGATCGTTGTCGTGGGCACTTTCGGGAATGATCTCGAACAGAGCCTTGGCCTCGGCCCGGGCTGCCTGTTCCTGGATCCGCTGCTCGGTGAAGGCCTGGGTAACGGCAATGGTACCCCCGGTGATCACGGCAAACAGACCAAGACCAATGGCGCTGCGACGGATTGACTGTGCAAGTGCTGCCATAGTTTACCCTTGATTCCTGCCCGTTATACCCCGGCGTGCCTTGTGATGGCCATAGGTTCTGGGTGGTGTGTAGTGATCAATGAATGGCACTGCAAAGTTCATTAGCAGAACACTGAAAGCGACTGCGTCCGGATAGTTGCCCCAGGTCCGGATCAGATAGATGAGGATTCCGATGCCCGCACCGTAGATCAGTTTGCCCTGGTGACTGGTCGCAGCGGAAACCGGATCGGTGGCAATAAAGAAGGCTCCGAGCATGGTGCCACCGGCCAGGAGGTGAAGCGATACCGGCGCATATTGATCTGCATTGTTACCGAAAGCCAGACTCATGATGGTGAGCCCGGCCAGAAAACCTGCCGGAATGTGCCATGTGATGATCCTGAGGAATAACAGGAGCAGTCCTCCGGCGAGAAATGCCGCACTGACCCATTCCCAACCCCGGGCAATGCCATTGCCGAAGGTGGGATGCCTGAGCACTTCCTCGGCCGTGTGTCTGGCAATTTTGTGCTTATACTCATCCAGTGGAGTGGCCATGGTCCAGGCATCCACCGCGGTTTGCTTGGCGGAAGCAATGGTCGTGAGGGTTTCGCCAAATCCCGGTGCGTTCTTCCAGAGCAGGGCCGGCTCAGCCCAGTTGGTGGTCATGGCAACCGGGAAGGAAATGAGCACCAGGGCATAGCCTACCATCGCCGGATTAAACGGGTTGGAGCCGAGACCGCCGTAGAGTTGCTTGGCAACGACAATGGCAGAAATCACGGCGATGGCGGATACCCATAGAGGCGCGAATTGGGGCAGGGAAAGGCCGAGCAGGAGGCCGGTAACCGCAGCCGTGTTGTCCTTGAGAAAGAACGCCACCGGTTTTTTTCGCAGCCCCAGGATGGCCGCTTCCGAGGCCAGCGCCACCGCAATGCACCAGACCACATTGATCAGGTTGCCCCAGCCGAAGAACAGTGTCTGAGCCAGCAGACCCGGTAATGCGGCAATGACCACCCAGAGCATGACCCGCGAGGTGGGGCGGGCATTGTGGGCATGGGGTGACGACTGTTGAACAAATGCCATGAATGTCGGGCCTGAATTGGGTTATTCGGTTGACTGGGATTCGGTCTGGTTTGCCTGCTGGTTACGGGCATCCGTCAAGGCATCTTCCGCTCGCTTTACTCTGTCATGGTTCTTGGCGACCGCCCGTTCCAGTTTGTCCACATTATCGGCCTGCTGCGTTTTGGCGTCGTCCAGCATCCCTTGCATGGTTTCGAGTTTGGACTGCGCCTGCTGGAGCTGCTTTTCCAGAGTCTCGATGTCGGGTTTTTCGCGGACCGGTTCTGCGGTTTCTGCCTTCGTAGCGTCCACTTTGGACTTTTTGCGGGCAAGGGCCTGCTCAACCAGCGCGGCCTTGCTCGCTCGCTCGTCAGTCGCATCGCCCTCTGTGGCGGCTTTCTCGGCTTCCGCCTTCTTCTTCGACTGGGCCTCAGCCGCGGCTTTAGCCCTGTCCTTGCGGCGCTGTTCTTTTTCTTGCTGCTCCCGTTCAAGGCGAGCCTGGCGGGCTTCAAAGCGTTCCCTGGCCCGGTCAGATTTCAGCTGCTCGGCTTTCTGAACCTGAATTTCACCTTTGGCGTAGCGGTAGTATTGCACCAGTGGAATCGAACTGGGGCAGACGTAAGAACAGGCGCCGCATTCGATGCAATCAAACAGGTTCAGGTGTTCCGCTTTTTCAAACTCCGAGGCTTTGGAATGCCAGAAAAGCTGCTGGGGCAGCAGTTCCATGGGGCAAACCTCAGCGCACTCGCCACAGCGAATGCAGGGCTGCTCAGGTGGTGGTGCGGGCAGCTCGCTGGCCGTGGCAGCGATCAAGCAGTTGCTGGTCTTGATGACAGGAACTGCAGTCGTCTTGAGGGTATAGCCCATCATGGGGCCGCCCAGTACCAGTCGATTTGCCTTGTCAGCCTGAAGCCCGGCCTTCTCCAGCAGGTACTCGATCGGGGTACCGATCAGGACCTCGAAATTCCCGGGCTCCCTAACGGCTTCACCTGTAACTGTGACAATCCGGGAAATCAGCGGCTTGCCCTCAAAGACAGCCTGGGAGACGGCAACGGCCGTCCCGATGTTCTGGCACATCACGCCAATGTCCGCAGGAATACCACCGCTGGGCACTTCCATCCCGGTAAGGATCTGAATGAGCTGTTTTTCACCCCCGGAAGGGTATTTGGTTGGAATAATCGCCAGCTGGATCTGTGTGCCTTCGGTGGCCACGCGCATGGCTTCTGCGGCTTCAGGCTTGTTGTCTTCAATAGCTATTACGCAGCGCTCGGGGCGCAGAATCCAGGCCATTACCTTGAGGCCGGCCACAACTTCCTCTGCCTTCTCCCGCATGGTCATGTCATCGGCAGTGATGTAGGGCTCGCACTCGGCACCATTGAGGATCAGGGTGCTGACCTTGCGATCCCGGGGCGGGCGCAACTTGATGTTGGTTGGAAAGCCGGCGCCGCCCATCCCGGATAAACCCGAATCCCGGATGATGGCCAGCACCTCGTCCCGATCCAGTTTGCGGTAGTCGCTGACGGGGTTGAGTGGTAGCCACTGGTCCTCGCCATCCGGCCTCAGGGTAATACACCGGTCATTCATGCCTGACGGGTGTGGGACCGGTAAGTCGGTAATGTTTTCGATGATGCCGGAGGTGGGGGCGTGGACAGGCACACCCATGCCATTGGTTACGTCGGCTATCTTCTGGCCTTTGAGCACCCGGTCACCGGCGGTGACAATTGCTTCGGCCGGTTCACCGATGTGCTGCTGCAATGGCAGCACCAGATGATCCGGGATGCCGGCAGTGCGAATCGGGCGGGCTGTAGATTGATGCTTGTTCTCGGCCGGATGGACACCGCCGGCAAAATCCCACAATTGACTCATCAGGCGCTGGCTCCCTGACGGTCGGTGGCGATAATGCCGGGTTCTGGTGGCGTCCAGGTCCAGGTACGGATGTCGGGCTCAACCGTTACCATGTCAATGCAGTCGACGGGGCAGGGCTCAACGCAGAGGTCACATCCGGTGCACTCGCTTTCAATAACTGTGTGCATGTGCTTGGCCGCGCCAAGGATTGCGTCAACCGGGCATGCCTGAATACATTTGGTGCAGCCGATGCACTCATCCTCCCGGATCACCGCGACCCGCTTGGCCTGCTCGACGCCATGCTCTGCATCCAGCGGCTGGGGTTCGATATCAAGCAGATCCGCCAGCGCCTTGATAGTGGACTCACCACCCGGTGGGCACTTATTGATAGGGCCGCCCTCGGCGATAGATTCGGCGTAGGGCCGACAGCCGGGAAAACCACACTGGCCGCACTGGGTTTGCGGCAGCAACGCGTCAATCTGGTCCGCCAGCGGGTTGCCTTCGACTTTGAACCGTTCCGACGCAAAGCCCAGCAATCCGCCGAAGACCAGGGCAAGGGCCAGCATGACCAGAACGGCGATAATAATGCCTGTCCACATAAAAGCGCGCCTCCGTTAAACGCTGACCAGGCCGGTAAAGCCCAGAAACGCCAGTGACATCAACCCTGCGGTTACCATACCAATGGCTGCGCCGCGGAAAGAGACCGGGACGTCGGCCACGGCAATGCGTTCGCGCATCGCAGCGAACAGCACCAGTACCAGCGAGAAGCCGGCAGCGGCACCGAAACCGTAGAGTACAGATTCAACGAAGTTATTGTTTTTGTTCAGGTTAAGAAGTGCGACGCCAAGCACAGCGCAGTTCGTTGTGATCAGGGGCAGGAATATTCCCAGCACCCGATAGAGCAGGGGGCTTGTTTTGCGGACCACCATTTCCGTGAACTGGACGACCACGGCAATGACCAGAATGAATGTGATGGTCTTCAGGAATGCCAGATCCAGGGGGGCCAGCAGATAGGTGTAAGCCAGATAACTGCAGACCGAAGACAGCGTCAGCACAAAGGTGGTCGCCAGGGACATGCCCATGGCGGTTTCCAGCTTCCCGGACACGCCCATAAAGGGGCACAGGCCCAGGAACTGAACCAACACGAAGTTGTTGACCAGGATCGTACTGACCAGTATCAGCAAATACTCTGTCATCGGAGCTGCTCTGCCTCGCTCACGGGTTACATGATTCGCATGCCGGGCGTGGCGCCGGAGTCTGGAGACAGGATAAAGATCTCTTTGCCCCCCGGGCCTGCCGCCAGAACCATGCCTTCCGACATACCGAATTTCATCTTCCGGGGTTTCAGGTTGGCGACCATCACGGTGAGGCGACCTTCCAGATCTTCCGGCTTGTAGGCTGACTTGATACCAGCAAACACGTTACGTTCGCCATGCCCTATATCAAGTGTAAGGCGAAGAAGCTTGTCGGCGCCTTCGACATGTTCCGCTTTGATAATTTTAGCGACCCGGAGGTCTGTTTTCGCGAAATCGCTGAATTCTATCTCATCAGCCACCGGTTCCAGGTTGGCCGCCTCTGCCGGCTGGCCAGTCGCTGCGGGTAGCTCCTCCTCTTTGGAGGCGTCCAGCATCTTCTCGATCTGGGCCATGTCTACCCGGCTCATCAGCGGCTTGAACTTGTTGATGCCGTGGTTCTCGAGGCGCTGGGCACGATTGTTCCAGTCCAGGCTGGCATTCAGGAATGCCTCAGATGCCTCAGCGGTCTTTGGCAATACCGGTGTCAGGTAAGTCATCAGCAGGTGGAACATATTGATCGCGTTGGTGCAGATGGCTTGCAGATTCTCGTCCTGATCTTCCTGCTTGGCGATTACCCAGGGCTGCTCGTCATTGACGTACTGGTTGGCGATATCTGCCAGCTCCATGATCCGTCGCATCGCGCGGCCGAATTCGCGGGTCTCGTAGAACTCCTCGATCTCCTTGCCGGCATCAACGAATTCCTTGAGCTTGTCATGTTCAGTGACCTGTCCCAGCTGGCCGTCAAATCGCTTGGTGATAAAGCCCGCACTGCGGCTGGCGATATTGACTACCTTGCCTACCAGATCCGAGTTTACCCGGGCGGCAAAGTCGTCGAGGTTCAGGTCCATGTCGTCCACGCCGCCGGTGAGCTTGGCGGCGAAGTAGTAGCGCAGATATTCTGGGTTCAGGTGGTCCAGGTAGGTGCGGGCCATAATAAAGGTGCCGCGGGACTTGGACATTTTCTTGCCGTTCACGGTCACAAAACCGTGGGCCCAGACTGCAGTAGGCGTCCGGAAGCCGGCATCATGCAGCATGGACGGCCAGAACAGGGCGTGGAAATTGATGATGTCCTTGCCGATGAAATGATACACCTCGGCGGTGGAGTCGGCTTTCCAGAAATGTTCGAAATCGATGCCCTCGCGGTTACAGAGGTTCTTGAAGCTGGCCAGGTAGCCAATGGGTGCGTCCAGCCAGACGTAGAAGTACTTGCCGGGCGCATCCGGAATCTCAAAGCCAAAGTAGGGTGCGTCGCGGCTGATATCCCACTCCTGCAGACCGGCGTCCAGCCACTCGGCCAGCTTGTTGGCAACCTGTGGCTGCAGGGTGCCGCTGCGAGTCCAGTTGGCCAGGAAATCCGCGAAATCGGGCAGCTTGAAGAAGTAATGCTCCGATTCTTTCTCTATCGGTGTGGCGCCCGACACCGCCGAGCGCGGGTTTATCAGTTCCGCCGGGGTGTAAGTCGCACCGCAGGCTTCACAGTTATCACCGTACTGGTCCTCGGTCTTACACTTCGGGCAGGTGCCCTTGATAAAGCGGTCCGCCAGGAACATGTTCTTTTCCGGGTCGAAGGACTGGGTGATCTTGCGCGTGGCAATGTGCCCGTTTTCCTGCAACTGACGGTAGATGTACTCGGAGAACTGACGGTTTTCTTCCGAGTGGGTGGTGTAGTAATTATTGAAGCGGATATGGAAACCGGCAAAATCCTGCTGATGCTCCTCGCGGATACGATCGATAAGCTGTTCGGAAGTGATGCCTTCCCGCTCGGCACGAAGCATAATAGCGGTGCCGTGGGCATCATCGGCGCAAACGTAATAGCAGTTCTGGCCACGCATGTTCTGATAGCGCACCCAGATGTCGGTCTGAATGTATTCCAGCAAATGACCCAGATGGATGGGGCCGTTGGCATAGGGAAGGGCGCTGGTGACCAGAATATCGCGCTGTTGCTTTGAACTCGCTTGCGTCATGGTGTGTCCGAACCTTTCAGTCAATAAGGATTGGCTTGAAACAGAGTAATGGGCGTCCCGATTACAAGTCCTGGCGTATATGCTCCAGACGGAGACCCCATATGGCCAGAAACGGGCACAGATGATACCTTCCGAGCAGATAATTTTCACCCGAATCACCTGTTTTCATGCTTAAAAACAAGTATGAGCTTATTCCGGAGAAGCCGATGACACAGATTTCAGAACAGGCCCTGCAAACAGCGGTTCGTGAATATCGCGATCCTTACCTTCAGAAGGACCTTTATGAGCTGGATGCTGTGAAGTCTCTGAGCGCCGATGATGCGGGTAACGTAACCCTGATGGTCGAGTTGCCATACCCATCCAAAGGCATCGCAGGCGCGCTGAAGCAACTGGTTTCCGTTGCTCTGGAGAATGTCGACGGCGTCGAGAGTGCCCAGGTGCACGTTGGTCAGAAGATTCACTCGTATAAAGTACAGAAAGATCTGCCTTCCGTTCCCGGTGTGAAAAACATCATCGCGGTGGCCTCTGGCAAGGGTGGCGTTGGCAAATCCACTACCGCCGTCAACCTTGCCCTCGCTCTCCAGGCTGAGGGTGCCCGCGTCGGCATTCTCGATGCCGACATCTATGGCCCGAGCATCGGCATGATGCTGGGCGTACCCGAAGGTAAGCGGCCTGACACTCGTGAGAACAAATACTTCGTGCCCATGGATGCCCATGGCCTGCAGGCCAACTCCATGGCCTTCGTGGTCACTGATAAAACTCCCATGGTCTGGCGCGGCCCGATGGTCAGTGGTGCCGTTATGCAGCTGCTCCAGCAGACCCTCTGGAACGAGCTCGACTATCTGATCGTCGACATGCCGCCGGGCACCGGCGATATCCAGCTCACACTGGCCCAGAAAGTCCCCGTCACCGGGGCCGTCATTGTCACCACGCCGCAGGACATCGCGCTTCTGGATGGCAAAAAGGGCATCGAAATGTTCCGTAAGGTTGATATCCCGGTTCTGGGCGTGGTCGAAAACATGAGCGTCCATATCTGCAGCAACTGCGGCCACGAAGAACCGTTGTTTGGCCATGGCGGCGGCGAGCGAATTGCCGAAGAATACGATACGACCCTGCTGGGTCAGCTGCCCCTGCACATGACCATTCGCGAACAGACCGACGGAGGCAAGCCTTCGGTGGTGGCGGAGCCGGATTCGGAAGTGGCGCGTCGTTATCGCGATATTGCCCGCAGGGTGGGGGCTGAACTCTCGACGCGCGAGCGTAACCTGACTGGTTCCATCTCAAGTGTGTCAGTAACTGAGCACTGATTCGTAAGTTTTTGAGGCTGAGTGTTCAGGGGTCTGATCGCGGACGCAGGGACAGTTGCCCGAAAATCTCGGAGGCCAGGGAGGGCCGGAGAGAAGCGCACATGGATGTGCTTGTAGCGGTTTTCGGGCAACTCTCCCTTGTGACCGCAGCCCCCGATATATGGGAGGTCAGGGCCTTCGACAGACCCACGGGGAAAAGGTAAACTACGCCTCAATTTTTCCAGTGGAAACGAGACTTCACCCATGAGCATCAAGTCCGATAAGTGGATTCGCCGGATGGCCGAGCAGCACGGCATGATCGAACCGTTCGAGAGCGGTCAGGTTCGTGAAACCGAAAAGGGTCGTGTCATCTCCTACGGCACCTCAAGCTACGGCTACGACGTGCGCTGCAGCAACGAGTTCAAGATTTTCACCAACGTGCATTCCGCCACGGTGGATCCGAAGAATTTCGACGAAAACAGTTTCGTCAACTACACCGGTGATGTCTGCATTATTCCGCCGAACTCATTTGCTCTGGCCCGTACCGTCGAGTATTTCCGGATCCCCCGCAGTACGCTGACCATCTGTCTCGGCAAATCCACCTACGCTCGTTGTGGCATCATCGTCAACGTGACTCCACTGGAGCCGGAGTGGGAAGGTCAGGTAACGTTGGAATTTTCCAACACCACCAACCTGCCGGCCAAGATCTACGCCAACGAAGGTGTGGCGCAGATGCTGTTCTTCGAGTCCGACGAGGTATGTGAAACCAGCTATAAGGATCGCGGCGGCAAGTATCTCGGCCAGACCGGCGTGACCCTGCCCCGGACATGAACGCCAACCAGTTTCTGAAAGCCGTTTCGCAACTGCAGGGATGGCGCGAATGCGCCTTCCTGCTGGCGCTTGCCGAGCGCTCGTTCCCGAATTACGCACTGTTTGCTGATGCGGTCGGGCTTAAAACCGGTGCCAAAATGCGCCAGATGCTGGATCTGGGCTGGGATATGCTGCAAAAGGATGTCGCCGAATCGACGATTCCACAGTTACTGGCGAAGCTGGAAGCCCTGTCACCGGATGTGAATGCCTATGATGCTTACGGCGTCTATCCGGCCTTTGACTTCTGCGAGCTGCTTGAGCAGGCAATGCTGAACCGTCTTAACCCGACCAAGCACCGGGCAACCGATGCCTCCCAGATGGCCACTGCCACCGTCATGAATTTTATCGAGTTGTCCGAAGGCGAAGACCTTGATGAAGACGGGCTGGTGCGATTGCTGGATCAACATCCGCTAATGAAAGAAGACAAGGCCTTTCAGCGTGACGTCCTGCTGGCACTCAAGCGCCAGCGTACCCCGACAGAGCAGTTTGTTGAAAAACTGCAGGCTGATGCCGCCAATGACGGTTTCAGCAATCTGGGGATCTCGCTGGCGGAGTAACGCCTGCTATCAGGGGCAGGCTACACTGTCCCCAATGCCCCGGCTTTATCGTTTCTAGTACAAGATGGATTTAACACCATGAAGCTCTCTGCCTTTGGTCGCAAATTTACTGCCGATTCCGGTATTACCTCCTTGATGGATGATTTGGGTAATGCCATGGCGTCTGGCGACGATATGATCATGATGGGTGGTGGAAACCCCGGACACATACCGGAAATCCAGCAGCGCGTTCAGGAAATTCTGGCAGAGATGAGTCGCAGTGAAAGCGACGTGCGCCGGCTGGTAGGAATCTATGATCCTCCCCAGGGTGAAAAGCAGTTTATCGGGTCACTGGTTGAGCTTCTGAACCGGGAATATGACTGGAACCTTAAGCCGGAGAACATTGCCCTGACCAATGGCAGTCAGGCAGCATTTTTCATGCTTTTCAACATGTTTGGTGGTGATTACGGGAATGGGCAGCGCAAGCACATCCTGTTGCCACTGGCGCCAGAGTATATCGGATACGCGGATGCAGGTATTGAGCCCGGGCTGTTCCATGCCGTGCAGCCGGATATTTCCTTCACCGATGCCCACGAGTTCAAGTACCGCGTGGACTTCGATGCCGTTGAGGTGACTGGCGAGACCGGTGCCATTTGCGTATCCCGGCCTACCAACCCGACAGGCAATGTGGTCACTGATGAGGAACTGGCCCGCCTTGAGGGGCTGGCCCGAGAGCATGATGTTCCGCTGATTGTGGACGGTGCCTATGGCACGCCCTTTCCCAGCCTGCTGTTCGCCGATGCGACGCCCACCTGGAATGAGCAGATTATTCTTTGTCTGAGTCTGTCCAAGCTGGGCTTGCCGGCGGCCCGAACAGGCATCGTGATTGCGGCGGAGCCCATCATCAAGGCGCTGTCCGGCATCAACGCCATTATGAACCTGGCCACAGGCAGCTTTGGTGCGATGCTGGCGGAACCAATGGTTCGCTCTGGTGAAATTCTTTCCCTGAGCAGGGATGTTGTTTGCCCCTTCTACAAGGCGAAAATGGAGAAGGCCGTAGCGACCTTCCGGAAGGCCATGGGTGAGGACAGCTGTCGGTGGTACATCCACAAGCCGGAAGGTGCCATGTTTCTGTGGCTGTGGTTCCCGGATCTGCCAATTACCAGTCTTGAGCTGTATCAGCGTCTGAAGGCGCGTGGAGTGCTGGTGGTTTCCGGCCATTACTTCTTCCCCGGCCTTCCCGAAGATGGCTGGAAGCACCGGCATGAATGCCTGAGGGTAACCTATTCCCAGGATGACGACCGGGTGGCCGAAGGTTTGCGGATAATCGCTGATGAAGTAAAGGCAGTCTGGGCCGAGTCGGGGCAGGCGGTCTAATCGCCCCGGGCCGCCTGTTTCAGCTTCAGTTCATATTTGCTGCCGTCGGGCTCTACCTGCAGCAGCCGGACCAGCAGGAAGTCCTCATCCGGGGCAAACCACATAAGTGTTTGACGCTTTGCCCCTTCGCCTCGCACTTTTTCTGCCTTTACGGTTGTTGTGGTGCCCCTGGATGTTTTCAGTGGTTCCTCATCAATAACAGCGAAACGATCATTGTCGTAGCTGCCGCGGTCGATAATCTGGTAGGACATATCCCGTTTGCCGGCACTGATGTCGTGGCGTAGCTGCAGCTGGAAGCCGAGCGGGTCCAGGGCGCCTTCCTGCAGTTCCAGCCTGAAGGGCTTGCCACGGTATTTGCCCGTAGCAACTCCGGCGTCCCAGTCAAAATCAATCGACTGCTCACGGTTCTTTACCAGGAAACCCGATAGTCGGTAACGATACCGCAAAGGAACGACTCGGTTGTTTTCCCACTTAAGCTCAAGGGATTCGTCGATATTGGCGATGAACGAACTCACATCTGTCCGGTAAAGCCAGACATCGTTATCCTGGGGTGTGAGTGTGCGCTTCGCGCTGCCGTTCAGGGAGATACCCTTTTCCATCGATGCCGTGTAGCTGGCTTCGAATGGAGTGAGTGTGGTCTCTGTTTCCGCGAAAGTTGTGGCGGGGGCCGCCAGAGCTCCGAGGCACAACAGCAGTGCCACGCCCCGGGCCAGAGTCTTCGCAGTGTGTTGGATCGCTTGCATCGCCGGTAACCCACAAAGCCGTCGTTTAGGGCGACAGTTTAGCGGGTTAACGAAGGCCGGGGGATGACAATCCATTCAGACTGGGGATCAGTTATCAGGAAGCCGCGAGGGATTTGCCAAAGGCTCGCCATCAAACATCACGCAATCATTGCCGAGTTGAATGCGGCCTTCGCAGAACCAGCGAACGACGATAGGGTAGAGAATGTGCTCCTTCTCCTGAACCCTCTCCGCCAGGGTTTCCGGGGTGTCATCCTGCGCAACATTGACCTCGGCCTGGGCAATGACTGGTCCGCCATCCAGTTCTTCTGTGACAAAGTGTATGGACACACCGTGCAGTGTGTCGCCGGCGTCCAGAACCCTCTGGTGGGTATTGAGCCCCGTGTATTTTGGCAGCAGTGATGGATGAACATTGAGCATTTTGCCGCGGAACGCACGAACAAAATCGGTCGTAAGGATGCGCATAAAGCCCGCAAGTACCAGCAGGTCCGGATTTTGCCGGCGAATCTCCGCCATCAGTGCACCCTCAAACTCCTCCCGGGAGCCGTATTTGGTGTGGTCGACGACGAAGGTTTCGATATTGGCCTGTTTTGCCCGTTCCAATGCAAAGGCATTTGGCCGGTTGCAGCCAACCGCAATAATTTCGCCCGGGAAATCCCGCTCCCGGCCGGCATCAATCAGCGCCTGCAGATTGGTGCCACTGCCGGAAGCGAGTACGAGAATACGGGGCAGGGGGGTCTGGTCTGCCTTCATGCCGAGAGCAGTCCCGGCGCGTAGCGCACCACTGGATCATTGTCGGTATTTTCGGCGCTCTCGATAATGCCTACCTGCCAGGCGTTTTCACCCAGGGCGTTCAGGGTATCCAGGGCCAGCTCTTTCTGATTCGCAGGAACACAGACAATCATGCCAATGCCACAGTTGAAGGTTCGGTACATTTCCTCGTTGGCTACGCCGCCAGCCTCCTTCAGCCACTGGAAGACCGGAGGCAATTCCCAGCTTGAGGTGTCGATTGCGGCGACCGAGCCATTTGGCAGGACCCGGGGGATATTCTCCGGCAGACCGCCACCAGTAATATGGGACATGGCTCGCACGTCCACTTCGCGAATCAGCTGCAGCAGGTTCTTGACGTAAATACGGGTCGGAGCCATCAGCGCGTTTGCGAGATTGGTGTTACCCATGGGTTGGTCCAGATCCGCATTGCTGACGTCCAGAATCTTGCGGATCAGCGAATAACCGTTGGAATGTGGGCCCGAGGAGCCCAGCGCCAGCAATACATCACCAGATTGAACACGATTACCGTCAATGATTTCGCTGCGTTCGGCAACGCCGACGCAGAACCCTGCGAGATCATAGTCGTCGCCTTCATACATGCCGGGCATTTCTGCTGTCTCACCGCCAACCAGGGCGCAGCCGGCCTGTTCACAGCCCTCGCCGATACCAGACACAACCTGCGCTGCGATCTCCACGTTCAGCTTGCCGGTGGCGTAGTAGTCAAGGAAGAACAGCGGCTCGGCACCACCAACGATGAGATCGTTCACGCACATGGCGACCAGGTCGATGCCGATGCTGTCATGCTTCTGTAGCTGCATGGCCAGACGTAACTTGGTACCCACGCCATCGGTGCCGGAAACCAGGATGGGCTCGTTGTAACCGGCAGGAATTGAGACCATGGCGCCAAACCCGCCCAGGCCACCGAGAACTTCCGGGCGGCGAGTGCGCGAGGCAGTATTCTTGATGCGGCTTACGAGTTCATTGCCGGCGTCGATATCAACGCCCGCATCGCGGTAGGTCAGGGAGGGCTTCTGTTCGCTCATGGTTTACTTAACCGTTGGCCAGTGGGTCAGGCGGCGGATTTTAACAGGTGCTGTGTGGGGCTCCAACTGTAATTCCCCGTATCGTTTTTACGCCTGGCAACAAAAAAGGCCGGGAGTGGTCAATATTGCTTTTCCGAAACCTGCACCTGCTACTCACACCTTGGGGCATGGTGTATCCTATGCGCCATTCATGCGAACTGCAGGGTGTTTCATGTCAGTATCAGGATCAAAGTCAGCGTTCACGTCAGGATCGGCCGCACGGATTGTTCTGTTAGGGCTGTTTCTGGCGGCCCTGTGCGCCCCAGCCTCTGCCGTAACCGTTTCCGGGCTCTATGCTGTCGAGGTTCCCATTGCGGGGGCTTCTCAGGGGCAGCTGGCGAAAGGTTACGCTGACGGCCTCGCGAAAGTGTTTGTCCGCGTTTCAGGTACCCGCGATGTTTTGGCGCAGGACGGCGTCGAAGCCGTGCTGACGGACGCCGAATCGCTGCTGTTGTCCTACCAGGTTCTGCGCGGCGATTCAGGGGAGAGCCGGTTGCGAATGGCCTTTGGCGCCGTTGGTGTAAACCGTGCTCTGGCCAGCATTGACGCGCCGGTCTGGGGCGCCAATCGTCCTTTGACCCTGGCGTGGGTGGCTGTCGAGGATCGCGGTTCCCGTTCTCTCATTACGGAACGTCAAGGTTCTGGGGCTTCTGGCGGCAACTCCGCAACTGATGCCTGGCAGCGGGCATTTAATCAGGCGGCCGGAGACAGGGGGCTCCCTGTCGCTCTGCCTCCTGCTGGCTTCAGCGGGGATCGGGAATTGCTCTCTGATATCTGGGGACAGTTCATCAACCGGGTTCGCGACGTGTCCGAGGACATTAACCACGATGCTTTGGCGCTGGTTCGGGTCAACCGCAGTGGCGGACAGTGGCGAGCCGGCTGGGTGTTTGATGGCACGGTGATGGATTCGGGTGAGGAATCGGTAACCGCTGCCACCCCGCAAGCACTGGCCCAGGCAGTTGTAAACCGCTGGGCCGAGTTGTACGCGAATCGTTTCGCGGTGGCGGCCGGTGAGGTTGGTGAGTCGCCCCAGGTGGATATCGTGCTTCGTGGTGTCACATCCCTGGCGGATTACGGCAGAATCAACAAGATCCTTGAAGGACTGACCCCTGTTGTCAACGTTGGTGCTTCAAGGGTCAGAGGCGAACAGCTGACACTGAGAGTTGCTTTTTCCGGTGAACTGGACCAGCTCAAGGAGTACATCGCGCTGGACCCGCGTTTCGTCGTCATGGAGTCACAGCAAAGTCCAGGCGTTGCGCTCTCGGCTCCTGACGATACGCCATCCCCGGACGACGCACCCGTGCCGGTGGCATCTGAGGAGGCAACCCCGGAGTCAGGCAGCCCTGAACCGGCTTCGGATTCCGCTACCGATACCGATACGGAAAGCGGTGGCCAGCCCATGTTTTCTTACCAGCCTTTGCCTGTGGATGAACAGGAAGCCGAGCAGGCGTTCGAATCCCTGTATCAGGTTCTGTATTATCGCTGGCAGCCCGCCTCCGTCATCGGGAGTGGTGACGGACAGTAAGCCATTACCGGAGGGAGCCTTGTGAGTTTGGAACGCTGGCGCTGGATTCCCAACGCCCTGACGCTTTTGCGGATCCTGCTGATAGCTCCCTTTGCAACCACTTTGCTTGCTAAAGACTATCGGCTATCACTGCTGATCTTTCTTGTGGCTTCGGTGACTGATGCCTTCGACGGGTTTCTGGCCCGGCATTTCAACTGGCGTTCGAGATTTGGTGCGGTTGCGGACCCTCTGGCAGACAAGGCGTTGCTGGTTACAGCCTATCTGATGTTGACGATCACGGCTGTACTTCCGGTATGGTTGTTCCTGCTGGTCCTCGGCCGGGATCTGCTGATTGTCGGAGGAGCCCTGGCATACCATTACGGCGTCGGGCGGTTTGATATGCAGCCCAGCCTCCCGGGCAAATTCAATACTTTTATCCAGATTTTGGTGGTGCTTGCCATCATCGTTCTGCTGGCCGGCTTACCCATGCAGGCCTGGGTACTTGAGGTGGGTATCCTGCTGGTAGCAACGTCGGCGGTGTTCAGTGGTGGTCACTATATCGTGGTCTGGGGTATACGTGCATGGAGGGCCAAGCGCTCGTGAGTGCTTCGCAACTGGTTCTCGGAGTCAAACTTCGTGACGATGCCCGCTTTGACAACTTCCACGGTGACCGCAACACTGGCGCGGCTTCGCGCCTGAGGGCGATATGTGATCAGCCTGAAGGCATCCCCGTGGTGGTGATTTGCGGCGATTCGGACACAGGCAAAAGTCACTTGCTTCAGGCCGCCTGCCACTATGCCGAGAGCCAGGGCAAGTCGGCGGTCTGTATCAGCATCTCCGAACTGGAGCCTTTTGGCCCCGAGGCCTTGGCAGGGCTGGAGGAACAGGACATTATCTGTCTGGACGATCTTGATCGCGTTGCGGGTCGGGATGCCTGGGAGGAGGCTGTTTTCCATCTGTATAACCGTGTTCAGGATCGCGGCAATTTACTGATGGTGAGCCTTTCCGAGGTGCCTGGCGCACTGCCTTTCCATCTGCCAGACCTGGTGTCGCGGCTCAGTCATGGCCTGACACTGCAATTGGGTATATATCGTGACGACGATCGTTTGATAATCCTTATGGCTCGCGCCGAACAGCGTGGCCTGGTGATGGGTGACGATGTTGCCGGTTTTATCATGCGTCGAGCGCCTAGACGTCTCGGGGATTTGCTGGCAATTCTGGATACACTGGATGAGAATTCGCTCCAGGCTCAGCGAAGGCTGACAATTCCGTTTGTTAAAACCGTAATGGCTTGGTGAGCGGAAGTTCGGCCCCAAAATTATAAAGTGTGCAATGGAGAGACGATATGCGACGGGTTGTATTCAATCAGAAAGGTGGTGTAGGAAAATCCAGTATTACCTGTAACCTGGCGGCGATCAGCGCAGCGAGGGGAAAGCGTACGCTGGTCGTGGATCTGGACCCCCAGGGCAACTCCACCCATTATTTGCTGGGCAAGCCAGCCAGTGAGCTCCGGGATACGGTGGCGGATATGCTGGAGCAGACCGTGGCCTTCACCGTGTTTAACCGTCGTCCCGATGAGTTTGTGCATGCTTCTCCCTTCGATAACCTGTTTGTGATGCCGTCCAGCCCGGAGCTCGACTTTCTTGAGCGCAAACTGGAGGCCAAACACAAGATCTATAAGCTGCGTGAGGCTCTGAAAAAGCTCGGTGAATCTTTCGATGCCATTTACATTGATACCGCGCCGGCGCTGAATTTTTATACCCGTTCCGCTCTGATTGCGGCGCAGCGTTGCCTGATCCCGTTTGATTGTGATGATTTTTCCCGGCAGGCTCTGTACAGCATCCTTAATGAAATTCGCGATCTTCAGGAAGACCACAATGAAGACCTGGTGGTGGAAGGTATTGTCGCCAACCAGTTTCAGCCGCGAGCCAGCTTGCCCAGACAATTGGTGAAAGAGCTGACCGAAGAGGGACTTCCGGTATTGCCAGTGCGGCTTTCAAGTTCCGTGAAGATGAAGGAGTCCCATCAGAGCCGTCAGCCGTTGATTCATATGGCGCCCAAGCACAACCTGACTCGCCAGTACGAGGACCTGTTCAGGGTGCTGCACGGTGAGGCGGTAGAGCTCGAGCCACTGATCGACTAGAGAAAGCGTTTTATGACAGATTCCCGTATGCAGACAGGGCAGGTAGCCGACAGTCTGCTAAGAATTGAAATCGAGCTTCGCCAGCTTGGCGTGTGGGAAACGGAGCCTCCTCCGGAGGAGGCTTTTCAGAGCACCAAACCTTTTTGCATCGATACGCTGGCATTCACTCAGTGGCTCCAGTTTGTCTTCTTGGAGCGTTTGAAGGTGATGATTGAGAATGATCACCCTCTGCCTTCGGTCTCAGGCATTGCCCCGATGGCTGAGGAGCACTTCCGGGGCCGTGAGCAGTCGGTCGGCAGACTGATTCGGGAGTTGCAGGAAATCGACCAGTTGCTGTCCGGGGACTGATTAATCCAGACGCATGGACAGGTCGATCGCTTTAATGTCCTTGGTCAGTGCACCGATGGATATGTAATCAACTCCGGTTTCCGCCACCGGCACCAGGGTATCTGCGTTGATGCCGCCAGAGGCTTCCAGTTTTGCCCTGCCGTTGGTCAGCGTCACTGCGGTACGCATGTCCTCCAGTGAAAATTCGTCCAGCATGATAATGTCTGCGCCGGCGTTCAGGGCCTGATCCAGTTCATCCAGATTTTCCGTCTCCACTTCGATGGGTCTGCCCGGAGCAATCCGGCGCGCCTCTTTGACGGCCTCTGCAATGGAGCCGCAGGCGGAAATGTGATTTTCCTTGATCAGGAACGCGTCCCAGAGGCCAATTCTGTGGTTATAGCAGCCACCACAGGTTACGGCGTATTTAAGCGCAAGGCGCAGCCCGGGCAGGGTCTTTCGGGTGTCCAGCAAACGAACCCCGGTATGGGCAACTTTTCCGGCGTAATCGGCGCAGGTTGTCGCCACGCCCGAAAGTGACTGCAGCCAGTTCAACGCTGCGCGCTCTGAGGTCAGCAAGCTTCGGGCAGACCCTTGCATGCGGAACAGTACCTGGCCCTCTGACACCTTGTCGCCATCCTGGACCTGCCAGTCGAGCTCCGCAGCTGGATCGACCTGACGGAATACCTCGTTGACCCATTCACAGCCGGCGATGGTCGCTCGCTCTCTGGTAATAACCGACCCCGTCGCGGCCTTGTCTGCGGGAATCAATTTTGCCGTTATATCGCCGTCGCCAATGTCTTCGCGCAGGCTCTGGGCAACATTTTCAACTCGGGACTGGCGTAGAAGTTCTGCAGGGATCATGGTGATGGGTCCGGTGGTGTCAGGTTGAAACGTGGATACCGAGAGGATTCTATAGGCCAGGCCCCGATTCGCCAAACACTTAGAGGGAACTGCTAAACTGTGACGGGCGTCTGATCTACACAAAAGGTGACAATTTCTGACACATGGTGACGCAGGTAGCTCGTATCATGTGGAATCAGGAAAGTATCATGCTTTCGCGCGAGTCAGATCCGGAGCAGCTTAATGGCGCACGATAACAACGTTGTCAGTTTTTCGGGCCAACAGGCCTTGAAGCGGTTTTCCCTGCCGCCGGCAATGGTTCGTCTACGTGACGCATCGGGGCACTCCCTGAAAAGTGTGCTGGCCAACTTCTTTGATCGTGCGGACGATGCCCTGTTTGAGCTGGCAGATCGCGCTGGTTCAAATATCGATCAGACCGCCTATTTTGATGCCATGCGGGAGCTGCGCCTTCGTCGAAAGGCAATGGTTGTTTCTGTGCTGCAATATGTCAGCCAGGCATTCAATGACATTGGCAAATTCAAACCCCGCTACTCTTCCGGCGCACTTGATGAGATTGATCAGGACTCCCTGAGTCTTGTTGATCATTCTCAACTGGAACAGCAGGTGGCTATCGATAATCTGATCAATAAGCTCCGCACCCGCTATTCCGACCAGGTTCGCCTCCTGACTATCCGGGTCAGCCATCTTGTTCCGCGGATCGAACTTGTGGACAGTCAGATGCCCCTTAGCCCGGAGGTCATTTGTGGCGGGCTGGCAGAAGCCTGCGCAGACCTCGACATTGATATCCGCGCCAAGCTCGTGGTACTCAAGTTATTTGACCGTTTGTTGGTCGATGTCCTCGGTGATTTTTACCAGGAAGCCAACCAGACGTTGATTGCCGAGGGTGTCATGCCGGACATGAAGCGCCCTCCTGCAGGTAAGAGCCGGTCTGGTCAGGGCTCTGCCAGTAAAGGCGTGCCGCCTTTGAATACCAGCGCTCCAAAAGCTACTGTTGCCGGTGATCAGAGCGGAGTTGGTGGTTCCCATGCGACGTTCTCGGAACTGAGCGCACTGCTCCATCAGGGTGGTGATAGTGGCAGCAGTCCTGTCCCGTCCGGTGGGGCTTACATGGATACGGATCGTCTGATCGCTCGCTTGAGCGAGGTCCAGGCAGCTTCCGGTCAGTGGGGCCCGGAACAGGTAGTCGCGCTCAGTGACCAGCTGAAGCCGGTGATGCAGCCGGAAAGCGGCAAGGCCCTGAATTTGGGTCAGGTAGACAGCGATGTCATCAATCTTGTGGCTATGCTGTTTGACTTTATTCTTGAAGACCGCCAGCTGCATCCGGTTATGAAATCTCTGATTGGTCGGCTGCAAATCCCCGTTCTCAAAGTCGCCCTGAGTGACAAAAACTTTTTCAATCGGGGAGGGCATCCCGTACGAAAACTTCTCAATGAACTGGCGCTCTCAGCCATTGGCTGGGGTGAAAAACGTGCCGGTCAGCGGGATCTGCTGCGCGAAAAAATCGAAGAAGTGGTGGACAGGGTTCTGAATGAGTTCACCGACAATGTTCATTTATTCGAGGAGCTCCTGGACGACTTCCGGCACTTCATGGACCTTGACCGGCGTCGCCGGGAACTGGTTGAGCAGAGGCTGCGGGACGCGGAGGAAGGCCGAGCCAAACAGGAACAGGCGTCCGAGGCGGCTAACCAGCTTGTTCGGGATCAGCTTTCTGACCGGGACGTTCCGGAACCGGTCAGTGAGCTCTTGAACGAGGCCTGGTCCAAGTATCTGCAGTGGGTTGTCTTACGGGAAGGTGAGGGCAGCGAGCGCTGGAGCGAGGCGCGAAGCCTGACAGAGCGCCTGGTTTGGAGCGTAGATCCAAGGCCATTAACCGATTCCACCCGGAGTGACTTGCTTCGCGCGATCCCCTCAATCGTTGATGACTTGCGCAAGGCACTACAGGATATTTCCTGGGATCCGTTTGCCACCGACTCGATTATTCGGGATCTGGAGCTTGTTCACGTTGATGTATTCCAGCGGCTGGTCACCGCACCGTCCCGCTCTGAGTCGTCTGCTGATGAGCCTGCCTCCAGGACCTATAGCCCGGACACCAAACCGAATGGCGGCGAATCGCCGGTCGAGCCCCTGAACGAACCGGCTTACGCCGTTGAAGCCCCAGACGTGGCAGCGTCAGCTGATGCTCCAGCCGCAAGCGCGGAAGCGGTTCCCCCTCAATGGCTTGATCGTGCTGATAGCCTCCGGGTTGGTTCATGGATCGAGTTATCCAAAGAAGGCGGCAAAGTGCGATGCAAACTGGCAGCCTTCATAAAGGCGACTGGTAAGTACATTTTCGTCAACCGGAGCGGCGCCAAAGTTGCGGAATATCATCGCCACGAACTTGGCCTGGCTCTGGCCGAGGGTGACATCAGCATGCTGGATGATGGCCTGATTTTCGACAGGGCGCTGGAATCCATCATTGATAACCTTCGTAGCAGTCGCAAGGACTAAAGGCGTAGTAACTCCGTTCACTTTGTGCTTCAATCAGGGCATGCTCTAACGCCCTGATACCTTTGGATTTACCTTGCCCGATTCAGACGTCGTCCCAGTCCGTCAGGCCGTCTCTGCTGACGACATCAAAACGCTTCGCTCAACCGGCAGAGTGCCCGGCTCGCACTGGTGTCCTTCCCCCAATTTCGGTCCCCGGCCAGAAGGCGCTTCTATCAGTTTGCTGGTGGTTCATAACATCAGCTTGCCGCCGGGGCAGTTTGGTGGCCCCGAGATTGAGGAGTTCTTCTGTAACCGCCTCGACTGCTCTGCCCATCCCTATTTTGAAACCCTCGCAGACATCCAGGTTTCAGCGCACATACTCATAAGGCGTGACGGCTCCCTGATACAGTTTGTCAGTTTGCTGGAGCGTGCCTGGCATGCCGGCCGCTCCTGTTTCCAGGGCGAGGAGGAGTGCAATGACTTCTCAATTGGTATTGAACTGGAAGGAACCGATGAGATTCCCTATACCGACGCCCAATACCGCTCGCTGGCGAAGGTATCGCATCTTGCGATGGCGGCCTGGCCTGAGATTACTCCCGAACGCCTGACCGGACATTGTGATATCGCCCCCGGGCGGAAAACGGATCCCGGGCCTGCTTTTGACTGGAAGCACTTCCAGGCGTTGCTAGCCAATTCATCTCCCACAGAGGAGGGTGCCTGAATGGTTCTGATCGTTTTTTTGCTGGCCTATATGCTGCGGCGAAGGCTCGATACTCTCGACAAGCTCTCCGGCGATAAACTCTGGCGGCATTGGTTTCGCCAGGCCGCGAAAGTAGAGGCAGGTCATGAGACCGGAATGACCGCCGGCCTGGCTCTGGTTACCCTGCCGGCGCTGCTTTTGGGGTTGGCTGTATATATTCTTGATGCCTCGGGTTGGAGGTTGGCCGGGTATCCGCTTGAGTTCCTGGTTCTGACCCTGATGATGGGCGTGCCCGGCTGGCGGCATGCTTTGCGTGTCTACGCAGATTCCTGGCATCGCGGAGATATGCAGGCGGCATGGCACTACATCCAGGACCGCTTGCCGGCGGAAGAAAGAGGGGCAGCTGTGTCTCCCGAGGCCATGCATTTGTCCTTTTCGAAGGCGATGATGCTGGCTGTTTTTCAGCGTTTCTTCCTGGTTGGCTTCTGGTATGTGGTCGGCGGTATCGGGTTTGCAGTTCTGGCTCGCGGGCTGGTCGCGTTGGCCGAACAATGGCCTCATGCGGCGGCCAGACCCCGGTTTGCGCGCCTGGCAGAACTGATGGCGTGGATACCGTCCCGGCTGCTTTCACTGACCTTTGGTGTTGCCGGGGATCTTGCGGGCTGGCTTCGGGAAACCCGCTCAACCTTCACCGGAATAAGGAAAAACGCAGGGGACGTCCTAATGATTTCCGCCAATGGGTCGTTAACCGGTTATGCGCTGGATCCCGCCAAATTTTCGCGGATTCATCCTGAGGAATGGACTGACTTTGGAGGGCGTAGCCTGAGTGCGATAAGGGATTTGCTCAACCGGAGCATGCTGGTATGGATATGTTTGCTCGCGTTGCTTGTGATTTCGGGAATTGTCTGAACTCACAAAGTTAATAGCGATTACATTTCAATAACAAATAATACTTTAGTATTTAGGGCGTTAGGCGACAATAGAAAAAAAGAACAACAATTCAGTTGTTAAGGTTCCAGCGAGAGGGCAAACGTGAAGCGACTCATTAATCCCGCCATAGCTTTGATGAACCGGCTGCCCATGGTCTACAAGTTCAGCCTCATCAGTATACTTTTCCTGTTACCCATTGGCGGATTGTCCTGGCTGGTGATGACCGAGCTCAATCAATCGGTGCGAACCATGACCCGTGGCGTGGAGGGGCTTGAGCAATTGCAGAGTGCAGAGCAGTTGTTGGCGGCATCCATTGACTATCGTGACTATCAGGCACCGGGAGTTCTCAAGAATCAGGACCAATTGCTGGCCGAATCGAGAAAGGCGGCTGAGCGGATCGATGCTGCTTTTGAGACTCTGGCTTCGGAGCCGCGATCTTTCGATACATCGGGGGCATGGGCGGAACAGGTCGCGTCGCTCAGGCAGGACTGGGATGCGCTGAAATCGGATGACAGTTACCAGGGCAGTATCGATCCCCAGTTCAAGTACTATCAGGAATTCGTGCAAAAGGTGCTTGCCCTGTTGCCCGCAACGATCGAAATTTCCGGGTTGAGTCAGGGCGCATCCCGGGAAAACCTTCTCCTTCTGGGGCTGCTTCAGGAATCTCTTCCAGAGACCCGGGCCGTTATAGGGCGTGCCCGTGCCTATGGCATATTCGCGCTTGTTGAAGGGCAGGTTGGTTATGCGCTTAGCGAGACACTTAACGGTATTTACGATCAGCTTACTAACCGGGCTTCTCTGTTGTTGCCGGCACTTTCAGTATCGACGGATGCCTCGCAGCGCCTGGCCGAAGAGGCTTCCGGCACCATCGAACGGGTGAACGACAGTTTGATGGCGGTTCGCGATGCCCTGGACCTGAACGTTATTACCCCGATGCGTCTTGAGATGCCCTGGAAAGAATATGATGCGCTGATTAACACGCAACTGGAGCATTATGATGCGCTTAGCACAGTGATTTTCGATACGGTGAGCGACAACCTGTCTTCGCGGCTGGAGCGGGAGGTGAACCAGCGTCGCTTGATCGTGGTTGCATTGTTAGCGATTCTGCTTGTTGTGGTTTACCTGTATGTCGGCTTCTTCATGTCTGTTCGTACAGCCATTAATCGCTTTACCGAGGCGGCCCGCAACGTGGCAGCAGGCGATATGACCACCCATATTCAATTGCGTAACCGGGATGAGCTGGGAGAGCTGACCAGCGAGTTCAATAACATGACCGACCGTATTGCCGAACTGGTTCGCTCGGTCAGTCGGACGACGTCAGATGTTGATCAGCAGGCAGCCAGGGTAAAGGATACCGCTTCGGCGAACAGCGAAGCGGTTGCCCGCCAGATGGAGGAGAGTGGCCAGATCAATGAGGCCATGAACCAGATGGTAGAGGCAGTTCACGAAGTGACGGAGAGTGCTCACAGAGTGGCCGACAGCGCCGGCACCGCTGAGAGTGACACGGAGACTGGCCGGGAAGTGGTGGCAGATACTGTGGAGACTATTAACCGCCTGGCCACGGAGATTTCCGGGGCGGTCGATGTGATCAACCGGGTCAGTAAGGATAGCGATAACATCAGCCAGGTGCTGATTGAGATCAAAGCCATTGCCGGACAGACCAACCTGCTGGCCCTGAATGCGGCTATCGAAGCAGCGCGCGCCGGTGAGCAGGGGCGGGGATTTGCGGTTGTTGCAGATGAAGTGCGCTCATTGTCTCAGCGTACTCACAAATCCACCGAAGAGATCGAGGGTATGATTTCACGGTTGCAGAGCGGTGTTAAGGACGCTGTATCTGCAATGACCAACAGCCGTGATGTGACTGAAACGACGGTTCAGAAGTCCGGTCAGGTTACCGAGGCGCTTGATCGTATTGCCCGTGGTATCGCCATTATTGTTGATATGAGTCACCAGATTGCCCAGGCGGCGGAAGAGCAATCGGCTGTGGCCAAGGATGTGAACGTCAACGTTGAGAAGATTGGTGAACTGGGCCATAAGACCGCTGCCAACGCAGAGGAAACGCTGGGCTCTTCCCGGGAAATGTCCGAACTGACCGCTTCTCTTCAGCGTCTGGTTGAAGCTTTCAAAGTTTAAGGCGTTGTTTTGAAGAAAAATCCGGCCTTAGAGGCCGGATTTTTTTTGTTCCCACAAGATCTCTTCTCCGCCATCCCGGCGTGCCAGTGCCCTTGCAATCACAAATAACAGATCTGAAAGCCGGTTAAGGTAATGTCTGGAAGCGGTATTGATTGAATCCTCGTGTCCCAGAGCCACCACAATGCGCTCAGCCCTCCGGCATACGGCGCGAGCCAGATGACACTGGGCAGCGGCAGGCGATCCGCCGGGAAGAACAAAGTTCTTGAGGGGAGGAAGGTGCTCATTGTGTTGGTCGAGGGTCTGTTCCAGCCATTCTATATGGTCATCCCCGATCACCCGGCTGCCGGGAATCGCAAACTCGCCGCCGAGGTCGAACAGGTGGTGCTGGATTCTCCGTAAGCTCTCGATCAGTTCGTCGTCGCTGTCGAGTGTCTCGATCAGCAAACCGATATGGCAATTCAGTTCATCGGCGGTGCCCATGGCCTCAACACGCTGGGCATTCTTGGCAATCCGGTTGCCATCTGCAAGTCCGGTTGAGCCATCATCTCCGGTGCGGGTGTAAATCTTGGAAAGTCGATTGCCCATCGGTGTGCTCCTGTTAATTTGGCGACAGTAGTTTTACCTGCTCAGTCAGCATTTGGTTCACTGGTGTCGGGATTTCGAGGGTGTTGCCCAGGCGGACCAGGTAGCCGTTGATGAAATCGATCTCGGTCTTGCGGCCTGCCAGCATATCACTACGCATGGAAGACGTATTCCTGGCGGTATTGCACGCCACTGTCTCGATCTGTTGCCGAAGCGTTTCTGCGCCTTCATTCCTTTGACCGTTCGCTGTCATGAGGCGGGCGATCTCGTTGCACAGGGAATCGATATTCTGCTGGTAAAGTTCTGAACTCAGGATCTCACCGTTGGCGCAATTGAGGATGGCGGTGAAAGGGTTGATGCCAGCATTGATCACCAGTTTTTGCCATAGCCGGTTTAGAATGTCGCGTTCAGGGTGAATCGTAAGGCCGCTTGCGGCAAGCCGCTTTACTGTGGGGCTGACGTGGTGCCCGGCTTCCTCGTTCAAGGCTCCGATCCAGGTTTGTCCCGAGCCGGCATGAATGACCCGATCGACATCTGGGCGGTTTGCCCCTTCTGTGGTACTGGCGGCCAGCACCGGGCGATCTGGCCAGTGTTCGGCTACCGCCTGCTGGCTGCCGAGCCCGTTCTGGAACAATACGAGAGGAAGGTTGTCCGGGAAGAGGTCAATAAAGTCCGAGATGGCTTTCAGGGTGTCGCCGGCCTTGGTCGTTACAAGCAGGAGGTCAACCGGGTCCCCTGGCACCAGCCAGGGGACGGAAATGTCGCTGACCGAGCCGTCGAGCTGCTGCAAGCGAAACGCCACTGGACCCTCGCTTGAGGCGCCTGGTCGGGGCACAAAGGCCACGTCACCCGCAGGCAGAGAGGCGGCCCAGAGCCGCCCCAATGAGCCTGCGCCCAGAATGGCAATCATGCCGTCACATGGCCTCTATGTCGGCTCGCTGTTCGCTGAGGCGGGACAGGCTGCCCTGGGCATCCCGGAGCTTTTCCTGTTCCTTCTCCACCACCTCGGCTGGCGCCTTGGCGGTGAATTTCTCGTTGCCCAGCTTGCCTTCCAGGCGGCCAATTTCCTTCTGCAGGCGTTCAAGCTCCTTGTCCAGTCGCTTGAGCTCCGCGTCCTTGTCGATCAGGCCGGCCATGGGTACCAGTACTTCCATCTCGCCCACGAGCTGGGTCGCTGACATCGGCGCTTTGTCGCCTTCAAACCATTCCAGGCTTTCGAGCTTCGCCAGAGATGCCAGGAACTGTCGGTTGTCGTCCATGCGGCGCTTGTCTTCCGCGTCTTTGCCGCGCAGCAGGACCGGAATTTTCTTCGCCGGGGAAATGTTCATCTCGCCGCGAATGTTCCGAACGGCAACGATCACACCCTTGAGCCAGTCAATATCGGCGGCAACGGCCGGATCCTGCTTGCTGCTGTCAGGCTGCGGGTAGGGCTGCAACATGATGCTGTCGCCAGACTTGCCGGCCAGTGGTGAAATGCGCTGCCAGATCTCCTCGGTAATGAACGGCATGATCGGGTGAGCAACCCGCAGCACCGCTTCCAATACACGGACCAGTGTGCGGCGGGTGCCGCGTTTGGCCTCGGCGCTGGCGCTCTCGTCGTTCAGGGCCGGCTTTGACAGCTCCAGGTACCAGTCGCAGTACTCGTTCCAGATAAACTCGTAGAGTGCGTAAGCCGCCAGGTCGAAACGGTACTGGTCCAGGTAGCGTACGACATCCTGCTCGCACTTCTGGAGTTCACTGATGATCCAGCGGTCGGCCAGCGAGAGTTCCACCGGCTCATCGTTCACGCCGCAGTCTTCACCTTCGGTGTTCATCAGCACGTAACGGGCGGCGTTCCACAGCTTGTTACAGAAGTTGCGGTAGCCTTCCAGGCGCTTCATGTCCCAGTTGATGTCACGACCGGTGGTGGCCATGGCTGCCAGGGTAAAGCGCAGGGCGTCGGTGCCATGGGCAGCGATGCCTTCCGGGAACTCCTTCTGCGTGCGCTTGCCGATCTTCTCGGCCAGCTTCGGCTGCATCAGGTTACCGGTGCGTTTTTCCAGCAGATCGTCCAGGCCGATGCCGTCGATCATGTCCAGGGGATCGATGACGTTGCCCTTGGACTTGGACATCTTGTCCCCGTGCTCGTCCCGGATCAGGCCGGTCACATACACGGTATGGAAAGGTACCTGCGGCGTGCCGTCTTCATTCTTCATGAAGTGCATGGTCATCATGATCATCCGGGCGACCCAGAAGAAGATGATGTCAAAGCCGGTGACCAGCACATCGGTCGGGTGGAAATTCTTCAGGCGCTCTGTGATTTCCGGCCAGCCCAGGGTGCCAAAGGTCCAGAGTGCGGAGCTGAACCAGGTGTCCAGGACGTCCTCGTCCTGTGCCAGTTCGAGATCGCCGGACAGGTTGTGCTTCTGGCGCACTTCCTCTTCGCTGCGGCCTACGTAGATGTTGCCCTCCGCGTCGTACCAGGCCGGAATGCGATGGCCCCACCAGAGCTGGCGGGAAATGCACCAGTCCTGGATGTCACGCATCCAGGAGAAGTACATGTTCTCGTACTGCTTGGGCACGAACTGGATGCGACCGTCTTCGACCGCCTCGATCGCGGGTTTGGCCAGGGTCTTGGCATCAGCGAACCACTGATCGGTAAGCATCGGTTCGATAATCAGTCCGGAGCGGTCGCCCCGGGGTACGCTCAGTACGTGATCTTCTTCCTGTTCCAGCAGGCCGGTCTCTTTCAGGTCTGCAACGATAGCCTTGCGAGCCTCCTCGCGGGTCAGGCCAGCGTAGGCAGTCGGCATCTGGCCGTCGATGTCAGTGTTTTCGGTGCCATCGGAATTGAAGACTTCAGCGACGTCCCGGATGTTGGCGTCCTGGGTCATCACGTTGATCATGGGCAGGTTGTTGCGTTTGCCCACGGCGTAGTCATTGAAATCGTGGGCTGGCGTGATCTTCACGCAACCGCTGCCTTTTTCCGGATCGGCGTGATGGTCGGCCACGATGGCAATCTTGCGATTTACCAGCGGCAGCATGACGTGCTTGCCAATCAGGTGCTGATAGCGTTCGTCATCCGGGTGAACGGCGACGGCAGTATCGCCCAGCATGGTTTCCGGGCGGGTAGTGGCGACCACCACGTAGTCCTTACCGTCCTGGGTGGTTGCACCGTCTGCCAGCGGGTAACGCAGGTGCCAGAAGAAACCTTTTTCTTCCTTGTTCTCTACTTCAAGGTCAGAAATGGCGGTGTGCAGTTTCGGGTCCCAGTTCACCAGGCGCTTGCCACGGTACACCAGGCCGTCGTCGTACAGGCGGACGAAAACTTCCTGAACGGCCTTGTAGAAGCCATCGTCCATGGTGAAGCGCTCGTGGTCCCAGTCCACTGAGTTGCCCAGGCGGCGCATCTGGCGAGTTATGGTGCCGCCGGAATGCTCTTTCCAGTCCCAGATGCGTTTGATGAACTCTTCACGGCCGAGGTCGTGGCGGGTTTTACTTTCTTCAGCGGCCAGTTTGCGTTCAACCACCATCTGGGTAGCGATACCGGCGTGGTCCGTACCTACCTGCCAGAGGGTGTTATGCCCCTGCATGCGCTTGTAGCGGGTGAGCGTGTCCATGATGGTGTGCTGGAACGCATGGCCCATGTGCAGGCTGCCGGTGACGTTGGGCGGCGGGATGGCGAGGCTGTAGGACTGGCCTTCACCGGAGGGGCGGAAGTACCCTTTGGATTCCCAGTTCTCGTACCACTGGCGCTCGATGTTTTCTGGCTGGTAGGTTTTTTCCATGGATTTCTGCTGGTGACCGTTGGTTGATTCACAAGGGAAAATTGAGACGCATGATTATACATGGTCGCCATCTTTGCGGCGAACCTCTCAGAGCATAAGACTGCAAGTTACGGTGCCAGCGCAGCAGGAAATGCCTTTCCAAAACACACCCACGAGTACGCCCCGGTAGGCTCGTTTCGGGCCGTCCATGGCCCTCAACGGTTTTGGAAAGGCATTTCCTGCTGCGCGTTTCAGCTCAGGTGCAGGTCGCCTGTTGCTTATCGCTTTCTCTGATCGTGGACTTTCGGTTCGATGCCCAGGGCCCGCAACTGCTTGAAATGCGATCGGGCCTGGTTCAGTACTGACGGGTCGTTGTGGGCGACCAGTGCAAGCCGTTTGAAGCGGTCGGCATCGGCCGGAAGGGTGTCGGACAGAATAATGACAGTGTCCCAGTCTTCGGCAACCGGCGGGCATAACAGAATGCCGACGGGGTCGGTGCAGGTGGTGGCGGAATCAGGCACCACGCTGTGTGGGATGAACGCATCGGGACTGAAATTCCACAGCAGGTCATCCAGTTCCTGGGCATGTTGCATGGTGTCACAGACGATGCAGACGCGGTCGCCCTGTTGCCGGGCCTTGTCCACCAGTTTGGCGGCGTGGAGGTTGCGCGCGGCGGGAGCGTTTTGCGTCAGAATGTGGAACCAGTAACGCTGGTTCTGGTCGGCTTGCCCGGAGGAGCCGGCGGCAGGGCCGCCGGTTTCCGGGCGAGTATCTGAATTACTTGCCTGCATGAGACATCAGATAGTCGACCAGCAATGGCACCGGGCGACCGGAGGCGCCTTTGGCCTTACCTGACTGCCATGCGGTGCCGGCTATGTCGAGGTGGGCCCAGCGATACTCTTTGGCGAAGCGGGACAGGAAACAGGCTGCAGTGATGGTGCCGGCAGAGCGGTCGCCAATGTTCTGCATGTCTGCGAAGTTGCTGTCCAGCTGGCTCTGGTAGTCGTCCCACAGTGGCAGGCGCCACGCGCGGTCGCAGGCGCGCTCGCCGGATGCCAGCAGCTCGTTGGCCAGCTCATCATTGTTGGCGAGCAGGCCGGTAGCGTGATGGCCCAGGGCGACGATACAGGCACCAGTCAGGGTCGCCATATCGATAACAGCTTCCGGATCGAACTTCTTTACATAGGTGAGCGCGTCGCACAGCACCAGGCGGCCTTCAGCATCGGTGTTGAGGATTTCCACGGTCTGTCCAGACAGGGTGGTAATTATGTCGCCTGGCCGGCAGGCTCCGCCATCCGGCATGTTTTCGGCGGCGGCAATAACCGCAACAACGTTGATCTTGGGCTTGGTTTCCGCCAGTACCTGCATGGCGCCGAAGACGCTGGCAGAGCCACCCATGTCGTATTTCATTTCATCCATGCCGGCACCCGGCTTCAGGCTGATGCCGCCGGTGTCGAAAGTGATGCCCTTGCCGACCAGGACATGGGGCTTGTCTTTCGGTTTGCCACCACGGTATTCCATCACGATCAGGCGTGGCGGCTGAGTGCTGCCTTTGCCCACGGCCAGGATGGTGTTCATGCCCATCTTTTCCATCTGTTTCTCATCAAGCACTTCGGTCTTGATGCAGTCGTGGTCCTTGGCAAGCGTTTTTGCTTGCTGGGCGAGCCATTCCGGGTGACAAATGTTGGGCGGAGTGTTGCCCAGGTCGCGAGTGAAGTTCATGCCCCGACCGGTGGCGAGGCCGAGATTAAAGGCATCTTTCAGGGCCTTTCCGGCACTGGATGCGGTAATCAGAACCTTGTTCAGCTTGCGCGCGGAGGGCTTTTCACTCTTGAATTCGTTGAAGGTGTAGAGCTGGTCTTCCAGGATACGCCCCACAAGGCTGAGTCGCGCGGCTTCGGAGCTGACTGTTTCGTTACCGGTCACCTCCGTGTCTGCCAGGGTGATCAGGGCAGATTTTGAAGGCCCCCCTTTCAGGGCGCTCATCATGGCGATCAGGGCCTTGCGGTAGTTGGCTGGTGTCCGCGCAGCATCATCCCCGGTACCAACCACGACCAGCCGGCCCCAGGGCTGATCAGTCAGGGGGATGACTGAGGTGCTGGCGTTTTTACCGCTGATATCACCAGCTTTCTGGAGTTTCTTGATCAGCCCGCCAAGCGCTTCGTCTGCCTGGGAGGTGGATTCCGGCCAGGTGCCTTTTTCGGGCAGGCCGATAACGAGGCAGTCTGCTTTCGTGTTTGCGATGGCTTTACTGCTCAGGCTGAAATTCATGGCAACTCCTGTTGATTATTCTGAAGAAGCGTCCGCAGATCGCGGAGGCTGATTCCGGTCTACTCTAGCATTGGGGCAGGCAGGGAATTTATCAAGCGGCGGCGTTTCGACCGATCGATGTCCCGCACCCCGTTCCCTTTGCTCTGTCAATCAATGGAAAGGTTACATAGAATACGCGCAGTTCCCTGTTTCCTCCATGTTTCAACGGGCACTGTCAGAGAGACCGTTTTGGGCATAATTTTCCGTTATCTTATCCGTCAGGTCATGATCAGCATGGTCGCCGTTTCCGGCATACTGCTGCTGGTCTTTATGAGTGGCCGTTTTATCCGGTACCTCGATAGCGCGGCAGAGGGTTCCATCTCTGCGGATGTTCTTCTGAGTATCATGGCCTACCGTTTTCCGGGCTTCCTGGAACTCATTCTTCCTTTGGGCCTGTTTATCGGCATTCTGCTGGCATACGGACGCATGTACCTTGAAAGCGAAATGACGGTGCTTTCTGCCTGCGGCATCAGTAATGGCCAGTTACTGCAAAAGACTCTGTTAGGCAGTATCCCCGTGATGGTCATTGTAGCTGCCATGAGCCTTTACATCTCACCCTGGGGCATGAAACAGGTCGAGCAAATTCTGAATGAGCAACGTCAGGCAACGGAGTTTGAAATGCTGGTGCCCGGGCGGTTCCAGAGCTTTGGTTCCGGCAACCGGGTCACTTACACGGAAGCATTAAGCGACGACAAACGGGAGCTCAGGGGTGTCTTCATTGCGGAATATGGCAAGAGTGGCGAAGGGGTGACCATCATGAACGCCCGGTCCGGTTCCCAGTTTGTCGATGAGGAAACCGGCAGTCGTTTTCTGGTTCTCAAGGACGGTGGACGTTTTGACGGAATTGCCGGAGAGCTCGATTACGACACAACGGCCTTTGAAGCGTATGGCCTGAAAATCAGGAGTGGCGAAGAGAGAGAAAAGGAGTTGGAAAAAGGTGTCAGCACCGGCTACCTCTGGCAGTCCGATAACCTTGAAGATCGGGCACTGCTGCATTGGCGATTATCCCTGCCGTTGATTGTTCCGATCGTTACCTTGCTTGCGGTCCGGCTAAGCCGGGTTAATCCGAGGCAGGGGCGGTTTTTTCACCTGTTGCCTGCCATGCTCGTCTATATCACCTATCTGGGTTTGTTGATTGTCGCCAGGGATGCGATGGCAGACGGCAAAGTACCGGAGTGGATCGGTATGCTCTGGGTCCATGGTCTCTTCCTGATGTTAGGGGGCTGGTTGCAGTTTGGGCCGCCCTGGCTCCATCGGCGCCGACTGATGCGTGAGGAGTCGGCTCATGCGTAGAATTGACGGCTATGTGATGCGAACCGTTGGCAGCGCCATCTTTCTGGTGATGGTGGTGGTGCTTTCTCTGGACCTGATTTTTGGCTTCATTGGCGAGCTTGAAGACACCCGCAATGATTATCAGACACTGGAGGTGCTCTGGTATGTGTTCCTGACGCTGCCTCGCAGGATCTATGATTACTTGCCGCTGGGCGCCTTCATGGGATGCCTGGTAGGGCTGGGGTCACTGGCCAGCTCCTCTGAGCTGACCGTGGTCCGCGCCGCAGGTGTATCTCTCAAACGCATCGTCTGGTCGGCCATGAAGCCTGCGTTGGTTGTGGTCATCCTCGGCGTGTTCATCGGTGAATACGTGGCGCCGCCCGCCGAGCGTTACGCCCAGAGTGACAAGGCCGTGGCGCTGGGGGCAGGGAGTAATGTGGCATCGGCCCGGGGGGTCTGGCACCGGGAGGGGGATGTATTCATGCACCTGAACGCCGTCCAGCCAAACGGTGTTTTACATGGTGTCTCCCTGTTCCGTTTTAATGATGAGCGTGAGCTGGAATCAGCGAGTTTTGCCGAGCGGGCAATCTTTCAAGGTGATTACTGGTTGCTGGAAAAAGTCAGCGTAACGGACATTTCGGAAACCGGCACAACCCTGACAACGCATCCGACCCGGCGATGGGAAACAGGGTTGTCACCCGGCGTTCTGAGTGTGCTGATTGTCAAGCCGGAAAATCTCTCCATGACGGGGCTGTATACCTACGCGCGCTACCTTAATGCCCAGGATCTCAACGCCAAAATATACTGGCTGGCGTTCTGGAAAAAGGCTCTTATGCCCCTGGGTACCGCGGTAATGGTATTGGTGGCGATTTCATTCGTTTTCGGACCATTGCGCTCTGTGACAATGGGCTTCCGGGTCTTTACCGGGCTGCTGGTCGGTCTGGTATTCAAATACATGCAGGATATTCTGGGCCCGATGAGCATGGTTTACGGGTTCAATCCCCTGATTGCGGTACTTGCGCCCATTGCGGTGAACGCTGTGGTGGGTGCAGTGCTGATGCGCCGGGCCGGCTAGCGGCCCGGGGCTTATTTCTTCAGAGCCTTTTTCGCATCCTTCGGAACCTGAACGACAACGCTGTTCGACATGCGGTCGGTCAAAGACAGGCCATTAATGGGAAAGAATAAAGCGATCATGGCGGGTATCGTCAGGAACAGGGTGGCAGCACCGAGGTAGTGGCCGGCCAGCAAGGCCAGGAAAAAGACGGCCGCGGCTGTCACGTAGCGGAGCAGCGCCTGGGTCCAGCTCACGGACACGCCATCCAGGTTTTCGATCCGGATTCGCCAGACTTGCATGCCCAGGGTTTGCCCGAGGCGGGTCCAGAAGTAGGCGAAGAACACGTAAAGCAGCAGGAAAAGTACGAAGGTCAGGCCGGGGTCTCCGGACAGCTGGCCCGCCTCTGCCATTTGCTCGAAGCGGTCCCAGCCGGTAATCCAGCCGCCAATCATGGTGTAGACCCAGGTGACGACAAGCAGCACGGCAATGCTGATCAGGCCGTCATAGGTAATGGCCAGGGCCCTTTTCAAAAAGGTGGCTGGCGGGAAAAGTTCCTCGGCGTCATGGAAGCGTCGGGGCATGGAATCTCCTGTGATGTTTCACGTTTTTCCTGTTCTCGGCGTGTGCTAGAGTAGCGGATTTGCAAACGCATGTAAGTATTCGTATTCAATCGCGGACCCGCCGGTTTCACGGCGCGTTTCTGGAAAGGTATCAAAGGGCTATGAAAACCGCAGAGTTGCGACAGGCATTTCTCGATTATTTCAAACAGCAAGGCCATGCCATTGTTTCAAGCAGTTCGCTGGTTCCGGCAGACGACCCCACGTTGCTGTTTACCAATGCGGGAATGAATCAGTTCAAGGATGTGTTCCTTGGCCGCGAAGAGCGCGACTACACCCGGGCGACGACTTCCCAGAAGTGCGTACGTGCCGGCGGCAAGCATAACGACCTGGAAAACGTTGGTTATACGGCTCGTCACCACACCTTCTTCGAGATGCTGGGCAACTTCAGCTTCGGCGACTATTTCAAGCGTGAAGCCATTAACTTTGCCTGGAACTTCCTGGCCGGCGAACAATGGCTCAACCTGCCTTCTGAAAAGCTGTGGGTAACGGTCTACGCGGATGATGACGAGGCCTTTGACATCTGGAACAAGGAAATCGGCGTCCCTGCGGACCGGATCGTTCGTATCGGCGATAACAAAGGCGCCCGTTACGCGTCGGATAACTTCTGGCAGATGGGCGACACCGGTCCCTGTGGTCCCTGTACCGAAATCTTCTACGATCATGGCCCGGATGTGGCTGGCGGTCCTCCCGGAAGTCCCGAGGAAGACGGTGACCGCTACATCGAGATCTGGAACGTCGTCTTCATGCAATACAACCGTATGGCCGACGGCGAGATGCTGAAACTGCCGAAGCCATCGGTCGACACGGGTATGGGCCTGGAGCGTATTACCGCCGTGCTTCAGGGCGTGCACAGCAACTATGAGATCGACCTGTTCCAGAATCTGCTGAAGGCCGCCTCGGATGTTCTGGGCGGGGTCGAAACCACCGAAGCGAGTCTCCGGGTGGTTGCGGATCACATCCGTTCCTGTGCCTTCCTGATTTCCGACGGTGTCATGCCCTCCAATGAGGGCCGCGGCTTTGTGCTGCGCCGTATCATTCGTCGGGCAGCCCGTCATGGCAACAAGCTGGGCGCAACCCAGCCGTTCTTTTATAAGCTGACCGGTGCACTGGTCGACCTGATGGGCGAGGCCTACCCGCAGCTGGTAAGCAGCCAGAAGCAGGTTGAGAAAGTACTGCTGCAGGAAGAAGAGCAGTTTGCCAAGACTCTGGACAAGGGGCTGCGTCTGCTGGAGCAGGATATTGCCGAGCTCAAGGGCGATGTGATCCCGGGCGAGACCATCTTTACCCTGTATGACACTTTCGGCTTCCCGGTGGACCTGACCAACGACATTGCCCGTGAACGTGGCCTGACTCTCGATTACGACGGTTATGAAAAAGCGATGGAGAGCCAGCGGGAGCGCGCCCGTGCCGCCAGCAAGTTTGGTATCGATTACAACGCTGAGGCGCTCCAGATTGAGGGCAAGACCGAATTTACCGGTTATGAGCACATTGACGGGCATGAGCATATTCGCGCCGTGATCGTCAACGGCGAAGAGAAAACCGCCGAAGCGGGAGACGAGGCCGTTGTCGTACTCGATCGCACGCCTTTCTATGCAGAATCCGGTGGCCAGGTAGGTGACACCGGTCTTCTGACCTGGAGTGGCGGTCGATTCAAGGTCCTTGATACCCGCAAAGAAGGTGAAAATCACCTGCACGTTGGCACCCTCATTGAAGGTGAACTGTTCCCGGGGCTCGAAGTCGATGCCCGGATTGACCACGCTCGCCGTGAGCGCACGAAACGCAACCACTCTGCGACACATTTGTTGCATGCGGCGCTGCGAAAGGTTCTCGGTGAACACGTTGGCCAGAAGGGCTCCCTGGTGGATCCCGAAAAGCTGCGTTTTGACTTCTCGCACTTCGAGGCGGTGACGCCTGATCAATTGAAAGAAATTGAGCGACAGGTGAACGAACAGGTCCTCGAGAACACGCCGGTACAGACCGAAGTGACGGATATGGAAAAGGCCCAGGAAAAGGGCGCCATGGCTCTGTTTGGCGAGAAATACGGCGATGTGGTTCGGGTGCTGAGCATGGGTACCGACAGCTACTCTGTTGAGTTGTGTGGTGGCACCCACGTTGGGCGTACGGGTGATATTGGTCTGTTCCGTATCACGTCTGAAAGCGGTATTTCTTCCGGTGTTCGTCGTATTGAGGCGGTGACCGGCTTCGGTGCCCTGGAGTGGGTCGATGAGACCGAGCGCACCCTGCGAGATGCCGCCCGTCTGGTGAAGGGCGCCCGCGAGTCTGTGGTTGAGAAGGTTCAGCAGACGGTCGATCGCAATCGTCAGCTAGAAAAGGAAGTGGATGCTCTCAAGGCGAAGCTGGCCAGCTCTGCCGGCACTGACCTTGCCGGTTCAGCGGTTGAGGTTGCCGGTCTGAAGGTTGTGGCGTCTGAGCTTGAAGGCGCAGATCGCAAGGCACTGATGGAGACTGCCGACCAGCTGAAGAACAAGCTGGGAGAAGGCGTGGTTGTCCTGGCCAGCGTCGACGATGGCAAGGTGACGCTGGTGGCCGGTGTTACCAAGTCAGCAACCGCCAGGATCAGAGCGGGTGACCTGATGAAGCACCTGGCATCACAGGTTGACGGCAAGGGCGGTGGCCGACCTGATATGGCTCAGGGCGGTGGTAATGATCCTTCCAAGTTGGCAGATGCCCTGGCGGGCGTTCCGGCCTGGATCGAGAAAAATATCGCTTAAGCAACTTTTTCGAGGGCGGGCCGAGGCTTATAATCCCGCCCGTTTTCTTTTACTGGCGGGGAATGACTTCGCTTTGGGTCCCCGTTTCGGAGTTTGGGAAAAAAATGGCTCTGTTGGTTCAGAAATTTGGTGGCACCTCGGTTGGAACGACCGAGCGTATCGAAGCGGTTGCCGAAAAGGTTTGCCGTTTCCGCAAGGAAGGTCATGAAGTCGTGGTTGTGGTCTCCGCCATGAGCGGCGAAACCAACCGGTTGATCGCTCTGGCCAATAACATTATGGAAGAGCCCACGCCAAGGGAGATGGATGTGCTCGTCTCGACAGGCGAGCAGGTCACGATTGCCCTGTTGTCCATGGCGCTTCAGAAACGTGGCTGCGAAGCACGTTCCTATACCGGTTCCCAGGTTCGGATCGTTACCGATAGCACCCATACCAAGGCGCGCATCAAGCAGATTGATGAGCAGCGCATGCGGGAAGATCTCGATGCCGGTCGAGTTGTGGTGGTTGCCGGGTTTCAGGGCATTGATGAGAACGGCAACATAACAACGCTTGGCCGGGGCGGTTCTGATACGACTGCGGTTGCCCTGGCAGCGGCCCTGAAAGCCGACGAATGTCAGATCTATACCGATGTTGATGGCGTCTACACCACCGACCCCCGAGTCGTGGACAGTGCCCGGCGTCTTAAGCAGATCACTTTTGAAGAAATGATCGAAATGGCGAGCCTCGGCTCCAAGGTTCTCCAGATTCGGTCGGTAGAATTTGCAGGTAAATACAACGTTCCATTACGGGTTCTTTCCAGCTTCCAGGAAGGGGAAGGTACCCTGATTACTCTTGAGGATGAAAACGCCATGGAACAACCGGTTGTCTCCGGCATCGCTTTTAACCGTGACGAAGCAAAACTGACTATTTCCGGCGTACCCGATACTCCGGGCAGCGCTTTGCGTATACTTAAGCCTGTGAGTGACGCCAATATCGAAGTGGACATGATTGTTCAGAACGTTGGCGAGGATAACAGGACTGCGTTCACGTTCACCGTCCACCGCAACGATTTCAAGCGTGCGCAGGAAGTGCTGCAACGGGTTGCAGATGAGCTTGGTGCAAGAGAGGTTGCTGGTGACAGCAAGATTGCCAAGGTGAGTATCGTGGGTGTGGGTATGCGGTCCCATGCCGGGGTTGCGACCCAGATGTTCGAGGCGCTCTCCAATGAAGGTATCAATATTCAGATGATCTCCACATCGGAAATCAAGATTTCCGTGGTGATCGATGAGAAATATCTCGAGCTGGCGGTTCGGGCACTGCATAGTGCATTCGAGCTGGACAAGCTCGCGATAGAAGAAGAGGCTATCAAGCGCAGCTGACAGGTCGAGCTGCGAGGCCTTGAAAAAAGGGAGTCATTTGCTGAGCCTACGGCGCTGCGAAACCCTGTAAGGGTATATGCGCCTTTCGAGCGGTCAGTGATCCCATTATAAAAATGATAATTAATGAATAAACCATTTGTCGGAACAGGTAGCTCTGGATAGGGAGTATGGGATATGTTGATTTTGACTCGCCGCGTAGGCGAAACTCTGATGGTGGGTGACGATATCACCGTCACCGTGCTCGGAGTGAAGGGGAATCAGGTGCGCATTGGCGTGAATGCCCCGAAAGAAGTGGCGGTACACCGTGAAGAAATCTACCAGCGTATTCAGTCGGAAAAGGGCTCTGAAGAGCCGGAACCCGGCAACAGCTGATAGATAAAAAAACCGTTCAAGGGAAACCTGAACGGTTTTTTCTTTTCTGGGAAAATCGGGTTGGAAAAATCTCGTGTCAACCCTATGAAAACAGAAATATTATGGTAGTATACGCCCCGTTCTCAAGGAGAGGTGGGTGAGTGGCTGAAACCAGTTCCCTGCTAAGGAACCGTACGAGCAATCGTACCGAGGGTTCGAATCCCTCCCTCTCCGCCATTTTCTTTTCGGAGAAAACGAGACGGGTTGAGGTAGCACTCGACCAAAGCAAGTAATGAATGCGCGGCTGTAGCTCAGCTGGATAGAGTACCTGGCTACGAACCAGGCGGTCGGAGGTTCGAATCCTCCCAGCCGCGCCACTTCACAAATACGCTTGCCACCAGTTTTAAGCGGCTGTAGCTCAGCTGGATAGAGTACCTGGCTACGAACCAGGCGGTCGGAGGTTCGAATCCTCCCAGCCGCGCCATATTAAATAAAGAACCCCGCCCTGTGCGGGGTTTTTTATTGCTTCCGCATTCCCTTTCTGAAACTTCTGCAACCTGCTCCGATATTTCGACAGTCCCTCATTGAGTGCGGCGGCAAGGAGATCTGATCCGCATGGTGTTTGCCCCAGGTCAATCTCTGGCGGTTAAAAATTGCACAACCATGGAGCTTCTGCCTATTCTTGAAAGTGTAGTGCACTCTTTTTCAAGGAGAGAAATCATGAATACAACCATCAATGGTGCCTATGATAATCACGACCAGGCCAAGAATACCTGGGACGATTTGATTGCCTCCGGCATTCCCAGAGACAACATCTTCATCGACGAGGAAGCCAAAGTCTTGAAAGTGAGCGTCCCCAAGGAGGCGGAGAGGGAAATTCGCGAGATCTTTGAACGTCACAAGCTCCATTAAATCGGCTGTCACGGAGCGTATGTAGCCACCCGGTACACGGGTAATTCTGGGGGAGGAGCAGGTTCATGAGTGGTAAAGATGGAGATGTGGCGGGGCGTGGTCGGCTGGATCGCCTGATCAAGGAAGAGATTCACGATCCTTACATGGCGCGAAGCAAGCCCGCGGAGCCAACGGTTTGTCCGGGCTGCAGTGCGATATTCAGCAAGGGGCGTTGGCAATGGTCAGCCGAGTCTGCCCAGGGTGCCCATGAAATGTTGTGCCCGGCCTGTGAGCGAATCCGGGATGATATGCCAGCAGGTATCCTGACCTTGAGTGGCGGTTTTCTTGGTAAGCACAGGAGTGAGATCCTCAAGCTGATCCAGAACAAGGTGGAAGAGGAGAAAGCCCAGCACCCTCTGAAGCGCCTGATGGGCATTGAAGATGGGCCGGATGGGGAGCTTGTTGCGAAGTTCACGGATCTCCACCTGCCGCGTGGGACCGGTGAGGCCGTTGAGCGGGCCTACGATGGTGTGCTTGATATCCAGTACACCAAAGAGTCAAATCTGGTTCGCGTTTACTGGTGCAGAGACTAGGCAAGGTCCGTAAAGACTGGGGTGAATCCTGTCTTTACGGACCTGCTCTGAACTGGCGGCGCAAGCCGCCCACTGATTCAAAGCCTGAAACGGGAAACGAGCGTCTGGAGTTCGCTGCCGAGCCTTGCCAGTTCAGAGCTGGAGCTGGCCGTCTGGTTTGAGGAAGCAGCAGACTGGTCGGTGACGTCCCGAATACTGGTGACGTTCACATTAATCTCCTCGGCGACAGACGTTTGTTGCTCCGACGCTGTGGCAATCTGACTGTTGTATTGCTTGATCTCTTCTACTGCGCGCGTGATCCGTTCAATGGTCTTGCCCGTTGCGGTGGCGCGTTCCAGAGTATCGGAAGCAAGCGAAGCACTGGACTCCATCGCGGATACAGAATCTCCGGCGCTGTTTTGAAGCGAGGTCACGAGGGTTTCGATTTCTTGTGCTGAGGTCTGGGTTCGTTGCGCGAGGGAGCGCACCTCGTCGGCAACCACTGCAAATCCGCGGCCTTGCTCACCGGCCCGTGCGGCTTCAATGGCGGCGTTCAGTGCCAGCAGGTTAGTTTGTTCGGCAACTGACTTGATGACATCCAGGACCGTGCCGATATTGTTGGTTTCCTTCTGCAGGCCCTGGATGGTTTCCCTGCTCTGGTTCACTTCCCGGGTCAGATTGTTTACCTGGTCCACGGTGTTTGAGACTTCCTGTTCACCTTCAGTCGCCTGGTTGGCCGCATCTGTTGCAACGCTGAAGGCCTGCTCGGCGCTTCGGGCAATTTCCGCAACGGTTGCCGTCATTTCATTCATCGCCGTAGCGACCTGGTCGGTTTCCTGCTTCTGGCGATTAATACCATCGCTGGCCTGATTGGAAACCGTTGAAAGCTCCTCCGCGGAGGCGGCAATATTGGTGGCGCCGGATTCAATGCTCCTGACCAGCTCTCGCAGGCCGGTGACCATGGTTGCCAGGGCTGCCATAAGGCGCCCCACCTCGTCCGTTCGTTTGTTGTCGATGTTTACCGAAAGATTGCCGGAAGCGACTTCGGACGCTATGGCCACGGCCTCGTTGATTGGTCTGGTAATGGCTCGGGTAATGAGGAAGGCCATCAGGATACCCAGTAGCACCGCGACGCCGGTAGCGCCAAAAATCAGCAGTGTCGCCTGGTGGCGATCCGATTCCATCATCTCGGCCTGTTGAGCGCGCAGACCGTTTGCAGATTCGATGACGCTTCTGGCTGTTGAGACCATGTCGTCGGAGAGCTGGCTGCCGGACCGGGTAAGAGCGGCTACGGCTTTGAATTCGTCGACGTAGGCATTAAGCGCCTTTGTGATTTTTTCCTTTTCTTCGGCGCTGATGGCTGCAGATTTCAAAGGACCCTGCACCCGTTTTGCATCGCCGAGGTACGACTCAATACTTGCATCGTCATGCTGGATCAGGAACTTTCGTTCTGAACGGCGCATATCCTCAAAAATTGCAGACGCAAAAAACAGAGAGCTGTGCGCCTTCAGTGAGGAACCGAAGATTCTGGCTTTGGTTTCCAGTCGGTTGAGGGCATCTTCCTTCTCGCTGATATTGACTTCCACCTTTCCCATCAACGACTGATATTGCCTGATACCGGACTGGATGTTGCCAAGTGTCTCAATGTCTGCAGAGTCGGCGAGTAATAGCTGGATATTTTTGGTGAGCTCAAGGACTTTGTCGCCGTGGGCCTGTGACTTCTGGACCTTGTCGGCTTCACCGGTCAACAAGAAGTTCTTTTCTTCCACGCGGGCCTCGGTCAGGCCTGTGTTAACCTCACCGAGCATGGCCACGATATTTGAGCGCTGGCTGTAGGTTTCCAGTGCGCGATTCCCGGCGACTCCCACCACTATGGTGAGTAGAAGCAAAAGGGCGAATCCGCTTGCCAGTTTCGTTCGGATGGTCATGTCGCCGAAGAAGTTCGGAAGTCTCATACGGTGTCCTTAGAGCAGGTTGGCAATGCCTGTTATGGCATCCGGGTCTATCTGATGGATAACGGAGAAGGTGTCTCGATACGCAAAGAAGGTTTCTTCACTTTTTATTGTGCCTCTATTAAGTATGTTTTAGAGGCATTATTCAATGTATTTGCGTAACAGATGATTGCGCAGCGCATATCATATGATACAAAAAATAGTGCCGGTGTAAGTCCAGAAAGGTCAGGATTTCCGGGTATTTGGCTCCAGCGCCTCAAATCCGGAAACAAGGTCGAGGAGCTCCGAGGTTATCACCGTCTGCCTGGCTCTCCGGTAACTCATGGTGACATCGCCCAGGCGTTCATCCAGATTGCGCTCGGCCGACTGCATGGCAGCCAGTCGACTTGCGTGTTCACTGGCCTGTGATTCAGCGCATGCACGGAACACCGACACAAACAGATACTGGTCCAACAGGCGGTGGAGCAGAGCTTGTCGTTCCATGGTGAACGTCGGCAGGCTATGGGAAGGCCAGGGTTCTTCTTCAAGCCGTTTAAAACGCTTCAGATTCATTGGCAGTAACTGCAGGCCAGTGGGCTGATAGCTCCGCTTTCGGGAATGGCGATTATAGAAAAGATAGACATAGTGCAGGCCGGCCTCTTCCTGCCATTGGTCTATCTTCAGCAGGATTTGCTGAACGGTCGCTGTGATCTGAGTTGCCGATCCAGGTGTCAGGAAATTTTCTTCTACCTGTACCCCGGCGTTTTCCATGCTGCCGGCGACCCGGGCGCCAACGGCAAGGATAAGGCGATTCTCCCTGTCTGCGGGAATCGAATCCATGCGCATCAACGCATGCTCGGCGATTTCCTCATTAAAGCGACCACATAGTCCATGATCCGATCCGAACACAACGGCGCCCATCCTATGGGGGCCAGGAACTTTCCTGCGATCAAAGCTTGAGGCTTTAACGTCCTTGAGGGCAACGTGAAGCCCAAGCTCCACTGTTCGGTAATAGCCCGAGAGCGCCCCGACGGCCTGTTCAAACTGATGGATGTTAGCGGCCGAAAGTGCCTTCATCGTTTTCACGATACTGCGTAACTGGTCAAGGCTGTCCAGTTGCTTGTGAAGTTGTTCCAGTGATTCCATCGATTTAGCCCCTTATTGCAGGGTCGTCGTCGGTAAGTGCAGACCGAAGTTCTGAGAGCACCTGCTGCCATTGCGCATCGTCCAGCGTTTCGCCGCTTTCCATGCGTGCACAGAGCTCCGGGAGCGCGTGCAGCAGATGTTTCTGAATTCGTTGCTCCGCTTCCGGAATCTGTTCCAGGGGCAGGGCATCCAGTAGTCCTGCATTGACCGCCTTGAGCACGGCCACCTGCTCACTTGCGCGCAACGGGTGCCGCTCGTTCTGCTTCAGGACTTCCCGTACCCTTCGTCCACGCTCAATGGTTGCGCGGGTGTCCTTGTCCAGGCGGGTAGAGAAGCGGGCAAAGGTCTCCAGTTCTTCAAACTGTGAATAGGACAGGCGGAGGTCGCTGGCGACACTACGAAGAGCGGGGTGCTGGGTTTTACCGCCAACCCGTGAAACCGATTTGCCCACATGGATCGCGGGTAGAAGCCCCTTCTGAAACAGGGTTGGGGACAGATAGATCTGGCCATCGGTAATGGAAATCAGGTTGGTTGGAATGTAGGCGGAAATATCCTGTGCCTGGGTTTCGATCACCGGAAGAGCCGTCAGGGAGCCACCGCCAAATTCCTTGCGCAGATGGGTGCTGCGCTCAAGCAGGCGGGAATGAATATAAAATATATCGCCCGGATAGGCCTCGCGCCCGGGAGGCCTTCGCAGCAGCAGTGAGAGTTCGCGATAGGCACGGGCATGACGGGTGAGATCATCATAAACAATCAGCGCATCAAAGCCCTTTTCCATAAAATACTCGGCCATGGTAGTGGCCGCGTAAGGTGTAATGTATCGCAGGCCGGGAGGATCATCGTCAGGGGCGACAACCACCACGGTATGATCCAGGGCATCGTGTTTGCGCAAGGTTTCCACCGCCTTGGCAACGGCTGTGGCACGCTGGCCCACCGCGCAATAGATGCACTTAACGCCTTTATCGCGCTGGTTGATGATGGTATCGATTGCCAGGGATGTCTTGCCAGTCTGGCGGTCACCAAGAATCAGCTCCCTTTGCCCGCGACCGATCGGGATCAGTGCATCAATCGCCTTAATACCGGTCTCCATGGGCACGGTCACCGGGGACCGTTCAATAATTTCCGGAGCAGGGCGCTCAATTGGCCGACGTTCATGAAACTCCAGCGGTTTGCCCCCGTCCAGGACCTTGCCGGTAGCATCAATCACCCGCCCGAGAAGGCCCTCGCCCACGGGCGTATCTGCCTCTCGGCCAGTGGCGATAACACGGATGCCTGCGCCCAGCTTCTCGCTGTCACCCAGGAGCATGATACCCACTTCGTCCGGTTCCAGATTGATAGCCACTCCGAGTATGCCATCGGGAAACTGCACAAGCTCCTCGGAGGTGACGCTCGCCAGCCCCCGAACTCGGGCAATGCCGCCGCCAACCTGTATAACCGTGCCCGTTTCGTGGCTGCGTAGTGTCGGCTCGGTGTCCTCAACCACCTTGTGGAGTGTGGCCATGGTGTCGTCAAGGAGTTGCTGCAACACGGCATCAGGCCTCTTGCTGTTCGGTGATGACAGGTTTGAACGCTTTTTCCATGCGGGTCGTCAGCTCCTCAAGGTAGTCCGACAGGTTCCAGCTGACTCGCTCGCCATTGCACATCAGTTCGATGCCGCACCCGAGTTCGGGGTTTGTGGTGTAGGTAACTGCAATTTCGCCGCCTATCTGGTCGTGCACAGCTCCTGTTAACTGCTTCTGCAGAGCCGGATCAAGTTCAGAATGGCTGGAAATACAGGCCGGCTCCGAAGCGCTTCTCAAGGATTCCCGCGCTTCCTGGTCGAGAGTCGGCAGTTTTTGAATAAAGGTATGGACCATACGGGCTTCCAGATCCGAATCTGCCAGATCCTGAAGTGCTTTTCCGGCAATGGACTCAATGGCCTCCAGGGTTTGGCGTCTCAGGCTGCCGATAAACTCCGCCTTCTCCTCGTTGACTTCCCGCATCCAGCTGGCCCGGACCCGGGCGGTTTCTTCCCGCGCGACATCAAGCATATGACTCCGCTCCTGCCTGGCTTCCTCCCGGGTCTTCTCCAGAATGTCGTCCTGCTGTTGCTTCAATGCGTCGGCTTGCGCCTTATACTTTTGCGCCTCCTCCCGGGCAACCTCTTCACGGGCGTCGGCATCTTCCATCCTGCTACGTATTTTGTGCTCACGCTTGTCCATTGCCTTGATAACCGGCTGGTAAAGAAAGCGTTTCAGTAGCCAGACCAGGATAAGGAAGTTGATAGCCTGGGCAGATACGGTGATCCAGTCTATATCCATGGGTCAGCCTCCGGCAGCAGCGGTGGCATGGTCCCAGAAAGGATTGGCAAATATCAGAATCATGGTAACCACGAAGCAGTAAATGGCCGTGGATTCGATCATTGCCAGACCCACAAACAGGGTACGGGTGATGGTGGCGGACTCATCCGGTTGCTGGGCGATAGCGCTCAGTGCCTGGGCAACGGCGCGCCCCTCAGCCAGGGCCGGCCCTATTGAACCGATGGCAATGGTCAGGCCTGCTGTGATGACGGAAATCATGCCAATGATTGAAACGCTGTCCATAGGGGGCTCCTTTACTGGTCAGAAGAAGGTGTATCCGGTTGATCCGGGTCCTCAGTCTTTTCATAGACTGAGGTAGCCGAGGCAATGTAAACCATGGCAAGTACAGCAAAAATGTAGGCCTGGATCATGCCGGTGAGCAAACCAAGAAGTTGCATGACAACCGGGAAGAAATAGGGCGTCAGGCTCAGAAGAATGCCAACGATCACCGTGCCACTCATGATGTTTCCGTATAGTCGCACCGCAAGTGCCACGGTGCGCGAGATCTCACCGATAATGTTGAACGGAAGCATAAACCAGGTGGGCTGAAGGTAACGCCCCAAGTAGCTGCCGGCACCCTTGCTGGCAATCCCGAACACCGGAACCGCGATGAACACACAGATAGCAAGCGCCGTGGTGGTAGAGAGTGATCCCGTGGGTGCGAGATAGCCCGGAACCACATTCAGAAGGTTGGCCATGGCAATGAACAGGAACAGGGTGCCAACAAAGGGCAGGTAATTGCCCGGTTGCTGGTGGCTTACCTGTGCGATCTGATCACGAATGCCGGTAACCAGTACCTCCAGCAGGTTCTGCCACCGGGAGATGTCAGGGTTATCCGAGATGCGGCGGGTAACCAGCCAGGAGGTTAGTGTCAGTATAGCCATAACCAGCCAGGTAAATACGAGTGTGGCATTCAGGGAAAAAATACCCCACTGGAAATAGACGACGCTATCAGGCGAGATGGTCATGGGCGTGGCTCCCCGCTGATTCCGGGCGCCCGAATACGGTGTGCGATCAGTAGCCTGGGCAGGGTGAATCCGACAACGGCTGCCAGCAGATGCTGCCAGTCACCATATTGGGATATAAAATAAAAGCCCGTCAGAGTGATGCCCAGGCGCAGAAACAGGCTACCCATCATCAGAAAACCGGGGTGACGGGTCACTTCTAAACGGCGAACCGTAAGCCAGAGACCCCACAGAAAAGCCAGCCCAAGAGCCACTCCGAGCCCGAAAGAAACCCCATACGCAAACAGGGAGGCAGGGAGGGTTGTTCCATCAGTCACGCTCGCTCTCCTGTTTGATCCAGTACCAGGCGTTGAAGCAGCCCAGTGCTATGCCAATGATCAGCAGGGTGAGGGTCCAGGACACCTTGCCCGGCCAGCGATCATCCATCCAGAGTCCAACGGCTATGCCGATCAGTGTCGGAATGGCCACAGACCAGCCCACCAGGCCAAACATGCCAAGGCCGAACCAGGCTGCGTGCCTGCCTTTTTCCCGTGCCTTCTGTTTGCGCCTCGCGCGGTGGCCTACTTGCTTGCCAAGGTCTGGCGGTTGGCCGTCAGGCCCGGGACGATGAGGATGTTCAGCCATGGAATTTCTCCTTGAGATCAAGGAAGCCCCGGAGCGTACCGGCCTCAAGCCGGGCAAGCGCTGTGCGAGCCTTGCGCTCGTGCTCGTCCAGGGCAAGGAAGCGTTCCTCGATCATCGTCTGTAGCTCGGACATATTGGTTCCGGTTACACCCTTGTATGTGGAGACGGTTACATCCTGCCCGCACTTCACCAGTACGCCGCGATCAATCGCAGCGAAGCTCTCGCTGCCATCATCGTTGTAAAAGCTCAACACGCCCGGAACCAGTGCAGCAACGAAATCAATGTGTCGGGGCAGGAGGCAGAATTCACCGTTTTCCGCCTCGGCGATAATCTTGCTGACCGGTTTGTCCACAAGGATTTCTGTCGGGAGCAGCACCTTCAGGTTCATGGAGCCCGCGCGGGCGGCATCGTTAGGGCTCATCACTGATCTCCGTCATATCCACCTGATCAATGGCGCCAATCATGTACAGCGCTTTCTCACTGATCTTTTCAAACTCGCCGGCAAGGATGCGCTCACAACCCTCAATCGTCTTCTTGAGTGGGACCAGTTTGCCACCATGGCCGGTGAACTGGCCTGTGGTAAAAAACGGTTGGGTTAAAAACCGTTCCAGCCGCCGGGCCTTGCTCACGGTGGCGCGATCCTCACTGGACAACTCTTCCATGCCCAGCATGGAGATGATGTCCTTGAGCTCATCGTACTCCGCAAGCGTGCTGCGTACGGCCTGTGCCACCTCGTAATGACGACTGCCCACGATGGCCGGTGTCAGCATCTTTGAGTCGGTCTGCAGCGGGTCCACCGCCGGGTAGAGCCCCTGGCTCGCGCGCTTCCGGGACAGCACGATGGAGGCGGTAAGGTGCGAGAAGATATGGGTTGCCGAGGGGTCGGTCAGGTCGTCGGCGGGAACATAGACGGCCTGTACCGAAGTGATGCTGCCGTTGCGGGAACTGCAGATTCGTTCTTCCAGTTCCGCCAGCTCGGTCGCGAGTGTGGGTTGATAGCCCACTCGCGAGGGAATCCTCCCCATCAGACCGGACACTTCCATGCCGGACTGGACAAAACGGAACACGTTGTCGATAAGAAGCAGCACATCCCGTTTAACCACGTCACGGAAGTATTCGGCGACCGTCAAGGCGGAATGGCCCACCCGGAAGCGCGCCCCGGGCGGTTCGTTCATCTGGCCATACACCAGGATCGCCTTGTCGATAACCCCGGATTCCTGCATGGCGCTATACATTTCTTCTGCTTCACGCATACGTTCGCCGATTCCGCAGAAAAGACTGATGCCTTCGTACTGTTCCGCCATGTTGTTGATCAGTTCATTGATCAACACGGTCTTGCCAACACCGGCGCCACCAAACATGCCGGATTTGCCACCTCGTTCCATCGGGGCAAGAAGATCTATTGCCTTGATGCCGGTTTCGAAGATTTCAGTGCTGGTGGTTCGGTCGGAAAGCGGCAGGATAGGGCGGTGGATGGGCCAGTGTTCCCGGGTTTCGATCGGGGCGCCACCATCGACCGGCGTGCCAAAAACATTGATCATGCGCCCGAGCAGGGACTCCCCGACCGGGACCTGTAAACCGCTGCCGGTTTGCTGAACGGGCATACCTCTGGCCAGGCGCCGGGTGGAGTTCAGGGCAATGCAGCGGGCCGTGGTGGTGTCCAGGTGTGTCTGGATCTCCAGGATGACCTGGTTTGCGTGGCCCGTACGCAGCTCGCGGTTGCGGGGCGGAAGGGGTGGGGTAAAGCGCACGTCAACCACGTTGCCCCGTATGGCAACGATTTCACCAGGCTGTGCGCTTTGCGCGTCCATTTGACTCCTTTCCATTCAACTTAAGGTCACACGGCGAAGCTGCGGCATTTTGTCGCAGAGAGCGTAGCTGAGTGAGGCGCTCTCCAGAGAGGCCATGTCTCACTATCCATGTTTTCGTATTCAGGCCTCATCGCTAAGTAACTGAATAATGCCACCTCTTTAAGCCTAGCATCCCGGACAAGAATCACCCGTTACCTCAGGCTCTAAAGTTGACATGGATTAATTTATGGCGGCTTATGCAAACGGGGAATTTGAATATAGTCATCTTTAATGTAGCCTGTCTACAAAGGAAACCGTAGCGAATCTGAGGAAGAGGAAGCTCAATGAGAAGTGCAATGGAATTTTCAAGAAAGCCGCTTGCGAGCGCGATAATGTTTTCTATGTTGGGGCTGTCGCAGGCAGCTTCGGCAGCGACGATTGATAGTGTCAATGAAGACAACCTGGCGGTTCCGCCGGTTGACGGGAAAACGGTGGTTTATACCGATACCGAGGGAACCGGGAGTTTTGGCTGGATTGATCCGGTCAATGACTTTGGTAATGTAGGTTTGGGGATCAAGGTCTATAACGAGCCGTTTACGGCAAAGAATACGTATGATTTTGCCGGGTGCATTATGGCCCAGCCGGATCGACAGCTGGTGGATCCGGACTTTAAAAACTGCACAGCCCCGCCCGATTCCGGAAAACGCTTCAAGCTGAAATCAACCCAAGCCAATGGCCCGACTGATCTTGTATTCAATGTGTCTCCCGGGGCTGAGCCGAAGCTGTACCGGGTTATTGGTAAGCTGTCGAACCTGACGGATGGTGCCAATACTGCTGGCGGTGATCTGAACGGCTTCCGGTTTGAGACCGGCTTTGGTGTCGGTAGCTCGTTCACCCCGTCTCCGGCGAATGATGGCCTGTCGTTCGGTTTTATTGACGAGAGCAATAAACTGACCATAGGCAATCTGGGCAAATTCCCGGGCGGCCTGTTTGGTGGTAGTAAGGCGGAAGGCCTGCCATTTTTTAGTACGAGTGTCAGAGGGTTTTCAGAATCCAACGAAACGCTGGTTAATGAGGATGAAACGGAGACCACCGGCACCGCTCCGGTAGCGCTGGTGGATGGAACCTCGGACGTTCTTTTCGACGACTGGGCGACCAAGAGTCTGGTACCGACCGGTTGGTTTATTGATCACGACGGTAACCCGGCAAACGACTCTATCCTTTTGGCCTGGAATGCCGGCACGGAGGCCACCCCGGATTGGCAGACGTTTGAAAAAGTTTTCGAGGGCGCGACGGCCGAGTGGGACGGTAACGTTGAATATGATAATGACGGTGATAAGGAGACCGCTCCCCTTCAGATCCCGGCCATCAACTGGGATCCGAACGGCTCCTCATTTGCTGACCCTGTTACGGCAGAAGACAATACTACTACGATCACAAATTACGTGAAAGATGTTCTGCCGATCGTGGAAACCCTGGGTGAGGGTGATGCAGAAGGAGTTGTTACCGATGCGCTTTCGCTTAGTCAGATAGCCGCTGCTGACCTGTATGACGGAATGTTCAAGGTTCTGATCGATGGCGAGGCTGTAACCATTGCTGACTTCGGCCAATGGGCCAATACGCCGGTGACCGTCGAGGACGGTGGTTCGCTTTACGCTACCTGGTTCCCGAATGAAGGCGAGGACGGCCTTTATCAGCTGGAATCGGACTCGTCCTGGGTCACGCTGGACGAGATGAACACTCTGATTGACGGCAATGCCAATCTGGAGCGTGTTGCTGGTTATGTTAAGGGCCCCATTGAGGACCTGGCGAACGTCAACATCAACACCACGATCAATGTGGCCGACACGTTTAGTTTGAACTGGCCAACCTGCACAAGTGATGGTGTCGACACAAACTGCACCTTCACTCTGCGTGTGACCGCTCTGAATGATGCGGTGTCGGTTCCGGATATTCCGGTCACTCCGGTTGAACCTGAAGAACCAACTGAGCCCGAAGCGACTCCTTCGTCCGGTGGCGGCACCATCTTCGGCTGCACCGCCGGCAAGCCGGGTGCTCCCTTCGATCCGGTTCTGCCTGGCCTGGTTCTGATGGCTCTGGGTGGTCTGTGGGCGCGCAAGCGTCTCAGCAACGCCTGAACCATCTGCCATTAAAAGGCGCAAATAAAAAGCGGGGCTGATGTTCAGCCCCGCTTTTTTTGTGACCTGGAAAAGTGAATCCAGGTTACTGGTTGCCCGACCCTTCGATCTTATACTCCTGGTTTTTGCCGTTACCCCCTGAGCCTTTACCCATGCCTTGACCAGACCCCTTGCCTTGTCCGGAACCCATGCCTTGTCCGGAACCCATGCCTTGTCCGGCACCCATGCCTTTGCCTTGCCCCATGCCTTTATTCAGTTCAACGCCACGCTCATGGGCGCGTTGCATCATGCGTTCATGGTGCAGTTTGCGATACTGGGCCCGCTCGGCATCGGTGTTCAGGTTGCGCATGGTTGTGCGGTGTTCCTGCAACTCCTGCTGGGTCATCAGTTCCCGGCCAAAAACCTGTTCGTTGGACTGGGCGGCTACCGGTAAGCTGGCCAGGGACGTAAGCAAGGTGGCACCTGCTATCGAGATCAGCGATTTTTTCATTCTCATGGTTAATCCCCTTTCGTTATATGGATATAACTTGAGTTTAGTACAGCGTCATCAGATTGGGAGTGATGAGTAGTACCTATGTCCGCTGACCGGACAGATTGATCGAAAAGGAATCTTCTGGTCCGAAGGCGTTCGGAGGTCTACCACATCAGATCGTCCGGGATCTCGTAGCCGGCATAAGGATCATCGTCACCTGCGTCGTCTTTTGTGCGGTCGTGAAGAACGATAACGGCACTTTCATCCCGCTCCATGATCTTTCTGGCAACACCCTCTGCCACAATCTCATAGGCATCATTCACAAAAACGATAGCGAGGCGGCCTCGTGACAACTGATCCACCATGGTGTCGTCCACAAAGATCTTCTTGATCTTCTTATCGTGGACGAACTGATACGAGGTTTCGCCCCGGCTGCGGTCCAGACGGTTGGTTTCCACCAGCTGGCGGATCTGCGCCCGAATGGCTTTTTTCTCTGCTTCCTGCTCGCGTTGCCGGTTCAGCTGGCGGTCTCGCTCGGCTTTTTCTTCCCGGGCCTGGCGGGCACGAACCTCGGCTTCGTTAACCTGCTCGGCTCCTTTGGGTTGCTGTTTTCTCTGTTTACGTTTCTCGTTGCGAACGGCCTTGGCTTTCTTTTCATCGGCAAGGCCGGCTTTCAGTAGCTGATCCTGTAGGGATGCCATTAGTAACTCCGTTAATTATTGGCAAATTCTGGTATCCTGTCGGCACATTATACGCCCTCATTTATGCCTTCATAACCAGCATCCGCTGATTCCGGGATTTTCTTGTATGCCGTCCTTTAAAGAGTTTGGTCTTTCTCCTGCCATGGTCTCCAATCTGGAGCAGCTGGGATTCGAACAACCCACTGAAATTCAGGCAAAGGCCCTGCCGCAATGTCTGGCACGCCGTGACGTCATTGCCATGGCCCAGACGGGCAGTGGTAAAACGGCTGCCTTCGGGATTGGTCTGGTTGAGCATCTCAAGACCAGGTTGTTTGCGGCCCAGGCCCTGGTTCTCTGTCCGACCCGCGAGCTGGCGGACCAGGTGGCCAAGGCACTGCGGGAAATCGCCCGTGCCCGGGACAATGTCAAAGTGCTGACCTTATGCGGTGGCGTGTCGATTGGTCCCCAGATAGGTTCCCTGAGCCATGGTGCTCATATTGTGGTGGGCACGCCTGGCCGGATTCAGGATCACCTGCGCAAAGGCACGCTCACGCTGGATCGTGTCGGCACCGTGGTGCTGGATGAAGCCGACAGAATGCTGGATATGGGGTTTCAGGACGCCATGGAAGATATTCTGGGGCAGACCCCGGAAACCCGACAAACCCTGATGTTCTCGGCCACCTGGCCCGAAACTATCCGAAAACTCAGTGCCCGTTACCAGCAGGACCCGGTCGATGTACGTGCCGAAGCCGGGCAGGGAAACCCGGATATCCATGAGCTTTTCTATGAAGTGGCGCCGGGAGCCAGCACCGATGCGATCATGGCACTGCTTTCCAAGCACCAGCCCTCATCCTGCATCGTGTTCTGCACCACCAAACAGCAGTGTGATGAGATGGCTGATGGGCTCAGCCAGCAAGGTTTTTCGGCTCTGCCCCTGCATGGAGACCTGGAGCAACGGGAACGGGATAGCGTGCTGGTTCGTTTTGGCAACCAGAGCTGCTCAGTCCTGGTGGCAACGGACGTTGCGGCAAGGGGGCTGGATATCAAATCCCTGCCGCTGGTTATTAATGCCGAGCCGGCAAGAGATTCCGAGGTGCATACCCACCGGGTTGGCAGAACGGGGCGCGCAGGAGAGCAGGGGCTTGCGATAACCCTGTGTACTCCTTCAAAAGGCCATAAGATCAGCCGGCTTGAATCGGATCGTGGCAGTACCGTGGAGTGGGGCGACACCGAGTCGTTGATGGCGGCGCCGTTGCAGCCGGTTTCCCCGGCGATGAAAACGCTCTGTATTGCCGGTGGCCGAAAAGAGAAGATTCGCCCGGGTGATGTACTGGGTGCGCTGACGGGTGAGGCCGGGATTCCGGGCGCGGCTGTCGGGAAAATCGACCTTTTTGATTTTCAGTGCTTCGTGGCAATTGACAAAGATCATGCCGCAAAGGCGCTGAAGCGTCTCGAGAACGGCCGGATCAAAGGCCGGAAAATACGGGTTCGATATGCGTGAATGCCGTGTGTGGCCGTTTTGGGCGGGTTTGTCATATCAGGCCCTGAACCTCGGAAACCCCGTATAGTAATTCGCATTTAGGTTGCCCGAAGCTTTCTAAAACGGTAAATTACGCAGGATTTTGCCTCCTGAATTGCTGTGGCAAGGGTTGAGACTTTAGTCTAAGTGGTCCGGCCAGGCAACTCGGGGAAATCAACAAACCAATACAGGTAGCTATTCGATATGAATGACCTGATGTCACAAGCCGTAGATCTGATGATTGCCGGTATGGGATTTGTGTTTGCGTTCCTGGTGGTACTGGTGTTCGCAACACTGCTCATGTCCAAACTGATCTCCCGGTTTGCGCCCCCAGAGCCGGCAACCCCGGCCACAACGCCACGTGCCAAGCCAAAGGCCCCTGCGTCGGTTGACCCTGACACCGCCGAGGCCATCAAGAAGGCGATTGCACAATTCCGGTCGCGCCACAAGAAGTGAACCGGTAAAGACTAGAACCTTTAAACAGAAGGCTGACACGATGACTGACACAAAGAAACCGCTGGGGATTACGGACGTTATCCTGCGTGACGCCCACCAGTCCCTGCTTGCCACTCGTATGCGGCTTGATGACATGCTGCCCATTGCCGAGAAACTCGACAAGGTCGGTTTCTGGTCTCTGGAATCCTGGGGTGGGGCTACCTTCGACTCCTGCATCCGTTATCTGGGCGAAGACCCATGGGAGCGCATCCGCGAACTGAAAAAAGCGATGCCCAACACTCCGCAGCAAATGCTGCTGCGTGGCCAGAACCTGTTGGGTTACCGTCATTACGCGGATGATGTGGTGGATCGTTTCTGTGAGCGTGCCGCCGAGAATGGCGTCGACGTGTTCCGTATTTTTGATGCGATGAACGATCCTCGTAACCTGGATCGCGCCATCAAGGCCGTTCGTAAGACCGGCAAGCATGCCCAGGGCACGATTGCGTATACCACCAGCCCGGTCCACACCATCGAAATGTGGGTAGAGCTGGCGAAGGAAGTCGCCGATATGGGTGCGGACTCCATCGCCATCAAGGACATGGCGGGTATTCTCAAGCCTTATGTGGCTTTTGATCTGGTCAGCCGTCTGAAGAAAGAGCTGGACATCCCGATCCACATGCAGTGTCACGCAACCACTGGCATGTCGACTGCCACCGCCATCAAGGCAGCGGAAGCCGGTATTGATAATGTGGACACCGCTATCTCCTCCATGAGCATGACTTACGGTCACTCGCCCACCGAAGCCGTGGTCGCGATTCTGGAAGGTACTGACCGTGATACCGGTCTTGACCTGAACCTGCTCGAAGAAATTGCCAGTTACTTCCGTGAAGTCCGCAAGAAGTACGCAAAATTTGAAGGCAGCCTCCGCGGTACCGATTCCCGTATCCTGATTGCTCAGGTGCCTGGTGGCATGCTGACCAACATGGAAAACCAGCTGCGTGAACAGAACGCGAGCGACAAGTTCGACCAGGTTCTGGACGAGATTCCCAAGGTTCGTGAAGACCTGGGCTTCATCCCCCTGGTAACTCCGACTTCCCAGATCGTAGGTACCCAGGCGGTACTGAACGTTCTGACTGGCGAACGCTACAAGTCCATCTCCAAAGAAACGTCTGCAATCCTGAAAGGCGAGTACGGTGCTGCACCGGCGCCGATGAACAAGGAACTGCAGGAGCGTGTTCTGGATGGTAAAGAGCCTGTTACCTGTCGTCCGGCTGATCTGATCGAGCCGGAAATGGATAAGCTGAGCGACGAGCTGAAGAAACTGGCAGACGAGAAGGGCATCAAGCTGGCGGACAACACCGTTGATGATGTGCTGACCTACGCTCTGTTCCCGCAGATTGGTCTGAAATTCCTCGAAAATCGCGATAATCCGGATGCCTTTGAGCCGGTTCCGAGCGCTGCAGACGCAGCACCTGCCAAGAAGACCGACGGCCCAGAGACTTACACCGTTGACGTTAACGGTCAAAAGTACGTTGTCGCGGTTTCCGAAGGCGGTGAGATCACCCAGATTCAGGGTGAAGGCGGCGCTGCTTCCGCACCGGCAGCTTCTGCGGCGCCTGCGCCTGCAGCCGGCGAAGGCGAGCCCGTAGTTGCGCCTCTGGGTGGTAACATCTTCAAGATTCAGGTTTCTCCGGGCGATGCCGTGGAAGAAGGCGACGTGCTCATTATTCTGGAAGCCATGAAGATGGAAACCGAAATTCGCGCACCGAAGGCCGGTACTATCGGTGAAATCTTCATCAAGGTCGGTGATGCCGTCTCCCCTGATGATGAAATGCTGACAATCGCATAAAGGGCCAGCATTCCATGGAAAAATTAATGACTCTCTGGACAGGTAGTGGCCTGTTCAACATCGAGATCGGCCAGGTGATCATGATCGCCATCGGCCTTTTGCTACTCTATCTTGCGATCAACAAGAAATTTGAGCCGTTGCTTCTGGTACCCATCGGGTTCGGCGGCATTCTGGCGAATATTCCGGAGGCAGGCCTGGCCCTGACTGCGGCGGAAAATGCCATCCATTTCGCTCTGAAGAATGAGGCAACGCAGATTCTGGCTGCGCTGGCTGCGCCGCTGGATGTGGCCTACCAGGCCGGGCAGGCGGTAACGCCCGAACTGAAGGAAGTCTTCAAGGAAGCCGTGAAAGAGGCCAGCTACTCTGAAATGGCGATGGCCAACTCTGTTGCCCAGGACTTCGGTTACGGTAACGGAATGCTGTATAACTTCTATTCCGTCATTATCGGCAGTACGGTTGGTCCGCTACTGATCTTTATGGGTGTAGGGGCGATGACAGACTTCGGGCCGCTGCTTGCCAACCCGAAGACCCTGCTGCTGGGTGCTGCTGCACAGTTCGGTATCTTCGGTACGGTCATTGGTGCCGCGCTGTTGGATTGGACCGGGGTTCTGGATTTCACGATCCTGGAAGCGGCGGCTATCGGTATCATTGGTGGTGCAGATGGTCCGACGTCCATTTACGTGTCCAGTGTGCTGGCGCCTCACCTGATTGGTGCGATTGCGGTCTCTGCTTACGCCTACATGGCGCTGGTACCGATGATTCAGCCGCCCATTATGAAGGCGTTGACCTCGGCCGAGGAGCGCAAGATCAAGATGAGCCAGCTGCGCCCGGTCAGCAAGCAGGAAAAAATCATTTTTCCGCTGGTAGTGTTGATTGCAGTCGTTTTGTTCCTGCCGGATGCAGCGCCGCTGCTGGGTATGTTCACTTTCGGCAACCTGATGCGTGAGTGTGGCGTGGTTGAGCGTCTGAACGATACCGCCCAGAACGCGCTGATCAACATCGTGACGATCTTCCTCGGGTTGTCGGTTGGTTCCAAGCTGATGGCAGACAAGTTCCTGGATGGCCAGACTCTTGGCATCCTGGGCCTTGGCATTGTGGCATTTGGTGTTGGCACAGCGACCGGTATTCTGATGGCGAAGCTGATGAACAAGGTGAGCAAGGAGCAGATCAACCCGCTGATTGGCTCGGCTGGTGTATCTGCGGTGCCGATGGCAGCGCGGGTATCCAACAAGGTTGGTCTGGAAGCGAACCCGCAGAACTTCCTGCTGATGCACGCCATGGGCCCGAACGTGGCTGGTGTTATCGGCTCTGCGGTAGCTGCCGGTGTGATGATCAAACTGCTTAGCTGATCGTCTCTCTGCTGTACTGAAACCCCGCCCGGTGTAAGCCTGGCGGGGTTTTTTAATGGAAATTCCGGGAGCTGACCGGGAGCATTTTTATGAGATGGCTCAGGTCCGAAAGTTTGCCTGCCATGATATGAACAATATCTCCCTCTCTTTCCAGTACGCCTTTCACATGTAATAACCGGGCGGTTAGCAACGGTTTCCGCTGCCGCCGGGCGGTTTCGAGCCAGACTACGACATTCACATTTCCGGTCTCGTCTTCCAGAGTCACAAAGGTGACGCCGGAGGCGGAGCCCGGGCGTTGGCGCCCGGTGACCAGGCCGGCGACCTGAACCGGAATGCCGGCCTTGGTGGTTTTGAGTTGTTCGGCGCTCAGGCAGAACTGGAGGTGGCCCTGTTCCCGGAGCAGTGCCAGGGGATGGCGTTGCAGGGTCAGGCCCTGGCTGCTGTAGTCAGCCAATACATTTTGGCCTTCGGTGGGCTCTGGTAACTGCTCGCAGGTTTCCGGGGTGTAGTCTTCGTGCTCTTCTCCTGCGAACAGCTCGGCGGATTGTTCGTGCCCCAACAGTTGCCAATAGGCCTGGTGGCGATTGGCGGCGAACGCGGGCATGGCATTGGCGCCGGCCAGAAGTTCCATGTCCCGCTGGTTCAGGCCGGCCAGGCGGCGCAGTTCGCTGGCGGAGCGGTAGCCTTGTTGTGGGCGTTGTTGCTCGAGCCGTTCAGCGCCTTTGGCGGACAACCCCTGTATGAGTCTCAGCCCCAGTCGCAAATGGCGGTCGGGGCCTTCGAGGGTATGGTCCCACTGGCTGTGATTGACGTCTGGCGGCAGTACGCTAACGCTGTGACGGCGTGCATCCTGGACCAGTTGGGATGGCGAGTAGAACCCCATGGGCTGGCTATTGAGCAGGGCGCAGTAGAAGGCGGCCGGATGATGGTATTTGATCCAGGCGGAAACATAGACCAGCAGTGCAAAGCTGGCGGCGTGGGATTCCGGAAAGCCATAGCCGCCAAAACCACAAATCTGCTGGTAAAGCCGCTCGGCAAAGTCAGCGTCGTGGCCGCGTTCAAGCATGCCGGTGACCAGCTTTTCCCGGAACGGGGTCAGATCGCCGTGGGATTTCCAGGCGGCCATGGCCCGGCGGAGCTGGTCTGCCTCTCCGGCGGAGAAGCCAGCCGCAACCATGGCGAGTTTGATCACCTGCTCCTGGAAGATGGGTACGCCCAGGGTGCGCTCCAGCACCTTGCGGATGGCATCGTTGGGGTAATCCACCGGCTCCAGACCGTGTTTGCGCCGCAGGTAAGGGTGCACCATGTCGCCCTGTATGGGGCCGGGCCGCACGATGGCGACTTCGATCACCAGATCGTAATAGGTTTCCGGTTTCAGCCGGGGCAGCATGTTGATCTGGGCCCGGGATTCCACCTGGAATACCCCGATGCTGTCGCCTTTCTGCAACATGGCGTAGGTGGCGCGGTCTTCCTGGGGAATGTCCTGCATCCGGAACGTCTGGCCCTTTTCTTCGCTGATCAGGTCCAGGGCTTTGCGGATGGCGGACAGCATGCCCAGGGCCAGGACGTCGACCTTCATCAACCCCAGGCTTTCCAGATCGTCTTTATCCCACTGAATAACAGTACGGTCCGCCATGGCGGCATTTTCCACCGGCACCAGTTCGGCCAGCGGACCAGAGCTGATGACGAAACCGCCCACATGCTGGGAAAGGTGGCGAGGGAAACCAAGCAGGGTATTCACCAGAGTAAAGAACTGGTCGGCGACGTTCGGGTTCCGGGTCAGGCGCTTGTCGAGCACTTGCTGGCGCCAACCGGTGGCTTTGTCCCGCCAGTCGATGCCCTCCAGCAACTGCTCCACCAGCGCCGGATCGAACCCCAGTGCCTTGCCGACATCACGGATGGCGCTTCGGGGGCGGTAGCGAATAACCGTTGCGGCCAGCGCGGCCCGCTCCCGACTGTAGCGCTGGTAGATGTACTGGATGACTTCTTCCCTGCGCTCGTGCTCAAAATCCACGTCGATATCGGGCGGTTCATTGCGATCTTTGGAGATGAACCGTTCGAACAGGAGTTCCACCCGCGCCGGATTTACCTCGGTGATACCCAGGCAGTAACACACGGCGGAGTTGGCGGCTGAACCCCGGCCCTGGCAGAGGATGCCCTGGCTGCGGGCAAAGGCAACGATGTCGTGAATGGTGAGGAAGTAGTGCTCGTACTTCATCTCCGAGATCAGTCCCAGCTCCTTGCGGATCAGGGCCTGAACAGTCAGCGGGGTGCCATCCGGAAAACGTCGACGCTCGCCTTCGCGAGTCAGTCGCTTCAGGTAGGCGGCCGGGGTTTCGGTCTCCGGTACCAGATCCGGAGGGTATTCATAACGCAGGCTGCCGGGCTCAAAAGTGCACTGCTCAGCAATCCGAAGGGACTCCTGCAGCCAGGCTCCCGGAAACAGGCGTTGCAGTACCGGCAGAGGCCTGAGGTAGCGTTCACCATTCTGGAACAGGCAATGGCCGGCGTTTTCCAGGCTGGTGTGATTGCGCAGGGCAGTGAGTACGTCCTGCAGGGGCTGGCGCTCCCGGCTGTGCATGTGCACTTCACCGGTGGCTGTAATCGGGCAGCGCAACTGGCCGGCCAGCCAGCGGGCGCGGGCCAGTTGTTGTTCCTCGCCGGACTCCAGCGTGCGTGCGGCGGCAATCCAGAGGCGGTGCTCAAATAACCGGAGCAGCCACTCGCCGCAGGCCAGGGCCTGATCGGCGTTGGCCTGCGCGGGTGAGGGGGGCAACCAGAGGCACAGGCAATCCTCCAGGGCATGGGTTTCTGCGTCCTGGTAGAACAACTGGTACTGGCCCTTTTCTGCCCGGCGGCGGCCGGTGGTAATCAGCTGGCAAAGCTGGCCATAGCCTTTTCGGGTACGGGCCAGAAGGATAAACCGGGGAGTACTGGCGCCGGGCGGCGTATCGTGCAGCTCGAACCAGCTGCCGGTAATCAGTTTCACCGGGCTTTCCTTCAATGCCGCCCAGGCGCGGGGGATGCCAGCCACGGAACAGGCATCGGTGATGGCCAGGGCGGCATACCCCAGCTCCGCAGCCCGCTCCGCCAGTTCCTGGGGGTGGGATGCGCCGGTCAGGAAGGTGAAGTTGCTGAAGCAGAACAGCTCGGCGTAGGTAGGCTCACTCATCAGCCAAACCAGCCATGCACGAACCAGCCATCCCGCACATCCCGAAACACCCAGGCCAGCTGACCATTGTTCAGTTGGGCTATGTAATAGTCCCGGTGTACCCGCTGGCCGTCCCACCAGCCACCGCTGATCCGTTCCGGGCCGGAAAACCAGACCCTCGGGGCCTCTGTGAGCGGTTGGGCCCCTTGCAGCAGCCAAAGGGGGCGGCGTGGCAGAAGATGGTTATCCGTGGCCGCTGGCCGGGTATTGCGCTGGATTTCAGAGGCGCTCCAGGCCTGTTCCGGACGGTGATCCGCCTGGGGTGTCAGCTGCTTCAGGGCGTTCTCGCCAAGCCGGGCCTGCAGCCGGCTCATCAGGGTATGCCAGGCCTCGTTCAGATCCTGTGTTTCACCCAGCAGATCCTGCCCGGCCGCAGCTTCCCGCCCCAGAAAGCGTTTTACGGACAGCAGAAGCGATATGACCGGTGCCCGCAGAGGCTGCTGCTCAAACCGCAGGCGGATCAGGTTCAGAAAAGCTTCCGCCCGATGCTCCGGGCCCGAGGTGCGGATGCGCAGGCGGGTAGGTTCTTCATGCCGGTGATGAAGGACCAGCAACAGGCTGTCGGTATCCTGCTGACGCCAGCACAGATCCTCTTCCAGCTCTGACAGGATGCGCTGCAGCGGAAACAGCAACCCCTGCGACTGTTCAATTTCCTGGACAAAGTCGGCCTCTTGCCGGAAGTGGTGCGGGGGCTGCCAGGGGGATTGGGGGTCTGGCCGGGCGCCCTGAATTTTCTGCACATGAGCCAGGGTTTCCGGAGACAGCCGGCGGGCGAGCTCTGCCGCCGGCAAATCAAAAACCTCCCCCAGGGTGTTCAGCCCCAGCCGTTGCAAACGGGTACAGGTACGGGAATCAAACTCCGCAGCTGGCAGGGGCATCCTGCCAAGGGTTCGAAGAATATGCCCCTGGTCAGACGTGCACTCACCCTTACCGGCCCGGGCGATCAGGCGGGCCGCCAGTGGTGTTTGGCCAATGCCTGGCCAGGCTGTCAGCTGGCGCTCATCCAGTGCCTGCTCCACCGTCTGCCAGACGGCCGGAAGGCCACCGTACAACCGTTGCAAACTCCCGATTTCAGCCAGCAGGCCATCCGGTGGTGCCAGCACAATGTGAGCCGCGTAGCGGTAGAGCCAGCGGGCCTGATCTTCCAGAATCCGGGCTTCCTGCTGGTGATCCGCCCGCACCATACCAAGCTCCGGTGCCAGGCTGATGGCGGTTTTCAGGCGCATACCGGCATGCACGCCCAGGTCCCGGGCTTCCGGGCAGGCCTGAATGACCTTCTGGCCGGAACCCTCCACGATGACGAGCGCGTCTGTACCCTCGCGTGAGCGACGGATATGGTCCAGTAACAGGTGAGGGAAGTGCAGGTACAACCAGAGCATGGCGGAACTACCGGGCTGAGTCAGGCCAGGGGCCCTGGACCACACGGGGCGCCTCACGGAAGGACAGGTCCGCCCGGTGGGCCATGGCCAGCGAACAACGCTGACCGGGCCAACTGCCGCGGCGCTTCACCACATTCACTTTCAGGTCCTGCTGGTCTCCGGGTTCCAGTTCAAGGCGAAGGGCGGCCGGGGAATTCTGCCCGGCGTAGCGGCGCTCACGGAACAACACGCACACATTGCTGCCGGCCTCTGCGGCCAGCTGCAAACGCCGGACTTCCCGGGAGGCCAGCTTTCCTGGCCAGGCCATCACCAGTCCTGTTACCGGTGAACGAAGGCAGTTTTCCAGCGTCCACAGGAAATCGCCTTCGTCTTCGGTGTGGACCATGACCACCTGATCAAGATTCACGCCTTCCCGTGCCAGGGCAGGGGCGTAGGGAGTGTGTGGCGGGTTCAGCCAGAACACGGTTTTGCCGTTATGGGACAGCCGTTGCATCAATGGCAGCAGCAGATGCAGTTCGCCAATGCCGGGTGTGTCCAGCAGGCATTCACTCAGGGCACCCCGGGGCCAGCCAAGGCCGCCGAGCTGGTTATCCAGGACCTGGTAGCCGGTTGGTTCTGCCGGCTGAGTAGTTTGTACGTGCCGGTGCCCCTGCCAGACGCGGGCATCCTGCATCAGCGTGTTCAGAAGCTCGCTCATGGGAAGACTCTCAAAGTACTGTTTAAATATACAGTATTCTGAAAGCGGCCGGATTTCAAGGGAAGGGTTGATAAAGCGAAGGGCACAACCCACGCTTGTAGTACAGCCATCAACCATGGAGGTTGAAATGAGTGACCTGAAAGCACACAGCTGTGAAGCCTGCAGCCCAAACGCCCCCAAAGCGACCGAGGAAGAAAAACAGCAGCTGCACAAAGACGTTCCGGACTGGGAAATTCTCGACATTGACGGAGAAGAGCGGCTTCATAAGGTCTACAAACTCAAAAACTTTGTTAAGGCTCTGGAATTAACCAACAAGATTGGCGACCTGGCTGAAGCCGAAGACCATCATCCCGTGGTTGTCCTGGAGTACGGAAGAGTCGCGGTAAGCTGGTGGAGCCACGAAATTGGTGGCCTGCACAAAAATGATTTCATCCTGGCAGCAAGAACAGACGCTGCCTTCAACGATATGCAATAACCCTGATTGTGGCGGAACCCTGCTTCCGCCGCGTTCCCTCCGGAGGCCTAGAACCCCTCATCGACAGGACTGCGTACGCCGGCCGCCTGATGCCGGAGGCTATGGAAGCGGATAAACCGTTTGATCCAGAACAGATAGGTTTTCTCCGTTTTATACGCCATGCCTCGCAGACGTAAAAAACTCCGAACCTTGTCCAAAAACGGGTTGTTGCGCAGGTATCGGGGTGGTAAATCCATATCCAGTCATCCTTAAACACTATTTTCATATACAGCATATTAGTGTGAGCCAACGTCAAGGAGCTGATGTTTGGCGGAGTTATACGAACGCGTTCGCAAAACTCCAAGGCATCACATGAGAAATGAAGGTAACTATCTGATAGGGTTGAAAGTTGGAATACGAAGGGCGAAGTTATACGCCCATGGCTAGGAGCAGGAGTGGCTCAGGAACGGGCGATAACTCCGGCGGTAGCCGTGGTAACGGGTGCTCAAGATGCTCTTTTTACTGAAGAATTTGGCCCCTGTTCGCGGAAGTTTGACCGGACTTTTACGAACGGATGATATACGAACGCGTTCGTATAATTAGCTGTTAGGAACACGTTTTACTGAATGGAATTAGAATGAAAATTCATCACTTTATGGCCGCCACGCTTTTTCTTTCCGGTTGTGCATCGGGGCCAAGGTCATACGATGGTGTGCTTGGTTATCACACCGAGCCTCTACCAGCTGGAATTCAGGTCACTTATGTGGATGAAGCAGATATTAGTACAGAGAAAATACTCTCTCACATTTCTGAAGTTTGTAATGACGCACTCGGTCCGACCGCGACGGCACCATCTGTTAAGGTGAAATCGGTGACCGAATACGAGCGTCAAGTTGGAATGAGTGTACTAATACCTGTTGGCGTTCAGACTATCGGGACATCTTCAAACGGTGGGAGCAGTCTTCCAGGCGCTACAATACAGAGTTCGGTCACCCAAACGGATACTGTTTTTCGCAATATTAAACTCAAAAAAGTGGTGGCACTTTGTTCAACCGCGCCCTAACCAGTGCAGGCACGGCGACGCCCATTACATTGCGCCTTTGGCTCCATTCCATGGGCGCGCATGCTGCAAGCGTTAGCTGCCAAGTAGGAAGCGCATATCGATAATTTGACTTGGATTGTCATCGGTGGATTTCTCATGAGCGCCATCGCCTTGGTGGGCAGTGTCACCGTAGTGCTCAAGCCGGCTACCCTTGATCGTTTGCTGCTTCCCTTTGTCTCCCTTGCAGCGGGAACACTGATTGGTGGTGCCTTGTTTCACATGATTCCGGAGGGTTCTGCCGCCCTCGACCCGTTGGCCGCCAGCATGTGGCTCGCCGCTGGCTTTGTCACCTTTCTGGGTTTGGAGCTGTTTCTTAACTGGCACCACTCACACAGTTCCCAACGTACAGGACGCGAACCAGTAACCTATCTGATCCTTGTTGGTGATGCTGTTCACAATTTTCTCGGCGGCCTGGGGATTGCTAGCACCTTCCTGATCAATCCTGCTGCCGGCATTACCGCTTGGGTGGCGGCGGCAGCCCACGAGGTTCCACAGGAGTTGGGCGACTTTGGTATTCTGGTGCGCGGTGGCTTTCCTCGACGAAATGCTTTGCTGTGGAATTTCCTCTCGGCACTGACTTTTCCTCTGGGAGCCCTCGTCGCTTATTTTGCAGCCCAACAGTTTGAAGTGTCCGGTTTGGTGCTTTTTGGCGCAGGCAATTTCATTTACATTGCCGCTTCCGACTTGGTACCGGAGATCAAGGCAAATAAAAGCTTCCGCGCCGCAGCCACGCATTTCGGTTTCTTTTCAGTCGGGATAGCACTGACGCTATTCCTCGCAATGTGGAATACATGAACGAGTCAGCTAACAAGGCGCTGCTGTCGGACAAATTCTCCGCTGCGCTACAAATTTGCCGCAGAGCGCAGCGTTTTAGCTGCACAAGAATAAAGACATGGACATAACAATACCCACAGCACTTAAAGCTCTTTCTTCTGGTGGCTCCGCTGCGAAGTCGATTACTTCATGGTGGAATAAATCAAAAGGTGATTCACGCGCACTAGTTGGGGAGCTCAAAGATAACCTATCGTATCTCGATATGGTCGCTTCTGATGGTGTACCGCTAGGCGATGTTGCAGAGAAACTATCAGTGACTGAATACAAGCGCCTAGCTAATGAAGGTTTCAACTTTAACAAGCTCAAGAAATCTAAAATAACGAAATATCCGTCACTTCAAGGGACGGACTTGGAGAAATGGGGAGGGAAAGAAACCGAAGAATTGGTTGTTTCTATTTACGACAAGATAAACGAAATCAAAATACGTTTCCCTCATGTTGGTAATAGTACGAATTATCGTTGGGGAGTGAGGGTAATCAATATTCGTAAAAGAATATGGCTGCTGTTGAAGCATGTCAGCAGCTAACAAGGCGCTGCTGTCGGACAAATTTTCCGCAGAGCGCGGCGTTAGGCATCAAAACTAGGATTGGCAATGGCGAGACTAGATACACGGTTGGAGGCAGAAGGAGCTGAGTTTTTGGTTCTGGGACAGCTTTTGCTCCACAAAATTGCCTCCTACAAGACTTATACAAATATGCCTGGTTACGATCTTGTCGCGACAAACCCCGAGTCGAATAGATCCGCAATGGTTCAAGTAAAAAGTCGTTGGCGAACCGGCGCTGGTGGGTTTCCAATCAAAAACTTCAACTGCGATTTCGTTGTTGTGGTGCTGCTTAACCGGGGCTCGAAGGACGGTAAAAAAGAGGTCATGCCGCCGAATTATTTCGTCTTCCCGGTAGCCATTGTGGAGTCAGCTCCACGAAGCGAAAACTGGGGCAAAGTAAACCTTAAAGATATTCCCGATTACGAGGAATACGAAGAAAAATGGCACCTCATCGCTGATTTTCTGCGAGGTAAAAATGCCTAACAAATCAATTAAGTTCGTTCCGGCCGTTGGCCTCCACCGGACGCCCTTGTCAGGGCGCCGCTTATTTCAGCGTTAGCACTTTATGAATCATCTCGAACAGCTCGTTGCTGAGTGGTATGAATACAGAGGGTATTTCGTCCGCCGGAATATTCAGGTTGGGCCTCGTGCGAATGGTGGCTACGAGTGCGAGCTAGATGTGGTGGCGTTTCATCCTGGGCATCAACACCTGGTTCACATCGAACCATCTATGGATGCGCACTCATGGGCAAAACGTGAGCAGCGTTACGGCAAAAAGTTTGAAGCCGGGCGGCAACATATCCCAGCGCTGTTTGAGGGCATAAGCTTACCCAAAGAGATTGAGCAAATCGCACTCCTTGGGTTTGCCAGCAATGCGAACGTAAAGACGCTGGCAGGTGGTCGAGTAATGACAACCTCCGAGCTATTTGGAGAAATCGTTGCCGGGATTGGAGACAAGAGAATTGCCACGGCGGCTATACCAGAGCAGTTTCCGCTGCTGCGAACTATTCAGTTCGCCAGCGAGCACCGTCATGCCGCTGGCTGGTGCTAACAAGGTGGTTAACGGGACGCCAACTACGCTGCGCTCCGTTGCCGACCGTTACCACCGGCGTTAAGTGTTTTCATGGAGGAAACTGTGAGTAAGTATCAAATTGCCCAGCTAAACATTGCCACGCTGATGGCTCCAACCGATTTGCCTCAGCTTTCAGGTTTCGTCGAGAATTTGGACAGGATCAACGCGTTGGCTGAGGATTCCCCTGGTTTCGTCTGGCGCTTGCAAACCGAAGAAGGTGATGCCACCGGCATTGATTATTTCGGCTCCGATAAGATCGTGAATCTTTCTCTCTGGGATTCGGTCGAGGCTTTGCATAATTACGTTTATCGGTCTGCCCACGTTGAGATCATGCATCGCAAGAAAGAGTGGTTCCACAAAATGGGTGAGGCATACATGGTTCTTTGGTGGGTGCCTGCCGGTCACATTCCGTCAGTCGAAGAAGCAGCGCGAAAACTAAACATCCTGAGAGAGCACGGACCAACCGCCGAGGCTTTCACGTTCAAAAAAGCCTTCCCGGCTCCCAGTGAATTGGCCAGCGTGCCGGCCGATACTTTGGGTGGTGAATGTCCAGCCACTTAACAAATCAATTAAGTTCGTTCCGGCCTTCGGCCTCCACCGGACGGCCCTGTCGGGCCGCCGCTTATTTTCGGCGTTAGGCAAAAATATGCAAGACCAATTTGAAACCCGGATAGAGCAAATAACTGATCGGTATCTGCAGGCAAGTTTTGGTTTGTGGAATGCTCTCCTTACAATTAATGGTCTTATTCTCGCTGCAGCAACACTGGTCTCAGGTGAGGATGTTTCATTGGTACAACTCGCTGTAGTGGCTCTTGCTTTGGTCGCAATCACGCTACTCACTTGCAACTATTTAGTGGTGAAGAGCACGTACTTCCGGATCGGCAGAGTTTTGGCTGAAGATCCAGAAAATCTTACCGATAAGCAGATGGAAAAAGACCTCAAAAAATCCCAACTGAAGTTTCAACTATCCAAATGGTCAGAAAACGGCTGCTTGTTTATTTTGTTGATCCAGGCTGGCCTTCTGGTATTCGGCTTAAGCTATGAGATTGCCTAACCAGTTGTTTCAGTTTGTTCCGGGCCTGTAGGCCCTCCACCGGACGCCCTTGTCAGGGCGCCGCTGAACAAAAGCGTTAAGGCAATCTGAGATGACCTCAATATCAATGGACGAGATCAAAGCTAATTATATTGCTTCGATGGGGTCGGAACTGGGCTCTTGTTTTTATGAGCTCTACTATAAGGTCACAGAACTTCATATTTTTTGGCAACAATATAGACAACTTTTTGGTACGGACTCGGAGACGGTAGAGTTACTGAACAGAACTGCGAGCCTGTTTTTTAAAGTCGTGCAAGATCAGCTTTGGGATAGTGTTTTACTAGGTATCTCTCGACTCACTGACCCACCGAAAACCGGCAAGAATAAAAATCTGACTCTCCGTTCTCTACCAGGATTGATTCCAGAAGAGTCGCTACGCACTGAGGTGGAAGCCCTCTGTGAGAAAGCCGTCGCAGAGGCGGAATTTGCAAGGCAGCACAGAAATAAGCGTATTGCTCATCAGGACCATGAGTACCTGTTGAACAGAGAGGCAAGTACGTTGGCCGGTATCAGCAGGCAAAGGATTGAAGCGATTCTTAAAGCTTGCTCAGCTGTGATGAACCACATAGACGGTCGTTATCGTGATACTACCGTCATGTATCACAAGTTTGTTGACGGAAGCGGTGCGCGGTTGCTGGCACACAAGCTCAGAGTTTTTGAAAAACTCAAGAGTGAGAGCAAAAAGCCTTAACAAGGTGGTCAGCGGGACGCCAACTACGCTGCGCTCCGTTGCCACCCGTTACCACTGGCGTTATGTGCCCGAGTTACGTACTGGGCTTTCCTCCTTGGCGATTTGAGGCGATAAATGAAGGTTATCGATTACGACAGGATTGAAGAATGGGAGCCCTGGATAGATGAGATTATATTGGGAGCTGCCCCAAATGGATTGGTAGAAGCTATTTCTGAAGCCGAGCCCGAATATATCGAAGATGCCGCTGATGTTTTGTATCAATTTATGGATAGGGATTGTTTAGTAGATCTTTTGGTAAGCAGTCTCAAAAAATTTCGCGTCAGGGTGTATCACGGAACGCGACTTTCACCACGCGAGCTAGCTGATATAAAAGATAATGGACTCCGCCCTCTAACTTTAGAGAGAAGAAAGCACACGCTAACAGAGGTATTTAAGGAGCACCCCGAGTGGGAAGCAGTAAAACACAATCTTGACAGTGTGCTAAAACAACTAGGGCCCGGAAATAGAGCTGGTCGAAGAGAAGATGGAAATATTCATGTTTGCTTTTCCAAAAAGGGACTTCTGGAAGGTTGTAGCCATTATTTAACCCACGGGGCGGAAGTTGATGGTCATGTAGCCTATATGATTTTTGAGGACTTTACAGCGGCGGAACAGCTATTAAGAATGAACCGAGCTCCATATTTGATTTCATTTTTAGCTGATTTTGAGTCAGCGCTGTCAGCTGCCAACCCCCTCGGCTTCAATGGTAAAGAAGTACCCTCACTCATAAAACTAATCGTTGAGTCTTGGGCGTACCGAAAATACCGAGCAATGTTTAGTCCTGAAAATCTCCGTGATTGTACGGCAGCAATGTTTCATGGTGCTAAGCCCTACAATGGGTTAGAAAACATTGAGGCGGTGAGTGAAAATTCAATCATTTCTTATTAAAGCACATAACCAGGGGCTGCAGCGGATCGGTTTTCCGGCGCGGTGCGCCTCCAAATCGGCCGCTGAGCCCAAGCGTTAGAGTTTTCCAAAAGGAGTTACCTGAGCATGTCCGATAGTGAAAATAGATCGGGTGGTAATAGGTGGTGGGAATTCTATTTTGTACGTTACTTCGTAGGCACAGTCGTTGGGGGGGCGATCATTCTATTTCTGAATGCGTCAGAAACCTCAAGCCTTCAAAACCTCATCATCCCCGGTGTCACTGACGTCTCAAAGCTCGATGTGCAACACCTATTCCTTCTCGCAGCAATGGGGTTAGCGTATTGCTACATTTCAAGTGCCCCTATTCTTGTGCTCCATGCATCACGGGGAGCGTTTTTAACTCACAACACCAAGGTATTCAATAGGGTATTTTATGGTGCGCTCTTTGTTGTGGGGGTAGTTGCAGTTGCTTTTTATTTCCTTTGTTCAAAGCTAAATATGCCGGTTTTTATGGCGACAGTCCTATTTGCTCTCCTTATGTCTCTACAGATCGTGCCATTTGGATTTTCTCTCTTAAAAAACGGAGAACGGGCCCATACTTATTATAGGCAACTAACTAAGGCTAGAAGCGGTGACACAGAGGAAGCACGACAATATATTGAGTCTTACAAACACCTTCGCGAACATGGGAATGCTTTTTTCATTCTTCTGTTCGAATTGGCCCTGGGTATCATATTGGTGGCAGCCCCTAAACCGTCGATAGCTTTCAATGTGCTGCTTTTTTGGATCATCCCTGCTGCACTGGTTTGGCTGATCGGAACTGTTCTGGAGGCAAGGTTTTCGAATGAGCCGCCCCAACCCTAAAAAAATGTTAGAGCTATGGGGGAAGGTTGTGAGTCTAAGTCTAATCCCGTTGTTCAATAAGGATTGCGAGCTCGTGGGGTGGTTAGAACCCGACGAACACGTCTTCGATACATCTATGCAATGGGCTGCCTACGTTCGAAATGACCATGCATGGTCAGCAGACAACGGCAGCTGGCTCGGTGCTATTGAGGGGTTCGTGTGCCGGGATACTAGTGGCAAGCCGGTGGCTTGGAATCCGGATCAGGTTGTTTCAGGCACCCCAAACCACCAAGGCCTCCAAAAGCTCCGAGAAGCCCAAAACCACCGAGGCCGCCGAAGCCTCCAAGGCCACCGAAACCGGCCAAACCACCAACTCCACCGGGTGGTTGGTCAACCTTGAGTTTTGTGGCATGGCTGACTCAGTAAGCTCTAACAAGGCGCTTAAGTTTGTTCCGGCCTACGGCCTCCACCGGACGCCCTTGTCAGGGGGCCGCTTAGCTTCGCGTTAAAGGGAAAGGAAATGCCACAGATACCGATAGAAGGGCAGGCTTTAACGTATAACCGAGACCCTGATAAGTGCCCTCTATGTCACCACGGCATACGTGCACTGAACATCGGAAGTAACCTGATTTCAAGGTCTGACCTAGACGGGGGCAGTACTGTCCAGATTCTTTATCGCTGCCCACCTAATGAATGCCAAAGAGCGTTTATAGCCTCTTACACACAGGATAGAGACCATAGAACCCATTACCCTAGAGGGAGCTACTACCTCAGGAATTGCGCTCCGTTCAGGCCCGTTGAACCAGATACGGCTGATGAGCTAAAGGATCTTTCTCCCAATTATCACAAAGTGTTAGCTCAAAGCTCTGCTGCAGAGGGGTTGCAGCTTGATCAAATTGCCGGTTGTGGCTACCGAAAGGCACTAGAGTTTTTGATCAAAGACTATGCTATTCACAAGCATCCAGATGATGCGCCATCTATAAAGAGAAAGTTGCTCGGTGCCTGCATCAACGAATACTGCACCGATGCCAACGTAAAGGCATGCGCTTCGCGGGCTGCTTGGATAGGGAATGATGAAACCCATTATGTTCGAAAATGGGAAGAAAAGGATCTCAGTGACCTTAAAGTTCTCCTTCGTTTGACGGCAGCGTGGATACTAAATGAGTTGCTTACTGAGAAATACTTAAGGGAAATGGAGTAGCTCGTCTGAAAACACTTTAACAAGTGCAGGCACGGCGACGCCCATTACATTGCGCCTTCGGCTCCATTCCATGGGCGCGCATGCTGCAAGCGTTATACCGTTTAAGGAGGTTTTATGGGTTGGCTTGAAGATGTCGCAAAAGTCCTCCCTGTGGAGAAGGCTTATGACGATATTGCTTCTCCTGCCTTCAAGGAAATAGGTGAGGCTGCTAGAAACACCGTGAAGGCATCACGGTTTCTTTTGGCTCCAATAGATTATTTGGCAGCACAGCATGAAAGGTGGCTGAATTTTTTAAAGCGAGTGAATGAGAAAGTTCCTGAGGAAAATCTCATTCCCGCCCATCCCCAACTTGCGGGGCCCGTTTTTGAAGGTCTCAAGTACCAAGAGCAAAACAGCCTACTTGCAGAGCTATTTCTAAATCTTCTGGCACGCGCCATAGATAAAGAAAGAGCAAATGAGGCACATCCGGCCTTCGCAACGATCATCTCTCAACTTTCACCAGATGAAGCCCAGATAATTTTCTATCTAAGCAAGGGGGAGCGTCCGCTTAAGCAATATTCTCCGTTTAACCTGGAAACCAAGTTGTTTGAAAAAAAAGAGGTTCGGGAGAACCATTTTCCCTTAGAACACCTTGTCTTTCCGCAAAACTATTTTTTGTACTTAGATCATCTGAATAGCCTTAACCTAGCAGGTGCTTGGCAGCATGGGCATCAAGAGCCAATTTATGAGAATGGTTCACAAGTAGGTGTGAATATAACTAGTTATGCCCGTTTAACTTCTTTCGGTCAGCTCTTTGCTGAAGCATGTATGCCTGAGGAAATTGAGAGCTTTAGCGCGGTATAACAAGTCACTGTTGCGGGACAATTATTCCACCGCTTCGCGGCTCCAAAATTGCCGCAAAGTTTCAGCGTTAGGTTCACAGGGAGGAGAGAGTAATGAAGCATAAAGTTGAACAGCTAAAGTGGCTGTATGGCGCATTTACAGGGGCGTGCGTAACCTACTTTTTGGCTTTGCTAAGTTCGAACCAGCCTGTATCCGGTTCGCTTTTCCTGTTCCTCGCAACTTGTCTGTTCGCTGGTCTTCTTCCGGTTTTTGCTGGTTTCACATTTGTGCACGCCTACCTGATCGAGGACCAAACTCCGGCAAAGAAAGTCGAAGCTGCACTTGGTTCTGAAAGGGTAAAGACCTTGACTCGATATGCTCTTTGGGCTTTTTTCGCAGCATTCGTTTTACTTGTATCCCATTTCTCGTTAGTAGCGGGAGTCATAATGCTGGGCGGATCTTGGTGTATCCGAGAAGAGCTCAAAGCGTTCATTGGGAGTGTTCGGGATGGTACCTAACAATGCCATTAAGGTTGTTCCGGGCCGACGGCCCTCCACCGGAGGCCCTTGCCAGGGCGCCGCTTATGGCTGGCGTTAGGCTTATAGGGGGAACATTGTTGTTCGTGGGAAAATGTCGACCGTGAAGTATTTCCTGATCTTGCTCGCTATTTTTGCGACCTTTGGCCTCTTCTCAGGAGCTTCTGAGCCCGTCATTTCTCCACTTCAGGGAACGTGGATAGAGCCAATACTGCATTCATTGCACATCGGAAATTCAATTCTATTCAGCTTGTCCGTCGCTTACTTGGGAAGCTTCTTTTTCTGGGCCCTCGTAGTTCAATACCCAGAGGTAAAGCGCCGAAAATTGCTACGGGATAACTTGAGTCAGCATTATCAACAGTTTAAGGAATCAGTGATTCAGGTGTTACTTTGGAGTTCTGTTGGCACCCACGATTCAAAGTTGCCCAGAAAACTGTGTGACCACGTTGAGTTCAAAGCGTATTTTGACGCGAATAACAAGCAGCGCTGGTACGAGGCGCTTAATGGTCTTGATGATCGAAATGACTTCCTCCAGGATCTTCTTTTCGAAATGGAATTGCTGGCTTCTGAAGTCAATTATGTACTGAACAATGTTGCCATTCAGGACGAGAGAGTCCACAGGTCCTTCAAGCTATTAAACCAAAATATCAACAGGTTAAAGAATTCTAGTGCATACACGGATGATCCTGTGAAGTACGTGGGCAATTTCTTGTGGGGGATTCTTGCTCGGTGGAGCTTTATCGATGGCCAGCAACAGGATGACTTTCTCGAACTAATGATCAAAAGAGTGTGACCCGGTGCCTTGGCTGATGGACCAGAAACCTAACTAGGCCATCCACCGGACGCCAAAAACTCCGCTTCGCTCCGGTTTTGCCGCCGGTGATGGCAAGCGTTAGCCGTCAAATGCGACCGGCTTGCTAAGGTTGGATCTTATGAAGATCAAGAAACTGAAGCTTTACCACTTTCCGGCCACTCGAAGCGCTCGAGTTCGCTGGGCCTTGCATGAAACAGTTGGCGATGATTTTGAGGTTCAGACTGTGCAGCTTTATAGCGGGGAGCAATACAGCGAAGAATATCTGCTGAAGAATCCGAACCACAACGTACCGTTGCTTGAAATTGTTTTGGAAGATGGTTCGGTCCATCGAATGCTGGAGAGCGTGGCTATGGTGGAATGGCTTGTAGACGCTTTTCCTGAAAAGCGGCTTTCGCCACCGGTTGGCCAATCGCTTGAACGAGCCGATTTTCTTCAAATGCTGCATTTCGGTGGCACATGGATGGATATGATGCTGTGGCAAGTTCGGATACACGAGCACGTTTTGCCTTCAGCGCAAGCCGACTCAAGAACGATCGAACGTTATCGGAAAAAGTTCGTTGAGGAAGTTGAGCCGCAGCTCAAGGAAAGGCTATCCCGGATGCCCTTCATCTGTGGGGAAGAATTCTCCGGTGCGGATATCGTTATTGGTCACAATGTGACGTGGGCGCGGGGCTACAAACTCTGCCAGGACGACATCTTTCGCGAGTACCTGTCTAGGATTTCAAAACGCCCAGCATTCGTGAAATCTTTTGAAGATGCCCGAGATTTCACGCCCGAAGTTCCGGACAAAGACCGAATGAAGAAATTTTCGGGTTGAGGAAACGTAGAGGAAGAAATGACTGGCCAGGGAGAGTTGACGGCTAACAAATCGTTGCAGCGGACATTTGACCCGCCACCTGCTTTTTCTGCTGCAAAATCAGGCGTCGCCTCAAATGCCGGTGACCTCAGGCGTTAGCCAGCTTCAATAGGACCCCGTATGGAAAAGTTAATCGAAACGGAACAGCATGGACGCATAGTGATCGCGAAATTCAGCAATCCGCCGTATGCGTTGCTGACAGAATCAATGTGCAATGAACTCAATGAATTGATCGTGTCGGTAGATCGCGATCAGAATGTCGGTGTTGTGGTGTTTACCGGTTACGACCCCAATAGATTCATATCTCATTACGATGTTGGTGAACTGTTGGAAGTAGCCAAAAGCTCACCGTCTATCTCAATAGGTCAGGCCAGATTTGCATTGGCCGCTGTCAGGGCGCTAAAAAGAATTCCCGGAATGCGGTGGCTGCTCCAAAAATCACCGGCTGCAGGCCTCCTACAGTTACAAAAACTCCATGAAACCTTGCAACTGATGGGGCGCAGTGGAACGATTTTTATCGCTGCAATCAACGGCCAAACAGGGGGCGGTGGCTTAGAATTCGCACTCGCATGCGATATACGCTTTATATCCGATAGTGCAGAACTTGCACAATTCGAAGTTTTGCTCGGTTTCCCGCCCGGAGCAGGTGGGACTCAAAGATTGTCACGCCTTATCGGGCGTGGTGCAGCTTTAGAGCTCATGCTTACTGGTAGGGGAATCTCACCTAAAGAATGTTTATCCCTGGGACTCGTATCTGAGGTGATTCCTCATGAAAAGCTGCTTGACCAGGTTCTCAGGAAGGCTGAACCGCTATCTCATCGCAGCAAAGCTGCTGTAGCGGTGATTAAGCAGTCGGTTATCGAAGGCGGGTCGTTGGCGCTCGAGAAGGGTTTGCAACTGGAACAAAGCGTATTTCTATCATTGTTAGGGTCAAGTGGCGCGAAAAGGGCTTCTAAAGCATACGTTGAGTTCATTGATTCAAAGAAAGTTCTTCCCGTAAATGACCCAATCGCGAGAACAAAACTAGAGGCTGGTAGTTTTGTAGATCTAACCGATGGCTAACAAGTACATTAAATTCGCTCCCTATGGTCGCCGGACGTCGCTGACACTCCGCCGTTTATGTCGGCGTTAGGCAGTTCTGGCTGATGCAGCCATTTTTTACTAAGTTCGCAACCGGAAGCTCAAAATCATGTTGGATCTGCTGTTCGTCGCTATCGGAGTTTTGCTTCTAACGGCTGGTGGTGAAGCGCTTATCAGAGGATCTCTGGCAGCAGCAAATCGGCTAGGAATTTCTCCTTTGCTCAGCGGCTTGTTAATTGTCGGTTTCGGAACGTCTGCGCCAGAGCTGGTAGTCTCAGTTGAGGCTGCCCTTAGTGAGCGGCCCGACATCGCAATTGGTAATGTCGTGGGGAGTAATATTGGCAACATCCTGCTGATTCTGGGCTTATGCGCACTGATAACGCCTCTTGCTGTCAAACCGCTTGCATTACGGCGGGATGGTGTCACGGTTGTCGCGGCTAGCATTTTGTTTCTTGTTCTTGTTGGTGGGGATGCGCTGGTAAGGTCTGATGCTGCCATATTCATTTTGGCGCTCGCCGCTTATCTAATCTGGGCTTATTCGACCGAGCGCTCTGGAGAAGCGCCTTCTGCTGGGTTGCACATAGCCGAAGGAGAGGAAGTCACATCTCTGCCAAAAACAACGCTATGGATAGTCATGGCGGTTATGTTGGGTTTGGTCCTTTTGATCGCCGGCTCACAAGTACTGTTAAAGGGAGCCATCGGGATCGCCGAGTCGTTCGGGGTCTCAGAAGCTGTGATAGGTTTGACCCTTGTGGCGGTTGGCACCTCTCTGCCCGAGCTTTCGATATCAGTAATTGCGGCGTTCCGCCGACATGCCGATGTTGCTATTGGGAATATCCTGGGCAGTAATATTTTCAATCTCTTGGGTATACTCGGCATTTCCGCGTTGTTACAGCCGCTTCCAGTCCATGAGCGAATCCTGCAGTTTGATCAATGGGTCATGTTGGGAACGTCGCTGATTCTTTTGTTCTTTTTATATACAGGTAGTCGTCTTAGCAGACTCGAAGGAGGATTGCTGCTGTTGGGCTACGGTGTATATGTAAGTCTGAGTTTCACGGTATTCGGTACATAAACGGTGGAAACGAGAATGTCTAACCAGGCCAAGCACGACGACAGCTTTTTCGTTGCGGCTACGTCTCCACTACAAAGCTGCGCGTGTTGGTGGCGTTAGCTTTAATCAGCATGAACGAAAGAACATGAGTTTTAGCTATTCTGTATAGGCAGCTTAGATGTAAGAAAACAAGAAGGATTCAAGTACCGCTATGAATAAAAAATCTACCTTCGACCAAGTTCGCGCCGAACAGCTGAAATACAACGCCAAGCGAGATACTGGCTATCGAGAGCAGGCGCTGAAGCTATTTCCCCATATTTGTGGTCGCTGTGCGCGGGAGTTTTCTGGTAAGAATCTACCAGAGTTAACCGTTCATCATGTCGATCACAACCATGATAACAATCCGCCGGATGGCAGTAATTGGGAACTCTTGTGCCTGTATTGCCACGATGAGGAGCACTCCAAATTCGAAAATCTCGTGCGTTATGGCAGTAGTAAAAAAAGCGAGCAAGCTCCAGCAACCTATAATCCCTTTGCAGGATTAAAGGAACAAATGGATAAGAAGAACTAGCTCCCTGGTACATTCTTATCAACAAAGTGGACTTACCCCGGTGCAGTGGACACTCCTAGCCGATGATTCAAGCGCTAGATGCCCGATCGGGAATTGGATCTGCTCCGGGATCGCTAACCGTTTGCACCAATATGTCGGCGAAGATTCTGAAATTTCCGCCGATACTGGGTTGGTGTTGTCCCGACACGTTGCAAAAACTTCCGGCCGAAAAAGCCTGCGTCCTGGTAGCCGACGGCCTCGGCCACGGCTTCAATAGGCATGTCTGAGGTTTCCAGTATCTGTTTCGCTTCCTCCAGTCGCAACGTCAGTACATATTCAATGGGCGTCATACCGGTCGCCTGTTTGAAACGGCGCTTGAATGAGCGCTCGCTCAGGCCGCTCAGTGCCATCATGTTGGCGACAGGCGAGGATTGATCATAGTGCTCAGCCACCCAGACCTGGCACTTGGCAATAATCGCATCCTCAGCCTTGCGCCCACACGAGAGAACGGCATAGGGTTGTTGCCCCACTTCATGCCAATCGATCAAATGCACCTTGGCGACACGAACTGCTTCTTCCACACCACAGAACCGGGCGATCAGGTACAGGCCCAGATCCATCCAGGAAGTACCACCGCCTGCCATGATTAGACGCTGCTCTTCTCCCGATGTCACCAGCGCGCGATTGGGATGAAGCCTGACCTTCGGATAACGGCGGCTCACGAAATCGCAGAATCCCCAGTGGGTGGTCGCGTCCTGATCATCTAGCAGACCGGCTTCTGCCAGCAGCAGCGCGCCGGTGCAGGCCGCCGCGATTATCCCGCCCTTATGCCAATAGTGCTTCAGCCAATCTATCTCCTCCGACATGCCAATCGCGAAATCGCTGTGTGGCGCAATCGCGATTTCCAGTACGCAGACCGCATCGGGATGGTAATCGGCATCGAGAGAACGGTGCGGCATGATCCAGCCGTTGTTGGCCACTTGCATCGGTTCTCCGCTGGTCGAAACAATCGTGGGTCTGATCAGGGGAGTGCCTGGTTGCCCTTGGGTGATCAATCCCCAGTCACGCCCTGCTGAACACAGCAGGTCGTTCATCCCGTAGACGGTGGATGACGTGGTTTCCGCGACAGTGAGAATGGCTATTTCCATTGGCCGGTTGGTCAGGGGTGAAGCCATAAGCGTGCTCTTACCTCGCAATGTATTCATCTGGGCCAATCCACGTTTCTGAGTTGTCAGCTTCAGGACAGCCCTCTCCACAGAAAGATTAGCCGCAAACCCATCCCCACGTCCTCCCGCGCCACATGCTTTTTGGCAGATTTGGCAGATTTGGCTGTTTTTGGGTGTTTTTCACTTAAGGCGACCGGGCTGGTCCGCCATAGCATGGATCGTGAACCCAACAACTGGATTGACCGATGAACGCTATAGAACCAACCGACACACAGACTCTTGCTTCGGAACAGGAAACCTTCGTCGAGACGCTCGTAACCATGCTGAACCACGGGGCAACAGTCACCATGATCTCGCTGGGCCACCGGCTGGGACTCTTCGATATTCTGGCGGAGCTGCCTCCGGCCAGCAGCGAGAACATTGCAAAGCTGGCTGGGCTGGATGAGCGCTATGTCCGGGAATGGCTGGCTGTCATGACCACGGCGAGGATTGTGATCTACAACGCCGTCGACGGCCATTACCAACTTCCAGAGGCCCACGCCGCTTGCCTGACCCGAAAAGCGACCCCCGGCAATGTGGCCGTGAATGCCCAGTTTGTGCCGTTGATCGCCAAGATGGAGGACGCCCTGATTGACTGTTTCCGCCAGGGCGGCGGTCTGCCTTATCACGTTTATCCCTGTTTCCATCAGGTGATGAGTGAAGACAGCGGGCAAACCGTTGTGGCGGCGCTGCATGATCATTTACTGCCGCTGGTGCCTGGTCTGTCGCGTCGCCTGGACGACGGCATTGATGTGCTGGATGTGGGCTGCGGAGCGGGGCGGGCATTGCTGACTCTGGCTGAAAGCTTTCCCAGCAGCCGTTTCACGGGCTACGACCTGTGTTCCGATGCATTCGAGATTACCGCGAGGGAGGCAGCAGAGCGAGGTCTGACCAACTTGACATTCGAAGCGCGGGATCTTCGGGATTTCCATGAGCCCGGGCGTTATGACCTGGTCATGTCCTTCGATGCCGTGCATGACCAGGCCGATCCGCAGGCCCTGTTGGCAGGGATTGCCACGGCACTGCGGGCGGGCGGTGTTTACCTGATGCAGGACATCGCCGGTTCCAGCTTTCTGCAAAACAATCTGGATCATCCGCTGGGGCCGTTGCTCTACAGCATTTCCTGCGCCCACTGTACGCCGGTTTCGCTCTATCAGGGCGGTCCGGGGCTGGGCACCATGTGGGGTGAGGAATTGGCCACCGTCATGCTGAAGCGGGCCGGCTTTGAAGATATAGACACCCAACGGCTGGAACATGATCCCTTCAACGTCTACTTCGTTGCCCGCCGGGAGGACGCTGGCCGGACACCTGAAGAGAACCGAAAGACAGGGCAATAAAGCCCCGACCCGGGAGGAATACCACCATGAAACGCCTGTTCTTTTCTACCTATGCGCTGATCTGCTATGCCGTCGGACTCGGTTCTCTGCTCTATTTTATGCTGTTTCTGCAGAACCTGTGGGTACCCAAAACTGTCGACGTGGGGACGGCTTTCTCCACCAACTACGGATTCGAGGTTAATCTAGCCGGGCTGATCCTCTATCTGACGGTGCATTCCGTGATGGCCCGGCCAGGTTTCAAGCGCTGGTGGGCCGGCATTGTTCCCCCGGTACTGGAGCGGAGCACGTACATCCTGATTTCCGGCGGCACCCTGTTGTTGTTCCTGCTGGCCTGGCAGCCCATAACCACACCGATCTGGACCATTGAAAACGTCTACGCCGCTGTCGCTCTGTATGCACTGTATGCGGTGGGTTGGGGCACGATGGTGTTGGCGACTTTCAATATTGACCATTTTGCCTTTTTTGGCGTGCGTCAGGTCTGGACCTGGGCGCTGCGTCGGGCCCCCCGACCTGCGGCGTTCACCGCGCGTTACCTCTATGGAGTGACCCGGCATCCCATCAGTCTGGGTTGGCTGATTGTCCTCTACGCGACACCCCAGATGACGGCCGGACACCTGACCATGGCGTTGATCTGCACGCTCTATATCGCCGTCGTGACCCCGATAGAAGAGGCCGATCTGCTGCGTGAACTGGGCGAGCCGTATCGAGCCTATCGGAAGCGGGTACGGGCGTTCATGCCGGTGCCGCGCCGGCCGGAGTGACACAACGCCACCGTTGCAATGGAGCAGAGGTGGCATCAGCCAACCCATGCCAGAGAGGTGACTTATGAAAGCGCCTGTTTTTAAAACCATCATGAATGTCTATCCCCCGTACCTCGGGACGGGTATCCGCGTGGCTCACGTTTCACCTGACTACCGCCGGGTTGACGTGGAAATGAAGCTGCGCTGGTACAACCGCAACTACGTGGGTACGCACTTCGGGGGCAATCTCGCCAGCATGACGGATCCCTTCTTCGTGTTGATGCTCGTTAACATTCTGGGGCCTGATTATCGGGTTCTGGACATGAGCGGCACCATCGATTTCCTGCAACCGGCAAGAGGCCGGGTTCGGGCCCGTTTCCAGTTATCCCGGGAACAGATTGATGAAATCGTCGCGGCAACGGCTAACGGGGACAAATACCAACCAGTCCTGAAAGTGAACATTGTCGATGAGCAGAACGAGACTGTGGCCCGGGTTCGCAAAACCCTTTATGTCCGGCGCAAAAAAGCGCGCCTGGTCGAAGCGACCTGCTAGTCGGGGGAGGATTCCATGCAAGCCAATCAAAGCAACGATCTATCCCGACAACAGGTGACCATTATCGGTGCCGGCACGTCGGGGCTCTCACTGGCTTACTTCCTGAAGCGGCGCGGTATCTCGCCTGTGATTCTGGAAGCTGCTGAGACGGCGGGAAGCTCATGGAGCCGCCGGCATAAGCAATTGCGGTTGAACACCCATCGCCGTCGGTCCTCGCTCCCCGGCCAGTCACTGCCAAGACGGCTCGGGACGTTTGTTCACCGGGACGATTATGTGGAGTACGTGAAGCATTACGCCGATTGGTTGGCGCACAGACACTGCATCGAAATTCGTCACGGCGTCGCTGTCCAGCGCATTGATCAGACGCCGAATGGCTGGACCCTGGGAACCAGCGAGGGGACAGTGAATACCCGGCAGTTGGTTGTGGCCACGGGGCCGGAGCGTATTACCTATATTCCGGCCTGGCCCGGTCTGGATAGTTGCAGCATGGAGAAGCGACACGCCGCTGATTTTGGGGATATCAACGACTACAGCTGGAAACGTGTGCTGATCGTCGGGGGCGCCAACTCCGGGATCGATATCGCGAACTGGCTGGCACGGCATGGGCGATGCAATTCATTGGCCATTTCCATGCGTCAGGGGACGCACCTGTTGCCAACCCGCCTGTTCGGGATTTCGACCCAGCTGACCGCGCCTTTATTGGGGGGCCTGCCACTTCATGTTCAGGACTGGATTGGCGCCCTGATGTCAAAACTGTCGTTCGGGGATTTGACGCGATGGGGAATTCGCACGCCGGATATGGGGGTCTGCACGCGTCTGGCAAGGGAGGGAACCGCCCCGGGGTTTGATGACGGGTTCGTCGCCGCAGTCAAAAGAGGCGAGGTCCAGGTACTGCCTGATGTCCGGCGTTTTACGGCGCACCGGGTCGAGTTCACAGATGGTTCGAATCTGGTCTGCGATACCGTGATCTTCGCAACCGGATACCGCACGGGGCTGCCGGCATTACTGAACGTCACGTCCGTTCTGGATGAGCGCGGTCGACCCAAAGTGGATGCGCCGGATGCTGACGAGCGATATCCGGGCCTTTGGTTCTTCGGCATGCGTCCCAGGCTTGAAGGCAATATCTACGCAAGAGTTAAAGAAGCCCGGCAGTTGGCCAGAGTACTGGCAAAACAGCATGCTTAACCGGAGGACTCCATGAAACTGACCATGTATCAAATCGACGCATTTGCCGACCGCCGTTTTGAGGGTAATCCGGCGGCAGTCTGCCTGCTTCCGCACTGGCTGGACGACGAGATTATGCAGGCCATTGCGCAGGAAAATAACCTTTCCGAAACAGCGTTTGTCGTCGAGTCTAAGAGAGGCTATGAGATCCGATGGTTCACGCCAGCCCGTGAAGTGGATCTGTGCGGCCACGCGACCCTGGCCAGCGCCCATGTTGTGTTCAACAGTCTGAACCGTGGCGTTGAGGAGGTGGTTTTTCAGTCCCGAAGCGGCCCCCTCAAGGTAGGCAGGGACGGCGACTTGCTGGAAATGGATTTTCCGGCACAGCCACCACAACCCTGTGCACTGCCGGCAGCCGTTCGAAACGCCTTTGATGAAGCGCCTTCCCATTGCCTTCGGGGCGACGACTTTATCGTGGTATTTGACAGTGAAAACGCCATTGCCTCCGCACGGCCGGATCTTCAGGAAATTCAGAAATTGCCCCTAAGAGGTCTGGCTATTACTGCGAAATCAGAAGCCTATGACTTTGTGATGCGATTCTTTGCCCCCAGGTTCGGCATCGATGAGGACCCGGTTACCGGTTCGGCATTTACTCAACTCATTCCCTATTGGTCCGGTGTGCTTGGCAAGCGCTCAATGGTGGCCCGGCAGGTTTCCAGTCGTGGTGGAGATGTCCGGTGTGAGATGCAGGGTGACAGGGTAAAGATGGCCGGCAGGGCCGCCACTTATTTTGAAGGTAAGATCAGAATCTGACGGACGAGTTCTGGCTGAGCCTTTACTCAAGAGCGTGCTCGCACGATCACCGCCATCAATCACCGGATGATCGGTGCCTCTCAGAAAATGAAGGTAATATACATAGAGTGAAGAATGACATGGCAAAGCAGGAAGTCAGGCTTGTCGTATCGTACAAGATCAACGACTTAAAGTTATTTGAGACTGTAGCCGCGGAGTGTTGCGAGTTTGTTTCGCGTCATGAAGAGGGCACGTTGGCCTATGATTGGTATGTTGCCGAGGACAAGGCCAGCGGCAAGCTGTTTGAAGTCTACCGGGATAAGGATGCCTTTGAGGCCCATTTGTTGGGACCGGTCTTCACGGAAATCGGCCCTAAATTCAAAAATGCTATTACGTGGCTCTCCATCGATTCTTTTGGCCCCCTCCCGGAGGTTTTTTATGACATTCTGGGGGCCCTGCCCAATCGGAACTGGGCGGCTCCAATTTCGTCCGGGAGCGAGCGTTGGGAAGCTGTGAGGGAGCTCTGACCGTGATGGTGGCATTGTCAGTTGAACGCAGGCGCCGGGGCGCGCCAAACAAAGAAGCGAGGAAACCATGTCCGACTGTACCTCCGGATCAAAGATCAGTTGCGAGATTCGTTGCATGGACCCCGCGGTGGTCGAGACGGCGTTGGCGAATGGAAGCACCTTAATTCTTCATTGTGGTTAGGCGTTTTTTCATGCTTTATCGTTCATTATTTGTCCATTATGGATGATTCAAACTATGCTGGCGGCCTTATATTTAATCATTTCGGTAAGTTGGCCGACACCGCATTTGCGGTAATAACTTACGGCTTAGCTTCAACAACAGCAGTTGCAATGCTAAAAGGAGTTTATGTACAACAATTCTTTGACGAAAAAGTGTATTTTCGGAACTTTGACCAAATTGATATTTATTCTACGCTTGTTGTCTGTATTTTCCTCTTCGGCTACTCAATGTATGCAGCCATTACAGCTCTTAAAAACGCTGTAATTCTTTCAAAATCAGAAACAGCTATTCCGGTTAATGAGTGAACCCTATAACAAATCAATTAACCACGCGCCTCCGGCGCCGGACGCAGCAAAGCTTCGTCGGTTATTGAGGCGTTATGTGTCCAAGTTACCCACGAAAAGTAGACACCCTGTATGCTCATACTAACCCTTTAATTTACTATTAATTTAAGCCTTAGGAGGCTCTCAACATGACACTACATCTAGAACTTGCTCCCCTGATCTCACTCGCAGCAGGAATCGGTATCCTTGTGTTCCCCAAGCTTCTCAACTATATCGTTGCGGGCTACTTGATCATTCAGGGTGTGTTGGCGCTGACTGGAAATGGTTTTTAAGTGTATTTCAACACTACGCTATCAATGTGCTAAGCAAGGCTAGCAAGACACGGCTTGGCACTTGTTCCTTCCACGGCTTCAATGAAATCAACGATTAAGCTATATCCGCTGGTATATCTATTAGGTTATACACCGTTCTGACCCCGTTGATCTGGGGTTCAACACAACCGTAATTTCGGCAAATGCATAACAATCGCAGGCACAGCGACGGCTTTTTCGTTATGGCTTCGCCTTCACTGCAAAGCCGCGCGTGCTGCGGGCGTTATGTGGGTAAGACCAGTGGTAAATCCCAAGCACACCACGGAGATAGGTCTACATGGGTGAAGGACAATAGTAAAGGTCCGGGCGATGCTTGCAGTGTTTTTGACTTACGGTCCGCGGTAGGATCGGGGGGGTGATTGCCCCAAAACCAAACAGCAAAAAAGAAGGGAAGAGTGTAATGAAGCTGCTCGATCTGACTCAGGATTTCCGCGGGCTGGCCGGAGACTTACTCCCCGATAACGTGCGCTTTGGGGAAATATTTGGAAAAGGCGCTCTCAAACAGGTGCCGCCCGGCCAGGTTAAGCACATCCCTCTCAATCCCCGTATAGAAACCTATGAGAACCTGGATGCCCGCTCCCGGACTCTGGTCAAGAAGACCATTGATTTCTTCGAGAAGCGCGGGAAGCAGCAACTCAAGGAAGACGATCACAATCGCACCTGGTATCAGGACTTCCTGGATTTCCAGGCCAAGGAAAAACTCTTTGCCACCTTCCTGACCCCCTCTGGATACGGCGCAAAGGATGCGCGCTGGGATACCTATCGCAATTGCGCCCTTAATGAGGTTCTCGGCTTTTATGGCCTTGCCTACTGGTACACCTGGCAGGTTTCGATCCTGGGTCTGGGGCCGATCTGGATCAGCGATAACGAAGCTGTGAAAAAGCGTGCGGCGAAGATGCTCAAGGAAGGCGGTATTTTTGCCTTCGGCCTCTCGGAAAAAGAGCATGGCGCCGATATCTACGCCACCGATATGATCCTTTCGCCCCAGGAGGACGGCAGCTTCCGCGCCAATGGCGGCAAGTACTACATCGGCAACGGCAATCAGGCGGCACTGGTTTCCGTGTTCGGCCGGCGGGAGGACACCAACGAATACGTGTTCTTCGTGGTTGAGTCCCAGCACAAGAATTACGAGCTGGTGAAGAACGTGGTCAGCTCACAGAATTACGTTGCTGAGTTCCGGCTCAATGATTACCCCGTCCGCGAGGAGGATATCCTTGCCACGGGTCAGGACGCCTGGGACATGGCGCTCAACACCATAAATATCGGCAAGTTCAACCTCGGCTGGGCGTCCATCGGCATCGCTACCCATGCCTATTACGAGGCCATCAACCACGCCTCGCATCGCTGGTTGTTCGATCATTACGTCACGGATTTTGTCCACATCAAGCAGCTGTTCACGGAGGCCTATACAAGGCTCACCGCCATGAAGCTGTTCGCCCAGCGTGCGACCGATTATGTGCGCGTGGCCAGCCCGGAGGATCGCCGTTATCTGCTTTTCACCCCCATGGTGAAGATGAAGGTAACAACGCAGGGCGAAGAGGTGATCAACGAACTCTGGGACGTTATTGCCGCCAAGGGCTTCGAGAAGAACATGTACTTCGAGACCGCGGTCAAGGACATCCGCGCTCTGCCCAAGCTGGAGGGGACGGTGCACGTCAACATGGCGCTGATTCTCAAGTTCATGCCCAATTACTTCTTCAAACCGGGCGAGTTCGAGGAGGTGGCGCCACAAACGGAACCGCGTAACGACGATTTCCTCTTTAATCAGGGGGCCACCAGGGGACTGGGTAAAACCCGGTTCCACGACTATCAGAGGATCTACGACCAGTTTGATCTGCCCAACGTGAATCGCTTAAAGAAGCAGATCCGGTTGCTCAAACTGTTGCTGATGACGGCCAAACCCAACGAAGAGCAGCAGAAGGACTTCGACTTCCTGCTTAACCTGGGTGAGCTGTTTACGCTGGTGGTCTATGGTCAGCTGATTCTGGAGAATGCCCATATCCAGCAGCTGGATAATGCATTGGTCGATCAGATCTTTGATGTGTTCGTCCGCGACTTCTCGAAGTACGCCCTGGAGCTGGCCCAGAAGCCGAGTGCGACGGTGCTTCAGCAGAAGATCACCCGCCGGATGATCCAGCGCCCGGCCGTGGACCATGATCGTCAGCAGCATGTATGGGAAAACTACGCCTATGCGCAGCGGGATCAGTACGAGATGAAGGACTGAAAAGGGCGGTTTTTATATGGACAATTCCATCATCAAGGTGGCCGACACATTCTGGAATATTCGCGGGTCGTTCAAGCTCGGGGGGCGTATTGATATTGGAACGCAGGCCTCCCTGGTAAAGCTCGCCAGCGGCAACTTCGTGTTCCTGGACGCCTACGATTTCGATGCTGATCAGCAGGAGACGCTCAACTCGATTATTGGCGGTGCCAGGGTAGAGGCCATTCTCAATGTACACCCCTTCCACACCGTTAATGTTGAGAGAATGCACGAGCTTTACCCCCATGCGAAACTCTACGGCACGGCCCGGCATTGTAACCGGTTCCCGAATTTACCCTGGGAATCCGAATGCACCGAGCACGATGCCCTTCATGAAAAGTACCGAGATGACCTGCAGTTTTCAGTGCCCCGGGGCGTTGAGTTCATTTCCGACAACGAAAACGTGCACTTCTCATCCGTGCTGGTGTTCCATCCCGAATCGGGTGCGATCCACGTGGACGATACCTTTGGGTACGCAGAGCTGCCCGGTTGGCTCCCGGGACTGGGCGCGAAAGGCCTTGTGAGTCTACATCCCACGCTGCCGCTTGCGCTGGAAAAACGTGCGGGAGCGGCGAGGGAATTCCGGGAATGGGCACAGACCCTGTTTTCCGACTGGGGTGCGGCAACAACGCTGTGTGCCGCGCATTCGGCACTGCTGCAGGTGGAGGCTGGTGCGCCATCCCTTCAAACACGACTCAAACGGGCGCTAATGCTCAATGAACCCATCCTGCGGGCCCATCAAATGCTGTATGGCAAATAAGCGCCCGCTTTGCTCAGCGTTAGGACTCCGAGTTACCCACGAACAGAGAGTGACAATCTATGGAGAATTGCACCGCCGGTTCAAAGATCACATGTCAGATCCGTTGCATGGATCCCGCCGCTGTCGAAGCCGCGGTAAGACGGCTGGACCCAATGGGCGTGGAATGGGTTACGTATACGTGCCAGTTGTCCGGCGAGAAAGAGGCGATCCTTATAGTTGGCGATCAACTGGCTACCCGGCTGGCGAACTCCCTACCGGCAGCTGAGGATGCCGGAGGCACTAAGATATTGGCTGCTCTATACTCTGCGGAACTGTGTGAGTGCGACGTGGCTACCCTGACACGCATTGCCGAAGACGATGTCGTATCTCAGTTGCAGAAATTTGCAGCGCTTGGCGTAATTGAACATCGTAAGATTCACGGAATGAACTACTATCGCCTGACATCTGGAGATACCCGGCGGATATTTCAAGAGTCAATCGAGGCGTTGATCTGAATGCTTTGCTTACGCACCAGCACATGTCCTAACTCGAACAAGTGTACAAAAAACGTAACAAACGCCTCTCGGTAGTTAACGTATGAACGCATTGCAAAAATCGCTGCACTCCCAGAAAATTTTCCTTACCTTCACAGGCGATTAGTGCGTCTTTTCGTTTTTCGCGCGCATCGTGCCAACGTTTAGACAATAGAGCACTATTCTCCGTGGTATCACGAGCTTCAAGCAGCTTGAGACTGGATTCTTGTATTAATTGCTCATTGATACCAGGGGGGCTAAAAAAATACATACCGTCTGGGCATCGATTCTCAAGCTCGTCATTTGAAATCAGTCCCCCAATAACTAAAGCGTCACTAAAAACGAATCTCCCACCAGGCTTGAGCAACCTTTGTGTGTTGGAGAGAACTTCTCTCCGAAGAGGGACATGACACAGGACATCAGTGGAATAAATGGCGTCAAACGAATTATCTTCATAGGGTAATTTTTTAGATGCATCGTGTTGTTCAAATTTTACGATGTCGGTGACCTTTTCATCTTCAGCCAGAGCAGTAGCTGTTTTCACGCCCGACGCATTTATCTCAAACCCTACAACTCGACACCCGATACGTTTTGCCAAGCCTACAGCGTACCCCCCAGATCCACACCCAATGTCCAGGACCGTTGAATCAGAGGTCAACTGAAGTAACTCAGGTATCTCGTGAGATTCTGCAGTCGAAGCCCAACTGGTTTGCCCATAGTCTTCCCCATAGGTCTCGAGCCGGATCTCGCTGTAGGTTTCAAGCGAATAATTGCTGTAAGAGCTATTATAAAGATCGACATTTTCGGTCATGGATTATTCCAGTAAAAAACATAACAAGTGGCAAGCCCCCGATGCCCTAGACACCTGACACCTGCTTAAAATACTGCCTTTCGAATGAACATAGACCATAAGGCCAGCCTTGTCCTCCGAGTCCAGATGAGGTCACCGCATCACATTCAGCAAGGGTCAGGGTATTGTAAGTGAAAAAACCGGGGGAAAGCCGGAATCTCGATCAACGCATTATTCGTTGTGTCGCTTGGCCGAGGCCTTAACCGTATTACGTATTGGAGCAACAACTAATGCCAGTTGATGAATTTGGTTTCCATGGAAAATAAAGAGTTTACGCTTCAGCGTATTTGCATTTATGCAGGGACAGAGTTTGATCCCAATGTTGATCAACAAGTGGTGGAGGCTTTGCGGTCGAGATTGAATATTCACCTGCCACAAAGAGCTTCAATAAATGAATCTTTGGCATCAGCGCGAAGCGATCATGAAATCATAGGGCTGATATTACGGTATCGAAATATGAGTTAGTGGTTGCGAGTCATAAGGCTAACCATTGCCGTTCGGGCCGAACGCCTAACCAATAGCTGCAGCCGACGGCTACGCCGCGGATGCTACAATCCCCGCATGCATTGGCCATCACTGGAGAAAAAGGCGATATGAACACGGCTACCGCGCCCTATCCAATCGGCACGCCCGGCGCTCCCTGGGGCGACGTGGAACGTGCCGAGTGGTTGTCACGACAGACCCGCAAACGCAGCTACGAGTCCGAGGTGTTGAGTGTGACCGAGCGCCTGCGCCCGCGCTTTGATGTGGAAGGGTATGGTCGTCTGGACTATGGCCCTGACAGTTATACGCTGATGGCGATCCGGAGCCGAGACTGGCGTGACGATCTGCCGGTCGTGCTGGTAACGGGCGGGGTACACGGCTATGAAACCAGCGGTGTACACGGCGCTCTGCAGTTCCTCGATCAGCATGCTGCGGATTACGCGGGCCGCGTCAACTTGCTGGTCGCGCCCTGTGTCAGCCCCTGGGCTTACGAGCGCATCCATCGCTGGAATGCGAACGCGGTCGACCCGAACCGCTCGTTCCGCGATGGCAGTCCGGCTGAGGAGTCGGCGGCACTCATGCGACTGGTGGCGCCCGTCCGCGATCGTGCACTGGTGCATATCGACCTGCACGAGACCACCGATACCGACGAAACCGAGTTTCGCCCCGCGCTGGCTGCCCGCGACGGCAAGCCCTTCGAGCCGGGCGGGATTCCAGACGGCTTCTATCTGGTCGATGACAGCGAGAACCCGCAGCCTGAATTCCAGCAGGCGGTGATTGAGGCGGTGGAGAAGGTCACTCATATCGCTCCGGCCGATGACAGCGGCGAGATTTTCGGCTCACCGGTGGTCGCTCGGGGCGTCATCCGGTACCCGCTCAAGCAGCTGGGCCTTTGCGCCAGTATCACCAGCGGCACCTACAAGACCACCACTGAGGTGTATCCTGACAGCACCCGTGCGACCCCCGAGCAATGCAATGCCGCGCAGGCTGCCGCGGTGTGTGCGGCGATCGACTACGCTCTGGCGCACCAGTAATGACGATTCGAGTTGCCAGCTCGCTCAGTAGACTGTTCTGATTATCGACCTAGACCGGAGAACGCCATGCCTTCCCCCCTCGTGACCACCGACTGGCTGCAGGACAACCTGGATAACGAGCATTTGGTACTGATCGACGCCAGTATGGCCAATGTCATTGGCAAGGAGCCGATCGTTTATGACCGTCCGATGTTCATCCCGGGTAGTTACCGGATCGACCTGGAAGGAACGCTTTGCGATACCGGAGCTTCCCAGGTTCACGCCTTCCCGACGGAAGAGCAGTTCACGGCGGAGGTCCGCAGGCTGGGCATTACGCCCGAAAGCCTGGTGGTGCTGTACGACAACCAGGGTATCTACTCGGCACCCCGGGCCTGGTGGATTCTGCGGGCTATGGGCCTCAAACAGGTGTTTGTTCTGGATGGCGGCCTGCCGCAGTGGTTGGCCGAAGGGCGGGCCATCGATCCTGCTCCGGTTGCAGATGCGGCCACGCATGGCAGCGTGGTTGGCAAGTTCGACCGCTCCCTGGTTCGAGATTCAGCCTACGTTTTCCAGAATCTGGAGGACAAGCGAGTAATGGTCATCGATGCGCGATCACAGGCCCGTTTCCTGGCGCAGGCGCCAGAACCCCGGCCTGGTGTGCGCGGTGGTCACATACCCCATTCCCTCAACCTGCCGTTTACGGAGGTGCTGGAGGGTTATCGGTTCAAGTCTGCGAGCCAGCTGGCGTCAACGTTCGCCCAACTCGCTCCCTCCCTTCAGCCCGGCAACGGGCACCAACTGGTGTTTTCCTGTGGTTCCGGCATCACCGCCTGTATCATCCTGCTGGCGGCCGAGCTGGCCGGGTATACTCAGCTGTCACTGTACGACGGCTCCTGGGCCGACTGGGGCAGCAATGAGTCGTTGCCGGTGGCGTAGCGGACGTCATCTTCTCTTGTGGGTGGCAGATTACCCGTGACGGTCAGGACCGGCTCAGATGAATGTCCAGGCCAATACCCTCGTAATCTTGTTTCCCTGCTTCATCTCTATTTCCCGTATATCAACTGCACCGAGCTTACGAATCAACTTCTTTACAGGCTTAACATTGTCGGCTTTTGAAACCAGGCTGGTAAACCAGCGGCATTGAGTTGAATACACCTGGCTTTCTCTTACCAGCTTTTTAAGAAACAGCCGTTCGCCCCCCTTACACCAGAGCTCCGCTTCCAGCCCGCCAAAATTGAGAGTGGGGGATTTGGTTTTTGCTTTTCGCTCACCGCGGCTACGAGCAAGGTTATTGAGTTTAAGCTGGCTACCTTTAAGGGCTTCATCGAGCGAGGCATGGAAGGGTGGGTTGCATACGCTGACGTCAAAGAACTCACCAGCTTGAATGATCCCTTCAAAAATGTGGTTTTTATCGTGCTGCGTGCGCAGCGTGAAGCGGTCTTTGAGTGTGGGGTTGTTGGCGATAATCGTGGCTACGTTCGCAAGCGACTGAGCGTTAATGTCACTACCGACACACTGCCAGCCGTAGATTTGGCAGGCCAGTAACGGGTAGATTCCATTTGCTCCAGTCCCTATATCGAGCAGCTTGATGCTGTGCTGTTCAAGCCCAGGCAAGTCAGCCATGTAATGGATATAGTCGGCTCTGCCCGGGATTGGAGGGCAGAGCGCGCCTTCTGGAATATCCCAGTCGACAATGTTGTAGTATCGGTTTAATAACGCGGCGTTGAGCGTTTTTACTGCCAACGGGTCTGCGAAATCGATGGAAAGGTCGCCGTGAGCGTTCGGTTTCACATGGGGGGCTAGTGCCGGGTGGCTTTTTACGAGAGCCGGGAAGTCATAGCCCTGGTTGTGTAGATTCCTCGGGTGCAGACCTTTGCGAACTGGCCTGGCCTGGCTTTTTTTACTTCGATGGAGGGTGCTCACAGTAATAGGCCTGGGGCTCGGAGTTGAAAAGTAGAGTGGGTCTGGCTCAGTCCGTGATTATAATCTTTATGTATGTGTTGGGCATAACCTTGATCAGGATGGAGGCGCATTCAAAAGGTGCGGGATGAAGGCCTCGTCTTGCAGTCCGATCCTTATCTGTAACATGGAAGCCAACAATGCGCTGGTTGATAGACACTGAACAATGGAAATCGGCGTGCTAAGCAGGAGAGAACTTATGGGACCTGAACATTTTGGCTGGGGTGGTTGGTGGGTGTTCCCCATAGTCATGACGCTCGTTATGGTCATGATTCTTTTCCTTGTGTTTGGACGAGGTGGGTCAAGGGGGCCGTGGCGGGATAACACGGAAGGACCGTCGAACCATAATAAGGGTTCCGAAACGGCGGTGGAAATACTCAAGAAACGCTACGCAAAGGGTGAGATAACACGGGAAGAGTTTGAGCAGATCAAAAAAGACCTTGAGAGTTAACTGGGGGAAACCGTCCGCAAATGCGAGCGTTAGGCACACACTCAAATTCGTTTTAATTTGGAGAATGACTTGTCAGAGGAGAAGGGTATTAAAGAGGTAGCTCAACCAGGATCTCCTCGCCAATGGATCAGGTTAATTGTGGCGTATCTCCTTATCCCAATGATTTTATTGATATGCGGAGGGGACATCGGTTGGTGGCAGGCATGGGTCTATTCCCTGTTGATCTTAGCCGCTGGTATAGGGGGGCGCATGTGGGCAGAGCAGCGACACCCTGGAATAATGGCTGAAAGACAAAGTAAAGAAGGTTTTCATAACGCAAAGGCCTGGGACAAAGTGCTTGCTCCTCTGATGGCGGTGAGTTTTGTGTTTCCTATGGTCATAGTGGCCGGGCTGGACCATCGCTATAATTGGACTACCGAATTTCCTCTATGGATCAGCGCAGTAGGATTCATTTTTATCGCGTTCGGTTACGGCTTCGCCGCATGGGCATTGGCGGAGAACCGCTTCTTCTTCAGTGTCGTACGCATTCAGACGGATCGAGGTCATGTGGTGTGTGACAGTGGTCCTTATAGGTTTGTGCGGCATCCGGGTTATGCTGGTAATATTCTCCCACTATTCGGTATTGTTCTTGCCTTGAGCTCGGTATGGGCACTTATTCCTTCGGCGGTGGCATTACTCATCACGGTAATTAGAACCGTACTTGAGGACCAGACTTTACAGGAAGAGTTGCCGGGCTATCGCGATTATGCGCGACGCGTGCGCTATCGTTTGATTCCTGGGATTTACTGAGAGGCGCCACCACTTACTGCTCCTTGTGTTTGAGACTGATCAGCTGACTAACGCTCTCAGGGTCGAGTTTCAGGGGACGCTCCAAGGCTTTGGCTTTCAGCGACCAGTTGGGCTTGGAATTCTGGCGTGTATTAACGGCGTTTACGATACGGCGAATTACGCTTACGTTGCTAATGATGGGATTACCAGAAGCTTTCAATCATGAAACCGAAAATCAGCATTATCACGCTTGGCGTGGAGGATCTGGAGCGGGCCACTCGTTTCTATGGCGAAGGTCTCGGGCTGCCAAAGCACGACTTTGAAGGCGGCAACATATCCTTTTTCAGTCTGGAAGGAACATGGTTAGCGCTCTATCCCCGGGAAGAGCTGGCTAAGGATATCGGATTACCCGTTCCCACTCAGGTCGGTTTTTCTGGCATTACGCTGGCTCACAATGTTGCAAGCAAGTCAGAAGTTGACGCTGTCCTTAATCAGGCGATATCCGCAGGTGCGAAACTTATCAAACCGGCGGTAGAGGTTTTCTGGGGCGGTTACTCTGGTTACTTTCAAGATCCGGAAGGTCATTACTGGGAAGTAGCCTACAACCCTTATCAGGACCTGACGTAATGGCGGTCCCCTCGGCGGTCCCTGACAATAATTGACAAAGAAGCCTGAGAGTTTCAGATGAAAGACTTACTGGAAGAACATAATTTTATTCTCGCTGAGGCTGCGGTCATAGAAAGGCTCCGTCGCAACGAAAGGATAGATTTGGACGCAAATCTAGTTCACACCCCCTTGGTTCATAGTGAAGAAGGTAGAACTGCGTTACGGAGCTTGTATCAGGAGTATTTAGGCATCGCCGCGGCTACTGATCGACCGATACTACTTTGTACACCTACTTGGCGGGCAAACCGGGAAAGAGTCGAAGCCTCAACGCAGCGACAGGACATTAATGTTGAAGCCGCAAAGTTCCTGCAAGGACTGGTTGCTGACGAATCCAGGAAAGTAACCGCTAAAATTGGTGGCCTGATTGGCTGTAAGAACGACTGCTATTTACCCGAGGAAGGGTTGTCACTTAATGAGGCGAGGGACTTCCACAAATGGCAGATCAATGAACTCGCAAGCGCAGCGGTTGATTTTCTGATTGCCGTCACGCTGCCTTCTGTAGAGGAGGCCGCTGGAATTGCTCTGGCAATGGAAGCAACGGGTTTGCCTTACATCATAAGCTTTGTGATCGGCTCCGATGGGCGGGTATTGGATGGAACGGAGATTCCGGCGGCAATTGAATACGTGGACGCCAAGACCACGAACAATCCGCTCGGCTATTTTATTAATTGTTCTTACCCATCATTTTTGAATCCAGAAACACTGACTGAAGAGTCATCTGGCCGGCTAATTGGCCTGCAGGCAAACGCCTCTTCTCTTAGCCATGCTGAGCTGGAGGGTTCCAAAGAGCTTAAATCCGAATCCGTTTCGGAGTGGGGCAGGCTCATGGTCCAATTGAATAGAGATTTCGGACTAAAAATACTTGGCGGTTGTTGTGGTACTGATGGCAAGCACCTTGAGTATTTAACAGAGAGTATTACCTAATACTTACGCGCCGCTACCTTCGGCGTTGTGCCTAAGGAAACGCAGTCTGGAGATCAGGGATCTACCCTTTGGGGTTACTGACTGGTCTGTTTCGGGCCGACACATCAATGCCTGCAAAGGCTTTGGGGCTTGTCCACGCCGAGCGTATCCAGCGTGTTAAGGCTGTGTTCAAAGCCTGACAGGGGCGCGATGGCAATAACCGCATTGTGTGTTGCCAGCAGCATGGGCTGACGGAGTTGGCCATTCCACGTTCGAAAACTGCCTCGAACGCCTTTGTAGATGTCCATGGCAAACGCTTCCGAACGAACATGGTCTGCGACGGCCGTTGGCTCGGCGGCACGCAGTTCTGTGACCGCAGTGACAACCGCACGCACCGCGGCCCAGGCGGCAAAATCTTCGGAGGTCATGTCCCGCCCGTGTTCGCGTCGGAAACGCTGATTGAGCTGAGGCGCACCGTAGCGTTCAAGCGTCCAGTGCCATGCGTGGGCCGATAGACCTTCCGAACCCACGACCGGGCGCGGTGATTGGGTCGCATAAGGCACGTATCGGCCGAACTCACCCTCACTATCGATAAGCCAGACAACATCATGGCTCACGCCGCCGGTCAGCAGCGCAACATTGCTCAAGTCCCGTTGGCGCGGATCGTTGGTGAGTTTGAATTCGCGCTGAGCCACAATCTTAAGCCCGAACTTGACCGCTGACTGACGGGCAGCCTCTGCCTTTAAACGGTTTTCATCGCCGCTGCCACTGAGCAGTAAAATTTTCGACCACCCATGGAATTTCAGGTGTTGAGCCAGGGCATCGCTGAGCATGGCGTGGGAGGGCAGGGTGTGCAAAAGCGCCGGCGCACAATCTTCGGCCCGCCACCGCGCGTCGCGGTGTCGTATATTGAACAACAGGCCTTCGGCGCCTTCAGACTCTGCGACAGCAGCCATTGCCTCTGCCGGAAGGTCCAGGAGTACCGCCAGGGCTCCGCGTTCACGTGCTTCCCGCACGGCCGTTACCGGGGACTGATCCGGGGTCATCAGTTCGACGTCCAGGGTAAAGGACAAGCCCAGTGCGCGTTCAAGAATGCGGGTACCTCGAAGCGCCACCTGTGCCGCGTCTAAGGGTCTTTTTCGGTCACGCAGGGACAAACCGGTATAGACGGTTTGCGGTTCATAAAAGCCATCGTTAGCAATGCCGATATAAACAATACGGGCCGGCTCGCTGGTAAACGCGAAAGGAACGTGCAGGAGCACGACAGCCAGAAGCAGTCTACTGATCATCGACCAGAACCCCATAGGGAACGCGCCCTACCGGCACCGTTTTCAGGGGCTTGAGCCTGTCAGTGTCGATGACCGTGACGTCGTCCGATAGGCCGTTTGCCACATACAGGGTTTTTTCGTCGGCCGTCAGGCCCAGACCCCAGGCCCGGTTTCCCACCAGCACGTACTCAATCACCTTGCGACTGGGCACATCAATGACCGCTACATGATTGGCGCGCCCGAGCGCAGCATAGGCCCGGGTTCCATCCGCGGTCATTCGCAAATCCACGGGTGTGACCTGGTCGGGCCGAAACCCGGTGGGGAGGAAACGGATGTCTGCAACCAGCTTGAGCGTATCCACATCGATAATGTTCACCATCCCTGCCAGTTCAGCGGACACCCATAACTCCTTGCCATCGGGCGTAAGCGCAAAACGCCGAGGCCTGGTATCCACCAGTATGTCAGCAATAACCTCGTCGGCTTCCAGGTCGATGACATGTACAAGGTTCGCTGCTTCCGAGGCGACGAAAACGAGGCGGCCGTCGGGGGTGACCTGAACACCCTCCGGCTCTTCGCCCGTTTCATATTCTGCGAGAAGTTCGCCCGTCTGAATGTCATAGACGGTCGCCAGAGCATCTTCTTCGTTTGACACGATCAGGCGACGGCCGTCGGGGTGAAGATCAAAGGTTTCCGGAGCGGAAACACCGCGAATGCGGCGCAAAAGCCTGCGGGATTCCGTACCGTAGATTGCGATCATGTCGTCGTCGGCGCAGGCCACGAAAAACTCCGACCGGTCAGCGCTGAAATGCATACCTCTTGGGCGGGCACACACTGGAATTTCTTCTATTACTTCAGCATCAGGCGACAGTATCGTAAGGCTATTGCCGCGCTCATTGGCAACGATCACGTCCCCTGTTTTCGCAGTGAGTGGCAGGCTCAGAAAGATGGTAGCGACCATGAATATTCTTGCCAGACACCTCATTCAAACTCCTTTTATGCGCCGCAAACGCGCGACGCTAACAGTGGAAATGTCGGCCAGGCCTAAAAACGCCGTCCTTGCGCCCCTTCATTATAACGATCGCTGGCTGCGGCCTGCAGTTGAACTAGTATCAATCATGCTAGAACAAAAAAAAGGACTGGCCAACGCTCTTTCACGAAAGGAGTCAAAAGATGATCGTTAAAAAAGTCACTGCAACCCTGGCAATGCTGTTGCTTGCAGGCCTGTTTCAGGCAACTGCGCAGGCGCAGGAGGAAACCTCCGACAGTTCATACTACGGCGACCTTCGAAACGTCGACCAACGCATGCTTACTCGCGCCGCCGGCGACGGCAACAACTTCCTTCACACCAATGGTAATTACGAGCAGACCCGGTACTACCCGGCGAGCCAGATCAACACCGAAAACGTTGGCAAGCTGCGCCCGGCCTGGATATTCCAGACCGAAGTCGTCGCTTCACTGGAAACCTCGCCCATCGTGGTCAATGGCATCATGTACGTCACTACTTCCTTCAACCATGTCTACGCGCTTAACGCGCGGACCGGTGAGGAAATCTGGCACTACAAGCACGACATGGGGCCGATCACCACGTATTGCTGCGGCCCTAACAACCGCGGCGTAGCCGTCCATGGCAATAAGGTATTCATGGGCACGCTGGATGCCCAGCTTGTCGCACTTGATTCCAGAACCGGAAAACAGGTCTGGTCTACCCAGATTGCCGATCCGGAGTTTGGTTATTCCGAAACCATGGCGCCCTCAGTCGTGAACGGAAAAGTGTTGATCGGTACCAATGGCGGCGAATACGGCATCCGTGGCTTCGTTAAGGCCTTTGACACCGAAACCGGCGAACTGCTCTGGACGTTCAACACGACTGCAGAAGACTCGGTCGGTGTATGGGCAACACACGACGCCACTGGCCGTGACATGCACCGTGATATCGACGCGGAAAAAGCGGCGCTAAAAGAATTGGGCGACCCGTATGAGACGCTGGGTGGCGGCGTTTGGCAGAATCCTGCGGTAGATCTTGAAACCAACACGGTCTACTTCGTGGTCGGCAACCCCTCCCCGGATCTGGACGGTTCCCTGCGCCCTGGCGACAACCTCTACACGGACAGCCTGGTAGCGGTGAATCTGGACACTGGCGAATATGTCTGTCACTTCCAGTATATCCCGCACGATGTCTGGGATCTGGACTCGGTATCACCGCCCATCATCACAACGGTGAAGGACGCCAACGGCAAGGATGTCAAAGGCATCCTGCACGGGGGAAAAACCGGTCACGTGTACGTTAATAAGGCAAGTGACTGCTCGATGATCCGGTTCTCGGAGGCCATGGTTCCACAAGAGGATATGTGGACACTTCCGACCGCTGACGGTGCCCGTATGCTGCCCGGCGCCAATGGCGGCGTCGAATGGTCACCCATGGCGATCGACCCCACCGAACGTCTGACCTATGCAATCAACCTGCATCAGCCCATGACCTACACCGTGCGCTCAACGCCTTATCCTGAGGGCAAGCTGTGGCTTGGCGGCTCCTTTGATGTTATCCCTGAGGAACAGCAGTGGGGCAATGTAACCGCGGTAGATTACGACACCGGTGAGATCTCCTGGCAGGTTCGTACCGCCCAGCCGATGATCGGCGGTGTTCTGGCCACAGCCGGTGGACTTCTGTTCACGGGTGAGGGCAATGGCCTGTTCAAGGCCTATGACTCAAAGAATGGCTCAGAACTGTGGCGCTTCCAGGCCGGCGCCGGCGTGAATGCACCTCCTTCCAGCTACACGGTGGAAGGCAAGCAATACATTGTTGTGGGCGCTGGCGGTAACGCTCAGCTGAACTACAAGCGCGGCAACAACATCATTGCTTTTACGTTGGCCGACTGATCAGCCGTCATGCAAAACCAGGAGTGGGCCATGTGCCCACTCTTTTTTCTGACAGGAAAAGCCTTTATGAAAATTGCTTTCGTTCTACTTGCGGCGCTCCTGGCAACAGGGGCTCTCCATGCAGAAGCAGAATTTGATGTCGAGGCAGCCGCAGGCCAGTGTGCGGCCTGTCACGGTGCTGAGGGGGTGCCGTCAGATCCGGCAATCCCGATCATTCACGGCCAGGAGTTTTTCTACCTGTACACCCAGCTTAAGGATTACGCTGCCGAGCGGCGCGCAAACGCCATCATGAGCCCGATGGCTGCGCAGTTTGATCGTAGCCAGATGAAGGCGCTCGCCCAGTATTTTTCGGATAAGTCATGGCCGACAATTCAGACCGGGGCTCAGGAGGGTGATGCTCAATTGGCACAGCGCGCGATGTCACGCGGCCAATGCAGTGCCTGTCACAGTGAATGGCAGGGCGATAGCCGGATTCCACGTGCAGCTGGACAGCAGCCTGGCTACCTTGAGCAAACGATGAAGGATCTCAAGAACGAAGTCCGGCTCAACGCGGCCGCCAAGATAAGCATCATGAAAAAGGTTGAGGACGAAGAGATCGAAGCGCTTGCCCGCTATCTTGGAGACCTTTGAGACAGGCCCCCGCATGAATGGGCATTCAGGGGTGTTACCGGGCCAGGAGAGCGCGTAGTTCCTCACCGGTGGCAAGGTCATAGGCGCTTTTGCCGGATTTGTCTTTGCGGTCCGTTGTCGCCCCTTTGCCGATAAGAAAGCGGACCATCTGAGCGTGTCCCCGGCTCGCTGCAATCATCAGGGCATCGCGGCCCCGGTTGTCCACGCGCGAAATGTCCGCTCCGGACTCCAGCAGCAGTTCAGCGGTTTCGATCGCCGCCAATCGCGGCGCATCATTGGCATGGCCGGCAGCCCACATTAAAGGAGTCAGATCGTTACCCCAGACACCGTCTGCATCTGCGCCCGCAGCCAGCAGTTGCGACACAATCCGGGTATCCGCCTTGCCCGCGGCATAGATCAGCGCAACCTTACCGCTTTCGTCCGGTCTGTCCGGTTTCGCGCCCGCATCCAGCAATAGACTGACCATCCGCAAGTCCCCGTTAAAAGCAGCGGCAGCCAGCGCGGTCACGCCCTTTTTGTTTTGGGTGTTCACGTCTGCGCCGGCCTCAAGCAGATACTTCACCATCCGGGTTCGGCGGGCCTCGGCGGCCAGTAAAAGAGGTGTCGAGCCGGAAAGATCCCGATGATGGATGTCGGCCCCTGCCGAAATCAGCAAGGATGCCACGTCAATGGCCCCTCGTTTCGTGGCGACCGAAAGGGCTGACTCCCCGTGTCGATTGCGCGCCTCCACCGAGGCGCCCCTGGCGAGCATATCAGCGACAACCCCTTCGCATTTAGCCTCGGCCCCCTGAAACAGGGCTTCATTCAAATGGCGCCCCTCAAGGACAGCGGCGGATTGCTCCAATCTCTGAACCAGGGCCTCGCAGACAAGGCTGGCGGGTTGGCCCGACGCAGGAACCGGAATCGCCAGAGCTGAGACCAGCAACCACAGTTTTTGTTTATTCATTTGACAACAAACTCTCCACTGAACCCCTGGCGCTCCAGGCCTTCAATGTAAAACCGATAAGTGCCGGGGCGGATAGTGACGAACCAGACATCCATTTCTCCGGATTCATCAAATTCAATCGCATGCAGCCCCATGGGCTTCACTTCAAGACCTTCAACAACCACTTGGTCAACCCAGCTTTCCCGGAAAAAATCCGGCGCCAACAATTTGTACTCCTCAAGGCCGTCGCTCTGGATTCGCCAGCGGTAATAGACCCCCGCCTCCAGCTCGTATCGCTTGATGGAAAACCCATCGGCTGCGTTTAGCACAAGAGGCTCCAAACGCGTGGCGCGGCGGGTAATATCATCTGCGGCAACCGATTGTGAAGCCAGCAAACAGACCAGGAGGGAGACGCAGAATGAGTATTTGAGTGTCATCATTGTGCTTCTTGAAGAGTGGATTGGACAACGCCCTCGAATGAACATAGACCATAAGGCCAGCCTTGTCCTCCGAGTTCAGATGACGTCACCGCATCACATTTCTTCATGAGCCTGGCCTGGACCTACCCCGATACACATGACAAGTGGGTGCAAGGGACGCCACTACGCGCCACCCCAAACCAAACCTCTTCAGTGGATACGCAAGCTGATTCTTAACAACCCCGGAAACTGGTACCCTTCGGCCCTATTTCAGGCAGGAGTTCGGGATGAGCTATTCCATTGCGGTGATTGGTAGCGGTATGGCGGGGTTGGCGGCGGCCTATCGGGCGCGTCTCGCTGGCCACGATGTCACCGTATTCGAAGCCCGCAATAGCCATGGCATGGACGCTCACTCCCTCACGGTGGACGGCGGCCTGGTGGATGTTCCCCTGCGTGTGATGAGCTCTGGCGCCTGGCCCAGTGTGCTCCAGCTCGCCAAAGAGGTGGGAGTTGGCACCTTCGAAATAGGCCTCCACGCCTCCTGCAGCTGGACCAGTGGTGACACCTGGTTCCGCAGCGGAGAAGTGCCGATTCTCCGCTGGCCCTTTATTGGCTCCTTGCGTTACCTGGATACCCGCGCACTGCGCATGGGCCAGGGCATCTGGCAACTGAAACGCCTGACCCGCAAGCTTGAACGCGAGGACAACGACGCCACGTTGGGCGAAATCCTCGAGCACCATGACTTCGACCCGCTGTTCTGGCGCGGGCTGGTGCTGCCCATGCTTACCACCATCTGCACCTGCGAGGAAAAACACCTGCTCAATTGGCCGGCGGGGCAGCTGCTCTCGCTGCTCGACAGCACCCTCCCTGGCTCCGACATCTGCCGGCTCAAGGGCGGTACCTCGGCGCTGGTCGAAGGCCTGGCCAGAGACCTGCCTCTGCATTCCGGCAGCCCCGTGGCACAGGTCGAAGAAGGCGAGGAAGGGGTGAGGGTCCATAACGAACGGGGCGAGGGTGGTATGTTCGATCGAGTGATCGTCGCCACCCAGGCCAATCATCTGAGCTTTCTGGATGACACGCAGTTTGGCGACGAGCGGAAAATGCTGGAAAACATCGGGTTCGACTCCGGTGAACTCTGGGTCCATCAGGACCCGCGTTTCATGCCCTCGAAGAAACAGGACTGGGCCGCGCTGAATTTCCAGATGGACGAAGCGCTGGAAAAACCCATGTTCACCGTCTGGGTCAACAAGGTGGAGCCCACGCTTGACGGCAGCGAGCCTGTTTTCCAGACCTGGAACCCACTGTTCGAACCGGACCCGGACACCGTGCTCGCCCGGGTGCCACTGGAGCGCGCCGTCGTCCACCCTGGGACAGCCAGGGTTCACGAAGCCCTCGCCCTGTGGCACCGCCAGCCCGGCCGCAAAGTCTTCTTCTGCGGCTCCTGGGCCTACGAGGGCGTGCCGCTGCTGGAATCCGCCGTGCGCTCGGCCAACGCTGTGGTGGGCGCCATCAACCAGGCCTCGTTCGACACTGTTTCCGGCAACTCCGCATAACCATTACGCGCCGGGTTCATCACCGGTGAACCCGCCGGCCGGCCAAGTCCTGGCTTACTCCTCTATGGAGACGCCAGTACCGCCCATTTCCGCAGGAACGTCCTTCAGTTTGGGGAGACCGTCATGTATATGCAGCACGGACTCCTGATAATTTACATGCACCCCGGGCTGGTATTCGAAGCCGGGTATGACAGCGGCATAGACATCCGTTAAACCCATCGACGGGTGTTCGGTCATCAGGTGGCCACCGCAGATTTTGCACCATTTTCGGCTGCTTTCAGGGGTCTTGTTGTAGGTGCCAATGTTGGCCTCGCCCTCTTGAATGGTGATGGCTTCAGGCTTCCAAAGGGAAAATGCGTTCACCGGGCTCGCCGACCAGTGTCGGCAGGAGTCGCAATGACAGTAGCCCATGGCTTCCGGGGCACCCTTTACGGTTAACTGGACTGCGCCGCAAAAGCAGCTGCCACGCCAGGATTTTTCATCGTTCATGACACACCTCCAACCTACTGGTTTCAGGATATTTGTCGTTCCTATTCGTTAAAGCTGACCGGCCTTTGCTGCCGGGTATTCACCTGCAGTGAAAAAATGTCCGGTCGGGAATAGTGACCTACGATATCAAGGCTGCGCCTTGCCGCATTCACTTCACCCACATCGATATCAGCCAACAGCAGGCCGGTTTCCTGCCGCAATGGACCCGCCACTATTTCCCCGGCAGGGGAAATGACCACTGAGTCACCGGAGTTGATCCATTCCTCCTTGTCTGGATACAGCCGCTCGACTTCCGGAAAGTCATCTGGTAAATCGCGTGTACGCAGCACGTTGCCCGCACCCAGGACCCAACACCCGCCCTCCCGCGCTATGTGCTGCAGGGTACGAAGCCAGCGGTCGCCGCTGTCGTAGGTCGGGGCGATATAGATGTCGATGCCCTGGGCGAACAGTGCATAGCGCGCCAGCGGCATATAATTTTCCCAGCACATCAGAGAGCCCACCCGGCCAACGGGTGTGTCGACGACTTTCAGGCCGCTGGCATCGCCGAAGCCCCAGACCATGCGCTCCGGGTTCGTCGGCATGAGTTTGCGGTGGCAATTCTGCACCGTGCCCTCCGGACTGATGGTCAGCACCGAGTTGTAGAGTGTGGTCCGACTGGTATCCTCGTCACGCTCCTCAATGCCGCACACAATCGTCACCTGCATCTCCTTCGCAATATCCAGAAGGGGGCGCAACTGGTCAGATTTAAGTTGGACCGAGTTGTCCAACAGGCGCCCGTGCAACTGCTCTGATAATCCCCAGTCGCCGCCCGGTTTCAGTCGCCAGATCCAGGCGGGGTAGCCGGGGATGAAGGTTTCCGAGAAAACCACTAACTCAGCTCCTGTACTGGCGGCTTCCCGAACCAGTTGGACCGCCCTTTCTATGGTTTTTTCCCGGTCCAGAAAAACCGGTGGCTCCTGAACTATCGCTATCTTCGTCATGGTCTTGTCCTCTTCCGTGGTATGAGCCTGGGTTACGGCAAAGTAAATTGCCGAACCTGAAACTACTATCTCCCCCAAAGGTCGCCGGCGATAGTCCAGAAAATGGAGCGCCAGACGGAAAAGAAAGGAATAGGATGGAGTATCGGGGCGCAAACCCTTCTCATGGAGTCGAAGCTCATGACCAACTATGGACAGTTCTGCACCGTGGCCCGGGGATCGGAGATACTCGGGGAACGATGGACACCGCTGGTGGTGCGAGAGCTGCTTTGCGGCAGTACTCATTTCAATGAGATCCGCCGCGGAGTGCCGAGAATGTCGGCAACGCTTTTGGCTCAGCGCCTGAAAAAACTGGAAGACGTGGGCGTGCTCCGGCGTGTCCAGGGGAACAATAACCTGGAGTATGTGCTGACCCCCGCGGGAGAGGAGCTACGCCCGATCATCCTGGCCATCGGTCACTGGGGGGCGAGGTGGATTGGCAGCCGGTTGCAAGCAAACCAGCTCGATGCCGGCTTCCTGATGTGGGACATCCGCCGGTTCGCGCATATTGACGAATTTCCCGCTGACCGCAGAGTGGTTATCCACTTTTTTCTCAACGATGCCCGGCCGCGGGAACGGCATTGGTGGCTCGTTGTGGTCGACGGAGAGATTGATCTGTGCCGGGAGGATCCGGGGCACGAGCTGACTTTAGTGCTGGAGGCCAGCGTTGCGAGTCTGACTGACATCTGGACCGGTGACAGTGACCCGGACACGGAACAGGAGGCTCGCCGCCTTTTGGTCCGTGGCAGTGGGACTGATTCCAGGGACCTCTGGCACTGGCTGGGGCGAAGCGTGTTTGCGGCCAGCAGAACACGTGGTTAATTCCAAAGAAAACCGGCCTCATCACTGAAGCCGGTTCGGGAGGAGTAACTGACCTGTTTGAAAAAGCGGGCTGATCGAGTCAGCCCGCTTTCAGCCTCGCTTTACTTCACAGGAAGCAGGGGACACTGGAAGTAGACCGGCGGGCCATCTGGGAAAGACCCCGGAGTGATGACCAGGTGGTTCATGGACTCGTGATACTGGATATCCTCATAGGATGTCAGAACCGGCACGATGCCATGATCAAGGAACCCGGCCTCGGTCCATTCCACGGTGTGAGTGAACCAGCGCCCACCGTTATAGGCTGGATTGCCAGGTGCTGCTTCGGAGACCGGCAGCTGCCCCTCAGGGTTATTGGAATTTGTCACCACGTAGAGTGCGTCGAATGACTGAAGGTTGTTGGCCGTGGGCGCAGGCAAGGTGGTGGTTCCCTTGGTGCCCCAGACTTCGCCATCACCCCAAAGGGCGGGCATGAAATTTGGCTGGCCGGGGTTGGCGTGAACCAAACTGGTCATGAGAAAGCTTCCCAGTAATAGCAGAGCGATACGTGACATGGTGGATCCTCCTAGGCGGTATTGTTGTCGCTTTTTGCTTTCCAGCCCGCAGGATTTCCAACGGGCCAAGTGTAGCTTCTACCCGTATCCAAGAGCGTTCCTCACATGACAATAAAAGAATGGTCGCCGTTTCATAACGATTTTGGTGCGTGCAGCATACAAGTGCCGAGAAGGGGATAACGGATAATCAGGACAGGTTTGCTCCGGAAGCGAAAGCCCGGAGCGTCTCTGGTTGGTACGCAGGTGATGACGAGCGTCGGTTAGCTTCGTTTGCGGGCGGCAAAGGCCTGGCGTTTAAGCTCTTTGATAATCTCGGGCACCTTGAGGGGCAGCAGACTCCTGGCCGCTTTTAAAAGGTTAATAACGACATTCATCCGCTTGTACCAGAGCACACGGACAATCTTTTTCTTCATGGGAAGGTAGCCTTCCATGTAAAGCTCGTCCACACATTTGGCGTTGTTGGTGAGGCTGTAACGGCTTAAATCCAGCGGCACTACGATGTCCGCCTTTTTCAGCTGCTTGCGGGTGTTGAAATCGATACCAATGTTGATCGCGTTGCTGATCACATCAAACGTATCTTCCGGTTTCGGGTACCGACTGACATGGCTCAGATCAATGGCCACGGTAATACCCGCGCCCATGTCAGGCAACGGCGAAATGGGTACATTTTCAACCAGCCCGCCGTCTACCAGAATCCGGCCATCCACCTCCACCGGCACAAACAGGCCCGGCACAGCCATGGACGCACAGACAATCTCCGCCAGATTCCCTTTCCTGAATATCAGTTGCTCGCCGGTTTCGATATCCGTTGCGCAAATGGCCAGGGGAATGTTGGCATCTTCGATCCGGACATCCCCGAGATCCCGATGGATCATCTCTCGGATGGTATTGGTGCTGAACAGGCCACCACGTTCCAGGGTAAAGTTAATAATCTTGGACAAATTCAGCGTTGAGCAAATGGAAAGTATGGACTCTGCGGGACGGCCGAAGGCGTAATAACTGGCCACCAGAGCGCCCACACTGGTACCCGCAATACAATGAATCCGGATCTGCTCTTCCTCGAAAGCCTTCAAGGCCCCAATGTGAGCAATGCCTTTGGCAGCTCCGCCTCCCAGGGCCAGGCCGATACGAGTATTAAAGGGATTGAGTTTCATGCATGGGGCCTGCTGGCGTTTCAGAGGGGAAAACTTTGAGGCAATTCTAACAGACTTATTATTCAGGCAATAAGGTCCGTTCCAGGCAACAGATCCTGTAGTTCATACCACTGTCGCAGGTACAGAGTTCGTTGCGGCCAGCAGTGTCTCGGTATCAAACCGTACCTACCCCGCCCAGAGTCGTACTCGGAACCGGCTCTTGCGCCAGAGCAAGGCCAGCCAGAGGGCGTGGGCGTTGATCAGAAACGCCAGTAGCCACTCAAAAGCATCGTCCTTGCGGCTGTGGAACTCTGGTGCCACTCCGTTGAGTATCACCGAGAGAATGCCGACGCCAAGAGTCAGCTGGCACAGGTTCATCAGTCTCTTGCCCGTGTGCTTCCATTGCGGGTGGCCTTGCAGACCGGCACTCACAAGCACCTCACAGATGAAGGTGAGTGAGAAATACAGAACCACACCAATCCGGCGGATCAGGTTGAAGCCGTCCCCGGCGTGCCCCAGCGCGAGGGTATAGGCACCGAGGGATACGCTGGCGATCAGCCCCAGCCATGGAATCCAGGCAACCCCTGATGAATGAATGCCAAGCTGGCGCAGCCAACGGCCATTCAGCCACCAGAACGAGATGCCGAGTAAGGCAGCCGGCAGCATGGTGCCTTTGAAAATAAAATAAGAGGTGCCGTGTCGGCCGGTACCGCTGATGCTGGTGCAACTGTCCCAATAGGGCACACACAGCTCCACATACCCCTCCAGCACCGAAACCGCGAAGGTCGTATGAATCGTCAGCAGGGGCACAAGGCCCGCGGCGAGAGCGAGCCACCAGAGATGGACGGAACGATGGTCTGCCATAGCTGAAGAACCTCTGAGCAACTGAAAACCTGACCACGGGCAGGGCGGATGCCAATCCATTCCACCCGGCCGCATTGCGGCAAGGTGCCGATTATTATCAATACAAAGCACATGCACATAGTGATGAGCTGCGCGAGTGTTTTGGTGTTAAATTGACAGAGCCAGAAAACATTTTGGTGGAGGCCCGTCATGTCTCTCAAACACAAGAAAATGAGATTATTGAATCGCACGTTTATAGGTATTTGTAAAATAATCTATAGGCCGATTTTTCATCGATCTGCTCGTCAGATTCTGAAGGGCAGACTCCTTGATCTGAACGAACCGGAAACGGGAAGGTGGCTTGAGTCAGATATAAAAGAGTATCTCAAGCAAACATGGGTTCGGTCTGACTTGTTGATGCCAGTTGCAGAGCTCGATAATTTGCCAACCTATGGCAATCGCCACAATGTATTTCTGGCGGTAATCACTACAGCAGCCTACCAGGAGATGATAGCGCGTGGAGTGCCTTCGGAGTATGCCAAGACACTGGTCGGCGATTTAGGCTGGAAAGTTTATAACTGGATGCTGACGATCGTCTCCATACCTTTTCGTCTCATTATCCGCGACCCGGCGAAACGCATGGAGAGGATTCTCCGGGCGCTAATGGTTTTTCCTTTCAGTGCGCCGGGTGCACCAGGGTATGAAGTGAAAGTATGGACTGAAGGAAGCGATACATACACGCACTGGACACACTGCCCACCACAAACCTTTGTTCGTCGCCTGATCGAATTGAATGGCGATCAAGGCGAGCTCGACGCATTCTTCAAGTCCTGGTGTCTTTATGATTGGCCCGGTGCGGACGTCCTCGCCAACGATGGTCAGCATGGGCATTACAGCCGCCCGCATACCCTCTCCCAGGGCGATTCAATTTGCGATATGTGCTGGCGTGGTTGCGCGAAGAATGAAACGGATCGAAGGGATTAATGCCGGCGATCCTTTTTTCAACGAGATAAAAGCAAGATAGGCGTTGGCCTGTTTTACCCATCGATTTGAGATCCGGGCAATTAATAGCAGGGGTATAAATCTTTAAGCATATCAAGACTAATGGTTGCCTTTTGTGTCTTTAATAATCTAATGCCCGCGCCAGACTGGCTTATTCTTTAATTGTGGGGCTGCGTTACAAATAGGGAGGTAACGGAGATGGACAAAGTAGACTGGCGAATAAGGGGATTGGAGTTTGTAAATTGTAATTGCGACCTGGGATGCCCGTGCCAGTTCATGGGGCGGCCGACCTTTGGTGACTGTGTGGCGTTTGCCGCGGTGAAAATTGAAGATGGATTCTTCGGTGATACGCGTCTGGACAACCTGGGCTTTGCAATGACCCTGAAGTGGCCGGGCGCCATTCATGAAGGTAATGGCACGGCACAGGCCTTTGTCGATGAGCGGGCCAGCCCGGGACAACGGGAAGCGCTGATGGCAATCCTGTCAGGTGAGACATCTGAGCCGGGGGCGACGTTCTTTAACGTGTTCGCGAGCACAGTGACGAAAATGCACGATCCGGTTTTTTGTCCTATCGAGATGACCTGCGATGTTGAATGTCGTCATGCCAAAGTGCGGGTTGCGGATCTTATTGAGGCAAGTGGTACGCCCATTCTCAGTCCGGTTGATGGCTCAGAGCATCGGGTACGCATCGATTTGCCCAATGGTTTCGAGTACGCCGTTGCCGAGGTGGCGCGCGGCCGTACCAGTGCTCATGCCGACGTTCCGATGGAGCTGGACGCCAGCCACAGTCATCTGGCGCACCTGGATATTGGTCCGACCGGGGTTCGTCACTAGACTCCTGGAGTGGACAATGGGTAACAGGAATACTGTGTTCACACGCCAGGTATCGCTGGGCTCGCTGGTAACCCTGATCGGCTTGCTGGCGATCACCTCGTTATGCTGGTTGTATCTGTTTGACATGGCCGCCGATATGGCGGCCATGTCAATGGGCGATATGATGAGTTTCAGGCACTGGACGCCCGGGTATTTCGCCGCGATGCTGCTGATGTGGAGCATCATGATGGTCGCTATGATGACGCCAAGCGCGGCACCGATGATTCTGTTGTATCGGCAGGTCGCACGAAAGAACCATCTGGCCGGGGCTTTTTTGGGAACGGCCTTATTTGCCGGAGGTTATCTTCTGATCTGGGGGCTCTTCAGCCTTGTGGCCACGGCCCTGCAGTGGTTATTGGAAGAATCGGCGTTACTCAGCCCAAAGATGCTCAGCCAGAATCAGATGTTCAGCGGCACCGTGCTGGTCGCCGCTGGTATTTATCAGTTTTCCTCCCTGAAGCAAGCCTGTCTCCGCCGTTGTCGCGGCCCTCTGTTGTTTATTACCCGGTACTGGCGGTCCGGGCTGTGGGGGGCTTTCGAAATGGGTGTTCGCCACGGGGCCTATTGTGTGGGCTGCTGCGTTGCGCTTATGGCGCTGTTGTTCGTTGGCGGTGTAATGGATCTTAGCGTGATCGCAGCCATCGCCTTTGTGGTGCTGCTGGAGAAGCTGATACCCGGTGGTGAATGGCTGGCGAGGGCAGTTGGAGCGCTGGCCATTGCCCTCGGTGTGGTTCTGATTGTGTAGGGCCCGGTTGCAGGCGAAAAAACGGTTGTTGCTTAAAACCACCAATCCAAACAGAGAATCTGCTTATGGCCACTGAAACGGCAATGTTGAGCCTGGACAACCCGGTGTTCGTGACTTACCTGTTAGCGGCCTCCATCATGCTGCTGAAGCTCATGCTGCAGCCGTGGATGACCGTGGTTCGAATGATGACGGTGCGTGCGGGTTTTCGCAGCCCTGAAGACGCCAGGAAGAGCCCTCTGAATCCAACGCCTTCCAGCGGCCAGCTGGAGCCGAATGAGCACGTTGAACGCTCACGGCGTATGAACCTGAATGATTTGGAAAGCATTCCGGGGTTTCTCATGGCGGGCTTTCTTTTCGTCTTAACGGAGCCGCCACTGATACTCGCGCAAGTATTGATCTGGGGTTACGTGATCGCCAGAGGGGCGCACTTCATCGCGTATTTAACAGCCCAGTTGCACGATGTCCGCGCAACCTGTTGGACTTTCAGCTCCCTTCCGGTGCTTGTGATGGCGGTATACATCCTTCTGGCTGGCTTGTCTGCCTGAGGTGTGCGCCAGTTAGTCGATATCCGGAAGTAACGGCACAGCCTCAACTCAGAGGCCATAGCTCGTTGAAAAAATGGGTTAGCCCGGAAGTTGTTTAACAAGCGACCGAGACGAAGCGCCGTAAAAACTGGATAATGGCGGGTTTAAGCCTTACGGCTCGCCAAATTCTCCTATCCTGGTGCTCCCGCAATGGAAATCAACGTCAACTTTCTCGACAACCTCCGACTAGAAGCCAAGTTTGACGACTTCACCGTCATCACGGACCAGCCTATTCGGTACAAAGGCGACGGTTCGGCGCCCAGTCCCTTCGACTACTTCCTGGCGTCATCGGCGCTGTGTGCGGCCTATTTTGTCCGGGTTTACTGTCTGGCGCGTGATATTCCCACGAACAATATCCGCCTGTCGCAGAACAACATTGTCGACCCTGAAAACCGCTACAACCAGATTTTCAAGATTCAGGTTGAGTTGCCTGAGGACCTTTCTGAAAAAGACCGGCAAGGCATTCTGCGTTCGATCGACCGCTGCACGGTCAAGAAGGTGGTGCAAACCGGCCCTGAGTTCCAGATTGAAACCGTCGAAAGTCTGGATCAGGACGCGCAAGCCTTGCTGATGGTGGAGCCGGATAGTGAGGCCAGCACTTACATCGAAGGGAAGGACCTGCCGCTTGAGCAAACCATCGCCAACATGACCGGTATTCTGGCGGATCTCGGTATGAAGATTGAGATCGCGTCCTGGCGCAACATTGTGCCTCATGTCTGGTCGCTGCACATTCGCGATGCGGCCTCACCCATGTGCTTCACCAATGGCAAGGGGGCGACCAAGGAAAGCGCTTTGTGTTCGGCGCTGGGCGAGTTTATTGAGCGTCTGAACTGTAATTTCTTCTACAACGATCAGTTCTTTGGTGAGGACATCGCCAACAGTGAGTTTGTTCATTATCCGAACGAGAAATGGTTCAAGCCGGGGCTGGATGACGAGCTGCCGACGGACATTCTCGATGACTACTGCCTGGACATCTATAACCCGGACGGTGAGCTGGCCGGTTCAAACCTGATCGACACCAACTCCGGTAAGACTGAGCGTGGTATTTGCTCTTTGCCCTTTGTTCGCCAATCGGACGGGCAGGTGGTGTATTTCCCCTCGAACCTGATTGAGAACCTGTTCCTGAGCAATGGCATGAGCGCGGGCAATACGCTGTTTGAGGCCCAAGTGCAGTGCCTGTCGGAGATCTTTGAGCGGGCCGTGAAACGGCAGATCATCGAAGAGGAAATTGCCCTGCCGGATGTACCCCTGGAGGTGCTCCGGAAATACCCTGACATTCTCGAAGGTATTGAGGCGCTGGAAAAGCAGGGGTTCCCGATTCTGGTCAAGGATGCGTCACTGGGTGGTCAGTTCCCGGTCATGTGTGTCACCTTGATGAACCCGAGAACCGGCGGCGTGTTCGCGTCCTTCGGTGCACACCCGAGCTTTGAGGTAGCACTGGAGCGCAGCCTGACCGAGTTGATGCAGGGTCGCAGCTTTGAGGGCCTGAACGATGTGCCTGCGCCCACGTTCAACAGTCTTGCTGTGTCTGAGCCTAACAACTTTGTTGAGCACTTTATCGATTCCACCGGGGTGGTTTCCTGGCGCTTCTTCAGTGCCAAGCAGGATTATGAATTCCGCGACTGGGACTTCTCAGGCACCAACGAAGAAGAGGCTACCGGTTTGTTCCGGATCCTCGAGGAACTGGGTAAAGAGGTCTACGTGGCCGTGTATGAGGACCTGGGCGCGCCAACCTGCCGTATTCTGGTGCCAGGCTATTCGGAGGTTTACCCCGTCGAGGACCTGATTATGGATAACACCAACATGGCCCTGGACTACCGCGAAGACATCCTGAACCTCCATACCCTGAGTGATGACCAACTGGCTGATCTGGCGGAGCGGCTGGAAGCAAGCCAGCTTGATAACTACATGACGATCACCAGCCTGATCGGCATCGAGTTTGATGAGAATACCGTGTGGGGTCAGTTGACGATCCTCGAGCTGAAGCTGCTGATCTGCCTGGCACTGCAATGGCATGAAGAAGCGCTCGAATTCGTCGACATGTTTTTGCAGTTCAACGACAACACGGTCGAACGGGGACTGTTTTACCGGGCGGTAAATGCCGTACTGGAAGTCATCCTCGATGAGGAGCTTGAGCTGGAAGACTATCTGGCCAACTTCCGGCGCATGTTTGGTGAACAGACCATGGATGCCGTGGTTGGCTCGGTTGATGGCAGTGTTCGCTTTTACGGTCTTACTCCAACCAATACGCAACTGGATGGCCTGGATAAACACCTGCGCCTGATCGATAGCTATAAGAAACTGCACGCAGCGCGAGCTGCGAGGGCGAGCTAAAAAGCTGCTTAACCGCGGCCCTCGCCTGGCTCAGCAGGGCAGACTTTTCGTCTGCGCGCTGTCGACATCGTAATAGTCGATTTTTACTGTCTTGAAGTTCAGGTCGACGAAGAGATGGCAGTAATAGTCGCCATGGCGCCATGCCATGGCGACGCTGGAACTGTTGGAGTAGTTCAGTTCAAAATGGCCGTCGAAGGCCGGGTAATTACTGCGGAACTTCATCAAGCTCAGCAGGCGTTGCACGACCGGCTTTTGAAACTCCTGTTCCACTTCGTCCAGACTGTAGTAGTGACGATTAATATCCCGCAGCTCTCCGCTTTGCTCCATCAGCTCGTGGTCATTGCACCCTGCAAGCAGCCCAACGTAGTAAACCTGTGGAATGCCCGGAGTGAAAAACTGGATCGCCCGGGCGGCAATGTAGGCATCATCGTTTTGCATAAGCGCGTCATAGAACGTACAGGTAAGCTGATAGATCGCGCCCACGCTGTGGATGTTGGCCGCTGAGCGCCGCATGATAGGGTCCGCACTGCGCGCATCGATGTTGTCGATGAGTACTTTGATTTTTTCATCCGGCAACACCCCTTCGACATCCGGAATACAGATACCATCGTGTGTGTCCAGAACCGTGACCATATTGCGTGGGCACATGCGCAGCCAGTTCTTCAGATACACACTATTGGCGTCCAGCAGCGAGTAGAGCAGCAACGGCGGCAGCGCAAAGCCGTATGGGTGCATGTTGCGTCGGCTGATCGCATACTGGTAACTGGTGTGGTCGTGGACTTCCGGCAAGCATTCCGCGCCGTGTTTGAAGGCTACCTGGTTAATCCAGTCGAGAATCCGGTAGACCTCCGGCTCAACCAGAAAGCAGCTGGTTCCGATGCGTTTGGTGGTGTAGCCGAAGGCATCAAGCCTCAGCAGATTAACGCCTTTTGACGTGAGAAAGCCGATGTAGCTTTCCATCAGGCTGTAAGCCTGGTCGGAGTCATAATTCAGATCAATCTGCTGTTCGGTGAACGTGCACCAGACTCGGGTTTTTGTACCATCCGCAAGCGTGACTTCGCGGAAGGGTTCCTTCTCCTTGCGAATGTGAATCTTGGCCATGTCGTCCGGGGAGATCTCACCAAATTTGTCCACATGAACAAAGAGATCGGCATACTCCGAGTTAAAGCCTTTGGCGATGAAGTCCTTGAACTCGGGGGACTCATCGGAAATATGATTTACTGTCAGGTCGACGCATAAATCGTACTTCTGCGTGAAGGCTTCAATGTCATCCCAGGTGCCAAAATCCGGATCTACTTCCTTATGGGTTAACGGTGAAAACCCGCCATCGGCATTGGAGGGAAAAAACGGCAGGATATGCAGCCCACCGATGGCCTCTGACAGATGTTTGTCGACGACGGTATAGAGGTCTTTCAGGTCATTGCCGATTCGATCTGGGTAACAGATCAGCTGCACTGCATTTTTTAGCAGCATGCGTTTGGCTCCTGGATTGAATGGATGCCGGCGCAGGGATGTGTTCCGGCCCCGGCGTTTTGTCAGATCACGCCGCGAAATCGCCTAAAGGCACGATCTTTTCCAGCTTCGTTGCACGCCGCTGCTCAACCGAGTTGATGAACTCCCGGCCCCAATAGTCGATGTCGTAACGACTCACTGCTTCAAAGGCTTCGCTCAGTCGGTTCCGGGCTTCGCTACGGCTGATTGCCAGTGCGTAGTAGCAGGTATCTGCCAGGTCCTGGGGGTGATGCGGGTTGGCCAGAATGGCACCGCGCAGTTCGGCCGCCGCGCCTGCAAACTCGGACAGAACCAGCACGCCGCTGCCTTTGGTCAATCCCTGAGCCGCGATGTATTCTTTCGCGACCAGGTTCAAACCATCCCGCAGCGGCGTAATCCACATGACATCCGCCATGGTGTAGTAGGCCACCAGTTCTTCGAAGGGCAGGGCGCGGAAAAAGAACTGCACCGGAGTCCATCCGACCTGCGCAAATTTCCCGTTAATGCGCCCGACCGTCTGTTCGATCTGCGACAGCAGTTCCTCGTATATGGTCATCCCCGCAGCAGCCGGCACACAGACCATCATCAGGGTGACCTTGGTTGCCAGCTCTGGATGTTCGTCCAGCATGCGCTCGTAGGCATCCAGCTTCTCGATAATGCCTTTGGTGAAGTCGAGACGTTCCACCGACAGGATCAGCCGAACATCCATCAGTTCTTTACGCAGGGTTTCCATCCGCGCGACGACATTCTGATCAGACAGGGCACCACGAACGCGGTTCAGGTCGAGTCCGACCGGGTGCGCGCCCAGGCCGATCTTGCGGTCATTCACCGTGATTTCGGTACTCATTTCATCAAGACCAACCGCACACCCATAGGTCAGAAAGCGGGGTGCACAACCCATCTTCTGAGTGACCTCCAGAGGGGTTACACCTCTGGCGACATCCACAAAGTTCTCGGCCTGCCTGGGGATATGGAAACCAATATGGTCGCACTGCAGCAGGCTGCCAATGATTTCACGGCGCCAGGGCAGAACGTTGAACACATCCGCTGAAGGGAAATAGGTGTGATGGAAGAAGGCGATGGTGAGGTCGGGGCGCATCTCGCGCAGGAATGCCGGCACCATCCAAAGGTTGTAATCGTGGATCCAGACGACGGCGTTTTCTGCCGCTTCCTCTGCGGTGCGCTCTGCAAACAGTTTATTGACCTTGAGGAACACCTGCCAGTGATCGTCCCGGAAGGTGGCACGCTCCCAGAAGGTATGTAAGGTGGGCCAGAAGGCCTCTTTTGAGAACCTCTTGTAGAAGATATCAACGTCTTCCTTGCTCAATGCCACCCGTGCCGCGACCAGTTTTTCGTAGCGGCCGGTATCCACTTCCGTATGGGTCTGAAAGGGGCCCAGATCGGGATCATCGATCGACCAGGCCACCCAGGAACCGGCCTTGCCATCGGCAAAAAAGCTTAACAGCGTAGGAATGATGCCGTTCGGCGATTTGGGTCGACGTCGAATCAACTCACCATTCTCAACAACCTCTTCATACGGCAGACGGTGGTAGACAATCACCAGGTCCGATTTGCCCCTGTTCATGTAGTCCGGCGCTTCGGCTTCAATACCCAAATGACCCAGGTAACCGAAATGTTCGACAGCCTCCAGAATGCCCCCACAGCCAGTTGCCCCGGCATGAAACACCCGCGCCTTTTGTTCGGTCGCATCCAACAGCCCTGTCTCGGATTCGCCGACACAGACACCCTTGAAGCCGTGTTGATACATCGATAAATCGTTCAGGGTGTCACCGGCAACCAGCACCGCTTCCGGATCAATACCCAGGTGTTCGACCAGGCGGGACAGGGTATGTCCCTTGTTAACGCCCTGCGGCAGTATGTCCAGGTACTTTCCCGCCGAGAACAGTACATCACAGGACAATGCTTCCGCGCGTGCCATCATGTCTTCGCCGACCAGGTCGCTGTGGCAGAAATAAGAGACGCGGCGTTCCTGGGGCACTTCCTGACGCTGCAAGCCTTCGATTGAGGACAGGGCATCCTCGACCATTTGCTCACCTGGCCAGAGTTCGTCGATTTCGCCCTGCAATGGCTGTATCGCCTGTTGCGAGGCTCCATGTACCACCGTACAACCGACATCACAGATAATGTAGTCCGGCTGAGGAATCGTCGGATCTGATAGCAGAGGTAGTACGGATTCCAGCCCTCGACCGGTAACAAACACTAAATCGATTTCGGGGTGAGCCGAGATGAGTCGATAAAGCTTCAGGCGATTTTCCGGATCACCCGCAAGAAAGGTACCGTCAAGGTCGGTGGCAAGTAGCATTGTCTACTCCTGTATAAGTTTTTCCTTATGTCCAGGAGTTCAGCAGAAGTTTGCATATGAATGGGAACCGCTTAGCAAGGGCAAAGCTTTGCTGAACTAGGGGACCCTGCAGAACACCGCTTGCAGTTTTCATACCGGAATCCGATACCGTCCCTGGGTTTCGGTCTGGAAAATAGAAAAATACCCTGATAAAAACATAGAGATACAGAAAGCGAGGGGTGATGGAAGGTTAGGCGGGCCGTTCGTTTTAAGCTGCATCATTATAGTGCGGCTTTCTGTCTGGAGGACGTTGTAACGCTTTAGACGCAACTGCATGGTGCACCTCTTGCAAGCCTGGAATATGCGCATTTTGAACCCAGGGTGCAGACGTCTCATGAAATTGCCGGACTGATTGAGAAAGAGGGGTATGGCGTCAAACCCGGCATCTTGCCTGTTCTGGTGATAGGGGACGCTGCATGCCATTATCTTTTCTTTCTCTGCTATGCGGCATACCGAACGAATGAGTCGGACCCGCTTTCGGCGTAGAGGGTTTAAGTCACGTCTGCCTTCAATGGGGAAGTAATCAAGATGAGCTCAGATAAATATTCAAAGGGGTTGGAAGTTCGAAGGGATGTTCTGGGGGATGAGTACGTGAATAAGGCGATGTCATCGGCAACTGAATTTACAAAACCTCTTCAGGATCTGGTGATTGAGAATTGCTGGGGCCAAACATGGAGTGAGGGTGTTCTCCCGAAATCAACTCGAAGCCTGGTAACACTGGCAATACTCACTTCGCTGAGAGCATCGGGTGAGGTGAAAACTCATGTTCTGGGAGCGCTGCGCAATGGATGTACTGTTGAAGAAATACAGGATGTTTTGCTGCATTGTTCCGTATATTGCGGTGTCCCGGCTGGGGTAGAGGCCTTCAGGGCGGCAAAAGAGGTCGTTGATGAATGGCAAAAGGATGGCGGTAACAGCTAACCATTGAAAGAGTGCTTTGCGGCAGCGGGCTACATCAACGATAAATGGCCCTGCCCGCGTCTCATGCGGGCAGGGCCTGGTTGGATTTAACGGCCTCCGATCATCCCGGACTCGTCCGAGATCACGATCTCCACGCGTCGGTTTTGCTGACGCCCATAGCCGGTATCGTTGGTTGCTACGGGATAGGCCTCTCCGTAGCCTTCGACTTCCACCCGGCTGCTGGAAATGCCCTGACTCAACAGCGAATCGTAGACTGACATGGCACGACGCTCTGACAAGCGCTGGTTGTATGCCTCTGCTCCGGTACTGTCGGTGTAGCCTTCAATCCGCACACGGCGATTTTCATATTGCAGCATGAATTCTGCGAGGCGGGCCACCGTGCGCTCTCCGGCCGCTTTCAGTTCAGCCTCGTTCAGGTCGAACAGCACATCGCCCAGAGTCAGCACCATGCCGCGGTCGGTCTTTTCCGCTTTAAGCGCTTCCATCTGCGCCCGGAGTGCCTCAGTCTCGTCGGTTTTCAACTGCAGCATCATCTCATTGCGGCGCTCTTCCGCAGAACTGATCTCGCTTTCCAGTGCAGCGCGGAGACCCTGTTGTTGCGCAATCTCTGCATGCCGGTTGGCAAGGTAGGCGGCGTGTTCAACCTGCGAAATATCTGCGTCGTCTTTCAGTAACGCCTCGGCTCTGTCGAGCTGGGTTTTGGCACTACGCAGTTGGCTGGCACCGCTACGGGCGACATTCGGGTCCTGCTCGATACTCAGGTAGGTCGACCGGGCCTGCTCAATTTTGGCATTGTTTGCGGGGGAGCTGGCACAGCCGGCCAATAGTGTGAATAGCCCGACCATGATGCTAAGGGATAGGGTACGCTTCATCATCTCAATCTCCTTGTCAGGGCTTACTGTTCATCCATTTCAAGCCGATTTTGAAGGTTTTCGATACTCCTGTTTATCTCAGCCACGGCCTGTGTCGCTCTTTCGGTTTGTGAGCGTGCAGCGGCGAGTTGGGCGTCGACAGCGGCCTTCTCCAACAGTCGTTGTGCTTCTGTGTATTGCTCCCGGTCGATTAATTCACGAGCATCGGCCAGTTTATTCTGGGCCTGGTTGAGCAATACAGGTTCGAATTGGCGGGCATCGGCGGCTTCTGCCTGCTGAATGGCGGACTGAGCTGACTGAAGCTGGCTATCCGGCTTCGGACCCGGTCCGGCGCAGGCCATTAGTGCCATGGTCAGGCCAATAATAATGAGAGTACGTGCTAAAAGGCGGTGAGGCTTCATGTGTAAACTCCCCTGTCTACGGTATTACCCGTCTGCTGACGGTAGAAACAATTTTGTAAAAATATGTAAAACCATCAACAGCAACTATAGCAGTAAAAGTCTGGATAGAAGGTTTTTCGATGTTTTTTTTATGCTTGTTTCAAGACACTCATGTGTGGCGAAAGAGTCGGGAGGTACTTTATGGCTAAGTCTGAGGGGTGGTCGCAAAAGGTCACCAAATCGAGTGATGCCCTGGACCTTGAGCATGGCGTGTTTGCTCTTGAAGATCCCGGGGAGATCGCCCGCTCCCTGAAAAAGTCTGCTGAAGAGAGTGCTCGGCGCAAATCGGATCCTTACCGCTCTGCCATGTCGATGCTGACGTTTTACATCAATCGCGCCGGAAAACAGCTTTCACAAGAGAGGCGGGACCATCTCGAAGCGGCAAAGGATGAGCTGCGAGAGCTTTTCGGCCGGCCTCGTAAAAATCAGCGGCAATGAACGAACCTCTCAACCCTTGCCTTATGACACAGTGCCCCAACGTGTAGGAGAACAATGAACCCGTTTTGCGATAAAGCGCGTAACAAACACGGTTATTTTCTGATGCAGTTGCATCGGTCCTGTTTTTAACCGAAGGAGAGAGCACAGCTATGAGCGACCCGACCTATACTCCGCCCAAGGTCTGGAAATGGGAGTCCGAGAGCGGTGGCGCCTTCGCTAGCATCAATCGCCCGATTGCCGGCCCTACCCATGACAAAGAACTTCCTGCCGGGAAGCATCCGTTACAGCTCTATTCACTGGCTACACCGAATGGTGTGAAAGTCACTGTAATGCTTGAGGAATTACTGGCCAGGGGATTTGAGGGCGCGGAGTACGATGCTTACCCGGTCCGGATTAAAGACGGTGAACAGTTTGGCAGCGGCTTTGTTGAGCTAAACCCGAATTCCAAGATTCCAGCGTTGCTGGACCGGAGTGGTGATCCTGCCGTTCGTGTATTCGAGTCCGGTTCTATTCTGTTGTATCTGGCAGAGAAGTTCGGTGCCTTCCTGCCGAAAGACATTGCCGGCCGGACAGAAACCATGAATTGGCTGTTCTGGCAGATGGGCAGCGCGCCCCTTCTGGGCGGTGGCTTTGGCCACTTTTACGCTTATGCGCCTGAAAATTATGAATACCCGATCAATCGCTACGCCATGGAGGTCAAGCGGCAGCTGGATGTACTGGACAGGCAGTTGGCGAACAATCGCTACATTGCCGGTGATGAGTACACCATTGCGGATATGGCAATCTGGCCCTGGTACGGCGCACTGGTAAAGAACAAGGTATACGACGCTGCAGAATTCCTTGAAGCTGAGTCCTACACGAACGTGATTCGTTGGGCCGACGAGATTGCCAAACGCCCGGCTGTGCAACGGGGCCGTATGGTAAACCGTACCTGGGGCGAGCCTGAGAGGCAGCTGCACGAGCGCCACGATGCCAGTGACTTTGAAAACAAAACTCAGGATAAACTTGCGGCCATTCTTGGGCATTCCTGAGGTACGAGTACCGCGAGCGAATGAAAACGGCAGCCATTGGCTGCCGTTTTTTTATGACTTAACGCCGGGGGATTAGTCTTCTACCTGGCTTTCATCATCAAGAATGAGTTCAACCTCCTCCGGATCCAGAATCTGAGCCTCATACATCAGCCCCTGGGCTTCGATCACTGTAACAAACGCCCTGAGGTGGCTTTTGGAGCCGTCCAGCAGGTTGGAGTAGGCGAGTATGATGGCGCGCTCGTCGGTTTGATTGATCGCCGCCAGAATATCTCTCATATCTTTTTCTTCAATCAGGCCTCCGACATGCAGGCCGTCAATAAGTGAGTTCTTTCCCTTCGCGGTAAGCTCATTATAAAGCGCCTGTAACTCTTCGTTGGTAAATACACCTATAGTGTCGTTTAATACAGGATCTTCAACGTCGAACTTTTCAAGTAAATAATCAATGGTGCTGGTATGGGTTTCTTCAGAAAGCGCGATTTTCGCAAAAACCTGTGTTTGATCGCCCCAGTATTGATCCATGGTTAAATAAACATCTCTGGCGAGTTTCTCTTCTTCACGCATGAATTGAAGATCACTCGTTTCGATGGTGGTTAAGTCGGTGGATGCTACTGCATCACCTTTGCCACCATCACGTTCAGGGCTGCCCGCAGCCATTGCAGCGCCACTAAAAAACAGGGAACTGATGAGTGCTGCAGTGATTATGGGTTGTGTTTTCATAAGGACCTCTTCTAGGCAGGTAGTATTCGAACCTGGATTTAACACTAAGACGAAATATACATAAAAAGGTTCATTAAAATATTGTAAGTGTGATTTTTGATTATCGATATTTAATTTAATTAAGTTTGTTATTATATTTCGTGTTTTTATTAAATAATAGATAACGATTTCGTTTTTCTTTTGTATTTGTGAAGTACTAATTCTACGTTTACTGCACCCACGCCATACGGAATGACACGCGCCTGGTTTCCATACCCATCCAGAAAACGCTCCCGTGGTCTATTCTTGGGGTAAATCCGGCGCAGTTTCATTTGCTGCCAGGCATTCATCAGGAGGGAATTGATGACACTACCCGCACCACTGACCGTTGATCAGGTATACCACCGGTGCCCGTTGGACCAACTGGACTTCGATACCACCGACTCTCTGGAGGATCTCGACATTCCTTGCGGTCAGGAGCGTGTGCTGCGGGCACTGGAGTTTGGCGCAAGTATGCAGGCGGATGGCTTTAATCTTTTTGTGCTTGGGCCTTCCGGTGCGGGTAAGCATGAGCTGGTCGAGCGGTTCCTGTCACAACATGCTGCAAGGCAGCCCGTGCCGTTTGACTGGTGCCACGTGTACAACTTCCAGTTCTCTGACCGTCCCCGGGCAATTCAGTTGCCTGCAGGGGAGGGGCAGCAGCTCAAGAAGGATATGAGTGACCTGGCGTCAGAGTTGCGCACAGCCATACCTGCGACGTTTGAGAGCGAAGAGTATCAGGCAAGGTTGCAGGAATTGCAGGAGGAAATGGCCAAGCGACAGCATGAGGGCTTGTTTGATATTCAGGAAGAGGCGAATCGCAATAACATCGCCATGGTTACCACACCCGCTGGTTTTACCTTTGCACCCAAGCGGGATGGCGAGGTGATTGATCCGGATGACTACAAGACGTTTTCTGACGAAGAGAAGGAGCTGGTCGAGTCCAAGGTAGAAGAGCTGCAAAAGAAGCTTCAGCAGACCATTCAGCAGATTCCGCGGTTGCGAAAGGAAGTCCGGGAGCGAGTTCATGCGCTGAATGAAGAGATGGTGCAGCTCGCCCTGGGTGGTCCCATTGGAGAACTTCGGGAAAAATGGCGGCACCTGCCCGAGGTAGTCGACCACCTCGATGCTGTCCGTGAGGATGTGGTCGAACACGCTGAAGCGTTTCAGGACAGCGAAAACGGGCCGCCCAGTGGCCTGCTTGGTCGCTACAAGGTCAACTTGCTGGTGGACAACGCGGAAACGGTGGGTGCGCCAGTCATTTACGAGGATCTGCCAAACCATCAGCATCTGGCGGGCCAGATTGAGCATCGGGCCCGGCAAGGCACACTGTACACCGATTTCACCTTGATCAAGGGTGGTTCAGTTCACCGGGCCAATGGTGGTTACCTGATTATCGATGCCCGCCGGATACTGACCCAGCCGTTGGCATGGGAGAGCCTTAAACGCATTCTGTTTTCCGGTGAGATCCGTATTGAATCCCTGGAGCGTCTGTATGGGTTGGCGAGCACGGTGAGCCTGCAGCCGGAACCCATTCCGGTGTCGGTCAAGGTAGTGCTGCTGGGTGACCGGATGTTGTATTACCTGCTGTCCCATTACGATCAGGATTTTCTGGACCTGTTCAAGGTTGAGGCGGACTTCGAAGATGATCTCAACCGGGATGATGGTTGCTATGACCTGTATGCACGCATGATTGCGACCATGGCACGCAACCTGAAGTGCCGGCCGCTTGGCCGGGATGCGGTGGCAAGGTTGATCGAACACGCGAGCCGGCTGGCAGCGGATCAGCGCAAACTCACCGCCCATGACCGGGTGCTGCGAGACCTTATCAGCGAGGCCGATCATTGGGCGGATCGTTCAGGTGCCGGCACGATGGAGGTTGGCCACATTCAGCAAGCCATTGATGAACGGGAATACCGGGCCAGCCGGATTCGCGAACGAAGCCGTGAACAGATACACCGGGGCATCGTGATAATTGCTACCGAAGGTGAAACGGTTGGGCAGGTGAATGGGTTGTCGGTGCTGAAAATCGGCGCTTCCATGTTTGGTCAGCCGACACGAATCACGGCGACCGCCCGGCCGGGAAAAGGGCAGGTCGTTGACATTGAACGGGAGGCCAAACTGGGCGGCCCTATTCACAGCAAGGCGGTGATGATTCTTTCCCGCTTCCTGGCCAGCCGATATGCGGGCGATGGGGAATTGTCCCTGTCGGCCAGTCTGGCTTTCGAGCAGTCCTACGGCGGCGTAGAAGGGGATTCCGCTTCCATCGCAGAGACGTGTGTTCTGCTGTCGGCTATCAGCCGTATACCGCTGCGCCAGACGTTCGCTGTTACCGGCTCCATGAACCAGCATGGCGAGGTGCAGGCGGTCGGTGGTGTTAACGAAAAAATTGAAGGCTTTTTTGATGTTTGTCGCGAGGCTGGAATCGTTCGCGGTCATGGAGTGCTTTTACCGGCCAGCAATGTGGAACACCTGATGCTGAAAGCGGATGTTCGCAAGGCCATTGCCGATGGAGATTTCAGCATTTACCCGGTTTCGGATATCAATCAGGTGATTGAACTCCTGACCGGCATGGAGGCTGGCGACCCGAATGACGAGGGCGAGTTCCCGGAGGCATCCTTCAACCGGGCCGTGGCTGATCGCCTGTCGCGGTTTGCCGAAGTCAGCAAGAAGCGAGACGATAACGGAGGAAACAGTGACAGTAACGGAGACAAGGGCCGTGACTGATCCCGCCAGGGCTGAAGAATCCATTAACGGTCGTGGACGTGTCCTGGTCCTGATTGACGGTTCGCGGATGAGCTATGCGGCCCTGGAGGCCGCTGCAGATATCGCCGGAAAACGTGGAGCCGACGTTCTGGGTGTGTTCGTTGAGGAGTTAAACCTGGTGCGCAGTGCCGGGTATGGCTTTTCCAGGGAGGTTGGCTCGGCGTCCGGGATTAGCCGTCCTTTTGATCAGGAAATCCTTGAGCAGCGCATGCGGGGCGTGGCTGAACGGGCGCGTGCCGCCCTGGCCCGCGCAGTTAAGCACAGCGGAGGCAGGCAGGCGCTCAGTATCGCGCGTGGTCGTGTGATTGATGAGGTGCTGGCGCTCACTGGCCCGGAAGATCTCCTGGTGCTAGGCCGTGCCGGTTGGTCTTCCTCGTCTGGTAGTCGCCTGGGTTCTACTGCTCGGGGGCTGATTCGGCAGTCACCGGGGCGGGTGTTGCTGTGGTGTGAACATGAGCTGCTTTCGAAAGACCGGGTGGTCGTTTTTCTGAATGACCATGATGAGGCAAATCATCGGGCCGCATTGGCTGCTGCGGAGATCTCACGGTATTATCACCAGCCAGTTACGATTCTTCTGGGTGCTGACGGCAAGCCGGCCCCTGAGCGGCTTGAAGCCATCAAGCGTGATCTGGATATACTCGGGGCAGGCACGCGGTTGCGGATGGTGCCTGATAGAGACCCTGGTACGGTTGCCCGGGTCTTGCGGGAAGAGGGTGCCTCCCAACTGGTGATCAGTCGGGAATCGACGCTCCTCGCGGAACCGGGTGCAGAACCATTTCTAGCGGCGCTCAGTCTCCCTGTTACGGTGACGCCCTGATATTACAGGTGCCTCCTGCTTAGTTTTGATCCCAGGCGGTTTTGATGATTCTGGATGTTTTGTACATTGTCGGTCTGACAGTATTTGCGGGTGCCTGCATCCCATTGGGTGGCTTGCTGGCGAGCGTAGAGCGGATAAGTCCTAACTGGCTGGAACAGGAGTTCCGGCATTTCCTGATCGCCTTTGGGGGCGGGATTCTTCTTGGCGCTGTTGTGGTTGTTCTGGTGCCCCAAGGGCAGGAAGCCGTTGGCGATTCGTTGTTGGCCATTCCAGCCATCGTGGCCGGTGGGATTCTTTTCTTTGCAGTGGAGCGAATACTCGGGTTACGGCGGCGGGAATCGCCGCAGTTGATGGGCCTGATGCTTGATTTCGTGCCGGAAGCCGCGGCGCTCGGGGGACTGGTCGTGGTTAACCCGGGAATCGCATCGTTACTCGCGTTGCTGATTGCCTTGCAGAACCTGCCGGAGGGTTTCAATGCTTACCGTGAGTTACGGGAGCGTCCGGGCTATACGTCGCGCAAAACCCTGGTGTTCATGGGTAGTCTCGTTCTGGCGGGACCCCTGGCAGGGCTCCTGGGCTATTTCTTCCTGTCCGGGCATCAATTTATTCTTGGTATCATCATGTTGGTGGCATCGGGCGGCATTCTTTATCTGATTTTTCAGGATATCGCTCCCCAGGGCCGGCTTGACCGGCACTGGGGGCCGCCACTGGGCGCAGTTATCGGGTTCTGTCTGGCATTGTTCAGCCACGACCTGGTTACCCACGTCTGAGCACCCTTGCTGCATAGGCGGTCAGGCAATCTTCCGGGCGTCCTCCTTCCGCAGGACCTCTTCTATTTCTTCGGATGACAGGGTTTCCTGTTTCAGGACTGCCTTTGTGAGAGCTTTAAGCTGGTCACGGTGTTCACTCAGGAAGTCGATGGTAGCCTTCTCCAGCGCCAGAAGCTGTGACTGGATTTCGCCGTCGATCAGTTCTGCCATCTTCTCACTGAATTCCCTGGGCAAGCCCATTTCGCGGCCAAGAAAGACGTGCTCTTCACCAATGGTCAGACCAAGAGGGCCGATCTTTTCGCTCATGCCCCATTGGCCAATCATGCGGCGAATCAGCGTGGTAGCTTCCTTGAGATCGTTCTGGGCACCGGTGCTGACCTCGCCATAGATGAGTTTCTCAGCCGACCGGCCGCCAAGCATCACCTTGATGCGGTCCTTCAGGTAGCTTTCGGTATAATTATAGCGGTCTTCCCTCGGCGTCTGTTCCGTGACGCCCATTGCCATACCGTGGGGAATAATGGTGATTTTGGTGAGCGGGTCAGCCTTTGGCAGGTAGTACGCCATGATGGCGTGCCCGCATTCATGGTAGGCCACTGCTTCCCGTTCCTCCGGGTTCAGGTGGGCATCACTTTCCTCGCCCAGAATGATCCGGTCCCTGGCCACATCAAAGCAGTGGGCATTGACCTCCTGGAGGTTTTCGCGGGCAGCCGTCAGCGCTGATTCATTCACCAGGTTTTTCAGGTCGGCACCGGAAAAACCGATGGTGCGGGCAGCGAGCTGCTCAAGGTTTACATCTGCCCCCAGAGGCACCTTGCGCACATGTACCTTCAGAATGGCTTCCCGGGCCTCTTTATGCGGGAGGCCGAGAGTGATCTTTCGATCAAAACGGCCGGGGCGGAGCAGGGCGCTGTCGAGCACGTCCGGCCGGTTGGTTGCAGCCAGCACAAGGATGTTCTCGTAAGCTTCAAAACCATCCATCTCCGTCAGGATCTGGTTCAGGGTCTGCTCCCGTTCGTCGTGCCCACCGCCGAGGCCGGCGCCACGTGAGCGACCGATGGCATCCAGTTCATCGATAAAAATGAGTGCCGGGGCCTCTTTTCGCGCATTCTGAAACATATCGCGGACCCGGGATGCACCGACACCGACGAACATTTCAATGAATTCAGACGCGCTGATACTGAAGAAAGGCACCTCCGCCTCGCCGGCAATGGCTCTGGCCAAAAGGGTCTTGCCGGTACCCGGCGGGCCGACCAGGAGGATGCCCTTGGGCATGACAGCGCCCAGGGCCCGGAATTTTTCCGGGGTTTTGAGGAAATCGATGATTTCCGTGATTTCCCGCTTGGCCGACTCGATGCCGGCAACGTCATCCAGTGTTGTGGTGGAGGTTTCCTTGCGCGCCCTGCGGGCCTTGGATTTTCCGAAATCGAACGGTCCTCCGCCCTGGGTCATACGCTTCTGAGCGGCACCCCAGAACCAGAACATCAGCGCCAGCAGCAAAATCCAGGGCAGGAAGCCCCGAATCATCTCTTGCCACCAGGGTAGTCCGGACGGCGTTGCCCTGATGGTTACCTGGCGGTCTTCAAGAAGGTCCAGCAGTGAGGCATCTTCCATGGGAGGACGAATGGTGTGAAATGCCGGACTAGTGACTCCCGAGGCGTCGTCGGAACTGAAAGAGGCCGCGCCGCTGTCGCTGAACAGGCCATTGATGGTTTCTTCTTTCAGGGTGACTTCTTTCACCTGATCGTTGGCAACGGCGGTCTTGAACTCTGAGTAGGCGAGTTCATGAAGCCTTGGCTGTCCACTGTCCTGGATCCAGAGCACCATCAGGAAAATGGCGGCACTGAGCCAGAGGAATGAATACTGGCTGGGGATTGCCGGCTGCTGGTTGCCCGTGGGCTTCTGATCCTGGGGGTTGGTAGGTGCTGTCATTTCGGTCTCCGGTCACCCTCCATGATTTTCGCCACGAAGACGGCTTTCCCATAGGTCTCAAAGGACCACTTCATGGTGTCTGAAAGTACCTTCATCACCTCGTCGTATTCACCGAAGATCTCGGTGCTCATGCGCCCGGGATAGACTTCGAGCCCGGTTTCCTCCAGGCGGGCGATCAGGTCCCAGATCGCCTGCTTGTAATCCTCATTGAGCGGGTAACAGCTCAATTGCACTGACAGATACATAAATGCCTCCGGTTGTCCGTTCCCTGTATTCACAGCCCTTGTCAGTAACCCATTGCCGAGGAAGTGCTGCGCCTCGGATCTGCGCCACCTGAAACAGTGCCGTTCTCTCCAATCATAATACTCTGAATCGCACCCATCGCCGAACGGCTCACCACTTTGTGTCCCCTTTTTTCCAGCATTTGAACGGTATCCGGGCTGATTCCCTGTTCAATACGGATTTCATCTGGCAGCCATTGGTGGTGGATGCGTGGTGCACTGACGGCAGTCTGGATGTTCATACCATGGTCGATCACATTCATGATCACCTGCAAGGTTGTCGTGATAATCCGTGAGCCGCCGGGGCTGCCGGTGACCAGAAAGTTCTTTCCGTCCTTGCGAACGATGGTCGGCGACATGGAACTGAGCATACGTTTTCCGGGCTCTACCTTGTTGGCTTCACCGCCAATGAGGCCATAGGCATTGGGCACGCCTGGTTTGGCGCTGAAATCGTCCATTTCATTATTGAGCAGGAAGCCGGCGCCCTGCACGGTGATGCCGGAACCGTAACTGAAATTGATGGTGTAGGTGTTGGATACCGCGTTGCCCCATTTGTCCACAACGGAGAAGTGGGTGGTTTCGGGGCTTTCATAGGGGCCTGGCTGTCCGGGCTTGATTTCGCCGGACGGCCGGGCTCGCATCGGGTCGATGGTTTCACGGAGTTCTTTGGCGTAGGCCTTGCTGGTCAGGCCCTGTAAGGGCACATCTACGTAGTCGGTGTCTCCGAGATACTTCGAACGGTCCGCGTAGGCTAGCTTCATGGCCTCGGCCATCAGGTGAATGGTGTCCGCGGAATTATGGCCTGATTCAGTAATCGGGTAGCCCTCGAGAATGTTCAGGATCTGAACGATATGCGTGCCGCCCGAAGAGGGTGGAGACATGGAGTAGATATCGTGTCCGCGATAGGTTCCGTGTACCGGGGCGCGGACCACTGGTCGGTAGTTTTTTAGATCCGCTTCACTAATCAGTCCGTCATGGCGACGCATTTCTTCCGCGATTAATTGCGCGGTTTTACCCTCATAGAAGCCTTTTACCCCCTGGTCTGAGATACGTTGGAGGGTATTCGCAAGGTCCGGCTGCCTGAAGCGCTCTCCGGGCTGCCAGGCAGAGCCATCGTCTTTGTAGAAAGTGCTCCGGGTAGCCGGCCAGCGTTCCAGCCGGTCCCGGGCTTGTTCCAGCCCTTCTGTGAAGCGTTGTGGGACGATGAATCCTTCCCGGGCCAGCTTGATGGCCGGTGACAGTGCCTGTTTCAGTGATACGGTGCCGTGCCTCTCCAGTGCCAGTGCAAGTCCGGCCACCGTACCGGGTACACCTGCCGCCAGGTGTGTAAAGCGGCTGCGATTCTTCACGACCTCGCCCTGGTCATCCTGAAACATGGTTTCGGAGGCTGCTGAGGGGGCTTTTTCCCGATAATCGATGGCCTCCGGGTCACTGCCGTCGCCCTTTGAAATGAGCATGAAACCGCCACCGCCAATATTGCCGGAGCGAGGCTGGGTCACCGCGAGCGCAAAACCCGCAGTAACAGCGGCATCTATGGCATTGCCGCCGTCCTTCAGGACCTTGAGCGCGACCTCTGTCGCCAGGGTGTGGCTGGTCGCCACCATGCCCTGGTTTGCGACAGCCGGGTGGAAGCGCTCGCCTTCCAGGATGGCCTGGCCGAAAGCCTGGGGGATGCCGGCAAAAGCGAAAATCAGTGCTATGACGCAGAAGCGGCCTGAGCGCCTCCAGAGACCCGGTTTTCCGATTTGCCGGTGCAGGTAGTTGTCCATGTTTCTGTTCCTCGTTTCTGGCGTTCAGATAGGCTATGATAGCCGGTCATTTTCATAGGTGCGTACCGTTTACCTGACGGGAATATCGCCAGGGGGTCTACTTCGCACCTGCTTGCCCGGATTTGAGTTAAGGAAAGGCTTTCATGGAGCATACCTATCGTCTTGTGATTTCCTGCCCCGACAGGGTTGGAATTGTCGCCAAGGTGAGTAATTTTCTGTCCACCTACAACGGCTGGATTACTGAGGCGAGCCACCATTCGGACACCCAGACCGGCTGGTTCTTCATGCGTCACGAAATCAAGGCCAGCTCGATTCCTTTCGGTCTGGACCAGTTCCGCGCGGCGTTCGAGCCTATTGCCCGTGAATTCAACATGAACTGGCACATTGCGGATTCGGCCCAGCCGAAGAAAGTCATCCTGATGTGCAGCAAGGAATCCCATTGCGTGGCAGACCTGCTTTATCGCTGGCACAGCAAAGAGATCAACGCCGAGATTGTGGCGGTGATTTCCAACCACGACGATCTGCGTCGCATGGTGGAGTGGCACGAGATTCCATATCACCACGTGCCGGTGAGCAAGGAAAATAAAGATGAAGCCTTTGCCCACATAGACGACCTGTTCAGGCAGTACGATGCCGATGTGGTCGTGCTTGCCCGGTATATGCAGATCCTGCCTTCCGGGTTGTGTGGTAAATACGCGGGCAAGGTTATTAATATCCATCACAGCTTCCTGCCATCGTTTGCTGGGGCCCGTCCATACCACCAGGCCTACAGCCGTGGCGTGAAGCTGATTGGGGCCACTTGTCATTACGTTACTCAGGATCTGGACGAAGGTCCGATTATTGAGCAGGACGTGATCCGGATCACCCATAGGGACTCCATTGAAGACATGGTTCGCCTCGGGAAAGATGTGGAAAAGAATGTGCTGGCCCGTGGCCTGCGTTCCCATATCGAAGACCGGGTGATCACCTACGAAAACAAGACAGTGGTTTTTGATTAAGGCTGCCTCACAGTTGCCCCGATGAGGGTGCGATTGTGGTAGACTTCGCGGCTTATTGAAGAATAACTACGGGGCCCCGAAAAGGTCCTGACACGACTTCCAGATAACGCAAAGGAACCTTTCTCGATGGGTGAGTTAGCCAAAGAGATCCTGCCGGTAAATATTGAAGACGAGCTTAAACAGTCCTATCTCGACTACGCCATGAGCGTCATCGTCGGCCGGGCGCTGCCAGATGTGAGGGACGGCCTCAAGCCGGTACACCGCCGTGTTCTGTTCGCCATGTCCGAGTTGAATAACGACTGGAACAAGGCCTACAAGAAATCCGCCCGTGTGGTGGGTGACGTTATCGGTAAATATCACCCGCACGGTGATTCTGCGGTCTACGACACCATCGTTCGTATGGCCCAGCCGTTCTCCCTGCGCTACCCGCTTGTGGATGGCCAGGGTAACTTTGGTTCCATCGACGGTGATAACGCGGCGGCCATGCGTTATACCGAAATTCGCATGGAGAAGATTGCCCACTCCTTGCTGGCGGATCTTGAGAAGGAAACGGTGGATTTCGTCGATAACTACGACGGCACCGAGCGTATTCCTGAGGTACTGCCGACCCGGGTTCCCAACCTTCTGGTGAACGGGTCTTCCGGTATTGCCGTGGGTATGGCTACCAATATTCCCCCACACAACCTGAGGGAAGTCGTGAGCGGGTGTCTGGCGCTGATCGACAACCCGGACCTGTCCATTGACGAGTTGATGGAATTCATTCCCGGCCCGGATTTCCCGACCGAGGGCATCATCAACGGTCGCGCTGGCATCGTTGAAGCTTACCGCACGGGTCGTGGCCGCATTTATGTTCGTGCCCGTCATGAGATTGAGCACGACAACAAGACCAACCGCGATGCCATCATTATCAATGAGCTGCCGTATCAGCTGAACAAGGCGCGCCTGATCGAGAAGATCGCTGAGCTGGTGAAGGAAAAGCGCCTGGAAGGCATCACCGAGCTGCGGGATGAGTCGAACAAGGAAGGCATCCGGGTGGTGATTGAGCTGCGCCGTGGTGAAAATCCGGAAGTGGTGGTCAACAACCTGTTTGCCCACACTCAGCTGCAAACAGTATTCGGCATTAACATGGTTGCGCTGATCAACGGCGAGCCGAAGACGCTGAACCTCAAGGAAATGCTGGACGCGTTCGTACGCCATCGCCGTGAAGTGGTGACACGCAGGACCATTTTCGAGCTGCGTAAGGCTCGTGAGCGTGGCCATATTCTTGAAGGCCTGACGGTTGCGCTGGCCAATATTGATGAAATGATTGAGCTGATCAAGGCATCCCCGAGCTCGGTGGAGGCCAAAGAAAAGCTGATGTCGAAAGGCTGGGGCCCTGGCGATGTCCTGGCCATGCTGGAACGTGCAGGTGAAGACGCCTGTCGTCCGGACGATCTGCCGGAAATCTTCGGCCTGCGTGAAGGTCTTTACTACCTGTCTCCGGAGCAGACCCAGGCCATTCTGGATATGCGCCTGCATCGTCTGACCGGTCTGGAAACCGAAAAGCTCCAGAACGAGTACAAGGAAATTCTGGAGAAGATTGCCGGACTGCTTGAAATTCTGGCGGATCCGGATCGTCTGATGCAGGTGATCCGTGAAGAGCTGGAGGCCGTGGTAAACGAGTTCGGCGACGATCGTCTTACCGAAATTACCAGCTCACAGCGCGATCTGACGATTGCCGACCTGATTGATGAAGAAGACCTGGTGGTGACTATTTCCCACAGTGGTTACGCCAAAACGCAGGCCGTTGAGGATTACCAGTCCCAGCGTCGTGGTGGCCGGGGCAAGGCAGCTACGTCGATGAAAGATGAAGATTTCGTTGAGAAGCTGCTGGTGGCCAACTCCCACGACACCATTCTGTGCTTCTCCAACCGTGGCAAGGTTTACTGGTTGCGGGTGTTCGAGATCCCAAGGGCCAGCCGTGCTTCGCGCGGTCGACCGATGGTGAATATCCTGCCGCTGGACGAAGGCGAGCGTATTACGACCTTCCTGCCAGTGCGTGACTACCCCGAAGACCAGTTCGTGCTGATGGCGACCTTCAATGGTGTGGTCAAGAAGACGCCTCTGCCGAATTTCTCGCGTCCGCGCAGCAGCGGTTTGATCGCCCTGTCCCTGGATGAAGGGGATACCCTGATTGGTGCCGCTATCACCAAGGGCGACGCGGAAATTATGCTGTTCTCCACCGCAGGCAAGGCCGTGCGCTTCAATGAGGAAGCTGTACGCCCGATGAGCCGGACCGCTCGCGGCGTTCGCGGCATCAAGATGGCTGGAGGGCATCACGTTGTCTCCCTGATTATTCCCCAGGAAGATGGGGTAATCCTGACGGCCAGTGAGAATGGCTACGGTAAACGGACTACCTTCGAGGAATTCCCCACGTACGGCCGGGGCAGCCAGGGCGTTATTGCCATGCAATGTTCCGAGCGTAACGGCAACCTGGTCACTGCGCTGCAGTTGTTCGATGGTGACGAGATGATGCTGATTTCCGACAAGGGCACGCTGGTGCGTACCCGTACGGACGAAGTGTCTGTCCTGAGCCGGAACACGCAGGGTGTGCGTCTGATCAAGCTGAGCCAGGAAGACGAACGCCTGGTGGGCGTGGAGCGGATTGCCGAGACCGACGCTGAAGATATCGACGGTGCTGAGGTCGACGGTGAGGAAGCCGGAACTTCGGATGAGAACAGCACTGAAGGCAGCTCTGAAGAAGGTGCCGGCGAGGAATAAGCCGGCACTGCCACAGACCGAATCAGTAAGACTTGAGAGATCACAGGATCATGAGCAGGGCGTTTAACTTTTGTGCAGGCCCGGCAACCTTGCCGGAAACCGTGCTGCAGCAGGCACGTGATGAGATGCTGGACTGGCACGGTACCGGCATGTCCGTGATGGAAATGAGCCATCGCAGTGATGAGTTTGTACAGATTGCCGAAACTGCCGAGAAAGATCTGCGTGAATTGGCCGGCGTATCCGATGACTATGCGGTACTTTTCATGCAGGGTGGCGCTTCAAGCCAGTTCTCTACCATTCCGCTTAATCTGTTGGGCAACAAGACCTCCGCGGATTATGTGAACACCGGAATCTGGTCCAAGAAAGCGATTGCTGAAGCCAGGCGTTACGGCGACATCAACGTGGCGGCGAGTTCAGAAGACAGCGGCTTTGCCACCATTCCGGATCAGGCCAGCTGGCAAACCAGTGCCGATGCGGCCTATCTGCATTACACGCCAAACGAAACCATTGGTGGTCTGGAGTACGATTTTGTTCCGGACAGTGGTGATGTGCCGCTCGTGGCCGACATGTCTTCGACCATGCTGTCACGCCCGGTGGATACCTCAAGGTTTGGTCTGATTTACGCGGGCGCGCAGAAGAACATCGGGCCATCCGGTCTGGTTGTGGTGATTATTCGGAAGGACCTCCTGGGCATGGCCCGAAAGGAGACTCCGACAATGATGAATTACCAGGTGATCGCGGATAACGACTCTATGTACAACACGCCCGCTACCTATTCCTGGTATCTGGCGGGGCTGGTGTTCAAGTGGCTGAAGGCCCAGGGTGGGGTAAAAGCCATGGGAGAGATTAACCACCGCAAGGCTAAAAAGCTTTACGATTTCATTGATACCAATGATTTTTACGCCAACCCGATCGATCCCCGTTTCCGGTCCTGGATGAATATACCGTTCACTCTTGCCGATGATGCGCTGAACGCTGATTTCCTCAAGGGCGCGGACGCCCGCAGGTTGCTCAATCTCAAGGGGCACCGTTCTGTCGGTGGTATGCGTGCAAGCATCTACAATGCCATGCCTGAAGCCGGAGTCGATGCCCTGATTCAGTATATGAAAGAATTTGCGAAGGAGCGTGGCTGATCATGAGTGACGAACAGGTTCGCCTGGGCGAACTCCGTGATGAAATCGATCAGCTTGATCAAGAGATCATGAACCTGATCAGCGCCCGCGCCCGCTGTGCCCAGGAAGTGGCTCACGTCAAAATGGGTGCCAACCCCGGGCAAGACGTATTCTTCTATCGTCCAGAGCGGGAAGCGCAGGTGTTGCGGCGTATCAAGGACGCAAATCCGGGACCGCTCTCAGGCGAGGAAATGGCGCGGCTATTTCGCGAAATCATGTCCGCCTGCCTGGCTCTGGAAAAGCCGATGCATATTGCCTTCCTGGGTCCGGTTGGGACGTTTACCCAGGCCGCTGCCCTGAAGCATTTTGGCCACTCTGTTGTCAGCGTGCCGCTTCCCGCTATCGATGCCGTGTTCCGGGAAGTGGAATCTGGTGCAGCTCATTACGGTGTGGTGCCGGTCGAGAACTCCACCGAGGGCATGATTAACCATACCCTGGATATGTTCATGTCGTCGCCGCTGAAAATCTGTGGTGAGGTTCAGCTGCGCATTCATCATCATCTGCTGGTATCCCCGAAAAACAAGGACCAGGAAATTACCCGGATCTACTCTCACCAGCAATCCTTTGCCCAGTGCCGGCAGTGGCTGGATACCCATCGTTACGGTATTGAGCGGGTAACCGTGTCCAGCAACGCAGAAGCGGCTCGGCGCGCTGCTGAAGAGCCGGGTACGGCTGCCATTGCTGGCGATATGGCTGCCGAACTCTATGGTTTGGAAAAGCTTGCCAACAGTATTGAGGACAGACCGGACAATACCACCCGATTCCTTATTATTGGTCGGGAAGAAGTGCCGGCCAGCGGTCAAGATAAATCCTCGATTCTGGTCTCCATGCGCAACAAGCCCGGCGCGTTATACCAGCTTCTTGAACCGTTCCATAGCCATGGCATCAGTCTGACCCGCATTGAAACCCGTCCATCCCCGAGTGGCACCTGGGCCTATGTGTTCTACATCGATTTTGAGGGGCACATGGAAGACGAACGGGTGAGCAAGTTGCTGGCAGAAGTGGATGACGAGGCGGTAGAACTCAAACGACTGGGTTCGTATCCGATCGGCGTTCTTTAAGAACAGGTTGTCGAGGAATGGCTATGGCGATTGATTATCAGGGCCTGGCGGTAAAAGGGGTTCAGGCACTGTCTCCTTACCAGCCAGGCAAACCGATTGATGAGCTGGCACGCGAGCTGGGGCTGAACCCGGCGGAGATCATCAAGCTTGCCAGCAATGAGAATCCGCTTGGCCCCAGCGATAAAGCGCTGTCGGCGGCAAAGCAGGCTCTGTCAGAGTTCTGCCTCTATCCCGACGGCAACGGATTCGAGCTCAAGCAGGCGTTGGCTGCCCGCTTAGGTGTTGAAATGAGCCAGATAACCCTGGGTAATGGCTCCAACGATGTGCTGGAAGTGATCGCCCGGTGTTTTGCCGATAGCGATTCCGAGGTTATTTTTTCCCAGTATGCGTTTGCCGTCTATCCGATCGTTACCCAGGCTATCGGCGCCAGAGGTGTGTCGGTGCCGGCGCAAGACTGGGGGCATGATCTGGACGCCATGGCGGCTTCGGTTACCGACCGCACACGCCTGATTTTCGTTGCCAACCCCAATAACCCGACAGGAACGGTTCATGAAGCCCCTGCGATTGAGGCTTTTCTGGAGAAGGTCCCCGCCAATGTGCTGGTGGTGCTTGATGAAGCCTATTGTGAATACCTTCAGGGCGAACAATATCCTGATGGCATCAAGCTGCTTTCCCGTTTTCCCAACCTGATTGTCAGTCGGACTTTCTCCAAGGCGTGGGGGCTGGCAGCACTGCGTGTGGGCTATAGCATCAGCTCCCCGGCCATTGCAGATATATTGAACCGCGTGCGTCAGCCATTTAACGTGGACACCATTGCTTTGGCAGCGGCAACCGCGGTTTTGGGTGATGAGGCTTACCTTGAACGCTCCCGTGAGGTTAATACGGCCGGTATTCGTCAGCTGGAGCAGGCGTTTGACGCCATGGGCCTATCCTATATTCCATCTGCAGGGAATTTTATTGCGGTCGATGTGGGAGAGAAAGCGCAGGAGATCTATCAGGCGCTGCTATCCCACGGCGTGATCGTGCGTCCGGTCGCGGGTTACGGTATGCCGCAGCACTTGAGGGTGTCGGTCGGTTTGCCGGAAGAGAACGAGCGGCTTGTTGAGGCGTTGAGCCAATCGCTGGAATCCGTGGCGGGGCAGGGAGTCTGACGTGTCTGGCCAAAAGCCACTGTTCCAGAGAGTTGCGATTATTGGTCTCGGTCTGATCGGAGGCTCACTGGCCAGTGCTATTCGTCGTCATGGCCTCGCGGTTACGGTCGTTGGCGCGGATAGACGGGTTGATGAACTGGCCCTGGGCAAGGAGCTGGGGGTTATCGACGAAGCCGCTTCCTCTGTTGAAGAGGCGGTAAAGGGCAGTGATCTGGTGGTGCTGGCAGTTCCGGTGCGTGCAACGCGAGCGGTGCTCGCCGAGATCAAACCCTGGCTCGGGCCTGAGTCGGTGCTGACGGATGTCGGTAGTACTAAGTCCAGCTTCGTAGCCGACGTCGAGGCGGTGTTCGGTTCGCTGTCACCACGTGTTATCCCCGGGCACCCGATTGCGGGTTCCGAGAAGAGTGGTATCCGGGCCGCAAACCCGGAGCTCTTCGTTAATCACAAGGTTATTCTCACGCCCGGAGATGGCGCCAATCAGTCAGACGTTGTCCGTTTGAAGGCGCTCTGGGAGGGTTGCGGCGCCACCGTGCTCACCATGTCGGTGGCATACCACGACGAGGTTCTGGCAGCGACGAGTCATCTGCCTCATCTTATTGCTTTCTCTCTGGTGGATACGCTGGCTGGCGAAGACCAGAATATGGACATTTTTCGCTATGCTGCGGGAGGTTTCCGCGATTTCACCAGAATTGCTGCCAGTGATCCGGTGATGTGGCACGACATATTCCTGTCTAACCGTGACGCCGTCCTCCGGGTGATTGATCACTTTACTCATGACCTCGACCAGCTACGCACTGCTATAGCCCAACAGGACAGTGGCACCCTGTTGCGGGTTTTCAGTCGCGCCAAGGCGGCGCGAGAACACTTTTCCAAGATGCTTTCAGGGCAGGCTTACGTGACAAACAACACTGAGAAACAGGTAACGTTCCGTCTTCAGCCGGGTAATGCTGTTTCCGGAGATATCCGGGTGCCGGGCGACAAATCCATGTCGCATCGCTCCATTATGCTGGGCGCTCTGGCTGACGGCATTACTGAGGTCAAGGGGTTCCTTGAGGGTGAGGATAGTCTCGCTACCCTCCAGGCGTTCCGTGATATGGGTGTCACCATTGAGGGACCGGACGACGGATTTGTTCGTATCCATGGCGTTGGTATCAATGGTTTGCAGGCGCCGCGTGGCCCTCTGTATCTGGGTAATTCCGGTACCGCCATGCGCTTGTTTGCCGGCTTGCTGGCGGCGCAGCCATTTGACTCGGAGCTGACAGGGGATGTCAGTCTTTCCAAGCGCCCCATGGGTCGGGTGGCTGATCCGCTTCGGGCAATGGGTGCGGTGATCGATACTGCCGAGGGCGGACGCCCGCCGTTGAAAATCCGCGGTGGTCAGAGCCTGACCGGTATGCATTATGAGATGCCGGTGGCCAGTGCCCAGGTTAAATCCTGTCTTTTGCTGGCAGGGCTGTATGCAGAGGGCCGCACCTCCGTCACGGAACCGGCACCAACCCGTGACCACACCGAGCGTATGCTGTCAGGGTTTGGCTATGATGTGCACCGTGATGGTTCGACGGCCAGCTTGAGTGGTGGCGGAACGTTGACTGCCACGAACATTGATGTTCCGGCAGACATATCGTCCGCTGCGTTTTTCCTGGTTGCTGCCAGTATTGCGCCAGGATCTGACCTCATTCTGCGCCACGTCGGCATGAACCCGACCCGTGTCGGTGTCATCAATATTCTTCGCCAGATGGGCGCCAATATCGAGGTGCTCGACGAGCGCGAGATTGGTGGCGAGCCAGTGGCTGATTTGCGGGTCCGTTCCGCAGACCTGAAAGGCATTGATATCCCCGAAGATCAGGTGCCACTTGCGATTGATGAGTTCCCGGTTCTGTTCGTTGCCGCTACTTGTGCCAGTGGTCGCACTGTTCTGCGCGGGGCTGAAGAGCTTCGGGTTAAAGAAAGTGACCGCATTCAGGTGATGGCAGACGGGCTTGCCGCGCTGGGTGTCGAGTCCGAAGTGACTCCGGATGGTATTGTTATCGAAGGCGGCCAGACCATCGGTGGCGGTACCGTTAACAGCCATGGGGATCACCGTATCGCCATGTCTTTTGCGGTTGCCTCGCTGCGAGCGGCGGGTGAGATCGAAGTGACTGACTGCGCCAATGTGGCAACGTCTTTCCCTGGTTTTGTGGAACTTGCCCGGGGAACCGGGATCAATATTTCCGCCGAAGGAGCCGAATAATGTCCGACCCAAAGGCGCCAGTTATTGCTGTCGACGGTCCCGGTGGTTCCGGCAAGGGCACGATTACCCAGATGCTGGCTAAAAAGCTGGGTTACCATTTGCTGGATAGCGGAGCGCTGTATCGATTGACTGCATTGGCGGCGGTTCGCCAGGGCGTTTCGCTGGATGACGAGGCAGGTCTCGTGCGTGTGGCGGCATCGCTTGATGTGGCGTTCGAGCCGACGCCTGCCGGAGAGCCCGCAAAAGTCATCCTGGCGGGTGAAGATGTCACGTCGGAAATACGCGCCGAAACGTGCGGCAATAACGCCTCGCGGGTTGCGGTCATGCAACCGGTTCGTGATGCACTGTTGCAGCGGCAACGGGATTTCCGGAAGACGCCGGGACTGGTCGCCGACGGCCGTGATATGGGTACGGTGGTTTTCCCGGATGCTCCGGCAAAGATATTCCTTACGGCCAGTGCTGAGGAACGTGCCCGCAGGCGTTACAACCAGTTGAAGGACGCAGGTGTCGATGTTAACATTGATGCCCTTTTAGAGGAGATAAGGGTTCGCGATGAGCGGGATATGAACCGTTCTGCAGCCCCCCTCAAGCCTGCGGATGATGCGCAAGTCATTGATTCGACGGGCTTGAGTATAGAAGAGGTGTTGGACAGGTGTATGGCCGCAGCAGGTCAGGCCTGACTACACCTTTTTGTCGTTGAAATGCCGGACGTGGCGTTATCGGCCAGCCACTGGCCACATCCGGACATTACTAACAGACCGTGTTGCTGGCGGCACGGAGCGTACTTGCGTTGATCATATAGGACTCATAATGAGCGAGAGCTTTGCGGATCTTTTTGAAGAAAGCCTAAAAGAAATTGACATGCAGCCAGGTTCCATCGTCCAGGGAACCGTTGTGGATGTTGATAGCGACTGGGTCACCGTTAACGCCGGACTTAAGTCCGAAGGCGTTATCCCCGCCTCCCAGTTCCTGAACGAAAAAGGCGAGTTGGAAGTTGCCATCGGCGATGTCGTCGATGTGGCTCTTGATGCGGTAGAAGATGGTTTCGGTGAAACCCGTCTGTCCCGTGAGAAGGCCAAGCGTGCAGAAGCCTGGAAGGTACTTGAGAAGTCCTTCGAAGCTGAAGAAGTGGTCAAGGGCATCATTAACGGCAAGGTCAAGGGTGGTTTCACCGTAGATCTGGCTGGTATTCGCGCCTTCCTGCCGGGCTCCCTGGTAGATGTTCGACCGGTTCGCGATACTGCGCACCTGGAGAACAAGGAACTCGAATTCAAGGTTATCAAGCTGGACCAGAAGCGTAACAACGTGGTTGTTTCCCGCCGCGCCGTTCTGGAAGCTGAAAACAGTGCCGAGCGCGAAGCTCTGCTGGAAACCCTGACTGAAGGCCTGACCATCAAGGGTATCGTCAAGAACCTGACCGACTACGGCGCGTTCGTAGATCTGGGCGGTGTTGACGGCCTGCTGCACATTACTGACATGGCCTGGAAGCGCATCAAGCATCCGAGCGAAATCGTCAATGTGGGCGATGAGATCAACGTTAAGGTTCTGAAGTTTGACCGTGAGCGCAACCGCGTATCTCTGGGTCTGAAGCAACTGGGTGAAGATCCATGGGTCGACATCAAGGGTCGCTATCCGGAAGGTATGAGGGTTACAGCACGCGTAACCAACCTGACCGATTACGGCTGCTTCGCTGAGCTGGAAGAGGGTGTTGAAGGTCTGGTTCACGTGTCTGAAATGGACTGGACCAACAAGAACATTCACCCATCCAAAGTCGTTCAGGTCGGCGACGAAGTGGGTGTGATGATTCTGGACATCGACGAAGAGCGTCGTCGTATTTCCCTGGGTATCAAGCAGTGTGTGTCTAACCCATGGGAAGACTTCTCCAGCAACTTCAACAAGGGCGACCGTATCTCCGGTAAGATCAAGTCAATCACTGACTTCGGTATCTTTATCGGTCTGGACGGTGGCATCGACGGTCTGGTTCACCTGTCTGACATCAGCTGGAACGAGACTGGCGAAGAAGCGGTTCGTGAATACAAGAAGGGTGACGAGGTTGAAACCGTTATCCTGTCTGTTGATCCGGAGCGTGAGCGCATCTCCCTGGGTATCAAGCAGCTCGAAAGCGATCCGTTCGCTGAGTTTGTGCAGCTGAATGACAAGGGCTCTATTGTTAAGGGTACCGTGTCTGCTGTTGACGCCAAGGCCGCGACTATCGCTCTGAACGACGAAGTTGAAGCTGTACTGAAGGCCTCTGAAATCAGCCGCGACCGCGTTGAAGATGCACGCAACGCGCTGAAGGAAGGCGAAGAGGTTGAAGCGAAGATTATCAGCATCGACCGTAAGAACCGCATCATCAACCTGTCAGTCAAGTCCAAAGATGTTGAGGACGACAAACAGGCTCTGGAAGGCGTGCGGGCCAAGACTGCTGAAACAGCTTCTGGTGCGACCACCATCGGTGATCTCATCAAGGAGCAGATGCAGCAGCAGAACGCCAACAAGGACTGATATTTCCGGTTGGTAAGAAAAAACGGGCTCTAAGAGCCCGTTTTTTTTGTGTTTTTTTCTGGTTTGGCTAAACTAGTGTCATGGGAATCCGGTAACCGACGGCCGAATAATAATGATAGAGGGAAACGCCTCATGACGAAGTCCGAACTGGTCGAGCTGATTGCTTCAAAACAGACGCAGCTCTCCGTTAAAGATGTAGAATTGGCAGTGAAAACCGTTATCGAGCACATGTCTCAATCGCTTGCCGATGGTCAGAGAATTGAGATCCGGGGGTTCGGTAGTTTCTCCCTTCATCACCGGGCTGCTCGAACCGGGCGAAATCCCAAGACCGGTGAAGCTGTCCAGTTACCCGCGAAGTATGTGCCGCATTTCAAGCCGGGCAAAGAGCTGCGGGAACAGGTTAACGACAGCTTGAAGAAGGGCTTTTAAGGCCTGATCAGTGAACCCGTAAAAAACCGGGCTTAACCAAGGGCCCAATCTGGAGTGCTATCGCTATGGCAGGATTGCAGAAGATTCTTATTATTCTGTTGGTGCTGGTCCTTGTCCTGCTGGCTCTTGTCTTTTCTCTCAATAATCAGATGACGGTTTCTCTCAACTTTTTGCTGTTTGAGACCCAGCCCCATGGGATTGCTATCTGGATTATTATGTCTTTTGTTGTCGGCGCACTTGTGGGTGTGTTGATGACCATGCTGGCGACCTTTCGTACGTCGGTTTCCCGGCGAACCCTTAAGAAACGACTCGATCGTGCCGAACAGGCATTGGAGAAATCCAGGGCCGAGAACGACCGGACTCTTTAATGGATATAGTGCTTCAGTGGCTGCTGCTCACCGTGGCGGTTGCGGCGGGCTGGGTGGCAGGCAGGCTAGGCAGTAGTGGCCGTGGATCCGGAACGACCATCGCCGATGAAGACTCTGTGCGTGATCGACTTCAGTTTCTTTTTACCAACTATTCTGATCAGGCGGTAGAGAATTTCGTCCAGTCACTGGCTGTAAATAAAGATACGGTCAGCCTGCACCTTTCGATAGGCAATCATTTTCGCCTCAAGGGCGAGACGGATCGGGCGATTCTTATTCACCAAAACCTTCTGGCGCGACCTGAGCTGCCACCACGATTTTCTCCGAAGGTTACCCTCGAACTGGCAAAAGACTACCTGAACGCGGGCCTGCTGGATCGCGCCGAGGCTTTGCTGCAACAGTTAATGGGGGATCGTGAGTACGGGCGCAAATCCGCGCAACAACTCATTGAGCTATACCAGCAGGAAAAAGAGTGGAGTAACGCCGCCGACGTTGCCCGCACGCTCACCAAAGGCGATGCCGATCCTGCTATGTTCAAAGTCCTTGCTTACATTACCTGCGAGCAGGCCGAAGAAGCGCTTAAGCAGGATGATCGGTGGGGCGCCCAGAAACTTTCGAAAGAGGCTTTGGACTACGATCGTTCGTGCGTGCGGGCCACACTCATTCTTATGAGGTTGCTCATTCGCCAGGGAAGTTTTCGCGAGGCTAGCAACCAGAGTCTCAAGGTGTTTGATCAGAACCCGGAGTTTGGGCCTGAAGCGGTCGACCGCCTGATGAAGCTGGAGCATGAGCATGGCAATGTAGGCCGTCTGGGCAAAAAGCTGCGAAAGCTCTATGAGAGCTATCCAAGTACCAGTCTGCTCCTGGCTTTGGTTGAGTCCGTGGAGAGGTCCTCGGGTAGGCCAGCCGCGATTGACCTGCTTCGCCAGGAACTGGAAATTCGCCCGAGTGTTCGCGGCTTGCTCAGACTGGTCGAAATTGCTGGCTATGAAAAAGGTATGACCACGGACGAGGGCAGGCTGGTCAGTCGTATTGGCCACCTGATCCTTGTAAACCGCCCGGTGTACCGCTGTGTTAACTGCGGTTTCTCCGGCCAGCAGCTCCACTGGCTGTGCCCAAGCTGCAAACAGTGGGAAACCGTCCGCCCGATTCAGGGTGTTGAAGCCGAATAATCCTTTTCTGACATTCCGCAGGACAATGAACGTGCAAACCGTTAACGACCCCAAGATTATTGTCGCCCTGGACTTCCCGTCTGAGAACCCGGCACTGAAGCTGGTGGACAAACTGGACCCCGCCAAATGCCGTCTGAAAGTAGGTAAAGAGTTGTTCACCCGTTCGGGCCCCCAACTGGTTCAGGGGCTTCAGAGTCTCGGCTTCGATGTTTTTCTGGATCTGAAATTCCACGATATCCCCAATACTACCTCCGCTGCGGTTGCCGCCGCTGCCGATCTTGGTGTTTGGATGGTCAATGTGCATGCCTCGGGCGGCGAAAAAATGATGACGGCCTGTCGTGAGCGTCTGGAATCGTTTGGCGCTGATAAGCCGCTATTGATTGCCGTCACCGTTCTCACCAGCATGAGCGCCCGGGATCTGGAAGCTATTGGTATTCAGGCGTCTCCCGAGGCACAGGTGTCTCGCCTTGCGACACTGACCAGGAATTGTGGTCTTGATGGAGTGGTTTGTTCGGCACAGGAAGCACCAAAGCTGAAAGCAGAACAGGGAGCCGGCTTTAAGCTGATCACCCCGGGGATTCGGCCATTAAGCGCAGACCGGGGTGACCAGCAGCGTATTATGACACCCACGGATGCGATCAGGGCGGGTAGTGATTACCTGGTGATTGGTCGGCCGATTACTCAGGCTCTGGACCCATTGGCCGCTCTGGACGAAATTCATGAGGAATTGGCGGCTCTCTGAGTCGCTCATATCTATTGCCAGGCAGGAAAATAAAAAGGCCGCTGATTCAGTGAATCAGCGGCCTTTTTGAATAGTGGCTCCCCGAGCTGGGCTCGAACCAGCGACAAACGGATTAACAGTCCGTTGCTCTACCAACTGAGCTATCGGGGAACGTCGTCTTGTGACGAGGCGCGTATATTAAGTTGGCTATAGCGCTCCGTCAACCCCTCGCTAAAAGTTTTTAGCCAAGCGCTTTCTGCAGACGCTCAACCGCCTTTTTCAGGTTATCCATACTGGTGGCGAAGCTGAGTCTCATATGGCCAGGTGAGCCAAAAGCGGAACCCGGAACCAGGGCCACGCCAGCTTCCGTGAGCAGCTTTTCAGCAAACTCCACGTCCGTGCTCACGCCCTGGGCAGCGTCAATTGCGCCCTGGAAACTCGGGAACACGTAGAAGGTCCCATCACCTTTGAGACATTCGACGCCGGGCAGGGCGTTCAGCGCCTCAACCAACCAGTCGTGACGTTCCTTGAACGCACTGACCATTTCCCCCACGCAGTCCTGCGAACTGTCCAGAGCGGCCTGGGCGGCGGCCTGTGAAACAGAAGACGGGTTCGAGGTGCTCTGGGACTGTATCTTCTTCATGGCGCCAATGATTTTCGTTGGGCCTGCGGCATAGCCGATACGCCAGCCTGTCATGGAGTAGGCTTTGGATACTCCATTCAGTACGAAGGTGCGGTCGTACAGTTCCGGTGTGGCGTTGAGGATGTTACAGAACGGCTTGCCGGTCCAGAGGATCGGCTCGTACATGTCGTCGGTGGCGATCATGATGTTCGGGTGTTTTTTCAGAACCTCGCCAATCGCCTGCAGCTCTTCAAGGGTGTAGGCCATGCCACTCGGGTTGGAAGGGCTGTTGATCACGAACAGGCGCGTGCGCTCGGTGATGGCGTTTTCCAGCTGCTCCGGCGTGATCTTGAAACGGGTGTCAGCACTGGTTTCGATAATTACCGGTTTGCCTTCAGCCACCAGGACCATGTCCGGGTAGGACACCCAGTAAGGGGCAGGGATAATCGCTTCGTCACCCGGGTTCAGGGTGGCAAGTGCGAGGTTGAAAAAGCTCTGTTTGCCACCACTGCTTACTAGAATCTGGTTGGCTTCGTAATCCAGGCCGTTGTCCCGTTTGAACTTCGCAATAATCGCTTTCTTCAGGGCCGGCGTACCATCCACAGCGGTGTATTTGGTCTGGCCATTGTTGATGGCCTCAATGGCTGCCTGCTTGATGTGATCGGGGGTATCGAAGTCCGGCTCGCCAGCACCAAGGCCAATGATGTCCTGGCCGGCAGCGCGGAGTTCCGCGGCCTTGTTAGTGACTGCGAGAGTGGGAGAGGGCTTGATAGCCTGTACTCGGCTGGAAAGTTGAAGGTCCAAACTTGCGCTCCTTAAAGCTGCGTCTGATAGGGCTGCGACCGGCGGGGTGTCAGAATATGTGCCAAAGAAAAAAGCTGGCTTATTTTCGCCCAGTCGTGAATCGCTCTGATGGTATCATGAAGCCGGCATAACGCTAAATTTCTCGATGGTATGAGCTGATCGGTGGCTTTGACTGTCAATAAACCGGAGGTTATCCGCCAATTATGGCCAATAAAGAGTCCAGTGCTGCCAAAGATACCGTATTCAGGGTCGACTCACCGTATAACCCGGCCGGCGATCAGCCCAAGGCAATTGAGGGGTTGGTGGACGGTATTCACTCCGGCCTGGCGCACCAGACACTGCTGGGGGTAACCGGTTCGGGCAAGACGTTCACGATTGCCAATGTCATCGAGCAGATTCAGCGGCCGACCATTGTTATGGCCCACAACAAGACCCTGGCTGCCCAGTTGTACGGGGAGTTTCGGGAGTTCTTTCCGGACAATGCTGTTGAATACTTTGTCTCCTACTACGATTACTACCAGCCGGAAGCCTACGTGCCTTCTTCGGATACCTTCATCGAGAAAGACGCTTCCATTAACGAGCACATTGAGCAGATGCGCCTTTCGGCGACCAAGGCATTACTTGAACGTTCGGACGCCATCATCGTGGCGACGGTGTCCTCTATTTACGGTCTGGGTGATCCTCAGTCTTACCTCAAGATGATGCTTCACCTGGACAGGGGCGATCAGATAGACCAGCGCTTTATTCTTCGGCGCCTGGCCGAGCTTCAGTACACCCGCAACGACATTGAGTTCCACCGGGCCAATTATCGGGTTCGCGGAGATGTGATTGATGTGTTCCCGGCGGAATCTGAAAAGGAAGCCATTCGAATCGAACTGTTCGATGACGAAGTGGAGAATCTGAGCTATTTCGATCCGTTGACCGGAGAGGTACTGAGGCGGGTGCCCCGGGTTACCATCTATCCGAAATCGCATTATGTGACACCCCGCCAAAAGGTGCTGGATGCGGTGGAGCATATCCGGGTGGAGCTGGATGAGCGCCTGCAGCAGCTTCGCGACAACAACCGTCTGGTTGAAGCCCAGCGTCTGGAGGAACGCACCCGATACGACATCGAAATGATGATGGAGCTGGGCTATTGCAATGGCATCGAAAACTATTCCCGCTACCTGTCCGGTCGTCGTCCCGGCGAGGCTCCGCCAACGCTGTTTGATTATCTGCCGCCCAATGCCCTGCTGGTGGTGGATGAGTCCCACGTGACCATTCCCCAGATCGGCGCCATGTACAAGGGTGACCGGTCCCGTAAGGAAACTCTCGTGGAGTATGGTTTCCGGTTACCGTCTGCTCTGGACAATCGTCCCATGCGGTTCGAGGAGTGGGAACGTATCGCTCCCCAGATGATCTTTGTCTCTGCCACACCGTCTCATTACGAGGCGGAGCACGCCGGCCAGGTGGTCGAGCAGGTGGTCCGGCCCACCGGCTTGCTGGACCCGGAGATTGAGGTCCGGCCTGCGTCCACCCAGGTGGATGACCTGTTGTCCGAAATTCATTCCCGGGTTGCCATCAAGGAACGGGTTCTGGTGACCACCCTCACCAAACGCATGGCGGAAGACCTGACTGACTTCCTCATGGAGCACGACATTAAAGTGCGTTACCTGCACTCTGACATTGATACCGTTGAGCGGGTCGAAATAATCCGGGATCTCCGACGGGGAGAGTTCGACGTGCTGGTCGGAATCAACCTGTTGCGGGAAGGTCTGGACATGCCTGAAGTATCACTGGTGGCGATTCTTGATGCAGACAAGGAAGGGTTCCTGAGGTCCGAACGGTCGCTGATTCAGACCATTGGCCGGGCTGCCCGGAACGTTAACGGCAGGGCAATCCTGTATGGGGATCGTATAACCGGCTCCATGCAGAGAGCCATCGATGAGACCGGCCGCCGACGGGCCAAGCAGGCTGCCCATAACGAAGAGCATGGCATTACGCCCCAGGGGCTGAACAAGAAAATTGCCGACATCATGGAGGGTGCCGGTGGCGGCGGTCGCGGTCGTCGTAAAGCCGAACGTCCAGGCCAGAAGGCCGCGGAGGAAGCGGAACAGTATCGTGCCAAGGCGGGCAATAGATCGCCCGAAGAAATGCTTAAAGAGGTGACCCGCCTTGAAGATAAAATGTACAAGGCGGCCTCGGATCTGGATTTCGAGACTGCAGCACGATTGCGGGACGAGATTTCGGAACTGAAGGAGGCGACGCTGCGCACCGCCTGATCAGTCGTTGCGTTTAGGCCCGATAATGACGGCAGCCTGCAGGGGTTGAAGGCTGCCATACCGGGACATCTTGTCGAATATCCGTCGGTCAATGGGCAGGTACTGCTTGTCCGCCACCGTGTCCCCAGCCTCTGCATCGATTTCCGGGTCGTGCAGATAGACGAACTGGTCGTCTATCGCGCACACGGTCACCCAGTGTGGCACACGGCTGCGATTGAGTTGCCAGGTACTGATCAGGATAACCGGTACTTTGCCCTGATGAAGGGCTTCTGCCATGCCTTCGAGCGTGAGCGGGTCATGGTGCAGTTCGATGCCGGTCTGGCCGATGTCGTGCAGAAAACCCTCGTGAACCAGTTCAAGTACGCGTTTCTTGTCCTCATTCCTGACCGTATCCTTGAACAGCGCACCTTCTTTGCTGATCCACGCACTGGCATGAAATCCCCGATGCCAGGCCCCCAATGCAAGCCCGTGCGGGCCGCAACCGCCATGGCCTGCCAGCATGAAAATGGTTGTCGCTTCCCGCCAGAGCTTCAGTTCTTCCAGCGTGGTCATCGGTTGTTGCTCGTCGAGCGCTGCCATCGCCATAATCAGTGCAGCGGGTCCACATGAAAATTCGGTGGTTTGCGGGTAATAGGGCACTGCCGGGAATTCCCGTGAGGGTTCATAGAACAGGATGCGACGCTCAAAGCGCAGGGCATTGCCGTGGTCCTCGTAATAGTCGCGGTAGGTACCGAACTGACGATAGCCGAGGCGCTTATACAGGTTTATGGCCGGGCTGTTGTCCTCTCTCACTTCCAGACGCATCACAATTCGGCCAGCCTCCACGGCTTCCCGTTCAGCTTCACTCACCAGCTTTTCACCTGCGCCGCGTCCTCGGGCGGTATGGGAGACGGCAATGGAATATATGCGCGCCAGGCGGGTCGCCGCATTCATCAGCACCAGGCAGTAGCCGATCAATTCCCCGTCCTGAATGGCTACGATCAAACGATCCCTGGGCATCTCCAGAAAGCGCCGGAAGCTCCGCCGGGAAATACGGTCTTCCGAAAAGCACCGGTTTTCCAGCCTGACGATGTCGTCAAGATCGGCGTTGATTGCATGTCGGATCTGCAGTTCGGGCATGTCGGAGGAGCCTTGGAGAGAGTCTGGTCGGGCAAGCTGGCTCGCTTCCCTTGTGGGGCTATTATGGTAGAACAGAGGGGGTTGGCAAATGCATCTGGCATGCGTAAAAGCACGCACTATCGATTGATTGTGCAGTTTCCGGCCCCGGCGTATTGTTGCGACTAATTGGTTCAGGCTGAACCTTCAGGGAGGAATGCCTTATATGTCCCGTTTGCTCATTGTCGTAGACCGCGCCAAGGACTGGGCTCCTTATTACCCCAGTGAAGACGTGCTGACTTTTGACCAGTACCTGCAATTCTCGGCGTCCCCTTCAAGCCGGGTCCGGGTGATTAATCTCTGTCAGAGTGCGAAGTATCTGAGCCGGGGTTATTACTGTTCGTTACTGGCGGAAGCTCGTGGCCACCACGTGGTGCCTTCGGTAATGACCCTTAACGATCTGAGCCGAAAAGGCCTGTTCTCTCTGGAGCTGGAAGAGCTGGATGACAGCGTCATTAACTGGCTTGAGGCTTCAGGTGCGGAAATTGACCCCGCGACCGACGAGCGTGAGGCCACCCATGAAGTCAGGATTCGGAGCTATTTCGGTCAGGCGGAGAATCCGGATCTGAAACCCGTGGCGCGAGCTCTGTTTGAGCGTTTTCCCTGCCCGATTCTGGAAATCGTGTTCAAACGCCGCAAGAAATGGCAGATCGAATCCATGAAGCCGGCGGCCCCCGCCGATCTGGATGAGCATGAGCAGGATATCTTCGCCGCTGCGTTCGATCGCTTCAGCAGCATGGTTTGGCGTAAGCCCCGAACCCGTCGCCGTTATCGTTTTGATTTGGCCGTTCTGGTTAACCCCGAGGAGGAGATGCCTCCTAGCGACCAGGTTGCGCTCAAACGATTTGAAAAGGCCGGGCGAAAGCTCGGTATCAACGTTGAGCAGATCACCCGTCGGGATTATATGCGGTTACCGGAATACGACGGACTGTTCATCCGGGAAACCACCGCTATTGATCACCACACGTATCGTTTTGCCCGCAGGGCCGAGGCCGAGGGCATGGTGGTGATTGATGACCCCGTGTCGATTCTTCGTTGTACGAACAAGGTGTTTCTGGCGGACCTGCTGAAGAACAACAAGATACCAACACCGAAGACCCTGATTCTTTCCAAGGACCAAAAACACGCGGTTGAGCAGGTGACCGAAGAGCTCGGCTTTCCCGTGGTCATCAAGATTCCTGATGGTGCATTCTCTCGGGGAGTGACCAAGGCAGAGGATGAAAAATCACTCCGTACCGGCCTCAGGGAGCTGTTTAAACAGTCTGCGCTGGTGCTTGCCCAGGAGTACCTCTATACCGATTATGACTGGCGTATCGGCGTCCTTGGCGGCAGGGCTATCTTTGCCTGCAAATACATGATGGTGAAAGGCCACTGGCAGATCTACCAGCATGGTGAATCGGCCAGTGAGAGCGGTGATTTCGAGACTATGCCGACCTATGAGGTCCCCAGAAATGTTATTCAGGCGGCACTGAATTCCACCCGACTGATCGGCAACGGTTTATACGGTGTGGACATCAAACAGTCGGGTAACCGGGTTGCCGTCATCGAAGTGAACGACAATCCGAGTATCGATGCTGGTGTGGAGGACCGTTTTCTGGGGGGAGAGCTCTATACGTTGATCATGCAGGAGTTTCTGTCTCGGATGGAAGAAAACCGGCGCCGTTAGGCACCGGGTTCTTGCACGTATGGCTCCGCCACCCATACACGGGCGCTGCCAAACCAGGAATAGTCGGCGAGTTCTTCCCGGATACGATCGGCTGTCAGTATGGTGCTTTCCGCTGAGGTATCGAAGAACAGCTCCAGGTGAACCTTGTTTTTCAGGTAATGCAGGCGCAGCCGGGTACTGGAGGGGAGTTCGCCCACATGTTGAGTCAGCGTTCCACGGATTTCTTCCCGGGAGGGCAGTCGCTCCGAGGTGGGCAGGTGGTCTTCATCGTTCTCGGCGTCAATATGAAAATTGATGTCCCGAATGTTCTCCAGCGCATTGCGCATGCCCCCTACGACCTGCATACCGATCTGATGCCCCTCGGACACGCTGATGTCAGGCCTTACAACCAGGTGGATATCCAGAAGAATGTCATGGCCCATCCGGCGGCTGCGGAGTTCATGCACATTGCGGACACCGTCAGTTTGTCGGGCAATGTCTTTGAGCATTTCGGTATCTTCAGGAGAGAGCCCGGTGTCCACCAGTTCCTTTACGCTGTCCCAGGTGAATTTCCACCCGATGTGGATAATGATGCCGGCAACAACTACTGCGGCCAAGACATCCAGCCAGAGAAAGCCGAGCATCGCGCCCGCTGTCGAGAACAGAACAACCACCGAAGAGAATGCATCGGTTCTGCTGTGCCAGGCATTAGCAATAATAAGGTCTGAACGAATAGCCACCCCGATACGGCGAGTATAGTGATAGATCCATTCCTTGCCCGCCACGGACAAGGCTGCAGCCAGCAGCACTGGCCATCCAGGCGCAATGTCGGCCTCACCCTCAAGTAGCCTCAGGGTATTTTCCCACGCAAGTGCGGCACCAACGGCAATCAGAATGCTGCCGAGTACCAGTGTGCCAAAGGTTTCTATGCGTTGATGGCCATACGGGTGGTCGTCGTCAGGCTCCTGCCGTGAAACCCGCATGACACCGAGAACCACAAGGTCTGAAGCCACATCCGTGAAGGAGTGAATGCCATCCACAAGTAGGGCCTGGGAATGAAAAAGAATACCTGCAATGACCTTTATAATTCCCAGCACTGCATCAAGAATCATTCCAATGATGGTGACCCTGGATGCGGCTTTCATTTCGCTTGTCAGGTTTTCTCGGTGCCGCTGCGCCTTCGAAACCGGCTCGTCCATTCGGTTTTCTCCGGATAAGTTGAGGGAACCTAGTATAACGTTATTACGCACATCCGTGTGGAGCCGCTTTTTGCTGCCTGACAACTCTGTTTATGCACAGTGTTGCGGATCGGTGACTGGCTAACATTTTGTACAGAATTACTCAACATTTCTTTATAAGTTTTATAAATCACTGAAAAATATAACAAAAATAACTGGTTAAAAAATGATCAATTTGTAGGCTGGCGCAGTTATCAAGGGATAGCAAACGTTGCACCACGATTTTCAACAGGTTTATCCACAGATTCCGTGGAAAAGGTCACTGTACCCTAAAGATACAGTCATTTAGAGCTGAATTGCCTTACCACCGGGATGCTGTGGAAAACTTCGGGTATACTGCCGCTCACGTTTCGTCAAGGAGTTTTCAGATGTACGGCCTTATCCGCAACCTGCTTTTCAGACTCCCACCTGAGCAGGCTCACAACATCGCACTCAACAGTCTTGATCTTGCCGGCCGGCTTGGTTTGCTGGGCGCCTTCTCGCGAAAGGTAGATGCATTGCCTGTGAATGTTATGGGGCTGGATTTCCCGAACCCCGTAGGCCTTGCTGCGGGCCTGGATAAAAATGCTGATCACCTTGATGCTCTTGGCGTGTTGGGTTTTGGCTTTATTGAAGTTGGAACGGTAACGCCTGTGGCACAGCCGGGTAATCCGAAACCACGCATGTTTCGGTTGCCGGAACACCAGGCGATCATTAACCGTATGGGTTTCAATAATGAAGGTCTTGAGCATTTGCTCGAACGCGTCGACAAGCGACGTTATCAGGGTGTGCTGGGCATTAATGTGGGTAAGAACAAGAACACGCCGAATGAAGAGTCGGAGTCTGACTATCGCAAAGGAATTTCGGCCGTATACACCCGTGCAGACTACATCACCGTGAACGTTTCATCTCCCAATACACCGGGATTGCGCGACCTGCAGTTTGGCGACTCGCTGAAAGGTTTGCTGGAGGCGATCAAGGACGAGCAGAGTCGGTGTGAAAAGCAATTTGGTCGCTACGTGCCGATTGCGGTCAAAATTGCACCGGATATGGATGATGAAGGAATTCGCTTTGTGGCATCTGCCCTGCGCGAAACCGGATTGGACGGCGTTATTGCCACAAACACAACGATCAGCCGGGATGCCGTTGACGGGCACCCTTGTGCTGGTGAAGCTGGTGGTTTGAGTGGTGCTCCGGTGCGTGGGCCCTCGCTCAGAGTTATCCAGGGGCTTTATGCAGAGCTGGGTGAGTCACTGCCAATAATTGGTGTGGGCGGAATCACTGATGGAGAGAGTGCAGCTGAAAAGATCAGAGCCGGGGCGAAGCTGGTTCAGGTGTACACTGGCTTTATATACCGCGGGCCGGAGTTGATTCGAGAGGCCGTGGAGGCCATCCGGAAGATAGAGCCGAAAGCCTGAGTCTTGGCTGTGGGGCCCAGAACGAAAGTGGGCCCGCTTAGCGGGCCCGTGCGGGGAACGAACCCCGTGGCGCTTCTTCGCATGGTACGGGGCGGGAGGCCCCGTTTGGGTTATTCTGGTACTGCTTCAAATTGTGTATAAAAAGATCAGATCAAGATTCGGGGTTGCTTGTGAATGTGCGTCACTGTGAGGTGACGTTGGCAAGTCTGTGTATACCGGAGACGCCGGTCATGCCCTCCCAGTTGTCCGTTCGGCCTTCCCGCCACCCGTTCAACCATTCCTGGCGGACTTCCGCCTGTTCGATCGGGCAGCTGTCTTTCGGTTTACCGGACACGCCAGCGAGGTAACCCCGCTTGAATGCACGAGCGTACATGTCTCTTTTCTGTCTTTTCATGCCGTTCCTCACTAATGGATTAACAGAACAAGCGTGTACACATCTGCAGTGGCTGCGACAGGTGGAGCCCAGTCCGGGACAACCCACTATTGTCAGCTCAAGCCAGAGCAGTCAGGATCCTGTTAACGGAGGTGTTTTCAGCCTCCGGAACGACGCGTCACTTACAAGGTAATTCGAATCTCGCGCGGAAGTACACGATTTATTTCATCTATGCGATGCTTTTTTTATAGTTTTATGAACTAAAAGGATGGCGGCGCCATCGTAAAAGCTGCTATTCCGGAAACTTACCCGGATGACCCTATGAACCAGGAGTTGAACTTGTCCCAATCTGTCTTTTTCGTAACCTGCCCAAAAGGCGTTGAGTACCTTTTGGAGGACGAACTCAGAACTTTCGGGCTGGAACCGTTACGCAATGCGCCGGCCGGTGTCTGGGCGGAGGGAACGCTGGAGGGGGGTTACCGTGCCTGTCTCTGGTCGAGGCTCGCCAACAGGGTCATCCTGCATATCGATGAGGTGGATGCTGTCAGCGGTGATCGGCTCTATGACGGAGTGGTCCATTTGGACTGGCAGCAGCACATTCCTGTCAGCGGCAGTTTCCGCGTAACCTTTCTTGGGCAAAACGAAGCCATTCGCAACACGCAGTTCGGTGCTCAGAGAGTGAAAGACGGAATTGTGGACCGGTTCCGGAGTAGTGGCGGAAAACGCCCGTCGTCAGATGCGAAAACGCCGGATGTCATTGTCTCTGCGAGGCTTAATCGCGGCCGGCTTTCTCTTGGTATAGACCTGAGCGGGCACAGTCTTCACATGCGAGGCTACCGGACCGAGAAAGGCCAGGCGCCCCTGAAGGAGAACCTGGCGGCCGCCCTGTTAATGCGCTCGGGCTGGCCCGATATTGCCCGACGCGGGGGCGATTTTGTCGATCCCATGTGCGGCTCCGGCACGTTGCTGATTGAGGCAGCGATGATGGCATTGGATCTGGCGCCAGGCCGAAAAAGGCAGGGGTTCGGTTTTGAGAAATGGCCGGGGCACCAACCGGAGTTGTGGTTGTCTCTTCGTCAGGAAGCGGAGCGTCGCGCTCACGAAGGCAAACAGGGCAGGCTGCCAAGATTTTCAGGATTCGACCAGGACAGCCGCGTGATTGCGACCGCCCGGAATAACCTCCAGCGCGCAGGGCTGGATGGTCTGATTCAGGTCGAAGCGCGCCCGGTAGCGGAACTGGCCCTTGAAGGCGAGTGGTCTGAATCCGGTCTGGTATTGACCAACCCACCTTATGGGGAGCGACTCAGTGAGCGTCGTGAACTTGGGGCTCTTTATCGCGCCCTTGGGGATGCGGTAAAACGCGTGACACCTGGCTGGCGCCTGGGCGTGTTCACCGGGGCGCCGGAGTTTGGTAAATCTATCGGGTTGCGGAGTTATAAACAGTACCGTCTGTTCAATGGCAAACTACCGGCAAAGCTGCTCCTGTTTGAAATCGATGAAGCCAGTACGATGACGCCCCACGAGCCGGACATTCCCGGTGAAATCACGCCAAAAATTGCCAACGAAGAGCGGGCAGCGATGCTCGGAAACCGGCTGAAAAAAAATATGAAGACGATCGGGCAGTGGGCCCGAAAGCAGGGGGTTGGTTGTTACCGTCTTTACGACGCGGACATGCCGGAGTTCGCCCTGGCTATTGATATTTATGAGGGCCGGGTTCACGTTCAGGAGTACGCTGCGCCCAAGTCAGTCGATGAGCGTTCAGCCAGGGAGCGTCTTGCTGAGGCACTGGCGGTGATTCCGGAAGCTTTGGGCATCGAGCGCTCGGATATGGTGTGTAAGCAGCGCCAGCGTCAGGCAGGCACCAGCCAGTATGAGAAGCAGGCGGCCAGTGGCGAGTTTTTCCAGGTGCATGAGCATGGTTGTGCGCTGAAAGTGAACCTGAAAGATTATCTGGATACCGGTCTTTTCCTGGATCATCGTCCGGTTCGAACCTGGATTCAACAGCATGCGAAAGGCCAGCGGTTCCTGAACCTGTTCTGCTATACCGGGGCTGCCACGGTGCATGCAGCAGTCGGTGGCGCCAGCCGTTCCCTGAGTCTCGATATGTCAAAGACGTACGTGAATTGGGCGCAGGATAACCTGGCGCTGAATCGGGCAGATCCAAAGCGTCATCGGGTTGAGCAGGCGGACTGCCTGGCATGGTTGGCTGAGAAGCCGTCGCCAGACCAGCGTTTTGATCTGATTTTCATGGATCCCCCTACGTTCTCCAATTCGGCCCGGATGGCGGGTGTACTGGATATTCAGAAAGACCACGCCAGGCTGATTCGTCAGGCTATGGCCCGGCTGAATTCCGAAGGTTTGTTGATCTTCTCCAGTAATTTCCGTCGCTTTAAGCTGGATGAGAATCTGGAGGGCGAGTTTGAAATCGAAGAGGTTAGCCGGAGCACGATTGACAAGGACTTTCAGCGGAATGCCCGGATTCACCGATGCTGGCATATTCGCCATCGGGACTGATGTTGTTCAGGAAGGTCCGCCGGTGGGACGCTCTCGCTAGAACTCGTAGCGTAAACCACCGGAGAACTGGAAGGTGTTTACCTCTGTTCCGGTGTCTTTGAACAGTTTTCCACCCTCGAATACCAGATAGGTGTTGTCGATAACCTCGAAATCCAGGCCGGCAACCCAGCTCACGCTGAAACTGCTACCGGGGAATTCGCCTTCAAGTTCCCTGAACTGGGAGTTCCGGGTCTCGTCGGGATTCTGGAGTTGGCCCTCGCCACTTATGAAGGAAAAGCCGAACTGCCCGTAGATATTGGCGTAGTCGGTGATGGGGTAGTGCATCCCCAGGTACCAGCTGGCGAAGTAGTCAACTGAGAGCGTCAGGTCGCCTTCAGGGACGTCTGCGTCTTTGAGGCCGGCGCCGGCGCGCAGTTCGGCGTGAAAGAGGTCAGTGATGTGGCCGCCGACGATCAGGGAGCCACCGGAGCCCCAGGCGGCTTCATTGGTGATTTCACCGACGGTGCGGTGGTTGAACGCCGTAGCCAGAAGGCCGATATAGTGCTTGTCTGCCCGGGCCTTTTCCTGGGCTGATGCAGCCGGGGTTGTCATCAGTGTCGCCGCAATTGTCACGACGAGGAGGGGCGTTTTTACAACCATGTTCATTGTTTTGGGGCTTCCTGACATGAGCGGACAGGGCTGATTCTGCCTTCTGTAACCGTTTGTTACGTCGACCCATGTCACACTTCCCTGTGTCGGCTAAGCCCTGGCGCTCAGTTTTCTTCCAGCAGGCCTTCTTCTTTTGCCAGCAACAGAAGTGCATAGACTCCGTTTTCCGGCAGCTGGGGTTCCAGGCCTTCGTCGATCATCATCTGGCGACGACGGTCTTCTAACGTGTCGGTGTCCAGGCCCGTGATCAGTTCGGTAATGGGAGCGATCTCAAAGGGAGCCTCCTGGCCAAGGGCAGTGAAAATTTTGTCAATCAGGATCTCGTCCGGGTCCAGTCCATCGACGTAGACAGTCTGGTCCGGCAGGTCTTCGTGGAGTTCCCGTGCCAGTTCCAGCAATGGTACTCCCTGCTCTTCGAGGTACCTGAGATCAATGTCGCCCATGTCACCATCTTCGGACAGCCAGTCGTCTTCGGGTGTTATAACCACCGCTTTCATGCGGCCATCGGCCAGGGACCAGGCGATGGCAACCGGAAACAGGGCGTCGTCGGTCTGGCAGTATTCAATATCGAGAAATCTCGGTGCTTGCACGGTGGGCTCCGGTGATCATGGGTGAGTAAATCTGGTTGTAAGGAATGTCCGCCGATCTGGTATGAGGCTTGATAGCTTCATGCCATACTATCCACGCAATTATCATTCAATCAGGGACATCATGGAACACGCTGAATTTAACAAAGATTTGCTGAAGTTTCTGAACTCATCGCCAACGCCCTGGCATGCCGTGGCGACCATGAAAAGCCAGCTGGATGCCGCCGGGTTTGAGCAGCTGGATGAGCGGGACGACTGGTCGCTGGCTCGTGACCAGGGCTACTACGTTATCCGGAACGGCTCATCCATTGTCGCTTTCCGCACTGGGAAGAAGGATGTTACGGCTTCCGGCATTCGCATGGTAGGTGCCCACACAGACAGCCCGTGCCTGAAAGTAAAGCCGAACCCTGAGCTGCGCCGCGCGGGTTTCTTCCAGCTTGGCGTTGAGGTTTACGGCGGTGTTCTTCTGAACCCCTGGTTTGATCGTGACCTCTCACTTGCCGGTAGGGTAACCGTTCTGGATGAAGACGGTAAGGTGCGCGATACACTCGTGGACTTTCGCAAACCCGTAGCCTTTATCCCGAGCCTGGCGATTCACCTGGATCGGGAGGCCAACAGCAATCGCACCGTGAATGCCCAGACCGATCTGCCGCCGGTTCTGATGCAGGTACCCGAGACTGATACCACCAGCTTTGCCGACCTTTTGCGACAGCAGATTGCGACCGAGTCTGGTTTTAAGGTGCGCAAGGTGCTTGGGTACGAGCTTAGCTTCTATGACGCCCGGGAGGCCTCGTTTGTGGGGCTGCGTGATGAGTTTATGGCTTCGGCGCGGCTGGACAACCTGTTGAGCTGTTATGTTGGCTTGCAGTCATTGCTGGATGCCTCGGGTGACGAAGCGGCGCTCCTGGTATGTAATGACCATGAAGAGGTTGGCAGCATGTCCGCAGAAGGCGCTCAGGGGCCGTTTTTATCTGCGGTTATTGAGCGCTGGTGTGGCTCTGGCAGAGCCCGGGCGATTGCACAGTCCATGATGATTTCAGCGGACAATGCCCACGGCATTCATCCCAATTACCTGGACAAACACGATGAAAACCACGGGCCCCTGCTTAATCAGGGCCCGGTGATCAAGGTTAACCACAACCAGCGCTACGCCACTAACAGCCGGTCAGCCGCCGTCTATCGTCATATCAGCGACGAGCTCGGCCTGCCGCACCAGACCTTTGTGGTGCGTAGTGATATGGGCTGCGGGAGTACCATTGGGCCGCTGACGGCTGGAAATCTGGGTGTCACGACGCTGGATATCGGGGTGCCCCAGTTCGGTATGCATTCAATCCGGGAACTCGTCGGCACTGAGGATGGTTATACGTTGTTCCGGGTACTGGCCGAGTTCATGCAGCGAGAGCATATTTTCTGAAGCGTGAAACGAAAAATGCCGCTGCTTCGTATGAAGTAGCGGCATTCCGGAATAAGTGGCTCCCCGAGCTGGGCTCGAACCAGCGACAAACGGATTAACAGTCCGTTGCTCTACCAACTGAGCTATCGGGGAACATCAGTAAAGTGGCGCGCATATTAAGTGCTTTGCCTGCTCGGGTCAACCCCCTGAATTAAAAGGTTAAAAATTGTACTATCGTCCACCACCCTGGCTCCGTAGCGGCCATGTGCAATCCGTCTGGCCCACCTTGTTTCGCAAGGTCGAGACGGTTTCACCACTCGCCGAGGTCATTCAGACGGATGATGATGACGAGTTGCACCTCGATTGGTATCGCCAGGGCAGCAATCGCCTCGCCGTGGTGTCCCATGGGCTTGAGGGGCATAGCCGGCGGCCTTATGTGCTCGGCCTTACCCGGGCGCTGCTGAATGACGGCTGGGATGTGCTTGCCTGGAACTTCCGTTCCTGTGGCGGTGTGATGAACCGGCAACCCCGGTTTTATCACAGTGGCGCGACAGCGGACCTTGAGCGTGTGATTAACCACGGCCTTGGGCAAGACTACGCCACGGTCTTTCTTTCCGGATTCAGTATGGGGGGAAATCTCACCCTGCTGTACCTTGGCCAGCAGGGTGAACGGCTGGACAGCCGGATCTGTGGCGCCGTCGCCTACTCAGTACCCTGTGATCTGGCCGGCAGCGCTGAGGTTCTTGCCCGTCCGAGCCGAAGAATTTATATGCAACGTTTCCTGAGGGATCTTCACGGAAAAATGCATGAAAAAGCGGAAAAATTTCCACATTTGATTGATGTTTCCGGTTTCGATTCGATCCGTACCTTTCGTGAATTCGACGATCGCTATACCGCGCCACTGCATGGTTTCCGGGATGCAGAGGATTACTGGGCCCAGTGCTCCGCCCTCCATGACCTCCGGAATATCCGGGTACCGGCGTTGATGCTTAATGCCGCGGACGATCCGTTCCTGTCCGAGAAGTGCTATCCGGAGTCCAGCAAGGTGCTGGGTCAGCACGTCCGTCTGGAGACGCCACGATGGGGCGGTCACGTGGGGTTCGTGGAGCACGCCCGGGATGGTTACTACTGGTCTGAACGCCGGGCGATCGCATTTCTGCAGGGTATTCTCTGACAGTGTCAGATTGATTTGGTCAGGGCTCTATCGTAAAACCGGTTTCAGTACCGGCCAGACGTTTTCCAGCAGACGGGGTTGCGCTTCGGCCGTCGGGTGTATGCCGTCATCCTGCATCAAGTCATCCTGGTTGTAGATTCCTTCAAGGAAAAAGGGAACCAGAGCGGTGTTATAGCGGTCTGAGAGCTTCGGGAAGATATCCGCGAACATGCGGGTGTAGCGCTGGCCATAGTTCGGTGGAATCTGCATGCCGATCAGCACGGCATGGGCACCGGATTCCTGAACCTGAGTGATCATGGACGCCAGATTGGATTCGATTACATGGGGAGGAAAACCCCGCAGACCATCATTGCCACCCAGTTCAATGACAACCACTTCCGGACCGTTTTGCTCTAGCAGTCCGGGCAGCCGTCTGGCGCCGCCATCCGTGGTTTCTCCGCTGATGCTGGCATTAATGACCTGCCAGTTCGACATGCCGTTACTTTGCAGGCGTTGCTTCAGCAATTGTACCCAGGCCGCCTCGGAGGGCACGCCATAGGCGGCGCTGAGGCTGTCACCCAGAATCAGTAACGTGTTCTGGCTGGCGAGGATAGGCGCCGCGAAGAAGGCGAGAAGTACAAAAAGGATTGATCTGACGGGCATCAGTGCCGTATGCATAGACAATTCGTTTACCTTATTAAGTTCGATAAACCCAGGATCGGGAGATTTCGTGAACCAGATGACTGATCTTAACTCCGACGGACGGCATTCAATGTTGCGTGTCGACAACCTGACTCACAGGGTCAGCCTTGAAACGGATACGCTGACGATCTTGCAGGGGGTCAGTCTGGAAATCAATCGGGGAGAGTCCGTAGCCATTGTCGGGCGCTCCGGTTCTGGCAAAACGACCTTGCTGGGGCTGTTGGCGGGCCTGGATACACCCAGTGAGGGAACGGTAGAGCTGGACGGGTCTGTTATCAGCAATCTCAGTGAAGATGAGCGGGCGAAGCTGAGGGCCCGGAGAGTTGGCTTCGTTTTTCAGTCGTTTCAGCTGCTGCCGGCGCTGACAGCGTTGGAGAATGTCATGTTGCCGTTGGAGCTGGCGGGAATGGAAGAACCGGAGAAGCGGGCCAGGGACTTGCTGGAGCGCGTTGGTCTGGGTGAGCGGCTTTACCATACGCCCAGGCAACTGTCTGGAGGTGAGCAGCAGCGGGTCGCCATTGCCCGGGCGTTTGCCTCGGACCCCGCCATTCTCTTTGCTGACGAACCCACCGGTAACCTGGATAACCGGACCGGACAATCGGTTTCCGACTTGCTGATGGCTCTGAACCGGGAGCAGGGTACGACGCTGGTTATGGTCACCCATGATGAACATCTTGCGGCCAGATGTGGGCGTCAGTTCCACATTGAGGCGGGTGTGCTGACGGAGCCCGAAAGGGCCCGGGAGCTGGCAGACTGATGGCTGCTGCAAAAAAACTGATGTCTGTGCGCCGGGACTGGCGGGAACGTGACGTTCGCGTGGTGCTTGCGGCTCTGATCATCGCCGTCGCAACCGTGGCCACCATTGCCCTGTTTGCCAGCCAACTCCAACGCACGCTTGTATCCTCGGCCAGCTCTTTTCTCGCGGCCGACCGACAGCTTGAGGCCGAAAACGGACGGGAAGTGCCGCCAGGCTGGCTGGAAGAGGCCGAGTCCCGGGGGATCGCTACCGGCCGGATGGTGGAGTTCTCCACCATGGTGTTTGGTGGCGGCGGCTTTCAGCTGGTATCAGTTAAGGCCGTCAGCAATGAATACCCTTTGCGCGGGCAGATTGAGGTACAGCAGGACCCTGAGGGGCCGCGAGGCATGGTCGGAGAGGGGCCTGGGCCCGGTGAAGTCTGGATTAACCCGCGCCTGTTGCGCCTGCTGGATCTGGCGATCGGCGATTCTCTGGAAGTGGGAAACCGTAACCTGACCGTGTCAGGACTGCTCATCCGTGAGCCTGACGGCGGGTTCCGGCTGTCATCCCTGGCGCCCCGGGTGATGATGCACGTAGACGATGTCGGATCGACGGGCGTTATCCAGGAGGGTAGCCGGGTAGAGTACGTCTACCTTTTCGCGGGCGATGATACCGCCCTTGAGGGCTATTATGCCTGGCTGAAGCCACGGCTGGAGCCGAGTCACGAGTGGGAAGGTGTCCGTGACGGAGAAACCTTTTCCCGGTCCCTTGAGCGCGCGGAGCGGTTTCTGCTGTTGGGTGGCAGTCTGGCTGTATTGCTGGCGGCGGTTGCAGTTGCGGTGGCCAGCCGCCAATACGCTCTGTCGCAAAGGGATACCGTGGCTTTGCTGAAAACGCTGGGCGTTAGCAGTGGCGGTATTGGCAAGCTCTATCTTCGACGCCTGGCGCTCTGGGGAATCACAGGCGTTGTTGGCGGCTTGCTGGTCGCCTTACCCCTGTTCTGGTTATTGACCCGGTTGCTGAGTGATGTGCTTGAGCGGCCGGTGGCGTTTTACCTGGATCCATCCGCTTTGGCCCCGGCCCTTCTGACTGCACTGGTATCGCTGTTTGCCTTTGCTTATCCGCCGATTCGCCGTCTGCGTCATGTGCCGGCGATGCGGGTACTGCGCAGTCAGCCGGGGGAAACAGGGCGGGAGGCCTTGCCGGATATGGTGATAGCTGTCCTGGCCGTGTTTGGGCTGGTCTGGGCTTACGCCGGAGAGTTAGCGCTGGTGGTATCGCTACTCGGGGGACTGGTGCTCCTGCTTGGCGCTCTCGGTCTGCTCGGCGGCCTCCTGGTTGCGACACTGAAGAAAGTGAAGGGCGGCGGTAACTCCTGGCGCCTGGCACTTGTGGGCCTCTATCGACATCGCCGTGCCAGCCTCTCCCAGATGGCGGTATTCGCCATGACCCTGATGCTGGCGGCCACCCTGATCCTGGTCCGGACCTCTCTGCTGAATGACTGGCAGGCACAACTTCCGGAAGACGCGCCCAATCACTTCCTGATCAACATCGCACCGGATGCGGTAGATGAGGTTGGCGCTTTCTGGCAGGAGCGCGGGCAGCCTCTCGACAAGCTTTATCCGATGGTGCGTGGGCGGCTTACTGAACTGAATGGGCAGCCGGTGAAGGAGGCGGTCAGCAAAGACCAGAGAATCGGTGCACTGAACCGGGAGCTCAATCTGACCTGGATGTCATCGCTGCCAGAGGATAACGAGGTTGTGCAGGGGCAATGGTTCGAGCCGGGCCAGCGTGAGGGCGTGTCGGTAGAATCGGAGCTGGCAGAACGCCTGGGCCTCAAACCGGGCGATAAACTGACCTTTACCATCGGTTCCTCGAAGGTCACTGAACCGGTTACCAGCATTCGCACGGTTCAGTGGGACAGCATGAAACCCAATTTCTACATGGCCTTCCCACCCGAAGGCGGCTTGACGGAAATGCCGGCTACCTGGATCACCAGCTTTTACCTGCCTTCCGAGAAAAAAACAGCGTTGAACGAGTTTTCACGCCAGTTTCCGACCATTTCGGTGTTGGAGATCGATAACATTATCGAGCGCATTCAACAGATCGTTCTGCAGGTAACCCAGGCGATTGAGGCTATCCTTGCCCTGATTCTTGCTGCTGCCCTGGTGGTTATGGCTGCCGTGGTAAGTGCCACCCTGCGGGATCGGCAGAGGGAGGGGGCATTACTGAGAACGCTCGGGGGACGCCAGTCATTGCTTGTGCGCAGCACTATGCTGGAGTTTGCCCTGTTGGGTGGTTTTGCCGGTGTGCTCGGTGTGGTTGCAGCGGAGGCCGCGGTATGGGCCCTGCAGTTCCGGATGTTTGAGGGCAGCTTCAGCTGGCATTGGCAGGTGGTGTTGCCCGTGCCGCTGATCAGTGCGGTAGTGCTTGCGCTGTTTGGCCGCTGGCAACTGCGACCGGTATTGAATGTCTCTCCTATGCTGCTCTTGCGGCGACTGGAGTAATACCCTCTTTATCGGTAATTCGAAAGAATGGTGTCGAGTTCGCCGTTCTTTTGAATACGCTCAAGTTCCTTATTGAAGGCGACGACAAAGTCTTCCCACTGCTTGCTGACCATGATTCGAAAGCCGTATTGGCTGATGCTTTCGCGCGATGTCTTGAATTCGTCCTGAAGCCCTTCTTTGCGGAGGATCCAATGGCCAACCAGGCGGTCAGCGACGGCGGCATGGAAGCGATCCCCATACAGAACGAAGTTAAACATATCCCGGGTCCGTGATACGTCGAAGCGCTCGATTTTACCCTCGGCAAAGTATGGCTCCAGCGCGGGATAATGGAAGCCGAGATGTGTCACCAGGGTTTTAGAGACGAAGTCGTCCGGAGATTCATAGTTCGTCTCCAGACGACTAGGCATGAAAAATATCTCTTCAGAGTTCACGATCGGGTCTGTGAACAGGTATCTATCCGGCTGTTTGGTCCATTCTATGGCACGGGGGGTGCCGTCAACGTAACCATCGAGCACCAACTGATCGGCCCGTTTGCGGGGAACCTGAACCGCCACCAGGGTGTAGTCCAGGCGATCGGCGATCAGTAATGCCACATCCCATATGATGCCCGAGGGCTCTTGTTCATCCACGATGAGGTAGGGCGGATAGCCATTGGGGGATACGTTTAAATGAAATGTTTTATTATCCGTAGAAGCCGCGCCATTGGCTGAAAAGGCGGCAATCCAGATGCCGAGGACAGCAAGACTGATGGTAGTAGTCAATTGGCGGGGTCGTCGGATCTTCATGTGGCAGGACTCTGGTGTCGGTTGAGTGACTTGCCCGGCTACATCCCTGCCAGCATGGATGTGATTGTCACGTTTTTACCAGAGAAATTCAATAATCGAATAATTTATGCCTTCAATGCACATTCAGGGGCCAAAAAGCCCCTGAATGTTGGTTTATGCCCAGGCGCGACGCAGCACTGCACGGGCGTCTTCGAGGGTAACTTCTTTCAGGTTGAACATGATTGAGCCATCATCAAGTGCCATCTCGGCAATCTGGTCAAGCTGGCTCTCCAGTACTTTGCCGGTTTCCTTGAGAGTGCGAGGCAACTGACAGCGCTTGTAGAGAGCATCCCGGAGCTTTCGGATTGCCGAAATGCTTGCTTCAGCGCGCCGACTGGATGGTGTTGCAGAGTACACCTCCGGACCTTCGAGGTAGAGCAGCAGCTCGCCAAGGGGTTCACGGATGGACTCCAGGTTGAACTCAAGCACATATGGCAGGTAAAGGCTCATGCACAAGCCATGGGGCAAGTGGCAAGTCGCGCCGGTGGCGTGACCAAGAGCATGCACCAGCCCCACCATGGAGTTTGAGAAAGCAATGCCGGCCATGGTGGATGCCTGCGCCAGTTCCAGACGGCCGTCGGCATCCTTTGGATTGTCCATAACCTGCAGAAGTGAGTGACTGACCTTTTTTATCGCAGCCGTCGCGTAGGCATCACTCAACGGGTTCTTCGCCATGCAGGTGAACGCCTCGGTGGCATGGGTCATCGCATCCATGGCCGTTGCTGCGGTGATATGAGGCGGCAGCGTCAGGGTCATGCGCGGATCAATGATGGCTGCGTTGGGCAACAGGAACGATGAGGTAAAGGGCAGCTTCACACCTTTGGTTTCGTCGGTAATAACGGCGACCGACGTAACTTCGGAGCCGGTACCGGCGGTGGTGGGTACCACGAAAAAGGGCTTGAGCGGATGCTTGATAATGCCGGCGCCACTGTACTTTGCGATGTTGTCACCGCCTTCCGATACCAGAATATTAACGGCCTTACCGGTATCGATGGCTGAGCCACCCCCCACTGCAATAATGGAGTCGCATTTCTCCCGGCGGTAGATGCCTGCAATGTCACGTACAACGGTGGTTGAGGAGTCCGGGGGCACGTCATCATAAATGCTTATGATCTCAAGTCCGCTTTCCTCGCAGGCTGCGATGACCGGGTCCAGAAGGCCTGCAGCCCGAACGCCTTTGTCAGTGACGATCATCGGGCGCTTGGCCGCGAGGCCGGTCAGCTCATAAGGGATGTGCTCCAGTGCTGCCTTGCCGGCAATGACTTTTACCGGGCAGAAGAATTCATAGTATTTGTTAGTCATTACGCTCTCACCGTCTCAACGAAATTTGTTGCCACTTTCAGGTAAATCCGGGCTGCACTGATCAGCTTTTCGGGCAGGTGCAGGTTGGCGGGGTATTCTTTTACGGCCCGCTGTGCAATGAGTTTGGGCAGAATGAAGGCCTCAAGGCGATTGAGAATCCGGGTCATGCGGACGGCATAACTGATATCTCCATCCACCAGCATGCGATCGTTGGCGAAGGCCACTGAGGTTTTCTCCTGAAACGACAGCACCAGGAAGGCATGGGCAATGTGTTTGAACTGGATCGACAGATCCACAGGGCGCGGTGGGGATTCTCTGTGATAACGGAAACGGCCCAGGCCGGTGTGCTCCACGATCATCCTGGGTCCGTTCGGCATAACCGTCATTTCAAAGAGGAAGCCCTCGGGCAGGGCCAGGGCCTCCTGTTTAACCTCGGCGTCCACTTCGCTGACCGCCTGAAGAGCCCGTCCCATCACCTGGAACATCGACTCCACATACAGGCGGCGAGCCTGGAATACCATTGGCTGGATACGTTTCGCTAACATCTCCGTCGTCCATTTGTTGTTAGTGTCTTCTGATTTTTAGAGTTATTGCTCTAAAAGTCAATGAGTGTGATGGCGCAAAATTCCGGTTGGCCTGGCAAACCGTCTGAATAGAGGTACAAAAAAGGCCGGGCGATCACTATCCCCCGGCCTTTTGAGCAGACACTTGCAAAGCTGTTACTGGGTCAACGCCGCCAGTTTTCGTTTGGCCTCTTCTGCCACGTCTCCGCCCGATTCAGCGGCCTTGCTGTAATACGCGAAGGCCTCATTGCGTCGATTCTGTTTCACAGAAATGTCACCGAGGCGCAGGAACGCGATCGAAGTGGGTACTGTCTGATTGGCCCGGACAAGATTGTCCCGGGCTTTCTCCAGGTCATTCATGGCAAGGGCATTCAGACCGCTGTAAAGCCGGTAGACGAACATCTCCGGATACAGAGACACGGCCTTGTCGAAATCGGCTGCGGCCTTCTCCGGGTTGTCCTGTTCCTTGTAGATCCGCCCACGAAGGGCATAGAACATGGCTTCACCCGGTGCCAGTCGTATCGCTTCGTTGATTTTTTCCATGGCTGCCTTCAGCTTGTCTTCAGACGCCAGCTCAAGGGCTTTGTCATGGGCATCGTAGGCGGGCTGAAGCTTCCTCAGGGTAGCGAGCTTCCGTTTGTACACATCCTCGCCACGGTAACCGCCGGCGCCAACCTTGTTTACCAGTGCGCGGTTTTCCCGAACCCGCTTGGCTGACGGCGGGTGAGTCGCGAACAAGCCCTGAACGAAGTTGTTGTCCCGGCCTTCAGAGAGCTCCAGAAACAATTCCTGCAGCTCCACGGCAGCTGCCGGGTCATAGCCGGCTTTTTTCATGTAGAGAATGCCGTAGTGATCTGACTCCAGCTCGTCGCCCTGGCTGTATTGTGCCAACGCAACCTGGGCGCCCAGGGCAGCACCGCCCATGACCAGACCGGCCCATTCGTTATCCGTGATGGCCATACCCAGCACACCAACGCCCAGGCTGATCATCTGGGCCTGCTGCATTCTCTGAACACTGTGACGCGCGGCCGCATGCACGATCTCGTGACCAAGGACCGAGGCAAGCTGGGCTTCATCATCAAACTTGGTCAGCAGACCACGGTTGACGGCGATCTTGCCGCCAGGCAAGGCCCAGGCATTGGGAACGCTGCTGTTAAGGACGACGAATTCATAGGGCAGGTCAGGGCGGTCGCTGACCTGGGCCAGCTTTTGGCCGACATCCCGCACATAGAGGGTGAGTTCCGGGTCCATATAGAATTGCCCGCCCTGGGTTTGTTGGGTGGACTTGTACTGTTCGGCACCCATTGCCAGCTCCTGGCTTTCGGGAATCAGAGACAGCTGTTTTTCGCCCGTTACCGGGTTTACGGAACAGCCGGCCATTAGCAGAAAAAGTGCTATAGCGGGGATGCAGCGTTGCAAGGCAGCGTTTCTCACTCTCAACTCCTGTAAGTCCATTTCCTGATCTATCATTGCACGCCTTAACGCGGCTTTAAATGCCTGCGACAAGTGGAGCGCTGTGTCGTGTTGGCGTATTATAAGAGCTGCTCTGTCCTCTTCCTGTATTGTTACCGCTTTTCAAAGGCCTTTGATGGGTAATATCCTCGAATTCGTAGCCATATTCTGGTTTTTTGTCTGTTGGCTGGGCTACACCGAATACTCCAGGCGCCGGGCTGCAGATCGCCCCTGTCTGTCGAACACCCTGGATATGTACCGGCAGGACTGGATGCGGGTAATGCTTCGGCGCGGTAACCGTATGTCCGATACCTCCGTGGTTGGAAATCTTGAACGTAACGGCGCCTTCTTTGCGTCCAGTTGTCTGCTGATTCTTGCTGGTATCATCACTGCTCTGGGTTACACCTCCGAGGCAATGGAAGTATTTTCCGCCATGCCGATGAGCGTTGTACCCACCAGGGAAGTCTGGGAATTGAGGCTGGTGGTTCTGCTGGTTGTGTTTGTGTACGCCTTTTTCAAGTTCACCTGGTCGATGCGTATGTACAACTTCCTTTCGGTTATGGTTGGCAGTGCACCGTTGGCGGATGACACCAAAGCCAGCCCCGCCAGGCGTGAAGCATTTGCGCTCAGCGCCGGGAAGGTTTGCAGCCTGGCCGGCGATGCATTCAACCTCGGGCTGCGTTCATACTATTATGCGCTGGCGGTTGTCGCGGGGTTCATTCACCCTGTCGCGTTTATGGCAGCCTCGACACTGGTGGTGGTCGTACTCTACCGACGGGAATTCTGTTCCGATGCGTTGGTCGCTTTGCGGTCCGGTAAGATTTTTGAAGAGCCCTTGCCAGGACAATCCGACCCAGGCGCCAAATCCAAATCTTGATCCGCAGGTTTGTCCTGAATGAATGACGAAATCCGAATGAACCGGGTCACCCGGTTTATTGAAACCCTCAATCAGGCCAGGGAACTTGGCTTGTCTGTTACTGAAGCCACGAAGGGCAGCCTGACGTTGTGCCTTCCCTACAGCAATCGCATTATCGGTAACCCCGAGACAGGGGTTATTCATGGTGGTGCCATCACCACGCTGATGGATACTACGTCGGGATCGGTCATCCTGTGCGCACTTGATGAGTTTGAACTGTGCCCGACGCTCGACCTGCGGGTTGATTACATGCGGCCGGCTGAACCACACAAGCCGGTTTATGCCAGGGCAGAGACGTACAAGGTCACCCGGAATATCATCTTTACCCGTTGCGAGGCGTACCAGGAGGGTGGTGAAACCATTGCCAACTGCGTGGCGACCTTCATGCGCATCGGGCCGGAGGCATTGCCAAGAGCCTACCGCGAGCTGATCTCGGGAGGTGCTGAATGACCGAACCTGAAATTCTGCGTTATACGCGGGAAACCGGTGATTTTTCCCGGATTCTGGAAAGCATCCCCTATGCGGCGTTCATTGGTCTGGAGTGCGAGCGGTTTGGCGATGACCTGATTTTCCGGTTACCGGGAAAAGAGCAGAATCTCGGCAATCCCGTTTTGCCCGCTATTCACGGCGGGGTGATTGGTGGTTTTATGGAAATGTCGGCCGCGATTTACCTGATGATGTCCCAGGAGAGCATGCGCATGCCTCGCATCGTGAATTTTTCCCTGGACTATCTTCGCGCCGGTCTCTACCGGGAAACCTACGCCGAATGTAAGTTGACCCGGCAAGGCAACCGGGTAGCCAACGTGATGATCTCAGCGTGGCAAAAGTCCCGTTCCCAGCCTATCGCAACGGCCCGCGCGCACTTCCTGCTCGAAGACTGATTTCCTGACGGAGCGGGGCTTGAAAAGCTCCGTGATGCCCCCATTTTTCCTGCATCACGAACTTAGTCGGAAGACATGGGTGTGCACCCGTGTCCTCATCAAACGTTGAATGCAGGAGATAAGTAAGCCATGACGGTTGAAACACAAAAAGAGACGCTGGGTTTTCAGACGGAAGTGAAGCAGTTGCTTCACCTGATGATCCATTCCCTCTACTCCAACAAGGAAATCTTCCTTCGTGAGCTAATCTCAAACGCCTCGGACGCCGAGGATAAGCTGCGCTTTGCTGCGCTGAAAGATGACAGCCTTTACGAAGGTGATCCTGAGCTGAAAATCCGCCTCGATTACGACAAAGAGGCGAACACCATCACCCTGACTGATAACGGCATTGGCATGACCCGGGATGACGTTATCCAGAACCTGGGCACCATCGCCCGTTCAGGTACGGCCGATTTTCTGAAGCAGCTTTCCGGTGACGAGAAAAAGGACAGCAAACTGATCGGTCAGTTTGGTGTTGGCTTCTACTCCGCCTTTATCGTTGCTGACAAGGTTGACGTGTTTACCCGCCAGGCCGGTGCCCCCGCTGAAGAAGGCGTGCATTGGGAATCCCGGGGTGATGGCGAGTTCTCCATCGAACAGACCAGCCTTGAAAACCGTGGCACCGAAATTGTTATTCACCTGAAGAGCGATGCCAGTGAGTTCGCCGATGGCTTCCGCCTGCGCAATCTGGTGAAAAAGTACTCTGACCACATCTCCTTCCCGGTGATCATGAAATCCGAATCGGAGGAAGAAGAGGAAAAGGGCAAGGACGAAACCGTTAACGACGCAACCGCCTTGTGGACGCTGCCCCGTAACGAGATCAAGGACGAGGAGTACAAGGAATTCTACAAGCACATTGCCCACGATTTTGAAGACCCGCTGACCTGGTCTCACAACACGGTTGAAGGCAAGCTGGACTACACCAGCCTTCTGTACATTCCGGCCCGCGCTCCGTTTGATCTGTACAACCGTGAAGCACCGCGTGGCCTGAAACTCTATGTTCAGCGTGTGTTTATCATGGACGACGCGGAGCAGTTCCTGCCGTTGTACCTGCGCTTCACCAAGGGCGTGATCGATTCCAACGACCTGTCTCTGAACATCTCCCGGGAAATCCTGCAGAATGACAGCACCGTTGACAGCATCCGCACGGCCATGACCAAGCGGGTACTGGACATGCTGTCCAAGCTGGCCAAAAAGGAGCCGGAGCAGTATCAGGCGTTCTGGGGTGAGTTCGGCACCGTGCTCAAAGAGGGCCCGGCTGAAGACTTCAGTAACCGCGAGAAGATCGCCGGACTGCTGCGCTTTGCATCTACCCACACCGGTGAAAGCACCCAGAACGTATCCCTGGATCAGTACATCGAGCGGATGAAAGAAGGCCAGCAGAAGATCTTTTACATTACTGCTGACAACTTCACCGCTGCCAAGAGCAGCCCGCATCTGGAAGTGTTCCGCAAGAAAGGCATTGAGGTGCTTATCCTGTCTGATCGCATTGACGAGTGGATGATGGGATATCTGAACGAATATGACGGCAAGCAGTTCCAGGACGTTGCCCGTGGCGATCTTGACCTTGGCGAAGTCGAATCCGAGGAAGACAAAAAGCACAAGGAAGAGGCGGCCGAAGAGCATAAAGATCTGGTTGAGCGCATCAAGAAGGCGCTCGAAGACCGTGTACAGGAAGTCCGTGTGACTAACCGCCTGACCGATTCCCCGGCGTGTCTGGTGGTCGGTGACTTCGACATGGGTGCCCAGATGAAGAAGATCATGGAGGCAGCTGGCCAAAAAGTGCCGGACAGCAAGCCAATCTTTGAAATCAACGTGGACCACCCGCTGGTTCAGCGCCTGGAGCATGAAAAAGGCGAGGAGCGCTTTGGTGAACTCTCGGCAGTTCTGCTTGATCAGGCCACACTGGCCAGTGGTGAGCAGCTACAGGATCCGGGTGCCTATGTGTCCCGCCTGAACCGTTTGCTGCTGGAACTGTCCAACTAATCCTCATGCAGCAGATTGTTGTGGACCTCAGCATCAGCCCTGATGAGTGGATCAAGCTTTATCAGGGCGTTGCCACCGACGTTCACACGACGGCCCGGGACGGACGCTCTGTCCGTTTCCCGGCCCGTATTCTTTCCCGCTTTTATTTGCGCGACGGCGTTCGCGGTTCCTTCCGGATTATCTTCAACGATCAGGGCAAGTTCGAGTCCATTGAGCGCCTTTGAATCCCTTGGTCGCGATTGGTTCAAGTCCTTACTACCAACCCTTCGCCAAATTTCCTACAATCTCGCTCCGTCTAATCGTTGAACACCTGGAGCCACCATGCGAATAATCCTTGCCCCGATGGAAGGACTGGTTGACGCACCCATCCGAGAAACGCTGACACAAGTTGGCGGTATCGACCGGTGCGTAACGGAATTTATTCGCGTAACCCACGGCATGCTTCCTCCCCGTGTTTTCTACAAATACGCGTCCGAGCTGCACAATCAGTCTCTCACCCGGGCAGGCACGCCAGTGGCTGTTCAGCTTCTTGGGTCGGATCCGGCCCAGATGGGACTCCACGGTGCCAGGGCTGTAGAACTCGGTGCTACCCAGGTGGATATCAATTTCGGCTGTCCTGCGAAAACGGTGAACAAACATAAAGGCGGATGTGTGCTCATGCGTGAGCCGGAGTTGATGTATGAAATCACCGAGGCGGTTCGCAAGGCTGTTCCGGCTGAGATTCCGGTTACGGCCAAGATGCGCCTCGGCTACGAAGACCGTTCCATGGGTGTTGCCTGTGGGCAGGCACTTGAGGCGGCAGGTGCGTCCGAGATTGTGATCCACGCCCGCAGTAAAGTGGACGGGTACAAGCCGCCGGCGTACTGGGAAGAAATCGCCAAAGTTCGCGAAGCGGTGTCTTCCCATGTGATCGCCAACGGCGAAATCTGGACAGTGGCCGATTACTGGCGTTGCCGGGAGGTATCCGGCTGCGAGGACGTAATGATCGGACGGGGTCTGATTGCGAGGCCCGATCTGGCTCGCCAGATCAAGGCCAGCCAACAGGGTCAGGAAATTGAAGACATGACCTGGCCGGAGGCCGTTGCGCTGGTCCGGGAATACGCGGAAGTGCTTCAAGGCTGGCTTGAGGATCCTTATGTAACCGGTCGTATTAAGCAATGGATGAATTTTCTGCGACAGGGCTTTTCCGAGGCGGAGGCAGTCTGGCCAGCGGCCCGCAAGATCCGGCAGGTAGAACCGATGCTTGCCTGTCTGGAGCAGGATGTACCCGTATCCAAAGCAGCAGTGCGGGCCGCATGACGGCGCCGGCTTTCTTCTGATTTATCTTTTTTTGGTTCACTGATTCCCAACTACACTGGTACGGAGTTGTCGTGCGTTCGTAGTCACTGTGGTTAGCAACAATAAAACCACGAGGGAGGAACCTGTTATGTCCGGACTAACGAAATTCAGAACCTTGAAAGGGTTTGCTGGCGGGCTGTGCCTGTCTTTGGGGCTGGTATCCGGCGCAAGCGCCGCAGAAGGCGATGTGAAGGTCACGCCGCTTGGAAGTCATGATGGCGAGTTTTGCCTTCTGGATCGGGCCATGGTGTTTGAAGACCCCAATGGTACCCGCATCCTCTACGATGCCGGCCGCACGGTAGCCGGGCCGGATGATCCCCGCCTTGGTAATATTGACGTTGTATTGGTGTCTCACATGCACGGGGATCACGTGGGCGATCGCCGTATCAGGGAGACCAATGCCGGGAACTGCGGTGGGCCGGAGATGCCTGTTGTGACGCTCCCGCAATCGAACACCGTGGACATTGCCGTGAAAAAGCAGGCCAAGATCGTTACTGGCAGTGAGATGCCTGCGTTCTTCGCGGCCAAACTTGAAGCGGCCGGCGGCGATCCAGCCAATTCCCTGTTGGTGCGCTTCGGTGCCGAGCGGGAAGTTGGCGGTGTGGCCATCACCACCGTACCGGCGGTTCACAGTAATGGCGTTTCTCCGTCGTTTCTGACCGGTCCGCTGGCGGAGTACCTGAAAGCGGCTGGTGTCGGCGCCAGTGTCGGGCCCCCAACCGGTTATGTGCTGACCTTTTCCAACGGTCTTGTGGTCTACCTTTCCGGAGATACCGGCATTACCGCCGAGCAAAAGCTGGTGGTGAATGACCACTACGGCGCCGAGCTGGTGGTAATGAACATCGGTGACACATACACCACGGGTCCCAAGGAAGCAGCCTACGTGATCAATGACCTGATTGATCCCAAAGCCGTCATTGCCTCACACGCCAATGAGCCAGCCACGTCGGGCGGGCAACTGAAGCAGGGCACTCGAACCACGTTGTTCAGGGATCTGGTCAAGGTCCCCATGCATGTGCCGCTGAGTGGACGCACCATCGCGTTCAACGGCGATGGTGCCTGCACATCCGGTTGTGAGTGATATCAGCCTTCCATATCCGGTGTGTATTTTCCGGAGCGGGCAGTGCCGTTGAGTCTGGCCCGTTTGAGCATGGCGTCCTGGGCCGCGGGGCCGTTGTCCAGGTTGCCGGCCCAGGCCTTCTGGGCCGGCTCCTGCAAGGCGCGGCCATAGGAAAAACTCAGTTCCCACGGCTGCACCCCCACGCTGTTAATCGCATTCAGGTTGAGTGTGGCTTCTTCCGGCGTCTGGCCGCCAGACAGGAAGTTGATGCCTGGGACCGCCGCAGGTACAGCCTGTCTGAAGACGTGAATGGTAGCCTTGGCCACTTCCTCGGGTGACGCTTTCGGGCATTCCTTGCCAGGTGTGACCATGCTCGGTTTCAGAATCATGCTTTCCAGCTGGACGCCATGCCGATTCAGGGCATGGAAAACCTCCCTCAAAACGGCTTCACTGACTTGCGCACAGCGCATCATGGTGTGGTTTCCATCGATCAGCACTTCTGGCTCCACAATGGGTACGATCCCCACGGACTGGCAGATAGCCGCGTACCGGGCCAGCATCTCGGCATTGGCCACCACTGCCTGGTGTGAGGGCAGGGTGTCCGAGATATGGAACACGTCCCGCCACTTGGCAAAGCGTGCGCCTGCGTTCTTGTATATTTCCAGCCGGTCGTCGAGGCCATCGAGACCAAAGGTAATCTCATCACCCGGTGCATTGATCAGCGGTTTCTTGCCCTTATCGACTTTGATGCCGGGCACAATACCCTGACTTTCCAGCATCGTTGGAATCGGCACATTATCCAGACTGTTCTGACCCAGGGTTTCCTCAAACAGAATCACACCGCTGATAAAGTCCCCGAGGCCCGGTGCTGAGAGAATCAGACTTCGGTATTCACGGCGTTTTTCTTCGGTAGATTCAACACCCACAGCGTTGAAACGTTTGGCTATTGTGGGGTGGCTTTCGTCCGCCGCCAGAATGCCCTTGCCTGGCTGCACAAGATCGCAAATGGTTGTGGTCAGCTCGTCCTGAATACTCATGTCAGCTCCCGTTTTCTGGTGTTCCGGATTGGTGATCGTGCGCGCTGTGATTTATTCATTGTAGACCCTCAATGGGTGACGGTAATTTGATCTGCGCTAAGGTAAAGTTGCTGTCTGTGTTTTAGGCTGATGTATACAACAACAGGGATAGAAGGACTGAAATATGAAAACGGTGGTTAGTGTCAGCCAGGGCTCTTCCGAATACGACTACGATTTGGAAACGGAATTTCTAGGGCAGTCCTTTCGGATCCTCCGGATTGGCACTGACGGTGATTTGTCCCGCGCCGAGTCTGTCCTGGAGTCGGTTCGTGACCAGGCCGACGCCATTGGCCTGAGCATGATTCACGATCACTACCAGGTGGGTCGGGAACAGCTCGAGCATCCGGAAACAGCGCGCCTTGAGGCCCTGGTTCCCGATAAATCGGTCACCACCGGCGCCGGTTTAAGAGGAATCCTGCAGGAATGGGCCATACGCCATACCCAGTCTGAACTCGGACATTTTTTTGACAATGCACGGGTGCTGTTCATGAACGGACAGGCCGGATATCGCATTGCCAAGTCACTGGCCGAACATACCGACAACCTGTTTTTCGCGGACCCCTATATGGATTTTGGCGTGCCGCGAATGCTGACGTCGCTCAAGCAGCTCGAAACCTATACCTCCCTGACCGCTCCGATTATGTTCCGGCCAACGGCAGTGAAGGCGGTCGAGACAATTCTCCGGACTCCACTCTATCGCCTTGGCGAAGGGCTGGTGAAAGGATCGCTGCACCATGCGGTTCAGCAATCCCATGTCATTGTCGGAGCCATTGGTGACCTGGAGAATTTCGGTAAAGATGAACTGGACGGTAAAACCATTATCACCTCCAGGGTGACGGAATCTGCGCTGGACTGGATGCGCGCCCGGAAAGTTGCAATGGTGGTGGATTACAGCCCGTGGCTGGAAGGCCGGCCCATTGGTGTCAACATCATGGAAGCCATGATCAGCGCGGCACTTGCACGGACACCGGAACAGCTCAGTCCTGACGATTACCTGGACGTGATTGAGCGGCTTGGAGTGGAACCGCGGATTCTGTATCCGAATGGCTACCGCCGTGTGAACCGGTTCGCCTTTGTCATCCATCCGCTCTCACAGCAATACCTTACCAAGACGCCGCCGCTGGACTGGATTGCCAATGTGTCCCCGCCCGTAGTCATGAATCTGGTGGAAAAGGCCGTTGCCTATACACCGCCATTTCTCTATTCGAAAGTATCCGGCATAACGTCACCCACGGGTGATGAGGTCGAGGGCTGGTTGATTACCGTTGGCGGAACGCCCCGGGAAATCATGGCCCATGGTCCGGAGTTCACGTACAGCAGGTTGCTGGCGGCAGCCAAACTGGCCAAAAAACTTGGCGCTCAGATCATGGGGCTGGGAGCCTTTACAAAGGTAGTCGGTGATGCCGGTATAACCGTCGCCAAGCGGGCACCGTTGCCGATCACGACAGGCAACAGCTACAGTGCCTCCGGAGCCCTCTGGGCCGCCCACGATGCCGTCCTGAAAATTGGCCGTGTACATGTCGGTGAAAGCGGAAAAATGGCCGGCAAGGCGATGGTGGTGGGTGCCACGGGTGCGATTGGTTCCGTCTGTGCCAGGTTACTTGCCAAGGCGGTGGACGAAATCTATCTGGCGGCTCCAGAGCCGGCAAAGCTCCTGGCACTGAAAGAGAGTATCGAGCAGGAGACACCCGGAGCCATTGTGCACGTGGCGGGTTCCGCTGACAGGGACCTTGCTGATATGGACATGATTGTCACAGCTACCTCCGGTGCGGGTAAGCGCATACTGGATATCATGAAGGTGAAACCTGGCTGCGTTATCACGGATGTTGCCCGTCCCCTGGATATTTCTGCCGAGGATGTCGCCAAACGGCCTGATGTGCTGGTGATTGAATCCGGCGAAATCCAGTTGCCCGGTGACGTCAGGATGAAAGACATCGGCCTGCCGAAAGGTATCGCCTATGCCTGTCTGGCAGAGACAATCGTGCTTGGTCTGGAAGGGAAGTTCGAGAACTTTACCCTGGGCCGTAACATCGAGTGGGAAAAGGTCCGGGAAGTCTACAAGCTTGGACTGAAACACGGCATGAAACTGGCCGCAATTTCGGGTGTGAATGGCGTGTTCAGTGAAGAGGATTTCGCAAGGGTAAGAGCGCTTGCAGAAGAGAGTACCGAGACTGCCTGATTATCCCTTAGTGCGATAGTCAAAATCTAATCAGCCTGGTAGGAAAAGCAAATTTAGTTAATTGGTTGTTGTTCATCTATATTGAACCTAAGTCACAGCAGAAAGGCTGAAATTTTTTGACCGACGCAGTGATAAAGGGAGAACGATATGACGGACAACAACAGCACGGGGGGCAAATGCCCCGTCATGCACGGGGCCAATACCACCGAACACAGGAATGTCATGAAATGGTGGCCTGAGGCCCTCAATCTGGACATTCTCCACCAGCATGACACCAAGTCTGACCCACTGGGCCAGGACTTCAACTACCGGGAAGAGCTCAAGAAGCTTGATGTAGACGCCCTCAAGAAAGATCTTAACGACCTGATGACCAGTAGCCAGGATTGGTGGCCGTCAGACTGGGGCCACTATGGCGGCCTGATGATTAGGATGGCGTGGCATGCGGCTGGCTCCTACCGAATCGCGGATGGCCGTGGTGGTGCCGGTACCGGTAACCAGCGTTTTGCACCCCTGAATTCCTGGCCGGACAACGGCAATCTGGATAAGGCCCGTCGTCTGCTCTGGCCGATCAAGAAAAAGTATGGGAACAAACTCAGCTGGGCAGATCTGATTATTCTGGCCGGTAACGTGGCCTATGAATCCATGGGGTTCAAAACCTTTGGCTTCTCCTTCGGCCGTGAAGACATCTGGCATCCCGAGGAAGACATATACTGGGGCGCGGAAGACGAATGGCTCGCCCCCAGTGACAACTCCAAGAGCCGTTACTCTGGCGAGCGCGACCTGGAGAACCCGCTTGCTGCAGTCATGATGGGGTTGATCTACGTGAACCCTGAAGGTGTCGATGGCAAGCCTGACCCGCAGAAAACGGCCTATGACGTGCGCGAGACATTCGCCCGCATGGCCATGAACGACGAAGAAACCGTTGCCCTGACTGCCGGTGGCCACACTGTTGGCAAATGCCATGGTAATGGCGATGCCGATAACCTCGGCCCCGAGCCTGAAGCGGCATCGATTGAAGAGCAGGGTCTGGGCTGGAATAACCACAAGAGCCGTGGCATCGGGCGCGATGCTATCACCAGTGGTCTGGAAGGCGCGTGGACCACCAATCCTACCAAGTGGGACAACGGCTACTTTGACATGCTGCTCAACCACGAGTGGGAGCTGACCAAGAGCCCGGCCGGTGCCAACCAGTGGCAGCCAACAGATATCAAGGAAGAGGATATGCCGGTTGACGTGGAGGACCCCTCCATCCGCCGCATGCCGATGATGACTGACGCCGACATGGCCATGAAAGTAGATCCGGACTATCGCAAGATATCCGAAAAATTCTACAACGACCCGGCTTACTTCGAGGATGTCTTTGCCCGTGCCTGGTTCAAGCTGACCCATCGTGATATGGGCCCAAAAGACCGTTATTTCGGCCCGGAAGTCCCGGACGAAGATCTGATCTGGCAGGATCCGGTTCCTGCCGGCAGTACCGGTTACGATGTGGATGCGATCAAGAACAAGATCGCTGATAGTGGCTTGAGCATCGCTGAAATGGTCAGCACCGCATGGGACAGCGCCCGGACTTTCCGTGGTTCAGACATGCGTGGTGGTGCCAACGGTGCCCGTATTCGCCTCGCACCCCAGAAAGACTGGGAAGGCAACGAACCGCAGCGTCTGTCCAGGGTGATTGGTGTTCTTGAAGGCATTGCTTCCGAAACAGGCGCCAGCCTTGCGGACGTGATTGTGCTGGCGGGGAACGTGGGCGTTGAGCAGGCCGCCAAGGCTGCCGGCCACGATTTAACGGTACCCTTCGCGCCAGGGCGCGGTGACGCAACCCAGGACCAGACTGACGTTGATTCCTTCGAGCCGCTGGAGCCCATCCACGATGGTTTCCGCAACTGGCTCAAGAAGGACTACTCCGTCAGCCCGGAAAAACTGTTGCTGGACCGTGCCCAGCTGATGGGTCTCACTGCACCTGAAATGACCGTGCTGATTGGCGGCATGCGGGTGTTGGGCACTAATCACGGTGGCGCCAGGCACGGCGTATTCACCGATCGCGAAGGTCAGCTGACCACGGACTTCTTCGTAAACCTGACCGACATGAACAACAGTTGGAAGCCAACCGGCAAAAACGACTATGAGATTGTCGATCGCAAGTCAGGCAGCGTGAAGTGGACCGCTACCCGGGTTGACCTGGTGTTTGGTTCCAACTCCATCCTTCGTGCCTACGCTGAAGTCTATGCGCAGGACGACAACAAAGAGAAATTCATGAATGACTTTGTTGCGGCATGGACCAAGGTGATGAATGCCGACCGTTTTGATCTCGCATAATGAGAGATCATCTGTGTCCCTGGGATAGGGTGCAGATAACCACCAAAGGCGGCGTTTCGAGGCTTTCGAAACGCCGCCTTTTTTGTTTGCTTTACCAGCCATACCTATCCTTGCCAGTTACCTGAAAAACCACCCGGGTTATAGCTTAGGCGAACAGGCTGTTGCCGTAGTCACCGGCGCAGCGGCCGGTATTGGCCGGGCGACGGCACTGGCGTTTGCTGCAAAGGGTGTCCGGGTTGTGGTGGCCGATATTCACCGCCCAGAGAGCGCCTTCTCAACTGCCTGGGCGGCATGTATTTCCGTTGTATCGTAAAGCGGAACGGTAGTATCGGCCTGCTCGATCAGCAGGCCTATTTCAGTGCAACCCAGAATCACCGCCTGGGCCCCGCGCTCTGCAAGTGAGGCAACAATCCCCAGATAAGCTTCCCGGGATGCCGGATTGATTTCACCCCGGCACAACTCCTCGTATATCACCTGATGAACCACCGTCCGCTGAGCCTGATCCGGGGTAATCACGTGAATGCCCGCATCCTCCAGCCGTTGACGGTAAAAGTCCTGTTCCATGGTAAACCGCGTGCCCAACAGGCCCACAGTGGTAACGTTATCCTGTGCCAGCACTTGCGCCGTTGCATCGGCAATGTGGAGGAGGGGAATGCGGATGGCCTGTTCAATCTCCGGCGCCACCTTGTGCATGGTATTGGTGCCAATCACCAGAAAATCCGCCCCTGCGTCCTGAAGTGACCGCGCTGCCCGGGAGAGAATTCGGGCGGTCTCCGCCCAGTCGCCTTTATGCTGGAGCGCCTCGATCTCTGCGAAGTCGACGCTATAGAGAACCATTTTCGCGGAATGGAGGCCTCCGAGGCGGGCTTTTACTCCCTCGTTGATCAGCCGGTAGTAGGTTTGGGTAGATTCCCAGCTCATGCCGCCGAGCAGGCCAATGGTTTTCATTGAGTATGTCCTTTATCTGCTGTGTTCATCAGGTAATGACCATGACGCCCAACATACCAGACACAAAGCGCAGTAGTGCTCCCATGAATTCTGCTTCAAACCATTTTGATTTGAAGGAAGCTGGCGGCATTCTTCGGCGGAACCGCCTATTCAGTGATGAAGGTTTCGAAAGGGTGAGAATGCTGACCGTGAAAAACGACGCCAGCGAGTGGCTTGAAATATAACGGTGCGTCCGGCGTCCGGTTATCTCAGCTGACTATCTTTGCTGCCGCGCCGGTTAATGCCACCTGAAGCTGTTTCCTGTTTTTCAATTTCAGCCTGGCAATTTATGCACAGACGTACACCCGGAATGGCTTTACGCCGTGCCTCTGGAATGGGGCGGTCGCATTCTTCGCAGAAAGCGGCGCTTTCACCCGCGCCTAGCCGGCTGCGGGCCTCGGCTACGGCGTCTTCCACACTTGCATCGATCTGATCCTGAACGGCCCCATCACGGGCCCAGCCACCAGCCATAATGTTGCTCCTGCCAGAAACGTTTAACCTAGCGCGTTTCCCTGGGATTGCAAAGCTCATATTCCCGGTTGCGAGCGATTGTGCTTTGGTCCCGTGGGTCAGCCATACTTTCGTTTATACAGCCGTAGGACTCCCCGGACAGTAACGTCCAGCTGACTCCCTGTGTTGTAGTTACCCGGCACCACATAGTTCGCCCGCTCTTCGGAAATAAGCTTCTCGATCTTCTCTTGTGTCGTGTGCTCACCCCATTTGTCACCGTCGAAAACCGCGAGACTGCACCCGCCCTGAGCCTTGACCATCTTCATCGCCGGAATGTCCGTGTCGCCATCACCAAAATAGATCACGTGGTCGAAGGGAAAGGGGCGATCCCGGGGTTCAATGTACTCATTGATGGTGACATTATCCCAGCTGTTCTCGATGCCCTTGTTGATGCGAAACAGGTACTGGGTCTTGGTGGTGTAGTCGATGGCAACGGCGGGCCACTTGGCGTGTCCGGTGTCTTCATCGTAGTGGTAGCGGCAGCCGAAGATCTTTTTGAAATGCTTCGCCACCGGCGTTCCGCGAATCATCTCTTCCAGACCGCTGGAAACGATGTAATGGCTCAGGGCAATGCCCTGGTCGCTGGCAAAACGATTGATGCCGTCAAACCAGTCCTCGACGCCAGGGAACAGGGGAATGGATTGGCCGTGCATCCGGAGGCTTTCCGGTGTCAGTTCATCGTGCTTGCCCACATCGCGGGCGCGCTTGGCCAGCTCCCCGAGGTAGGTGAGTATCTCGTCGCCATCCCGCTCGCGGTTCTTTCGGTTCACGGCGGGCCAGAAATCGGACTCTTCGCTCAGGCCCAGGGCGGGCATGAGTCCGTGTTCGGCGCAGTTGCCGCGGGCGAGAGTGCCGTCGAAGTCATAAACCAGAGCGCATTGCATAGGCAGCCTTCCTGTCAATCGGCTTCGTAGGTGATCAGATCCACATCCGCTGCTTCTTTCCGCAGGGGAACCAGGGCCCGATAGGCGGTGGAGTTGTGCCATTCAATGACGGACTCCATGTCCGGGAACCGAATAACCACAGTGTCTGTATGAGGGTACTGGCCGCTGAGAACTTTCGCCTTCGTTCCGCGAAGCACAAGCTCGGCACTCCAGGGCACCAGCGTTTCGGGAACGCGGCTCCGGTAGTCCACCCATTTACCCGGATCTTTTACGGTGATGTTGCCAATTACGTAGGCTGTCATGGCTGTACTTTATCCTTCACTCACAGAGAGCGGTGCGGGCCACCCCTGAATCTATCAGTTGCTGAATCTCCTCCCCAGAATAGCCGCAATCTGCCAGCAGGGCGCTGGTGTGTTGGCCCAGGGTCGGAGCGCCTTGCCAGGGTTGCTCAGGTGCGGCTGAGAACCGGGCCGGAGTGCGGGTCTGGCGAATGTGACCGGCTTGCGGGTGGTCGTAGTTCTTCAACAGGTGGTTGGCCTGAACCTGTGGGTGGCCCAGCACCTGAGTCCGGGTCAACACCGGGGCGCAGGGCACCTGTTCTTCTTCGAGCCGTTCCAGCCAGTGCTCGGCGGAGTCTGTCCGGATCACGGACTGGATCAGATCGAGCCGTGCGTCGATGTTTTCCTGGCGCAGTTCGGCGGTCAGAAACCTCGGATCCTCTGCCCATTCCGGCCGGTTGACCGCGCGGATCATCGCCTGCCACTCCCGGTCATTCTGCACCGCAATGGTGATGTAGCCGGTGGTGGTTTCGTAGATCAGGTCCTGAAAACTGGCGGCCTCCTGTTGCGGTAACTCGCGATGCACAAAGGTCTGACTGCCCATGTCGGAACTCCACAGGAACGCGATGATGGCATCCAGCATGGACAGGCGCACATGCTGGCTTTCGCCGGTGCGCTCGCGGGCAAACAGGGCGGCGGTGATGGCCTGGGCGGCGGTGACACCGGTGAGCTTGTCCGGCAGGATGGTCCGGACCAGCTGCGGACGCCGCTCATCCGCGCCGGCCTGCACCGTGGCCAGCCCGGACAGGCCCTGAATCAGCGGGTCGTAAACCGGGCGTTGGGCGTAGGGGCCAGTATCACCAAAGCCGCTGATGGACACCATGATGAGGTTCGGTGCCACCTTGCGCAATTCGTCCTCACCCAGACCCATCTTTTCGATCACGCCGGGGCGGAAATTCTGGACAAACACGTCGGCGGTGGCCACCAGCTTCAGAAGGGCGTCACGACCCTCCCGCTCTTTCAGGTTGAGCGCGACGGACTTCTTGTTGCGGTTGTTGTTGAGAAACGACGCTGACACATTACCCTGCCGGTTGGCGGCGAAACGCGTGAAATCACCACCTGCGGGATTCTCGACCTTGATCACCTCCGCGCCCTGATCAGCCAGCATCATGGTGGCCAGGGGGCCGGATATCATGGCCGTCAGGTCGATAATCCGGATGCCGTCGAGAGGGCCGGTCATATGGGTGCTCCTTCTATCCGCTCAAGATGAGAATTAAAACTAGATTTGTCCCGGTTTTTGGAACGTTTCAATCAGTCAGCGCCAAACACACGGCTGGCCTCTTCCACGATAATCCCATGACGCCTTGCCAGTTTCACCCGATCGTCATCGTAGCCTCCGCCAATCACGGTAGCCACGGGAATGCCACGACGTTTCAGTTCACTGAGCACTCGATAATCCCGTTCCCGAATGCCCGGCTCGGAAATGTTCAGCTTACCCAGAGGGTCACCCTGAAACACATCCACCCCCGCGTCGTAGAGCACAATGTCTGGCCTCGACAACGCCAAAGCCTTGTGCAGTGTCTCACTGACGGCCGCCAGGTAGTCCTCGTCACCCATGCCGTCCGGCAGAGCGACATCCAGATCGCTGACCTGTTTCTGAAACGGGAAATTGCGCTCGCAGTGAACAGAGCAGGTGAAGGCCCTCGGCTCATCGGCCAATAACGCAGCGGTGCCGTCACCCTGATGCACATCACAATCAAAAATGAGCACCCGTTCAATGCCATCCTGCCGGAGAAGCACGTTGGCGGCTATGGCCAGATCGTTGAGGATGCAAAAGCCGGCGGCGTAATCGAAATGCGCGTGATGAGTACCACCGGCCAGGTGGCAGGCAATGCCATTTTGCAGGGCCAGCTGCGCCGTCAGAACCGTGCCGGATGGTGCCAGAAAAGTACGCCTGACCAGTCCCTTGCTCCAGGGCAGATTCATCTGTCTTGTTTCCCGGGCGGAGAGTCGATCGCCGGCGAAGCGCGAGAGATAATCCGGGCAATGGGTGTGAGTCAGCCATGCCTGACGGCAGGGCGCGGGGCGGTAACTGTTACTGAGGCCAAGCAGCCCCTTCGAACGCGCGTAATCCGCAAGCAGCCCGAACTTCTCCATCGGAAAACGGTGTCGTTCAGGAAACGGGAAACTGTAGTCTGGATGGTGAACCACGGGTATGGGCATGCCGGTTTCCGGTTACGATGGGTTTCGCGGTGATGCTTCTGACTCACTTTTTTACACCGTATCTCAAAAATGTCTTTAACGGCCATGGATATAAAAACAGTGGTATCAAACCCTTTATTTTCCCGCGCCTTTTTGGCAATTAAAACCATGACTATTCCCATAGCCATGTACCGGATGCGCAAGTGATAAACGGGTTACGCTAATGCCCACGCCGGTTCTCTACGACGAACTGCGGCGAAACCATCCAGATCTCGATCGCCATCAACTGCGTGAACGCTATCGACTCGGTTCGGTCGTATTTGCCGCCGCCGATGTGGAACTCGACCGGTTCCTTGAGCGGCTACCTTCTGCCAGCGATCTGGCGCAGGAAATGATCGTTACGGTTACCGATGATGACGTTGCGCTCAACGCGGCCCGCATGTACATGCGCACCGATCTTGGCCCGGAGATGCGGGGGCTGCGCAATACAGAAATAGAGAACCTGTGGTATTTCCCCACCGACTATCCTGGGCGCGTGCGCGAATCCGCTCGGTCGGTCCTGGCCGAGGACTGGGCGACGCCGCCCGATGACCAGGGCGCCAACGTTGCAATCTCAAGGGGGCAGGTCAATGCTGCAATTTCAGGATTGCTCCCAAGGCACTGCTAGCGGCTTCCCCTCATCCGTTTTTACACGAACCGGCCCCATTCCCAGAGCAGCCACGAGCTTCATTTCTTCGCTAGAAGTATTAACAATGTCATGAACAACATCAGGCTTAATGATTAAGGTCGAATTTGGCCCGAACTTCGTTGTTTCACCAGCTACAGTGCATTCCCCGGAACCGCTCAGAATTATGATCACCTCATCACAGTCGTGGCAATGGGCTGGAGTGGATGCCCCTGGAGCGATTGACTGCATCCAAACCTCCATGGACTCGACTCCTTGCTTAAGTCCACCGACGGTTTGATGCTTGATCCCGGGCAACTCGAATATTTCGACTTCTTCATTGTTATAGACTGGCATCGGATTTCTCCATTTCCGGCATAACGCTGACATAAGCGACGGCCCGACAGGGGCGTCCGGTGGACGACCGGCAAGCCGGGGACGAACTTAATTGACGGGTTATGCTTGCTGAGACGTTCTACGAAGCAACGCATGCCACCAATACTGCCTGTAGCGGTAAAAGATATTTGCATACAACCACACCAAGAACGTCAGAGCTCCCGTTTAAACTCAACATCATCAGTATAGGTACAGGTTTCGGTTTGGTCAGGGCTTACCTGAATATGATGATTCCAGACGGTAACCAGGCCACCATTCTCCTTGGTAAAAAGCACCCGGTTACTGTCGTTAACCTCTTGTAAGGCTATTGAATGCCTCCACGCTGGAACAATCCGGAAGAACCAAGAAACCCGCGGGTAACGAACAATAAGGTGTCGCTCCTTTTGACCAGAGCCCAAACCTCATCGGCGGGTGCGTTAAACATCCGCTGCAGTCAGATTCGTTTGAAACCAGCACTTGCCAGTGCCTCGGCACGGACCTCACGGCTAAGCATTACTGCCTCTGCCACGGGTTTCCCCTCTCGAACAAACGGTGTGGCACCGCTGCGTCCTTAGGGCGCGGATCGCAAGTAAACGCTTCGATTTGGCAGATACGCCGCCTTGACGCCCAACAGCAAGCAGACCGCAGCCAGATAATTACACTCGCCCCAAACAAAAAGGCCCGGAGTTCTCATTCCGGGCCTTCTCGTCAATACTGCTTAATCACCTCAACCGCACTTGCTGTCGCCGCAAGAGAGGCAGGTCGCGCAACCGTCCATCACGATCACCGCCTTGGTGCTGCACTTGCCGCACATGGTGGCGTTGGGCGGGAAGTCGCTGGCCTTGTCGTCGTTCGTTGCCGTGGTGTGGCTGGCTTCGAACTCGGCGCGCTTTTCGGCGAGGATGCGCTTGGTGGTTTCGCTCATTTCCTCGCTTTCCAGCAGGCCGATGGCCTTCAGGTGCTTTTCGATCACAGCGCCGATTTCAGCGACCAGGGACGGCATGAATACGCCGCCTTTCTTGAAGTAGCCGCCGTTGGGGTCGTATACGCTCCGCAGCTCTTCCACCAGGAAGGTTACGTCGCCACCCTTGCGAAATACTGCAGAGATAACGCGGGTGAGGGCGATAACCCACTGGAAGTGTTCCATCGACTTGGAGTTGATAAACACTTCGTACGGCTGCCGGCTTTCGTGGTCGGTGCCTTCGTTGAGCAGGATGTCATTGATGGTGATGTACATCGCGTGCTCGGCCACCGGCGGCTTGATCTTGTAGGTGGTGCCCAGCAGGAAATCCGGCCGTTCGATGTATTCGTTCATCTGAACGGGTTTCATTTCCGCATGCACCGGCGCCTGGTGTTCGGTGGTCGCTTCAGGGTCGGCTTTCTTTACGCGGTAGCCGACGATTTTGTTGCTGATTTTGACTGTCATGTTCGTTGTCCTGTGTCGGGTTCCCGGATCAATACTTGCCGTAGGTGCCTTCTTTGAGTGCGTCAAACAGGTTGGCGGCGTTGTGGATTTCGCCGTCGTATTCTACCTGCTCGTTGCCCTTCAGCGTTACCTTGCTGCCATCGTCCAGGGTGAACTCGTAAAGGGTATTTTCCAGATCCTTTTCCTTCACCAGAACGCCCTGGAAGGCTTCCGGGTTGAAGCGGAACGTGGTGCAGCCCTTCAGGCCCTTGTCGTAGGCGTACAGGTAAATGCCCTTGAAGTCCTGATAGTCGAAGTCTGTCGGAACGTTGGCGGTCTTGGAAATCGAGGAATCTACCCACTTCTGGGCGGCGGCCTGGATGTCCACATGCTGTGCCGGTGTCACATCGTCGGATGTGGTGAAGTAGGCCGGCAGTCTCTTGTCGTCCTCTTCGGAGAACGGCATGGCACCCGCGTTAACCATGTGACGGTATGCCAGCAGTTCAAAAGAGAATACGTCGACTTTCTCTTTGGTCTTCCGGCCTTCGCGGATGATATTCCGGGCGTAGTGGTGCGAGAAGCTTGGCTCAATACCGTTACTGGCGTTGTTGGCCAGTGACAGGCTGATAGTACCGGTCGGCGCGATGGAGGTGTGGTGGGTGAAGCGGCCACCTTTCTCGGCCAGTTCTTCCACCAGTTTTGGCTCCACATTGGCAATCTGCTGCATGTACTTGCTGTACTTGGCGTGCAGTACCCGGCCTTTGAGCTTGTCGCCCAGCTTGTAGCCGTCTTTGGACAGCTGAGGGCATTTGCCCAGCATCTTCGGCGTGATCTCGAACTCGTCGTCCATAATCGGCGCCACGCCTTTTTCTTCGGCGAGGGCCAGGGACTGGCGCCAGCCTTCCACGGCCATTTCGCGAACGACTTCTTCGGTGAACTCTACGGATTCCTCAGAACCGTAGGGCATGCGGAGCATGGCGAGGGTAGAACCCAGGCCCAGGATGCCCATGCCGTGGCGGCGCTTGTAGGTGATTTCGTGGCGCTGCTCGGCCAGCGGCAGGCCGTTGATCTCTACCACGTTATCGAGCATGCGGGTGAAGATGGCCACAACCTTGCGGTATTTCTCGTAGTTGAAGCTGGCCTTGTCGGTGAACGGGTAGTCCACGAACATGGTCAGGTTCACAGAGCCCAGCAGGCAGCTGCCATACGGGGGCAGAGGCTGCTCGCCGCAGGGGTTGGTAGCGCGGATGTCTTCGCAGAACCAGTTGTTGTTCATCTGGTTGACCTTGTCGATCAGGATGAAACCCGGCTCGGCGTAGTCATAGGTGCTGGTCATGATGGTGTCCCAGATGAACTGGGCTTTCAGGGTGCGGTAAATACGGCACGCCACCTTGCCTTCATCGTTAACCACGTAACCCTTGAGAATCGGGAAGTCCCGGTAAACGAACTGGCTGGTATCGCTCAGGTCCAGTTCCTCGTCTTCCACTTCTTTCTGGGTGACCGGGAAAGACAGGTGCCAGTCGTCGCCATTGCGAACGGCTTCGATGAAGTCTTCGGTGATCAGCAGTGACAGGTTGAACTGGCGCAGGCGGCCGTCTTCGCGCTTGGCCTGGATGAAATCGATCACGTCCGGGTGGTGCACGTCGAAGGTGGCCATCTGGGCACCACGGCGGCCACCGGCAGAGGATACGGTGAAACACATGCGGTCGAAGATATCCATGAATGACAACGGACCCGACGTGGTCGCACCGGCGCCAGCGACGTAAGCGCCTTTCGGACGCAGGGTGGAGAACTCATAACCGATACCACAGCCTGCCTTGAGCGTCAGGCCGGCTTCGTGGTTCTTCTCCAGGATGTCGTTCATGGAATCCTGAACGGAGCCGGATACTGTGCAGTTGATGGTGGACGTTGCCGGCTTGTGGGCTTCGGCACCCGCGTTGGATGTGATACGTCCGGCCGGGATGGCGCCGTGCTGCAGGGCCCAGATGAAGTCTTTCATGTGCCTGCTGCGTACGGACTTGTTTTCAACTTCAGACAGTGCCTTTGCCACGCGTTCGTACGTAGCATTGATGTCCTTGTCGACGGGCTCGCCAGTCTTGGTTTTCAGCTGATATTTGCTGTTCCAGATGTCGAGCGAAGCTTCCTGCATCGGAATTGTAGTAACCACTGCCTGTGCCTTAGCGTTCATTGCCACCCTCGGTATTTCCAGTATGTCTTCTTTTGACAGCGCTATCCTGTATGACTGCGCTGCACCCCTTGAATTCTATAATCCAGGCCTAGGCCGACGGTGCGTTGCTGACCACTATATGTAGTGGATGTTTTTTGAGCTAAAACGCACCCGGATAACCCGGTTTTTCCGTTGAATCGTTGTTGCCGGCCCGGCTTGAGCCGCTTCTGGATCTGTACTGAGACAAATGCCTGTGGAAGTCGGTAGCCCTATATGTGGGCTTATTTTTCGAAAAGTATAACAGGATATAGTGTTATGTGAACAAGAACGCAACTATTGATTGGAGAGATAGCTCAGGGAAAATCAATCGCTGGAGCCTTGAAAGAACGAAAATCCCGTCAAAACCGGAGCTTGCGGATAACTATTCATCAACACTATATGTTGTGGTTAAAAAATACCCGAAAATTTCCTCGAATGGTTGTAGATGGCAACCATTTTGTGACCCCTGCACGTACCTTGCTCGGACGTGTCGCTAGAGTATTGAGGTGGTGTCGAATACTGCAGTGGCCCACAGGAAGTGATAACTACTATAAAAGGAACGAATGATGAAAGGCCTGAAACCTTCCTTGCTAGCGCTGTGCGTTGCAGGTGCCCCTCCTGCGGCCATAGCGGAAATCCAGAGACTGGATGAATCCGCGATGGGGAATATCACCGGCCAGGCCGGTGTCACCATCGAGCTTGAGACGAAGCTGAACATTGATCGGTTTATCTACACCGATGAGGGGTCACTGGAAGTGAACGACATCTTTGTCGGTGGTGCCAATCGAACCGATATGTTTTCCGAAATGAACCTGAACCTCAACGGTTCGGCTACTGATACGCTCGATAACATACGGATCAATATCGACGTGGCCAGTGATGGCGACGCCATCATCAACCTGCTGCCGTTGTCGTTTAACGCTGTCGATTTGCGGATTTCCACGGGAGCCTGGAACCTGACGGGAACCGGTGGTTCCACCGTGGTTTTTGATAACTTCAACATGGACGCCCTGATCGGTTCCGGCACGATTCGAATCGACACTGCGACGGACAAGTTGAATTTCAAGACCGACATTGCCATTGACGACCTGGACTTCGATGTACCGTTTCTGGCGTTGGGCATTCGTGATTTCCAGATGACCGGGGCGGATTATGATCTGCAGGCCCCTCAGCCCCTCAGGTTGTTCGCATATGTTGAGCTGGATATGTACAAGGCGCCGAATTCCCGGAATGTCGAAAGCCTTGCTATTGACCTCCAGACCTTCGAAGCGGATATCCGCATTGGCGGTGTCATAGTCGGTGGGACATCCATTGGCTCCATGGCACTGGATAACCTGGCGATCACCAATACCTCAATGCTGATATACGGGCATTGAGCCCGGTGTGATGTCGGATAAAAAAGGCGGGAGATAAGCCCGCCTTTTTTGTCAGCCAAGAAGCAGGCTGTCGTCGTCCACGGAGAGGCCCCGCTGTTTCTCGAACAAGCCCAGTAGGTCCGTTACCTCAAGACCCTCCCGTTCTTTTCCAGCGATGTCGAAAACCACCTGGCCCTGGTGAAGCATGACCGTTCGGCTGCCGACCTCCAGAGCCTGTTTCATGCTGTGTGTCACCATCAGAGCGGTCAGTTTTTGCTGCTCAATAATCTGGGTTGTTAGCTCAAGCACGAACGCGCCGGTTTTAGGGTCGAGGGCAGCGGTATGCTCGTCCAGTAGCAGGATGGCGGATGGGGTCAGGCTGGCCATCAGAAGGCTCACGGCCTGGCGCTGGCCGCCGGACAGCAGCCCCATCTTGTCACCGAGCCGGTCTTCCAGCCCCAGATTCAGCGAAGACAGACTTTCCCGGAACTGCTCCAGATACTGCTTCTTCACTGCGGTCGTCAGACCCCGTCGCTGGCCGCGCTTGATGGCGAGCGCCAGATTTTCCTCAATGGAGAGCGCCTCGCAGGTGCCCGCCAGGGGGTCCTGGAACACTCTCGCAACCCGGCCAGCGCGCTTGTGCGTTGGCAGTTTGGTGACGTCGACGTTGTCCACAATGATTTCACCACTGTCCACCAGAACCTCACCGGAAAGGGCGTTCAGAAAGGTCGACTTACCGGCACCGTTACTGCCGATCACGGTCACGAATTCACCCTGATTGACGGTAAGGCTCATACCCCTGAGCGCGGGATTTTCCAGTGGCGTTCCCTTGCCAAAGGTCAGTCGGAGATCGCTTGCACTGATCATGTCGCCTCCTCAGGCCTTATTTCGGGTGAATTTGGCAATCACGGAGCTGCGCACGCCGGGCAGAACGATCGCCAGGGTAACCAGTACCGCCGTAATCAGGTTGAGATCCTGAGCCTGGAGGCCGAGCACGTCTGCGTTCAGGGCAAAGGCAATTGCCAGTCTGTAAATGATGGCACCGAATACGCAGGCGAGCAGGGCACGCATGACTGTCGATGGCGTGATCACTGCTTCGCCACCGATCAGGGAGGCTAGGCCGATAACGATCACCCCGACACCCATGGTGACGTCGGCGGCGCCCTGGCTCTGGGCAAAAAGGGCGCCAGCCAGACCGACCAGGCCATTGGACACGGCAACGCCGAGAATGATCATTGCGCCGGTAGCAATACCCTGTGCCCGGGCCATTCTGGGGTTGGCGCCTGTGGCGCGCATGGCCAGCCCGGTTTCGGACTTCATGAAACGCCACAGGAGAATCAGGGCTACCACCACGACGATGATGAACAGCAGAACAGGGACCTGATGGTAGGCAAGGTCCAGATCGTACCAGGGGGTAAGGACGGTTTCTTCTGTCAGCAGCGCGAGGTTGGGCCGGCCCATGATGCGAAGATTCACGGAGTAGAGCGCGATCATGGTGAGGATGGAGGCCAGCAGGTTAAGAATCTTCAGCTTGACGTTGAGGATCGCCGTTACCGCACCGGCGGCCATACCGGCAACTATGGCCGCACCGGTGGCGATCCAGGGGTTCCAGCCATTTATGATCAGAATGGCGGCCACTGCGGCACCCAGAGGAAAGCTGCCGTCAACGGTTAGGTCGGGGAAGTCGAGGACACGGAACGAGATATAAATGCCGAAAGCAACCAGGCCATAGATGAGGCCGGTCTCAACAGCACCGTAAAATGCGATTTCACTGAGCATGGGTAATATTCACTGTGAAAGAAAACGGGCGGACCCTTGTGAGGTCCGCCCGTTTTGAACTGGCGTTACTTGTCGCTCTTGACGACTTCTTTGGCTTCCTGGATCAGGTCGTCAGGCAGGGAGATGCCCATGCGCTCTGCGGCGGCCGGGTTCACGAACAGGTCCAGGGTGTCCATGGTTTCAACAGGCATGTCGGAGGTACTGGCACCTTCGAGGATGCGGACAACCATTTTGCCGGTTTGACGGCCGTGGTTGTAGTAGTTGAAGCCCAGGGCGGCAACCGCGCCACGCTCAACGGTAGCTGTGTCTGCTGCGAAGACCGGAATGTCTGCGCGTTCACCAACGGAAATAACGGCCTCGACGGCGCTGATGACGGTGTTGTCGGTGGTCAGGTAGATGGCGTCGGCTTTGCCAACCAGGGAGCGGGCGGCGCCGAGTACCTCCGAGGTTTTGGTGGCCGCGGCTTTGACCAGCTCCAGGTCACGCTCGGCAAGCCGCTCTTCCAGCAGGTTAACCAGAGAGACGGCGTTGGCTTCACCCGGGTTATATACAGTACCGATACGCTTGGCATCCGGCACGGCACGCTGGAGCATGTCGAGGTGCTTGTCGATTGGCAGCATGTCGCTGACACCGGTGATGTTTGCGCCCGGCGCTTCCAGGCTCTTGACCAGCTTGGCACCGACCGGATCTGTAACTGCGGAGAAAACGACCGGGATGTTGCGTGCTGCCGCCGCAACCGTCTGCGCCGAGGGTGTTGCAATGGCCACGATGACGTCAGGACTATCGCCCACGAACTTACGGGCAATCTGGGAAGCGATGGCAGAGTTGCCCTGGGCGCTTTCGTGCATGACCGTCAGGTTTTCACCTTCCTTGTAGCCCTGCTCAGCGAGCTCATCTTTGACGCCCTGATATACGGCATCCAGTGCCGGATGTTCAACGATCTGGGTGATGGCAACAACGCGCGGTTCTTCGGCCTGTACAAGGCTTGCCGCTGCCAGAAGTGAGGCACCAATCAGGGTGCGCAGAGTTCTCTTGGCCATGTGGCTGTCTCCGAGTCAGTTACGGGTTTGACGAATTTTCGACGTTCAGAAATACGAAGGTGAGAAAGTTTATCACAGGCCCGGGGGATGCGGGGTAGGGATTGTTACCTCAGGCATTTGTGGACTATAAGAAAGTTGTAGTTTGGAATAGTTTTGCTTGTGTCACGTTTTGACTGACAGGACTATGTTGAAATACCCTACGAAAGTCTAATAATAAATCCGAAGAAACTGCACGATGAAAACAAGGATGGTCCATGGACACAACGAATAAACTTCCCCTGGAAATGGTCTACCACTGGGAGACCGCCAAGGCTAATTCCATTTATATGACCCAGCCCGTCGGCGACGGCAAGGTGGTGGAATATACCTGGGCCAAGGCGGTGGATGAGGCGCGGCGTGTTGCGGCCTACCTCAAGTCACTCAATCTTCCTGAGAAAAGCCGTATTGGCCTTATCTCCAAGAACTGCGCCCAGTGGGTTATGTCGGACTGGGCTATCTGGATGGCGGGCCACGTCTCCGTTCCGCTGTATCCGACCCTGAACGCAGACACAGTCAACTATATTCTCAACCATGCTGAATGCGACGTTCTGTTTGTTGGCAAGCTGGACGACTGGGACATGATGAAGTCGGGGGTTCCTGAATCGGTTCGTTGCATTTCGTTTCCACTGAGCCCGCCCAATGATTTTGAAACCTGGGATGACATTGTTGCCAAGTATCCGCCCCTGGAGGAGAACGTGCAGCGTGAAGCGGGCGAGCTGGCAACGATTGTATATACCTCTGGCAGCACCGGCCGGCCAAAGGGTGTGATGCTCAGCTTCGGCAACATGGCTTTTTCCGCTGAGGGTGGTATGGAAGTGCTGGGCGTTGGCTCCGAGGAGCGCATGTTGTCCTATCTGCCGCTTGCTCACGTGTTTGAAAGAACGTTTGTGGAACTGGCTTCCCTGTATGCAGGCTTCCAGCTCTATTTCGCCGAATCCCTCGATACCTTCGTGCAGGATCTGCAGCGTGCCCAACCCACGTTGTTCCTTTCCGTGCCCCGGCTCTGGGTCAAGTTTCAGCAGGGCGTTCTGCACAAGTTGCCGAAGCAGAAACTGGACAGGCTCCTGAAGATTCCCGTGGTTAACAGGATGATCAAGAAAAAGATCCTCAAAGGGCTTGGCCTGGATAAGGTCAAGTTGGCGGGCAGTGGTTCCGCGCCCCTGGCCAGCGACGTTCTGGACTGGTATCGCAACCTTGGCCTGGAACTGCTGGAAGGTTATGGAATGTCTGAAAACTTTGCCTACTCACATATGAGCAAGCCGGGTCGTTCCAAGACCGGTTATGTGGGCGAATCCCTGCCGGGCGTTGAAACCAGAATCGCCGAAGACGGCGAGGTGCAGATCAAGAGCCCGGCTACCATGATGGGCTACTACAAGGATGAAGAGAAAACGCGCGAAACCTTCACCGAGGACGGTTTCCTGAAAACCGGGGATAAAGGTGAGGTTGACGAGATGGGGCGCCTGAAGCTCACCGGCCGCATCAAGGAGATATTCAAGACCAGCAAAGGCAAATACATTGCGCCTGCGCCGATTGAGAACCGCCTGATGTCCCACGATTCCATTGAAATGGTTTGTGTTTCCGGTGCTAACCAGACGCAGCCTTTTGCACTGGTCGTACTGGGTGAGGATATTCGACCGAAGACAGCAGATGAGAATTTCCGCAAAGAGCTGGAAGCCAGCTTCAAGAACCTGATCAAGGAAGTGAACAAAACGGTGGATCCGCACGAACAACTGGCCTTCATTACGGTAGTCAGTGACGAGTGGTCCATCGAGAACAGCTTCCTGACCCCAACCCTGAAGCTGAAGCGAAATGTGGTGGAAGACGCCTATCAGGAGAAGGTTGATAACTGGTACGCGCAACGACAGCCGGTGATCTGGCAGTAGAGCGCCACCCGGCTGTTTGATTAACCTTCATCAGGCCCGGCATTGCCGGGCCTGATGTCGTTTACAGCCGACGTAAGTCGAATTTGGAAATATCGGACACGGGCATAAACTGGTTCAAGATCAGGAGGATGTTATGACCCAATTGGCACTTTTCCAGAAACGCATTAATGACGAAATTCCTTTGTCCCGGGCTCTGGGCATCCGGTTGCTGTCATGGGACGGTCATGCACTTCTTCTCAGTGCTCCCCTGGAGCCAAACCGCAATCATCAGGGCACGGGTTTTGGCGGTAGCGTGTACTCCGCTGCCGTCACTGCCGCATGGGGCGTCACCGAGCTTGCGTTGGCCGATCTTGGTCTCAGGGGGGCGGTAGTGGTCCAGAACGGCAATATCGACTATCTGGAGCCGGTGGAGCGGGACTTCTATGTGATCTGCCGGTTACCGGGCGGCGAAATCCCCGACCGATTCCGGAAGAGTCTTGCCCGGCACGGAAAGGGAAGGCTTGATCTGACCGCCGAGGTGTTTTGTGGGGAGCCTACCATGGAGCCGGTGCTTGACCCCGTTGCGGTTTTTCAAGGGCGTTTTGTGGTTCAGGATGCCCGGTCCCGCGTCAATATCTGACATCCCCCTCCGGTTTGCGGTTATCCAATAGCGCGAGAATTCGAGATCGAGCGACTCATCAGGATAATCGGAACGATTCCCGCCAGGACAATGATCAGCGCTGGCAGGGCGCTGTGGTAAAGCCGTTCATCTGATGCGAACTGGTAGACATAGGTTGCCAGGGTATCGAAGTTGAACGGGCGCAGAATTAACGTTGCCGGCAGTTCCTTCATGCAATCCACGAATACCACCAGCGCCGCGGTAACCAACGTACCGCGCAACATGGGCAGGTGGACCCTGACCAGGGTTTTTCCGGGGCTGTGCCCGAGTGAGCGAGACGCCATGTCCATGCTCGGTGTGATCTTCTGGAGCGCGCTTTCGACGCTGCCTGCCGAGACGGCAAGAAACCTTACGGTGTAGGCGAAAACCATGGCGAACGCGGAACCGCTCAGCAGCAACCCCGTGCTTACCCCGAAGGTGTCACGCATGATGCTGTCCAGCCAGTTGTCGAACCCCGCCAGGGGGACGATGACGCCAACAGCGAGCACGGCGCCAGGCATGGCGTAACCAAGGCTGGAGAGGCGCATGAGAATTTGCATGCCCCGGGTGTTGTGCAACCGTCGACTGTAGGCAAGAGTGACACCAATCAGAAGTGTGGTCAGTGCTGCGGTGGCGGACAGGAAAAGGCTGTTAAAGGTGTTTTCCAGGAAATCCGGGGTCCAGCTTTCGCCAAAATACTCCCAGGCGTAAAGCCCAAGTGTAAAACCGGGTATGACGAAGCCGAACAGCACGGGAATCGCACAAACCGCCAGGCAGACCAGCTGCCGGGGAAAGGACATGGTGAAGCGTTGGATGGGGTCCCGGTTGTCGCGGGCTGCAAACTGTTGCTGTCGCCGGCGTGAATAGCGTTCCAGAGTCACCAGCACAACCACAAAGATCAGCATGGTAGTGGCGATCTGTGCGGCACCGCCAAGGTTACCAAGGTTCATCCAGGTATCGAAGAGGCCTGCGGTGAGCGTCTGAACGGCAAAGAAATCCACCGTACCAAAGTCATTCAGGGTCTCCATCAGCACCAGGGAAAGGCCGACGGCCACGGCAGGCCGGGCAATGGGCAAAACCACCCGGAAAAAGGTACTCAGCGCCGAGTGGCCAAGACTCCGGCTGACGGCAAAGAGAGAGGGGGATTGCTCAAGAAACGCAGCGCGTCCGAGCAGGTACACATAGGGATAGAGCACCAGTCCGATCATCAGGGTGGCGCCCTCAAGGCTGCGGATCTGTGGGAACCAGTAATCGCTGGCGTTTTCCCAGCCCATCACACCCCTCAAGGTGCTCTGTACTGGCCCGGCATAGTCGAGCAGGCTGGTGTACACATAGGCGATGACATAGGCCGGAACTGCGAATGGCAGCAGCATGGCCCATTCAAAAAATTTCCGGCCCGGGAATTCGCACATGGTGACAGCCCAGGCGCTTGAAAGACCGATAACGAGGGTCAGGACGCCGACCCCAAGCATCAGCTTCAGCGTGGTCGTCAGGTATCGGGGCAGGGTGGTGTCGATCAGGTGTGGCCAGATGTTTTCTTCCGGGAAGAAGGCCAGAAAGATGACTGACAGAACCGGGAGCGCAACGATAGCTGTGATGAGGCCCGCGGTGATAAGCCAGCGCCGCGAGGTACGTTTTGCCAGCAGGGGCTCGGTAAGCCCTGGGTCAACGCTGGTAACGGCCTCGGTCATAGCTTTCCTGTTTATGAATCGAAATGAGAAAGGCTGTCGATTGTAGTCAGCTCACCTGCTACCTGCAATGACCGGGGTCATATACAACTGTGATACATAGGAGGAAAGACCGAAGTTCGCGCCGGCACGAACTTCGGTCCCAAGGCTTTATTCGCCGTCGTAGTCGACGCGGTCCGCCAGTTTCACGGCGGCATTGCGGTTGTCGGCGATCTTCTGCAGAGACAGCTCATCAGGGTGGATCTCGCCCCACTGGGCGACCAGGCCGGATGGCTTGACTTCAGGGTTGGCCGGATACTCTGTATTGGCTTCCGCGTAAATACGCTGGGCTTCCGGGGAAGACAGGAACTCCATTAGCTTTAGGGCGTTGTCGCGGTTCGGTGCGCTCTTGGTCATGGAGATGCCACTGATATTAACGTGGGTTCCACGGCCATCTGCATTGGGGAATACCAGGCGAACCTTCTCCGCTGCCGCCCGTTGGTTTTCATCCTGCAGCATATTGCCGTAGTAGTAGCTGTTACCGATGGAGACATCACAGACGCCTTCAGCGATGGCCTTGATCTGGTCGCGGTCACCGCCCTGGGGTTTGCGGGCCAGGTTGTCTTTAAGACCCTGCAGCCATTCTTCAGCATCGGCTTCGCCATGATGGGCGATCATGGATGAAACCAGGGCGACGTTGTAAGGGTGCTTGCCGCTGCGGGTGCAGATACGGCCTTCCCACTTGTCATCCGCCAGTTGCTCGTAGGTCGTGATCTCGCCTTCCTCAACCCGCTCTTTGGAGGTAAAGATGAGGCGGCCGCGAGTGGTGAGTGCAAACCATTTGCCTTCGGGGTGGCGGAGGTTTTCCGGGATGTTATGTTCCAGAACATCACTTTCGACGCCTTGCACCAGATCACGCTCAACCAGTTCGTTGATACGGGAGATATCGACTGTCATCACTACGTCGGCGGGGCTGTTCCGTCCTTCGCGCTCCAGACGTTCTGCCAACCCCTGCTTTGCAAATACCACATTACCTTCAATACCGGTTTCTTGCTCAAACGCGTTTAGAAGCGGTTCCAGCAGGTATGCCTGGCGATAGGAGTAGATGTTCACTTCGCCATCTGCGGATGCAGAAAGAGGGAGTACGCTCAGGGCAATTGCCGCGGTGGCAGTCAGTTTCATTCTCATGGTGTCGTCCTTCGTCAACGCTGCAGTATATTTGACCGATGTGGTTGATCACGGGTCTTTAATAACGGCAACCATTCTCATTTGTATTCAATTATTAGTCAATATCTCCTGTGGGATATTTCCATGAAAATGGTGTTATGCTTCGGAAGACTATAAAAACTATGCAAAAAGTAGTGGAATTCGCACATGACTGGGAATGATCGAAGAGAGCACATCCGTACAGCGATGAGCGCCAAGGTTAAGGTGGGCCACCCGACATTTGGGGATTTTGTTCTCTCAACCAGAGACATCTCGGATGGTGGTGTTTTTGTTGTTGTCGATACCGAACCATTTCACCCCGAGATTGGTGACCAGGTGACTGTGCAGGTGCAAGGCTTGCCTGTGCCTGCACCGGTGCTTCATATGGTGGTTGTGCGCAAGACCAATGACGGATTTGGTCTGCAGTTTGGCGAGAATGATGATTGATATGAAGCTGCCTTCGCTTCTGTTATTGCCTCTTCTTCTTTTGTCCGGATGCGCTTCCTATTATTCCCATTACGCTATGTTTCCTGCGGAGAATTCTGCTGGCGAGCCACGGCAGGTAAGGCTTTCGTGGAATACGGCGGACTATCCGGGGTGGTGGTTTGCCGATGACATGGCCACTCCAATACGGCTGGAAACCCAGTGTAGTGAGCGGGTCTGGCGCCTGCATGACAGTTCAGATGATGAAGCAGGTGCATGCGGTGACGGTATTCGGGCCTGTGGAGAGCCCGGGCTGGATTTTCGCCCACCCAAAGCAACTGTGTTGACTGATAAAGAACGCTGTATGGCTGTGAATCCGTCGGAGAAGGGCGCGCGTATCGCTGGGCTGGGCGGGAAACTCGAGCTGCTGGTGTCATGTAAACCTGTCTCGACGTTCGCGGCCGAAGGTGACGAAAAACGTAACATTGATTACATCCGTGCGTCTTCGGTTCCTTATACCGTCTATGTTCGTAAGGCGCCACGAGGCTCGCTTCGGGCCAAAATGCCGGAATTTGATGAATCGGCATGTGACGCAGAGTGACGCTTTTTGCCCCTGACGTGTGATCGTTGTCACACTGCTACACTTTGTTTCCTGTTGAACATTAGCGTTACGTTTTGTCGCCTTAGGGTTACTCTGCGCTACCAAACTGTAATGGACTCTTTTTGCCACTCAGTCAGAATGGTAGCCATCGAAAAGTTTATGTGTAGAGGTGGCTTGTGGGCGTTCAACAGAGAAAAGTTGCGGTACAGGATCTGGAAGTGGGCATGTTCGTGTCTGACCTGGACAGGCCCTGGCACCAGACGCCCTTTCCCATTCAGGGCTTTTACATTCGATCACAGGATGATGTCCGTGCACTGACGTCCCATTGCAAATGGGTGATGATCGATGTCGCGGAAATCCGGGAGTCGAAAGAGCTCAAAGAGTCACTGAAACCTCTATTTGGCCGAAATGGTGCTCGCCGTGGTAATGGCCGGCAGGAACTGCAGCTGCCTCCGCTGAGTATTCGTGAGCCTGTCAGCTACGAGGCAGTGACGACCCTTAAAAAGGAAATGAAAGCCTCGCAGCGCCTGCTGGATGATGCCGAGCTAGCACTCAACCGCGTGTTTGAAACTGCCAGGCTTGGGGGTGTCGCCGACCTGAAGCCGATTGCCCAGATTACAAGCAAAATGGTCAGCAGTGTGATCCGGCAGCCAGACGCTTTGCTATGGCTCAGTCGTACACGCCAGCACGACAAATATATTTATCGCCACGCACTGAACACATCGGTATGGGCACTGGTGTGCGGTCGCCACCTTGGCCTGAATGAAGGGCTTCTTAATCACCTCGGCCTTGGCTGTTTGTTGTCCCAGGTGGGCAAGGTGACCCTGCCACGGGAAATTCTGGACCGGGAAGGGCAACTGAATGCCGACGAATTCGCCCAGTACCGTGGATACGTTACCAGCGGCATTGCGTTGTTGGATGGGTGTGGTTTATCCCGCGCTGTCTTGAGTGTCGTGCAGGGCCATCGTGAGCGGCACAACGGCTCAGGCTTTCCTGAGGGTGTTCGCGGTGATCGCATTCCCTTGCTGGCGAAGGTTGCCGGCATTGCCGAGTTTTTTGAATCCCTGGTCGAGCCTCGTGACACCCTGGAACCAATGACTCCGGCTAAAGCTGTGACTCTGCTCTATGAAATGAGAAATATTGAGTTTCAGGAAGACCTGGTGGAGAACTTTATCCAGTCCATTGGGATTTACCCCACAGGCAGCCTTGTGGAGCTGACGGACGGCCAGCGGGGGATTGTTGTCTCCCATTCACCCGAAAGGCGGCTCTGGCCTCGGGTAATGGTTATGACAGATGTGGACCGGCAGCCTCTGAAATCGGCCAAAGTGATTGACCTCGCCAGGTACAACGAGGGCAGGGAAGCCGGGGAAACGGTGCAGATCCGTGAGTGCCTCCCCCATGGAACAAGGGGGCTGGATCCTTCCCGTTATGATGTCACTGGCGGCGAATCCCGTTGGAGCCTTACCCGGCTGATTAACGGATAATTACCCGCAGTTGCTTGCGGACCCAGCGGTAGGTATTTTCTGGCTGGAAACTCAGCAGCAGCTCTGACTCGCCGCCGGCTTCACCCGAGACGAAGTATTCGACGTCTGCCTCCTGCCAGTCGGTAGCGTGGATTGTGACGTCGCCGGGGCGAGTGCTTATTGCTTCGAGTTCAGCTACTTCCGGGCTGCCGGCTATACGACGGATGGTTACCGTTTTGATCTCTGTTTCGCTGGCACTATGGCTGGCGACATCTTCGTCCAGGTAGAAGCGGTTGGCCACTGCCGTGCTTATCGCTCGCAGTTCACGGGTCAGGTAAGTCTGCGCATCATTCGAATCAATGTCTTCCAGGCTCCGGATCGATTCCAGTATGCGGTCCCGCCTGGCTTGCAAGTCTTCGCTGTATTCAATGTCCGGGTCCCGATCATCGTCATTTTCGGGGCGGGGCGGCGCGTTGCTGATTTCTTCGTGGGTCGGCGGATCCTCGCACAGTTCGTCATCCTCCGGGTAGAAGCAGATCGCTGCCAAAAGCTGATTGGCAGGAGAGGGCGTGTCGCCGAGCGCTGTGAACTCGGCTTCACTGACATTGAAGTCGATCGGCGCTGTCAGACCCGGAAGTGCCTTATTGAGCTGATTCACTACCCGGTCACGGATCTCGATGCCCTCGCCCTCCCGTACGTTTTCTGTCCAGTTCAGCGAGATCAGAAAGCGGGTGAGATTCATCAGTGAGACATCGTCCAGCAACTGCTGTTCTGTAATGGTATGGGTACTGAGACCTTCTTCGTCCACCGCAGGGCTTGTGAGTGCCGAGCGGACGTCGGGAAAAAACTCGAGCGGAGTCACATACTTTTGGGCAGGGACACCGTCAATGACCGCCAGATTACCGACCCGGAAACTGAGCGTTTCGCCGGGGTAGTAGCGAAACTCGCCTTGTTCGCTGATGGTTCCGGCCTGACTCGCGGTCTGGTAGGAGAGTCCGCTGAAACCGTTATAGTTGAGCCGCCCGACGCTGGAGTCGTCGCCGCCGGAGTCACCCCCTCCAAAGCACCCGGAAAGAGCCAGGGTGGTCAGGGTGAGTGACAGTCGGATCGTGTGAACGGATCTCATGATGTGTCGTACATTCCCATCGTTTCAGCTCGCCCTCAGAACCTGATCAAAGCGAACCATTTGTAAGTTGTTGTAACCGTATTATAGGGGTGGGTTCCTGCTCATATCGGGATTCCTGTCTCACTTTCTGTTTTTGGTCCAGCCGGATTGACCGGGTATAGCCCTTGAAATCATTACAGTTGGCACAATAAATAGGATTCTAAATTTCAGGGTGCGGCAGCCCCGACTGCCGTTACCGGCTGCTTCATGGAATCAGGATCTTTTATGACCAATGCACTTGAAATAAGAGGGCTCACCAAGACCTATGGCGATGGTTTTGAAGCGCTAAAGGGTATTGATCTGGATGTCGCTCAAGGGGATTTTTTTGCACTGCTCGGGCCTAACGGCGCAGGCAAGTCGACAACCCTGGGAATTGTTTGTTCACTGGTCAACAAGACGGCCGGAAAGGTACGTGTATTAGGCTCGGATATTGATACCCATCTGTCGGATGCCAAGCTGAACCTTGGCGTGGTTCCGCAGGAATTCAATTTCAACCAGTTCGAAAAAGTCTTCGACATCGTGACAACGCAGGCTGGTTACTACGGTATTCCTTTAAAACAGGCGTCCGTTTCAGCCGAGAAGTATCTTAAGAAACTCGGGCTATGGGACAAGCGGAATACGCCTGCCAGGATGCTCTCCGGCGGCATGAAACGCCGTCTTATGATCGCGCGCGCACTGGTGCATGAGCCGAGGCTGCTGATTCTGGACGAGCCCACCGCCGGCGTGGATATTGAACTTCGACGCTCAATGTGGACGTTCCTTGAGGAAATAAACCGACACGGCACGACTATCATTCTGACGACACACTACCTGGAAGAAGCAGAAGCGCTTTGCCGTAATATTGCCATCATTGACCATGGCAAGATTCTTAAAAATACCAGCAAGAAGGATCTGCTTCAGGAATTGAGTGTGGAAACATTCGTGCTGGATCCCGAACCGACACTGGCCTCGGTGCCGGAACTGGATGGATTCGTTACCCGCGTCGATGGTGAGGGCGCACTGGAAGTGGATGTCGAGAAAGGCCAGGGTCTCAACCAGGTGTTTGTCCAGCTTGAGCAGCAGGGCATCAAAGTGGTCAGCATGAGAACCAAAGCCAACAGACTTGAGGAGCTGTTTATTCGCATGGTGGAGGAAAATGCCGCTGGTTCGCGCGACGGACTGGAGGGCGTGGCATGAAAACCCAGGCTCTGATGACCGCATTCAGTACGATCGTTCTAAGGGAAATTCGCCGGTTCACACGGATCTGGGCTCAGACTCTGCTCCCGCCCGCTGTCACAATGACGCTCTACTTCATTATTTTCGGTAACCTGATTGGCTCGCGGATTGGCCAGATGGGTGGATTCGACTACATGGCCTTTATTGTGCCGGGGTTGATCATGATGGCTGTCATCACCAACTCCTATGCCAATGTGGTGTCGTCGTTCTTCTCAATGAAGTTCCAGCGAAGCATTGAGGAATTATTGGTATCGCCGGTTCCTAACTGGGTCATTCTGGCGGGATACGTGTGTGGTGGCATGGCCCGGGGACTGGGAATCGGCCTGATTGTCACCCTGTTGTCGCTGGCGTTTACCAATCTGTCTATTCATAACCTGCCTATGATGGTTGCCACTGTGTTTCTGACCTCTGCGCTGTTTTCTCTGGGCGGTTTTATCAATGCCATGCTGGCTACCAAATTTGATGATATCTCTATCGTCCCAACGTTTGTCCTGACACCGCTGACCTATCTGGGAGGGGTGTTTTACAGCATCGACCTGCTGCCTGAATTCTGGCAGGGCGTTTCGATGATTAATCCGATCCTGTATATGGTGAACGGGTTTCGCTATGGCATTCTTGGTGTATCGGACGTTAATCCTTTCGTTTCCCTTGGTATGATTCTGGTTTTCATTTCCGTGCTTGCCTTTATTGCTCTCAGGATGCTGGCGCGCGGGAAGGGTATCCGCCACTGAGCTCAGGAATTATATGGCCCTACATGACGCCCCGTTGGGCAAATCCAGCGAGTATCCGGATCGCTACGATCCGGAGCTTCTGTTTCCCGTAGCCCGGGATGAAAATAGGCGCAGGCTCGGGCTTGCTGATGGCCGCTGGCCCTGGTTTGGTGAGGATCTGTGGCAAGCCTGGGAGATTTCCTGGTTGCGCCAAGGCGGTGTTCCGGTAGTGCGATGGGCCGAGATCCGCTTTCCATCTGCGTCGCCGTCTATCATTGAGTCCAAGTCGCTCAAGCTTTACCTCAATTCGTTTAACCAGAGCACCTTTTCATCATCAGAGCAGGTCGCCGATATTATATCCCGGGACCTGTCCAGTGCCTGCGGTGCGGCCGTTCATATTCAGTTGCACAGTGTTGATGAATCCGGCGACGCTGTGGGGCGACCGGCAGGGTTCGAACTGATTGACGACGAGCCTGTCAGTGAGGTGGTTTATGATTATACGCCGGACTCACTCTCTGCCTCCGGTGATACCGTAACCGAACAGTTATGTTCCCATCTGCTCAAGAGCAATTGTCCGGTCACTGGTCAGCCCGACTGGGCTACCGTTATGGTGAGGTACACCGGGCCGGCGATTGATCGTTCCGGTCTGTTGCGTTACATCGTGAGCTTTCGTCAGAAGCAGGATTTTCATGAGCACTGCGTTGAAACCGTATTCACGGATTTGATGAGCCACTGTCAGCCAGAAAAACTGATGGTGTGCGCACGCTACACGCGACGCGGGGGGTTGGATATCAATCCATGGCGGAGCACTGAGCCCGGCCACGATGCGGGCCCTCGCCTGATACGTCAATAAGGCTTGGTTGCAGCCGCCTCCGGCAAGGACGCATCTTCTTCCCGCCGCAGGCGGTCGGCGGCATCTTCAAGAGCGTTCAGAATGGATTTCCGTTCTTTCTCGGTGATTTTGTCGGAATCAAGGTACATGGCGAACCCGCTGTGTTCGTGCTCAAGGAAACTGCGGTTTGGTCCCATGTCACGACGGAAATCCACCACTTCATAAATCGGGACGGGCCTGCCGAACCCCTTCACGGTAATTTCTCCCTTGTCCCGGCACATGATTTTATCTTTGATCAGAGAGAAGGTCTCGTACGAGATCAGGATCTCCCCGGGCTCAGCCAGGGATTCCAGGCGGCTTGCGAGGTTCACTTCCTTGCCGATAATGGTGTAATCCATTCGGTTTTCGGCGCCGAAGTTACCCACGGTGGTGTAGCCGGTGCTGATACCCATGCGGATTTCCAGGGGGGTCTTGATGCCCTGGCTGCGCCATTTCTGCCGCATGATTTTCATGTGTTTACGCATGTCGATGGCCATGGACACGCAGGCGAATGCATCTTCCCGCTGGCCCCGGCTAGTGGGATCGCCAAAAAAGATCATGATCGAATCACCGACAAACTTGTCGATGGTGCCACCGTATTTCAGCGCCACCTCCGACATCTCGTTGAAGTAATGGTTGAGCAGCTCGGTCAGAGCTTCCGGCTCCATCTCTTCTGATAACTCCGTAAACCCCTTGATATCCGAGAAGAATACCGCCAGTTTTTTGCGCTGGGTCTCCAGACGTACGTCGCGCTCCCCGGTAAAGATCGACTGCCATACTTGCGGAGACAGGTATTTCGAGAGCTTGTGGGAGAGGGCAATGGACTGTTCGCGCTGGTTCTGGATCTGGGTTTTTGCCAGCATAAGCGCACGGGCCTGCTGGTGCGAGTAGAAGGCGGTAACGCAGATGTAGAGGCCGGTGGAGACAATGGCAAGAATGCTGGTCAGCAGTGGCGACTGGAAAGCGTCTGCAGAGCCTGTCACCGCTACCGCTGCAGCGGTTCCTGCCGCCATGAATCCGGTTCCGAGCAGCCACTGGCGGATGCCTCCGACAATCAGACAACTGAACATGAGCATGACAACCACGGATACCGAGGGAATAGCGACCAGGCCGATGCACCCGATGAAGGCGCCTCCGATGATACAGTCGACCAACAGCATCTTCTGTCGGATGCGTACGGATTGCCTGAGGAACGTCCGGCGCGTGACAACATGAACAATGTGTGGCCAGGTTAGAGCGCCAGCAACCAGCCACAACAACCACTGATGAAAAACACCTTGCAGAACGCCGGAAACAATAATTGCGGCAGTCGCAGTGTAGGCAAGTATCCGGCCGTTATAATCAGGCATGGGGGGAATAGCCACAGGGCTATTCTGGTGATCGAGGGTCATGGACTTACCAGCGCTGGCACTGGCATTACGCAGGTCTGCGGGTGCGCTCATCATATCAGAAACGGATTCTGCCAATGAGCATGTCCCGGAACATGACCCAGTCGCCCATCAGGCTGTAAAGAGGGTACTTGAACGTTGCCGGTCGGTTTTTTTCAAACTTGAAGTGGCCAACCCAGGCAAAACCATAGCCGATGACCGGAAGTAGCAGTAGCCAGACCAGCTTGCCCGAGGTAATCGCCCAGAAAGCTACAAACAACACCAGCAGGCTACCGGTAAAATGCAGCCGACGGCAGGTGACGTCGCTGTGCTCTTCCAGATAATACGGATAGAATTCGGAGAAGTTGCTAAAAGTCTGTTGGTCACTCATGGTGCTGTTACCGCATCCTTTTATAATTTTTAGCTAGACGGGCTACGACTAAAGGTTAACAGTATTACGTATAACCCACAATTCACGGAATTGATGTGAGGAATATCCGATTCCAGCCAATGTCATCCCACAGCGAGAAGATATGACCGTATTTTGCGATTTTCTGCTCAACCGGGTCTCAGAACCAAGACTTCAAGCCCCGGCTCCGGACCGGGAAACGTTGGACCGTGCCTTTGCCTGTGCGGCCCGCGCACCGGATCATGCACTTTTGCGCCCCTGGCGCTATCTTGTTGTTGAAGGAGAGGGCCTTGAGGCACTTGGTGATCTGTTCGCCTCAACCTGCCCCAACAACAGTGACGAACGGCAAATAGAGAAGCTGCGAAAGTCGCCCTTGAGGGCGCCTATGGTAATCGTGGCCATTGCCTCGCCAACAGCACATCCGAAGGTCCCTGAGGTCGAACAGATCATGTCGGCAGCGGCCGGCGTCAGTTTTCTGGAGCTTGCCCTGCAAGACGCCGGTTACGGCGTTATGTGGCGAACCGGCAGTGTCGCTTACCATTCGGTGGTCCGGAGCGGCCTGGGTCTTGCGGAAGGGGAGTCAGTTGTCGCTTTCCTGTATACCGGCACCGTCTCCTCCGAAAAACCCCCGGTGCCCCGGCCGGAAGTCAGTGACTTCGTTCAGCGCTGGCCCGGGTAATCGTCGACTTATCATGTGTTTGCCCCGGCGGTCTGGCCGGGGGAAACAGCTTGCCGCTTTTCTTTCTTTCCGCTCTCTGCATACGTTGAATTCCTGCCACTTTCTCCGCGAATAAGCTCTGGAGCCCCCGGATTCAAAGGCCTCTCAAATTATGGCATTCGCTTTGCTTTAACCCTCTCAGAAAGCACAGCCGGCAAACTCGACCGGCAGCACGGTGCAGTTTTTGGGAGGTAGTATGGCGATTTCGTTCGATAAGGCGCTGGGGATTCATCAACACGCTCTGGAAGCGCGGGTAAAGCGGGCTGAGGTGCTGGCAAACAACATGGCGAACGCCGATACCCCGGGCTTCAAAGCACGGGATGTGGATTTCCAGGCAATGATGCAGCGTGCCCAGCAGTCGGTCAGCGGGTTTGAGATGAGTAAGACGGACGACGCTCACATGGATACGTCTTCCGGCGCAGCCGAGTCTGAGCTGCTTTATCGAGTGCCGAACCAGCCTTCGGTTGACGGCAATACGGTAGATGCTCAGCAGGAACAGACCCGGTTTATGCGTAATGCCATGGATTACCAGGCCAGCTTCCAGTTTCTGAACAGCAAGTTTTCCGGTCTTACCAAGGCCCTGAAGGGCGAATAAGTCGCAGCGACTCGATTAGCGAAGGAGAGATTTCATGTCATTGGGCAGCATTTTTGACATCGCCGGATCCGGCATGACCGCGCAATCCCTGCGGCTGAATACCACGGCGTCCAACATCGCCAACGCCGAGACGGCCAGCTCCAGTACAGAAACAGCGTACCGAGCCCGAAAGCCGGTTTTTGCAGCCATCCAGCAGTCCATGCTGAACCCCGATAATCAGGGGTTGAGCTTACAGAGCGAGCAGGGACCGGGTGCTGGGGTTCGTGTTCAGGGTGTTGTGGAAAGCGCTGCTGAGCTGCAGATGCGTTATGAGCCTGACCACCCGGCGGCGAACGAAGACGGCAATGTGTTCTATCCGAACGTGAACGTGGTAGAGGAAATGGCCGACATGATGTCGTCTTCCAGGAGCTTTCAGATGAATGTCGACATCATGAACACCGCGAAATCCATGATGCAGCGCATCCTGACCCTTGGTCAGCAGTAAAACGGTGAGGATCAAACAATGAGCGTAACCAATACCAGCGGCGCCCCGGATGTTCTGAGCCAGTACCAGCTAGACCAGCAAAGCGGTGCCAGCGGGAAAAACGAGCTGGGGAAAAATGAGTTCATGGAGCTGATGCTGGCCCAGCTCAAGAATCAGAACCCACTGGAGCCACAGGATAATGGCGAGTTTATCTCCCAGTTGGCGCAGTTCAGTTCGCTTGAAGAGATGCAGAAACTCTCGGGCACGGTTGATGATGTGGTTGGTCAGTTCCGGTCCACCCAGGCACTTCAGGCTTCAGCCATGGTGGGCAAGACCGTCCTTGCGCCTTCCGGAGTCGGCATTCTTGGCGCAGAGGGTGAGATTGGCGGCACGATTGAAGTGCCGGCCTCTACCGGTGGGCTGAGAGTGTCCATTCAGAATCAAAGCGGAGAACTGGTACGCCAGATTGATCTGGGCAACAGCCCGGCAGGTGTGCAGTCCTTTAGCTGGGACGGACAGGACGGCAACGGCAATTCATTGCCGCAGGGGCCCTACAAGATAGTGGCCGAAGCGTCCTACCCGGATGGTCCGCAGCAGTTATCGACCATGGTCAGTGCGAATGTCGATAGCGTTTCACTGGGCCAGAACGGGTCAATTACATTGAACCTGGCCGGAATGGGGTCCATTGCCCTGTCCGACGTAAAACAAATCAATTGATACCGGTGTCAGACCAAGGGGTGAATTATGGCGTTTAATACAGGGCTCAGTGGCCTCCGGGCAGCATCGGTGGATCTCGATGTCACCGGCAACAATATCGCCAATGCCAGTACCGTTGGCTTCAAAGGCAGCAAAGCTCAATTCGGGGATTTGTATGCCAGCGGTTTTCTGGGTGCGGGTTCAAGTCCTGTCGGTGATGGTGTTCGGGTTCAGGACGTCAAGCAGTCCTTCGGCCAGGGCAATATCAGTTTTACCGACAGCGGTCTTGATATGGCAATCAGTGGCGACGGTTTCTTTGTCCTCAACAATGGGGGTGAGATTCGCTATTCCCGGGCCGGGCAGTTCGGTATCGACAAGGAAGGCTACGTCGTAAACAACCAGAATATGCGAGTACAGGGCTTCACTGCTGATGACAATGGCAATTTGTCCGGTATTCGAGGTGACTTGCAGATTGCCACGGACAACCTCGCGCCACGCCGCACGACCAGTTTGTTGTCTGACCTCAATCTTGATTCCCGTGAGACTGTGCTGGAAACGAGGGTGCGGGATATCGGGCCACTGGCATTTGCCGACATACAGGGTGAACAATTTGATGTTCAGTATAATGATGGCACGGCAGATTACAGCGTTGATCTGACGGCAGCGACAACTGCTCGAGAAGCCGCAGCCGCAATTAACGATGCCCAGGGAATGAGTGCGTCCGCCACAACGACCGCTACCTTTGACGGCGCGACCCCGCTTGATAATTCCTTTATCACTAATGCCGGTCCCACGAACTTCTCATTCAGCCTTAGTGTAAATGGCTCTCCGTTGACGATTGATACAAGTAACATTTCGTCGTTACAGGATCTTGTTGACTCAATTAATAACTCCAGCGAAACCGCAATTTCCGCATCGGCCGTCGATGATGGTTCCGGAAGCAATGACGTTCTCAGGGTTATCCATAACCAGGGCGAGACGCTGGAATACAGTTTTGGTGATGGCACAACCACTGCCGGACCAACCACCGTCCTTGGGGAAGTGAATGCCACTGCCGACAGATCTGTTGCCAGTGTGACCGCAGTGACGGCTGATAACGATTTTGAAACGGCTTTTCTTGCCTCGCCGATCCGGATTACCAATGAGTTTAATCCGCTGGACCAGCGTACTTACAACCATGCAACGTCGACATCTATCTATGACAGTCTGGGTAACTCCCACGAGCTGACTCAGTTCTTCGTAAAGGAGCCGGCGCCCGGTAATGGTATTGGTGTCAGCGAATGGTCTATCTATGTCCAGATAGATGGTGAAATGGTTGCTGGTACTGATACAACGCCCTATACCGCGCGTTTTAATCAGGATGGCGATTTGCAGTCCATAAATGGGGACCCGGCAGGCGACATTGTTGTGTCGGACTGGATTCCGAAAGACGAGGATGGACAACCAAACGGTGCTGATGGTCCACCGGCCACTGGCACTCCAGTAGTAACGCCGATTCCGGAGCCGCCAACTTCGTCCGCTTTTGTGATCGGACTGAGTGATACCACTCAATATGGCGCTGCGTTCGGTGTGAATAATCAGCGGCAGAATGGCTACACTACAGGCCGCTTATCCGGGCTGGATGTTTCGGATCAGGGGGTTCTCTTTGCTCGCTATACCAACGGGCAATCGCAGTCGCTGGGTCAGGTTGCGTTGGCGTCGTTTAATAATACCAACGGTCTTTCTCCGGTGGGTGACACATCGTGGGTTGAGACTTTTGAGTCTGGTCAGCCGATTGTCGGTGCTCCGGATACCGGAACCCTGGGTTCCATCAAGGCCAGCTCCGTAGAAGAGTCCAACGTAGATCTGTCTGCGGAACTGGTAAACCTGATCATTGCCCAGCGGAATTATCAGGCCAATGCCAAGACTATTGAAACCTCCGATGCGGTCACCCAGACCATCATCAACCTCCGCTAATCCCCGCTAATGTGAATATGGCACGACTCCTGCAGGAAGACTGGAAACAGTCAAAATTCCGGCAGGAGTTTTCCCATGGACAAAGCCCTATACATCGGTATGTCTGGCGCCAAGCAGAATATGCTTGCCCAGCGTGCTCATGCCAATAACCTGGCAAACGTCAGTACCACAGGCTTCAAGAAAGACTTTGCCCAGGCCCGCAGCATGCCTGTTTACGGCGAGCATCATCCGACCCGTGCCTACGCCATGACTGAACGGCCGGGTACCGATCTGTCCGCTGGCACACTGATGGATACCGGTCGGAAACTCGATGTTGCCGTAGAGGGTGATGGTTGGCTGGCTATCCAGAATGATCAGGGCCAAGAGGTCTTCACTCGTACCGGCAGTCTCCAGATTGACGTAAACGGCCTGATGCGCCTGCCCGGTGGTGAGCCGGTGCTTGGCAATGGCGGTCCCGTTGCGCTTCCCCCGTTCGAGAACGTAGAGATTGGTGCTGATGGCACCGTGTCCATTGTTCCTGTTGGCGGCGCACCGGATGAGTTGGTGGAGGTCGACCGGCTCAAACTGGTGAGTCCACCATCGGGTGCCCTGGAGAAAGGTCTGGACGGGTTTATGCACCGCAAGCCTGATCAGGCGATCGACGGCCCGGAGCCACCAGATGCCAGTCAGCGCGTTGCATCCGGGTTTCTGGAGAGCTCAAACGTTAATGCCGTGGAAGAGATGATTTCCAACCTCCAGTTATCCCGGCAATACGAAATGCAGGTCAAGGTCATGAGCACCGCAAAGGACAATTCCGAGGCGACGGCACGGCTGTTGCAGAATCTCTGATAACGACTGAACACAATAGCCTGGCGGGCTGAAAGCGGCAAAAACTGGCCGCAACAAAAGCCTCCGGCAAGGAGTAGGAATCATGCATCCAGCACTTTGGGTCAGCAAAACCGGATTGAGCGCACAGGACACCAACATGTCCACGATTTCCAACAACCTGGCAAACGTCAATACCACCGGCTTCAAGCGGGATCGTGCGGTCTTTCAGGACTTGCTGTATCAGATCAACCGGCAGCCGGGTGGCTTGAGCACCCAGAACTCCGAGTTGCCCTCAGGGCTTCAATTAGGCACCGGTGTGCGGATCGTGGGCACAGCCAAGCAGTTTTCCCAGGGTAACCTGCAAATTACCGAGCAGCCGCTTGATATGGCGGTTAATGGCCGGGGCTTCTTCCAGGTTCAGTTGCCGGATGGTCAGATCGCTTACACCCGGGATGGCCAGTTCCAGCTCAATGCCAACGGCGATGTGGTGAACCCGGATGGTTACGCCCTTGAGCCTGCGATTACGGTCCCTGACAACGCGACCAATGTCACCATCGGCAAGGACGGCACGGTCACGGCGGTAACAGATGATCAGTCCGCACCGATCAACCTGGGTCAGATTACCCTGGCGGATTTCATTAATCCTCAGGGCCTTCAGGCCATCGGTAACAACCTGTTCAAGGCCACCAATGCAAGTGGAGATCCCGCAGAGGGTGAGGCAGGGCTCGCGGGCCTTGGATCTATTGAGCAGGGATCGGTTGAGGCGTCCAACGTGGAAGTGGTGGAAGAGTTGGTCAATATGATTACCACTCAGCGAGCCTATGAGATGAACTCGAAGGTAGTCTCCACAACTGACCAGATGCTCCAGTTCATTACCAACAACATTGGTTAAGCCATGAAACGCATCATTCAAACCGGTAAATCCAGGCAAGTGGGCACGCTGGCGCTTGTCGGACTGCTGATTGTGTTGCAGGGGTGCACAGCCATGAGCCGGCCCCGGGCGGTTCCTGATGATCCCGAATATGCCCCGGTTCGTGCACAGGCAATGATGCACAGGGATCCGGAGTCCGGTGCCATTTTCCAGACTTCCCGGAACTACAACTTCTATGGCGATACGACGGCGCTGAATGTCGGGGATGTTCTGACGATCACCCTGAAAGAGTCCACGCGGGCGAGCAAGAACGCTGACACTAGTATCACCAAGGATAGCGACATAACCCTGCCGGAACCGACGATTCTCGGGAAAAGCAGCATTGGTATTGCCACATCAATCGATCAGCAGCGGGATTTCGAGGGTTCAGCCGAGGCGGATCAGAGCAACAGCCTGGCAGGCAATATCACAGTTACTGTGACTGAAGTCTTGCCCAATGGTGTCCTGCGTATCAGGGGAGAGAAGTGGTTGTCCCTGACCAACGGCGATGAATTCATCCGGCTCACTGGCCTGGTGCGTCCCCAGGATATTCAACCGGACAACACCGTGGCCTCGACCCGCATTGCGGATGCTCGAATTGCCTATGGTGGTACCGGGGATTTTGATCAGGCCAATCAGATGGGCTGGATGGCCCGCTTCTTCAACAGCGAATGGTGGCCGTTATGACTTTGAAAAGAGCATTGGCGACCATGCTGGTGATGGTACTTGTTGCCGCTCCGGTGATGGCTGACCGCCTGAAAGATCTGGCGCGCATCAAGGGCGTTCGTAACAACCAACTGGTGGGCTACGGTCTTGTGGTGGGACTGGACGGAACCGGAGACAAGGCGCCGTTCACCAATCAGACGTTTCGGAACATGATGAATCAGTTTGGTGTGACACTGCCTGACGGCGTCAACCCCAACCTGGCCAATGTGGCCGCGGTAACCGTGAGCGCAACACTGCCTCCGTTTGCCAAGCCCGGTCAGGAACTTGATATTACGGTTTCTTCCATCGGCAATGCCGACAGCCTGCGCGGTGGTACCTTATTGATGGCGCCGCTGAAGGGTGCCGATAACAATATTTACGCCATGGCGCAGGGCAGTCTTGTCGTCGGTGGTTTCGGTGCCCAGGGCCAGGACGGCTCCCGCATCACCGTCAATGTTCCGAGCGTAGGGCGTATTCCAAACGGTGCCACCATTGAGCGTGAGGTGTCCTCGCCGTTTTCGAAAGGTGACACCATCACCTTCCACCTGCTCCGCGCCGATTTCACAACAGCCCGGCGGGTCGTAGAGGCGATTAATGGTCATCTTGGCCCTGACATGGCCTATGCCCACGATGCGACTTCGGTCTCGGTGCGGGCGCCCCGGGACCCTTCCCAGCGAGTGAGTTTCCTCTCAATTCTCGAAAACATTGAGATTGATCCGGCTCAGGATGCGGCCAAGGTGGTCATCAACAGCCGCACCGGCACCATCGTGGTTGGCCAGAATGTGAAAGTCAGTCCGGCGGCAGTTACTCACGGCAACCTGACCGTCACCATTCAGGAAAATCCCGAAGTGGTTCAACCCAACCCCTTTGCCGGTGGAGACACCGCCGTGCAGCAGGATACCCAGATTGCGGTTACCGAAGACCCGGCACGGATGTTTAAGTTCGGGCCTGCCGTCACCCTGAATGAGATTGTCCAGGCGGTTAACCAGGTTGGTGCGGCCCCCGGAGATGTTATGGCTGTTCTCGAAGCGCTCAAGCAGGTCGGTGCTTTGCGTGCCGAACTGATTGTAATTTAGGTGGCATGATGCAGGACTACCAGGTTCAGCAGGCACAGGTCTACACCGATTTCAGCGGCTTGAATGCGCTGAAATCCCAGGCCCGTACGGACAAGCAGGCGGCGCTTGAGGAAGTGGCGCGGCAATTCGAGAGCCTGTTCCTGTCCGAAATGCTCAAATCCATGCGCAAAGCAGGGGATGTATTTGCCGAGGGCAATTACCTCAACAGCAAGCAGTCGGAATTCTATCGGGACATGTTCGACAGCCAGCTCAGTCTTACTATGGCGAAAGATCAGGGTGCGGGACTTGCCGACGCGCTGGTCCGGCAGCTAAGCCGTCAGATGCCCGGCATGAACAGCGAGGGAGGAAAGCTGGCGGACTACAAGCAAAGTCTTGCGGATTACGATCGCAGCCTGCCGGCCTTGTCGCCCCGATTACCCGAGCAGGTTGCAAAGGTAACAGAGGTGGCAGGTATTGCAGTCGCCATGCCGGCCGAAACTTCAGGAGCCATGCCTGAGCGGTTCGAGTCGCCGGAGCATTTTGTGCGCGAACTGTTGCCAGTGGCAGAGCGCATCGCTGTTGATGCCGGGATTGACCCCAAACTGATGGTTGCCCAGGCCGCTCTCGAGACTGGCTGGGGACGTCACATGATCAAGGGTGATGGAGACCAGCCGAGCTTTAACCTGTTTGGTATCAAGGCTGACAGCCGCTGGCAGGGGGATGCAGTGACCATCACCACGACAGAATATCGGGAAGGTTTGCCCATGAAGGAGCAGGCGAGTTTCAGGTCCTACCCGGACTACGAATCGAGCTTCCGTGACTATGTTTCTTTCCTGGAATCGAACCCACGTTACCGGGATGTTCTCTCGGTTGCTGATCAGCCCGAAGTCTTTGCGGACAAGCTTCAGCAGGCAGGTTATGCGACCGATCCCGACTATGGTCAAAAGATCCGCCAGATCATGAATCGTGACTCATTGATGACGCTGTCTCTGGGCAGTGAAGGGACTAAGGAGTAACTGTTATGGCAGGGCTGATAGGTATTGGTCTGACCGGCGTCCTGAGTCATCAGGCGGCGCTGAATACCACCGGAAACAATATTACCAACGCTAACACTCCGGGTTATAGCCGCCAGGAAGTCCAGTTTGAAACCCAGGAAGGGCAGCGCACCGGTGCTGGCACTATCGGAAGCGGTGTCAGTATTGAAAATATTCGTCGTCTGGCCAACGAATACCTTGTGCAACAGGTCAGGGAAGACAGCACCCTCTACGGTGAACAGGAAACACTGAATTCCGAGTTGACGAGGCTTGATAACCTCCTGGGCGGAGAGAATACCGGGTTGAGTAATGCCCTGAACAATTTCTTTGCCAGCCTTCAGAATGCTGCCGAGGACCCAACCTCTCTGCCTCAGCGGCAACTGGTGTTGAGCGAAGCCCAGCAAATTGTTAATCGATTCCAGGGACTGAATCAGGAGTTCATCCAGCAGCGTGAATCGGTCAAAACCCAGATGGAGCAGGGTGTCAAGGACGCCAATACATTGCTCAAGAGCATTGCCGAACTGAATCTGGCGATCTCGGAATCCCCTGGCATTGCTCAGGGGAAGATGCCGAATGAGTTGCTGGACAAGCGTGATGAGAAACTCAGGCAGTTAGCGGAACTGGTCAATATCAAGGTGTCGCCGGCAGACGGCAGCCAGGTTAACGTTTCGCTGACCAATGGGCAGTCTCTGGTAGTGGGCAGTAACGCTGCCCAGTTTGGCACCCGAGAGAGTGCGGAGGACCCCACACGTCTTGAGTTTACGTTGAGCAATGGTGGGCGCACGCTCAATGTGAACGAGCAGATCAGTGGCGGCAAGCTTGGTGGGCTGCTTCGTTTTGACAATGAGGCACTCAAGCCAGCATTTGATGAGCTCGGCAGAATAGCTATTGCCTTGTCGGCAACCATGAACCATCAGCATGAAATTGGTATGGATCTGGAGGGCGATCTGGGCGGGTTGTTCTTCAAGGACATTAACTCCGAGGCCGTGCAACGGAGTCGGGTGATTGCGAACAGCAATAATCAGGTTCCCCAGAACGGCCAACTGGCGGTGGAGATAACCGATAGTGCGAAACTCGCGGCAGGCAGCTACACGCTTCAGTTCAGTGGTGATGGCGGCAGCTTCGAACTTATTGACAAGGCTACCGGTGAAACCGTCAATCAGGGTCGGTTGCCAGACCCGGTTCAGTCCGAGATATCCATGCCCGGGTTTAACATCCGCATTGAAGGAGGCACCTTTAATGCGGGCGATAAATATCTGATCCAGCCAAGCCGGAATGCGGCAGAGGCTATCGGGCTTGTGGTTGATCGTGAAGAGGATCTTGCGTTCGCCAGTCCCGTGCGGGCATCAACCGGGGATCAGAATATCGGGACCGGGGCGATTGATCAGGGCACGATGCTGAACGTGAAAAACCCGTTCACCAACTCACTCTTGCCAGGGTTTCAGACGTCGGGGGAATTGAGTAACGGGCCCCTGACGGTGTCCTTTGCTTCCGGCGGTCCCACCGGTCTGACTTTTACTGTGACGGATTCCTCCGGCACTGCGATTGGCGCGGCAAACCAGCCCTACACTGCAGGACAGGTGAATGAATTATTCAGCGAAGACCCTGCCAGCGGTGCTGCTTATCAGGGCTTTCAGTTCAGAGTGACAGGTCAGCCTGCTGTGGGTGACACGTTCACTATTGACTACAACACCAACGGTGTTTCCGATAACCGTAACGCGGAGCTGCTTGCCGCGCTGGGTACCGCGAATACCCTGAATAACGGCAACCAGAGTTTCACCGAGGGCTATGCCGGGCTGGTCGAGGATATCGGCGTCGCAACCCGCCAGAGTCAACTCGATATGGATGCGGGTAAAACGCTCCTGGAGCAGTCCACCAATCAACGGGAGGCTGTATCCGGTGTAAACCTTGATGAGGAGGCCGGCAAGTTGATCCAGTATCAGGCGGCTTATAACGCATCGGCGCAGGTTATGTCGGTGGCCCAGGATTTATTCAATACGCTGTTACAGAGTTTCCGATAATGGGACGGGTAACGGTCGAGATGGCAGCGTGAGGTGATGTGAGATGATCCGAATTTCATCACAACAGATTTTTTCCGGCGGTATTAATCGCCTGCAGGAACTTAACACCAACCTGAATAATACCCAGCAACAGATATCAACGGGCAAGAGGGTAAACAAGCCGTCTGATGACCCTGTGGCTGCTGCCAGGATTCTTAAGCTGGACCAGGAGCTGGCGCGTGTCGAAACCTATCAGCGTAATGTGGACCTCGCGGATAACCGGCTTAATCAGGAAGAAAGCACGCTGGAAAGCTCAGTCGATATTATTCAGCGGGTTCGTGAGCTCACGGTGCAGGCAGGTAACGGTTCACTGACAGCGAATGACCGTCGCTCAATATCGTCGGAGTTGAGAGAACGCCTGGGGCAGCTGGCAAACGTTGCCAACACTCGCGATGCATCCGGGGAATATATTTTCAGCGGTTTCCAGGGGGCAATACAGGCCTTCCAGCAGGATGCTACCGGCAGTTGGCAGTATCAGGGGGATGAGGGCCAACGCGTTCTGGAAATTGATGATGGTGTTACCGTACCGATCAGCGATCATGGCAAAGGCATTTTTGTAAATGTTCCGGCCGCCGTGACGGGTGAGCATACAACAGTGAACACCACTGATGCCTACATTTCAGGTGTGTCCGTGGTTAATGAGGCTTCGTTAAAGGCTGAGTACCCGAATTCGTTTCCGGATGACATCACTGTTGAAATTCAAGCCGGCGGAAACATCCTCGCGACGGACAGTGAAGGGGATATCCTGACGGTTGATCCGGCAACCTATCAGACTGGTGAACCGTTTGTAGTTGCAGGTGTTGAAGTGTCTATCAGCGACGCAGTCCCGGGGGCAGGTGACGTATTCACGCTGAAGATCAATGAAAAACAATCGGTTTTCGGAACCATCGAAAACCTGATTGCAGGCCTTGAGTCCATCGGGAAGACCAGCGCTCAGGGAGCCGCTGAATTCGATGACCTGATCGCTGAATCCCTCATTAACCTCGACAGCGCCCAGGAAAGTATCATCCTGAAGCAAACGGAGCTTGGCGGAAGGATGAATGCTGTGGAGTCCACCAGGACTTTTCTGGACGACTCATCGGTGTATACCAATGAAATTCGTTCAGAATTGCAGGATCTGGACTACGCCGAGGCGATCAGTAATCTGAGCTTCCAGAGCTTTGTCCTGCAGGCCGCGCAGCAGTCTTTTGCACAGGTGTCCCAGCTGTCCCTGTTTGACAGGCTCTGAATATTTGAAGCAGCAGGCAGATCTGTCCGCTGACCATATTGCTTTCGCGAACAAGCTCAGTATAATCCCCTCCACTTTCCGATGGCGGCGTGGTGAAATTGGTAGACACGACGGATTCAAAATCCGTTGGGGTAAAACCCGTGGCGGTTCGAGTCCGCCCGCCGCTACCATTACCTGAAAGGCACCCCTCTCTTTATAACTTCGCTGTTCGCTCGCGCAAATTGTTCTCTTCAATTTGATACCGATTCCAGCAGGCCCGTCTGGCAGCAGGAGGCTATCACCCCAGAGCGCGATGGTGCATATCTGGGCCTGACTACCCGGTTCACCTCTCCGGTTTATCAGGGGCTGGTAATTTCCGTTCAGAACGTAACGTCTCCGGGTTCTTATCGGAAATTGCACAGCAATTACCTCTTCATTGGAACGGCAAAACGAAGTCCAGAACCAGAATAAATGATCTTGCTGTTCAGGCGAGACGCATTCCGTGGTAAATTCCGCATTCTTTTTACACAAGTGCCGTCGCGCCTAGACACCCCTTTCTATGAACGTCTCTGATTTTTACTTTGATCTGCCGGACGAGCTGATCGCACGATATCCCCTCCGGGAACGCACGGCATCCCGTCTGCTATGTCTGGACGGGCTGTCCGGCGAAGCCATGCACCGAGAGTTCTCGAGCCTTCCCGGGTTGCTCCAGCCTGGCGATCTGCTGGTCTTTAATGACACCCGTGTAATTCCTGCCCGCTTGTTCGGGAAGAAAGAAACCGGAGGGCAGGTCGAAATCCTGGTCGAGAGAGTGACCGGCGAGCATACGATTATTGCCCATGTTCGTGCGTCAAAAGCACTCAAGGATGGTCAAAAAGTCATCCTTGAAGACGGCACGGCCATGCGAATGACTGGTCGGGACGCGGCTTTGTTTCATCTTGTCTGCGAAGCCGCCGAGCCCGTGCTTGAAGTACTCGAGCGCATCGGGCATATGCCGTTGCCACCATATGTGGATCGCCCTGACGAAAGTTCAGATCGTGAGCGGTACCAGACGGTCTATGCGAGAGAGGCAGGCGCTGTTGCAGCGCCCACGGCAGGTTTGCACTTTGATGAGAAGCTTTTTGAAACACTCCGGGAAATGGACGTTGAAACCACTTTCGTGACACTCCATGTTGGTGCCGGGACGTTTCAGCCGGTTCGTGTTGACCGGATCGAAGATCATGTCATGCACAGTGAAGTGGTGCATGTTCCCCAGGAAACCGTGGATGCCGTCGAGCGCACCAGATCGCGCGGTGGCCGCGTTATTGCAGTCGGTACCACCTCTGTACGCTCCCTCGAGTCGGCTAGCAGGGGAGGCCGCCTGCGGGCATTTCGCGGTGAGACAGACATATTCATCAGTCCGGGATACCGCTTTGAAACGGTCGATGTCCTGTTGACGAACTTCCACTTGCCCGAGTCCACGCTGATCATGCTGGTGAGCGCATTCGCCGGCTATGAGAGTGTGATGAATGCCTACCGGGAGGCCGTCGCAGAACAATACCGGTTCTTCAGTTATGGAGACGCCATGTTTATTACCGGTCAGGAACCAAGCAGGGGAATGCTGCTGGGTCCCTCCGAAACCACCACCGATTCCACGCAAGATAACGCCGGGGAGGCTGTGTGACCCAGTCCTGTTTCATGTCATTTGAAAAGCTTGGAGAAGACGGGCGCGCCCGTCGTGGCCGGCTGACCTTTCCTCGTGGCACGGTGGAAACGCCTGCATTCATGCCGGTTGGCACTTACGGCACGGTCAAGGGCATGCTGCCCCGCGATATCGAAGAAATTGGTGCCGAGATAATTCTGGGTAACACCTTTCATCTGATGCTTCGCCCAGGCACCGAGGTGGTCAAAGCCCATGGAGATCTCCATGACTTCACCCAGTGGAAAGGGCCAATCCTGACGGACTCTGGCGGTTTCCAGGTATTCAGCCTTGGCGAGATGCGAAAAATTACTGAGGAGGATGTAACCTTCCGTTCTCCCATCGATGGTTCGCCAGTCAAGCTGTCGCCCGAGATTGCGATCCAGGTGCAGCGTGATCTGGGTTCGGACATTGTCATGATCTTCGATGAGTGCACGCCTTACCCGGCCACCGAACGCCAGGCGGAGGATTCCATGGAGCTTTCGTTGCGCTGGGCCGAGCGCAGTAAAAACGCCCACGAAGGCAACCCTGCGGCATTATTCGGGATCGTTCAGGGTGGCATGTACGAGAACCTTCGTGAGCGCTCACTGGAAGGGCTGACGGAAATCGGATTTGATGGTTACGCCATCGGTGGCCTTTCCGTTGGCGAGCCGAAAGAGGATATGATCCGGATTCTGGATCATCTTCCGCCGAAGATGCCGGAAGATAAACCACGCTATCTGATGGGCGTCGGCCGGCCGGAAGATATCGTTGAGGCGGTCCGTCGTGGTGTGGATATGTTCGACTGTGTCATGCCGACCCGTAATGCACGGAATGGCTACCTGTTCACGTCGACCGGAATCGTCAAGATCCGCAATGCCCGCCATCGCCATGATACCTCGCCTCTTGACGAGCGCTGCGACTGTTACACTTGTAAGAACTTTTCGAGAAGTTATCTGCATCATCTGGATAAGTGTGGAGAAATGCTGGGGTCGCAGTTGAATACAATCCATAACCTGCGGTTCTATCAGAACCTCATGGCCGGATTGCGTGGGGCCATTGAAGCAGGTACATTGTCGGACTTTGTAATCGACTTCTATGCTCTTCGCGGCGAGGCAGTCCCGCCGCTGAGCACTGACTGAACTAATTGCTTAACCAACGGAGATATTAAATGAAATCGATTAAATTGCTCGTAGCCGGTTTGATGGCGATGATGCCCGCACTGGCCATGGCGCAGGACCCTGCTGCCCAGGGTATGGGTGTGATGGGTCAGGTGATCTTCTTTGCCGGTTTCATCCTGATTTTTTACTTCCTGATCTGGCGCCCACAGTCCAAACGCGCCAAGGAGCACAAAGCGCTGATGTCGGGCCTGAACAAGGGTGACGAGATCGTCACTTCCGGCGGCGTTGCTGGAAAGATCACCAAAGTAACCGACGACTTCATCGCTGTTGAAATCGCTGACAATGTTGAAATCAAGGTGCAGAAGGTTGCCGTCGCTGCAGCTCTGCCAAAAGGTACTCTGAAGGACATCTGAGCCGGAGGCCGTAACCCGACGGTTTGATTCTTTCTGGCTGAAACACCAAGGCCGGCCTTTGGCCGGCTAAAAGGGATCCCATGCTGAACAAGTATCCTCTCTGGAAAAACCTAGTTATCCTGGTCGCACTTCTGATCGGGTTTATCTACGCTTTGCCCAACCTTTTCCCTGACGATTACGCCATTCAGATTACCGGTGCCCGAAGCAGCACCGAAGTAAATGCAGGTACTCTGGATCGAGCGGTCAAGGCTCTGGAATCAGAGGGTGTCGAGGTTAAAAGCAGTACGCTTCAGGATCGGGATGCCCTGATTCGCCTTACCACCGCAGAAGACCAGCTTCAGGCTCGTCCCGCGGTGCAGTCCGTGCTCGGTAACGACTACCTTGTAGCCCTGAATATGGCCCCCTCTACACCGGATTGGCTGAAGAGTCTCGGTGCCGGCCCAATGAAACTTGGCCTGGACCTGCGTGGCGGTGTGCACTTCCTGTTGGAAGTGGATATGGAGACTGCAGTCAGTCAGCGCCTCGAGGCACTGTCTGGTCAGATTAAGCGTGAGCTCCGTGATGAGCGGATTCGCTATCGTGGCGGCGATGTTGAAGGGCAGCGCGAGATCGTCCTCAGTTTCCGCGACGTGGAGTCTCGTGCCGAGGCCTTCGATCTCATCCGTGACCAGTACAACCAGTTTCTGATGGATGAGCGCACCGAAGGTGAAGAGCGTCAGATTGTCCTGTCTCTGTCCGAAGCGGAAGTGAGGTCAATTCAGGAATACGCACTTGAGCAAAACCTGACGACTATCCGTAATCGTGTCAATGAACTGGGTGTCGCAGAGCCGCTGGTTCAGCGCCAGGGTGCTGACCGGATTATCGTCGAATTGCCGGGTGTGCAGGACACCGCACAGGCCAAGCGGGTTCTGGGCGCCACAGCGAACCTGGAGTTCCGGCTTGAGGCTCCTCAGGACGCATCGGCCGGGGAGGTTGAGGAGTTCAGTTTCCGTGACAACCCCCAGCGATCCGCCCGTCTGGAGCGTGACGTCATCACGACTGGTAACAACGTTGCCAATGCCCAGCAGGCGTTCGACGAGAACGGTCAGCCACAGGTAAGTATCACCATGGACTCTGTCGGCGGTGATCAGATGAACCGTGCGACCCGAAATGCAATCGGCCGTCGTATGGCGGTTCTGTTCATCGAGTTCCGTACGGAAACCGAAAACCGCATGGTCGATGGTGAGATGACCTCGGTAGACAAGCGGGTGGTTGAAAAGGGCATTATCAGTCTGGCGACCGTTCAATCCGCACTGGGCAGCAGCTTCCGTATTACCGGTCTCGATTCGATTCCCGAGGCGGCTGAGCTGGCACTGTTGCTGCGTGCGGGTGCCCTGGCAGCACCCATGTACTTTGTTCAGGAGCGTACGATCGGTCCGAGCCTCGGCCAGAAAAACATCGATGCCGGTATGATGTCGGTGTTGCTGGGTTTTGTCCTGGTCCTTGTTTACATGCTGGTCTATTACCGGGGCTTTGGTCTGATCGCCAACGTCGCGTTGACACTTAACCTGATGTTGCTGATTGCCTGTATGTCTATTCTCTCTGCAACCCTGACCTTGCCGGGTATCGCCGGTATCGTTCTCACGGTAGGTATGGCAGTAGATGCCAACGTACTTATCTTTGAGCGAATAAGAGAAGAGCTCAGGGCCGGCGTTCCGCCGCAGACTGCAATAAACTCCGGTTATTCCCGTGCGTTTGTGTCTATTTTTGATGCCAACATTACAACCCTGCTTGTCGCGGTGATCCTTTTCGCCATGGGCTCCGGTCCGGTTAAGGGCTTTGCAGTAACCCTGTGTCTGGGCATTCTTACCTCGATGTTCTCCGGGTTGATGGTCAGTCGCAGTATCGTGAACCTTGTTTATGGCGGTCGAAAGATCGAGAAGCTGTCGATCGGAAGGAAGCTGGCAAATGTCTGAACACGAGAAGAAACCATTTGATTTCATGGGTTTGAGGAAGATTGCATCTGTCCTCTCAATTGCGCTTCTGGTTACGTCCGTCGTGCTGCTCGCAGTGCGCGGTCTTAACCTGGGCATGGACTTTACGGGCGGCACGTCGGTCGAGTTTGAATACGCCGAGGCGCCGGCCCTCCAGGAAATACGTTCCACTCTGGACGCGGCTGGCTATGAACAGTTCTCGGTTCAGAATTTTGGTTCGGATACGACGGTCCTGGTCCGGCTTGCGGAGGCCGGCAATGATCAGTTGGGTGAGGAGGTAACTCAGGCACTGACAGCCGGAGGCGCCGATCTTGAGCTGATCAGCTCCGAGTTTATCGGTTCTCAGGTTGGGGAAGAGCTGCGGGAAGACAGCGGCCTCGGCTTGCTGCTTGCCCTCGCGGTCGTTCTGATTTACGTAGGTATGCGGTTCCAGTTCAAGTTCGGTATCGCATCGGTATTGCCGCTGGCCCACGACGTCATCATTGTTCTTGGGTGCTTTGCCCTGTTCCAGTGGACGTTCGATCTCACGGTCCTGGCGGCGCTGCTTGCGGTTATTGGTTACTCCCTGAACGATACCATCGTGGTCTCGGACAGGATCAGGGAAAACTTTCGCAAGATGCGGGTTGGTGATTCCTGGGACATTATCAATACTTCGATTCATCAGACTATCAGCCGGACGATCAACACCTCCGGTACGACACTCGTTGTTCTGTTTGCCCTCTATCTGTTTGGTGGTGAGGCCATTAACAACTTTTCGCTGGCACTGATTATCGGTGTTGTTGTGGGTACCTATTCGTCCATCTACGTATCGGCAAGCTTGTTGATTGCGTTTGGTGTTTCGCGTGAGGACCTGATGCTTCCGGCGAAAGAAGGTATCGCCAATGGTGAGGAAGAGGAGCAGCCGCCTGAGTGGCTGAACCGGATGTAAGTTATCTTCAAGCCGAAAAAAACCGCCACTCCCTCGGGATGGCGGTTTTTTTGTGGCCGACAGGCAGCGGCCGCTCAGCGGGGCAGGCGGCCCCGGAACGGGTGCAGTACCTTGAGGACTTCCCGGAAAAGCTTGGGGTTGGCCACAACCAGCTGGCGGGCATTACCGGTTGCAGGGTTGCCGGAAAAATCGCCGGTTAGTGCACCAGACTCCATCGCCAGAGTAACGCCGAGGTCCATATCGGTAACTTCCGGGCGGAAGATGACGGCAGCATCGAGACTGCCTGAAGATACCCGGGCTATGTCCAGAACCACGCATCCGGACGTACGGAACATGGCGGATTCACGGGCGAGAACCGATGCCATTTCACCCCACAGTAGCGAATCCTCGCTTTTGCGGGCCTGGTCCAGAAGGTTGGTGGAAATGGCGGCTTGCTCGGTGTGCTTGACTTCCGAAGCACGTACCCGGCGGCTGTTGAGCGCCGCGCCATGGCCGCGACTGGCGGAATACTCTTCGCCCGTCACCGGATTTACGATCAGGAGATTCTCTGTTCGGTTGTTTTTTTTCTGGGCAAGTGCGAGGGCAAATTCGGGTATGCCTCTCAGGAAGTTTTCGCGCCCGAGAACGGGGAAAATATGCCAGCTTTTCTCACTGGTGCCGGCATCCGCATCATTCAGGGGAGCGATGCTGTGGTCCTTGTAGGCCTTTTCGAGCTGCTCGGAAAAGTTGTCGTAAATAGACTGCTCAACCCGATCCAGCTGACGGCGGCGTTCTGCGTCGTCCTTGCCGGTGGGCTCCTGGCGCTCGAAGTGGGCTTTCAGGTAGTCGGACCCCTGACGCGCGACGCGAAGGGCCATTTTAATAGCTGGTTGCATCTGAGTGTTCATTATCCGGGTGTGTGAAGGGCGGGTATCATAGCAAAAGTTCACTCCCGCTTGTATGTTTTTTGACTCAGCAATACCACGGACACCAAAGGATTACGGCATCTCCGGACGGGCGGGACGGCTTCCGTTTCTGATATGATACGCGATCTTATTCACTCAGCTTGGACCTGTTCACGATGCATAAACCGGCACTTCCTCTGGGAGCCACTGACACATTCCTGGATCAGATCCGTATCGTTCTGGTTGAGACGTCCCACTCGGGTAACATTGGTGCAGTGGCTCGTGCCATGAAGAACATGGGGCTTGGTAACCTCTGGCTGGTAAAGCCGAACTCTTTCCCGGACGAGGCCTCTTATGCCCGGTCTGCAGGGGCGTCGGATATTCTGGATCGGGCCAGTGTCGTGTCATCCCTGGATGAAGCGTTGGACGGTTGCTTGCTCGTGATGGGTACGAGTGCCCGTGGGCGCAAGGTGCCCTGGCCGGTTATTCCGCCCCCGGAAGCCGCTGGCGCGGCCTGTGATAACGCTGAAAAAGGAACTGTTGCACTGGTGTTCGGCAGGGAAAATCACGGGCTGAGTAACGAGGAGCTTCAGCGTTGCCATTACCACATTCACATACCTTCAAATCCTGATTACAGTTCCCTGAATCTTGCCATGGCGGTTCAGGTAATGTGCTATGAGTTAAGAATGCATTACCTCCGCAGTCTTGAAGGTGGGGAAGGGAGCCCATACTTAAAACCTATGACGGCTCCGGGAGACCCGGGCTGGGATGTACCTCCCGCTCCCGTTAACGACGTTGAGGGCTTTTTCGGGCATCTCGAACAGGTGCTGGTGGATGTAGATTTTCATCGAAAGGAAAACCCGCGCCAGCTGATGACCCGTTTGCGGCGTCTTTTTCAGCGCGCGAGACTGGATCAGATGGAAATTAATATCCTCAGGGGCATACTGACCGCAGTACAGAAAGCGGTTGGAGTCAAAGGCAAAAGTAAATCCGCTGAGGCCGATGTTAAGGCGACGGGACAGGAAGATGGCCATGTTTGAGCGTTTGAGGGAAGACATTAAGAGCGTTTTTCACCGGGATCCGGCTGCCAGAAATACGTTTGAGGTTCTGACCAATTACCCCGGGCTTCATGCCCTGCTATTTCACCGGTTTTCTCACTGGCTGTGGAGTCTGGGATTGAAATGGCTTGCTCGTACCATCTCCACCATTGCCCGGTGGCTGACCGGTATCGAGATTCATCCCGGCGCGACTATCGGGCGTCGTTTCTTTATTGACCACGGGATGGGCGTCGTGATCGGCGAAACCACCATCATTGGCGATGATGTTACCCTCTACCAGGGCGTTACTCTGGGCGGGACCAGCTGGAACCAGGGCAAGCGTCACCCAACGATCGGTGATAGCGTGGTGGTAGGCGCGGGTGCCAAGATTCTCGGCCCGTTCGACGTCGGTGAGGGTGCCAAAATAGGGTCAAATTCTGTCGTTACCAAAGCCGTTCCGGCTGGTGCAACAGTGGTCGGTATTCCGGGACGGATCATCGTAAAATCCAAGAACGAAGACGACGTTCGCCGCAAAGAGATGGAAGAGCGAATGGGATTCGATGCCTATGGTGTAACCGAGGAGATGCCGGACCCTGTTGCCCGTGCCATGCGTTCCCTTCTGGATCATATGCACGCTGTTGATGATCGTATTGAGAATATGTGTCGGGCTCTTCGCAAGGTTAACAGCGAATACCAGAATGGTGAGCTTCCGCCGCTTCATGAAGAGGATTTTGACTGCGTTCGCGATGAGAGCGAAGAGACGCGGGGCTGAATACTTGACTGAATTAGTAGGTCAATTCATACTCGCTGCTGTGAATCTAGATTCAATCCCATCACGGGGCTGATGTTATGAAGTTGACCACCAAAGGCCGCTACGCCGTCACGGCAATGCTGGACCTGGCTCTGCATGGAGACCAGGGGCCGGTGAGTCTTGCTGAGATTTCAGCCCGGCAGGAAATTTCACTTTCCTATCTGGAGCAGCTTTTCTCCCGCCTTCGCCGACAGAAACTTGTGGTCAGCATCCGAGGGCCCGGTGGCGGCTACCGTTTGAGTCGTGACGCGGAAGAGGTTTACATAGCGGAAGTCGTGGACGCCGTCAGTGAATCTCTGGATACCACGCGATGCGGCAACAAGGGCGACTGTCAGAAAGGTGAGAAGTGCCTTACCCACCACCTGTGGTCTGACCTGAGTGATCAGATTCATCAGTTTCTGAGTGAAATCAGTCTTGGTGACCTGATGACGAAACACGAAATCCGCCAGGTTGCGGACCGCCAGAACCGCCGTCAATCGGACAGCGGTTCTGAAACGATTAATACCGAACGCCTGTCCGATCAGGCGCCGGCCTGAAACAAAACTCCTTATCATCATGAAAAAGCCCGTATACATGGATTATGCGGCGACGACGCCCGTTGATCCGTCCGTCGCTGAAGAAATGGTCAAATACCTCACTCCTGATGGCATTTTTGGCAACCCCGCATCGCGATCCCATGCTTTTGGGTGGCAGGCGGAGGCCGCTGTCGAAAGTGCTCGCCGTCAGGTTGCAAGTCTGATCCATGCTGACCCCAGGGAGATCGTCTGGACCTCTGGAGCGACCGAATCTGACAACCTTGCCATTAAAGGTGCTGTGGCTGGCCGTACTGATGTCCATGTCATCACCTCGAGCATCGAGCACAAAGCCGTTCTCGATACCTGCAAATGGCTCGAAAAGCATGGTGTCGATGTGACGTGGCTGTCTCCTGACCCGGAAGGGCGGATAAGTGCAGACCAGGTTTTGAGCGAGCTACGCGAAAACACCGTCCTGGTTAGCCTGATGCTTGTGAATAACGAGCTGGGTTGTGTCACCGATGTTGCGGAAATTGGCCAGTTGTTGCGTGAGCGGGGGATACTTTTCCACGTGGACGCTGCCCAGGCCCCGGGTAAAATGCCGGTTGATGTAAGTCAGATGCCGGTGGATCTGATGGCCCTGTCCGGCCATAAGGTGTATGGGCCGAAAGGCGTAGGTGCACTCTACGTCCGTCGCTCGCCTGATGTTCGAATTGAAGCTCAGATTCATGGTGGCGGGCACGAGAGGGGAATGCGTTCCGGTACTTTGCCGACTCACCAGATCGTAGGTATGGGTAAGGCCTTTTCGCTGGTTCAGGAGAACCTGGAAGCTGAGATAGCCAATCTTGAGAGCTTGCGTGAATCCTTTCTGGTTGGCCTGGAGGGGCTTGAAGGTGTCTCTTTTAATGGCAGCAGGGATCACCGGGTGCCGGGTATCCTGAATCTGTCCTTTGACGGGATAGAGGCTGAATCACTCATGTTGGGGCTCAGGGAACTTGCGGTTTCCTCGGGTTCTGCCTGTGCGTCGGCCACAATTGAGCCGTCTTATGTACTGCGAGGGATTGGCTTGAGTGATGATCAGGCCCATAGAGCACTGCGGTTTTCGTTCGGGAGGTTCACAACTACAGAGGACATCGCCTTTGCCAGCTCGCAAATTGTTGATGTTGTTAGTCGCCTTCGTGCAGTGCGGTAGGCAGTTGGCCCCGGACTGCGTATAATCGCAGGCCAGAATTTTAACCTGAACCTAACTGGAGAAAGACCATGGCAAATGAGCGCACGCTCTCGATTATCAAGCCCGACGCGGTAGCAAAGAACGTGATCGGTGAAATCTACAGTCGCTTTGAAAAGGCTGGTCTGAACATTGTTGCTGCCAAAATGATGCACCTGACCCAGGAGCAGGCAGAAGGCTTCTACGCCGAGCACAAAGAGCGTCCGTTCTTTAACGACCTGGTTGCCTTCATGACCTCTGGCCCGGTTGTTGTTCAGGTTCTGGAAGGCGAGGGCGCGATTCTTAAAAACCGCGACCTGATGGGTGCAACCAACCCGAAAGAAGCCGAAGCAGGTACTATCCGCGCCGATTTCGCGTCTTCAATTGATGCAAATGCCGTCCACGGTTCAGATTCCGCGGCTTCTGCCGAGCGCGAGATTGCATATTTCTTTAATGACAACGAAATTTGCCCGCGCGGCTGATTTGCGTTGATCGGAGGCGATCGTTGATCGCCTCCGTATTGGTTATCTGATCGAGGTTATGAAATGACAGCGGCCGCTGAAAAAACCAATCTTCTCGGGATGCCGAAAGCAAAACTTGAGGCTTTCTTCGAATCCCTCGGGGAGAAGCGTTTTCGTGCCACCCAGGTATTGCAGTGGATTCATCAGCGTGGCGCCGATGACTTCGATCAAATGACCAATATGAGTAAGGCCCTGCGGGAAAAACTCAAAGCAGTTGCTGAAATTCGCGGTCCAGAAGTGGTGTATGACGAAACCTCGAAGGATGGCACCCGTAAATGGGTCATGCGCATGGACAATGGCAACAACGTCGAAACGGTCCTCATTCCGGATGGCGAACGTGGCACCCTCTGCGTTTCGTCACAGATCGGCTGCAGTCTCGATTGTACGTTCTGTTCTACTGGCAAGCGGGGCTTCAACCGCAACCTGACTGCTGCGGAGGTCATTGGCCAGGTGTGGGTTGCGCGTAAAGCCTTTATGCCTTTCGAGCCGGGCCCTGACAGGCCTATTACTAATGTGGTCATGATGGGCATGGGTGAGCCGTTGCTGAACTTCGACAACGTAGTCGACGCCATGAACCTCATGATGGAAGATCTTGCCTATGGTATTTCCAAGCGTCGGGTAACTCTGAGCACATCCGGTGTTGTTCCGGCGATGGATCGCCTTGGGGAAGTTACCGATGTTTCACTGGCCATTTCCCTGCATGCCCCGAATGATGAACTCCGTAACAAGCTGGTGCCGCTCAATAAAAAGTATCCGATTGCGGAACTTCTTGCGGCTACCAAGCGATACTTTGCCCGCCTGCCGGACAAACGTAAGGCGACCATTGAGTATACAGTGATTGAGGGAATGAATGATCAGCCGGAGCATGCACGGGAGCTTGCCACGCTGCTGCGTGACCTGCCCTGCAAGATCAATCTGATACCGTTCAATCCGTTTCCGGAGAGTGATTTCCGCCGGCCGAGCATGAATGCGACCCGGCGATTTCAGACGGTGCTCAATGAAGCTGGTTACATAACCACGATTCGAACTACCCGTGGTGACGATATTGACGCCGCCTGCGGTCAGCTGGTTGGCAAGGTTGAGGACAGAACCCGCCGTAGCCAGCGTTACATCGATGTTCAACAGGTTAACCCCTGAGGCCAACTCTTCAATCGGTATATGCGAGGAATGCAAGACTGTGACGTATAGAACAGCGAACAGGCGTTTTTCTGCTGTGGCCCTGGTGCTGGGTGCATTGCTTGTCACAGGCTGCGTAACCACGACTGATAGTCGTTTCGCCCGGGAAGCAGACCGGCAGGATGCGATTGATAATTACGTGCAACTGGCGACCGCCTATATTGGTCAGGGAAACCTTGAGAGAGCCAGGCACCACCTTGATCGTGCGCTCGAACTGTCACCGGACAGTCCGGCGGCGAGAGCCGCCATGGGCCTGGTGTTAAACGCCGAGGGTGAAGCGGAGCTGGCCGACGCCAGCTTCAGCCGAGCCATTTCCGCTGACCCCGGATACACCCGTGCCCGGGTATACTATGGGGCGTTTCTTTACGGGCAGGGCAAGATTGAGGATTCCCGCGACGAGTTTCGGGCTGCCTCCCGGGATACGGACTACAAGGATCGGGGTTCCGTTTTCTATAACCTCGGGATGACCCAGGAACGTCTGGGAGAACTCGATAATGCTACTACCTCCTATCGCCGGGCGGTTGAACTCTCGCGGGGGGATGCACGTTCTTTGCTGTCTTTATCACGGGTACTTGTTGAGCAGGGCAACTATGAATCGGCTGCCGCTTACTATGGTCGGCTCATTTCGATCATGCAGAAAAATAATCGTCTGCAACACTCGCCGGAGAGTCTCATTACCGGAATCCGAATTGCCCGCCATCTGAATAACCGCGATCAGGAAGCAAGCCTGGGTCTACAGCTTAAGAACAACTACCCGGAGTCAGTTGAATACCAACAATATAAGGTGCTGATTTCTAATGGCCAATGATGAAAGTCCTCAGCCAGAGATGAACGAAGCCGTTGGGCAACAGCTGCAGCGCGCACGAGAAAAGTCAGGGCTCAGTGCTGCTGATATCGCTGATGCACAGCATTTACGGCCTGTGGTGATTCAGGCCATTGAGTGTGGTGATTATTCGAAGATAGACAGTGAGCTCTTTCTGAAAGGCTATGTCAGGGCCTATGCAGTGCAGGTGGGGCTTGATGCCGATGCAGTTATAAGCGAGCTGGACAAGGAGCTGGAACCGCTGCGTCAGGAACGGGAGCAGGAGCAAGAGGCGAATCCACTCGTGGATATCGAACGCCGTCGCCACAGAAAGCTTCGTGTGGCCAAGCTGCTTCTCATTCTGGCCGCGTTAGTCCTGGCCGGGTATCTGGCCTTTGCGTTTTTACTGCCCGGCAACACCTCTGAAGACAGTGCCACAGGTGTTCAGGAGTCTGCCCAGCCGCAGGAAAATGAAGAGGCTGGCAATACTGTGACTACTTCGGCGCCGGAAGAGCGGGCAGTGGATGAGTCAGAAACGGCGGTGTCTGCACTGGATGCGACAGCACCGGTGGGCGAAGCCGTGGAAAACCCCGTCGAGGCTCCGGTGTCGGGTAGTGACGATTTGGACGAAGCCATGTCCGAGGATGCAGGGCAACTGGCAGTGGATGCCCAACCGGTATTTGAAGAACCTGAACCTGTTCTGGCAGACCCGGCTGAGACTGCGGCAGTGACCGATGATGGACGCTTGCAGATCACGTTCACCGATGATTGCTGGGTTCAGGTCAGTGACGCTTCCGGGGTCCGTTTAGTTAACTCCCTCCAGCGCAGCGGAGATCAGGTTGATGTTTCCGGAGCGGCACCTTTAAAGGTCGTGATTGGAGCAGTAGACGCTGTTGGCTCTATCCGCTTCCAGGGAGACGCTCTCGATATGGGCGATTATCCAGCTGTAAACAACCGGTCAGAATTTACCCTGACAATCTGAAACTTTGACGATTTTATTGATATTGGTCTGTAAGACATGAAACAGGAATCTCCGATCGTAAGACGCCAGTCCCGCCAGATCATGGTGGGCAATGTACCTGTTGGTGGTGATGCTCCGATTGCGGTTCAGAGTATGACCAATACGAACACCTGCGATGTGGCAGCTACTGTCGGCCAGATAAACGCGCTGCAGGAAGCCGGTGCAGATATTGTACGGGTATCGGTTCCGGATATGGATGCAGCCGAGGCCTTTGGCAAAATCCGTCAGCAGGTTTCCCTGCCTCTGGTTGCAGACATCCATTTTGATTACAAGATTGCTCTGCGTGTTGCGGAACTGGGTGTGGACTGCCTGCGTATCAATCCCGGCAATATCGGCCGGGAGGATCGGGTCAGTGCCGTAATCAGTGCTGCCAGGGATCGCAACATTCCCATTCGTATTGGTGTGAATGCCGGCTCCCTGGAGAAGGATTTACAACGGAAATACGGTGAGCCGACAGCTGACGCGCTCGTTGAGTCGGCCATGCGCCACATCGACATCCTCGACCGTCACGATTTCCCTGATTTCAAGGTGAGTCTGAAGGCTTCAGAGGTGTTTATGACGGTGGCGGCGTACCGCAGTATTGCGTCGCAGATTGAACAGCCGCTTCACCTGGGTATTACCGAGGCGGGCGGGTTCCGTTCAGGTACGGTGAAATCCTCCATCGGTCTGGGCATGCTCCTGATGGACGGGATAGGTGACACCATTCGTGTTTCGCTGGCCGCGGATCCGGTTCAGGAGGTCAAGGTTGGTTACGACATACTGAAGAGCCTGCGCCTGCGCAGCCGCGGTATCAATTTCATCGCCTGTCCGAGCTGTTCACGGCAGAACTTCGATGTTATCCAGACCATGAATGACCTGGAAGCCCGCCTTGAAGACGTCAATGCCTCATTGGATGTCGCCATCATCGGTTGCGTGGTCAATGGTCCGGGAGAAGCCAAGGTAGCCGATGTCGGGCTTACCGGCGGAAGCCCGAAAAATCTGTTTTACATGGCGGGAAAGCCAAATCAGAAACTTGATAACGCCACGTTGACGGACGACCTGGAGCGCCTGATTCGGGATGAAGTTGCTCGCCGCAAGGAGCAGGATGACGCAATTATTGCCCGCTCCGAAAACTGATGGCATCCGGTTTTTCGATCGACTTATTGAGATAGACGTTTAAGGGTTTAACTTGGCTAAGATTCAGGCAATTCGCGGGATGAACGATATCCTGCCGGAACAGACGCCAGTTTGGCAGTTTGTTGAAATCACCGTGCGGAAAGTACTGGCGCAATATGGTTACCAGGAAATTCGCATGCCCATTGTTGAGCAGACAGATCTGTTCAAGCGATCCATCGGCGAAGTAACCGATATTGTCGAGAAGGAAATGTACACCTTCGAAGACCGTAACGGCGATAGTCTCACCCTCAGACCGGAAGGCACTGCAGGCTGTGTTCGGGCTGCCGAAGAGCATGGCCTGCTGTTCAACCAGACTCGCCGGCTTTGGTATACCGGCCCGATGTTTCGCCACGAACGCCCGCAGAAAGGCCGTTACCGTCAGTTCCATCAGATTGGTGTGGAATGTTTTGGCATGGCCGGTCCGGACATCGATGCCGAACTGCTTATGCTCACTGCGCGGCTCTGGAAAGAGCTTGGCCTTGAAGGTCACACGCGTCTCGAAATTAACTCCATTGGTACCTCTGAAGCCCGTAAGGCCTATCGTCAGGCACTGGTTGAGTATCTGGGGCAGTATCAGTCCGATTTGGATGCAGATAGCCAGCGGCGCCTGGAGAGCAACCCGTTAAGAATCCTCGACAGCAAGGATCCTTCCACACGCAAGATCCTTGAAAATGCTCCCAGCCTGGACGACTATCTCGACGATGAATCCAGAGCGCACTTTGATCGTCTCAGGAAGCTGCTGGATGCGGCGGGCATTGCCTATACGGTGAACCCGGCGCTGGTGCGGGGTCTCGATTACTATGGAAAAACCGTGTTCGAATGGATCACCGACAGCCTTGGTGCCCAGGGTACCGTCTGTGCGGGCGGTCGTTACGATGGCCTGGTGGAGCAGTTGGGCGGAAAGCCGACCCACGCCGTCGGTTTTGCGATGGGCATCGAGCGCCTCATTCTGTTGCTGGAAACACTTGAGCTCATTCCGGAACACGTCAACAACAATGCCGATGTCTACGTGACTGCTATGGGTGACAGCGCCATGGCGCCAGCGCTTGCGCTCGCTGATAACCTGCGGTCGGCTTTGTCGGGTTGTGTTGTGGTGTCCCACTGCGGTGGTGGCAGCTTCAAGAGTCAGATGAAGAAGGCCGACCGGAGCGGTGCGCGCTATGCCGTTATCCTCGGCGAGAACGAACTAGCCAATGGGACAGCGGGCCTCAAGCCGCTGCGGTCAGACGAATCCCAGCGTGAAGTGGCCCAGAATGAGCTGGCATCGGTGCTGGCTGAAGCCCTTAAAAACTAATCCAACTTAAACAAAAGCAAAAACACGACTACAGGAGTCATCATGGCTGAGATGCGCACCGAAGAGGAACAGGTCCAGGCGATCAAGGACTGGTGGAAAAATAACGGTAGCTCATTGCTGATCGGTATCGGTGCCGCCCTGGCGATTGTTTTCGGCTGGCAGGCCTGGCAAAACCATCAGGCGGAACAGCGCGCGGAAGCGGCGAATCAATTTGCGAACCTGTTGAATGCATATAGTAATCAGGCCGATGAAACCAGCGGCGAAACCGTCACATTTGTGGCCAAGACGCTCCGCGAAGATTACACAGACAGCGCCTATGCCATTTATGGCAATCTGATTCTGGCTCGCCAGAAGCTGACGGATGGTGACGCAGCGGGGGCCGTCGAGTCTCTGCAGTGGGCGCTCGACAAAGCGGCGGGACATCAGGCTCTTGCGCTGGTTGTGCGCAACCGTCTGGCCCGAGCCCAGTTTGCTTCCGGGAATTACGACGAGGCCCTTGCCACCATCAATGAAGCATCGGATTCCGACGCCTTTGATCCGGTTTTTTCAGAGTTGAAAGGTGACATACTGCTGGCCAAGGGTGACCAGGACGGCGCCCGTGAGGCGTATCTGGCAGCTCGCGAGCAGAGCCAGCAGCAAGGCCGTAGCGGTATCCTTGAGTTGAAGCTTTCAGATCTCGGTGTTGGGGAGGACGCCTGATGCGGATTTCTCGCAACAGGCTTTTGCGCGCAGGGCTAATCGGTGGTTTTCTGACCATTATTGGCCTTGCGGGTTGCAGTACTACCGACACCTTTGAGCAACCGGCTCCTCTACCGGATGTTGATGAATCTGTTGAATTTAAACAGATCTGGAGCATGACCGTCGGTGATGGCCATGATGGTGAGTTTCTTTATCTCGGACCGTTGAATACCGGTGATGTGATTTATGCGGCTTCGGTCGACGGTGAGCTGTATGCCGTTGAATCAGAAAACGGGAAAGTGCTCTGGGCAACTGAGCTCAACGACCGGATTTTTGCCGGTGTGGGTGGCGATGCAGACAGACTCTACCTGGCGACCCGGGAAGCAGACTTACTTGCGCTCTCTCGTGAGGATGGCAGTGAGCTTTGGCGCGCGCCCTTGCCCACAGAAGCACTGGCAGCGCCACAATCCAATGGTCAGCTGGTTGTTGCTCAGACTACGGATGGTCGTGTTCTGGCTTTCGACGCCCGGAGTGGAGAAAAGCGCTGGCAGTATGATGGCGTTGTTCCGGTTTTGTCCATGCGTGCGGCCGCGGCTCCGCTTGTGGGCGGAGACGTAGTCATTGCATCGTTTGCCAATGGTAAACTGATGGCGCTGTCTAATGAGTCTGGGCAGCCGCTTTGGCAATATGAAGTTGGACAGCCCCAGGGGCGTACCGAACTTGAGCGTCTGGTGGATATTGCAGGGCAGCCCCTGGTGTTGGAGTCTGCCTTGATGGTTGTGGGTTACCACGGCAAACTTGCACTGCTCGATATCCGCACAGGGCAGGAAATCTGGAGCCGCAAGGCATCCAGCCTCTACTCACCAATGATTGGTGGTGGCGATATTTACCTGGCATCGGCCAATGGTGATGTGGTCGCCCTGCGTGGCTCTGACCGCCGGGAGCTTTGGACCCAGAATCGTCTGTCTTGGCGGCAGCTTACACAACCGATGATCTTCAGTGACTATCTCGTGACCGGGGATTATGAAGGGTACCTGCATATTCTTTCGCGTGAGGACGGCAGCCTGCAGGGGCAGCTGGAATTCGACGATGAGGGTATACGCGTACCGGCACAGCGGTTGAGTAATGGTAACCTGCTCGTTTTTGGCAACAGTGGACGAATGGCGGTTCTCAAAATCCAGCCAATCGACTGAATGTTCTTCCAGCCCGGCCATGAGACCGGGCTGTTTTCCTTTTTACGTAGCGAACTATTATGACCCCAGTTATTGCCCTTGTCGGTCGGCCGAATGTTGGCAAATCGACGCTGTTTAACCAGATGACCCGGTCACGGGATGCGCTGGTCGCGGATTTTCCGGGCCTTACCCGGGACCGTAAGTACGGTGAGGGCACATATGAGGGGCAGCGCTTCATCGCCATCGACACTGGTGGCCTCACCGGCGACGAGGAAGGGCTGGATGCGGAGATGGCCCGGCAATCGCGGCAAGCGGTAGAAGAGGCTGATATTGTCCTCTTCCTCGTGGATGGTCGCTCAGGGCTGACGGCTGGTGACGAGTTGATTGCGGATCAGTTACGCCGGTCGGGTAAGCAGGCCCATCTCGTGGTCAATAAAACCGATGGCCAGGATCCGGATATAGCTGCCTCTGATTTTTATAGCCTTGGCTTTGATTCCACGTTTCTCATCGCCGCGTCTCATAACCGCGGCATTCGCTCGATGCTGGAGCTATTGCTGCCATCTGAAGAGGAGCGCGAGGAGGAAGACAGGGCGGAGAGATACCCGGGAATTCGAATTGGTGTGGTTGGCCGTCCGAATGTCGGCAAATCGACACTCGTTAACCGTATGCTTGGCGAGGACAGAGTCGTTGTCTATGACATGCCGGGGACAACCCGTGACAGCGTCTATGTTCCCTATGAGCGTCAGGGCGAGCAGTATACGTTGATCGACACAGCGGGTGTCCGGCGCCGGAAGAATGTCCGTGAAGTGGTCGAAAAGTTTTCAATCATCAAGACGCTACAGGCGATTGATGATGCCCACGTGGTCATCCTCGTAATTGATGCCCGGGATGGGTTGGTAGACCAGGATCTCCATCTTATCGGTTTTGTTCTTGATGCCGGTCGATCACTGGTTGTTGCCGTCAATAAATGGGACGGCATGGATCCGGAAGAGCGCACTCGGGTGAAAGAACAGGTGAGACGTCGTCTGGATTTCCTGGACTACGCCGACAAACACTACATCTCGGCGCTTCATGGCTCCGGTGTGGGCGTAATGTATGAGTCGGTGCGGGCGTGCTACGAGTCAGCCATGGCAAAGTGGCCGACGAATCGCCTGACAGCCATCCTCCAGGACGCGATTGCACAGCACCAGCCACCGATGGTCCATGGTCGCAGAATCAAGCTGCGCTATGCCCATCAGGGCGGCTCCAATCCTCCCGTGATTGTGGTGCATGGCAACCAGGTTGACTCACTACCGGGTTCCTACAAGCGTTATCTGGAAAACACATTCCGTAAGGTTTTGAATGTGACTGGTTCTCCGATCCGCTTCGAGTTCAAATCAAGCGAGAACCCGTTTGCCACGAAGGTTGACCGTCTGACCCCGCGTCAGAAGGTAAAGAAGGATAATGACCTTAAGAAAGGTCGGAAGGTGAAGAAAACCCGGCAGAAAAGCCTCAAGCGCTAATTTCCCACCCGGTAAAAGGGCGCTGGCTCAGGCCAGCCCCGCATCTTGTACCTGCTTTGCCTGAACGGCTGTCAGCGCGATCGTAAACACAATATCCTCTACTGATGCTCCCCGGGAAAGGTCATTCACCGGCTTTCTCAGGCCCTGCAACATGGGCCCGATGCTGACCACGTTGGCGCTCCGCTGCACTGCTTTGTAGGTTGTGTTGCCGGTGTTGAGGTCGGGGAATACGAATACGGTTGCTTTGCCTGCCACCTTGCTGTCTGGTGCCTTACTTTTTGCGACGCTTTCGATAGCTGCGGCGTCGTATTGAAGGGGGCCGTCAATCAGAAGGTCCGGGCGCCTCTCTCTGGCAATGCGGGTTGCTTCCCGAACCTTATCCACGTCCTGCCCGGTTCCGGATTCGCCGGTACTGTAGCTTAACATCGCCACTACCGGATCAATCCCGAAGGCTTCTGCTGACTGGGCACTCTGAATGGCAATATCGGCAAGTTGCTCGGCATTCGGATCGGGATTGATCGCGCAATCGCCGTATACCACCACCTGCTGCGGCAAGAGCATGAAGAAGACAGAGGAAACTACCTTGGCCTGATCATGGGTTTTAATCAGCTGCAGGGCTGGGCGAACTGTGTTGGCCGTGGTATGAATTGCGCCGGAAACCAGGCCATCGGCCTCGTCTCTTGCGACCATCATTGTTCCAAGTACAACGTTATCCTCAAGCATGGCTTCTGCCATATCCGGCGCCAGTCCCTTGTGCCTGCGCAGCTCCACCATAGGAGCTATATACTGCCGGCGAACGTCTGACGGGTTGATTATTTCAATATCTCCGGGCAGCTGGAGTCCCCGGGATCTGGCAACGCTGTTAATCTCCCCGGGATCACCAATCAGTACGCAACGAGCAAGGCCCCGTTGATGGCAGATGATGGCGGCGTGAATGGTTCGTGGCTCACTTCCCTCAGGAAGTACAATTCGTTTGTTGGCTGCGCGCGCCCGCTCCGAAAGCTGGTAGCGAAACGCCGGCGGAGAAAGCCGGTTCTGGCGCTGGACTTTAAGGTGTTCCTGAAGCCAGTTCGTGTCGATTCGGGTTGCTACTGCTTCCATGGCCTTTTCAATGCGATCCGGATCATCAATGGGGATCGCCGCTGACAGATTGGCCAGCATGTGGGCCGTTTCATAGGTATTGTTTTCAGAAGCCAGGACCGGAAGTCCGGTGTCCAGCGCCCGGCGGCAGATTTCAATGACCATCGGATCGGGAGTCAGTCCACCCGTCAGCATCAATCCGGCCAGTGGGACACCATTCAGAGCTGCAAGGGCAGTGGTCACGATGATGTCCTCCCGGTCCCCCGGTGTGACCATCAGCGTGCCTGGTTTTAGTGTTTCGATCATGTTCCGGATGGTTCGGGCACAGACTGAAACTCTCTGAACCCGGCGGTTCAGCATCTCGCCCTCATGAAGTACCTCAATATCCAGCTCTCGGGCAATGTCCGAAACCCTTGGTGCCAGCATGTCTGGTTGCCATGGGATTTCAGCCAGCAGGTGGAAGCGGTTTTCGCTGAAGACCTTGCAGTCGTTGCGGTAATCAGTCGTGAATTGAGCCGTCTCCGAGCTGCTCTGTAGCGACAGCCCGGATCTTTCGGGTTCACCTACTTTGTTCAGAATGACGGCAATGACATCGGGATCTGAAGGACTGGCAAAGAGCCTTGAAGAGAAATCGAGTTCCTCGTCCACTTCGCTGGCCGGGCGCATCTTTGGTGGGCTCACGAGAATGACCTCGGAGCCGAGGTTTCGGGCAACCTCGACATTCAGGCGGGCAATGTAAGCTTCGCTGCGGTCAGGGACCAGTCCTTCAATAACAACCACATCCACGTCTTTAGCCACTTTCTGGTATTCGCCAACCACGTTCTCCATCAGCAGGCCGGATTTTCCACGGTTCAGTAGCTGCTGAGCCTCTCGCAGTGCTATGGGAGTGGGCGGCTCCAGATGGCTGCGCGAGCGGACGAACGCCACCGACGAGTCCTTGCCCGCGGTATGGAACGATTTGGTGTGGTGTACGGGCTGATAGAAAGGTTTGTAAAAACCAACACTGACGCCCTCACGCTCAAGGGCGCGCAACAGCCCGAGGCAGACCGAGGTGAGCCCGGAATCCATGGACGTTGGTGCAATAAAGAGACTTTTGGCCATAGCAGAGTTCCTGGATTTACGATGTGGTCACGCCGTTTCCGGGGTGTCTGCAAGTCTTGAGGCTTCCCTTGCGATCACAAGCTCTTCATCGGTCGGGATCACAAGGATCGGGAAGCGGGAGCCGGTGCTTTCAATATGGCCATTCATGTGTTGGCCATCCAATTCGTTGAATCCGGTATTTAGCTCAAAACCCATGAGGTGAAGGTGCTCAATTGTTTTCTGACGAACCCGGGCACTGTTCTCCCCGATACCACCGGTAAACACCAGTGCATCGAGCCGGGAGAGGGAGGCCATCATCGCTCCCACATATTTCGCCAGCCGGAAGCAGAAAATATCGATGGCCAGGGCGGAGGGCTTGTGGCCATGATCAGCCAGCTCACAGAGTGAACGCATGTCATTGGTTTGTCCGGAAATTCCCAGTAGTCCGCTTTGATGATTGAGGGCGTTGTGGACCTCATCGGCAGACACGCCCTGTGTGCTCAGAAAATCAAAAATCCCGGGATCAACGTCGCCGCTTCGGGTGCCCATAACGAGTCCCTCCAGTGGCGTAAGCCCCATACTTGTGTCAACGCTGATACCGTCACGGATGGCGGCAATACTGCAGCCATTGCCAAGGTGTGCGGAAATAATCGAAGTGGTCGCCGGCGTGCGGGACAACAACCGGGCTGCTTCCATAACCATGAAATAATGGCTGGTGCCGTGGAAGCCATATCTTCTCACATTCCAGTCACGGTACCAGGCTCCGGGAAGCGCATAGAGATAGGCTTTTTGAGGCAGGGTTTGATGGAATGCGGTATCAAAAACCGCAATCTGGGGTACGGCGGGGAAAAGCTCGCGGCTTGCGTTAATTCCCGATAGGTTTATCGGGTTGTGCAAGGGAGCGAGCCCGGCACAGGCTTCGATGGAGCTCAGTGCCGAGTCATCAATCAATGTCGCTTTGTGGAAGGCCTCGCCGCCATGAACCACGCGATGACCGATCGCGAAAGGGTCTGATGGCATCAGGCCCAGGCGACGGAACGCGGAGACCAGAGCCTCCAGAGCTTCCGCGTGGGATGCTCCGGGAGCAAGCTCGATCTTCTCATCCTTGCCATTTATCTGTGCAAAGGATTCATCGCCAAGGAGGCCTTCCGCGATCCCGGACGCCTTTCTGCGATGCTGACCGTCAAAGAGAGCCAGTTTGAGTGATGAGCTACCGCAGTTAACGACAAGTATGGTGTCTTCCATGTTATAGGTGATCCTGGAACGTCAGACTTGTACACGCTGGTTGGTTTTGAGCCATATTTCGAAGTCTTTAGCTGGCAGCGGGCGGCTGTAGAAGTAGCCCTGGCAGAAATCGCAGCCTTCCTGTTGGAGGAAGTGGGTCTGCGACTCTTCTTCAACGCCTTCGGCAATCACATTCAGACCGAGGCTATGTGCCATATTGATGATCGCACGCACCAGTGAGGCGTCTTCGGGTTCTTTCATGACATCCTGAACGAACGACTTGTCAATTTTCAGAGTATCGAAGGGGTAGCTTTTAAGGTAACTGAGTGCAGAGTAGCCGGTGCCGAAATCGTCCACGGAAAGCCGGATGCCGGCCCGATCCAGTTGGCGCAGAATTTCAGCTGTCTCAATAGAATTATCCAGTATCAGCCGTTCGGTAATTTCCAGTTCAAGCTGATCGGCGGCCAGACCGCTGGCTGACAAGGCGCGCATGACGACCTCGGTGAATCCAGGGTCACGGAATTGTCTGGGTGACACATTCACTGATATGGCGACATCTCCCCCTATGACCTCTTTCCACCCAACGGCTGCCCTGCAGGCCTCTTCAAGTACCCACTCGCCAATCGGGATAATGAGCCCGGTTTCCTCTGCAAGAGGAATAAACCGGTCGGGCATGACCATGCCCATGGACGGATTATTCCAGCGTAACAGCGCCTCGACCGAGCAAAGATTGCCGGAATCCGCATGAACGATGGGCTGGAAGTAGAGCTCGAATTCCTCCAGCTCAAGAGCCCGTCTCATACGGGATTCCATTTGTAGCCGTTCGTGCGAAATCTCAGTCATTTCAGGGGCAAAGTGAGCAAATGCACTCTTGCCCTTGTGCTTGGCCTGGTACATGGCGGCATCGGCATGCTGGAGCAGGGTCCCGCTGTTGTCAGAATCGGTCGGAAAGATGGCTATTCCGATACTCGTCGTAACAAATACTTCCTGACCATTCAGAATATAGGGGGGCTCAAAGGTTTTCAGGATCCGGTCCGCCACCTGGGAGGAAGAATCCGGGCCAGTCAGGCCTGGCAGGATCACGAGAAATTCGTCACCGCCAAGGCGCGCCACAGTGCTAGTTCCCCTCAGGCAACTGGAAATCCGGCGTGAGGCCTCAATGAGCAGGTTGTCGCCGGCATCGTGACCCAGCGTATCGTTAATATGCTTGAAATTGTCCAGATCCAGGAACATGACGCCGACCAGAGTGTTCTCCCTGCGCGCCTGTGCCAGCGCCAGCTTGAGCCGGTCCAGGGCGAGCATGCGATTTGGCAGGCCGGTTAGAATGTCATAGTTCGCCTGGCGCAGTAGTTGCTGTTCGTAACGCTTGCGGATACTGATGTCCTCACCCAGGATCAGATAGCCAGTGGTATCGCTTGATCCGTCCTTAATAGGGGTGACAATCAGTTGTTCCCAGAACCGTTCGCCGTTCTGGCGGATACTGTTAACTTCTCCTTGCCAGACACCGACCCGCTGGACTTGAAGGCGGATGGACTGCCAGAGATGTCGCCCATCCCGGTTTTCAATATCGTTCTCCCCGAGGGAGCCCGGATGCTTGCCGAGAATGGACTTCGCGTCGTAGCCCGTGAGCTGGGTGAACTTATGGTTGGCAAACTCAATTCGCCACTGTCGATCGCAGATCAGAACCGAAGAGGGGCTTTGTTCAATCGCTTTCGAGAATTTTCGAATCTCTGCCGCATCCCGTTCCTGCCGGGCAACATCCTCATTAAGTCTTTCCCGCATCTGATTAATCGCGTCAGTCACCCTGCCAAGCTCGTCCCTCCGGTTTCCGGGTGTATCCGGGCGTTCCAGTTCAAGGGGGCGAGAGAGATTTTTCAGGGAAAAATCCCGAGCATAATTGGCCATCGTCGTTAGGTGGCGGGTGACAAAGTACTGGAAAATCCAGATGATCAGTATTGAGACGAAAAAGGTTTTCAGAAACTGAGTTGCCAGGATGATTCCAACCTTTCGTTTCATCTCTTCGTAAACGCGATCGAGATCCGCAGTTACAGTGAGCTCGCCAAGCTTGAACATTTCGTCGCCCTGGTGAACCAGGTTGAAGCTGTGGGAAGTGGTCTGTGCGCCCCGGGGTATGTCTCCCATTACGAGTTCGGAATCAGGCTCAATTCGCAATCGAAGATGAACGATGTCGGGCAGGCTCAGGATACCTTCCATCTGTGTTTGCAGGAGCTTTTGATCCAGCGCCCAGAGACTTCGCGCGAGACTGGACGAGTAGCCTGATTCCACCACCGCCATGCGATTGTCGATCTGGGAGAGATCCTTGCGGTAATCAGAATAGATCTGGATAGCCGATGCGATCAGTGTAAATGCAGAGCTGAACAGGAGTATCCAGGCCAACAGCCGGAATGAAAGCGGAGACCCTTTTCGAAAACGTTGGAGACGCGTCGACAACTTTGGCATGACGTAGAGTTCTGCCACCCTGGCCAGTGAAGAGGAGCTGAGAATTCGTTACTAACCGACTATAGCAGTAGTTTCTTTTGGGTGTCTTGCAAATGCAGGAAAACTAGAGAGAAATGTGTTCGGGTTCAGTATTTTTGGCTATGACAGGGGTGATCAGGTGGTTGATGTAGATCAATGCCCGACGGGTACAGGCGTCGTAGTCTGAAGGCAGTTAAGTAAGTCGCTGGAAGGAGAGTTAAAATGTATATGGATGCTGTTGTTATTGCAGGTATTGTTACCGTATTGCTGATGGTCGGCTTTTTCGTCGGAGTTGGAATCTTCGTGGTCAAGGACCAGAAGTCTCACGGACACCATAAACCGAAAGACGGTAAGCATGGCGGAAAGCCCGTCTGACTGTTCCGGAATGAGCAGCCATTTTAGGAAGTGAAATGGCGTCCCCTAGGGGGTTCGAACCCCTGTTGCCGCCGTGAAAGGGCGGAGTCCTAGGCCACTAGACGAAGGGGACGCAACGTTTTCAAAACCTTGCCTCGTCGAGGTGGCGCGTATATTAAGTAAGCCATCCCGGGGTGTCAACGCCTTTTATAAAAAAAACCGAAACCGCAGACGCTTGGGATGACGCTGGGAATTGCCCTTGCAAGCACGCCCATCATGAGCGTGGGCGCGGATGAACTGCATTAACGAGCGCCTGCTCAAGTTCCGGAAAACTGAACTGGAAACCGGCTTTGTTCAGTTTATCGGGAACAGCCTGCTGGCCGGTAAGAAGCAGTCCTGCCATCTCGCCCAAAGCGAGTTTGAGCACCGGTGCGGGCGCAGGGAACAGCGTCGGACGATGAAGCACCTTGCCCAGGCACCGCGTAAATTCGGTATTAGTGGCAGGGTTCGGGCTGACAACGTTGAACGGCCCACTGGCATCGCTCTGTTCCAGCATCCAGACCAATGCATTCACCACATCTTCACGGTGGACCCATGGCATGTATTGACGGCCGTCGCCGAGCCTGCCCCCCAGACCCAACTTGAAGGGCAGGAGCATCCGCGAGAGGAAACCACCTCCGGGACCAACAACCACACCGGTTCGGGAAAGGCATACCCGCACGCCATCATCCGCCAGACGCAGTGCTGCATTTTCCCAGTCGCGGCAGAGGCGATGGGTGAATTCATCCCGGGGCTTGGTTTCTTCAGTAACCACTGAGGCCCCCTGGTCTCCATAGAAGCCTACCGCTGAGCCGGACACTATGACTTCCGGTGGCTTTGCCCAGCTTCGAATGACGTCGACCAGTGTTTCCGTTACCCCGATTCGGCTATCCCTGAGGTCCTGTTTGCGTTGCTCAGACCAACGTTTTTCCGCAATGCCTTCACCGGCAAGGTTGATGACCGCGTCAAAGCCAGGATGGGCCCGGAGTTGATTCAGATCAGGGACTACTTCTACACGACCGCAGAAGGCGCGCACGTTTTCAACTGGTTGACGGCTGAAAACTGTCAGTTGATACCCCTTGGACAACAAATCCCTGCACAGGACCTGTCCGATGAACCCTGTTCCGCCGGTGATCAGTAGCTGTTTAGTCATAACATCCTTCCTTCTGAGTCCGATTCCCTGGCAGCTACAGTCAAGGTAGCACTGCTTTGTTCAGGCATCAGAGCTTTCCAGTTGATGGACAACGACATCCTTGATGGCCTGACCAAGTAGCGGGTTTTCCCCGATTGGTGGTGCCAGCACTATCTTGACGTTGTGAGTCTGTTCCAGAGACGCAATCATGGCTGGAACGTCCTTGCGAAGGTGGCGCCCGGCCGCGAGAAAGAGCGGAACAACCGTGAACTCACGCACTCCGGCAGAAACACCGTCGGCTACTGTATCTTCGAGTGACGGCTCGGCCAGTTCCATATAGGCGACTTGTGAATGCGGAACGGCGCTGAGGGTTGGGGCGGCAAGACCTTCGAAAGTCTCGCACCAGCGCTTGTCACTGCTACCGTGTGCCAACAGAATAATGCGGTGGTTCATCAGCCCTCCTGAGTAGGCATTTTTATGTGGCCTGTCGTAAACCTGCACAGACCATCAAATGACAGAGTGTACTGACGTTTAAAATAACAGGGTGTTAGTGAATGTTCGATTGGAAAGAGATTCTGGATTTCTGGTTTGGAGAACTTGATGAATCGGGCCTGCCCGACCGCTTTCATCGCAGTCGCTGGTTTCGCTCGGATCGGAAGTTCGATCAGGAAATCCGCCGTCGATTTCTTTCGATGGTTCTTTTTGCCTCAGAGCAGGGGCTTGAGCACTGGCGACGTGAACCTGGCGGGATACTGGCTGAAATTATCCTGCTTGATCAGTTCTCCAGGAATATCTTTCGGGGCAGTTCAATGGCTTTTGATCATGATGTATTGGCGCGCAAACTCTGCCGACAGGCGATGAATAAAGGGCAGGATATGGCTTTGCCTGCTTTGATGCGTGCGTTCCTCTACATGCCACTGCAACACTCAGAACGGCTTGAGGATCAGAACCTTTCGGTGGAATGCTATGAGCAAATCGTGACGTCTACATCCGGAATTCTCCGGGATTTCATGGGAAGTTTTGTGCAATCGGCACGGGACCATCGGGATATTATTCAACGGTTTGGTCGTTTTCCCCATCGAAACAAGGCCATCGGTCGCAAGTCCTCACCGGATGAAGAAACCTATCTCAGGAGTGGTCGTCGCTTTGGTCAGTAGGGCGTGACATCAAGCTCACCTCAAGTTAGTCGAACTGGTGAGCAATTGCGGTCACCGGGATCGTCTCAAGCACACTATGGCCTCGTCTTCGGGGAGCGCCTGGCTTTGCGTTGATGGCTGACGTCTTACATTTTTGTATAAATAATGTACATTTTGACGGGTTTCCCACTTTTGCCTGATAGAATGCGCGACAGTGAATTTCCTGGGGGTGCGTTGGCCGCAGTCCCTAATGCATGGTTATTGGAGAAGATGAATGTTCATTTTGGGGCGGTGCATTTGGCCAGGAGTCTTGGTGGTGTTCTTTGCGAGTATTTCGTTGCCATCATTCGGTGCCGCTATGGACGACAAACTGCTGGTCCGTCTGTCCAGCGCGGCTCCCATGCTTGACAAAACCGTGCTCGAGTCTGCCTTTGCCGCCTCGCGCTGCGCAGTATCCAACGGCATCGATATGCCTGAGAGGCTTGCAGTCATTGATTTTTCGAAGCCATCCAGGGAAAAGCGGATGTGGATATTCGACCTTGAAAAGGGCGAACTGCTTTTGAAAGACCTTGTCGCCCATGGCGAAAATTCAGGTAATTTCCGGTCAACTTCTTTCTCTAATGTTGAAGGCAGCCATCAATCCAGTATCGGGCTTTTCCAGGCCAGGGAATCCTATTACGGGAAGCACGGGTATGCCTTGAGGCTGGATGGTCTGGAGCCAGGGATCAATGATCATGCGCGCCAAAGGGCTATTGTCATCCATGGTGCGGATTACGTGGACGAAAGCTGGGTGAGTAAATACGGCAGAATCGGTCGCAGCCACGGTTGTCCTGCAGTGGATAATGACGTCATCAAGCAGGTGGTTGATAATCTGAAGGGTGGGCAGCTGGTCTTCAAATACTACCCGGATCAGGAATGGCTCCACAGCTCCGGATTTCTCAACTGCAACAACAGAACTGTTGCTGCTCATGCAGACAGGGCGGGTGACCAGGGCTGACAGGGTGCAGCTAGCCCTATGATTTGCCTGGTTGGCAGGCGATCTCCTGTAAGTTCTGACCGAACCGCAAAAACTTTTAAAAAGTGGTTGACGGAAAGCGTCGTATCCGTAGAATACGCCTCCGTTGTCGGCATCAACCGAACAACATTGCGGGAATAGCTCAGTTGGTAGAGCACAACCTTGCCAAGGTTGGGGTCGCGAGTTCGAATCTCGTTTCCCGCTCCAGATTTTAAAACCCGGCCTCGAAAGAGGCCGGGTTTTTTCATTTCTGGTGATCACAAACACGGCGCTGCAATGCCAGGTCAGTTATAATCAGCGGCCTTTGTCGATAGACGAATTCGGTTCGGGAGGCGCTGCCGGTATGAATGTTCATTCACTCTGGATCTATCCGGTCAAATCTCTGGCAGGCATTGCCGTCCAGGGATTTGAGTTAGACGATTTTGGCCCATCGGGAGACCGGCGGTGGATGATCATTGATGACGATCGCCATTTCGTTACCCAGCGAGGGAATCCTGAGCTAGCCAGAATTGGAACGAGGTTTGTTGGCGACAGGGTAGAGGTGGATATCCCGGGAGAAGGGCGGTTTACGCTCAGAGCGACCGGGGAGGCATTGCGTGTTCAGGTTTGGCGTGACTGGGCCGAGTCTTTTGTTGGAGAGCTCGCTGCCAATGAGGCCCTGAGTCGTTATTGCGGAAGCAGGTTCAGGTTCGTTTATATGCCCGATGCTTCGTTTCGTCGAGTAGATGCTGCAAGGGTGCAGGATATGCGCCGTGTGAGTTTTGCTGACGGCTTTCCGCTACTGGTAACGAATATCGCCTCCCTTAACGAGTTGAACGAACGATTGCGCTCACCGGTGGAAATGCGCCGTTTCCGGCCGAATATAGTGGTTGATGGTGCCAGGCCCTGGGCAGAGGATCATTGGCAGGAGCTGACCATCGGAAATGCGCGATTGAGTCTGGTAAAGCCCTGTTCCCGGTGTGTAATGACCACCGTCGACCCGGATGCGGGAACGAAGGATGCCTCTGTACAGCCATTGAAAACACTGGCAGGTTACCGACGCACCGAAGATGGCGTGATATTTGGAATGAACGCCATTCACGAATCACTCGGCAGAATAAAGGTTGGTGACCCTGTCGTAATCATTACTACGGAGTAGAACCTAACGTGCCACTGTTAACACTTGATGCCGTTTCCCTTTCCTTTGGAATGCACCCATTGCTCGATGAGGCTTCTTTAGTTATTGAAGCTGGTGAGCGAGTGTGTCTTCTGGGGAGGAATGGTGAAGGGAAGTCCACCCTGCTGAAAATCGTCAGTGGCGAGGTGACACCCGACGGGGGCCAGGTTCGTCTCGATGACGGTGCTGTGCTTGCCGTCCTGCCCCAGAATTTACCGTCAGAGGATATGCGGACGGCTTATGAAGTGGTGTCCGGGGCCTTCCCTGAAACCGGGAAGCTGCTGGCGGAGTTTCACCAGTTATCCTTGCAGGCAGATGAAGCGAGTCTTGAGCGCATGATGAAGGTTCAGGAGCGACTGGAGGCGCTGGATGGCTGGCGACTTGATCAGAAAGTCAGCACCATCCTTGGTCAGTACGGAATAGACCCCGATCGTCGTCTGGACACACTGTCCGGTGGGTGGCAACGGAGGGTTCTTCTGGCTCGAGCTCTGGTCGGGGAGCCTGACATTCTTCTGCTGGATGAGCCGACGAACCATCTGGACGTTCCGGCAATAGCCTGGCTTGAGGAAGCACTGGGACAGTTTCGGGGCGCAATGTTGTTTGTAAGCCACGACAGGGCTTTCATAAGAAGCATGGCAACCCGAATTGTTGAGCTCGACCGTGGAAAGCTCGTGAGCTTCGCCGCCACGTATGATCGCTATCTGGACCTCAAGGAGAAGGCGCTGGAAGAAGAAGAGAGGCAGAATGCACTCTTCGATAAGCGGCTGAAACAAGAGGAAGCCTGGATTCGCCAGGGAATCAAGGCTCGCAGAACGCGGAACATGGGTCGCGTCCGCGCGCTCAAGGCCATGCGCGAGGAACATCGCCAGCGCAGAGTTCGCGGTGGCACGGCTACTTTTGCCGTTGAGGATGCGGCACGCTCCGGGAAGCTGGTGGTAGAAACACGGGATGCCGGGTTTGGTTATCCGAATAGTGCCGAGATCATTCGCGGATTGAATCTGACGGTCCTTCGTGGCGACAAGATTGGTCTGGTGGGTGAAAACGGAACTGGAAAAACCACGCTGGTTCGCCTTCTGCTCGGTGATCTGGAAGCGACGGAAGGTTCTGTTCGTCTGGGGACTAACCTTGAGGTTGCGTACTTTGATCAGCTCCGTGGCGAGCTGGACCTGACGAAAAATGCCCTCGACAATCTCTCAGAAGGGCGAGAGTTCATCGAGATCAACGGCCAGAGTAAGCACGTGCTGGGCTATCTTCAGGAGTTCCTGTTCACCCCTGAGCGCGCACGCTCACCGGTCAGGGTATTTTCCGGTGGCGAAAGGGCGCGGCTCCTTTTGGCCAAGCTGTTCAGCAAGCCCGCAAACATTCTGGTTCTGGACGAGCCCACCAACGATCTTGACGTAGAAACTCTTGAGTTGCTGGAAGAACAGTTGGCGGAGTTCAAGGGAACGGTGATCGTGATCAGTCACGACCGTGAATTCCTGGATAATGTCGTTACAGAAACGATATTCCTGGATGGGTCCGGACAGGCACGTGAATATGTCGGCGGGTACAGTGACTGGCGGCGCCAGGGTGGCAGCTTTCCGTCTGAAGCGAGCGGAAACCGGCCGGATAAGCAGGACAAACGAACAAAATCCTCTGCGCCGGAAAAAAAGCCCGAATCATCTTCAAAACCTGTGGCCGAGTCGACAAAATCGAAGCCAGCAAAGCTCAGTTATAAGCTTAAACTTGAGCTGGAAGAATTACCTGGGAAAATCGACGCTTTGGAGCAGGATGTCGAAAGACTGCAGAGTAAAATCTCTTCTGAGGACTTTTATTCAGGCCCACCGGACGAAGTCTCGGCCACTCTGGATGAATTGGCGGACACGGAAGCCCGTCTGGAGAAGGTTATTGAGCGGTGGATGGAGCTGGAGGAACAGGCGAATCAATGAACGTAAATTACAATTTCAGATTCCAGGACGGTCGTAACGTTGAGTTCAAGGTTACAGATCAGCCGCGGGCGCCGAAAGGCAACATGCCCTCATGGGTGCAGCTGGACCATTGTCAGTGCTCCAACTGTCCCCTCAAAGCCAGCGCTGGAGATTACTGTCCGGCAGCAATCGAAATCCTGCCGGTGGTTGAAGCCTTCCAGTCGGATGACGCCTATCAGAAGGTGGACGTAACGGTAAAGGATGACCGGCGGAGTTATGTTAAGCAGACCGCTCTTGAAGAAGCCTTGAGGTCGCTGCTCGGGCTTAAGATGGCTACCAGTGGCTGTCCGGTTCTGGCGGAGTTAAAGCCGATGGCGGTTCATCATCTGCCATTTGCTAATACAGATGAGTTTATCATGCGCACTGTTTCCCATTACCTGCTACAGCAGTACTTTGCCAAGCGAGGTCATCAGGAACCTGACTGGAACCTTACTGGGTTGGTTGAGCGGAATAAGCGCCTTCAATTGGTGAACCAGGCTTTGTGGCAACGGATTCATTCGGTGTGTGAGGGTGATAGCAATCTGAAGGCGCTACTCAACTTCTTTTCAATGGCCTCCAGTGTCAGTTTTTCTCTGGAAAGCCAGCTCAGGAAGCTTGAGGCGAAAATGGAAGGTGAAGGGCACTGAAGCCCGGATCAATATCTGGATAGAAAGGCCGGCGAGTTTTTTAGTCTCCGGCCTTTCTGAGCTTTCCGGATCAGTTTATTCGCACGGCCAGAACGTCACATTCGGTCCCGTGCAGCACACCATTGGCGGTGGAGCCAAGAAGTAACTGAAAGCCTTTGCGGCCATGGCTGCCGACAATTACCAGGTCCACATTCTGCTCCTTGGCAAGCCGGTGAATTTCCGATTCCGGACGGCCTACGGTCACGATCTGATTGGTTTTGGCGACGCCGTACTCGTCGCCGTATCCTTCCAGTTGCTCGTGAGCTGCCTTGTCGAGCTGATCCTGCAATTCCGTCAGATCCATGGGGATGTCTCCGCCATAGGCATAACCCACTGGCTCGACTACATGGACCAACATCAATTCTGCACCATGAGCATCGCTCATAGCTTTTGCCTTGGTTAATACCTGAGGTGCTTCTTCGGTCAGGTCGATGGCAACAAGCATTTTCTTGTAGGCGGACATCGCTTCACTCCTTCGTACGCGGGGTTTAATTCAGAATAGTACCCCAAATGACTTCCGGAAAGTGTACCTGGAAACTGACGGGCATCAATAAAGTCAGAGGAAAATCTGAGCTCTGGCGGGCAATTACGGCCGCCAGAGTATTTTGGTGGGAAAGTCAGGCGGTACCTTCCAGCAACTCCATGGCAGTTGCCAGGCCTTTGAGAATACCCTTGGAATAACGATCGATTACGAAACCAACGTTCTTTTCATTGTAATTTATGTAGGAGCTCCGGATAAATTCCCATTTCGAAGATACATCTTCGAGCACGGACTTAAGCTCACTCCCGGTGTTCCCCTTGCGAACCTCTGCCAGAAGCTGATCGAACTCCCTGGCTTGCTCATCCAGCGGTTTCTCAGTAGAGGAACCCTGGAAGGTCTGAGCTACAGAAGAGTTGGTTCGCACTGAGTACTTGGCCATCATCTGGGCCATTTTGACCGCTGCCGATCGCGCTGCCTCAACCCTTGGGCTGGTGTCAGTCTGCGAGCTCTCCTGGGCCGTCTGGTATAGGTCCGTAGCTTTTTTGTTCATGCTCAGGGCCTGGTTGGCCATGTCCGAGACGAGGCGCAGATCCGGATACCCGGTTTTGCGGACATCATTTATATTCTCCCGCATCAGGCCCTTGAACTTGTCGAACTCCTGGTTGAGACCCTCGATCTGATCTGCCGACAAAACACCGCTTTTGCTGCCGGCGATGGTGTTCATGGCGTCATTGGCTGAATTGATGCCCGCCACGATCTCATTAAGGGTGTTGGTGTCGCCGCTGGCGCTGAATCGATAGTATGCGTCCAGAGCCATGTAATTACTGACACGGAATTCGTGCAAATCGGAGAGGAATCCGCCGTTAGCTTCCTGAGCGCGGGCTCCCAGCGAGGTAAACGCGAGCAGAATAAGTGCGGCTATAAGGGAGCGAACCCGCAAGCGAGTGTCTTTCATCGGATGGATCTCCGTATTGCTGCTTTATTATTGTGGACCAAAGTCGTAGATCGAAGTTAAAGTATGTTTGTCGGCCAATCAAGCTGTTTTGCCGGCACGACGGGTGACAACTGTAAACAAATATGAAATTTGCGTGATGAAGTTCCCGTTTTTTCTACAGTGTGGAGTGTACTCCACTGAATTAAAAGAAATCTGACAGAATAATCCTCTGGCGCCCCCGGCAGTTTGGTATCTTTTGCGCCCCTCCAACAAGAAACAAATTGACAAACGCCTGTTTTTTTTTCATCGTGTGCCCTCACGATTCAAACGACTGTATGAATTTTGAATCGAAAGATCGGGCAGTGACCGAAATCTCGCTGCACAAACAGCTACTTCAGTCGCATTAGTAAAAGCGCGGCTAGGGTGGCTGGAAGCAGTTCTAAACACAGACTGGAGATCAGTTGATGATTTACGAAGGTAAAGCCATCACGGTTAAAGAGATCGAAGGCGGGATCGCTCAGTTGAACTTCGACTTGCAGGGCGAGTCCGTCAACAAGTTCAACCGTCTCACTATTGAAGAGCTCCGCGCCGCGACTGACGCACTGAAAACGAAGAAGAACCTGAAGGGACTGGTGGTAACCAGCTCCAAGGACAGCTTTATTGTTGGTGCCGATATTACAGAGTTCACCGAGCTGTTTGCCGGCCCGGAAGAGGATCTGGTAGCCAATAACCTCAGGGCAAACGAAGTTTTCAACGATATTGAAGACCTCCCGTTCCCGACGGTTACTGCCATCAATGGCATGGCGCTGGGTGGTGGGTTCGAGATGTGCCTCGCCACCGATTACCGCGTCATTGACCCGAAGGCAAAGGTTGGTCTGCCGGAAGTCAAACTGGGCATTTTCCCCGGGTTTGGCGGAACCGTGCGTCTTTCTCGTCTGGTAGGTGTTGATAATGCCGTTGAGTGGATCAGCGGTGGCACTGAGAACCGTGCCGATGCAGCCCTGAAAGTGGGCGCAGTTGATGCTGTAGTGGAATCCGATAAGTTGGTCGAGGCGGCTGTTGCCATTATTGACCAGTGCAACGAGGGGAAGCTGGACAATCAGGCCCGTCGTGAAGAAAAGAAGGGCAAGATCAAGCTGAATTCTATGGAAAGCATGATGGCCTTCGAGATTTCCAAGGCTTTCGTTGCTGGCAAGGCCGGTAAGAATTACCCGGCTCCGGTAGAAGCCATCAAGGTGATGCAGAAGCACGCTGGCATGACCCGCGACAAGGCAATCGAAGTAGAAGCCAAGGGCTTTGCCAAGATGGCCAAGACCAACGTTGCAGCCTGCCTGGTAGGCCTGTTCCTGAATGATCAGGAATTGAAGAAGAAGGCCAAGGCGTGGGAGAAAGAAGCCAATGACGTCAACCTGGCCGCAGTGCTGGGCGCAGGCATCATGGGTGGCGGTGTGGCGTTTCAGTCCGCGCTGAAAGGCACGCCGATCATCATGAAGGACATTAACCAGGACGGCATCAAGCTCGGACTGGAAGAGGCGAAGAAGCTTCTGACCAAGCGCGTTTCCAAGGGCAAAATGGATGCCGGTAAGATGGCGGACGTGCTCAACAGCATCACTCCGACTCTTAACTACGGCGACTTCAAGAACGTCGACCTGGTGGTTGAGGCTGTTGTCGAGAACCCGAAGGTAAAAGACGCCGTTCTGCGCGAAACCGAAGATGCGGTTCGTGAAGACGCGATCCTGACCTCCAATACCTCCACGATTTCCATCAACCTTCTGGCGAAGAACCTGAAGCGCCCTGAGAACTTCTGCGGCATGCACTTCTTCAACCCGGTTCACATGATGCCTCTGGTTGAGGTTATTCGTGGCGAGAAGACCAGCGATCGTGCAGTTGCGACCACCGTTGCCTATGCCAAGGCTATGGGCAAGACCCCGATTGTCGTTAACGACTGCCCGGGCTTCCTGGTTAACCGCGTACTGTTCCCTTACTTTGGCGGCTTTGCTGGCCTGGTTCGTGATGGTGCGGACTTCCAGAAAGTCGACAAGGTTATGGAAAAGTTTGGCTGGCCCATGGGCCCGGCATATCTGCTGGACGTAGTGGGTATGGATACGGCCAAGCATGCTAACGAGGTGATGGCCGAAGGCTTCCCGGACCGAATGAAGGACGAAAACAAGTCCGCTATCGACGTGATGTTCGAGAACAACCGTTACGGTCAGAAGAACGACAAGGGTTTCTACAAGTACGAAACCGACAAAAAGGGCAAGCCCAAGAAGGTTGTAGACGAAGAAACCTACAAGCTGATTGAGCCTGTTGTTCAGGGTAAGAAGGACTTTGATGAAGAAGACATCATTGCCCGGATGATGATCCCGCTGTGCCTGGAAACTGTACGCTGTCTGGAAGATGACATCGTTGAGGATCCGGCAGATGCGGATATGGGCCTGATCTTCGGTATCGGCTTCCCGCCGTTCCGTGGTGGTGCCCTTCGCTATATCGACGACATGGGTGTAGACGCGTTCGTCGAGCTGGCAGACAAGTATGCAGATCTTGGTCCCCTGTACCACCCGACCGAGAAGCTGCGTGAAATGGCCAGGACTGGCAAAAAGTTCTTTGGCTAACCCTGAACGAGATTTCCGAACGGAGAAAGATCTATGAGCCTTAATCCGAGAGACGTTGTCGTCGTCGATTGCGTGCGGACTCCGATGGGTCGTGCCAAGAATGGTTGCTTCCGTAACGTCCGCGCAGAGGCCCTGTCGGCTGCGCTGATCGAAGCACTGTTCGAGCGCAACCCGAAGCTCGACCCGAAAGAAGTTGAAGATGTGATCTGGGGCTGTGTAAACCAGACCAAGGAGCAGGGTTTCAACGTGGCGCGGCAGATTTCCCTGCTGACCCGTATCCCTCATGAGTCTGCAGCCCAGACTGTAAACCGTCTGTGTGGTTCTGCCATGTCTGCCATCCATACTGCTGCCCAGGCTATCCAGACTGGTAATGGCGATATGTTCATGGTTGGTGGTGTTGAGCACATGGGCCATGTACCCATGACCGAAGGCTTCGACCACAACCCTGCAGCATCCAAGTACTCTGCCAAGGCATCCAATATGATGGGCCTGACTGCAGAAATGCTGGCCAAGATGCATGGTATAACCCGTGAGCAGCAGGACGAGTTTGGTGCCCGTTCCCATCGTCTGGCTCACGAGGCGACGGTTGAGGGGCGTTTCAAGAACGAAATCGTGCCCATCGAAGGTCATGACGAGAATGGCTTCAAGGTGCTGATCGAAGAGGATGAAACGATTCGTCCCGAGACCACTGCTGAGTCTCTGGGTCAGTTGCGTCCGGCCTTCGATCCGAAAAATGGCACAGTGACTGCCGGTACATCTTCTCAGCTGACTGACGGTGCGGCTGCGATGGTACTGATGTCTGCAGAGCGTGCCGAAGCCCTTGGCCTCAAGCCGATTGCCAGGATTCGCAGCATGGCTGTTGCCGGCTGTGATCCCGCCATCATGGGCTATGGCCCGGTCCCGGCGACCAAGAAAGCCCTGAAGCGCGCAGGTCTTAAAGTTGAAGATATCGACTTCTGGGAACTGAACGAAGCGTTTGCGGGTCAGTCTTTGCCGGTTCTGAAAGACCTGAAACTGCTGGGTGTGATGGAAGAGAAAGTGAACCTGAACGGTGGTGCGATTGCCCTTGGGCATCCGCTGGGCTGCTCCGGTGCACGTATCTCCACAACCCTGCTGAACGTAATGCAGGCTAACGGCGGTAAACTTGGTGTTTCCACCATGTGTATCGGTCTTGGCCAGGGCATTGCGACCGTATGGGAGCGTCTCTGATTCCCTGAAAGGAATTAGTGATGTTGTCTAGAGAGGCCCGGCATTATGCCGGGCCTCTCTGTTTCAGGACGGCTTTTTGCAGTCTCATGAATGTGAAAAAAGCACGGCGGAAACCAAAGAATGGGTTGTCTTGCTATTCTTGACCCTGTAAAACAGTGAGCCTATACACAATGGCGGCGTTTTTGTGTTTTCTAGCCGCCTGATTTTACAGCGACTTTACGGTTTGCTGACTTGTTGACCGATTTATCGCCAAGGATACAGATCTCCGATATGGGTAAAAGTCTCGTAATTGTCGAGTCACCAGCGAAAGCGAAGACCATCAACAAATACCTGGGCTCTGACTTCATCGTGAAGTCTAGTGTCGGGCACATCCGTGATCTTCCCGTGAGTGGCAGTGGGTCCCAGACAGATCCGAAGGAGCGTGCCAGGCAAGCCGCGCTCACTCGCAAGATGAGCCCTGACGAGAAAGCGGTCCATAAAAAGCGTAAATCCCGGGAGCAGTTGGTGGCCCGCATGGGGGTAGACCCGGATCAAAACTGGGATGCCCGCTACGAGATCCTTCCGGGCAAGGAAAAAGTAGTCAGCGAGCTCAAACGTCTGGCTAAATCGGCTGATCATATCTATCTCGCGACGGATTTGGATCGCGAGGGGGAAGCGATTGCCTGGCACCTTCAGCAGACCATTGGCGGCGAGCCTGACAAATATCGCCGGGTCGTGTTCAACGAGATAACCAAGCGTGCCATCCAGGAGGCCTTCAAGGATCCGGGTAACCTCGACAACAACCGCGTCAATGCGCAGCAGGCCCGGCGTTTTCTGGACCGTGTAGTCGGTTACATGGTGTCACCGCTGTTATGGGCAAAACTGGCTCGTGGTCTGTCCGCTGGCCGCGTTCAATCCGTCGCAGTGCGTCTGATCGTCGAACGTGAGCGGGAGATCCGGAAATTTATTCCGGAGGAGTTCTGGCAACTGCATGCAGATCTTGCCTCCAAGCAGGCCGAACAGCCTGTCCGGTTCGAGGTGACGCGGTACGATGACAAACCCTACCGGCCGGTTAATGAAAAGCAGAGCACGGAGCACGTAGATCGCCTCAAGGCCGGCACGTTTCGAGTATCAAAGCGGGAAGACAAGCCGACAAAGTCCCGTCCGTCTGCACCTTTTATTACCTCTACGCTGCAACAGGCTGCGAGTAACCGGATGGGCTTTAGCGTCAAGAAGACCATGATGCTGGCTCAGCGTCTCTATGAGGCGGGTTTCATTACCTACATGCGTACGGACTCTACCAACCTGAGTCAGGATGCTGTCGCCAGCTGCCGTGAGTTTATCAAGAAGCAGTTCGGTGATCGCTACTTGCCCGAAAAGCCGCGAGTGTATGGCAGCAAGGAAGGGGCACAGGAGGCCCACGAGGCAATTCGTCCGACGGAAGTTGGCCGGCGTCCAGAAGATATTAGCGGCCTGGAGAAGGACGCGGAGAAGCTCTACGATCTGATCTGGCGGCAATTTATGGCCTGCCAGATGTCCGATGCCGAGTTCCTGAGCACATCCATCGTGGTTGCGAACAGCGACTATGAATTGCGTACCCGCGGCCGCATCATCAAATTCGAAGGTTTCCTCAAGGCGGCGCCCCAGGCCGCCAAGAAAGATGAAGACGTGGCACTGCCCGATATTCAGGTTGATGAAATCCTGGCTCTGAAGAAGCTGGATCCGAGCCAGCACTTCACCAAGCCGGCGCCCCGTTACACGGAAGCCAGTCTCGTTAAGGAACTTGAGAAACAGGGTATCGGGCGGCCATCCACCTACGCTTCCATTATTTCCACCATTCAGGATCGCGGGTACGTGCGACTGCAGAACCGTCGCTTCTACGCCGAAAAAATGGGCGAAATTGTCACCGAGCGGTTATCCGAATCCTTCCCGAATCTGATGGATTTCGATTTTACCGCCAAGATGGAAGACGAGCTGGACGAGATCGCTGAGGGTGACGTGCAATGGAAGACGGTCCTTAACGACTTCTACGGTAAGTTTCGTCAGCAGCTGGAAACCGCGGAAAGCACCGATGAAGGTGGCATGAGGGCAAACACGCCCACCGAGACCGATATTCCTTGCCCGAGCTGTGGTCGTAACATGCAGATTCGTGTTGCGAGCACAGGAGTATTTTTGGGTTGTTCGGGTTATTCGTTGCCACCCAAGGAGCGCTGCAAGACAACGGTCAACCTTGTTTCCGGTGATGAAGTGGTCAGCGCGGATGATGACGTGGAAGGTGAGGGTGAAACGCGGCTGCTGCGGAAAAAGCGCCGTTGTTCAAAGTGCGGTACGGCCATGGACAGTTATCTGATCGATGAGACCCGGAAGCTGCATGTGTGCGGAAATAACCCTGACTGCTCGGGCTATGAGGTAGAGAAGGGCACATTCCGGATCAAGGGATATGACGGGCCTACGCTTGAATGCGACAAGTGTGGCTCTGAGATGCAGCTCAAAACCGGACGTTTTGGCAAGTACTTTGGTTGCACCAATGCGGAATGCAAAAATACCCGTAAGTTGCTGAAAAGCGGTGAGCCAGCGCCACCCAAAATGGATCCGGTTCCAATGCCGGAACTGCAGTGCCAAAAAGTGGATGACACGTACGTTCTCCGTGACGGCGCGTCAGGTCTGTTTCTGGCGGCCAGTAAGTTCCCCAAGAACCGGGAGACCCGGCCACCACTGGTGAAAGAGATCAAGCCCCACCGGAAGGAAATCGATCCTAAACACGACTACTTGATGGATGCTCCGGAGACCGATCCCGAAGGGAATCCTACGGTTATTCGCTATAGCCGGAAGTCCAAGGAGCAGTACGTGATGTCTGAAAAGGATGGCAAGGCAACCGGTTGGTCGGCCTGGTACGTGAACGGGAAATGGCAGCCGCAGGATAAGAAGAAGTAATTCGGTCGAAAAGGGGGCCAGATGAATGTTGTGATCTGGCCCCGCTTTCAGATACTTACCGGAATTTCCTGAGCCGCTGTATCAGAGACGAAGTATCCCAGCGTTTTCCGCCCATCGACTGCACGTCTGCATAGAACTGATCCACCAGGGCCGTCACGGGCAGCGAGGCATTGACCTTGCGCGCCTCCTCAAGACAAATCCCAAGATCTTTCCGCATCCAGTCGACCGCAAAGCCGTGTTCAAACTCCCCGGCAATCATGGTGCCGGAGCGGTTTTCCATCTGCCAGGATTGCGCTGCGCCTTTGGAAATGACATCCACCACTTTTGCGACATCCAGTTCCGCCTGTTCGGCAAAATGAAGCGCCTCCGACAGACCCTGTACCAGCCCTGCAATGGCAATCTGGTTGACCATTTTGGTTTTCTGGCCGCTACCGGCAGGCCCCATGAGGTTTAGGGCGCGGGCATAGTGCTCCATGACAGGCTGGGCTTTCGCATAGGCTTCTTCGGAGCCTCCGCACATGATGGTCAGTTTGCCGTTCTCAGCACCCTGCTGGCCCCCGGAGACCGGCGCATCGACAAAACCCATCCCGTTGCGGCGGGCGGATTCAGCGAGATACTCGGCAATGCCTGCGGACGCTGTGGTGTGGTCGACCAGAACGGCGTCTTTAGCGGCGTTGGCTAGAATGCCTTCGTCGCCTTCGTAGACCGCCTTCAGGTCCGTGTCAGCGCCTACACAGGTCAGGACGATATCTGCACCTTTCACAGCTTCAGCAATAGTGGCGCAGACGGTCCCGGAATATTTTTTCGCCCACTGCTCTGATTTGGCGGTAGTCCGGTTCCAGACTCTGACCGTGAGTCCGGCCCCAGCGAGATGGCCGGCCATTGGATACCCCATTACGCCCAATCCAATAAATGCTGCTGTAGTCATTGCCTTCTCCTCTCATGTTTTTTGTCGGCTTAACTTAGCATAGAAGAATGGGGCGGGTAGGAATAAAAAAAGGCCGCTGAATCAGCGGCCTTTGAATTGCATATCCGGTGTGCCGGACTTATTTTTCGGGATAGTCCCGGGACTCCGGGCCAGTGTATAGCTGGCGTGGACGACCGATGCGGTAGTCGCCGCTGACCATCTCGTTCCAGTGCGAGAACCAGCCGATAGTCCGCGACAGCGCGAAAATAACGGTGAACATGGAGGTCGGGATACCGATGGCCTTCAGGATCAGGCCGGAGTAGAAATCCACGTTCGGGTAAAGCTTGCGCTTTACGAAGTACTCGTCTTCGAGGGCGATCTTTTCCAGACGCTGTGCGATTTTGAGCAATGGATCGTTTTCCAGGCCCAGCTCGGTCAAAACTTCGTGTGCGGTCTCGGCCATCACTTTGGCGCGCGGATCGAAGTTCTTGTAGACGCGATGACCAAAGCCCATCAGGCGGAACGGGTCATCTTTGTCTTTGGCTTTGGCGATGAATTTCTCAATGTTGGACTCGTCGCCGATTTCAGCCAGCATATCCAGAACCGCCTCGTTCGCACCACCGTGTGCAGGTCCCCAGAGCGCAGCAATACCGGACGCGATACATGCGTATGGGTTAGCCCCGGTGGAGCCGGCCAGGCGCACTGTCGAGGTGGACGCATTCTGCTCGTGATCTGCGTGCAGAATGAAAATCTTGTCCATTGCCTTCGCCAGAACCGGGTTCGGTTTATACTCTTCGCACGGAACTCCAAACATCATCTGCAGGAAGTTTTCTGAATGGGAGAGGTCGTTCCGAGGGTACACGAACGGCTGGCCAATGCTGTACTTGTAGCACCAGGCGGCAATGGTGGGCATCTTGGCGATCAGGCGGTGCGCGGTAATATCGCGCTGATGCTCATCGGTCACGTCCATCTGGTCGTGGTAGAAGGCAGACAGAGCGCCCACAACACCACACATGATGGCCATGGGGTGAGCATCTCGGCGGAACCCCTGGAAGAAGTTGCGCATCTGGTCGTGCAGCATGGTGTGGTTTTTGATTGTGTCGTGGAAGCGCTTGTTTTCTTCCTTGGTCGGCAACTCGCCTTTCAGGAGGAGATAGCAGACTTCCAGATAATCCGAGTGTTCGGCAAGCTGTTCAATAGGGTAGCCGCGATGCAGAAGAACGCCGTTTGCACCGTCAATATAGGTGATGGCCGATTCGCAGGCTGCGGTGGATACGAATCCCGGATCGTAAGTGAAGACGCCTTCCTGAACTAGGCCTCGTACGTCGATAACGTCAGGGCCGACGGTGCCGGAATAAACCGGTAACTCAATGGACTTATCACCCACCGAGAGCGTGGCTTTCCTGTCGGTCATGGTGCTCTCCTGTTTATCAGCTTTGACAGCTTTATCTACATTTATAGATACGCTAGAAGGCGCGTATTATCGCAAAACTGGCGGCAAAATATAGGGCGTTCGCTTTTTTTGTCAATGAAAGAGTTGGGAAAACTCCGTTTTTCAATCAACTTGTAAATCAGGGATATCCCGAATAACGCTGCATCCGAGCCAAAATTGCTTTTGTCAATAATCCTTATAGACGCCTTAACCCCCTGATATTCGCGGGCCGAACCGTGTTGCCGGTTTGTAATTACGAGGGGTACTCCTTATAATCCGTAGCCCGGAATCGGGGATATACCATGCCCTGGCGTCTTGTGGCGGCCAGTGCGGACAGGTTTTATCCTTCCTCCTGAGCCAATCGTGTGCAGGTTTCGTATCAGCACGCTGATCCTTACATACCAACCATCCGCAACCGGCCTTGCCGTGCTGCGGAACCAAAAGAGAGTGTGAGAGCGCTGTGAATAGCAAACGACCAGTAAATCTCGATCTCGGCAAGTTTCATTTTCCGCTGCCAGCCATTACGTCCATATTGCATCGTGTTAGCGGCATCATCATCTTCATTGGTGTTGCCTTCATGCTTTACGGGCTTCAGCTTTCCCTGTCGGGGGAAGAAGGCTTCAGTCGTGTGAGTGAACTGCTGGACAGCTTCCTTGCCAAGCTGATTATCTGGGGCATCTTGTCTGCTCTGCTGTACCACCTGGTTGCAGGTATCAAGCACCTGCTCATGGATATGGGCATTGGGGAAGAGCTTGAGAGCGGCCGTCTCGCCGCGAAGATCACGATTGTGGTTTCCGTCATTCTCATCGTTCTGGCAGGAGTCTGGGTATGGTAAACAGCGTCACGAACCTGGGTCGCAGTGGAGTTTTTGACTGGTTGATCCAGCGGGTAACGGCTTACGTACTTGCTTTGTATACTATTTTCCTGCTCGGTTTCATGTTGACCACTGATGTCAATTATGAGGCATGGTCTGCGTTGTTTGACCAAACCTGGTTCCGTATTTTCACCCTGATGGCGCTTCTTTCGATTGGCGCGCACGCTTGGGTGGGTCTCTGGACGGTAACTACTGATTACATCAAGGCCATGGGTCCCAGGTTCTTTGTGCAGGCAGCTTGCGGTCTGACCATGTTCGTTTACGTGGTCTGGGGTATTCAGATTCTTTGGGGGCTTTAATCGATGTCTAACATCAAGACCATGTCTTTCGACGCGATTGTTATCGGTGGGGGCGGTGCCGGTATGCGGGCGGCCCTGCAGCTGACCGAATCCGGCGTCAACACGGCGTGTATCACGAAAGTATTTCCGACCCGTTCGCATACGGTATCTGCTCAGGGCGGAATCACCTGCGCCATTGCAAGTGCCGATCCCAACGATGACTGGCGCTGGCACATGTATGACACCGTCAAGGGGTCGGACTATATCGCCGATCAGGACGCTGTTGAGTACATGTGTTCCGTTGGTCCTCAGGCTGTTTTTGAGCTTGAGCACATGGGGCTGCCGTTCTCTCGTACCGAACAGGGTCGGATCTATCAGCGCCCATTCGGCGGGCAGTCCAAGGGTCCGGATAATCCGACTCAGGCAGCGCGCACCTGTGCCGCGGCTGACCGAACGGGCCATGCACTTCTTCACACCCTTTATCAGGCAAACCTCAAGGGTGGTACCACGTTCCTGAACGAGTGGTATGCGGTCGATCTGGTCAAGAACAGCAAAGACGAGGTTGTTGGTGTTGTAGCGATTGAAATTGAAACCGGTGAAGTGGCTTACATCAAGTGTAAGGCGACTGTATTGGCAACCGGTGGTGCTGGTCGTATTTACGCTTCGACAACGAATGCCCTGATCAACACCGGTGACGGTATCGGCATGGCGCTGCGCGCTGGTTTCCCGATGCAGGACATGGAAATGTGGCAGTTCCACCCGACCGGGATTTACGGCGCCGGTACGCTGGTAACCGAAGGTTGTCGGGGTGAGGGCGGTTACCTGATCAACGCTGAAGGTGAGCGTTTCATGGAGCGTTACGCTCCGAACGCAAAAGACCTGGCGGGCCGTGACGTTGTCGCCCGAGCGATGGTTGTAGAGATTCTGGAAGGCCGTGGTTGTGGCCCGGACAAGGATCACGTTCTACTGAAGCTGGATCATCTGGGTGAAGAAACCCTGAACCTGCGTCTGCCTGGCATCTGTGAGCTTTCCCGTACGTTTGCCCACGTTGATCCGGTCAAAGAGCCAGTTCCGGTTGTTCCGACCTGTCACTATATGATGGGCGGCGTTCCGACCAACGTTGGCGGTCAGGCCCTGACTCAGGATGAAAATGGCAACGATAAGCCGATTCCGGGTCTGTTTGCCTGCGGTGAAGCAGCCTGTGTGTCTGTTCACGGTGCCAACCGGCTTGGTGGTAATTCCCTTCTCGACCTGGTGGTATTTGGTCGTGCGGCTGGCCTTCACATCGAAGAGCAGCTTCGTGGCGGTTTCGAAGTTGACGGTGCCAGTGAGGAAGATATCAAGCGTGCCATGGCGCGTCTTGATCGTCTGGACGGCGCTTCCGAGGGTGAAAGCGTTGCTGAAGTTCGTAAAGACCTTCAGAATTGCATGCAGCTCTACTTCGGTGTTTTCCGTGACGGTAAGAGCATGGAAGAGGGCCTGAAGAAGCTGGAAGCAATCGGTGAGCGTGTTCGCAACACCAAGCTTGCTGACACGAGCAGTGCGTTTAACACTGCGCGCATTGAAGCTCTGGAGCTGGACAACCTCTATGAGGTTGCGCTGGCGACTGCGATTGCAGCTTTCGAGCGTAAAGAGAGCCGTGGCGCTCATGCCCGTAACGATTTCACCGAGCGTGATGACGAAAACTGGCTGAAGCACTCTCTTTATTTCCCGCTGGACAAGCGTATCGGCAAGCGCGATGTAAACTTCGCGCCGAAGACGGTCGACACGTTCCAGCCGAAGATTCGGACATACTAAGGGGGACGCAGATATGTTGGTAAGCCTTTACCGTTATAACCCGGAAACCGATAACGCCCCTTATATGCAGGACGTTGATGTCGAGCTTCCGGCGGGCAAGGACCTTATGGTTCTTGACGTTCTGAATCTGATGAAGGAAAGGGATCCTTCCGTTTCCTATCGCCGTTCCTGTCGTGAGGGCGTTTGTGGCTCTGATGGCATGAACATGAATGGCAAAAATGGCCTGGCCTGTATCACGCCGGTTTCCCAGGTGGTAAAGGGCGACAAGCTCGTTCTGCGCCCGCTGCCTGGGTTGCCCGTAATTCGCGACCTTGTTGTCGATATGGGGCAGTTCTACAAGCAGTACGAAAAAGTCATGCCGTACCTTGTGAACAACAACCCGGCTCCGGCAATTGAGCGCCTGCAGTCACCAGAGGATCGGGAAAAGCTGGACGGTCTGTACGAGTGTATTCTTTGTGCCTGCTGCTCCACGTCGTGCCCGTCATTCTGGTGGAATCCGGACAAGTTCATCGGACCTGCCGGTCTGCTTCAGGCTTACCGCTTCCTGGCTGACAGTCGCGATACAGCCCAGGCAGAGCGTCTCGCCAATCTGGATGATCCGTTCAGTGTCTTCCGGTGCCGGGGCATCATGAACTGTGTCAGCGTCTGCCCGAAAGGTCTTAACCCCACAAGGGCAATTGGCCACATCCGGAATCTTCTGTTGCAAAGGGCGACTTAAGCAGCAGAAACTTAAGTAGACGCTATACTGTTCTGACCAGGCTAGTCCCTCGAAGGCCCCGCAACGACGCGGGGCCTTCAACCAATGGCTTATATTCAAAAGTCTTAGCCGAGTGCACACTATGCAAGCCGCGACTGGAGCTTATAAGGTTCTTCCGCGGAGTTGCTGAGTATAAAACCACCGGGGAATGGAAAACATCCATGCCGGGTGTGGTGGCCAAAGTCGATCCCGTAAAAACCCGTATTGACTAAGATTTACCCCTGGCCGACCATACCGGGCTCCCCGCACCAGCCCAAGGTGAGCTATTCAAAATGCACGAAAGCATCATGGAGCAGTTATGGCAGACTTCCCACCTGCAAGGTGGCAATCTGGCCTATGTTGAACAGCTTTTTGAAACCTACCTGAAAGATCCTAATGCCGTTCCCGAGGAATGGCGCAGCTACTTCGACAAGCTTCCGAGTGTCGATGGCTATCAAGGTCGTGACATTGTTCACTCGTCCATCCGTGAACAGTTCGAGCATATCTCCCGTAATCAGCGCTTTCTTGCCACCAGCGGCGTACCTGCCAGTGCCACGAGTGACGCTGACAAGAAGCAGATTCGCGTTCTCCAGCTGATCAATGCTTATCGTTTCCGTGGCCACCAGGAAGCCAAGCTGGACCCACTCGGCGTTTGGCAGCGTCCTGAGGTAGAAGACCTTAATCCGGCCTTCCACGAGCTGTCCGACACGGATCGTGATCTCGAATTCCAGACGGGTTCCCTGAATTTTGGTTCCGAGACAATGAAACTCGGAGACATCGTAGAGGGGCTGCGTCAAACCTACTGCCAGAGTATTGGCGCCGAGTACATGCATGTCGTCGATACGCGCATCAAGCGCTGGTTTCAGCAGCGTATGGAGCCGGTTCGCTCAAAACCCGATTACGAAGCGAAGACGCGCAAGCATATCTTTGAGCGTCTTACCGCTGCCGAAGGTCTGGAAAAGTATCTGGGTTCCCGTTACCCGGGCGTTAAGCGTTTCGGCCTGGAAGGTGCTGAAAGTCTTATCCCGTGCCTGGATGAGTTGATTCAGCGGGCAGGCTCTTACGGCGCGAAAGAGATTGTTCTGGGTATGGCACACCGTGGCCGCCTGAACGTTCTGGTCAATACCCTCGGCAAGAACCCCAAAGAGCTGTTTGACGAGTTCGAAGGCAAAAAGCTGGCGGATTCCGGCTCCGGGGATGTGAAGTACCACCAGGGCTTCTCTTCGAACATTATGACGCCCGGTGGTGAAATTCACCTGGCAATGGCGTTTAATCCGTCTCACCTGGAAATTGTGTCGCCGGTGGTTGAGGGTTCCGTGCGTGCCCGCCAGACCCGCCGTAGTGATTCCGATGGCACTCAGGTTGTTCCTATTATCATGCATGGTGATGCGGCGTTCGCCGGCCAGGGTGTGGTAATGGAGACGTTCCAGATGTCCCAGACTCGGGGCTATGGGGTTGGCGGTACCATCCATATCGTTATAAACAACCAGGTCGGCTTTACTACGAGCAAGCAGGAAGACGCGCGGTCTACGGAGTACTGTACCGACGTTGCCAAGATGATTCAGGCTCCAATCCTGCACGTTAATGCCGATGACCCGGACGCGGTCATGTTTGCCACTCAAATGGCGATGGATTATCGCAACGAGTTCAAGAATGACGTGGTCATCGACCTTGTTTGTTACCGTCGTCGCGGGCACAACGAGGCAGATGAACCGGCAGCCACTCAGCCGGTTATGTACGAAAAGATTCGTAAGCTGAAGACCACCCGCAATATTTATGCGGAGCAACTGGTTGCCGCAGGCGTGCTGTCCGAGGAAGACGCCAAACAGGTCGAGAACGACTACCGTGACGCGCTGGATAACGGCGAGCACGTGGTCAAGTCCCTGGTCAAGGAGCCCAATAAGGACCTTTACGTTGACTGGACGCCGTATCTTGGGCACGAGTGGACAGCCAAGTGTAAGTCCAGCGTGGCTCTGAAAACCATTCAGAGGTTGGGCAAGAAGCTGACTCAGGTGCCTGAAGGATTCAGTATCCAGCGCCAGGTTTCAAAGATTGTCACCGATCGTGAAAAAATGACGGCCGGGGCCCTCTCCATCAATTGGGGCTATGGCGAAGTCATGGCCTACGCAACGCTTCTGGATGAGGGGCATCCGATCCGGCTTACCGGACAGGACGTTGGCCGTGGTACGTTCTCGCACCGGCACGCAGTGCTTCACAATCAGAAGGACGGCTCCACCCATATCGCCCTTGAAAGCCTTTCGGAGGATCAGCCGCAGTTTGAAATATACGACTCGCTGCTGTCTGAAGAGGCGGTCATGGCGTTTGAATACGGGTACTCCACCACGTCGCCGAAGGGATTAGTGGTCTGGGAAGCACAGTTTGGTGACTTCGCCAACGGCGCCCAGGTCGTCATTGACCAGTTCCTCACCAGTGGTGAGCACAAGTGGGGCCGCCTTTGCGGACTGACACTGCTTCTGCCGCACGGCTATGAAGGCCAGGGGCCCGAGCACAGTTCGGCGCGTCTCGAGCGGTTCCTGCAGCTGTCTGCAGAGCATAATATTCAGGTCTGTGTGCCTACTACGCCGTCGCAGGTATTCCACATGCTGCGTCGTCAGGTAAAGCGCCCGCTGCGCAAGCCGTTGGTGGCTATTACACCGAAGAGTCTGTTACGCCACAAGGAAGCAACCTCTGATCTGGAGGATCTGACTTCAGGCACCTTCAAGACGGTGCTTCCTGAGAAGGAGCCTTCTGATCCCAAGAAGGTGACGCGCCTGATTATGTGCAGCGGCAAGGTGTACTTCGACTTGCTGGAAAAGAAGAAGGCTGATGAGCGTGACGATGTGGTCATTTTCCGCATTGAGCAGCTGTATCCGTTCCCTGCGGACGATCTGGACGAAATGCTTGGCCAGTATCCCAAGCTCAAGCATGTTGTCTGGTGCCAGGAAGAACCGATGAACCAGGGCGCCTGGTATTGCAGTCAGCATCACATGCGAAATGCACTGCTTCGCCTGAACCCCAAGCTGTATCTTCAGTACGCCGGTCGAGATGCATCCGCTGCTCCTGCTTGTGGACACATGTCTGTCCACATTGAAGAGCAGAAGAAACTGGTCAACGACGCGTTCGAAATCTGACGAGCTACCGAACTAAGGATCCGTAATGTCAACTGAGATTAAAGCCCCCGTTTTCCCGGAGTCGGTCGCAGAGGGTACTATCGCGACCTGGCACAAGCAGCCGGGTGAAGCCTGTTCCCGTGATGAACTGATTGTCGATATCGAAACCGACAAGGTTGTTCTGGAAGTTGTGGCACCAGCAGATGGTGTCATTGAACAAGCTCTCAAGGGTGAAGGCGACACCGTGGAAAGCGGTGAAGTAATTGGCACATTCAAGGAAGGTGCTGCTGGCTCGGCCAAGCCTGCCGAGAGCAAGCAGGAAGAGGCGCCGAAGGAAGAGGCCAAGAGCGACTCTTCAGCCTCCGGCGATGCCATCCTGAGCCCGGCAGCACGTAAGCTGGCCGAAGAAAACAGTGTTGATCCGAATGCTGTCAAGGGCACCGGGAAAGACGGCCGAGTCACCAAAGAAGACGTACAGAATCATGTAGATAGCGGCAAGTCTTCAGGTGCTTCCGAAGCGCCGAAGCCGGCTGCTGGCATGCCTGAAGTAAATGTCGCTGCCGGCGAGCGTCCGGAAAAGCGTGTTCCGATGACCCGGTTGCGCGCGAGCATCGCCAAACGTCTGGTGAATGCCCAGCAGAGTGCTGCGATGCTGACGACCTTCAACGAGGTCAACATGGCGCCGATCATGGAGATGCGCAAGCAGTACCAGGAAAACTTTGTGAAGCGCCACGGCATCAAGCTTGGCTTCATGTCTTTCTTCACCAAGGCGGCTACCGAGGCTCTGAAACGCTTCCCGGCCGTTAACGCGTCCATTGATGGTAATGACATGGTTTACCATGGCTACCAGGACATTGGTGTTGCTGTTTCTACCGATCGTGGTCTGGTTGTTCCGGTTCTCCGTGATTCCGACGCGATGGGGTTGGCCGATATCGAGAAGAAGATTGTCGAATACGGTACCAAGGCCAAAGATGGCAAACTGGGTATCGAGGAGATGACCGGTGGTACCTTCACGATTACCAATGGCGGCATCTTCGGTTCACTGATTTCTACGCCGATCCTGAATCCGCCGCAGACAGCGATTCTGGGTATGCATAAAATTCAGGAGCGCCCGATGGCTGTGAACGGCAAGGTGGAAATTTTGCCAATGATGTACCTGGCCCTTTCATACGACCATCGCATGATCGATGGCAAAGAGGCGGTACAGTTCCTTGTGGCCATTAAGGAAATGCTTGAGGACCCGGCACGTATTCTGCTGGACGTCTGAGCTGACACTTAACGAATCAGAAAACGGGATCAAATATGTCTGATAAGTACGACGTAATTGTCATTGGTGCAGGCCCTGGTGGCTACGTTGCCGCGATCAAAGCCGCTCAGCTCGGTCTGAAAACCGCGTGTGTTGAGTCCTGGACGTCCGAGGATGGCAAAAGCCAGGTACTTGGTGGTACCTGTCTGAACGTGGGCTGTATTCCGTCCAAGGCACTGCTGGAGATTTCCCACAAGTTTGAGGAAACCAGCCACGATTATGAGATGCAGGGCATCATCGCCAAGGATGTCAAAATGGACATCGCCAAGATGATGGAGCGCAAGGGCGGCATCGTTAAGCAGCTGACTGGCGGTATCGCCGGTCTGTTCAAGGCGAATGGTGTGACGTCTATTCACGGTCACGGAAAGCTGCTTGCGAACCGCAAGGTTGAAGTGACTGACAAGGATGGCAAGACCGAGACCTACGAAGCGGATAACGTGATTCTGGCCTCCGGCTCCAAGCCGATTCAGATCCCACCTGCACCGTTTGATGGTGAACATATTGTCGACTCAGAGGGCGCCCTTGAGTTTACTGAAGTTCCCAAGCGCCTTGGCGTGATTGGCGCGGGCGTGATTGGCCTGGAATTGGGCAGTGTCTGGGCCCGATTGGGCGCGGAAGTTACTGTTCTTGAAGCTCAGGAGACTTTCCTGCCAGCGGTTGACCAGCAGGTCGCGAAGGACGCGCTCAAACAGTTCCAGAAGCAGGGACTCAACATTGCTATGGGTGCTCGTATGACGGGTGCCGAAGTAAAGCGCAAGCTGGTCAACGTTAGCTATGAAGACTCCGAGGGCAAGCACGACGCCAAGTTCGACAAGTTGATTGTTGCTGTTGGCCGTCGTCCTTACACCGATAACCTGCTGTCTGAAGATTCCGGCGTGCAGATGGATGAGCGTGGTTTCATCTTTGTCGACGACAATTGTAAGACCGAAGCTCCGGGCGTATGGGCAGTTGGTGATGTGGTTCGTGGCCCAATGCTGGCCCACAAGGCATCCGAAGAGGGTGTCATGGTTGCCGAGCGTATCGCGGGTCACAAGCCACAGGTTAACTACGACTGCATCCCTAATGTGATCTACACCGCGCCGGAAGTTGCGTGGGTTGGTAAGACCGAAGAGCAGCTCAAGGCAGAAGGTGAAGACTACAACGTCGGTACCTTCCCGTTTGCTGCCAATGGTCGTGCAATGGCTGCAAACTCCGCCTCTGGCATGGTGAAAATCATTGCTGATGCGAAAACCGACAGAATCCTCGGTTTCCATGTTGTAGGTCCTCAGGCCTCGGAAATCGTGGCCCAGGGTGTTATAGCCATGGAGTTTGGCTCAAGCGCAGAAGATCTCGCGCTGACCTGCTTCGCGCACCCGACTCTGTCGGAGTCCGTGCATGAGGCGGCTCTGGCTGTCGGCGGCGGGGCGATCCATATCGCCAACCGCCGCAAAAAGAAGTAACGCACACCAGGAAGCGGGGGCGCCAATGTCGGCGCCCCACTGCCATAAAAACGGCTGGTTTCCGGTTGCGCTCAGGGCGGGTTGAGGTGATCCCCGGCTCGCCAAACCGAATTCGCAACAGCAGTCCCTGACAGGGGCTTGCGCGGGTTCATTTCCGTACGTGGTTATCCTCCATTAATAAGCGGGACATTAACTATGAATTTGCATGAATATCAGGGCAAACAGCTTTTCGCTGAATATGGCCTGCCAGTATCCCAGGGCGTTGCCTGCGATACTCCTCAAGAAGCTGTAGCAGCCGCCACCGAGATCGGTGGAGATGCCTGGGTTGTTAAAGCACAGGTTCACGCGGGTGGCCGCGGTAAGGCTGGCGGTGTAAAGCTGGTCAAGAGCAAAGACGAGATTCGTGAGTTTGCCGAGAAGTGGCTGGGCAAGAACCTGGTAACCTACCAGACCGATGAAAATGGCCAGCCGGTCAGCAAGATCCTGGTTGAATCCCTCACCGACATCGACCAGGAGCTGTACCTTGGCGCGGTTGTCGATCGCGGTACGCGTCGTATTGTGTTCATGGCCTCAACTGAGGGCGGTGTCGAGATCGAGCAGGTCGCCGAAGAAACGCCTGAAAAAATTCTGAAAGCGGAAATCGATCCGCTGGTTGGCGCTCAGCCATACCAGGGCCGCGAGCTGGCATTCAAGCTTGGTCTCGAAGGTAAGCAGATCGGTCAGTTCACCAAGATTTTCCTGGGTCTGGCGAAGCTGTTTGAAGATCGTGATCTGGCGTTGCTGGAGATCAACCCGCTGGTCATCACCCCTGCCGGTGACCTGCACTGCCTGGACGCCAAAATCGGTGTTGACGGCAATGCTCTGTACCGTCAGAAGAAAATCCACGAAATGCACGATCCTTCCCAGGAAGATCCTCGTGAAGCCGAGGCGGCCAGGTGGGAACTGAACTACGTTGCACTGGAAGGTAACATCGGGTGCATGGTTAACGGTGCCGGTCTTGCCATGGGTACCATGGACATCATCAAACTGTCCGGTGGCCAGCCAGCCAACTTCCTGGACGTTGGTGGCGGTGCAACCAAAGAGCGAGTTTCCGAAGCGTTCAAGATCATCCTGTCTGACGACAACGTTCAGGCGGTTCTTGTGAACATCTTCGGTGGCATCGTTCGCTGCGACATGATTGCAGAGGGTATTATCGGCGCGGTTAAGGAAGTCGGTGTCAAAGTTCCCGTGGTTGTTCGCCTTGAAGGTAACAACGCCGAGAAGGGTACCCAGGTACTTGCCGACAGTGGCCTGAATATCATCGCTGCCACGAGTCTGGCGAATGCCGCAGAGCAAGTCGTTAAAGTCGCAGGGGGTAAATAATGAGCATCCTGATCAACAAAGACACCAAGGTTATCTGCCAGGGCTTTACCGGCGCACAGGGTACCTTCCACTCTGAACAGGCTATTGAGTACGGCACCAAGATGGTTGGTGGCGTTAGCCCGGGTAAGGGCGGTACCGAGCATCTTGGTCTGCCTGTATTTAACACCGTGCGTGATGCGGTTGAGAAGACCGGTGCAGAAGCTACGGTGATCTATGTACCGGCTCCGTTCTGTAAGGATGCGATCATTGAAGCAGCCGACGCTGGCATTCAGCTGATCGTCTGCATTACTGAGGGCATCCCGACCATCGATATGCTTTACGCCAAAGAATACGTTGATCGTAAAGGCGTGCGCATGATCGGGCCGAACTGTCCGGGCGTAATCACACCGGGCGAGTGCAAGATCGGTATCATGCCGGGCCATATTCACAAGCCGGGCAAGGTCGGTATCGTATCCCGTTCCGGTACCCTGACTTACGAAGCGGTCAAACAGACCACTGACTTCGGTTATGGCCAGTCCACCTGTATCGGTATTGGTGGTGACCCGATCCCGGGCTCCAACTTCATCGACATCCTGAAGCTGCTTCAGGAAGATCCGCAGACCGAAGCCATCGTAATGATTGGTGAGATCGGCGGTACCGCTGAAGAAGAGGCTGCTGCCTTCATCAAGGAGAATGTAACCAAGCCGGTGGTTTCCTACATTGCGGGCGTGACTGCGCCTCCTGGCAAGCGTATGGGCCACGCTGGTGCGATCATCTCCGGTGGCAAGGGTACGGCAGACGAGAAGTTTGCCGCGCTGAATGATGCCGGTGTAAGAACCGTGCGTAGTCTGGCCGAAATTGGCCAGGCTCTGAAAGAGGCGACTGGCTGGTAAGTTAGCCTTCTTTCAATAAAAACCCCCGTTCTGCCCTGCAGTGCGGGGGTTTTTTATTTATAATGCCTGGTCGCCCGAATTATCTTGGGCCGGTTACATTCAAACAGAAGGAGTTCGTGCTTTGAGTTCTGTAGATTCCCAGCAAAGAGTTTTGTCCGGTATGCGTCCGACCGGCAAGCTTCACCTTGGTCACTATCATGGTGTGCTGAAAAACTGGGTGAAACTCCAGCACGAATTCGAGTGCTTTTTCTTCATCGCTGACTGGCATGCGCTAACAACCCAGTACGACGATCCTTCGGGTATCGAGCAAAGTGTCTGGGATATGGTGATTGACTGGTTAGCCGCAGGCGTCAATCCCGGGTCTTCCACACTGTTCATCCAGTCCCAGGTTCCGGAGCATGCGGAATTGCACTTGCTGTTGTCCATGATCACGCCATTGGGCTGGCTTGAACGGGTCCCTACGTTCAAGGATCAGCAGGAAAAGTTGCGCGAGAAAGACCTGGCGACTTATGGTTTTCTGGGTTACCCGCTCCTGCAAAGCGCTGATATCCTCGTTTATCGCGCAGGCAAAGTTCCGGTTGGTGCTGATCAGGTTTCCCATGTGGAAATTACACGCGAAATCGCCCGTCGTTTTAATCATATCTATGGCCGCGAACCTGGCTTTGAAGAGCAGGCGGAAGGCGCCATCGTGAAGATGGGAAAAAAGAACGCCAAACTCTACCGCAATCTCAAAAGGCGCTATCAGGAAGAAGGCGACCTGGAATCTCTTGAGACTGCCCGGGCCTTACTGAAAGAGCAGCAGAATATTTCTCTGGGAGATCGTGAGCGTCTTTATGGCTACATTGAGGGTGGCGGCAAGGTCATCTTGCCGGAACCTCAGCCGCTGCTGACGCCTGAGTCCAAATTGCCGGGGCTCGACGGCCAGAAAATGTCGAAGTCCTACAATAACTATATTGGCCTTCGGGAAGAGCCGGACAGCGTTGCCCAGAAGGTTCGAACCATGCAGACAGATCCGCAGCGCGTGCGTAGAACTGATGCAGGAGATCCGGATAAGTGCCCGGTCTGGAGCATGCACAAGGTTTACTCAGACGCGGATACACAGGACTGGGTGCAGAATGGATGTCGGAGCGCCGGGATTGGCTGTCTTGACTGCAAGAAGCCTCTCATTGACGCCATCGTCGAAGAGCAACGCCCGTTGCATGCGAGAGCTCGTGAATACGAGAGCAACCCGGATCTGGTACATTCCATTTTGCAGGAAGGTCGTGAGCATGCACGGGATGCAGCGCGGGACACTCTTGAGGAAGTGCGAGCTGCTATGGGGCTTCATTACCGATAGAACTCCGCCTTTTTTCGGGCGTCGAGAGCAGCTACCGGATTCCCCAGGAGGAGAGAGGTTATGACGGACGACACCACAGGCACGCCAGTGTCCGGAGCTGAAGAGGGAGTGGCTGAACAGTCGCCACTTGCTCGTGTGTCCGGGAAGCCCGTGGTGGATGTGCCCAAAGATCTCTACATTCCGCCCGATGCGCTGGCTGTATTTCTGGAGGCATTTGAAGGGCCTCTGGATCTCCTCCTTTATCTTATCCGTCGCCAGAATATGAATATTCTGGAGATCGATGTCAGTGAGATCACCCGCCAGTACATGGACTATATCGGCGCCGTCGAAGCCATGCGCTTTGAGCTTGCGGCCGAATATCTGGTGATGGCAGCGACGCTGGCAGAGATCAAATCGCGAATGCTGCTGCCCAGGCAGGAAAGTGAGGATGAAGAAGAGATTGATCCCCGTGCCGAGCTGATTCGCCGCCTGCAGCAGTATGAGCGGTTCAAAAAGGCAGCGGAGGATATTGACGAAATCCCGCGGCTGGAACGGGACAATTTCGCAGGTTCGGCTGCTTTACCCAAAATGCCGTCGAGTCAGCCTCATCCAGATGTTGATTTGCGGGAAATGCTGCTGGCGCTGCAGGGAGTTCTCCAGCGGGCCGACCTGTTCACCAGCCACCATGTGGAGCGGGAGAGGTTGTCCACCCGGGAACGCATGTCCGCCATCCTGTCTGTGCTTCAGGACGAAAAATTTATAACGTTCGAAAGCCTGTTTACCCTGGAAGAAGGGAAGTTAGGCGTAGTCGTCACGTTTCTTGCCACGCTGGAACTGGTTAAGGAGCAGTTGATTGAAGTCGTGCAGGCAGAGGTTCTCGGCCCGATTCATGTCCGGGCCCGCTCGACGAGCTGATACGGCCGTCCATCGACGAGAATACGAAAAATCGGGTATCTGTTATGAATGAAGAGCATCTATTACGTATCCAGGCCATTACCGAGGCCGCTCTTTTGGCAGCTGGTAAGCCCCTGTCACTGGATCAGCTGCGTGAGTTGTTTACCGAAGATGAGCGCCCCGCCCGGCAGGTGATGGAGCATGTAATGGTGTTACTGGAAGATGCCTGTGACGGCAGGGGGTTTGAGCTTCGCAAGGTTGCCAGCGGTTATCGTCTTCAGGTTCGCCAGGAATACGCTCCCTGGGTTGGCAAACTTTTCGAGGAGAAGCCCCAGCGGTATTCCCGTGCCTTACTGGAGACCCTCGCCCTGATTGCCTACCGGCAGCCAATCACGCGCGGCGAGATTGAAGACATCCGGGGTGTAACGGTAAGCAGCAATATCATTCGCACACTGCTTGAGCGAGAGTGGGTGCGCGTTGTTGGCCACCGTGATGTACCGGGCCGGCCTGCCATGTACGCAACCACCAAACAGTTTCTGGATTATTTCAATCTGACAGGGCTTGATCAGTTGCCGCCTCTGTCGGAAATCCGTGATCTTGAGGAAATTGGCCGGGAAATTGAAAAGAACATGCAGGCAGAAATCGAGTTCGAATCCCCGTCAAAGAGTGATTCGGACGAGCAGACACTTCACTGATGCCACCACGGTGTCAGGCAGTTACTAAGGATTGATTCATGGCGTCAGAACGCCCCAGACAGGCCGCGAAACCGGCCAGTGAAAAAGTGAGCCAAGACGGCCCGGAACGAATCCAGAAGCTTCTGGCCCGGGCGGGTGTCGGATCTCGTCGTGAAATTGAGGGCTGGATGGAGACCGGAAGGCTGATCGTTAACGGCGAACCGGCAGCTCCGGGTCAGAAAGCGACAGTGGAAGACCGGTTTGAGCTTGATGGCAAGCGCCTGGATGTGTCTGGCGCGGCCGAAGTCGTTCGCCGTGTGTTGATCTACAATAAGCCGGAGGGCGAGCTGACCACTCGCAAGGACCCGGAGGGCCGCCCTACAGTGTTTGACCGGCTTCCCCGTCTGAAGGACCATCGCTGGATCTCTATTGGTCGCCTGGATATCAATACGACGGGTCTCGTTCTCTTTACCACCGACGGCGAACTGGCTAATCGCCTCATGCACCCTTCCAGCGAAATAGACCGAGAGTACGCTGTACGTATTTTCGGGGAAGTGGATGATGCCATGATCAAGCGGTTGATGGATGGCGTTTTGCTGGAGGATGGCATGGCCAAATTCAGCGACATTTCGCCCGCTGGCGGAAGCGGAATCAACCGTTGGTTTCACGTCACACTGTTTGAGGGGCGGAACCGGGAAGTACGCCGCTTGTGGGAATCCCAGGGTGTAAGGGTCAGCCGTCTCAAGCGTGTGCGCTATGGACCGGTCTTTCTGCCAAGCAGGCTGACACTGGGGAAATGGGAAGAGCTTGACCAGAAGTCGGTTGATACTCTGAGTCGCACCGTTGGTTTGGCCTTAAAGGATATCCCCCAGAAAACACCCGATGAGAAGGCCGCTCAGGATCGCCAGCGCCGGAAAAGTCCCGGGCGTGGCAGCAACAAAAAGCCAGGTACCAAACGTTGGCAGGTCAGTGACACCCGCCCGTCGAAGGCTGCTGATAAGGGAAGTGGCGCCCGGAACAAGGGGCCACGGAAGTAACGTTCAGCTGATCGAAGCAAAAACCCGGGTACAGTTTCGGCCCTGACTTTTGGCACGGTAAAGTGCTTCGTCCGCCCGGGCAACCCACTGCCCGGGCAACTCTTCTTCGATGTGCATGGCGACACCGCAACTTGCAGTAATTGACAGTTTGGTTCCGCCGCAATCGATCTCAATGTCGCAGACTGCCTTACGGATCCTGTCAGCGACGTCTTTCGCATCCTCATCATTGGTATGAGGCAGCAAAATGGCAAACTCCTCACCGCCAAACCGATAGACAGTGTCTGAAGTGCGCAGGGAGCGCTCAAGAGCCTCTGCGGCCAGCTGCAAAAGATGGTCGCCAACAACGTGACCATGATTGTCGTTGACGGACTTGAAATGATCGAGGTCACAGAGAATCAGTGAATAGTCTTCGTGATGGCGGTCGGCGAGCTGGGTCGTGCGCTCCAGTGACTCGTCCATGGCTCGCTTATTCGGTATTCCTGTGAGGGAATCCGTGAGTGATGCCTGTTCGATCGCAAGATACTGGCAGGCGTTTCTCAGTGGGCATATTGCGGCACCGATGATCATCTCTATTCCCTGAAGCTCCTCCTCAGAGAATTTCTGGCGTCTGTGCAGTGTCAGTGTTCCCAAACTGACCCCTTCCAGATTCAGGCGGTATTCACAGCGGTGCGGCCCACCCATTCCTGTCGCAAAGACAAAATCCCTGCGGGCAACGCGATGGTGGTAATTAAGTGAATCGAAGGGGACGATTGAGCCGAGCTCCTCCGCCAGAATGCCCAACTGGGTTTCCAGAGAGAGGGTCGTTGACAGGCGGCGCGTCAGTTTGGTGAATACATCCGGCGCGCTGTTCCAGTCCTGATGGGCTTGTCTCAAAGCTGCCAGTTTCTGAGGCTGGGAGCCAGGTCGTTGGATGGACGGTATGTGTTTCACTACGGCTCACTCTGTCGCTGAAGTTTACAGTGATTTCGAGTGATTAAGCACCAACCATGCCGTAATGGTTAAAAAGATATAAAACAATGTCCTATCGATACATTCTCGTGTAAGTTCGCAAGATTTTGGGGTGTTTCTGGGAAAAGGCGTCAAAAAAACGGCAGGGCTTTGCCGGGCCAGGGTTCGGCAGGGATCAAAATGTCGGACAAGGGGGGATGGGGCTTGCCAATGCCTGTGGTAAACTCGTGCGCTTATGATTTTGCCGTCTGCAGAAGTGAGCGACTAATTCTATGAGGTTTCAGGCCCCGGAAAGTCTGTCTGAGCAAATCGCCCAACACCTTGGGCAGCGGATTATCACGCGCGATCTCAAACCCGGAGAGCGAATCCAGGAGCTGAAGGTCTCCGGTGAGCTTAACGTCAGTCGTGGTTCCGTCCGCGAGGCGTTACTGATCCTTGAACGGCGGCATTTAATAGAGATATTCCCCCGTCGTGGGGCAGTGGTCTCGAGTCTCACTCCAGAGAGCGTGAACAGTCTTTACGATATCTACATTGATTTGCTGTGCATGCTTGGCCGCAAAGTTCTGGAGCGCTGGTCCGGTAAGGAACTCGGCGGTGTGATGGGGCAGGTCCAGGAGCTTCAGGCGGTGATTGATGCACTGAATTCCTCCGGAGTCGACGCTGCTGAGCAGGTGATTGACGCGGGCTTTGGTGTAATGAGGTATGCCTACGGGCTGGTGGAGAACCCTTTCCTCGAGGAAACCCTGGAGAATTTCCGGCCTGCCATCAGCCGGACTTATTTTGTTGCCCTGGAAAACTTCCGGGAAGAAATCGGCGCAACAGCGGCCTTTTTCCGGCAACTGGCCGACGCCGCTGTCAGTGATGATTCCGAAAAACTGCAAGCAGTCATTCAGGCGTTTGGTGAGCACCAGCGCCAGCAGGTTCTGACCATTCTCAGGGAGGAGGAGAGCGCCTGATGCGCCTGAAGTCAATTAAGCTGTCCGGATTCAAGTCATTCGTTGATCCAACGACTGTGCCATTCCCTTCGAATATGGCAGCGGTAGTCGGACCGAATGGCTGTGGGAAATCGAACATTATCGACGCTGTTCGATGGGTAATGGGTGAGAGTTCCGCGAAATATCTGCGGGGCGAATCCATGACCGACGTCATCTTCAACGGTTCCAGTGCCCGCAAACCGGTTGGTCAGGCTTCTATCGAACTTGTCTTCGATAACAGTGACGGTTCTGCGCCTGGAGAATTTGTCCGGTTTAACGAAATTTCGGTTCGTCGCCGCGTGTCCCGGGAGGGCCAGTCGGAATACTTCCTGAATGGCTCCAAGTGCCGTCGTCGCGATATTACCGATCTGTTCCTTGGCACCGGTCTGGGCCCGCGGAGTTATGCGATTATCGAGCAGGGAATGATTTCCCGGCTGATTGAGGCAAAGCCCGAAGAGTTGCGCGTTTACATTGAGGAAGCAGCCGGTATTTCCAAGTACAAGGAGCGGCGCAGGGAAACCGAAAACCGTATTCGACGGACTCAGGAAAACCTCGAGCGCCTGACAGATCTTCGTGAAGAGCTGGGGCGTCAGTTGCAGCACCTTGAGCGGCAGGCAGCCGCAGCAGAAAAATACAAGGCCTACAAACAGGAAGAGCGACAGAAGAAAGCCGAGTTGACGGTTCTTCGCTGGCAATCCCTCGATAATGACCTGCAGACCTGGCGTGGGAAGATTCGTGACACCGAGCTTGAACTGGAGAAAAATCTGACCGAGCGGGTCAGTCTGGAAACCTCTCTGGAATCCCTGCGGGATAACCACCAGGATCGAACTGAGCACTTCAACCGTGCCCAGGCCCGATACTACGAAGCGGGGGCTGATATTGCCCGTATCGAACAAAGCCTTGAGCATCAGCGTGAGCGCAGTCGCCAGACTGCTGCAGAGCTTGATCAGGCCATGGCTAATCAGCGTGAACTGGCACGGGAGCTCGAACAGGACGAGGACAAGCTGACGGGGATTCAGGAAGAGCTGGATATGCTTGAACCTGAACAGGAAGCCCTGGCCATCCGTTCCGAGGAGTCCGGTGAGAAACTTCAAATGGCGGAAGATGCCATGAGTGAGTGGCAGCAGAAATGGGAAGATTTCAGTAGCCGCTCTTCCGATGCCCGTCGCCAGGCCGAACTGGCACAATCACGGATTCGTTCACTTGAGGATGCGATCGAGCAGCTTCGTAGCCGGCATGGCAAGTTACAGGATGAGCAGAACCTCCTGGAAGGCCAGATGGATCGGGCTGAACTGGAAGACCTGCTGGAGCAGCAAGAGACTCTGGAGCTCCAGAGGGAGGAGGCCGCAGAGCGAATTGCTGCGTTACAGGATGAGCTTTATGAAGCCCGGCAAAACCTTCGTGAAGCAGAGCACGGAGTTGGGGAGGAACGCCAGAAGGTACAGAGCCTTCGTGCCTCGCTTGAATCCCAGCAGGCCCTGCTGGACGAGCAAATGGGCGGACAGGATGATGCCCTGCAGGCTTGGCTGACTGAGCATGAGCTGACGGATTCACCCAGAGTTGCCAGCCAGTTGCGTATCGAAAATGGCTGGGAATTCGCCGTTGAGCAGGTTATCGGACGATTTACCCATGGCCTTTCCCTGCCTGGCATCGAACATCTCTCCCAAGCCATGGAGGGGGCGCCAAAAGGACTGGCGGTGGTGAATTCGTCGCTGGGTGCCTCTAATGAAAGCAATGGGCTGGCGGCCAAGGTTTCCGGAGTACCTGCAGTTGCCTCGCTTCTGAACGGAATAAAGACCGTTAACACCCTGGCAGAGGCATTACAGCTTCGTGGCAGCCTGAAGGACGGCGAGAGCGCCATCACACCGGCTGGCGTCTGGGTTTCCCGCGACTGGATCCTCATGCCCGACTCCGATGCGGGGCAGGTAGGTGTGATTGAGCGCCAGAAGAAAGTCACTGATCTGGCAGAACAGCTGGATCATGCGGAAGAGGCGCTGGAATTCGCAAATGAACGGCTTGAGAATCTGCAGGAACGGTCAGAAAGAGCGGAATCCGCCCGGGACGAAGCTCAGGCAACACTGAGTGACGCCGAGCGGGAACTTGGCGGGCTCTCCTCCAGAATCAGTGGCCTGCGGGCCCGGGCAGAACAGATAGACGCCCGGCTTCACCGTATCCGCGAGGACTTATCCGATGTCTCGCTCAATCTGGAAGATCAGCAGGAAAGCCTGCAGACAGCTCGTGAGGAGTGGCAACAGGCGCTGGCATCGACGGAAGACAGCGATGAAGAAAAGGAGCGTTTGCTGGAACAGCGAGATGGCCTGAGAGAAAATCTCGATCGGCTTCGCCAGGATGCACGGCATGACCGGGATCATGCCCATCAGCTGCAGCTTCAGTTGCAGTCTCTTAACAGTCAACGGGATGGTTTGAAGCAGACTATCGAGCGGATGCAGTTGCAGAAGGAACGGCTGGAAGAGCGCCTTGAAATTCTCAGAGAGAGCCGGGAGAGTGCAGAGGAGCCTATTGAAGATCTCCAGATGCAGCTCGAAGGATTGCTGGACCGGCGGCTCGCTGAAGAGGAGAAGCTGGGTTCTGCCCGGGATGCCCTTGAGGAAATTGATCGTGAGGTCCGGGAAAAGGAACAGGGTCGAAGTCGTACAGATCACCTTATTCAAGAGGTGCGATCGAGGCTCGAAAAACTGAAAATGGAGTCCCAGGCGCTGGAAATCCGTTCCGGGAATCATGTAGATCAACTCAATGAACTGGATGTGAAACTCCAGGAGGTGCTGGCTCAGTTGCCTGAGGGTGCCAATGAAAAGGACTGGGCGGATGAGCTGGAGAAAATTGGCAACCGGATTCAGCGATTAGGCGCTATAAACCTTGCGGCCATTGAGGAATATCAGGTCCAGAGTGAGCGTAAGACCTATCTGGACACCCAACACGAGGACCTGATGGAGGCGCTGGAAACCCTTGATAACGCTATTCGCAAGATTGACCGCGAGACCCGTCAGCGATTCAAGGAGACGTTTGATCAGGTAAATGCGGGGCTTCAGGCCCTATTCCCGAAGGTGTTCGGGGGCGGCAATGCTTACCTTGAGCTGACCGGGGAAGACCTGCTGGAAACCGGTGTTGCGATCATGGCACGACCTCCGGGCAAGAAAAACAGTACCATTCACCTGCTATCGGGTGGCGAGAAGGCATTGACGGCCATCGCATTGGTCTTTTCCATTTTCCAGCTCAATCCGGCGCCATTCTGTATGCTGGACGAGGTGGATGCGCCGCTTGATGATGCCAACGTCGGGCGCTATGCGAATATGGTAAAGGAAATGTCCAAACAGGTTCAGTTCATCTACATTACCCACAACAAGATTGCGATGGAAATGGCGGATCAGCTGATGGGGGTGACCATGCACGAGCCGGGATGTTCGCGCCTGGTATCAGTGGATGTTGAGGAAGCAGCGGCACTGGCTGAAGCCTGATTTGAGCCCTGAACAGAGTTTCGTCAAGGATGACAATAACGCCATCTGGCCCGGGTGTGCGTTGTATTCATTACGGGGTTTTCTTAGAGTAGCAACGTTACGGAATCTGCAAACAGGACAGCAGCACTATGTCACTTAGGGAATGGTTAATTGCCATCGGTACCCTGGTTATCATCGGCATTGTCGTGGACGGAATACGCCGTGTGCGGCGGGCACGTAGGGAATCCATGGAGATTTCCTCCGGCATGGGGGCTGATGAACTGGAAGAGTCACCACTGGATGCCGAATTTAATCCGGAACTGCCAAATGGTGGTGCCCGGACGATTTCCAGGGACACTCTCGAAGAGCGTGGTTATGTAAAGCGCGAAAAGTCGGACCGCTTCGGGACTCCCAAGCCCAAGCCGACTCGTCCAGTCACGGCGTCCGTAGTGAAAGGCAAACATGAGGGGGGAGCGGAAGAACCTGCTGTTGAGCCACTGGAATCCGGGTTTTCTTCATGGGATGAGCCCGAGCTTGGTCATGATGATGATCAGGGGTGGGGGGCAATGGATGAGCCGGTGCCTGGTGACGAAGGTATCGTCGGTGAGCCCCGTGTGGTCGACCCGGAGACGCCGTCTGTTCCGGATCCTGAGTTAAACCCTCCGAAAACGACCGGGAAAGGGCATGAGCAGGTGCCGCCAACAGTCACTACTGAAGTTGAGGAAGATACTGCCCGGCGGGAGCCTGTGCGCCCCGACAGCAGCCAACCGCTGGCCGGAGCCAATCGACCGGAGGCCAGAGAGGTCATAGTTATCAACGTTCTTGCCCGGAATGGAGAAGACTTTAAGGGCGCTGCGTTGAAGAAACTCTTTGAAGCCTGCGGACTTGAGCATGGCGATATGGATATTTACCACCGTCACGAAGCCGCTGATACTTCCAGCCCTGTCCAGTTCAGTGTGGCGAATGCCGTTGAACCGGGTACCTTCAGGCCGGACGATGTAAGGGCTATGACCACGCCCGGCATCAGTTTTTTCATGAGCATGCCCGGGCCCTCCAATGCGCTCCAGGCTTTTGATTTCATGCATGAGACAGCCCAGTGTGTCGTGCGTAACCTTGGTGGCGAGCTGAAGGACGAGCGCAGGAGTGTGATGACTCCGCAAACTGTTGAACACTGTCGCCAACGGATCCGTGAATTTGAGCGTAAACAACGGTCTCAGCGGGTTTGACGTTGGGGTTAAAGAGAGACTAATGATGCCCGGATGAGTCCGGGCATTTTTGTGACAGGTGAGAGCGCGAATTCATGAGCAAAGCCACGCCCGACGTTATTCAGCGTGTTGAAGAACTCCGGTCGGTGATCAGTGATCACAACTATCAATACTATGTGCTGGACGATCCGCGGATTCCGGATTCCGAGTATGACCGCCTGTTCCGGGAACTGCAGAAGCTGGAGGCGGATTATCCGGAGCTGGCGTCTGATGATTCCCCGACCCGCCGGGTAGGTAGCAACTCGGAAACCAGCTTCGAGGAAGTTGCTCATCGTTTGCCGATGCTGTCCCTTGATAATGCCTTTGACGAAGACGAACTCCGGGATTTTGACCGCCGTGTGCGGGATCGTCTGGGCTCGGGTGATGATATTGAGTATGTGTGCGAGCCAAAACTGGATGGTCTCGCCGTGAGCCTCCATTACGAAAACGGCTCACTCACCATTGCGGCGACTCGCGGTGATGGATATTCCGGTGAAGACATCACGGCCAACATCCGAACCATTCCCTCTGTTCCTCTCAAACTCCGGGGCAATAATGTGCCGGACCTCGTTGAGGTGAGAGGCGAGGTTTATATGCCGAAAGCGGGTTTTGAGTCGCTCAACCGGCGGCTGGCGGACAGGGGTGAAAAGACCTTTGTGAACCCCCGTAATGCTGCGGCTGGCAGTTTGCGGCAGAAAAAATCGACTGTAACCGCACGGCGTCCTCTCGAAATGTGCGCCTACAGTGTCGCCGTAACGGATGAGAGTCAGCTGCCGGAAACCCAGTGGGATGGTTTGCAGGTAGTGAAAAGCTGGGGCTTCCGGATCAATCCGGAAATGCGTAAGGCCAAAGGTGTGGAAGAATGCCTGTCTGCCTATAACCAGTTGATGGAAAAGCGGGACTCGCTCCCCTATGAAATCGACGGCATCGTATTCAAGGTAAACAGTCTCGCACTTCAGCAAAGGCTGGGATTCGTGTCGCGGGCTCCGCGCTGGGCAATTGCCCATAAGTTTCCGGCCCAGGAAGAGCTCACGGTTATTGAGGATGTCGAGTTTCAGGTTGGCCGCACCGGCGCGGTTACGCCGGTGGCGCGCCTTAAGCCGGTTTTCGTCGGTGGGGTTACCGTCAGTAATGCCACACTCCATAACATGGACGAGATTCGTCGACTGGACGCTCACATCGGCGATACCGTGTTTATTCGGCGGGCGGGTGATGTCATCCCCCAAGTCGTTAAGGTGCTGAAGGAAAAGCGACCGCCTGCGGCCAGGGAAGTTGAACTCCCGACAAAGTGCCCGGTGTGCGATTCTGACGTTGTCCAGATCGAAGGGGAGGCGGTTGCACGGTGTTCCGGTGGTCTGTTCTGTCCGGCTCAACGGAAGGAAGCCATACGGCACTATGCCTCTCGAAAAGCCATGGACATCGAAGGCCTGGGTGACAAGTGGATTGATATCCTGGTTGACCGGGAACTGGTCGAGACGGTTGCGGATCTTTACCACCTGAAGAAGGCTGACCTCACTGGCCTTGAGCGAATGGGGGAGAAATCCGCGTCCAACCTTGTATCTGCCATCGACAAGGCCCGAAATCCGGTGCTCTGGCGTTTTCTGTATGCCCTGGGGATCAGGGAGGTAGGAGAGGCGACGGCCAAGGCACTGGCATCTCACTTTGGCGCCCTGGAGGCAATTGCTGAGGCAGACGAGGAAACCCTGAAAACCGTTCCGGATGTTGGCCCTATTGTGGCCGGACATATTCGTAGTTTCTTTGAGCAGGCCCATAACCAGGAAACCCTGGATGCCTTGCGACAGGCCGGGGTGGAGTGGCAAAAGGAGACGATTGTCGAGGGCGAGAAACCCCTTCAGGGGCAAACCTGGGTGCTCACCGGGGCGTTGTCAGCCATGACGCGTGAGGAGGCTCGGGAGAAGCTTGAGCAGCTTGGAGCCAAGGTTGCCGGGAGTGTTTCGAAAAAGACGGCCTGCGTGGTTGCAGGTGAAGCTGCCGGCTCCAAACTGGCGAAGGCCGAGCAGCTTGAAGTTGCTGTTCTTGATGAGGCAGGCCTTCTGGGTTTCCTGAAACAACATGGCCTTTGAGCCCTTTAACCCTGATTCATGCCGCTAGTTCCTGCCACTTGAGCGCGGGGGGATCTTTGGCGGGTGAATCTGAGAACTCGCGCAGATCGCATCTACCTGTAATTGGCTACCATGGCGTTGTTCTGTAACGGTGTGTAAATCGACTGGCTCGTTTGCCGGTCAGCACGGCCATAACAACAACGTTTTAAAGCGGACTTTTTCATGCGCGCCGATTTATTCTCCCGCATTGTTTCCGTCACCCGGCTGATCGCCGTGATGCTGATGGTCCTTTCTGTGACTGCCTGCAAAACCGAGAAGGATCCGGACCAGCCCACCATTCTCGGTATACCTCCTTCCACCGCATACCTGGGTGTTGAGTATTACTACAATTTTGGCGCCTATGGTGGTGAAGATATTCTGGATTATTCCCTGACTAATGCGCCCTCATGGCTGGCACTGGAAGATACCAGTAACAAGGCCCGGCAGGGGATCATTATGCGGGGTGTTCCCGGTCTGACGGGCGGTAGCCGGGGAGAGGCGGATCTCGGCAAGGTCGAGGACATCAATCTGGTGACAACGGATGGCAGGATGGCCGGCACCCAGCCATTCGAGATTAGCGTGAAGTACAATCCCCTGTCGCTCGAATCGGATACCTACACTGAGGGCGAAACGCCGACGATGGCCGAAAGCCGACGTGAGCACTGTGTCTTGCCTGATCTGGAAACAGCCGGTGAGCACAGCTTTACCATCAACGAGTACAATGATGATGGCACCGTCTCCAATACCAAAGATATTACGGTTCCCACCCGACCGGTTGTCGTGAAGGTTGTCCTCGATCAGCCCTCCGTGACACGGGTAGCCGTCGCATTTGAATTGACCTCCGAGTACGACGCGACAAGCTGTGATCCTGGTTTTAGTGCGCCCCATCAGCGTTGTGATTCCAGTGATGCAAACGCCGGCGATGCGACTATTGGTCAGGATCTGGTGGCATTGGGAGAGGGTAGTGATGCACTCCTGGAAGACCTGAGCTATCTGACCTATCAGCAGGATGATGAGGGTAACTACACCCGTGGAGTGGTCACGTTCGAGCCTGGCATCACCGAGTGTTATATACGACTTGAGGTGACTGATGACAGCTTTCCGGAGCCGTCTGAGTCAGCAGGGCTTAGCCTGACCGAAGTACGCTCGGGGTTGGCGGGCCTCGGTGAGACTAACGATGGGGTCCGAACCAACATCGTGATCGATGACGACGAGCCTGTACTCACGCTGGAAACGGCGACTGGTGGAGATCGCGATACGCTGAACGTGGGCGATGCCAGGGAATACGTTGCGATTCTATCAGGTGAAAGGGAGGGCGAGATTCGTGCCAAACTGGGGCATTCCCAGGATTCTACTGCGAGGCTGGGAACAGAATTCGTTACCGAGCGCTGGGAAAATGGCAGCTGGGTGAAGAGCGACGAACTCATTTTCCCGCAGGAGATCAACGAAGTTCCTTTCCGCATCCTGGTCCCGACCGAACCCTATACCAATATGGCGTTAAATGACCGTTTTATCCTTTTGGGGTTGAATGAAGGCTATCAGGCAGGCCGGGAGAACTATGCCCGTGCTGCGGATGAGAATCTCATTCGTGTAAGCCTCAATGAACTGACCACCCCTATTGCTTTGAATCCCTCGGGTGGTTTTATTCCTACCGACCTGGCCATTGCGCACTCCGGACGGGCGTTTGTCGCTGGCTATGACAGCCTGGATAACGATCGGGTACTGGTCAGAATATACGACCAGAAGGGCGCTCAGCTCCAGGAAGTGGCTATCTCGGAGGCCGGTGACAGTCTGGTCCAGCCGCACCCGGTGATCACTACGGTCCAGCGTAAGGTTTCTGAGGGCAATACCAAGGTCGACCGGTTTGAGTTCGCAATAGCCTACAGCACTGACGCGGCGGTCTCGGGAACCAGTGCACTGGGTGGGCAGGACATCATCGCATCGCGATACTGGTTTGACTCGGCCAGCAATGGTGGTGAGTACCTTGAAAGCTGGACCATCAGAACCGGTACTCCAAACGATGACGTCGTTCGTTCAGTGGCGATGAATACGGCAAGCGGATATGTGCTGGTCGCGGGGGAAACAGATGGCGCTTGGCCTGAGCAGGTTCCGGCAGGAGGCGTTGACAGCTTTCTTCAGCGAATTGACGTGGAACTGGATGGCAACAGCGAAGTGCCGCAGGTGGCCTGGACGCGGCAGGTCGGTTCGCACGTGGATGATTCGGTCGCCGGCGGTAGCGCTTTATCCCTGTCCCCCATACTGTTTGGCTCGGCGCGGGGCTCTGTAAACGGTGAACCCGTCATCGGTGGCGCTGACGCATTCTTTTACAGCACGTCGGACAGTAGCGGCACCGTACAGGTCTACCAGGTTGGCACTGAGGGTGACGAGACTGTCACCAGTGGACTTTTTGCGAACAGTCTGGTCTGGCTGTTGGGTAACGGGATGGGAGATTACTCGGTGGTGGACAATGGCGAGGATGACAACGCTCTGGAAAGCAGCCCATCGAGCAGTCCTGCCGGCTTCCTGCTGGGGTACTCAAGCACCGGCGTTGTCAGCCGGGCGTTTACACTTAATGACGGTGATGATCAGGCTCACGATCGCTTTTCAGCACTGGCGGAGTTCGGGGGCGACATGGTTGTCGCGGGGGCCAGTGATGGAAATTTCAGCGGTGATTCTGTCATCACCGGCCAGGAGCAGGGGATTATTGCCCGAGTATCCCTGGTGCCAGACGATGAGACCCTGGACGAGGCCCCCTTCAGGAACGACTGGCGCCTTCAGTTGAATGCGGACGATTCGGAAATTCTGGTGCTGGATAATTATCGTGATGATGAAATTGTAGCCCTGTCCCGTCGTGGTCCGGAATGGCTAATGCTGCTATTCAGCCCCGAAGGAGAGTTGTTAACTCCACTGAACTAAACGGTTCCGGCATGGCGTCCGGCATTGGCATAAAGCCGGAGGTAGTCGGTGCTGGAGACAAGACCCGCAGGCTTTCCCGTGTTGTCGATCACCAGGGCTGCATTCAGTTGGTGTGCGAGCATCAGTCTTGCCAACTGGTGCGCATCGGTTTCCGGTGAGGTGGTCAGGAAAGCCGGCAGCTCAATATGAACAAGGCTCTGGCTCATGGCGTTTGCCTTGTTTTCATGAAGCCAGCCCAGGAGAAAGCGTCGATCGACAAGCCCGGCAACGTTGTTCTCGGCCGTAATAACAATGTGGTTTACCCCGTGGTCGTCCATGGTAGTCAGGGCGTCGGAAACTGTTGCGTCTGCAGTCAGGGTGTAAAGGGCCGGAGAACAAATGGAAGACACCGGCAGATAGGGGCGCTGCTCCTTCGGCTCCCCGGCCGCCGCCGCACCATACTCCTCAAGAGCTCTGTGACGACCTGAATTAGCCGCTTGCTGAAACTCGGCATCCGTTGTGTCGCTATGGCTGGTGCTGATTGGGTGGCTCTCTGTCAGCTCTGTTACGTCACCCACGCGCCGCCCCCGGAAAACTTCCGGTAGTCGGGTGCCTACGGGGCGGCCGGGTTCACTGACAAAAATTGACATGACTTTGCTCCAAAGCATCCATTGATCAATTATCGGCCGATATATCGATATCTTGAAGCTTCATTCATTACGATAAAGCCATTCCCGAACGGTGGATACGACGGCTCTCTACACGGCGCACCAAACGGGAGGGCAGGCAGGCGGGTTGTCCGGTCAGCTGGTCCGCGACGTACTCGGCGAGGAGGGGCGCGTAGCTCAACCCTTTGCTCCCGAGCCCGGTCAATAAATAGATGTCTGTGAGTTCCTTGCCGTCAGCACCATACAATCTGCCCGCGACAGGCTGGTAGTCATGGGTGGTGCAGCGGAACGCCACCTTGCCTTCGACCTGCCCTGACAGCTCGGCAAGAGAGGATTCCGGGTCCAGCGCGCCCGGCAGCATGTCCTGTAATGCTTTCATGTTCTCCTCGTGGCTTTCCCGCGTGGTTTCGGGGTTGGTGTCGCGCAGATCGAAGGTCGCGCCGGTCACCGCCACACCGTCATCCATCGGATTCAGATACCGGGCGCCGCAGATAACCGCCTTTGGTGTTTGCAGCGCTTTGTCTGTCAGGTGAGTAACCTGGCCCCGAATACTTTTAAGCCGGTATTCGCCCTTAAGCGGTATGAGTTCTGGCGACAGGTGTCCGGCACATATCACAACGCGGTCTGCAATAATTTCCGGGCCGCCGGAGCCTGTTAACCGCCACTTGCCATTAAGGGGAATCAGGCGCTCGACATTGGAGCTGAATGCAGGGGTGATAAGGGCATGCTCGGAGAGTGCTTTGCAAAGCTTTGCGGGTTCGAGCCAGCCGCTGCCGGGAAACCAGATACCCCCGGTTTGGGTCTGAATGCCGGTCAGCCGGGAGGCTTCCTCCCGAGCTACGGGATACAGAATCTCCGCCGGGTAGGCATTGCGTCTCAGAAATCGTTGCTGGCGATCCTGCTCCTGAGGGCTCCAGGCCAGCTGTAACAGACCGGTTGGATGCCAGTAGCGATCGCGATAAGGCGTGTAGAAGCGCTGGCTGAACAGCAGGGATGTGAGCCCCAGTTCAGTCTGATCGTTGAATTCGACCCCCAGCTTGACGTAGGTCGCTCCCTGTCGATTTCCCGAGGCAGCTGCCCCGGGCTGGCTGGCAGAATCCACCAGTGTGACTTCAACGCCGCGGTCTGCAAGATTGCGTGCCAGCAGGCAGCCGGCAATACCGGCACCGATTACCGCAACTGTTTTGGCGCCGGCTGCGGGGTCGAAGCCGACTTCATCCGGAAGCAGCCCGGCCAGCATGTCTCTCTTGCGGCCAAAGCCCCGGGTCTTTTCAACCCTGAAACCTGCGTCCGCGAGAGCCCGTTTTATTCGGCCGACGGACGTAAAGGTTGCCAAAGTGGTGCCAGGTTTGCTGTGAGCGCGAACCTGAGTAATGGTTTTGTCCAGCCACATCTGCGGGTTGCAGGCAGGCGCAAAACCGTCGAGGAACCAGGCGTCGGCTCGAAACTCAAGCGCCTCCCAGGCCTCCAGAATGTCGCCAAAATACAGAGTCAGTCGGACTCTCCCTTCGTCAAGTATCAGGCGGTGAACACCCCGGACGAGTGGCGGATAATTTTCGATGAGTTCTTTGGCAAAAGGCGTTAGCTCTGGCCAGAGGGTCAGGGCGTGAATCAGGTCTTTGCGGGTGAGTGGGAACCGTTCAACCGAAACGAAATGCAGGGTAGACGCCTGATCCGGTTTATGTTCGTTCCAGGCTTGCCAGGTGGCCAGGAAATTGAGGCCGGTTCCGAAACCGGCCTCTGCTATGACAAAGTGTCCGCCTGCCTGAACTCTGCCAAAGCGCTCGGGTAGCTGGTTATGTTGGAGGAACACGTAACGGGCTTCCTCCAGTCCATTCTCACGGTTGAAATAAAGGTCTCCGAACCTGACGGACTCCGGGATGCCGTCCCGCCATAACAGCTCGGCGGGCTCAATCTGTGGAGGGAGACTCGCGCGCTCCATGGTGTTATTCGGTGGTTTCCAGAATGGAGACGCTCTGAATCATGATGGGCTCCACCGGGACATCGGCCATACCGCCGGAGTACCCGGTTTTCGAGTTGGCAATGGAATCAACCACACCCATACCGCCTGTCACCTTGCCAAACACGGCATAACCGGCGCCCCGAACACCTTTGTTCAGGAATCCGTTATCCACGAGATTGATAAAAAACTGGGATGTGGCGGAGTCCGGCGCGCTGGTACGTGCCATCGAGATGGTACCGCGGAGGTTGGGAAGAGTCTGGCTGGCCTCATTGGCTATGGCCGCGCGGGTTGATTTACGTGAAAGTTCGGGGCTGAACCCGCCTCCCTGGATCATGAATCCGGGGATGACACGGTGAAATACGGTGCCGTCGTAAAAGTCTGAGCGGACGTACTCCAGAAAGTTACTGACGGTTTCAGGTGCCACATCCGGCCGCAGTTGCAGCTCGAATGCTCCCTCACTGGTTACAACTCTTACCTTGGGGAGGTCAGCATCGGATGCACTGGTTCCGGACTCTGACAGAGCCTCTGTGGGCGTCAAAAGAACAGTGAGCGCCAGAGTCAGGGCAGGGATCACATTACGCATCGGTTTTACGGTATTTGTCATGTAAGGGGCACTCTTCGGGTTAGCTACAGAGGTGTTTCCTGAAATAGTTCAAACGTCGTGTTATCTGGAGCACGATCTTAGCAGATTGTACCAATTTTTCGGTGGAGTCCCCCGATGCAGGATTGCCATCATCGGTGACTATTATGAGGGGAATAGGTGCTATGGATAAAAATACCCGGGAAGACCGGGCATTTTTATCGGTGGGCCTTCTGGGGGTCAGGCGCTCGCAAGAACGGTTCGGCTTGATACTGAGGTGTGCTCGCCTTTTGCACCATAAAGCTTTTGAGTTGCATTGGCACCCCGGAAAATATCTGTCAGGCGAGCGAGCCTCTTTTGGAGGTGGCTCATCACCCGACCGTTGTTCTGGTTGAGGATCTGGCACTCCGACATTTGCGTATCGGCCTCCTTCCAAAGATCGTAAAGCTCAGTCAGACCCGCACTATGGATGAAACGGGAAGGTTCGCCGCTGTCTGGCTGGTAGCCCATGGCGACGAGTGTGCGGATTTTCTGTTTGGCCCGTTCTCGGATTTCACTGAGGAGTTGGTTTTTTTCGGCTGTCAGGGAATCAAGAGCGCGAATATCTGACGTCGAAAGTAAGGTCTTTTCGTTCTGCAGGACGTTCGCCAGTTCTTTCAATTGGCGGACGTCCTGAGAGAGGAGGTCTTTCAGATCATCGATTGCAGCCATGGTTTACTCACCCGAAAATGCTTCCATCCAACTCAAGCATTTTCTGGGCCAGTTTTTCTGCGTCAACTTTGTACGTTCCATTTTCCAGTGCTGAACGAATTTCGGCGATACGATCATCATCCATCTCGGGATAGTCGCCGAGCTTCTGTTCAAGCTGTTTCAGGTTCTTGGCCTGGCTGCTCAGACTTACGTTTTCCTCCCGGGCACCCTGAGCCTGTGTTTTCGCCTGCTGGTTGCTAGCCTGCTGGGCATCCTGCGCACCGGATGATTTGTCGGCCGTGGTTCTCTGGGTGTTGACCTGGCCTGCGCCGATTCCATTAAAGTCAACTGACATATCGATACCTGCTTGCCTGTTACGTCACGCCTGGGCGCGACTTACTCGAGTGTATAGTTACGTAACGGCTGAGCCGCCCATAGCTTTAGAGAAATTTTTCAGATTTTTACATTAACATCCATTCACCGGGGCAGCCTTACGACGCGTTGGCGCGGCAGTTACTTGCCGACCGGCAAAAGGCTGCCTGTCCTGCGGTCACATCGGAATTTCCACGCGGCCCGGCGCAACAACATTTGCCTTGATCGTTCTGGAGGAAGCAAGGTTTCTGACCAGAACCTGTTCACCTACAGAAGCATTTGCCAAGGCTTTGCCTCGCGTACTAACTGCAAACGAACCACTTTTGGCGGTGATCATAACATGGTCGCCACGTTCGACTGCGTCCGGGGCAGCCAGCAGATCGGGTGTGATCAGTGAGCCCGAGTTAACCGGTCGGCGAATTTCCATGCCCGCCACGTCTGATGCTTTGCGCATTACTCCCCGGCGGCTGGCGTTAATCGTCATGGTTTTGGTTGTCACCATTCCTACGGTCACCCGTTCCCCCCGAGCCAGCGGACGTGCAGCGACAAGGGCCGGTCCTTCTATCGAAACCGAAGCGGTGACAAACAGGCGCCATGGGCGGTCACTCTCACAGGCAACCTGCAGGGAAGGGTGGGTGCTTTTCCATGGATCACCTGTGAACTCAACAGAAAGAGGGTTGCTGCACTGGGCTAGCGAAAGCCTGCTGTCGATGCTTCCTGCTTCAAAGGAGACGGTGTAACCGTGCTCGGCTTGTTCGTTTGCAAAAGCCTCGAGGAACTGAACTGCCGCCCCACGGATTTGGCTCGCTGTCGTCTCTGCTCCAGCATGGGCGCTGAGGCCAGACATTAGCAGTGCGAAGGCGTAAATGGTGATGCGCATACCGGTCCGTTTGTCCTATGCTGTCAGTACCAAGCCGGGCGCCCGCAAATAACTAAGGATTCGGGGGTGGCGGCCGATAAACAGACTGTATCCGCGTGGTAACGACGGTTTTTTGTCAGCCCGTTCAATATAGACTAAGCAGCAAGATGCATGCCGACGTGATTGCGGCAAGACAGGAGAGAAAAGATGGCGGGGGTTTTAGACAGTGTAAACCAGCGTACCCAGCTGGTTGGGCAGAATCGCCTTGAACTGCTTCTGTTCCGTTTGCGCGGGCGGCAGATGTACGGCATTAACGTGTTCAAGGTAAAGGAAGTTCTGCAATGTCCGAAGTTATCTTCAATTCCCAATAGCCGGGCAGTAGTGCGTGGCGTGGCTCACATCCGTGGTGAGACGATTCCGATCATTGACCTCAGTATGTCAATTGGCCTTCCGGGCATTCCACAAGAGGAGTTGGCGACCAGTTTTGTCATCATCACGGAATACAATCGCAAAACTCAGGGCTTCCTGGTGACCGGTGTTGAGCGGATCATGAACATGAACTGGGAGGATATTCTTCCGCCTCCAAAAGGGGCAGGCAAAGATGTCTATCTTACGGCCGTCACCAAGATTGATGATAAGCTTATAGAAATCATTGACGTAGAGAAGATTCTTTCAGAAGTATCGCCTCTGAGGGAAGATGTCACTGAGGCAGTGCTTAGCAAGAGCGCAGAGAGGGTGGCGGGTCACCTGCCGGTACTCGTTGTTGATGACTCTTCGGTCGCTCGCCGTCAGATTGAGCGCTGCCTGACAGCCATCGGTATGGCAGTTGTTACCAAAAGCGATGGCAAACAGGCGTATCAGTACCTTAAAGAGATCACCGAGGATGGCTCGAATGCGCGGGATCATCTGGCCCTGGTTATTTCCGATGTGGAAATGCCCGAGATGGACGGCTACACGCTGGTTACGCGATGCAAGGCTGATCCCGCACTCAGTGATCTATTTGTTATGCTTCACACCTCATTGAGCGGTGTCTTCAACAAAGCCATGGTTCAGAAAGTGGGCGCGGACGACTTTATGGCCAAGTTCAGCCCCGACGAACTGGCAGAGCGGGTGATGGAAATCATTGATCAGGGATGATGCCACTGCTCACGGATTCATTCAGAACTGAGATCCAATGAAAGCGGATATAACCCCACAGGAATACGAAGCCTTCAAGACGTTCCTGCAGGATGCGTGTGGTATTTTGCTGGGCGAAAACAAACAGTATCTGGTTAAGAGCCGTCTTCGCCGGATTCTGGAGGAGAATCAGCTTCATTCCCTTGGTGAGTTGCTGGAACGTCTCAAACGTCCCGGTAGAGCCAGCCTTCAGGAGGTTGTCATTGATGCAATGACAACCAATGAAACGCTGTGGTTCCGGGACAATCATCCGTTCCGTATTCTCCAGGAAAAGCTGCTGCCGGAGTTTGCTGAACGGAAAACGACACAGCCTTTGCGATTCTGGTCGGCGGCCTGTTCGACCGGGCAGGAGCCCTATTCGGTTGGCATGATTGTGGAGGAATTCCGACGGGCCAGGCCCGGAAAGCTGCGTGACGTCAAAATTACTGCGACAGACATTTCAAAGAGCGTTCTTGAGGTGGCTCGTCGTGGCGAATATGAAATGATCGCCATTGGCCGCGGGCTCTCCCCTGAGCGTCAGAAGCAGTTTTTCACACCTTCGGTTAACGGTGGCTGGCAGATCCGTCCCCAGCTGAAGAACATGGTGGAGTTCAGGGAGCTGAACCTGCTTGAACGCTACCTGCTGGGTAAGTTTGATATCGTGATGTGCCGCAATGTGCTGATCTATTTCTCGGCAGAGCTGAAAAAGGACATCCTCACGCGCATACACGCCACACTGAACCCTGGCGGCTATCTGATTCTCGGTGCCTCCGAGTCGCTTAATGGCCTGTCGCACCTGTATGAAATGGTTCAGTGCCATCCGGGTATTATCTACAGGAAAAAGTAACACTATGCCCCTCAATGTATGGGTTCTGGTTGCCGCCCAGGCACTCGCCATGTGCACGGCGCCTTTTATTGTTTTCATCGGGAGCATACAGGGTCGGCTTCTCTCTCCGGCGCCAGAATATGCCACTTTACCGGTCGGGCTGGTTGTCGTGGGTACGGTGCTTGCTATCAAACCCGCGACCTGGCTAATGGAAAGGGTGGGGCGCAAGCGGGTAATGCTGCTTGGCGCTGTCATGGGGATGACGTCTGCGTCTCTTGGCGCCCTGGCTTCCTGGAAAGGTCTTTTCCCTCTCCTTTGTTTTGCCTCCGTCGTTGGCGGGACGGGACTGGCTGTCGTTCACCAGTATCGTTTTGCGGCCATGGAATCCGTACCTCCGGGTATGGCAGCAACCGCCGCCGCGCGGGTTTTGCTCGGTGGTCTCGTTGCGGCCTGGCTTGGCCCTGAAGTTGCGGCGCTTGGTGGTGATGGGGAGCATCCCTTCCTGATGAGTTGGTTGGGGCTGGCCGCGGTGCAGGCATTGGCCCTTGTTATTCTGGCTCTCGGGTATAAGGCCAAAAAGGAGCTGGTGCGGGAATCCCATTCCGGGGGTGGCCGTCCGTTGGCAGAAATTCTCAGGAACCCGCTCGTCTGGGTTGCAATCAGTGCGGCTTCTGTTGGGTATGCGGTGATGAGCTTCATTATGACAGCGACGCCGCTGAGCATGACAGAAATGGCCGGGCACGATTTGAATGATGCCAAGCGGGTGATTCAGCTCCACATCATGGCCATGTATCTGCCTTCCCTGATCAGTGGATGGCTGACCCGGGTGGTGGGTATTCCCAAGATGATGGCTGGAGGCTTACTGGCGTATTTTGCCTGTGTGGCTCTTGCTGCCAGCGGCATCAGTTTTCACCATTACCTGGGAGCACTGTTACTTCTTGGTGTGGGGTGGAATTTCCTCTTTGTAGGCGGTACTTCGCTGTTGCCCAAAGGGTACACCGATGCCGAACGCTTCAGGGTTCAGGGGCTTAATGATGTCCTCGTTTTTGGCTCCCAGGCGACAGCGGCTTTGTCCGCCGGCGCGATACTTAGCTGGGTAGGGTGGTCAGGTCTGGTGATGGTTGCCGTGCCGTTTCTCATTTTTCATGGGGCGCTTATGATGGTCTGGCTTGTCATGTCGCCGTCAGCGGGGTCATCGGTTAACAGAAGAGATTGATTTTTCCGGAATGGATTAAAGATGGACCAACTCAACCTCAGGCATCTCTATTATTTCTGGGTCATTAGCCGGGAAGGTTCCATTGCCCGGGCCAGTGAGGTGCTGGAGCTGGCACCGCAGACCCTGAGTGGACAACTGGCAACCTTTGAATCTGCCGTTGGTGGCCTGCTTTTTCAGAGAGAACGCCGAAAACTTGTACTTACCGATCTGGGTAAAACCGTCCTGGGCTACGCTAACGATATCTTTGCACTGACCGGCGAACTCAATGAAACGCTACGCCTCGCTCCGGCAGAGAGGCCCCTGACGCTCTCTGCCGGTGTATCTGCCTCCATTCACAAGCTGATTGCTTACTATCTCCTGCAACCCGCGATGGCACTCTCCCGTCCTGTGCAACTTGAATGTCGGACCGGAGGTACCGAGGACCTGGTGTTAGGCCTGAAACGCAGGGAGCTGGATGTGGTTCTCACGGACCGGGCGCCGGGAATGGATGAACATGGCAGTTTTACGGTACACCCTCTCGCTGGCTCGAGTATCAGTCTGTTTGCTTCCGCCGACCTGGCCTCACGCTTGAAGAAGGGCTTTCCCGAGTCTCTGAACGGGGAACCCTTGTTGGCGAATGCTACCGATGCCCCCTATTTCGAAAGGCTGATGAACTGGTTCTCCCTTAAGGGCGTGCGCATGAACGTGGTGGCACGAATCGACGACAGCGCTCTGATCAAAGTATTCGGGCGAGAGGGACTGGGAGTATTCGCTGCGCCGACCGTCATAGAACAGGAAGTTTGTCGCCAGTACGGAGTGCAGTGCATTGCGTCCATAGACGAGGTTAAGGATGAACTGTTTGCGATTACCCGGGGGCGGAATCTTGCCCATGTTGGGGTGAGGGCCATATGTGAAGGAAAGAGAAGCTTTAATACCTCGGAATAAACATCGAAAAAGACGAGCAAAATGTACGATTAAAGCTTATTTTATCGAGCCGTCTTCCTGTTCATCATGGTGCTGTGTTCGGGTAACAACCCACAAGGAGTAGCAGCCATGAAGACTATCCATAAATTCCGTATTGAACCAGGTAAGAAACCGACCACCCTGTCTCTGTGTCAGGGCTTCCGGGTTGTTCGGTGCGAGTACCTGGTGCCTGATAAGGCCGTTTTTCTCTGGGTGGAGCAGTCGCTCACCATTGGAACACCTACCGTTCAGCGTCAGTTCCGTGTCGCGTTCTCAGGTGAGCCGGTGCCCAACGCCTATGAGTATCTGGATACTGCGTTGGATCCGTTTGGACCGGAGGCATACCACGTGTTCGCCGTGCCGCGATCAGAGGAAGAAGCGGAACGTGACCTTACGGGTGAATCAGCAAGCGAGGGGATGTTTAATCACGTCGACTGGCAGCGAACAGCCATTTCTTAATGCCACCTTGGGGCCTTATGGCCCCTTTTTTGTGCCTTTCCCGCCACTATTGCGTACATTGTATCTGTAACCGCGACTGCGAATTCACTGTTGGTTCGTGAACTGGGAAATGGAGATATTTGTGGCTGTAATACGCACCTTCCTTTTGGTTTGCTTTGCCTTGCTGGTTTCCGCTTGCACCGGTGTGCCCAAGGGTATCGAGCCAGTCAAGGGACTGAATGTGGATAGGTATCTCGGGACATGGTACGAGATTGCCCGCCTGGATCATTCCTTCGAGGACGGGCTGAGCCGGGTCAGCGCAGAGTATGAATTGCAGGATGATGGCAGTATCAAGGTTACCAATCGTGGCTACGATGCAGAGGCCGGAGACTGGAGTGTTGCTGACGGGCGTGCGGTATTCGTGGACGGTCCCGATACGGGACATCTCAAAGTATCATTCTTCGGTCCGTTCTATAGCTCCTATATAGTTTTTGGTCTGGACGAGGCGGGTTATGAATACGCCTATGTAACGGGCTATAACCGCGATTACCTATGGTTTTTATCCCGTACGCCCGATGTCAGTGCTGAGGCCCTGGCGAACTTTCGTGAACGGGCCAGGGCCGAGGGCTTCAATCTTGATCAGCTGATCCTGGTCGACCAGAGCCCGGTTCCCGGGCAATAACAGGCTCCCTCAGAAGGGCAGGTGACCAGTCTTGACCCAGATGATGGTTTCCTGATCAACAAAGGGATGGTGCTGGCTCAGGTGGGGGCTCCTTATCCAGGTACCGCTTGGGTATCTGCCGTGTTCATCACAGAACTCTCCCGAGAGCACAAAGATTTCCTCCCCGCCAAAGTGCCGGTGGGGCTGGAAGGTCTCGTTGGCGGGCCATTTCACAAGGGCTACATGTTCGTGTTCGAATTCGTGCAGAGGCATAACCTCGAGACCGCCTATACCCGGTAACCAGGGAGTGGTGTTGGTGTCTATTCGTACGGTTTCCAGATCCCTCTGGTCGAACTGGTGCAGCTTGACCAGCAATGTGCAGCCATTCTCGCTGAATGGGGCGTGCCCGCTCCCTGGAGGATTCCGGATATAGGTTCCGGCAGGGTAGTCGCCGGTTTCATCGGAAAACACCCCTTCAAGAACCAGGATTTCCTCCCCGAGTGGGTGTTCGTGGCGCTTGAAGGAAGCGCCGGGCTCATAACGGACCACGCTTGTTGCGTGGCCTCGCTCGGCCTCCTCCCGGGCAAGGGGTTTGCGCAACACGCCCCCGGCAGGGCTGGATACCCAATCCTCCTGGGCGGTGCGGATGACAATCCGCTGTGAGAAATCCATGTTGAGCATTTGTTACCTCAATTGATGTATGAGCGCATGACCTACGCTGTGGCCATTTCGACGGATGAGTCCCGGGCGCGGCTTACTTTATCAGCGCCTGGATATCCCGGAACCGTGGATGTTTGCAATGACGCATCCACTCGAACGCCACCATCTCCACTGTAACAATCTTCGCTCCGCTCTGATGGAGGCGATCGAGTGCTACATCGCGGTCAAATTCGTTCCGGGAACCGGTTGCGTCGGCTACCACCCAGACCTTGAAGCCCGCGTCGAGAAGACTCAGGGCGGTTTGCATCATGCATACATGGGTTTCACACCCACCGATTATGATGTGTTGCCGGCCCTCCGGCAGGCTGTCTATCAGCCCGTCCGGACAGGCGTCGAAGTGATCTTTTCCAATCACCTGTTGGCAAAGCTCGCGCACAGCCTCGACATTATTACCCAGTTTTTCGGGAAGCTGTTCGGTCGAAAGCACGGGAACGTCCATAAGCCCGGCAATAGTTGCCAGAACAAGGCTCTGGTCAATGACTTCCTGGCCATGACTGATGGCGGGCATCAGCTTTTCCTGAAGATCAATCAGCACCAAAGTAGATTGCTCGGCTTTCATCAGCATTGGTATTCTCCTGTGACACGCGCATGGAAACCAACTGGGGAGTTTCTGCCATGGCCCGGTGGCTCGTCATTGCCGGCATGATACTGATTTTAATTGGCGCTATCCTGCATTTCGCCCCCTGGCTGCTGTCCTGGTTTGGAAAACTTCCGGGTGACCTGAACATGCACTCAGGAAACAGCCGCGTATTTATTCCGATCACCTCAATGATCCTGATCAGTATTGTTTTAACGATAGTCTTCAATCTGTTTAATCGTTAGGCATAACGTCGTGGGACAGCGATTTTTTCGACGAATTTTGGAAAGAGAGTTGCCAAACGCTCGAAAAAACATTAGAGTCTGCGCCCTCAAATGAGCGATGAGGTCGCTGATTTGAAACAGGTTATTGGAGAGGTGGCCGAGTGGCTGAAGGCGCACGCCTGGAAAGTGTGTAAACGTTAATAGCGTTTCGAGGGTTCGAATCCCTCCCTCTCCGCCAATATGAAACCCCAGCATTCGTGCTGGGGTTTTTTCTTGGCCGGACAAAAAGTGCCCGTTCCTTTGACTATGATCACTTTATAAGCAGTATTCAGCTCCCACGTTTGACAGAAGGGAATAACCTTATATAAAAAGGGAATACCTTTCTATTCAAGGAGTGCCCCATGTCTCCCCGAGCATTCTGGCCACCCCTCTGGGCCGGTATCGGCCTTGGGCTAGCCCTCTTTCTCACCTTTGTGCTGACTGGCCATGGGCTTGGTGCAAGTGGTTTTTTCACTCGTCTCACGGCCGATCTTGGGCAATGGATCGCTCCGGAGCTGACATCCAACAATCGCTACCTTGGTGATTACCTGAGTAATGGTGTGCCACTTCAGGCCTGGATTACCTGGGAGGTGGTGGGCGCCTTCATCGGAGCCCTTGTAGGTGCTTTGTCCAGTCGCCGATTCAGGCCCCAGATTGAACGCGGTCCGACTTCAGGCGCGGTTTCCCGGCTTTTCATGGCCTTGCTTGGGGGCATTCTTACCGGTCTCGGGGCGCGGCTTGCCCGGGGGTGCACCAGTGGTCTGGGACTGTCCGGTGGCGCTGCCCTGGCAGTTGGTGGGTTCATCTTTCTTATCTGTTTCTTTGCAGCGGGCTTCCTGTTCAGCTTCATCGTGAGGAGGTACTGGCAATGATCTGGCCACTCTATGATTCTGGCGTTGCCTCCGGCCTGCTTGCCGGCTTCCTGTTCGGGTTTGTCCTTGAAAATGCAGGATTCGGCAGCCCCAGAAAGCTGACAGGGCAGTTCAGGCTTGAAGACTGGTCTGTTTTCAAAGTGATGTTTACTGCAGTCATTGTTGCAGCGGTATTGCTTTGGCTGTCACAGCTATTCGGGCTGATGCCGAAGGGCAGCTTTTATGTCCCAACGCCGTTCTACATTGCCATGGCTGTCGGTGGCCTGCTCATCGGTGCCGGGTTTGCTATAGGCGGCTACTGCCCGGGCACCTCTGTGGCCGGACTGGCGGGTGGACGCATTGATGCCCTGGTATTCATGTTTGGCATGGTGTTGGGAACGGCTTTGTTTGCCGCCTGGTTTGGTCCGCTGGAATCAATCTATCTGGCCGGTCAGGGGCCAGAAGGGCAGACACTGATGGACCTGACCGGTATACCGGAGTGGTTGATTCTCCTGGTGCTCGCAGCGATGGCGTGGGGTGGTTTCAAACTGGGGAGTAGTCTGGAAAAAAGGTTTGGTGGCCCTTATAAGGCCAGTGATTTATTTGGTGAAAACAGGTAGCAGGGAATAGGAGAGGAGTCATGGATATTAACCGTTTCAGGAGAGCAGCCCTTCCTCTGGCGATTGCGTTTGCTCTGGGCGGAGGTCTCACGGCATGTTCTGATTCCCAGAATGCCGCCAGCCAGCAGCAGAGCCAGGCGGCGAGTGCAAACCCGTGCGCCGCTGCGAATCCGTCCGCAGGGTCCAATCCATGTGCAGCTGCGAACCCATGTGCGGCTGCCAATTCTTCCGGGTCCGCGAATCCCTGTGCGGCCGGAACGAGCAGTTCGCAACCGGTTGGAAGTGCAGCACCCAACCCGCCGGCACAGGCAAAAGGCGATCGTGGCCTGCCATTTGCCATCGAAAATGACTGGACGATGGCTCCGTATGGCGATGCGATGCCCAATGTGGTGGTTAACTACAATCGCCCGGCCCCCTTCATAGCTGCGGGTGGAAATGTTCAGGAAGGTGCCATGGCACAACTGAAAAAACAGGGCTTTAAAACGGTGGTGAGTCTTCTGACCGAGGAGGAAGGTGTCGGAGCGGAGGAACAGGAAGCCCATCAGGCCGGCCTGAATTTTTACGGGCTGGGAGTCTCATCCCGGGCGCCGAACCGGGAACAGGTTGACGCCTTTACCCGTATCGCCTCCAATCCGTCGAACTATCCGATGCTGGTGCACTGCGCCAGTAGCAACAGGGTAGGTGCCATGTGGGCCTTGTATCGCCATAACGTTGGCGTTCCGGCAGAGATTGCCATTGAAGAGGGGCGCGCAGCCGGTCTGAAAACCAGCCGGGAAGGAGCGGTGCGGGAGATGATGGGGCTGTAAGCGCCAGGAACGGGGCGTGCCTGATATGACGCGGGGTTAATCAGTTAATAATGGTTAACACCGCTGCCATACAAGCAACCGGTTGTTTGCCGGCATTTCAAAATCCTGCTCCAGGGTCAGCCCGCATTCCCCGGCCATACTTGTCAGATCCCCGATATCCCGAATGCCCATCCCGGGATGCCTCTGTCTCAGAAAGCTATCAAATTGCTGGTTACTGGCGGCGGTAAAATGACCGTTGTAGTTGAAGGGGCCATACAGACAGAAAAAGTCGCCTTGCCGGAGATGGGCAGAGACACCATGGAACATGGCTTCCACTTCAGTCCAGGTCATGATGTGGGCGGTATTGGCAGAGAATGCTCCGTTAATTTGCGGCAGGCGCCAGTTGTCTGCACTGACATCAAGTGGCAGCGGGGCGTTGATGTTTGGCAGATTTTCATCCGCGAGCCAGGGCTCGCATTGCAGGTGATTTGCAGGATGATCGCTGGGTTGCCAGGTCAGGTTTGGCAAGTGTCGGGCAAAGTAAACAGCGTGCTGTCCGGTGCCCGTACCGATTTCCAGAACGGTTCCGGCGCGTGTGAATACCAGCGCAAGCTTGTCCGCTATCGGGCGCTTATTGTTTTCGCAAGCTTGCGAAAAGGGTTTTCCATCTGACATAGCCATTCAGCCCCGAATACCAAAACCGTTGAATTCGCCTGTTGCCACCTGCTCTGAAACCTCGACCGAATCCACCTGTGCCGCCGGCGGGCCGTCATGACACCAGGTTTTCAGCTGCGCCAGCCTGTCTTCAGTGCCTTCAGCGACAATTTCCACCTGACCGTCGGGCAGGTTACGGGTATACCCGGTAAGGCCCAGCTCCAGGGCTCTGGTCTCGGTTGATGCCCGGTAATAGACGCCCTGAACGCGCCCGGAAACCAGGAAACTCCAGCGTTTCACTTCCATAATTTGTCCTTGTTGGGCGGGAATGTCAGGCTCTACCTGAATCTAACGTTTCAGGGCAGAAATGTTCAAGGAGAATAGCGGCTGATGACCAGTATCTTCACCAAACAGAACACGACAGGGCATCCAGACGCATTGATCTGTGAGGCGGAGGGCCTGGAGAGCCTCCGGACGGCGCTTCTCGAGGCAGGGGTATCCGACCTGCGGGTTCCGGAGGTGCACCGTGTTGACGAAACGGTGCTGGAGATGGCGCCCATCGACTGTGTTGCCGCGACAGAGAGGACCCTCGACATGCTGGGCGAAGGTCTCGCGCTGATGCATAAAATTGCCCGGCCACAATACGGCTGGTCGAGGGATAACTACATAGGCTTATCCCCGCAGCCCAACCGCTGGTCGAGTAGCTGGGGCGATTTTTTTGTCAGGGATCGCCTCGGCTATCAGGTCTCCAGAATCAGGGACTCATCGATCAGGTCGTCGTTCGGCGGTATTCTCGATAATCATGGCCCTGACCTGGCGTCCTGGCTGGACAGGCATTGTGAGCATCCAAGCCTTGTGCACGGTGACCTCTGGAGTGGCAATGCCCTGTTCGACGGTGCGACCCCCTGGCTCATCGACCCCGCAGTCTATTATGGCGACCGGGAGGTGGACCTGGCGATGACCGAAATGTTTGGTGGATTTGGCGCCGCATTCTACGAGGCCTATGACCGGATGTACGCGCGCTCAGCGGTCTATGAGCAAAAACGGGATATATACAACCTTTACCACTTCCTGAATCACTACAACCTTTTTGGTGGCAGCTATCTGGATGGGTGCCAGCGGGGATTCGCCGTGGTGAGGCGCATGATGGGCGGTTAGTGCTAGATCACATTGGCACCTTTGAGCACAAACACGCCGAGTGTGACGGTTACGCTGGCCAACAGGGTGGTTATTGCAATGATATTCGCTGCAAGGCGGGCATTACCACCGATGGCCTTGACCATCACAAAGCTGGCCGCGGCTGTCGGGCTGGCGAAAAACAGGAACATGAGCCCCAGTTCGGGGCCACGAAAACCCAATACAAACGCGGCGCCCGTGCACAAGGCTGGTAGGAACACCATCTTCATGAGGCTGGAACTCAGCGCGGTTGTGCTGTCGTTTCTGATTGCGCTCAGGGAGACGGTGGCGCCGATGCACAAAAGCGCGAGCGGCAAGGTCAGGGACGCAAAGTAGTCGCCGGACGTCATCACCCAGGCTGGTAACTGAATCTCAAGCCAGGCAAAGGGGATCGCAACACACACCGAGATGATCAGGGGGTTGCGAATAATATCGTGGCCGATCTTCTGCCAACTGGCGGCATGCCCCGGTTGATAGGCGATCAGCACAATGACTGACAGGACATTGTAGGAGATGATAACAAGCCCCAGGAGAATGCCTCCGGCGGACAGGCCAAAGTCGCCATACAGATTGGCCGCCAGTGCCAGCCCCACAATGCCGCAGTTTCCCCGAAAGGCTCCCTGAACGTAGACGCCCCTATCTTCCGGGGCGACATTCAAGCGCGCCCAGAGCCAGGCCAGGCCAAAGCTCGCAACTGTGGCAAAAAGAAAGAAGGCCAGCAAACTCGGGTTTAGTGCTGTATCCAGGTCTGCACGGATGATGCTTAAAAAGACCAGGGTCGGTAGCGTGGCTTTGAACACCAGTGCGGAAGCAGTGTTCACGAAGGCGTTATCAATCCAGCCAATGCGCCGGAGCCCGAGACCAATAAAGACCATGGCGAAGACTGGCAGGGTTGTTTCGAGGGTTTGCAGGAATAGGGTGGTCAGGTTCATGCCTGGTTCTGATCCGGCTGGCCAGTGGGGGAAATGAAGCGGGTTTGGCGCCCATGGAGCGACCTATTGTAAGCATTGCCTCCGTCGTAAGCTATGTTGGCAATATCTGGTTCCTTGGCCATGGCATTCTCTCAGCTTTCCGAATTTCAGGCATTTTGCCACCCTGGCTGTACAAAAATGTAATGACAAAAGGTCAGCCTGACTGAAAGGTAATGAATTCGTTTGCGTGGCGTAGGGAGTCCTGGGCTATAGTAGGCCCGTATCAGACAAAACCAGAGGATCAGGATGGAAGCCGTAAGTCCCACACCGGAGCAGTTGCAGAAGGTCCTGGCGGATACTCCGAAAGACCAGCCCATCGTCATGTTGAATTTGTTGCGGTTCCGTGAACAAGCCAACTACAAAGACGAATCCACTGACCGCACCGGTCGAGAGGCCTACAGTCTTTATCTGAAAGAAGCGGCTGACTGTGTAAAGGCTGTCGGGGCCGAGGTTATCTGGTCCGGGCACAGTGTTGGTTCGCTGATTGCCCCACCTGACGAGTCGTGGGACCAGGTTCTGCTCGTTCGTTATCCCTCGATCGACGCCTTCATGGCGATGATTGAAACCCCGGAATATAAAGGCGTAGTCAAGCACCGGACAGCGGCGATCAGGGATTCGCGATTAGTTGCAAACCTTGAAGATCATTCTTAACCGGTCAGGATTCCGCTCTGCTGAATAACCATGTAGCTGGCGGTACCTGCGGCAATCGAGAGCAGGGCGTTACGCCGCCACAGGTGAATAATGACCACCAGGATGCCTGGTAACAGGGCATCCAGCCCCGGGACGCTGGCTGACCAGCTGGCGGATCGCTGAAGAAATACCGTTGCCAGCAATGCCATAACGGCGGCCGGCAAGTACCTTCCCAGATGTTTAATCAACGGGTGCTCGGTGTGCCGTTCGAAGAAAAGGAACGGAATTACCCGTGTGGCAAAGGTGGCTATCGCTGCAACCGCGATAAACGCGACCAGGTAACTATTTTCAGTCATGCCTCGCCTCCTCGCTTCGAGCGGTTGTTCTGAGTCTTCGGTATTGAACCAGTAACGCCCCGGTGACGATGGCAATGGCGCCGATAAGCTGGTGAGCCGGCGGCAAAAACAGCATGGCGATTCCGGCTGCTGCAGCCCCTGTCCAAATTGGAAAGCTGTCCCCCAGAGCCTTGAACTGTTCGATGGTCAGGACGATAAACAGCGCGACCAGCGCAAATTCAATGCCGGTACTGTCAAACACCACGTTATTGCCAAGAAGGGCGCCAAGGGCACAGCCAATTACCCAGTAGCACTGGTTGAAACCGGTAATCCGGAAATCGATCTCCTGTTCGTGGGGGCGGTCGGTGCCTCGTGGCCGGCTGGTCAGAAGTGAATAGGTTTCGTCTGTAAGGCCGAAGATCAGATACAGCTTGCGCCATCCCGAACCTCGGAACTGACCCAGAAGGGAAAGCCCGTAAAAAAGATGTCGGGCGTTCAGAACAAACATGGCGACGAAAACCTCTAAAAGCCCCGCGTTTGCCGCGAGCAGGCTCACCGCGAGAATTTGTCCCGCCCCTGCGTATATGACCACACCCATCACGGGAGCGACCCACCAGGGATACTCGAGTTGGGTAGCGAACAACACACCGAAGGCCATGCCGAGGGGCAGGTAGCCGAAGAGTATCGGAAGTGTCAGGCGAAATACGGACTGGTTCATTAGCATCCAAACGTTTGCAGGCGCCGGTGGATGATAGTGAATCGGGGACGTTTTTTGAAGCGGTTCAAAAGACTGGGCCGGCTCTTCAGTGCTATCAGTGACGATTTGAGGCGATTTGTGAAAAGAGCTTCTCCCTAAACCTGATAATCCTTACCATGTTGATTGGACAGGAGGAAGTATGACTGACGACGCAGCCCATCAGGCACAGCCTGACCCCCGGCAGGAAAAGTTTATTGTAGACAAGGAATTACTGACGGAAGATCAGTTAAATGGGCTGGTTGAGGAGTACTGTACCCGGTACCATGGGTTGAACGATACGGAGAACCCCCTGGGCGAGGTCAGCCGTGTGTTGGCGGCAGTCAAACGTGGCGATCTGGTGGTCTGGTTCGATCCTGTCGAAAACACCGCCGGGCTTGGTTCTCCCTTCTGATTGTGAAGTCGGCCAGCAGTAATCCGGTTTGCACCTACCCCGGAGCAGCGGTAACCGGTACAATCGCGCTGTTTTCTCGAAGCCGTTTGCGAGGTGAATTTTGATCAGGGTATTGGTTGTAGATGACCATGAGCTGGTACGTTCCGGGATTTCCCGGATGCTGGCAGATAACCCCGACCTGGAAGTCATCGGCCAGGCGTCGTCAGGAGAGGACGCCATTGAATTTGTTCGCAAGGACCAGCCGGACATTGTTCTCATGGATATCCGTATGCCCGGCATCGGTGGGCTTGAAGCCACCCGACGAATCCTTCGCATTGACGATTCCATCCGCATCATCGTGGTGACCGCCTTCGCAGACGATCCTTACCCTACCCGCGTTATGCAAAGCGGGGCAGCCGCTTATATCACCAAGGGTGCGGATATCAAGGAAATGGTGCGTGCCATTCGTATGGCTCATTCCGGACAGCGTTATATCAGTCCCGATATCGCCCAGAAGATGGCACTCAAGCAAATGACTGGCGACGACCAGGACGGCGAACTCTCGCTGTTCGAGCGTCTGTCTGAGCGCGAAATGCAGATTGCCATGATGGTGGTGGACTGCCAGAAAGTGCAGGACATCTCGGACAAGCTGTGTCTGAGTCCGAAAACGGTTAACAGCTACCGCTACCGGATCTTCGAAAAGCTGGAGATCTCCAGCGATGTTGAGTTGGCCCTGATGGCAGTACGGCTCGGGTTGCTTGATGCCGACAGGATCTGAGTCCACCAGCAATGACAGGGAGTTCGACAGTAAAAACTTCCTGAAGCAGCTTACAGAACGGCCCGGCGTTTATCGGATGTACGATGAAGGCGGTTCAGTCCTGTACGTGGGCAAGGCTCGCAATCTCAAGAATCGGGTAAGCAGTTATTTCCGCAAGTCCGGGCTCGCGCCAAAAACGGAGGCCCTCGTTGGGAAAATCGCTTCCATTGAAGTGACCATTACCGGAAGCGAGACCGAAGCGCTGCTGCTGGAACAAAACCTGATCAAGTCGCTCCGGCCTCCGTACAATATCCTGCTGCGGGATGACAAATCCTACCCCTATATCTACCTGTCATCGCACAGCGACTATCCGTCTCTGACTTTCCGGCGCGGTAGGACCAAAAAGGGGGGCGGGACCTGGTTCGGACCATTCCCGAGCTCTGGAGCGGTCAAGGAAAGTCTTAATATTCTACAGAAAGTATTCCGTATAAGATCCTGTAGTGAAAGCTATTTCAGGAATCGTACACGGCCATGTCTGCAATACCAGATCAATCGCTGCACCGCGCCCTGTGTCGAGTACATCAGTCCAGAGGACTACCAGGACGACATCCGCCGAGCCACCATGTTTCTGGAAGGCAAAAATCCCGCGATCATTCATGATCTGATGAATGCGATGGAAGTGGCTTCCAAAAACCTGGAGTTTGAGCGCGCCGCTGCCTACAGGGATCAGGTCAATCACCTGCGCCATGTTCAGGAGCAGCAGTCGGTTGATGGGGAGGGTGGCGACGCAGACGTGATTGCCATTGCCCAGGATGCGGGCATCGTCTGTATTGTCGTGATTATTGTACGTGGTGGCCGGGTGCTGGGCACCAAGGATTACTTCCCGAGGTATTCCATCGAGCAGACCGAAGGCGAGTTGCTGAGCGCGTTTCTGGGCCAGTACTATTTTGGCGGCAATACCCGTCGGGAAATTCCCCGGGATATCCTTGTACCGGTGGACGTCGAAGGCCAGGAGCTGCTCGCCCAGGCATTGTCCGAGGCAGCCAGCAGGGAAACCCGGATCCGTGGCAATGTAAGGGGTGAGCGTCGCCGTTGGCTGGAACTGGCGATGACCAACGCGCGCCAGACCTTGCTGACCCACCTGGCAAGCAAGGAAACCGTATACCGTCGCCTGCTTGCGCTTCGGGATCTGCTTGAGCTGGCCGAAACGCCGTCAAGAATGGAGTGTTTTGATATCAGCCACAGCCATGGCGAAAATACCGTCGCATCCTGTGTGGTTTTCGACGAGAATGGCCCGCTCAAGAGTGATTACCGACTCTACAATATCGAAGGAGTGACCGCCGGCGACGATTATGCGGCCATGCGTCAGGTTCTCACGCGCCGTTACAAGCGGATGGTGGCGGGCGAGGGCAAGCGGCCGGATCTGGTCTTTATCGATGGTGGTAAAGGGCAGCTTAACATTGCCCGGGAAGTGTTTGATGAGCTTGAAATTTCGGATATCCCACTGATTGGTGTCGCCAAGGGTGTAACCCGTCGGGCAGGGATGGAGCAGTTGATTGATGCCATGACCGGTGATGTCTTCCGGGTACCGGCCGATTCGCCGGCGTTGCACCTGATCCAGCATATCCGGGACGAGTCTCACCGGTTTGCCATCACCGGTCACCGGGCACGAAGGGACAAGAAACGCCGACAGTCCACACTTGAGGGCATTGAGGGCGTGGGGCCCAAGCGGCGCCGGGATCTGATTCGCTATTTTGGCGGGATACAGGAAATCCGCAAAGCCAGTGTGGACGAGATGGCCAAGGTTCAGGGCATCAGCAAATCATTGGCCGATACCATATACGCAGCACTGCATGACGAGTAAGGACAGCATGAATTTACCTAACATACTCACACTCTCGCGCATCATTATGATCCCGGTGTTCGTGGTGATTTTTTATTTGCCGGTAGAGTGGCGCTATCTGGTGAGTGCCACCATTTTTGCTCTGGCGGCCGCGACAGACTGGCTTGATGGCTACCTGGCCCGCAAACTGGATCAGAGCACGCCGTTTGGCGCCTTTCTGGATCCGGTTGCAGATAAACTGATGGTGGCTGTGGCTCTGGCAGTGCTGATCCAGGAACACGCAGCGATCTTGTTAACCATCCCGGCAACCGTGATTATTGGTCGGGAGATTGTCATCTCGGCTCTGCGCGAATGGATGGCGGAGATAGGCAGCCGCGCCAGCGTGGCGGTATCCTACATCGGCAAGATCAAGACCACCGCTCAGATGGCTGCAATCGTTGGCCTGCTCGCCTTTCCTCCTGGTGTGCTCTGGTCGAATGTTGCGCTTGGGCTTCTGTATGTGGCCGCTGGCCTGACGTTGTGGTCAATGGGCCTGTATCTGAGGGCTGCGTGGGCAGATCTGTTTCCTGAGAAGTGACCCCGTTGCACCGGGTTGCCCACCTGGTGACGGCTCCTGACATTTTTGCGCCGGCCGCACCGAAGGCCTCAACCACCTGATTGATTGCCGCACCCTCTGCGGGCTGCTCAGTCGTAAAGCTGCGCTCGCACAGCGTGACTTTGGAGCGGTTGTCCACGATCTGGGCGTGAAGGCCCACTGTGACGCCAACATTTCCGGAGTGGTTTTCGGTGTGAAATGCCGAGAGCTCTGTGATCAGGGTCCAGTCAGTGTCTGCCAGGCTGGTGCCGCTTACAATGTTCTGGAAGCCCCTGCTGGCCCGGAGCGCCTGCACCAGAGCATCACGAACGATCACGGGCGCTGTGTCGCGCCAGCGCACTCCCTTATAGATGCGAAACTCCCAGGCGGTTGGCTTGGCAAGGATTTTCATACTGTTAAATGGTTCCGAGGCGTAGGGGGTATCCACTCGGAGACTGTAAGGGAGGGCACGGTCTGCCTGGTAAGCTGGGCCCGATATGGAAAGGTCCATGACCCGTGGTGGTTCCGGATTGGGAAGTATTGTGCACCCGATGAGGGTGCCGGTAAGTGAGACCGCCATGGCTGCGGCAATCAGACCCTTATTCACGGTGACAGCTCCTTGATGGTATCGCCCCCCCACAGTATGCCCGCGGGATCCTGTTGCAGTCGGTGAGTAAACTGATTGAGGTTACGCAGAGTGCTGCGAAGCTCCCGCAAGGCCGGTGCCAGATCGCCCATACCCTGAAGGCCTGACTGCATGGCACCTTCATTGTCCCGGGTGAGCCTGTCGATACGTGAGGTGGTGGCCTGAATGGTTTCCAGGGATTTTTCCATGGCCTGCAGAACCGTGCTGCCTTCGTTTGTAATGAGGCTGTTGGCGTTATCCGAAACCCTGGATACTCTTATGGCTGCTTCTTCGGCGCGTCTGGCGGCCGCATCCATTTGTGCCAGAAGGGTGACCAGCTGTTCCTTGCTTGCCAGCAAGGCGTCCGTTGCAGATCGGGTATTTGCGAGGATTTTCTCCAGATTTTCCGAATTCTGCTCGGAAAAAAGCCTGTTTGCATTAGTGAACAGGGTATCTGCTTTGTGTAAGAGTTCTTGCCCATTAGCGAGCAGATTGCTGAACGGCGAAGGGTCGGCCTGGATCAGGGGCGGGTTTTCCCTGTTCCCCTCAAGGACAGGGCTGTCCGGGCTACCGCCACTGAACTGAACACTCATGCTGCCGGTAATATTGGCCAGTACCAGCCCTGCTCGGGTGTTTTCGCGAATTGGCACCTGGTCATCGACGCGCACCAGAACACGGACGTGGCTCGGGTTTTCAGGAACCAGGTTCAGTTCAAGGACGTCGCCAATCTGAACACCGCTATACATGACCGGGTTTCCCTTGGACAAACCACTCACGGCCTGGTCAAAGCCTATCTCGAAATAGGCCCACTCGCGGTCTGACGATGATTTATCCAGCCACAACGCGAAAATCAGTACGGCGGCAAATGCGATAACCGTAAACAATCCTATGATCACATGGTGGGCCTTCGGCTCCATGGCAATTACTCCTGAGACCTTTGTTGCGAGTGAGCCCTGTGCACGTAGCTGGCCGCACGTCCCCGTGGACCATTAAAGTAATCCTGAATCCATTCATCCTGCGTCGCTGCTACCTTCTCAAGCGTATCGGATACGAGCACTTTCTTCTGCGATAGCACCGCTACCCGATCGCAAGTGGCGTAAAGCGTGTCCAGATCGTGAGTGACCAGGAACACAGTGAACCCGAGGGCATCACGCAGAGTAACAATCAGCCGGTCAAAGGCCGCTGCCCCTATAGGGTCCAGCCCGGCTGTAGGCTCGTCCAGAAAAAGGACTTCCGGGTCCAGTGCGAGGGCTCGGGCCAGCCCGGCTCGCTTGACCATACCACCGGAAAGCTCCGCCGGATATTTGAGTGCGGCGTCCGGGGGCAGGCCTGTCAGCGCAAGCTTCATGCGCGCGAGCCGCTCTGCCTCCGGCCTTGTCAGTCTGGCATGTTCGATCAGTGGAACAGCAATGTTTTCCTGCAGGTTAAGGGAAGTGAACAGAGCTCCGCCCTGAAACAGTACCCCGAAACGCTGCTCTACCTCAGAGCGCTTTCTTGCGGAAAGCCGGTCGAGGTCTTCTCCGAATACCCGTATGTGCCCGGACGAAGGCTTATGCAGGCCGACGATACTCCGTAAAAGCACGGTTTTTCCTGTCCCTGAACCACCGACAACACCCAGGATCTCACCCCGTATCAAATCCAGTTCAAGGTTCTCATGGACGACGTGGCTCCCAAAGCGATTGCAGAGTTTGCGTACCTGTATAACGCTGGAATCGGTCGTCTCATGATCCCTTTTAGCATGAACGCTTTCCATGGTTTACCAGCCCATTTCCATAAAAAACAATGCCGCAATGGAATCCAGCAGGATAACCATAAATATCGACTGAACGACGCTGGATGTAGTGTGTTGGCCAATGGATTGTGCACTGCCGCCAACCTTGAACCCTTCCAGGCATCCGACAACAGCAATCAGAAAGGCGAAAATCGGCGCCTTCGAAAGGCCTACCAGAAAATGCCGAAGCGCAATGTCCCGTTCGATAATGGCCATGAACTGCGATGGGTAGATATCCAGAACAAGCGCGCAGACCGTTGCGCCTCCAACCAGACCCGCGATCATTCCCACAAACGTGAGAATGGGGAGACTGACAAGCATGGCCAGAACCCGAGGCAGAACCAACAGCTCAATCGGGTTGAGACCCAGTGTCCGGATGGCATCGAGTTCCTTGTTGACCTTCATGGCGCCGATGTGTGCCGTGAAAGCGCTGGCGGTCCGGCCGGCCAGAAGAATGGCGGCGAGAAGCACACCGAATTCCCGCAAAAATGAAAAGGCCACCAGGTGAACGGTGTAGATGGTGGCTCCGAAATCCTCGAGCACGGTTGCGCCAAGAAATGCGACGACGGCACCGACCAGGAAGGTAAGAAGAGCAACAATCGGAAGCGCATTGAGCCCGATATCCTGCACCGCCGCTACGAAGGACGTCAGTCGCCATCGCCTTGGGCGGGGTAAGGTCCAGAGCAGTGCTGCCAGGGTTTGCCCAATGAACCCGTTCAGCATCCGGAGTAATTCGAAAAGACCTTCCATCCAGCGACCGGTCTCCGAAAGGAATACCGTGAACTGGGAAACACTGGGAGCCTGGGGCTCTGGCCTGTTGGCCATTGCCTCACCAACGGCGCACAGCAAAGCCGATTTTTCTGCAGGAAGAACATCAGGCTGAGAGGCGATGGCGAGTAGCCGTTCCGGCCCAAGAAGGGATACCAGTTGCGACGCTCCTGCTGTATCAACCCGCCCAAGGCCCGAAATATCAACCGGCACGGTCTCCAGTTTTTCTGTCGCAAAGGTACCTGCAACGGCCCTTAGATGCTCATAGGCGGCTAACGTCCAGTCTCCCCGAATGACCAGAGCGCCCGCGACCATCAAGACTTCTCCCGGGTTTTGGGGGCTCATCGGGAAATCCGGATTTTCGTTACTGCTTGGGCTCGTCACTTCAGTCGGCAGTCCATTGGTTGTTTTACTTTCTAATCACTAGCTTAGAGATTCCAATGACTATCTGCCAGTACCCGGCGGTCCTCTTCGTCATGACTGGCGAGAATGATCGTGACGCCCGCTCCCTTTTGTTCAATGAGCATGGCTCTGAGGGTCTTACGCGTGTCTTCGTCAAGGCCGGTCAGCGGCTCATCAAGTAACAGGAGCGGCTGGTTGCGAAGTATTGCCCGCAGCAGGGCTACCCGTTGGCGCTGACCCCCGGAGAGTTCGGCTGGCATCCGCTTTGCCAGTCCCGCGAGGCCAACACTGATAAGGCCTTCGCTAATCGCACTCTTCTGTTCAGCCGTTAACTTCATGCCAGGGTGCATACCCAGGCCGATGTTGGTCGCCACGTCCAGGTGTTCGAACAGATTGTGTTCCTGGAATACGCTGGTCATTGGGCGCTCCCAAGGGGGAAGTGGAACCAGAGGTTCACCATTCCAGGTTATTTCTCCCGTGCTGGGTTCCAGAAACCCTGCCAGTAATCCAAGGAGCGTGGACTTACCGGATCCGCTCGGGCCATTTATGGCAATACACTCACCGGTCTTTACCTGGAAGTTGAAACACCAGGGCTCACGTTCCGGTTCATAGGTAAAAGCGAGATTTCTGACATCAAGCATGGTTTGGCTCCGGGAATTCGGCGCGTGTGCGATGAGAGCGTGCGATCAGAGAGTACGGTCTCCCGAGCAGATTGAAAAAACCAAACAGCGCAAGCAGGAGCAGGATCAGCCACAGACCGGTCGCTGCGGCGGCCTCCATCTGGTAACTCCCCAGTTGCTGGTAGAGAAGCACCGGGATCGTCGGTTTTCCCGGTGAGCCAAAGAGGGCAATGACGCCAAAATCGCCCAGTGACAGGCCTGTCCCATAGGCCATGCCAAGCGCCAGGGGGCGCCGCATACGGGGCCAGTAGAGCCAGCGCCAGCGATACCAGCCGCGGATGCCGAGTTGATCAGCCTGGTGAATGGTGGCGGGATCGAAGTCATGAAAAGGGCCACGCAGTAGCTGCAGAACAAAGGGCAGGGCCATGATCGCATTGATCAGCGCGACCAGTACAAGGCCTTCGTTGGTTATGCCTAGCTTTGGTCGCAACAGCAGAAACAGCCCGGTTCCCAGCACGAGTGGCGGTATGATCAGGGGCAGGTAGGCAGCGACTTCACAAAGCCGTGAACGCAGTTGATTGCCCCCCGATTTCTTCGCCGCCAGAACGAGTAACGACGTTATGACTGCGGCGGCGCCGGCCGGTAACGCAATCGCAAGGCTACGAAGGGTTGCCTGCAGTAGTCCGGAGCCAGACATTGGGGAAGAACTCAGGGACAGGGAATCGGCCAGCCCGGGTAACCCGCGGGACACCACCGCGAGAAGAGGTAGCACCAGGAAAAGGGTAAAGATGCCCAGCAGCAGGCTGTCTGCCAGCAAACGGGCCCGTGTATTGCCCTTGCGGCCATGGTTATCCGCCAGTTTGCGGTCGGGAACCAGGGCCGAGCTTATGCCTCTGCTGAGGACCAGCCACCAGAGTGATCCGCAAATCAGGAGTTGGACAAGCGCAAGGAGTGCGGCCCTGCCGAAATCAAACTCGAATCGCAGGGATTGATAGATGGCCACTTCAAGGGTCGTTGCGGCAGGACCGCCACCGAGCGTCATCACGATCGCAAAGCTGGTAAAACACAACGTGAACACCAGGGCAGCGACACCAGGCAGAACCGACCGAATGGCCGGCCACTCCAGTGCCCTCCATTGCCACAACGGCCCGAGGCCCAGCTGGCTGGCGATGCGCCGTTGTGCCTGGGGCGCACTCTCCAGAGCCTGCAGAAGAATACGGGCTGCCAGAGGTGCATTGAAAAACACATGGGCCAGGACAATCCCGTTGAGCCCGTACAGGTTCCAGCTAAGGGAAGGGGCCAGTTCCTGCAGCAATGACGTAAGCCAACCCTGGCGGCCATAGATAGCGACGAGTCCGGATACGGCGACAACGGTGGGAATAACGAGGCTGAGCTCCATTAGCCGAAGCAGGATTGTGCGGCCAGGAAAGCGCCGGCGGCGGTCCAGAGCACGGGCGATCGGTATCGCGAGCAAAAGACTCAGGATGACCGAGAGAGTTGCCTGCCATACGGTGAAAACAAGGACACTGCGGAGATAGCGGTTGCTCCAGAGTTCGCTAACGTCCAGTGCCGGGGCTTGCCACAAGAGTGCGAAAGCGCCACTTGCCGCAAGGCCGACGACGCCAAGAGCCAGCAAGGTACCGGGCCAGATCTGCCAGCCTGGCCTGCTCAGTGGTGCCCGTATGCTCCGACCCATCGACAAAAGGCCTCTTTACCGTGTCATGGCGTCAAGCCACTCATCCAGCCATGCCTTGCGGTTTTCAGCAACCGTTGCTGGCTCGAAATAGAGGGTTTTGGCCGGTTCGATAAGCCGACTGAACACCTCCGGTAACTCTGGCCCCAGGTCGATCGCCGGGTACATGACATTCTTCAGTGGAATGTGCCGCTGGAAATCTTTGGTGAGTATGAACTGAAGAAATTCACGCCCCAGCTCTTTGTGTGCTGAGGAGCCGACCAGAGCAGCAACCTCGACCTGCAGGTAGTGCCCCTCGTCAAACCTTGCGGCCTGATACCGGTCGGTTTTGTCGATCGCCATGTGATAGGCGGGTGAGGTGCTGTACGACAGGATCATCGGAGCTTCATTGTTCATAAACAGGGAGAAGTAACCGTCGCTCCAGCTCTTGGTTGTCGTCAGTATCTTATCCTTCAGCTTCTGCCATTTTTCCGGGGCCTCTTCGCCGTACACGCTGCGCATCCAGAGCAACAGCCCAAGGCCCGGTGTGCTGGTTCTGGGATCCTGAATGATGATCTTCAGGTCGTCTGGTGCATTGATCAGTTCGTCAAAGCTCTGGGGTGGTTCCGGGAGCTGCTCGGTATCATACACAAACGAGAAGTAGCCCCAGTCGTAAGGCACGAACAGGTTGTCAGACCAGCTGATCGGAAGCTCAAGAGCCGACAAATCAACCTGGTGCGGAGCCAGTAAGCCTGTCTTGCGAGCGGTGTCCATGGTGCCGGTGTCCAGGCCCAGAACCACATCGGCCATGCTTTCTTCGCCCTCAAGGCGCAGCCGTTGCAATATGTCGCCACCACTATCCAGCACAACGTAATGGATTCGGCAGTCGCATTGGGCTTCAAATGCCTGCTTGATCCCGGGGCCTGGCCCCCATTCTGCGGCGAACGATGGATGGGTGTAGACGTTTAGCTCTTGCGACGGTTGAGCTGTGACGGTGAGCGGCAACAGCGTAACCAAGAGCAGGCAGGCAGTGCGGATGAGCATGGTTTTAATCCTCCAGAACCGGTGGGGGATAACCACGCCGCGGATTCACCGTCAGTGGTGAGAACTCAATCCCTTCGCCGGCATAATCCGGATCAGGTTCCGCGGGTATGGTCTCAGCTCGGCATTCCGCCGGGCACCCCGTTGAGTTGCGTAAATTGTATCATGCACCTTGATCCGGGTGCGGCAATCGTTTGCTATCCTGGGCTCGGGTTTTAGGCTAAAAAATGTCCAGAAAACTTTATAAAACAAAAAGTTGAAAAAAGTGGTTGACGCAATCGGCCGAATCCGTAGAATACGCCTTCGTTGATCAAGCGGGAATAGCTCAGTTGGTAGAGCACAACCTTGCCAAGGTTGGGGTCGCGAGTTCGAATCTCGTTTCCCGCTCCAATTTTTCCAGGTTCACTGGTTGAAAGGTCGACACAGTCTCTCACAGCCCACCTGAGAGCATAAAAGATCTGATCCTCTCAGACTTTTACCCGGCGCGGTGGCAGAGTGGTTATGCAGCGGACTGCAACTCCGTTAACGCCGGTTCGATTCCGACCCGCGCCTCCATTATTTTCCCAAACTTCCCTCACGTTGAAAGTTTCAGACGAGGGCCGTCTCCCTGTCCAACCAGTTTTGATCTCTAGCGGCCACATATCCTGATATGCTTCAATGACTAGTAAATAGTCGGGCCAGCCAACAAGGCTGTCTTTTGTACTTTGGGGCCTGGTCAAAAATAATGAGTACAGACGAAGAAGTGGTCAAACGCCGGCGTTCTGCGCTTCGTGGCCGTCAACTCGAACCGGCTTTACTGTCGGAGCTCCGGGACCTGATCGGTGACGAACGTACCGATTCGTCATTGCGCCACCGCAACCGCCTGATCGAGCACCTGCACGCGCTGCAGGACGCCTACGGTTACCTCTCCATGCCTTGCCTCCGGGCCCTGGCCTCTTTCATGAATCTGCCTATGGCCGCCATTTATGAAACGGCCACTTTTTATGCCCATTTCGACGTTATTCACGACGAACAAGCGCCACCACCGGCAATAACCTTACGGGTATGTGATTCGCTTTCGTGCCAACTGGCCGGAGCAGAGGCGCTGCATCAGGCGCTATCTGACGGAGCTGATCCCGCCACGGTGCGTGTGCGGCGAGCGCCCTGCATGGGGCGCTGCGACACAGCACCGGTGGTGGAAGTTGGCCGCCATCATGTGTGCCATGCCAATGCCCAGACTGTGGGCGCGGCGGTCGCAAATGAACAGGTCCAGCCGGATGAGATTCACTGGCAACGTCTGGCGGATTACCGCTCGGCTGGCGGTTATGGGTTGCTTGCAGATTGCCGTGAAGGCCGGGTGAGCGTCGAATCGCTGGCAAAGGAACTCGAGCACGCCGGCCTGCGTGGTCTCGGCGGCGCTGGATTCCCGGCCTTCCGTAAATGGCAGGCGGTGCGGGCGGAGCAGGGGCCACGCTATGCGGTGATCAACGCCGACGAAGGCGAACCGGGCACGTTCAAAGACCGTTATTACCTGGAGCGTGAACCCCATGGATTCCTGGAGGGGGCCCTGGTCAGTGCCTGGGCGGTCGAGGCGCAGGCCCTTTATATCTACCTCCGGGATGAGTATCCCGGGCTGCACAGTGTGCTGACCGAAGCCATTGCCGAGCTGGAAGCGGCCGAAATCGTCGAGCCTGGTTTTATCATCCTTCGCCGTGGCGCTGGTGCCTATATCTGCGGCGAAGAATCAGCCCTTATCGAATCCCTGGAGGGCAAACCTGGCAAGCCACGCCATCGTCCGCCGTTCGTTGCCCAGAAAGGGCTGTTTGGCCAGCCCACCCTGGTCAACAACGTCGAGACGGTTTACTGGATCCCGCGCATCCACGCCCAGGGCGCCGAGTGGTTCGCCAGCCAAGGGCGGCATGGTCGTAAGGGGCTTCGGAGCTTTTCGGTCTCCGGGCGAGTGGCCCGGCCCGGTGTGCACGTTGCCCCGGCGGGGATCACCCTTAATGAGTTAATCGAGGAATACTGCGGCGGCATGGCCGAAGGGCATCGCCTCCTGGCCTATCTGCCCGGCGGCGCCTCCGGCGGAATACTGCCCGCCAGCAAAGCAGACATCCCTCTGGACTTCGACACCCTGCAGGAGCACGGCTGTTTTATCGGCTCCGCCGCGGTGATCGTTCTGTCCGATCAGGACGATTTGAAAGCTGCGGCCTCCAACCTTTTGGGCTTCTTCGCGGATGAGTCCTGCGGGCAGTGTACCCCCTGCCGTGTGGGCACCGAGAAAATGCTGACGTGGCTGGAGCGGAAGACCTGGGATGAGGAAACGCTCCAGCAGCTGGCCAGGGTGATGGCGGATGCCTCCATCTGTGGTCTGGGCCAGGCTGCGCCCAATCCGGTTCTGAGTCTGCTGCGGGATTTTCGCAGCGAACTTGCCAGCCACAACCTCATCGCTAAAGGGTAGGGAAGCCGCCATGAGCCATTCCAGCAAAAGTTTTACCCTGACCCTGGACGATGTCGAAGTTCAGGCCTTCCCCGGCGAAACCCTGTGGCAGGTAGCCAAGCGCGCCGGTGAGACCATCCCGCACCTTTGCTTCAAAGACGCGCCGGGTTACCGCGCGGATGGCAATTGCCGCGCCTGCATGGTGGAAGTGGAAGGCGAGCGGGTGCTCGCCGCAAGCTGTATCCGTGAGGCAGCGCCCGGAATGGTGGTTCGCAGCGCAGGTTCTTCCCGTGTTCAGGCGGCCCGCAAAGGCGTGCTCGAATTACTGCTGGCCGATCAGCCCGAGCGAGCGCGGAGCCCGGACCGTTCCAGCCATCTGTGGGATACGGCGGATCAACTGGCCATCGATGCCAGTGCTGTGCGCCAGCGCATCCCGGCCCATTCGGAACGTAATGAGCCTACGGTTCACCATGTCGAGCCGCGGTCTGACTCGCTGCCCCACGCCCGGGGCCATGACGCCACCCATTCGGCCATGAACGTCAATCTGGACGCCTGCATCACCTGCGGCCTGTGCGAGCGCGCCTGCCGGGAAGTGCAGGGCAATGATGTGATCGGTCTGGCTCACCGGGGCGCCGCGTCCAAGGTGATCTTCGACTTCGACGACCCTATGGGCGACAGCACCTGCGTGGCCTGCGGCGAATGTGTGCAGGCCTGCCCGACCGGCGCGCTCATGCCCGCCACCCTGATCGATGCCCAGGGCCGCGGAGACTCCGCCACGGCCGACCGCACCGTGGACTCCGTATGCCCGTATTGCGGGGTAGGCTGCCAGTTGACCTATCACGTGAAAGACGAGCCTGCCCAACTACAACCAGGGGCAGGCGAGCAGCGAGGGCGCATCCTTTTTGTTGAAGGCAGGGACGGTCCCTCAAACCAGGGCCGGCTATGCGTGAAAGGGCGTTTTGGCTTCGATTACCCCTCACACCCGGCGCGGCTCACCCGGCCGTTGATCCGCCTGGAGGGCGTGGCCAAGGGCGTCGACCCCGACTTTGACCCGGCCAATCCGTTGACGCATTTTCGCGAGGCGAGCTGGGAAGAGGCACTGGAATTTGCTGCAACCGGGCTGACTGAACTCAAAGGCAAGCACGGCCCGAGTGCGCTCGCCGGCTTTGGCAGCGCCAAGTGCTCCAACGAAGAAGCCTGGCTGTTCCAGAAGCTGGTGCGCACCGGTTTCGGCTCCAATCACGTCGACCACTGTACGCGGCTCTGCCACGCGAGCTCCGTGGCGGCGCTGATGGAATGCCTGGGCTCCGGCGCAGTAACCGCCTCCTTTATGCAGGCGCTTCAGGCGGATGTGGTAATCCTCACCGGCTGCAATCCCGCCGTTAACCACCCGGTAGCCGCTACCTACTTCAAACAGGCGGCGCGGAACGGCACCAAACTGATCATCATCGACCCCCGTGGCCAGGCGCTGGACGCTTACGCCTGGCGCAGCGTGCGCTTTTCGCCGGGTGGCGACGTGTCGCTCTTCAACGCCATGCTCAATGTAATCATCAGCGAAGGTCTCTACGATCAGCCCTACATTGATGCCCACACCGAGGGTTTCGAGGCACTGGCAGCAAGTGTCGCCGATATGACCCCGGAGGTAATGAGCCCACTCTGCGGCGTAGAGCCAGAAGCCATTCGTGAAGTGGCCCGCGCCTACGCCGGCGCCGACAGGGCGATGATCTTCTGGGGCATGGGCATTTCCCAGCACGTACACGGCACCGACAACGCCCGCTGCCTGATTTCACTGGCCCTGACCTGCGGCCACACCGGCCGGCCCGGCACTGGCCTGCATCCGTTGCGAGGGCAAAACAACGTCCAGGGTGCCTCCGATGCCGGCCTGATCCCCATGGTATTGCCCGACTACCAACCGGTGGGAGACGCCCAGCTGCGCGCCGCCTTCGAAGAACTCTGGGGCACCGAACTCGACCCGGAGCCAGGGCTCACCGTTGTGGAGATTATGGACGCCATCACGGCGGGCACCATCAAGGGCATGTACATCCTTGGCGAAAACCCCGCGATGTCCGACCCGGATCTGACCCACGCCCGGGCCGCCCTTGCTGCCCTGGAACACCTGGTGGTGCAGGACCTGTTTGTCACCGAAACCGCCCAGTTTGCCGACGTCATCCTGCCTGCCGCCGCCTGGTCGGAAAAGTCAGGCACCGTCACCAACACCAACCGGCAGGTGCAAATGGGCCGCGCAGCGCTGGCGCCACCCGGGGAGGCAAAGCCCGACTGGTGGATCATTCAGGAAATGGCCCGGCGTTTCGGACTGGGGTGGGACTACGCCGGCCCCGAGCAAGTGTTTGCCGAGATGAAACAGGGCATGCACTCACTCGATCATATCTCCTGGTCCCGCCTGGAGCGGGAAGGTTCGGTGACCTATCCATGTCCTGCCGACGACGCGCCAGGGCACGATGTTGTCTTCTCCGATGCGTTCCCACGCGCCGGGGGCCGGGCCAGATTATCGCCGACCCGGCCGCTGCCGCCAGATGAGCCGGTGGATGAGGGCTATCCCATCGTTTTAACCACCGGGCGATTGCTTGAGCACTGGCACACCGGCGCCATGACCCGTCGCAGCCGGGTACTGGATGAGCGGGAGCCCGAAGCGGCCGCCTATCTGGCACCCGCGGAGCTGGCTCGACTGGGCGTCACACCCGGTGATGCCATCCAGGTTGCCACCCGGCGTGGCAGCATCACCCTGACGGCGCGGGCAGATCAGGCTATGCCCGAGGGCATGGTGTTCATACCCTTCGCCTTTGCGGAGGCGGCGGCCAACCTGCTCACCAACCCGGCGCTGGATCCCTACGGGAAGATTCCGGAATTCAAGTACGCAGCTTGCCGGCTCAGCCCGGCGTAGTCTTCGCAGCGAAACTGTCTCGTCCAGAACGACGTTGATTGTCGCATCGCCTCTGTAAAGTATGGGCGGGTAGTCTAGAATGACGCGAAAATTCCCAGATCTCTCAGGTACATAAAATGCCAAAGTTTTTGCATACGGCAGACTGGCAGATGGGCCGGGCATTTACCCGTTTCGAAACCGAAGACGGTGCAGCTCTGGTCGAGGCCCGGTTTGAGGCCATTGAAAAGCTTGCTCAACTGGCCAATGAACATCAGTGCGATGCGGTATTGGTGGCGGGTGACGTTTTTGACGCACAAACGGTTTCTGATCGCACCATCCGGCGGGTATTCAACGCCACAAAGGGGTTTGCCGGCCCCTGGGTCATGCTGCCAGGCAACCACGATGCCGCCCTGGCAGAGAGCGTATGGACGCGGGCCCAGCGCCTGGGTGCGGTGCCTGAGAACGTACACCTTGCGCTTCAGCCCGGCATCATCGATCTGGAACCCCAGAGCCTGAGCATACTCTGCGCGCCCCTGACTCAACGCCATACCTACGGTGATCTGACCGAGCCGTTCAGCGGCTACGAGTCGCCGGAAGGTTTCCCCAGGATCGGCCTGGCCCACGGCAGCGTCCAGGGCCTGTTGCCAGACGAGATCGATTCAACCAACCCCATCGCGCCAGACCGCGCCGAAGCCAGCCGGCTGGACTACCTCGCCCTGGGCGACTGGCACGGCACCAAACAGATCGATGAACGCACTTGGTACAGCGGAACCCCCGAGCCGGAACGGTTTCGGAACAACGAAGCGGGGCATGCCCTGATTGTTGAAGTATCAGAACCAGGCGCAATACCCAAGGTAACCCAATTACCAACAGGGCATTATCAATGGCACCAGTGGCGGGAAACCCTGGCGGTCCAGTCGGACCTTGAGCAACTGCTGGAGCGTCTGGATGCCTTGCCCGAATCCGCCGTGGTCGATTTGCGCCTTGAAGGCTCGGTAACCCTGGCCGGAGAGGAAACATTGTTGAAGGCTTTGTCGGTTGCGGAAGCCAGATTTCGCAGCCTTCGCTGCGAGCGCAGTGGCTTACAGCTTGCCCCCACCGATGAGGACATTGGGGCCCTGAAAGCGGATGGTTATGTAGGCGAGGTGATTGAGAGTCTGCGCCAACGGCAGGAAGGCGCACAGGATAAAGCCGCCCGGGATGCGCTGGCCATTCTGGCGGGGCTGCTCAGGGAGCGGGAACAGGAGGCCAGCCAATGAAACTGCAGCGCATGCGCATTGAGCAGCTACGCCAGTTCCGCAAACCCTTTGTTCTGGACAACCTGCAACCCGGCCTCAACCTGATTCACGGCCCCAATGAATCCGGTAAAAGCACGCTCGTCCGGGCTATTCGTGCGGCCTTTTTCGAGCGCTATCGTTCAACGGCTGTTGACGACCTGCGCCCCTGGGGCGACTCCGCCGCGGCGCCAACCATCGAGCTGGATTTCGAGCACGACAACCGAAACTGGCACCTCACCAAGAGCTTCCTGCAGCGCAAACGCTGTGACCTGACCGTCGGCACCGAAACCTACAGCGAAGACGATGCGGAAGAAAAACTGGCCGAGTTGCTGGGCTACCAGTACCCGAAACGGGGCGCCAGCAAAGCCGAACACTGGGGTATACCGGGATTGCTGTGGGTTGAACAGGGCACCGGGCAGGACATCGAACAGGCCATAGAGCACGCCGGGGACCATCTGAAGTCCGCCCTGAATTCCATGGTGGGCGAGGTGGCCAGTTCCAGCGGCGATGACCTGATTGATTCGGTCCGGAGCCAACGGGACACCCTGCTGACCGGAACCGGTAAGCCCCGTGGAGATTACCTGCAACTGGAAAAAGACCGTGCCCTGTATGAGCGTGAAATCGAAGAGCTGAAGGAACGGGTGCATAAATACCAGGAACAGGTCGACCGACTCGGCAAGCTGGCCCATGACTATGATCAGGCGGAAGCGGAGCGCCCCTGGGAAGAGGCCCAGCGACAGCTGGAAGAAGCCCGCACGCGATATCAGCAGGTAGAGCGCCTGGAGCAGCAACAAAACCAGGAAAAAGCCACGCTTGCCCAGCTGCAGCAGAACCACCGATTGTTGCAGCAGAACAAAGAACATCTTGAAGGGCTGAGTCGCCAGTTGGAGGGCCGAAAAGCCGAACTGGAACGCGCCGAGCGCGACCTTCGATTGGCAGAAGCTCAGACCCCGGCTATTGCTGGTCGTTTGGCCGAAGCCAAAACCGCCTACGAGCAAGCCGAAAAGCAACGCAAGCTTGCCGGTTTGCTGCAAACCCGGGAACGGCTGGAGCAGGATGTCCGGCGGCTTGAGCAGCACAAACAGGTATTGACCCAGAATCTTGCCAAAGCGAAGGAATACCACCAGCAGTTAGAGCAAGCCAGGCAGCAGGCCAGAGAAAACCGGATTGACTCAGAGTTGGTCAAAAACCTGAAAGCCACCGGGAACCAGCTGAACGAAGAAACCATCCGTTCACAAACAATCGCCACCCGATTGAGCTGGCAGCTGGAAGCCAACGCGTCAGTGACGCTGAACAACGAGCAGCTCACGGGACAAGGCGAGCAGCAGCTACTGGAAGAATCGACCCTGATTATCCCGGGAGTTGGTACGCTGGGCATAACCCCCGGCGGCGAAGAGCTGGCCAGCACCCGCCGGAAGCTCAAAACCCTCGAGGACAGTTTTGCAGAACAGCTGAAGACCCTCGGCGTGGCATCCGTGGAACAGGCGGAAGACCGGCTTTCAGCGTTTGATAGTGCCGGAAGAGCCCAGAAGCACGCGGAAGATTTGCTGAAGTCCGTGGCGCCGGCCGGCATTGAGCAACTTATCTCCGAACAGAGCGAGGCAGGAAGCGAACTGGAGAAAGCCAGAAGCCAATTGCAGGCCACGCCAAAACCGGATCCGAAAGAGAATGTACCCGCCCTCGAAGAAGCGGAGGCCGCATTCGCTCAGGCAGGCACCGCGCTGGATAAGGCTGAATCTGATGACCGTGAACATCAGGCGACGTTGTCGGCACGGAAACAGGCCCGGGATAACGCCAAAACAGAATGGCAGCGGCTGGCGGATGAAGAGAAAAGCCCGGAACGGCAGCAGCAACTTCGTCAGATAACCACCGACCTGGCGAACATCGAAAAACAGCAGACCGAACTGCAAGCCAGCCTCGAACGCCGCGAACGGGAAATCCGCGAGGCCCGCCCGGACTTTCTCAAACAGGACATCGAACGCTATCAGAACGCAGCCAATCATCTGCGCCAGACCCAGGAAAACCGGGGGCGTGAGCTCAGGGATATCAAAGTCCGGCTGGAAGCCTGGGGTGCGGAAGGGCTGGAAGAACAGCTCAATGAAAAAGAGGCGGAGCTCGACCAATGCAATCGCCGCTATCAGGAATTGCACCGCCGCGCCCAAGCGCTGGATCTGCTGCTGAACCTGCTCACCGAAAAGCGCCAGGCCCTGACGCGTCGACTGCAGGCGCCGCTGCAAAAGCACCTGAACCATTACCTTTCAGTGCTGTTCCCGGAAGCGTCGCTGGAAGTGGATGAACAGCTACGTCCGGGCACCTTCAGCCGGGGCACCGAGCTCGGGCAGATCACCGAACTGAGTTTTGGCGCCCGGGAACAGATGGGCCTGATCAGCCGCCTGGCCTATGCCGATCTGCTGCGCGAAGCAGGAAGGCCAACGCTGGTGATACTGGACGACACCCTGGTGCACAGCGACAGCGACCGCCTGGAAGACATGAAACGCATCCTGTTTGATGCGGCCAGTCGGCATCAGATACTGCTGTTTACCTGTCATCCGGAGAAGTGGCAGGACTTGGGGGTGGCGCCGGTGGATATTCAGGCAACTAAGGAACAGGGCGCTCAGTCGCTCTAGACGAACAAGGAATAGCCAATGTCCAACACCGCCGTCCGCTACCTGACAATGCTCCGGATGGTACCCCGGTACCCGAAAGCCATCACCACAACCGAGTTGGCGAGCCGACTTGATGAGCAGGGTTTCTCAGTGACCATGCGCTCAATCCAGCGGGATCTGGAGAAACTGAGCACGGACTTCCCGCTTCTGGTGGATGAAACCAGCCGGCCTTTTCAGTGGTCCTTCGACCGCGAAGCGACTATGGACATCATCCCGGCTCTGGATCTACCGGCGGCACTGACCTTTGAGCTTGCAAGAGCTTACCTACGGCCAATGCTTCCACCCCGAGCGCTCTCGCACCTGAAACCCCATTTCGATGAGGCCCATCGCACCCTGCTGCGTGAACGTAATCCATTGGGGCAGTGGCCAAATCGGGTGAGGGTTATCAATCGCGGCCTGGGCGGAAAACGGCCTGATATCGATGCGGATGTCCTGGAAACAGTCACCGAAGCTTTGCTACGGGAATTCCGTTGCAAACTTACCTACCAGGCCCGTAACTGGCCAGAACCGGCAGAAATAGTGGTACATCCGTTCGGTTTGATCTTTCGGGATCCGAACGTCTACCTGATTGGAAGTATTGAGGGCAGAGAGGGTGTTCGCCAATTAGTTCTGCACCGGGCGACGGCCGGGGAGTTGGTGGAAGAACCTCTTGAGCGGCCGGATGATTTTGACCTCGACCTTTACATTTCCTCAGGCGCCATGGGAATTCTCCACTCCCGTAAACCGTTGTTCTTGCATCTGCGTTGCGATAAGCCCGTGCTCAACCATCTCATCGAATCGCCGTTAGGTTTCGACCAGGTGACAACCGAGATAGACGAACACACCTTTGAGATAGCGGTGACTGTTGGCGATACACAGGATTTACGCTGGTGGCTTACGGCTCAGGCGGTGCATTGCGATATTGTCGAGCCGATTTGGCTGCGACAAGAGATAGCTGCCACCCTTGAACAGGGACTGGATCGCATGAGGCTAAAAGATTGAGGGCGTTTGTTGTTTCAAAGAAACACTTTTTCTAGAGCCTGCGACCGCTGCTGTCGTTTGCCGCATTTAATCTCAATACACCCTCGGCCGGCCAGTAGAGGCTGGCCGAGCAGTTTTCACTCGAAAAAGGACGTCGAAATGAAATTAAATAAAACCGCACTAATGCTTTCTGTCGCCGCAATTGCCCATGCACCAGCTTATGCGGCTGAGGGAAATCCCGGCTATTTCGGTGTTTCAGCCGGCCAGGCAACAGTGGATGATTTTTGCGATGGAACAGAAGCGTCATGCGACGATAGCGCATTAGCTTTGCGCATTTACGGTGGCACCGAACTCAATAGCTTTGCCAATTTGGAGTTCGGTTACCGCTACATTGATGATGTAGAAGCTTCCGGTGTTATTGACGGCGTTGGAGTGGCGGCTGCCGTAAATGGCCATTTCGTTGATACAACGCTTCAACTTGGCATGCCCGAATCCGGCCCATTCAAAGTGTTTACGAAAGCTGGACTCATGTTGTGGCGCCTGAACTACGAGGTCGCAGCCAGCAACGGATTTCAGACTTTATCTGTGAGCGACGACGACACCGGCGTGGCATTCAGGACCGGTCTTGGCATGAGCTATGAGATTTCCGAAGAGATTCGGCTGCGAGCAGATTGGGACTTGTTGCTGAACGTTGGTGATGAGGACGAACTGGGCGAAACTGATATCAACGTCTTTTCAGTTGGGCCAGAGTTCAGGTTTTAAATCGGTGTCCGGTTGACCTGCTGCTGTTGGTTAAATTGCAGTTTAAAACATACCCGATGGGGCGCGAATTAAGCGTCCCACGATTTATCCGCTCAACCGCTTCTCTGCTTCGGCATAAGCAACCTCCCAACTGGTCCGACAGGCCGCCAACCCATTCGGGCTCAGTGGCGGCACTTCAAGCTTTTTGCGGCGAGCATTTACCCGTTCGGTATACTCCGGGTTCATGGGGTTAACGCCCCTGCGACGGTCTCTTACATCTGCAGTGGAATCCATCATGAAATCATATTCCTCAGGGAATAGCTCAAGGTGGATCTCCTTCGCGAACGCCTGAATCTGCTGCTTTCGGAAAAACTCTCTCAGTTCCTCTGCAGACATATTTTCATAGGCTTCACGAAGCTTCCGAGCCTCTTCTTTCTTCACTTTATTCATGATCATTGCTCCAGTGTTCAAAGCTTGGGAAAAGCATACCGATCTTCTGCGACGCTAAGTGTCGCATTGCTGTCAGATAGTGAGACTGCACCGATAGGAGAGCCAATATGCTACCCAAACCCAGCGCAGAACAGATTTCCAGGGCTCTATTCGAAACGGATCCCACAAATACCTGCTGCAAAGAAAACGATTGCTTCGATGAATACGACAAGGTAGCCGAAGTCGTCGCCCAAAGGCTTGAGGAAGGCAAAAGCCTTAAGCAGGCACTACGAGCAGAAATCTCAGAATGGTTTTTCGATGGGGACCAGTTCGACGCGAATAAGCTTGAGCCCACCCTTCAGCAATTGGGCGAGGAGGAGCAATGATCGAAAACTTCAAAACCGACCTGGTGTTGCGAGTAGCGGCCATGCCCCGGAATGAAATCCTGGAGGCCATGGGCTACCAGAAACCAACCTCCGCAAACCTGGAGCGCCTCCAGAACGTGCTGGATGATCCAGAGTTTGGCCTGAACGACGGCGGATTCGATTTCAAATACAGCAGTGAGGGATTCCTGCGGGCAATGTGCGTGGTCACGGGCATGGATATGGCTGTGGCCGACCAGCGAATCTGCCGGATAAAGAAATACCTGGAAGAAGAGCGAGAGGCGTTCAAGCCTTACCTATGGGTTGATACTGGCTTCAAGCGACAGAGCCAGCCTATCTTTGCCTTGGCTGTCTGTGAACATCAGCGTTACCTGGACTTTCCGAAAGGCTTCTGGCGGCGATCTATCGACCGGCAACTGGGCCGCGCCCAGTGTCGTGTCCGCGAACATGTCTATGAAACCACTGGGGATCTTGGAATCTGGGGACATATCAAGCAGTATTGGTTTTATTACAAAAAGAACGCAGCCTATCTATTGGCCCGAAATGGCGAGGTGATTGGAAAGCATGAAGGGCCTGCACCGAGCCTGGCGAGGGGAATAAGAGAGCTAGATGTCATCTCTCAAACTATTCGTGAAGCCCAGCAGTAACAGCTCAGGGAGCAATTGTGATGTATGACCTGATTGGCGATATTCACGGCCACGCAACTGAACTAAAAGCCCTTCTTACCAAATTGGATTACCGAGAAAAAGACGGGGTGTGGCAGCACTCCGAGCGTAAAGTGATCTTCTTGGGTGACTTCGTCGATCGGGGCCCTGAACAGGTGGAAACGGTCAACATGGCCCGCACCATGGTTGAGAAGGGTAAGGCTTTGGCCGTGATGGGCAATCACGAATTCAATGCCGTAGCTTGGGCAACTGAAGACCCACAGAATCCCGGCAATTATCTCCGTCCTCATATTGAGAAAAATCTGAAGCAGCATAGAGCGTTTCTGGAACAAGTCGGTGACGGAAGCGAACTACACCGAAGTATGATCAAGTGGTTTAAAACCCTGCCAGTTTATTTGGACCTGCCCGACTTCCGAGTAGTGCATGCCTGCTGGCACCCTGCACACATTGCGGCGATCGCGAATTACACAGGCCCAAGCAATAGGCTGCTACAAAAAAGCTGGGTAAAAGCGAGCCAAAAGGGCTCAGAAGCCTATGACGCGATTGAAACGCTGCTCAAGGGCTTGGAGATTCCACTGCCTGGAGATCACCACTTCTTCGATAAGGACGAAAACAAGCGCACCAACATCCGTGCTGAGTGGTGGCGCCGGGGTGAGTTGACCTATCGGGATTTAGCCATGGTACCGGGTAATGTTATACAACAAATTCCGCACGAGCCCGTTGAAGCAGATGTGCTTCCTGGCTATGACGGCGAAAAACCCGTGTTCGTGGGGCATTACTGGATGAGCGGCGAGCCTAAACCTCTAAGTGATCATATTGCTTGCCTGGATTACAGCGTTGCAGGCGATCACGGTGGGAAGTTATGCGCGTATCGGTTTGACGGAGAGCAAAGGCTGTCCGCCAGCAAGTTCGTATGGGTCGATGCGTAACCGCTCGTTAATTTTAGATAAAGGTTGTTTTTGCGAATTTTATTGAGTCGAAAGAGCCGCTAAAGTTATCCGGAGGGAAATAGATTCGAAACGAATAATAATAGATATAAAAGGACTTATTCATGGATGTCGGTAGACGAAGTAAATCCAAAGCTTGGATCAATGAGTTCCTGTTCGTGCGGGGAATGATCGGAGGACCTGATGCGAGTCCTCTTTATCAGTACCACGTTACCGATGAGGAATACTCAGAACTGCCAACCATACTCCGGCAATCCATTCCAGACATCGAGAGCCCTTCCTATTCCAGACAGTGGTCAGCCGTTTTCTGTTTATTTGTCGCTGAAAAATACCGACGAGAGTACGACGGTTCGAACCTAGGCTGGTCTTGGAGTGGCTTCGAGAAGCCGCTCTCTGTTGAACTTCCGAGCCGGCTTCACAGTGAGATCGTCAAAAAAGGGTTGGAATTCTGGAAGCGCCCGATTCGCCTTCGAACCAATGGTTATGATTATTTGGGCTCTCTTTTTGACGAAGGTGGTCTTCCGTGGCGGCTGGTCCAGAGCGAAACGCATGGGTTTGGCAGAGCCGTTAGGGGCGCTGTAAATCAGTATTACCGAGTGAAGCAGGCCGGCGGCGAAGTCGCTTCGGTAATAGAGAACTACGCATATTCCTTCCCTCAAACGTTTCGTACCCCTGAAAAATATCTGCTTATTGCATCAATCGTAGAATGGCTGATGCAGCTGGCTGAATCACACCCTATTTCCTCCGTTGATGAACCAGTAGATTATCTTGACGAGCATGCTCCAGATTGGCGAAAGAAGTCGCCTCTGCCACTGAGTGAACACAATGCTCGGAATCTTATTAATGATTGGCTAAAAGATGCTGGCCGTAGCCGCTCCGAGAAAAAACGGTTAGAAGCGGACGAAAAGAATTACACATGCGAGCACTGGCTGAAGGGTAGTTACGCTAACTGGTCGATTAACACAGAAATTTTCCTCCCAGAAAAGATTGAGATTCAGTTAGAAGGGCACCGAATTCAGAGTACAAGGCTAGAAATTGCTTTCTATGAGGGCGATGTATTGCTGAAGCGATCGGGTATCGCTCATGGCCAGGTCAACGATGATCGCTCTGCGATTTCTGTAAAAATCCAGTCTCGTTCGGTGACGGTTAATCGCACCAATCCGGAGCTGCCTCTTACTATCCAGTTCCTCTCCAATGGTCATCGAATTCACGCGTCTTATTTCGAAGGGAGTGAGGTTGATTATCGTTCATCGCCGATGGTTTTCGTGCATGAAAGCGAACAGCTGAGGCTGCTATCAACCGCTTCCGTAGTGGTGCCTAGCGATAAAGCCATTATTCGGATTCCTCCTGAAATTCATCTCGAGACCGAAATTGCGCACGAGGATCTAGCTCACGAGCAAGAGGGCGCCCAATGGATAAGCGTTTCATCAGATCTGGTGCTTGTTGGTGAGCACACTCGCGTCTTGGTGCGATTTGACCCCAATGCCAGTTTCCAAAAGCCATCTCTTCTTGGCACCGTTTCGCTCTACAGTACTTTGCCGAATCTTGCCTACCGGGGGTGGCCTAGTGTCTCTGGGTTAGATAGTGACGAACATAACGACATTCGCATTCTGGCAAACGGTGCGCCTCTGCTTTTCGACTATCAACAGAATCAGGTAGGCAGCTTCGCTTTGAGCGTGCTTGGAGATTCAGGGGAAACGCTTCTTAGACGAAGAATAGGGGTGATACCGAAAGATTTAAGAGTTGTTTCTGTACCCGCTTCCCGCAATAGCCCGGCCCGCATCATCCTTAAAAGCTCCCGGCGCCTCACGCTTCAGGTTCTCGATAACTCGCTCAAAACCGAGGTTCAGGACTCCGAAGATGGCTACAGTATAACTATGGCGCCACAAGTCGGCCAAGGTGCACCAGAAAAGATCAGTATTGCGTTAACTGATGGTATCAAGCCGTCAGAGCCTGTCGTTCTGAGATTGCCTTACCCGAAAACGGGAGTTCAGCTTTTTGACGAAGAGGGCAATGAGATTAAAAGCGGCTTGATGTCGCTCGACCAGTTGATCGAAACGTCAATGACGTTGACGCCCAGGCCTGATAGTCGAGAACAGTTTTTCGTTTGCCTCGAACTTATATCCCAGGACGTTCCCAACTTCCGAAGGTATTACCCGTTCACGGTTAACAAGCAGCCACAACAAATTAGTCTCTATGCGTTTCAGGAAGATATCCAGCAAATGTTGGGTACGGCTATCAACCAAGATGCTTTTGTCAGAATCCGAATTGAAACCGACCAGATGCTAAAGCAGATCGATGTTGTTCGTTACAACGCTCGCCTCGAAGGCCCAAATTCAATTGGCCGATTAGAGGTCATTGCGGATAGGTCTGCAACATCTGGCAGTTTTTCAGGCGTTTCTGGTATGCGCCTAGATGACCCTCAGGCTGAATCAGTCGCCGTAACTGAGCGCTTTTCCGAAGGTGTCGGAATGGGCGTTTTCGAGATCCCCACGAAAATGATGAAAAACGGCCCTTGGCTACTGTTTACGCCAGCCGAGTCGAAAGTGAAGTTTCGGCCAACGGTTTGGGTCACAGAGGGCCCCGTCGAGACTAACGGAAGTGCGCCGAAAACCTTACACGCAGCAGCGAAACTGTTTCATCCGAGACACAACCCTAATGTTTTTCATGATGTCATTGCGGCGATGGCGGAGGACCTGTCGCACAGCGGTTGGGATTATCTGCGATCGCTAAAAGATCGCTTCAGTTCTCTTCCGCTGTCCGCATTTGAGGCTTGGAAAGCGTTAGCGGCCAATTCAGCTGCAATGGCGGTCGCAGTGTTCCGCCTGGAATTTGATCCAGATTTCTGCCGGCGGATGAGTAATGAGCTTGCGGTAATCTGGGAGACGGTGGCTGTTCACACATGGGTGGATGTTAGAGCGTCGCAAAAGAAGTTTCTGGTCGAAAAGGGTATTCCAGAGGAGTTCGCCGAAAAAGTTGTTCAAGACAGAATTAAAAGCGTCTCTGAATCTATCCCCTGCTTTGCGCATCTTGCTCAGTATCTAAAAGAGCCAGAGCATCTGAATCTGCAGCAAGTCCCCTATGTATTCGCGAAATATTGTTTCGAAGATTTGCGCCGTAATCACGCCGACGATCAGAGATGGCCCGAATGGTTCAAAGTAGAACTGACGAACTGGATACATCAGCAAGACTTCCCCGACGAACTGAAGCGTTTACCGGATGTTGGGTTTTCAAGAGCGGTCGCATATCTACCGATCTTCATGGCCGCTGTTACCGCAGGTAAAGCCCGTTTCGAAGACTTAACGCCTTCATTGCCCGAATTAAAACTGGGTGCGCGAGTTCTCTCAGACTTTGATCGCTACGGTTGGTACGAGCCTACTTATTCGCTCGTGCTGTCGAACCTCTTGCTCCAAACAGAATAACAAGGATTTTTTATGAGCGGTTATTTCAAGGGTCTAATCAACCAGTCACTGGAGCGCAGCCGCGAGTCAACGCTCAGTATTCTCGGCGTCGCGGACCCCGGTCTGCGTGATCATCTTGGCAAACAAATGGGCAATGAGCTTGGGAAAGAGGGATGTTTTCTCGCCCCGCCTGTGTTTGAGCACACATTTGGATGGGAGCCAGGGAATACGACCTTTAAGGCCCTTTCGGGAAATCTTCTTAGTGAAGAGGTGATCAGTGCACTGGCAGAATCTGATGATGAAAACTATCGGTTCGATCGGAATATCAAACCCTATACACATCAGCTCACAGCCTGGCACACGTTGCTCGCTCCTGAGCCCAAGTCTGCCGTCATAACCACTGGCACCGGTTCGGGAAAGACGGAATGCTTCATGATTCCAATTCTTCAGGATCTCGTCAGCGAACATCGCGACAGCGGAAAAGCTTTGGAAGGTGTTCGAGCTTTATTTCTGTACCCCCTCAACGCATTGATCAATTCGCAGCGGGAACGTTTGGACGCATGGACAAAACCGTTTGGTCAAAATGTTCGATTCTGTCTCTACAACGGGAATACCAAAAACTCTCGGACATCAGTTCGCAAAGAGCAAAAAGACCGTCCTAACCAAATTCTCTCTCGCGAAGAGCTCCGCGATCATCCAGCGCCGATACTGATGACCAATGCCACCATGCTTGAATACATGTTGGTGCGTCAGGTGGACGATCCGATCATTCAGAAATCCAAAGAAGCGCAATCTTTGCGCTGGATTGTTTTGGATGAGGCCCACACCTACATCGGCTCTCAGGCCGCTGAACTGTCGCTGCTACTTCGACGCGTCGTTGAAGCTTTCGGAAGCAAAGCATCGGACATTCGGTTCGTAGCAACCTCTGCCACCATCGCCGACGAGAAGGCCGAGGAACGCTTGAGGGAATACCTGGCGGGTTTGGCCGGCGTGCCGACGAGCCAAGTCGTCGTGATCCGCGGTCAACGACAAGTTCCGGAATTGGGATTTGATGGCGATGACAATGGAATGTCCTTTGAGCAGTTACGGAATATTGAGCGCGGGAATGTTGTGTCCGAAAAAAGGTTCGGTGCTTTACGCGGTTCCCGGACGGCGCAATTAATACGCAATACGGTAGTGAAATCTTCAAAGCCAGTCAGCCTGAAGGACCTTAATGAGTCTGTGGCCGGTTTGCTTCAAGAGAAAGACAACGTCGAGAGACAGCAAAAGCTTCTGGAGTGGTTGGACCTCCTTACCGATACCAAACAAGCCGGGAACGGAGAGCCCTTCCTCAAGCTGCGAGCGCATCTATTTCAGCGAATGCTTCACGGGCTTTGGAGCTGTGTGAACCCAGGCTGTGGCGAGAAATCCAGCGACCTTGAAAATTGGCCGTTTGGACAAGTGTACGTTCAGCAACGAGGCAGATGTGACTGCAGCGCTCCGGTATACGAGGTTGGGTTCTGTGACGATTGCAAAACACCGCACCTGACTGCCGAGCATGCACACCCGTATCTTCGTCAGGCCAGCCCTTATGTCGGTGATGAGTTTTCACTTCAGGAGGACGATGCGGGTGACGGAGACGGTGATAGCGCCGGAAGTTCTGCAAAAGGACGGATGGTCATCGCGCCAAAGCCTCATCAAAACTTCATCTCCGAAGATCTAGACCTCGAAACTTCAGAGCTAGGGAATCTAGATGCTGAAAATAGCATTACGATCTCCCAGGCAGAAGAAAACGATTCAGTGTGCGTAAACTGCGGCAACGCTGGAAGAGCGCGTGCGGGCTTCCTAAAGAAGTCTTATCTGGGATCACCATTTTATGTCAGCAATGCAGTGCCAACAGTTTTGGAGTTCTGCCCGGATCCTTCGCCGGATGATTGTGACGGTGCATCTCCTGAATCTCTCCCGGGTCGTGGCAGAAAACTGATCACGTTCACTGACAGCCGCCAGGGTACCGCCCGAATGGCCGTGCGGATGCAGCAGGAGGCCGAACGCTCTCGCCTGAGAGGGCTTGTTTTTCAGATACTCAGGAATAAGCAAGCTGCGGCGGATTCTGGCCCTAAGGATGCTCCCACAGTCAGTTACGAGGAGTTGATAAAACAAGCTGAAAACCTGGAAAAGATGGGCATGAGCGCTGCCGCTGTTGGTGTCAGGAATGAGGCAGAAAAGCTGAAAAACGGGTCAAGTGCCAATCATAGCCTTCAAATTCCTTGGTCCGAACTGGTTGAGGATTTGGCGGCGACAAACGACCTAAAATACTCAATTCTGGACTACAACCGTTACGCCAATCCGCAGTTGTTCAAAGGCAACGAGGGTAGTTATTCAATGGCTAGAGTGCTGTTGCTGCGAGAGTATGCTCGTCGGCCAAAGAACCAAAACAGCACAGAAACTCTTGGCTTGGTCGCCGTTGGCTACAGAGGCCTGGAGCATGTAACCGATGCCCCGACCCATTGGACCGATACACAGGCACCTTCGGCGGACGGAAAAGGCGCTTCCCCCCTGACTCTCCAGGACTGGAAAGACTTCCTCAAGGTAGCCCTGGATTTTTACGTGCGGGAGAACACCTTCCTGCGGTTTGGTGAGACCGAACGAGCATGGATGGGTGCTCGTTTCGCGCCAAAAGAGCTCTTCCCGCCGGGTAGTGATGTAAGTGGTACAAGGACAAAGGCCTGGCCTCAGCTGCAACAAGGCCAGCAGTCGCGTCTTATAAAATTACTCGTAATGGGATCGGGACTGAGTTCGGATCTCGAATCCCACCGAAATAAAATCAACACCTGGCTAAAAGAAGCTTGGCGTGTGCTAGTCAGAACTCAGGTAATACAAACTCAGGGCGAAGGTTACGCTCTGGCGCGCGAAACTCTGACCTTCTCTCTGCCCAAATCAGCCTGGGTATGCCCGGTTACCAATCGAATCATCGATACCACGTTCCGCGGGCTCACGCCTTATTTGCCTAATAAGGCAGAAGCAGAAAATTTTCGATGCCAAAAAATCGAACTGCCTGAATACACCGATCTTGCGCCTGATGGCGAAGCTGAGGGCGTGTTGCGATCAGTCAGAAAGCACATTGCTGAAAACGAGGTTATTGGCTCCCTGAGGGAACAGAACCTTTGGACAGATATTTCCGACCGCACTGCAGAAGGCGGCTTTTATTACCGAACAGCTGAGCATTCGGCGCAGCAGGCGGCGGAACGGCTTCAAAATTACGAAGCTGACTTCAAAAAAGGCAAGATCAACGTACTCAATTGCTCTACCACCATGGAAATGGGTGTTGATATTGGGGGCATCTCAGCGGTTGTCATGAATAACGTGCCGCCTCATCCTGCCAATTACTTACAGCGCGCAGGTCGAGCGGGCCGGCGCAGCGAGCCAAGAGCCATCGCATACACATTGTGTAAAACAGATCCCCACAACACCCGGGCGTTCCAGAATCCTCAGTGGCCCTGGGTCACAGCAATCCCGGCACCAGTGATCACCCTGAGTGCCGCTCCCCTGGTTCAGCGACACGTAAACTCTTTCTTGCTTGCCAACTTTTTAAAAGCTGAGACAGACAGTGACGATGATCGGACCCGATTAAACGTTCACTGGTTCTTTGGTGGCAACCCATCGGTCTGTGAGCGCTTTATAGACTGGCTGGATACGTTGGCAGCAGGGTCGCCAGAACATCCGGTAGTGCAGGGCGCACATCGTATAACAAGGGAAAACACCGCTCTTTCCGCGACATCATTCGCGGTCCTCGCCGCTGACTGCAAAGAGTCGATTCAACAACTTGCTGCGTCTTGGCTCAAAGAATACCAACGCCTGAATCAACGTCACGGCGAAGTGAAAGACGAGGCGTTCAAGAAAGCACTTGAACTCGAGAAAAAACGCCATGAAGAAGAGTATCTCCTTAGGGATCTTGCGGCTCGTGCATTCCTTCCTGGATATGGATTCCCGACGGATGTGGTAAATCTCAACACCTACAATGTCGAAGACTTCATCAACAAGGGCGCAAGTAAGCAAGAAAGATCCCGAGAGGACAACATCTTCACCTACAAGGAGAAACCCTCGCGCGGCTTGCCCGTAGCCATTCGAGAGTACGCCCCTGGCGCACAGGTGGTGATTGACGGCCGTGTCTATCGATCTGCGGGTGTCACCCTGTACTCTTATCACGACAGCGCGCAGGGCGGGGCGCAAAAGTTCGATTGGGCATGGTCCTGCCAGAATTGTGGTGCGCCCGGATATAAAGAATATGCCTACGTGAACAGTAACGAGGTGTTCTGCGGCTCCTGCCAATCGCAAGTCAAACAGAGCAACGTAAAGAAAATCTTGAGGCCTGCGGGCTTCACAACGGACTTTTTCGAATCAACGAGCAACGACGTCACGTCGCAGAAGTACATACCGGTTGAAAAACCTCGAATCAGCGTTGACGACAACGTGATATCGCTTCCGGATCAACGTTGTGGCTTTGTTCGTTTCGGGGACAAGGGGCGTGTTCTTCACCGTTCCGGTGGTGAGAATGGAACCGGCTATGCCGTATGCATGAGCTGTGGGCGTGCAGATTCGATGACGGCCAACTATGAGGTGCCAGGCGAACTTCAGCCGGATAAATTTCACCGCCCAATTGGCGGAAACGCCGGAGGTCACAAAGAAAAGGACTGCTCTGGCGAGCAGGTAATGGACAGCGTCTACCTTGGCTACCAGGCGCAAACCGATGTCCTAGAGCTCGTTCTTAAAAGCCCCATTACCGGAGAGTGGATCCCTGGATCTGCCGAAGGCAAGGTGGTTGCGACCACGTTAGCCGTTGCTTTAAGGGATTCCATTGCCGAGCAGCTTGGCATTGCAACCACCGAGATGGGTTTTGGTGTTCGCCAAGATAAAGATCTTGAGACGGGCATTATACGCCACGTTATCCAAGTTTATGACGATGTTGCCGGCGGCGCGGGCTTTGTGCTGACAGGGCTTGAGAACCTGGCTGAACTTATCGAGGCAATGCTCAAAAAACTCGAATGTCCTGCCAACTGTGACAACGTCTGTTCAGCCTGCCTGGCGAGCAAAGACAGCCGTGTTGAATTTGATGAGTTGGATCGAAAAGCCGCTCTGGAGTGGATAGCAAACAGTGGCCTAAGAAATCACCTGAGTCTTCCCGAACCTTTTGCTTCCTTGCCGGGTGCGGCCTATTGGCCCTACGATCCAGAACGTTTCGTTCGTCATTGGATTAACAAAGGTGCTCAAACGGTCTCTTTGCGACTGAAAGGGGATCCCGATGACTGGGACCTGGGTAACCCAGAGTTTCGGCGGAAACTTATGGGTTGGCGTGCCATTGATGGCTTGCGAGTAAACCTGATCCTGCCGAAGGGCGCCAAGTTCAGCGCGGAGATAAAACAGGAGCTCGCCAATCTCGGCCGGTTTGGCATCGACGTTTCAGAAACAGACGATGAGCATCCGAATCCAGACATTAGAATGCCGCTTCAGTTTGAGTTGGTGAATGACGAACTCGTGACTTTGATAACCAATAGCACGAGTTCACAAAGCCCGGGTGAAAAATGGCTGAGTGGCGATGATCAGGCTCTGTGGGTCTATTCTCACCAGGAACCCGCATTCACGGCGTATACCCTTGATATGTCAGGCTGGTCCGCCCAGCCATCGGGCGCTGCGGTTGTAGAGCTAACAACTGAGCTCAATGGCCCGGTCGGTGACTTAGAAAGAAAGTTCTGGAGCTTGTTGGAACAAAAGGCGCCGGCATACGCCAAGGCCATCGATCAAGACCAGGTCGTCTCGCTTCAATACGAAGATCGATATCTCAAGTCCCCTTGGGCAGTCGTGATGCTCGCAAACATTCTCAAGGCGATGAAATTTGGCAATGAAGCATCGCTGTCGGTTATCACCATGCCAGGTGATGGGCGTCGGGAAAGTCGAATGGCATGGGATGATTGGGCAAACGCTGAAACACAACGAGTTGTATCGGGTGCTTTTCTTCGCGCGACATTGGGTGCCAAACAGGTAGACTTCAAGGTCAATAGCGATAGGCGTGAACTGACGCATCGCCGGGTTCTCAGTGTCGGATTAGCTTCAGGCCGCACCATCAAATTCGCCTTCGATCAGGGGATGGGGTACTGGGGAATGAAATCCTTCCGCTACGACCTCAAATTCTTCGATTTTGAGCAGGGCTTAGAAACTCAAGTAAATAGAATGTTGGAACTTCACGAGGATGGCCGGCTGGTTAATTCTGGGGGATGGGCTACCGATATTGCGATTTATGAAGATAGCCATTAATCAATGGAAGCATGATGTTTTAACTCTGAAAGGAAGTGGAACTGCATGGCTAGACCCGCTAATTCATCATTATTGGCGAGGACTACCAAGGTTTCAGCAGTTTCGTTAATTGCAGATAGCGACCGAGTGTTAATCAGACCCACTCGGGAGATCGCCATAACCGAATTTTTCGTCTGGCCTTGCGCCAAACGAACTAATCCAAGCACCAGGAAGTATTAATGGATCACAGCGTACACAACAAACTCGTTTCATTTATCTGGAATATCGCCGACGACTGTCTGCGCGACGTGTACGTGCGCGGCAAATACCGTGACGTCATCCTGCCTATGGTAGTGCTGCGCCGCCTCGATACACTGTTGATGCCCACCAAGGAGGCAGTGCTGGATGAGGTGAAATTCCAGAAAGAGGAGATGGACGCCACCGAGCTGGACCCGGCCCCGCTGAAGGCCGCCGCTGGCTATGTGTTCTACAACGTCTCCAAGTGGACCCTCACCAGCCTGTACAACACCGCCACCAACAACCGCCAGATACTGCTGGCCAATTTTGAGGAATACCTCAACGGCTTCAGCCCCAACGTCCATGAAATCATCGAGCGCTTTGAGCTGAAGAGTAAAATCCAGCACATGGCCCACAAGGATGTGCTGCTGGACGTGATTGAGAAATTCGTCTCCCCTAAAATCAACCTCACCCCTAACGATGCCATCGATCCGGACGGCTATCGGCTGCCGGCCCTGTCCAACCTGGGAATGGGCTATGTGTTTGAAGAGCTGATCCGCAAGTTCAATGAAGAAAACAACGAAGAAGCCGGGGAACACTTCACCCCGCGGGAAGTGATCGAGTTGATGACCCACCTGGTCTTCGACCCGATCAAGGACGACCTGCCGCTCACCCTCACCGTGTACGACCCGGCCTGCGGCAGCGGTGGCATGCTCACCGAATCCCAGAATTTTATTGAAGAGAAGTATCCCTCAGACAACCGGGATATCTACCTCTACGGCAAGGAAATCAACGACGAAACCTACGCCATCTGTAAATCCGACATGATGATCAAGGGCAACAACCCGGAAAACATCAAGGTCGGCTCCACCCTGTCCACTGATGAATTCGCCTCCGATCGCTTCGACTTCATGCTTTCCAATCCGCCTTATGGCAAAAGCTGGGCGTCTGAGCAGAAGTACATCAAGGATGGTGGCGACGTTATCGATCCACGCTTCAAGCTCAAACTCAGAGACTACTGGGGCAACCTTGAAGACTGCGACGCGACACCACGCTCCAGTGACGGTCAGTTGCTGTTCCTCATGGAAATGGCCAACAAGATGAAAGACCCGGCCAGTGGCTCTAAAGGCAGCCGAATTGCTTCGGTCCACAACGGCTCCAGCCTTTTTACTGGTGATGCCGGGAGCGGCGAAAGCAATATCCGCCGCCACCTGATCGAAAACGACTGGCTGGAAACCATTGTCCAGCTACCCAACAACCTGTTCTACAACACCGGCATCACCACCTACATCTGGGTGCTGAATAACAACAAGCCGGAACACAGACGCGGCAAGGTGCAGCTGATTGATGCCAGCTTGTTGTATCGCAAGCTGCGCAAGAACCTGGGTAACAAGAACTGCGAATTCGCGCCTAAGCATATCGAGGAAATCACTCGCACTTACCTGGACTGTGCTTCGATCGAGCGCAAACTGGATGCGAACAACGACCCCGTTGGCATCGCCAGCCAGGTCTTTGAAAATGAGGACTTTGGCTACCACAAGGTCACTATCGAAAGGCCCGACCGCCGCAAGGCCCAGTTCTCGGAAGAACGCATCGCGGGCCTGCGGTTCGACAAGCAGATCAGCGAGGTGATGGAGCACCTCTATGCTGAACATGGCGACAAGGTCTACGACAAGACTGGCCATGGCAAGGACGACAAGCAGAGCTTCCTGAAAAGCATCGAAAAGGAGGTGATGGCCTGGTGTGAGGACAATGACATCAGCCTGAACACCAAGGCCAAAACCAAACTATTGGACGTTAAACGCTGGATAAGCTTCAAGGCGCTTTATGAGACTGCCCGTGAACTGATGGACGAGATCGGCCCGGAAGAATCCAGCGATTTCAACCAGTTCAAGAAGCAGGTGGACACCGAACTAAAGGCCAGAAAGCTCAAGGTTTCCGCTTCCGAAAAGAACTCCATTCTGAATGCGGTTAGCTGGTACGACGAAACTGCAGAAAAGGTGGTCAAGAAAGTAGTCAAGCTCAGTGGCGACAAGCTGGATGAGCTGCTGCACCGCTACGATTGCACCGAGGCCCAACTGCCAGACTTCGGCCTATATCCCACCGGCAATTCCAATGAATACATCAATTACGAATCCGGCTCGGACCTGCGTGACAGTGAATCGATTTCCCTGTTGAAGGATGGCGAGAAGCAGAGCATTCACGAGTATTTCCTGGAGGAAGTAAAGACCCATGTGGAGGAAGCCTGGATCAACCTCGATTCCACCAAGGTCGGCTATGAAATCAGTTTCAATAAATATTTCTACCGCCACAAACCACTGCGCTCACTTGAAGAAGTGGCTCAGGACATTATTGGGCTGGAGCGGAAGGCGGAGGGATTGATTGCGCAGATTCTGGGTGTGGATGTTGAGCAGGTGCAGGGATGAGTGTGGAGATGTCTACAGCAATGCCAAAGTATGAATCCTACAAAGATTCTGGCACAGATTGGCTGGGATAGAGACTAAAATTCATCGACACAGTTAAGATGGGGCAGTCTCCCGATTCTAACGATTGCAATGACCTAGAAATGGGGTTGCCTTTTCTTCAGGGTAATGCTGAGTTCGGTCTAGAACACCCAACTCCAAGGTTATGGTGTACTAGACCAAAAAAGATCTCGTCGAAAGGAGATCTACTGTTTTCTGTGAGAGCCCCTGTTGGAGCAATAAATCGCTCAGATCAGAGTTATTGCATAGGGAGAGGGTTGGCGGCGATTAATGTCCATAGTTCTCAGAAAGCTCTACGGAAGTTTCAACTCTTGGCCTCTGTAGAGTCATTCAAGAAATTATTAACTGGAAGCACCTTTGAGGCTATTTCAACAGATGATTTAAAGAACCTGCTCCTTTGTATTCCGAATGAAGGCGAAATAGGCCTCATTACCAACTTCCTCGATAAAAAAACCGCCCAAATCGACGAAGCCATTGCCATCAAAGAGCAGCAGATCGCCCTGCTGAAAGAGCTCAAGCAAATCATTATTCGAAAAGCCGTCACCCAGGGGCTTGATCCCAATGTGCCGATGAAAGATCCCGGCGTGGATTGGATTGGGGAGATTCCTGAGCATTGGAGAGTGGAATCTAACAGATCATTATTCGCTGAAAGTGTAGAGCCGGGAAGGGAGGGTCTGCCATTACTCTCAGTCTCTATTCATTCTGGGGTTTCAACTGAGGAAGTATCAGACGAAGACCATATTCGTGGGCGCGTTAAGATTCAGGACAAAACCAAATATGTGCTGGTTAAACCAGGTGATGTTGTCTTCAATATGATGCGCGCGTGGCAAGGTGGGATTGGTGCTGTAACGTCGGATGGCATGGTTAGTCCAGCATATATTGTCGCCCGGCCAAAAGCCGATATTTTGGCTGAGTTTTTTGAATACCAATATCGCTGCCCAGAGTTTATTCAGCAGATGGATAGGTATTCAAAAGGCATTACTGATTTTCGAAAGAGGCTTTATTGGGATAGCTTCAAACAGTTGCAAACAGTTGTCCCGCCAAAGTCTGAACAGATAGATATTATCAGGTATATACAGGAGGCGTCTGCAGCTGCCGATTCTGGAGTTAGCCTTCTTGTCTCTCAAATCGAGAAGCTAAAGGAATACAAAACCACCCTGATCAACAGCGCCATCACGGGAAAAATCAAAGTCACATCCGACATGGTAGAAGCATGATCTTGAATCAAGAAGGCGGCGAGTGAATAACATCGACGGCCAGCACCGCATGATTGCGTCGCTAGAACATCATTACAGGCATGGAGTGAAATATGGTCAGCCAAACCAATGAGCAGGCGCTGGAAGCTGCCATCGAGCAGGCATTAACGGGCTTGACTACAGAGGCCATCAAGCAGGCTGGCAAGGTAAAAGAGACCCCGGCGGATGATCTGGTTGCGAATAACGGTTTTCACTTGGGCTTGCCCTCGGACTTCAATGCCCAGTACGCCCTTGATGAAAAGCAGTTCTGGCGCTTTGTTGAGCAGACTCAGGAAAAAGAGCTGGCCAAGCTGAAAAAGCACAATCCTACTGACTGGGATCGCAAGCTTCTGGAACGTTACGACCGACTCATCAAGAAGCATGGCATTTTGCACCTGCTCAAGAAGGGGCTGGCGGTGGACGATGCACATTTTCACCTGATGTATCCCGCCCCGCTGGCCAGCAGCAGTGAGAAGGTGAAGCAGAACTACTCCGCTAATATCTTCAGTTGTACCCGGCAGGTGCGCTATTCACTGGCCAACCCGCTCCATGAGATTGACATGGTGCTGTTCCTGAATGGTATGCCGTTGGTGACCATGGAGCTGAAAAACGCTTGGACCGGGCAGACCGCCCGTTACCATGGCCAGAAGCAGTATCGTGAAAGCCGGGATATCCATCAGCCGCTGCTGCACTTCGCACGCTGTCTGGTCCACATGGCCGTGGATACCGATGAGGTCTACATGACCACCAAGCTGGACGGCAAATCGACCTTTTTTCTGCCGTTCAATAAGGGTCATAACCACGGCAAGGGCAACCCGCCTAACCCCAATGGCCACAAAAGTGCGTACCTGTGGCAGGAAGTGTTTACCAAGGACAGCCTGGCCAACATCATCCAGCATTTCGTGCGCTTGGATGGCAGCAGCAAGGACCCGCTGAGAAAGCGGACGCTGTTTTTCCCCCGTTACCACCAGATGGATGTGGTGCGTAAGCTGGTAGCCCATGTAGAGGATCATGGCGTGGGCCATACCTACCTGATTCAGCATTCTGCCGGTTCGGGTAAATCCAACTCGATTACCTGGGCAGCTTATCAGCTGATCGAGACTTATCCTGCGTCAGCCGAGGCTGCCGGCGGCAAGGCGATGGATCACCCGCTGTTCGATTCCGTGATTGTAGTGACTGATCGCCGGCTTTTGGACAGACAGATACGGGACAACATCAAAGAGTTTTCTGAGGTAAAGAACATTGTCGCGCCGGCTTTTAAGTCGTCAGAGCTGAAAAGCGCACTTGAGAGTGGCAAGAAAATCATCATTACAACGATTCAGAAGTTTCCATTTATTGTGGACGGGATCGAAGATCTGGGTGAAAAGCGCTTTGCGGTGATCATTGATGAGGCACACAGCTCACAGTCAGGTACCGCGCACGACAACATGAACCGGGCTATGGGTGAGAATGGAGGGCAGGATGATGACGAGGACGATCAGGACCAGATCCTGAAGGCTATGCGCTCGCGCAAGATGCGCGGGAATGCCTCCTATTTAGCGTTCACCGCGACGCCCAAGAACACCACTCTGGAGAAGTTTGGTGAGAAGCAGGCGGATGGCAGCTACAGGGAGTTCCACCTGTATTCCATGAAGCAGGCCATCGAGGAAGGCTTTATTCTTGATGTGTTGGCCAATTACACCACCTACAAGGGCTACTATGAGATTGAAAAATCCATAGCCGAAAACCCCTTATTCGATACCAAGAAGGCCCAGAAGAAGCTACGTGCCTATGTTGAGAGTAGCCAGCAAACCATCGATACCAAAGCGGAGATCATGCTTGAGCATTTCATCCCCCAGGTGGTGAACACCAAAAAGCTCAAGGGTAAGGCCAAGGGCATGGTGGTGACCCAGAATATTGAGACTGCTATCCGCTACCACAAGGCAATTACTCGGCTGCTGGAGAAGAATGGCAACCCATTCAAAGCCCTGGTGGCTTTCTCGGGCACAAAGGAAGTGGATGGCATTGAGTATACCGAAGCCGAGATCAACGGCTTCTCCGATAACGACACCAAAGATAAGTTTGATACGGACGAATATCGCCTGCTGGTGGTGGCCAACAAGTACCTAACAGGTTTTGACCAGCCAAAGCTCTGTGCCATGTATGTGGACAAGAAGCTGGCCTCGGTGATGTGTGTGCAGACCCTGTCACGCCTCAATCGTTCCGCGCCCAAGCTGGGCAAGAAGACGGAAGATCTCTTCATTCTTGATTTCTTCAATTCCACGGACGATATCAAGACCGCTTTCGACCCGTTTTATACCGCTACATCCCTGTCTGGCGCCACGGATGTGAATGTGCTCCATGAGCTCAAGGATGCGATGGATGATGTGGGCGTCTACGAATGGTACGAAGTCGAGGATTTCGTGAAGCGCTATTTCATTGGGGAGGACGCCCAGACCCTGAGCCCGATTATTGATTTAGCGGCATCCCGGTTCGAGCATGAGCTGGACCTGGAGGACGACGAGAAAGTCGATTTCAAGATCAAAGCCAAGCAGTACGTGAAGATATACGGCCAGATGGCATCCATCATGCCGTATGAAATCGTTGCTTGGGAAAAGCTGTTCTGGTTTTTGAAGTTCCTGGTTCCGAAACTGAAAGTGAAAGAGCCAGGCGCTGATGCCATCGATGAGCTTCTGGAGTCTGTCGATTTAAGTTCATACGGCCTGCAGAGGGTGAAACTGAACCACTCAATTTCGCTGGATGAAGAGGAATCAGACGTTGACCCTCAAAATCCTAATCCTCGTGGCGCTCATGGGGGAGACAAGCAAACAGATCCTTTGGACGATATTGTCCGCACTTTTAATGAACGGTGGTTCCAGGGCTGGAGTGCTACGCCAGAAGAGCAAAAGGTCAAATTCATCAATATTGCGGAAAGCATCAAGCAGCATCCCGATTTTGAGGCCAAGTACCAAAACAACCCTGACCCACATAACAGGGAGTTGGCGTTCGAGAAGATGTTAAAAGAGGTGATGCTGCGCCGCAGGAAAGATGAGCTGGAGCTTTATAAAATGTTTGCGGGAGATCCTGCATTCAAAGCTGCTTGGATGCAGAACATGCAGCGGATGGTTGATTATTGATTATCGGCTTTCTATTGAGCATCCGTGTCAACTGAAAAGAGGTTGAAGATTGCTTTAACCTGACGGAGCGTCACGGCATCACTTGATCTAAATCTGGAAAGGACATCGAGGCTATGGCCAAGTACGAAGTAAAACAAACTGCAGTCAGCCAGGTGCTCTCTGATGTGCGGTCCGACAAGATAGCCATCCCGGAGTTACAGCGGCCCTTTGTTTGGAAGACCTCCCAAGTTCGCGATCTAATGGATTCGCTCTACAACGGTTACCCAGTGGGCTACTTGATTACCTGGCAATCTGTTGGCGCTAAGTTAAAAGGCGGGCAGGTGGCGGCTCATCAACAGATTCTGATCGATGGTCAGCAGCGCGTCACCGCCTTACGTGCAGCCATCGCAGGGCAGCCCGTGGTTGGCAGGCAGTACGACAAGAGACGAATCGCGATTTCTTTTAACCCTTTGACCGAGGAGTTCGCCACCAGGACTCCTGCGATCAGCAATAGTAGTCAGTGGATTCATGACATCAGTGAGTTCTTCTCTGGTAACAGTCAGCTGACTTTTTTAAGGCAGTATTTCGATCGAAACCCCGGTGTGGACGAGGCTCAAGTTGAGTCTGCGGTCACACGGTTGGCTGCGATTGAGAATGCTCAAGTTGGTGTGATCTCGCTGGCGGACAACCTCGATGTGGATACGGTTGCAGAGATCTTTGTTCGCATCAACGCAAAAGGTGTCCCATTGTCGAGCGCGGATTTTGTGATGAGCAAAATCGCAACCTATGGGGACGAGGGCCGCAATTTACGAAAGCTGATTGATTACTTTTGCCATCTGTCTGTATCTGGACATGCCTATGAAGATATCCGCGAGAATGACCGGGAGTTTGCCGATTCGGGCCACTTGGCAAAAATACAGTGGCTGCAAAGTCAATCTGATGAATTGTTTCAACCAGAGTATAACGACGTTATTCGCATAGCCGGATTAGTCGGATTCAGTCGCGGTAAGGCTGGTGCCATTGTGAGCGAATTATCGGGTCTAGACCCGGCCACACGGAAAATAGATGAGAGCCGGATTCCGGATGCGTTCGCTAGGTTTGGGCATGCATTGGATGAGCTGGTACGCAAGACGCACGTTGAACGCTTCGTCATGATGATTAAGTCTGCAGGCTTCATTGATTCATCCATGATTGGCTCAAAGAACGCGTTCAACTTTGCGTATGCGCTTTATTTGCGTCTTCGCAGCAACGATCAAATGTCTGAGGGCGAGCGTTCGAGACTAGTTAAGCGCTGGTTTGTGATGACCTTGCTCACCGGTCGAGCCGTCGGAAGTTTCGAGTCGACCTGGGAGACGGATCTTCGCCGAATCGAAGAGCAGGGCGTGGACGACTATTTGCGCCTCATTGAGGCCTCAGAGCTTGGCGAGGGCTTTTGGGATGTTGCGCTTCCGCAGGAGCTTGTCTCGCCCAGCAGGCGCAGCCCCGCGTTTCAGATTTATTTGGCTGCACGAGTTAATAGATCAGCGCGTGGCTTTCTGTCGAAATCGATCAACGTGGCCCAAATGATCGAAGGGCATGGTGACATGCACCATATCGTTCCCAAAAACCACTTGGTGAAAAATGGATATCCCAAACAGGGAGATTACAACCAGGTCGCGAACTTCGCGCTCACCGAAACGCCAATCAATATCGCGATTAAGGATAATCCGCCGAGAGAGTACATGGCCTGGTTGAACCGCCAGATCGAGACGGGCGAGCTGAAAATCGGTGAGATCACGCAGCAGAGCGACCTCGAAGCAAACCTTAAAGAAAATGCTATTCCTGATTTTATAAATGAGGTCTCTGCTGAGAATTACCCACAGTTTCTCGAAGCAAGGCGGAAATTGATGGCTCAAACAATCCGTGATTTTTACTGGGACTTGTGATTTCAGCTGAATGTGTTTCAAGCATTCACCATGCCGCTACTTTGAAGGACAGGGAACATGGTTGCCGGAAAGGATGCTCAACGCACTCAGGGGGATCTTTTTGAACATCAGGAAGAAAGGCAAGTTTTGGATGAGCTACTTGCTGAGTCGAAGCTATATCACCAAAGCCGGGACTATCTCGAGCTTTTGGATTTCGTTTCTCGATTTAGGCAGTACGCTCCGTTCAATGCCATGCTTCTTCAGATTCAAAAGCCTGGTCTGAGTTACGCAGCTAGCCTGAAAGATTGGAAGCACAGATTTGGGCGAGAGCCGAAGAAAAAGGCCCGGCCCTTGATCATAATGAAGCCCTTCGGGCCGGTGATGCTGCTCTACGACATCATGGATACAGTGGGGCGAGCTGTCCCCGATGACGCGTTCAGCTTTCCTGCCAAAGGAGATGTCACCCAGCAGAATATATCCCGTTACATCACTCTCATCGAAAAGGTTGGGATTCGAAGTGAATATTTTGATGCGGGTGATCGCAGTGCGGGTTCTATTCAGCGTTTGGGAAGTTACCTGGAAGGTGAGCCCACGGGTAGGATACGTTTTCAGCTCAATCTCAACAGGAACCATGACGCACCCATCCAGTTCGCCACGTTTATTCACGAATTATGGGAAACCGGGACAGATCTATTTCGATAGTCCAGAGCCTTGCAGAGTGCTTGCAGGTGGCCTTTGATGGCGGCGGCAAGCGCGTTGCGCTGCCTATTACCAGTGCGGCAGATATTCCTACTGTGCCTGGAGAGTTGTTCACCAAGTTCCAGACGAGCTTTTATGCGGATCCGGTGGATGAGGTTTTCAAAGCGTTGGGTGTGGACTAGGAACATGGATTAAGGTTTGAAATGCGAGCAGGGGTGACCGGTAATTAAAGTATTAAAGGTAATCCCTTGCTCTATTTAGTTGCCTTTGCAAATGTTTTTAAAATCAATGAATAAGCTGAACAAAATTTCAAACCAAGCCTTTCTCTTTTGTTCAATCTGACGCATTATTCGACGTATAACTAAAATTAAGCCTATCAGCCAGTAAGCGACAATGGATGTCGGAATTCCCCGCTTGTTTTCCTTTACATCCCATCTGTCACTTCAACTTCAAAAAATGGAGTCTTTATGCTTTCAGCCCCCTTGGAGAGCGCCGTTGCCTCGATTCAAGTTGGTTTGGTGACAGATATCTTCATCGGCCTGCTCTTGGCCGTGTTTCTTCTTTCATGCGTTTGGAAGCGCTCAAATAAGCATCATGCGTTTACTCAATATGCGCCAACGCTACTGACAACTCTGGGTATTCTGGGCACCTTTTTTGGTATTGTTGCCGGCCTTCTGGCTTTTGACGTCAACAACATAGATGGCAGCATTGAGGGCCTGCTGAGTGGTATGAAAACAGCCTTCATAACCAGCCTGGTAGGGATGTTGTTTTCCATCATCTACAAGGTGCTTGTTTCTATTGGCATCCTCTATGTCGCTGACAGTGAGGAAATCGACGAAGACCAGATCGGCGTCGCCGAGCTTTACAGCGTTATGCGTGAACAACGCGACGGCATTGGTGCTTTGAATCAGGCAATCGGCAGTGGCGATGAGTCAAGCCTGACGGGCCAGATGAAGTTGCTGAGATCTGACGTCAATGATGCCAGTAAACAATCCCGCAAGGACTTCGAGGAGTTTCAGGAAAAGCTCTGGCTCAAACTTCAGGACTTTGCAGACATGCTTTCCAAGTCTGCGACCGAAACGGTCATTGAGGCTTTGAAGCAGGTCATCAGTGATTTCAACAACAACCTCACCGAGCAATTCGGCGATAACTTTAAGGAACTGAATAGCGCGGTCGAAAAGCTGGTCGAGTGGCAGGAAAACTATAAGGTTCAGCTCGATGACATGACCCAGCAATACGCGCAGGGAGTTACTGCGATCACTGAAACTGAGTCTGCCGTTGCGAAAATCCAGGAACACACTACCCAGATCCCGGATTCGATGAACAAGCTGGGCGAAGTAATGACGATCAACCAGCACCAGATTGATGAGCTTGGGCGTCACCTGGAAGCCTTCAAAGACGTTCGCGATAAAGCGGTTGAAGCAGTTCCGTCTTTAAAAGAGCAGATTGGCCTTACTGTGGATGGTGTTCAGGATGCCTCTAAACAGTTGGTAGAGGGCATCACTAAAGCGACTGAGAGCTATCAGGAAGTGATCTCACAAGGTGTCACCGAATTTACTGATAGCGCCCGCCAGGTCAACGAGTCCCTGCAAAGTACTTCTGACGCCATGTACAAAAGCTCTGAGCAGACCAGTCAACTGTTCTCTGACATGGCGGACGACCTCCACAGCAATTTCCGCACTTTGGCGGCTGAAATGAATGATCAGACCAAGTCGATTGGTGATTCGCTGCGCGAATCTGGAAAAGCGGTGGTTGATGAGGCAGGCAGGAGCCGAGAGACGTTTGAGGCCGGTCTGGAAGGAATGCGGAATCAGCTTAATACCAACCTTGAGCAGATGGCAGACCAGCAGGCTGCGCAGTTCCAGAACCTGGTTACAGGCCTCAAAGAAGCGATGGAACAGTCTGTTCGCAAAAGCGCGGAATCTGTCGAGGGAAGCATTGAGATCCTCGACCAGGCATTACAGTCTGAAATTAACCGCTCCATGGAGCAGATGGGGCAGGCTCTTGTCTCAATTACCGGCCAGTTTACCGAGGACTATCGAAGCTTAGTTGATCAAATGAACCAGGTTGTTCGCGCTAACGCTTCATAAGGAATCGGTATGGCAGAGTTCTTAAAGCCGAAGGCTTCAGAGCAAGAGGAAAACCACTGGCTTTCTGTATCAGACCTTATGGCGGGTTTGATGGTGGTATTTTTGTTCATTGCGATTGCGCTCATGCGAGATGCTTTGATAGAGCGAGACCGCATCAAAGAAGTGGCCGTTGCCTACCAGGAAACCCAGGTTGATATTTATAACGCGCTTGTTGATGAGTTTTCGCAGGATCTTGAGCGTTGGAACGCGGAAATTGATCAAGAAACCCTTACGTTCACTTTTAAGTCACCCGATGTGCTTTTTCCAAGGGGTGAGATCGAGCTGACCAGTGAGTACCAGGCCTTGCTCAGTGATTTTTTTCCGCGCTACATGGAGGTTCTTGATGGCTTCAAGGATTCCATTAATGAGGTTCGGATAGAGGGGCACACCAGCAGTATCTGGAATCGTGCGACCAGCCCGACCGACGCTTATTTTTTGAATATGGCGTTGTCTCAGGGGCGGACTCGAAGCGTACTGGAATACATTTACCGACTAGAGGAAATTGAACGCTATCAGAGTTGGATTAAGTCTCACATTGCAGCTGTTGGATTTTCATCTGCTAAACCCGTGGTCGGGGAAGATGGTAAAGAAGATTTTGGTAAAAGCCGGCGTGTGACTTTTCGGGTGATCTCTAATGCTGACGTTCGCATCAAGCAGATATTGGAGATTGATGAATGAAGCTGAATTTCCCGGTGGACCAGCTTTGGAACCAGGTCCGGAAAATGGGCGCTTCTGAGCGAGCCTATTCGCTGGATGTTTCCCCTCCCGACCCTTTGCCGGACATCGTCAACCGGTTTAACGAGGGTGGCGAAGAGATCGAGCTCAAGGATGTTGAAAATGTTGGCGGTTTGCTCAGTAGCCATGGGGCCCAGATCGTCCTCTATATCCCCGATCAAGGACAGAGTATTGATGAAGTCCTCGAGGATGGCCATCGGGGGAAAAAGGTTCATGTGGCAGATTGCGTAACGCTTGAACAGATGCGTCAGCGAAATCGGTTCCAACGATACCAGGCGATAGTCAATACCTCCGGAGACTTTGATGTTTTTGGGTTCTCCAGAACCAAATCAAAACCGGAGGAGGGTGTTGCCCGGCTGCGGGTATGCATCAACTGCCTTAAACATTTGAACTACAAAGGCTACGTTTCTAGCCCGTCACAACAACGAGAGATCTTGAAACAGTTCGACCTAAAGAATTTCTTCGCTCATTACAGCTCGCTATTTCGCTATCTGCCAAAGTCTTTCATCGAGAAAAAGGGCCATTACGCGGATAACTGGAAAGAAATCTCACTTAGATACAGAGAGCGCAAAAACTTCGTTTGTGAGAGCTGTGGTTTGGACCTCACTCAGCATAAGGCACTTCTCCACACGCATCACATCGACGGGAACAAACGAAACAATAACGAGATCAATCTGCAGGCGCTATGTGCCGATTGCCATCGGAAGCAGCCTTTGCACGATCATATGTACATCAAACAGAAAGATATGGCGCTGATTCAAAAGCTACGGAAACAGCAGAATATACTTGGTGATGCAACGAGCTGGGACGATCTTTTTGCCTTGATCGACTCTTCGTTTGAAGGTCTTCTGAGGCTCTATCAGAAACAGGGCAGCATGAAGCCGGAAATTGGTTATGAAATCATCGGCTCTGGTGGCAAGGTCTTGGCCCAGTGTGGAATCGCCTGGCCCTCTGCAAAGTATGCTGTTGTTAGAAGCCCTGAGGAGAAAAAAATCCTAGAGGCAGTAACTTGGAAAGCCGTGACGCTTGAAGATGCACTACGTGGATTTAGAGATCGAAAGTAGCGTTTTCAGGATGAAATTATTGATGATGGACTAACACTAATATGTCATTTTTTTATAAAAAAACACCAACCACTTCAATTGATCAGTTTTCTAAGGATTTTTTTAGTTTTCCGCCAAAGCCGCTGAGTTCTAAGGTAATAAATAATAAATTCGATATTCTGTCCCTGAGAGTCGTTGGTGGTAAATACTATACACTCACTCGTGTGTTCAAGGTTTTTAGAAGAGATCCGGAAAAAGAATGTGATCCAATTGTCAGGGAAATGATTTTAAAGGCAAGGAGTTCTTTTTCAGAACTGAGAGCTTTGATTAAAGAGCTTAGAGCTGACTTCTTAAACCTTAACAGTCTCGTAAAGTTGCTTGCAGTTCTACTATTTTTGGTCATTTTGCCGTTTGTGTTGGTATTCGCTATCTTCGCCTTTCTAAGATTTATTCTTCTTTTATCTAAGGTCGAATCGATTGGAACTGGGTCACTCGGGTTTTTCTCTCCAAAAACCCAAGACAGCAGTGAGATTGTCGTAATGCCAGCTAAAATAAAGAAGGCTGAAATTTCTGTTGATTCGGTAATCTCCCATGAGCACATTCATCTGATGCAAGATTCCTGTTTTTCTGAAGGATCGAGCGACATCATTGATGCTGAGTCTGCAATCAATTTGAAAAAGTTTCTGAAAGAAGAGTATTTAGATTCGAGTCGTTCCTACTATTATTTTAAGCTTAAAGAAGTTGAGGCAAGGCTGCATGAGATTGTTCTTTCGTATTATAGAAAATATGAAAATTTACCTATGGACTATCAAGGATTCTTGTCGTTCATTCAGGGATGTGAAGTAATCGGAGGAGACGTACAGCGTATTCTTAAATTATATGGCGCTGATACTCCGACTGTTAAAATTAAAACGTATAGTATGAGAGAACCGATTCCAGCAGAAGATTTACTGATAATGCTTTATTATTTCGATGATTTTCAACATGCAAAGAGATTTGTTTGCGAGGCGCTTTCCGTGATGTATGGAAATCTCCTTCTGATTTATGGTGACTCCGAGAAAGCTTACGAGTATCTCAATACGGTTGAATCGCAGGATTTTTATTACCAGATCTATGGCGAAAATGCCTCGCTAACCGTTAGGTAGGGTAGTCGAAACAAGCCTAAGGGCTAGCGAGACTGGCAGCTATTCTCTTCGTTCAGTCGGGACGTGCTTTCTGCAGGAGTTGGTATGTGAGTATGAGCAAAATTAGCTCAGACTTCAGTGCGCTGCGCCTGCCCAGAAACTGCTCGACAGTATTGTTTGAATTTGGATTATCAAACGGATAAGGAAATAAGCCACTATGCCATTACAAAATCGTGTGACTCCCGACGGGAGCGTTAAACGATATAGTGCCAAGGGCACTTTCATGGGCAATCGTGGTGTTCTGCACGATTCTAGAAAAGAGCTGAAGCGGCAGTTCAAAACCAAAGCATGGATTACCTGCCTTCTCGAGTTCAAAGGCAGAAAAAGAGAGTTGATGTCGCCTAATGCATATACGGAGCTCTTTTTCTTGGACGAGGTTACGGCGTTCGCAGCAGGGCACAGGCCTTGCGCTGAATGCAGACGCACCCGCTATAACGAATTCCGGGACGCATGGATGAGGGCCAATGCCGGAGACGTTAGCTCGTCAATTCGTGCTCCAGAAATGGATGAAATTCTGCACAGAGAACGAATGGATGATGATAAGAAATTGACATGGCAGAGTTCACTGGCTGACTTGCCGCATGGCACGATGTTTATTGTGAATGATGAAAGCTATGCTGTTTGCGATGGCAAACTTTTGAAATGGAGCTTTTCGGGTTATGGCTCAGCAGACTCTGAGACGTTGCCTGAAAAGGTCGATGTTTTGACTCCGCGATCTGTTGTTAATATTTTTACCAGTGGCTTTAGGCCGGAATTCCATCCAACTGCTACATTGTGACTGGAATAAGTTGATGGGCATAAGAGGTAGGCGCTGAATCCAGGCATTGAGAGGGAGCTACCAATGGAACACGATTGTCCTTTCTGTAGTCTTCCTACTGAAGATCGAAAAGTAGGGTTACCTGTAAACGAACTAGCTCATTCGCGAATGGACGGTTTCCCGGTTTCAGAGGGTCACTTGCTTATTATCCCAAATCGCCATGCCGCTGACTGGTTCGATCTCTCGGCTGCTGAACAGCAAGCCATCATGGAGCTGATCGAGCAAGGTAAGCAATGGCTTGAAGAGCGTTATCAGCCGGATGGATACAATATTGGTATGAACTGTGGAGCGGCAGCAGGTCAGACGGTTCTGCACATGCATTGTCACCTGATTCCGAGGTACGCGGGAGATCAACAAGATCCACGTGGTGGTGTGCGATGGATTATCCCGGAGAAAGCGGATTACTGGAGTGGTCGGTGAGTTTGCTTTATTACGAGAAGCGCTTCTCAACGCTTCGAGTGAACAGTGGTGGTGCTAATAAGAGCCCTCACAAAGTGGCCATGTTGCAGGCGGTCATGGATCTTGTTGAGTCGGGTGAAGTTGCGAATAATCGCTTCTATTTTGACGACGATCTTAAAAGCCACTTCACTAAGCGTTTTCAAGCACTGGCTTCGCCCTCGGATCGGAACAATCCTCACTTACCGTTTTTCCATCTCCAAAGCGAAGGGTTTTGGCACCTCAAAGTTAGACCTGGTCAGCATGAGTCATATGAGCAACTGACTACGGCGACATCGCAAGGAGTTATTTACGCCCACATCGACCATGCGTATCTAGACGATGAGTTGTTCGAGCTGCTGGGCAACCAGATTGCCCGCGAGCTTCTCAGATCCGCGCTGTTGAATAGCCTTGATGAGAAGTCGATTCGTGACCTTCTGCAACCTGAACGCGGTGGTTGGGACTGGTTGGAGTGCGAGTTTCTGGTCAATGATTACGTGACGATGCTCGAGAAACACCTAGTCGGTGCGCCCTACAGCAAAGCAGCGCACCGCAGGGAACTGCAACCGCGTTTGAATAATCGCTCCGAGGGATCGGTCGAATACAAACACCAGAACGTCAGTGCTGTGCTATTGGAATTGGGGCTTCCATACATCCCCGGCTACAAACCCGCGTTCAACTATCAGCAACAGCTCAAGCAGGTGGTTCTGTCTTACCTTGCAGGCCATCAGAAGGTCGTTGATGACGTAAACCTGGTCGCAGACAAAGTCGCCGACGAGCCAGAATATTATGATCTTGGCTGGGATTCGGTGTTCGATCCGGAACCGCCAGAGCGTATTCCTCATGTGGTCGAGGGCAGGCCCAGTTATCTGGCGAAACGTATCGACTTCTCTGAACGTGAGCGTCGCAACCGACAGCTTGGGGAGCGAGCAGAAGAATTCGTGCTTCGGATGGAGCGGCAGAGGCTTACCGCACAAGGTCGGTCTGACTTGGCGGCAGAGGTCGAGTGGTCCAGTAAGGAACGAGGAGACGGGTTGGGTTTCGACATTCGGTCTTTCGATGCGTCAGGGGATCAAGAGCGCTTCCTGGAAGTTAAGGCGACGAACTCCGGAAAGTATCTACCGTTTTTCATTAGCGAGAACGAGCGAGCGTTTTCCAATGATTATTCAGACGCGTTCCGTCTGTATCGGGTTTATGAATTTACTACCGCTCCGAGATTCTTTATTTTGCCGGGATCGATTGAACAGCATGTTCAGTTGTTGCCGCAAAACTATAGAGCTCGTTTTTAGAGTGAAACCTCTCTTATCAGTGCTGGCAGATGATGTTTTCCAGAAGCGCGTGGCAGACCCCGCATATTAAATGAGCATTGCGGTCTTATTCTGAGCTGATATAGCGAGCTTTCCGTGGACTCAAATACAACCAAAATAGTCTTGTTTACGCTAGGCGAGGCACCCGATCATCGCGGCCGCCTGATCAGCGATATCTGGGGTATGAGTGACGAGGCCCTCGAATCCACTCACGACTATATTCAGTGGCTTTTCCCTATTCCGGAAGGGAACTCTTACAACGACTTTGCCCCGCTGCTCACCGCAGAGGCTGCAAACTGGTTTCATCGAAACCCGGAGCTTCAGGCGCAGCAGAAAAAATCGCTGGATCGGATGGTCCGGTTTTTTGGATTGAAAGCGACGGGTTCTGGCTTTGAAGCGGCTTTGCACCTGAACGGGCGCGATCACCTTTGGCTGAGGCAGTTTGATCACAATCATCGCCGTATCAGCCGGATTATTCAGAGTCTTCATCTATGTCACCAACCGAAGCTGGCCAGGTCGTTTCGCGAGGTAGTAGTGCAGGTCGGGCAACGGCAGGGTGATGTTTCTGATGCGACTGTTGGATTTTGGAGAACAGCAACAGAGGAGCGGTGAATTCGGTTTTATCTCTCTTAAGCCGGTCGTGTGATCTAGCCCAACAATAATGATACGACACCCGCGACACCCGCAGAGATTGCGCCGTCAGAAACAAGCTTTTCCTTCTCTTTCTGGCTCAGCTGGTCTTCTTTCAGCAAAACCCGAACATTTCTCGCTAGGGTTACCATGCCGGCAACAGCCATACTGGAGACAATTCCAGAGCCCGAATAGTTGTCGAGGTCGTCGATTACGCCATCAACATCATTGGTTAGCTGCTCATTTGTGAAACCAGTTGATTCAATGTCTGAGGATGTACTGGCTACTTCCTCAGTCGCAAAGACGTGCGTTGATTCGTATTTTTCGTTGTGTTCACGAATTAATGAAAGATAATTCGTCGCCTTCAGTTGGACCTCATTGACCTCACCTGTAGTTAGATTCGTTATCACTACATCGGCACCTTGGTGATTTGTGGCATCAAATAGTTCCACTACATATTCATCACCGTCATTATTTTCCTCGTGTGCGAAACGAATTTCGTGGTAAATGCCTTTGACATTATTGGTCAGACCCGGAAGTTGCGAGGGCTCTAGCGATTGGACGTAGGTAGCCAGCTCTTCTGGCGATGCCTCCGTCAAGTCTGAGTTGGATCGTCTCATCGCCGCCAAAACAAGCTTTTCGTTATCGTTAAAGGAGTCAATATCATTAGCCAACAAGCGGACTAAAACCGCACTCACGACTCCCGTAGAAACATTAGATTGACGCGTTGACCATTCTTGCAAGTATCCGGATGCGTTTTTTATTTTATTAATTGCGGAATTGAGGCGTTGTCGCGCCATATATGGCCAGCTATTTACCTTTGTCTGCACATCGACCAATTCTTTACAGAGCGGCATGAGCGCCTCACCGTATAAGTGCTTTGCTGATACAGGATCAATCGCATGCGTAATTTTATTTTTCTCGCGAAATGCGACAGCCAGTGCTAGGCAGGCATCAACAATCCGTCGCTCCTGCTCTTCCAGTTCCGAGCGTTGCCGTTTTTCCCCATACACGAATCTTTTTGAAGCCCACGTCACGCCTATAGCTGCTCCAATTCCTCCTGCGATTGCAGCCACAGTAATGACAAGCGAGCCGACTAAAACCGAACCACCAACCCAGGCTAATGCGGCGCTAGTAAAGGCGGCGCCAGATAGAGAGCCTATTGCCGTGCCAGTTCCTGCTGTACCCAACAATGATGCAACTGAAAATATACCGGCCGTGGCACTGGCAGCACCCACCTTTGAGGCAACACCTTTGCTGATCTTTGAAGATGCGCCACTTTCATTTCTCAACACTGCGTCAGAAGTATCTTCACAGGCTTGCGCCATTCGTAAATACCAGTTTTTTTCATTTGTCGGCTCATTCATTGCCGCGTATTTCTTGTAAGTCCAGTCGGTGGCACCAACAACAGCTTTTTTCCCACCCAAAGCGATCTGTCGAGATGTTGTGGCAGCTTTATCCAGGGCGTCGCCGGTTGAGAATTCATCGACGGCAGACGTAAGTTTTTTGGTGACTTCCACGCCAAACTCACGAGATTTTGCGGCGGCATCGCTATCTTTAATATGTTGCGTGATAGCGTGGGCTTTCCCTTTAACCTCAGAAATGGAGGCACTTGTCTTTTTTTTGATCTTGTTCCAATCCATAGAAGCGTCCGTTTCCTTCGACTTAGGCAGGTACTGAAGCTTAGCTCAGAATCACGTAGGGGGCCCGACCAGCAAACTAAACATCAGATGACACCGAACCTAACTTGTGATCCGCTCCTGCTATAAATTGGCATAAAACACCAAGCGGTGCGCCAAACTAACGCAAAGACTTAGCCTGCCGCTCTAAATCGAAAGTCTCCCGATACAGTAGGCTACTGAAAGCGTTACACTAATCTTTAAATATACGGTCAAAAAAATTCAAATTTGGAGTGATTTTGGTGTGCCTTTGAACGACTACCTCCAAAAAATTCTTCGTGGTCAGCCCGTTAACTATGAAGCGTTCTTGAAGAAACTCCCGGAACAGATCCGCCGCCGCCATCGGGAATTATTTGCCACTGAAAAAGTACAAACTAATCGGTGGCTTGTCACCGTCCTGGATGAAACCGCTTTCTCGGAGTTGCAGAATGTCGCGGAAGCTCCGGCAAGCCGGGTAGACGCCGCGAAGAAAGGAAATTCCCACCGCCATGGCACCGAGGTCAGTTTTGTCCTTGTGTACCGTCAGGGGCTAGCATCCAGCCGACCGGACGTGGTCGTTATCGGGGACGATTCGGTTGATATTGGTTTTCATCAAGCACGGTCTGTCTTGGTCATCGAGAACGAACGTAATTTCTATCAATATCCACAGATGCTGGGCTTTGCCAGTGAGGTACTTGGAAAGCCTTTGGAGCTGGCGGATTGCGATGTGGTGCTGGGTGGTGGCAATCGGATTAACCGGGCGGCGATTCTCGATTGGTTGAAGGGCTACGAAGAAGTATTCTGCGCATTCGATTATGATGCGGGTGGTCTGCAAATGTTCTCGACGATTGCTGCTTCTCTCGCTGATAAAGCCTGGTTTGTGCAGCCAGCCGACTGGCAACCGTGGCTGAGCCAGTTCTGCAAGATACCGGATAGCACTGAACGGTTCACTAAGGCGCTTTCGCTGGCCGAGGCGCTTGGCTTTTTGTCTCTGGCAGAGACTTTTCGGGCCACCGGAAAATTCATGGAACAGGAGATGATTCTGGATGAGTGACTCCGAGGGGAGCCCAAGCAATTTCACCTTTGGCATACGCCGCCTGGTGCTGGTGGATTCCGCCGGCTTCTGTTACGTGGAAATTCCGGTGGATAGCCACGGCCTGATCCTGGGGCCGGGGAACCTGGGCAAGTCCAGTCTTTTGAATTCACTGCGTCTGTTCCTGCTGCCGGAGAACAACTTCAAGAACAGCCGCAAGAAATTTGCTTTTCGCAATGCCAGTGCCGGCAGCTTTTACACCAACGAGGAAAGCTACCAGCACTACTTTCCCAGCCAGTTCAGTTTCCTGATTATGGAAGCCGAGAACCCGGCCGGGGTGCATTGCCAGATTCTGTACCGGGACAGCGCCAGCCAGCTCAGCTATGGCCGCGCGTTTGTACCGGTGGCTTACGACCAGTTGCGCCCCCTGTTCTGGAATGGTGATGATGAGGACGGTATCGGGCAGGCCGTACCAGAGTTGTCGTTCAGCCGCTTGTCAGAGACTCTGAAAAAATTCTCCAAAGAAACCCGGCTGGTGAGTGACCCTGCCAAACTCAAACATATGCTTTACAGCAGCGAGTTGATGAACGCGGATGCGGTGCGTTATTCCGTGCTGCCCCTGGGTGAGTCCGATGAGCGCCGGGTGCAGTCGCTGCGCACGCTGATCCTGCTGTTGTTTGAAATGAAGGCGGACGACAAGGCGATGGCCAATGCGGTGGCCAGCATCATCGAAGCGGACAAGAAGTTTGCCGACGACGCCTTCGATTTCAATATCGACGACTTCCTCAATCGCCACGACCAGTTGAAGCAGCAGCAAACCCAGCTCACGAGAATCGAGAAAGAGCGCTCACGGTTTGAAAAGCTCCAAAAGGATTACCAGGCCTATCAGACGCTGCTTCGCAGCCAGCATGACTTCGCCGCGTTTCGGGATGGTGTGACCAATGCCTTGCAGGATATTGGCACCAGGCGCAAGGCTGCGGTGGAGGTGTTCAATGAGCAGAACGAGACACTTCGCTATGTGGTGCAGACCCTGAAAAAGCTGGAGCAGGACGCCAGCGGCCTGAAGGGCGAGATCCGTTCCGCCGACCGTCGCATCAAGCAGGCAGAGCAGAACCAGAAAGATGGCGATCTGTTGGTTTCCCAATATGGGGAGATGACACTGCAGGAAATCGAGGACATCCAGAAAGAGGAACTCGTTGGCAAGAGAGAGCATCTGGCCGCACTGAAAAGTGCCGCTCAGGCAGAAATCCGGCTGGAGCAGATCCAGAAAAAGAAACAGGAACTCGATCGCAAGCTGGAATCCCTGAAAGATCGGGAAAGTAAACAACAATGGCAGCTTCAGAACCAGCTGGACGAGGCCACCGCTGCGCCCTTGCGGGCCGTGGATTCGAAGCTGGTGATGGCCAGCTCTGGTCGGGACCTTGATGCCGACAGCAAGGCTACCATTGAAGCTTTTGCTCGGCTGCTTGTACCCACTGATAAAGGCTTTGACTGGTTCGATACGGAATTCCCGGCTCAGCCAGCCCGGCAGACTGACTTTGCAGAGCAGCGCAGGCATATTGAGGGTGAGCTTCATGGGCTGGAAAAGGAGCGTTCGGAGCTGGCAGACACGGCCAACCAGGAGCATGACCGGCCTCGGCTGATTGAGCGCACGGAGAAAGAAATCCGCGCCATCCAGAAAGATCTGGATACCTTGAGCCGTTACCCGGCAGCGGCAACCACACTGAGAGATGCCACGGAGGAAAAGCAGGCGGCGGAGGAACAGCTGGCCAAGCTGGAAGAGCAAGCCCGGCTGGAGCAGGAAAAGCAGGATGCCGTGCAGCAAAAAGTGGCTAAAGCCAGGGCCGAGAAAGATCGGATCGAACAAAGGGAACGGGAACTGGCGGGCCTCAGCCGAAGCGTTGGCACTGTAGAGCACCGATTCCCGCATCTGAAAGTCGTGGAAGCCGAGCAGCCACTAGAGATTGAGCAAGTCTCCGTCGCGTCGTTTGACGATCTGCAAACCCAGTTGGACGATCTTGAAGAGCGCCGTCGCAGTATCCTCGACCACTTGCGCCAGTTCGTCTATCTGGGCGTTCACGAGGATGCCGAGGGTGAGTTGCAGAAAGACAGCCCGGCCTCCTCGGTTATCCGGGAAACCTTCAAAAGCCTGTCGGATCTGTTTGCCGGTATGGCTGAGCGTTGGAGCGTATTGGAGCAGCAGGTTGGCATCCACAACGAGACGGTGGCGAGCTACCGGCAGGCGCTGAAATCCAATCACGAGCACATTGCCCGTTTTGAAGCGCAGCTCAACCGCGAACTGGATGGCGTGCGCATCAACGATCTGGTGGAAATCCGGGTGGATATCCATACCGATCCGAAGTTCCGCAATCTGGTGGAAGAAGCCAACAACATCGACCCTTATGGCAATCAGCTGCAGTCGGACGCGTTCTACGACCGTTTACGGGTATTCGTGGCGGACTTTTTCGGGGAGCAGGACGGCAGCAAACGCCTGACGATGGACAGGGTGATCACCGGTATTTCCTACAGCACCCGCAAGGAAAACGCTGCGAACCTGGACAAGAAGGGCCAGTCCACTTCCACCACAGCGCTGATTAATCTGGAACTGGTGTACCGGTTGCTGAAACGGGTGCTGTATCCGGGCGTGCAGCTATCGTTTCCCATGGTGCTGGACGAGCTGGCCAGCGTCGATATCAGCCAGATGCCGTCACTGCTGGAACGACTCCGCAAGCAGGGCTTCAACCTGTTCTCCGCCGCCACCCACAGCGCCAGCGCGGAAGTGATTTATCTGATCGGCCGGCATCTGGAAGTGGGGCAGATGCGCACAGCACGGCCCTATAGCCCGCAGCGTACTCTGGTGTTCTGGGGCGGTGCCGAGGGTTTCACCAACGGTGACCCCCTTAGCCACTGGGCCGACCAGACCCAGGCCAATCTGATGGAGCCGGTGGATGAGTAAACGCTTCAGCACCCTGGACACCACCCGGCTGCTGTTCGAGCACCCAAAGATTCTGTTCCGGATGATCGAGCGGATGGATCGGAACGAGGCCCGATACATTCGCGAAAGCGACCTGGTAGCCGAGGTGATGGACTATACCCGCACCCTCGGCAAGGCCGACCGGGACCGGGTGCGACTGGCGCTGAATACCGACAATCTGTTCCGCAGCGGACTGGTGATCGACATTATCAAGGCCGAGGGTGAGCGGCGGCTGGTGTTCCAGGACGCCTTGATTAACCTGATGCGGGCCTGCAACGCATCGCTTTACCAGGAGCTGACCGATGCCCGCCTGAGGGGGCACCTGGTTACCCTGCGAGACGTACGTAATCGCCTGGAAGCCAGCAGCTTCAGCGACGCCGATCCCGACTACACCGAACTGCGGGACGACCTGAACGAGCGTGTCAGCCAGCTCATTGGGCTGCTGCGACAGAACGTCCTGCGCATGCAGACCATCAGCGCGCAGCTTGCGGATCTGTCCGGCGACGCCAGCCGGGCGCCGGAGAAATACCTGGAGTTCCGCCAGAACCTGTTTGAGCAGATCGTTACCCTTTACGAGCGCCACATCAAGCCGACCCTGGTGTTCCTGAACCCGGACACCCGACTGCCCGATGGCAGCAATCTGTTTGAGACCCTGGAAGCCATGGTCCGGCTACTGGAAAACCACGGCGACCACAGTCTGGCAGACCAGTTGTTCCGTTCCTCCATCAGCCTCAACGCCCTGTACAAACCGATTCATGCGGTGGCCCAGGAGGTGGAGCACTTCCTGCGAAAGACTCGCCAGGGCATGGTCCAGTACAACGCCATGGAGCATTTCTACGGCAAACTGCAGGGACTCAAGAGTGAAACGGAGACCCTCAGCCTGAAGCGAAAGTGGCTGGAAGGCGGGGACTTTGCCCGCAGTACGGGGTTCCTGGTCGGCTTGCGGGCCCAGCAGCGCCCGAAACACTATGCCTTCGGTAGCTCGTCCAGCTACTACCAGTTGTTGTTCAGTGAACTGGATCTGCGCCTGCACGATCTTCGCCGCAGAGCTGAGGTGCCGATTCTACAGGAAGTGGACGGAAGCGGCCGTCACACACGCATTGATGTTCAGCGTATCAACCAGCTCTATCAATGGCTGGAAACGCTGGAACTGCGGCCTACGGCGGATCTGGTGCGGGAGCTTCACGGTCGGCTGGACGGTTTTATCCCGGGCTACCGCTTTCCGGATTTGCTGGCGGCCCTGAACCGGCTGGTAAACTCGCCACCGGAGGGCCTGCAGGTGGTTACGACCAACCGTTTCCGAATCCTGGATCAGTCATCCGACAGTGAACAGTTTGTTTACCGCAAGCGCCGACTGGAAACCAATGAACCGGTCAATCAAGAAGAGCGACATCATGCCTGAATTCTCTGATGCGATAGAAACCGCAGAATCCCCGGACCATTCACAAAGTTCGAGCAGCTTCGAACAGATCCTGCCTGCCAACAGCGCCGCTATCTACCGGGAATTTCAAGCGGGCAGGGTGATCGTGCGTGATGTCTGGGACAGTAACCGCTCAGAGCTTCGGGCCAATTCGCTCTACAATCTTTTGTACAATCATCTATCCCACTTCCGGACCTTCTACGAGCACCTGGGCAGCGAACTGGTTTTCAACGAGACCGGCTCGTTTTTCTTTCTCAAGGAAAGCAGTGATGACGAGAACGAAGAGCATGATGAAAACGCCTTCCGGGTGCAGGTGATACTGCTGCTTATCGGGCGTTATTTTGCGCGCAGCGGTAGGGATCTGGATTACCTTGGTCGTCCCGACGCTGGATTGAATGAGCAAGACCTCTCGGCTTTAGGTGATGATGAGGAATATCAAGAGATTCTCAGGGCCGCTCGGTTTGAAAAAGGCATGCCTGAAGCGTTGGACTATTTGGACAAGCGCAACCTGCTGTTTCGCTCTGGTGCCAGTCGCTGCTTCTTGAGTACTGCTGGTCTTTATTTTCTGCAGGAATTGGTTCGGGAGTATGAGCAGGGCTAGGGCTTATGCCGCCGGGTCCAAAATTGAACCGCAAAATACACAACTCCCCCAATAACTCCGCTATAGAGGCAAAGTTGGTGCAGTGCCTCAACTGAGAGCAGTCCCTGAATCGCATTGTCAGTCGTGATCGGAAAAAACGGCTCCACATCCGCATGCATGATGCTGTCCAGCAGAACATGGCTAAAGGTTCCGATGAATGCGGAGAGGAACGCCACTCGCCAGCCAATCACCATGCTCCAATCTCGATTCAGTCCCAGGACATAAAGCCCGATCTCTGAAAGGTACTTGCCGGATAAAGCCGACAGAATGGCCAGCAGTCCCGCGCCCAGGTAGGTGTGGGAAAAGCCATGCAAGTGTCCCTCGCCGGTGACCATCACGAATAACGGCTGAAGATCCATCACGATCTGGGCCCAGCCGAAAACCATCAGGCTGAAACTGCCCTGAAGCAACGCTTTCACGGCTATGCCGGGGCCCATGTGGATTGGCGTGAATGGCATGTGATTATTATTACCTTAGTAAGGGGATGGCCACTCTACCAAACTATGCTTCGCTGGAGAGAGTGGGGCATCGATCGGGCGAAGGACATACTGGTTCGCGCAACGTATATCTGCAAGCTGGCGACGTTTGAGTACTCGGGAGAGTAATTTCATAGTCAGGTCAGTGACCCAGGTAGAATTGCCGAATTATCTAAAAGGAAACATCATGCTTAAACGGCAGGCAGCGCTCGTTCTCTCCCTTTGCTCAATGTTCATATCGGCAACCACCATGGCGACAGAAGAAGCGGAATACACAATACTCCTGAAGGATGAGAATCTGGAGGTGCGTCAGTATGAGCCGCAGATCGTTGCAGAGACGGTCGTCGATTCGGAATTTGAAGACGCGGGCAGTGAAGCTTTTGGTCGTTTGTTTAAATACATTTCCGGCAATAACCAGTCCCAGCAGGAAATCGCCATGACCGCGCCCGTTGGCCAGGTGGCTGAGAGTCAGAAAATCGACATGACGGCACCGGTAGGGCAGACCCAGGTTGATGGTAATTGGGTAGTGAGTTTCATGATGCCCAGTTCGTTCACGATGGACAGCATACCGAAACCCAACGACGAGCGGATCGCTTTACGTTCTGTGCCGGAGCAGACCATGGCGGCCATTCGATATTCCGGATTCTGGAGTGAATCAGGCTACCAAAAGAACAAATCCAGGCTGGAAAAGTGGATTGATAAAAAGGGGTACATCGCAACTGGAGCGCCGATATGGGCCCGTTATAACGCGCCGTTCATGCCGTGGTTTCTGAGACGGAACGAAGTGTTGATTCCCGTCGAACAGGCGGAATGAGAACTTTGATCCAAATTTAAAAATCAACGAACTCAAACCATCAGGATGATGCCATGCCCGAATCGCCCTTAGCCCAACCCCTGAAACTCCCCTGCGGAGCCGTCCTGCCCAACCGCATCGCCAAGGCAGCCATGACCGAGGGGCTGGCAGACGATCAGCTACACGCCACCCACCGCCATGAAACCCTCTACCGGCGCTGGTCCGATGGCGGGGCGGGGCTGCTGATTACCGGCAATGTGATGATTGATCGCCGGGTGCTGGAGCGGCCGGGTAATGTGGCCATTGATCCGGTGCCCGATTTATCAAAAGGGAAGGGCGAGCCCGAGGGTATGGCGCAGTTGCGCGCCTGGGCCGAAGCGGGCACCCGCAACGGCAACCATTTGTGGATGCAGATTTCCCATGCCGGTCGCCAGTCGCCGCGTTATGTTACCTCGCGCCCAATGGGGCCTTCGGCGGTGCAGCTATCGCTGATGGGCAACTATGCCCGCCCACGGGCACTCACGGAGCCGGAGATCCTCGACTTTATCCAGCGCTTTGCCAACGTGGCCCGAATTGCCAAAGACGCCGGTTTCACTGGCGTCCAGGTGCATGGGGCTCATGGTTATCTGTTGTCCTCTTTTCTGTCGCCGGTCACCAACCAGCGCACTGACCGCTGGGGTGGGTCGCTGGAAAATCGCGCCCGTTTCCTGCTTGGGGTGGTCCGGGCGACCCGCGCCGCTGTGGGGCCGGAGTTTTCGGTGGCGGTAAAGCTGAATTCTGACGATTTCCGCAAGGGTGGGTTTACGCTTGATGAGTCTGTGAGCGTGGTGCGCTGGCTCAATGAGGAGGGTATTGATCTGCTGGAGGTATCCGGCGGCACCTACGAACAGCCTCGGCTGCTCGGGTACAGTGGTGATGCCGAAACCGCGAGCGATGGGCCGGCCATGCGGGAAAGCACTCGCAAGCGGGAGGCTTACTTCCTGGATTATGCCCAGAAGATTCGTGAGGTGTGCGATTGCCCGCTGATGGTCACCGGTGGATTCCGGACGCGTGCTTTCATGGAAGAGGTGGTTGCCAGTGGCGAAACCGACGTGATTGGCCTTGGTCGGCCGCTCTGCACGGATCCAGATACGCCTGAGGATCTGCTTGAAGGGCGCATCGATAAGACCGTTTGCCACGAAGATCACGTCAAGCTTGCCCAGCGGGGCTTTTTCTCGCCCGCCAGTCCGCTGATGCCACTCAAAATATTAAACGTGCTGGGCGGCCAGGCCTGGTACTACCAGCAGATTTTCCGGCTGGCGGATGACGAACCGGCTGATCCGGACCTGGGTATCCTTAAGGCCGTCGGGGCCTTTGTTAAGGATGAACTGAGCCGGGCAAGGCGGGTGAAAAAGGCCCTCCGCCAGCGCCGGGGCTGACGTTCTGGAGCTAGAGCGTCTCCAGTGTCTGGATTAGTTCCCTGCGCTCATCATCCAGGATGAGTAGTTCGTGTTTCAGGCGGGAAATCTCTTCCCGATGGTAGTTAATGTCTTCAAGCGCATCGGCGCGCTGTTCTGGTGTTGTGCCATCACTGACGATGAGCGCCTCTGAATCTTCAATGAATTGCCGCTCTTCGACGATCTTTTGCTCGGTGGCAGTTAGCTGGTCGTCAACACGGCTAATGGCTGTCACTAACTCATGCCGGGCATAGCCTTCTTGATAGCCCTCTGCAAAACGGGGGAATTCTGAGCATGCAGGGCTGAGCTTGCCTCCTGCTTTGCCGGATGTGAGGCCGTTTTCGTAGGTGCAGAATCCCTCAATCCCCATGTCATAGCCCGCTTTGAAATCGGGGTATCGTGTGGCAGTGCAGTTGGCGTTGTAGCTTGCGCCTTTCAGTCCCAGGTTTTTACCGCGTTCAAACACGCAGAAGTCAGACAATCCGGACTTATGCCCTTCTTTGAATGCCTGGAAATCCGCGCGGATGTTGTGATCAGCACAATCTGACTGGTATTCGCTGAAGCTTTGTGTGCCCTGGCCGTTTGCACCGTGCTGATAACCAATGGCGTGCCAGTCTGCGACGCGACATTCCTGCTCATTCATTGTTGCGCAGCCGGCCAGCATGAGAAACGCAGCGGCAGTGGCAAACCAGGATATTTTGCGGCTAAACATAGAGTGTGTTCTTCCAGATTATTGAGAATGATGAAGCGGCGCCCGGTCATACACCGGGGATTCTGAATAGATTTAGGGCTGTAATAGTAGCACTTCGAAGGTCGGCGACATCCGTGGCAGACGATTCACTACGTAGCCTTTTGTAAAGCTTCCGGAACAGGAACGGCTGTAGGGGATGGTTACCTAACCCAATAGTCTCCGCTGGACAGAGTGGGGCAAAAATCGGGTAATTAAATCAGCAATGTATGTCTGGGGTGTCACAAAATATCGTGGCTTGGGACGTGCTGCTTCTGCAGCCCTGTATATCTTTTTGGCGACGTCCGACGCACTGGCTGTAAATGGTTTGATTCTGGCGCCGGGCGCGAGTGCTGATTCCAGTGCTTGGTACTTTTCCCGGTGCGTCGCGCTCGCCCGGCCAAGCAAGGGCTTTAAAGCGGCCAGAGCATGCTCTCTGAACCGGGTTGCCACGGGGCCCGGGAGCACAAGCGAGACACTTTCCAGGCTTTTGCTGCCCCGTTCATCAAACCAGAAGCTGTCGTGTGCCGCGTTCATCGCGGACTTCGCGGCACAGTAGGCGCCTTTCATAGGCTGGGGCACAATGGATAAGACAGAGCTGACCGCGATGACCCGTAACGGTATTCCGTGTCGCTCGCAGAGTTTCAGGCAGACGGCGGCCAGCTTGATGGGGCCGAATACGTGGGTGCTGAATTGCTTTTGCCACATGGATTCGGACAGGTCGCGAAGCGCGCCGAATTGCCCGTAACCCGAGTTGTTGACCAGAATAACCCGCTCGGCGCCGGCGATTTCGGTGCCCAGTGCGCCCGAAAGGCCTTCAATCTGCTCAAAGGATTCAAGGTCCAATGTGATTTCCAGGGCTGTGGACTCGACGCCGCTCGGCTGTCGGGACAGGGCGATCACCCGATAGCCTTCCCGGGCAAAGAGGGCGCAGGTCTCACGGCCAATTCCGGCGCTGGCACCGGTTACCAGGGCTAGTTTGGTCATTGCATCAATCCCCAATCCAGTTTGCTTTATCGACAATGCGTTTCAGCTTGTAGCCGAGAAACCGGTACTTGCCCCAGTGTTGAAACGCATTTTGGGCCTCCTTCGGGTCGAACCCTTGCTGGCGAAGATAGGCGCTGACTTCGGAGTCGACCGGAAGAGTCTCAAAATTTCTCATAAGCATCATGGTGTGTGCTGCAGCATAGGGGCCGATGCCTTTCAGCGAAATCAGGTAGTCGTAGTCGACCATGTCACCAAGAGCAGAACCATCGGTCTGGATTACTTGATCCTGCAGCAATTGATCGGTCACCGTATCGACGGTCCTGGCTCTGAACCCCAGCTTGCATTCTTCGGCCAATCGCCTGGGCCCAATCGTCTGGAGTTCCCCCGGCTCAGGGAACAGGCCGTCGCCCAGAGCAACCAGAGAGGCGACCATGGATTTGGTCTGTTTCCAGGTCGTGTTGATGGTGCAAACCGTTTTAATGAGATCCTCAAAGAAGCTGTCGCCGCGCAGGAATCGACCGCCACCGGACCGTATGAAGCGGGCAATCTCCGGATCGTTCCTGTCGCAAAGCGCAAGAAATTCTGAGGGGTTCCAGTCCAGCTGCAGCCAGCGGGCGACGCGTTCGGAAACAGCGGCGGTGCTTGATGAGGAGGTTTCGATAAGAAGCTGATCCTCGGAGGGCTGGTGGACGCGGGCCCACTCCGCGTTGGCGCCAATTCTTACTGTTCGTTCAAGACTCTCACCGTCCCAGTGCCAGGGCGCAAGCTGGCACCACCCGTGGCTTTCCACCGTCATCCGCAGGTCGAACGGCTGCTCTAAATCCAGAGAGTAGTTATAAGTTTTCATACTCAGTACTGCTCCAGGGGTGAACTACATTCACTGCTTCGAGGTTGAGGCGATTATGAAAGATTTCCGGTTTTGGCGCATTGCGAATCATGTTGATCAGAAGATCGTTTGAATCTGGATGGCAGAAATCCTACGCTGTGGGGGTCTGCTTTTCGGCTTTCCCAGGCCCCTGAGGGCTTATCTTTTTTTTTGCGAGGGCTGCATGGTGATCAAGGCAAACGCCAGAGTCGAGTATCAACGGAGGGGCTCGGCATGAAGCCCTTGTCGAGCACCGGGTTTGCCCTGTTTGGCGCCGCTCTGGTTGCGATCAGTTACGGGCTTGCACGCTTTGCCTTTGGTCTGTTCGTACCTCCCATCCGAGCCGAGCTGGAACTGACGCCGGACGTCATCGGTATCATCGGCGCGCTGCCGCTCATCAGTTTCCTGCTGGCCACGCTGTTCGCTCCGCTTTCCGCTGATCGTCTGGGTGCCCGCAACACGGCGGTGATGTCCGGTGGTTTCGGCGTTGTGGGTCTGGCGCTGATAAGCCAGGCTTCCGGCGCCGTATCGCTTGGTGTGGGGGTGTTCGCTTGCGGCATCTGCACCGGCCTGATGATGCCGGCACTCACGGCCGCCATGCAGGCGCTGGTGAATCGCTCGGTGCACGGGCGGGTAAGCTCGGTTATGAACGCGGGCACCAGCATTGGCGTGGCCGTTGCCGTACCGGCAGTTCTGTTCCTGGCGGGCGCCTGGCGCTTTGCGTACGGATCCTTCGCCATCCTGGCGGGTATTGGAGTATTCGCCGCGTGGTACTTTATTCCCTCGGTGTCCCGGGTCATGCCGGCGAACGCTGCGCCGCCACCTCCGATCAGCGTCCTGCAGTGGTCGCGTCTCTTCAGGCTTTCGCTGTTTGCATTCGTGATGGGCTTCGTCTCTTCTGCGTACTGGATCTTCGCGCCCGATCTGGTGGTCACCCTCGGCTCCCTGCCGCCCGGGTCAACCGGGTGGCTATGGCTCGCGGTCGGCATCGCTGGCCTGGGAGGTGCTGTGGTAGCTGACCTGGCCGATCGTAACAACCCAGCCATCACGCAAGCATTGATGCTTATGACGCTGGCTGCGAGCCTGGCACTGATTGCAGCCAGCCCCGGTCAGATACTGATCGCGGCATTTTCCGCACTGGTCTTCGGTCTGGCCTATATGAGCCTGACTGGGCTCTATCTGATGACCGGCATCCGCCTGTTGCCGGGCCGGCTTTCAATGGGACCAGTATTGCCGTTTATGGCTGTCTCGCTCGGCCAGGCGGCTGGCTCTCCCGTCGTTGGCGTGCTGGTGAATGAATTAGGCTACGCCAATGCGTTTTCCATATTCTCCGCGGTCGGCATCCTGGCAGCAATCCTGTCGCCACTGTACCCACGTTACATTGACCATGCGCCCGAGGAGGAAGTTGAGGAAGAAACCGGCCTGCAGGCTGCGTACGATCACCAGCTTCAGGGCGCCGATGGCGAGCCACTTCCCCCTGATACAGAGGAAGCAGAGAGCCAGTAGCCGGGAATCTTCCGTGCAGGCGCGGCAACGCAGAAAGTCTAAACCAGTCTGAGCGCCTTCAAGGCGCCACGATTGGTTTCACTGCGCCGCGTGCGGAAGGGTGGGTTTTTGTGTTGTTCCGGAAAAATAGGGTGAAAGACGCCACCGGCCTCTTCGTGGCAGTCACTGCCTGGCTCGTCTGACCGGTCAAAAATGCCGTGAAGCCGCTCGGGTTTCAGAATCCGGACTTCCTTACCTCGAAGGATGATGTCCCCCCGCTGCTGGATTCTTCCCAGGATCCGGGAAACCGTTTCCACGGCAAGGCCGAGATAATTGCCCATATCCGTCCGGTTCATAGGCAAGCGAAAAGAATTTGCCGATAAACCACGTTCGGCAAATCTTTGGGACATTTCCAGCAGGAAAGCGACAACCCGTTCTTCCGCGGTGTAACGGGTTAAAAGAACGGCCAGGGTTTCCACCGTATTGAGCTCCCGGCTCATGAGTTTGAGCATGGAGTGCAGGAAATCAGGGCGGGATAACGCGACTTGCTCAAGGTGGTCAAGCGGAATCTTGCACACCGTGCTCCGCTCCATGGCGACTGCGCTGCAGGGGAGTTGTCCCTTGTGGATGCCCTCCCAGCCGAATATATCCCCTGGCAAATAGAAGCCGACTATTTTTTCATTGCCTTTGGAATCGACGCTTACCGCTTTCACGGAGCCGGTTTTGACAATGTAACAGGTTGAGAATTCTGCATCCTGGCTGAATACACGTTGTTTTCGTATATAGATAGCCTCGTGGCGGCTGAAGCCGGGAAAGCGATCAAGGGCCTTGGGGGTGAGAAGGTTGGCGACAATGCAGGAATGACGCTGCTGACATTGACTGCATCCATTCAGGTCTTTGCCTATACTTTCTGAAACTGGCATTTCTTCCCGGATCTTATTCGGTGACTGGCATTCTCTATCGGCATAGGGTGTCACAAAGAAATATATGTTATCAATCTACTGTATAGAGGACTAACGTAATAATAGCCACCGAAATAACGGTTGTTTTCCGCCGCCAGCATGTAGGCTCGCAGATTGCCAGATGATTGATGTGGTGTTTGGGGAATGGAAATCGTGAGGCTATCGATATGGCACGTCAGCGTTTTCTCGATCGTAAAGATGCGGGCGCCAGGTTGGTCAAGGCTTTGGCGGGCATGGCTCTTGAGGCCGATGCAGTTGTGCTCGGTTTGCCCAGGGGCGGCGTGCCAGTCGGAGAGGAAATCGCTCGCCGCCTTAACCTGCAGCTTGATTTTCTCAACATCCGGAAAATGGGAGTGCCCTGGCAGCCGGAGGTCGCCATGGGTGCGGTTGGTGAGGACGGGATTCCTCACCTGAATTCAGAACTGGTTGAGTCTCTCGCTATTACCCCCGACCAGATCCGGGCCATTCGAGACCAGGAAATGACGGTTATTCGCCATAGGAAAATCCTTTATCGGCGCCATACCGCGGCGGCTGTGATTCAGGGGCGGCAGGTGATCTTGGTGGATGATGGGCTGGCGACCGGGAGTACGATGGATCTGGCCATCGAGATTGTGAAAAAGGCCGGTGCCAGGTCCGTTATTGTCGCCCTCCCGGTTGCGCCTGCAGGCACTGTGAGCCGGTATGAAGATATTGTTGACCACTGTGTTTGTCTGCAGGAGCGGAACGACTTCGGTTACGTGGGCAGGTGGTACAGCGATTTCAATCCGGTCTCCGACGATCAGGTGTGTGAATCACTGGATCTGGCCCCTAGAGAGCCGGGGGTCACTTCGGGTAACCGGTGATCTCGCGAATTTTTCGGTACAGTGGCTGCAGCCGGGGATACATTTGCAGGTACACCTCTGAATACAGCCGCTCATAAAGCGCCCTTGTTTCAGGCTGAGGGTGGAACACATCACCAACCCGGGTCATTGCGGCAACGGCAGTATCGAAGTCCGGATGAAGGCCCAGCCCCACGGACGCATCTATGGCAGCCCCTAGACCCGAGGTTTCATAGGTATGGGGGCGCTCGGCCGGCAGGCCGAATACGTCGGCAGTGAGTTGCATGGCTGCGTCACTCTGGGAGCCACCGCCGGCGACTCTCAGGGTCCTGATTTTGACACCACTGCGCTTTTCAATTTTTTCCTTCCCTTCCCGCAAGGCATAGGCGAGACCTTCAAGAATGGCCCGGTAGATGTGGGAACGGGTGTGTACGTCACCAAAACCAATAATGGAACCTTTTGCTTCGGGACCGGGTTGCCGAACCCCTGGAGACCAATAGGGTTGCAGCATAAGGCCCATGGAGCCCGCCGGGACCGATTTCACCAGTTCGTCAAAGAGGGCTTCAGGCTCTATTCCCCGTTGTTCTGCAATCCGTCGTTCTCGCAGGCCGAACTCCTGTTTGAACCAGCTCACCATCCAGAAGCCCCGGTAGATCATTACCTCGGTGGCGTAATGGCCCGGCAATGCGGAGGGGTAGGGAGGCATCAGCCGTATGGGTTCCACATAGCGTTTGCTTGTGGTGTTAATGGTTGCTGTTGTGCCGTAGCTCATGCAACCGACCTCGGGCGTGAGCCCCCCGGACCCAAGAATCTCGCAGGCCTTGTCCGAAGCGGCCGCGATGACCGGTAATCCCTCCGGGAGCCCCAGGTGGGCGGCGGCCTCTGCGGTGAGATGGCCCAGGGGTTGGGCAGGTTCTACCAGCTCGGGCAGCATGTCGGGGGTTACCGGCATCGTTTGCCACTTGAAATCCCGTGGCCCGGCCCACCGGTGCTTGCGGTAGTTAAATGGCAGATAACCTACCTGGCTGCCGGTGGAATCCCGGAACCGGCCCGTCAGCCGGTAATTCAGGTAGCCGGACAGCAGGAGAAAGTGGCGCGTCTGACGCCAGATCTCCGGTTGGTTCTGCGCAATCCAGTTGGCCTGGGTTTTTTCCCGGAAGCGGGCAATCGTGTTTTCCAGTCGCGCCAACTTGAAAAGCCAGCCCCAGGGGCCTTTTACCGGTCCCTCCACTTTGGCATGCCTCTGGTCAAGCCAGATGATCGCCGGGCGCAGTGGCCGGCCTTCTGCGTCCAGATTGATCACCGTACCTCTTTGGGTGGTCACGGTGACACCGGCAACCTGGTGAGGGCTTGCTTCTGAACTCTCCCACAGTAACCGGCAGGCCTTGCCCACGTTCTCCCAGAAATAGTCGGGATGCTGCTCCGCCCAGCCTGGATGCTCGGAAAAATAGGGCTCGATTTCCTGTTTGCCTTTACCGACCAGGTTGCCTTGAGTATCGAAAAGAAGCGCCCGAACGCTTTGGGTTCCGTTGTCGATGGCCAGAATCAATGGCTCAGATGCCATGGTTTTGCGCTCCGTGCGGGAGGGCATAGGCCTGATTCCGTATCTCAAGGTAACGGGCCTCCTCCCGGGCCCACCGGCTGTCATCCCACCCCAGCAGAGGCTGGCAGCGTTGTCGCAGTTCAGGGAGCAATGTCTGGGCGCCGTCAGGCATGATCAGTCCAAGCCGCGTCCGCCTGAGCAGAAGGTCATCTAGGTGCTGAACATCCTCTTGCCCGCAGGCCCAGTAAAGTTCAGCCCAGATCAGATCGTTTCCGCTGCTGCTCGGATTTACCGGGTTCAGGGGGCCGCAGGCGAGCAGCTGCGTCAGATCTTTACCGTAGTAACCCTTCAGACGGTTCCAGGTTCGATGTCCGATTGCGTCTGGCCGTGGGATGTCCGGTGCAGCGGTAAAGACCGGTTGATCCTGGTCTCTCAGGCCATCAGTTGCTTCACCGTGCTTGAGCCCACGGGAAAGGGCCTCGCGGGCAATCAGACGGAAGGTAGTCAGTTTGCCGCCGGCAATACTGATCAGGCCGCTTTCCTCACGAAATTCATGCTCCCGACTTTCCCTGGATGGCGCCTTGCCGGTTCCGTCTGTGACAACGGGGCGAACTCCGGCCCAGGTCGAGAGGATGTTTTCCTCTGACACATTGCAGCCGGGGAAGAGCCGCGCCGAGATTTTCAGCAGATAGTCTACCTCCTCCCGGGAAATTGCGGGTTCGAGGGCCAAGTCATCCGAATGATCCAGGTCTGTTGTACCAAGCACGGTGGTCCCTTCCCAGGGAAACGCAAACACCGGGCGTTTATCGTCAGGGTGGAAGAGGGAGACACAGCAGGACACAGGCAGACAGGACCACGGCAGTACCAGGTGACTACCCCGAAGTGGCCGAATATTCATTTTTCTGGAAGGCTCTGACGAAGGCTGGAGCTGGTCAGCCCAGACGCCTGTCGCATTGATAACCAGCGGCGACGATACCTCGAGAGGCGGACTGTCTTCTTCCGTCTGGAGTTTTACACCGGTCACCTTGCCGCCGGAGCGCTCGATGTCCAGCGCCTTCACATAGTTCATGCAGAATGCGCCGTCCCGACGGGCCTCGGCAATGAGCCGCTGTACCAGTCGGGCGTCGTCGGTAATCGCGTCAGTAAATCCGCTCGCGCCGGTGAGATTGTCGAGGGTAAGTCCCGGAACCCACAAACTGGCTTCGCCTGGCGTTAACCGTTGTCGGGAGCGGAAACGTGCAATCCGGTCGTAAATGCCGAGCAGTAGCTGGAACAGTCCTGGTCCGGGAAACTGGTGGCGAAAATGGGGCATGATAAACCGCAAAGGCTCAATGAGCCCCGGGGCTTCGGTCATCAGCCGTTGGCGTTCCCGGACGGCATCCCGGGTGAGTCTGTACTGGCCGCTTCCCAGATAACGGAGCCCGCCATGGACCATTTTGGACGATCGGCTCGAGGTTCCCCAGGCAAAATCCCTTTGCTCTACCAGTAACGTTCTCAGCCCGCTGCCTGCGGCCTCCCGGGCGACGCCGGCGCCGGTGATGCCGCCACCGATCACAATGACGTCGAACTCCTTGTTGCCGGTTTGTAAATCAGTGAGGACGGCTGCTCGATTCACGGCCATGTTCATTCCACCAGTGTCTTGGGGTTCAGAAGGGCGTCAGGATCAAAGGTTGCGCACAGCGAACGGATCGCCAGCATGCCAAGCTCGCCCTTTTCCACCGGAAGAAAGGGAGCGTGGTCCTTGCCGACGCCGTGCTGGTGACTGATGGTGCCCCGGTTACGGACAATCACCTCGGACGTGCGGGTTTTCAGGGTCTTCCAGCGAGCGAGGGTTTCTTCGTAAGTATCCGCTACCCGGAACACGTAGGTCGTGTAGATACTGCAGCCCTGGCTGTAGAAATGGGAAAGGTGCGTGAACACGTGGGTTGATTCGTGCTTTTCGTTCAGGCCCTCGCGAAGGTTGTTCTCGATCAGTCCGAGGAGGTTATCGACGTTGTCCCAGTCGGTCGCGGTTTCCAGTGTGTCCACGGCGTAACCCATCTGCCACAGCGCTTCGCGCAGGTAGGGCATGGTGAACCGTTTTTCTGCCCATTTTTTGCCGAGTCTGGTACCGGCATAGACGCCCTTGTATACGGAGCAAATCTGCCGGACTTCTTTAAGTGCGTTTTTGCATTGATGCGGGCTTCCCGTTAAGCCAAACGTCATCATGCATTTGCCGTTGCCGGCGCCACGCAGGGAGAGGAAGCTTTCAAGCAGACCGATAAGGCGGGGATGCCCGGCCAATGCCAGTTGCGTCTCGGTTTCTGTCGCATTGCTGAGACGCAGCATGGAAAGCTGCGTCCGATTTTGAACCAGCTTGCGGCAGGCTGTGCGGGCCTGTTCCCAGTCCGGGAAGAAGACAACATGGAAGCTTTCCTGATCCGGTAACCGGCTGACGCGCACTTTCACTTCTGTGATCAGTCCCAGGCGGCCCTCCGATCCCAGGATGAACTCGCGGATATCGGGGCCTGCACTGGAGGCGGGGAAGGTGGGCAGGTCTAATGTGCCTTTCAGGGTTTCAATGCGACCGCCTGCAAACAGCTGTTCAATCCGGCCGTACCGGAGGGACTGCTGGCCACTGGAGCGGGAGGCCACCCAACCGCCAATCGTGGAAAGCTCAAAGGATTGGGGATAGTGTCCCAGGGTGTAGCCCTGAGCACGAAGCTGGGATTCCACCAGGGGGCCGGGTGTACCGGCACCGAAGGTGGCGATCTGGCTTTCCCGGTCCAGGTCGACCAGTCGGTTCATCTTACCCATATCTACCGTCAGCACGGGGTTATCGGAGCCCACTGGGTTGATATGTCCCGCGACGCTGGTGCCACCACCGTAGGGAATCAGTTGAAGAGCGTGCCTTTTCGCGTACTGAAGGAGTTTCTGCACATCCATGTTGCTTTGAGGGTAGGCGATGCCATCAGGAAACACGCCAAAGTTGCCGCTGCGCATGGCAAGCCAGTCGGAAAGGCTCTGGCCGCGGGCATGTCGAACCCGTGCCTCGGGACTGCAATCAATCAAGGCGTCGACTTCGGTGTCGGCAGGTAGCCGGGTGGCAGGCACCTCGGCGCAGACCGAGGCCAACGAAACATCTGGAAGCGCCTGGCTTTCGCCAATCCGTTCGGCGAGAAAAGACTGTCCCTCATCGGGTAAAGCCAGATTGAAATTTTCATCGCCCCAGCCATTCCAGCGTCGCATTGGGTTACTCCCTGATTGTTAGGTAATGTGCGGCATTCTATAGTTGTTACCGCGAAAAGCGTTGTCGCTTGGCGCCATACGCGATGTCATTTACCGCCACGGGGTTTTTCAGGGACGCAGGGAATCGGTCAGCCGGCTATTAAGCTCCTGCCAGCGGGAAAGCTTCTGCGCTTCGCCGATGCGTGTACGTTCACCGCCAGACTGGTTTAGCCAGAGGCCTTCTCCGTTGAAACTATAAACAGGTTCAAGATCAGTGCGTTGGGAAGCAGGTTTAATCTCGTTTATGAGGTTGTCGAGAATCAGCGGATCGGCACCCGGTTCGGGATACCAGGCCAGAACCATGTGTGCCTGGTTAAGCTCCAGAGCGTTAACGTAAATCACACGGAGCTGACCGTCGGGGACACCCATTGCCTTCAGGGTAAGGTATTTGGCAATGGAAAAGTCTTCACAGTCGCCCCCGTTAGTGGTCAGGAGTTCCACCGGCGTTGCCCAGTAATCCTCTTCCCCCCAATGTTGGATATCACTGACGAAAGTCACCCGATTGAAGAATGAGTTGACCAGTTTCAATTGGCGATCGATTGGGGCATTCGAGGCTAAAGTGTGAAGGCGCTGCCAGTCTTCCAGCCGCTGATGCGCCTCGGTGCCAAATTTTTCCTGCACATAGTTCATCAGGCTATTGCTGAGCTCAAGCGCCCCAACCACGGCGGTTACAAGTAACAAGGCAGGCAGCAGGGAGGAGCGGCGCCGTAGTGTCAGAGCAGCCGTCATGACCGGGCTCAGTTATTGTTATTCCGCAGGCGCTCTCTGAGCTGTTCGAGACGCTTGCGAATTTCCTCACGACGCTGGTCTTTGCCTGACGCGGAAGGCGATGTCGATGAGGGGGCTGACTGGGTAGTGGCAGAGGCTGATGACCCGTTTTCCCGATTACTGGCGGCAAAAGACATACCCGAGCGATCTTCAGACTCCGGGAAAAAGAGGTTTTCAAGCTTGCCACTGCGTTCGATGATAACCCGGTTGGGGTGAACAGAACGGAGAGTGGCATTACCAGGGAGCTCGTCTCCAACCAGGTAGGCTTCGGTCTTGCTCTTTTCATCCTCAATAAGGGCGCTGCCGGGAAACTCTCCGTCTGCGGCAAGAACACCCCTGAGGAAAAGCCGAAGGTTTGTTTCCGGCAGATTCTCGGTATCGACCGGTTCGTTAGTCCCGGTACTGGTAGCCGTCCCGAATAAATCCAGAGCGGCCAGGTTGACCGTCGGTTCCTGTCGCGAGGGAGGCAAGGCCTCCGCGCTTGTTTCAGCCGAATTCCGGGTGCTTTGCTGGCTTTCCGTTTGCCAGAAACTATAACCCTGCCAGGCTGTCACACCCAGCATTGCGGCTCCCGCGACAAGTGCGAGAAGCAGGGGAAGCCGTTGGTTGATTGGGAGCATTGATCATCCTGAATGCAATTGGGTGGGCCCGGAAAAGCCCACAGGTTATCAGACTGCAACGTTTTATTGGCAGTATAGTGTATTAGAGTGATTCAGTGGTTCCACATCCTGTGGTAGCCTTTCAGAATTGATTGAATCGAAAAGAATTTCAAGACGGGGACGACCTTGACCACAGAAACCGAATATCAGCAGCAGGATGCTCCGCTGGGCCGTCTACCTTTCACTTTTGCCAAACGTAATGGCGTCATCCTTACACGATCGGATGCCGGTGAACCGGTTATCCTGATTCGTCCGGGTGCTTCCCATTCTGCATTGGCAGAGGCGAACCGTATCAGTGGTGGCCAGGCCAGATTTTCCTCCATTGACCCCGACCGTTTCGATCAGGCCCTGAATGCTGCCTATCAAAACGATTCCGCAGAAGCGATGCAGATGGTTGAAGGCATCGGGGATGATATGGATCTGGCATCACTGGCGGATTCTGTTCCCGAGACCGAAGACCTGCTCGAGCAGGAAGACGATGCACCGATCATCCGCCTGATCAACGCCATTCTTACCGAGGCGGTCAAGACCAGTGCCTCTGATGTTCATATTGAAACCTATGAAAAGCGGCTGGTTGTCCGGTTCCGCGTTGACGGCGTTTTACGGGAAGTTGTTCAGCCCAAGCGGGCATTGGCACCATTACTGGTTTCGCGCATCAAGGTTATGGCCAAGCTGGATATTGCCGAAAAGCGCGTCCCTCAGGATGGTCGCATTGCTCTTCGGGTAGCCGGTCGTGAAGTGGATATCCGGGTCTCGACCATGCCTTCCTCCAGCGGGGAGCGGGTGGTGTTGCGATTGCTCGACAAGCAGGCCGGGGCAATTCGTCTGGAATCTCTGGGAATGGCCGGCGGTGACCTTAAAGTTCTCCGTAAACTGATTCACCGGCCTTACGGTATTCTGCTGGTGACGGGCCCGACCGGTTCCGGTAAGTCCACAACACTTTACGCCTCCCTTCAGGAAATCAACGATCGCAGCCGCAACATCCTGACCGTTGAGGACCCGATTGAATACAACTTGCCCGGCATTGGGCAGACCCAGGTTAATCCCAAAGTGGATATGACCTTTGCCCGCGGCCTGAGGGCGATTCTGCGTCAGGATCCGGATGTCGTCATGATTGGTGAAATCCGGGACCTCGAAACAGCCGAAATCGCGGTTCAGGCCAGTTTGACCGGTCACCTGGTACTCTCCACCCTGCATACCAATACGGCCGTTGGTGCCATTACCCGTCTGATGGACATGGGAATCGAGCCCTTCCTTATTTCCTCCAGTATGGTGGGCATTGTTGCCCAGCGGCTGGTCAGGGTTTTGTGTAAGGAGTGTCGTGAACCCTATACCCCGACGGAAGAGCATTGTGAATTCTTGCAGCAGGATTTCTCCAGCCCGCCAACCATATACCGTGCCCGCGGGTGTGAGCATTGCAATCACCTCGGTTACCGGGGCCGGATAGGTATTTATGAAGTGGTGGAAATAAACCAGGAGATCAGTGCACTGATTCATAAACGGGCAGGTGAGCTGGATCTGGAACGCGAAGCGCGGCTGCGCGGGCCCAGCATTCACGCTGACGGGGTACAGAAAATTCTGGACGGTGTGACCACCGTGGAAGAGGTTCTTCGCGTTACCTACCGGAGTCAGTAAATCATGGCGGCCTATGAGTACAAGGCGCTGGATGCCCGAGGCAAACAGAAGCACGGAGTGATGGAGGCAGATGCGCCTCGTGCTGTGCGTCAGCAGCTTCGTGAGAAAGGTTTGACTCCGCTGGCGGTAGAGCCCGCTGTAGAGCAACGGCCCCGTGCCAACCCTCTCAGTAGCCGCGGTTCTCTGGCAGCCGCCGATCTGGCGCTGGTGACCCGGCAACTGGCCACTTTGATTCAGTCCGGTATTCCGGTTGAGCAGGCGCTATCGGCTGCGGCACAGCAGAACGCCAAACCCCGCATTCGCAGTATGATGATCGCCATTCGCGCAAAGGTCATGGAAGGCTACAGCCTGGCAGACAGCCTTGGCGAGTTCCCGAAAGCCTTCCCGCGCCTTTACCGGTCAACGGTTTCGGCCGGTGAACACGCAGGGCACCTGGACCTGGTTCTGAATCGGCTCGCAGACTATACCGAGGGGCGCCAGGAGGCACGACAGAAGATTCAGCTCGCAGCCATTTATCCGATCGTCCTCAGTGTTGTTGCCATCGCAATTGTTGTGTTTCTCCTGACCTATGTGGTTCCGGACATTATTGAAGTATTCCTGAAGCAGGGGCAGGAATTGCCGGCACTGACCAGCGCCATGTTGGCGGTTTCGGATTTTCTGGCCAATTACGGTGTGTACCTCGCAATCCTGCTGTTTCTCGGGGTTGTGGCGTTTAGATATGCACTGACCAAGTCCGGGTTTCGCATGCGCTTTCACAAGCGGCTACTGCATCTGCCGCTGTTCTCCGGGATGGTTCGGGGTGTGAACACTGCGCGTTACGCCAGCACCCTCAGCATTCTGACAACCAGTGGTGTGCCACTGGTGGAAGCCATGCGCATCGCAGGGGAAGTGTTATCCAACGATTTTCTTCGCCGTGAACTCCGTGATGCGGCGCGGAAAGTCAGCGAGGGTGGCTCCCTGCACCGGTCGCTGGATCAGACCGGATATTTTCCGCCAATGATGTTGCATATGATCGCCAGCGGCGAAGCCAGTGGTGAACTCGACAGCATGCTGGAGCGCACGGCACGGATGCAGGAAAACACCCTGCAATCGAAGATAGCGGCGATTGTTGGGCTATTCGAGCCAATGATGCTCCTGGTCATGGGGGTCGTGGTATTGATTATTGTTATGGCCATCATGCTGCCCATACTGAATATGAGCAATCTGGTGGGCTAGGAGCAACGGATTTTCAGGGACCGGTTTATTAAACGTAAGGATGCCAAGCCAATGACGAGTGAGACGATGAGAATTCAACAAATCAACAAACGGAATACCAGCCGCGGTTTTACCCTGATTGAGATCATGGTGGTTATGGTAATCCTCGGCCTTCTGGTGGCTATTGTTGCCCCGAACATCATGGGGCGAAGTGATCAGGCCAAGGTGACGATTGCCGAAACCCAGCTCAAGAACATCCAGAGTGCCCTTGATCTCTATCGTCTGGATAACAGCCACTACCCGTCGACCCAGCAGGGCCTTGAGGCGCTGGTTTCAAAGCCCAGCGGCAGCCCGGAACCAAAAAACTGGAACCCGGACGGCTACCTCAAGAGCGTTCCTGAGGACCCCTGGTCGGCTGAGTTCCAGTATATAAGCCCCGGTACCGAGGGTCCTTATGACCTTTATTCCTATGGTTCCGATGGTCAGGAAGGTGGTGACGGCGACGCATCTGATATCAGCGTCTGGAACTCCGAGGGCTAGGCCATTTTGCGACTCAGGACCCAGCAGGCCGGTTTTACACTGATTGAAATAATGGTCGTTCTGATCATTGTTGGACTGCTGGCAGCGCTTGCCGTGTTCAGCATGGGTGGCAGCTCCCAGCAGCGGGAGCTGGAGAATGAGGTTCGCGAGCTCTATCTTTTGATGCAGACAGCTTCGGAGCAGTCTGTTCTCAATAATCTTGAGATGGGCTTGCAGTTCAACGATGACGGCTACCAGTTCGTGGCGTTTCAGGATTCGACCGGCGACTGGAAGGCGTCGGGCGAGCGGATGTTCCGGCTCAGGACCTTTCCTGACTGGCTTGTGGTGACCAGGTTTATCGAGAGTGACGCGCCCAGACTGGCCTCGGCTGAAGACAAGCTGTTGCCGGATGTGGTGTTTTTCTCAAGCGGTGAAACCACACCCTTCGAAATCGAATTCACGGCAGGTAAGGGCAGCGACTACGTGCATGTGATCGCCTCCGATGGCGTGTCTCCTCTTGAGTGGCGCCATCCTGGCGACGAGGACGGGCCGTGAAGGTTCAAAAGGGGTTTACTCTGATCGAGGTGCTTGTCGCCTTGCTGGTTTTTGGTCTCATCGCCACTGCCGCAGCACAGGTCGGCAGCCAGTATATTTCCAGCTACGAGAGAATCCGGGACAAAACCCTGGCTGGCTGGCTCGCAGATAACCGAATTAACGAGATCCGACTCGAGGAAACGCTGCCCGGAATCTCAGAAAGCTCCCGAGACACTGATTATGGCCCCTTTCGCTGGAAGGTTACGACAACGGTGACCGCTACCGCCGAACCAACCATGCGGCGGATCGAGGTAACCGTGGGCAAATATCGTGGTGACCAATCCAGGCCGGTGCCGGTGCACACATTGTCCGCGTTTGTAGGGGAAAACTGATGGCTGTTTCCTCTCACCTGACCGTGCCTGGACAGAGAGGCTTTACCCTCATGGAAGTATTAATCGCGGTTACCATCACCGCGGTTATAGGGCTCGGGGTCTGGCAGGTGATCAACGGCGTGGTGAATTCCAGGGACCGGGTCAACGAGGTGGCTGAGGAGTTTGATGGCGTTCAGCGCACTATGTTGCTGCTGGAGCGTGACATCATCCAGATCGTCAATCGTCCGGCCAGAGATGTCTACGGTGACTACCAGCCTGCCTTGACCAGTCGCCAGGGTGATTTTGCGTTGTTGCTTACCCGCCAGGGCTGGCGAAATCCACTTGGAATTCGGCGGAGTGGGCTTCAGCGGGTTGGCTGGGAGTATACGGGCAGCGAGTTGCATCGGCGGTACTGGCCCGTGGTTGATCAGGGGCAAGAAGATAACAGCGAGGATGTGTTGCTATTGGAGGGTGTTACGGCTTTTGATGTCCGTTTCCTCAACGACCAGCGGAGCTGGCAACCTGAGTGGCCAACGGATGAAATGATGGCAGCCCTCAGTCCGGGAGATCGACCGGACCTGCGATTACCCCTGGGCATGGAAATCAGTATCGAGCATGAAACCTTCGGGGAGCTCGTGCGAACCTTTGCCCTGCCGGATTTTGACCCTGATGAGGCCCAGAGTGTGGTGAACCAGAGCAACGAGGCCAATGCTCAGGCAGAGGAAGAGGGACAGGAGCAGCCATCACAGGGAGGTAATCAGCCATGAGTGGCCGGTGTTGCCAACACGGGGGGCATCGCGAGCGGGGCGTTGCGCTGATTATGGTCTTGCTGGCCATGGCTCTGGTGGTGATGCTGGCTGCGGGTATGACACAACAGCAAAGCATTCGTGTGTTCAAGGCCGGCCACTATCTTGCCCAGCAACAGGGGGGTAGCATTGCCCTGGGAGCGGAGGCGTTTGCCCGTCAGATTCTGGTCAGGGATTATGAGGAAGATAAAGAAGACAACCAGATGGTCGATAGTCTTGACGAGTTCTGGGCCGCGAACGCCGCGATTCTGCCGCTGGATGATAATGGGGTTGCGGAGGTTCAGGTGGATGGCCTGGGCGGGCGCATCAACCTGAACGATCTGGTGTCAGGAAGTGGCCAGGTGGATACCCTGACCAAAGAGCGGCTGACCCGTCTCCTGGCAGCGCTGAGCATTACGACGATCACTGTGGATTCTCTGATCGACTGGATCGACTCTGATGACCAGACGGTCAGTGCCTATGGTGCAGAGGACGGACAGTACCTGATGGCGGATCCGGGATACCGTGCCGGCAACCAGCCATTTGTAAGCGTTACCGAGTTGCGTCTCATTGAAGGCATGACCGAAGAAGCGTACGAGGTTCTCAGTCAGCACGTAGCAGCGCTTCCGGTAAGTGGTCTTGGAATCAACGTCAACACCGCGACAGGTCCGGTTATCCAGTCCCTGAGTAGTGAGCTGACGGAAGCTCAGGCAGCATCTATTATTGAGAAACGGGATGAAGAACCATTCGACAATCTGCAGGACTTTCTGGCGCTGCCCGAATTCGCCGGCCTGGGCCTGAAATCCGCAGGACTTGGCCTGCAAACCCGTTTTTTTGAAGTTGCTTCAAGGATTACCTACGATAATCGGGTCGTAAATATGGTCAGCACCGTTTTCCGTAACCCGGAAGGTGAGGTCCGGACGGTTCAGAGGGATACCGGACAGAAAAACAGAATCACCAAAGAGCCCTATACAATTTCAGAAGGATAACCATGTCTTATCGCCTTTACGTGAGGCCCGTTCCTCCCTTTTCGGATCCTGACCAGAATCCCGAGGCGCAGCTGTTCAACTGGGTACTTCACGATGCCAGTGGGGATGCCCAGGCTCGCGGTATCGGTGACCCTCGTAATGCGATTGAGCAGACACTGGGGCAAAACGCCCTTGATAATGTGTTGCTGATTGGTCTGATCCCCGGCGATGAGGCGCTGTTCTGTGTTGCAGATATACCGGCAAAGCAAAGCCGGTTTATCAATCAGGCATTGCCGTATGCGGTCGAAGAGCAGATCGCCCAGGATATCGACACCGTCCATCTCGCTCTGGGTCGGCACACCGACGAAGGTTATCCTGTTGCCGCCATTGATGAGGCGAGGATGGGGCAATGGGTTGCCCTGCTCAGTGGCTGGGACCATGTCAGGCTTGAATCTATCTACCCGGATGCGGCGCTCTTGCCGATAACCGAGGGCGGCTGGGCTATTTGCCTGGCCGGCGAGATAGCCTTGATGGTGAGTGATCGTGGTGAATGGCTGAGCATGCAATCTGCCAACCTGGGCATGTTCGCCCATACACTGGCCGTTCCCCCGTCTGAAGATGTGGTCGCCGAGGTACCGGTTACGCTGTACGCGACCGCAGAAGAGTTCGAGGTACAGCAAGCCGCGATCGGCGAGCTGATGTCGCCCGGGCGTCTTACGGTACGTCGTGAGACGCTGGAACTGATGCCACTGGAGCTGCTGGCGTACGCCCATCACCACCACCTGTGCCAGCCCATCAATCTTTGCCAGGGGCGCTTCTCGAACCGGTCCAATAAAGCAAATCCGCTTAAGCCCTGGAAACCCCTGATCGCGGTCGCTGCGGTATGGTTTGCCATTCAGGTGGCGCTGGAAGTAGGCATGGGTTTTTATTATCAGCAACAGGCGGATGAACTGGAACAGCAGGCCATGGCCATATACCGCGAGGCATTCCCGGAGGACCGGAAGACTGACGCCGGCAAGGTCCGCAGGGTTATTGAAGGGCAGTTGAGGGTAGCAGGCTCCCAGGGGCCTGAGGTGGACTTCATTACTCTCATGAAGTACACCGGCCAGGAGTATTCCCGGTTACCCGGGGCCCGATCCGTAAACTTCAGTTCTGTGAACTACAGCCGAACCCGCGGAGAGCTCGTGGTGGACGTTCGTGCAGACAGCTATGACCGGCTGAGCGCCCTGCGAAACGGCCTGGCGAGGCAGGGGCTTGAGGCGCAGATTGGGTCGGTGGTGAATGAATCAAGTGGCGCCCGCGGTCGCCTGACTGTATCCGGGGGTTGATGGAATGTTGGCTAAACTGAAAGATCAGACCGCTGTGGGTAAGCTGATTGCCCAATACGATCAGCTTCCGAAGCGGGACCAGCAGGCGCTCATGGTGCTCGCGGTGGCGGTATTGCTGGGGGTTCTTTATTTCGCAGTGTGGCAACCCGCTGCAACGTTTAATGATCAGGCGGTCAGTTCCAGGGAAAATGCAGCCGAACTGCTGGCCTGGATGAAGTCCAATGAGGCATCCATCAAGCGCCTTGGAGCGGGTGGTGGGTCGTCCGGCGCTGCCTCGGCGGACACGCCCGCAAATGGCCGTGCACTGATGGCTCTGGTTACCAGTTCGGCCCGTGATTCCGGCTTGTCTCTCCAGCGTTTCGAACCGAGCGGAGAGGATGCCATCCGGGTGTGGATTGAAGGGGCGCCCTTTGCCGATGTGGCCGCCTGGCTGGAAAGCCTGAATGGTGACCACGGTGTGATTATCGATCAGGCGGCCATGGATAAGGCCAATGAACCGGGACGGGTTTCCGTACGTTTAACACTGACCATCTGATACTGAAGCACAGTCGCCGGGGCTGTCTCCCCGGACTGAAGCAGGAGAGGAAAGAGATGAGTAACGGCAGCGAAAACAATAACAAATCTGAGCCGGTCATTGTTCGCCTGGATACAGGTGCGGCTAACGAGGCCAGGTCTATTCTCTACCATGCCTACCGGGATGAACCAACGTTCCAGTATCTGTTTGATCACCGGCGTGCGGGTTATGATCAGCGGGTCAGGGCGACGATCCGGGAATTGATTGACCTGTATTTCGCACTGGAACAGGATGCTGTCGGCGTGATGGTAGACGACACGCTGGTTGCAGTAGCCTTTATTGGCGATCCCGAACTACGCATGAACCTGGCGGATCAGTTGAGCTGGCGCATCCGGATGGTGTTGACCACCGGCTTCGCATCAACACGCCGGTATCTGGATTACCATGAGAAAATCCGGAATATGTTGCCTCAGCCCCTCGCGCATCAACTCCCTCTGATGGGGGTTAATCCGAAATATCAGAACCGCGGTTATGGTCGCCTGTTACTCAAAGCTGTTGAGAAGCTGTGCCTGGAAAATCCGCGGGGAAGCGGACTGGTGCTGGACACCGGCAATAATCGTTATCTGCCGTTCTATGAATCTGAGGGTTTCCGCAGTTTGGGCACGATCCGTCTGGGTGATTTTGAGGACCACGTGCTGTTCAGGGAAGTCTATCCCGAGGAGCAGGCGGTCGCACCGGGCCAAATCTGAATTTCGAGTAAACAACAGGAGACACTGTGTCTGACAACCATGATTTTGATCTCATTGTAATTGGTGCCGGTTCCGGGGGAGTCCGACTGGCAAGGATGTCTGCGCAGCGTGGGGCCAAGGTTGCGGTGGTTGAGTCCCGTTATCTGGGAGGAACATGTGTCAACGTGGGATGTGTGCCCAAGAAATTGTTTGTGTACGGGGCTCACGTCCACGATGAGCTGGAAGATGCAGCAGGTTATGGCTGGAACGTTCCTCTGGAAAACGTAACGTTTGACTGGCCGACTCTGGTTGCGAACAAGAATGCCGAGATCGAACGTCTGAACGGGATCTACGGACGGTTGCTCGAAAATGCCGGCGTGACTGTCATCGAGGGGACGGCCTCCCTCAGTGATGGTAATACCGTTGTCGTTGGCGACCAGTCCTACACCGCCCGCCACATTACGGTGGCGACGGGCAGCTGGCCGGTGGTTCCCGATATCCCCGGCAAGGAAGGCATCCTCACTTCCAATGAGATGTTTTACCTGCCGCAATTGCCGAAACAGGCGGTTGTCTGGGGTGGCGGCTATATAGCGGTAGAGTTCGCAGGGATTCTTGCCGGGCTTGGGGTGGAAACCACGTTGCTGTATCGAGGGGACCTGTTCCTTCGTGGCTTTGATGGGGATGTCCGTGAGTTCACCGAGCAGGAGATGCGCAAAAAAGGCGTAAAACTTCGCTTTGGTGTCACAATCGAATCCGTCGAAACAGAGGGCGCCCATTACCGGGTAAACCTCAATAACGGAGAGGCCCTGGAAACCGGACTGGTTATGGCGGCCACAGGCCGGCGAGCCCTGGTGGATGGCCTGGGCCTGACCAATCTGGGCATTCAGCTGAGTGCATCAGGCCATGTGGTTGTAGATGATCACTTCCAGACAGCTGTCCCTTCTATCACAGCGTTGGGGGATGTGATTGGCACACCCCAGCTGACCCCGGTTGCGCTGGCCCAGGGTATGGTGCTATCGCGCAGGCTGTTCGGTGACGGGCAGGGCGATATGGACTATTCGGCGATTCCCACGGCGGTATTCTGCCAGCCCAACATCGGTACGGTTGGGCTGACGGAAGAGGAAGCCCGCGAGGCCGGGCATCGTTTACGGATTTTCCGTTCCGAATTCCGCCCGATGAAGTTCATCCTCAGTGGCAGGGATGAACGCAGTCTCATGAAACTGGTTGTCGATGACGAAACAGACAAGGTGCTGGGTGCACATATGGTGGGGCCGGATGCCGGTGAGATCACGCAGGGTCTGGCAGTTGCCATCAAGGCGGGAGCGACCAAGGCACAGTTTGACGCCACTCTGGGTATTCATCCCACCTCGGCAGAAGAGTTCGTTACCATGCGCGAGCCGGTGGCCTGAGATCGAAAAGGGCCCATGGAAGGGCCTGCTCCTGTTCGCCTCAAAGCATAATCCACTTGCCTAAAACGGCCCTGAGGTTTTCCTTTCTTACCGGTTTCGCGAGGTAATCATTCATACCGCTGTCGCGGCAGTTTTCCTCTGTGCCGGCCAAAACGTCCGCTGTTAGCGCAATGATAGGCGTGCCTGTCTGTCCGTTGCCACGCTCCCACTCACGTATGTGCCGAGTGGTTTCATATCCATCCATCACCGGCATCTGACAGTCCATCAGAATCACGTCGTATCCGGTATGGTTGGTTTTTACCAGGTCCAGGGCTTCTTTTCCGTTATTGGCGGCGTCTGTCTGGAAGCCAAGACGGGTGAGCATGGCCCTGGCTACGCGCTGATTTACCGGGTTGTCTTCTACGATCAGGGCATGGCCAGACAGGTCCGGCTCTTCACGCTGCGGTGGATTGACGTCCGGTTCGGCCTGGGTATTGGGCGTGGCCAGTTCAAAAGGCAGCTCAAAACGGAATGATGACCCCTTGCCCAGATCCGTTTCCACCTGAATGTGCCCCCCCATCAGCTCAACCAGCCGCTGAACCAGAGACAGTCCGAGTCCTGTGCCACCATGAAGACGGGTATCGCCACCGTCCAGTTGCTCGAAGGAATTGAAAATATCCCCAAGACGTTCGACCGGAATACCTGAGCCGGAATCGCTGACCGAGCAATTGAGAAGGATGCAGTTATCCTCAAGACCAAAACACCCCGCCTGGATGTTGATAAACCCGTCCCCGGTGAATTTGATGGCATTATCCAACAGTCCGGCAAGAATTTGACGTAGTCGGGCGGGATCACCAACGACCAGAGACTTGTCTGCCCACTCACCATAAAAATTGAGCGTCAGGACCAGCCCCTGTTGTTCCGAAAGATGGCGATAGGTGGCGGTGCAGTTGGAAATGAGGTTCTTTAAATCAAACTCCTGGCTCTCCAGTTTCAGCGTGCCGCTGTCCATGCGAGAGAAGTCCAGAATATCGCTGATGACTGTCAGAAGATCTTCCGTCGACTGTTTTGCAGTAACCAGGTAGTCACGTTGCCGGGGAGTGAGAGGTTCTTCCTGGATCAACTCAATCATACCAAGAACCCCGTTCAGAGGAGTCCGAAGTTCGTGGCTCATGGTCGCGAGAAACTCGGATTTGGCATGGCTTGCCATTTCCGCTTTTTCCCGGGCGCTCTCGGACGCCGCGAGTGTCTGGTTTCTCGAGGTTTTAAGATCAGTCAGGTGAGCCGCAAGATCATTCAGCTGTTTTTCGATCTCAACCACTTCCCGGGAGTTTCGGTGGTTATTGAGCGGTTCTTCCGTGTAATCCTTTTTGATCAGTTTTGTTACCCGGTCACCGAGCGCCCTGATTGGAGAGAGTATGGTGTTAAGGTAGTGACTAACCAGAATAATGGTGAACAGCAGGAGCGCAATACCAACGGCAAGGGAGGTCCACAGAATATCCTGGCGACGGCTGGCAAAGAGCTTGGTGCTCACCCCGACCTGAACGGTACCTACCCGGAGAGCACCGGAATCAAACCCATAGTCCGGCTCAAACCACTCAACCTCCCGGCCTGAGTCCAGATCCAGGGGTTGCTGAAGTATTTCTGCCTCATAAATATTGTAGTGCGTTGCTTGAGGCGGGTTCTCCACAGGATTTTCAGAAACAAAGCCAATCTGATCGCCCATCACATCCGATACCCGGATCCACTCGGCCTTGCTGCGTTTGATTGACCGCTCCAGGATTTGCTCAAGTACTGCTCTATTGCCGGAGACCACCGCATATTCGAGCGCGGGGGCCAGGCTATCCGCAAGCATCTGACTGCTTTGTGAGAGGTCGCGACGGGCATCCTCAAGCCGGGCGGATGTGAAGAACAACATCAACACGACAAACATCAGGACAGCGGGCAGGGCGCCCAGCAATAACAGTTTGCGAGACAACGGAGTCTGGGTGGCGTTCGGTTCAGTCAACGTCTACCCCCGATTTCTTACCTAGCGCATGGTCCACCTCGTCACTGATGTTCTTTCCTTCAGGTAGAGGGATATTCATGGATCTGGCTACTTGCCGATTGATTTTGACCCGATAGATATCGGGGTAGGCAGGCGGCGGCAATTGACCGCTGGCAAAGTACTCTTTGAGAAACCGGGATGCCTGGCTGACCATCACGGAGAACGGCGCATAACTTGAGGCCAGGGAACCTGCCCTCACATAAGCCTGGCTTGGACCGATGACGAATCTGTTATGCCGATAAGCCGTCAACAGGATGTGCTTGATTGTTCGGGGGTTATAGATTGTATCGTCCGGCGCCGCGAGCACGAAGTCTCCATATCTCAGCGCCCGGACCAGGGTTGGAATCAGGTCGTTACTGTTATCAACCACAAAGACCCTGGCTGTCATTCCGTATGCTGGAAGAGCGTCAAGCAGCGGCTCATATAGTTCCACAGATTCTGTCGTAGCGAGAAGAGCAACCTTTGTAGCATTGGGAAGAATGGACTTTCCCGTCAGCGCCTGACGCAGCAGGGGTACGTTATAAAATACCCCCGAAATCTGACCGGGTGCTCGAGCGGCAAAGCCGTCAATCAAATCTTTTTCAACGAACATAGCCAGTATAGGCACGGAACGATTGGCTTGTCGTACCCGGGAAAACGCAGAGGGGCCAATACTGACAATGGGGGTATCTGTGATCATCGCTTCCCGATCTTCAGGGAGCATGACCAGGTTGAAATCATTCCCTAACCGGTCTTGAAGCAGCGATGACATATGCTGGTCCAGGGCGGTGTTTCCTGAACCTGCAATATAAATCGACTTACTGGAGGTTTCCTGGCAGTACGAGGTTGTGGGGAAAAACAAGGAAAAAACTAGAAACACCATCCGAAACATAAGGTTCCGGACGATATTTATAATCTTCCTGAAGATCCTGGTGCTCTTGATGCGTGTCATACCGTCCCGGGTCACATGCAATCCCTGCGCGAAAATCAGAAGCGAATACCGGCCTCAACAAAAAACTGGTTGTTGCTGTTAATAATATTGTCAGGGCTTATCCAGGGCTCCTGATCAATGTAATGCTTGATATTAAACGCCAGAACATAACTGTAGTCAGACCTGTCCACGCGTCGGGCAAGGCGGAAGTCGGCGCGCTTGAACCGGGTGTCCCTGACCTCATGCGTAAGATAGAAAGAGACCGAAGAAGTGAGGTCAAGTGGAAGGTCCTGAATCCACGCGAAGCTGCCGGAATGCCTAGCAGACAGTCGCCCAAGCAGTTCAACGGCACGTTCCTCGGTTTCCGGGGGCAGTGCGCCCGGTTCACCGGTATACCGACCTTCCTGATCCAGATAGGCGTATGTTGCGCGCAGCTTTGTGCCGGAGAACTCCAGTGAGGTCTCAAGTTCGACACCCTCCTGATCCAGGGCAACATTGTTGTCGATGTACCACTCCTCCTCGTTGATCACACCACTGATCATATCCCGAAGATAGTCGTTAAAATAGCGGACCTCCACACTCATAAGGGCATTATCCAGGTGGAACTGCCCAAAATAGCTGATCTCACGCGAGGTGATCCACTCTTCCTCGAGTTCCTCGCCGAATGTAGAGGTTTGTTGATCAACGAGGTCCTCAACAATAAAGCGAGAGCCTTCGAGCGCACTGAACGGAGCCTGGATGTTGGCTGGGCGGTATGACCAGTCCGGATTCTGCTCGAAGGCGTCTGGCGTGCGCACCGCGCGTGAAAAAACAAACCGGATGGCGTGGTTGTCAGTGATGATGAAGTTGGAGGCAACCCGTGGTGAAAAGTAGGTCTCTCTGGTCGTTGTTGTTCTCTCCCAGTTACCGCCTGCGTTTAATGTCAGCCAGTTTAGCGGGGAGTATTCTGCGTTGGCGAATAAACGAGTCTGGTAGTTGTTGCCGGAACCGTTGAAAAAGGTTTCGGATCGATAGGTGTCTTCGCGATAGCCGATACCTGAAACGAACTGAAGCTCCGGATTCAGAACAAGGGTGTCCTGCAGCTCGAATTCGAGTCGTGATTCTTCAGCGTCTTCATTGAGATCGGCCACGAAGGGACCCTGATCGGTCGGAAAGGCAGGCGCGGACGGAGGCAGGAGTGTTACGAACGCATCTGCCGGAATTGAGACCGACCAGCTCTGCCTGCGCTTCTGATTTTGGTAACTGACCTGAAGATAGTAAAAGTGCTGGTCTGAAGTTTCTCCATTGAAGCGCGCCTGCAGATAGTAATCATTCAACTCGATATCGGGGTTGGTGACGGCGCCAAGCTTGCCGGACTTGAATTTATCCTCCTCATTGACACCATCGAGGACACCCGCTCTCAGGTCCAGTGAGTGCTGGTTGTCGATTACCAGGATGCTGTCAAAGTTGAAATTGTTAACATCATAGCCATCGTGGAACGGCAGTATTTCGTTGCCTTCTATCTGAGCATCGAACCCGTTTGATTTTCGCTTTTCGTAGGAAAGTCGCCAGCTGGTATCGGGACTTGTATCGCCGACGGATGTAAAGGTTCGCAGGTGACCGCGTGAACCCACCGAGCTGTATAACTCGGCTCCGGCCGTATCCTGGGGCGAACGGGTTATGATGTTGATGCTTCCGAGAAAGGCGTTGATGCCATAAGCGGCCGAGTTCGGGCCGCGGCTCACCTCAATACGTTCAATGTTTTCCAGTGCGACGGGCATGGCGATCCAGTCCACGTCCGAGAGGCTGACGCGGTAGGCGGTGCGTCCATCGACCTGCACTTGTAAGCGGCGTTGCTCATACTGGGAGGTGCCATGATAAGTCGTAACCGTATTGTTGCTGCCTCGTTTACCAACAACCATGCCGGGGACCAGCCGGAACACCTCCGCCAGGTTCATGACGCCGAGATCGCGAATCAATTCCCCCGTAATAATCGTTGTAGTGCCCGGAACTTTCAGTTTTGACTGCCGGAGTCGCGTTGTCGTCAGGACCTCGGGTAGCAATGACGGTTCACCGTTGAAGGCAAGGAACTCTGGTGCCAATGTAGGGTCGGACGATTGGGCAAAGACGGGAGCGTGAGCGGCGCAGATTATCGCAAGGGTCAAACCGAGGCTTTTGGTCAGCGGTTCGGGAGATCTGGTTGAGTTATTTTTTATCGAAACTTTCATGGGTGACGTTCTATAATCTGCCGGGCTAAAGAATTGGAACTGTATTTTTTTGGTCTGTGTCTATCGTAGGGGACGACAGACTGTTTGTCTCTCGAAAATGTAATGAAAATCAAGGCTGGGAGTTACAGCTTTATGAATTGCTGGGAAATCCTCGGAATTGAACCCACAGGTGACCATGGGCAGATACAACAGGCCTATGAGCGACAAATGAAGTTCGCTTCAGGTGATGAGGCGCACCGTCTCGATCAGGCGTTCAGGGAAGCAACTGGCCAGGCCCCGGTCGCTCCGGAAGCACAACCGGAGACTGAAGCAACGAATACGGCCTCCGGGCCTTCTGATGAAACGAATCGGGAGATAGCTGATCGGCCACTGGATGGCAATGAAGGTCAGGTTGTCCGCGAAGTGGTTATCCAGATCAAAGCGTTGCTAAACGATCCTGGTCGAAGCAAGGATGCCGGTATCTGGAAGGCCATCCTTTGTGAGCCGCCGGCAGATCAGACGCCGCTGCGCGCTGAGATTGCACGACAACTGGAACCACAGATCCGTCCGATGGCGGAGAATGGCAGCTTTCCGGAATCAGTAACCCAGTTCCTGGGGAGCTGGTTTGACTGGTCGAGTCTGCAGCGTGCCCCGGAGGAAGCGGATCAGAGGGACTACCCGGAGGCTGATGGGCCAGAGGCTGAGGAGGACCAGCCACCGCAAATGGTCAACTTCTGGCCGGCGGTGGTTGGCTGGATCGTAGGGCTAGCTATTCTCGCTGCCCTGTTTGGACGGATGGGTGGCGGTTGAGGCCGCACTCCGGGCGGCCTCTTCGTCAATCAACACACGGTATTTCCGCGCCAGAAAGGCGCCGACAATGACCTGAATCTGGTTGTAGCACATAATCGGCAGAACAATCATGCCGAAACCCGGGTGCCCGGAAAACAGGACTTTTGCCATAGGCAGTCCCGATGCGAGGCTCTTCTTGGAACCGCAGAATACGACGGCGGCCTCGTCTTCCAGACTGAAGCCGAACCGCCGCACGAGAAAGCGCGCCATCACCATAAACAGAAGCAGCAGACCCAGACAGAGGAGGATCGCAAAAACGATGGCGTGGATTGGCAGATTCTGCCAGAGGCCGCTCTCCACCGAGTGGGAAAAGGCGGAATAGACAATCAACCAGATAACGCACTGATCGTAGCGGGCCATCATGCTCTCGTTGCGCGCGAGATAACCGCCCAGCACGGGGCGCATGGCATGTCCCGCGGCAAAGGGCAGCAACAGCTGAACAGTAATGTCCTTCAACGCCTCTGACACTGAAAACTCCCCGGCACCGGACGTACTGACCAATAACAGCAACAGGAACGGTGTCAGCATCATGCCGAACACGTTGGAAGCCGCAGCGCTGCAAATGGCAGCGGGCACGTTGCCCCTTGCCATGGCCGTGTAAGCAATGGACGAGGAGACGGCGGAAGGGAGTACGCCAAGGTATAGAAAGCCGAGCCCCAAATCCGCAGGCATCCACGAAGGTGCAAAGCTGCTCAGGCTGTTAATGGGCAACACCGCCAGGGGAAAGAAAACGAAGGTGAGGGAAGTGATCAATATGTGCAGCCGCCAATGCGTGGCCCCCGCAATGATCTGTTCGCGGGACAACGCTGCACCGTGAAAGAAGAAGAGCAGGGCGACCGCGACGGTACCTGCGGTCGCCAGAACGTCGGCTGCAGTGCCTGTGACCGGCAGGATTGAAGCCAGTACGACGGCGCCGAGCAAAAGCAGGGTGAAGGTATCAATCTTCGATTTCATGATTCAGGAATCTTTCCTTTTCAATACCTGAAGACTCGGTTTTAGCAGCGTCCTGGCCAGTTGTTCGGCCTTGGCCGGATCGCGGCGGCGGATCGCCGCAAGCAATAATTCATGCTCTTCCTGGGATGGCTCCGGCAAGTCGGCGTCGGTTTCGGTGCGTTCGATTGTCTGGCTGATAGCATGGGAGAAATAGTCGTACAGCTCTGCCAGTGCCGAGTTGTGGGACGCTATCACCAGGGCGTGATGAAAGGTCTCGTCATGCCGGATACGGTCGGGAAGGTCATCGCCTGCGCGTGCCCGCGCGTCTAGTGCGTCGGTCATGGCGCGAAGATCCTGATCCGTCCTCCTGGACGCCGCCAGAGTGGCCGCTTCCGTTTCAAGCATAATGCGCACTTCCAGCTGATCCGCCAGCCGGGTGCGGGAAATACGCCGCAGTGTTTCCCCGGCATCCCGCGTTGCGCGCACATACGTACCATCACCCTGACGTGTTTCAAGCATGCCCACGTGCGCCAGAACCCGAACTGCTTCCCGAACGGTATTCCTGCTTACCCCCAACGCATCCGACAGATCGGACTCAACAGGCAGCCTGTCGCCAACCGCCCACTGATGATGTTCGATGGCATGTCGGAGGCTCTCGATGGCTGTTTCGACCAGGGAACCCTTGCGAATACGTTTAAGCATATGTCTATGATCCTGTTAACCCATCAACCAATCATCCTATGAATCCCCTCAGCATTCAAGCAGGTTCGCTGAATGCGGATCATCTGACCTCCGGTCAGGCCTTATTGGCAGGGTAGGTAAACTGGTAATCGGCGGTATCTACCCGCCGCGTCGCGAATCGGTAGGTAAATGTAAACCCTGGCCAGATGGCGGTATTCTTGCCATTCGCGTCGAGGTACCAGGAGCTGCAGCCAGACTCCCAGACACTGCCTTTGAGCCCGCTTTGGATCTTGGCGGCAAAACGATCCTGTCTGTCCTTTCGGACATCCATGGCTGAGCCGGGGTATTTCCTGAGTGCGCTGAGTGCATCGAGTACGTAGCGAAATTGTGACTCAAGCATATAAACAATGGAGTTGTGCCCGAGGTTGGTGTTAGGGCCGTAGAGAATGAACAGGTTGGGGAAGCCGCTGACGGTAATTCCCTTGAATGCGGATGCTCCATCCTTCCATGCCTCATTCAGTTGAGTTCCGGAGCGACCCCGAATTGTCATGGGTGAGAGGAGTTCCGACGCCCTGAACCCGGTACCGAAGATAATTGCGTCTACCGGGAAATGATTTCCGTCCCGGGTAACCACGCCGTCTTTATCGATGTGATCAATCGGGTCAGTGACCAGATTGACGTGCGGCTGATTAATCGTTGTATACCAGTCGTTGGAAATCAGAATTCGTTTACAGCCTATCTGATAGTCCGGAATGCTGTGTTTGAGTTTTTCCGGGTCTCTTACCTGCCTCTGCGCCTCTTTTCTCACCTTGCTGGCAATGGCCTCCAGAAGCCCGTTGAACTTGATCAAGGCCACGGCACGACTCTCGTTTCTCCAGTAAATGTAGTAGCGGTATAACCGGTCCCAGGCAGGGATATATTTGAAAAGAAACTGTTCCCAGGCTTTGAAGTTACGGTCAGGTTTGGGAAGAACCCAGGCGGCGGAGCGCTGGAACAGAGACAGGGATTTAACCTGTCTGGCAATTTCGGGAACAAACTGGATGGCACTGGCACCGGTACCAATCACGGCCACCTGTTTGTTCGTCAGGTCGTACTCGTGATCCCAGCGGGCTGAGTGGAACATCCTGCCCGCAAAGCTTTCCATGCCTTTGATTTTCGGCCAGGCAGGCTGATTAAGCTGCCCCGTCGCTGTTATCAGGATGTTGGCGGTCAGTGTTTCACCGTGCTCGAGAGTGACGGTCCATCGATTCAGCACCTCATCAAACGCGGCATCCTGCACTTCGGCGTTGAATCGTATGTGATCCGCAAGACCATATTTGCGAACGCAATGCTCCAGGTAATCGAGAATTTCCCGCTGGTGTCCGAATTTACAAGACCAGTCGTGTTTGGGCTCAAAGGAGTAGGAGTATAAATGAGACTGAACATCGCAGGCGGCACCCGGGTAGGTGTTGTCCCGCCAGGTTCCACCGATGCGGTCGGCTTTTTCCAGCAGCGTAAAATCGTGGAAGCCGGCTTTTTTTAGTTGAATCGCCATGCCGAGACCGCCAAAACCGGTCCCGACAATCACAATGGATGGAAAATAAGGTTTGTTATTCTGAGTCATGAGCATTGTCCGGCGTTTTATTATTTTAATGGTGATAAGACGAGTATACGGGGCCTTGGCCACTCCTTGGATGACTTTTTACGACAGGTCGGTTGGTCAGAACGACCAATTCGAAGACCGGGTCAGCAATTCTTCCGATGGTTGCGACAGAAGACTTGTCAGCAGCGGCGGTTCGAACTGGCGGCGAATGCTGACAGCGTAGAACTCTTCAAACACGCCGGGTAGGGCACCATAGTCAAAAAGGCTCCCAGCCTGAAGTTCGTCCCGGACAACCACCGGCGGTAATACCGCAAAATGCCGGGTATCCCTGGCCAGCAGGCGCATCATGGCCATGTCATCCACTTCGGCAACAATCCGCGGGCTGAGCTTGTGGTAGTCGCATAACTGATCGAATGCGTGACGGATATTGTTTTCCTGCCCTGGCACGATCAGGCTTCGTTCGGTCAGTAATTCAGGAAAGGTTTTTGCGTCCGTGGCACCTGGCGGTCCGATTACACTCACTGACTGCCGGGCAATTCTCCGGGATCGCCACGGGTTTTCTTCATCACCGTGAACGGGCTGGTTCGATAGCACAAGGTCGAGTCTGTTGGCTGAGAGTCGTCTCAACAGGTCCTCAAGGGTTCCGCTTTGAATGCTCAATTCCAGATCTTCGCGTCCCAGTAGCGGCTTAAGGAACCCTTCCTGAAAGTTTCTCGACAGCGTTGCGACGGCACCGACCTTGAGGCTTTCACGATTGGTTTGGGTTCCGGAACTGAACAACGCTGTCAGCTCCTCGCCCTGTCTGAAAATATCTTCCGCATAACCAAAGGCAACTCGCCCCGCTTCGGAAAGCCTGAGCCGGCGACCTTCCCGAACAAATAATTCATATCCAAGACTGTCTTCCAGTTTTCGTATCTGCCCGGACAAGGCCGATTGGGAAACATGAAGAGACTCTGCGGCTCGGGTGAGATGACCGGTTTTGGCCACGTTCCAGAAATAGAACAGGTGATGGTAATTCAGCTTCATTGGTTTACGTTCCCAAAAAGTGAACAGTACGATCCTTATAAACTATTTTTTATATTAATGCATTACCGGCAAAGTAGTAACAACTTTGAAGGGGGCATATATGAACGATATTGCGACGGCTTTTTCCGTGCCAGCTTTGCTGGTCTGGCTGCTTTTGCCGGTTTCACTTCTCCTGCTGGCGGCGTTCAGTGGCTGGACGACCAATCCACAAAAAACAGACCATTGCTGGCGGACTGCAAGCCGGCTGCTGGCATTCTCGATGTTGGCGACGGGAGCGATTGGTCTGCTTCTCATTCTGGATGCCTGGGTAGTGGATACAGGCTTGCCGGAGCTTGGGCACCGCTTTGGCCTGCAGCCGGACGGGCTGGCTGTCTGGATGGCGTTAATGGTTGCCTTTGTTGGCTGGGTCATTCTCCGGTACGCGGAGCACTATCTGCGGGGCGATCCGGTGCGGGACCGCTTTCTACCCTGGTTTTTGACGACGTTAGCCAGTGTTCTGTTTCTGATTTTTACCAACAATCTTCTGGTGCTTGCAGGCGCATGGATCGGTGTCAGCCTTGCCCTGCATCATCTGCTTACCCTCTATAACGACAGGCCTGAAGCGCGCCTTGCGGCGTTCCAGAAATTTATCGTCAGTCGCGTGGGGGATGTCTGTGTTATTGCCGGTGTATGGCTTCTGTATCTTCACTACGGAACCTTCGACCTACCGGTCATGCTTGTTTCGGCCGGCGACGCGCTGCAAAGCTCTCCGGCTCTTGAGTGGGCTTCCGTCTTTCTCGCTGTGGCGGCTGTCCTCAAGTGCGCTCAGATGCCATTCCACGGCTGGCTGCTTCGTGTCATGGAGGCGCCAACGCCCGTCTCGGCCTTGCTTCATGCAGGTGTGATCAATCTGGGAGGCTTCCTGTGGCTTCGGCTGTTCCCGGTGTTTGATGGCTTTACAGTCGGGCACCTGATTCTCCTGACGGTGGGTGGAATCACCGCGGTTGTCGGGGTGTTGACGATGATGAGTCAGGCTTCTGTGAAGCATGCGCTCGCCTGGTCTACCTCAGCGCAGATGGGATTTATGCTGTTCGAAATTGGCATGGGCGCATACACCCTGGCGTTTCTGCACCTGCTTGCGCATTCGCTCTACAAGGCGCACTCCTTTCTTGCTTCGGGGCGCACAGTTTCCGCATCCAGAGTGGCACCGTTTGAAGAGGCAGAGCTCAGGGTTCGCCTGACGTGGAGCATGGCGGCCGCAGGCACGGCGTCATTCATTCTCTGGCTTACCCCGGGTCTCGTTGAAAGCAATCCGGTGTTGGGCGCGATGCTGGTTATGGCCGTCCTCGGCGCCGTACTCGGCCTTCCGGCAGCCACTCACTCGCTGCGCAAACTGGCCCTGAGCTGCCTGGCAGTCTCTCTGGTGCCCCTGTATGGAATCGTCCACTGGATGCTGGGGCCTGTCATTATCCAGCAGCCTGGCTTTGAGTTGCCTCTCGCTGGCGTAATGATCGGGCTGATGGTGGTGGGTTCCCTGGGGCTCCTGTCCCTGATGATGCTGATGAAACCACAGAGTCCGATGGTGAAAACACTGCGCTTTCATGTCAGCAACGGGTTTTATCTGATGTTGCCTTTTGACCACATTACGGTACGCCTCTCGGACTACCTGGATTCGTTCAAGCAGGGTCGCGGAACCGAAGAAAAAGAAGCATCAATACTGGGAGAAAAGTCATGAATCAAGCCCTCGTATCCCGCTCCGGAAAGCCGGCTTTAAAGGTGGATCAAACAGAGGCACTGGCGCGCGCAACATCCATTATCCCGCCGTCATGGCCGCTGGATCGCTGGATTGCCGTGAATCCCTGGTGGGGTCTGCGGCATCTGCCAGCGGAACGTGCCGTCGGTATCCCGGGCGCCAAAGCAAGCACGTCGATGCTAATGCCTTCAGTGTTTTACCGTGACGCATGGGTCGGTGGCCGAATTCGGGAAGAGGATGTCCGTGACGCAATGAGCGAATCCGGTATCAGGACGGAGCTGAAAACTCTGCTTGCGATGCTGGATAGAGAATCTGTCAGCACCAAGGCGGGGGCGCCTTCGATTCTTGATCTGGTCTTCGGCACTGGCAAACAGGTTCCGACAGACGCTGTGCGGCAGCAGGTTGCCCGCGCGTGCGGACTTTTCTTTGACTCACGCCAATCGCGGTGGCTGGTGGGAATCAGCCCGGATAGCCTGTTTGAAAGCTGGCTGGAACAGACCGGGAATGATCTATTGCTGGACCGGAGAACCGGACTGTTTGGGGCCAGGTCGTTGGTTCAAAGCTTACCGAAAGACGCGCCCGAAGCGACCGATTGGGCAATAAGTGTGTTGAACCTCTCGGGAGAGGATCTTGAAGCCCTGGCCCAGCGCCTGCTCTTCAAGCTGGTTGGCTGGAGTTCCTGGTGCAAAGGCATTGATTGGCGAGCAGAGCTCGAGGGCACTGAGTCAGGACTGTGTGATCAACTGCTCGCAATTTTGCTGGTGTGGGAAGCACTCGGAGTAACGCTGGCATCCCCGGAGCAGCGACACCAATGGCAGACGGCCTGGGTGAAACATCGGGGAAAATTGCCGCAATCCGGCGAGGAGCTCATGTGGGTATGGCATCGGGCTTATGAGCTGGGCTATCAACGCACGTTGATTCAAACGCTGACCGATGGCAGCGACAAATCCGGTGCAACGTCGGCGGATACTGCCAGTACCGAGTTTCAGGCAGCGTTTTGTATCGATGTTCGGTCCGAGCTGATGCGTCGTCATCTTGAATCGGTATGCCCAACCGCACAGACCCTCGGATTTGCCGGTTTTTTCGGGATGCCAGTGACTCATCAGAGCCTGGGGCCGGAGGGCGATATGCCAAGGCTCCCGGGGCTGCTTGCCCCCGCTTACCGGTTGGCAGATTCCACCGGTGACCGGGAGAAAGACCTGGCCCAGAGCCGCGCCTCTGATCAGCGCGAGATGGCCCGTCAGACTGTCCGCAAGGCAAAGTACAGTAGCTTGTCGAGTTTCACTCTGGTTGAAACAACCGGGATTGCCTGGGCGTGGAAACTGGTGCGCGACAGTCTGAATCTGAACAGCGGGACGATGACCCCAGCGGGTTCATTAAACAGCGGGCTATTTCATCGTCATGGGGGCGATCCCGTATCTGATACTGAAAAGGTCGATCTGGCGGAACAACTGCTTCGCGGCATGTCGCTCACCTCCGGGTTTGCCGGTTTGCTGGCGTTCGTTGGCCATGGCAGCCATACCGACAATAACCCCCATCAGGCAGGCCTCGCCTGCGGGGCGTGTGGCGGTCAGAACGGCGGTATAAATGCCGGTCTCGCAGCCAGGCTGATCAATGATACCGCTGTGCGTTCAGGGTTGGCGGCGCGCGGGATAAGGATTCCAGATTTCACACTTGCGATTGCCGCGGAACATTGCACGGTGACCGACCAGGTGACCGTTCTGGACAGGGAACACATTCCAGACAGCTATCTGTCGAAACTCGCCAAACTTGAAAGCGGCTTTGCTGAGGCGGCCAAACGAACACGTCGTGAACGGGCGGTAACGCTGGGCCTCAATGGACTGGACGATGACAGCCTCTCACAGCAAATGGATAAACGAACAGTCAACTGGTCGGAAGTGCGGCCTGAGTGGGGGCTGGCCAACAACGGCGCAATTGTCTTTGCAAAACGACACCGTACGAGAGGGCTGAACCTGGCTGGACGCACATTCCTCCACGACTACGATGAATCTCTGGACCCCAAGGCCAAGGTGCTTGAGAGTTTGATGACCGCCCCGATGGTTGTCGCCAGCTGGATCAATCTGCAGTACCTGGGTTCGGTAGCGGCCCCGGATACCTTCGGCGCGGGCAACAAGTTGCTTCATTCGGTTGTGGGTGGAAATGTTGGTGTAATCGAAGGCAACGATCCGGATCTGCGGATTGGTCTTTCACACCAGTCAGTCCACGACGGTCAGAACTGGCGCCACGAGCCAGTGAGGCTTAGCGTCTTCATCGACGCCTCGCGTCAGAGTATTGAGAAGGTTATCGCCGGGCAGCCTGACGTGGCAAGACTGGTTGAAAACCGGTGGTTGTGGTTGTTCCGGTTTGCCGGGGAGGGGGTGGAGCAGTATAAAAACGGCAATTGGCAAACATGGTAAAAAAACCGGGCAGTTTCGCTGCCCGGTTTTCTATTATTCCTGCTCCGCGTTCAGAAGTTCCGGCTTTTTCAGAGCTTTCTGGAACAGGTCTTTCTCCTCGGCAATCGCCATGGCACAGAGTTCCGCCTGCTCGTCACTCAGTCCTTCCACCTTGCGGGTCAGAAATACCTGAATTTCTTCCGCCAGCTCCAGGATCTTGTCTCTTGCGTCCGCGTCTGCCTTTGAAGTGAAGAGCATCGTATCAGGATGTTTAAGTGCCATTTCCAGGCCGTCCCTATCAGAAAAATAGACTGCTTGTACCGCCATGGTCGTTCCTCGCAGTGAATGTGCGTAATACTGTATAAAAAGACAGTGTACAGAATGGGGCGTGCCCGACACAACACTTGTTGGTCAAAGGCATACGGATCATTCACTTCCAAGGGCAGCCTTTTCCATGTCCAGGTAAACGCGGTACGCATTTGCCTTGTTTGATGCCTCAAAAGCTGGCAAAGATTCGTAACGGGACCAGTCGGTTTGCTGATAGGCATCCTCAAAAGGCACCCAGTTTTCCACGGCATCCTTCATCTGGCTGCGCACGAAAGACAGGTAATTATAGGTGAAGTCCAGTGCTTCCATTGCGTTCGGGGACGCAGGTCCGTGGCCGGGTAGCAAAATCTTTGGCTCCAGCTTCCTGACCTTTTCGATAGCCTTCATCCAGTTTTCGGTATCAACCTGGTCACTGTTCAGAAACGGAACCCTGCCGTTCTGGATGATATCGCCTGAAAACAGCACTCCGGCGGGTTCCACCATCATCATACTGTCGTCGGGCGAGTGCGCAGGGCCTGCATGGTAAATACTGAATCGGTATGAACCGGATTCCAGGAACATTTCATCCGCAAGCGTGACGTCTGGCGGAATTACCCGTGTTTTCTCATTAACCCAGGGGGTCAGAGCCTGCTGTCGTTGGGCCAGGCGCTGTTCCGCATCAGGACTGGTGATGTAACCGCTGGAGCTGTCCTGGGCGATAATTTTGGCTTTCGTCAGGTTCTTGAAAGCCTGAAGGCCATATATGTGGTCGGCATGGTAGTGGCTGACCACCACGTGCGTTATGGGCTGATCAGTCAGCTTCCGTATTTCCCGGATCATAGCGTCGCCCAGACTCGGCGTGCCCAGGGCATCAAAGACAACCACACCCTCTCCGGTTATTACGAATCCGGCATTCGCGGTAAAGCCTTGATTGGTTTCGCCCGGCACCCCCGATTGTCCCTGGAAAAAGTAAATACCTTCCCCGTTTATCGTCTCAGCACCAAAAGGGATTGAGATATCCGGGTAGGGCGAACCGGATTCGGCCAGAACTGTCCCGGGGAGAAGTATCAGTCCCGCCGCCAGAACGATCAGAGTAGCATCAGTTTTTCCTTTGTGTTGGCTCATTTTTCTTCCCTCGGACCGTTTTTGATTGATTTTTAACTATCTGTATTGGTTATGATTTTCTCTGTTCCGACAACTTTCAACCGGAAAACCCGGTATCGCCTCCGGAGGACAAAGCACAAAAAAAAGTGCTTGTAACCGTCGCCTTTGCCCGCTATAAATAAGTTATATCCTTATAACTCCAACAACAAGTGTGCCCTTCAGTTTGCGAACTGAACGCTGGCCGAATGCTCGCAAAGGGCACCAAAGGAGGATAACAATATGTTCGGCAAACTCCGCCGGCTTAATCAGGACATTTCCAGAATCGCTCTGGAAGAATCAAACAGCTTACCCTCGAACGAACGCCGGCGTTTCCTGAGAAACGGCCTGTTCACTGCTGGTGGCGCCATGGTCGGAGGAGCCCTCGCGGGTATGTCTCCAAGACTTGGTGCCGCAGAAACCCAGTATCCACCTGAAATTCCGTCATGGACCCGTTCGCTTGGGCCTGGTGTTGTCACCGACCCCTATGGTGTTCCGTCGCCATTCGAGAAAGAGGTGATCAGACGGAATGTACCCTGGCTTACGGCTGAAAAGACATCTTCCATCAGTTTCTCGCCGATTCAGCATCTGAAAGGCATTATCACACCGAATGGCCTGTTCTTTGAGCGCCACCATGCTGGCCGACCGGAAGTGGATCCCCAGCAGCATCGTCTGATGATCCACGGTCTTGTCGAGCGCCCAATCATCCTTTCCATGGAAGACCTGCAGCGGTTTCCCAGTGTCTCGCAGATCAACTTTATTGAATGCCCCGCAAACGGAGGGATGGAATGGCGCGGTGCGCAGTTGAATTCCCTTCAGTTCCTGCATGGCATGGTGAGCTGTGCGGAGTGGACTGGCGTCCGGCTTTCAACCCTGTTGCAGGAAGTAGGCATGAAGCCGGAAGGCAAATGGCTGTTGGCTGAGGGATCCGACGGTGCTGCTATGACCCGCAGTATCCCGATGGAAAAGGCCCTGGACGATGTCATCGTTGCCTTTGCCCAAAATGGCGAGGCACTACGGCGGGAACAGGGCTATCCGATACGACTTGTCGTTCCTGGCTGGGAAGGCAATACCCATGTGAAGTGGTTGCGTCGTCTGGAAGTCGGTGACAAACCATGGATGCAACGGGAAGAAACCTCAAAGTACACCGACCTGATGTCGGACGGCACGGCGCATGGATTCACCTGGGTCATGGAGGCCAAGTCGGTCATTACTTCGCCTTGCCCGGAAATGCCTATGCGCGGCAGTGGTATTTACCAGATCGAAGGCATTGCCTGGAGTGGGCGAGGCAAGGTGAAGGCAGTGGACGTTTCCGTGGATGGCGGACGCAACTGGACACAGGCGCGACTGCGGGAACCGGTGATGTCGAAGTCGCTAACGCGATTCTCACTCGAGTGGAGCTGGGACGGCAATCCTGCGCTGCTGCAGTCCCGCGTCATTGATGAGACCGGTTATGTGCAGCCCACACTCGCTCAGCTTAAAGAGGTTCGCGGCACAAATTCGATATACCACAAGAATGCGATCCAGACGTGGCAGGTGAAGCCAGATGGGAGTGTGAACAATGTTCAGCTTTGATAAATCTTCGCGAATCCTGGCCAGTCTCGGGTCCGGGGTGCTGTTAGTCACTCTGACAGCGGTTTGCCATGCCGAACCAGCCGGGCATTACGGCTATGGCGAGCCTGCGACTGAGGATCAGATTGCCGGGTGGGATATTGATGTTCGTCCCGATGGGAAAGGACTACCGAAAGGCAGTGGCACCGTGGACGAAGGCATGAACGTCTTCGAAACATACTGTTCATCCTGTCATGGAGCTTTCGGTGAAGGTATGGGGCGGTTCCCCAAGCTTGCTGGCGGTGATGGGAGCCTCGCTGAGGATCGCCCGGAAAAGACCGTGGGCAGTTTTTGGCCCTACGCCAGTACCCTTTGGGATTACATTCACAGAGCCATGCCATTTTTTGCGCCGCAGTCTCTGACCGATGACCAGGTGTATGCCCTGACAGCCTATGTTCTCAACCTGAACTACATCGTCGACGGAGATTTTGTCGCCAACAGCGATACGCTGCCAAAAGTGAAAATGCCCAACGAAGATGGGTTTATCTGGGAAGACCCGCGACCTGAAATCCGTAACGAACGCTGTATGAAGAATTGCAGGGGTGAGGTGGAAATAAAGGATTCGGCAGTGGGCAAGAATCTGACACCAAGCACGACCGGCCCGCTCGACAAGGGGCTTACAGAGTAATAACTGAAGAGGCGGGGCCACTTGAAACGTGCCGAGGAGGATTGAGTGATGCGTAAAGGGTTAATTTCCGTGTGTTTAACCACGCTCGCACTGAGCGCCACACCGTCGGTCTTTGCAGGGCCGACACAGGCTGAGATTGATCGGGGCAAGGAGCTGGCGTTCAGTCGCAAAGACGGAAACTGTCTGGCCTGCCACAAGATGGATGACGGTAAGCTGACTGGCACTATCGGACCGGCCCTGGCGGATATGGAAACGCGCTTTCCGGACCGGGAAATGCTGTTCCAACGAATTTGGGACGAAACTAAGTTCAATCCGGTGACGGTGATGCCTCCGTTCGGGCGTCACACGATCCTGAGTAAAGAAGAGATCAACCGGATTATCGATTATCTGTATACGCTGTAATAGCGGAGGAGGAGTTGCCGTGATTGACGAAAGGCGAAGAGGCTTTTTGAAAGGAGTGCTGGGCGTAGGTGTTGCCGGCTTTGCATTGGGTTCCGGAATTGTACCGCTTCGGGTTGAGGCCGCGACGGCCCCGGACGCAGGCGACTGGCCTAAAAAAGCGTTCAACACGCCGGGTGTCGACGAAACGATTTCTGAGCTCTATGGAATGGACGCAGAACAATCTGACAAGATTTCTGTGGATCTGCCAACCATTGCTCAAAACGGCGCAGTGGTGCCGGTAACGGTCGAAACCACACTGCCAAATGTGACGAGTATTGCATTGCTGGTTGCGCAGAACCCGAACGCTCTGGCGGCATCGTTCAAGATCCCTGAGGGGGCGCTACCGTTTGTATCTAACCGGCTGAAAATGGCCGAGACCACAGACGTCATAGCGGTGGTTATTTCCGATGGCAAGGCCTACAGGGCCACCAAGAATGTGAAAGTGACCGTCGGCGGCTGCGGTGGTTGATCGCTAGAGGGACAGGAGAGAAAGAATGGCTTCCAGTATCAGAGTACGTGCAGTAGAAAACGGTGGCGTAACGTCACTCAAGGCCCTGGTCCGGCATCCAATGGATTCGGGGTTCGTCAAGGACTCCGCCGGAAATGTGATTCCCGCTCACTTCATTCAGGTGTTGACTATTAACCATAACGGTAAAGACGTGTTTGTTGCCCATTGGGGACCTGCCGTTTCAAAGGATCCGTTTCTTGAGTGCCGGTTCGAGGGTGCCAAGAAAGGAGACAAGCTCACGATCAGCTGGGTGGATAACAAAGGCGAGAGTGATTCAACCACAGCGACGATCGGCTAAAGGTTGCTGGCGGACAAGGCCCCGGGGTTTTGCACCGCCGCAGAGGAGGATTGGACATGCTTAAAGCGAAAGTCATCCTGGTCGCCTTGGGAGCGGCAATGGTCTTGCCACAGGCACTGGCAGCAAGTTCGCCGGAAGAAGACCGGAAAGCAGCGGTTGAGTACTTCAAGCAGAGATTCCCCGACGTTCCGTTCAAGGAATTCGTCAACGGTCAGTACGCACTGGATGAAGACCGACGGTCCCAGTGGGAATCGTTACAGGATTTTCCGCCCTATGAGTTCGCGGTAGCGGAAGGCCAGGAGATGTTTGAGACACCCTTTGCCAATGGCAAGACCTATGCAAGCTGTTTCGAGAATGGCGGCATAGGGATACGTCAGAACTACCCTTACTTCGATATGGAGAAGAAGGAAGTTATAACGCTCGAGCTGGCCATCAACCGTTGTCGGGAGGCAAATGGTGAGAAGCCCCTGAGATACAAGAAAGGGGATATTGCCTCAATCTCGGCGTACATGGCTTCGACCTCTGAGGGCAAGGCGTTCGATATCAAGGTTCCGGATGAACCGGCGGCGATGGCGGCTTATAAGGATGGTAAGGAATTCTATTACAGTCGCAGAGGCCAGCTGAACTTTTCCTGCGCCAGCTGCCACGTACAAAACCCGGGCAACTGGATTCGTGCAGACCTGCTTTCACCGGCGCTGGGGCAGCCCTCCAACTTCCCTGTTCATCGTTCGAAGTGGGGCGAGCTGGGCACTTTGCACCGCCGATTCGCCGGGTGTAATAACAACGTTCGTGCTGAGCCCTTACCACCTCAGAGTCTGGAGTACCGGAACCTTGAGTACTTCCTGACCTACATGAGCAACGGCCTGCCAGTGGTTGGTCCGGCCACACGCCCATAATCGGGAACGGAGTTGGGAGAATTGAAATGAATAAATCATTACTGACACTCAGTGCGTTCCTGGCCTTTGGTATATCCCTTTCGGTCCAGGCAGGGCCCAAAGAGGATTTTCAAGCGATTTACTCGGAGGCTGAGAGCATCCATGAGGATGCTGGAAACTTCCAGTGGACGACGACATCAGACCGGCTCAAAGCCGCCAAGTCCGCGGCCGAGAACGGTGATTACGACAAAGCGAAAACCATGGCCAGCGAGGCCGTGGAGCTGGCGAAGGAGTCCGTTGCCCAGCGAAAGGATCAGGGAGAAGCCTGGCGTAACGTCGCGCTAGGCGGCTAGAGCTCCCCCGCAAAACAGCTAGACCCTGTGTCCTGGGCTCCGCCCAGGTCGCAGGGATTGCTCGTCGATTCCAACAAAGACAAAGACAAAGAGAGGAAAAGACAGTGTCGATTTCCCGCCGAGATTTTCTGTTAGCCATGCAAGCAGCCGCCATTGCCGGCCTTGCCCCGAAACTTGCTCTGGCGAAAGGGGGAGAGGGACTGTACGACATACCGAAGTATGGCAATGTGCGGCTGCTGCATCTGACAGATATTCACGCCCAGCTATCACCGGTGTACTTTCGTGAGCCTAATGTGAATCTCGGGGTCGGCCCCAGCAGGGGCAAGGCGCCCCACCTTGTGGGTTCGCATTTCCTTGAGCACTTCGGGATCCCTGCAAATTCCTCACGGTCCCATGCTTTTACCTACCTGAATTACCAGGAAGCTGCACAGGAATATGGCCGCCTGGGCGGCTTTGCCCACCTGAAAACGCTTATCGACCAGTTGCGCGAGCAAGCGGGGCCGGGCAATTCCTTGCTGCTCGATGGCGGGGATCTGTGGCAGGGATCAGGAACCGCCTACTGGACCCAGGGCGAGGATATGGTAGAAGCCAGCAATCGTCTTGGCATCGACATTTTGACGGGGCATTGGGAGTTCACTTACCCGGAAGAACAAATCCGGAAAAACATAAACGGTTTCAAGGGCGAGTTTCTGGCCCAGAACATCTTTTTGTCGGACGAAGCCATGTTTATGGGTGCCGAGTCTTTTGACGAAGCGAGTGGTCGGGTTTTTAAACCTTATTCGATCCGTGAGCTTGGTGGAAAGCGTGTTGCAGTCATTGGCCAGGCCTTTCCGTACACGCCGATCGCCAATCCGTCCTATTTCATTCCTGACTGGCGCTTTGGTATTCGGGAAAACGAGATGCAGGCGCTGGTTAACGAAATCCGGGAAACCGAAAAGGTTAATGCCGTCGTCGTTATTTCCCATAACGGCATGGATGTAGACCTGAAAATGGCTAGCCGGGTAAGCGGTATCGATGCAATTCTCGGTGGCCATACGCACGACGCAGTACCGCAGCCGACTGTCGTCAAGAACTCCGGTGGTAAGACCCTGGTCAGTAACGCCGGCACCAATGGCAAGTATGTGGCTGTGCTGGATCTGGATATCGGAGACAGCGGAGTGCGGGGATATGAATACAAACTGTTGCCGGTTTTCTCGGATCTGATCAAGCCGGACGCAGCGATGAGCAGCTTTATCCAGGAGGTACGAGCGCCCTATATGGACAAGCTCGGTGAGAAGCTCGCTATCGCAGACGAGTTGCTTTACCGCCGGGGCAACTTCAACGGAACTATGGACCAGGTGATCTGTGACGCCCAGAGAAAGGTTCTGGATGCGCAGATTTCCCTGTCACCGGGATTCCGTTGGGGCACCACTGTTCTGCCTGGGGACGCAATCACAATGGACGATGTGATGAACGCAACTGCGATTACCTATCCTGAAACCTATGTGCGTGAAATGTCGGGCGCCGACCTGAAGCTGATCATGGAAGACGTGGCGGATAACCTGTTCAACAAGGATCCTTACTACCAGCAGGGTGGTGATATGGTGCGGGTCGGTGGCCTCGACTACACCTGTGATCCGACAGGCAGTATGAATGGCCGGATTTCCGATATGCGCCTGGATAACGGAGAGCTCATTCAAGCCGACAAGATGTATAAAGTGGCCGGCTGGGCAACCGTAAACTCGAAGGCGCCTGGTCGACCGATCTGGGATGTGGTCGCTGATTATCTGAGATCGGAGAAAACCGTCAAGATTACCAAGTTTAATACGCCGCGCCTTAAAAACGTGGAGGGTAATCCGGGACTGGAAGATTATCCATCATGAGAAGCATTCGAGGTTTACCACGGATTGGTTTGATATTACTGGTTTTTATGACTCTACTATCAGCCGGGATGAACCTCCATGCCGATGAGCCTTTGAACCCGGATAAACCTTTCGCCGAAAAGTTTCTGCTTCTCCAGTTGAGCGATAGCGATCCGGATAAGCAGTCAATCGTCCTGAGCGTGGCTGGCAACCTTCTGGAGCATTACGATCTGGACCTGATTGATATCGAGATCACAGTATTCGGGCCGGGCGTTCGACTGCTTTATGCCGACAACGAGCACCGGGAACAGATCAGCAGCCTGATGGCCCAGGGGGTTAGGTTTTCGGTGTGCATGAATACGATAGACACCATCGAGAGGACGACTGGTGAAAGACCTGAGCTCCATCCGCAAAGTCTGCCTGTGCAGGTAGGTGTTGCCCATATTCTTGAGAGAGTTGAACAAGGATACGTTTTGGTCCGCCCCTGATATACGGGGCCCGGTAAAGGAAACAAACAATGCGCTCGACACTATCAACATTGATGCTTACAGCAGCTATGGCCGCAACGGGACTGACCAATGCTGCCGAGACAGACCAGCCGGTGATGGTTGAACTCAAGCGTTTGTCCATGGACACCGCTCTGACCATCGCCAAAACCGCTATTGATACATGCCGGCAGCAGGGCGTCCAGGTTTCTGTCACCGTGGTTGATCGCGGAGGCCACCCACAAGTGGTACTGCGTGATGTTTTGGCCATGGATCTTTCGCTGGAAGTCAGCTACCGAAAGGCTTACACAGCCATGACGTTCGCAAGTAACACATCGGCGCTTGAAGACCGTTTCACCGGACCATTTTCCGTTGGCAAGGTTGAGAAGGTTCTTTTGTCTGCAGGTGGTGTCCCCATACAGGCGAGCGGTGAGACGATTGGAGGTGTCGGTGTGAGTGGAGCACCCTCCGGCGAGACTGATGAAAACTGTGCCCAGGCAGGTGTGGATGCCGTTGAAATGGATCTCGAAATGGCGTCATTTTAGCAGGCGAAATTCGAAATAAAAAATAGCGAAAACAATATAGTGCGCGAATCTCTTAAAGCTATTTGTCTTTTGATATGGTTGCCCGGGGTAGCGTTTGGTCAGTACCCGGACGCGGTGCAGATCCTGATTGACGAAGGGCTGAAGGTTGAGGCGAGCTTCAGTGCCCCGGGTGGCGTAGAGGGCTACGTTGGCCGTCGGAACGGTCATCCGGTTTCGCTTTACCTGATGCCGGATGGTGAACATGTCGTTATCGGCAAAATGGTGGACGGCTTTGGGCAGGACCTGAGCGCAGATCATATTCGCGCCTGGTTGCCGAAAACGGATCTGACGGCGGCCTGGGCGAAACTGGAAAGCGCAACATGGATTCCAGAAGGACCCGAGGATGCGAAACGCATCGTCTACGTTTTCACCGATCCCAATTGCGGCTATTGCATTGTGTTCAGAGAAAAGGCTCAGGCTTTTCTGAATCGCGGTATCCAGCTGAGACACATCATGGTTGGCATCATTCAGCCGTCCAGCCTGGCCAAGGCAGCAAGTGTGATCGCCTCAGACGATCCGGTGGCTCAGCTTGATTTTCACGACAGCCAGTTTCCTAAAGACTGGCTTGAGACGGCGGAAAACATTCCAGAACCACTCCGAGTCAAAATCCGGAATAACAACCAGCTGATGGAGGCGCTTGCAGTATCAGCGACACCTTCGGTTCTGTACCGAGATGAACGTGGAGAGATTCGAAAGATCGTTGGTCTTCCGGACGATCTGGCGCTATCGCAGGCGGTTTTCCGGTCACCAGAGTAATTGGGCGATGTATGGATGAGGTACGGACAATGTCATTACGCAATTTCTTTTCAGGGCTGATGCTTTTCGTCCCGATTCTGGTGTTTGCCGCAGAGTCAGGGGTGCCGGACCAGCTTGAGCTGATCAAGGTATCAGACCGGGTGTACTCCGCAATTGGCGAGACAGCACCGGGTACATACGAAAATAACGGCCACAACAATAATCTGAGTTTCATCATTACCGACAAGGGCGTGGTAGTGATGAATGGAGGCGATAACTACCTTCTCGCCAAGGCCTTTCATAATTCGATTCAAAGCGTAACGGATAAACAGGTCAAGTTCGTGGTCAATGAAAACGGCCAGGGGCACGCCATGCTCGGAAACAGTTACTGGCGGGATCAGGGCGTACCGATCATTGCTCATGAGTCAGCGATAGAAGAGTTCCGGGAGCATGGTGATCTCAAACTGGCATCCATGGAAAGCCGGAACAGGGAAAAGGCAGAAGGCACCTACGTGGCGGTTCCGGACATTGGATTTTCCGACCAATATGACCTGGATATGGGGAATGTGAAAATCGAGCTGCGTTATTTTGGTCCGGGCCATTCACCAGGAGACATCGCGCTCTGGATACCTCAGGACAAACTTCTGATCACCGGTGATCTGGGGTTTCACCAGCGATTGTTGGCGGTTTTTGATGATACGGACACCGGTGCCTGGATCGAGTCCTTCGACAAGATGAGTGAGCTGAATACCGGGATCGTTATACCTGGGCATGGCGAGCCGACCACGCTGGATGTCGTCGCCCGGGAAACCAGAGGGTACCTGGTGTTTTTAAGAAGTGCGGTTATCGAGATTCTTGAGAGTGGCGGCGGTCTGGATGAGGCATACAACATAGACCAGTCGGAGTGGGCCTATCTGGACACGTTTGAGGAGTTGGCTGGTAAAAACGCAGGGCGAGTCTACCAGCGACTTGAGTTCGATTACTTCTGAGCGCTCAGTAGCGGAGCAGGGCGGATCCCCAGGTAAAGCCGCCGCCGAAGGCTTCCAGCATGATCACCTCGTTGCGCTTGATGCGGCCGTCGCGAACGGCGGCATCCAGTGCCAGGGGAATTGAAGCTGCCGACGTATTGCCGTGCTCCTGGACGGTAACCACCACCTGATCCATGGACATGTTCAGCTTCTTGGCGGTGGCGGAAATGATCCGCAGGTTGGCCTGGTGGGGTACCAGCCAGTCAATATCAGACTTTTCCATCTGATTGGCCGCCAGGGTCTCATCCACGATCTTGCCCAACGTGTTCACAGCGACCTTGAAGACTTCATTGCCTTTCATTTCCACAAAGGCTCGCCCGGCTTTGACCTGGTCGTAGCCATCAGCGATACCACACGGGACTTGAAGAAGTTCTTCGTACTGACCGTCGGCATGGATATGGGTCGAAAGGATGCCGGTTTCGTTATCGGCTTCCAGGATCACGGCGCCAGCGCCATCACCGAAGAGCACACAGGTGCCGCGGTCTTCCCAGTTGATGATACGAGAGAACACCTCAGCGCCTATCACCAGCGCCTTTTTGCTGGTTCCGGTTTTGATGAACTTCTCCGCGGTGGCGAGGGCATAAACAAAGCCACTGCAAACCGCCTGAATATCAAAAGCAGGACAGCCATGAATGCCGAGCCGCGCCTGGAGAATGCAGGCGGAACTGGGAAAGATTTTGTCCGGGGTGGAAGTAGCAAAAACGATCAGGTCGATGTCCCTGGCATCAATACCTGCGGCCTCTATTGCATTGCGGGCGGCGTGTTCTGCAAGGTCGACTGTAGTCTGACCTTCAACTGCAATATGTCGCTGCTCGATACCCGTGCGTTCACGAATCCACTGGTCAGTGGTGTCGACCATCTTTTCCAGGTCTTTGTTGGTAACGATATTGTCAGGCAGGTAAGAACCGGTGCCGGTAATTCGTGCAAACGTCATTCGTGAAAGTCCCGAGGCGTAACTGTTTATCGTCCCTCCATGCTATACCTATGAACCGTCGTGCGTTATTAGCGATTTGTCAAAGACCCACCGAAACTGGCACGCTCGACTATCATGAAGTAGACAGTGATCCGACTTTGTAACCAAGAGGAGAGAACCACGATGGGAATATCCAACCACGAACTTCACAATGAATTTCCGCAGTACAAGGATCTGATAGACGAGCTGAAACAAAACGATCTGAAATTCAATGAGAAGTTCAAACGATACGCAGAGTTGGATCAGGAAATAGAAGGACTTGAAAAAAGAGACGCCCCCGTCGGAGACGACAAACTCCACCGGATGAAACAGCAACGGGCTCAGCTGAAAGATGATCTTTATCAAGCGCTGATAAAAAACGCTGAAGCTTCCTGAAAATGGCGCAACAAAAAGTTTCCGGAAAACGCTGAAAAGCGCGCCAGATAGGGGTTTCCAAGTATTCAGGAAAGGCTGCCAGGTCATTAGAATAGGTGGCTAATCAAACTTGATCCCGGTTAACGATAACCGGAACAGTTAAACCCTGAATCTGGAGACGCAAAATGAAAAGAGCAGCATCGCTTTACAAAGGTTGGCGAATGAAGCGCAACTTCGTTCACCTCGTTACTACTATGGATAGCCGTTTGCTAAACGACGTCGGGTTTTCACCGGAAGTTGTTGCAAAAAGGTTGAATACCCCGTTTTGGGAGTTCTGATAGACCCCTCGGGGCACAGGGCGGAGTAGTCAATTGATCAAGTGGACTCCGCCCCGGTTTCTGCCGCTCCAATCCGCGTCAGAGCCGAGATGGCCGTCATCGAAATGAAATATGCGTTTGTTCTTAAAGGCTTTTATCCCTAAAAAGTCTAAAAGAATTGATTTGGATCTGTATCCCCCACATCCAGATCGGCCTATAGTGTTGCAACCTCCAGAACCAGAACGGTTCAACCTGAAAAGGAGAGCGCGACCATGATCCAGGAATTCCTTCAAAGCACCTTTCCACTCGACTCCTCCCTTACCCTTAAGCGATCTGACGTAAGCCACAATGGTGCCGGCCACCATCACAGCGAAGGCTATGAGCTGGTCTCCCAAACGGGCGAAACGGTCGGGTTTGTGAAAGCGTGGGAAGATAATCCCAGTTTCCGCGGCTATGTTCACTTTGATTCCGATGGCAACGTCGTAGACTGGAAAGTGTTTACTGCCTCAAACAACGTTAAACGCCATTCCTGAAAAAACGCCCTTTGCGGCGTTAACTGGCCGGGGATTTATCAGTACCCCGGTAATGCCTCACTGTCATTGTGACAGGGGGTCTCACGATGTCTCGGACAGTCATCGATTGATGACTATGTTCAGTTCGGCTTCAAAGCCATCCAGTTGGCCCTGAGCGGGTGAGTGAAGGGCGAGTTGGACCCCGGCGCCTTCGACGATGGCTTCCACTATTGCGAGCCCCAGCCCTGATCCAAGTGCGTCTGTTTTGGAGCGAACAAACCGGTTCCGTAACAGGGCCAGCTCATCCGGGGCAATAATGTCACCGCGATTGGCGACACTCAGGGTTCCGTCGGCGGAGAGGCGTACCCTGACCGGTGCCCCTGTGTCGCCATGTTTGAGTGCATTCTCAACAAGGTTTCTGACCAGAATTGCAAACGCATCCTGATTCAGTAGTGAGTTAACCTGAGTATCCGGAACCTGTATGTCGATCCGCCCTGGCTCCAATCGTTCGTAGTCACCGATGATGGTTTGAAGGATTGGCACGAGATCCTGAGCTTTCTCTGACAGAACACCACCGCCTTCGGCCTTCGCCAGTTCCAACAACTTCTGGGATAGCCGTGCCAGGTCGCGAAGAGAATCTTCGATCTCACAGGCTTTCTGGAGAGAGGTTTCCTCCGACAACTCCGTTTTCAGCCGTTGGACTTTCGCCAGCGCCGTCGCGAGGGGAGTTCTCAGCTCATGGGCGCTGTTCGCGGTAAAGCTCCGCTCCGATTCAAGAGCGCGTCGAAGTCGTTCAAGCAACCGGTTGATTGAGGCTGCAATGGGCTCGAACTCCGTGGGGAGCTGCTCTACGGAAACAGATGACAGATCCCCGGACCCTCGAGACTCCAGGGATTCCCGAAAAACCACAACCCGGCGAAGTGAGAACCTGACAGCCCACCACACGCCAATCAGGCTGACCGGAATCAGGAACAAGAGCGGTAAGAGCAGGGCGAGGCCAGCTTCAAACGCTGCCTCCCGACGGTGTGCCAGAGGTTCGGCAACCTCGATAAAAAGAGTATCACTGACTGCAGATGCACCGTAGATCCGATGGGTAGCGGTATCAAAGAACCCCTTTTTGGGGCGGGCACCGAATACCGAAATGTCCGTATCGTGGGACTGGAGCAGGATCTGTCCCGAAGCGTCCCGGACCAGGTAGGTGAGGTACTCCTCATGGTCTTCCATAGCCGGCGCTCTTTTTTGACCAGCGCCGGATTCCCGGCTGAGGATATCAGTAACCGCAAGGGGGAGAATGCGCTGAGCGGTTTCTTCCAGCGCGCTGTCGAATACCTCGTTCATCTCATGCTGGGCGACCAGGCCCGAGGCTGTGACTCCCATCAACCAAAGCAAGGTGACGCCGACGGTGAGCCCGATGCTGAGCGTCTTTTGCAGGCTGCGCCTAGCTTTCATAGGTTTTCAACCGGTAGCCCATTCCACGAACGGTCACAATCAGGTCCTTTCCCAGTTTTTTGCGAAGCCGGCTGATATAGACCTCAATGGTATTGCTTTCAATCTCGGCACCGAACTCGTAGAGCCTGTCTTCAAGTTGCGAGCGGGAAAGCAGCATCCCGGGGTGCTGGATGAAGGCCTCCAAAAGCGCCCACTCCCGGGCGGTTAACTCTACGGAGTGGCCGTTGCGGAGCACTTTATGATCACCGAGGTTAACGTTCAGATCGCCGACACAGACAACCGGGTTCGGATTGCCACGATACCGTCTCGCCACCGCTGCTATGCGGGCGGACAACTCCGTCAGGTCAAAAGGCTTGACCAGATAGTCATCCGCACCCGCGTTCAGACCGTCGATGCGGTCCGAGACCTGGTCACGCGCGGTAAGAATGATCACGGGCGTGGCGTTACCGGCCTGTCTCAGTTTCCTCAGGAAGTCGATGCCATGGCCATCTGGCAGCATCAGATCCAGAAGCACCAGGTCGTAGGTTGTGGTTCTGACACTGGTTTCGGCAAACCCAAGACTCTGTACCCAGTCCACGGCGTGTCCATCTTCACTGATTTGCTCCTGAACTGCCTCTCCCAGTCCGGTGGCGTCTTCCACCAATAACACCCGCATGTCTCGTCCTTAAACCGGTGATTTGGCAACGATACTACAGCTCGATCCTGACAGCAGCCTGAAATCCTTTCCACCGGCATTGCGCCCAATTAACGAAGATATTTCAGTTCGTTCAGCCTGTTGTCAGGAACGCCGGATACATTGGGTACAACGAAAATAAGGAGGACGAACATGAAGACCACATCTATTGCACTGGCCCTCTCAATGTTGCTTTTGAGTGGGGCGACGCTTGCCGATGATGACTGCGATGACCCGGTTTCAGGCTGGCAGCCACGAGAGAACCTGCGGCAGCAACTCGAAGCCCAGGGCTGGACCGTTTACCGGATAAAGGTTGACGACGGCTGTTATGAAGCGAAGGGACGGGATAACGAAGGCAACCGAGTAGAGGCCAGTTTCGCTCCCTCATCTCTGGAACTCAGGGAGATGGAGCATGAGGACGACGAATACGATGAGGACGATGAATACGACGACCGTAACGGACGGAAGGACGGCAATTACCGGAATAAGGACAAGGTGTCTGGCGAAAGGCCCTTGCCGGGCAACGGCATTGTGAAGAGTCGTCCTGATGTGACCGTTCAGTAAACCGCTGGCCCGCTATGACGGGCCGTAAAGGAGATAAGAGTATGAGAAAACTGTCTTTTATTTTTGGACTTGTGTTGGTGCTGGCCATTCCGGCCTACGCGCAAGCAAGGGAAGTAACGTTCACCACCCAGTTGAATAACTACCGTGGCGATGGCGCGTACATGGCGATCTACCTCACCGATTCGAACGGCGTGTATCAGGGCACACTCTGGATTGCCGGGACAAAAAGCAAGTACTACAAGCATCTGCGGGACTGGGCCAGAGGTAGCGGCATGAACCGGTCCGAATATGACGGGTTGACCGGTGCAAGCGTCACCAGTGGCCGAACCCTGAAAATGACCATGGATCTGGACGATTCGTTGTTTGATAGCGGGTATCAGGTCCGCGTCGACACCGCGGTGGAAGATATGCGAGACAACCGCGCTGATGTGGTTGTTCCCCTGACCACCGAGGGAGCAGGTAAACCCGTCAACGGACGGGGCTATGTGCACTCGTTCACTTACGATCTCTGAACCATAGGCAAGAGGAACCAGCATGTTGCGCAAGCTTCACTCGATTCCGGGCCTGTTCGCAGCCTTGTTTCTGACAGTCCTTGCCATTACAGGTGCGATCTTATCGGTATCACCCGCGCTGGAGCGTTCCAGTGCGGTCATTCCGGCTTCGGGTGAGGTCAGTGTGGCGCAGGTTGTTGAACGCGTGACGGCGCATTATCCGGGCACCGAGCAGATCAAACGGTCGCCCTCAGGCGCGGTCATCGTCTATTACACGCTTGAAGGAAACCCCGGGGCGGACCTGGTGAACCCGATAACAGGCGAGGGTATAGGGCCCTATCAGCCATCGCCTTTCTTTCGTTGGGTTAAAGACCTTCACCGCGCCTTTCTCCAGGATGATGGCGGTCGGCTGTTGGCTGGCGCGATGGCTTTCATGATGGTCCTGATGTGTGTTTCGGGGGCGTTCATGTTGTCCCGTCGCGTTGGTGGGTGGCGTTTTCTCTTGAAGCCGTTCAAGGGTGCCGGTGATCACAGGATCCATTCGGAGTTGGCACGGTTTGCGGCCATCGGATTGTTGTTATCCGCCCTGACCGGCAGTTACATGTCAGCGGCACGATTCGGCTTATTGCCTGATGCGGCCGGCAACGAGCCATCGTTTCCTGCAGAGGTTTCAGGTGGCGAACCGGCACCCATCGGATCACTTGAGGCGCTTAAAAATACAGACCTCAATAACCTCCGCGAACTCGTGTTTCCTTATCCGAACGACCCCCGGGATGTGTTTTCCCTGACCACCCGCCAGGGCTCAGGATTCATTGATCAATCGACCGGCCAATTTCTGAAATATCAGGCGACGCCAGCTAAAAGCCGGATGGTTGAGTGGATTGTCCGACTCCATACCGGGGAGGGCTTATGGTGGCTTGGCCTGATAGTGGGGGCCGCTGCATTGACGGTTCCGGTGCTCTCGGTCACCGGCGCCCGAATCTGGTGGTTGCGTCGTCGTGCGTCAGGAAATCTCCAGGATAATGCCGATAACGACACCGCAGATACCGTGATCCTGGTGGGTTCCGAGAACAATACGACCTGGGGGTTTGCGAGGGTGCTCCACGAGCAACTCACTGGGGCGGGGCGCCGGGTTGTTTCTGTCGACATGAATCGGTTCGCCGAAGAATACCCCCTGGCGTCGATACTTTTCGTGCTGACATCCACCTATGGTGATGGCGGTGCACCGGCTTCAGCGAACGGGTTTATGGAGAGGCTCAGGCGTTTCCGGGAGACACGTGGCCTGAAGTACGCGGTGCTCGGGTTTGGTGACCGGCAGTTTCCCCGGTTTTGTCAGTTTGCCGTGGATGTGGACGAAGCCCTCGGCTATCACGGGCTCGAAAGGTTAGAGGAAGTTACCCTGATTGATCGGCAATCGGCTGAGCAGTTCAGTGAATGGGGAGATCGCATTGCCGATCTGACGGGAGTGCCGCTTACTCTCAACTATCATCCAGAACCTGTCAGCCGGTTTGACCTGGAGCTGGTAGACCGAGCCGATTTTGGTCTGGACATTGGGGCACCCACCAGTATTCTTCGTTTCGGACCTGCCACTAAGAAGCGGAGCGCCCTGGGCTTGTTCGGGAAAAGAGTCTGCCGATTGCCTGATTTCGAAGCCGGTGATCTGGTCGGCGTTTTTCCACCCGGCGATAAGCCAGCCAGGTATTATTCATTGGCCTCTTCCAGCGATGACGGCTTGCTTGAAATCTGTGTTCGCAAGCAGCCCGGAGGGTTGTGTTCCGGATTTCTTCATGATCTGGGGCCTGGCGAGCGTATTCAGGGATTCATTCAACACAATCCGGATTTCCGACCGGCGTCGGGAAACCAACCGATCATTCTGATTGGTGCGGGCGCCGGTATCGGACCACTCGCAGGGTTTATCAGGAAAAATAACTCTCGTCACCCAATGTACCTGTACTGGGGCGGCCGGAATCCCCAATCGGATTTCCTCTACAAGCCGGAGCTTGGCCGTTACCTTGAAGACCAGCGCCTTACACGTTTAAACACCGCCTTTTCCAGAACCCGGGAGAGCGCCTACGTTCAGGATAAAATCATTGAGGATGCGCCGGACGTGCGCCAGATGATTGAAATGGGGGCACAGATACTCGTCTGTGGTGGGCGTGATATGGCTTTGGGCGTAAAACAGGTGATCAATGAAATCCTGAAGCCACTGGAAATGGATGTGGAGAACCTGAAGCGGGAAGGCCGGTATCTGGAGGACGTTTATTGAATGCCGAAATCAGACGAAGGATACATAATTCAGGAGGAAGCACTTTCGGTTCTGGGGTTACGGGGATAGTAGCGTTCCGGCAAGCGCTCGATATGAGGGAAAAACCGGGTGTCTTTGTAGGGCATTTTCATAAAGCCGGAAACGCCGAGCCCGGTGATCTGTTCAACCGCTGACAGGATCTCGTCCAAAAGCCGGCTGAATTCATGTTCCCGGTCCGGGTCAAGCAGCCGGTAGTGGCTGTGAATCTTGAGATGGCGGGGCAGGGCTTCGAAGATGATCATGCCGGTGTGGTGGATGTCGTTCAGTGCCTCGAGCGATCCGATGATGGTTTCGGGCAGGACGAGAAACTCTTCCGGGTCGGGCCCATCCTCGAAGTACGAATGCACGCGAGTCTCGTCCTCCACTTCCGGTGCAGCGCTCACCTCGTAATGCAACCTCATCCCGGGCGTTACCAGAAATGGCTGGTCGGGTTCCGCCCGGTCAATGTGAAGGGTGTTGCGGGCATTGAACAGGCAACTCTTGAAGATGCCCTTGCGATAGATGGCCTGAGCCAGATACACCATGTTGTTGACTGCCTGTTCGAAGGCCGACTTCAGATCCGGATCGTGCAGGTTCAACGAGGTGTCGATATAAATACCGTCGGTTTCCCATCGCACTGCGAGGCCGCCCTCGACAGGGTACCGGCCAAGCCGGCTGACAGCGGCCAGAAACGCTTTCTCGGTTTCGCCCATACCCTGCATGAAATTCTTGTAGTAGCGATCCAGTTGCACGTCATTGACATCGTTGAGGGTCTCCGGCGCGCCTTCCTCGCGCAGAAACGATTTGCGTGAACTGTATACAACCGTGTCGATTTCCTGTTCTGAGGCTCGCACCCACACCGGTACCTGCACTGCGACGGGCTGCTCCGGCAAATCAATCATCACGGTGCGTGCCATGCGTGGCATTTCCTTCAGGTAGTAATCGCCCGCTTTGCGTCGGGTTTCAGGATCCGCCGCCAGCATGCCGTCCAGCATGCGCGCAAATTCCATCGGCAGCCCCAGTGATGTGGCGGGGATAGCCCGGTGACCGAACCGGCACGACTGGGCTGAAGCCAGTGCATATAGCGTTCCTGCTGCACCCTGTTCGTCAAAACGCGGCGATGATAGCCCGCCGTTAAGTTGCTCTGTTCCGATGAAGTAAACATCGCCCAGCCTGGCATTGGTTTGCTGGAGGTTGTCGGACATGAGCTCCATAACGTTCGCGGTAATGAACTGCTGGTTGGCATCCAGCTGAGCAAACACCGACGAGCCCCAGTCGATCAGAGCAATGTTTTCGGTGGTGGCGTCAAAGACCAGGTTTGATGGTTTGATGTCGCCATGGACGATAGGCCGCCCGGCACGGCCATTTTCACGGCGCAGGCTGCGTAGTATATCCGCAAGCTGGTCGGCGATTCTCATGATGAGCCGGGGTTTCAGGCGCCCCTCACGCAGAGAGACTTCCTCCAGGTTAAGGCCGGCAGCACGTTCCATGACCAGAATTGGCTGGTTGTTGGCACGCTGATAGGAAATCAGCTGGGGTACCCTTGGGTGCCGGACCTGCTCAAGTATGTAAGCCTCATCCTCCAGTCGGTCCTGCAGGTGTTGGGGCAGATTGATGCGGGTGAATTTGAAGACGTGCTCCGGGCCACTTTTGGCCTGGCCTGGCAGTCGGCCTGCGAACACAAAACCGTAGGCACCCTTGCCGATCAGCTCAATGTCCCGATAACCCAGTTGGCGGAGCTGGGCGGCGCAGAGCGCCACCCAGTCCTTGAGCTTCTTGGCATCGTCATGGCTGAGCAGATAGATCGACTGCTCTTCGGGAATGTAGAACTGCTGCAGTTCCGTCTTCTGTGCCATGATATCCCGTCAGCCCAGATGCAATAGCATCGATTGGGGCGATTCCAGATAGCCTTTCCACCGATTGCAGAAACGGGCAATGGTACCGCCATCGATAACTCGATGGTCTCCGGCCCAACTCACAGTCAGGATGGCTCGCTCCACGACCTGGCCGTTGGCGTCGAAGCGTGGCAGTTTCTGGGTCCGGCCCAGAGCCACAATCGCCACTTCCGGAGCGTTGATAATGGGTGAGGCATAGGTGCCACCCAGCGCGCCGATATTGGAGATGGTGATGGTACCGCCCTTGAGGTCCTCCTGGCTTACCCGGCCTGATCGGGCCGCCTCGGTCAGGCGGGCCACTTCATCAGCAACGCCCAGCAAGGTCAGGCTCTCAACGCTTTTGACGTTCGGAACCATCAGACCGGCTTTACTGTCCACGGCCATGCCGATATTGCACCGGGGCAGGTAGTGAATCTCCGATACGTCGTCGTTAATCCGACTGTTGAGTACCGGGAACTCCTGGACCGCGAGAGCCATCGCCTTCATAAAGAAGGGCATCAGTGTCAGCCGCGAGCCGCTGGCCTCTGCCTCAGGTTTGAGTTGCTCCCGCAGGCTCAGCAGGTCGGTGACATCAATATCCTCGCTGTAGATAAAGTGAGGGATAGTGGTTGCCGACGTAACCATGCTGCGGGCCATCGCCGCTTTCATGCCTCTGATCGGCTCCACCCGAACTTCCTGTTCACTGGCCGGCTTCCTGCTTTCACGGTTCATGGTTGCTGGCTGTGATTCGCTGGAGGACTCCTGGCTCCGGGCAGGGGCCGCGGGCTTGTCGAGGTGAGCCAGCACATCGGCTTTCAGTACGCGTCCGTCCTTGCCGGAACCGGCGATTTCACCCAGGTTCAGGTCGTTTTCCCTGACCAGTCGACGGACAGCCGGACTGGCGGGAATACGTTGCCGGTTCCCGGCCGCAACGGGTTTTTCCGCTGCCGGTGAGGGTTCCGGTGCCGGCTTTGATTCGGCTTTTGTCTCATGCGGCTCATCACGGTCGCGGGGAATAAAGGCGAATAGCGGTGAATGCACCCGGGCCATAGCCTGTTGCTCATGGTAAAGCTTGGTGATGCGGCCGGCTTTAGGGGCTGTGATTTCAACCACGGCCTTGTCGGTCATGACATCGACCACAGGCTGGTCTTCCTCGATCTCGTCACCTTCGGCCACACGCCATTCCATCACTTCACACTCAACGATGCCTTCGCCAATATCCGGCAGGATAAAGTCTTCGGTGGTCTCGTCGCCGGCCCCCGGGCTTTTTCCCGACTGCGCATTTACTTCCGGTGCCTTGTCGGCAGAGGGTGACGTTTCACTAGCATCCGGAGTTTGCTGTCCTATGTCCGTGCCTGTGTCCGCGCTCTCATCAACCAGTTCAAAAAGTGGGGCGTGGACCTTCGCGATGTCACCTTCCTTATGGTAAAGGCGAGTCACCCGGCCCTTGTACGGTGCCGGAATCTCGACCAGAGCCTTGTCAGTCATCACCTCGGCCACCGGCTGGTCTTCTTCGATCACGTCGCCTTCACTGACCAGCCATTTGACCAGTTCACATTCCACGATACCTTCGCCGATATCGGGCAGTATAAAATCACTCATAGTTGCTCTCCTGTCCTGATATCAGCCTAGAATTCAACGCTCGCCCTGATGGCCTCGTAGACCTTCAGGTGATTGGGCAGGTGCTCTTTTTCCAGCACCAGCGGGAAGGGAGTATCCATCCCGGTAACCCGTGCGATCGGAGACTCCAGATACAGGAAACAACGCTCCTGTATGGTCGCGGCGATTTCACCGGCGAAACCGCCGGTCAGGGGAGCTTCGTGGGTAACCACCAGGCGCCCGGTCTTGAACACCGAATTGGCGACGGTTTCCACATCCCAGGGCAGAATCGTTCTCAGGTCGATGACTTCGCAGGAAATGCCATCCTTCTCCGCAGCCTCAACGGCCTTTTCGATAACTTCCATCTGAGCGCCCCAGCCCAGTAGCGTTACGTCGGTGCCCTCCTTGAGCACTTCGGCTTCGCCCAGCGGCAGACGGTAGTCTTCATCCGGCACCTCGCCAACGGAAGCTCTATAAAGTCGTTTCGGCTCAAAAAACAGGGTCGGGTTGGAATCATGGATGGCACCCAGTAACAGTCCTTTGGCCTGGTGCGGGTTGCGCGGCACCACAATCTTGAGACCCGGCGTGTGGGCAAAGTAGGCTTCCGGTGACTGGGAGTGATAAAGGCCACCGGCAATGCCGCCGCCGTATGGCGCGCGAATGGTCAGCCCACCGACGTTGAACAGGTTGCCGGAACGGTAACGGAACTTTGCGGATTCGTTGACGATCTGGTCGAAGGCCGGAAAGATGTAGTCGGCGAACTGAATCTCGGCCACTGGCACCGAGCCCTGCGCGGCGAGGCCGTTAGCAAAGCCGATGATGCCCTGTTCCACCAGCGGTGTGTTGAAGCAGCGAGCCTTGCCGTACTTCTGTTGCAGGTTGCTGGTGGCACGGAAAACGCCGCCGAAAACGCCGACATCCTCACCGAAACACAGCACTCGCTCGTCTTCTGCCATGGCGGTGTCGAGGGCATTATTGATCGCCTGGAGCATATTCATCTTGGTCATCTCATGCTCCTCCCTTGGCGTGTTCGGCACTCTTTGGGTACTCATCCGGGTAGCGGCGGATATGTGCTTTCAGTTTGTCGAACTGCTCAGCCAGGGCGGGCGGGACTTCGTCGTAGACATCGCTCACCAAGGTTTCAAGCGGGGGCGGCGGCCGTTTCTGGGCCCGCTTCATGGTTTCGAGCACTTCGCGGCGCATGTTTTCCTGGAGCTGCTTTTCGTCGTCCTCGCTCCACCATTTCTTGCTTTCCAGCCAGAGGCGCATGCGCAGGATGGGATCTTTCTCGCGCCATACGGCTTCTTCATCCTTGCTGCGATAGCCGGACGGGTCGTCGGATGAAGAATGAGCAGCCAGGCGATAGCTCATGGCCTCAATCAGCACCGGGCGGTTGTGTTCCACGGCCAGCTTTCGCGCTTCCTGTGTAGCCTGATACATCGCAAGAATGTCGTTACCATCCACCCGGATGACGTCCATCTTGTAGCCGTAGGCACGGGGTGCCACACCATCGGCAGCAAACTGTTCGGCGGCTGGTGTGGAAATGGCATAGCCGTTATTGCGGCACAGGAAGATAACCGGCACGCGATGAACCGCGGCCATATTCAGCGCAGCATGAAAGTCGCCTTCCGAGGCGGCGCCTTCACCAAAATAGGTAATGGTGCAGAGACCTTCGCCCCGGAGTTTCTGACCATAAGCGTAGCCGGCGGCCTGGGGTATCTGCGTTGCCAGCGGGGAGGAGATGGTCATGTAGTTCAGCTTGCTGGAACCATAGTGAACCGGCATCTGGCGGCCCTTGCCATAGTCCATCTCGTTGCCGAACAACTGGTTCATGAATTCGTCGATGGTAAAGCCGCGATAGGCGAGGGCACCTTGCTCCCGATACTGCGCCATGATCATGTCGCCATCATCCAGTGCGGCGGCACTGCCGATCACGGCGGCTTCCTCGCCGGTGCACTGCATGTAGAAGCTCAAGCGGCCCTGCCGCTGAGCGGCAAGCATGCGCTCGTCGAGGATTCGGGTGGTGACCATGGCCCGGTAAATCCGAAGGGCCTTGTCTTTATCGAGATCAGGAGCCTTGGCGCTCTTGTAGAGCTTGCCGTCCTGTTTCAGAAGCTTGAACGTGGGAATCCGAAATTCCGCACCGTCGGTAAACACTGGGGAATACACAACTTTGGACTTTGTTGTTGTCATAATCCTCTTCCTGGGGTAATGGCCTGAGGAACAAACACTCCTTGTGGGAGTGTAGTTAATGTCATTGTAGACAGCCTGGAAGAATCTGGTGTGATTCGTGCCAAGCGACATTTACCTTAACGTAAACTGCAGTTCTCGGGTAGACCTGACGGCCTTTTTTAAACTCTGCGACGGGTCATTTTCCGCAGAAAGTGCTTAATCCGGCGTTCTGTAGACTGTGTATGAGTTGTGCCTTTTTCTGATTGGGAAGTGGCAATGGCTGGCAGGATAGGGGCGGTATGCAGGGGCAATGGGCTATTTCACGAAGCTATCGGGTGGCCACGCAACGAACTTCAACCTACTTTCGGCTGCGTTTAAGCGAGTCTGCTTGAACATTACAACCGACTAGCCTGGCTTCCCATGGGGAAACCAGGCGTTCTTTGTCGAACCTCTAAACGTAGAAGTCCAGATCTTCCTGGGCTTTCAGCAGGTCCCGCATCTTGATGGGGTCGTCACCAAAGAAGAAAATCAGGCCCCAATGGGTTCCGAAGGCTGACCGGTCAGGAACCGTCTCTTCTGTCGGCGCGACCAATTCGTGAGACTCGAAGTAGGGATGCTCAATCGTTTCCTTGGGCATTTCCAGCTTGCTGACCACACGACGTCTTGGGTACACACCGAAGCAACCGGCGTAGCCCTTCGCGTCGACGACTTCCTTCGGGAAGAATGCATCCACTTCCTCTTTGGTGCTCTTGGGGTCAAACACCAGCATTGACGCCTGGTACGCGCTGAATCCATAGGCTCGCTCGATAAGCTCGAAAGCCTTGAACCCCGGCGGACGATACGCAATTTCGCCAAAGTACATTTCGCCGTCAGAAGTGACGAAGTACTCGGGATGGATCAAACCGAACTTGATGTCGAAGGTTTTGATCAACAGCTCGATCTGCTTGGTTATCGCGTTGCGCCAGCTCTCAAGTTGCTCGGTAGCAGGGACAAACACCGAATAGCCCAATGTCACGTATTCGGAAATATTGAGGAACTTGATTTTGCCATCGTGGATCCAGGCCTCAACGGCAAACTCCCAGCCACTCAGGTGACTTTCCATCAACAGGGGATATTCTTCGTCCGGAATATGGTCGATTTCTTCTATCGTGCGAATCATTCGATGGCCGAGGCAACCGGCTTTGTCGAATGCCTTGACGTGAATCGGGTCGTCCGGGTCACCATCAAGTTTGAGCAACGTCTGGTTGACGCGCTTCATGAAGCGGACGATGTCGTCTTTCTCGTGCGCTTCCTCGAAAATCCCGACGCGAATACCACCCAGCTGTGCACGGCGCTTCATCAGAGCCTTGTCACGAAACAGGATAGATTGGCCGTACATACGAGGGCTGTCGAGGAGGACGGAGTTTATGGCACCGGACCACTCGACGGTTTCCTCAAATAACGGGATGGCGACATCGACACCTTCCGCCTTTAGCTTTTCAGCAATCTCCATGGAGCGATCATTGAGACGGATAAAATCCCATGGGATGAACGGTATCTTGTTTGCGGTACAGAAATCCGCTGCCCAATCCGGAGCAACCACGATATAGCGCCGGTCAAACTTTTGCGCAGCCTTGATCGCATTGATGCTCCAGCCAAGCAGGGCGATGTAGCCCTTGTTTGGATCCTTGGGGGTCTCGGTTCCTTTAACCGAGTCCATCTCCGGATCCTTCCAGGCTGCGACCTCTTTGGGCATTTCTTTCTCTGATGCCATCGACACTTTATGTTCTCCTTACTGGTTAATTCAGCACTGCACCCACGATGGAGCAAACTGATTGGGCGGAGCCGTCAGACAGCCTCGTTAACATGGCTTGGGTCGACCAAGCGCCAGGCGCGAAACCAGGACTCGTGGAAGCTCCCATCGGGCCAGTGCATCCCGATTGTCACCACCAATATAGTCGCTCTTGGTGAAATTAGAAACGTGGGACTGGAACACAGCAACTCTCCGCATAATAGACTTCGTTGCGCAATCCAGGTTAGCGAACAGGAGACACTGGTTTTAGTAGCAAAACGGCACCGAATGAACTGGCATTTGGGTAAGGCAGGGCCCGGCAAAAGGGAAGACTTGAATCAGAGATGCAACTGATGCGCTCACTGCACGTCAGGCTCTTCACCAACATGCATAAATTCACGAAAAGCGGAAGCGGCCGTGTTTTGCTCGACATTGGTGGCCCAGGCTAGCCCCACATCCATTGTCGGTATGCTGTCGGCCAGGGAGGTGACCTCAACGCGGCGCCCATCCAGCGACCATGGCCGATAGATCATGTCAGACAGGATCGTGACCCCCATGCCGCTGGCAACCATTGAGCGCACGGCTTCAACTGAACTCGTTCTGAAGATTGTATGTGGTCGATAGTTCGTGCGATTCCAGTAGCGCTGCGCTGTGTTACTGGCTTCGTCGACCGTCAGCATGATGTAGGGCTGGGCAGCAACATCGGCCAGGGAGATTGATTGCAGTTCGAGAAGGGGGTGGTCCGCCGACAACCACAGCCTGCGACGTGATTGCAGCAGCGTTTCGTAGGATATTCCCTCCTGATCGACAATATTTGAGGTCAGCATCACTGCGAGATCGAACACCCCCGAAGCAAGCCCGTCTTCTATCGCAGTTCGCGAAGATTCGGTCAACTGAAGGTCAACCCCGGGAAAGACGCGAAGGAATCGCTCGATATAAGTTGGAATATAGTAGCCAGCAACCGTGTAGGTCATTGCCAAACGAAGAGTGCCCTTTACGTCATGGCGTAAGCGGCGCGGCGACCTGACTGCCTCCTCCACCGAACCAATTATTCGCCGGGCGTGGTCGAAAAAGATGTTGCCCTCGTAGGTTAGTGCCACACCACCAGCATGTCTTGACAGCAGCGGTGTTCCGACAATTTCCTCGATCTGTTTTATAGCCGTCGTCACTGCAGATTGGGAAACATTAAGCTCCAGAGCCGCGCGTGAAATCTGCCCCACATTCGCGACAGCGATGAAATAACGGATCTGACGGATCGTTGGTACATTCATAATTTTTATAATAACTATTGATTAAACAGAGTGAAAAAATAATATCGGATCGCACTGAGGTCACTAGGTACCTCGTCTTTGCAGCCGCCTTGCCTTTCCATTTTTCTTTAATTTCAGCTACATCAAATTATCCCGATCCCGTTCAAGCCTTCGCGGCATGTCGAAGTTAACCGCCACAGGACCATATTCACTGTATCAGTTTAAAAGATATTAGGCAGATGAAAATCGTATTATACAATTTTACTACCTCATCCTATGCTTAATTTAATGCCTTTCCAAAAGGACTGGCGTTGGGTCAGCACAGATCCTTTCACATCAGGAGAACCAAAAAATGAAAAGAATTCTCAGTGCGTCGACTGCGACCGTGGCAATGGCATTTGCAATATCGAGCAGCGCAATGGCAGAGGAATGGTACCCCTATCCTGTCGAAGTCTGGACCCCGCCTTTTAATATGGAGAGCCCGCGCAGCAAGGCGGATTACGTTCCAGTCGACCAAGCTGCACAAAAATGGAATCTCTGCGTTTCTTTCCCGCACATGAAGGATGCCTACTGGCTAGGCGTCAACTACGGCATCACCGAAGAAGCCAAACGGGTCGGTGTGGCAGCCACTGTGACTGATGCGGGTGGCTACACCAACCTGAACACTCAGATCTCCCAGATCGAGGACTGCGTTTCAGCAGGTGCTGATGCCGTTATCATCGGCGCCATCGCCTATGACGGGCTTAACAACCTGGTCGCTGAGATCAGTGAGAAAGGTGTCCCGGTCATCGACGTCATCAACGGAATGTCGTCTGACAAGCTCTCGGCCAAGTCGCTGGTTTCCTTTGGCGAAATGGGTGCCAAGGCCGGTGAATTCCTGGCCGATCTGCATCCTGCCGGTGGTGAGTCCGCGAAAGTGGCCTGGTTCCCGGGACCTGCCGGTGCCGGCTGGGTCGAAGCGGGGAATACCGGCTTTCTGGGCGCGGTAGAGGGTTCCGCTATTGAGATGATAGAAACGAAATACGGTGACACCGGTAAGGAAGCCCAGGCTAGGCTCGTTGAGGATACCCTCCAGACCTATCCGGACCTTGACTACATTGTCGGCACTGCGGTCACAGCAGAAGCAGCCATTCCAATCCTGCGTTCACGCGGTCTGACGGATAAAGTCAAGGTGGTCTCTTATTATTATGCTCCAGGTGTTGATCGGGGTATCGCGCGTGGCCAGATCCTTGCTGCACCAACAGACTCCACCGTCGTCCAGGGCCGCATCGCTGTCGACCAGGCCGTGCGGATACTGGAAGGCAAAGATTATCTCAAGCATGTTGGCCCGAAGCTCTATGTGGTAACGCAGGACAACTACGACGAGTTCGACCCGGCTTCGACCCTGGCACCAGACGGCTTCCGCCCCGTGTTTTCGGTAAAATAAGTCATGTTGAATTCAATCAACAACCAGCAGGTTTGTGAGGAGGGGGGAGCAAACCTGCTCCCGCTCCTCCAGACCCAGGCTATTACCAAGGACTATCCCGGCGTCCGGGCGCTCGATGGCGTGGATTTCGAGCTGCTTCCCGGTGAAGTGCATGTGCTGTTCGGTGAGAACGGTGCAGGGAAGTCAACCCTGATTTCCATTCTGGCTGGTGCCAACCAGCCGAGCACCGGCCAAATAACCTACAAAGGTAAGCCGGTGACACTGGCTTCGGTTCACGACGCTCGCTCCCTGGGAATTTCGGCGGTTTTCCAGGAATTCTCATTGATCTCTCAAATGACAGTAGAGGAGAACCTGTTTCTTGGTGCCGAGCCCAGACGCGCCGGATTACTCGACCGGGCTCGTATCAGCCGGGAGGCAAAGGAGACGCTTGATGAGCTTGGCTTCGCGCTGAGACCCGACCAGCTTGTCGATAACCTCACCCGTGCAGAGCAACAGATGGTCGAGATCGCCAAGGCATTTCGTTCCGAACTTCAGGTTTTGATTCTCGATGAACCTACGGCCTCACTCACCACGCATGAGACTGACCAGTTGTTCGAATTGATTGGTGGCTTAAAGGAACGGGGTGTTGGAGTCATCTACATTACTCACCGGATGGCTGAAATTCGTCGTATTGGCGACCGTATCACTGTTCTTCGCGACGGCCGCTACATCGATACTGTCAATGCGACGGAAGCGACGGAGGATGATCTGGTGCAGCTCATGACCGGTCGTGTGGTTGGTGCCATCTTTCCGGAGCTGAACCTGAATGCGCCGGGCGAGGTGGTACTTGACGCCAGGAATGTCACGACACACGACGGCACAGTGGTCGATGCATCCATGACCGTGCGGGCCGGTGAGGTGGTTGGCATGGCCGGTCTGGTTGGATCGGGAAAATCGGAACTGATGCAGGCCTGTTTCGGTGCAATGGCAATCCGCACCGGGACTGTCACGTTGAAGGGCCAGGATATTGCCGGCCACACACCAAAACGCAATATACGGGATGGTTTCCTCTATTTGCCTGCAGACAGGCACAACGAGGGCCTGATGATGACGCGATCGGTGCGCGAGAATGTTGCGCTCGCTTCACTCGACATCGAGCCATTCTCAAAGGGTATTTTTATCAATCGTGGTGGCGAAAAAAAGGCAGTTGAAGCTCTCACCACAAGGCTCAATCTGTCGCCGCCGCAAATTGAACGTACGGTCGAACACTTTTCCGGTGGCAACCAGCAAAAGGTGATGCTTGCCCGTGCCTTGACCCGCAAGTACGACCTGATCGTTTTCGACGAACCAACAGTGGGCGTCGATGTTGGCACACGCGCTTCAATTTATGAGTTCATTATTGAACTCGCACGCAGCGGTGTGGCCATCATCCTTATTTCGTCCGACCTGCCTGAAATACTTCACCTTACTACCCGCGCCTACGTTTTTTACCACGGACGGACTCAGGCCGAACTGCAGGCCGATGAACTCACAGAGGAGAAGGTGCTTGCCCATTTCTTCGAAAAGGAGGCCTGCTAATGGCTGAGCAATCTGATACTGCGCCGAGCGCGCCGGCCATCGGCGGCCTTGGGAACTTAACCAAACGTCTGTTCGTCAAGCTCGGCATTCTGCCGTTTCTACTGTTCATCGCCATGGTTGTGTTCACACTGTTGTCGGACAACTTCCTTACGCTGCAAAACCTGATGAACGTGCTTCGCCAATCGGTCTACCTCATGATTGTTGCACTTGGCCAGATGATGGCCCTGCTCACCGGGGGCTTTGACCTGTCGGTTGGCACGGCCCTGGCACTGAGCTCAGTGGTCGGGGCGTTGGTGATGGCCACCATCTTCTCGATGGCTCCCGACATGGTCTGGTTGGCCATCGCCGTTGGCTGTTTGGCCGGCATTCTGGCAGGCGTCATGATTGGTGTCGTCAACGGTGCGGGCGTCGCCTTCTTCAACGTGTCGCCTTTCATGGTGTCGCTCGGCATGGCATCGGTCGGTTTCGGTGTCGCGCTATACCTGACCGGTGGCGTGCCTGTTTACGGGATGCCTCGCGCCTTCAGCGACACCTTTGGCTATGGTTCCCTGCTCGGTATACCCGCGCCAGTCTTTGTGGCTGTATTGCTGGCGATTGCACTCTATGTGTTCCTCTACCGTACGCCTCAGGGCCGGTATTTCTATGCGGTCGGCGGCAATCTGAAGGCTGCATCACTGTCCGGCATCAACACTAAAGCCACGCTGTTCTTCACCTATGTGCTGAGCGCTTTCTTCGCAGCCGTCGCCGGTATGCTTTTGACGGCGCGTATTGACACCGGCGAAGCCAACATTGGTGCTTCGATGCCGTTGGAATCAATTGCCGCCTGCGTCATCGCTGGAGTCAGTCTTCGAGGTGGTGTGGGGCGCCTTGAGAGCGTCGTACTCGGTGCACTGTTCATCGGACTGATTCAGAACGGCATGAACCTCGCGCAAATCGAATCCTACTTACAAACTGTAGTGCTTGGCACTTTGCTGATACTCGCGGTCATCGCTGACCAGATCAGGCTTCGCTACGTTGCCTCCCTCAAGAATTAAGGAGAACAAACGATGCATGCAGATATTAATTGTGACATGGGTGAAAGCTTCGGCCTTTACAAAATGGGTGATGATGAAGGCATGATGCCGTACATCACTCAGGCAAACATAGCCTGCGGTTTCCATGGCTCCGACCCTAACCACATGCGCAGCACCGTAGAGCTGGCCCGCAAGAATAACGTAAAAATTGGTGCACATTTCTCGCTCCCCGATCTGGCCGGATTCGGCCGGCGGGAAATGAAGATTGGCCGTGAGGAAATGGCCAATATCATCCTCTATCAGATCGGAGCACTGAAGGGCTTTCTCGATGCCGGCGGTGTCGCGCTGTCCCACCTCAAACCACACGGCGCACTCTATGGCATGGCAGCGCGCATGGAGCACATCGCCCATGCCGTTGCCGATGCCGCCGAAGTCTATGGTGTGCCCGTGCTTGGACTAGCTGGCACCCAGCACGAAATGGTTTACAAAGAACGCGGTATCCCCTTCTCGGCAGAGTTCTTTGCCGATCTGGAATACGATGACAACGGAAGTCTGATCATCACCCGGTCGCATGGTGAGGTTGATCCAGGATACGCGGCATCGCGCGTTATCGACGCAATGCGCAATGGCAAAGTGGACAGCGTCAATGGAAAGCCACTGCCTGTTCGCGCCGACACCATCTGTGTCCATTCCGACACACCCAATGCCATTGACATCGCGAAGGCGGTCAATGCGGCAGTCAACCAGCTTTAAACGGCCTGAGATAGCGCCAGAACAACAATCAGGAGGCATAACCGATGTCCAAGCATGAAGTGAAATCACCCATCCCAGGAACCTTCTACCGTAAACCGGCGCCGGACCAGCCAGCCTACTTCGAAGTTGGCGATACCGTCAGCAAAGGCGAAACCATTGGTCTTGTCGAGGTTATGAAGACCTTTCATGAAGTGAAAGCGGATGCCAACGGAACGATTGCCGGCTTTCCGGTCAGTGACGGTGAACCCGTTATGGCCGGGCAGGTGATTGCGGAATTGAGCTGAGGTAATCATGAAAAACTCAGGCATTCAAAAACTGCTGATTGCCAACCGCGGTGAAATAGCAGTTCGAATCATCCGTGCCGCGCGCGATCTCGGCATCGCTTCTGTGGTCGTGTACAGCGACGCTGACGCCGAAAGTCGAGCCGTGCAGATGGCGGATGAAACGGTCAACATTGGGCCACCGCAAGCGGCAAAATCCTATCTCTCTATCGATGCGATCCTGAAAGCGGCGAAGGAAACCGGTGCCGACGCTATCCATCCTGGTTATGGCTTTCTCGCCGAAAATCCGGATTTTGCAGATGCCGTAGCCGCCGCAGGCCTCCATTTCGTAGGTCCGGACGGTAATACTATTCGCCTGATGGGCGATAAGGCGGCTGCGCGGAGCGAGTCGAACAAGGCGAATGTACCAACGGTGCCAGGCAGTGACGGCGTCATAGAGGACATGGACGCTGCGGCGAAAATAGCAGAGGACATTGGATTCCCGGTAATGATCAAGGCGGCCGCCGGAGGGGGCGGTCGCGGCATCCGTGTTGCTCATGACGCGGATGAGTTCCGGAAGCTTGCCCCCCAGGCTTCTTCTGAGGCCGCGGCAACGTTCGGTGACGGAGGCGTCTATATAGAGAAAGTCATTGAGCGTGCCCGGCACATCGAGGTCCAGATACTGGGTGATGGCGAAAACGTCGTGCATTTCTTTGAGCGCGAGTGCTCTTTGCAGCGCCGCCGGCAGAAGGTATGGGAAGAAGCTCCGTCGGTCGCCTTGAATGATCAGGTTCGCGATAAACTTTACCGCTCGGCCGTCGCGCTGGCAAAGGCCGTCCACTATAAGGGCGCCGGCACCATCGAGTACCTCTACGACGACGAGACAGAAAACTTCTATTTCATTGAGATGAACACCCGCATCCAGGTCGAACATCCTGTGACCGAAATGATCTGTGGTTTTGACTTGGTCGCCGAGATGATTTTGATCGCTGGCGGTACAAAGATGCGTGTTACACAGGAGACAATACGCAGAGCAGGGCACGCCATCGAAGTTCGGTTAAACGCAGAGGATCCGGCTAATAATTTCATGCCGTTTCCCGGCATCGTCGAAAACTTGCTCACCCCGGACGGGCCGGGAGTGCGTTTCGATCACATGCTCTATCCGGGCTATGCCGTTCCGCCTTTCTACGATTCGCTGCTGGGCAAACTGATTGTCTGGGCCGAAGACCGCGACTGTGCACTGCTACGCCTCAAACGCGCCCTCGGCGAGCTACATATCGAGGGCCTGCCCACCACTGCGCCGCTGTTCCAGGCTTTGCTCGAAAGTGAAGAGCTGCAGCAAAATGCTGTCCATACCCGTTGGCTGGAGCCGTGGCTGGAAAACAACCTTGATCTCATCAAACAAAAAGGGGCTCAAACTCATGAGTAGTCGATACACATTTGGCGGCGATGAGCATGTTTTCGTAGAAGTCGACGAAGAAATGTCGCTTGAGGCATTCTTTGTCTCACTGTCCATGACCAACGCTGTGCGCAAGGCCAACATCAAGGGCGTTACCGAAATCTGCCCGGCCAACGCCTCGTTCCAGATCAAGTTTGATCCGGATGTGATTCACCCCGACGACATGATGAAGGAATTGAAGCGACTGGAAGCCGAGGCAGAGCAGGGCGACAATGTCCTGGAAACGCGCATTATCGAAGTTCCCGTCTATTATCAGGATCCCTGGACGCACGATACGCTGATGCGGTTTCGCGAACGCCATCAGGACCCTAGCGGGACCGACATCGAATACGCAGCATCAATCAATGGCTATGACAGCGTAGAGAAATTCATTGAGGCGCATTCCGGAGCACCCTGGTTCGTCTCAATGGTCGGTTTTGTATCCGGTCTGCCGTTTCTTTATCAGATGGTCGACCGGTCGCGTCAGATCCAGGTACCAAAATACCTTAGCCCGCGCACCGACACACCACGGCAGACAGTTGGCTATGGGGGCAGTTTCTCCTGCATCTATTCCGTTCGCGGCGCCGGCGGCTACCAGATGTTCGGCATTACCCCGATGCCGATCTTCGACCCTGAGCAGAATGTTCCCTATCTCAAAGACTTCATGGTCTTCTTCAAGCCGGGGGACATCGTCAGGTTTAAGCCAATCAACCGGGAAGAGTATGACGCGGCGATTGCCCAAGTGCAGGCGGGTGAATTCATGCCCCGCATGCGAAACGTTCGCTTTTCGCTAAGCGAATTCAATGCCGATATGGACGGTACCAACGCCAAGTTGATGGAGGCCCTGTATGACCATTAATGTTATCTCAGCCGGTATTGCCACCACGATCCAGGACCTGGGACGGCCGGGCTATTATCATCTTGGTATTCCCATGGGTGGGGCGATGGATCGTCTAGCGCTCAAAACCGCCAACCTGCTTGTTGGCAACGATGAGGGAGCAGCCGGGCTCGAATCCGTATTCGTCGGGCCGGAACTTGAATTCACCCAGGATGTGACCGTCGCCGTCTGCGGCGCAGAATTGCCACCGAAAGTGGATGGCGAGGCTCGTGACACCTGGACCGCCTTTACGGTGAAAGCCGGCCAGGTGCTGTCCTTCGATTTTCTGAAATCCGGCGCGCGAATCTACATTGCCATTTCCGGCGGCATCACCACCCCCATGCACCTTGGCAGTCGCTCGACCTATGCCATTGGCGCGCTCGGCGGTGTTAACGGCCGCCCTGTCCAGCCCGGCGATTCGCTGCCGCTCGGCAAAAGCAGCAAAACGGTCAAAGACGGATTATCGGTACCCAAAGCGCTACGCCGTGGCCCGTCCAGCCCGGCCGAGATACGTGTGCTGCCCGGGCTTTACTGGCATCGAATTACTGAACAGGCCCAGAAGAATTTTTTTGAGGATACCTGGAAAGTCGCCAACGAAGCCGACCGCATGGGTTATCGATTTCAGGGCGGGCGCAAACTTGAGTTTGTGGAACGTGAACAGCCGTTCAGTGCCGGCGCCGACCCGTCCAACATCACCGACGCCTGTTATCCCTACGGATCAATACAGGTACCCAGCGGATCCGAGCCGATCGTACTGCACCGTGATGCAGTGTCGGGTGGGGGGTATTTCATGTTAGGTGCCGTTATTTCGGCCGACATGGACTTGATCGGCCAGTTGCAGCCGAATACGCCCGTTCGGTTCGTGAAAGTGGATATGGAAGCGGCCCTTGCCGCGCGCAAGGAGCAGGCGACCATCATGGATGAGATTCGCGAAGTATTGAGCTAAGGGCGACTTTGTTTGCTGTTTGCGGTGCTTTAAAGAGCACCGCAAACAGTCCAGCTTTAGAGGCAGCCAGAGCGGGTCGCATCAAAGCCTGATGGGGCCGGATACACCATGGACGCAATTACGGTTAAACACTTCTAAAAAGCGGTATTTTAGCGTCGTCTGCCGATTTGGAATTTACGACTTGCACACCCGAACAAATATGTGCAATTGTGAACTATATACGTAGACACACGTATCAATGGAGAGTGTTGGCGCGCCCCTTCTTCAGCTGATGTTTTGTTGAGACCAAAGCGCCAGTGTGGGTAATACCATTTCCTGCGCTAGAAGTCCTACAAAACGGATGGCAACTGAAAGGGATAGCAATCATGAAAAACATATATATCGGCGCCATTGGCGCTTTTGCAATCTGTCTAGCGTTTACTGCCCAGGCAGAGACCATGAAGTACGACAGCACTATGTATTGGGTACAAACTTCGCCGGGAGTAGCTGTGGAGATGCCGAGCGGGGCAAAAGGTAGAACGGTCATGAGAGCCCATGCAACCGTGGTTCGGGCAGACGGCGACGTATCCAGCCAATGGTGCACTGGACACCAGGGCGTCGATGCTTCAGGACAAGCCGGAGGCGCCGGCTATTGCACGGGTATCTTGGACAACGGCGACATGGTATACAGTTCCTATTTGCTTGGTGGAGAAGAGGAGCCAGCAACCTGGACAGTAATGGGCGGTACAGGTGCATATGAAGGCGCTACCGGCAGTGGAACGTCGACCGTTACGTCCCGTCGCAGCGATGGGCGCGCCTGGACCAGCCGATCTGAGGGAAGCATCACGATGAAGTAATCGTCTTGGGAGGGGCGGGGGCTTTCGAGCGCCCGCTCACTGATGGGTCGCGGACAAACCTTGTTAGCGTGGCACGTCTTGATTTTTCCAGCTCCTGTTATGACCTGTTTCGTAACTATTTCTCCCGCCTTTCAAAACGTCCTGGATTTCAGAAAGCATTAATCAAACCCAAGCATGAGGAGCCCCTATGCTAAAGCGACTGCACCGGGAAACCCCCACTATTGTCGCGACCCTCGACGATCTCGCAACGTTGGCAGACTATTCGCTCATCGACACTCTCAACGGCGACCCTGAGGGAAATGCAAACGGAGCCGACCACGCGCCACGACAAGTCTTCTCGGGCCATTATGTTCCGGTCAACCCCACGCCCATCGAAAACCCCGAATACGTCGCGCACGGAAAAAACCTGTTTCGCGAACTGGGCTTCGCCGACCATATGGCACGGTCGGACGACTTCGTCCGCATGTTTTCCGGCGACTTATCGCATGTTCCGGACTCGATGCGCAAAGCTGGGTGGGCATGTGGCTACGCACTTTCTATCTACGGCACCGAATTCATTCAGCAATGCCCGTTCCAGACCGGCAACGCCTACGGCGACGGTCGCGCGATATCAGTGCTTGAGGCTGTCATCAACGGTCAGCGCTGGGAAATGCAGCTAAAAGGGGCAGGGCGTACACCGTATTGCCGCGGTGCGGACGGCCGGGCGGTTCTGCGGTCCAGTGTCAGGGAGTTCCTGGCCCAGGAGCACATGCACGCGCTTGGTGTGCCAACGTCACGGTCTTTGAGTCTGTACGTGTCGAAAACCGAGAAAGTCAGGCGTCCCTGGTATTCGGAGGGCTCACACTCAATAAATCCAGACGTGCTTATATCCGAGCCAGTTGCCATCTCTACACGGGTTGCACCGTCGTTCATTCGGGTAGGGCAGCTCGAGCTCTTCAGTCGTCGTGCCCGCAAGAACGAGCACCCGCAGGCGATGGAGGAGCTCGAGAAGATAGTCTTGCACCTGATCGATCGTGAGTACGATGGCGTTATCGACCAGACACTGACCACCGCCGAAAAAGTGGTGTTGCTTGCGCGTGAGTTCCGCAGCCGACTGACGTCGCTTGTGGCGAACTGGATCCGTGTCGGCTACTGCCAGGGTAACTTCAACAGCGACAACTGTGCGGCCGGCGGCTTCACGCTCGACTATGGGCCCTTTGGGTTCTGCGATTTGTTTGATCCGCAGTACCAACCATGGACGGGTGGCGGACGTCACTTTTCGTTCCTTAACCAACCAATGGCGGCAGAACGCAATTTCCACTCGTTTTGTTCGGCGTTGCGGCCACTGTTGACGGCGCATCAGGACTGTCTGCGCCAGCTCGACGAAATTGAAAGTGAGTTTCCGAAGGTGATGCAAGAGCAAATGGAGAAGATGTGGGCGGCCAAACTTGGACTTGACGCTTTTGACGCAGGCCTATTCAGCGAGCTGGCAACGCTGATGATGCAAACGCCTGTTGATTACATCCTGTTTTTCCGGGAACTCTCGTTGTTGCCGGACGACATTGGGCCGCTCAAAAAAAGCTTCTACAAGGGCCGGACGTATGCTGCAGACCCAGAAGGGATAGACAGGCGCTGGTCAGCGTGGCTCACAAAATGGCAATCGCTCACTCAAGCTCGCTCTCGTGAAGAGCTTTCCAGTCAGATGAAGCTCGTCAACCCGAAGTACAGTTTGAGGGAATGGTTCGTTGTGCCTGCCTATCAGCAAGCGGCGGCGGGGAACTACGCTTTGCTGCGGGAACTGCAGGAAGTCATGACGCAGCCATACGCCGAGCAATCGAAGGACGTGGAGAACAAATACTACAGACTGAAACCGCCAGAGCTCTTCGAGGTTGGTGGATCGTCACACTATAGCTGCTCATCGTGACCGGCACCCTCAACGACCACGCAAAGTACTCCGCACCGACCCGTTTGGGGAGGCTTCAACCTCCCCTTTGATCAATTTCCCAGTACATCGGTTTCGTTTTTCTTTGCTTTTTTATCCCTTTTCTTTTCTTTTGCGGTTAAAAGCGGCTTCTTTTTGGTGTCTTTTTTTCTGTCCTGGCTTTTGCTCATACTATCTATTGACCTCTGATCGCAGATGCATCGGCACAAATGCGCTGTGTGATGCCAATGCTTACACAATCCAGTATGAACCCAATTCGGAGTAACCGATAGGCTTATGAGTTCTTAGTATCGGATGCTGAATTTCTGTCGCTTTAGGTTTATCTTACCTCATGTAAGAACTCCGATTTACACTAGTTGGCCTTGCAACGATGCAGTGCGCCAAATAACAAACATCACTGAGCTAAAAACGGCTAAGCAAGGTTTTTAATGCCCAATGCCAGACCAGATCACTCGAGTTACTGCATTGCTCTTCAGCCTATTTGTGATTCCTCTCTCAGGCATGTTGCGGATGAATTGTTGTACCGCGCAACAGGCGAAGCCTCCGATGCAGTTATTGACGACCCGGTAACCGCTACCGCGCGGGTATGCAATACTGCTTTTTATGAAATAGGCGTTAAAGCTCTCAGCGGTAACCGGCGCATGTTCTTTAATGCACCGAGAGACTGGCTTATCAAGCCCGAACTGATGCCGCACGAGTCTGAGCGAATTGTGCTAGAGGTTCTTGAAAGTGTTCAGGGTGATGCTGAGGTGGTCAGCGCACTGAGAGAGCTTAAAAGCCGCGGTTACACAATAGCCCTGGATGACTTTGTTCTGACCCCCCAGACCAGGCCGCTTCTTGAATTCGCGGACATCATAAAAATTGATGTTCTTGAGACTGACGTCCGTTCAGCTGACATTGATCACTACCTGTCGCGTGACATAACGTTGCTTGCAGAGAAGGTCGAGGATTGGGAAACCTATGAATACTGCCGGGAGAGAGGATTCACGCTCTTCCAAGGATATTTTTACGCGCGACCCACAGCGCGAAAGTCGACGGCATTCCGGGGAGGCCATAATCTCAGGGCGCAGCTACCGCTCATCAACGCGCTCAAGAATCCGCAGGTTACCTTCCATGAAGTTGAACAGCTTCTGAAACAGAACCCCGACCTGTGCGTGCGCCTTCTGCGTATGGCAAACTCGGCGCAATTCCGACGAGCAGTCCCAATAACGAGCATAAAACATACGTTGAACCTTCTTGGCCTGAACAGGCTGCACACCCTTATCATTACGTTGATGCTCGCAAATGATGAGCCTACCAGTCTTGTACAGCTGCCTGAAGTTCTGACCTGCGCGGCAATGTGCGAGAAACTCGCGAGTCACGACTTCAAAGCAGACCCAGATGCGGCATTCATGGCAGGACTGCTATCAAAAGCAGGTCCAATGCTGGGAATGAGCCTCGAAGAGTTCTGTGAAGAACCATTACTGAGCGTTGAAATCCGGGATGCGCTCATCGACCATGCGGGAGAGCTGGGAAAGATCCTGAGGCTCGTCCATATGTTCGAGCATGCCAAACTTCGGAAAGCGAGCCCCAAAAGCATTGCCAAACTGAACACTTATTTCCTCGAGTGCCGGCAGTGGGCTAATCATGTGCTGGCTGGCTTTGAGGAGTAAAGTGCAAGGCGCGACGAGACCTAGGCTCCGGTATTGCCCCGCAACAGACCCAGTCGATCGTGAAACGGGCTGTCGCCCATCAAATCAAGACTGCGGGCAATGCGCTGGCGATCCGCGTGTCGGGGCAGATGTTCCAGTGCCTCAAAAACCCGCTCGACCTGCTGGTTGCTGATCTGTCCGGTTAACGGATGCCCGAGGCCCATCATGAACTTGGCGCGCTGGAGGTCTGCAAAATGTCTGGGGTCATCCTGCATTGAGCGGAATATGGCATCCGTCGACTGCTGCGCCGCCGCAACCTCGTCCCAGTCCTCTCGGTCGGCCGCGCCCAGAATATGCAGGTACTGGTACACCGCCAGCGACATCAGCCCCGATGTGATCCCGGCCCGTTGCCGACCCTCAGCATCAAAACGAGGGCCATCCCGCAAAGCGCGGCTCAGGTGAGGGTCCCAACCCTGAACAATCTTCAGGCGACTGAGCGCCGGGTGCTCCAGAAATCGTGCGGTGCTCGTCTCGTAGTCGGTCTCGGTCACTTTCACGGCAACGATGTGATCACCGCCATCGCAACCGAGCAGTTGCGCCGCCGATTCGGCTCTTAACGGCAGGCCACTGACATCGGGAATGGAATACAAGCCAATGGCCAACTCCCGATCTGCAGCCGCGGCAATGATCGGCGCCAAGCTTTCGGTCACCGCCTCGTCGCTGGCCTGCGCGGGCAGATCGGTTCCCGGGCGCACAAACGCCACCGGGTACTGAAGCTCGGCCAGCACGTCCAAAAGCCGCTGGTTGTCCTCGATACCGTCTTCCGGCCTCAGCAGACCCATAAGCAGCATGTCACGGGTGTTCGCCCTTGCGGCGCAACGAAACCACGCTGCCAGCTCATCCACGGTGCGCAGGTGCCCCTGCCCGGTGGATGACGCAATGAGCGCAGCGGGCGCCCCGGTTTCATCCAGGCGTTCGAGAAACTTTCGGGTCCGGGTTTCATCCAGCTGCCGCCGTGGCAGGTCGCCACGGGTGGGATCAAAGCAGGCCACGGTCGCCTGTGGGTAACAACCGATGGGATCGCGAATGAGTTCGGCGCTACTCAGTGGCATGGGAACCTCCGTTTTCCACCTTTTCCGGTTTGGTGTGCTAATAGTGAAGGATAGCTCAAACAACTGAAAACAAGAGGCAATGATGGATAATCTGGAACAGGCGCTTGAGGAACTCGGTCTCCCGGCTCATGACAACAATCAGCTGCCATCATCGGGGTTGCGGTTCCCCGATGATGGCCACTACCGTATCGAAATCTCCGGGGTCGAGCGGGTCTCCGCCCTGGAGGCGATGATCAAGGAGGCGGAACGCCAAAAAGTACCGGTGCATCGCATCATCGCTACCGTCGGTGGGGCAACCTATCTCACCCAGCCGGAATTGCGGGATTTCGCACAACTGGCCCGGGAACAGAAGATCGAAGTGGTGATGACTCCCGGCCCGCGCCGCAGCTGGGACGCCGGCCGTCAGATGTCCACCCCGGAAGGCCTGGTTTCGGGCATGCGGCTGCGTGGCATGGATTCCGTCCGGCACTGGCTGAAAGACATCGAACGGTGCATGAATGCAGGGTTTCGCGGTTTTCTGGTAACAGACGAAGGCGTACTTTGGCTGGTCAACCAGTTACGCCAGAAGGGAGTCATTCCGAAGGATGTCATCTTCAAGCTCTCTGTCTTTGCCGGCCAAGCCAACCCGGCAGGCGCCCATGTGGCCCAGCAACTGGGGGCGGATACTTTCAATCCGCTCGCGGACCTGAGCCTGCCGATGCTGTCGGCCATCCGCAGCAGCATCCAGATCCCGATGGATATCTACCTTTGCCTGGTCCAGTCCATGGGTGGTTTTGTGCGCTTCTACGAGGCTGCCGAGATCGCCCGAATCGCGGCTCCCTGCTATTTCAAGATCGAGCCCGGTCCCTCGGAGGAAGCCATGTACTCGCCCTGGAACCCGGACAGCTACCACAACGAAATGATGCGCGACCGGGTGCGCAATGCCGCCGTGGCACTGGAGCTCATCGGCCGGGAGAACCCGGAACTCAAATGCTCGCCAACCGGTGGTGCGGACCTGGCGATACCCGTTTAGCCGGACGGGGCTCTAGCACCAACCACGCAGGTGCATCGCCTCTTCAATGCGCTTGAGTCCGTTGATCCACGCGCCCAGCCGGACTGATTTCAGCTGGTGCGCAGCCGCCGTGTTCATGGCTTCCCGGTAGCCCCGCGCTAACCGTTCCTGTCGGAGGCCGTTGATGGTCTCGATATCCCAGTAATTATCCGAGAGGCCCTGACTGCGCTCCATCTGGCACAGGTGCACGCTGCCGGCATTGGCCAGCACATCCGGCACAATGATCACACCCCTTTCCAGCAGCATCGCATCGGCTTTCAGCGTGGTTGGCGCATTCGCCGCCTCTACCACCATCCGGGCCTGGATCCGGTCAGCGTTGTCCATGGTAATTACGCCCTGAACCGAAGCAGGCACCAGCACATCGCAATCACATTCCAGAATGGATTCACTGGTTATCGGCTCGCTGCCGGCATAGTCCGAGACTTTTCCGGTCGATTTCTTGTGCGCCAACAGGGCCGGAATATCGATACCATCCTTGGAATAAACGCCGCCACGGCTATCGCAAACTGCCACAACATCACAGCCGGCTTCGTAGAACATGGTCGCCGCCACCGAGCCGACCTGGCCGAACCCCTGGATGGCAACGCGGGCATTTTCGATGTCAAAGTCGGCCTGCCTCGCCGCTTCCCGGAACACATCGAAAACACCGCTCCCGGTGGCCTCATAGCCCCCCAGCGAGCCGCCGAGGATGGGCGGTTTGTCATTGACCGCAGCCGGTTCATGGTAGCCGGTGATCGACTCGTATTCGTCCAGCATCCAGCTCATGGTTTGCAGATCCGTGCCGATATCGGCGCCGGGGACATCGTAGGCTTGCCCTCTCGGACGCAGGAAGCGGATATAGGCGCGGCAAAGTGACTCGAACTCCCGGTTACTCAGTTCACGCGGGTCGGCCACGATACCCCCCTTGCCGCCACCGGCGGGGATGCGTCCCGCGGCATGCTTGATCGACATGATCATCGCGAGGGATTTCACCTCATCCAGGTCGAGATCGGGGGAAATCCGCGTCCCGTCCCGGCTCGGCCCGAGGGCATCGTTGTAGCGGACACGATGGGCATCAAACACCCGGAAACTGCCGTCGTCCATTTTCATCGGGATGCGAAACGTCACCACACGCCCCGGTGCGGCAAGAAACTCAATGACATTGGGATCAATCTTGCCGAGACGGCCCGCGTCACGAAGAATCTGCCCGCTTTCATCCAAAAAATCATAATCCATGACATTCCTCACACAGGTTGAGTCGAACACTGCTCCTTGCCCGGCATCAGGCCAGACAAGAAATCTTCCCGACTCTCAACATAGCAGTCGCTGCGGATCAAGTGCCATTTATCGCCGGGGTTTGTAATGGGTGGGGCAATTACTAAACAGGTTAAGCCAGCCCGCATTAGTTCCGCCAAATCCGCCCCAGTTTCGTTCCGGTTCTCAGTCACGGCAGTGTCCCTTCAGGTTGCTATGCCGTATTTCGAAAATAGCGATCCCTGCCGGAGCAGGAATGCGATCCTAGTCTTTCCAAAAAACTTTGCTGGCTTCCCGGGCCGTGGGATCTCTTTGGAAACCAGATTTCCCCGCCTGATTTGAATCACACCCGTATCTGAACCTTCCCGTCCCGAACCCGTACCTCAAGCACTCGCATCGCCCGAGTCGCGGGAGCGGCGATGGGCCTTCCGTCGCGAACGTCAAATGCTCCCTGATGCAGCGGGCATTCAATAACATGATCGTCGAAATACCCGTCGCACAGATCAGCGCCACCATGAGTGCAAATTGCGAGCGAGGCATAGATCCCGGTTGGCGTGTCATAGACGGCGATGATCCGCCGTCCCACCTCAACCCGCGTGACCCAGTCCTTTTCCAGCTCTTCCACCGCGATCACGTCGCGCCAGGGCTTGTCGCTCATGCCTTCGCCTCGTGGATCTGGCGCAGGATTTCGATATGCGCACCGAGATAGCCGCGCGGCTCGACATGGATATGGTCGCGCAGCTTTTCGTGCAGACGTGGCAGGGCGTGGTATGGAACCAAGGGCACATAGTGATGTTCCGCGTGATAGTTCATATTCCAGCACAGGAACCGCCATGGCGCTGAAACCAGGTTGCTGCGGGTGTTCTCGCTCATCTGCGCCACCGTTGGACGACCCACATGTTCTGTCATGCGGATAAAACGCATCACTGGTTCGGCCAGGAACAACGGAATGATCCAGTACCAGATCAGCCCCCACCAGCCGGTGACAGCCATGCCGGCAAAGATCAGCGCGTATATTCCCAGCATCATCCGCGCGTCCCGGTATACCGAGGCATGCTCTTCCTTAGGGATGAAGCGCCTTTCGACGTCCGAAAGCCGCCCCATGGCGTGGCGCGCAATCTCGGTGAACTTGGCTTTCCAGTAGGGGATGGAGGATAGATAGAGCATGTATTCGCCCAGGGTTTTTGGCATCGGGATCAGCTCTGGGTCCTGGCCGGCCAGCTGCGTATAGGTGTGGTGGTCGCAATGCTCATACCGAAAAAAGCGGTGCGGCAGGATAATGATCAGCCCACAGATCTGCCCAACGATGTTGTTGAGCTTGCGGGTCCGGAACACGGTGTAATGGACACACTCATGTTGAAGCGAGAAATGATGTACCAGAACGATTCCATGCAAAAAAATGGCAGGCCAGACGAGCCAACTGTTCCAGGCAAGTGTGATCAGCGTCGTGGTTCCGGCCAGCAACAGCGCCCAGAGCACCAAATGGAGCAGGGCGGGCCCGTCCGATCGTTGCATCAAGGCCTTCAACTCGGCGCGGGTTAGTTTGCTCTCTTCAAGCGCCTGGGTCAGGGGTGTGACGATCCCATGTGTCATAGTTGATCATCGAAGTATTCTGCTTGATAAAGTGAAATCAATTCGACATGAGCCAGCCACCGGAACGCAGAAGCTGATTTCTCTGCTCGGAGTTTAACAGGTCGCGAATGTCCTGTTGGGCTTCAACCTGTAATTCCGTTATTTCCTTGATGACGTCGAAAACCTTTTGCTGTTGATCATTAATATCACCCGCATCGAGCTCATCTTCGGCGTAAAGCTCCTGTAACTTGAGCGATTCCTCGTACCTTTCGACCTTCAGCTCTCGAAGCTCTGATCGCAGCTCTTTTCGGATCCCGGCAATCTCTTGAAGCTGTTCATCGTTCAGATCAAGCTCCATCATCGGCCTTTGCGGCATACCCTCATAACCGTTCATACCATGATGCATCCCGCCTTGACCGCCCATGCCATGATGACTGGAGTGTCCGCTTGCACCATGGTGTCCTTTGTAACCGTTTCCGTGAGGGTGGTGGTGCTGCATTCCAGCCGCTTTGCCTCCATCGGGTTGGCTAGCGTCACTGTCTGATGCAGACGGTGCCGAGCCCTCGTGTGCGTGCGCCGTAAAAGCGGTTGCAGAGAGACCCAGGCAGAAAGCCAAAGATAGCCAGATGCGCGAATTCGCCTGCAGTTTCATTGTTTGTCCTCGCTATGTTGTGGGGGATAGAAGGTCACATTGCATATCCTGAGTCTAGTTCATACGTTCTTATTTCAGGAATGGCTGAGGCGCTACACGCTGTCGGACTTTTCCCATTCCACGGTAGGGACACTTCCGCGGAGTTACCGCGCTGGCGCTGCCCTGGCACCTCTGCTGGTGGGTGCGATCATGAATCTGGTGGGTATTCAGGGAATGCCGTTCTACATGGCGGTTGTTCTGGGTTTGCTGGCTGCCTATGCCATCTATCAGGTGCGCCATGTATCCCTGCTCACCACCGGGGAGCACGCGCATTTTGAGCCGATGGCGCAGACGTCTCACGAGATTGTTGAAATGATTGAGCGATAGCTGGCTCAATGCCTGTGCTGCTAAGCTTTAAGAGAACCCTCGACGATCTAGACAATTACGTCCGTCGAGCCCGCAACACGCAAGCAGCATTATCGCCACAGTGGCCGACCGCACTAAATAAGCCGCAAGAGAGCAATCGAACTCTCTCGGACGAGTGACTAGAGGCTGTCTTTGACGGTGTCCAGAATCTCCGTCGCCAGGGCTTCATCATCCACGGCACGCGCCAGAACCATCGCTCCCACCATGGCGGAAAGCGCCGTAATGGATTGTTCCCTCCGCGTTTTGCCGCGTTTGCGGGGCACAATGGGTTCCAGATCGCTAAGAAAGTGCTCCAGTCCGCTGGTCAGCACCGATTGCAACGGTTCGCCGCGTCGGGGTCCTTCCACTGCCAGGGTGGTAAAGGCGCAGCCAGCTTCCGGATGCCGACGATGCAGCGGCGAGAGATAACTTTGCTTTATGGCCTCCCAGGGATTATCCGTACTTTTAAGGGCCCGCTGCCGGTTGTCCTCATTCTCCTGCAATGCCTGGGTTGTAGCCTGTGTGACCAGATCTTCCTTGGATTTGAATTGACCATAGAACCCGCCGTGGGTTAAGCCGGCCGCTTTCATCAGGTCGGCAACACCGACGCCATCAACACCGCGCTGACGAAACAGTTGCGCGGCGGTTTCCAGAACCGCCTGTCGATTTTTTTCCGCCTGCTCTCGACTCACTCTCATGACTTGGACCCAATCGCGATTAAACTCGTTGACACGCATTTTAAATGATGGGCATAATTTAAACAAATAGATGATGACTATCATCTATTAGGTCGAACGTTCACAGCGGGCGACTTCATTGATCCCCGTCATGCGAAGGAGAAGACCATGAGCAACACCCTGCAAGCCCTGATTCTAGTGGTTGGCGCCGCTGTCATGAGTGCGGCCTGTAGTTCGGTAGCCAATACGAACCCTGTAAGCCCATCAATCGCAGCCTCCGAGACGCAATATGCCACTATCGGGGATCGAAAAATTGCCTATCGAACGATGGGTAAAGGATCGCCCATTGTTTTGATCAACCGTTTCAGGGGCACCCTCGACACCTGGGACCCTCTGTTCCTGGAACTGCTGGCGCAGTCGCACACGGTGATTACGCTGGATTACCCGGGTATTGGCTATTCCGAAGGTACGTTGCCCACAGATGCTAAAGAAGTGGCCGCAGAAGTTGCGAAACTGGCAGAGCATCTGCAACTGGAAAAATACGATGTATTGGGTTGGTCCTATGGGGGGCTGATCGCCCAGTACGTTGCCTTTCTATATCCGGAGCGGGTCGGCAAAGCGGTTCTGATTGGCACCAATCCGCCCGGTAAGAATGCGGTGCCTTTCGAGCCGATTTTTGTGCAGACGGCCTTCAAACCTGAGTACAACCTGAACGACTACACATTGCTGTTCTTTGAACCTGACTCGGTGACAAGCAAACGGGCCGCTAAATCGTCCATGGAACGAACATGGCCTGACGTGGACCAGACAAAGGTGCCCAAGGCACAGGAACTGTTACAACGCTATGTGGCCGGATTGAAGGGTATGGTCGTTGACGAGCTGGATTTCCGAAGCAAGTTCGCTTCAACGGACGTCCCTATGCTCGCCATATCGGGCGACCATGACATCTCGTTTTCTGTGGATAACTGGTACCCGATCATTGGGAACGCGCCAACGCTGCAATTGATCTCCATGCCGGATGCTGGCCATGCCCCCCATTTTCAGTACCCGGAACTTTCGGTCAGCTATATCAGCGCTTTTCTTAAATAAATCGGACGCCATGTTCTTCGGCAACGACCGGCTGGATTTTGTGCGCGAAGAACTGGCGCGAGAGGAGGGGACAGCATGAATGACGACAAACCCCTCGCCCTGATCACCGGAGTCGGACCGGGCACCGGCACCGACTCCAGGCTTACCGAATCAGCACTTTAACCAGGTTCAGAAGTTATAACCCAGACCCACGGTATAGGCCCAGATGCCATCATCCTGGAAGGCATCGGTGGCATCACTGGAGTCGCTGAACAGGAACTGATACTCGGCGCGGGCCAGGAAATAGGTCTTGGTCTGCACGTAGTACTTTAATCCTCCTTCCAGGCCGGCAAACGCGCTGTCCTTGACCCCGTCGCCATAAATACCGCCAAGGCTAGCACCGACAAATGGCCGTGGGCGGTCGTTGAGGAATTGATAATCGAGGTATCCACGGGTTGAGCCGTTCCAGAAATCGTCCGTGACACCTTCGCCCTCGATATCGGCGAAATTCACACTCTGGCGGACACCGGCCACGACATTGTCTTTCAGATACCAGCCCAGATCACCGCTCACGCCGAAGCTACCGCTGTTGAACTTCTGGTCGTTACTGCCGGTTCCGGAGAGGGAGAATTCACGGTCGCCTTCGCTCGGTCCAAACTCAGCGGATTGTGCGGATACTGCCAGAGGCAGGGCACCTAGAAGACAGAAAGTGATCGCCGCATCTTGATTCTGATCATGACAAGCTCCTTGCTCACATTGTTCAGATTGCATTTCCATAATGCGCCAATGAGGATCTGACGCGGACCGTGGCGCAGCGAATCGCGGTAAATAATGTTACGTCCATTCGGTGCGAGCCCACCTTCCCAGAATCAGGGCTGGACCACCTATCTGTCTGTTCGTAAGCACACACAAGCATCGAAAGAACTTCACGGGCCCCACCATCGGGTCATCATTGGTTTCACGGTCAGCCCGTGAATGATGATGGAAAGCACGACCACCACCAAGGTGATGTGAATAAGCTCCACGGCCAGCTCTTCCGGCAGGCCAAAGACAACGGCGAACATCAGATAGTAAAGAGAACCAATTCCCCGTACCCCGAACCAGCCCACCAGCATCTGCAGCCGCCAAGATGCACCCGAGCCAAGCAAACCAAGAAATACGCTGACCGGGCGAACAACCACAAACAGGAATAACCCGAGGCCAACGGCCCGGAGGCTCCAGGAATCGGTAAACAACATGCCACCCAGCAACACCACCAATACCAGTTCGGACAAGCGTTCAAGGGGCTCTTTGAAGATCAAAGAGCCTTTCGATACCTGGCTAGGGGGCTGCAGAGCGGCTTCGCTGGGCTTATCGTAAGATTCTGCAGCGGCATCAGGGTGCTGGTCCAAGTTTTCGGTTTTGGCCAGCGTCATTTCGGATTGCCGCAGCGAAATGGCAGTAACAAACACACCCAGAAATCCCCAGGCATCAATCAGCAGGCACACGCCATAGGTCAGACCGATCAGGCCCAGGCCCAGGAAATCATCCAGCAACGGGCCCTGTTCTTCGGATGAGCGCTGCCCCCGCACAAGCTGGGCCAACAGCTGCCCGGTCACAAGCCCGACGACAATGGCCGAGGTCGTTGACCATACAACGTCCTTGAGAACCCAGCCTCCAAGCAATTCGTCACTGGCCGGGGCACCGAGCAACAACAGCCCCAGCATGACGAACGGAAAGGCGCTGCCATCGTTCATGCCAGCTTCACTGGTAAGGGTAAACCGCAGGGGATCGGTATCGCCCATGTGCCGGACCTGAACATCCGTTGCCAGCACCGGGTCGGTGGGCGCCAGTATGCCCCCCAACAGAATCGCTGCTCCCAGGGGCAGGCCAAGCAGGTAATAACCGAAGGCTGCCGTCAGCGCGACGCTGATCGTCATGGAGATAAATGCCAGGCGCAACGGCACGCGCCATGCTTTCCATCTGAAGGGCACGGGCATTTTGGTACCAGCAATAAACAACGACACCAACACCGCAAGCTCGGCAAGTACTTCCAGCAAATGCGCCTGTTGCAGCGGGTTAAAATGAAACACACCGAGAATCGACGGGCCCAGAAGTACGCCGACGCTCAAATAAACCATGGACGGGGTCAGATTCAGACGCTGAAGCACCGGTGAGCGAACCCCCATCAGGATCAGCAGGGTTCCGATCACGACAAACCAGATGGCGTTGGTCAACGTTGTTTCCTCAAATTCATAAACATTTCTAAAGCCTTTTCCTGGCGTTCAATTTATCCAAAAAGCAGAACGGCCTCTGTGCGTTAACCCACCTGCACAAGCCTGTGTTTGTTAACGCACAGACAGCGGCCCCGCTTCAACTGACGATGATGCGACGGCGGCGAACGGTTTGTTTTGACGCGTGCCGCCGTTCGATGAACCCGTTATCTGGCCGAAGGGCCGAAGGAGCTAAAAATGAACAAGGACACCATTGAAGGCAACTAGAAAGAACTCAAAGGTAAAGTGAAAGAGCAGTGGGGCAAGCTGCACGACGTCGTCATTTCCCGAAGTAGTATAGCTAGTGAGCACGCGTGCCTGGCCGGTTTTGCTCATCGAGGAAGCTCCTGGTAAACCACTCGACTGATGATTGATATCGATCGGTTCAAAGCCTATGACGAAGCTCTGGAACACTCGCAAAGAGGCATTTGTCTGCAACGGGTGGCCGAGTTGATCTGCGGCAGTCTGAGATTAAGTGATACTCATCCAATAAGGCTGAGTGGTGACCAATTTCTGATCCTGATAGTGGTCGAACCAGCGTCAATGAATTCCAACGTACCAATCTGGGTCTTGAGGCTGTCGGGAGTGGAGATTGACCCCAACTCAGCCCGGGGAAACTTGGCTGAGTTGGGAAGGGCAGCGAAGGCCCTAAAAGTTGTTGTTGCAAGACTACATTTTCTTTACCAGCTCAATATCGCCGGGTCTCCAGGTTTGGTTGATCCATGGCTCCATGGGTCCGTACATTCGCAAAATTGCAAACCAGCTTTTTCCCGGAACCGTTTGCAGCCAATTGCCTTCATTTCCCTCAGGTGCCTGCGGCGCGAAATAGAGGTCGTAGGATCCATCTGAATTCTGCTTGATACCCTCGCTCTGACTGCCAACCGTCGGGAACAGCTGGCCTGTCTGCAGCTGGGTACGCGTCTGGGTATCATAGAGTGTGACTGCCCAGAAGTTGTTTACCGGCACATTGGGCGGCAAATGCAGCCGGTAGGTCTTGTCTCCATAGAACGGGTTATCATCACTGTCCAGCATGGCAAGCGCGTAGTCGGAGCCCATCCCAGCCCGGGTCGCCGCCATCGCCGGCGTTACGCCGCCCGCGTTGTAGTAGAACAGAACCCGCGCATCTAGATTCATCACGCCGTCTGCCTGAAAAGACGTATTCTTGTTGGCATATGCCATGACCCAGTTGCTGTCCGTTCCTGGGTAGATGTACACGCCATCAATCCGCGGATCGTAGGTAATGGATCGCCCTGCGGCGTTACCCAGTGTGGCTGCTTCGCTGAGAAGTCCTTTCATTCGGTCGTCGGGATTGAACGGCTTGCCTTTGACGATACCGATGGCGGCCATGTTACCGCGTACCTCGGGCCCGACTGCGTCGATCGGCTCTGCCTGGACGATGGTGTGCAATATTTCAAAGTACTCCAGGGTACTTGGATAGATGGTGCTGAACGATTTTCCGGACATATTGACGAACTGGGTGGGTTCCGGATTGCTCTTATCCTTTAAGGGATAGATGCGTAGCCCCGCCTTGAAGTTGTCAGCTGCGGCCTTGAGGCCATCCTTGATCGAACCACGAAGGAACAGGAAATTCTTGTTGGTTGACGGTTTGAGCAGGTAGTAGCCGTCCGGTATCTCGCCTTCATAGCCCGGAGGCAACACAAGGTACTTGCCACCCTTGCCTTTGTCGGGCCCGGTAGCACCGATATCTCCGACAAAACGCTGCCAGGCATCATTGAGAAAGCCAAGCATGCCGGGTGGCACTTCAATGACGGTCGGCCCATCGTTCGCCAGGTCTGTGGGCGCGTAGGCATACATGGTCGATGTATTTGACGTGATGACCGGCGTGCGCGAGTCCATCAACTGTTCCCAGAGGGCGATTTTGTTGGGAGCGTCCGCCCCTTGCTGTGCCATCCCGAGCAGAACTGCGTAGATCGACACAGCACCGATGTTATCCAGATAGACACCAAGAGCCCGCGCGCGGTCCAGATAATCGTATACCTGGTCATTGGTGCCTCCGATCGGCACGCCATCGAAAAACTCCAGTTCACCGGCAACCGTTTGCACCTTGTCCGGTATCGACGCTGCCTCGGTTTTCGCAGCCTCCCTCGCACTGTCTGCCTGTGCAGGGCCAGTGGTGAGTGCCAGTGAAGTGGCTAATGCCATCGTAGTCAATTTAATTTTCATTGCTCTTCCTCATTCCCTTGTAAGCATCAGCCGCCCAACGGGCGGCTACCCCCTTGGTTTGTTACGCGCTCATTTCACCCGGACGACCTTGGGCATGTTGTACGTGCCATTCGTCAGCGGGGCATAGGGCCCGTAGTACCGCGATGTGAACCTGAACCCTTCCTTCGGTGCCGGCAGCCAGTTCTTGGCCTGGTCTGGATCCGTCGGTTTCGCGTTCTGCACATAGATCACCAGCTTGCCGTCCTTGACCACCAAATCGCCTGCGTCCAGCATGAAGCTGTTCACCGTATAGCGGTTGATCTCGTTTGCGACGAAATAACCGTTGGCGTCATAGATCGGAATTGACCAGAACTGGGTCACTGGCGGCAAATCGTTCATGTCGAAGGTCATCGTATACTTGTTGGCACCAGACAGCGGCTTGCCATCGGCGTCGGTGAAGAGGAACGCGCCGCCGTGCGAAATGTTCTTGTCCGGTGCCGCCCAGGCCGCATCGGCAATCACGGCCCGGTCCATCCACTTGGTCTCGAATCCGCCGTCATTGCGCACGATACCCCAGCCGTTCATGTTAATGAGGTTCGACTTCAACGTTTTTCGGACATTTTCGAAACCCGCCTTGAACCCGGCCTCCAGCGCGGCTTGCTGATCGGCTGTCATCTTCTCCCAGTCGAATGTCAGGCCTTTGCCGATACCGATCGACCTGAGTTGCGCAAGCATCTGCGACTCAAGCAGCGAATCCTCCAGCACCGGCATGGTCGCATCGTTAAGGATAACGTTGAGCAAGGTAAAGAATTGCTCGGCCGTCTGTTTGTCGACCTGACCTACCGAATAATCCGGCAGTCCGGCGGGAACAACAAAATCGCCGGGAACGATATCCCGATCTGCCTGGGCGATCCCCTTATTGCCATTGGACAGCCAATCGGCCAGGGGCGTAACCGTGACCTGGTCCTGATAGGCATTGATCGTTGCTATCTCCGAATCTGATCCGGTCTTGACCGCCATGCGGACCACACCGTAAGCGGTTTTCGACGGCCATTGCATAATGTCCGTGGTCGGGAAATCCGCCGGAACATTGCCCTCAAATCCCGGCGGAACCAGGATGTACTTCCGCGCCTTGGTGCCGTTGAAGGGCGAGCCGACGATGATTCGGAAAATGCCGTATGGGTCCATAATCTGGACGCTGAAATAGCGGTCGGTGATTTCGGGCACTTCGATCACAACGGGACCGTCGCGCAGGTCCAGAAAGCCCGAGCCATAGAGCGTTGTCGCATTCGGCGTCACGACGGGAAAATCCGGGGTGATCTGCTTGCGCACCCAGAAGAACCGGTTCAGCCCCGAATAGATGTCATTCGTCTCGGCGTCGTTCTGGGTATAAATCCAACGCTGGCCATAAAAGATAGCCTGCTGGAGTCCGTAAAGGTATGCCCGCTCGGCGACTGCTTCGGGTTTCTGCTCGGCCTCCGGCGCGGCCTGTGCGCAAACCACGAAACCGGTTAAGGCAATGAACACCAGTAGCCTGGAGGCAAGTTTGCCCATCCAGTTAGCTGTCGCTCGCGAGCGATACATCAAATATTTGGTGAGTGTCGCCGGAACGGTGGCGCCAAAAAGACTCTCCCTGCGTTTCATAGCCTTCTATCCTTTTTTTTGGGCGAAATGTCAGTCGTCAGATTTTCGGGTAAGTAGCTGATTCGGGTCTTTCAAGGTTTTTAAAGCCTCTTCGTTAGCATCCCCCGGTGCATATCTACAGCGCTATCAATAATGCGCAAGGCGTAAGAGCGTTAAAGTAATATCCGGTGCTGTGAAACGTGCCGGACTTCTGAAGCAGTATTTCTGGCAAAGCGGTACCGATTGGCATACGCTTAGGATTGCTTATCTAGAAATCGCAGGGAAAGAACCATGGATGGAACGCCCGCTGATCCTGGAAATCAATACCAGCCTGGAGCCCGGTTTCATGACCTGGATGATTTGAACCATGCAATCAGCGGTTCCAACCTCGAATTTGTCCAACTGAAATCCGGCAATATCGACATCGCGCTTGATCAGGTTTCATTGGGCGATCTCTCGATCGACCTCGGCAAGGTCAACGTGCCTCTTCGTGTGATGGGCGATCTGGACACCAGATGTTTTAGCATTGGCGTTTTCCCAGATGGCGCTCACGCCACCTGGAACGGCAATCCAGTCGATGCGTCGGAATTGTTGCTGTTCCCTCCCGGCAAGGAGCTCAACGGCTATCTATCGGCAAGCTATGGATGGACTTCTCTGGTCATCCCCCCCGAGTGGATCAATGCCATCGAAGAAACTACGTCGAGTACAAACCTGATTCAGGCCCGCTCCTGTATGACGATAAATATCAATCCCGAAAAATTGGCGAACCTGCGACAAGCCATAGCAAATATTGTTCGACCCGCTGACATTCCGCTGGATACTCTGGCGGCCGACTGGCTGGTGACCGATGTTCGCAATGCGCTCGGCGCCGCCCTGAGCTCGATTGACGCAACTCGAACGAAAGTGATGGCTCAAGTCAGCGGGCATTTTATTGTGGCGAAGCGAGCCGAATCCTATATGCGAGAGAGGATCGTTGAACCCATCAGCGTCGACGACCTGTGCGTGGCCATGAACGTCAGCCGTCGATACCTGGAATACGCTTTCGCCACTGCCTACGGGACCAGCCCTTCCCGCTATTTACGTTTGTTGCGCCTGCACCAGGTGCGTAGGCATCTAAAGGCGTCAGGCGGACAAACGACCGTCACCAACGAGGCGTTCAGAATGGGGTTCAACCACATGAGTCTGTTTACGACCCAGTACAAAAATGCCTTCGGCGAGTGCCCAAGCGCTACGCTTGCGCGGGCGATCACCTAGCCCCTGCCTCTTTTCCCCGCCCCAATCGCTTTGCCGCCGATCCTGATTCGTGCGGATTCACGATAGCGAACCGATTTCCTTCCGCCCTAGAATCAACGCTCACGCAATCCAGCGTCGAACGGTGTTGTGAACTATCATGACCATGCCGAATAAGAGATCGACCTATCACAGCAGACTAGATGAAGCGCTTGCCTACATCGCACGACACATGAAAGAAAGAATCCAGCTCGGTAATCTTTCTGAAGCGTCTGGTGTAAGTAAGCGAACGCTCGGTTATCTTTTTCTGCACACCTACGGCATCACACCAATGGCCTTCTTGAAACAGGAGCGACTGAAGAAAGCCAGGATGCTACTTCAGCATGCTGACCCTTCCAGGACCACAGTTACGAGTATCGCCCAAGAGTGCGGTTTCGCACACATGGGGCAGTTTTCACTCGACTACAAGCGGCAGTTCAGTGAATCACCTTCCGACACCTTGCTCCAGAGCCGGACAGGTGAGCGGAGCCCGGATCGTTCATAATCGACTGACGACGCGCCCGTTCCGATAACGCTATGCGTTTTCTTGATAGCGACCGGACAGCTATAGGGGAATAGTGAGGCTATGAACCTGGAGGAGGGATCACATGCGCGTCATTTCGTTTTTTATATTTCTGATTATCACGAGCACGGCGATCGCTGAAGAAGACCCGAGATTTAGCATCAGCATCGGGGCTTTTTTTACAGATCGCGACAGCCAAACGAGAGTGGACGGAGAATCTGGCCGAGGAACGGACGTAGACCTGGAGGACGACCTTGGACTCGAGAAGTCGGATACGGTTTTTCGGGTGGACGCTTACTGGAGATTCGCCGAAAAGCATCGATTCGACTTCAGTGCGTTCGATCTGTCCCGCTCTTCATCGAAACAGATTGAGAGGGAAATCATCTGGGAGGATACGACCTACCCTATCAGCAGCACTGTAGAGACAGAGTTCGACCTGGCCATCTATAAGCTGGGATACACCTGGATGTTTCTGAAACGCGATCGCAGCTTTCTTGGCGCCACTGTTGGCCTGTACATAGCAGACATGAGCGCGACTCTGTCTGCCTCTGGCGGCGGCAGTGTCGAATCGAGTGACCTGACAGCACCATTGCCAGTCATCGGTCTTCGCGGCGAACACCGCTTTGCTGACCGATGGGCTATCCGCGGCAGTGGGGAAATTTTTGCCGTTGACTACGGAGACTATGAAGGATCTCTGTACGACGTCTTCGTCGGTCTTGATTTCAGCGTGACCAAGGCCATTGCGGTTGGCGTCGGCATCAATTCCGTAAAGCTTGACGTTGGGGTATCAAAAAATAGCTTTCAGGGCGACGTGGACTGGCAATACGAGGGGGCATTGGCCTATCTCAAATTTGATTTTTAAGTGCTAATCAAACCAACAACACTGTAATAGAGAAAGGACTTATACCCCCTTTAACGAGTTTCCACGGGAGTAATTCCTCATGCACGGACGCAGACAGTACTCGATTCTCGTCATATGCTCGATCGTCTGGTCGCTGGACCGCCTACGATGAGTTTTGGGTAGAAGCTGATGCACGAGATCCGGGAAGTGGCAGTGACAACGCTGTACTTTGCTGTCTGGATTGGCGTGCTGCTTGTGTACAACTGCCTTTATGTCGTGAAAAGACACCTTGGGGCAGGGGAGATCGCCAGGCTTTTCTTATTGCCCCTTACGGAAGAACCCCGTGGTACTGGCAACTAGATTCATGACAACACCAACTGATTCCAGCGACTTGACCACCGGGCCCGAGAGCAATACCGGGGGCCGCTGGCTGTACCCGCTCCTGTTGGCTTTTCAAACCAGTGGTGTAGTCGTCATGTACTGGGAAAGACTGCCGGTGTTACGGCAACTCATACAAGACGGCCTTGTTTTTGCGACCCCCGAAACGCCCCTATGGTCGCTCGTGGCCGTAGCGCTGATTCAAGTGGGATATTGGATAGGCTATCGGCTGCGTCCGGCGCAGCCCAGTTACGTAAATCCGCTGCTCGGGCATTTTGTGTTGTTTGTGGCGCGACTTGTGTTTTTACTCGGATCTGCGGCGTTCTCGCTCTTGTTCATCGTAAACACGCCACCGGACTCCATACCAGTGTTTCGGTACTTGCTTTTGCTCGCAATGTTGTTCTCGTTATTTTGTTACACACTGGAACTGGAGCGATTGGGCAAGACCTTACTGGCATGAATAAGACAGTCAGCGATTAGCTGACCCGCGATCCTGTTGCGATGGCGCCTCCGCTCCCGGTATCCGGGTGCTGACCTGAAAAAAAGCTATATGTTGCGCAGAACTGATAGCGGTACAATCACAACTGGTCAAAGATCAAGCATACAAGAGCCGAAACCCCGGATAAACAAATGAAACTCAATCCGATTTTTATTGTGTTCGTTGCCAGTATCGCTACATCAACCTTTATCGGCTGCGCCAGTAAATCGAAAGACTCGAATCCGGATGAGCTGGAAAAGCAGCGCGCGGAAACTCGTGCCGATTTCCAGAATTTGATTACGGACGAAATCGATGACTCGGCGAGGGCTGAAAAGTTTGCGGCTTTATCAGCTGAAAGGGAACAGTTAATCAGCCAACACGCAACTGCAGTGCAGCACTACTCGAAAAGACTGAAGACTTTGAGCCGGGATTATTCAACCGAACGCGAAAACCTGGAAAACCTCATTCAAGAGTACAACGCGGAACGCCGCGCCGCTCAAGCCGAGTTCCTGGCTTTGATGGGCAAGATGAAGGCAACTGTTACGGCAAAAGAGTGGGAAAAGCTGGCGAAGTTTGAGTTGAAGGAACTTAACCCAAGAACCATGAGTTATCAGGCGGGAGGCCAGTAAGATGCTGGTGGCAATAATAGTTGCTTTTTTTCTGGGTGGTCCCAACGCATCCGGCGCGATCCTGACCCAAGACATGCTCAAGAGCTTCGAAAGGCTCGCACAGCAGGAAATCACCGATACGGCCAGGGCCGAAGCGGTCATGCAGGAGGTGGCGGCACTCCGGGATGAATTGAAGAAATTCGACAAAACGTTTGCTAAATCCGGCAAGGTTTTGACCGAATTATATAAAGATCACGACGCTGGTCCTGCCAGCCTGCAGGTGCAACTTGACCTGCTGAACGACGAGTGGGAAACAGCTCAATCTCTTGCACTCGACCACCGATTCGCCATCCGCGATCAGATGACAAAAGATGAGTGGGTCGCTGCGGTTGCGCAAACGACCGAATAAAAGGGGAGAGCAGAATCGACGCACCCACGGGTTAAGTATATTGCGTTAAAGGGATCACTTACTGTTAACCGAAAACAAGGAAAGCACAATGTACCGTTTGTTGCTCATCAAGGTTTTGGCTTTATCTGTAGTATCGTTGCCCGTTTTGGCGCAGAACGCCTCGCAGGAGCAGTCGACCATTGAAAGTCGGGCTGGCAGCGCAACCCGAACCACCACCGTCTCGGCTTCGGCAGTCGTTAAAGGTATCGAAAAAGAAACTCGAACCCTGATGCTTGAACTTCCTGGCGGCGACATGATTGAAGTCGCTGCAGATCAGCGCGTTCGCAATTTCGATCAGATCAGTTTGAACGATGAGATTGTTGTTGAGTACACGCAATCGCTGTCGCTGACCTTACAAAAAGTCCGGTCAGACGACGCGGACGTCTCAATCGGTGCCGCTGCGGCACGGGCCGAGCCCGGTATGAAGCCTGGTGGCGGGGTAGGGCAAATCGTTCAAGCCTTCGCCGATGTTGTGGCTGTTTCTCCTGGTAAAAGCACGATTACTCTTAAAGGCCCGCAGGGGCGAATATTCGAGCTGCTCGTGAATAATCCTGACCACTTCAAGGTAGTCAATGCCGGGGATCAGGTGTTGGTCACTTACACCGAGGCGGTGGCAGTTTCAGTTGAACCTGCAAAGTAGCCGGGCTCATGAGACTACCTTGGCGTTCCTGTCAAAACGAGAGACTAAAAACATGGGAAAACACATGAACAGAGGCATTTGTTTGTGGCTTGTCGCGTTGCTTGTTGGCTGCTCCTCAGCATCCACAAAAATTGATCGAATTGAAGAAATAAAAGTAGATAAAGCTTACCGAACGGTTCTGGTCTTTGCGGTCTCAAGCAAGAATCAGATTCGCAATTCAGTTGAGACTTCTCTAGTGGACCAGCTCAACAAGGACGGGTTTGACGCCGAGGCATTCGATTCATCCGCAGACAGCTTCCCCTGGAACGACCCCGACGCAATCCAGTCGCTGGTATCCAGCTCTGCAAAAGCCGGAAATTTTGACGGTGTACTGGTTACTGCACTGGTTAAAAAAGAACGGGACGTCAATTACGTTCCGGAGCAAATCGTTTACATGCCGGTTGTCGTTCCGATAGGGCCACTTGCGTCCAGAACCTATGTGGAAACAACGAGAATGCCCAGCTACTTCCAGGATTCTGTCAAATACACCCTTAAATCCACTTTGTTTGATACCGATACCAGTCAACCCGTATGGCAGGTGTTTTCGAGCACCCTGGACCCAGAATCTCTCGATTCGGCAGTACAGGACTATGGTCGTATCATTGTAAATGCGTTGCGCGACAGCCTGAAAAAGGCCGATAGATAAAAGTGAAAGGTTATCCTGCGTGGCCAAAATCATGCGCACCCACAAGTCAATCTTGATCCTGCAATCCTTTACCGAATGAGCGCCCCCATGACAAACCGCACTCCCCAACCGTTTATTGCAATGATTCTGGGCCTGGCCCTTACAGGCTGCTCCGCTCCCCAGAAGCTTACCCTGGGCGTGGACGATCCCTGCGCTTCTCTGAAGGTCATTATTGCGGACTATCCGTCGGGATTTGCCCAGTACCGCGGAAGCGCCACCAACTTCAACGCCATGACAGTTTTTTCGGCAAAGGAGCAGATCATCAAGGGCCACTGTGAGGTATGGTCCTGGGCAAACAACGATTCGGCCTATGTCTGCTCGGCCAATACGCCAAATGATGAGGTGGCCACCGCACGTTACAACGCAGCGGTCAGCTCTATATCCCAATGTATTGGAAACACCTGGGAATCGGCCGAAAGGGATCGCGTCCGGGACGGCGAAAAAGCCGGTGTAGCAACCCATTTCAAATCACCAGATCCAGCCGATCCGGATGTGTCGGTTCACAGAGTGGCAACTCGGGGGAGCTCTTCGGTCTACGTCTACGTGGGTAAGTCGGGCGACTTCTGAACCAGATGCCCAAACCCGTCATCGGGCTGGTGCAGGGCGCGGTCTTTGGCGGGGCTGCGGGGCTTGCGGCCTGCTGCGACATTGTAATTGCTAGAGGGCCACCCAAAGTACTAAAACTCCGTAACAGTATATCTCAGCATCTTGTGTGGAATTTATTCAGTACTTTCTTTGATTGTCCAAATCATTCCGGTAGTCAATCGGGGCTACGTCGAATTAAGTGCTTTCGGTGGAAGTTAAGTACTTTGCGTGGACGTTAGACGACCACTCAAACTGCTTAATCCGCAGATGCGATAAAACAGCTAGTTAGCAATGCCCTTCAACACAAAGTGCTTAAAAAAGGCGGCTCAACTTTCAGCGTAGAGACACTCAGCAGCCTTCCACACAAAGTACTTAAAATGGCGTATGGGCTCACGTTGCTGGTATTGATCCATAGGCTTGAGCATTCCGATTCGTCTTGGGATCAGCATTCGAAACGCTATGAATCTCGATCCCAATAGGGTGGATCTCCGAAGAAGCCGTCGATAAAGTCGATGAACGCGCGTACTTTGCTGGCCACCAACTGACGGTGGGCGTACACCGCGTAGAGGGCCATAGGCTCTGGCTCGTGGTCACTCAAAACGACTTTCAGTCTGCCTTCATGAATCGCTGGGCCGGTCAGGAAGGTGGGCTGAAGCGCAATGCCGGCCCCGGACAGTGCAGCAGACACCAGCACGTCGCCGTTGTTGCTCATCATTACACGCCTGGCGCTGGTGGTGCCGGTAAACCATTTCTGCAACGCCGGGATCGCGTTTGAATCCAGATAGCTGTAGTGCAGATAGTGATGGTGCTGAAGGTCTTCCGGGCGCTGGGGTTCGCCGTGTTGTTCCAGGTAAGCCGGCGATGCGCAGAATGCCAGCCGAACGGGCGCAATCCGTTTGGCAATCAGCGACGAGCTTCTCAGGCGGCCGACTCGCAGGGCAATGTCAAACCCCTCCTCGATAATGTCCACCTTCCGGTCGTTTACCTGCAGGTCCACTTCGACGGCTGGATGTGCATGCCGGAACGCGCTAAGCAGGGGCTCCATGTGACGGATCGCAAAGGACACCGGTGCGCTAATCCGCAACAGTCCGGAGGCCTCGGGCCGAAGATCCCCAATCTGATTTTCCAGGTTGTCGATGTCAGCCAGTACCTGGCGGGCACTCTCGAAATAGCGGGTACCGGCTTCTGTCAGATTGATCCGGCGGGTGGTGCGATTCATTAACCGGACGCCGAGGTGCTGCTCCAGCTGGGAAACATTTTTGCTAACCAATTGGGGGGAGGTGTCCAGGCGCTCTGCGGCTCGGGTGAAGGACCCATCCTGAACCACGTGAATAAAAGCGCGCATTGCGTTGATTCGGTCCACCGTCTCTCCCGTCTTCTTCGGTTTTTATCAACCAATAATTGATAATTAAACAACGTTATCCATCTTAGTTGCATCATTGAGTGATAGTAAAGTGGGTTCATCGGCCGGGCACCGGGCTTCGGCAAAATCCACCGATTAACGATTCGAGGTGAATATCATGAACCCAAACGTTGCAACCGCTCTGTTTTCATCAAATGGGGGCATTGCCGCCCTGGTTCTCCGGGTGCCAGTCGGCCTGATTCTGGCGGCCCACGGCGCGCAAAAGCTGTTCGGCTGGTTTGGTGGTTATGGACTGGACGGCACGGCACAGTGGCTGGCCAGCATCGGACTCGAACCCGGCCATCTCATGGCGCTACTGGCAGGCAGCGCCGAGTTTTTTGGGGGCCTTGCGCTGGCGTTGGGGTTTCTGACCCGCCCGGCTGCGTTCGTGAACGCCATCGCGATGCTGGTCGCTATCTTTGCAGTGCACATCGGCAACGGCCTGTTCATGGCCAATAATGGATACGAGTACGCCCTTACGTTGTTTGTGGTGAGTGTTGCGTTCGTTGTCCAGGGCGGTGGGCGCTATTCTGTGGATGACGAGCTGCTTTATTTCATCAGTGGTGGCGCAGCGGGCAACAGCGTGTTGCCGCCGGATGCCATCTGGATCAGGTAAGGTGTGACAATGACCGAAATCAGAACCAGCACCGTGGATGCCCTGTTTCTTTCCCATGGCGGTGGACCCCTGCCGCTGCTGGGCGACCTGGCGCATCGGGAAATGGTGGAGCAGCTCACCGACATGGCGGGCAGGCTCGCAAAGCCGTCCGCCATTCTGGTGATCAGTGCGCACTGGGAAGCGCCTGTGCCCAGGGTAACGGCTCATCCAAGCCCGTCGCTGATCTACGACTATTCCGGTTTTCCCTCAGAAGCCTACCAGATTGACTATGCCTGTCCCGGTGAGCCTGCGCTCGCCGGTCAGGTGGTTCAGGCCCTGGAGCAGGCGGGGATTCCGGCGCAAATGGACGATCAGCGTGGGTTTGATCATGGGCTTTTCGTGCCATTAAAACTGATGTATCCGGATGCCGATATTCCCTGTGTGCAGCTCTCGCTGAAAAGCAGTCTGGATGCGGCGGAACACATTGCAATCGGCCGGGCGCTGCAGGCGCTGGATTATGCCAATCTGCTGGTGATCGGCTCCGGGTTCTCCTTTCACAACATGCCAGAGTTTTTCAGGGCGGGTTCTTCGGAAGCGGATGCCCGCAATCAGGCTTTTCAGGACTGGCTTTACCAGACCTGCACCGACCCACAGCTGCCGGAAGCCGAGCGCGCTGATCGCATGGCCCACTGGGAACAGGCCCAGAATGCGAGATTCTGTCATCCGCGGGAGGAGCATCTTCTGCCGCTGCACGTGTGTTACGGGCTAGCGGGAAAAGCGAGTGACACTTATCTGTCCGCCCACATACTGGGAAAGGCGTCGGGCCTGTTTTACTGGCCATCGAATCGAACCACGGATCTGCGTGGCTGAAAATTAGGAATGCAGAACATCGCTGAACACGGAAGGACTTTGTATGACGCAAACCATCAGAACCATCGTTAACGCCAGACTCCAGGGAGTCGAGCAGCTTCAAAGTATCGCGATTTCAGACGGTCGGTTTACCAGGATTTCAACCCAGGCCGGGCGCGTCGAGCCGGGCGCTGACGAACTCGATGGATCGTGCAATCTGGTTGTGCCGCCTTTTGTGGAGCCGCACATTCATCTGGACGCCGCCATGACCGCCGGAGAACCTCGGTGGAACCAGAGCGGAACCCTGTTTGAAGGGATCGAATGCTGGTCCGAGCGCAAGGCAAGTCTTACCCGAGACGATGTCATCAGCCGGGCTGAGCAAACATTGAAGCTGTTTGCCGACAACGGTATCCAGTATGTTCGCACCCATGTGGACGTGACCGACCCCAAGCTGACCGGGCTGAAGGCTATGCTGGAAGTGCGCGAGCGTGTTGCGGGTACCGTAGACCTCCAGATTGTGGCTTTCCCACAGGAAGGGCTCTGGTCTTTTCCACAGGGCAGGGAACTGATGGAGGAGGCGGTGCGCCTTGGGGCGGATGTTGTTGGTGGCATCCCCCATTTTGAATTCACGCGCGATTATGGGGTTGAGTCGGTCCGCTGGCTGGTTGAACTAGCGCACAAGCATGACCGGCTGGTGGACGTGCATTGCGACGAGATTGACGACCCGGAATCCCGGTTTCTTGAGGTTTTGGCCGCTGAAGCCCTGAGGCTGGATTATGGCTCCCGTGTTACGGCGAGCCACACCTGCGCCATGGGTTCCTACAACGATCATTACTGCAGTCGGTTATTCAGGTTGCTCAAGAAATCCGGCCTGCGGTTCCTGTCCATGCCAACGGAAAGCCTGCACTTGCAGGGCCGATTCGACGGTTACCCCAAGCGCCGTGGTTTGACTCGAGTTCCGGAGTTGCTGGACGCGGGTCTCAAGGTAGCGTTTGGTCAGGACTCTATCCGCGATCCCTGGTATCCCCTCGGCAATGGCAACCTGCTCCGGACACTGGATGTGGGGCTGCATGCCTGCCACATGCTGGGTATGGGCTGGATTGAAAAGTCTCTGGAGCTCATTACCGATAACGGTGCGGCTGCGCTGGATCTTGAAGAATACGGCATTAAAGAGGGACTACCTGCCCGATGCGTTGTTTTGCAGGGCCAGTCTCCCTATGAGGTTTTGCTCGGGCAGTTACCCGTATTGGCCTCGATTCGGGATGGTCGGGTATCGGTTAATCGGCCGGCCGACTCGAACAACTAGCGGGTAGTGCGGTCTTTCGGGAACAACCAGAACGCAAACCACCTCGTCATCCGCGGCATTAGAACATAAGTCATTAACAGCATGACCACCACAGTGACCAACATTGTGCGTAAAAGAATGGGCACCTGCGCCAGCGACTCTCCAAATAGGACAAATACGAGAGTGACTGCCGGATAAAGGGCGATTTAGCACTTTGGACGACCACACAAAGTGCTAAATCCGTGAAACCTATAATCAGAGGTTTACGCTCGAAGTCCACACATATTCTGTGGTCGTCCATAAAATAGACGACCACAGAAAGCACTAAACTTCCGCCACCGTATATCAGTGACTTACCCTCCAAAATCCACACAAAGTGCTAAACAGACTTAAAGCAGATTCGAGAATAGGGCGCTCATTCCGGTTTCCACACAAAGTGCTAAATTCGGCGTCCGACCCGGAGTTCGGAATAGTCTCACTGGAACGGAAAGATTCGAGGCAAGCAACAAACTTTGTTAGCAGGGGACACAATTAAACAAAAGCGAACATTGATGCCTCTCACCCATAAGCGGACATTTTCGAGGCGTATTTCACACTGCGAATAATGACCGCTGCCTGATAAAAGCGGACCTTTTTGACGACGACGAGATGGTCTAGTGAAGGGAGTCTGGACCGGGTAAGTCCAATGATAGGCCAGGAATGTCTAGTGGACCGGCGTAAGTCCAGACTCTAATTACGCATGCACCGATTTTAGGGGATGGTTACACGGCGACCTGCAGCCAATGGCAGTCTTTCCCAGGCAGTGCTAATCATCAGCAAACTCCGACACCATGAAATCAAAGACTCGCCTGATTCGAGGGTTGGTTCTCAATTCATTGTGGGTAACTATCCATAGGTCTATGGTGATCAGAGGAAGATTCGAGATAACGACACGTTCTACCAGCGGCTCGTTATCTCCAATTTCTTCTACTGTGGCGGTAATGGCCATACCTTGTTTAACCAATTCCCACTGAACAATATGGCTATTTGAAATAACTGGGAAATTCTGTCTGGTCAGACTAAAGCCCTGCGAATTGAGCAAAGTCATCAGGCGGCCTGGTTTCTCAGTATCGATGAAGTTCGCCTTGTTCAACTCGGCGATCGACGGAGGATATCCCAGTTGCTGCAGATAACTTTTGGCTGCGTAGAGATGACCTCGAACACTGCACAGTCTTTTTGCAATCAACTCCGGCTGTGTAGGACGAACACTCCGGATCGCAATATCGGCCTCTCTTCGATTGAGGTCGCGTTGTTCGTTAGTTGAATATATTTCGATTTCAATGCCAGGCTCCAGCTCCCGTAACGCCTTGATCATGGGTGGCAGCATAAACGTGGAAAGGAGCTCGGAAGCGGTGATGCTAACGTCGCCCTCGATTACATCTGATTTACCCGAAGCCGATAAAGAAAACTGGTTAGCGGCATCACCCATCAGCCGCACATGTTCTAACAATTTGATGCCATTGGGCGTTAGCTCAAGGCCTCGACCTCGCCTGGTAAATAAATCGAATCCAATTTCACTCTCCAGCGCCGCCACCTGTCGCCCCAAGGTAGGTTGCGTCATTCCCATTGACCGGGCTGCCGCAGCCAGGGAGCCTTCTTCCGCCGTTACCAAAAAAGCCCGGGCACGATTCCAGTCGAATGTTATCGATTTCCAATCCATACAAATATGCATACCTGAAGTCCAGCCTTCATTGTATTGCTTTTATTTATGTATTGGTAGGATTGTCGTCCAGAAATCACATCCACAGGATAAATAGAGATGAAATTACCTGCCCTTGTACTACTGGTAGCAACACTAACAATCAGCGGATGTGCAAGCCTGATTCAAACTGCCTCTATATCCGAAGCCTATAAGCACTATGATCTTCAAGAATACGAACGTACGTTGGCGCTGATCTCCCAGGCAGAAAACGCAGACGAGATGTCGGCCGAAACAAAAGCCGAATTGACTTACTTAAAAGCTAAGACTTACGAGAGGCTAGGTAAGAGCGAGATAGCTTACACCCATTACGAATATCTGGCCCGGGAGCACAGCAGTTCGCAATACGGCTACCTGGCTGTCAAGCAACTGGATGCTCGCTAATCAACGTCAGTCATCCAATCTTTAGTTAACTTTTACCTGAGATCTTACAATTGAAAGACATCATTGTTTGGGCAATACATACCCCCACGGGAACGCTCGCCCTGGTGACAGCTGTCGTTGCCATGTTCGCCAGGAAAGGCAGTGCACGTCATAGGAAAGCAGGTTCCTGGTTTACTGTATCCATGATGGTCATGCTCGTATCGGGTATTGCAGCCGCGTACCTCAAAGAGACCATCATTGACATGATGTTGGGTGCGTTCGTGATGTATACCGTGTTTACTGCCTGGCTCGCCGTTCACCATAAAAAGAATGAAACTGGTCTTCTCGAAGTAATTGCTTTGATATGGGTGGTCGGCTTCGCCATTACTGCATTTTCTATCAGTATAAGTTGGCGCGGGTTAGAGGCGCCCCTTGCCTATCTGATCTGGGGTGGATTGGCGATTCTATGCGCATTCGGGGACATCCGTAACCTATACCTGTCAGGGCTTTCTGGCACACAACGCATTATTCGGCATGTCTGGCGCATTGGCTTTTCACTGGTATGGGCGGCTTTAGCATTCACCGACAAAATCGTGAAAATGCTGGGTGCTAATCTTAAGACCATGCAGGAAGAACAGCTGTTACTCATCGTTGCAATACCAACCATGGCCATACTTATCACCATCTTATATTGGATAGCCAAAATCCTGTTTTTCTCTCACAAGAGATTCGCTGGTTACGGTTAGCTAAACTTTTACGTCCACTCTGCGTCGTTCTGAGGAACTGACGCTGATAATTTGGGCGTCTGTTGGACGGCCTTGTCAGACCGTCGGTGCGCTCCGCATTTTATGTCTTTGAATACTGTTTATTCGTACAGTATTAATGTTACTTTCTTACATAGGAAATATCTCCTAACTAAAGGTGCGACATGATTAAAGGAAGCTGCTGCTGCGGAATCGTTCGATTTGAATTGGCAGAAAAGCCAAGCATGATGGGTATGTGTCATTGCAGCCGTTGCCGAAAGGTTGGAGCAAGCTCTTTGGCGTTTGTAAATTCTGACAAGTTTCAGATTACGACTGGCCGCGAAAAAATCGTTACCTACAAAGCTGAGCCACCGTATAAATATAATCGGTGTTTTTGTTCTGTCTGCGGGACTGCTCTTGGAGAGGTCCTTTCGGAACTGGAGTCTTTTCCAATAAATGCAAACTGCATAGATAGTGAAATTGAAATCGAAAATGCATTTCACGAGTTTGTTTCTGAGAAACCAAGTTGGTTCAAAATTGGCGACAACGCTAAACAATTCAATGAACACCCACACGAGTAATAGGTAAATTGTATAAAAAGGTGGCGGTGTCGCACTTACGCTCGGTCACCGTCCAGACGACCACCCGAGCTTATTTAAACTTGGGGTGTGAACCAGCGAGGCATAACAAAACGCACCGCTGGGCGCAGAGCCAGGCGTTAGCCAAGGAGAATAATCGTGGGTACTTGGGGCCCAGCAATATTTTCTGATGATACAGCAAGCGACATCAGAGGGGACTATAAAGATTTCCTGGGGGATGGTCTTTCACCTTCAGATGCTACTGATAGGATTCTACTTGAGTGGAAGGATTCTATTGATGATTCTGATGAACAGTCAGTTGTTTGGCTGGCGCTTGCAGTCATTCAATGGAAGTTGGGTCGCCTGGAAGAAAGAATAAAAGAGAAGGCAATTGAGGTTATCAATTCAGGTTGCGATCTGGATCGCTGGGATGGGAAAGACAAAGAAAAGCGAAAAATAGTTTTAGAGAAGGTTAAAGTCCAACTTGAATCTCCACAGCCAGTCGCAAAAAAGGTTCCAAAGAGGTTCAGGGATCATTGTGAGTGGGAAGTTGGCGAGATTATTTCCTATACAACGTTATCTCAAGAAAAGATATTGTTCCGGGTCATTGGATATCATGAAGATAAAGGTGGTAAGGGGCCAGTATGTGAACTTTTAAATTGGAAGGGTAAGGTAATTCCGGGAAAATTTAAACTACGATTTTTAGGGATTAAGAAGAAGGAGTATCCGCAGGGCAATTACACTCTTTCACAATTTCTAATTGGTAGAACTTCCGAAAAAGAACTTCCAAAATGTAGGGTTAGACAAGTTGGGATGCACCTTAAGCCCTCGCAGAAAGTTGGAGGGTTTACCGTATTTTTATGGAAGCATTTGGATAAAGAATTAGAGGAATTTTTTGGAATTAATTAAAGAGGCTAACAAAAAGTTCAAAGGCGACACCAAAACCGCGCTTTAGTTTAGCGTAACGTGTCACAACTATTTACAAGGCAGAGAGTAATGGCGCAAGCATTAATAATTATAGGAGCCTCAATATTTGGGATTCTCGGAGCAACTCATTTGCTATATACCTTTTTCACCGATAAGTTTAATGCGTACGACTCGTCAGTAACAGAGGCCATGAAAGGAGCATCACCAATTCTTACAAAAGAAACATCGATTTGGAATGCATGGGTTGGTTTTAATGCAAGTCATAGTTTTGGGGCAATTCTTGTAGCTTGTTTTTATATACCTCTTTCTGTATCTGATTTTAATGTAATTCAACAATCTGTTTGGTTCTCATATTTACCTGTTATTATTGGCCTGTCATATTTGATTTTAGCTAAAAGATATTGGTTCAAAATACCGCTAATTGGTGTTTCAATTTCAACTGTATGTTTCGTATTGGCAGCAGCATTAATCAACACATAACACAGTGCTCCAATTGACGGTGGACTTGAGCGTTATGTGATTAGAAATAATTTTGAGCAGAGGTTTAGTCGTGGCAAATGAAACTGATGACAAACGAGTAGTATTTGATTTTGAAATTGATTTTTCGAATGGCGGGGGAATCCAGGGACAGGGATTCAGACTCGATATCGAAGGTGACGACATCGACGATCAGGCATTAGGTTATCACATCGTGGAAGATATGCGTTTACTGATGGTAGGTGAGGTACGAATACTGAATAAAAAAATCATCTTAGAAAAACATAAACGACCTTAATCATGAGATTTTTATACCAAAAGAATATTAGTGATAAGTCAAAAAAACATATAAATCACATAACAAACGCATGCAGCCTGACTTCGGAAAGCTGATGCGGGCGTTATACCCATCAGAGTATATACCCTTGAATCAACTCATAATCGGTAATAAAAACTATTCGTCATGGTCTTTAAGACCTTGGTTACTGTTAAGAGAGCTCGACATTCCTTTTTCTGAGGTAAAGATCCCTCTCTACGCAGAAGGAAGCAAAGAGGAGTTGCTGCAATACTCACCATCTGGGAAGGTGCCTGCCTTCTGTCACGAGAGTGTTACGGTTTGGGACTCTCTCGCAATATGCGAGTTTGTGGTTGATCTCTATCCAGAAAAAAATTACTGGCCATTGCAGCTTAAGGACAAAGCTTACGCCCGTAGCATAAGCAATGAGATGCATTCGGGGTTTTTTGCCATCAGAAACTCGCTACCCATGAATTGCCGAAAAAAAATGGTATTCAAAAACATTTCGGAGTCTCTTAAGTCCGATATAGACCGAGTATGTGAAATATGGCGCATCTGCCGTGAAAAGCATCCAGAGAGTGGCCCATTCCTATTCGGTGATTTCAGTATTGCCGATGCTATGTATGCGCCAATTGTTCTTCGCTTCAATAGTTACGGTATTCCGGTCGGGGATACGGAAAATGATTATATGAATACAATATTATCTCTGAGCTCACTAAAAGAATGGGTGGCTGAGGGCATTGCTGAGAAAGAATTTCTGGCCGATTGTGAGCTTGAAGCATAACCGGTGCAGGCACGGCGACGCCCTTTACATTGCGCCTTCGGCTCCATTCCAAGGGCGCGCGTGCTGCAGGTGTTAGCCATATCTAAAGGAAGACATTTATGCCATACGTCAATATTAAGATTACAAAGGAAGGGGCAACCGCTGAGCAGAAGGGAGAGCTTATTTCCGGGGTTACTGAATTACTTGAGAAGGTGTTGAACAAAAACCCGGCCACCACGGTGGTAGTGATTGACGAGGTGGAAACCGATAACTGGGGAATTGCTGGCGAGCAGGTTACTCATCGCAGGAGGAAGGGAATTTAATGGCGACACTTGGCATTCATCATCTTGGCCTTGCCGTTTCCGATCTTGAAGCGACAACTGATTTCTTTGTTGATTGTTTAGGCTGGTCTCTTGTTCGGGAAGTCCCGGAATATCCGGCCAAATTCGTTTCCAACGGCGAGGCATTTTTTACGTTATGGCAAACAATGTCAGATAATTCTCCCTTCGACAGAAAGCATCAGGTCGGTCTCCATCATGTCGCGATCAAAGTCGAAAGCGAACAAGACCTTGAGAATGTTTTTGAAAACGTCTCCAATCATCCTGGGGTAACAGTGGAGTTTGTCCCGGAGCAACTACGTCAAGGACCTGCGAAGCATTTCATGGTTTATGAGCCAAGCGGCATTCGTATGGAATTTATATGGGTGCCTTGATCGCTAACACACGGATGCACGGCGGCTGAGTCTCCGACGCTTCGCGGCTCCAAGCCAGCGCGTGAGCCGGGCGTTAGAACCTGAGGTAGCAGTATCAAAACCTGTCCCTATTGCTCTGAGACCCTGCCGTTCTTCAATCTGATTCGTCAGAGGCTTACTCCATCGGAGAATAAGGCAATTGAATGTCCTCACTGCAAATCAACCATTTCGGTGCAGGGTGGAGCCAGTATGTGGGTTTCTTTTGGTGTTGCGCCTATCCCTGGCTATCTGTTGGGGAAGCTATTCGGCGGATTTAGCGTCGAGGTAGTGCTGGTCTCTGTAGTTCTCGGGCTTGTGGTTTTTATTATTTCATCCTATTTCACGGCCCCGATTCGTCATGGGTAGTAATGTTCTAACAAGTCGCGCCACTCGGACGGCCTTGTCAGGCCGTCGCTTATGCAGGCGCTATCACCAAAACCGAATGTTCGCTTTGCGACCACACTGAACTTCAATTGAACTGAAAACTACGTTTGGTGGGGCAGTGCAGCTATGGGGCCGGCGCTATCAACAAGACTCATGACAAGTGGGCTGAAATCAGGTAAGCAAACCAGTGGGATTTCTGGGTAGTTGCGACGTCCTTGATCTGAAGAAGCGCGATCTCCTGGACTCGCAGTCCAAGCTTGAAGCTGATCTGAACCAGCGCCGTGTTCTTTTCCGGGTAGGGATTGCTTCTGGATAACACCTAAGAGATGGGCGAACTGTTCGGGCGTAAGCACGCGTGCCTGGCCGGTTTTGCTCATCGGATAAGCTCCTGGTAAGCCGCTCGGATGCGAGGAGAGGGTGAAAATAAAAACCGTAATAATTTGATTTTAAGAGATTTCTGAAGTTTAGTAGAGAACTATTATGCTCAGGACACCCAAGCAGACCCAATCATCCCAACCGGACCATTGGTTGCGCCTTGTAACGTCCATTTCTTCCAGAGCTGGCGAGTACGGTTTTCAGTAACCAGGAGCGGATCGTCTCAACCGGATTATCGATAACACCGTTCCACGTTTACTCTCATGTCACAGAGCGGTTCCGAGGCTGCCATAACAAAAACCCGTGCTCCGATTCGCATGATACTTCTCGAGAGGTATAGGGGATGTTTTTTCCGGCATCGGCCAATACCTTTCGAACCCAGGGCATTATCTAGAATTACGGAGTTCGGTCAGAGCTGACGCCATTCCACAATCAAAATTAACCGCCAAAACCCAAGGCACTGATTGCCCGAAAGGCGCTATTCGAGAAAAAACCGAAAAGTGTTCAGAATCATGAATATAGAAAGGTGGGCGACGAATTTAGTACTTCCTGTGAAAATTTAGTACTTTCTGTGGCTATTCTTTAGCACTTTCTGTGGTCGTCCAAAAATCCGCAATAATGTTATTTAAAAGCATACCGTACTGCGCATAATGTATATTATGTTAAATACGATATTGCGCCAGGTTCAGAGTCCGTACTTTCCTCTCCATTTTACGCAATGTTGCGCATCCCTCTCTTCGTATAGACGGATGGCTGTCGACAAATCGAGCGTCGATCCGTTTTCCCGATCCTCACCCAGCTCTGTCAGTCGCATGGTGTACCAGGCCGTTACTCCACCCGGTGGCGGAGATTTGAATCTGGGAAACTCGACGTCGCCGCCATCATCGGTCAACCAGACGTTGGCAAGCCCCGGGTTAATAACCAAGGCTCAAGCTAAACCCACCAAATCGGCGCTGCCGCTTTCTACAGCATCTATTGCTTGCTCACGCTTTTTGAAGCCTCCGGTCACCATGAGCGGAATATCCGTTACCTTCTTTGCGCGTTGAGCAAAGTCCAGGAAATAAGGCCCTGCACTTCACCGATGAACGATATCGCGACACCGCCTTCAGCCCATCGTTCATAAAGTCGGATCTGTGCGTCGGTAGGATCACCCTCCCCGTTTCCCAGCGAATCAGACATTGCTGACTTGGCAAGTCTATTCTTCAGAATGGCTCCGCACGGGAGCCTTAGCGGGCGTCTGAGGACATCCACAGGATTTGAGATTTCCATCATAACCACCCTCTGAGCCGCGAATCGCTCATGCCTCACTTATCATCAGCTGGCCATCACTTGAGTGCGTTTTCTACAGCGCCCAGAAAACCTGTCATGTCCACAACCTGCTCCGAATCCGGGTCAACAGTCTTGCCCTTGAGGTCCGCAGTGACAATCCCGCTGTCGACGGTATCGGTCAGCGCTGCCTTGAGGTTAGAGGCGTATTCGACCAGGGGCGGGTTGTCATCGCGCTCGCCCAGGGTTTCCAGGGCGTTGGCGAGGGCGAAGATAAGGGCGGATGGGTTAAAATGGGCTTCCCGGCCGTCGCTCTCCAGGTATTTCAGGTAGAGGTCGTGGGCAGTGCCGTGGGGCGCCTCGAAGAGCATGGTGCCGTCCTTGCTCTCTATGATGGAGCTGGCCGTTGCGAGGCTGCCACCAAGGGCAGCGGAGATGTCCGAGAAGATGTCGCCGTCCAGGTTCTGGGAGGGATAGAGCGCGTTTCTCGGAGGATCGGTAATCATCTTCTTGAGCTGGCTGGAGGGCCGCATAATCATGAAGGATGGCGGTGGCGTGTGCTCCCGCGCCAGGTCCCGGCGTACTTCAGTGATAACGTTGCTGAAAACTTCGTCGTATTCCATGTACTCGCGTTTGAGGCCAAAGTAGACCTCCTTGTCCTTGCGGGAGGCGTCGCGGAACACCTGGGCCACCCAGTCCTTGATGGCTTCACGGTCATTGGACATAAGCAGCATCGGGTCGCCTTTCCCGACGCGGCGGGCGTGCTTCTCTTCGCCGTCTACGATTACCTTGAGAATGCCGTCTTCCTGCGCCGACATGTTGAAGCTGCCGTACTGATCGCCACCACCGGCGCTCATGCGGGAAATGGAGACATGGGCAGCGCGGCTGGGAATCCCGAACTTCCGGAGCTGGTTTACCAGTTTGAACAGCTTACGCCCCGTGGTGTTGTCAGGCACGCCCCAGAGCGCTCGGTCTGGCGGGTTGGAGACGATGCGCGCGGCCTGGGCGTCGATGAGCTCGTAGTGGTAACCAAGCCCCAGGTCCTCGATCTGCTTGCGGTAATCGCTGTGGTAGATGTCCTCGATTATCGTTCGCATGGCACCATCGTATCCGGGGATAACGGTGTCTTTCAGGCCCAGATAGACGTCACGTTTCTCGTCAATGGCACGCTGGAAGAAGCGGTGAGCCCAGGCTTTGACGCTCTCTACATCATTGGTGGCCAGCAGCCAGGGGTCTCCCTTGCGGACCTCGCGTCGGTGCAATTCCACCGGGTCGCCGCTGCTGCCCACAAACATCAGCTTTACCACACCGGTGGCCGACGAAAGCTGGTTGAAGCTTTCTTTGATCCCGCCGAATTCCATGGTGTCCACTTCAATGTCGCGACCGATCCAGTCGGGCCGTCTGATCTTGAGGTTGCGGAACTGGATGTCCTCACGGGTGATGTTGCCGCTGATGCCCTTGCGGATGGCGCCGTTCGGAGATTTGGTGGCCAGCGGGTGCAGGTTGTCGGAGTCCACATCGGGGTGTTTGCGAAGCAGTTCCTCCAGTTGTTGGCGGTTGACGGTCATGCCTGCGTTTTTTACCCCCACGCCATGGCGCTGGAGGGAGTCGATGGCATCAATCACCGCCTGGCCATTGGTCAGCAGGCGATGTTCCGCGGACAGGTCGATTTCCTCGAGTTGGATATCGAGACGCGCAGTCACGAATTTCTCGAGAATGTGGTCAAAAGCAACCTGGGCCATTTCGTCGCCGTGGAGGATGACCAGAGGCGAAGTTACATTGATTTTGCTATTCATAGGTTTCTCCCGGCGATATTGGCTGTGTAGTTCGATCTCATTGCGCCTTGGGCTGGATTATCCCCAACTGTTTATTGACGGCATCGCGAATCTCCCGGTAACGATCAGGATCATCGGCTAATGTATCCAGGCCATCTTCTGGAAAAATCTCTTTTTTCTTTTCCCTGGCCCCTTCTTTAGCACAAACAGATGGCAACAGTTCCTCCAGGCAGCGCAACATGACTTCAGGCGAAACCGATGCCCCGGGCGACGCCCCCAGTAACGTTCCGTATGTTTTGTCTTTGGACACCAGAATTTCCGTGCCCATTTGCAGGTCCCCGTCCTTAATGATCTGGACTCGCTGACCGGCTTCAACCGGTTTCCAGTCGAATTTTTTGCTCATGCCCGGAGCAAAGCTGTCCAGCTCCTCAAACATGCTCTTTTCGCCCTTGAAGGTCTCCGAAACCAGGTATTTGACCAGGGGGAAATGCTCCAGGGCGACGTTCAGCAAGCCAGGGATATCATGCAGGCGCATTGAGCCAAGATAATCAAAAAATCCACGTCCTTTCTCAAGAACCGGCTTGAATGATGCGAAAGGACCAAACAACAAGTAGTGCTTACCATCCGCTATCCGCAAATCCAGGTGTGGCACGGACATGGGAGGTGCGCCAACCTTGGCTTTACCATAAGTTTTGGCCCGGTAATGATCGGCCTGCTCCGCGCTGATCGGCGCCTGTAAAAACCGACCGCCCACGGGAAAGCCGGTGTAACGGCCACGGAATGGCAAGTGGCTCTTTTTCAGGATTGGGAAGGCTCCCCCACCTGCGCCTACAAAAAGCACATCTGCCCTATACTGAACCGATTCCCCTTGCCTGTCAGTTTCTATAAGCCAGCTTCCGGCTGGGCTACGATGCACACGCTTAACATGGGTGCCGTATTGAATTTTAACGCCAAGGTCATTCACGGCATAGGCCGCCATTTGCTCTGTCAGGGCACCAAAATTGACGTCCGTGCCCGTCTCAATGACGGTAGCCGCCATTTTTTCATGGCGAGGGCGTTCCTCCATGGTGTAGGGAATCCAGCTTTTTATTTCGTCGAAATCTTCTGAGTAACGCATGTGCTCAAAGAAATGATGAGCGGACATTTCCTTGAATCGCAATTTGAGTTCTTCGATTGAAGATTCGGAAACAATGGTGCAGTGCTTGGTTTGATTAATAAACGTTTGCGGGTCTTTGATAGCACCCTTCCCGACCAGATAAGCCCAGAACTGCTTGGCAATATTGAACTGGGCGTGGATCTTCAGGGCCTTTTCAACCGAAATGACCTCTTCATCCACCGGGGTATAGTTCAGTTCACAGTTCGCTTCGTGTCCTGTACCCGCATTGTTAAACGCCCATGAGTTACCCGCCCCGGGACCATCAAGTCTCTCTAGAATGGTGACATCCAACTCGGGCGCCAACTCTTTCGCCAAAGTGGCAAAAGTGGTTCCCATAATTCCCGCGCCGATGATAATTACGTTCATAAAGTCTACTCGCCAGTGTCAATTTTTGGAAAATGGTCAATAACTTAAAAGAGTTAATCAGGGGCTTTGTTAGGAGCATTCGAGGATGCCTTCATCCAGTGCGCAGAGACATGCATCAGAGGCGTAAATCTGGTCACAGCCTGCATGTGCCTTTCGTTTACTTCCCAGGGTACCTTCTCCTTTGCAAACATATGGTGAGTCAGGCATTGCCTTGAGCTATAACACGTTTTTTCAGCTCGGATCAAAATGACTCGCTCATGAAGGTACGGAGCCTTAAAGAGTTTCAGATTACCCGAGGCCTTTGAGGCATTACTTCCCCGCAGAGAATTGCGAACCTGGCTCTGCACAACGGTGGTCTCTACGAAAACTAACTGAATCAGAAACAGATAGCGACTAATCGGGCAAATTCGCCCCAAAAGCCTGCGATAAGCATTATCGGCAATCCCTGAGTGCTATCAGCATTGCCATAGTGGCGATGCTGCGGGCGCCAGCTTATGGATTAGTCACGGTTTTTGGTCTAGTTTTTAAAGTGAGGTAGGAAAATTGGTCTAGACCAATTGCAGTCATCTCGTCTGAATCAATTTGGATGATCAGAGAGGGATCAGATATGAAACACAAAGTCATATCAGCCACACTGGCAAGCTGCCTGTGCATGGGGTCTTTTACCGCATTGGCCGATTCACATGGCATGACCACCATGCAATTGGCTGAGGAAAAGAAGTGCATGGGTTGCCACACCACGAGTGAAGAGTTACCGAGAGTCCCCTCCTTCCCGAGCATTGCCCAGCGATACACCATGGAAGAGTATGACCGGTTGGTTCAGGTTGTCCTCACAGGCGGTGAAGATCATTGGGGATCTGCAAAGATGCCAGAGATGGACGCTCGCGCTGAAGTCAGTCAGGAGGAAGCCGAAAAGCTTGTAACCTGGATCTTCGATATGAAGGAGTAAACGATGTACGCCAGCAGGGCGGTGTTATTTTGAAATACACCGGCCTGCTGGGCTCGGATAGATTCTATACCTGGCTTTCTTCCAACTATCCCCTGCTCCCGTAACCGTCTTTCCTGTTTGCATTACCCCACCATGCTCACTATCATACTGTTCATCCATACAGCATCTGGCTTGAGGGCGGCATTTGGGCGTTTCATTCATACATATCCGGCGCCAATACGATTTCAGAAGCATTGAAATTGGTCGCTGGGTGACAGAGTCTGAGCGGGGTCGGGCTGCGGTTCGATTTTATGAGGCTCTGGTCACTCTGATGCAAACCCTGAAAGTGCCAGAGGAAGTCATTTCCCTTAAAAGCACCCTTGGCCTTCAGTACGGCATTGGCGGCCAGCCCGGTGTTTGCGCCCATTATATTCCTGCTACCCGGCAACTGGCACTTGCCAAGAACGCGGGGGCTGGCAGCCTGGCGCATGAATGGTTTCATGCCTTTGATCACTACATCGCCAGCAAGGTTTTTGTTCAGCCCGCCAGAGGCTCCTTCGCCAGTTCGTTGTGGCTTTCGAGTCACCAGTTCAGGCACCACTCACTTACTGCCCTGCTGTTTCGCTGCTTTGAGGCAATCCTGCTTAATGAAGACGGTACTCGCCCGAGTGAGTTGTTTGTCGCGTCTCGATCTGCAGACCGCCTGCAGCAAAAGCTTTACTGGGCAAATCCTGAAGAAATGTGTGCCCGGGCATTCGAGGCCTTTATTGAAGACAAAGCTCCCAGAAACAGTTTCCTGGTAAAGGGCACCCGGGACTCAGAAGAAGCCCGCATGGGGCTTTACCCCACAGGCGCGGAGCGCGATCGGGTGTGCTCTGCCTTTGAAGACTATTTCAACAGTCTTGGGCGCGCGCTCAAGAGAACGGCTGATCGCGCCGGGAGACAAATCAATTAGGGTATTTGAGTTAACGGGCCTGCCTGGCAAGCTCTTCAAGTGTGCTGTATTGGCACTCACGCTGAGCCAGGAAGCTGTCAGACGAGTCGATAAGGATATCGTCGTCACGCATGAAGCGCCGCCCGAGTAGCACCGGGTAGGAAAAGTTACCTCGATCGGTCAGTGAAAACTGGGTCTCATGGATGGTCCCGGCAATGCAGAATTCCATTTTCACCACATGGCGCCGCTGTGACGGCGCGCCCTTTCTTTTTATGAGAACGGTTCGGTATATCGGGCGCTCGAATTCGAGAATAACGGCGTCATGGTCAACCTCCCCTTCACTGGGCTGGTCCTCGTGGTCTCCGAGGGGGACCTGAAAGCTAACCCACTCCTGCCCGTTCTTGTTGAACTCCTGCACATTAACCGCGTGCAGTGATGAGGTTTTTGCGCCTGTATCAAGCCGTGCTTTGAGTCGAAGGCCAGTGTCTTTCATAACCACCCACTCAACGAAGCCGAGAGTCTCTGGAACACGGGCCTCGGTGTCTGACTCCGCCGAAAACGCGCCACCAGCCTGAAACCCAAGACTCAGCACAAGTGCCAAAACACCTAAAAACCTCATTAAATATCTCCTGCAAACCTCTGTAATTCAGGGAAAAATTCCAGAAATCTAGCCTCAAGCTCGGAATCATTGACCCGAATTTCTTCGATGATCCCCTCAAACTGGTTTGGAAAACGGATGCGACCGGCGACGCGATCGAGTGCAAAACCGATGTTCTCGAGGTCTTCGTAGGCTCCAAACCAGTCATGCCCGACCATACGTCGTGTCACTTTCACCATATGGGCCGGCATAAGGTGCTCCAGATCCTGAAGCTCCCCATAAATGTCGTGCACAAAGGTATCACGGTCACACTGACTTAATCGTTGCCAGTGTCTTAACAGATAGTGATCGTAGAGAATGTCGAGGGCTACACCTGAAAAACGGCGTCTTTCCCTGGAGAAAAGTCTTTTGCTGGCAAGAACTTCTGGATGCCTGTCGGTAAAGCCATCGACGGCCAGGTGGTGCCGGACCCCATGCTGTACCTGGGCCGGGAGCGCTGAAACATCAACGCCCCGGGTGAAATCTCCAAGAATACTGCCCACGCGAGCCTCCGGAGAGTCCGGTGCGAGAAATGCGTGGGCAAGATGATTCAAACGAACTCCTGATAATCCGCAATCAGAAATTGAACTGAACGCCGACCCCTAAGCCATCAACGGTGACGTCTCGATCATCATAGTATCGCATGTATTCCAGGTTGCCGGAGACGTTGGGAGCGAATTCCATGTTCAGGCCGATACCATACGATACGTCGGTCTCATCTTCGGTGACGGTCGCCGTGGGAAAGTCTGCTTCAACTTCTACCCGTGTAAACCCGAGAATCGCATACGGAGTCATTGGCGACTCGTTAGCCAGGTTAAACGTGGCATAACCCCCGAAAAAATTGTCCAGTGAGTAATCGGCGAAACCGATCCGGTCATCATCAACACCGAAGCCGCCGCGTGCTTCAATCCCGAGGAATGGCGTCGCCATCACGCCTACCTTTGCGGACAACGTGCCCACATCAGCATCCTGAGACCCTGCATCCAGATTCATGAAGGTATAGTTCAAACCGGTATAAAGGCCGCCCACTCCGGACTTGTACATGTCCTGAGCGCCGGCAGAACCTGCTGCAACCAGGCCGGTGGTAAATACGACAATTAATGAACGAATGTGTTTCATGTTTTTCTCCCTATCCGATGAAATCGGCGTTCAATATGAAAGTTGCATCAACTGAACGGTATTTACCATAAGAAAGATCCGCATTTACCTGTTATTTACAGTGATGTAATCCTCCGTTAATTGGCGCCGCAGACGTCCATTTCCTTGCGGAAGGCGGCACCCACAGGTATTCTGACGCCGTCTCTTGGTTCAGCTGGCTTGAGCATCCTTTGAGAAACCTCTATCCCGTTATATTCATTCTCAGTGTCATGTTTGTGCTGCTCAGCATTTTTATGACGCTCCCGGTCATCTTTTTGGCTGGTTCTGTAGCGCCGAATGCCATGGCGTTTGCGGAATCGGCCGGAATTGCCTGTTTCATCGGCGTGGTTGGAATTATCGCCACCTACCGGCAATCCAGTGATCTAAAGCCGCGGTACATGTTTGTTCTGACCGTCTCCGGTTGGTTCATCATAGCCATCTTCGCCGCTCTTCCCTTTTATCTCAGTGATAACAACATCTCCGCTGCAGATGCTTTTTTTGAAGGTTCGTCCGGTATCACTACGACTGGCGCGACGGTATTCGACGGCTTGGATACCATGGATCGCGACCTGCTTCTATGGCGTTCGATCCTTCAATGGATAGGCGGGATCGGGATCATCGGCATGTTTGTTGCCGTTCTGCCGTTCCTGCGCGTGGGTGGAATGCGCCTTTTCGCAACGGAATCATCCGAGTGGACGGATAAGGCTTTACCTCGCATGAAGACCCTTAGCCGCGGCCTTCTTTTCGTCTATATGGTTATCTCCATTACCGCGGTCGTTACCTACTGGCTGTCGGGAATGACCATCTTTGATGCGTTTAACCATGGCCTGACAAGCATTGCCACCGGTGGCTTTTCAACCTCTGACCTGTCCATGGGCAAGTTCAACGACCTGATCCTCATGGAAGCGACACTGTTCATGATCATCGGGAGTTTGCCGTTTTTCCTGTTCGTTCGTGAGTTACACGGCCAGCACGGGGTACTATTCCGGGATCAGCAAGTGAGGCTGTTCCTGGCTATATTATTTGTGGTTCCGGCGCTGCTCACGCTCTACCGCTGGTTTGTTTCGCCAGTTCCCTTCGACCCCCTCCACAATTACACGGCCACCCTGTTTAACGTCACCTCAGTGGTGACTACCACGGGCTATGCTTCGGAGGATTATTCCGCTTGGGGACCGCTGGCCTTCGTATTGTTCTTCTTTTTAATGTTCGTTGGTGGCTGCTCCGGCTCAACCGCAGGCGGGATGAAGATCTTCCGTTTTCAGCTGTCCCTGATCATTCTGAAAGAGCAATTGATGCGTTTGCTGCATCCACGCGCTGTTTTAACCCGGAACTACAACGGCCGGGCTGTGAGCGACGAAATTATTTCTTCCATGATTGCCTATACCTTCATCTTTTTGCTGTGTTTGTTGCTCATGACCATCGCACTCGCGGCGATGCAGCTGGATTTCGTGACCTCCCTTTCCGGAGCACTGACAGCACTTACCAACGTCGGGCCCGGTCTTGGCGATATTATCGGGCCGGCGGGTAATTTTGGCACCCTGCCTGATGGCGCCAAGTGGCTCCTTGCCGTCGGAATGCTGATGGGGCGCCTTGAGATACTGAGTGTCGTGGTTGTGCTGTCACCAGGATTCTGGCGCAGCTGACGGCTCATTTCAGCCAGAGCACCGAGGCGTTTTCAAGCGGAAGGTTCAGGCGCTCATCCCTTACTCGCAAGCGTGGTGTGAAGTGCCCATGGGGCCGCGCGGCGACCGTACACTCATACATAAATCCGTGCCCTGAGCCCTCGAGCTGATGCTTCATTGTCATTTCCCGGACCTCACGGGGTCCGTATTCAGAAGCGTCGGCTACCAGTTCGACGGTGATTCGGCGTTCTGACAGGCCATCCAGGTAAGCATCGACGGTATAGGTTTGCATGCCATCGGATTCATTCACTTCAAACGAACTGAAACGCAGGCGTGACCACTGCGTCGCAAGCTCCTGGTACTCACCCGCCATTGCTGCAGCCGTATCGGGGGTTCTCAGATTGCCGTTTTTGACCATCGGCAGGTAGAAGCTTTCCACATATTCCCGGATCATCCGATTGGCCGAGTAACGTGCCGTCAGGCCATTCATACTGGCCCGGATCCGTTTGATCCAGCCCTCAGGGCGACCATCCCCATTGACCTCGTAAAAGGCCGGAACAACCTCGTTCTCAAGCAGGTTGTAAAGTTCCATTGCATCCGAATGATCATGTTCATTTGAACGACTTAACGCTTCAAAGTTGGCGTCCGGCCTTATCGCCCAACCGACATCCTCAGACCAGGCTTCCGCCCACCAGCCGTCGTATTGGGACAGGTTCAAGCCGCCATTTACCAATACCTTCATGCCGCTGGTTCCGCAGGCTTCCCAGGGATGACGGGGGCAATTAAGCCAAACATCCACGCCCTGGATCAGTTGGGCAGCAACCCCCAGATCGTAATCCTCGATGAAGACAACTTTTCCCTCTGCATCAGGAAGATAAGAAAACTCCTTCCAGTGCTTTATCAACTCTTTACCCCGGTGATCCTGAGGATGGGCTTTGCCAGCAAGGACGATTTGTAATGGTTTATCCCGGTTATTTAGCAGAGCCAGTAAACGGGTTTGATCTTTCAAAAGGAGGTCCGGACGCTTGTAGTCGGTAAAACGGCGGGCAAAACCGAGCGTCAGGGTTTCGTTATCGAGTAGCAGTCCACAGGCCGCCGAAGGATTGTTTCCTCGCGCATGCTCGCAGTGCTGGCTTGAAAGACGTTGCCGGAGATACCTTACAAGTCGGCTGCGTTGGCTACGGCGCATGGACCAGAGATCCGTATCCGGAATGTCGGCCATCGGCGTCATGATCTCCATAGGGCGACGCCAGCGATCCTGACCACAAGCTTTGGTCCAGACCTCGTCTGCCTCGGGAGAATCCCAGCTCGGCGTATGAACACCGTTGGTTACATATTCCGCGGGTATATCTGCTGCAGGCCAGCGCGGAAAATAGGGCTGGAGCAATGCCTTGGTAACCTGCTGATGAATGTGACTTACCCCGTTTATCCGCCCGCAGAGGTTAAGCGCCAGTTGGGCCATATTGAGAGAGGCGTCATCGCTCGCCCTGAGCGAGTGCCCTCCGCTGCTGCTTCCCAGGCTCATAAGCTGATCCATCGTGAACCCGTTACCGTTCATCCAGGGGTCGAGGTAAAGCCTGATCAGGGAGGGAGAAAAATGGTCGAATCCGGCAGCAACAGATGTGTGGGTTGTAAACAGGTTGGTCGCCCGGGTCGCCATTCGAGCCGTTTCGAAGTCGGTGCCGTGATCGCTTTGCCAGCTTAAGGCACGTTCCAGGAACGCAAGCGCGCTGTGGCCTTCATTGATGTGGCATACCGCGGGCTCTATGCCCAGTTTGCGAAGCAGTCGCCATCCACCGATACCGAGCACAATCTCCTGCTGCAGGCGCTTTTCCGGGTTGCTGCTGTATAGCTCACTGGTAATCCCGCGGTCGCCGGGTTCGTTTCTGGGATCATTACTGTCCAGGAGCAGCAACTCGCATCGTCCGACCTGCGCGCGCCATGCCCGCAACCTCACACTGCGTCCGGCGAAGGGAATCACTACCCTCACCCATTGTTTGTCCTGGTCCGTGAGCGGGGCGACAGGCAACATGGTCGGGTCGTTGTAAGGGTAAAACTCCAGTTGCTGACCTTCGGCGTTAATGTTCTGGCGGAAATAGCCTTGCTGATACAGCAATCCCACGGCCACGACAGGAACTCCCAGGTCGCTGGCCGCTTTCAGGTAATCTCCTGCGAGTACCCCAAGGCCACCGGAATAAAGGGGCAGTGATTCGGTCAGCCCGTACTCCATGCAGAAAAAGGCGACGGTTTTGTCGAGTTCGCCTTTGCAGTCGTCGGAATACCAGGTCTGGGCATGGGTAAACCGGTGATAGTCTTCAAGCTGCCGCTCATAGAGAACCTTGAAAGTGTCGTTCTCGGCCAGGGAATCTAGCCATTCGCCCGATACACTGTTGAGAACCAGCCAGGCATTTCGAGTGGCGTCCCAGATCTCTGCGTCGATCGCCCGCCAAAGGTCATCACTGCCATGTTGCCAGCTCCACCGAAGATCGAGCGCGAGGGTAAAGAGGCCCGAAAGGGCCTCGGGGATGTGCCTGGGTGTATAAGCAGCAAGGGGCACTGGCGTAGTCCCGAAACGAGAAATGGAGGTTTAGCGAGAGGCTATGACCCTCCCTGACCTGAAAAATGCCCCTGTATTACTTCGCCGGGATCATAATTTCCAATGAGATGGTGTTGCTGGAGCCACCGGATGAGGGAAGAAATAGTGAACGGATCGTTCTCGACACCGTCAAAATCGACGCCCAAACCGTTGTCGGATTTCCTGACCACATGCGCCTTGAGCCTCCGGAACTGCTTCCCCTGCCGGTCAGGGAACCGGAATTCAACTTCCAGTGTTTGATTAAGCTGGACATCGGTATAGTCGGTGGCGACAAAAAGGCCGCGTTTGGATGCATCCCGGATCTGACCAGTCGCAACTGGCATGCCCCGCCTGTATACCAACAACCCAAGCTTTCCTGATACGCGCTTGCTGAGCCTGTGTTCCATGGCCCCTCCCTATGACTCGATGGATAACGCTTTTTGTTTGACCAGTACTGCGTAGTTTATATCCAACTCTGTCCGATCACTTTTTGATACTGATCAAATATCGATCAGTAGTCATGTTAATCTTCCGTATAATTCAGCAAGATTGCGTATTCGGTCACTAAGGTCCGCCGGGCACGCAGCCCAGTTCAGCTGCCAGATCCAGTTATTTTCGGTCGTTCCCGGGGTGTTGAACCTCGCTGCACTATCAAGCCCCATAAAATCCTGCATGGGAACAACGGCCAGCGAAGAAACAGACCGGAAAGCGGCTTCAATGACCGGCCAGGGCATCTCCTCGCCACTGGTCTCCAGATAGCTGTTCACGTGTTGACGGGTATGGCTGTCCAGGCTTCGATACCACCCGAGGGTGGTGTCATTGTCATGGGTGCCGGTATAAACCAGATCCCGTTCCTGATGATTATGGAGAAGATGCGGGTTATCCGGGCTCCCATCAAACCCGAACTGAAGTACGGTCATACCTGGCAACCGGAAATCCCGCCTTAGTTGCTCCACTTCCTCACCGATGATTCCGAGATTTTCAGCAACCAGAGGTAAATCTGGAAACTTGCGGAAACAGGCCTCCAGAAAGTGTGCCCCCGGCCCTGGCACCCAGTATCCATCTTTCGGCATGGGCCTGTCCGCGGGAATTTCCCAATAGGCCTGAAGCCCCCGAAAGTGGTCAATGCGGGTTAATGCAAACAAATGGCGCTGGCTGTCCAGCCTTTGCAGCCACCACTGGTAGCCATCCTCGGCCATGGCGTCCCAGTCATAGAGCGGGTTGCCCCAGTGCTGACCTTCCGAAGAAAAATAATCCGGGGGCACCCCGGCTACTACGGTGGGGTTGCCCTGGGCATCCAGTTTGAACAGCTCCCGATTCGCCCAGACGTCCGCACTGTCATGAGCGACAAATATGGGAATATCGCCAAACATCAGTATGCCACGTGCGTGAGCATACTCTCGCAACGCCTGCCATTGGTGATGAAACACGAACTGTTCGAAACGAATTCTCTTGATGACCGTAGCTGACTGATCTGCGAACGCTTTCAGGGCTTCCGGATGACGGTCACGAAGCTCGGTTGGCCATTGCAGCCAGCTAATCCCGGGCTGTGACTCCCGAACGGCGGAAAACAAAGAGAAATCATCCAGCCAGTACGCGTTAGACTCCCGAAAACGCTCATAGCTGTCATGATCGAGGCCTTCCGGGACGCTGACTGACTGATCGAAAAATCGCTGTGCGGCCAGCTCCAGAAGGTTTTTGCGACCGCCATTCTCATCCGCCCTCGCCAGATCGCCGGTATGCAGGAGCCCTGGAGGGATCAGCTCCGCAAGGTCAATGAAATCGGGGTTACCGGCGTGGGCAGAAAGCGACTGGTAAGGAGACATGTCTGCGTGTGTCGGCCCGATAGGAAGTGTCTGCCATACACCTATACCGGCGTCCGCCAGAAAGTCGGCGAATTTACGCGCGCTTCTTCCCAGAATACCCCAGTCACCGGGGAGGCAAGTCGGATGAAGCAATACTCCGATTCGGCGTTTGGTGAACAGGGCATCCCTGGCCCCGCTATACGTCATGCCTGAGCATCCTGGTCATGCCCTGGCCGCATGGCACCACCGTGCGTCGGCTCTCCGCTGCCCTGGCTCAACCGATGGAATACAGAGGCTGGCGGGGGGAATCCGATGAGATCATAGAGATTCACCAGGTGCCGACGGTAGAGATGCTCAAAGTCACTGACGATCTGTTCGGGATTATAGTCCCCGAACCACCAGAACCAGTCCGACCCCTCACAGATAGCTAACTGACGCCGGGCGGCCTGCTTCTGATCGGCATTAAGGTTGCCATTGTCCATCATCCGGTCGTAATGCAACTTTGCTTCGCACAGAAGATCCCACGCCCGGTTCTTGTCTGGGTCACCTATCCAGGTGGAAAACGTGCCATAAATCCAGCTGCCGGCAACAAGGTGAGGCAGTTGAACCGGTTGACAGACCGGCTCGGCGATCAGTTCGCGGTATGTGGTCAGTCTCAGGTGTGGATGATCTTCCAGCATGCCATAGAGTTCATCCAGAAAATGAAAGCCGTTCTCGGGGTAATACTCCCAGGCGTTCTCACCATCCAGAATGATGGAGATCACGGGTTTGGATCCCCGCTTGCCATGAGCGGCAATGTTCTCCATGTGATGAACAAGGTCCCCCACTGCGTCTGATGCATGCCAGCTTGCATAGGTAAACCCGATCAGATCGGACAGCCCGTCGTCCCGAAAAAAAACGGTAATCGGGGAATCACCAAAATTGAACGGCCGATGGGTGTCGGAATCTGGAGCAGAACTGTCAAGTTCCCGGGCCCGGTTGATACTGTTGTGAATCACCGAGTCGCCGCTGGCTGTCCAGCGGAAACCATGCTGGTCCAGAAATCCGAGGGTTTCCTGGCTGAGCCCACCCTCGGATGCCCAGCAACCTGTTGGTTCGAGGCCAAAAAATCGCTGGAATACGATCTTCGCCTGCTGGAGCTGCCAACTGACCCGGAGTTCGCCCCCGGGATAATGATCGTGTTGAGGCAGTGTAATATCCGGCATGGCCTCACGCGCTGACGCCAGATCAATCAGCAATGGCAGCATGCTGTGGGTATAGGGGCTGACTGAAAGCTCGACCTGGCCTTTCTCGGCGAGATGGCGATACCTCGGACCGATGCTGGCGAGGACCTCGGAAATGACATTCAGAAGTGCGTTCCGATCATCCTGTGAAAACCCGTAGCCTTTTTCCTGAAGGCTTCGAACGCAATGGTTCTCCTGCCGGATGGTTTCGCCCATCCATCCCAGGTGATACCACACCAGCAAATCCGCCAGGAACATGGGGGACACATAACGCTGCATTTCCGGCTTTTCTTTATAGAAATCCGCCAGTTCGGCAAGCCTTTGATAGGCCGGGAACCGGCGGATGATCCGATCCCGGTTGGCGCGCAGGCATTTTTCCACCAGATCCTGAAAGAGCGGCGTTCCGGCCTCGGGCAGAGTCTCTGCGACGAGCGCTGCCAGTAATGGATCTCCGATCTGTCCCGCGCCGTGGCGCCAGCGTTCAATCTGAATGAGGTAGGTTTCGATCTGCTCGAGGAGTATTGGCGCAAAATTTACGACCGTTCGGGCGTTCGGGTGGGCCTCAAGGTGGGCCGCCATGTCGCTGTAGTCCTTGATGGCATGGAGATAAACCCAGGGAAACAGAAACTGGCCATTGCTGAGGTCCTGGTAACCAGGCTGGTGCATATGCCAGCACAGGACCACGGGTGTTCTGGAGTCAGAGGCCATGAGGATAATCCTGCCCGAGCATCTCGGGGGTTATAAGAACCACGCCTTTGGGGGAAACATGAAAGCGCTTTCGGTCTTCCGCTTCATCAAAGCCGATGCGGGAGCCGTCGGGAATACGACATCCCCGGTCGATGAGTGCTTTTCGAATGCGACAGTGCCGGCCGATTTCCACGTCCGGGAAAATAACGGAATCCTCGACATCACTGAATGAATGGATTCGCACCTGGGAAAAGAGCAGCGAATGCCGGACCAGAGCTCCGGACACAATACAGCCGCCCGCCACCATCGAGTCCACCGCAGTGCCCCGACGATTCTCATCGTCAAAGATGAATTTGGCAGGGGGTAGCTGTTCCTGGTAGGTCCAGATTGGCCATTGCGAGTCGTACATGTTGAGTTCGGGACTGATGCCAATGAGCTCCAGGTTCGCCTGCCACAGAGCATCCACAGTACCGACATCACGCCAGTAGGCGACTTTATTCTGCACGGGATCACGGAACGGGAACGCCATAACCCGGAGCCTGCCTATTACCGAGGGGATGATGTCCTTGCCGAAATCGTGGGACGAAGCCCCGACCATTTCATGATCACGGGTTAACTCTTCGAACAACACCTGAGTACTGAAAACGTAGATGCCCATCGATGCCAGTGCCGTCCCGGACGACCCCGGCATGGCCTTCGGCCTGGCGGGCTTTTCGACAAACTCGGTGATCTGGAGATCGTCATCAACCGACATCACGCCAAACTCCGATGCCTGCTCAAGGGGCACCTCGATGCAGCCCACGGTAATATCGGCGCCATTTTCCACATGGGCAGCGAGCATGGTGCCGTAATCCATCTTGTAGATATGGTCGCCAGCGAGGATAAGCACATACTCGGGCATGTGACTGCGAATGATATCGAGATTCTGGAGTACCGCATCCGCGGTGCCCTCGTACCACGACGTTTCAATGCGTTGCTGAGCCGGCAGAAGCTCTACGAATTCGTCCAGCTCACCTCGCAGAAACCCCCAGCCGCGTTGAATATGCCGTATCAGGGAATGGGATTTGTACTGGGTAATTACGCCAACCTGACCAATACCCGAGTTGATGCAGTTGGAGAGCGGAAAATCGATGATACGGAACTTGCCGCCGAAGGGAACGGCAGGTTTGGCTCGCCATTTGGTGAGGTCGTGAAGGCGGGATCCGCGCCCTCCGGCAAGAACCAGTGCCAGGGTTTGTCGTGTGAGACGACTGACGTAACGCTTGGTCGTTTGCATAGTAGCTTCCCTGAAAACCCAAAGGTCTTCTGCTCCGGTGTCAGCGCTCAGACACCGGAGTTCGACTTGTTTTTGACTAACGCAATAATATTAGAACAGTATCATGGAATTATGGCGTAAAATTGTTGTGAGTCATTTTTTGACCAACGCACATGGCGTCCAATGAAACTCCCCTTTTCAGGAATGAGTGTGGTCTATGGAAAGCCCTACCCTGAGCGACTTTGATCTGCATCTGTTTAACGAAGGCCGCCACTGGCACATCTACAATGTGCTTGGTGCCCACATTTGTAAAAACAAAGGAACCGAAGGGGTACGTTTTGCAGTCTGGGCGCCAAGTGCCAAAGCGGTGAGCGTGACAGGTGACTTCAACGACTGGAGCACTTCCAGCCATCCCATGACGCTCCATGAAGGCACCGGTGTCTGGTCTCTTTTCATTCCGGATGTCGTCGTCGGGGCGTTGTACAAATTCTCAATTACCACCAGCACGGGCCGGCAACTTCTTAAAACCGACCCCTACGGCCAGGGGTTTGAGCTCCGACCCGCCACCGCCGCCGTGGTGACGGAAAGGGGCTGTTTCGGATGGGGCGACGGTGACTGGCTCTCTAGCCGGGGACACTGGAACTGGCAGGAAGCGCCTGTTTCGGTCTATGAAGTGCACGCCGCATCGTGGCGACACCATGGCTCCGGCCGCTGGCTGACGTACAGGGAGCTGGCAGATCAGCTGGTGCCTTATGTACTTGAAATGGGTTTCACCCACATTGAATTGTTGCCGGTGACAGAACACCCGCTGGATGAATCCTGGGGCTACCAGACCACCGGTTACTATGCCCCCACCAGCCGTTTTGGCACTCCGGACGATTTACGGTATCTGGTGGATCAGTGCCACCGACACAACATTGGTGTGATTCTGGATTGGGTGCCGGGCCATTTCCCGACCGATAATCATGCCCTCGCCCGGTTCGATGGCACCGCACTGTACGAGCATGAAGATCCCCGAAAAGGCGAACACAAGGACTGGGGCACACTGATCTATAACTACGGCCGTCACGAGGTTCGTAATTTTCTGATCGGAAGCGCGCTGTTCTGGCTGGACGCCTTCCACATAGATGGCTTGCGGGTAGACGCAGTCGCATCAATGCTTTACCTCAACTACTCCCGGGAAGAAGGCGAATGGCTGCCAAATATTCATGGCGGACATGAAAACCTCGAAGCGATCGAGTTTTTACGGGAATTGAACCGGGTTTGTCAGCAGCGCTTCCCGGGAACCCTGGTCATCGCTGAAGAATCCACGTCCTGGCCTGCGGTCACCCGGCCCCAGGAAATTGGCGGGCTCGGGTTCAACCTGAAATGGAACATGGGCTGGATGCACGACACCCTGGACTACCTGGAACAGGACCCGGTATACCGGCAATATCATCATGACAAGCTCACCTTCGGCCTGCTTTATGCCTTCTCGGAAAATTTCATGCTTCCCCTCTCCCATGATGAAGTTGTTCACGGCAAGGGCAGCCTGATCAACAAAATGCCCGGAGATGAGTGGCAACGGCGGGCTACACTGCGGTTACTCTTCACGTACATGTTTACCTATCCCGGTGCCAAGCTCCTGTTCATGGGCGGCGAATTCGGCCAGAGCCGGGAGTGGAGTGAGTCGAGGGAATTGGACTGGGGGTTGCTCGCGCAACCTGAGCATCAGGGGCTGAAAAAGCTGGTGCAGGATCTCAATGTTCTTTACCGCCATGAAGTCTCGCTTCACGGCAAGGACTTCACGCCCGGGAGCTTCGAATGGATCGACTGCCATGATTCGCCGCAGTCGGTCATCAGTTACCTGCGTACCGCCAACGGTGAATTGACTCTTGTTGTGGTCAATTTCACCCCGATCCCCCGTTACCACTACCGCATCGGAGTGCCGCAGGCGGGCGCCTGGCGAGAAGTCATCAATTCAGACTCCGAATACTATGGCGGAAGTAACGTGGGAAACCCGTTTCCCATGGTCGCAGACGATAAGCCTTGGATGCAGCGGAACTGGTCACTGCAGCTTACCTTGCCGCCCCTCGGAGCCGTCGTTCTGAGGCCAGCATCATGAATCGGGTGCTGTTTGCGACCAGCGAGGTCTATCCTGTGGTGAAAACCGGCGGGCTGGCCGATGTATCGGGAAGTTTGCCCGAGGCTCTTTGTCGAAGCGGATACGATGTACACATTCTCCTGCCGGGCTACCCTTCCGCTATTGCGGCAGCTCGCAAGGCAGGTTCAAGGCGTAAAGCACGATTCAGCATTGGCCAGTACGACGTCAGCCTCTGGCGCACCCGACTTCCGGGTACTGCGGTTACACTGTGGCTGGTTGATTGCGCCCCCCTGTTTGACCGGCCAGGCAATCCCTACCAGAACGACGAGGGTGAAGACTGGTGGGATAACGCCCATCGCTTTCATCTTTTTGCCCGGGTAGGCGTCATGATGGCAATGGGAAGAGCGGGCCTGAGCTGGGTGCCCGATATTGTTCACTGCAATGACTGGCAAAGCGGTCTGATACCCGCTCTCCTCAACTCCTGCCATAATCGCCCCGGAACCGTATTTACCATTCACAACCTTGCCTATCAGGGTCTGTTTTCATGGGACATGTTTCGGGCGCTTGGTCTTCCGGATTCACTCTGGCGACTTGAGGAGCTGGAATTCCACGGTCAGCTATCGTTTATCAAGGGCGGCCTTGTGTTCAGTGACCAAATAACCACGGTCAGTCCCGGATACGCAAGGGAAATCCAGAGCCCCGAATTCGGCTATGGCCTTGATGGATTGCTTCGCCACCGGCAGGCCCGGCTTTCCGGTATTCTCAACGGCATTGATACCCGCCAATGGAATCCGGAAGACGACGAACATCTGGAATTCCACTATGGAAAAGATCACCTTAAAAGTAAGGTTCAGTGCCGAACCAGGCTTCAGCAGGAGCTGGGGCTGGAAGTGAACGGTGCACCGGTGCTGGGATTTATAGGGCGACTGGTTGAACAAAAGGGTCTGGACTGGCTGCTTGATGTGATGCCACCGCTACTGGAACGCGGTTGCCAGTTTGCCTTGCTCGGCTCCGGAGAGGCCCGGTATGAGGAACCACTGAAACGCCTGGCCCGGGGATGGCCGGAGCAGGTCTCACTAACCCTTGGCTATAACGAGTCACTCGCACACCGCATCACGGCCGGGAGCGATTTGTTCCTGATGCCTTCACGGTTTGAGCCCTGCGGCCTAAACCAGATGTACAGTCTCCGTTACGGCACGATTCCGGTGGTCCATGCTGTAGGTGGTCTGAAAGATACCGTCTTTGACCCGTCAGAGGCAGGGATGAACGCGGCCAACGGATTCTCCTTCCGTGACCCCGATGCTGCCAGCTTCCTGGAAGCCATCGAACGTGCTCTGGACTGCTTCAAAAGCAGGAAGACCTGGCGTCGGCTTCAAGCCAATGGCATGTCCGCCGACTACTCCTGGAAGCAGAGTGCCAGGCACTATGGGGAGCTTTATCAAGAGATATTGGCCCAACGACAACCGTCTTTGCAGGCTTGATGTGAGCGTTTGCCCAAAAGGAGGCAACCAACATGCATAAAGTTACCCATTTCCGGCTCGAAGCGAGTCCGAGTATCCCGGAAGCTCTGGAACGACTCGACGAACTGGCCAACGACCTTTTCTATAGCTGGAACCATGGCGTGCGAGGCCTGTTCGCGCGAATTGACCTGCCCCTATGGCAAAAGGTGGAGCACAATCCCAAGCTCTTTCTCCGGCGAGTGGCTCAGGAACGTCTGGACGAAGCTTCCGAGGATCGCGCGTTCTTATCAGAATATCGAAGAGTTCTGGGCAGTTACGATGCATATCTCGAGTCCGAACCAGGTCCCGAAGTGGCCGAAAGGCTGGACCCGGAAACCTCTTTGGTTGCCTATTTCTGTGCCGAATTCGGCTTTCATGAAAGCTTCCCGATCTACTCCGGCGGGCTCGGCATTCTGGCAGGGGATCACTGCAAGGCAGCCAGCGATCTGGGGCTTCCCTTTGTCGCCGTCGGGTTGTTGTACCAGCAGGGCTATTTCATCCAGAGCATTGATCCGAAGGGGCACCAGGTTGCCAGGTACAAGTCTCATGCCAGCGATGAATTACCGATCACTCCAGTGGAAAAGGACGGCGAACTCCTGAAGGTCTCTGTGCCCTTCCCCGGACGTTCAGTGGTAGCGCGCGTCTGGGAAGCCCGGGTGGGTCATATCCGGCTATACCTTTTGGATACCCATACCGACGAAAACAGCCACGAAGACCAGGAGCTCACGTTACAGCTCTATGGCGGCGACGAATCAACCCGTATCAGCCAGGAAATGTTACTGGGGATCGGGGGTACCCGCGTGCTTGAGGCGCTCAACCTTAAGCCGACGGTATGGCATATCAATGAGGGGCACGCCGCCTTCCAGATACTGGAGCGGTGTCGCCAGGCCATGGCCGGTGGGCTGGACTTTGAGTCCGCCCTGGAAGCCGTTGCCGCAGCCACGCTATTCACGACACACACACCGGTGCCGGCCGGGCACGATGTCTTCACCAGGGAACTGATGAACCATGCACTAGGGACCTATCTGGAAGAGTCGGGGCTGGATTTTGCAAAGGTGTTCGGGCTTGGCTCAAAAACCGAAGGTGATACGTTTAATATGACCAGCCTTGGTCTCCGGGGCTCACGGTTCCACAATGGTGTCAGTCGTATCCACGGCACTGTGGCATCTGTTATGGAAGGCGATATCTGGCCCCAGATTCCGGCCGACGAGAATCCTATCGGGTACATAACCAACGGTGTTCACGTGCCAACGTTTCTTGCCCCCGAATGGTCCAGCCTGTTTGATATACAGACGCCCGCCTGGAAGAGCGAACTGCGTAATCCGGAATTCTGGAGTTTTGTCGACGGCATTCCTGATTATCACTACTGGAGTGTGCACAAGGCCCTTAAGCAACAAATGGGAGAGTACGTTGTCGAGAGGCTCGGGTATCAGCATGCCCGCAATGGTACGGGGCATTCAGTAACCGATCGCATGACACGTCAACTTGTCTCGCCGGACAAGGACACACTGGTAATAGGCTTCGCCAGGCGCTTTGCGACATACAAGCGGGCCACGCTGATATTTTCGGACCTTGAGCGGCTTGAGCGCATTCTGACAGATCCGGAGCGGCCAGTGGTACTGGTCTTTGCAGGCAAAGCCCATCCGAAGGACGATCCCGGACAACACCTGATCAAGGTGATTCATGACCTTTCCATGCACCCCGCCCTGATCGGCCACATCATTCTTCTGGAAGATTACGACCAGGCCATGGCCCGAAGATTGGTGAGTGGTGTCGATGTCTGGCTGAACACCCCGGAATATCCGAAGGAAGCCAGCGGCACATCGGGAGAGAAAGCAGCTATCAACGGTGCGCTTAATCTCAGCGTACTGGACGGCTGGTGGGGCGAAGGCTATGACGGTCAGAACGGCTGGGCGATTACTCCCCGGGACACCGGTCTGGACCCGGAATTTCGCAATGAGGAAGAAGCCCGAGATCTATTGGACCTGCTGGAATTCGAGATCGTACCGCTTTATTACGACCGGGCATCACAGGGATACTCGAAGGGTTGGGTAGAGCGGTCCAAAAATTCCATGAAGTCGATTATGCCCCGGTTCAACGCCCAGCGAATGGTGATGGACTACGTAGAGCGCTATTACCGCCCTGCCTCTGACCAGGGTAAAAAAATGGTTGCGCAAGATGGTGCAGTGGCTTCTGAATTGGCCGGATGGAAGCAGCGGATCCGTGAGGCATGGCCCGGTGTCTCGCTCAGAGTCCAGGGTTGCGTTGAGAGTCGTTGCTCTTTTGATGAAACCGTCGAACTGCGGGTGGAAGCTGAACTCAATGGCTTAACGGCCGATGATGTGAGAGTCGAGTGTCTGGTTAATCCGGAATGTACCGGAAGCCATGAGTCGTCCGGCCCGGATCATTTTCTGCTGGAGCAGGTAGAGCAGCGCGAAGGAGTAACCGTCTTCGCAGCCCGGATTCCTCCGCCGTATCCTGGCTTGCAAACACTGAAGCTGCGAATGTACCCGTTTTCCGACTCACTCTCCCACCCACTGGAGATGGGAGCCATGCTTTGGGTTTAGAGCACGTGTTTACGGATGAAGCGGCCGATATCCAGAACTTCCTCAAGACACACGCTGTGTTCCATGGGGAAGGTCTGATAGGTCGGGCTGAATCCCATCGCCTTGAGGGTTTCCACACTCCGGACACCGAGTGATTCCGGAACGACCGGGTCAAAGCTGCCATGATAGATGCTGATGGGAATCTCGGCGTTTGCCTCAGAGACCTGAATCGTTTTTGCCGTTGCGAAATAGGTGGACAAGGCAAGAACACCGGCCAGACGCTTCGGGTAGCTCAGCCCCAGTTCATAGGCAACCGCCCCACCCTGCGAAAATCCGGCAATGATGATTTTTTCTGCAGGCACTCCACGCTCTATTTCCCGGTCTACCAGCTTTCCAACCGACCCGGCGGAACTCATTAACTGATCGGTGTCCACGATCCGATCAATGTCCATGGCCTTAATGTCGTACCAGGCCGGCATTGTCATACCGCCGTTGATCGTAACGGGCATATTCGGAGCATGCGGAAAAATAAATCGTACCGCGGCATCCTCTGGCAAACCCAGTTCGGGAACCACCGGTTCAAAATCGTGCCCGCTGGCACCAAGGCCGTGCAGCCAGATCACTGTGGCCGTTGGGCCAGGGGCGGTTTCCAGTTCAATATACTCAAGATCCTGCACTCAGTACCTCACTATAAATCGGTGAATATGTTGCCGACATCAGCCGGTGACCTGCTGGTCGTCATTGGCTTCCAGCGCAGTAGTGACCGGGTTGGCATACATGTCGAGAAGATAGGGACGGATTGCCGCATCACAGCCATCCAAACGCCGTTCCAGCTCGGCTTCGGCTGCTTCCAGTTCAGCAGGAGACCAGGTTTCTGCCGTTACTACCGAATCACTGACCCGTTCCGGCGTGGAGTGTGCTTCCGGGTGAATGCCCCGAAGCTGATGGGCGGCCAGGTTAGACGCATGCAGATGGTAATTAGCGTGCATTTCCCGGTCGATGCGGGAAGACAGTTCTTTCGGTGTCTCAGGGCAATCCATGATAGGTGCACCGAAATGCACGTGCACATGGCCCTTGAAACCTGTAAGCCCGCGCATTATCTGATCGGTGTCTTCACCCTCAGTCTTGGTGTAGCTACCGGTTCGTGCGCGCGTTTCCAGTTCCTTTGCCTTGTCTACATCGCAGGGGTCGTATTCATAGGCAATCGACACCGGCACGATGTGAAGACGGTTCATGGCTTCGGCGAAGCTCAAACCGCTCTTTTTACAGCTCATGTAGAACATCTTGATGATCGCAGGATCGGTAAAGTCCAGCCCGTCTTTGGCCCGACCCTCTCGCTGGGCGATCCAGATGCTTTGGTTGGTCTCAATGCTGTGATTGATGAACGCAGAGAGCGTGATGTACGCATCGCGCATTTCCCGTGGACTGGTCATGTTCCGTCTTACAACAAAGCTCTTATTCAGCCTCATCATCTCGGCGAACACGCGATTGGAAAGAAGGTTGTCTCCAATCGCAATCCGGGTGGTATGAAAACCGTTCTGGAATAACAGGTAATTCACCACCATCGGGTCGAACACGATATCCCGGTGGTTCGAAATGAACAGATGGGCGCTGTGTTTATCAAGATTCTCCAGGCCACTGGCCGTCACCCGGGTTGTGGTGTGGTCCACCAGTTCTCCAACGTAGGAGGAAAGCCCTGCCTGTAGATCATCAACCCGGTGATACTTGCCAAAATGGCTCGCCAGCCAGCGGCGGACGAACACCCGCAGCACTGCGGGAGCCCACCGGGCAAGGGTCGGTGATTTAAAGCGGCCGACCATATCCAGAAATTCCTGATCATTGACCAGGCGACGGATGGCCGGGCCGGTTTCTTCGTCCGAATAAGGACGGATGGCATCAAAGTCCTGCATGTAAGCCCTGTTTTTTCGGTGTCTGACACAGAATGCCGTGAAACGGTAGTTTGAAAAGGGCGGTATTGTATCGTTTCTCTGGCTGCTTTGCCTCCATACTGCGCTTGATCTGGCCAACCATGGCAATGAATCTGTTATCATTTGCCGCCGTTGCCTGCGCGGCCCCGTATTCCTGCACCTATTCCGGCTCGAAACCGGACAACCGGTTACCCTATGCACTTTGAACAGGATTTTGAACAACTGGCAACAGAACGTCCGACTGCGTCCCGAAAGGAGCCGGAACAGGTACTCCACGAAGTGTTCGGTTATGAGGCGTTCCGCCCCTTGCAGGGAGACATCATCCGGGAAGTGGTAAACGGCGGTGATGCGCTGGTTCTGATGCCGACCGGCGGCGGCAAGTCGTTGTGTTATCAGGTGCCAGCGCTGGTGCGCCCCGGGACCGCCATTGTCATTTCCCCGCTGATCGCACTTATGCACGACCAGGTTGCGGCCCTGAAAGAGCTCGGAGTAAAGGCCGCATTTCTGAACTCCACCATGGATTTCGAGCAGGCCAGGGAAACCGAATACGCCCTGATGACCGGCGAACTGGATCTCCTCTACTGCGCTCCGGAACGCCTGATCCAGACCAGAACCCTGGATCTGCTGCATGACGCTTCCATTTCATTGTTTGCCATCGATGAAGCGCACTGTGTTTCCCAGTGGGGCCATGATTTCCGTTCCGATTATTTGCAACTCAGTATGCTGGCTTCTGAGTTTCCCGGGGTGCCCCGCATCGCCCTCACTGCAACAGCCGATGAACGGACCAGGAAGGAAATTGCGGAACGGCTGACACTGACCGAGGCTCGCCATTTCGTTAGTGGCTTCGATCGTCCCAATATCCAGTACCGAATTGCCCCTAAAATTAATGCAAACAAACAGTTACTGGATTTTATTAAAGCGGAACATGATGGTGATTGCGGCATCGTTTATTGCCTGTCGCGCAACAAGGTGGACGCGACCGCAAAGATGCTGGCAGGTAAAGGCTACACCGCTCTGCCCTACCATGCTGGCCTGCCATCGGAAGATCGCGCCAGGCATCAGGAGCGATTTCTTCGGGAAGACGGCGTTATTATCGTGGCCACCATTGCCTTTGGTATGGGTATCGATAAGCCCGATGTCCGGTTTGTGGCCCACCTCGATCTGCCCAAAAGTCTGGAAGCCTATTATCAGGAGACTGGCCGGGCCGGCCGCGACGGAAAGCCGTCTACCGCCTGGATGGTTTATGGCCTGCAGGACGTGATCAAGCTACGGCAGATGCTTGAGGCCTCCCAGGGGAACGATCATTTCAAACGAGTGGAACGTCAGAAACTGGACGCCATGCTTGGTTTGTGCGAGGTGACCCGGTGCCGCCGCCAGGTCCTGCTGCGCTATTTCGGAGACATTCTGGAGGAACCTTGCGGCAACTGTGATACCTGTCTGACCCCACCAGAAACCTGGGATGGAACCGTTGCAGTTCAGAAAGCCCTCTCCTGCGTCTATCGCACGGGGCAGCGATTTGGTGTCACCTACCTGATTGATGTTCTCCGGGGATCCGAAAATGAACGCATTCTTCAGTCCGGTCACCACCAGGTTTCCACCTATGGAATCGGCACAGAGCTTTCCTCAAATGAGTGGAAATCCGTGTTCCGGCAACTGGTTGCAAACGGATTTTTAAGAGCCGACCCCGAGGGCTACGGTGCGCTTCAATTAACGGAAGAGTGTCGGGCGCTGCTGAAAGGCGAACGGCAGGTCGAATTGCGCAAGGACCCAGTCGTCAAAAAAACCACCGGCCGTTCTTCAGGAAGCCGCAATGGTCCGGGCTTCAGCGAGCAAATCACGGATCAGGCGGGTTGGGACGCATTGCGGGCCTGCCGTAAAGAACTGGCGGACAAACAGGGCGTGCCTCCCTATGTGATTTTCCACGACACCACCCTGTTCGACATGCTGGAGCGCAGGCCCCGCAATCTTGATGAACTGGCAGAGGTGAGCGGCGTCGGGGCCGCCAAGCTCAAAAAATATGGCGAGATTTTCCTGGACGCCATCGTTAGGCTTGATCGGGCCTGACAGAGCCGGTGGATCACTCCGCCGGCTTGAAGCCTTTCTTTCTTACCCGATAGTGAGCGACAGACGTGGCCACGTGATTTCCTTCCTGATCGTGCAACAGCCCTTCCAGCGAAAATTTAGCCCTTCCGGTAGTGTCTGCCTCTTCGAGAATGGCTGTGACCTGCTCCGGTGAAAGGGAGAATTCAACGGTGACATCGGAATTTGCAGGCTGCATGAACTGTAAGGTCATTTCTTTCAGGATCGGTGTATAGGCAGGCCCGAGGTCAAAGAGCGAGAGCACTCCACCGGGAATCTCCGCGACTAGAAAATAGGCCCCGGCATACATACTTCCGAAGTGGTTCTTGTTGCCTTTCAGCTTGATTTTTGCCCGCACATAACCTGGCGTTACTTCCTCCACGCTGAACCCGTTCCTAGGTGCAAATGGGATGGAAAGACCGATGATTCGGTTTACAGCAGCGTAGCCACTGGTTTTTCTCAACCATGCCAGCGGCGTGGCCAGGGTGGCCTTGGGGTCTGTGCCTGCGACCCACTGTCCGGTTGCGCCAATGATGTTGTCGATAAGTGCCATAACGTCGTTCTGCTCATGAGAAAGTCCCGATGATTGCAATCACCCCTGCCTACCGCAAGATTCTTTTACATAATTTTTGAAAGTTTAAGCGTTTCTCCCACATTTTTTGTTCTAAAGTGGGGACATTTGGCGCGTTTTACCGCTCAATCCCGGAACCGATTCCGGCGACAGAAAGGATTCTGAACTTGAAACCAGCCGCTGCCATGTCATACAACATCAAGGCGCGAAACCAGGGTTGCCATAAGCTCTTTGTGATCTTGTGCCTGCTGTTTACATCGCTTCTTTTGCTTCCGAACGCTTATGGCTCATCAGACGAGACCCGTGACTACATCCTCTGGTACCGAAACTACGACAGCCCCGCCATTCGCGCTCTCGTTGAACTCGCACTGAAGGAAACCCCCGAATACGGGGCGTTCCGCCTGGTGAGAAGCCAGGAGCTCAGTCAGGGGCGGGTCCTTCGCGAACTGAGCCGGAAGCAATCGAGACTGGTTGATATTGCCAATGTTGCCACCGCCTCTGAGAGAGAACGTTTTCTGACCCCGATACCTATTCCGGTTGATGGAGGCCTGCTTGGCCTTCGTGTTTGTATCGTTCTCCCCGACAAACTTCCGCTCTTCGACGGTATTCACACGCTCGACGACCTTAAAGATGCCGGTATACGCATTGGTCAGGGTATACACTGGCCGGATACGCCCGTTCTGGAGTCCAGCGGAATTCAGGTGGTTACCCACTCACGCTATGAAATTCTGTTCGGAATGTTAAGGAACGAGCGATTCGAATGTTTCGCACGGGGAGTGAGCGAGGTTTTGTATGATCTTGAGATCGAACAAGACCCGAACCTTTTGGTGGAACCGGATCTATTAATTGCGTACCCCATGCCCTCGTTTCTTTTTGTGGGGCCACAGGACCAGGAAACTGCTCAACGGTTACAGCTCGGCATGGAGCGCGCAATCAACGATGGTAACTTTGCCGGTTTTCTCAAGGATTTCTATGGGCGTGCAATTAAAGTCCTGAATCTGGACAGGCGAAATATCATCGTTCTCGATAATCCGTTCCTCAGTGAAGAATCTCACAATATCGGACGACTGACGCAGGAAGACCTGCGTCGCCGCCTCGAAGTTCTGAGCAATTAGATTCTGAGACGGGAAACATTCTGGTCCAGGGTATGGCGTATGCTCCAACTGCATAAATGTCCGTGAACTTGAGTTTCAGCCTGTAGTGCGAAGTCTTTCGTTCCTTCTGATAAACTTCAACGAATTAACGCCATTTACCAGAGCGTTTTCTTTTCTACCAAAACGGGAGCCGACCTTAATGGCCCACGAAGAACTGCATCTTAACCTCCGCAATCTGACGCTGAACGACTATGGCCAGCTTCAGACGCTGATGGATCGGATTTATGACGATATCGGAGGAGCGTGGCCCGAGGAGACAATCAAGGCTCTTGTAGAACAGTTCCCGGATGGCCAGATTTGCATTGAAGACAATGGCCAGCTGGTGGCGGTTGCCCTGACTGTCAGCGTACAGTACGAACGCTTCAGTAACCCGCACACCTATGACGACCTTATCCTCCGGAACGAAAAGATCTGGCATAACGCCAAAGGCGATTCCCTTTACGGACTGGATGTATTTATTCACCCGGAATACCGGGGCTACCGTCTTGGTCGGCGCCTCTATGAGGCGCGAAAAGAGCTTTGCCGCTCCATGAATCTCAGGGCGATCCTCGCCGGAGGCAGAATTCCGAGCTACTACAAATACTCGGACCAATACTCCCCCGCAGAGTACATCGAGCGAGTAGATCGTAAGGAAATCTATGATCCGATTCTGACCTTCCAGCTATCCAACGATTTCCAGGTCACACGCCTGATGCACAAATACCTGCCGGAGGATGAGAAGTCCCTCGGGTATGCAACGTTGCTGGAATGGCGAAATATTCTCTATACCCCGCCGTCTTCAGTGCTCAATGTGAAGAAGACCCAGGTAAGACTGGGTGCAGTACAGTGGCAGATGCGTGAGTTCACGTCCGTTGAAGAGGTGCTGAAGCAGGTAGAGTATTTCGTAGATGCCCTGTCGGACTACAAAAGTGACTTCGCCGTGTTCCCGGAATTCTTTAACGCACCTCTGATGGGCCTGACCGACCAGATGGATCAGACGCGTGCGATCCGTTTCCTGGCTGGATTCACGGAGCAGTTCCGGGACGAAATGTCCGACATGGCTGTCAGCTACAACATCAATATAATTACCGGCTCGATGCCCCTGCTGGAAGATGACCGCGTTTATAACGTTTCTTACCTGTGTCACCGCGATGGCCGGGTGGACGAACAACGCAAGATTCATATCACACCGCACGAACGCCGGGACTGGGTACTTGAGGGTGGAAGCGAGTTCGAGGTATTCCAGACCGACGCCGGCCGGGTCGCGATCATGATCTGCTACGACATCGAGTTTCCCGAGCTTGGCAGGATCGCGGCCAGCCAGGAAGTGGATGTGATCCTGGTACCGTTCTGGACAGACACCAAAAACGGCTACCTGCGAGTTCGCCATTGCGCCCAGGCCAGGGCCATCGAAAATGAATGTTACGTGGCTATTACTGGCAGCGTTGGCAACCTGCCAAAGGTTGAAAACCTGGACGTCCAGTACGCCCAGTCGTCCGTATTCTCTCCATCGGACTTTGCCTTCCCCCACGATGCGGTCATGGCAGAAACAACTCCGAACACGGAAATGATCATGTTTTCCGACATGGATCTAGAGAAACTCAAGCTGGTTCGTAACGAAGGGTCTGTTACCAACCTGAAAGACCGGCGGGTTGATATGTACGAGTTGAAAAAGAAGTGAGTTTGAGCCTTCTTGCCCTGCAAACCAGTTGAAGAACTGTCTGAGGGCATTACCGTAGGACATTGAAGACGTTGTCAAACTATGAATCAGTGTCTATTGTTTAGACAATATCCAGCCCGCCTTGGGTCAGGCGGGTTGTTGTGGATACGGAAATCACCAGAGATGAATTGGAAATGAACGAAGCACTACCGGATCTAGTCGCATATTTTCGGGTCAAAAAGGGCCTGTTTCGTAAGGAGTTGGTTGAAGCAGCTCTCTATGGACTCGACTCTTATGGCTGTGTGATGAAAACGGACAAGGTTTTTGATCCAGGCGATAGCGTCATTCTGGATTTGGTGATGGACATGCCGTTCGACGAGATCCGGGCAGAAGGCGTAGCCGGCCTCGTGACAGAGAGAAGAAAGCACTGCAGTAACTTCTTTTACTCCATTGATTTTGTGGAACTCGATGTAGAAGGGAGCTCGCCGTTAACGGAAAAATTGCGCCGTATTCGGGAAGTGCTCTCAAAGAAGCAGTCTCTGAAATCAAGACGTTCCCCCGGGTCCATGTCCAGCTTCGGGCAAATGGCCTGACCGTAAATTGTCGTCCCAACCCCGCCCCAAGGAGATATTCCATGGCAAAGAAAGCCAAACAGAGCGTTGATAAGGTCGTAAAAAAGGTCAATAAGGAGTTCGAGAAAACGTCCTCCCAGATTGAAGGACTGATTAACGACGCAGTCAAGCAGTTCGACAGCCTGCAAAATCAGGTTCAGGATCCGGTTCGAAAGCTTCTGAAAGAGGTGGATGAACTCCGTGATCGTGAAATGAAGCGCTTTAACGAAGAGTTTGAACGTCGTCTGAACGAGTTTCATGAGCTTCAGAGCGCCATTCTCGAGCGGCTCGGGATGACATCCAAAGAGGCTGGCAAGAAAGCGAAAAAGCTGACAGACGAGGTCAGCAAGGAAGCCAAGTCGGCAGCCAAAAAAACCGCGCCCAAAAAAGCGGCAAAAAAGGCTTCGGCGAAAAAGGCTCCTGCGAAAAAGTCTGCGGCCAAGCCCGCTGCTAAAAAGTCTGCTGCCAAGCCGGCTGCTAAAAAGCCCGCAGCCAAAACTGCGAAGCCAGTGAACAAAAATGATCTGACCCTGGTGAAGGGTATCGGCCCTGCTACAGCAAAGAAAATGAAGGATGCCGGTATTACCTCCATCGACCAGATTGCCAATCCGTCAGATGCTGATCAGGAAAAGCTGAAGGCATTTTCCGGCGTAAAAGGATTTGACCAGTTCAGTACTGAAGCCAAGAAAATCAACTGATGCGAACGCCTGACCAGCCTGTATTACGGGACATTGTCCTGATTGGCGGCGGGCACAGCCACGTCGGGGTACTGAAGCGGTTTGCTATGAACCCTGTCCCCGGCGTGCGTCTGACCCTGATCTGCCGTGATACCCACACGCCCTACTCCGGAATGCTGCCCGGCTATGTTGCCGGCCACTACACCTATGACGACGTCCACATTGATCTGAGCAAACTGGCTGAATATGCCGGCGCGCGTTTTTACCGTGACGAAGCCATTGGCATCGACAAGGATCGCAAGCACGTTATTTGCCGAAACCGGCCCGATGTTCCATACGATATTCTGTCCATCAATATCGGCTCTTCGCCCCGGGTGAACGATGTTGAAGGTGCGTCAGAATATGCGGTTCCGGTGAAGCCGATAACCGGGTTCAACAATCGTTGGCTCTCACTGCTGTCACGCATCGAAAATCATGATGGGCCACTTACCGTTGGGGTTGTTGGTGCTGGTGCCGGCGGCGTTGAATTAACACTCGCGATGCAGTTCCGGCTGCAAAACGAATTGAAACAACGTGGCAAAGATCCTGACCAACTGCATTTTCACCTTTTTGATGCTGCCGACGAGATTCTTCCCACTCACAACCCAAAAGTCCGCGAGGTTTTCCGTAAAGCGCTCTCTGACCGGGGGGTTAAGGTACATCTCGGGTCTGCGGTCAAAAAGGTTGAGCAGGGCTTCTTGCTGACAGAGTCCGGGCAAAACCTTCAGACCGATGAGGTGCTGTGGGTGACAAGGGCCGGTGGCCCCGCATGGCTCGCCGATACAGGACTCGAGCTTGATGATGGCCTGTTTATTCGTGTTCGGGATACGCTGCAAACCGAGAACGACGACAATATTTTTGCGGCGGGTGATATTGCCAATGTGGTTAATCACCCTCGGGAAAAAGCAGGCGTCTTTGCCGTTCGTCAGGGGCGGCCGCTGGCCGACAATCTCAGGCGCGTGGCTCTGGGCAAAACAGCAAAAGATTTCCATCCTCAGAAAAAATGGCTGGCATTGATCAGCACTGGCAACAAGTTTGCGGTCGCTTCCCGTGGCGACGTGCAATTTGCTGGTTCCTGGGTATGGCGCTGGAAAGACTGGATCGATCGACGGTTCATGAAGAAGTTCACAGACCTTCCGCCCATGGAAGACGACGCCAAACTGCCCGATACCGGCGCAGCCCAGAACGCCGAAGAGGCGTCGCAGGCTATTTCGGCCGTTGCCATGCGTTGCGGCGGCTGCGGTGCAAAGGTTGGGAGCACGGTGCTATCCAGGGCCCTCGGTGAGCTCAAGCCGATAGAGCGGGAAGACATCATTATCGGTTTGCACGCCCCGGATGATGCCGCCGTACTTCGGGTTCCGCCTGGTAAGGCGGTGGTCCACACGGTGGACTTCTTCCGTGCCTTTATTGACGACCCTTATGTGTTTGGTCAGGTTGCAGCCAATCATAGCCTGGGCGACGTTTTTGCCATGGGTGCAGAAGCCCAAAGCGCCACGGCAGTCGCAACTGTTCCTTACGGCATCGAATCAAAAGTGGAGGACGTGGTCTTCCAGATGATGTCGGGTGCCGTAGAAGTGTTGAATGAGGCTGGATGTGCATTGGTGGGAGGCCACACAGGAGAAGGCAAGGAATTGGCTCTTGGTTTTGCCGTAAACGGCCTGATCGACCCTGAAGAGGTGATGAGCAAGGGTGGCCTGCGGGCCGGTGATGTTTTGATCCTGACCAAACCGATTGGTACTGGCACCCTGTTTGCCGCCCATGCCCGGCTTGCGGCCAGGGGCAGATGGGTTGATTCGGCCCTCGCTTCGATGATCCAGTCAAATAAGCTGGGCGCAGAATGCCTTCGCCGGCATGGTGCCAAAGCGTGTACGGACGTCACCGGGTTTGGTTTGCTGGGCCATCTTGTCGAAATGACCCGCCCGTCCGGCGTGGATGCGGAACTGGACCTGTCGGCTATCCCGGTATTACCGGGCGCGGAGGAGACGGCAGCTGCCGGCATTCTGAGTTCGCTGCAGCCGGCCAATATCCGGCTTCGCCGCGGCATTCGGGATCAGGAAAAGTGGATCAATCATCCGCGGTACCCACTGATCTTTGACCCCCAGACTGCCGGAGGCCTCCTGGCGAGCGTTTCCGCCGACCAGGCAGAGGCCTGCGTCCGCGAACTGAAAGCACTTGGCTATCCTCATACCGCGATTATTGGTCGGGTAACTGCCCAGGACATGGCAGGGGCTATCGAGCCGATTTCGTTGAAAGACTGAGCGCTCACGCGCTCAATCAGCCCTGCCCCCGGGGTGAACGGCGCTGGACAGCGAGCTCCAGCGCCTGTTCCAGGGTATGACGCTCATTATCTGGCGTAAACTTCGGTGCAAGCTCGCCCACCTGGTGTTCCAGACGCTCAAGAAATGTGGGATCGGTTTCTGCCCGGAGAAGCATGGCCGCCAGCATTCGTTCGTCACCTACGGGGTAATAGCCGCCATAGTCCTTCCCGAGAAGTCCCCGGTTTCCTGGAATATCTGAGGCAAGAACTGGCACGCCAGCCCGACACGCCTCGGAAACCACATTCGCCCCGCCTTCCATGATGGAGCTGATCACCATAACGCGGCTCTCAGCCATCAGTTTTGCTATGTCTGGCTTATCCAGTTCACCGAGCCATTGAAACCGGGGGTTCTCCCGCATTTCTCTTTCAGCAGCGGCCTGCCATTGGCTGTCATGAGGCTTTCCGGCACAGAGGACCCGCACCCGGGATCCTTCCGGCAGCAGTCGTGCTGCCAGAGCGGCCCTGAGCGAGTCCTTTTCCTCCCTCAGGTGCCCTATTACACAAACGTCAAATGTTGCCCTATCGCCGCCTCGAGCAGGCAACCCTTGAGCGACATCCGCGGACTGAAACAGCGTCACCAGCTTATCCGCGTAGTGTGGGGGGATATCCTGCGCAACCAGGGCATGTAGTCCGATCAGGACGTCCGCTGCCTCCATGGAAGCCAGGGTGTCGGTTGGATATTCGTGCTGATGACGGTAGATGTCCGTTCCGGTCAATACCACGATGAGCGGTGCTTCCGGCCAACAACGACGGAACGTTTCTATAGCCTCGTGGCTGCGCCATGCGTGCAGGGCCACGAATACGTCGCAGGGGGCGCCATGATACTCGGTTACCACCGAAGCCTGGTGGCCGCCTTCCTCAAGCAATGCCTTCCACCGCTCTGCAGTGGCGCGGTTTCCAGCTTTGGACCCGGGAGCTGCCGGCGTTATCATTATTATTTTCATAGGTCTCTCGAAAAAAATCGGGTTCCAAACTACAGTCCCTGAGGCTGAGCCAAACATACGTGCAAATCGTATAGCTGTTCAGAGTTAAGGTAAATCAAGGTATCCTTTTGGCGTCATGGATGCCGATGCAACCTCACCGCCATGCAATTCAATCCCAAATGTAAGGAACTCAAATGACTTTGAAGCTTATACGGAACATGATGCTTTCCAGTCTTTTCCTGGCGACTGCCACGACCGCCGCCGCGGAAACGTTCGTTTTTACCGCCATTCCTGATGAGGACGAGACCAAGCTGGTTGAGCGATTCAAGGGCGTAGCGGACTACCTCTCTGAAGAGCTTGACGTGGATGTTCGCTATATCCCGGTGAAGTCCTATGCTGCGGCCGTATCGGCGTTCCGCAACAATCAGGTGCAGCTGGCGTGGTTCGGTGGTCTCTCCGGCGTTCAGGCCCGCCGACTCGTGCCAGGCTCTGAAGCTATCGCCCAGGGTGTCGAAGACGAAGCCTTCCAGACCTACTTCATTGCCAATAGCAGTACCGGTATTGAGCCCGCCACAGATTTCTCCGAGCTGAAAGGTGAACTCAAGGACAAAACTTTCACGTTTGGCTCTAAAGGTTCGACTTCAGGCCGCCTGATGCCGGAATTCCACATCCGTGAAACCTTCGGCGCGCAACCCGATGACTTTTTCTCCCGCGTGGGCTTCAGTGGCAATCACACCCGCACCCTGCGCCTGGTCGAAGCAGGCACGTACGAGGTTGGCGCACTCAACTTTCAGGTATGGCAGAAAGAGCTTGAGGCCGGCAACATTGATACCGACGCCGTGCAGGTTATCTGGGAAACGCCGGCCTATCCGGATTATCAGTGGACGATCCGTGGCGACGTAAACGAGCGTTTCGGAGACGGTTTCAAGGAGCGCGTGAAGCAGGCTCTGCTGGGCCTGGATGACGCAGAGCTGCTTGAGAGCTTCCCACGCTCGGGATTCATCCCCGTGACCAACGACGCCTATGAGCCTATCCGGACGACCGCGCAAGAGATTGGAATCCTCGATTAATGTCCGGTTTCGATCTTTCCGGTCTTACGGCGTCTTTTGGTGGGGAGCGGGTAATAGGACCGCTCTCCTTGTCCATCAAGCAGGGGCAACATGTTGCGCTGGTCGGTAAAAGCGGCGCGGGCAAATCCACCCTTGTGCGATTGATCCATGAACGCGTAAACCGGGATTCCTCTCTGGTTCCACAGGATTTGGGGCTGGTCAACGCACTGCCCGTCTTTCACAACGTTTTTATGGGCCAACTGGACCGTCATTCGGCCTGGTATAACACGTTGACCCTTGTCCGGCCCTTCGCGGCGGACAAAGAGGCGGTGCGTGATTTACTGCGTGATCTGGGAATGTCCGAAAAGCTCTGGATTCCGACAGCGTCTCTTTCTGGCGGGCAACGTCAGCGAGTCGCTATCGCCCGGGCAATGTTTCGAAATGCCGCGCTCCTGCTTGCGGACGAGCCGGTTTCTGCGCTGGACGGCCCCATGGCTCACCTGGTCATGAAACGTCTTACCGATGGTTTTGCCACCAGTGTCATTGCGCTTCACGACGTTGAGTTGGCTTTATCCTACTGCAGCCGTATTGTGGGTATTCAGGACGGGCAGATTGCGCTGGATGAAACCACCGACCGACTGACTGCGTCTGACATCATGTCTCTCTATTAGGTAAAACGGCTGCTTCATGCTTTCCTCTCCCACGGTCAGAACCAGCCTGATTTTCCTTGCCATTGCTGTGCTGGGTCTGTTCTTTGCGGACATTTCCATCACCGCATCGAATCCGTGGCGTGATCTCGGCAACTTCTTCCTTGGCGTAGCAACACCGAATTTTTTCAGCTCCGAAGGTCTGATGACCGCACTGCTTCGCACGATTGCATTTGCGTTCGTTGGTGTCGCGCTGGGAAGTGTCTCCGGGTTTTTGTTGGCACTGGTGTATCGCTTTTTGCCCGTCCGGCTTTTTTGTGCCTTCATACGCGCCATTCATGAGCTCTTCTGGGCCCTCATCTTTCTGCAGTTCTTCGGGTTCCATCCGCTGACCGGCGTGCTGGCCATCGCCATTCCCTACTCAGGCATTTTTGCCAAGGTGTATTCCGAAATACTGGACGAAGCGGATCCCGAACCGGGCCGCCTGCTGCCACCCGGAGCCGGAGTTATTTCTGCGTTTCTGTACACGCGCATCCCTGATTGCTGGGTACAGATGAGAACCTACACCGCATACCGGCTCGAGTGTGGTTTGCGGTCCAGTGCAATCCTGGGCTTTGTGGGTCTGCCCACGCTTGGCTTCTATCTTGAAGCGTCTTTTTCCCAGGGGCACTACTCGGACGCCGGGGCCATGCTCATTCTCTTTTACATTCTGATCGCAACCATGCCCTTGTGGGTCAAACCGAAGCTCCTGCCGGTTTATGTACTCGGTGCGCCCTTTTTCCTGGGCGAGGGTCTGCCCATTGTGTGGGGCAACGTCGCACGCTTCTTCACCCAGGATATCGTCCCGAGCCCCCTGCGCAATGGCGAGGGTGTCGAGGGGCTCTTGCCCTGGTTCAATGACCTGATGATCAACGAGGCCCTGCCCGGCATCTGGAATACGGTGGTGCTGACCCAGATTGCGCTTGTGGCAACCGGTATTCTTACCCTGCTCGCGTTTCCGTTGATTTCCAATCATTTTGGCGGCCCCATCCGCCGGACGTCCGGGCATGTGTTTCTGGTTATCGCCCGGTCCACGCCGGAGTACATCCTTGCCTACATCCTGCTGCAGCTCTGGGGGCCATCGATGCTTCCGGCCGTGGTTGCACTTGCTTTGCATAATGGCGGCATTATCGGGCACCTCATTGGCCGTCAGACCAATTCAATCCATCTAAGGCCTGACGCGCCAACCGGCTTTAATCGCTATACCTGGGAGCTGGTGCCCAGAGTGTACCGGTCATTCCTGGCCTTCCTGTTCTATCGGTGGGAAATTATTATGCGGGAAACGGCCATTCTGGGGATTCTGGGAATCTACACGCTGGGCTTCTACGTCGACAGCGCTATCCAGAACATCCGGTTTGATCGCGCCATGGTGCTGATCCTCATCACCGCCCTGCTCAATATTGGCATTGATGCGCTTGGCCGCTTTATTCGACGCAGGCTCGCATTGCAGACCATGCCTACCTGTTAACCCGCCGTGGGCTGCGATGCCTGTCACACTTCCGTCAACTGGGCCAATTGAATAGTTGGTTCTGCCAAGCCGTTACCGTCACCGATAAGTTACATCCCGTTACACTCTGCTTACCTAAAGTAACTTCGGGATATTCGGCAAATGATGAGCGGGTTGGTTCTGGTCTCTCAGGTTGGCCTGTTAGCGCTGGTAGTGCTGCTGGGCCTCAGGATGCTGGCTCTGGCTCGCTCGCAGCCGCTGACCACAAATCCCTTCACAAAAGGCCACTCAGCTTTTCAAAAGCCTCTCCGCCCGGCCAGGCAAATGACTGCGGAGGACCGCACGGCTCTCTATACCCAACTGCACATATTGGCGGGCTTGCAGGAACGCGAGTGCCGAGTGAATGGTATTGAGCTGAAAGATGCTCCCGAGCCCGTTCGCAGTTACGCGGCAGCGTGGCTTTATGGTGCCGCCTGTGCACTTTGTGATCAGCATTCCCGGCATTCCGAAGCCCTCGAGGGAATGGTCTCACAGATCGCAAGCCGGAAAACCGGGATTCGACAGTCCCATGCGGTGCAGGCAATGGCTACCCTGACATCAAGTAGCGCTCTGCTGGCGTGTTTTCGGGGTGGCCTGGAGGGAGCAGGGTTCTGGCAGAAACACCATCATGTGTCGCCGCGCCATAGTTTGTATGAGGCGATTACAACCAACGCTTTTATCTGACAGCCGGCGATGGAGCATTCTCCAGTTCCCAGTCACTCCCCAGAGAAACCGACTCCGTATGGTCGGGCTGGTCTGCCGGCGTACCGTCAATAGCGGGCCGGCTGAATCCGCCATCATCGGTATTTTCCATGGATTCCACGTCCACTGAGCGGACCATGTAGGTATTGCCGCCGGAAACGACCCGGGCCCGGTGAGTCAGCCCGAACACAAAACGGCAATAGTCCAGTTTGAGCTGAACCAGATCCTGTTCGGCTTTGCGAATCTTGCGCAACAGCACTTTTTGAACGCTATCTCCGTAATCCATCCCGTTTTCCCTGGAGTTGGCGGTAAGTATCAAAGAGTTTACACAATACTGGCACGTTGTCAGCTCTGGGCGGTGAGGGTTTTGCGGCCATTCACAGGCTGTGGGCCTGAAACACCATCTTTATCGGAACGCCCTCGACAGGCGCCTGCCCCTGTTGCAGGTCAATCCGCCAGATCATATCGGACCCGGTACTACAGACGGGGGCGGTAAAGCGGGCGGAGAATTCCCCCTGGCCCTGCCGGGCCAGCGGTACCGGATATTCCCCCATGTACATGGATTCGCCACGCAGGACCGCAAGCAGCCGCTCTGGTGCCCCAGGTGCCTTGATCTTCAATCGATACTCCGTGCCTTGACCGCCCTCGCCCAATACTGAGAGCTCAGCCTGCCACTGATCCGAATCAATCACCCATTCACAGGGCCCGGCCAGCAGATCGCATTCTTTCTTTTCGATCCCGGCGGCTCCGCTGTCCGTGGTTCTCAGCAGCCGGGGGCCAAAAACCGCTGCCGAAAGCAGTAGAATGATCAATCCCACAACCATGACTGCTCGTAACATACCCGTACCTCAAAAAGCCAAAGCGGCATTATGGGGATAATCCGCAGCAAGGCAAAGGTTTCTAAATCGGCGCCAGTCATGAGAAAATACGGCGCCTCCACTTTTGACCAACTTTCAATACAGGACACGCCCGTGCAACCGGATATTTCCGTAAAGCACCTCAGCAAGGTCTATGACGACGGTTTCCAGGCCCTCAAGGACATCAACCTGGAGATCATCCGAGGCGAAATCTTTGCCCTTCTCGGTCCTAACGGAGCCGGCAAGACCACGCTGATCAGTATTATCTGCGGCATCGTGAATCCCTCAAGTGGCGAAGTAAAAGCTGCTGGCTACGATATTGCGAAACAGTACCGGAAGGCCCGTGAATCTATTGGCCTTGTTCCCCAGGAACTAAACACGGATTCCTTCGAGACGGTCTGGAATGCGGTTTCTTTCAGCCGGGGCCTTTTCGGTAAAGCACCCAAACCTTCGCACATCGAAAAAGTCCTGAAGGACCTCTCCCTGTGGGATAAACGCAACAACCGCATCATGTCACTCTCCGGAGGCATGAAGCGCCGGGTGATGATTGCCAAGGCCCTGTCCCACGAACCCCAGATCCTGTTCCTCGATGAGCCCACAGCCGGTGTCGATGTTGAGCTCCGCCGCGACATGTGGGAGATGGTGCGCAAGCTTAGAAAAAGCGGGGTAACCATCATCCTCACCACTCATTACATCGAAGAAGCCGAAGAGATGGCGGACCGTATCGGGGTTATTCGGGAGGGTGAAATTATTCTGGTGGAAGAAAAGGACCACCTGATGAGTAAGCTTGGCAAAAAGGAGCTGCGCCTTCATCTTCAGAACAGGCTCGACAAGCTCCCGGGAGAGCTTACTCTGGAACCGATTGAATTGTCTGAAGATGGATATGAGCTGATTTACACCTTTGATTCCCAACAGGAACAGGCCGGTGTTGCCCGCCTGCTTCGCACCCTGGGTGATCTTGGCATTGACTATCGGGACCTCCAGACTCGCGAAAGTTCCCTGGAAGAGATTTTTGTCGGCCTGGTGCACGAGTAACCCGCCTGACCCATTGGAGAAAGGCATGAACCTTTACGGCGTCCGCGCAATCTACAATTTCGAAATGGCCCGTATGAAACGCACCTTGATGCAGAGCGTGCTGGCACCCGTCATTTCCACGTGCCTCTATTTTGTGGTGTTTGGCTCGGCGATTGGCTCCCGCATGGGCGACATCGACAGCGTCAGCTACGGAGCGTACATCATTCCCGGACTGGTGATGCTGTCGTTGCTGATGCAAAGTATTTCCAACGCGTCTTTCGGCATCTACATGCCCAAGTTTTCGGGCACTATCTACGAAGTCCTCTCGGCACCGGTCTCTTACGTTGAAGTAGTGCTCGGGTATGTCGGGGCCGCTGCCACCAAGTCGGTGATCCTGGGGCTTATCATTCTGGCAACTGCCCGTCTGTTTGTAGACTACAGCGTGTTGCACCCATTCTGGATGGTCTCGTTCCTGGTGCTGACAGCCATCACCTTCAGTCTTTTCGGGTTCATTATCGGAATCTGGGCGGACGGTTTCGAGAAGCTGCAAATTGTACCGCTGATGATCGTCACTCCGCTGGTGTTCCTGGGCGGCACATTCTACTCCATCGATATGCTCCCTGAGGTCTGGCAGACCGTCAGCCTGTTCAACCCGGTGGTTTATCTGATCAGCGGCTTTCGCTGGGCCTTTTACGGCGTAGCTGATGTGCATATTGCGATCAGTGTAGGCATGACACTGGGATTCCTGACAATGTGTATGGTCGCAATCTGGTGGATCTTTAAAACCGGCTACCGGCTGCGCTCATGAGGAGGTTCCGCAGGGCTCTACATGCCGTGGTTTTGTTGTCAGTAACCCTGACCTCGGCCTGCTCTGCGGACTCAGCCATTCCCCAACCCCGACTTGAGACCACGGCGGCGTGCTTTGTCACGGCGGAAAAAAGCATTGCGGTCACCCTGGAGCTCGCCCGTGATTCCCAGCAACGCCAGAAAGGGCTGATGGGGCGGGAATCCATAGCACCAGGCAACGGGATGCTTTTTATCTATCAGCAAACCCGAAGCGCAAGCCACGGGTTCTGGATGTATAAAACCCTGCTCCATCTCGATATCGGGTACGTGGCAAGGAACGGTGTTATCGGGAGTATCCGGAAGATGACGCCCTGCACATCCTCTAATGGCGGCAACTGCCCCACCTACCCGGCGGGAGTCGAGTTTACCTACGCGGTTGAGATGAACGACGGTTTCTTTGAGGAGAACGACATAGAAGTCGGGGACCGATTGTTAATCGGTGCCCCCAACTGCCGTAAAGACTGATTAACCGGCTGGTCTTCAGCTGTCCTTCCATTCTGGCTTGCGCTTTTCCAGAAAGGCACAGATACCTTCCTGGGCATCATTCGCCTGCATGTTCTCTGCCATTACCTTTGAGGTGAATTCGTAGGCGTCAGCCAGCGGCATTTCAAGCTGCTTGTAAAAGGCCTCCTTGCCGACTTTGAGGGTGTAGCCTGATTTCCCCGCAATGGTCCGGGCCATGGTGTAGACCGTTTCGTCCAGAACCTGTTCATCCACGACACGATTTACCAGCCCAATCTTTTCCGCTTTCAGTGCACCAATCAACTCCCCCGTCAGAAGCATTTCCATGGCGTGTTTGCGGGAAACGTTGCGGGATAGTGCCACCATGGGCGTTGAGCAGAACAGCCCGATGTTGACGCCCGGAGTGGCGAACCGCGCAGTATCCGCTGACACGGCGAGGTCGCAACTGGCAACCAACTGACAGCCCGCTGCCGTCGCCACTCCGGCAACACGTGCAATCACCGGCCTGGGCAGGTTAACGATCTGCTGCATAACCTTGCTACACTGATTAAACAAGGCAAGCTGGAATTCGTGGCTGTCGAACTGCTCGCGGACCTCTCGTAGATCATGGCCCGCACAGAACACCTGACCGGAAGCCGCCAGAACCACTACCCGTGTTTCCGAATCATCGGCAACCAGGTCCAGCTCTGCCGAAAGTGCTTCCAGCATGGCCATCGAAAGACTGTTACGACGTTCGGGCTGATTCAGGGTGAGTGTCGTAATGCCGTTTTCTGAATATTTTTTGACCAGTGGTTCTGCTGCTGCCGTCATAACTGTACCCTTCCGGCTGATTCATATTTCAAAAGACTTATAGTTTCAGTATTAATCAGAGCTGGTGAACTGTCGAAGAGACTTTTGTAGGGTGCTCAGATAGGTAGATGAATGGTTGTTATCACCCCCAATAGCCCATAAGCATAAACTACCATCGGGAAAGAGAGCGGTGCTATCAACCGCGATTAACCCGCACCGAAACGGCTTAGCCGTGACCGACGCCCACCGACAACTGTAATACCATTAAATATGACCGAAAATAAACAATTGCGCCGCGAACTCGAAAAGCAGATGGCCGAAGCCGGCTCCTATCAGCAATGGTACGAGGCTGCGGAAAAGCTCGACGACCTGGAAGGCGCCATCGCCTGGCGCGAAGAGTCCGCCAGTGAACTGCTGCATGAAAGCCTTATTCGTGAGCACATGGACGCCATGAGGCGCTGCAGGGAACAGGGCGATTCCCGTGGGCTTATACGGGTCTTGCAGGAAAGTCTGTACCGACACCTGGGGGAGCTGGCTAACCCGGATCTGTATGTCGTCGCCTGGACGGGCACCAAGTACGTGGTAAGCGATTTTCTCGATGAAGTGGAGCAATCCATGAACTTCATCTGCGATAACGATATGCCCGGCGTCACAGCAGAACAGAAACTGCGCCTGTTCCAGGACGCGGAGCGGGTTTACGGTCAGCCGGCGCTTATGCTCAGTGGCGGCGCGGCCTTCGGTATCTATCACATCGGCGTAACCCGGGCGCTCTGGCAGCAGAACCTGTTGCCCAATGTGATGGCCGGATCCAGTATGGGCGCAATTGTGGCTGGCGCTATCTGTACCCGCACCGATGCCGAGCTGGAACGATTTTTCAACGAACCAAGTGAAATCCACCGGGAGGCGTTCCGCTGGCTGGAACCCGAACGAATCTGGCGCAAGCGCCACGCCATGGACCAGAAGAAACTCCTGGAACACATCCGCGCCAACACCGGAAGCATGAGCTTCAAGGAGGCTGAAGAGACCAGCGGTCGCACCCTCAATATCTCGGTCTCTCCCACGCGAACCCGGCAGAAGCCCCGGCTGCTGACAGCCCTGAGCTCACCGGAAGTGCTCATAGACTCCGCGATTCTTGCTTCCTGTGCCGTACCCGGCATCTACCCGCCGGTAACTCTTCAAGCCAGGTACTCCGAAAAGGGAAGCAACCATTCCAAGCCCTACATGCCATCTGAGCGCTGGATCGACGGGAGCGTGCATGGTGACCTGCCATTGATGCGGATGGCGAGGCTGCACAACGTCAACCGGACGATTGTGAGCCAGGCAAACCCGCATGTTGTCCCCTTTATCAGTCATCATCACCAGCGTGGGCCCAAAGCCATGGCTAAACAGGCCGCAACGTCACTGGCGCATGCACAGCTGTCGACGATCCTGAAACTGACCCGCAACGCGTCTTTCTCGGTTGTCCGGCCTCTGCTGGAGCAGGCTCACGCCATGACAGACCAGACCTACCTGGGCGATATCAATATCCATTTCCCCTTCCGGCTGTCGCTGTATCCCAAGCTGCTTGCTAACCCGAGCCCGGAGGACCTCAATATGTTCATTCATCTTGGGGAACAGGCCACCTGGCCCCGACTGGCCATGATTCGTGACCAGACCCGAATCAGCCGGACCTTCTCCAACTGCATTGCCCGGCTGAAGCAGGCCCGCGACAAACAGCAAACCGGCACGGAGTAACCTTTTGCACACGACCCGTATCAAGGGACTGACGATTGCCGCCCTCGGTGTCCTGTTCATTACACCGGACGCCCTGCTGGTCAAAATCACCTCCGTGGAACCGGTGGTCTTCCTGTTCTGGCGCGGCCTGTTACTCACCGTCAGTTTTTTCGCCATAAGCTGGCTGAGGTATCGCTCCCGGCTGGTCGGGGAAATACGCCGCTGTGGCTGGAAAGGGGCGTTCTGCGCCTGTGCGTTTGCCGTTAGCACCCTGGGCTTTGTGGTCGGGATGAAGAACACGGCCGCAGGTAACGTTCTGGTGATTCTCAACACGGCACCCGTTATCGCGGCGCTGATTGCCTGGCTGATCTGGAAGGAAACCCTGCCTCTGAGAACCTGGGTAATCATCGTGGTGTGCGTGACCGGTGCCACCATTATGGCTATCGGCGAATTGGGCCGTGGCGATCCTCTGGGACTGGTCATGGCAGCGGTCGCAGCTACCGCGCTGGCCTCAAACCTCAATGTGGCGCGATCAAAACCGGATTCGGATATGAGTGTTGTGCTCATGTTCGGGGCACTGGCACTTGCCGGTGCAGCGGCCCTTGCCGGAGGCGTTCAGCTTCCCAGTGCCAGAGATAGTTTCTTCATCGCCCTGCTCTGCCTGGTGTTCCTGCCGCTGGCATGCATTCTGATTCAGATCGGCCCCCGCTACATCCCGGCGGCCGAAGTAAGTCTCATGTTACTGCTAGAAACCGTTCTGGGTTCGTTTCTGGTCTGGCTATTTCTGGGCGAAGTCCCACCAACGCTGAGTCTTGCCGGCGGCGTTGTTGTATTTTCCGCGCTCGCAACCCATGGCTGGATGGAGGTGAGTCGATATCGCCGGGCAAAACGGACGCTTGGATAGTGGCGCTTCCGGCCCTTCACCACACTGACCCTATAAACCAATCAGTTACGGCTCCGGAAGCGCCAGGTGTACAAGGATTTTGCTGCTGGAATGGCGCTTCTATGTACAAGAAAGCCCCTTCAATGAGGGGCTTTCTTGTACATTTTAACGGGAGGTTCTCCCCGATCAACCAGATTTGGGTTTCGTGAAATCCAGGGCCCCTCTTTAAGCGACAGGGGGCCGGTCAGATCGGGCCGGGATCAGTCGTCGGCGTCTTCCTTCAACGCCTTCGCTCTTTTCAGATTCTCTTCCGCTTTGGGGAAATACCGCGGCGATACCTCGATAGCCTCCTCGAACAGCCTGATGGAAAAATCCACGTCGCCGTTCAACATGGCGATGTAACCCACATTGTTCAGTGCCGCCGGATCACTGCGGTCCGGGGACAGGGTGTTGATTGCGGAATCATAACGACCGGTGCGGGCACGGGCAATTGCAAGGTTATTGAGAATGCGATCCGAGTCGGGGAAAGCACGAGTGCCCCGGCTGAGCACGGCGATGGCCTCGCCATAGTCATGGGCCATCATGCGAGAATAACCCTGGTTGTTGATCAGCATTTCCATGTCGCCGGCGATGGACAGTGCCTTGTCGTAGTACTTTTGCGCCTGGTCGAATTCACCGACCATGTCAGCGGCCACGCCACGGCCATTCCAGCTGCGCCAGCGCTCCGCGTCTCGGGCCAGCACTTCCTTAAAGGACTTTTCCGCCGCCTCGTAGCGACCCAGGCGCAAGCGGGCAAGCCCACGCAATTCATGGGCATCTACATTTTCCGCTGCCTGATCCAGGCCCTTGTTGGCCCAGTGCAGAGCCTGCTCCGCATCGCCCTGACTGAGCAGGCTTTCACCCAACCCCACCATGGCGGCAACATTCTCCGGCTCTTTTTCCAGAACCCGGTCATAATGTCTCTGGGCAGCTGTTTCATTGCCCTGTTCGCGGGACAAAGCAGCCGCCTCCAGCAACTCCGGCACGTCCGGTTCACGTACCGACGGCTTGTCTTCGTTCTGCATGCCGGCACAGCCGGCGAGCAAGGACAACGCCAATGCCAGAAAAACAATACGCATCAATAACTCCCTATTCGAAACTGCCAATCAGGCCGGCGGCGATTTTTACCAGTGCCGGTCCCAGTACTACAAGAAACAGCGCCGGAAAGATGAAAAAGATAATCGGAAAAGTCATCTTCACCGGCAGCTTGGCGGCCTTTTCACGGGCGCGTTGAATACGGACCTCGCGCATTTCTTCAGCGTGTTCCCGCAGGGCCCGGGCAATACTGGTACCGAAGTGCTCCGCCTGGACAAGAATCGACACCAGCGACTGCATCTCGGGCATACCTGTGCGCTCCGACAGAGCACGCAGCGCTTCGTCACGGGCCTTGCCGGCACGCATTTCCAACGATACCAGGTGAAGCTCCTGGCTCATGGACGCGGAAGTGTGGACGATTTCACGAGCCACGCGCTGAATCGCCGCATCCAGACTGAGGCCGGCCTCAACACAAACCACAAGCAGGTCGAGCACATCCGGGAACACCTCGGTCAGCTCCGCCCGACGCTTTTGCTCACGGTGCAGCAGGTAAATATCCGGCGCCAAAAAGCCGAGAACCGCAGCCGTCACCAGCCAGAGTACGGCAACTTCCCGTTCGGTGGTGTGAAATCCGGCCAGAAGGATGGGCAGAAGTACCAGCAGCGGCAACGCAAAGGCAAGCAAGACCTTGAGCGCCATAAACACATGCAGCGCTCTGTCACTACGATATCCGCACCGCACCAATTGCTTGCGCATGCGCGATCGCTTCCAGTCATCGGTGGGCAACACTAACCCGCCCATGGGCGCAAGCCAGCGCACGGTGAACGCTCCCTCACGCCGAACCTCACCGGCATGATGATGTTGTCCTTCGGTCACCTCCCTGAGGCGACGCTGAACCGGCGATTTCCCGCTGCCCAGCCAGAAACCGAGCGCACCCACGCCCAGTACGGTAGCAACAAACACCATCCCTAGGGTCAGCGCATAGAGCATGGTTCCTTCAAACATTTCGCGTCTCCCGCTATACCCTGAAGTGCACCATACGGCGCACTATCCAGTAACCCATTCCCATGAGCAACAATTGAACACCCACGATGACCAGGCCCAATTCGGTGTTGAACAGCACGGCCAGATAACCCGGGCTGAGCACTGCCAGAATCAACGCGACAACGAAAGGCAGCGCCACGAGGATATTGGCCGAGTATTGCATCTCGGTTGAGAGAATCTTGATCTCCCGGTAGGTGCTGGCCCGCGCGCGCATTATGTGAGAAATCTGATTGAGAATTTCCGCCAGATTACCGCCGGTGGTGCGCTGGATAAGAACTGCGGCGATGAAGTAACGGATCTCCTCGTTTCCGCTCCGCTCTCCCAGATGATGCAGAGCATCTTCCATTTCCACGCCGTAGTTAAGTTCATCGAAGACGGCGCCGAATTCGGTGGCAATGGGGTCCGCCATCTCATGGGACACGGACCGAATGGCTGCCGAAAACGGATTACCGGCTCGCAGGCTTCGGGCAATATAGTCCAGTGCATCCGGCAGTTGCTGGGTAAAAAGGTCGCTGCGACGGGTCTTTTTCCTCACCACATAGATGTGCGGCACAAGAAACCCAAGCACCAGGGATAACGGCAGGGCAATCAACATCAATGCCCCGACCGCCCAGTAGAGAATGATGAATAACGCCAGCGACAGGCCCAGTTGGATGAGAATGAAGCGCGACACTGTAATACTGACACCTGCCTGCTCCAGCAACCGATCCAGAGCATGGGAGCGCGGAATCGAGTCAAGCAACCGGTTCAGGAACGGAACCTCACTGAAATGCCGTTCTCTGAGGATGGATATTGCCTCGCGATGTTTCATGCCCATGGCGGACATGGCGCGAAGGCGCTTGCTCACCTTGACGCTGCGCTCCACGTTGAGGCTGCGCCAGAGCAGGTAGCCCCCTTCGATCAGAGCCAACACGGCCACAAAGGCGAGAAAGGAAATAATGTAAACGCTGTACACGGACGCTTCCATGGTCGACTCCTATTCGAAGACCTTTTCCGGGTCGAAAATATCCTCGTCCACGCGAACGCCGCGCTCTTTAAGCCTCGCCATCAGCTGTGGCCGAACCCCGGTGGCACGAAACTCGCCAAGAATCTTCCCACGAGCATCCACGCCCTTGCGCTTGAACACGAAGATCTCCTGCATGTTGACGACCTCTTCTTCCATGCCGGTAATTTCCGAAATGGACGTGATGATCCGGTGGCCGTCAGCGAGGCGCTCCGTGTGCACCAACAGATGCAGAGCTGCAGAAATTTGCTGCCGGATCACGGAAGGCGGGATTGGCACACCGCTCATGCCCACCATGTGTTCAAGCCGCGTCAACGCATCGCGCGGCGAGTTGGCATGGACGGTTGACAGGGAACCATCATGACCGGTATTCATGGCCTGGAGCATATCCAGCGCTTCCTCGCCACGAACCTCACCGACAATGATGCGATCCGGGCGCATTCGCAGGGCGTTACGGACCAACTGTCGCTGGCGAGTTTCCCCCCTGCCCTCGATGTTGGGCGGCCGGGTCTCCAGGCGCACCACATGGGGCTGCTGCATTTGCAGTTCGGCTGAGTCCTCAATGGTAATGATGCGCTCGTTTTCCGGAATAAACCCGGACACCACATTGAGCAATGTCGTCTTACCGCTACCGGTACCACCGGAGATAATCATGTTGATCCGGCCCTTGACTGCAGCCTTGAGGAAATCGCTCATGTCCGGCGTCAGAGTACGGAAGTTAAGCAGGTCTTTGGCCGTGATTGGATCCACGGAAAACTTCCGGATCGACAACACCGGTCCATCCACCGCCAACGGCGGAATAATGGCATTTACCCGGGAGCCGTCTGCGAGGCGCGCATCCACCATGGGAGACGACTCGTCCACACGACGCCCCACACTGGAAGCGATCTTCTGGATGATACGCATCAGATGGTCATCGTTCTGGAAACGAATATCGGTCTGCTCAAGCACACCGTGGCGCTCCACGAAACACGAGCTGTATGTATTAACCAGGATATCCGACACGCTCGGGTCAGCCAGCAAGGGCTCGATGGGGCCGAGGCCCAGCACTTCGTTCTGGACGTCTTCGATCAGTTTCTCGCGCTCACGCGCATTGAGCACAAGACCTGTCTCGTCGATGATCTCCCGAACCTGGATAGCAATCTGCGTGCGAACTACATCGGCTTCCAGCTGGTCCAGTGCCCGGAGGTCCAGGCGATCCATCAAACGCCGGTGGACATCTGAACGGACCGCCTGCATGTCCTGTCCATTCTGTTTTTCGGTGTCGTTAACGGTCATCAGTCCCCTCCGTGCATTATGCGCCGGCCTTCTGGCCCGTGAAAATTCGCTTGAACAGGCCCGGCTTACGGGTCGCTCCCGGACTCACTTCCGCCGCGACGGTCTCGGCCATGTGACGAATATCTTTTGTCAGCTTGGATGTAGGCGCCACCGACGACAGCGGCTGCCCTCTGTCCTGCGCCGTAATGGCGGCAGTGTAGTCGTTGTGAAGCCTGACAATGTGCTCGACCTTGAGCGCATCAGTGATCTGCTTTTCGTTTACCGAGCCGTGCTTGGCCTCCGCACGGTTGAGCAGCACATCCACCTTATCGGGACTCGCATTGAAGGTTGGCATCTGATCAAGGATGGTCTTGGCATCGCGTACGGTGGTCAGACCATTCTCAATAACCAGCATGAAGTGATCAGAGATCCGCAGAAGCTCCTCGGTCCAGTCATTGAACAGTCGCGGTATGTCCAGTATCACGATGTCATGGGTGTCACAGGCGACATCCACCAGCCGACGCACTTCCTTCGCCGTGATATCGGACACCCTCGACAACCCACCCGGTGAAGGCAGCACGGCGAGACCACTTGCATGCTTCTGCAGAACCGCATCCAGCATGGTGCCATCCAGCCGACTGGCCTGACTCAATGCCTCCATTACGGTGGATTTGGCCGGCATGTCGAGAAACAGCGCCACATCACCGAACTGAATATCGAAGTCGATGATCGCGACCTTCAGGTCATGACGGGAGGCCACCTCATGGGCCAAGTTCACGGCCAGGGTGGTGGCGCCGGAACCGCCCTTTGCATTCATAAAGGCAATGACCTTGCCTCTTGCTTCGTCCATGGTTTCCCTCTTTCGATCCAGCAGTTCCGACATGATTTTCCTGTATTCATCTTCATCCAGCGGCAATGCCAGCGTATCCCGAACACCGGCGCGCATCAGGCGCCGCATGATTTCCATGTCCGCATTGTCATAGGTCACGAACACTTCGATTTCCGGGTGCGCTACGATGAACTGATGCAACAACTGGAGATCCGCCTCGCTGTGCCCTTCCAGTTCATAGATGACCACATCGGCACTATCGACGAGCTGCTCCGGGTCCTGCCCTCTGTGCAGAAACTCGGATTCAAATGTCCATTCGGCACCGTCGCCCGCACGGCGGAATGCCTCCGAGGTTTCCTGTTCGCTGTAGAGCAGTTTGATATCCAATACCGTGGTCATAATCGCTTCCTGTATCCAACGCACATCGGCTTCAAGGCACTGATGGCGTATGCAGATCCTCTGTTGTCCGTGTGGAGCGAAAATCAGGCAGGGTCAACTCGCCCTCCACTCCGATCAGGTTGGGGACTGCCAGCTCGTATGTGACATTCTCCAGAGCCACCTCGACCTGCCGTATGGCCAGCTCCTCCGGGCGTCCGGAAAACCCCGTAGATGAACAGCGATAGGTGACTCGCACGTTAGCGCCGTCGACCCAGGGGAGGTAACCCTGAACTGTCTCCAGCAAAGTGCCGCAACTGGCGTCCCCACAGGTCACCGAAACCTCACCGCCCGGGCAACTGAGCCCCGACAAATCGGTAACCGGCGTGGAGACAATGGCATATCGGCTAGCCGCGCGCGTGGCTTCACTGGCCTTGCTCCAGGTGTGAAGCAGGATGGCCATTTCGATAATGGCAAAGAGCAGCATCATAAAGATGGCAATGGTAATGGCCATCTCCACCATGGCGGCACCGCGCTGCTTCCTGACGCTGTTAATCACCAATGTAGCGCTCCTCGCTCTCGGCATGGAGGTTGATCAAATTCTCCTCCATGAAGGGAATAACACTTTTTCCGAAAATGGCATCGAATTCAGCGGCCGCACTACCCATCACCACACAGGCATCGCTGGCACCCGCTATGGGCCGGGACTCCACGGAAAAACTGACACCGCCGGCATCCAGACCGGGCAGCAGGGCATTACCTGTTCCCGCTTCATTGCCATAGACCACCAGATTAGTGGCAGAGGCTTGTGCGCCAGCCCAGGTGGAACCCGTGGAGCAGTCATCATCAATGGCGTCATAGCCACGGGCCAGATAACGAACACCGGATTCCACGCTCTTGCCAAGAATGTTTTTCTGGTAAAGCGCCCGTCCCAGCTCGGTAATCCCGAATGCCAGTATCAGCAGAATCGGCAACAGGATGGCGAACTCCACCAGCGCGGATCCGCGAGTGTTATTCATAGAGCTGGACATCCACATGGTAGTCCGCCTCCGATTCATCGCCCCAGCCCACATATTCGCCGTAGATCTCACCCACCGGGGGACCTTCGGCCTTGCGCATCATAAAGATTTTCGCGAAACCGTCATGACCAAACACCGGCGCAGTCCTCTTGCCGCCAGTAAGGCCAAGAGCCTCACAACTCAACATGGCGACGTGGAACAGACGCCGCCGTGCATTGGAAACCGGCGGCGGATAGTCACCGGTATATACATGGGACGGATCCGGCTGACCGGCCGCCGACACTTGCCCGTTATCAATTTCCCAGCTATAGACCTGCCAGCGGGAAGGGGGTGCGGCATTGTTCCAGCCGTTCGGCGCCGGCAGGCCCGGATGAGCACTGTTCCAGTAGCCCATAAAGTCCCAGTCGCCGGTGCCATAACGTCCGTCCTGGGGCAGCGTATTCTGGTCCGGCGGGTATTCCATGACGTTCGGCGCCGGAGGCCAGTCGGCCGGCGCACTCGGACTGTTGAATGGTGCCGGCGGACCATAGTCATCCATGCGTGTATTGAGAGCGGCCGCCGTCTTATTGGTCATGTTACCGGTCTTGGTGGTAACAATAGGCGGTTGGCAACCAGTCAATCCTTCGTCGGCCAGATACAGGGCCACGTCACTGGCACCCGGCCCACCGGCCAACGGCTCGAGAAAACCGAAGTTGCCGTGGGTCCATTGATTGGCACCCTGCTGCTTGAGCTGAATGTGGCCGCCCACCGGCATATCGTCACGAAAATTACCGCCACTGCTTTCGAACGGATCACAGATGGCCATGGGCGGATAATTACACTGGAAGAAGGTACGACCGGCCACGGCACGAGCTTTCAGCTCCACCTGCTCCAGCGTTTCTTCACCCAGGGCCTGCAGGACCGGCAGGAAAATCAGATCCAGGGTGTAACGCCCCTCTTCGGTGGCCAATTCCGGGTCCAGTCGCACCTGGACATAATGAGACTCGGCATCGCTGGTTGCCGCGAACTTGTTTGGCTCGACTTCACCGCCACCACAGAAATCAGCAAACCCCGGAATGTCCGCCTCGACATCCTGGTTGCTGCCAATAACACAGAAAAAGGTAATGGCATCGTCCGGCAATCCCCGTTCGCCAAGCAGGTCAGAGGCTTCGGCAAAACCGCTATCATGCTCAAGAAGATCCCGGGCGGCGGCTCGCGCGCGCTCGCGCGCGCCGTCCCGGCCATTCAATTCCACAGCGGCCGCCAGTGCCGCGGCATCGGCCGCGTTTTGCATCTGCATGCGCAGCACCAGCACTCTGCCGACATCCAGCGCCAACGCCGCGACGCCAATCAACACCACCATCAGCAGAGCCATCATGGCGAGATAGGCGCCACGGTTGCGACCGGGCATGGAACCGAAAGCCTTCATTACTCGGACACATCCCGGATCAGGCGTTCGTCATCCGCATCCGCCTTCTCGGAATGATACTCCTCCACAGCCTGGTCGGCTTTGATGCCATCCATTGTGTGAGGCGGTTGCGGCCCCTTGCCGGCACCGGGGTTAAGCACCTGGGCGTCGCGATTTAGCGCCGTGCTATTGCCCCAGTCCGGACCCAGCGACTCTGTGTGAGTGCAGCCTCCCAGCACGATCAGTGCCGGCATCAGAATCCATGCTTTCATTGCTTCTCTCCTTTCTGAACCTGGTGGCCAAAGCTGCCTCCCATGCCACCTGAGGTATTGGTCTCAGGCGCGACTGACTTGTCGCTGCCTTCCAGGTTACGCTGGGGGCTCGGATAATGCTGTTGCCAGCCCATCAGATACTGGTCCAGTCGATTGGCCGGCAGGAATACCTGGGTGGGATCGGCAAGACTCCCGGCCTCGCGAGGTGTTACCAGTCGGGGGGTTACGATCACCACCAACTCGGTTTCGTTGCGCTGGTATTCCGTGGAGCGGAACAGAGCACCCAGTACCGGGATACGACCCAGTCCGGGCACTTCATTGACCACGTCGTTAAGGTTGTTTTGCAACAGGCCGGCGATGGCAAAAGACTGACCATCACCCATTTCGACCGTGGTGCCGGCACGCCGCGTGGTAATACCGGGAATATTGAAGCCCGCATTCTGGAAGCCGATGGCGTCATCCAGAGACGAAACTTCCGCGTTCAGCTTCACATTGATAGTCTGGTTATCCAGAACCGTGGGCGTGAACTTCAGACCCACACCGAATTCGCGATAGTCCACGGTAATGGCACCAGCAACGGCACCGGATTGACTCACCGGAATGGGGACTTCACCACCGGCGAGGAAGCTGGCCTCCTGGCCGGACAGTGCGGTCAGATTGGGTTCGGCGAGAATCTTGGCCAGGCCATGACGCTCCAGAGCGCTCAGGGTCGCTTCGATACTGTCCACCCGGCCACCGGCGTTACCGCTGACAACACCGGAGAGGAACGGCGTGTTGTTGGGCACGAGGCCAGTGACGATATCAAAGACATCATCGTTCGTCTCGAGCAAATCCAGTTGTACGCCCAGTTCACGCAATGACTGGCGGGAGATTTCGGTGATGCGCACTTCCAGCATCACCTGGGAGCCACCCGCCACCTGCATCATATTGACGACCTTGTCCTCCGGGACAAAGCTCTCAGCCACTGAAAGTGCTTTCTTCAGCGCCGCCGGGCTGCTCACCTGACCGGACAGAATCACCGAGTCGTTGGAGCCTCGAACCTCGATGCCGTCCTCCCTGGGCAGCACCTCCCAGACCTTGCGCTTGATCTGATTAAGGTCATAACCGACCACCACATCCATCACGGCGATCAGGCTCTGGTTCTTGTCCCGAAATACCAGATTGGTGTGCCCCGGTTTCATGCCCAAAATCAGCACCTGCCGGGAAGACAGCAACTTGATATCTGCAATATCGGGACTGCCGATGACCACCTGATCCAGCGGCGAACGTGAATAGATGATCTGTGACTTGCCGATGGACAAATGCAGCTCGGTGGTTTCGTGGCGATCGCCGAACTCCAGCACATAGCGATCGGCAGCCTCGGCCATGCCGGTGACTGCCACAAGCAGGAAGGCTAGGCTCCGCATCAGTTTTCCGTATTGATTGGTCATTGCATTAATCACCATGTTTCTCCTTATCGGGCGGCGTCGGACTGCTGGTCCAGAGGCTCGCCTTCCTTCACTTCTTGCTTGCGAATATCGAGACCGCGAATGACTTCCACGCTGGGACGACGCTCGCGCTTGTAGATCTTCGTCTTGCGATTTTTCTCGATGGTGAGAAGGTGCTCGTAGCTGGCCACCTGCTCCTCGATCAGGGATGCATCGAATTCGTTACGCAGCATCAATCCCACCTCACCGGTGGCAATGGCCAGATTGACGCGCTGCCCGTCAAAAGGCGTCACCAGCAAGGTTACAGCGTTGGCCACATTGGGGTCGGTTTCCGATTCGCTGCTCTCCTGATCCACACCCAACACGCGCGCGTTCTGGATCAGCATCCGCGTCACCGGACGTTCGTCACGGCGCCCCAGGTTGGTGGTATGCAGCACATCCACATAATCGCCGGGGCTGACAAAGCCCGCGACGCCGCGAATTTCATTAACCGGCATGGTGATCGCCCGCATATCTTCGGGAATGCGCGCCGGCAGCCCCCCACGCGCACCATGAGGGGAAAGCTTGTAGGGCAGCAACGGCTCGCCCCGACGGGTTTCCCGCAGAACCACTGGCGGCTTGTCGCCCATCACTACATCAATGGACTGATAAGCATTCTCCGGAACACTCTCCTCCGGCCACTGAACGACCTGCAGCATCAGACGATCCAGGCGTGTCGTGATCTTCAGGTTACTGGCGGCCACCACCACGGGCACCGTCTTGACGACTTCACCCTCGGAGCGAACTCCGACCTCCTGCTGTAGGTAGGTATTCGCAAGATAGACAGTCACGCCGCCCAAGATGAGCGAGACCGCCAGAACAATTAGCGCCCGAATCTGCATGGAAATCTCCTTTTAACGGCCGGACCGGCCCTTGCTTCAAAATGCGATCCACCCGTATGTGGCGATCGTGCCCACCGCTATAGCGAGAGCATAGGGAAGCCGAACGTCTTGCTCGGCCTCGTCTGGCCGTACATACACCCCGCGCCGCGAAACCATGCTTAGTGACAGCGATGCCCAGTACCGCCTGACGGCGGAACCGAGAATGCCTTCATGAAGCAAGGCGCCAAGCGCGAGAAACAACCCACTGATGCCGATGGCCGCCAGTATCGGCCAGACCAGTTCGGGACCCACCAGCGCCCCGATCGCCGCCACCAGCTTTACGTCACCGCCACCGATCCAGCCGACCAACCAGAACGGCAATCCCACCAGCAGGGCGGAGCCCATACCGGTCAGTGCGTCCAGTCCGCCGGTAACGCCATTCACCACCACGCCCAACACCAGGGCGAGCGCCCACGCCGGAAAAACCAGCAGATTGGGAATGCGGCGATAGCGCAGGTCGCTGACCACTGCGGGAACCAGCAACAACAGGAGCGCGGTGACAGTGATCATGGGTTGCGTCATGACTTATCTCCCAGACAAAAGGCGGGCAGCCTCAGCTGCCCGCCTTTTGACCCGGCGTACGCTGCCGGTTCGGTATTACCCTGATTCTGCGTCGCCCTTCTGTAGTTCCGTGACCACACTGTTGAAGGCATCGTTAATCTCGTTGCCAAGCACGCCGATGATGACGATGGAAGCGGCAGCGATCAGAGCCACCAGAACGGCGTACTCGACCATGCTGGCGCCGGACTCGTCTTTAATAAATTTTTCGATGATGTTTTTCATTGCAATCTCCTTGCGTTTTGTAATTGCCTGGCACTGACTTTTCAGCTACCGGACTACTTTCAGCTGGCATGCCCGCCTGGGACCATATTCGCAGCGCCGAACGATCACCCGTCTGCCAAAGATCACCGTACCCTCCCGGCGGAAGGTAAAATTGACCAGAATCAAATTGTTATACAGGTCCGCCGCAATAGTGACGACAAACAGGCCCAAATAGTGATTGAGATCAATTGATGAAAGCGGGCAGCCCGGTAACCCTATAATAAATAAAGCGATATCGGCACAAAAAAGCTCCATGCGAAGCTCGGCACACCCTAAAGTAAAAAGCACAAACATTAAACCCGCATTAACTATGTGTAATATCATTGAGCCGAGGTTTATCAATCAACCGTCGATCCGGGCAGCTCTCCATAAATGGCGATGTAGAGGAACAGGTACTCACCCATGACCGTGGTCTTGGCGACACCCCGGTGACACAGGTTGGCAATCTGTCGGCCACCCTCTGAGATGGTGTCCTGCATGTGGTAGTGAACCAGGGGCGTCAGGTGTTGCGGTATGCCGGGGGGCGGAACAGGCGGGCCAAAGGCCCGCGCTTTACCCGCACCGGCCGGCCAGGAACGGTAGGATGGGCGACCCAGAAATACGCCATTCAGTCACCGGCTTTGTGTGAAAGAACTCCAATACCGCTTCAGGACACTCAGCCCGGAAAATGTCGAACAACTCGTCCTCGCTCACCCACTTGAACGCCACATTCACGCGCTCCGGTAACTCACCGTTGTAGGTCGGGCAGATAAAGAACGCCGTGCACTCATCGTCGAAGTAATCCAGAAGCTGGCTCTTCCTGGCGCCAGAGGGATAATCGAAGTACACGTACCGTGGGTCGTAGTCACGCTCCGGCATCGTCAGACTCTCCACGCCAGTGGCAGTCGCTTGATGCCTGAACGCTTCATTTCCTGTCCCTCTGTGTACCCCCGAACTGTGAGGGCACAAAGAGGGGTACAAGAAAAGCAATTATAGTGTGGATTAGTCTGGTACGGCTCTGATCGTCAATTCCCCGCCAAGCCCTGTGTTTATTGGCTTTCTGGGGCGGCTGCGATTAGTGAGGGTCTTTGAAATGGTGCTCCGGGCCGGAATCGAACCGGCACAGCCTTGCGGCCGAGAGATTTTAAGTCTCTTGTGTCTACCAATTTCACCACCGGAGCATCGGGGGGGGGTTGGACGGGCAGAATTGTATAAGGGCGCGTTCGGTAACGCAATTCCGATTCCCTTCTCCCCTGAAAATCAGGCTTCTACTGACTTTACGGCCCGGCCTTTATAGACGTAACCGGCTATCCTTGGCGACTTCGGGATATAGAGGTTTTCGAGTTCCTTGATTTCAAATCCCCCTCGGCGAATCAGGTCGGCGATGTCGCGGTTCAGGTGGCAGCCGCCAGCCAGTTTTTTCCATCCAGGGGTTATCCGATGCTGCCATTTCCGGATGCCGGTATCCGGGGATTCACCATGTTCCAGGAACAGCAATTCGCCCCCGGGTTTTAGCACCCGCTTCATTTGCTCAAGGGCTGCGTTCCAGTCCGGGATGGTGCACAGGGTGAATGTCAGCAACACGGTATCCACGCTTTCATCCGCCAGCGGGATTTTCTCACCGGGTAAATCCAGCCATTCAACGTTGATGGGGGAGCGCGCCAGGTTCTGCTGCGCTTTCCGGCGCATGCCGTGGGAGGGTTCCAGGCCGTAAACAAGGTCGACGCTGTTCGCATCATAAAACTCAAGATTGATGGCAGAGCCCATACCTACTTCAAGGACCGTTCCCCTGGCATGAGGAACCACCTGACTGCGCAGTTTCATAACCTGGCCCATGGAGCAGGCGCTGTCTATTATGTGAGGGAGTATCCGGTCTTCGTAAAAGCTCATTTGCTTCACCACAATTGTTGTAAATCAAGGCTGCGACAAGATGCCCCTATCGGATTTGCCCGTAGTTTAAGTAGCATGGCAACTAACTGCCGGTAATAACAATACACAATATGAGCCCAGGCAGCGGCCGAACGGGAAGCTTGTCCCCGTTTTTTTTGATGTGTGAGTTACCGGAGGGTTCCCATGGAACTAGATCCTCTTATCCTATCGCGAATCCAGTTCGCATTTGTGGTGTCGTTTCACGCTATTTTTCCGGTATTTACTATCGGTCTTGCCTCCTATATCGCTGTACTCGAGGGCCTTGCCTTCAAAACAGAAAATCCGGTGTGGATTAAGCTGTCTGCGTTTTGGACCAGGGTATTCGCCGTCGTCTTTGGTATGGGCGTGGTTTCGGGCATTGTGATGTCGTTCCAGTTCGGCACAAACTGGAGCAACTTCGCCCAGGCAACGGCCAACTATCTCGGGCCTATCCTGAGTTATGAGGTCGTCACCGCCTTTTTCCTGGAAGCGGCGTTTCTGGGGGTGTTGCTGTTCGGCCGGGATAAGGTTCCGGCGGGACTGCACCTGTTTGCGGCGATCATGGTGGCAACCGGTACCTTTATCTCTTCGTTCTGGATTCTTTCGGCCAACAGCTGGATGCAAACTCCGGCCGGGTTTGAACTGCGCGAAGGCGTTTTTCATGTTACCTCCTGGAGCGAGGCCATCTTCAATCCCTCCTTCCCCTATCGCTTCATGCATATGGCGCTGGCATCCTTCCTGACCGGCGGATTTGTGGTCGCCGGGGTGAGTGCCTGGTATCTGCTGCTCGGCCGAGAGGTTGAAGCCAACCGAAAGGCGCTGTCCATGTGTCTCTGGTTGTTGCTCTTTATTGCCCCGGCCCAGTTGGTTGTGGGAGATTTTCATGGCTTGAACACGTTGGAACACCAGCCCACGAAAGTGGCAGCGATGGAGGGTAACTGGGAAACCTCACGAAATGTCCCGCTCCTCCTGTTCGCGATTCCGGACCAGGAAAACCAGCGAAACCTATACGAAATTGGCATTCCCAGCCTTGCCAGTATGATTCTCACCCACGATTGGAATGGTGAGGTGCCAGGCCTGAAGGACGTGCCGGTTGAGGAGCAACCTCCGGTCGCCATCGTGTTCTGGTCGTTCCGGGTAATGGTGGCTCTGGGCATGCTGATGATTGCCTTTGCCGTGGCGGGTCTGCTTTTGCGGGCCGGTGGTCGGTATGCACGTAATCCGTGGTTCCTCCAGGGACTCCGGTTCATGAGTATTGCCCCGTTCTTTGCGGTGCTCAGTGGCTGGTTCGTCACCGAAGTGGGCCGTGCCCCCTGGTTGGTCTACGGGATCATGAGCCAGGCGGAGTCAGTCACGCCTTCCCTTACCGGTGGCATGGCGCTCTTTACGCTCATCGGCTATATCGTTGTCTACGGTCTGGTGTTCACCGCCGGCGTTTATTATCTGATGCGGGTTCTCTATGTGGGTCTGGAAGAGCGTCATGATGAGGACGAGCACGAAGCCGAGCGGCCCAAGCGGCCATTCTCGGCGGCCCATGTGCCGTTTGAAATTGAAGAAGACGATCATCACCGTAAACCGGCCAACCAGGGAGGTCTCTGATTATGGAACTGTTTGATCTGCCCTTGATCTGGGCGTTTATCATCGGCTTCGGGATCATCATGTATGTGCTGATGGACGGATTCGATCTGGGCGTAGGCATTCTCTTTCCCTTCGCGCCCAACGAAGAAGCTCGGGATACCATGATGAATTCCGTAGCGCCGGTATGGGACGGCAACGAGACCTGGCTGGTACTGGGTGGCGCCGGACTGCTCGCGGCCTTCCCGATGGTGTACTCCATCTTCCTGCCCGCACTCTATATTGGTGTTTTCCTGCTGCTGGCCGGCCTGATCTTCCGGGGCGTGGCCTTTGAGTTCCGCTTCAAGGCCCGCACCTCCCGGTACCTCTGGAACTGGGCCTTTGCCGGTGGTTCCACCGTGGCTGCCTTCGCCCAGGGAGCGGTGGTTGGCGCCTATATCCAGGGCTTTGAAACGGCGAATGGTGTCTACGTGGGTGGTGCGCTGGACTGGCTTACGCCGTTTACCGTGCTTACCGGCCTTGGCATGCTTGCCGGCTATTCCCTGCTCGGATCCACCTGGCTGATCCTGAAGACCGAGGGCCGGCTGCAGGAATGGGCCTACAGGATCACATTGCCCCTGTTGGCTGCAGTGCTTGTGGTTTTCGGGCTCATCAGCGTATGGACGCCGTTTGTGGACGAACTGGTCCGGGACCGCTGGTTCTCCAACCTGAGCGTGATCTGGATTCTTCCGGTGCTCACCCTGCTGTGTGCCTATCAGATCTTCCGTTCCGTACGCGGCCGTTATGAGGGATTGCCGTTTGTCGCCACCATGGGGCTCTTCATTACCACCTATCTGGGCCTGGTCGTCAGTCGCTGGCCCTATGTGGTGCCACCGGACTACACACTGTGGGAAGCCGCTTCAGCGTATGAGTCCCAGCTCTTCCTGCTGCTTGGGCTGTTGTTCGTGATTCCTATTGTGCTGGCTTACACCGCATGGACCTACTGGGTATTCCGGGGCAAGGTTCGCGCGGGCGAAGGCTACCACTAAGTGGCAGGGCATCCGGGCGAACGCGAACGGGCAGGAGCTGGGGAGGTTTCTCCGGCCCCCGACCCTGGCCAGGTTAAAAACTGGCTGGCAGCGCTCGCCCAAAGCAACCGGCGGTGGATTCGGGCAACTGTGCTTGCGGGAATTGTCGTCGGCTTAGCGACCATTGCCCAGATGGTCTTCCTGGCGCGCATTGTCCATCAGGGCATTATTGAAGATATTCCCGTTGCCAGCCTGTCACCGCTTTTCGCTGGTCTCATATTGGCTATTGTTCTACGCGCCCTCGCCCAGGGGTGTCAGGCGCGTTTCGCTGCCGGTTGCAGTGAGCACGTCCGTGTCGATGCCAGACGACAGATTCATCGTCACTGGCAACGGACCGGCCCTGTGGCCATCGGGCATTCGTCTGCGGGCGAACTGGCCCGCGAGTGGATTGATCATGTCGAGGCGCTGCACGGCTACTTCGCCCGCTTTCTGCCCCAAATGACCCTCTCCCTGATTGTGCCGCTGACCATCCTGGTCCTGGTCTTTTACCTGGACTGGCTGGCCGGTATTTTTCTGCTGCTCTCTGCGCCGCTCATCCCTCTCTTCATGGCATTGGTCGGGATGGGCGCGGAGAAACTGAACCAGCAGCATTTCGAGACCATCAGCCGGCTCTCCGGACAGTTTCTGGACAAGGTGCGCGGGATTACCACGTTGCAGCTCTTTGGTCAGACTTCGGAGGCCACTGAGCTTATCCGGAAGCGGTCAGACCGCTACCGATATATCACCATGAAGACACTCCGGGTGGCGTTTCTCTCTTCGGCAGTACTGGAGTTTTTCTCCTCCGTTGCAATCGCCGTCGTTGCGATTTACCTAGGCTTTGGGCTGTTGGGCTCAATCACCTATGGGCCGTCGGACGAACTTACGCTGTTTTCCGGCCTGCTGATTCTGCTACTGGCACCGGAATTTTTTCAGCCGCTGCGGACACTCTCACAGCACTATCATGACCGGGCTGCAGCGTTGGGCGCGGGGGCGGAAATACTGGCCAGGCTGAACACGGATTATGAAGGTAAACGTCCTGTTGAGGGGGTTGCCGGCGACCGCCCTACCGATAATTGCGACGAGATTCGCGTTGACGGGGTTTCTCTTGCCTATCAGGAAGGCAAACCGATTCTTCGCAACCTTGGCCTCACTGTCCAGCGAGGCGAGTGTGTTGCGCTTACAGGACCCTCTGGCGGAGGCAAGTCTTCCCTGCTCCACCTATTGGCCGGATTCATGCGTCCGGACGCAGGCTCTATCGTAGTTCTTGGTCAGGCTCCCGGTGAGTTCAGCTTTGGCTGGTTGGGACAAACCGGGTTTCTGGTACATGGCACCTGGGCGGACAATCTCCGGCTAACTACCCCCGATGCATCCGACATTGCCATTGAAACGGCACTGCACAATGTCGGGCTCGGACCGCTTTTGGGAGACCGAAAAGACGGTATCTACAGTCAAGTGTCGGAAGACGGACAGGGACTCTCCGGCGGCCAGGCGCGACGCCTGAGCCTGGCGAGAATCTTCGTTGCGGATTATGATCTTATCCTGCTGGACGAGCCTACGGCAGGCCTGGATGCAGACAGTGAGGCCTTTGTACTGGCGAGCCTGAGAAAGCTTGCCCTGGCCGGCAAGACACTCATTTTTTCCACTCATCATCACGCGCTTCTGACGCTGGCGAACCGGGTCTTGCTGGTCTCTGACGGGGAGGTTCGCGATGCATGAACTCATGCCATGGCTGCGACTGATTTTCTGCCGACCCGGTCGTCTCGTTCTGGGTGGTGTGTTGATTTTCCTGACTCTGCTTTCCGGCATCGGCCTGCTGGCGCTTTCCGGCTGGTTCATAACCGAGACAGCCCTGGTTGGTCTTGCTCTGGCTGCCGGTCTTCAGGCCAGTATTAATCTTTACGTGCCAGGTGGTGGTATCCGGTTCTTTGCGATTTCCAGAACGGTCTCACGGTATCTGGAGCGGGTCTATAACCACGACACCGTGCTGCGCCTGCTGACGGATATACGCGTTGACCTGTTCGGTAAACTATCAACAGCCAGTCGTGGGAATCGTAGCAGCCTTACCGGCGCACAATGGCTGTCCAGGCTAACGAGCGATGTAGACGCCCTGGATACCCTCTATCTCCGGCTTATAGCCCCTTTCTCGCTGGCGCTCCTGGTAACGGCCGTGGTGGTCGTTGTGACAGGCATTCTGTTCGATGGCGTGATCGCACTTGGCCTCGCAAGTATTCTTGCGGCTGCCCTGCTACTGGCAACGCTTGGTGTTTATCTCCGCACCGCCGGAATCGCCCGACGGCAAAGCGACCGGCAGGAGCAGCTCCGCACGGCTGTGGTAGAGCACCTCGAAGGCTTTGCGGAGCTGACAGCTGCGGGGCGGACGGGAAAACATGCAGCCTGGCTGATGCGACAGGCACACCGGTTTACATCAGAACAGGCGAAGGCCGATGGCCGGGTGGGCTGGCATCAGGCTATGACCCATTTGTTGATAAATCTTGCGGCGGTATTCGCCCTGTGGACGGGCTTTACGCTTTTCGAAAAAGGGCTGGTCTCCGGGCCGGTGCTGGTTTTGCTGCCTATTGCGCTGCTGGGACTGGCGGAAATCTACGGGATGCTTCCAGACGCCTTCGGCAAACTTGGAGGTACCCAGGCCTCGGCTAACCGGTTGAACCATGGCAGCCAGCCGCCGGAGGAGCTGACGACCGTCGGGCACTCACGGGAGAAACTCCCCCCGGGTCTGTCATTGCTGGCGCAGGATCTAAGCGTGAAACACGACGATCATGCCCCGCTGTTTACTCACTTTGATTTGCAGCTGAAAAAGGGCGAGCGGCTTGGGATTATCGGGCATTCCGGCAGTGGCAAATCGTCCCTGGCTGACACCTTTGCCGGTCTTGTAACGCCATTTCGTGGGACCGTGGTGACCGAGAAATTTAGCTACCTCACTCAGAGCACCGTTCTTTTCGAGGATACGCTCCGGGCGAATCTGTTGTTGGGGAATCCCGAGGCCGGCGATGCCGAGCTCTGGCGTGTGCTTGAGCTGGTGGGGATGGCCGATCGATTTGCCAACGAGCCGGATCAGCTTGATACCTGGTTGGGTAGCGCCGGCAGCCGTCTGTCCGGTGGCGAGGCCCGGCGTATTGCTCTGGGTCGGGTGCTGCTAAGCCGGGCTCAGTTGCTGATCCTTGACGAACCGTTTACCGGCGTTGACGCGGGAACCCGAACGGCCATCAGCCAGAGATTGAACCGGTGGCTCGAAGGCAGAACGGTGATCAGCCTGGCCCACGGGCCGGATGCCCTTCCGGACACCGACCACGTGATTCACTTATAGACGTCAGTACCCGGTTTTAACGGGTCTCGAGCACGTCAAAAGTCAGCCCGGCCTTGCTGGTCAGACGCTCCATCAGTTTACCGTCCAGCAGCGATGAAGGCGTCCAGAAGCCGCCCGGCTGGTCGGCTGGCAAATCGAAGGCCAGACACATGCCCGCTTCACCCAGCATCTTGCTGGTCGAGCCGTAGCCGGGGTCCCTGTCTCCTGTCACCTTGGTGATGATGGTCTTGCCGTCTGCTGTACGGCCAACAAACCGCAGATCGTAGTAACCTGCTTCCTGGGCCTCCGGGCTTGGACCTTCACCCGGCTGTGGTACAAACTTTTCTACCAGCCAGCGAGTGGGCTTGATGGCAGAGGCCGTGAAGAACGCGCCGAGGCCCCCTGTTATACCGTAAGCGGCCAGTCGCCCTTTCATTCCGCGGCCAGTCATCATGGCCTCGTCATAGGTGAACTCTTTGCCGTAGCGCGCGTTTTGCAGCGCGTTTGAACGGTGAACAATCCGGGTATTGATTGCGCCCATCACAAATGGTGCCAGCCAGGCATCAAACGTTTTGTCGTACTCGGCGCCTTTCAGGCTCGGCTGCCGCGTCTCAGACCGGTGATCCGGTGGGCAGATGGAAAACGGGTTGGCAAGCTCCTTGCGCAACTTCGGATCTGCCGCCGCTTCTTTGGCAATGTTCATCATCGATGCCACAGTGCCACCCGAGAACTCACCTTTCATAACCTTGACCCGCATGCGGACATCCTGGCAAGGCGTGCCAAAGAGCTCCTCTGACTGATTCTGCAGGAACCACACTCCCATATCCGAAGGAATGGAGTCGAAGCCGCAACAATGGACAATTCGGGCCCCGGAGGCCTTCGCCTCATCCTCGTAACGATCTACCATTTTACGGATCCACTGAACCTCGCCAGTCAGATCGCAGTAATCGGTTCCGGCGCGGACACAGGCCTGTACCAGTGGTTCACCATAGAGCGCATAAGGGCCAACCGTAGAAATAATGACACGGGTCTGTTCGCACATGCTTTTGAGGCTGCTCTCATCCGCGGCGTCGGCGAGAATGACAGGAAGCGCTGCTCCGTCTTTGCCTAACCCGTTTTTCAGCGTGTTCAGTTTTCCTTCAGAGCGGCCGGCAATAGCCCAGTTAACTGATTTACCCACTCCGTAGGTGTCGAGCAAATAACGAGTAAGTATCTGCCCTACAAAACTGGTGGCGCCGAACACAACCAGGTCGTAGGTCGTTTCTGCTGTTTTAGTCATTGCTCATCCTTACTGTACTGTGTGATTGAGTGTACGAAATGGGGTCAGGCGGCGGAGGCTGGCGCCCGAGCGCCCATAAGACGCATGAACATGGCAACACCGAGCCCCCAGAAGCCGTTCAACATCAAACCGCCCACCCAGGTTTGTGCCGAGACATCAAGCCCCTTCATGGGAAAGACCACCAGCATAGCGACGGCGGTCGGGCCAATAGCACCCAGCAGAACATGCCCCAGCCAGAACCCTATGCCGGCCAGGCGGCCGAGAATCAGCCAAAGTACAATGCCCCAGAGCCCGCCGAAGAAAGCCAGAGACACAACTGCCGGTACTCCGAATGGTGGAACGGGAGCCAGATTAAACGGTGCAACCGGGACCATACCGCCCAAATAGAACACCATAAAGAGACCCTGATGAAAAATAAGGGTTGCCAGGAAACCGGCAATCAATGCCTTGAACCAAACCATGATTTCTTCCTTTAGCGTTAGGTGGTCGGTCTTAACTGTTTGATTCTGCATAGTGACAGATCATACTGCAAACGATCTTGCCAGTTTTGCCGCCGGTCTACTTTCCCGGGCGCATTCCCACTGACGTCGTCCGGGCCAATCGCTTGTCATCCGTACTCAGGCAAACTGCAGGGCACCAATTGCACGATACCGTGGAGGTTCGATTTGACCACATTCCTGGTAATACTCAGCCTGCTACTCGTTCTTTTCAGCGGATTTCTATGCTGGCAGGTTCGGGAACAACGCAAGCTCATTGCCCAGATGATGGAGAGCGACAACATAACAGGCCCGGAGCAAGACCCGGAGCTCATTCTTACGTTACGGGTAGTGAATCCGATTGCCCTGGCCAAGCGCGAATCCCGGTCGGCCCGTGTGTTGGCAGACAAGCTGCCTGTGATGGTCCGCAAAATGGTTTATCAGGAAGTGATGAAGGAACTTGAGGAAGAACTGGCCGAACGGGAAATTGACGTGAAAATGCAGATTGAATATCGATAGGAGCACTGCATCATGATCACTACAGCCATTGCGTCCGCCCTGCTTCTCATTGCCACCGGTGGGCTCTGCTATGCCTATTGGCAGCTCCTGCTCTGCCGCAGACAGACCAGAATCCTGAACTCTCACCGCCGTGCAGCAAACAGTGCTATCCAGAAAAGCCGAATGGATCTTATGGAGGTTCGGAACCGGGCCAGACTTCTGGAAGATTCCGTGTCCGGCGGTGCCAGTGCCGTCGAAAAGCTGCATAAAGCTATCTCGAACACCACGTTTGGCCTGATCGACCTATTCTCCCGGGATGAAGAATTCCGGAAGAGCGCACGCAAGGCAAGGGAAACGCACGATGAGACCAGCCAACAAATCTATCGGACCGTGCGGACCACGAACAAGGCCCTGCACATCCTGGCGGATACCCTGATTATCGGGAAGGCGGAAAAGCGGATTGTCTCCAGAAAACCCGGAGAGAAAGGTTCTGCAGACGGTAGCCGCTGATTGCCTGGAATCACAACTTCTCAAAACGCTTCAGTACCACGTCCACGGTGACGTCCAGTGATTCAAGTGCGGCTGCTTTCTCAAGACCCTCGGCATTGGCCCGGTAAAGATGTGGAGTCATCGCCAGCAGGTCCGCAATCCGTTCCTTGTCAGGCAGGGAAACCTCAAATCGTAACGCTGTGGAATCGATCAGGCGAAAGCCATCAGGAGACATTGCCCCGGCCTCACCGGATGGTTTCAACTCGGGATAGATAACCTCACGCAGTTCCCGGAGGTGATCTGCCCCGGCATCAACCTGCACCAGTTGTCCACCGGGCCTGAGCACTCTGGAAAACTCGCTGTAGACCGGGAAACCAAACAGGCAAAGAACCAGATCAACCGACGCCTGCAAGGCTGGCAGGTTGGCGTTGCTTCCTACCACCCATCGTACCCGGCGATCCTGTTTTGCTGCCGCCAATACCGCCCATTTCGATATATCGACACCCATCAGGGAAAGACTGTTTTGGCCGTCAACGGAAGATGCCAGCCGGCGGAGGTAATACCCTTCACCTGAACCTGCATCCAGTATCGAGACAACTCGGTCAGTGGGCAGCGCTTCAATAACAGCGTCGTTTACCGCATGGGAAATCGGCTCGTAAAAACCTTCATTCAGGAATCTTTGGCGGGCGGCCACCATCTCCTTGCTGTCGCCAGGCTCCAGTGAGCGTTTCTTTTGAACCGGTAAAAGATGCACGTACCCCTGACGGGCCACATCAAAGCTGTGCCCATTTTCACAGCGCCAGCTTTTGTCTATGGGGGCGAGAGGGCATCCGTCCAGCGGACAGGCCAAAGCGTCAAAGGGGGTTATCGTCATTGCTCTCGTATCCGTTCAGGCATCCAGAAATCGTTTTCATGGGTGGTATTTTATGAGCACCCAACAAAAAAGGCACCCGTAGGTGCCTTTTTCAAGCTATTCAGAAAGTTACAGAACTTTCTTCAGCTCTTCTTCAAGCTGCGGAACTGCTTCGAACAGGTCCGCTACCAGGCCGTAATCGGCAACCTGGAAGATCGGAGCTTCTTCATCCTTGTTGATCGCAACGATCACCTTGGAGTCAGACATACCGGCCAGGTGCTGGATGGCACCGGAAATACCAACAGCGATGTAAAGCTGCGGAGCAACAATCTTACCGGTCTGGCCAACCTGCATGTCGTTCGGAACGAAGCCGGCGTCAACCGCAGCACGGGAAGCGCCAACAGCTGCGCCCATCAGATCGGCAACCTGCTCCAGCATCTTGAAGTTGTCGCCGTTCTGCATGCCGCGACCACCGGAAACAACGATACCGGCGCTTGCCAGATCAGGACGGTCAGACTTGGCCAGCTCTTCGCTTACGAACTGGGACAGGCCAGCGTCTTTTACAACGTCCAGTTGTTCAACGGCGGCAGAGCCACCTTCGCCAGCAACCGGGTCGAACGCGGTCGGACGAACAGTAACCACCTTGATGCTGTCACTGGATTTTACAGTGGCAATGGCGTTACCAGCGTAGATCGGGCGAACGAAGGTGTCTTCGGACTCCACACGCATGATGTCGGAAACCTGGGCAACGTCCAGCAGTGCAGCAACACGTGGCATGAAGTCTTTGCCCACGGTGCCAGCGGCGGCCAGGATGTGGCTGTAGCCCTTACCTACTTCGGCAACCAGCTCACCCAGGTTTTCGCCCAGGAAGTGACCATAAGCAGCGTTATCGGCAACCAGTACCTTGTTAACGCCTTCGGCCTTGGCAGCTGCTTCAGCAACGGCACCACAGTTCTCACCGGCAACCAGTACGTCGATGTCTCCGCCGATGGCCTTGGCAGCCGCTACAACATTCAGGGTAGCCTGTTTCAGGCTGCTGTTGTCATGTTCAGCAATTACAAGGATGCTCATTTAGATCACCTTCGCTTCGTTCTTCAGTTTATCGACCAGCTCAGCAACATCAGCCACTTTGACACCTGCCTGACGGGAAGCGGGTGCTTCAACCTTCAGAGTGGACAGGCGCGGAGCAACGTCGACACCCAGATCAGCCGGGCTCACCGACTCAAGCGGCTTCTTCTTGGCCTTCATGATATTCGGCAGAGAAGCGTAGCGCGGCTCGTTCAGACGCAGGTCGGTGGTAACAACCGCCGGCAGGTTCAGGGAAAGGGTCATCAGACCACCGTCTACCTCACGGGTAACGTTAACCTTGTCGCCTTCAACAACCACTTCGGAAGCGAAGGTGCCCTGAGCCATACCGGTCAGCGCGGCCAGCATCTGGCCAGTCTGGTTGTTGTCGGAATCAATGGACTGCTTGCCGAGAATAACCATTTTCGGCTCTTCCTTCTCGACAACAGACTTCAGCAGCTTGGCCGCTTCGAGAGACTGAACCTCTTCATCTGTTTCTACGTGGATACCGCGGTCCGCGCCCAGGGCAAGTGCAGTGCGAATCTGCTCCTGGCATGCTTTCGGGCCGATAGAAACCACCACGATTTCACTGGCAACACCCTTTTCCTTCAGGCGAACCGCTTCTTCAACCGCGATTTCACAGAACGGGTTCATTGCCATCTTGACGTTGGCGAGATCAACACCAGTGTTGTCCGGCTTGACACGCACCTTTACGTTGTAGTCGATTACTCGTTTTACAGCGACCAGAACCTTCATAGATTCCTCGTTCTTCTACGATGGGTTTAAAGACTCGCAATCAGAAACACTCTTTAAAGGACCCCGCAGTAGCGGTTAACAGAGCATTCTTGATTCCTGTCGTATCGGTATGAAGCTAGAATTATGGGCCTTCAGACCGAACGTTACAAACAGCTTCCTCACGCGGGGCCTGCTGTCACGGCGGACTAATACTGCAGGCAAAGGTTGAGCGGGTCAATAGCCCCGTTCGACGCGCCAGGAGCGTTTTTAAAGCCGATTGACCGGTGTTGACTCGGCATCGCCGTGAGACGATACTAAAAAACGACTCAGAACACACGATGTTTCGGTGTTCACGTACAATGCCAAAGGTCAGCCAGAATTTCAAACAAACGTTTGTTTGATTCTTCAAATACGCTATCCTTTTGTCTGGACGAGTTGGCGAATTCAGCCTTTTAGAGTCGTCTATAGGCATTTTTACCGGTATGATGACGCCCCTGAATTCGCCTGTGGGCACACAATATCCATTCAAGAAGTTTGAGGAGACCAACGTGGAACGCGAATCGATGGAATTTGATGTTCTGATCGTCGGCGGCGGCCCTGCTGGCCTGTCGGCAGCTTGTCGTGTCATGCAGTTGGCACAGGAAGCTGGCGATGAACTGACCGTATGCGTGGTAGAGAAAGGGTCTGAAATCGGCGCGCACATCCTGGCCGGTACTGTATTCGAGCCCACTGCCCTCAACGAGCTCTTTCCGGACTGGAAAGAAAAAGGTGCCCCGCTGAACACGCCGGTCACCCGCGACGATATTTTCCTGCTGAAAGACCAGGACAAAGCGACCAAGATCCCGAATGGTTTTGTGCCCAAGAACATGCACAACCACGGCAACTATATTATCAGCCTCGGTAACCTGTGCCGCTGGCTCGCCGAGCAGGCAGAACAGCTGGGCGTTGAAGTTTATCCTGGCTTTGCGGCTTCCGAGACCATCGTTGAAGATGGCCAGGTTAAAGGCATCATTACCGGTGACATGGGCGTAGCCCGTGACGGTTCCGAAAAAGACGGCTATATGCCGGGTATGGAGCTGCGCGCCAAATACACCCTGTTCACAGAAGGCTGCCGCGGCCACCTCGGTAAGCGTCTGGTCAACGATTTCAAGCTGGACGAAGGCAAGGATCCGCAGCACTACGGCATCGGTATCAAGGAGCTGTGGGATATTGATCCGTCCAAACACGAGCCGGGCCTGGTTGTGCATACGACCGGCTGGCCACTGAAGGAGAGCGGTTCCACCGGCGGTTCTTTCCTGTATCACCTGGAAAACGGCCAGGTTTACGTGGGCCTGATCACGGATCTTTCCTACAGCAACCCGCACTTGAGCCCGTTCGAGGAATTCCAGCGCCTGAAACTGCACCCGGAAATCAAAAAATATCTCGAAGGCGGCAAGCGCGTTTCCTACGGCGCCCGCGCGATCACCAAAGGTGGCTACAACGCCCTGCCGAAGATGAGCTTCCCGGGTGGCCTGCTGCTGGGTTGTGATGCCGGCACCCTGAACGGTTCCAAGATCAAGGGCTCCCACACAGCCATGAAGTCGGGCATGCTGGGTGCAGAGGCAGTTTTCGCGGCGCTCAAGGACGGCAAGAGCGGTGAAGAGATCAGCAGCTTCCAGAAGAAGTTTGAAGACAGCTGGCTGTTCAAGGAGCTATATGCGGAGCGTAACTTCGGCCCGGCCATGCACAAATTTGGCAACGTGGTGGGTGGTGCGATCGCCTTCTTTGAGCAGAATATCCTGCGCGGCAGTCTGCCGATTACCTTCCACGACACCACGCCGGACTATGCAACTATGAAGCCTGCTTCCGAGGCGAAGCAGATCAGCTATCCGAGGCCGGACAACAAGCTGACCTTTGACCGCCTGACCTCGGTGTTTATTTCAAACACCAACCATGAGGAAGATCAGCCGGTTCACCTGCAACTGACTGATCCGGAGGTCCCACTGCGGGATAACCTGCCAAAGTACAACGAGCCCGCGCAACGCTACTGCCCGGCCGGCGTGTATGAAGTGGTCGAAAAAGACGACGGCAGCGGCAAGAAGTTCCAGATCAACGCCCAGAACTGTGTTCACTGCAAGACCTGCGATATCAAGGACCCTGCACAGAACATCAACTGGGTGACCCCGGAAGGTGGCGGCGGCCCCAACTATCCGAATATGTAAGTTCGGATTCCGGTTAAAAACGGCCCTTCATGGGCCGTTTTTTTTGGCCTTCGGATTTTTCTTCAAGCCATAAAAAAACGGCTCCCGTGGGAGCCGTTTTCGATAACGCTTCAGAACAGCTTAGTGAGCGTGACCGTGCTCTTGCTCTTCGTCAGTCGCTTCGCGAGCTTCTACAACTTCAACGTCGAAGTGCAGAGTTTCGCCTGCCAGCGGATGGTTGGCATCGATGGTTACGGTCTCATCGCCAACTTCCACAACACGAACAACCTGAGGGCCGCCCGGAGTCTGTGCCTGGAACTGCATGCCCGGCTCGATGGTGTCGACACCTTCGAAAGCGGTAAGCGGAACCGGCTGAACCAGCTCTTCATTGACTTCGCCATAGCCTTCAGCAGGCTCTACAGATACCTTGACCTGATCGCCAGGGTTCTTTTCGTTCAGCGCACTTTCCAGTCCACCGATAATGTTCTGCGCACCTTCCAGGTAAGACAGCGGCTCGCGACCTTCTACACGGGAGGAATCAAGCTCTTCTCCCTGGTCGTTGGTGAGCGTGTAATGGATGGTGACAACACGAGGTTGGGCCATGTGATCTCCTTGCGAGTCGCAATGACTGTTTAGTTGAATTAAGGCAATCGAAAGTGATCTTGGACAGCCAAACTGCACAGAGGGACTAACGACCACCGGGCCTCGTTAGAGAGCCAGGCTCATAACAAGTATGAAAACACAGTTTAACAAGTGACATAGTGCGTTTTCTACCGTCATTTTTGGGGGCACCGTAGGGGTTTTCAACCACTCTGCCCGATTTTGTAGAAAATTCCGTGACTAAACACGCCCAGAACCGGGTGGCCGTCCTCATTTCTCTCTACAACATGCTCCGCAAGATCGTAATAGGCGGCAGTAACCAGGCGAGCTTCCACGCCATGACGAAGCCAGACAACCGGCCGGGGCTCTTGAGAGCCGGGGTAAGTGCCAATCTCGAGGGGATGGTGTTTGCCGATTTCCAGGTTTTCGCCCACGTTAGTGGTGAGTGAAATCACCTGCCGGTCGCCCTGCCCCTCCACCTGCAGCGAATGGGCCAGAAGCGGGGTGTCCTCAACCTGAATCCGCCACTTCTCTACCGGTGTCACCAGGTAATACTCGCCATCATCTTCCCGGCGCAGAATGGTGGAGAACAGCCGTACGATCGCTTCCCGTGCAAGCGGCTCGCCCTTGAAGATCCACTGCCCGTCCCGGCTGATGCGTAAGTCCATGTCGCCGGACAACTCGGGATTCCATTGTTCAAGAGGCGGATTGGCGGGATTTTTCACGGTTTCCTTAATCTGTGATGCAAGACTTTCCGGATTCGTGCTCATAAAGGTGGCTCCCGGCCAGGTGAATTACAACCCGCGCATCCATTCCGCCCGAAGTGGCGCTGCTCCGGGGTTGGTGATAGCCAGATTTACCTGGTCCAGCATTTTCTGCTTGTCCCGGCCCAGAGTGCCCTTGAGAACCAGATAATTGGAGGCGTGATCACTACGGAAGATCGTTTTCTCAAGTTCCAGGTTTTCAAGGAACAAACGAATCTCCTCAAACAGGCCCTGCTGGGACAACGGTACAAAATCGTCGCCAAAGCCCTCCCGGAAGCGCTCTTCGCCTTGCGGGAAGCTCACCACCAGCGTTGACAGATAATCCGGCTGGGTCTCGTTGCAAAGCGTGGCGGTGTTAATGGCATGTTGCCGGGAAAGCGTCTCGCCGCCCAGGCCATTCAGGACCATGACAGAACTGGTCAGGCCGGCTTCACGGATTTTAAGCAGGGCCGACCGGGTGGACTCCCAGGTTTCGCCCTTGTTGACCCGGCGCAGGATTTCATCGTCGCCGGATTCCATGCCGATATAGAGGATCTCTAAGCCAGCCTCTTTCAGCTGCGCCAGCTCTTCCACAGTTTTCTTTGCAAGGTTGCGCGGTAGGCAGTAGCTGGAAACCCGCTGCAGATCCGGAAAGGCACTCCGAAGCTGGCGAAGAATTTCGAGTAGCCGACGCGTGGGTAACACCATGGCGTCCCCATCCGCCAGGAAAACCCGGCGAACACCGCCCAGGCTCCGGGCTGCATTCTCAATGTCCTGGAGCACGTCATCCGGCTTACGGGCCCGGAACTTCTTCTGAGGCTGGGTGTACATCTCGCAGAACGTACATTTATTCCATGAGCAGCCATTGGTTACCGGGAGAATCAGGGATTTGGCTTCACTGGGCGGCCGGAAGACCGGCTCAACGTAATCAATCGGGAAGCTGTACATACAGAGGTCTCACTAAAAAATGTGCCGATGCGGTGAGAGATCAGGGCAAAAACTGGGCTTTCAAGTCCGCGCAACCGGGACCCACCACCGGCATATCGAGCAGAACAGCCTGGGAGGTCATGAACGGAATACCTCGCCGGTGACCATCCACCAGCAAAGTAGCCAGACTGCCAACAAAAGGCATATGGGATATCACCATAAGCGGCGACACCTCGCTTTCCAGTAACGCATCAAGGCACTGTCCCGGGTCATCGTCCGGGGTGATAAATGGCTTTTCTGCCACCGGGCAGTTCAGTATTTCCGAGGCAATGGCGGCGGTCTGTCTGGCCCTGATGTAAGGGCTGCTCCAGATCAGTTTCGGCCGCCAGGGAGATTCAGCAATTTGTGCGGCCGCTTCCGCGACATGATCTCTGCCAGACTCGGTCAGCTCACGCTCCTGATCCAGCGTGTGCCAGCCGGCTTCACCGTGGCGCATGATGAGCAATTGCACAGACAAACCTCCGCTCGATTGCCTTATTCGCTGATGGTGCGCGGCAGAATGAATTCCACATCGGAATTCTGAACAGCCATCATAAGACTGTTAATAACGGCACTGATGGAGGCTGTCCCATATAAAATCTCGTACAGGCCGCGCACCAGAGGCATATATATACCAATATCCGAAGACTTTTCCTGCACCAGTTTCAGGGTGTAGATGCCTTCTGCGACCTGCCCTAATTCGGCGACTGCGTCGTCCAGATTTTTGCCCTTACCTACAGCATAGCCAACACGGTAGTTCCGGCTCTTGGAAGACGTACAGGTGACAATCAGGTCGCCGACACCGGCGAGCCCCATGAAAGTCATCGGGTTAGCGCCCAGGCTAACTGCGAAGCGGCTCATTTCGGCGAGCCCGCGAGTAATAAGCATGGCCTTGGCGTTCTCGCCCATGTCCAGCGCCGTCGCCAGTCCAGACACGATGGCGTATATGTTTTTCAGTGCACCGGCCAGTTCGACGCCATAGATATCGACATTGGCGTAAACACGAAAATACTCACAGCCAAGCAGGTCCTGGACGGTACGCCGAACGTCCGGGTCCTTGGCAGCGATGACCGTTGCCGTCAGATCGCGGTTTACAATCTCACCGGCCAGGTTCGGGCCGCTCAGGACACCAATTCGGCAGCGAGGAATCTCCTCCTGGAGAATCTCACTCATGAGCTTGAAGCCGCGTTCCTCGATGCCTTTGGTGAGGCTGACAACAATCTGGCCATCGCGGAACTCATCGCTGTGCTCCCGGATAACAGCGCGAAAGGCCTTGCTGGGAATGGCAACAAAGACGACTTCCGCCCGATCGACGGCACCGGCGAGATCGGTGGTAGGAAGAATGTCTCCGCTGAGTTCGACATCCGGCATATAGCGGCTGTTGACGCGCGTATTCTGTATTTCCTCCACCTGGGCTTCATCACGCATCCAGAAATGAACGCGGTGGCCATTTTCGCCCAGCACCTTGGCCATGGCGGTACCGAAGCTGCCGCCACCAAGAACCGCAACGTCGTGTGCTGGCCCTCTGGCCCCGTTGTCTTGAGGCTCGTTCTTTTCAGGCATAATTAATCCGTTGTGTCGTCTGATCGGGTGAGAATCCGAATTGTACCCGTTATACAAGTCGCCGGAATGGTACCGGGTCAGCCGGGCTCTTCACATTCCAGTGCGCGCACCAGATTCTTGAACTCTTCCCTGTTCCGGCTGTTAAGCCCCATCAAAACCTTGTGCGCATCGAGAACCTTATCCCGAACCTGCTGTTCACTGGCTTTTAATACAGGAATTTCTTCAAGCTCTTCAATACGGGATGCGGGTTCGCGGACAATGATAAAGATCTTGTTGAATCCCATGGAAGTGATAATGCGGGTGATATCCGGGTTGGTGGAAATCAGTGTGGGCAGGAAGTGGCTTTGTTTCTGGGCCGCCATGGCAATCTTGGCCAGCAGACCCAGCGTGGTGCTGTCTATGATCTCCGTTTCCGTGAGATCAACCACCACTGTCTTGAACTCGGGATCCTCGGTAATAGACTCAACCAGATTGTCCAGCGTCGAACACAGGTTCAGCCGGATTTCCCCGATAAACTTCAGGACGTATATGCCCTGTTTTTCAGCTTGCAGGATCTTGTAACCAGCCATAGCCATGCTTCGCACTGCCACTATTTCGACGACGTGTTGTCGGTACCATTTATGGTATCAGTAACCGATACAATAGCGATATCGTCCGGTAACTCCGTAATCTCGTCGAGATCCAGCGCCTCGCTCAAAGATGGGATAGTGTGACGACCTCCTGATACGAGTTCAAGTAGCGTCCGTTCCTTTTCATCGAGACTTTTCGCCTTTATGACCTCCAGAATCCCGTCCGAGAACAGGATCAGGTGGAATGGTTTGCCTAAAGGCACCTCATAGACTTCCCATTCGGGGGTCTCGAACAAGCCCACCGGCAGCCCGGTACCCTCCAGGAAAGCAGTTTCTCCGCCCTCAAAAGAGAGAATGGGCATCGGAAAATGCGCGCCGACGGCATAGCGTAATGTACGTTTGCTGAGGGTAATTATGCCTACAAATACCGTGACGTGTTTTCCAAGCCCGGTGTCCAGTAGCTCTGAGTTGATACGCTCAAGAAAACGCTCGGGATAGAGAATGTCATCGCTGGACTCCCGGCGCAGATTACGCTGCAGGCGATTGGTCAGGTTTTTCAGCAGAACCGTCACAAAGGCAGAGCTTGCACCATGCCCCGATACATCCGCTATGTAGACCAGAACCTTGTCATCGGAAATGCGGAAATAGTCCAGGAAGTCGCCGCTAAGGTAAAGGGAGGGCTTGATCAGATGGTCTACCTGCAGCCCGGCCAAACCCTGATCACGATCCGGAAGCATTCGTAACTGAACCTTACGACCCGCACGCTGATCCGCCCGGAGTTCGGCGATACCATCGCGCAGATCACGGTTGGCCTCTTCCAGCTCCTGGCGGTACAGCTGATTAAGACGGTTTACGCGGACCCGGTCGAACAGCTTTTCAATGACGTCGTCGAGAGCGCCTTTGTCATCATTGCAGGGTTTGAGGACGAAATCTGCTGCCCCCGCCCGGAGCGCGCGGACCACGTCCGCGCTGGCTTCACTGGAGGAGCAGGCGACGACTGGTGTGAAAGTTTCGGCCTCTTCCAGCCGGTTAGCCAGATCCCGGATTGCTTCCGGGGACAGGTCTGCAAAGATGACATCCGGAATGTTATCTTCGAACAGAGAAACGGCAGACGAAAGATCCGGATAGCCGGTAACATAGAAGCCTCGGGCTTCCAGATAGCGGGACAGATCCGCACGTGCCTTTTTGTCGGCATCAATGATCAGTATGCGCTCGGTGCGCGAAGTCATGGTTACTGCCCTAAACTACCAGCGATAAACGGAAAATCGGCTTCAATAAGCCTATTTTGGCACGACCCTGTGATATAACAAGGCCAGTTTCGGGAATTCGGGAGATTCATAGCGATGAGACGTGCCGTAAATGATTTACTCGGTGCTTACGACAAGCTGATCATGGATCCGGTACATGGCGGGATTCCGCTTTACCGGCACGAGATTCAGGTTATTGACCACCCGCTCTTCCAGCGCCTCAGGAATATCTGTCAGAACGACATCCTGAGTCTGGTATTTCCCGGCGCAACCCACTCCCGTTTCCTTCACAGTATCGGCGTTATGCATGTCGGTACCCGCATGTTCCGCTCCATGATTGATGCCTATCTGCGTGAGCGGCAGCTCAGCGAACAGACTGATCTCAGCCTCAGTCAGCTGGATGCCATCGATTACCTGGCGAAAACCATTCGCCTGGGTTGTCTTCTGCATGACAGTGGCCACTCGAGCTTTTCGCACCAGTTTACCCAGGCACGGCGTATCCGGGAGCTGATGTCCCGGCCAAACCGCTTCAGGGATCTCTGGTACGGCGTTGATTATTCCGCTTATCACTCGGAAGAGCCGGAAGAGCTGGAGCATGAGCACTATTCGGTCAGGGTTGCTCACGATGTGCTTTCTGCCATTGATCTCGAGGGCGCCGGACTGTTTGCCCGGGATGTGATCGGCATCATGGAGACAACGGACGTGCGCCCAAGTGAGACGTTTCGCAGGCATGCACGAACCTTCTGGGGCTTTATTGCCGGGGAAGACGCAGAGTCGGGATCACTGATCAGCGACGATATCCCCCGTTTGGTGATGGACTTGCTCTCTTCCATAGTCTCGGGCGAAATCGATGCCGACCGGGCCGACTATATGCTTCGCGACGGGTTCCATTCCTCCGTAACCATTGGTGGCTTTAACCTGGACCATCTGCTCAGCAATCTACGGTTTGGCTGGGATGTTTCTGAACCGTGGCTCGGGCTGGCGATCACCCAGAAAGGCCTGGGTGCACTGGAAGACTTTGTCTACAGCCGGCACCAGATGTACCGGAAAGTCTACGCCCACAAAACCGCCCTGGGTTTTGACTGGTTGCTCCGTGAAGCTATTAATGAAGTTCTTGAAGACCCGGAAAGCTTCGAATGGGTAGATACCTGTCTGAACGACATGGGCTTCTTTGCCGAACTCACGGACAACTTTTTCTGGGAAGCTTTCCGCAAGGTTGCCCGCAGGGATCCGGGAAGTTTTTCCTTCTGCATCGTTAACAGGGTCAAACTGAACCACCTGGACACCCGGGAAGACCTGTCTGAGAAAGGTATCGCCCGTCACAGTGCATGGCTGGCCCAGGAGCTCAAACTCAACCCGGACCACGTTGTAACCTGCTCCATGAGGGCCCGGTTCTCAAACATTCAGGACAACTTTAACGGCATCAAGGTATTGACCCGTGATCCCATCGACCGAAAAAGATCTCTCAAAAAGATCACGGATGTCAGTGCCTTTTTCAGCAAATTCAGTGATGGCACGATCACCCACTTCTACACCCGCCCGGATGTGACCACCGCTGATATCGAAGGTCTGGCAGAGTAACTTCAGCTATCAGGGACCATGGTCCGGATGAGACTGCAGGCGCTATTAAAGGCACCCTCAACCCGGCCGCCACTGAGCCAGTCACCCGCGATCCCAATCCCGTCTTCGGAAAACCAGAGATGGCCGGGCTGGTCTCCACCTTCGGAGCGGGCATACAGCCAGCGGTGGGTGACCACCTCATCCGGCTCATCGTCGAATCCCGTGACTTCCCGGAAGGCATCAATTAACCGGGCCGCAGCCTGCTCAGCGGGCGTATCGACATTCTGTTTCGTCCACTCCGGGTCGCCATGAAGTACCCACCACTGGCCAGAATCTTCACGCCCGGGCTTGCTGGAATTGTTGGCTACCCAATAAAGCACCGGGTGATCCGTTCGCATGCCTTCATGGTGAGACCATGGGGTCTGCTCAAAATGAATGGCGACTGCCCAGCATGGCAGAACCCGCTCGACCGGGTCGTCCAGATGGCTCGCCAACTCCGCAAGCCCGCTGTCTGCAAGTAGATCTCTCGACTGTGCCGGCGGTGCAGTGATAATGACCTGATCAAAATGACCGAGAGGGTTTCCGTTTACGTCTTCCAGAGCCCACTCCGAGTCATTTCGGGTCATTTTCCCCACCCGCGTTTCGGCAACTACATTCACATGGGCCGAGAGTGCCCGGGTAATCGCCGTCATCCGCGGCGTGCCAACGTAACGAGGCTCTTCCGGAAAGCTGCTCCACTCTCCACTCGAATCACGAAACCCGAACCGCCCTTGCCAGGTTTCGAAGCTTTCCTCACCGGCGTATTTCCGGAGAAACGGCAAAAAGTCAGGGTTTCGTGCGGTAAAATACTGGGCGCCGATATCCGCCGAGCCCCCACTGACCCGTTTCGCTGCAAGCCTGCCCCCCGGACCGCGACTTTTTTCAAACACGCTTACATCGTGACCCTGCTCTTGCAGGATGATCCCGGCTGTTAGTCCAGACAAACCTGAACCAACGATGGCAATGCGGCGTATAAGTGGTGTCTGAAAGGATTCATTAAACATAGTTACTGGTGCATCCAAAATCAGTGGTTAGATCGTACAAACCCGCAAGTATGATCTCCGGCCGAAAGCGCTTACGAGGCTGTTCAGTTTCATTTACACGAAGAAGGGCAATAAGGGTATGACCCGAGTGCAAAACTGGCTTACAAACATTCTGAGATGGTTCGATTCTGCCGCTGGTTCGGATCACATCGACACCAGTTCACGGTCTTTCAACGTAATCCGCGTCATTCCTTTTATAGCGCTCCATCTGGCTTGCCTGCTGGCGCTGTACACGGGGGTAAGCGCATTTGCCGCAGTCTTTGCACTGGGCTTCTTTCTAATCAGGATGTTCGCCATCACAGGTTTTTACCACCGCTACTTTGCCCACAAGACCTTCAAGACCAGCCGGCCCGCACAATTTGTTTTCGCTGTCCTGGGCGCCAGTGCAGCTCAAAGGGGGCCACTCTGGTGGGCAGCTCACCATCGCCACCATCACCAGCATTCCGATAAAGAGCAGGACCTGCATTCCCCGCACCAGGGTGGCTTTTGGTGGTCGCACGTCGGCTGGTTTACCTGCGACGCAGGCTTCGCCATGGATGAACGCAGGGTAAAGGACTGGCTGAAGTACCCAGAGCTCCGTTTCATCAATCGCTTCGATTCCATTGTGCCTGCGCTGGCGGCAATCGCAATCTATGCTTTGGGTGAAGCACTCGAAGCCTGGGCGCCCGGGCTTGGAACCAATGGACTCCAAATGCTGGTCTGGGGATTCTTTATTTCTACTGTCGCTCTGTTTCACGCGACCGTCTCAATCAACTCCTTGTCCCACGTCTGGGGCAAGCGCCGCTTTGAGACCTCCGACGACAGCCGTAACAATTTCTGGCTGGCTCTGCTCACCCTCGGGGAAGGCTGGCACAATAATCATCACCGGTGGCCTCAGTCCGCCAGGCAAGGCTTCCGCTGGTACGAGATCGACATCACCTGGTACGGGCTCTGGCTTCTGTCACGTCTGGGGATTATCTGGGAACTCAACCCGATACCGAAACATATTAAGGAAGAAACACGCCAATTGGACAAGATGAAGAGGACACGTTCATGAGCACCGCGTCAGTTATTGAAGTCGGTTCCCGTAACTCCGCCGTTCCTGCAACACTTGATCACTTCAAGGCACTGTTCAATGAACTGGACAAGGGCAACCTGAACAAGCTTCCCCAGGTTTACAGCGAAGATATCCGGTTTCAGGATCCTCTGGGTTCAATAGAGGGTCTCGATGAGCTCACCCAGTACTTTGCCGGCGCCTATGCCAACGTAATCAGCTGCCGATTCGAATTTCAGGACGCTGTGGTAAATGGCCCCTTTGCGGCGATTCCCTGGGTCATGCATCTTCAGCACAAGCGGATCAATAAGGGTCGGGAGGTAAAGGTAGACGGAATAAGCCACCTGCAGATACAGAACGGCATGGTGTGCTATCACCGTGACTACTTTGATGCCGGCCAACTACTATATGAAAACCTGCCATTGGTAGGTGGTGTTATTCGCTGGGTGAAGGACCACGCAGGATGAACATGCGTCTTCAGGATACATCGAATATCTGGATAACCGGTGCGAGCTCCGGAATTGGCGAGGCGCTGACCGAGGCGCTCGCTCGCGGAGGCCACCGGTTGATCATCACAGGGCGGCGAAAGCAACCTCTGGAGCAGCTCCAGTCCCTGGCCCCTGACCGCATCATGCCGGCCCCCGGAGACACCACCAGCAAATCCGATCTGAAGGATATTGCCGGTGTACTTGAGGACCAGGGTGACCTGCACATGGCGATCCTCAATGCCGGAACCTGTGAATACCTGGACATCACCCACTACAACAGTGATGTCATTGAAAAGAACATCCACACCAATGTGATTGGAACGGCACGATGCCTGGATATCGCCTTACCGGCGCTCAGGCGAACCCGTGCCAAGGGTCTCGCGGCAACGCTGGTCATTGTCAGCTCGTCCGCCTGGTGGTTTCCATTTGGACGGGCGGAGGGATATGGAGCTTCAAAAGCTGCGCTGACCTACTTCGCACAGTCCCTGCGAGCCGATCTGGCCGCGGAGGGCATTGATGTGGTTGTTGTCTCTCCCGGTTTTGTAAAAACCCCGTTAACCGATCGGAATGATTTCCCTATGCCCTTCCTCGTAGAGGCTGATGATGCTGCAGAGCGCATAGTGAGCGGGCTGGCCAAAGGCCACAATGAGATAGCCTTTCCGAAGCGTTTCACCTGGATGCTTCGCATCCTGGGAGCACTGCCCCGGCGAACGATCGACAAGATGGCAGCCAGCATGTCCCGCAAGAATAATCATTAACAGGATCACAATGGATGAGTAACGAGCGTCAGCGTATTGCTGTTATCGGGGCCGGCGTTTCCGGCCTCACGACCGCCTGGCTATTGGCCGAAAAGCACGACGTACAATTATTTGAAGCCGGTGACTACGCCGGTGGCCATACCAATACCGAGCAGGTGGACGCGGGAGGCCGTAGCTGGCCGGTAAATACCGGCTTTATCGTCTTCAATGACTGGACTTATCCGAACTTCATGCGCCTGATGGATCGGTTGGAAGTTCCCTCCGAAGTCAGCGATATGAGTTTCAGTGTGGACTGCAGCGCAACGGGGCTTCAATACAACGGCACCAATCTGAACACCCTGTTCGCGCAGCGCTCAAACCTGTTTAACCTGCCCTTCCTCAAGATGGTCAGAGAAATACTCCGGTTTAACAAGGAATCCCGTGCGGACCTGCAGGCTGGTGTTATCAACGATGAGGAAACACTGGGCGAATACCTGAACCGGAATGGTTATTCCCGTTATTTCCGCAACTATTACATTGTGCCGATGGGCGCTGCGATCTGGTCTGCCCCGGAAATCGTGCTGGAGCAGTTCCCGATCCGCTTTTTCCTGCAGTTTTTCAACAACCATGGAATGCTGTCTGTGGATGATCGCCCGACCTGGAGAGTCATCTCCGGCGGATCTGCACAGTACGTCCGGAAGATGATGGAACGTCTCGGAGACCGTACCCACCTCAACAGCCCCGTTGAGGGCGTAACACGGGATGAAGAAGGCGTCACGGTTCGGGTAAATGGAAAGGACGAGCGGTTCGATCAGGTTGTTCTTGCCTGTCACAGTGACCAGGCACTGGCCATGCTGGCCGATCCTTCGGATGAGGAACGTGACATCCTCGGTGCCATAGGCTTCCAACAGAACGACGTTGTCCTGCATACAGACAGCAGCGTTTTGCCGGATAACCGCAGAGCCTGGGCCGCCTGGAATTACTACATTCCTGCCCACAGCACCGAGCCCGTATCTGTCACTTACAACATGAACGTTCTACAGAACTTTGACGATGCGCCTGAGACCTTTTGCGTAACCCTTAATCGCAGCCATGACATTGCCCCGGATAAGGTGATCAAACAGTTCAGTTACGCTCACCCTGTGTTCACCCTGGAGGCCGTTGCAGCCCAGGGTCGCTACGACGAAATTGGCAATCGCAATCGCACCCACTATTGCGGCGCATACTGGTTTAACGGCTTTCATGAAGATGGCGTTTGCAGTGCGTTGAGAGTGACACAAGCCTTCGGGCTGGAGTTATAGCAATGAACAGCCAATGGCTGGAAGGCTCCGTCCGGCATCGCCGGAAATACCCTGTGCAGCACGAATTCGAATACAGCACCGGCATGCTGGCGCTTGATGTGGATGAATGGAATCAGGTGACGGAGATAAGCCCCCTTTTTTCGCTGGAGCGCTTCAACTGGTTGTCTTTAAAGCGTAAGGACTATTTCCGACCGGAAGCCGGCCCACTGTCTTCCGCGCTTCGTGATTACGTAGCCGAGGCAACGGGTTGGCGACCAGATGGCACCATAGAGCTTGTAACCCACCCTCGCTACTTCGGTTATGTATTTAACCCGGTCAGTTTCTACTTCTGCTACAGCGCGGGAGACGCGCCCGGTGAAGGTGCTGTGCCGAGGGTCATTGTCGCCCAGATCACCAACACTCCCTGGCATGAACGGCATGCCTACTGTCTTGAGACCACCGGAGCCGACCCCAATGACGCGGGCTGGCGTAGCGAACAGTTCGGCTTCAGCAAACGGTTCCACGTTTCTCCGTTCAACGGCATGGAGCAGCATTACCAGTGGACGTTCAGTTTCCGCGGTCCGGACCTGAGAATCCATATGAATGTTCTGGAAGAAGGCAAAAAGCATTTTGATGCCACCGTTGTAGTCCATCGCACCCCTCTCACTCGTAAAGAAGTACATAGAAGTCTGCGGAAGTTTCCTCTCGAGGCAATCAAGGTTTCGGCGGGAATTTACTGGCATGCCCTGAAACTGAAACTGAAGGGCGCTCCGTTTTACACGCACCCGGACAAGCTATCCGCAGACGATCCTGCCTACCGGCGGGGTTCAGATGATTCAGGCCTGGATATCTCCGGGACCGGAAACCTTAACAAGAAACGTGGAAGGGTAAGTTCATGGAGAACCTGAATACCTCAATACAATCAGTTGACCAGCAAGAGCGCGCTCGCCCGGTATTTAGTCGCATTGCCCGAAATCTGGTGATTCAGCAGCTAAGCCAGCTCCAGGACGGCCTTTTGACAATACGCGAAACCGGTTTCGACGATCTTGTTTTCGGAGACGGCGACCTTGACCACCAACCAGCGGAGCTGGTGATCCATGATCACAGCACCTGGAAGGACCTGCTGACCGGAGGCAGTGTTGGCGCTGCCGAGGCGTATGTGTCGGGTGACTGGTCCAGCCCTGATCTTGTCGCCCTGCTCCGGTTCTTTACCCGCAATGTGGATCGCATGAACGAGTTCGAGGACCGGTTCAGCTGGGTCACCAAACCCACGCTCAAGGGCCTGCATTGGCTCAACCGGAACACGAAAGAAGGCTCCCGAAAAAATATCAGCGCCCATTACGACCTGGGCAACGACCTCTTCGAGCTTTTCCTGGATACAACCATGATGTACTCCTCTGCGATCTATCCGAGCGAGGACTCAACGCTGGATGAAGCGGCAGTGCACAAATTGGATACGATTTGTCGCAAGCTGGACCTTCAGCCCGGTGACCGGGTCATGGAGATCGGCACTGGCTGGGGCGGCTTTGCCATTCATGCCGCCAGGCATTATGGCTGTCACGTGACGACGACGACGATTTCAAAGGAACAGCTGGAGTTGGCGAAATCCCGGGTCAGAGCAGAAGGCCTGGAAAACAGCATTACTCTCCTGTTTGACGACTACCGTGACCTCGAGGGGCAGTTCGACAAGCTGGTGTCGATCGAGATGATTGAGGCAGTGGGCCCGCAGTTTCTGGACAGCTATCTATCCCAGATCAATGCGCTGCTAAAGCCTGATGGTTTGGCGTTGATACAGGCCATCAACATGCCGGAACAGCGCTATCAGCGTGCCCTGAAGAACGTCGATTTTATCCAGCGGTTCATTTTCCCGGGGAGCTTTATTCCGTCTTTCGGCGCGATCCTTGATTCCGTCCGTAGCCAGAGCAACCTGGTGCTGACTCACGCCGAAGATATTGGTTTCCACTATGGCCGCACCCTGCGTGACTGGTGCGAACGGTTTATGGCCAAAACAGACAAACTCGAATCCCTTGGCTACGATCAGTCATTCCGTCGGCTGTGGCATTTCTATTTCGCCTACTGTGAAGCGGGCTTTAGTGAGAGAGCAATCGGTGTATCCCAGATACTCCTGGCCAAACCGGGCAATAAACGTGGGAATATACTAAGCGTATGATTGCCTCAAAAACCACGCGCAATATACTGAACTTCCTCATCTTCCAGATTGGCTGGCTGATGTGCATCCTGTATCCGGGCCTGCCGGCTGCAGGCCTGGTCGTGCTGTTCCTGGTATTGCACTTTGTGCTGGTCAGCCAAAGACGAATGAGTGAGCTGCAGTTTATCGGACTCGGTACCGTGGCTGGCGCAGCTCTGGATTTGTTGTGGTTCCGAACGGGCGTCCTGGCGTCCGTAAGTGGCGAGGTGCTGCTCACCCCACCCTGGCTTGTTGCTATCTGGGCGATCTTCATGACGACCCTGAGCCACTCTCTGGACTGGATCAGCCGCAAGCCCTGGCTGCCGTTCGTTCTGGCCCCCATCTCCGGTCCATTCGCTTACTGGTCCGCCAGTGAGCTTGGCGCGGTTGATTTGCCCCAGCTCATTCCATCTCTGATAGCGCTGGCAGTCGGCTGGTTTGTGGTGTTTCCCCTGCTTCTTTCTCTGCGGAAATCCCTGTACCCGGAGCTTGTCCAGTGAAGACAGTTTCAGTAATTGCTCTGGCTGGTATGGCCCTTGCGGCAGGTCCAACCATGGCCGCTACGATGATCTTCACTGGCACGGCAAAGGGGGCTCAGGGCGAAACCCTGTACCAGGAAACACACACCGCCACTGGCTCATGCATCGATGGGCTATTCCAGCCGCAATCCAACCAGATTGACTACCGCTGGCCCGACAGGGATGAAGTATTCGCCCGCAAGGCACTGGAATACCCTGGCTCAAAGCTCCGCCCTGTCGTTGACTTCCGACAGCCGGAATTCAGTGAGTCGCTGAGTATCCGGTATCCAGAGTCCGACGTGCTGGTCATCGACTGGCAAATGCCAAAAGGTGAAACCCGGACTTTTGACGTGCCCTATTCCAGTGACGTGGTGGTCGACGCCGGCTTTGATAACCTGGTTCGCAAGCACTGGTCTCAACTCATTCAGGGTCAGTCTGTAGAGTTTCGGTTCCTGGGCCCAACCCGTGGCGAACACTATGCTTTCGTGCTCGAACCAACGGAAAGCGCCGAGGTTGGCGCAGATTATGTTTTCCAGATACGCCCAACCGGCATGGTCCTGAGTTTTCTCGTCGATCCTATCGTTCTTGGGTACGATGAAAACGGCGCGCTTACTGACTACCTGGGGCTGACCAACATCCGCGAAAACGCAGACGCTAATTACACGGCCCATATCCGCTATTCCGTGGATAACTGGCCAGAATGTGAACTGACACCCTGACCCCGTCACCCTTGCCAAGGCATTCCCCCTCTATCAGTATGCTAAACTCCCCGGCGGAACCAACGCCGGAGAACCAGCGCTCATGATGTTCGTGTCTTTCAACGTCAATAGTATTCGTACCCGATTGCATCAACTAGAAGCCGTAATCGAAAACCTGAACCCGGACTTTATTGGTCTTCAGGAGACCAAGGTCAGGGATGAGGAATTCCCAATAGAAGCGATTCAGAAGCTCGGCTACCACGTCTATTTCCATGGGCAGAAGACTCATTACGGCGTTGCGTTGCTGTCACGAAAAGAACCCGACAAAGTCATTAAGGGCTATCCTTGGGATGGAGAGGACTCGCAGCGACGCCTGATTACCGGATGCTTCAACGTGAACGGTGAGAAACTGGTTGTCATCAATGGCTATTTCCCCCAGGGCGAGAGCCGCGACCATCCGGTCAAATTTCCGGCCAAGGAAAAGTTTTATGCCGACCTTATGAGTTACCTGGATGAGTTGAAGCAGGAAGGTGGCCAGGTGGTGGTCATGGGTGACATGAACATCTCCCCGACCGACAAGGACATCGGCATTGGCGCTGATAATGCCAAACGCTGGCTCAGAAGCGGAAAGTGCAGCTTCCTGCCGGAAGAACGGGAGTGGCTGGGCCAGGTTGAGCAACGCGGTTTCACGGATGTGTTTCGCTACCTGCATCCGGAAGAAGCTGATACCTTCAGCTGGTTTGACTACCGAAGCAAGGGGTTTGAGCGAGATCCCAGGCGTGGCCTGCGAATTGACCTGATCATGGCCAGCGACGGTCTTCTCACAAAAGCAAAGGACGCCGGTGTCTCTTACGATATCCGGGGCATGGAACGCCCGTCAGACCATTGCCCGGTCTGGGCGAGCTTCGAACTTTAGGGATTGGCCGGGCGCGATATGGCGAAAATTAAAACCCGCGACCGTATTCTCGATACCAGCCTGGCGCTGTTTAACAGCGTCGGGGAGCCGAATGTCACCACCCTTTTGATATCGGACGAAATGGATATCAGCCCCGGTAATCTTTATTACCACTTCAAAAGCAAGGGTGACATCGTGGAGGAGTTATTCGAGCGGTATGAGGCGGAAATGCTGGATTTATTGGCTGTACCGGAAGATGCGGATATCAGCCTGGATCAGAAAGGTTTTTTCCTTCACTTGCTGTTCGAGAGCGTTGCCCGCTACCGTTTTATTTACCAGGACCTGGTCAATGTCCTCTCACGCTATGATCGGTTGCAGTCACGATTTCGGCGCATTCTCAAAAAGAAGACATCCGCTTTCATGACCATCTGTGAGAGTTTCCGGCGTCAGGAAATGATGGATATTGAACCGGAGCAACTTCAGTCACTTTGCGAGCAGTTAACGCTAACAGCTTGTTACTGGAGTAGTTTTGATACTCTATCCCATCTTAATGACCGGGAGTCTGTTGATCCGGGCAGAGGTGTTTATCAGATGATGCACCTTGTTATCCCCTTCCTGCAGCCCGCGGAACAGGAAGAGGCAAAACTGATGAGCAGGGACTACCTGTAAACCAGAGCTACCCCTCTTCGTCGTGGCCGGATTGTTTCTGCAGGCGCACCAATTCACTCTCCAGGGCTTCGATCCGTCGCTCCAGGGCTTCGATCTCATCCCGACGATGGATTCCCAGCCTTCTCAGCGCCCCGGACACGCGTTCGTCGAACAGGTGTTCAAGTTTGTCCCAGGTACCGGTGGCCCGATCGCGAACATCGCCCACCCGGTCTTCAACAGACTTGATCTGTTTCTCAACCGCGCCACGGGTTTTGCTCTCAAGTTGCTCACCTTCCTGGACCAGCCGATCAAAAAAACGTCCGGTGTCTTCTTCGGCTTTCGTGTACGCCCCAAGGCCAGCAAGCCAGATCTGGCGAGCGGAACCCTTGATTTTTGCAGCCAGTTGCGGATCATTCTCCGGCTTATTGTCGTTTTCGTCAGACATGTAACAACCTCGGGGACAGAATATTGCTATAGGCCTCTATTGTATTACAGTGTGAGGAGGATTTCAGTCAGGCTGAAAACCGCGTCACCAAAGGCCGCAGTATAAACACGCATCCAATATGAAAAAATGTTTTCAAACGAAAGTGAGTCTCGCTTGAAGTGTTCAAAATATAGTCAATACTTCCCTATACCGGTGTCCCTGCTGATGCCGGTTTGTCTGGAAGTCTTTCATGGATACTACTCGCACGCCTCTGCCCGGCACACATTGCCGGGCTTTTTTTTGTTATTATTGCCCCCAGTTATATCCTTATTCCACTATTGAACCATGAAAAACCTCGGAGACACTGAATGATCGAAATTGCCTGGAGTAACTTTACTCCCTGGTCCGCGCTTGTGGGCGGTATTCTTATTGGCCTTGCAGCTGCCAGCTTCCTGCTTCTGAACGGCCGGATTGCCGGAATTAGCGGCATACTCGGCGGCCTGCTCACGCCAGCTCGTGGTGACATTGCATGGCGGCTTGCCTTCCTCATCGGGCTGATCGGCGCACCAACTGTCTGGATTCTGGCTTCAGAAATGCCTGCCATAGAGATCAACGCCGGTTACCCAGCTCTCATTATCGCCGGCCTCTTGGTCGGCATAGGCACCCGCTACGGTTCGGGGTGCACCAGTGGCCACGGCGTATGCGGCCTTTCGAGGCTATCCCTGCGATCTCTGGCAGCCACTCTGAGCTTTATGGCTGCGGGGTTCATCACTGTTTTCGTTATTCGTCACCTGCTGGGAGCCTGATGCCATGAAATACTCTATTGCGTCTTTCATTTCAGGATTGGTTTTCGGACTTGGCCTTATTGTCTCCGGCATGTCGAACCCGGAAAAGGTTCTTGGTTTTCTCGATCTTGCCGGCCTCTGGGACCCTTCCCTCGCATTCGTTATGGGAGGCGCCATCCTGGTGGGCCTGGGCGCTTTCGCCGTGGCCAGGAAACGCACATTGTCGTTCCTCGGCTTCAACATGACGATTCCCGGGCATACCCACATCGATAAGCGCCTGGTCATCGGTGGACTGACCTTCGGTGCTGGTTGGGGCATTGCAGGTTTCTGCCCGGGGCCCGGTCTCGTCGCACTTGGCGCAGGCGAGAGCAAGGCCATGGTTTTTGTGGCTGCTATGTTGGCCGGCATGGTGATCTTTGAAGTAATTGAACGCGCGCGAACAAAAGCCTGACTGAATTCATCAATTTCTTGAGCCGCCGGTCTGACACGCAGCAAGAGCTGTGCGATCATTGCGGCAGCTCGTTTACTGTCCTCGGAGACAAAAACCTATGGATATCAGAAAGATCGATGACACTATTTCGGTAGCACCCCAGATTTCTGTCGCCGAAGTAGCGGAGGCTGCCCGCCTCGGTTTCAAGACCCTGGTTGCCAACCGCCCGGACCAGGAAGAGCCTGGTCAGCCGACAATGGCAGATATCGCAGCCGCAGCCAGCGAGAACGGTCTCGACTGGGTTTATATGCCTGTTGAATCCGGCAATATCACCGACCAGGACATAGAGCGCTTCGCGCCAATGATCCGGGATGCCGAAAAACCCGTATTGGCTTTCTGCCGCTCAGGAACCCGTTGTACCGTACTCTGGGCACTGAGCGCGGCCCGTAACGCCCCGGCTCCTGAAATAGTTGATAAAGCCCGCAACGCAGGCTATGACATCAGTGGACTCGCGCCCCGAATGGCCCAGCAGGCCAAACACGGAGGCTGAAGGGCTGACCGGTTCCCCCAAGAATTAACGATCAGGATTCAGCGAATGCAGTTCAAAGGCTCAGAGAATTTCAGCCACAACCAGGCCGAGCGTCTCGGTATTCTGGTAACCAATCTTGGTACTCCCGACGCCCCCACACCATCCGCACTCCGTCGGTACTTGGCCGAATTTCTCTCAGACCCGCGTGTGGTAGAGCTTCCCCGCCCTCTATGGTGGCTCATTCTTCACGGCATCATCCTGCGGATCCGACCAAAACGCAGTGCTGAGGCTTACTCGGGTGTCTGGCAGCCAGAGGGCTCACCTCTGCTGATTCATACGGCGAAGCAGGCAGAAGGCATTCGCGAGGCCCTCAAAAAGAAATACGGCCCCAATGTCGTTGTTGGCTTCGCCATGCGGTACGGCAACCCATCCATCCCAAATGTACTTGATGAAATGCAGAATCAGGGGGTACGAAAGCTTCTGGTTTTACCTCTCTACCCCCAGTATTCCGCGTCAACATCGGCCTCGACCTTTGATGCAATCGCAAAGGACTTCAGCAAACGACGCTGGTTACCGGACTTTCGCTTTGTGTCCCACTACCCGGATTTTCCTCCATATATCGAGGCGATGGCGAGGCACATTGAGGCGCACTGGGCGAATCACGGTCGCAACGAGAAGCTGATTCTCTCTTACCATGGCGTACCCCTTAAATACCTCATGAAAGGGGATCCTTACCATTGCGAATGCCACAAGACCTCTCGCCTGCTGGCTGAGCGGCTTGGGTTGAGCAAGGAAGATTACCTCACCACATTTCAGTCCAGGTTTGGAAAAGAGGAGTGGCTCAAACCCTATACGGACGAGACCCTCAAGTCCCTGCCTGGAAAGGGCGTAAAATCGGTGGATGCGTTCTGTCCCGGTTTTTCCTCGGATTGTCTTGAAACAATTGAGGAGATAAACGAGGAAAACCGCGGGTACTTTATGGAGTCGGGCGGCCAGGCATTCAGCTATATTCCGGCGCTTAACGCCACCCCAGGACATATCGATGCCCTGGTGAAGCTCATCGAAGAAAATCTTCAAGGATGGCAGGTACCCAAAAATGAGCCCGAAGAGCTTGCTGATCGCCAGAAAGAGGCAGATGAGCGAAAAGAGGCCACATACCCTGGCCGTGATATCTAGTCGATCGCAACCGACAAACTGCTTATAGCAACAAGCCTGGGCTCATCATATCGGCGTGCTCAGGCTTTCCCGCCTTCCCCTGAACCTGAAAGCTCCGGGACCGCCTGGCAGAGTGTGCAGTCTTCCATATCCACGGCCGCGCCACCAGCTTCGACGTAACGAACCCTGTGACTTGCGCGCCCACGATTGCTCGACACCGAGAACTTTCGATTCTCGCGTAAATCGCGCTCCTCATGTGTTTCTGTAAACTTTTTCGAGTCAGACATGGAGACCTCCATCATGTGCCACAGACATTATGGGGACGGGACAACCACAAACAAAATAGGCAATAACACGGGGTTAAACGTGAGGTCTGTTTTGCCATGAGCCGCCGTGTTCCGGTGCCCGCGTTTCAGTTTGTAACCAGACCGGTTAAGTCCTATGGTGAAAATTGGAATGCATTGACCCGCTGAATCTGCCCCTTGAGAACTGCCCGGCCTAACGGCTCCGCTCACCTGGCGCATTTCATTGTGGGCTTAGTTCTGAGCTAACCAGTAAGGAGAAGCTAGCATGTCGATAACGTCAGAAACGCAATCAGCTACAGATGTATCAGGCTGGCTCGACCCAACCATGGACTCGGTACGCGGGACGGAAACGCCCAAGGATCCGAACAAAGGCTACATTGCCCTGCTTGGCTGGAGCTTGAATGCGGTCAAGGCCGCGCAGAAGTTCGACCGTCGCTATATTGTGGTCGCTCCCGATTGGGCTGCGGATTTCTGCACCGCAAACAAGATACCTTTCATTCCATGGGATTTTACCCGCCTGAATGACCGGTCCATGGAGATTGCAGAAAGGCTAAAAGCGGAAGGCGTTGATGTAGCGCTACCTCTCTTCGAGGAAACCGTCGAGTGGTCAGGGGCGATCAACTCAGTCCTGTTTAAAGAACCTCATATGTACGGCCAGTCTATTTTGTTTCGTGACAAAGCCCTGATGAAGCGCCGCGCACAACTTGGCGGTATTCGCGTCGGGATCTTCGAGGAGGCATATGAAAAAGACGACATTGTCCGCTTCATGAGGCGCGTCAATCAGACACTCTTGCACCTTGAGGGTGACCCGGACGACCCGATTCACGTCAAGGCCTTCGACAAAGCCGGTTGCCTCGGCCACCGAATGATTCGCAAGGTAGAAGACATTGACGCCATTCCGCCGGAAGAATATCCCCTGCTGATGGAAAGTCACCTGAGTGGCTGGGAGTTTGCTGTCGAGGCCTGGATCCACGACGGGAAAATCAAGTTCCTTAATATTTCCGAATACGTCACGCTGGGTTACTCGGTGTTCGTCCCCGCTACCAATGAGCTAGAGAGCTGGCGCAACGCGATCACCAAGCAGATCGAACTGCTGATCAAAACCTTCGACATCAAATTCGGGTTTATCCATCCCGAGTACTTCGTTACGGCTGACGGCGAAATGTATTTTGGGGAAGTTGCGTATCGTCCGCCGGGGTTCAAGGCGTTCGAGCTGATCGAGCGAGCCTATGGATTCAGCGCTTACCAGGCATCAATGCTGGTGTTCGACCCCAAGAGCACGAAAGAAGAAGTCGATGCCTTTTTCCCCCGCGAAGTGGTCGACGCGAAGGGCTACGCCGGTTGCTTCGGTGTGTATCCAAGACGTCGTGTGATCAGCAGGCTGGAAATGCCCAAAGAAACGGTTGAACACCCCTACTTCGAGTCTCACGAATTGGTCCCGCCTAAAGAAGAGACGGTTCCTGACCGTTTAGCCTACGGCACGCACTGGGGCCTGATCTTCTTCTTCGGTGACGACCCCATCAAGATGCGGGACCTGCTCAAAGCCCAGGAAGATCTGGACTTCTACGTTTAGAGGCTGTGCTCAGCGCGGCTATGGATTTGGCATGGAACGCCGCTGCATCGGACGCGGCCGCACAACCGGGGTCATCCGCCAGGACATTAAGCGCTGGCACCGGTTTCCCTGCCAGCGCCTCGCTCACAGCATAGGCGCTATCAGCCAAAGCCTTGGCGTTGTAGCCGCCTTCCAGCATCAGTACCAGTCGGCCATCACAGAGCTCGTCGGCCAGGCCGCTCATGCGCTGGGTGACGGCCGCATAGCCGGTCTCGTCCATGGCGCAGACCATGTCGAGGTGATGGCAGTCGAAGCCGGTGGATACCAACACAATATCGGGCCGGAATGCATGTGCCGCCGGCCTCACCACCTGCTCGAACACCTTCAGCAGCGCGGCGTTGCCAAAACCAATGGGCAGTGGCACGTTGAGATGGTAACCGAGACCGGCTCCAGCTCCGGTTTCAGCCAACAGGCCGGTGCCCGGGTAGAACGGTGCCGCGCAGTGGCTATCGACCACCAGCACGCTGGGGTCGTCATAGAAAATGGCCTGGGTGCCGTTGCCGTGATGCATGTCCCAGTCCCAGATCATTACGCGGTCATAGCCAAGCGCTTTGCGCGCATGCGCCGCAGCGACTGCCAGGTTGTTATAAAGGCAAAAGCCCCGGGCACGGTCGGCCGGAGCATGGTGACCTGGCGGACGCACGATACAGAACGCCCGCCGGGCTTCACCGGCGGTGATAGTTTCGATCGCGCCGATCCCGGAACCGGCCGCCAGGCGGGCCGCCATCACACTGCCCGGCGACACTGCGGTCGTGTCTTTGGCCAGCCAGCCGGACTGTCCATCCAGAGACTCGATATGAGCCACATAGGCTGCATCATGTGCCCGCTCGAGCTGAGTGGCGCTGGCCGGGTCTGGCAGCATCCACCGCACGCCGTCGATGGGCTTGATAACCAGCCGATCGACGATCGCGGTAAGGCGCTCCGGACGTTCCGGATGGCTATAGGTGTCCAGGTTGCTGTTGGGATACTGCAGCTCAATCATTGCCTTGACGGCGTCGGTCCATTCGGGACGGTCAGGATCCCAACCGTGTGGATTGTGACCGAGCATGCGGAAGTCGTAATAGATCAATACGGTCGCCGTCATAGCTGTCATCCCAGACATGGTGTTTTGACCTGCCCATCTCGGCAGCATGGATATACTGATATGGTCACTTACCAACACACAGCCCTAGTTGAGAGGGCTCGCCATGAAAGAGTCTAATTTAGAAATCAGTGAACATAAAACCCGGTCGGTCAACCCGAAGCACCGATGAATTGCTTTTTATACAAGCATTCCAACACACCAGTGCCTAAGTTCACCTCTGACGGGCGGCGAAAAACACCGTTCCAACAACACAAAGGTCAATACTGCCGCCTGTGCTTCTGAACAACGAAAGAAGCTTAGGCATCGAATGGCTGCAGTTAATTGTAGGGCCTTAGCTCAGGCCGGAAATTAATACTGTAAAGCCTGCTTAGGTCGCAAAGCGAACGTTCAGGATTAGGTTACGCCCAGCTCACGCGACGGTTTCGAGTTGTAAAACGATAGTTCAAAAAGCGCGGAGCCTGCGCCCTACCGCTTGAAAAGCCTCCTAAGAAAAATATTTCCAATTTAGTTGATCCATAAACTAGTTAGTTCAGTACTAAATCAAAACCGAGGATGTTTTGATGGCGAACACTGAACTTACCCAAACGCGAGCCGACTCCTGGCGCGCCGTTGTTGAAGCCTACCAAGTCTGCAGTCAGCGGTATGGCTCAGCCCTGAATCACGTCGACCTGACGCCCGCTCAGTTCGAGGTAATGATCCTGATTCGTTCGCTCAAGCAAAACGCCACACCAAAACGAATCGCTGAACGACTGCTGGTGACCAAGGGCAACATCACCGGGGTGACCAATCGCCTGCTGTCCCGAGGCTTGATTGATCGGCAAAGCCACCAAACCGATGGCCGATCCCTTGTATTCGAGCTCACTTCTCAGGGCCATCATCTTCTCCTGGACGCCAATAAAGTGGCCGCTGAATTTGTTCGCCAGCAGCTGCAGCCATTCACCGATGAAGAAGTTGCAATTGTCGGGCGTCTGATGCGCCAAATGAAACAGCACCTGTTGTCGATGGACGCATACAGCATTGTGAAAGCCGCCCTGGATTAGGCGAAACCTCTGGAGAATGTTCATGTTGAACTCACCGTTTCTCTCCGTGCCACCTGCCAGCTTGAGAGCGCTGGAACTCAGAGCTGCAGCCGACGTGCTGGCATTGCCACTCTGGATGACCAGACTTGCGTCACGCAACGTCACGGATATGGGCCAGAACAGGGCCGTGTTCGTTCTACCGGGGTTTGGAGCAAGCGACAGGGCCATGGCTCCGATGCGCTATTTCTTGCGGCGCCATGGCTTCAATCCACTGGAATGGGGGCTCGGCGTCAATAAAGCCGGCCTGGATCTTCCCCACGATCCGCACATGCTGTCCTGGGACTTCGAGATACCCGAAAAAGTCGCAGGCGAGACCGGTGTTCCCTATCTGTGTGATCAGATGGTAGAGCGGGTATCACGTTTCTGCGAGGAACATTCAACCACCGCATCGCTGGTAGGCTGGAGCCTCGGCGGAACCATCGCCCGTGAAGTCGCAAGAGATCTGCCACAGTATGTCGACCAGGTGGTCACCTTGGGTTCACCGGTGATCGGCGGTCCCAAATACACCAGTGCGGCAGGCCTTCTAAGTAAGCGGGGCTTAGATCTCGACTGGATTGAGCTGGAAATAGAAAGACGCAATCAGAAGCCAATCAAGCCACCCGTCAGCGCCATCATTAGCCGAACCGACGGAATAGTGGACTGGTCCGCCAGCATCCTGGCCAATGACAGCACCACCCGCTACATAACCACCGACGTCTCCCATCTCGGGATGGGCATCAACCGGCACATGATGGAGCTTGTGCTGCAGGAACTGACCCGTGAGCGGAAGGCGCAATGACAGAATCCCGAAACTCAGAACGGGTGGTCCTGTTTGTGCCGGGTGCAATGACCGGTGATTGGATCTGGGAAGACAATTTTGCCCAAGCCTTCTCTGAGGCCGGTTACATCGTAAGAACCATGAGTTTTCGTGGCCATGGCGCAGGCTTGGTTGAGCGGATGTCACTGCGCTTCGACGATTACGTCAAAGACTGTGTCACGGAGATATCCAGATGCAGTCGTGCGCCTCACATCGTTGGCCATTCGCTCGGCGGCCTGGTGGCCCTCCATGCAGCCACCCGAGTGCCGGTCGAATCAATGGCATTGCTGTCACCGGCACCTATCGGTGGGATGACTCGGAGCATCGCATCGCTGGCTGCGACGTCCCCGATGTCCGTTGTCAAATTTTCGGCCGCGCTCTTGAACGCGCGCGTTACGCGTTATGGCACGCCACCCCTGGGCGTGTATTCGCCTTCATGCGAACCCGAACGAGCCAACGCCATCACCGCCCAGCTCAAGTCTGAGGCGTTACCGGTCATTTTAAAGCTCCTCGCGCCGCCAACGCTGGCAGTGGATAGACTCGACGCCAATCGAATTCTGATGGTTGGCGCCGAAGGCGACATGATTATTCCAGCCTCTGAAGTCAGGCGCTCTGCCACTTTTATCAATGCACGATTCAAATCCTACAAAGGGCTGAGTCACACATTTCAGGCGGAGCGGGAGTGGCCGGTTGTCGCTAATGATCTTCTTCGTTTCTTTGCGAGAACTTAGCACCAAATGGCTCATCCCCGATGCCTGCTAGGGTCGCAAAGCGAACATTCAGATCGACCACAAAGCAGACCTTTTTGCCGGCCCGAATGACCCCGTTACTTTCCCTCACCCGCGCTTTCAGAAGAGTTTGCCAGTGCCTCGGGTCAGTATTTTGACAACGACAAAGGTCAACTCGGTCCGCCCCATGCGAATGCTTTGAATAATCGGCAATGCCAGAGGACTGTCGTGGCGATCGAAGATGTTCTCACGCAGGCAGGTTAACCCTGCGCTGAGACCTGTATGACTAACTTCCCTGCGTACCGTTTTGCCATGAAATCCTTCTGAGCCTGCAACACATCATGCAGAGCGTATGTCTTTGCCACCACGGGCCGGATTTCATCCAGTTCAATGTAGCCAATGAGGTTTTCGAAAACCTGCTTGGGCTGCCAGGTGGAACCGAGCAGAGTCAGATCCTTCAGATATAGCGTGCGCACATCCAGCTCCACCATCGGGCCGGCAATGGCACCTGAGGCCACATAACGGCCGCCTCGCGTGAGCACGTCCAACAGTTCCGGCCACTGCGGACCGGCTACCAGGTCTGCCACCACGTGAACGCTGTCTTTCTCCAGAACGTCCAGCAGTGGCTGGCCCCTTGCAATCACCTGATCAGCGCCGAGCTCTCGGACTTCGTCAAATTTGGATTCACCACAAATGGCGATTACTTCTGCCCCACGGCGCTTAGCCAGTTGGATAGCGGCTGACCCGACGCCCCCTGAGGCACCGGTGATCACGATCCGTTCGCCGGACTCCAGTCCGGCCCTGTCCAGCATGCCTTCGGCGGTTGAGTAGGCGCAGGGAAACGAAGCCAGCTCGGCGTCGCTCAGTGTGCTGTTAACCGCAAACACTTCGCTGGATCGCGCCACGGCGTACTCGGCGTAGCCGCCATTGCACTCGGAACCGAATGTGATGAGGTTGTAGGAGGACGGGTTATCAGGCGCCTGTTGCATGGGGCGAACCAGCACTCGCTCGCCGATCCGTCCCCGGTCCACGCCCTCTCCGACCGCAATGATGGTTCCGCACACATCCGCTCCCTGAATACGCGGAAAGCTCAGGGGCTTTCCCGACCAGGTACCGTCTTCCTCGTTGGCCGTCTCAAATCCGCCTGCCGCTCCTTGATCCGTTCCCGTTGTCACGCCCTTGGAATACCAGCCTGTGCGGGTATTTATGTCGGTGTTGTTGATGGCACTCGCGCCGACCTTGATAAGCACCTCACCCGCGCCGGCCTTGGGCACGTTAAGGTTCTTCCGGAATTCGAGTTTATCCAGACCGCCATGACCAGTGAGAACTACTCCTGTCATGGTCTCAGGGATATCGATGTGGCTCATGGTGTCATCTCCTCGCTCGTGCCGGACCTATTGGTCTGATCAATTAATCGTCAATTGCAATAACTATGGCGGCATCATAGAACTGCAGAGTGATTCACTCAAACGAATATTGTTGATATGCTAATTTAGGTTTTGTGATACACGAACGAAGACGAATCCTATGAAACCCTTACTGGATCTGGACCTGTTGAACACCTTCGCCGCTGTGGTAGAAGCAGGCGGTTTTAAAGAGGCATCGAGTCGTTTATACCGCTCGCAAGCAGCTGTCAGCATGCAGATCAAACGACTTGAAGAACAGCTGGGGCAGCGACTCCTTGAGCGTAGCAACCAGGGCATCAAGCTTACGGAGCCCGGTAAGACGATGCTGAGTTACATTGACAGGCTGCTGCGTCTGAATAACGAGACGCTGAGTGCGCTTAGCGCGGAGCCCCTGCGAGGTCCGGTGCACTTCGGAATACCCACAGATTATGCCCACCCGTTCCTGCAGCAGTTCATTCCTCGTATTCGGGAGGCCTTTCCCGAGCTGGTGCCCCGGATTACCTGTGGCCGCAGCCGTAAGCTCCGGGAACTGGTAACCACCGGGGATCTGGATGTGGCCATTGTTACGGGCGAGCCTCAGTTCGCCCCGGAGAAAAACTTGTGGTCGGAAGCACTGTACTGGTATGCCCCGGCCGGGCTACCGATCAATACAGAGGAAGCGCTCCCGGTTGCCTTGCTGGAGAGCGACTGCGCGTTGCGGGATCTCGCTGCCTCGGATCTGAGGCAATCCGGCTTGGACTATCATCCGGTACTGACCAGTTCAGACATGGCCAACCTACGCTCGGCGGTCGAATCAGGACTGGCAGTGGCCCTTTTGCCAGAGTCGTCGATTACGTCCTCAAGGGTTCGTCCTTTACAAATCGATCAGCTACCCGGGCAAAGGCTGCTGACCATGAATATAATTGACGCAGGCACCCTGAGCCCCAATTTCATGCAGCCCCTTCAGGAATGCGTCTTGTCGGCTGCACGGGCCCTTGTCAGAGGTTGATGACCAGACACACAGACAAAGCCGGTATTACTGAAGAAGTCTAGGCACACCCCGATATTCTTTAAATACTTCGCCTCTCCGCGATCAGTAGGAACGGATCATTGGACATCAGGTGCCAATGTTATTAGATGATCGCGAGGAGGAGGCATCGAGAATCCTTTTATTTAGGGTAGTTGGGAAGGCGTAGAGGTCGCAAAGCGGACATTCAGGTTAGCCAGGCCGAGGCTTCTCAAAGCGGCGGGTAATTGATCGGTAAATGTCAGCTAACAATGGCTCCGAACCTGAACATCAACTGGATCGAGATCAAGCCTGCTCGATACTTCAAATTTCACTTGCGCGATCCGAGACAAATTGCCGGATTCGATGTGAGCTCGCGCCAAACCGGCGCACCTTTATCTCATTCAGAATGTTTTGCGAGTATCTGATCACGCTTGCGATCGTATCGCTCGTTTTCTATGCGAAGCTTCTCTTCAAATTTCCGATACGCCTTGTCCACTTTGCGATCAAGCTTTTCGCGCTTTTTCTCAATCTTTCCTGGTTTATCTTCTTTTCCAGCCTCGCGCCTGAATTCCTGCTCCGCTTTGTTTAAGTTTCTTTCTAGTTCTTCTTCCAGCTTCGTTACCTTACGATCATACTCGCTATCCAAGCGGCCAAGCTCATTGACCGATTCTTCGTTGAGGTCTGAGGGGGCCGGACGATAATCGTCATGATCGCCGTAACCGCGGTCGAGAGGATCAATGCCGGTTTTGCGACGAACCTCTGCTCTGGCAGCGTCGGCAGTTTGGTGAATCACGTCCGTTATGATGTCATCGACAAGTTGTTCACCGGTCGATTGGGCATAGCCGGCTGTTGATAGACAAAGGCCTGTCGCTAACGCAATCGCTATCATTGACTTGTTCATATCGGAGGGAATCCTTGTGCATCGAGTTGTTCGTGAATCGATTATAATCCTATCACGAAGGCCACATTAAATTGCTGTTGTCTCGCAGTATTGGTGGATGGCCAATGTTCGCTTCTGTTTAGCTGAGCTCAGAGGATGCCCTGGTCGCAAAGGGAACATTCACGTTGGGCGATCAGCGCCAAGCTTAAACCGCCGTTTCAAAAAACGTAAATGAAGCCAATACCAATTTCCGCTTCATAATTATTGCGAGATATTGGGCTATCTTTAACGTCGCTTCCATAGGCTTCGTAAAGGGCTTCACCGAATACCTGCCAGCTCTCGTTCAAGTAGTTTCGATAATTAACATTGAAACCAGTTGACCTATACCCGCTATCAACATCGGTTTCTGGAAGACCTGAGTCTATGGATTGTTGTGTGTTCACACCAAAGTCACGGTTGGCTAATTTACCATCGTGGAAAGTGACAACAGCACCAACTTCCCAGCCAGTGCCGTTGGGTTGGCAACCCAAGCAGGTTCCTGCGCCGAATATCCCGAGCGTTCCGATCTCTCCGGTCAATACACGGCCGTCCAGAAAATAGCGCCAATCTTCTGCAAGGGCATAGCGCATTTCCAACAGCGCTGTAACCCCAGAATTCGATTCGCCTAACCCATCCAGTCTGCCATCTTCTGAGTCGCCCTCTTCACGGCCTTCTTCGTAGCCTAAAGAGGCTTGAAACAACCAGGCATCCTTGGCCAATGTTCGCCACCCAATTGCTTCACCTGCCCAGAAAAAAATATGGTCACTGGTACGCCACTGAACACCTCCAGCCGGATCAATCTCAAGCTCGAACTCGTCCGAACCCTCATAAGCAGACTCATATTCAATTCCCAGCCCTAGCCCAACACCCCAACCATCACCATTTGTAAAATCAACGATAGAGGGAAGCGGCACCAGAGGAGTTTTTGGCTCTGTCGCACTTACCGATCCAAAACACGAAAGAGCGCCAAGAAATAGGGCTACTTGGAGGACTATTTTTTTCATTGTTTCTTTTCCTATCAACCAGCAGGTGGTGATGCGGCTTGCTTTTCTACATCTTAGATCATTAGCTTTAATTTGTTCTGAAGCGCATGCCTCGGCATCTTTCAGTGTGAACTTTTAACTTCGCTGGAGATTGATTTTAGGGAGGCTGAACGGTCGCAAAGCGGACATTGGGATCGGCCGATCAAGGCCTGTGATGGACCTCAAGCTGTGATCTTGAGCATCCGACACACTGATTCCTCAGTAAAGGCCAGGAATCAGCCGGTAGCGCACCCGTCGGGTGTAGTCCCGGTAGCCTGGCAGCTCTTCGAGCAAAGTCTGGTCTTCAAGCACGGTTCTAGTCACCGAGATGAGCAAGGCCATTGCTGCTGGAATAAGTGCCCATACCGAGCCCAGAGCAAGAACAAATCCGAAGAGTGCAAGACTATTTCCAGCATAGCCTGGGTGCCTCACGAACCGGTAGGGACCGGTATCACAGACCACATGACCTCGATCTGTCTGGATACTTACCACACTCAAAAAGAAGCGATTCTCTACCACGGCCCATGCAGCAAAGGTGTAACCGGAGGCGATAACAATGAAGCCTATTACGCTGAGCCAGATTGGAAATTCGGGGGACCAGTTATAGCGATGGTCCAACCCTGCTGCCAACCAAGGTCGCCACCACATATGAAGAGAACCAGTGGTATCAGGCAATACGCCACTACTAACCTGAGCCACTGGCGAAATGAAACCGCGTGGGTCGTTTTTTTATCACTCATCATCACTGATACATCTTTTCCAAAGATTAAGCGTTCGTGTGTGGCTGCCCCGGGTTGCGTTCACTACGCCTGGCCATACTCCTCGAAAGACTGCTCAACGCCCCAATGAACCCGGTACACCACATACCGAGAAATTTGAAGTTCCTCCTTTTCAAACCACTCTCGTTGTTCCAGCGCTTTCATTGACGGCCAACTTTCCACACCGATGTAGTCCCACTCATCATCACTTTTCGTACAGTCGATCATGGAAATTGCCTTCATGCCCAAAGCGTCGAGGTTAGCCCGGTCACGAGCCATGAACTGCCCTTGCTCTTCCTCGGATAGTTGAAAAAAATCCGGCTTCATCTTGGCAAAAAATACTCTGATTATCGGAGTTGCATTGTCCATGGGGAGATGTGCCATTCAGTGGTTAACTGGGAAAGATAGCGCTGCAGCCATGCAGCGACCTTCGAATGGTTCAGAAGCTTTCAGTCTCTGCGAGGGAATATTGGGACCCATTTTCTGACCGATCCGCGGCCAAAGGCGTCTCCCACAAAAAATTCCGGCGGAGTGCCCGCAGGCTCGCTCAACGATGCGCCGTAATAACTTCTCACCCAGGATTCATTGTAGCCTGCGAGGCTAATCAACGTCGGAAATACCTGAAAATGGCTCGTTTGGTCATAATTCGTTGATTGCGATGCCTCAAATCGCTCCAGGGTTTCCGGGTCGTTCGAGAAAACCATCATGGGCACAATACCTTCGAAACGGTTCGCTCTCGGCCTGCAGTGTGTGGCCAATGTCCCGTCATCGACTATGTTTTGTCCATGGTCACTCGTATAGATGATGACGTACTTCCTGAATTCGTCGCTTTCAGACAACAAGTCCCTGAACCAATCATCCACGCTCCAGCGCATTCCATTAATGTATGAATTCAGGGATCTTTCTCGATCATTCATTGGCTCACCTGGAACGAGAGCCGGAGTGAAGAGCTCGAACCCGTCGGGATAGCTCCTGAAGTACGGAAAGTGAATGCCATACTTATTAAGCATTATAAAGGTCTTGCCTGGTTGTTTGAGGAGATCAGTTAACCTGTCGCGAGCCATTGTGTCGCTGTCATAGGCAATGTCCTGGCGAAGCCTTAGTATTTCGTCTACGTGAATAGCTTCATGCTCATTCATGAAGTTCTGGTAGTTCGCCCACTCCTCTGCGCTCTGAGCATCCAGGTAGACATTGTCATACCCTGCCCGCCCGGTAAGTTGCCAGATCGACGGTATCTTTAAACTCCTCTCAACCCGATCCGGGATCGCCTCTTTTCTGACCCCTGTCCTGAGGATGAGGTTGGAATAATCACTGCAGTTTGAAGCCGAAGCGGCCATACCGAAATTCACCAGTCCCTCTTCCACCGAGCGTAGATAGGGGGTCGTATCTTTCACGTACCCATTGATGCCAAGAATGTCCGCTCGGATACTTTCATCGACAATCAGAACTATTTTCTCAACCTGCGATTCAAAAGAACCGGAGTAGCTGACCTCTGATCGCTCTCCCCTGTAAAGATCGCTTTGGCCCGCAAATGCAAGTAGTGCCGGCACCCTGAAAAAAGAGGGGTATCGATCAAAAATGCCATCGCTAATTAGCAGAGCGATGAAGACAAGCGGTACTGTGATGACTGGAACGGCGTAGAGCCTCCCGAGAATATTCAGCTTGAAAAGGCGAGGCAAACGTTCGACGACAAGAATAAGCGGTACAAGGACTATGAGAAGCGGCAGTACGGCCAGACCAATATTCTCAACCACAGCCCCGGCCCACCACTGGAAGTAACTCACGATCAGGTCTGCCTGCTGGAAATCGATAGGTCCGTTTGAGACGAGGAAGGATCCGATATTGGAAAGATAGAAAAATATAAAAAACGGGAGGGTGATTGTTCGAAACAGACTGCGGCCACCGAAAAAGACCAGAAACACGCCAGCCAAACTCCACAGGAAAACCACCACCGACAGGACAAGCTCGGTTATAAGGCCTTGGCCCCACAAAAACCGAAACGGGTAAAAAAAATCGTAGAACATACCGAACTCTACGAGCAAAACAATTGAAACCGCCGCGAGGCCGATCGCCTTTCTCAAACCCTGATTTGCCATATAATCCTCGCCACGCCGGTCATGCAAGACAGGCCGAATGCCGTCACCTTACAGGCAGACCTTGGCTTTCTCCCTTTTCGAGGTCGCCTTTTTTGGCCTCGTCGTTCGCATTGTTATGTATTTTTCACTTTCTCGTTATCAGGCTATTAATCGACAACGAGAGTCCGTTAAAACTAAGCCATGTCGGTTTGCCGTCTCTCGTTGCCTCAATATGCAGGTGTGGCTCAAGCGTATTTCCTGAATTGCCGATTTCAGCCAACGGCTGGCTCTCGGTTACGACCTGGCCAGGCCTTACCATAATGCTTTCTTGCCTCAGGTGAGCCATCAAAATATCCCCCATGGGACACAGCAGCACTATGTAATTACCTTTCGGGTGCTTTGTATCGGGGTGTCCCGGAGGATTATCCGGCAAGCTGTCACGAACCTCTAAAATTCGCCCGTGGCATGGACTGTAGAGTTTCTCGCCAAAGATTTGATAGTCACTCAGCACTCGCGGCGGTATATTTTCTGCCTGATTGCCGAGCGGGTTTAGCTTAACGATATCTATGGCCTTCTTGTTGCCGGCCAGCGCATGGAAAGGATTCGTCACTATACTGCCGCCCCCTTGTAGCACGTAATAGGTGCCTGATCTGAGCGGAAAAGTTACGTCAATCGTCCGCCCAGATGGATAATAGGACTTTAGGGCCAGAGCATTCAGAACCGCAAAAAGAAGAAAAACAAATATCGAGGCAATCGGGATTCGATCAGCGCAGATTCCAAAGTGAGGGTTACGGCGTTCTATTCGGAAATAAGACAAAACAACGGTTAAGGCGAATAGCACGAGAAAAACGTATCGCAAGTAATAACTCGTGAAGGCCCAAGGTCCCGTCATAAAAGTGAAAGCAATGATACTTCCGCACGCCAATACCCGCGCGATCCAATTCGGCCAACTGCACCGTTGCAGACAGAGCAGCCAAGCCAGAGTGATTCCTGACAAAAACACCGGGTAAATCCCGAATAAAACGGGAAGGTTTTCACTCATGATGCGGACTCAGAAACGGATAGCATTTAGCACCGATGCATGGGCTCCAGCTGCTTTAGTCGCTTCAGCTCTGACGGACCCAGGCCGGCTCGAATCGTTCCTGCAGCCATGCCTTGATCTCGTCGGACTCTTAGAGCCAGCGCTCACTGCCGTCATCCCGCTGAACCTTCAGACAAGGCACTTTAATGGAGCCGCCACCGGCCTCCAGCGCTGCACGATACTGCGGGTAATGCTGGGCATTGCGGGTTTCAATGTTCAGGCCAAGGCGGGCAATTTCCTTTCGTATCTTCATGCAGAACGGGCAGGCGCTAAACTGGTAAAGAGCGAGATTTTTGCTGGCCTCGTCAGCGAGGGCCTGCTCTTCAGCGGTGCGGGAAAGGCTTTTGGGGGTATTGAGTTTTTCGCTGAGCAAAATAAAGGGCGTCAGAATCAAGCGCAGGGTGCGGAAAAAATAACGGACAATAACTCTCATGGTTAAGGCTCAAACTCGGGATTGAAGGTGGCCTGCCGCGTGTCGGCATTCAGGCATGATCTGCGTACTTTATAGCTGTGCATAGTGATATCACCGTGTAACCATCTCCTAAAATCGTTGCATGCTTGGTTAGAGTTATTTTCACATCACAGGCTGTCATTCGAAATGAGTAAATCCTGCCGAAGCCAGCCTCTACCAGCGAGAAAATCTCATGAATAAGAATAGCAGCGAACTCCCCAAAACCTTCGTTTCCTTCAGCAAGCGATTTCCGGAGCTGCAACAGGCTCACGAATAGGTCGGCAAGACCCTTGCCGAGGCTGGCCCTCTGGATGAAAAATGCGCGCTTTGGTGAACTGGGGGTTTGCGTGGGTGCCGGACGCCAATCAGCATTGCAATCCCATGTTCACCGCAGTCTCGAACTGGGCCTCACGCGCGAGGAAATTGAGCACGCGCTGGTGCCGGGCATGAATTCAATAGGCTTTCTAGAGACTATTGCCGCCTGGCAATGAGCTCAGGACGTACTCAGCCAAGAATAAGATTTATCTGAAAAATCAGGGTGGCAAGCTCCCGCTTCCGAAGCCTCATTTTCCGGCCGGGAATTGCGCTCCGGGATAGAAGCGCGAAACGTCGGGAGTCTAAAGCGCCCTCAAAGAGCAACTAGGTGAGACTGCCACTACGCCCAGCCTTAAACGGGAGAAAAATTGAGGCCGCGAATGTCCGCTTTTGTTTAGCGGCGCCCCTATTGGCGAACTCGCGGCTTAAAAAGCGGTGTTAAAACCTATCTTAGGCTACATAAAACGGGTGCCTATTCCGCTAGAGGCAAACCGAGTAACAGAGGTAAAATTCGCCCGGTTTTCAAACCTGTTTTATACAAGTGTATAAAAGTCGCGTTGCGTAAGGACGCTTTCGGACAATTCGGAGAAAGGATAGAGGATCGGGATATGCTGAAAAGCTTGAAAAAATGGCGGTGGGCCAGGGATTCGAACCCCGGGAAGGCTACAAACCTTCGGCGGTTTTCAAGACCGCTGCATTAAGCCACTCTGCCAGCCCACCGTTTTTTCCATTACTGCCTCTGAGACAGCGGTGAGCATGATACCGGAATTGCCTGTGCTGTCAACGCCCTGCATAAAACCCGCCTCATTTTTAAACATTAACTCTATTTAATGGAATCCATGGGGTAGTTTTCGGTCGTAAATGATTGAAAGTCCAGAAAGCGGCACTATCATCTATCGTAGATTCCTCAATCTGTTTCATTTACAGTTCATGGATGTTCCGCGATTAAAAAGCAGGAACCCAACGGAGAGAAAGATGCAAAACCGAGAGAGTACATACCAGCAGAATCGGGGAAACATGATTGCCCGCGGCTCTGCCACGGATGCGATCAGCCCGGAAGCTTCCAAAGTTCTGAAAAATACCTACACATTGCTGGCAATGACGTTGCTGTTCAGCACAGTAATGGCAGCAGCATCCATGTATGTCGGCCTTGGCCGCGGTACCAGCCTGCTCTGCAGCCTGGGTGCTCTGGCGTTGGTCTGGTTCGTTCTTCCGCGGACAGCAAACAGTGGCGCTGGCATTGGCGTGGTCTTCGCTTTCACCGGCCTTCTTGGGCTCTCTCTTGGCCCGACACTGAATTATTACCTGCAGTTTTCAAACGGTAGCCAGATCGTTATGCAGGCCCTTGGTGGAACTGCACTCGTCTTCTTCGCCCTGTCCGGATATGTCCTGACCACGAAGAAAGACTTCAGCTTCATGCGAGGCATGCTGGTAGCCGGCCTGGTTGTTGTACTGATTGCCGCTCTGGGTGCCATCGTTGCAAGCTTCTTTGGCGTCGAGATAACAGCGTTCAGCCTGGCAATTAGTGCCGCCATCGTTTTCCTGATGTCTGGCTTCATCCTTTACGACACAAGCCGCATCATTAACGGCGGTGAACAGAACTACATCATGGCCACCACCGGGCTGTACCTGAACATCTACAACTTGTTCCTTGCCCTGCTCCACCTGATCTCCGCGTTCAGCGGTAACGATTGATACCAGGGCGTGCCCCGGAATCAATAAGCCCCGGCTCTTGCCGGGGTTTTTGCTTTCTGTAAACTGAAAAGCCTTCTGGCAAGACGCATCAGCATGACCGACTCAAGCTCTGAATCGTTTACCCTGGTTATTACCGGCGCCCCCTATTCCTCCCAGGCGCCCCAGACCGCGCTGGCATTTGCCAGGGCGGCTCTTGAGCAGGGCCATAGCCTCGACCGGGTGTTTCTTTACGGCGACGGCGTGCACCTGGCCTCTGCGCTGGTCACACCGCCATCTGATGAGACTCACTGGCCCCGAACGTGGGCCGGCTTTTTGCAGGAGCACGGTGTCCCCGGCATCGCATGCATCGCGTCGGCCCTGCGCCGTGGCCTGATCGACGAAGGTGAAAAGCAGCGTTACGAACTCACTGCGAGCAACCTGCTGCCTCCATTTACCATTGCCGGACTCGGAGAATGGGTGGAAGGCAATATCAAATCTTCAAGAACCCTCTACTTCCACGCTGGAGATTAGTATGGGTATGCTGATTATCGTGGATCAGCCTCCTTATGGCACCTGGGCTGGCCGTGAGGCACTGGACATGGCCTTTTCGCTGGCAGCATTCGACCAGCCCGTGACACTGCTCTTTACCGGCACTGGCGTGAACTGGCTACGTAAGGGGCAGGATGCGTCAGCCATTGAGCAAAAATCGGTTGAAAAAAACCTGGCGGCGGCCCCGGTTTTCGGGATAGACACCATCCTGGCCGATCGCATGTCATGCCAACGCTATGGCCTCAATGCAACGGATTTGCCGGATGGAGTGACCCTTACGTCCGCGGATGCTCACCTTCTGGCACAATACACACAAACGGTTTTCTCCGGCTGACGGGGATTCAGTGGGATGATCACGGGTGATGACTATGATTTCGCTCAACACACTGCATATTCTTAACAAGACGCCAGAGCATCCCCGCTTTAAGGAATGCCTGAGTATGCTCGGAGCTGACGACGCCCTGCTACTAACAGAAAATGGAGTGGTGGCTCTCGAGGGCGCTCACAACCTTAAGGCAGGCCGACTCTATGCCCTCAGCTCCGATGCCTGCGCCAGAGGACTCGGGAAAAACCCGGGCGAAGCCCACTACGTAGACTATACGGAGATGGTGGCTCTTACACTGCAAGCTCAACGGGTAATCAGCTGGTAAGCCATGACCAATACCGCACCCCCTAAACGAAATAACGAAGGCTTCCTGGAGGATGCCTGGACCTGGAGTCCGGCAGTCGCCGAGAACATAGCTTCTGAAGACGGGCTGACGTTAGATGAAAACCATTGGGAAATCATTAGCTTCCTGAGAGATTTTTACAAACAACATGAAATCTCTCCACCCTCGAACAGGCTTTTTGTCAAAGCCGTCAAGGAAGCGATGGGCGAGGAGAAAGGCAATAGCATTTACCTTATGCAGCTTTTCCCGGGAACACCTGCCAAAACTGCCTGCCGGATCGCTGGCCTGCCCAGGCCGACAAACTGCCTTTGACCATTAGTCGCCGGGTTTCTCCCCGTTACGCTCGCTGCCGGATTTTCTCTCCAGGTCAGCAGCGTTTCCGAGAAAACTGCTGAGTCCGTTTTCAAACAGCCCGGACCCGAACTTCAGAAACTGACGGGTAGAGTCCTTTACGGTGCCGTCCAGGGCATTTTCGGGCAGTTCCCGCAGCGTTTCAGCAACCCCCTTTTTTACACCACGGGTTACACCAGGCTCGATTTCCCTGGAAGCAGCAATCAACTCTTCTACCTTCCGGTCGAGATGTGGACGAACAATCCATTCCCAGAAACCCCAAAGCACCAGACCGACGCTGGTTGCTGTCGCCAGAACCTGTATTGCAATCACTCCCCATACCGGCATCTTGCCTCTCCTTGTGCCCGATAGAAGCTCGAACACTGATCATTGCTTAAAATGGCAGGTACACCAGCGAGAAAAACTGAATAGCGCCGGCCAGAGCCCCAAAGATACCACCTACGAACATCAGCTGAAGCTCCTCCTCCCGAAAGGCGGGCCGAAGGATATTCTGAAACTCCCGGGGAGCCAGAGCCTTCATCTGACCCGAAAGGACCTCTGCAACCACCGGCGCCCGCTCTCGATTAAAGGCCGGGTCACTGAACACATCCCGTGTGGCCAGTATTGCCTTTTGGTTCATCGCTTTTTTGAGCTCAGTGTAACCGGTCATGCCAACGGTAACTTGTGCCGTCAGCCTCATGACGGCCGAATTATCCAGCAGAGGTCGTAAATGCTTCTGGATAATGGCTCGGGTTCTGTCACCACGGCCTCCGTTAATCATGGCATCGGCCACTTTTTCAACGGTGATCAGCTCTTCTGCCACAAGCCTGGCCCAGACATCACCTATCTCAGGCTGCCTGCGCAGAAAAAGACCCTGAACTTTCCAGAACAGCACTCGTCTTGGTTTGACTGGTGAAAAAATCAGGTTGATGGCAATCCAGTTCGTGATAAATCCGACAACAAAGCCCCCTGCCGGTAAGAGCCAGGGCTCCGGGTAATGACTCCAGAGCGGTGCGAGGAACGCGCCCAGTATGCCACCAACAATGGCGCCCCGATTGATCACGGACTTTAACTCCACCGCGCCGGCCTGTTTGAAAATGCGGTTCATAAAATCCGGGTGCTGCTCCAGCTCACGGCTCAGCAAGGCTTTGAGATCGACCAGGTCATCAAGATCATCGCCAAAGTCCTCAACCAGCTCTTCCACGCGGGAAGGCAGCTGCTCCCTGGCCCACCGGTAGATCCGGTTTTTCGCAAACAGTGGCAGGTTGTCCCACAACACCGGCTGAATTTCGTACATGACTTCGTCAATGTATTCATCCAGCCTGGGGGTTACCTGCGAAATGACCTGTTCGACGATCTTTTGGGGCTCAAGTTTCCGGTAAACGGCATTCAGGTCACCGAAATGCTGCAAGGTCTGGTCAATGCAGATATGGGCCATTTTCTCGGCCTTTCTGGGTATCACCCCCTGCCAGCCAATGAACCCTACCCCTATAAACTGAACGGGGTAGAAGGACATCTGGATAGCTAGCCAGTTCGTAAACCAGCCCACTGCAGCAGCCACGATGGGCACGGACAGAAGTGCAACGTCGATCAAGTGAAACCCCGGTTAAACTTTTTGGCCGGTGATAATGCCGTTAGTAGGCAAACAGGATAATACCTGCGTGCTGTCTCTGCTTCTATGGCGAATGATGGAGCAATTGAACTCACGGGACATTGGCCGTGCAGCCATGATCGGGGCGGAGTTGCGGCAGATTGGCAAGTTCCGGGGGTGCGCCGCGCCGTCGGAGGCCCGGGGCACCCTCGAAGAGTGTGCTACTGGTAGTAAGCGTTCTCGGTGTTCGAGTGATCTGTGACGTCGCGAACGGCCGTGATTTCGGGCACGCGCTCTTTCAGCGTTGACTCGACGCCCTGTTTCAGGGTCAGGCTAACGGCAGAACAGCCTTGGCAGCCACCACCGAAACGCAGAACCGCCAAAGACTCATCAACGATTTCAACAAGGGAAACTTCACCACCATGGGCGGCGAGGCTCGGATTGATCTCGGACGCAAGAATGTAGTTGACCCGATCCGGCAACGGAGCATCGTCGTCAATCTTGGGCACTTTGGCGTTTGGCGCCTTGATCGTCAGTTGACCACCCATCTGGTCTTTCGAATAGTCCACGTACGCTTCCTCGAGGAAAGGTACGGAGTTGTGATCCAGATAAAGTGTGAATTTGTCCAGATCAACCTGCTCATCGGTCGGGACAATCTCATTGGGCGGGCAATAGGCCAGGCAGGTTTCGGCGTTTTTCGTGCCGGGCTGGGTTACGAAAATACGTACGCCCATGCCTTCAACGTCCTGCTTTTCAATAAGTTGTGCAAGATAATCCCGTGCGGGATCTGTCACAGTAACCAATGCCATGTTTTCAACCCGTTTGAAAGTTTGAGTTCATTTTAAGGGACTTCGCGTGAACATGAAAGACCTAGTAAAATAGTCAGGCTTTGAGGGCATAATGAGTTTCACCTATGACGCAGTCTTGCGACGCACCGGTAAATCCGGCACCCGAAAATGGCCATTGGTACTAAGACGGGCTTGCACATTTTTGCTATGATCCCGCGCCACTGACACTTATACGACGCTATAAACGACTTCCTGGAAGTATTGATATGACCGATCGCAACACCCGCCTTAAACAGCTTCACAAAGCTCTGCAGGAGCGCATTGTTATTCTTGACGGCGGCATGGGCACCATGATCCAGAACCTGAAACTGGATGAGACGGCGTTCCGGGGCGATCGGTTTGCCGGTTACGAAAGCGAAGTTCAGGGCAATAATGACCTGCTCAATCTCACGCAACCTGCCCTCCTCCGCAATATTCACGCGGATTACCTGGATGCGGGCGCAGACATTATCGAAACCAACACGTTCAACTCCACCCGGCTTTCCCAGGCCGATTACGGTCTTGAGTCGATCGCAAAAGAGCTGAACGTGGCGGCCGCCAAGCTCGCCCGTGACATTGCCGATGAATTTACTGCCAAAAATCCGGATAAGCCGCGCTTCGTCGCCGGCGCCGTTGGCCCGACTTCCCGGACGGCATCTATCTCTCCGGACGTGAACAACCCAGGCTATCGCAACGTCGATTTCCAGTCCCTGGTCGACAACTATTACGAAGCGGTGGAAGGCCTGGTAGAAGGCGGTTGTGACCTGATCCTGATCGAAACCATCTTCGACACCCTGAACGCAAAGGCTGCGATCTACGGCACCCAGCAGTATTTTGAAGACAGCGGTATTGAGCTACCAATCATGATTTCCGGAACCATCACCGACGCCTCCGGCCGCACTCTCTCCGGCCAGACGACGGAAGCCTTCTGGAACTCCGTGGCTCACGCCAGGCCCATTTCCGTCGGGCTGAACTGCGCCCTCGGTGCAGACGCTCTGCGGCCATACGTTGAGGAGCTTGCCACCAAGGCTGAAACTTATATCAGCGCGCACCCCAACGCCGGTCTGCCAAATGAATTTGGCGAATATGACCAGACCCCTGACGAGATGGCCGAAATCGTGGAAGGGTTCGCACGGGATGGTTTTCTCAATATTATTGGCGGTTGCTGCGGCTCCCGTCCGGATCATATCGAGGCGATTGCTCAGGCCGTTGCAAAACACCCTCCCCGGAAGATTCCCGAGCGCGATAAGGCCCTGCGCCTTTCCGGTTTGGAGCCGTTTACCGGCGATGAAAACACCCTGTTTATTAACGTGGGTGAGCGCACCAACGTAACCGGCTCCAAGCGATTCCTCCGCCTGATCAAGGAAGAGCAATACGAGGAAGCACTCAGCGTAGCGCGGGACCAGGTCGAAAATGGCGCCCAGATTATCGATATCAACATGGATGAAGGCATGTTGGAGTCGAAGGAAGTGATGGTGACCTTCCTGAACCTGGTAGCCTCCGAGCCGGACATTTCCCGCGTTCCCATCATGATTGATTCTTCCAAATGGGACGTAATTGAAGCTGGTTTGCGCTGCATCCAGGGCAAACCGGTGGTAAATTCCATCAGTCTGAAAGAAGGCGAGGAAGAGTTTATCAAGCGGGCAAAAGACTGCATGCGCTACGGTGCGGCGGTTGTCGTCATGGCCTTCGACGAACAGGGCCAGGCGGATACCTATCAACGCAAAACCGAGATTTGTAAGCGCTCTTACGATGTCCTCGCAGGTATCGGCTTCAACCCGGCGGATATCATTTTCGATCCGAACATCTTTGCCATCGCAACCGGCATTGAGGAACACAACAACTACGCCGTCGATTTCATCAACGCGACCCGCTGGATCAAGGAAAACCTGCCCTACGCCTCAATCTCGGGGGGCGTGAGTAACGTGTCGTTCTCGTTCCGGGGCAACGATGTGGTTCGTGAGGCGATCCATTCCGTGTTCCTTTACCACGCCATCAAGGCGGGCATGAACATGGGCATTGTGAACCCTGGCCAGCTGGTGATTTACGACGAAATCGATCCGGAACTCAAAGAGCTGGTGGAGGACGTCGTTCTCAACCGCCGGGACGATTCCACAGACCGGCTTCTGGAAATTGCCGAGCGCTTCAAGGGTAAGGGTGGCAAAACCCAGGAAGAAGACCTCGCCTGGCGCGAATGGCCCGTTGAAAAGCGACTTGAGCACGCGCTGGTCAAAGGAATTACCAACTACATCCTTGACGATACCGAAGCCTGTCGCCTCAACGCGAAGCACCCTATCGAAGTCATCGAAGGTCCGCTGATGGATGGGATGAACGTGGTCGGCGACCTGTTCGGCGACGGCAAGATGTTCCTGCCCCAGGTGGTCAAAAGTGCGCGTGTCATGAAACAGGCGGTTGCCCACCTGATTCCGTTTATCGAAGCCGAAAAGACCGAGGACCAGAAGGCCAAAGGCAAAATCCTGATGGCCACGGTGAAAGGCGACGTACACGATATCGGCAAGAACATCGTGGGCGTGGTGCTCCAGTGCAATAACTACGAGGTCATCGATATGGGCGTTATGGTGCCCTGCGACAAGATCCTCGAGAAAGCGAAAAAGGAAAATGTCGATATCATCGGCCTGAGCGGACTGATCACCCCGTCCCTGGACGAGATGGTCCACGTCGCCAAAGAAATGCAGCGTCTGGACTTCGACATCCCCCTGATGATCGGTGGCGCGACCACATCCAAGGCACACACTGCCGTCAAGATCGAGCCCCAGTACAAGAACGACATTGCGCTGTACGTCTCCGATGCATCCCGCTGTGTAAGCGTTGCTTCACAGCTGCTGAGCAAAACCGCGAAGCCCGCGTTGATCGAAGCGTCCCGTACCGAATACGACGACATCCGTGAACGGAGAAAGAACCGTGGGGACCGAACCAAACTGGTTTCCCTGAGAGAGGCCAGAGAACGCGCACCAGAAGTCGATTTTCGGGACTACGAGCCTGCCAGGCCGGCATTCACCGGCATCAAGGTTTTCGAAGAGTATGACCTGAAGGAACTGGCGGAGTATATCGACTGGACGCCGTTCTTCATTGCCTGGGACATTTCCGGGAAATACCCCGCCATTTTTGATGACCCCAAGCGAGGGGAAGCGGCTCGAAACCTGTTTGACGATGCCCAGAACATTCTCCAGCGCATGATTCAGGAAAAACGGGTGACAGCTCGCGGTGTGATCGGGTTCTGGCCGGCCAGCCGCCGTGGAGACGACGTTGTCGTTTACAAGGATGAAGGCCGCACCGAAGAGCTCACCGTTTTGCATCACCTTCGTCAACAGGATGAAAAGGCTCCGGGCAAACCCATGATGGCGCTTTCCGATTTCATAGCGCCCGAGGGTTCCGGTGCCTGTGATTATGTGGGCGGATTTGCGGTTACCACCGGCGTGGGTGCTGAAGAGTTCTCCGAGGAATTCAAGAACCAGCACGACGATTACAATGCCATTATGGTCAAGGCTCTGGCTGATCGGCTTGCGGAGGCCTTTGCCGAGAGAATGCATGAGCGGGTCCGCCAGGAATTCTGGGGCTATGCGGCGGATGAAAAGCTCGGCAATGACGACCTGATCAAGGAGCGTTACCGTGGCATACGGCCCGCTCCGGGCTACCCTGCCTGTCCGGACCATACGGAAAAGGCCACACTTTTCAGTCTGCTGAACGCCACTGAAACCACCGGTATCGAGCTGACAGAACACTTCGCCATGTTCCCGACAGCAGCAGTATCCGGCTGGTATTTCGCCCACCCTGAATCAAAGTACTTTGCAGTGGGCAAGATTGGCGCCGATCAGGTTGAGGACTATGCTGAACGCAAAGGCATATCCAAAGCCGAAGCAGAACGCTGGCTGGCACCCAGCCTCGCGTATGACCCGGCGGAGTAAGAAGCAGGGCTAACCCAAAATTCCGGACCAGAGGGGGAGATATGACAGGCACTTCCGACAATGAGAACAATAAAAACCGGAAAACGGGTGGCCCCGGCGTATTGAAAATCATGCAAAGCATTCTTGCCGGCGCTTTTGGTGTGCAATCAGACAAGCGCCGGGAAGAGGATTTCTCCAGTCACAGCCCCTGGCCTTACATCATTGCCGGCGTCCTTTTCACCGCTGGCTTCGTAGTGGGGCTGATCCTCATTGTCCAGATGGTTCTTTCCAGCCAGTGATCTACTGCCCGGACACCCACACTACTGCAAATGCCACGACGAGCATCACCAGCAAAACGGCAGCTACCGCATCGGCCTGACTGTCTGAACTCGCGTTTTTCTTCATCGGACTTTCCTCTTTGGGATCTTTTGAATGGGATCTTCTTTTTCTTTACAGGAGGACCTTCAGAGCCCCCTAACCTATCCCACAGTAAAGCCTTCAATTTGATGCTCGTCCAGTCTAAGGCGCTTTCTCCTTATCGCCTGAATCGATAAACATATCTTGAAATAATCATTTTAAGAATAAAAACACGATGATATCCTGCCTCGCAGATATAAGGACCCGAACTACCGGGCCGCCCGGACAACGTCCGGGACGCCGCAACGACGCTTTAAAGCAGGACGTTCCATTATGTACGTATATGACGATCACGATCGGCAAATTGCTGCCGAACGGGTTGCCCAATTCCGGGACCAGACTGAACGAGCCATGGCGGGCGAACTCGCCGAGGAAGAATTTCTTCCGCTTCGCCTTCAGAACGGTCTGTACGTTCAGCGTCTTGCCCCTATGCTGCGAATCGCTGTGCCTTACGGCATGATGAGGGCTGACCAGCTTCGCCGTCTGGCCCGGGTCACCCGGGATTACGACAAGGGCTATGCACACTTCACCACCCGCCAGAACGTTCAACTGAACTGGCCGGCGCTCGAAGACGTTCCGGATATACTCGCGGAACTGGCAGAAGTGGAAATGCACGCTAACCAGACCAGTGGCAACTGCATTCGTAACACAACAACGGATCAGTTTTCCGGCGTGCAGTCTGATGAAATTGCGGATCCCCGCCCCTATTGCGAGATTATTCGTCAGTGGTCCACATTTCACCCGGAATTTGCCTTCCTGCCCCGGAAATTCAAGGTGGCAGTGAATGCTTCAGAGAAAACTGACCGGGCAGCCATCCAGGTTCATGATATCGGCCTGCAGATGGTGCGCAACGAATCCGGAGAACTCGGCTTCCGGGTGCACGTAGGTGGCGGCCTGGGCCGAACACCCATGGTTGGCCCTGTGGTTCGTGATTTCCTGCCCGAGCTGGATTTGCTGACTTACCTTGAAGCGGTGCTTCGCGTGTACAACCGCTACGGGCGTCGTGATAACAAGTTCAAGGCGCGCATCAAGATTCTGGTAAAAGCCCTGACTCCGGAGGGTTTTGCCGAGAAGGTGGAGACCGAGTGGGCGCACATCAAAGATTCTCCCACCCGCCTGACACCGGAAGCCATTGAACGCATTCAGGCCTACTTCACCGAGCCTGACTATGCCTCAACCGGCAATGCAACTGACTTGCTGGCTGAGCAGCGCTTCGAAAACCGGGCATTCGACCAGTGGTTGACCCATAACGTAGACACCCACAAGAAGCCCGGCTATGCGATTGTCAGCCTGACCATGAAAAAGACCGGGACAGCTCCCGGTGACGTTACCGATCGTCAGCTCGACCAGATTGCCGACCTGGCGGATGAGTTCAGTTTTGGCGAGGTGCGGGTAACCCACCAGCAGAACGTGGTCCTCGCGGACGTTCGCCAGGATCGCTTGCTGGAACTCTGGCAGGCCATAACGCCAATGGGCTTCGGTACCGCCAACCTTAACACCCTGACGGACGTCATCTGCTGTCCCGGTGGCGACTATTGTGCCCTGGCCAACGCAAAATCCATCCCGGTGGCGGAGGCCATTCAGCGCCGTTTTGATGATCTCGACTACCTGTATGACCTTGGCAACATTGACCTGAATATTTCAGGTTGCATGAACGCCTGTGGGCATCATCACGTTGGCAATATCGGGGTGCTGGGGGTCGACAAGAAAGGTGAGGAATTTTACCAGATCAGTCTTGGCGGCTCGTCCCATCATGACGCCACAATCGGCAAAATTCTGGGGCCATCATTTGCCCGGGAAGATATGCCAGACGTACTCGCCAAGATCATTGACGTATTCGTCGACAAACGCACTGAGGAAGAAACCTTCCTCGATACCTATCGTCGAGTTGGAATAGATCCTTTCAAGGAGCGGGTATATGCCTAACGTAATTCACCAGGATGGCAGCATTCGTCAGGATGACTGGACCCTCGTTGCGCGCCCGGCCGAGGGTGAATCCCTCGACATTCCCCAGCAGCCTGCCCTGATTCCGGCAGATCTATGGCTTGCTGGTCATGAGCATTATGTCGGACGTGACGATATCGGGGTCTGGTTCGACAGTCATGACGAGCCAGAAATCCTGGAAGGCAAGGTGAACGAATTGCCGGTCATCGCAGTCAATTTCCCGAAGTTCAGCGACGGTCGCGGCTATAGTATTGCCCGGCTTCTTCGGGAGCGCTTCGGCTATGGTAACGAGTTGCGGGCCGTTGGCGACGTACTTCTGGACCAACTCCAGTTTATGAAACGCTGCGGTTTCGATACTTATGTCTTGCGTCCGGACAAGGACATCAACAAGGCCGCGCGTTGCCTGAACTTCTTCAGCCAGGGTTACCAGGCAGCGACCGACACGCAAACTCCGCTTTTCCGGCGCAGGGCTTCCTGAGCCCTGCCCCAGGAAGCAATAAGTCTGATACGAGGGGGAGTGCCTTTCAAACCCCGCTAAATCAAGCCAATTAAGTGACTGGGCTTTGCCATCCGTGGCTATGCGGGCTGGAAAGATTCCCCCTGGTTGGAGCCAGCTACCAGCCTACTTCGAGTGGTCCAGAACGATTTTTCCGGAAGACTCGCCCTTCAGAAACGCCTTCAGCGCGTCATCAAGCTCACCCCGGCCAATATCGCGAGCTGAAGCCTCGGTTTTCGGGCATGCCCAGTCGCCGGAGAACTTTTTCCACACCGATTCTTTTTCGGCCAGAGGGATTTCAACCGAGTCGACCCCGAGCAGGTTAACACCGCGCAGAATGAACGGCAGTACTGTAGTCTGAAGGCCAGGCCCTGCGACCAGACCACAGCATGAGACTGAGCCCCCGGGTCTGATTTGCTTGAGAAGTTCAGCCAGCGGGGAACCGCCTACCGTGTCCACCGCATTGGCGAACACTGGCTTAACAAGGGGCTTCTTTTCTTCGGCCAGGGTTTCTCGGCCGACCACTTCTGCCGCTCCAAGGGCTTTCAGCTCGTCCGCATGGTCAGCCTTGCCACTGATAGCGACCACTTCAAAGCCCAGCTGTGCCAGCAATTCCACTGCAACGCTACCAACAGCTCCAGACGCGCCGGAAACAGCGACTTTGCCCTGTTCAGGACTCGCCCCCATGGTCAGGAGTTTCTGGACGCAAAGTCCCGCTGTGAGACCGGCGGTGCCATATATCATGGCCGTTCTTGCATCCCAGCCCGACGGCATGGGTACACACCAGGCAGCGGGTACACGGATGTACTCGGCAAAACCACCATCATGGTTCATACCGAGGTCGTAACCGGTGACAATCACAGGAGTGCCGACGGCAGGCGTACCAGTGGCGGACTCCACCACCTCGCCCCCGGCGTCAATGCCCGGTGTATGGGGGAAGGAGCGCGTTACACCCTTGTTGCCGGACGCCGAAAGGGCATCCTTGTAGTTCAGCGACGAGTGACTTACCCGGATGAGAACCTCACCCTCGGGTAAATCTGCAGTATTCAGGGTCTTTTCAGCCCCGACGTATTCGCCGTTTTGTTCTTCAACACGCCAGGCTTTGAATTCGGTATTGGTTGTCATAGTTTTGCCCCGTTTCTGTCAGCTACTGGATTTTCTGATTGCGGAAGGCACTCAGAACTTTCCAGACGGTGTGTTCGAGCGCGGCACTGGTGGCTAACCCGAGCTTTTCCGGGAGAGACCGTTTACGCTGATACGCAACAGAGACTACGTCTGCCCTGTCACACGCTTCAATGAGATATTCGTCGGAGGTTTTTATCTCATCAACGAGTTTCACCTCCAGGGCCCGCTTTCCAAACCAGATATCACCATTCGCCACCGCAGCGATATCGACGTCAGGACGGCGTTCGCTGACGTACTCCTTGAACAGAACATGGGTATCTTCCAAATCTTCAAGGAATTTCTGACGGCCCTTCTCGGTGTTCTCCCCGAATATGGTCATGGTTCGCTTGTGCTCGCCCGCCGTAAGGACTTCGAAATCCACATCATTCTTTTGCAGGAAACGGTGAAAATTCGGAAGCTGGGCGACCACGCCAATGGACCCGACGATTGCAAAAGGAGAAGCAATGATTCGATCAGCAACACAAGCCATCATGTAACCGCCACTGGCAGCGACTTTATCGACACAGGCTGTCAAAGGAATGCCTTTGCTTCGGATCCGGTCCAGTTGCGCCGCTGCCAGGCCGTAGGAATGAACCAACCCGCCGCCACTCTCGAGCCGGATGACCACCTCATCACTTTTGGGGTCTGCCACACTGAGAACGGCAGTAATGGCGCGCCTCATGGTATCGGTGTCGCTGGCCTTTATGTCACCATCGAAATCCAGGACGTAAATCCTCGGCTTACTCTCAGGTTCGGAAGCACCTTCTTTCTTCTTTGCCTTATTTGCCTTCTTTTCAGCCTTCTGCTCTTTTTTCTGCTGCTTTTCGAAGGATTTTCTTTCCGAATCAGACATCAGTCTCGCCTGAATGGTTTCACGCAACTTGCGGTATTTTTCGTTAAGTTTCCGAATCTTGAGCTCACCCGCATCTTCATGGTCGTCACGATCCTTGTGCGCCGCAGACATGATGATAGAGATCACTATCACCGCTGCCACCACAAAGGTAACGACCTTGGCCAAAAACAAACCGTATTCTGTCAGGAACTCCAAAGTGCTTCTCCAACTGATTGTGCAAATGCGAAAGTGTAACTTACCGAATTTGTTCTGATAAGAAGAGCAAAAAGATTAAAACAAGCGTTCGATCGAGCTTGACACACTATGCCACTAACCATAAAGTCGGATTGCGAGGTCGGCTCTAACCGAGCTCCCGCCAAGGCTTACACAGCCAGGGACATCAAAGCCGTCGTCATGACAAGACCACCACCAAAAAGGGTAAACCAATGTCTGTAGCTCAGGTATTTGAACAACTCGAACAGAATTTCAACGCAGACGCGGCTCAGGGCCTGGATCTGGTTTTTCAGTTCGATATCGAAGACGACAAAACCTATAACCTGGTCATTAATGATGGTGCATGCAAGCTGCACGAAGGCGCCAACGACGATCCTTCCGTTACCCTGATCATGAACGCCGACACCCTGAAGGGTATCGTATCCGGTGAGACCGATGGCATGCAGGCATTCATGGCCGGCCAGCTGCGCGCCGAAGGTGACATGATGCTCGCGACCAAGCTGGGCGAACTGTTCAAAATGGGCTGATTGCCCTTTCGGACACGTAAAAAAACCTGCGCCACGCGCAGGTTTTTTTTATACCCGATAAATCATTATTGATCCCACAACTGGACCGCTTTGCGCGCCTCTTCATTCACTGGCACCGCAACGAGACCAGAGACAGAAAGGCGCACATCAAACATCGCGCCATCCCTCATTGGCATAAACGTAGCGTTGCTATAAACCCCTTCAACAAACGGCAGATTGAATTGCCTGTCCAGCGCCCAAAGGTCCGGCCAGATCCGCTCACTGAGACCAACAACCGAGCGGGGTGAGCTGCGTTCCTGCTCCAATGAAGTATATCGCCCCGCCAACCGCTCCAGGCGATAGCCGGGGGCAATGCCCAGCCAGCGTAACGGACCGGAGAACCGGATTATCTGGGCATCTATCTGCCACTGGTCACCCCTGAGCGTTTCTGTAACAGGGCTTTCACCGGATGGTTGAAGGGTTACGCGCCAGATTTCATCCCCCTGGCGCTGGGTGGCTATAGACGCGACGGTCTGCAAACCGTGAATTGACCGGTATCCGCCAATATTGATCGCAATAACCAGTGAATAAAGCCCGAGAAAGATTAACCCGAAGACTGCCATCCCCTTCAGCCAGTCAAGCAGCCAGTGAGGACGAAGAAAGAAAAGAAGGCCTCCAATAACCAGTGCCGCCCCAAAGGAGGCAAGCACGATCGTTGCGACCACAAAAGACATAACGCTACAAACCTACGTCGTCCAGAGAGGTTTCAGCGAGCTTGAGCAAGTCTGTATTACACTCTTCACGCTTACCAATACTCTCAATGTAGTATTCGAGCGAGGTCAGCGCATCCGCCAGCGCCTCAAGCACCTGCATCGCCGGCACGTCACTGGCATCCAGCAACCGCTCCTGAATCGATGCTGCAACACGCTCCAAAACACCGGCCGCTGCCGGGTCATCCAGCATCTGCAAACCACCCCAGATACTGTGAAGCGTTGCCGGCAAATTCGCCAGATGGAGCTTGTCGTAGTCCGATTCCATAAAGGCAGTTATCGCCCGCTTGGCAAGTGTCAGAGCCCCACGGGCCTCGTCTGCAACAACAAAAAATGCTTCTCGCAAATAAGGAGATTCTTCCCGACTGCGCTGCCCGCTTGCCAAGGCGTCGGTTTCTGACGTGATGCCACGGATAACGATCTGCATAACGGCATCTTCGATACCGAGGACGGAGTCTGCCAGCCTGTATAACTCGTCGTCACCGGGCAAGCGTGAATCCTCCTCCCATGCCCGAAGTTTCGTAGCCTCCTCACGGGAAACGGACGCAAGCTGATTGAGGTCGAGCATAACCAGGGTATTGGCAAGGCGTTCCAGAGCATCTGCGATGGACGAAAATTCAGCAAGATCCGGCTCGATCCCCCGCTCGATGATATCCAGCTTATCCTTGAGCTGATTCAGCTCGTCCTGAAGCGCCTCAGAAAGTGACCTGAGAACATCGGAACCAGGCCCATACAGCCTGCGAGCATGCGCCTCCAGCATGGCATCGGGATAATCAGCCGGGGTCAGATTATAGGCGGACAAAATTTCGGTCACTTCCGGATTAGCCGAACCACTGCGGTAGAGGATGTAGATCAGATCCCTAATGAGGGAGTCCGGCGCATCTTTAGCTGTCGCCACCTTACCGACATAAACCACTTCCCGGGCGTATTTCTCAATACGCATGAACATCCGTTTGCGAGCTTTGGTGAGGACCATCGCCCGATCAAGCATCGTATCTGCGACAGTTGCCACAAGGCACCACATCTGACCCATGGGCGCATCCTGACAAAGACGGGCAAACCCGCGAGCAGAACGGCTTATAAGCTTTTTACTGACGACATCGTTGCGCTCCCTCAGAACACCCAAAAGCGCAACCTGAAAGGTCAGGCGCATACGACGCGCGAGAATCTCGTACTCCGATTCATCGCCCTCAAAAGGGTGTAACCCTATTGCCGAGCAATAGTTCGGACGTTCCTTGACATCGACGTCGAAAAAGCAGGATTCCGGATACGGTTTTTCGCGGCGGGCTTCGCGTAAATCGTTAATGACAGGCAGCAGCAATTCAGGATGGTCTTCCCGCTGCTGATGGTAGTACTCGACGTAACGACGAAGAATAAACAGCGCGCTATTGAGTGTTGTGAGCAGAATGTTCTTGTCGTCATTGGCGCCGACAGGAACATCGTTGGCCATCGTCACCGCTTCCTGACACAACAGAATCCCTCCCCTGAGCTCTACCAGGATAAAGATTCCGCGAAGCTGGTTGATGAAGTCCACACAGTTCTGGAGATCTTCGCCACTCTCACGGTTTTCCTGAAAGCGTTCAAGGCTGGATTCTGCCTGTTTGATAGTCTGCTCAATTTCATTTTTGACCAGATCAAACGACTGCGATTTCGTCGCCAGAGACGATTGCACCATAAACGCTTCCTGTTAAATGCGCGGAGACTACCGCTTCCTCATAATGACTGTGGTTCGCTGTGTGGGCCGCAAACCTTTTTGTTATGAGCCGGCTGAACCCTTCCCGGCCAATACCGCTCTTATACAGCGACGTCCGCGAAAAAATGGCGAACTTATCATTACTTATAACACAAAACTCAAGTAGCTCAAGAAAGGCAGAATGTAACATTTGGTACACCCCGACACAGTTCTCATTCCGTTTGCTCAAGTTTTCCCCACACAGTCCCTCCTGCCTTTTTCTCCAGCATTGACATGAATTCTTCATGGGCACCCATTTCGTCATCAGACGCACGGACGACAGAGAGCCTGCTCCGGTCAGCAGGCAACCTGCGGATACCTCCGGAAACACCACCGCTATCGGAACCCGCATCCAGAGAAAGGGCCGTTTGGCCACCGGTCAGAAGAAGGTAAACGTCCGCCAGGATTTCCGCATCTAGCAAGGCGCCGTGCAGGTCCCGGTTACTGTTGTCGACCCCGTAGCGCTTGCACAGTGCATCCAGATTATTCTTCTGACCCGGATGCTTTTTGCGGGCAATGGCCAACGAATCCACGATGCCGCAGTTCTCTGCGGTTTTTCTGACTGGTTTGAGGCGCGCAAACTCAGAGTCCATGAAGCCCACGTCGAAGGCCGCGTTATGGATGACCAACTCGGCACCCTTGATGAACTCGAAAAATTCGTCGGCGATTTCGGCGAACCTGGGCTTGTCCACCAAGAATTCGTTGGTGATACCGTGGATGGTTATCGCCTCAGCCTCCACTTCCCGCTCGGGATTGATATAGACGTGGTAGTTTCGGCCGGTAGGCTGTCGCTCCATCAACTCGACGCAACCGATTTCGATAATCCGGTGTCCTTCTGAAGGGTCAATACCGGTCGTCTCTGTATCCAGTACGATTTGTCTCATGACACTTGCTACTCACTATTGTCAGTTTCAGGCGTTAGTCAGTTCGGCCACGCCGCGATTAGCCAGTTCATCGGCCAGTTCGTTGTCGGGAATGCCTGCATGACCCTTGACCCAGTGCCAGTTAACCCGGTGCCTGCCTACCTCCGAATCCAGCTCCCGCCAGAGATCCTCATTTTTTACTGGTTTCTTTGCTGCAGTTTTCCAACCATTTCGTTTCCAGCCGGACATCCACTCGGTAATGCCCTTGCGCACATACTGGGAATCGGTATAGAGCTCAACCTCACAGGAGCGCTTTAGTGCCTCCAGCCCCCGAATAGCCGCCATCAGCTCCATTCGGTTATTGGTTGTATTTGCCTCTCCGCCATGCATGGTTTTACGCGCATCACCGTAGCTCAGAACCACGCCCCAGCCGCCGGGACCGGGGTTGCCTTTGCATGCGCCATCGGTATAAAGAACTACCTTGCCGGACATGACTTCTCCTATCACTGAATCATTCTTGTGGGGTGTGCATACGCCGACGTGCCAACCCCCTGGAAGCACCGACCGTTCCCGTACCGGGAAGCGTGATTACTTTTGCCTGGCGCCAGGCCGGACGCCGAGGAATTCGGGCGCAAACCCGTTTTTTGGCAAGGATACAGTAATAGGCACCCACAGGCAGGAGGGTCTTTCCCGAAAGCATCAGATCAATACGACTTTGGGTCTTGCGTCCACTTCGCTGAACGGGAAGACGAAAAAAGCGGGTAACGGACAGTTCAACATTGAATCCCAGCAGATGAAGCCAATCCTCCATGCGCCCACGGAGCATGAAGCGACCACCCCAGGGGCCTTCCCGATGCCGCGAAACAAGCTTTCTTGCCCCCCATAAACTCATTGGGTTGAAACCAACCAGGGCAATCGAGCCCTCACCACGGAGTACCCGGGCCGCTTCACGAAGAACCTGATGAGGATAGCGGGTGAAATCGGCAGTGTGATGCAGCACCACAAGATCCATGGAATCGCCGGGGAACGGCAGCTCATCGGCATCACAAATGGCGACACCATCCGGAATGTCCGGATACCAGCGAGGTGTGGTAATGATTTTCTGGGAGAAATCTGTACCAGTGGCAAGGGGCAAACGATGGCTGACACCTACCTGCAACTGCCTGGCCCCCGTGAGTCGCCCCAGTTCGTTCTCCAGCATAAGCCTCTGATCCGCCAGCAATGCCCGACCGAGAGGAGTCTGGAACCATCGTTCAAAACCCTCGTTTCGGGCCGGATAATCGATTGCTTTAGGCTCATTCACGCCGTGTCACTCCCGCAAACCACAGATCCCGTTGTTGGGGCCGTGTGTTTAATGCTCTATCATATCAGTCACATTCGTCTAGCACATGTGGGGTCTTATGCTCACCATTTCTGCCATTCCTGCGTTTAGCGACAACTATATCTGGTGCCTTTCAGACCCGGAAAGCTGCAAGGCCCTGGTGGTGGACCCCGGCCAGGCAAAACCCGTTCTTGATCATCTGAAAGACCGGAACCTTATCCTCGACACCATTCTCATTACGCATCACCACCCAGACCATGTCGGTGGCGTGGACGAGCTGGTAAAAGCCTTTCCGGACTGCCGCATCACCGGGCCTGCGGAGTCTCCCTTCCAGGGCTCCACCAATGCGGTCCACCCCGGTGATGAGGTGATCTGGGAAACCATGACCTTCCAGGTACTCGGGGTGCCCGGGCATACACTGGACCATATTGCCTATTTCTCTGACGTTGAGGTGAACCAACGGCCCGTGCTTTTCTGCGGAGACACCCTGTTTGTCTCGGGCTGCGGTCGGCTTTTCGAAGGAACTCCGGAGCAAATGCGGCAATCCCTGCAGACCCTGCGTGCCCTTCCAGACAGAACTGCGGTCTATTGTGCCCACGAATACACGCTCGCCAACCTGAAATTTGCCCGCAGCTGGCTGCCCCAGGACGAGGGGCTGCAAAGCTTTGAGCATCGCTGCAAAGAGCGACGGGAAAAGGGAGAACCAACGGTACCGTCGATTCTGGGTGAGGAAAAAAAGTTAAACCCGTTTCTGCGCTGGGATGACCCGATGGTCGTTGATGCTGCCAGGAACTACTGTGCGCGCAACGGACTGCCTGCCGATTCCGAGAATGCCATCTTTGCTGCCATCAGACATGGCAAAGACAACTTCTGATCGGTTAACAATTTCTCTCAAGGCCGTAACGAGAGGTTTCTTGACCGCCCGAAAAGGCGTCCCATAGAATTAGTAAGACTTTGTGGACGTAACCCACTAAATATGCCGGATTTTCAGACATACGATCCGGCTTCAACTCTGAGCCGGAAGTATTCTATGTCGGTCAAACGATTGTCACTGCTCGTTCTAACAGGTGCCCTTGCCAGTGGCTGCAGCGTCTTTGAACAACCGGGTGATTCCTGGGTAAACCCCACCACCTGGCTCAACGATGCAGACACGCAGGAAAGCTTTGGCAACCCTCTGGAATCCGATGAAGTCACCGTCGCAACGGGCGATGAAAGCCTGAAGCAATCGGTTGAATCCGGACAGGAAGATGCTGCAACACCTGAAGCCGCACTGGATGAGGCCATTGCGCCGGAACTCCGGGTGGCCGCCCGGGAAGCCCGTCAGAAACTTGATAATCCCGAGCAGCAGACAGCGGATGAGTCGGCACAGCAAACCGATCTCTGGCAGCGCCTCAGGAGTGGATTTGCCCTGGATCACGACATAGACAATGATCGGGTCCGCGATCAGCTCAACTGGTACTCAACACACCCTGGCTACATCAACCGGGTGGTCGAACGCGGCAGTCGGTACCTTCATTACATTCTGTCAGAGACGGAGAAACGCGGGCTCCCCACGGAGTTTGCGCTGCTTCCCGTGGTTGAGAGCGCCTTCGACCCATTTGCCTATTCCCATGGCCGCGCAGCCGGTCTCTGGCAGTTTATCCCATCAACAGGCAAGTACTTTGGCCTGACCCAGAGCTGGTGGCATGATGACCGCCGCGATGTGGTTGAAGCCACAGACGCTGCACTGACCTACCTGGAGCGGCTGACAGGGCGTTTTGACGGCGACTATACGCTTGCATTGGCGGCGTACAATAGTGGTGGCGGGACCGTCTCCAGTGCTATGCGCCGGAACCGCAAGCTGAACCGGCCGCAGGACTTCTGGTCACTTCAACTTCCTCGCGAAACGCGTCATTACGTGCCGAAACTGATCGCGCTGGCCAAGATCTTTGATAAACCGCAGGACTATGGCATTGAACTCCCTGCCCTGAAGGACGAGCCCTACTTTGAGATCGTTGAAACCGGTTCCCAGCTGGACCTCGCAGAGGCCGCCAAACTGGCGGCCGTCGATGTGGATGAAGTCTACCTGCTGAATCCCACTTACAACCGCTGGGCCACGAATCCCGACGGCCCTCACCGGCTCCTGGTCCCGAAGGAAAGCGCCGAAACATTCCGGACCGCCCTGAAAGAGATTCCGGCCAAACAAAGGGTTTCCTGGCAGAACTATCGGGTGAAGTCCGGTGACAGCCTGATCACTATCGCCCGTAAGTTCTCTACCACGCCTGCGGTTATTCAGCAGGTAAACAAACTCAACAGCGACCTGATCAGGATCGGCCAGAGATTAATGATACCTTCGGCCAGCAAAGGTTCGGATACCTATGCCCTGAGTGCCTCCCAACGCCTCGAACGAAAACAGGACCGCAAACGGGATGGCAACAAAGTCCGCTACACCGTAAGGAGCGGCGACACGTTCTGGGATATCGCCCGGGAGCACAGGGTCTCTGTACGAGAAGTCGCCGCATGGAATGGCATGGCGCCAGGTGATCCTCTGATTCCCGGCAAGAAGCTGGTAATCTGGTCAAAAACCAGCCAACCCACGCTCGTGGCTTCCAACAGCACCAGGGGCAACGCCATGGTCAGGAAAGTTGGATACCGCGTCCGCAAGGGTGACTCGCTATCGACAATCGCCAGCCGGTTTGCGGTGAATGTGCGGGACATCGCAAGCTGGAACGACCTCAACACCTCGCGTTATCTGCAACCGGGACAAAGTCTGGTACTCTACGTCGATATTCGGAACAGCCCCTAGCTCACAGAGCACGAGAGCTGGAACTTTCCGTAACGACAAGAATCATAAGGGCTCTCCAGGGGCCCAACGGTGCGCCGAATCGGATTTCGGTGCACCGGCCTGACATTCCGGAACGTGCGAGAACTATGACAAGCATACGGACAGCCTCATACCTTACGTCGATCCTCACTTCCCTTACCTTGCTGGCCACTTCTTCCCCCTTGTTCGCCAGCGTAGATACATCGGATTCCATCGCGCCTCAGGCCGGTATAGCGATGCACGGTTCGCCCAAATACCCCGGCGACTTTGCACACTTTGACTACGTGAATCCGGATGCTCCGAAAGGCGGCACTCTGAAAATGGCGGTTGTCGCCAACGGCTTTGATTCGTTCAACCCATTCGATATCAGGGGTGTAGCAGCGGCCGGTATCAGCACCTACCTGTACGATACCCTGCTTGAATCCTCCGCCGATGAACCTTTTTCTGCCTACGGTCTGATAGCAGAATCTCTTGAGACGCCGACCGACCGCAGTTACGTCATCTTTAACCTTCGCAAAGAAGCCCGTTTCCATGACGGAGAGCCCATTACGGCTGAAGATGTAAAATTCTCGTTTAATATACTTACCAACGAGGGGCACCCGTTTTTCCGAAACTACTACGCGGACGTTTCCAAAATCACGATTGAGAGTCCCCACCGTGTCCGCTTCGATTTCGGGGAAACCAAAAACCGCGAACTTCCCCTGATTCTCGGTCAGATGCCCATTCTGCCGGCTCACTACTGGGAAACCCGGGATTTTGGTGAGAACGGACTTACACCGCCTGTTGGTAGCGGCCCCTATCGTATTGGCGAATTTGAGGCCGGACGCTCCGTCACCTATGAGCGTGTGAAGGATTACTGGGCCCAGAATCTCGGGGTTCGCAACGGCCGGTTCAACTTTGACAGCATTCGCTATGACTACTACACGGATGACACCGTGGCTCTGGAAGCGTTCAAAGCGGGCAACTTCGACTTCCGCCAGGAAAGCTCAGCCAAGAACTGGGCAACGGCCTATACCGGACCAAAATTTGATGCCGGCAAAATCGTGACCGAAGCTATTGAACATCACCGGCCTACTGGCATGCAGGGTTTCGTGTTTAACACCCGCCGGAAGGTCTTCAGTGATCCCAGGGTGCGCGAGGCACTCGCGTATGGATTTGATTTCGAGTGGGCGAACAAGAATCTGTTCTACGGACAGTACACCCGAACTGGCAGCTACTTCGAAAACAGTGACCTCGCCTCTTCCGGGCTTCCAGAGGGTCGCGAACTTGAGATTCTGGAACCATTCAGGGGAGATCTGGCCAAGAAGGTATTCACAGAAGTCTATACTCCGCCCGAAACCGACGGGCAGCAGGGATTGAGAAAGAATCTCCGGGCCGCTCTGGAGCTACTGCGTTCTGCCGGCTATGTTGTCCGCGACGGCAAGATGATCCATGAAAAAACCGGTGAGCCCCTGGCCTTTGAAATCCTGCTTTTCCAGAAGAGCTTTGAACGGGTTGTCCTGCCTTTCAAGAATAACCTGGCCAAACTCGGCATTGACGTGTCCGTCCGACTCGTGGACAGCAATCAGTATGTCCAGCGAGTGCGGGAGTTTGATTTTGACATTATTACCCAGGTCCTGCCCCAGTCCGACTCCCCCGGCAATGAGCAGCGGGAATACTGGCACTCATCCAACGTCGACGCGGTTGGGTCCAGGAACTATATGGGTGTTAACGATCCCGTCGTGGACGAGCTTGTCAGTATGGTTATCCAGGCACCGGACCGTGAGGAGCTGGTCCAGCGAGTCAGGGCACTTGATCGTGTGCTGTTGCATGGCCACTATGTTATTCCCCACTGGTACCTTGCCCGGGATCGCGTGGCTTACTGGAAGCGGTTCGTGCGCCCCGAAATGACGCCCAAGAACGGTTTTGACCTGAACAACTGGTGGGTAAAGCCCTGAGCAACCGATTCTGAACCGAGTAGTAACGGAAGGAACCCTGCGCTAGATGGGTATCTATATTCTCCGAAGGCTGGCCCTGATTATCCCGACACTGATCGGGATAATGCTGCTGAACTTTGTCATTGTTCAGGCCGCCCCGGGTGGACCGGTAGAACAACTGATCGCCGAAATGGAGGGGCATGGTGGCAGCGCTCTCGCACGGGCATCCGGTGGTGACACCGGCAGCGAAGTCTCGACCGCTTCAGGAGACAGCCGGGGTTCCCGGGGCATTCCCGACGAACTTCTGAAAGAAATTGAAGTGATGTACGGCTTCGACAAGCCACCCCACGAGCGTTTCTTCAAAATGCTTGGCGACTATGCCACCTTCGATTTCGGCGACTCCTTCTTCCGGGAAAAAAGCGTTATCGACCTGATTCTGGACAAGATGCCGGTGTCCATTTCGATCGGGCTCTGGTCCACTCTGATCATCTACTTTATTTCCATTCCCCTGGGCATCCGCAAGGCCGTTACAGACGGTTCCCGGTTCGATGTATGGAGCAGCTCCGCCATTGTGATTGGCTACGCTATTCCCGGGTTTCTGTTTGCCATTCTGCTGATTGTGCTGTTCGCCGGCGGGAGCTATTTCGACTGGTTCCCTCTCAGAGGCCTGACTTCGGCTAATTTTGATGACCTCACCTGGTACCAGAAGGTTGGCGACTATTTCTGGCATCTGGCACTCCCGGTAACAGCTAACGTCATTGGCGGCTTTGCCACCCTCACGCTCTTGACCAAAAACTCGTTCCTGGATGAGATCGGCAAACACTACGTCGTCACCGCCAAAGCCAAGGGCCTGGACGAGCGGCAGGTGCTCTACGGCCACGTATTCCGCAATGCCATGTTGATTGTGATTGCCAGCCTCCCGGGGGTCCTGGTATCCCTCTTCTTCACCGGATCTCTGCTCATTGAGGTTATTTTTTCACTGGACGGCCTTGGCCTTCTGGGCTTTGAGGCGGCACTGAACCGAGACTACCCGGTGATTTTCGGAACACTCTATATATTCACGCTCATGGGTCTGGTTCTGAAACTGGTGAGCGACATTACCTACGTGCTGGTAGACCCCCGCATTGATTTCGAAAGCCGGGAGGGGGCCTGACCATGAGATCCCTAACCCCGATCCAGGAACGCCGCCTCAAAAACTTTCGGGCCAACCGTCGCGGATACTGGTCGCTATGGCTGTTCATCGTCCTGTTTGGCCTCGCCCTGGCCGCAGAGTTCCTTGCCAACGATTCGCCTCTCATCGTCTCCTATAAGGGCGACCTTTACTTCCCGGTCGTCGAATCAGTACCGGAAGAAACCTTCGGTGGCTTCCTGCCCACGGACGCGGATTACCGTGATCCCTTCATCGCCCAGGAAATCAAGGACAACGGCTGGATACTCTGGCCGCCGATTAAATTCAGCTACGACACGATCAACTATGACCTTGATGTCCCCTCACCTGCACCGCCTAGCCCAGAAAACTGGCTGGGAACAGATGACCAGGGGCGAGACGTGGCCGCACGTGTCATCTATGGTTTTCGCATCTCCGTGCTGTTCGGTCTTACCCTGACCTTTGCCAGCTGCATTGTCGGGGTGGCCGTGGGTGCAATACAGGGTTATTACGGCGGCAAAATCGATCTCCTTGGCCAACGCTTCATCGAGGTTTGGTCCGGGCTACCGGTGCTTTACCTGTTGATCATCCTGTCCAGTATCGTGCAGCCAAACTTCTGGTGGCTGCTCGGGATCATGCTTCTCTTCAGTTGGATGGGGCTGGTAGATGTGGTTCGTGCCGAATTCCTGAGGGCCAGAAACTTCGAATATGTTAAAGCCGCGAGGGCGCTGGGGCTGGATAACAGAAAAATCATGTTCCGGCATATCCTACCGAATGCAATGGTGGCGACCCTGACGTTCCTGCCCTTCATTCTGACGGGCGCCATCACCGGGCTGACGTCCCTGGATTTTCTGGGTTTTGGCTTGCCGTCCGGCTCTCCTTCTCTCGGCGAGCTGATCGCGCAGGGCAAAGCGAACCTTCATGCGCCCTGGCTCGGAATCTCCGCGTTCGTATCGTTGTCCATCATGCTGACGTTGCTGGTGTTCGTTGGTGAAGCCGTGCGCGATGCCTTCGATCCGAGAAAGAACTGATATGAGCAAATTGCTTCAGATATCCGATCTATCCATCTGCTTTGATCACGGTCCCCGGGTCGTCGACTCGCTCTCGTTTGCCATTCAGGAAGGTGAAACCCTGGCCCTGGTTGGTGAGAGTGGCTCCGGCAAATCCATCTCCGCACTTTCGGTCCTGCGACTACTGGATGAACGACACGCCAGTTACCCGACCGGAGAGATCCATTTCCGCGGCGAGGACATGCTCAAGGCCAATGATAAGCGGCTGCGCCAGATTCGGGGGCGCCAGATCAGTATGATCTTCCAGGAGCCAATGACCTCCCTCAACCCGCTTCATACGGTGGAAAAGCAGATTGGGGAAACCCTGGCTCTGCACAAGGGCATGCGTGGTCCACAGGCCCGAGAGCGCTGTCTTGAACTGCTGGAACTCGTCGGCGTCCAGAACCCGGAGAGTCGCCTAGGAAGTTACCCCCACCAATTATCCGGCGGGCAGAAACAGCGGGTCATGATCGCTATGGCCCTGGCCAATGAACCCGACCTCCTGATCGCGGACGAACCGACAACGGCGCTGGATGTGACGGTGCAAAAACAGGTTCTGGAGTTGCTCCGGGAGCTACAGCATAAACTCGGTATGGCGATTCTGCTTATTACCCATGACCTGACCATTGTCCGGCGATATGCGGACCACGTTGCCGTTATGGAGCAGGGAAAGCTTGTAGAGTATGCGGAGACGCCGACATTGTTCGAGTCACCCCAGCATGCCTACACCCGGAAACTACTGGATGCAGAGCCCCCGAAGGCACCGTTGGCGCTGGCAGAGAGCGGCGAGCCGCTTCTGAAAGTGACAGACCTGGATGTCCGGTTCCCGACCCAGAAATCCCTGTTCGGAAAGGTGAAGGCCTATTTTCACGCGGTTAACACCGCCAGCTTCAGCCTGGACAAGGGCGAAACCCTGGGCATTGTGGGTGAAAGTGGCAGTGGCAAGACCACCATCGGCCACGCCTTGCTGAAACTCACAGCCAGTACCGGCAGCTTTCAGCTTGGAGGCAAGGAACTGGCTGACCTCACGCAAAAGGAGTTTCGTCCCTGGCGTCGTCGGGTACAGATTGTATTTCAGGACCCCTTCGGAAGCCTGAGTCCGAGAATGTCTATCGCTGAAATCGTGCGGGAAGGCCTGGAAATTCATGACCCCGACAATCTCGCCAGCCATGACCAAAAGGTTATTCAGGCCCTGACGGACGTCGGGCTGGACCCGGAAGCCCGCCATCGCTACCCCCATGAGTTTTCCGGCGGACAACGCCAGCGCATAGCCATAGCCCGGGCTCTGGTACTGCAACCGGATCTGATCATTCTCGACGAACCCACGTCGGCCCTCGACCGTACGGTGCAGAAACAGGTTATCCAGCTCCTTCGAGATATACAGGGCCGCTATGGTCTAAGCTATATTTTTATCAGTCACGATCTTTCGGTCGTAAGGGCGCTGAGCCACAAGCTTCTGGTGCTCCAGCATGGGAAGATCGTGGAGTACGGAGACGCCGCTGAGATTTTCCAGTCACCCCGTGCAACTTATACCCGGGAACTTCTGAGTGCGGCTTTTTTCTACCAGAACACCACTACGACCAATTGAGTGTTACCCCAACCGCAAGGGTTCGGGGATAATGCTCCAAAATCAGGAACACAGGGAGAATTACCCATGGGATTACTCAGTGGCAAAAGAGCACTGATCGTTGGCGTAGCCAGCAAACTATCCATAGCCTACGGCATTGCCGAAGCATTCGCCCGGGAAGGGGCCGAACTGGCGTTTACCTACCAGAATGAAAAGCTCCAGCCGCGTGTGGAAAAATTTGCCGAGGGATGGGGCAGCAAACTGACGTTTCCCTGTGACGTAGCCAGCGATGAAGAAATCGAGAATGTCTTCACCGAACTCGGCAAGCACTGGGACAACATTGACATCATCGTGCATGCAGTGGGTTTTGCACCGGGACACGAGCTGGATGGTAACTACGTTGATGTAACGACCCGAGAAGGTTTCCGGACCGCCCACGACATCAGTTCTTACAGTTTTGTGGCATTGGCCAAAGGCGCACGCAAGATGATGCACGAAGGCAGCTCACTGATCACCCTGAGCTATCTTGGTGCCGAACGGGTTCTGCAAAACTACAACGTAATGGGCCTCGCCAAGGCGTCACTGGAGGCCAATGTCCGTTACATGGCGGCCAGCCTGGGCAGGGACGGCATTCGGGTGAACGGCATCTCGGCTGGACCAATCAAGACCCTGGCAGCCTCCGGCATCAAGAGCTTTCGCCGCATGCTGGCCGAAAATGCCAAACGTGCACCTCTCCGCCGGAACGTAACGACCGATGAAGTAGGCAATGCAGCGGCGTTCCTGGGCTCGGATATGTCCAGCGGCATTACCGGTGAAATCATGTACGTCGATGCCGGCTTCAACATTACCGGTATGGCGGAAATGGAAGACTGAGACCGCCACGCGTTGGTTCCTCAGAAAGTAAAAAAGCCGGCTTCATGCCGGCTTTTTTCTTGCTCCGAAGTTTATTCCTCCGCCATCGCCGAGGCTACAGCCTCAACCCACTCCACATAGGGAGTGCCATCAGACTCGATAATCTGAACTCCCACAAGGAAGGCAGAGTCGTTCGGGCGGCACCAGACAACCTCGACCGTCAGTTTGAACTCTTCGGACTGGTTGCCCAGTGATACAGACGCCGTGAGCAAGGCCCCAATGGATAAGGGTTCGCTGGAGAAAAGACAGAGCCCCCGTGCTGAAATGTCACGAATCCGACATATCAGGTCGCGACCACTGCCTCCGTCAGCCGTTCCGGGAACCTCCGACTCCAGTTCAAGGATCGCCCTCGCACGCGCCGTCAGACGGTAATCAGAGCGATTGTCCTGTCCGCGCGCCCCACCATCAGAACTGCCAAAACTGTAATCAGTGTCGATCATTATTGTTATTCCTGCTTTCGTTTCTCATTATCAATTCCTGCCTACGCGAATCCGACCCACGACACGGCTCAACGTATCATCAAACTCGGCTGAACTGCCCAGTACGCGGATACGCCCGTCAACAATGCCTTCGACCAGCTCACCTTCCGTGAACTGCCTTCGGTTGAGGCCCAGACGGTCCACAAACACCAGCTTGTGAGAAGCACTGATTCTTACTGCCAGTTTCAGACGACGAGGCTCGTCCGCAGATGTTTCCGGGGACAAAACGATCCAGCCACCAAGCTTGATACCATCCAACTGTTTCTGGGCAAGAAGTACTTTTTCTCTCTCAAGCCGCTCCGCTTCGGCCTGTTCGTCGGCAAGCCGCTGTTGTTCCGCTTCCTGCTGCTGATGCTTGAGTTCATCCTCCCGGGCCGCTGCCTGTTCCTTGCGGTCTTGTTCAACGGCTTCACGTTCCCGCCTGAGCACCTCGGCGCGCTCTCGAGCTTCCTGTGCTGCCTTCTCGCGCTGCCTGCGTTGCTTGTTACAAACGGTGGCAAGCAGGTCCACGGTTTCCACCAGCACCTGGCCAAAGGGTGTCAAAGTCGGCAGTGGACGGATGCTGCCCTCAGCGCACGCAGCCTCGAAAGCCTGCCATGGCTGTAAACCCAGCTTTACGCCGGCACCGTTCGTCCAGAGTATTTCCGAGGTGTCTGTCAGCAGAGTAAAGAAGTACCGGCGATGCTCCCGGGCACCCTCGCCCTCCACATACCATTGGCCCTCCGCTTCACTGGCAACGCTGGCTTCTGGCGGGCTGAAGTGCAGCCACGAACCATCCCAGCTGAACGCCTCTGGATTCGGGATCGCCTCAGCCAGTTCAGGGGTCTCGCCCCGTAGCCTGGTCATCATTACCTCCTCGATACCCGCGAAGCTTTGGGCAGGGAGCGGCTTGCCAAAGACCCGGTTCCAGACGTCCAGTATACGGTCCCCAATCTGTTCGCCTACGTGGTAAAGCCGATCGCGATCTTGGTCGGACAAGGAGGGATCACCGATCCAAACCAGCCACTCCAGGAGTTTCGAGCCATGCCGAAAGGCCTCGCCTTCAACACCGGCGTCCCAGACAGATTGCTTCAGCAAACCATGCCAGTGCTCAAGTATAAAGCGGGTCACCGAGGGTGGAAGGCTGCGCCCCTGTAATGCCCGTCCGATAAGGGCTCGGGCGGTCTGATCCGAGCGACGCTGGCGAGCAGCCCCCTGTTCCGTCGCCTGCAACCTTTCTCTCAGTTTGATGACCTGTGCATTGCGTTTAACCGCATCCTCGCGCCATTGACGACAAAAATCATCAACTGGCTCCGAGCCCCCTGCTTTAAAGCTATCGGACACCGCGACCACCAGCGCGTCCAGCTGGTCCAGCAGGCCCTTTGCCGAGCGGCCACCCGAATGGCTCCAGCCCCGGTATTCGTGAAGGCTGTCCAGCCACTCAATCAGGGTATCGCTGAAGGCTTTCGGGCCTTCGAGATTCATGCGCCAGGCCAGATAAAAACGCAATCTGGCAATCCGGCGAGCCAGCTCCTGGTGCAGACCGCTGGTTTTCAGGAACACGTCCATAATGCGATCAGCGATGTAGGCCGCATTGACTTGCCGGGCCGACCAATCGAGATCGACAGACCGAATGACACGGGTGACCCGCTCATCCCTCTGCTCGGTCCAGCAGGACAGCAAAAGCGGACGCCAGTCGCTCACAGATTCCGGGGAAAGCTTACCGGCCGGATAAGGCAGGTCTGGGACACGGATGCCATCAAGGACTTGGCCGATTTTGCCGGAAACCGCTTTTCGGGCAGCTATATCTCGCGGTTTCTGCCTGTTTTGTGACATCCGGTCCCCGTACGTAAGAAGCGTTGAAAAGGCCTACCAAATGACGCAGTATAACCACCTCGTCGGGGTTTATCGCAACCGGAGACCGGCGTTATTCGCGTTAATATGCAATCCGGTTGGCATTTATTGGCCACTGGAGTTGCAACGATCAGAATCGGGGAAACAGAACAACATGTCGGGCAACAAACTAGAGAATCTTAACGTGGCGAGCCAGGAACCTCTGATTACTCCTGAAGCGCTTAAACAGGAGATGCCGCTCTCCGACAAGGCTGCTGAAACCGTAGCCAATGGCCGCCAGGCGATCTATGACATCATGGACGGGAAGGATCACCGCCTGTTCATCGTTATCGGCCCCTGTTCTATACACGATGTTGAGGCTGCACGGGATTATGCCCAGCGGCTGAAGAAGCTGGCAGATGAAGTCAGTGACACCCTGCTGATCGTTATGCGCGTCTATTTTGAAAAGCCCCGCACCACCGTAGGCTGGAAAGGCCTTATTAATGACCCGCACCTGAACGACACCTTCGATATCGAACAAGGGCTGCACATCGGCCGTCGCCTGCTTCTCGATATCAACGAACTGGGCTTACCTGCCGCAACCGAGGCTCTCGACCCGATTTCCCCGCAATACCTTCAGGACACCATCGCCTGGTCGGCCATCGGAGCCCGTACCACTGAATCACAGACTCATCGCGAGATGAGCAGTGGGCTGTCAATGGCCATCGGCTTCAAGAACGGGACCGATGGCAGTCTTGATGTTGCAGTGAACGCCATGAAGTCCGTCTCGCATCCCCACAGCTTCCTGGGTATTGACCAGCAAGGGAAAGCGGCCATTATCCGCACCAAGGGGAACAACTATGGCCACGTCGTTCTTCGTGGCGGTGGCGGCAAGCCAAATTACGACTCGGTAAACGTTGCTCTGTGCGAACAAGCATTGGATAAAACCAGTCTCCGGAAGTCAGTTATGGTCGACTGTAGCCACGCCAACTCCAACAAGGATCCTGGATTGCAGCCCCTGGTTATGCAGGATGTGACCCACCAGATTCTGGAAGGCAACAATTCGATTCAGAGCCTGATGGTCGAGAGCAACATCAACTGGGGAAGTCAGTCCATTCCGGAAAATCTGGCGGACCTGAAATATGGGGTGTCGGTGACAGACGCCTGTATCGACTGGCCAACCACCGAAAAGGCCATTCGGGAAATGCGTGACAAGCTGAAGGATGTTTTGCCCCGTCGCAAGATCGGGTAATAATAACTGTCCGATCCAGACAAAAACGGGGAGCCAGAGCTCCCCGTTTTTTTATCCATACCCTGCCCGGGCTTTAATGACTGCCTTATACGCCCGCGCCCGCTCTCGCAGGTAAGCCGCCAACCCAGTCCAGCCGGTCACGCAACGCCACTACATGGCCGATAATCACCAAGGTAGGGGCCTGCACCTGCTGTGCATTTACCCGCTCGACGATATCTGAAAGGTTACCCGTAACCACAACCTGCTCCGGGGTGGTTCCTTTGGACACCAGAGCGACTGGCATCTCTGGCGACATACCGTGAGCAACTAACTGACGACAGATAACCGGAAGACCCACCAGCCCCATATAAAACACCAGAGTCTGGTTGTTCTGGACGAAATCTTTCCAGGGTAAATCACAGGTATCGTTCTTAAGGTGGCCGGTGACAAACCTGACGGACTGGGCGTGATCGCGGTGCGTCAGTGGGATACCGGAATAGGCGGCGCAGCCCGATGCCGCAGTGATGCCCGGTACTACCTGAAACCTGACGCCTGCTGCTGCGAGGGTTTCGATCTCCTCGCCTCCCCGCCCGAAGATGAACGGATCACCGCCTTTAAGGCGAACCACTTTGTACCCCTTTCGAGCCAGATCAACGAGGCGCTGGTTGATCTGGTCCTGAGGCAATACGTGGTTCGAACGCTGTTTGCCTACATGAATCATTTCAGCGGTTTCCGGCACCAGGGCCAGAATCTCAGGAGAAACAAGACGGTCGTACAGTACGACCTGGGCGGAGGTAATCAGCCGCCACGCCTTGAGTGTCAGCAGCTCCGGATCTCCCGGCCCCGCACCTACCAGCGCCACTTCGCCGGCCGAGTTGTTCGGGTTATGTGTTATCGGGTTAACCCGGTACCGAACTGGTGCTGGTGTTGCGGCGATGCCCTTCCCTGGCGTATTTCCTGACTGATCACTCATTGAATTCGATCAATGCCGCCCATGTACGGCTTCAATACATCCGGAATCACAATACTGCCGTCTTCCTGCTGATAATTCTCCATCACAGCGATCAGGGCACGGCCTACAGCCAGGCCAGAACCATTCAGAGTATGCACCGGTTCCGGCTTTCCGGTTTCCGGATTGCGCCAGCGGGCGTGCATGCGTCGAGCCTGAAAATCACGAGTGTTGGAACATGAGGAGATTTCACGGAATTTCTTTTGTCCGGGCAACCACACTTCCAGGTCGTAGGTCTTTGCTGCCGAGAAGCCCATGTCGCCACCACAGAGGGTGACAACCCTGTATGGAAGTTCCAACAGCTGCAGTACCTTCTCGGCATGTCCTGTGAGTGCATCCAGAGCTGCGTCGGAGTCTTCCGGCCGTACGACCTGTACCAGTTCAACCTTGTCAAATTGGTGCTGGCGGATCATGCCACGGGTGTCACGTCCGTATGACCCCGCTTCACTCCGGAAGCAAGGGGTGTGACAGACCAGCTGCAGAGGCAGCTCACTGTTATCAAGAATGGTATCGGCAACGAGGTTGGTCGCAGGCACCTCTGCTGTCGGAATCAGGTACAGCGGATTCTCGCCCTCGGTTTTGAACAGGTCTTCCTCAAACTTCGGAAGCTGCCCGGTACCGTATAGCGTATCGGCATTGACCAGATAAGGGACATAAGCTTCGGTATAGCCATGCTCAGCGGTGTGGAGGTTCAGCATGAACTGAGCAAGGGCACGGTGCAGGCGGGCAATCGGACCACGCATCACGGCAAATCGCGAATGCGCCAGGCGGGTCGCAGTCTCGAAATCCAGTCCTTTCAGCGCCTCGCCAAGCGCGACGTGATCCCGGGCTTCGAAATCAAAAGCCCGCGGTGTACCCCAGGTTCGGATCTCAACGTTATCGTCTTCGCTTTCACCGGCAGGCACGCCCTCGTCTGGCAGGTTGGGGATACCGGCCAGGAAGCCATTCAACTCTTCCTGCAGCGAACGCAGCTCATCTTCCGCTTCGGATTTCTGCTTTTTCAGGTTCTCCACTTCATCCAGCAGCGGCTGAATATCTTCTCCCGCCGCCTTCGCCTTGCCAATGGACTTGGACTGCTTGTTCTGCTCGCCCTGCAGTGTTTGCGTACGCACCTGAATGGCACGACGGCGCTCCTCAAGCTGCTCGAAGGTGGCAACATCAAAATCAAAATTCTTGATGGCCAGCCGACGGGCGATCTCTTCAGTCTGAGTACGGACACGTTTTGGATCGAGCATGGTTATCCTGAGTTTTCCGGTTAGCGAATTGAGTTAAAAAGACACGTCATTATACCTGCACTGGCGCTTGTGGCTACCGCGCGGCCCGCTCAGGGATAACGTTTGCGGGCACTGCCCGCGTTACGCTGGTCCAGCCGCTCCCGCTTTTCACCGAGTTTGATTTCAAGACCACGGTTTACCGGCTCGTAGTATCGGCGCTGATGGATATCTTCAGGCAGGTACGATTCACCAGCGGCAAAAGCTTCGGGCTCGTCATGGGCGTATCGGTATGACTCACCGTAGCCCATACTCTTGAGCAACTTGGTCGGGGCATTGCGGAGGTGGACCGGAACTTCATAGTCCGGGTCCTGGCGCACATCGGCCATACAACGGTTGAAGGCGTTGTAAACTGCGTTACTCTTGGGCGCCATCGCCAGGTATGTAACCGCCTGAGCCAGTGCCAGCTCACCTTCCGGGGAGCCAAGGCGCTCCTGGGCATCCCAGGCATCCATACTGAGCTGGAGCGCACGGGGATCTGCGTTCCCTATATCCTCACTGGCGATGCGAACAAGCCGTCGAGCCACATAGAGTGGATCGCAGCCTCCATCGAGCATCCGGCACATCCAGTAGAGAGAACCATCGGGGTCAGACCCTCGCACTGACTTGTGAAGTGCAGAGATCTGATCGTAGAAAACGTCACCACCCTTATCAAACCGCCGCAGACTGGTCTGCATGACCTGTTCAAGCTGCTCGCTGGCAATACGGTCATGGCCTTGTTCATCCGGTTCAGCCAGGTCTGCAGCCACTTCCAGTATATTCAGCGCCCGTCGGGCATCGCCACCTGACGCCGAGGCCATCACCTCAAGGACATCCTTTGATACCGACAAACGCCCGCCAAACCCCTCCTCAGATACCAGGGCCCGCTCAAGCAGGCTGAGCACATCCTTTTCTTCAAGATTCTTCAGAACATAAACACGGGTCCGGGACAGTAGCGCGCTGTTCAACTCAAAGGATGGATTTTCTGTGGTGGCGCCCACAAAGATGAAGGTGCCGTCCTCAATATGGGGTAGAAAGGCATCTTGCTGGCTCTTGTTGAACCGGTGAACCTCGTCAACAAACAGCAGAGTATCTCTGCCTTCGGATTGTTTTCGGTTTCGGGCCCGCTCCGTCACGGCGCGAATTTCCTTCACGCCACTGAGAACCGCGGAGATGGTTTCAAAGCTGAGATTGCTGAGGTTGGCAAGGAGCTTGGCAAAGGTGGTCTTGCCCACCCCGGGAGGCCCCCAGAGGATCATGGAATGAAGCTGACCCTGTTCAACGGCACGGCGCAAAGGCTTGCCAGGCCCAACCAGATGGGACTGGCCAACGTAATCGTCCAGAGTGCCCGGTCGCATCCGTGCCGCCAAAGGCCGGAAACCGGTCTGATCCTGAAACAGGCTGTCCTGCATCAGGCTCCGTCCCGGATGATGTCCACGCCCTCCGGATACTCGAGGGTGAAGGCATTGCTATCGACCGGTTGATTCAGGCGAATTTGATCAAAGCTGAGAACACTCAACTGCGACAGCGAATCCTTCATGCGCATTTCCTGCAGCTCGCCATCAAAAAACGTCAGGCGCAAGGAAACAAACAGGGAATCCGGGCTGCGAGGCTCCAGGGTGAATTCCCGGGTGTGATCACCAATCGAGCGCCGGGATACTTTGTAGGTTTCATCGAGATTACCTACCTCCCCGCTGAGCAGGAGCGCCGGCGTCGTTTGGACGCGTTCGTCCAGCGTGTGGACAGTTACCTGCTCAAGGTCGGGATCATAGACCTCTACGGTATCGCCATCACTGACAACGAACTGCGACAAAGGTGCACTGGTTTCCCAGTAAAACAGGCCCGGCCGTTTCGCTTTCAGTGACCCGCGGGTTTCCTGGACATGGTGCCCCCTTTCATTAACAACGATCTGAATAAAATCCGCCTGAAAGGACTTATAACTCTTCAGAACCGAGGCCAGCTCTCCGGCTGCGTCACGCCCGTTTCCAGTGGCCTCTGAGGCCTTTACGGAAACCGCAAATACAGTGGCGAGCAGCAGGGTAAACAGTTTCAACAGCAGACTCTGTTTCATTCAGTGTTACTCCTAATTTCTGGGTGGCGGCGGCGCCAGAACTTCCCGGGCACCGTTATGCCCGGCGGCGCTGACAACACCCGAGGCTTCCATGGCATCGACCAGATTTGCAGCCCGGTTATACCCAATCTTGAATTTACGCTGAACGGAGGAAATCGATACCCGACGGCCCTCAGTGACAAACGCCACTGCTTCGTCGTAAAGAGCATCGCCTTCGCTGTCTCCCCCTCCCTCAGCCAGGCTTGGCACACCAGGGAGGCTCTCACCCTCGGCGCCATTAAGTACATCGTCCACGTATACCGGTTCACCGCGGGCTTTCCAGGCACTGACGACACGGTGAACCTCATCATCATCAACAAAAGCGCCATGAACACGGACCGGGAGACCGGATCCGGGCGGCAAATAAAGCATGTCACCATGGCCCAGAAGTTGTTCCGCACCCCCCTGATCAAGCACCGTTCGGGAGTCTATCTTGGACGAGACCTGGAATGACATCCGGGTGGGAATGTTGGCCTTGATCAGTCCCGTTATAACATCCACAGATGGTCGCTGGGTCGCGAGGATCAAGTGAATACCAGCTGCCCGGGCCTTCTGGGCGATACGCGCAATCAGTTCCTCCACTTTTTTACCGACAATCATCATCATGTCGGCAAACTCGTCGATTACCACCACAATGAACGGCAGGGTTTCCAGCTCCGGGCGTTCCTGTTCGTCATTCGCAACATACTCATCCGGCTTCCAGAGCGGGTCGAGCAGCGGCTCGCCGGCGGCAGCAGCGTCCCTGACCTTCCGGTTGTAACCGGCAAGATTACGCACGCCGAGACTGGCCAACAGTCTGTACCGGCGCTCCATCTCGGCAACACACCATCGAAGTGCGTTGGCCGCCTCCTTCATGTCCGTTACTACCGGAGCCAGCAGATGGGGAATGCCGTCATAGATGCTCAGCTCCAGCATCTTGGGGTCTACCATGATGAAGCGAACTTCTTCGGGTGTTGCCTTGAGCAACATGCTGAGCAGCATGGCGTTCACGCCCACCGACTTGCCTGAGCCGGTAGTACCGGCAACCAGCAAATGCGGCATCTTGGCAAGATTGGCCACCATCGGATTGCCACCAATGTCATTCCCCAGGGCAAGGGTCAGTGCCGAGGAGGAGTCTTTAAACACACGAGCCCCAAGCACTTCACTCAGGCGAACCATCTCCCGTTTCTCGTTAGGGATCTCAATCCCAACCACAGACTTGCCGGGGATAACTTCTACGACACGGACGCTCAAAACAGCAAGCGAGCGGGCAAGGTCCTTGGCCAGATTCGATATCTTGCTGACCTTCACACCGGCTGCAGGTTTGATTTCAAACCTCGTGATCACCGGGCCGGGATTAACCTCAACCACCTCTACAGACACGCCAAAGTCAGCCAGCTTTTCTTCAAGCAAGCGGGACATGTGTTCGAGGGCTTCCTCCGAGTAGCCGCTTTCCTTGTGTTCCTCCGGAGGATCAAGCAGGGAAATAGGTGGAATCGGGCTTTCGATATCCTCAAGCAGTGACGGCTGCTTGCTTTTTTTATCCTTGCTCGCCGGAGGTTGATCGTCCTTTTTAAACGGAGAAATCTTGAGAGAACGACCTGAGGCCTGGGGCTTTGGCGCCTCAGGTGCAACCTTCTCTTGCGGCGGCGCTGCCGGCTCGGCAACCTCACGCGAGCTGAAGCTTTCAAGGCGCGCAGGTTCAGGCTCCTCAATGGCAGACAAACCATCGAGTTCGGGTTCCCTGCGCTCGGCTACCGGTTTTTCCGCTTTCTTTGGTTTGCGCGGTCCAAACCCCGGAATCTTGTGCCACCATTTCGAGCTCGTCTTGTTGTCTTTCCCGGTGCCACCGGTTTTTGGCGCAACCACTCGATCCTCAACAACCGGGGGCTCGACTTTTGGCGCGTCTTTTTCTGGTCTGGCTTTCGCACTTTTCTTTTCAGGATCGGACGAGAACAACCTCTTGAAAGCCATACCGACACGAAGTGTAAGCCCGCCAACCTGGTCCATCAGCCAAAACCAGGAAAGACCGGTCGTAACCGTCAGCGCAAACAGGAATATGGCAATGAGCAATAGCGTGGTCGCAGGCAAATTGAAGAACCGAACCATCGCGTCAGAGACCGCTGTACCCAATACCCCTCCGGAGGATGCACCGAGGCCAAAAACGGAATACAGGGATAGCAGGCTGGTCGCAGACATCAGGATCAGGAAAAAACCACCAAAACGCATCAGGAACAATGGCCAATGCAGATCAAGGGAGTCATTCCTGCGCCGAATCAGCATGATGGCATAACCGGCGATCATAACCGGAAACAGGTAGGCGACATGGCCAAAGAAATCCATAAAAAGACTGGCCAGCCAGGCTCCGGTGCGTCCGGCATAATTCTGGACATGGGTGTCGTGGCCGATACTGGCCCAGCCGGGATCAGACGAACTGAACGTGACCAAAGCCATCGCAAGGTAGATACAGAGGGCGATCAGCGCGATGACCGCGCCTTCCCTGGAGCCCTGTGCCACAAGACGGCGAAAGCGCAGCTGCTTCTCGGTCAGTTCCTGTGGTGCTTTCTTCGCTTTTGCGGATTCGGCCATGAATACTCAAACGTTTCCATTGCTTGGGTTCTGAAGCACCTGAAAGCCACGTTGCAGATCGGTTTTCAGGTCTTCGACTGCTTCTATGCCCACGGAAAGCCGGACCAGGTTCTCGGTGATACCCGCCGCTGCCTTGTCTTCGGGTGACAAACGACCGTGGGTTGTCGTGGCCGGATGGGTGATGGTGGTTTTCACATCTCCCAGGTTGGCAGTAATCGAAATCATCCGGGTAGCGTCTATGAAACTCCAGGCCTCTTCACGAGCACCCTTCAGACGGAATGACAACACCCCGCCAAACCCGTTCTGCTGCTTTTTGGCGAGTTCATGCTGCGGATGACTCGGAAGCCCTGCATAGAACACTTCCGCCACCTCCGGTTTCTGCTCCAGCCACAACGCCAACTCTAACGCATTGTCGCAATGGGCACGCATACGGATTGGTAAGGTTTCCAGGCCCTTCAGAAAAACCCAGGCATTAAACGGGCTCATGGTCGGACCGGCTGAACGAAGGAAGCCATAGACCTCCTCCATCAGCTTCGACGGGCCTACGACAACACCACCGACGCAGCGTCCCTGACCATCAAGGTACTTGGTTGCGGAGTGGATGATAATGTCAGCACCATGTTCCAGTGGACGCTGTAATACCGGTGTGCAGAAACAGTTGTCCACAACAAACAAAGCGTCGTTGCCATGGGCGAGGCGTGCGAGCCCTTCCATGTCGGCAACTTCGCAGAGGGGGTTGGACGGCGTTTCGATGAACAGCATCCGCGTTTCAGGACGGACCACACTGTTCCACTCGTCCATATCCGTCAGACTGACAAAGGAGGTTTCCACCCCGAACTTCGCCATGTACTTCTGGAACAGAACATTTGTCGTACCGAAAACACCTCTTGAACATACGACATGGTCACCACTTTTCAGCAATGCCATGCAGGTGCTGAGAATTGCTGCCATACCAGACGAAGTAGCAACGGCCCGTTCTCCGCCTTCCATCGCAGCGATCCGTCCCTCAAAGGCCTGAACCGTCGGATTGGTGAAACGGGAATAGATGTTACCGGGCTCTTCACCGCCAAACCTTGCGGCCGCCTGTGCAGCGCTGCCATAGACGAAACTGGAGGTGGGAAAAATCGGATCGCTGTGCTCAAGTTGACCGGTGCGAATCTGGCCAGCCCTTACCGCCAGGGTATCCAAAGACATACCCTCCAGATCCGATTCCGGGATCCAGACATTTTCTTCACGGCGAAAGGTCATGCACGTCTCCTGAACAGGCTCTGTGAACGGTTAATCTTCGTCATTATACAGATCGATGATGCCGTTATCCCCGGAACCCCCGCCTTGCTGCGTAGCACGCTTGTCGTCATTGCGCGCTGCGTCCAGACGGTCCAGATAGGCCTGATCCACATCACCGGTTACATAATCACCGGTGAACACGGAACATTCCCAGCCTTCAATATCGTCATTCACATCGCTTACGCACGTTATCAGGTCTTCCAGATCCTGATACAGGAGCCAGTCAGCACCGATCAACTCCTGGATCTCGTCCACCGTCCGTTCATGGGCAATCAGTTCGCTGGCAGACGGCATATCGATGCCGTATACGTTCGGATAACGAACCGGGGGCGCTGCCGACGCAAAGTACACCTTGCGGGCTCCAGCATCCCTGGCCATTTGCACGATTTCCTTACAGGTGGTTCCACGCACTATGGAATCATCAACCAACATGACGTTCTTGCCGCGAAACTCCAGATCAATGGGATTGAGCTTCTGGCGAACAGACTTCTTCCGCATTTTTTGGCCTGGCATGATAAAGGTCCGGCCGATGTAGCGGTTTTTGATGAAGCCTTCGCGGAACTTCACACCAAGGCGATGGGCCATCTGCATGGCAGACGTGCGGCTGGTGTCAGGGATGGGTATAACCACATCAATATCGTGGTCGGGACAATCTCGAATGATCTTGTCTGAGAGGGTTTCGCCCATCCTCAGGCGAGCCTTGTACACCGACACCTTATCAATAATGGAATCCGGTCGGGCAAAATACACGTGCTCGAAAATGCAGGGATAGAGGTGAGGCTCCTCGGCGCACTGCTCGGTGTATAGCGTGCCATCGGTTTCAACATACACAGCCTCACCCGGCGCAATATCACGAACCAGAGTAAACCCAGCGGCACTGAGGGCGACGCTTTCGGACGCAATCATGTACTCCTTACGGCCATCTTCGGCCTCACGTACCCCATAACAGGCCGGCCGGATTCCGTTGGGATCGCGGAAACCAACGATGCCATAACCGGTAATCATGGCGATAACAGCGTAGGCACCGCGGCAACGCTTGTGAACCGCCCTGACCGCAGAGAAAATTTCGTCTTTGGTGGGGTTCAGCTTGCCAAGCTTTTGAAGCTCATGGGCAAAGACGTTCAGCAACACCTCGGAATCAGAGTTGGTGTTGATATGACGAAGATCCGTACGGAACAAATCGTTGCTCAGGTCGTCCGCATTGGTCAGGTTGCCATTATGGGCAAGGGTAATCCCGTAAGGGCTGTTAACGTAAAACGGCTGGGCTTCGGCGGAGCTGGAACTGCCGGCCGTCGGGTAACGAACGTGGCCGATACCGACATTGCCCACGAGCCTGCGCATGTGGCGGGTATGAAAGACATCGCGAACCAGTCCATTGTCCTTGCGAAGATAAAATCGTTCATCCTGAAACGTAACAATGCCCGCCGCATCCTGGCCCCGGTGCTGAAGAACGGTCAGCGCATCATAGAGCGACTGATTCACGTTGGAAGTACTGACGATGCCGACGATGCCACACATGGATACGGTAATCTCCGAGTGTTAAAACTGAATGTTAGCGGGACGCGGACGCGGGTTCCACGCTTTCCTGCTCATGACTAGTTTCTGATGCGCCCTGGCCATCCGAAGCCGGTCCCAGAAAACGGGCAAATTCATCACCCAAAGTGCGCCGTGACCAATCCTCCACGACGGCCAGTCGATTGATCATGATCGATTCCCGCCACCAGGTATCCTGCGCCAGCGGTGTATATCGGGTAAAGGCAATGCCGACGATCACGACGACAACACCACGCAACAGCCCAAATCCCATACCCAAGACCCGATCGGTTGCGGACAGCCCAGTCGCGCGAACCAGGTGACCGATCATATTGTTAATGATCGCGCCGACGATCAGCGTTCCGAAAAAGAGTATCGCAAAAGCGGCGATCAGGCGGACCAACGGTGTCTCGACCGTACTCTCAAGAAGAGTCTGCATTTGGGGGTGAAAGGTTCGGGCAAGTATAAACGCGCCCACCCAGGTAACCAGAGACAAAGCTTCCTTGACGAAGCCCCGCTTCAGGCTGATGAGCGTGGAAACTGTAATCAGGGCGATGACGACCCAGTCAATCCAGATCAGCTCTTCCATGGAGAACCCGGTGAAAAAAAGGAAGCGCGAATTCTATCAGGAAACGGGTCGCCACCAAACTGCCTGGAACGCATAAACAGTCAGAAATGACGGTTATTTGTCACCGGTTGTGACCAGACTATTGAGACTGAAGGCCTGATCAAGGACGCGTTTCGCTGACTCCGCATCGGATTTACTGGCAAAGGGACCACTGAACACGCGGGTGAGCGTGGTATCGGCACGAACAACTTCCTGCAAGTGCGAGCCATACCCCTTTTCGCGAACTTGATCCCTCAGGCGCCGGGCATTTTCAGCGTTTCCAAAGCTGCCAAGCTGAACAACCCATGCGTCTTCCAGGGACCGAGTATACTCTATGGATTCAGGCTCGGCGCTATCTTCTGCAACACTGGCGTCTCCAGCAGGCTCAGGAGCGTCGGTAACGTTTTCAGATTCAGGTGCCGGCTCCTCAGTGGGCATGTTACTGACATTTCCGCCTGCTTCAGGATTTTCGGCGTCTTCAACAATCTTGTAGGCGGGCGCTTCACTGGCAGGCTCGTCAGAATCTCCGCTGCCCGTTGCCGAAGCAGGTTCCTGGTAAGACGGAGGGGCAACCGTCTCAGAGTCGGGTGCCGTTACCTCAGGAAAAGGCGGTTCTTCCGGAATATTGATCGTTGTAGAGGTGCGCTCGGAATGGGGTTCATCAAACACCATGGGAACAAAGATAACTGCCAGGGAAACCAGTACCAGCGCCCCGATTATTCTTTGCTTCAATCCATCCACGTTTTTCAGCTCCCGTTTATTGATGACCCACTGCGCAAGGGCTAAGGACCTGATACTAACTGTCTACCCGACAGAACTCAAAGCGTGAGGTCCCGCCATGGACAAAGTTTAAGACACATCTCCGCCCAGCCGGGCACGAGCCTCCGCCACAGTGTAAAACGAACCAAATACGATGATCAGGTCCGTTTCTTCCGCCTCACTCAGGGCACTATTGATCGCTTCGGTCACCGTTTGCCGGTGTTCAGAGACATGGATCCCGGACTCGTCAGCCCTGGCCCGGAGCGATTCCGAAGAAAGGCCCCGATTTACTGTCAGACCAGCGAGCCACCAGACATCCACTACCGACCTCATAGCCTCGAAAACGCCCTCCACGTCCTTGTCGGCCAGCGCGGCATAGACAGCATGAACCCGCTGCCCTGCCCGCTTTAGCGAGGCAAGCCGACTCGAAAGCCATCTTGCTGCATGGGGGTTGTGTCCGACATCGACGAAAATGTCCGGGTTACGCCCCATTTTTTCAAAACGCCCGGGCACCCTCACATCAGCAAGGGCTTCCTCAATAACCTCAATACCAAGATCTGGCTGAAGCAAGCGAATGGCAACAACGGCAGCGGCTACACTTTGCACCGGCAATGGTCCGGCAGGAACACGAATCTCACTGCCCTGGTAACTTATCAGAGCAGTCGCCCCCGCTTCCCCAGAGGCTTCAGGCTCGCGCAGCTGGTATTCACGGCCCGCAAGTGACAGAGGAACCTTTTGAGCCGCAACCTGCTGCAACACGGAGCGAGGCGGATCGACGTCGGCATACACCGCCGGAATGCCGGGTCGCAAAACGCCAGCTTTCTCAAAACCAATGACTTCGCGGTTGTCACCCAAAAAAGCCACGTGATCGATGTCTACCGACGTGATGATGACCAGATCGGCATCCAAAACATTGACTGCGTCGAGCCGGCCACCGAGTCCCACCTCAAGAACCCAGTCGTCAACGCCTGCCTCATCGAAGGCAACAAATGCGGCAAGGGTTCCGAACTCGAAATATGACAGCGAAACGTTTTGACGTGCCGCCTGGACCCGCTCAAACGCCGATACCAGTGCGGCATCGTCAATATCGACGCCGTTGACCCGTACCCGCTCATTGTATTTTTGAATGTGCGGTGACGTATACGCCCCGGTACGACGGCCCGCGGAATGCAGCATTGCCTCCACTGCAGCGACGGCACTCCCCTTACCATTGGTTCCCGCGACTGTAATGATCCGCGCATCCGGCTTTCGCGGGAAAAGGCGCCGCAAAACCACAAGCACCCGGTCAAGACCGAGATCAATTTCAGTGGGATGAATCGCTTCAAGGTAGGCAAGCCACTGATCAACAGTGGCGCCAGCCCCCGGTTGTAACAGGGGCTGGACCGACTGCTTATTCGGGGGGGACATCGATTTCCGGTTTTTCGCTAACTTCAAATTCGATCGGCTCTTCCGTTCCCGGACGTTCCTGACCAGAAAACTTCGCCAACACGTGAGCAATACGCTCGCGCATCTGGTGACGGTGGAGGATCATGTCAATAGCACCATGATCAAGCAAAAACTCACTACGCTGGAAACCTTCAGGCAACTTCTCGCGCACGGTCTGCTCGATAACCCGTGGACCGGCAAACCCGATCAACGCGTTTGGTTCAGCAATATTGAGGTCACCCAGCATTGCCAGGCTGGCAGAAACACCACCGAAGACAGGGTCTGTCATCACCGAAATATACGGGATACCTTGCTGCTTCATGCGCTCCAGCACAGCCGCAGTCTTGGACATCTGCATCAGCGACAGGATCGCCTCCTGCATCCGGGCACCACCACTTGCAGAAAAGCATACCAGGGGAATCCTCTGTTCAAGCGCCACGTTCGCCGCCTGCACAAATTTTTCGCCCACTACCTGTCCCATCGAACCACCGAGGAAGTTGAATTCGAACGCACAGGCAACGAGAGGAACACCGAGGGTCGTACCTCTCATTGCAATCAGGGCATCCTTTTCTCCGGTCGATTTCTGTGCCTGGGACAGACGATCCTTATAGCGCTTGCTGTCTTTGAACTTCAGGCGATCCCAGGGCTCCAGCTCTGAGGCAATCTCTTCACGACCATCGGGATCGAGGAACACATCAAGACGACGGCGCGCAGTTACCCGGAGGTGGTGGTTGCACTTGGGGCAAACTTCCAGATTTTTCTCAAGTTCCGGCTTGTAGAGAAACGCACCGCATTTAGGGCATTTCTTCCACAACCCCTCCGGCACACCGGTTCTCTGCTTGGATTCCGAGCGAATCTTGCTCGGCATGATCTTGTCCAGCCAGTTACTCATGATCTCATCCTGTCCTTTGAGGCCTGTCCGTACCGACCTCCCTATCAGGAGGCCAGACTATCCAGTGCTTCGCGCATCGGGTGGAGCAGATCCGTCAGCGCTCGCTTGAGCTGGTCGATATCTGCCTGATTTCTAGCTATTGTATCGACCAGAACACTACCAACAATTACACCATCGGATACCCGGCCAACCGCAGCAGCTGTTTCGGCGTCACGAATACCAAAACCGACACCGACCGGAAGTGCGGTCAGCTCGTGAATATGCGCAACCTTGGAAGCTACCTCTTCCACATTTATTTTGGCAGCACCTGTCACGCCCTTGAATGAAACATAGTACACATAACCGGAAGAGTGCTCGCTAATTGCTCGAATGCGATCATCCGTTGTGGTTGGCGACAAGAGGAAAATCGCGTCCAGCTCACGCTGAGTGAACAGCGGCGCCACGTCATCCGCCTCTTCTGGCGGCAAATCCACCGTCAGGATGCCATCCACACCGGCATCCGCAGCAGCATCAGCGAAGACTTCGTAGCCCATGGCCTCCATCGGGTTAAGATAACCCATCAGGACCACAGGGGTATCGCCGTCCTTCTTACGGAATTCCTTAACCATTCCGATGACCTGCCGCAACGACGTTCCATGCACCAGCGCGCGCTCGCAAGCTAGCTGAATAACCGGCCCGTCCGCCATCGGATCGGAAAAAGGCACACCCAGCTCAATGATGTCCGCACCCGCCTGCACCAGCGTATGCATTAGCTCCACCGTCAGGTCGGGATGGGGATCACCGGCTGTAATATAGGGAATAAGTGCCTTTCGGCCCTGTCCTTTAAGGGTTTGGAGAACCCCTTCAATTCGGCTCATGCCTGCTCCTGTCTAATTTTCAGACCACAATGCCTTCTAGCTTGGCAACGGTATTTATATCTTTATCGCCCCGACCGGACACGTTTATCACGACGGTTTGATCCTTATCCATGGTAGCCGCGAGTTTGATGGCATAGGCCACCGCGTGCGCGGTTTCCAGAGCGGGCATGATGCCTTCAACACGGGTCAGCTTACGGAATCCTTCCATCGCTTCATCATCAGTCACAGAAACGTAGTTTGCCCGACCGATATCTTTCAACCAGCTATGCTCCGGGCCCACACCAGGATAATCCAGGCCGGCGCTGACGGAATGAGTACCGGCAATCTGACCATTCTCATCTTCCATCAGGTAGGTGCGGTTGCCATGAAGCACACCGGGGCGACCGGCACATAAAGGCGCCGCATGCTTCCCGGTATCAATACCCAGACCACCCGCTTCAACACCATAAAGACCGACTGACTCGTCCCCGAGGAACGGATAAAACATACCAATGGCGTTTGATCCGCCCCCTACACACGCTACAAGGGCATCAGGCAGCTTACCGGTTTTCTCCAGGCACTGACGGCGGGTCTCGCGACCAATAACAGACTGGAAGTCACGAACCAGCATTGGATAAGGGTGTGGCCCGGCAACCGTTCCGATGATATAGAAGGTGTCGTCAACATGAGAGACCCAGTCGCGCATAGCCTCGTTCATTGCGTCCTTAAGGGTGCGCGTACCACCTTCAACCGCATGAACCTCAGCGCCGAGCAGCTTCATCCTGAAAACGTTCAGTGACTGCCGCTGGACGTCTTCTGCACCCATGAATACATGACATTCCAGGCCGAGACGTGCACACACGGTAGCCGTCGCAACACCGTGCTGCCCAGCCCCCGTCTCCGCAATAATCCGCGTCTTCCCGAGAAAACTGGCGAGCAATGCCTGACCAACGGTGTTGTTTACTTTATGAGCACCGGTATGGCAAAGATCTTCACGCTTCAACCAGATTTGCGCGCCACCAGTCTCGCGGGTCAGGCGCTCGGCAAAATACAGGGGCGTTGGCCGGCCAACATAGTCCGCAAGCTCTTTGTCGAACCGCGCCTGGAAATCAGGATCCTTTTTAAGGCGGTTGTATTCCTGCTCAAGAGTCATCAGGGAATCCATGAGCGTCTCGGAGACAAACCGTCCACCAAAGGCCCCGAAGTGCCCCCTTGCATCCGGCAGTGCGCTAAGCATTTCTTCAGTCAGTTTTACAGACACGGTGAACCTCTTTAATAAAGTCGGAAATTTTCTCGATATCCTTTATGCCTTTGGCCCGCTCAACACCACCACTAACGTCGACGGCCCAGGGTCTCACCTGCTCTACGGCGCGGGATACGTTATCAGATGACAATCCACCGGCCAATATGAGCGGCAAAGGGCGATTCTCCGGGATCAGATCCCAGTTAAACGATTGCCCGGTACCTCCGTAGCGATCAGGATCCCACGCATCGACCAGTAGTCCTGATGCACCTTTATATGCGTCAAATGCCCGTTCAATGTCGCCGGATTCACGAACCCTTTTCGCTTTGATCCAGCGCCGGTTGAATTGAGCACAGAAGCTGGCCGTTTCATCGCCATGGAATTGCAACAAATCCAACGGCACACGACTTAGCACTTCACAAACATCTTTTTCCTGTGGATTAACAAACAACCCTACAGCCGAAACAAACGCCGGTACCTTTTCAATCAATGCCTCAGCCTGTTCGATCGTCACTGACCGCGGGCTAGGCTCATAAAACACGAAACCAACCGCATCGGCACCCGAGTCAACCGCTGCTTCAACATCCTCTACACGGGTAAGGCCACAAATTTTAACTCGCGTACTCATGAGTGTTGCACCGATTGCTTGCGATGGATATGGGTGGGGGAAATGGGCCTGTTTTGATCGCGTGTAAACCAGGGCCTCAAAAACCCAGGGCCACACTCCGCCTCGGGAATAGCATATTCTTCCGGGTAACCAACATCCACCAGATACAAGCCGTAGGGCGGTGCCGTAACCCCCCCAACCGTTCTGTCCCTGGCATCAAGTATCTCACGAATCCATTCCACAGACTGCTGTCCGGTTCCAACCGCCATGAGTGCACCTGCAAGGTTCCGCACCATGTGGTGGAGAAACGCATTGGCCTGAACATCTATTACGACGAATTCACCACGACGGGTTACCGAGATTTGCTCCATAAACCGTATCGGGCTACGGGATTGGCAGCCGGCTGCGCGGAACGATGAAAAATCATGTTCACCAACCAGAGCCTGGGCAGCCTGGTGCATTCGATCCGCATCCAGCGGCCGGAACGTCCAGCTAACCTGGCCACGCTGGATGCCAGGCCGTACCGGACCATTGTAAATAACATATCGGTAGCGCCGATAAACCGCCGAAAACCGGGCGTGGAAATCACCTGTCCCGTTTCCAGCCCAGTGAACCGATATATCGTCTGGCAATGCTGTATTGATGCCCATTACCCAGGACCGAAGGTTACGGATTGAAGGCGTTTCAAAGTGGGCAATCTGATAACTGGCGTGGACACCGGCATCCGTTCGTCCGGCGCATACAAGATCCACTGGGTGGTTTGCTACTTTTGCCGCCGCTCTGGCCAGCTCTCCCTGGACAGATCTGACGCCTGACTTCTGGAACTGCCACCCGTGAAACTTGCAGCCATCATATTCGAAGGCAATTACGACGCGTCCTGCGCCGATGGCGTTGTCAGTAGTGAGTTGCTGAGATTCGAGAAACAAGGGCTAACCCGGAAGAGTGATTTCATAAAAAACAAAGCGCCGGCTTTTGCCGGGAGAAGTCCCGGCGGCCGGCGCCTGCTGTCTTGTTGACCCGATTATAACCAATCAGGACAGTTTTTTAAGGAGATCCTGCGCTTCGGATTTCTGATCCTCATCACCCTCAAGGGCTACTTCCTCAAGAATATCGCGAGCGCCATCACTGTCCCCCATCTCAACGTAGGCTCTGGCAAGATCCAGCTTTGTTGCCGCCTCGTCGGTTCCGGCCAGGAAGTCGAAATCATCGTCATCGCCGAGATCGCGTTCATCGATATCAAGCGATTCTGACTCCGGTACTTCACCACCTACTTTCTCAGAGGCTACAGGCAAGTCAACGCCATCATCGGAAGCTTCGGAGGACTCCTCCTGTTCAGCTACATCTCCAGGGGAACCCAGATCCTCCAGCTCTTCTGCACCGGATACTTCCTCTTCCGGGCCAGCAGATTCGCTCTCCCCAAGAACATCACCTTCACCAAGGGTGTCCTCGAGCCCAAGTTCCTCGTCCAGGGAAGAAGTTTCTTCTTCCTGCTCCGAGGAGTCAGATGAGTCGGAGAACTCTTCCATCAACGCCAAATCTTCATCGGACACGTCCAGCTCAAGATCATCCAGAGAGGACTCCTCCATTTCCTTGCCACCAAGTTCCTCTTCTTCATTGGCAACCTTGTCCAGCTCGGCATCGAGCTCATCAAGGAAAGACTCGTCCAGAGAATCAGCCTCACTCTCTGCGCTGCTTTCGTCAGACCGCAGCGTTGTTTTTTCACCCGGCTCATCCTCGTCCAGCGCCAGACTCAGGTCATCGCCAGCACTGTCCTTTTCGGCTTCGGCAGGTTCGGATTCGTCTTCTAGTGAGGACTCCAGGTCAACGTCTTCGGACAGGTCCTGAGTATCCTCAGGCTCCTCCAACTCCATCTCAAAGGCGGCAGGCTCTTCATTTTCATCAAGGTCCAAATCATCTGTACCGGTCGACAAATCCTCACTATCAGAATCCGTGGAGGTGCCGGAAAGATCATACTCAATGAAGCCTTCTTTACCTTCACCTTCCGACTTCTCATCGGCTTTCGACTCTTCGTCCGCCACAGCAGAAGTCTCGGCGCCTTCAAACTCGCTCAAATCGAAGTCGGCCAGATCCGAGTCAAAATCACCAAACTCGTTCTCAACCTTTTCTTCCCGCTCGGAGTCGTACTGATCAGCCAGCAATTCATCAGAAAGCTGATAATCTTCTTCGGATTCAACCGGAACCCTGGCTTCGCCTTCCTCCTGGGTGCTTCCGAACGAATCAGATCGAAGTTCAGACTCAAGATCGTCAATGCTCGGCATCGACTCGGCCTCTTCGAGCCTCGAACGCAATTCGGAAGCCGAGGAAAGCGCTTCTTCGTCATCCAGCGCTTCAATTTCACCGAACTGCTTTTCAAAGGACTCACGATCCTGGATGTCCGCGTAAACGCCAAGCAGTTTCAGTCGGAGGTCGACGCGGCTGGGCTCACGTGAAATAGCAGTTTCGAGAGACTGGGCAGCCTGATCGTGGCGGCCATAAGCAATGTAAGTATCGGCTTCGGTGACAGCGTCGCCAGCAACCATTTGTTCGGATTCATCGTCATCGAGACTCAAATCAAAGGAGTCTGTGTCGTCATCCGACTCACTGTTCAATTGCTCATAGAACGCCTTTTCGCGATTTGCATTGCGGCGGGCCAGTAGAAGGAGCAGCAGAAGCAACAGAATCAAGCCGCCACCAAGTGCAATCTGATACATCAGATTGTTGGTGATCAGATCAATGATGTTACCCGGGAACGCCTTCTCGGCTGCAGGCGCCTGAGATACAGGCTTCGGCTCAGACTGGGCTGCAGCCTCCTCCTCAGTCGCTGTTGGCGCAGCTTCAGCAGTTTCAGCGGGCTCAGCTTCCTGAGCGACCGGTTCGACAGCGTCTGCAGGTTCGGGTTCTTCAGCACCGGCCATATCGGTGTCGCCGGCACTTTCGCCCTCAGCGGCCACCATATCATCTGCCGCTACCGGCGCTTCACCCGTGCCCATTGACTCGCTTTCAGAGCCTTCTGCAGGCACCGTCTCGGCTTGCTCACCGGCTTCTTCTGTCGCAGCCTCACCAGGCGCAGAAGTGTCCGCACCCTCTTCGGTCATGGCAATTTGCTCATTGCCGGCGGCGTCTGTGCCCGCTTGGCTTTCCGCAGGAGCCTCATCACTGCCGGCTTGGCCAGCCACGGACTGGAGATCGGAGAGCTGGGTATTCTTTAGTTCTAACAGCCGCTGGAGGGTTTCGACCTGATCCTGTAAGTCGTCAACACGGTTGTTCAGCTCATCATTCTCACGACGAGCACTCTCAAGCTCCTCCATGGCTACAGCAGAACCTGCGTCAACACCACCCGGGAGCTGACCATCACCGCCAGCGGAACCACCTTCACTGGTTTCCCGGCTATCGTTCTCCGCTACCAGCAGTTTCAGCTCGTCACCACCCGCAGAAGCCTGAGCGGGAGCTGGAGCGGCCTGCTCCGGGGTGCTCTCTGAAGCGTCAACGGTTCGCTGGGGAGACTGGAAATCACGGTTTTGCTCACCGACCACTCGGGTGGCTTCCGCACGGGTGCGACTCTGAATCTGATCGAGAGTAGGTACCCGCAAAACTTCACCGCGCTTGAGGCGATTAATATTTTCGCCGATGAAGGCATTCGGATTGAGGTCCTGAAGGGCGAGCATCACCTGCTGCATGGATACGCTGCTGTCCGGTCGGACACGGGAAGCAATGGTCCACAATGTATCGCTCGGCCCGGTCGGCCCAAAGGTTTCTGCCTGATAGCCCCGGCTAAGCGTTTGCTCGGCCTGCGCCTGACGGCGAACAGATTCCGCGCTACGTGTCGATGTGGGCTGGCTGGCAGCTGCAGCCGAGCTTGTTGAAGGCGCTGCGACGCGTTCCTCAACACCCGACTCTTCAGCATAAACAGGGGGGTCAACCAGAACTGCGTATTCGCGCATCAAACGCCCACTCGGCCAGGTCAGCTCGAGCAGAAAGTTCAGATACGGTTCACGCAACGGCTCCCTGGAGGAAACGTTTACCGCCAGACTACCGTCATTCTGTGTAATAACCTGGAACCGCAGTTTACTCAGAAACTGGTTGCGGCTGAGCCCGACTCTCTCATAGGCGGTTTCCGAAGCGATGTTGACGAATACATCACCAGGATCCACACCGCGGCTCTGAGGCAGAACAATTTCCGCGTCCAGGGGCTCATTCAGATAGGACTGAAGTTCAATTTCTCCAAGCCCGAGGGCTTGTGCGACGCCGGATCCGAGCCCTCCCGCCAGAGCCAGGGCAACCGCAAGCTTGCGTACCTTCATGCTTTTTCCTTTCCAGTCTCCGTTATTCGTTACTGCTCTATTTCAAACAGAATCGGACGAGGTTGGATGACTTCCGTCTGGATAATTCTAGTTATTATGTCGTGTTATCAACGCTCAATTCGGCAAGTATTGTTGATAACATCCCTTTTATCAATCAATCAGCTGCATTCCTTGCACCATTTTTTTATCAATCGAGCGGAACTCCCTAGCGCTCTTGAAAATAACAGGGGCGAAGGCTGAAATCAGCCTTCGCCCCCAACCGGTTTCCTGAAACCGGACACAGTTGGCATTAATTACCCCTGTGTAACATTTCTTAACGCTCCTGCAGGACTCGCAGCATGCGTCTAAGGGGCTCGGCCGCACCCCACAATAACTGATCACCAACCGTGAATGCGGAGATATACTCCGGACCCATGGTCAGCTTCCGAATTCGGCCAATCGGCACGCTAAGAGTGCCAGTGACCTTCGCCGGAGTCAGCTCTTCGATTGTTGCGTCACGATCATTTGGGATAACTTTTACCCAGTCGTTCGCCTTCGCAAGAATGGATTCAATCTCCGAGACCGGAATGTCTTTCTTGAGCTTGATCGTCAGGGCCTGGCTATGAGAGCGCATGGCACCGATCCGGACACAGATTCCATCAATAGGAATCGGATTATCGGAGCGACCAAGAATCTTGTTGGTCTCGACGCCTGCCTTCCACTCTTCCTTACTCATACCATTATCGAGCTGCTTGTCGATAAAAGGAATGAGGCTGCCAGCGAGGGGCACCTGAAAATGCTCGGTCGGGAAAGTCCCGGAACGCATGGTCTCTGTAACCTTGCGATCAATCTCGAGAATCGCTGAGGACGGATCTTCCAACTCAGTTCTGACACTGCCGTTAAGCTCACCCATCTGGTTCAGCAATTCCCGCATGTTCTGGGCACCGGAACCGGAGGCCGCCTGATACGTCATGGGAGAAACCCACTCGATCAGATCCTGCTCCAGCAGACCACCAAGGGCCAGCATCATCAGGCTCACCGTGCAGTTACCGCCAACATAGTCTTTGACGCCCTTTTCCAGCGCGGCATCAATGACATTGCGGTTAACCGGATCCAGGACAATGACGGAATGATCAACCATGCGCAGGGTTGATGCTGCATCGATCCAATAGCCTTCCCAGCCTGCATCACGCAGCTTCTGGTAAACTTCCGTGGTGTAGTCCCCACCCTGACAGGTGACAATTACATCCATGGATTTCAGAGTGTCTATATCGAAGGCATCCTGCAGCGGAGGTACACCTTCTTTGCCAACATCGGGGGCCGGCTTCCCGGTCTGGGAAGTCGAGAAAAACACCGGATCAATATCGGCAAAATCGTTTTCTTCACGCATGCGCTGCATGAGGACTGAGCCTACCATGCCACGCCAACCTACAAGTCCAACTCGCTTCATGTGCGACCCTTGAACCTCTGTTTATGCCCGCCCTCTACGGTTATCGCTGGCAGGGACAGGATGGATGATCCCGCAGCAACAGCATGTTGTTGCCGTCGGGTCTCAAATTCGACTGGAACCGGAAGCTACAGCTTACAACGCCGCCAACACGGCGTCTCCCATTTCCCGGGTGGAGACCTTACGGCCGTTCCCGGACATGATGTCAGCGGTGCGCAAACCCTGATCCAGTACTTCGCTGACTGCCGCTTCGATGGCTTCAGCAGCCTTTTCTTCGCCCAGGCTGTAACGCAACATCATTGCAGCACTGAGAATCGTAGCCAGCGGATTGGCAATGCCCTGACCGGCGATATCGGGTGCTGAACCGTGGCAAGGCTCGTACATGCCTTGCTTTTCAGAGTTCAGCGATGCCGATGGCAACATACCGATCGAACCCGTCAGCATAGCCGCTTCGTCCGAAAGAATATCACCAAACATGTTGCCAGTCACAATCACATCAAACTGTTTGGGTGCCCGTACAAGCTGCATTGCGGCATTATCCACGTACATGTGGCTAAGCTCGACATCCGGGTATTCGCGGCACAGGTCGTTCATGATTTCCCGCCACAAAACAGTCACTTCCAGCACATTAGCCTTATCGACAGAGCAGAGTTTCTTGCCACGCTGCTGCGCCGCTTCGAACGCAACGCGACCGATCCGACGAATTTCCGATTCTGTGTAGGCATAAGTGTTGTAGCCCTGGCGCTCGCCGTTCTCAAGCTCCCGAACACCTCGGGGCTGACCAAAATAGATACCACCCGTGAGCTCACGAACTATCATGATATCAAGACCGGAGACGACTTCCGGCTTGAGGGACGAGGCAGACGCCAGCTGTGGATACAGGATTGCCGGCCGCAGGTTCGCAAACAGCTCCAGATTTGAGCGCAAGCCCAGCAGACCCTTCTCAGGCCGCTGCGCCATCGGCAGGCCATCCCATTTGGGTCCGCCAACAGCCCCCAGTACTATGGCGTCGGCCTTCCTCGCTTTTTCCAGGGTCTCATCCGGCAAAGGGCTATCAGTTGCGTCAAGCGCAGCGCCGCCAACCAGAGCGGTTTCGAAACTGAGTTCAAGGCCGAACTGGTCGTTAACCTTGTGCAGCACCTTTTCGGCTTCAGCGACAATTTCCGGCCCGATACCGTCACCCGGCAACATCAATACGGTTCTGGACATAATCCCTTCCTGTGTCAGATCACTTCAATTTGTAAGAATCAGTTTCCGGCGCCAAACAACCAGGGTGCGGTCTGGCGACGCTTGTCTTCGTACCCCATGATTACCTCGGCGTCCTCCAGGGTTACACCGATATCGTCCAGGCCATGCAGCAGGCAGTGGCGGCGAAAGTCGTCCACATCAAAACCGAAGGACTCTCCGGACGGGGTCGTAACCGTTTTGGCCTCAAGATCAATGGACAGTTGATATCCTTCTTGCGACTCGGTTTCGTTAAACAGCTTATCAACAATTTCTTCTTTAAGAACAATAGGTAAAAGTCCATTCTTAAAGCAGTTATTGTAAAAAATATCAGCGAAACTCGGTGCAATAATCACCCGAAACCCGAAGTCCTCCAGGGCCCACGGCGCATGTTCACGGCTGGACCCACAGCCAAAGTTTGCACGTGCCAGCAGTACACTGGCATTCCTGTACCGATCCTGGTTCAGGACAAAATCAGGGTTAACTGGCCGCTGAGAGCAGTCCTGATCCGGCTTACCTTCATCGAGGTAGCGCAGCTCATCAAACAGGTTCGGACCAAAGCCGGTGCGCTTGATCGATTTCAGGAATTGCTTGGGAATGATCATGTCCGTATCCACATTGGAACGGTCCATGGGGGCTACCAGCCCCTTGTGTTGCGTTAATGCTCGCATGGTCTCTCTCCTGTGGATCAGTTCATCAATTCGCGGACATCAATAAAGTGGCCGGTGACCGCTGCGGCTGCTGCCATTGCGGGACTGACCAGATGCGTGCGGCCGCCAAAGCCCTGACGACCCTCAAAGTTCCGATTTGAGGTAGAGGCGCAGTGCTCACCCTGCCCCAGCTTGTCGGCGTTCATGGCCAGACACATGGAACAACCCGGATCGCGCCATTCCAGACCGGCTTCAAGGAAAATCTTGTCCAGGCCTTCCTGCTCTGCCTGGGTTTTGACCAGGCCGGAACCGGGAACGACCATCGCCTGCTTGAGGCTTGGCGAAACCTTACGCCCCTTGACCACAGCTGCGGCTTCACGCAGATCCTCAATACGGCTGTTTGTGCAAGAACCAATGAACACTCGGTCCAGCTTGATATCGGTAATCGGCATGCTGGCTTCGAGCCCCATGTACTTGAGCGCACGCGCAATGCCTTCCCGCTTGATGGGGTCCTGCTCTTTTGCCGGATCCGGGACCGTGCCATCGACACCAACGACCATTTCCGGAGAGGTTCCCCAGCTGACCTGCGGTTTGATTTCCGAACCATCCAGCTCGACGACCTTGTCGAATACCGCATCGTCATCGCTGTGCAGTGAGCCCCAGTATTCAACTGCCGCATCCCACTGATCGCCTGTGGGCGAAAACGGACGCCCTCTGACGTAGTCGATGGTCGTGTCATCGACCGCCACCATACCCACACGGGCGCCGGCCTCAATAGACATGTTGCAGATGGTCATGCGTGCCTCCATGCTCAGGTCACGGATGGCTTCGCCACCAAACTCAATAGCATGGCCTGTCCCGCCTGCGGTACCAATCTTACCGATAATTGCGAGCACCACATCCTTGCCGGTCACACCGGCCCCAAGCTTTCCGTTGACCTTCACCAGCATGTTTTTCATTTTCTGCTGGACCAGGCACTGGGTCGCCAGCACATGCTCGACTTCCGAAGTCCCGATACCATGGGCAAGACAACCGAAAGCACCATGGGTCGAGGTATGGGAGTCCCCGCACACGATACTCATACCCGGCAAGGTTGCTCCCTGCTCAGGCCCGATAACGTGAACAATACCCTGACGCTGGTCCTTGATCTTGAATTCAAGGATGCCGAATTCATCGCAGTTCTTGTCGAGGGTTTCGACCTGAATCCGTGAAACCGGGTCAACGATACCCTCGATCCCCTTTTCCCTGTCGGTCGTCGGAACGTTATGGTCCGGAACCGCCAGATTGGCATCAAGACGCCAGGGTTTGCGACCAGCCAGACGAAGCCCCTCAAAGGCCTGCGGCGAAGTTACTTCATGCAGTAACTGCCGATCGATATAGATTAATGCGGAACCGTCATCCCGCTGCTTGACCAGGTGGTCGTCCCATAATTTGTCGTATAACGTCTTGCCCGCCATGATTACTCTCTCATCCTTCGGGTTTTCTGATTTTGACTGCTATGGCGCTATCTTACTCCTTCCCGACCAATAACCCCAATTCATGTTTTTTATCCATTGCATTCCTTGCAGGCATACTTTAGTTTCGGTTTCATAAAGGACTCAAACTGGTGTAGCCGAGCATGGACTCAAATTCTCTACGGGCATTTTTAGCCATCGTTGACCATGGCTCCTTCTCCGAGGCTGCCGAGGTTCTGCACCTCACGCAGCCGGCAATCAGCAAGCGGCTCGCAGCTCTCGAGGTTCAGCTTGGAGCATCGCTCGTCGATCGCAGTCACCGGCAAATCCGGTTAACGGATGCGGGTACGCGACTCCTTCCGCACGCCCGCCGGATTCTGGATGAAATCCACAATGCCCGGGTGGCACTCTCGCCGGATTCAGCTCATGTGGAGGGCGAGCTCCAGATCATCGCCAGCCACCACATCGGCCTCCATCACTTGCCCAACTGGCTTCGGCGGTTCAAGAGAGAGTATCCCCAGGTGGATCTGAATCTGCAGTTCATGGATTCTGATGCGGCCTACGAGCAAATGCGTAAACGCAACGCTGAATTGGCTTTCGTGACCTTGAGCGACAGCATGGAACCAAGCTTCAACGTATTTGCACAGTGGCCCGACCCAATGGTGTTTGTTACGGCGGCAGATCACCCACTCGCGGCCCTAAAGCATCCGACGCTGGAAGATCTCTCAAAACACCCTGCGTTATTGCCCGATACGGCAACTGCGACCTACCGTGTCGTGAGTCGGCTGTTTCTGGAGGACAATCTGCACCTCAACCCCCAGATGCCGACCAACTACCTTGAAACCATCAAGATGATGACAAGTGTCGGGCTGGGCTGGAGTGTACTGCCGCTGCGCATGGTGGATGACGGATTGCGTCCGCTGGAAATCGGGCATTCTGTTACCCGTGTACTGGGAGGAATCGGGCTCGCCGGTCGTCAGTTGAGCAACGCAGCGAAAGCACTGCTGGCCATCGTTCAGGAAGAGGAATTGGTTTAAGCCTCAAACCTCCTCTGGCTCCGGCGGCGGCCTGAGGCCATGCCAGGTAATAGCAATAGCAACCGCCATTGCAACCGCGCCACCCCAGAAAGCAGCAGAGGTACTGAAGCCATCCACCAGAAACCCAGATAGCCATGCACCCAGAGCACCACCGGCACCGAAGGTCAGCCCGCTATACAGCGCCTGCCCCTGACCGTGATGATGCTTACCAAAGAACCCCTGAATATACTGAACCGAAATCGCATGCAAAGCCCCATAGGAAGCGGCGTGCAGGCACTGGGCAAAGATCAGCACAAACACTACATCCGTCACCTCGGCTATAAGCACCCATCGAATCATCGTAAGCACCAGTGAGCCAATAACAATCTGCCTGACGGTCAGTCGATGGGTTAGCCTGTGCATTACGAGAAAGAGGCCGATTTCGGCAATGACACCCAGTGACCAGAGCAAACCTATCGGCAATTTGCCATAGCCGTGCTGTTCAAGGTGAATACTGAAAAACGTGTAATAGGCGCCGTGCGAAACCTGCAGCAGGAAGTTCATCAAGAAGAATGCAACCACCGCTGGGTGCGTCACGATAGCCTTTAAACTGCCCTTCGGCGCCTTTGGCTTGCGCTCACCCTTTTCCGACGGGACCAGGAATGCAGACACCGCGATGCCTGCGAACACTGGCAAAAGCAACCACGGAAGACTCTGAATCGGCACAAACTCCAGGATCCCACCCACAGCCCCAACGGCTACAATGAATCCGACCGACCCCCATAGCCTGACCTTTCCGTACCTTTCCTTTTGCCGGCCCAGCGTCCTGAGAGTTATGACTTCATAAAGCGGCAGAATGGCATTCCAGAAGAACGTAAATGCCAGCATGACCAGCAGCAGACCATAGAAGCCGGGTTCAAGAAACACGCCTGCAAAGAACAGTGATCCGGTAATCGCCCCGAACCTCACAAGACGAACACGCTGTCCGGTTCGGTCGCCGAGCCAGCCCCAGACACTCGGCGCTACGATCTTGGTTAACTGAATGGTCGCCATCAGGGTGGCAATTTGAAGATAGGAAAAGCCCTGGCCGTCCAGATAGAGCGACCAATACGGCAGGAGCCCGCCAAGGAGGGCAAAAAACCAGAAGTAAAGGTTGGAAAGTCGCCAGTAGATATTCAACTCTCCCAAGCCAGACTGACCGGCTTCACGGAGACTGAAGCCGGTGCTACGCGTCGGAAAGCCGTATGGAGCAGCTGTTAAAGCTGCCCGAGCACCGGCGTAGAAACAGACACATCGCCATTCTGACCGCGATGACGGAGGTAGTGGTCCAGCAACACAATCGCCATCATCGCCTCTGCGATAGGCGTAGCGCGGATACCTACACAGGGATCATGTCGCCCGGTCGTGATCACCTCTACCGGGTTGCCATTCACATCAATACTTTGGCCCGGCAGACGCAAGCTGGACGTCGGTTTCAGCGCAATGCTGGCGACAATCGGTTGCCCTGAGGAAATCCCGCCAAGGATCCCACCAGCGCTGTTCGAGAGAAACCCCTCCGGCGACATCTCATCCCGGTGTTCAGTGCCTTTCTGCTCAACACTGTCAAAACCTGCGCCTATCTCAACACCCTTTACCGCATTGATACTCATCAGCGCGTGCGCGAGATCTGCATCCAACCGGTCGAAGACCGGCTCACCAAGCCCGGGAGGAACACCATCCGCGACCACGTTAATGCGGGCACCAATGGAATCACCCTCCTTCCTGAGCGCATCCATATAGGCCTCCATTTCGGCGACCTTGTCAGTATCCGGACAGAAAAACGGGTTCTGGTGAACCTCATTCCAGTCAAATTTCTCGGCTTTGATGGGACCAAGCTGTGAGAGGTAGCCCCGTATCTGGATACCAAGACGCTTCTCAAGGAATTTTCTGGCAACAGCCCCGGCCGCAACTCGCATGGCAGTCTCGCGGGCAGAGGAACGGCCGCCGCCCCGATAATCACGAACACCGTACTTGTGCATGTAGGTGTAGTCGGCATGGGCCGGGCGGAACTGCTCCGAGATTTTGGAGTAATCTTTGGAGCGCTGGTCTGTATTTTCGATCAGGAGTCCGATCGGGGTACCGGTGGTTTTCCCTTCGAAAACACCTGACAAGATCCGGACCTCATCAGCCTCACGCCGTTGCGTGGTATGACGTGAAGTACCCGGCTTACGGCGATCCAGATCCCGCTGCATATCGGCTTCTGAAAGCTCCAGTCCCGGAGGACAGCCGTCGATGATGCAACCCAGGGCGGCACCGTGACTTTCACCAAATGTGGTGACAGTGAACAATTTTCCGAAGGAATTTCCTGACATGATTCAGTATCTTATCCAGTATTTATAAGAACTTGGTTTAAGCTTTGCCCTGCCATTGCCTCAAATCTTCCGCACTCACCAGGAAGACGCCGTCACCACCATTTTCAAAGTCCAGCCAGGTCAATGGCAGGTCCGGATAGAGTTCATCCAGAGCGACCCAGCTATTGCCCACTTCCACTACCAGCAGACCGCCCGGGGTAAGATGATTGGCAGCCTCGGCGATGATCCGATGGGCAATCTCCAGACCGTCTGAGCCTGCCGCTAATCCCAGCTCCGGCTCATGACGATATTCATCCGGCATAGCCGCCAGATCCTCTGCATCGACGTAGGGCGGATTACTCAGAATGACATCGTACTGGCCATCAATATTCGCGAAAACATCCGATTGTACGGTACGAACCCGATCACAGACACCATGGAGTTCAATATTGGATGCCGCAACTTCCAGTGCATCGGTCGATATATCGGACAAGTCCACTTCCGCTTCGCCAAATACGCTCGCCGCGCCAATTCCAATACAACCGCTTCCCGTACACAAGTCGAGAACACGCCCGACCGCTTTATCACCGAGCCACGGCTGAAGCCCCTTTTCGAGGAGTTCCCCGATCGGTGAACGAGGCACAAGCACGCGCTCGTCCACATGGAACGGCATACCCATGAACCACGCCTCGCCAAGCAGATAGGCAAGCGGGACACGCTCATTGATACGACGATCAATTCGTTCATGTATCAACTGACGCTCCTCACGAACGAGCCGCGCATCCAGAAACAGGGTATTGTTTTCAAGGGGCAGGTTCAGGGAACGCATGACAAGATGGACCGCCTCATCCCAAACATTGTCGGTGCCATGGCCAAAATACAGCGGTGAAGCAGCAAAACGCGAAGACGCGTACCGCAGGAAATCGCGGACACTTTGAAGATCATCAATATGGCTGGTCACAGATATCGGTTCCCGTTCGGAGCATGTCAGCGCGCGATTATACGCTGTTTAGCAACTGTACTGCAGCCTCCCAAGGGGACTATTCCGGGTCAGATTGCCATAGGGCCAGAGCTGTTCCGGCTTTCCTCAAAGCGATCCAGGGCGGCCGACATCCGTTCCCGTCCAAGCTGAATCAGTTCCGGTGCCTTATGGTAGTCGTAACTGCGGCAGGCGTTCTTCGGCACGTTAACGAGCAAATCAGGGGGGTATCCCGCAATTTTGTACTGAACGAGGGCACTCTGCATGGTTTCTATGGTGAGGTTCATGACATCAAACTTGCCGATACCCAGCTTTTCCCAATCAATGGTCTCGTGATCGTCATGATGCTTCTTAGCGGCAAGTTTCTTGTCTTCGGCCTTGTGGTGTTCTTTTTTCCGAATCTCACGGGAAATCTTGTCTTCAGGAGTCCCGCCATCGTCGGGTTTGCGCGCTCCAAGGGATTTAAGGGTGTCCCAATCAAACCAGCGCGAAGCCTTGTCCCGAATCGTATCCATCCACTCATCCATATCCGCGCCCTCCTCACCACCGGTAAAAGCAGCATCGGGAATACGCTGGCGCTTGTCATCCTCGCCACTCAGATTCACCGCCACAACGATGTCGGCATGGGAAGAAATCGTTGGAATAATAGGGAGTGGATTCAGCAGTGCTCCATCGACCAGGACACGGCCCTGGAGAACCAGGGGGGTTACAACACTGGGGATGGCAACCGAAGCACGGATTGCCTGGTCAAGTGGCCCCTCCTGAAACCAGATCTCCTTGTGAGCCAGAAGATCCGTGGCAACAGCAGTGTAGGCAATTGGAAGGTCTTCAATGCGGGTATCGCCTAGCATTTCCCGGACGACCGAGAATATCTTTTCTCCGCGAATGGCACCGCTTGAGTTAAACGTGACATCCAGCAGTTTCAATACATCGAACTGACCCAGCCCCGTAACCCAGTCCTTGTAATCCCGCATTTTGCCGGTCGCGAACATGCCACCGACCAGTGCGCCCATAGAACAGCCGGAGATGGCAATAATGTCGTAGCCTCGCTCTACCAGGACCTCTATGGCGCCAATGTGCGCGTAGCCTCTTGCGCCCCCGCTTCCCAGTGTCAAAGCGACCGTTTTACGCCGCCCGGTCTGGGAAGGTGACTTCGAAGGAATCCCGGACGCTGCCGGTGACACATCCGAGCTTCTGACAACTGTGGACAGGCTGTCGGTGCTGCCTGATTCCCCGTTATTCCCTGGCTCGCGCTTCTCATCATCCCTGGATGTGCCCATAGCCGTTTACCTCGTAATAACCGTCACTTCCACCCGATCACCCTGGCGTTCAGGATCCGACAACGGGATAGCAGGGCCGACAACAATAAGTTTTTGCTGCTCCCCTGAAACGCCAGTCTTTGCGAGCACTTCCGAAAGGGATTCCGTCGCCTTGCGCGCGCGCGCCAGGGACTGCTCCAGCGTTTCGTCCTCACCCAGAGACGAAAATCCAGTGAGAACAACCACCGCTCCTTCACTGGATGACCACTCACCGATTTTACGCCGATCTGTAGCCGACCAGTCAAATCGATAAGTGACACCACCCTGCCAGGATACGATGACGGGGCCATGAATCCGGTCATCAACGCCCCCTAGGCCAGGAATCGTTACACCAGGCTCAACTTCCAGGTGCTCTACCCAAACATATTCCCTCAGATTCCCGCGGGTAACTGTATAAACAAGGGTCAACCAACGGCTACCATCGCTCGCTACACTTCCAGCAATGAGGTAATCCTGGCTCTCATCACGACCATACAGCACCCTTTGCCCGAATATCTGGTTCGCCCAGACATTGCTCCGACCACATTCAACGCCGGTGCATTGATAAAGTATCTGAGCCCCCCTTGCCTGCAACAGAGTGATGTAGTGGTCCCTTGCCTTTTCCCGGCTCGAGTCCCGGGCAATTTCATAGAGCCGCCCCTCTCCAAGCACGGGCAGTCGTGCCATGGTTTCAGAGCGGATCTGGTTGTTTACCTCCCGAATTGGACTGAAAAGCACCAAATGCCCGGGCGAGCTAATGGTAGTGGTCGTCTCCAGAGTGGATTGTGGAAACGGCTCAGGCGCAGCAGCAGGGATTACGGCCAAAGCGGAAAGTGGCAACAGTCCTGCCAGTGCGATGGTATAGAGTGAAATAAGGCGTTTCAGCAAGGGATTACTCATCAGTTAGGAATTGTTTGACCGCATCAGCGACTGGGCGGGTATCACCATCCAGATGGCAATGATGGCCTCCCGGCACCTGAGCGACCTCAAGTGTTTTGATAACGTTCGCTCGCTCGTCGAGCCCTTTTCTGGCAGACAACAAGCCCTTCTCAGCCCTGACAAACTGAGTGGGCGTCCTTATCGCCGTCAGGGACGCCAGAACCTGCTCTTCGCTCATCATCAGCGGAGAAGGATGCCTCAAACGCGGATCTGTCCGCCAGACGTAGCCCTTACCTTCCGCCTTCATGTTCCGCGGGGTCAGGGTAAGTGCCGCTTCCGGACTCAGGGGACTTAGTCCGCCCTCCCGCGCCCTGGCTGCCGTTTCTATATCCGGATAGACAACCTGCCGGCCAGAACCGGCAATGCGCTTCTTGATAGCTTTACGGAGCTGGGGAACCGTTTCCTCAACAGGGCGGCTGATTGCCCCGAGGCTGTCAATCATCACAAGCTTCCGGACCCGTTCCGGGAAAGCAGCCGCATAAAGCGCTCCTACAATACCGCCAAGAGAATGTCCGACCAGATCCACTTGTGAATCTCCGGCCTCAAGGAAATGGGTCTCCACAAGTTCGGCCAGGTCGGCCACATAATCCATGAGCAGGTAACTCTGGCCTTCCGGCCTATGGCCAGAGTGGCCGTGACCAGCCATATCGACGGAATGAACACCGGATAGCCCGGTCAGCTCAGGCGCAAGCTTAACGAAGGTCAGGCTGTTATCGAGCCAACCGTGAAGCATCAGAACAGGACGACGACATTTGGCTTGCGGGCGGGCCGGCCAACTCAGGCCGGCAAGACGAATATGCTTAAGGGTCCAGACGGATTCACTGAACGATGCGGCGCTCTCTGCAGCAGCCGTGGACATGGCAATATCATTCATGGCAGACACAGGCCTCACATTGTATGCGTGGGCCGATCAGAACTCAGTGAGCCAGCCAGGTAAGATTCGATCTTGGTGCGAGCAGTTTCATCGTCTCCGTTGAACTGCACACCAATGCCGGCCGCACGGTTGCCTTGCGCGCCCTTTGGTGTAATCCAGATGACCTTCCCGGCGACAGGAATCTTTTCCGGCTCATCCATCAGGTTCAGCAGCAGAAATACCTCATCACCCAGCTGATACTGCTTCTGGGTCGGAATGAACAGTCCACCCTGGCGGATGTATGGCATGTATGCGGCGTAAAGCACCGCCTTGTCCTTGATGGTCAGGGTAAGAATACCACTGCGTGCACCAAATCCGGGCCCCATAACAGACACCTTTCTTGTGTTTCACGGTTACTCGTCTTTCAGGGATACAAAACCCCTGTCTTTTCGCAATCATAGCAGTTGTTGGCGGCGAAAGTGCAACGGCCTTTGATTAAGCCGTTATCAACCTGCCCGGCGCTTCACCGGCATCAGCTTTTGCCACGCAATCAACAACCTGCTGGCCTCCAGTTCCGGGTTGGCGTTGTAGACACCTGCCGCCCTGGACTCCTTAACCATGTCCATCAGTTCGTGGGCCCGCCAGGCCGGATTGGTACGTGCCAGAAATCCCAGCATCTCTTTGGCTTCCGTATCGACCGCCTCTCCACCAGCACTCATTCGCGCCAGGTCTGCAGCCCAGACTTCAAATAACCAGAGGCTGTTATCCAGCCCCAGCGCCTTAAATGACTTGGCCGCTTCGGCAACGGGGATTTGCCCCTTCATAAACAGCTTGAAGCGCTCAAAGGCTTCATCCCGCAGCCCAATGAAATCCCCTGTCGCGTAATCCAGTGCCAGGCGCGGTGCGTTGCCAGAGAGCACCAGCGCCTTGGCCAGAACTTCGGCCGACGGCCTTGCGGACTCATCCATCGCCTGAACCTTTTCAACCAACCAGTGATTCGCTGTTTCCGAATCGGGAGTGGGTATGGTTAAGATCTGACAACGTGAGCGAATCGTTGGCAAAACCGGGCGGCCACTCTCCTGCAGCAACAGCAGAGTTACGTCGGGAAGCGGTTCCTCCAGGGTCTTTAACAAGGCATTGGCAGCGTTAATATTTAGTTGATCGGCACGATCAATAATCGCGACCTTGTGATGGGCCACCTGGGGGGATGCCACTGCAAACGCCGATAGTGCCCTTATCTGATCGACCTTAACCATCTTGGACTTTTCCGGCGCGTAGACCCGTACATCAGGATGACTTGATGCCCGGTAGAGTTCGCACTGTTTGCAATGCCCGCAGGCAACAGGCTCTCCGTTGTCCCGGTTTACAGGATCCGCGCACAGGAGCAGCTCAGCCACGGCGTTCGCCCAGGCTCGCTTACCCACCCCGCATTCACCGGTGATAATCAGCGCATGGGGAAGCCGGTCTTCTGTCAAACGATTCTGGATCACGCTCCAGGCGCGCTTGAGCCAGGGCATATCACGGGCAATGTCGGTCACGAGCGTTTTCCTGCGGTTGAATGCGAGCGACGTAGCTGTCGCTTCATAGTGGTGAGTATGCGTCGCATGCGTTTCAATTCGACATCATCACCTTCAGCGGGCGCATCGCTATAATAATGGCTGTTAACGATGCGGGCAAAAAGTCGCGCAGAATCAGCCGCGACAGGTTTGGCTCTTGCCAGGCGTGACGCCAGTGCAGACGGCGTCTCTCCGGTGCGCACCGGGACGCCAGCGCTCGCACATAGCTGGTGCCATGACCCGAGGATTCTCCGGAACCGATCCCGGTGTTCTCCACGGCGCATCTGCCAGGCCGACAACAAGCCGGCAATAAGAAGCCCGACACCGACGATACCGGCCGTGAGATAGCCAAGCTCCCTCATTCCAATACCGCCTGGCAACCGGGACATCAGGTCCATCTGGCTCTGCCCCTGATAGCCAACGATCCAGCGTTGCCACTGATAGTTGATCCGGTCCAGCTGCAGGCTCGCCCACTGGACAAGCGCAAGATCGCCGTACCTTTGTGGTGACGCCCAGTCGTTCTCCAGGAACGACCCCTCATCAGCCACCGCGTCCCGCAAGCCGGATTCAATCCGCTCCGGGGCAATGGCCGCCGTGGGGTCTATCCGGACCCAGCCGCGGCCGCCGATCCAGGCCTCCACCCAGGCGTGGGCATCGTATTGCCGGACGATCAGATAATCCCCTCCGGCTCCGTTCTGACCGCCCTGATACCCGACGACAACTCGCGCAGGGATGCCCGCCGCGCGCAACACAAAGGTGGTGGCCCCCGCATAATGGGCGCAAAAGCCCCGCCTGGCATCAAACAGTAACGTGTCGATGCCATCTTCGGGCATTTCGGGAGGCCGTAGTGTGTAAAAATAGGCCTGTTCCCGAAAACGGGACAGCAAAGTCCTAACAACACCGAGGTCGTCAAGCCGGCTTCCCAGATCCCGGGCGAACTCTCGGGAACGAGCATTCCCTCCCGACGGGAGCTGCAGATATCGCCTTGCCTCGGCAGGTGCAAGTTGGGCGTCATCGTATACACCTGCCCCCTCTGGCCCCAAACGATACCGGACCGCCGAATCTGCCGGGCGGCGGAAACGGAAAAGATCCTCCGATTCCTCGATAACATTGTCGGATAGCGCACGAGACCCCTCCAGCCCGAAGGCCCAGCGCTGATCCGTAGGCTCCAGTAGCACGTCGTATTCCCCGGATTTGAGGTCGCCGATGCCCCCATCCACCGCAACCCGTCCGGGTCGCTCAAACACTTCAGTGCGGCCCTGTTTCCAGGTTTCTCCATCCAGGTAGTCCAGTATCAGACCGCGCCAATACCGGTCACGATATTCCGGCATTTCCCCGCCGAAGGTCACCCGGAAAGCGCGCTCACTACTCTGGGCAAGGCTGGATATATCGCCGGGGCGCATTGTGTCGCTAATCCCCGTTCTTGCCTCGCCCGAAACCAGGGGGACACTCCAGAGCGGCGCCATGCGCGGAAAGAAGATAAACAACAGCACCACAATGGGAAGAACCTTCACCAGCAACAACACGAGCCGTCGCCAGCCTGACTGCATGCCCTTTGGTAAATCGGGTGCGTTCAGGACCTGTAGCCCAACCAGCAAAAGCGCGATGGAAGTCAGGTTGACCAGCGTCCAGAGAATTTCCTGGTGAAAAAGAAAGTTCACCGTGGTCAGGTACACCAGAATAAAAAAGAGCACGTAAAAATCCCGTACGGTTCGGGTCTCCAGCCATTTCAAGCCAACAGCAAGCACAAAGAAAGAAGCCGCCGTATCCACGGTAAACCGGCCCTGAACCGTAGCCACATAGACCGAGATCAGCACAAGCATGATGCCGGTTCGCAGCCAGCGGCCGGGCAAGCGCACGCGACCATATTGTGCCAGCCATCGCCATGCCGCCAGCACAACGCAAGCGGCAACCAGCCAAAGCGGGAGCCGATCCCACTGAGGCATCAGCGACAGTGCGAAACTGGCGATGAGCCAAAGCAAGGCCCTGGAAGGCAGGCTGACTGATGCCGACGCATTGGTCGGCTCGCCAGGGGAAAGCCGGTACCTGCCACTCATACCCTCGCCCCTCTTTGGCGATCCATCGTGTTATCAACGCCTCTGACGCGGGTTCCATGGGCCTGAGGCACCGTATCTCGGGGCTTTTCCTCACCCCAGACAGCAAGCGCACGGAGACACCTCAACGCATGGGCCGGTCCGGAATCCGGCTCTATGATCTGCCCAGGCAGATTCAGTCCAAACCTGGCCCCCACACGCTCCCTCTCCCGAACAAGCCATGCCAGGTAACTCAACCGTAATTCATTATCCATTCCCGGAAAGGCGTTAAAATCCAACCAGTCGGGGCTGCCGCTTTCTCCTTCCCAGTCCGCTACAACCATTTGCCCGTTCCTGGCAAAGCGCTTCCACATCACTCTCTGGCTCAAGTCACCTTCCCGCCAGGGACGAAGGTCTACGTGATCATTCCCTTCGACAGAACGCGCAATGGATGACTCATCGCCGTCATCGACTGAACTCAAAACGTCCGGGGCCGGCAAGGGTCTGGGAAAAGCGATCGCCGCTGAGATGGGCCGAACCCAGGACCATGCTTTCAGAAGCCCAAACGGAAATCGGGTTTCAATACGAATGCGGTCAGGCCGAAGGTACCCTCGGTGAGCAGATGGCACCGGCAACACAAGATCCTTAGCCTGGCCGGCCGGAACATGCATTGGCGCAAGTGAAGATTCCTCACAGGAAAGAACAACGGCAATGGCATCATCCCGCCCTGCTGTCGCACGAAACCGAAACGGAACCTCCTCCCCTGCGGTGCCCTCTCCGGGTTGAACCAAGCTAAGCTCCAGGCCAGACAAATTGCGGTGGGTCTGGTGCATGGCTCCGACAAAGACGGCGCCAAGAAGAAACGTGATGAGATAAATCAGACTGTTCTGGTAGTTGATTCCGGTAATCAACATGATCAACAGCAAGGCACCAAACACGACACCTGGACCAGTGGGCAGGATGAAGATGTTTTTCTGGTTAAAAATCTGGGCATCCGAACGGGGAATACGGCGATTCACCCATCGTTGCCAGCGCTTCCTGAAGAATTTTCTCATTGTACCCTTGAGGCCGGTGTATTTATGAAAGGTTCCGGGAATATACCCCCGTCTTTACAGGGCTTTATAACAATACTGGAAATTCAAAGATTCTGATCACAAACTCGACAGATCCGGCTTGAATTAGTCAGAGACAAGCAGAATACTCCCTTTAAGGAGTGCGCTGACCAAAGCAGTGTCAGAATCGTCCTGTATCAGCGTTATCACATGAAAAGGCCCGATTATGAAACGCCGACACCTGCTTGCCGCCTCAATTGCCGGTATCACTGCAGCCCTTCCGGTCATGGCAGACGTTCAGACCATGACATCGGACGAAATGGTGGAAACCTACGTAAAGGATTCTGCCGTCATTGTGGTCCCCAAAGAACGGAGAAAGTCTGAAGCGGACCGACAGCGTATCATCCGCTCGCTCACAATTTCTCCTGGCGAACCTGTGTTGAGCGAAGCCGAAGAAGAAGCTTACAGGGATGCCCTGCAGCGATACGTTGATGAAGGGAAAACTGATGCCCTCGAAAGCGCCGAGGAAGAATTTCTGAGGCGGGCCCTGCTGCTTCCCCAGGAAGAACTGGCGAACGCACAACCACTGGCAGAATTTACCCCGACGATTCCGCCCCTGGTTTTTGGGCAGCAGATGGAGATTCCGGATGAGCCGTTTACCCAGACCTTCCTGAATGATCAGCTGGGCATCGGTTTTGACGGACAGAACCTGAACTTCTCGATCGGTAACCCGCCGGGCATAGATCAGATTCAGATTCCACAAGCGATCAACCAGGGCCCTATCAGCCTGACACCCAGGCCGGGCGGCGGGTTTGATCTTTCTATTGCGGTTCCGGATCGATAACCCGGACCTTTTAAACGCAAAAAAACGGCAGCCCTCGGGTTGCCGTTTTTCTTTGGGCCTCATAATTTCAAGACCCAAAAAAACGCCCCGCAATGCGGGGCGTTTCACCAGTTCTGGTGTCAGGTCAGATTAGTGACCGTAGACAGCCAGCTTGGTGTTGGTAATCGCAACGTTATCCATTGCGACGGAACCGATGGAAGTACCACCGATTTCGATGGCGCCGACGGACATGTCCATGTAAACGTTGTTAACGTCAACGCGCAGCACGCCAGTTGCAGTAGAAGCACCCAGACCGGCGCCTTTGTAGACGTCAAGGTTCACGTTAGCATAAGCGGACAGAACGCCCAATTTTTGCGGATCGGTGAGGCCAAATTCGCCGTCAGCGTCTGCACTAAATACAGAACCATCGCCATCATAGTCGAAGTTTTTGCCGGCACCGGTGATAACCATGTCACGGATACCAACGCCGAGGAACTCAACGTCGAAGTCCATGTCCGTCACGTCGAACGCAGCAGCAATGTTCAGGTGATCAGTTGCGGTATCGACTGAGATATCCAGCTGAGCCAGGTTACCATAGCCGCTCATGTTGGAGATCAGGGTAGTGCTGTCAGTACCGGTAGCGCCAGCCTGCAGCTCCATGGAGCCAACAGTCATACCCCAGTCGATCGGATTGCCGTCGAGGGTGTGAACTGCAATGGTGGCGTCGCCGTCATCAGCAACGTCGATATCAATCTTCAGTTGGTCCAACAGGTCGTTATAACCGGCAGTGGCACCCTCAGCAGTGACACCGGCACCACCAAGAACGATGTCATTAACCGCGAAAGAGCCTTCATCGGTGTATTTGAACTGACCGATGCTAACCTTGGTTTCCAGCTCGATGGTCACACCGGCCTGGCCGGTAACGTTACCCATCGCGCCGTCGTTCATGGCTTGCAGTTCAGCGTTGGCAGCAAACGGAGCCGCGGCGATAGCTGTTGCAAGAGCAATTTTTTTCAGGCCTTTCATTCTTATCTCCTTATAAACTCATTTTGTTCTTATCTGAGTCTTTTAGTTTTGGGTGTGGAGTCCGTTACTCCACAATTCCATTTAAGATTGTTTTACAGTCCTAGTCCGTGACTGCATTCACACTTCTTTACCCAGCACTTACAACCTGAAACAAATCGCGACTACTTCTCATCTCAACCCTGGTTAGCAAGAGCCTCAGATTTGTTGTCATAAAACATTTGAAAAGGCTTTTTGCTCGTAACCGGCTCTGAATAATATACTTTCCCGTTCTTCACCTCGAAAGGAATGACTTTATTTCCTGAAATCCCCAGTCGATGCTCATGCTCAATCACCAAGGCTTCCTTGTCGCTATCTTCATTGACTTTACCCGTGTACAGAATTGCCGCCGCATTGATCTTGCCCCGCCTGGCGATAGATTTTAGGGCAGCCCGGTACATGAGTATGCGTACCTGCGCCGGTGCATCGCCGGCCTGCGAGTCCAGATTGATCCGTTTTACCGTCTTACCGTCGTCAAGAAGCATCCACGCACCAGGCATATTAGGTTTGGCGTCCGCCAGTTCATCAGAGTACTCATCTGTCGCCTTTTCCGTCAGATAAACGACCTGACGCTGACCTATTACCGCGTATTGCGCCAACTCTTCTTTGGTGAGCTTTCCATCAGAAATCACGCTGTTTTCCGGAACCTCTGCTGTAGGAGCTTCTTCTGCACTCACCAACGGCGCAGCGAGAAACACAGAGAGCAAAGTGGCATTCAAAAGGGACTTTTTAAGGTACGCCATGGCTTATTATTCCTGTTTTATTTGCGATGATTACCACGCGACAAATGGCCGACTCGGTTAGAATACCGATACTCCGGTTCACAGCAGGCCGTCGCGGTATGTGACTCTTTTATTAGATCAGTGGCACTCGCGCACCGACAATGCCCGTTTTGTGGCCTGATTATCATTCTTCCGATTTTTCCGAGGGCAAATTGAATCTCCCCGTCACATCACCGATTAATCAACATCAGTACGAGCACTTGCGATCTCATGCCGCTCGTGAGTCTGACTTTGTTTATATCGGGAGCGTTGGAGAAGGTCCGAGCCGCGGCTCATACAGTGGGTTTTCCGCCTGCACCATTGAGTCCTTATCCCTTGATTACCCGCTCTCAGCTCCGAACGATATCAGGGCTCTGGAGGCCAGGATGGAATCCCTCGCGGATCGCTTTCGCGTCCACCCCGAACCAGCAGGCAAAGACTATCTGACCGGTGGCTGGATCGGGTTCCTCAGTTACGAACTCGGATATGTGAAAGAAAAACGGCTGGCAGATCTCTGCCCGGATTTGCCGGTGCCGCTACTCTCTGCCGGGTTTTATCTCTGGACAGCCAGCCACAATCGAAGCACCGATACCTACTACCTCTGGATTCACCCGGAATGCCCTACCGGGCTACGCCAGACACTGGACCACTGGATGTCGACGGCGCCTCCTTCAGACCCGGAGCCATGGCGAATGGCCTCACCGTTCACAGCCCGCCAATCGCCGGAAGCATTCAAAAAAAGCGTAGAGACGATCCGCGAATACATTGAGGCGGGCGATTGCTACCAGGCAAACCTTTCCCAGGAATTCACAGGCAGCTACAAAGGCGACCCGTGGCAGGCTTTCCAGGCGCTGGCAACCGCCAACCCGACCCCATACAGCGCCTACATCCGGGTGGGCGATGCGTCCGTTCTATCCGTTTCTCCGGAGCGATTCCTTCAAATCAACGGGAAGGTTGTCACCACAAGCCCGATTAAAGGGACACGCCCACGAGGATCAACACCTGCAAGCGATGCAGCCTACGCCGCTGAACTGGAAGCCTCGACAAAAGACCGCGCGGAAAACCTGATGATCGTGGACCTGCTGAGAAACGACCTGAGTCTGAACGCGGCAAAAGGCAGCGTCATTGTCGACAAGCTGTTTTCACTTGAATCTTTCAGGAACGTTCATCATCTGGTGAGTCACATTCGGGCTGAGCTGGCAGACGGTGTCACTCCGATGAAAGCCCTCCTCGACGCTTTCCCTGGCGGCTCTATCACCGGTGCACCGAAAATCCGGGCCATGGAGATCATCCGGGAACTGGAGCCACACTGGCGTGGCCCTTACTGCGGGTCTGTGTTCTATCGCGGCCTCGACGGCACGCTCGACAGCAATATTGCGATCCGAACCATGCTTTGTGACGGTAAGGGCACAATACGCTGTTGGGGGGGAGGAGGAATTGTTGCGGACTCTGACCCTGAAAGTGAGTATCAAGAGACCCTGACCAAGGTCAGACCGCTAATGGAATTTCTCGAACGCTTTCAGGGGGCGAGCTAGAATCTTGCCCCCATGGTCAGGGCTGGTCACGCGCTGTGAACAGCACTCGCCTTGAGAAACTCCTGCTTCAGTTCCTCAAAGTCATGAACCGCGGGAAACTGCGGGAACTCATCAATCACATTCTGGGGTGCATGGAACAGAATGCCCTGCTCTGCCTGCCCCAGCATGGTGGTGTCATTGTAAGAGTCACCGGCGGCGATCACCCGGTAGTTCAGCAACTGGAATGCGCGAACTGACTGGCGCTTCGGGTCCCGCTGGCGCAACAGATAGTCGGTAATCTGTCCATTATCAGCCACTTCGAGTTTGTGACACAACAAAGCCGGGAAACCCAACTTGGCCATCAGCGGCATGGCGAACTCGTAGAAGGTGTCAGACAGAATAACCACCTGGAAGCGTTCACGCAGCCAGTCGAGAAACTCCCGCGCACCCGGCAGCGGATCCAGCTCGCCAATAACTTCCTGGATCTGTGGAAGACCATAGCCGTGCTGGTCGAGGAGCCTCAGTCGTTGCGTCATCAGCACATCGTAATCAGGAATGTCACGGGTAGTGGCCTTGAGTTCTTCAATACCGGTCTTCTCGGCAAACGCGATCCAGATCTCCGGGATCAGTACTCCTTCGAGGTCAAGGCATGCGAGTTCCACAGTGGTCTCCTGATTAACGGTTTGGTGTGCCGGAGCAGAACAGCCCCGGATATCAGCGCCGTATGATAAGAAAATCCGGCAAGGAATGCATCGTGCATTACGCGCTAGCGATTTTCATGCAGCAGGAATAACCATATAGATCGTCATTCCTTCAGGCTATGAGGCATTTAATGGTAACCTTTTCACACATTTAGATCAGGTAGTGATGAAATGACCGACATCCAACAGCTGCAGGATGAGCTCGAAGGCCAGAGCCCCCGTTCAATCCTCAAGGCTGCCTTGAAGCAGTACGACAGCATCGCCATTTCCTTCAGTGGCGCAGAAGACGTTGTGCTGATAGAAATGGCCCACAAACTCACCGACAACCTGCAGGTGTTCACCCTGGATACCGGCCGTCTGCATCCGGAAACCTACGAGTTTGTCGAACGCGTCAGAAAGCATTACGGAATAGAGATCGAAGTTCTCTGCCCGGATACGACACAAGTCCAGAACCTGGTAAACAAAAAAGGGTTATTCAGCTTCTACGAAGACGGCCACTCTGAGTGCTGCGGCATCCGCAAGGTCAATCCCCTGAAACGGAAGCTGGCGACGGTCGATGCCTGGATTACCGGCCAGCGCAAGGACCAGAGCCCCGGCACCCGTAATGATGTCCCGGTCATTCAGGAGGACACAGCGTTCTCTACAGAAGAAAAAACCCTGATCAAGTTCAACCCGCTCGCCAACTGGACATCAAAGGAAGTGTGGGACTATATCCGGATGTCCGAAGCGCCATACAACGAGCTGCACGAGAAAGGATTTGTGAGTATTGGCTGCCAGCCCTGCACCCGTCCGGTGCTGCCGGGTCAGCACGAACGCGAAGGCCGCTGGTGGTGGGAGGAAGCCACAAAGAAGGAATGCGGGCTCCATGCAGACAACCTGATCGCCAGCAGTTGAACGGAAATCAGGCAACAAAGCCCACCTGATTAATAGGTGGGCAACTCCACGTCCTTGAACAGCTCTTCTATTTCCGTTCTGCTGCCCTGATGCGCTACAGCTTCATCCACTTTTTCCTTGGTGAGATGCGGCGCAAACCGTTGAATAAAGTCGTACATATAGCCTCGCAAGAACGTCCCCTTCCGGAAACCAATACGTGTCACGCTCGGTCGGAAAAGTTTTCGGGCGTCAAGGGCGACAAGATCCGGATCCGCTTTCGGGTCAAAGGCCATACTGGCAATGATGCCAACGCCAAGTCCGAGGCGAACATAGGTCTTGATAACGTCAGCGTCAGCGGCGGTAAACACAACCTTCGGAGTCAGTCCCTGAGACTGAAACGCCTCATCAAGCTTGGACCGGCCGGTGAAACCGAACACATAGGTCACCAGGGGATATTCAGCCAGTTCCGACAGTGTCAGCTCAGGTATTTTCGCCAACGGGTGATCCTTCGGGACGATGACACTGCGATTCCACCGATAGCAAGGCATCATGATCAGATCGTTGAAAAGCTCCATGGCCTCAGTGGCAATGGCGAAGTCCACGGCTCCGTTCGCCGCCATTTCGGAGATCTGCATCGGGGTGCCCTGGTGCATATGAAGGGACACGTCAGGATACTCTTCAATAAAACCGCTGATAATCGACGGTAACGCATACCGGGCCTGGGTGTGCGTTGTTGCAATGCTAAGATCCCCACGGCGCTGGTTACTGAACTCCTGGGCGATCTTCTTGATGCCTTCCACCCGGCGAAGTATTTCTCCTGCTTCCCGGATAATGATTTCACCACCGGGTGTGATTCGGGTCAGATGTTTTCCACTGCGGGCAAAAACCTCCAGCCCCAATTCATCCTCAAGCAGACGAATCTGTTTCGAGATTCCCGGTTGAGACGTAAAGAGACTTTGAGCGGTTGCGGACACATTCAGATCGTGATGCGCAACTTCCCAGATATATCGCAACTGTTGTAATTTCATTGACTCTGTTGCTCCCTGGATTCCCGGCCTTCGGCAGATTGCATGTTCGAGAAGATTATTTGCTTTCGCCAAGAATACGCATAAAAATATTATTTTTCATTCTTTTTGAGTCTAGGCAATGCCTCTCAGACAGTTTAGACCAAAATTGCATTCCCGCAGGTAATGACGCAACGCTTTGTTTCTATAGCCCTTGACTTGTATGTACCAGAGCACACAATCCGTAATCGACACTTTCCGCATTCAGGGAACCAATGCTGCTTAACACCAAATTTCTTCGGCCCACATCTGATCCTCGCGCTGTACGTCGTGATCGGTTGAGCGAGTTATTGGATCCCCGGAGCCCGAAAAGACTGAACCTGGTCATCGCCCCTGCCGGCTTTGGCAAGACGACCCTGGTTGCGCATTGGTGTTCCCGCACCCCGTCTGCAACCGCGTGGCTTTCGCTTGATGAGCACGACGATGAATCCCGACGGTTCTGGCAGTATCTGATAGGCGCTTTTGAGCATTCAGGCCTGGCAGGTGTCGAAGACTGCCGCAAACAACTCGGTCATAACTCCGTGGACGCGGTTACCGCGGCAATCACGGGCCTTATAAACATTTTGTCTGCCGACGGTACTCCGTGGAATCTGGTTCTCGACGACTTTCACTTCATCCGCGGTAATGAGATCCAACGCCAGTTTGCTTACTTTATTGACTACCTTCCGCCGGGCATCACGGTAACCATTGCTTCCCGTACCGAGCCTCCCCTGCCGCTCGCACGCTGGCGGGTCCGGCGGTGGGTGCAGGACATTCATCCCGGATTGCTCGCCTTTTCGGAAGAGGAATGCCGAGCATTTTTCCATGACACAATGGGGCTCAACATCCCGGAGGAGGAAGTACGCTCCATATGCCGCAGAACGGAAGGCTGGGTGGCGGCCATGCAGCTTTCCGCGCTATCCGGCGGTGTGCAGCCCAGCCCTGGTAAAGGCGCGACGGCAACCAACCTTAAATCAGCCCATCTCGATGTCGACGAGAGGCATATCAGCGATTATGTTCTGGCCGAAGTGCTGGACCAGCAGTCAGAGGAAGTCTCCCGGTTTCTTCTGGACACAGCTTGTTGTCCCCGGCTGTGCGCCTCGCTGTGTGACGCAATTCGGGGTGCAAACGACAGCCAGCAGCAACTTCAACAGTTACTCACCCAGAACCTGTTTCTGATCCCCCTGGACACCCACAACGAATGGTTCCGCTATCACGATCTTTTCCGTGACGCCCTGCTTCAGAGAATCGGGCAAAGGGACCCCGAGAGAGCGTCGAGACTCCGACAAAAAACCGTTGAATGGTTGCTTGATCACGCCCATGTACAAGAGGCCATTGCCCAGATCGTCCATCACCAGGACTGGCCACGGCTGGCCAATGTGCTCGCAGAACATGGCAACAACCTGATTCACGGGGGCTACCACCTGCCCGTGCTTGACTGGATTCAGGCCCTGCCCGACGAGTTCGTGAAAGAGAGCCCCCAATTGCAGATGCTGAGAGTGTGGGGGCTGTTTTTTGCCAACCGGGTGGACACGCTCGAACCCCTTCTGCTCTCGCTCGAAGATCTTCTGGACCGTCAGGTGGCCGATTCTCATCCGGACGCCGAAGGCGCCCTCGGCCTGCAGAGTGAAATATCACTGATTCGCTCCTACCTGGCGAGAACCCGCAGCGATGATAAGAACGCCAGTGACCTGACACGACAGGTGCTCAAGGATATCGACCACACCCAGATTCCCCTCAAGTCCGTCACTTACTATGGTCTCGGCCTGGACTATTTTGGTAAAGGCGATCTTGCAGACGCTGAAGAAGCGCTTCAATCGGCAGTGCGGTATGGCCAGGTTGAGCGAAAGCCCAGCACCGTGCTCTCCAGTGGCGGCCTGCTCGCGTGGATCCAGTACAATCGTGGCGATATCGAAATGGCGCTTGATACCTGCACCGAGGTACGGCGCTGGGTCGACCAGCATTACGCTGACCCCAGTCAGCCGCGCCTGATCTCCTGCTGGCAAAACAGTGCCCTTACCGAAATTTACCGGGAACGCAACGAACCACAGCTGGCGGCAACGCATCTGGCCCCTCTTCTGGAGCATGTTCGTGGTGGCACCGAAGCAGGCCAGCACGTTGTGATCCAGTACGTTCGAGGTCACCTTGCTTTCAGTGAGGGGCGTTTTCAGGAGGCGATAGAAGTGCTGGAAGATGCCGCCGACATGGGCCGCAGGCGCAGGGATCATATTGTTTTTGAGCCACCCGCAAGTTCTGCGTTACTGGCCCGCTGCTTTCTGGCGACCGGGCACCCGGAAAAAGCCCGCGCCTGCCTCGGCTCACCGGACGATGACAGGTTCACCAATCCACTGAACCGGGAGCAGAACCTGATCAGTATTGCCCGGGTAAAGGTTGCGCTTGACCAGCCCGGAGAAGCCCAGGAAATACTTTCGAAATTGATTCCTGCCGCAGAACGATCTGCCCACAACCGACACCTGGTCGAGATCCTTTTGGTTTATGCAGAGGCTCTGGATTGTCAAAACCGGCGCCAGGAGGCTCAGGAAATGCTGAATCGCGCCATTATCAAAGCTGCTGATGCGGGGTTCATGCGCCTGTTTGCCGAGGAGAGTCCGCGGTTAAGGGCCTTGCTGTTGGACTTACCATTGCTGAAAGCGCCAGGATCCTGGAATACCAACCTTGTCACCATGCTCAGGGAACAGGCGAACGCAAAAAGTGAGCCTTCTGATGCTGCATCGCCGACGCCCGTAATCAAAACCAACGCCGAAGCCGCTCCCCTTCAGGAACCCCTGAGCCACCGGGAAAAGCAGGTGCTCACGCTGATCAATGAAGGTCACGCCAACAAGGAGATTGCGGCGACGATGGAGGTGGCGCCGACCACCGTCAAGGCGCACATCCGAAACCTGTATGGCAAGCTAGGTGTAGGCCGACGCACCGAAGCGCTTGCCCGGGCCCGGGATCTGGGATTGCTGGATTCGTGAGTCAAATGCAACCATTTTGAGACTTGCGTCACATTTTGCGATCTCTTTTTACGCCGACTACGCCCTTTGGACGATCCGTCTACGCCCTCGATTCCCCTATTATTCTTCCAACGGTGAGGCAAACACCTCACCCTGAATTCTGAAACTTCAGGCCTTCAGATTTCTTGTTCCGCGTTGTTTCGACGCCCGGGTTCGAAAGAACCCTTTTGATGAGAGCCAACCCGCGAGGGCTGGCTCTTTTTTTATGCCAGGAAGATCAGTGGGAATCAGCGCTCAATAATGCGCCGGAAAGGCGGCAATGCGTCCAGCAGCAGCTGCCCATAACGTCGGGCAACGATGCGTCGGTCGAGGATAGTCACCCGGCCCGTATCATTTTCGGTGCGCAGTAAACGGCCTACCGCCTGCACCAGCTTGATGGACGCCCCCGGAACCGTAATTTCCATGAACGGATTGCCTCCCCTCTGGGTCACCCACTCGGCAAGGCTCGCTTCAATAGGATCATCCGGAACGGAAAACGGTAATCGGGTGATGACAACGTGGTGCAGGTACTTCCCTGGCAGGTCGATACCCTCGGCGAAGCTTGCGACACCAAACAGGACGCTCGGGCGGCCGGCATCCACGCGACTGCAATGCTGGCGCAACACCTCGCCCTTTGCCATATCATCCTGGGTGATGATCAGGTCCGGGTACTCGGGCGCAAGTGCATCCCGAACCTGCTGCATCTGACGCCGGGATGTGAAAAGTACCAGTGTGGCCTTCTCCCCGGCCCACAGCCCTGGCAAGCGTTCAATCAGTTCATCCACGAATGCATCGTCGGTAGGCATCGCCGACATGGCCGGAACCTCCACAGTGGCCATTTCAGCGTAACGGAAAGAGCTGGGGACGACGAGATAACGCGTCGCTTCTGGCAGTCCGGCACGAGTCCTCAGACGATCAAACCGGCCAAGGGCGGTCAATGTAGCGCTGGTCAGAACCGCACCATAGGTTCGGGACCAGAGGCGGGAGTAAAGGAGGTTATCAGCCAGAACCGGAGAACTATACAAGGTGATGTCTTCCGCATGATCCCACCGTTGTTTCAGGGCCCACCGGGCCGGTGGAGGACTTCTGTAGCTGGAAGCGCCGGTTCCAGGCTGCCCCGCCCCTTCCTTCTCATCTGCAGTCTTGGCCTGCTCACTCCCCGTTTGCTCACTCCAGGCCGCCCACAGCCGCAACTGTTCCTCAGACCGACTGTGAAAGGAGCCAATCACCGGGAACCAGGCTTCGGCCGTATCCCGGTCTATCTCATGCTCCTTCCGTTCATCAAACGCGCTCTGGAGTTCATCTGCCAGGGAACCAAGTTGACGAACCAGGTTAGCGGTAGCAATGCGCGTTTCTGCTGCAAGTTCTGCCAGCCCATCGGGCAACTCCCCTTCCGGATAGCGCCACTGCGCTGTCCGGCGTTCCTCATTGAACTCCCAGCCGGTATTCTGCTCAGCTTCTTCATAAACCCGGCTGAGTGCCAAATCCACATCACGGGAAGCTGTGCTGATTCGATCCAGAGTCTTTGCACCCTGGGTAGCGGGCGCCAGGTAGGGCTGCATTTTGCTTAACGCCTGGGACAGTTGTTTTAGCCACTGCCGGGTAGAGTTCAATGGAACAGACGCCGCAAAATGATTAAGCGCCTTGTCCGGCAAGTGGTGCGCCTCATCGAAGATGAACAGGGCATTTTCAGGTTCAGGCAGGATAGCCCCGCCGCCCAATGCCAGATCTGCCAGAACTAAATCATGATTGGCCACAACAATGTCTGCGTCATCAAGATCCTTACGGGCATCAAAGAAGGCGCAACTGTCGAAATAGCTGCAATGACGGTTTGTGCACTGGCGGTGATCGGTGGTTACCTGGCGCCAGACATCATCCGGAATCTGCTCCGGCCAGTGATCCCGATCACCATCCCACTCTCTGGAACCGTAGCTCGCCAGCATTTCCTCAAAAAAGGCCCGGGTGCCTGGTTCTTCACTTTGATGACCGTCGAGCAGAAACAGGGGCATGGTATCGCTGTCACCATTTCCCTCGTCATGCAGACGGGCTTCCAGTCGGGACATGCACAGGTAGCGCCCACGGCCCTTGGCAAGGGTCCAGCTGAAATCCATTTTGCTGTGCTTTTTCAGGTCTGGCAGATCTTTAAGTACGATCTGGTCCTGCAGGGCCACGGTTGCAGTGGAAATCACCAGCGTTTTCCCTAGCGCCTTTGCGACCGGAATGGCCGCTATCAGGTACGCGAGGGTCTTGCCTGTACCCGTACCCGCCTCAACCACGCAGGTCGAAGGTGGTGATGTCCGTTGCCCGTCGTTGTCGGTAATATCGCCCATATAGCGGGCAATCTCGGCGATCATCAGGCGTTGGCCGTAACGGGCCCGTATGTCTTTGCCCGCCAGAACATCCCGATATCCCTGCTGAATCTGCTGTTTGATTTCATCCGTTAAGGCCATCAGCGCGGGCTCACCCAGTCCCGGACAATACCAACCCGGAAACGCTGACCCTGCTTGCTCAGGACCACGCCATCCTCAGTAATATTATCGACAACAAGCCCTGAAAAGCTGTCGCCCCTGCGCAGGTAATTGTTGTTGATCATCACACGGCGTGCAGCAGGATCGGAGGAGTATATATGGCTGTTAAAGGTCAAATCAGGAACACTCTTTTGAAAAGAAAGGGGTAGCTCAACCAGGTGCGGAACCCTGCCAGTCAGCTCGGGTTCCGGCAACGCCGGATTGTCACTGGCCGGCGAAGAAGAGGGCACGATAATAGTCGGGCGTTCACGTTCGGGCAGGACATCGACATTGAGGCCGCTCTCAGCCAAAGCCTGTTCAGGCTCTGGTGGTTGCTTCACCAATACGTCCCTGGTATTGGTTCCATTGGCCGTGACCGCATCTTCGGAAACTGCCGCGGCTTCAGCGTTCCCTGCCGTTTCCGCCGTGACTGCAAGCGGCGTTACTTCCGGGATGGCGGGTACAGGTTCCGAAGGTGAAGACGTTTCGATCAGGTCACGCGGGAACATGTCAGGCCAGAAAATCACGGCCAGCACCGCCGCATTCAACAGTAGCGCAACAGTGATCCACACAATCGGAGAAACCGGCTTTTTTCGGGGGCGGTGAATCAACTGAACCTGCTGACCCAGATCCGGTATCTGGCCCTGGCGGCGCTCTGTCTCCGATTTTCTGAGTGCATCCAGTATGTAGGACATAAGACTAACCCCGCCCTGGACGCTCTGATGGAACCAGTCTGGGAACGGAGATTTCCAGGTCGTTGTTCATCTGAATAATGGTCATGGCTCCTGCTATGCCGTCGACAGTCAGGCCTTTGCGCTCCTGATACCAGCGGACCTGGGCTTCCGAAGGCATTCGCTTGACCTTTGCGCTCTCGGCTGAGGACTTACCAAGTTTGTCAGCCAGCTCCATCATTCGCGATCCAATCCACAACTGCTCGCCGGCCCCATTGCCGTAGAACTTATCACCAGTCTGGAACTCCGGTAAACGCCAAAGCACACGATACTCGCCAAACCAATAGGGTTCGATACTGGCAAACGAGAATTCCCGAGATCCATCCGACAGCATAATTTCAGCCAGGTCGCCTTTCAGGCTGCGCAGGACCACATAGCTCCGGTTTCCCGCCCCATCCTGAAGCAAGAGTATTGAGGGCCGGTTGAGAAACTCCAGACTTCTTCGGCTACCCTGCTTTTCAAGGCAGCCCATGCCCTCCTCCAGCGCAAAGTCACACGCCATGGGAAACTCGGACGGCCGATACTCTCGCCCCCAGACATCGAACAATAACCGGAAGGCATCAGCCAGGTTCACCGTCTGTTCGGAAAAACTGAAAGTCGCCGGTGCCTCCCCTGCTTCCGGAACTCCCCCCGACGGTTGCCCCGATTCCATTTTTCCATCCGGCTGTTCCGATAGGCTATCGGGGGCCTCACGCTCTATGACACCAGACGGTTGCACAGGTGCGTTTTCTTCAACGGGCACGGCACCCTTTAGAGGCCATCGCTCCAATAACCATGCCGTTCCAATTACTGCCAATAGAAAGGAGGCCAGAAGCATAAGGTATCGTGATCGATCAGCAGCCTGTCCGCTTCTGCCCGATACCTTCCCGGTAGCAGCCCCCCGGACCTCTTTCGCGGCCTGGCGGATATGAGCAGTGGTAATCTGATGCTCACCTTCCGCATAGGCACCCAACAGGGCACGATCACTGATCAGGTTGATGAGGCGGGGAATACCCTGGCTTTGCCGGTACAGCTTCTGAATCGCACCAGGGGAGAAAATGTCTCCGCGCATACCGGCAACACTCAGGCGATAGCGCAGGTAAGCCGCCAACTCGCCTTTGCCAATCGCGTCCAGGTGGTAGCGTGCGGTGACCCGCTGATTGAGCTGTCGAAGCTCTGGCAACTCGAGAATCTGTTGCAGTTCCGGCTGGCCCAGCAAGACGATCTGGAGCAGCTTCTTTTCGGCCGTTTCGAGGTTGGTCAAAAGACGCAGCTGTTCCAGCACATCGGCGGACAGGTTCTGCGCCTCGTCAATCATAAGGACTTTGTGTCGGCCTGCGGCGTGGGCTTTCAGCAAATCCTGATTGATCAGATCAACCAGTTCCTTGATGCTGGCCCCGATACCGTGCGGGATCTCCAGTTCATCGCAGATGGAAGACAGCAGTTCCCTGGCGGAGAGCCGCGGGTTCAATATCAGTGCGATATCGACGTTGTCCGGCACATTTTCAATGAAACAACGGGAAACAGTGGTTTTTCCGGTACCGACTTCACCGGTAATGACGATAAAGCCGCCCTGCCCCTTAACACCGTACATAAGGTGGGCAAGCGCTTCTTTATGGCGCTCGCTCAGGTATAGATACCGAGGGTCAGGCGCTATGGAAAACGGGGGTTCCCGAAAGCCAAAAAATTCGTAATACATGGGTATCCAGTCTGGTACTCAGGCGTCGGGTTGATCGGCCAATAGCCAGCCCCGGCTTTGTATCGCGGTATCATACCGCCCGGCTCGCGAGGCTGTCACCCTACGAAACCCCGGTATCGGCATTACTTATCAGCCTGAGCTCTGCGGTATGCCGGGTCTGCTGCTTAAGGCGCCGGACACAGCGCTCCAGGGTCTTGGAGATCCGGGCGTGGGAACGAATCATGGAGATTTTGGGCCAGGTCGCGCGCTCACCTGCCAGGATCATCTCCCGGACATAGGCAGGCTCAGGATTGGACAGCATGCGCCGATAATCCCTGAGTGAGTATGACGGCGCTATGGTCACATCACCTGAATAACGTTGTGCCATGATCGTATACAACTGGCCCGACACCTGACGGAGTAACTCCGGCTTAACCCGTTTTCGCAGATAATCAAAAACCCCCTGGCCATGAAACTGGACTTCCGACTTCAGCAGATGCATGGGCAGGCTGGAGATCGACAGTTTTTCGTCCTGGCCACGGTTACTGAGGAAAGGAACTACATGCGGGTTGGTCTGACTGGCAATCGTAAAGTTCACATCATACAGGTGCATAAGACGTTCGATCGGAAGGTCGCTTACCACCGAACCGTCCACGAACTTCAACTTCGGCATGTATGGCAGAGCATTGCCATGGATGTCCTTTTTCATCAATGTCACCGGTGGGAAAATTCCCGGCACTGCAGCACTGGCAAGCACGGCACTCCAAACCATGAGATAGGGAGAGGTATAACCGCACAACAGACGCGCTTTTTGATGGGTCTGCACCGGTGACGCGCTTACATTGATGGAGCGCCCGGTCCGCTGGTATGCCTCCTCAAACGTATATTCGCCGATGTTGGCCTTCAGACAGGAGCGGAGCTGTTCCTGATCCATCAACCCATCGCCCCTTACAGCGCTCAGTAGCCCGCGCCATTTCCACGCCTTGAGGTCATGGTTTTCGGGAACCAGCATTTCGGGAATTTCCGCGTCGGTGTGAACTCCGAGCATACCGGCAATAATGGCACCAATACTGGACCCGGCAATCACCTGCGGCAACAGTCCCTTCTCCCAGAGTGCTTTGATGACGCCAAAGTGAAACATGCCCAAAGTAGCGCCGCCGCTCAGCAGCAGCGCGGGGCGGCCATAGCTGGTCAGGGTATCGCGAAAAAACTGGAGTTTGTCAGCAATCGGAAAGTCGGGGACCGGATGATCACACAGAAAGTCTAGAGCTTCGCATACCTGGGTGATGTACTCCTCGATAAGGTGCTTGGTGCCCACCCTGGAGCGCGTGTAAAGAGCCGGATTCCCCATATTTCCGAGATCATGGTGCAACCCTTCCCTTATCGCCCTTTTCAGCCGATCAAAATCATTTTGCTGCCGATATTGCTTGAGGTTACTCAAACGATCATAAACAAGCTCGTAATGATAAAATTCAGAGGCAAAATCTTCCTTCCAGTCGGCGTTACCTTCGAGGAAATCCAGTTCCAGTGCCGCCGCCTTCCACACCTCGTAATTTGGCGCTTCAGCCAGCATCTTCCGGAATTTGCTAATCCTTGGATCCTTGATCACCGCTGACCTCCCAATTCCACTCGCCCTACTCAGAAACCCTCAAGCATCAGATCTTCATCGTCGCCGCTAGCAAACGGATCCTCCACCACCTTACCATCATTAATCATGAATTCTCGGCGCTGAAGAAAAGCATTGCGCACAAAGATGTACCGATCTCCGGAAATAAAGCTCTCCGCCGGAATCAGATCGGCCCGTTTATCCACGATCTGAAGCGCACGCGCGTAGTAGTTTTCCGGACTCTCAACATAATTCCAAAGAGACGGGAGGACGAAGCCATCGGTAGCTAGACCACCAAAATGTCGGGGATTGGATGGCCCAAGAAAGGGAAGCATGAGGTAAGGCCCGGAGGGCGAGCCCCAATACCCCAGAGTCTGGCCGAAATCTTCCGGTCTTTCCGGCAATTCAAAGACGGTAGCCACATCAATAAGACCGCCAAGGCCAAACACCGTGTTGTAGGTAAAGCGACCGGCCGCGACGACCGCCGACTCGCCCTTCAGCTGCAACAGACTGTTGGTGAAATTTCTGACTTCCTGGAGGTTGTTGAAGAAATTGGTGATCCCCCGGTCGGCAAAGTTCGGCATAAAGGTGCGGTAAGTCTGGGCTACCGGCTTAAGGACCCAGCGATCAATAGTCTCATTGAACCGGAAAACCTTGCGATTCCAATCTTCGTAGGGATCTTTTGTGTCAACACGGGCTGCCCCCGCAGGCGCGGGTTCCAGCATTGCCTGTGCTGAAACCTGACAGACAGGCACGGAGGACAACAGCGTCATCAGTATCAGGGCGGAAGGCCAGCGCCGGGAAAAAAGTTGTCTCATCGTCAGCTCTTGGGTTGTTAATAACGTTACGATTCATCAAAAATACCGGCGCTTTTTTATCATTATTCAAACCGTTGTTTTGAAAGAACCCGATGTCGGTACCGGGAAATCATGTCAACAGCCTGTCCCCAGCGACCCTTCGCTGGGGCGACATAAATGCTTACAGCCACGTCAACAATACGGTTTATTTCCACGTTTTTAGAGGAAGCCCGGATGGTCTGGCCACCTCTCTTGGTCTATGGCCCCTAATGAGCCCCCAGGCCCGCCATTATAAAGGCCGGCGCACCATTTCTGGAAGAGCACAGCCACCCGACCACCGTGGTGGTTGAAACATACGCCGACCTGGTCGGGAATGCCAGCCTCGAACCCGGCTCAGTTCTCATGGATACCGATAAGTTGAGGATTACGCGGGAGGGGTTATGCGGAAACTGTGGACACTGACAGAAAAACGGGGACATCAGCCCAGCTGCCAGGCACTCGGGAGGCCCTGGCAGCCGAACAGAAACTCAATCATCGGCGGCGAACGACCACGCTTCCGATTGAATAGCCGGCACCGAAGGAGCAGATTACCCCGAGGTCGCCGGCGTTGAAATCCTCTTTGTGTTTGTGGAAGGCGATGATGGAGCCTGCCGAACTGGTGTTGGCGTATTCATCCAGAATAACTGGAGCCTCATCCTCCGTGGCATCACGACCCAGCACTTTCCGGGCAATGAGCTGATTCATGTTCAGGTTGGCCTGATGCAACCACATGCGACGCAGGTCACCCGGGGCAAGTGACAACCCCTCCAACTGGTTCAGAATGGTTTCGGCTACCAGTGGTGAAACCTCCTTGAACACTTTCCGTCCCTGCTGGATGAACAACTTGTCAGGCTTACCAATACCGGACTCATCCGCTCGATTGAGAAAACCGAAATTGTTACGGATGTTATTGGAGAACTTGGTCTTCAGGCTCGTGCCGAGAATTTCGAAACCCTGCCCGGCACTGGTATCTTCCTCTCGCTCCACCAGGATGGCCGTACACGCATCGCCGAAGATGAAATGGCTGTCTCGATCCCGGAAGTTCAGGTGCCCGGAGCAGATCTCGGGACTTACCACCAGCACAGATCGTGCGGCTCCATTCTCGACAGAATTCACGGCTGCCTGAAGGCCAAACGTGGCAGAACTGCATGCAACGTTCATATCATAGGCAAAACCGTTAACCCCGAGGGCCTGCTGCACTTCGATGGAAATGGCCGGGTAGGCCCGCTGCAGATTTGAGCAAGCAACAATTACGGCGTCCACATCATCAGCGGTCTTGCCAGCCTGTTCCAGCGCTTCTTTACAAGCCACCAACGCCATCTCGCACTGCACAGAGGGCTCGTCATTACCTCGGTCCGGAATGAAGGGGATCATCCGTTTCGGATCGAGAATGCCGTCCTTGTTGATAACATGCCGACGCTTGATGCCCGATGCCTTCTCAATAAAGGCCGAAGAAGATGGCTGCAACGGCGCCACATCGCCCCGAGCAATGTCGTCCGCATGCTCGGAGTTGAAAAGCTCAACGTACTGGTTATATGCCTCAACCAGCTCGTCGTTATCGATGGTTGCCGGCGGTGTGTACAGGCCGGTTCCGCTAATGACGGCTTTAATCACGCTAACCCCACGTCATGGTTATGAAAACAGAAGACTTGAATTTCATGCTGCCGGAAATACTAACACAGTCTTCGGCTTTTGCCCGCCAGCAAACCGTGCAATGGGCACCGGATTAGTGCAACACGCCTGCTATCGAACTAGACCCGGGTCAGTTCCCACTGTTTGTCCAGGCGTTTAACGGAAACCGTCACTACTGTGCCCAGTTGCTGTGCGAAGAAGGAGACACGGAACTCCTCCAGCATCCAGCGGTACACAGTCAATTCCGGATCCCGCACCCCCTGACGTTGCTGCTCGTCCCGCTTGCTGGCATAACGGGACCACAAGGGCTCAATGGTGTGCAGAAATTCTCGTTCCCGCCCCATTTCCCGTGACATCTTCTCTAACCGGATAAGGGCCGCCTCAAAGTAGCGTCCAAACTCTGCCAGCCATTCCGGAGGTGTCTGCACGAGAAATCCGGGATAGACCAGATTCTGCAACTGGAATTTCAGATCCGCCATACTGTTGGCAAGGGCAAGATTGATCTTTCCTTTCAGCTGCTTTGCAACCTTCTGATACCCCGACATCGCCTGATACAAACGCTCATCGGCCGCTTCCAGCGCAGGAATAAAGTCACCCCGGTGGCGATCAAAGAGCGCCTCCAGGTCGTTCTGGCTGCGGGGCAGTTGCTCGCTGAGAAAATGCTGCATAGCGGTTGCCAACAGTAAATCATCCAGAAGCACCCTTGCCTGGCCAACCGGAGCGAACATAAGGGCAGATTGCTTGAACCGCGGCAACTTGCGTTCAAGATCATCGAGAGTTCTTCCGAACCGGTTCAGGATCAGGCGGGCAATGGCCTTGCGTGTCATGTCCTCAGCTGTCAGCCGGTCCAGGCACCGAATCTGACGAACGCTCTTACCCAGGTCTTCCAGCGCAGGGTACACCGTGACCTGCATGCCGCCCTTTTCAGTCTGAACCTGCTCTGGCAAATCGCCAAACTGCCATTCGGCATACTCGCCGGACGGTTGATTTTCAGAAGTTTCACTGGTGGCATTGGCCAGAGCCTCCTCGGCCTTCCCTTCAAGCTGGCCCTGAAGTTCGTTGGTTTCCCTTCCTTCTGCCATCACCTTTCCGCCGTCTCCCAATACACGGAGATTCATGCGCAGGTGCCTGGGCAATTCAGATTCAGGCCAGGCCTGAGGGTCAATCTGCACACCGGTCATACGCCGGAGCTGGTCTCCCAGCTGAAGCGCCAATGGCTCGTTGGAAGGCTGCATATTGGCAAGGGCTGCGTCGACAAAATCAGGTACGGGAACGAAATTCCTTCGCAAAGATTTGGGCAGGCCTTTGACCAACGCTACGCACTTTTCCCTCAGCAATCCGGGCACCAGCCATTCCAGCCGCCTGGAAGGAATCTGCTTAAGCGCCATAAGCGGCACCTGAAGTGTTACGCCATCCCGTTCACTGGTGGGTTCAAACTCGTAGCTGAGCGGGTAACGTACCCCCTCCCATTCCAGGTAATCCGGGTAAAGCTCCGCAGCCTGCGCGTCCACCGGGCGCTGCAGGATATCTTCGTCAGTAAGCTCGAGGCTCTTCAGCTCTTCCGCAGACAGCTCTTTCCACCAGGCCTCAAAGTGGCGACCACTTACAATGTCCGTCGGTAACCGCTTATCGTAAAACGCCACCAGGACTTCATCATCCACCAACAAATCCCGGCGCCGGGTTTTCTTTTCCAGGTTTTCGACGGTATCGAGCATCTCCCGGTTGCGGGCGATAAATGGCGCTTTCGAATGATAGTCACCTTCCACCAGCGCCCGTCTTATAAAGAGGTTTCGGCATTCGGCCGGATCTACCTTGCTATAGGCAATACGCCTTCTGGGCACAACATCAAGGCCATACAGAGTGACCTTTTCGTAGCCCATCACCTGGGCTCTCTTCTGTTCCCAGTGCGGTTCAAAATAATGATGCTTGACCACGTGCCCGGCGAGAGGTTCGATCCATTCTGGCTGAATGGCTGCAACCATACGGGCGAACACCCGGCTGGTTTCGACAATCTCCGTCGCCACAATCCATTTGGGGCCGCTCTTCGAGACTTTTGAGCCCGGGAAAATCATGACCTTGCGGTTGCGGGTGGCCAGATATTCCTTCTTCTCGACCTTGACGGCCACCTGGCCAAGAAGGCCAGCAAGAATCGCCTTATGCAAGGCTTCATAACTGGCAGCATCCTTGTTAAATGCCAACTTCTGTTCACGGCAGATCAGAGTGAGCTGGCGGTGAATATCTCGCCACTCACGCATGCGCATCCAACTCAGGAAACTTTTCTGGCAAACCTTCTTCATCTGGTTCTGAGACAACTCCTGACGCTGTTCCTCGTAGAAGTTCCAGATGTTCAGCAGTGTTAAAAAGTCCGATTCCTTGTCATTAAACGGCGCATGGGCCTGGTCGGCAGCCTGCTGTTTGTCCTGGGGTCGCTCTCTGGGGTCCTGAACACTCAGCCCGGCTATAATGATGAGCGTTTCATGCAGACTGCCGTGAGCGGCCGCTGTCACGAGCATGCGCGCAAGACGCGGATCCAGTGGCAGCCTGGCCATGGTCCGCCCCAGTTTGGTCACACGCCGCTTGCCATCGACCGCACTGAGTTCTTCAAGGAGCTTGTACCCGTCGTTCACCTGGCGGCTATCGGGAGACTCCAGAAACGGAAAGTTGCGTATTTCACCAAGACCGGAGGTGGCCATTTGCAGAATAACGGACGCGAGGTTCGTGCGCAGAACCTCCGGATCAGTGTATTCCGGACGATTGATGAAATCAGTCTCGTCATAGAGTCGAAAGCAGATACCCGGGGCAACCCGCCCGCATCGCCCAGCCCGCTGATTGGCACTGGCCTGGGAAATGGGCTCAATGGGCAGGCGCTGGATTTTGGACCGCACACTGTAACGGCTGATACGAGCAACGCCCGTGTCGATCACATAACGAATACCAGGAACCGTCAGAGATGTCTCCGCCACGTTGGTGGACAGGACAATCCTCCGCCCACGATGAGACTGGAAAACCCGGTTCTGCTCCTGGTTGCTAAGGCGTGAATACAGCGGCAAAACCTCGGTGTGCTTGAGATCCACATGCCGTAGTACTTTGCTGAGGCTACGGATTTCCCGTTCCCCTGGCAGAAAGACCAGCACGTCGCCAGGAGGCTGTTTCTCCGAGCGCTCGTGATGTTCAATTTCATCCAGCGCACCAAGTACCCCATCCGTCCAGCCCTGGTCACGATCATCTTCATCGCCGGCCAGGGGTCGATAACGAATATCTACCGGGTATGTGCGCCCGCTGACCTCAATAACCGGCGCCTGGTCGAAAAACTCACTGAACCGGTCCACCTCAATGGTGGCGGAAGTGATAATGACTTTGAGATCGGGACGCTTGGGAAGCAGCTGTCTCAGGTAGCCCAGCAGAAAATCGATATTAAGACTGCGTTCGTGGGCCTCATCGATGATCAGTGTATCGTAACGATCGAGAAACCGGTCATGCTGGACTTCAGCCAACAATATCCCGTCCGTCATCACTTTGACCCGGGACTGTTCCGACGTATTGTCCGTGAAGCGCACCTGGTAACCAATTTGCTGGCCCGTCTGCTCGCCCAACTCCTCGGCGATTCGGGCCGCCACACTGCGGGCCGCAATCCGGCGCGGCTGGGTATGGCCGATCAGGCCGCGAATACCACGACCACTGTTCATACAGATCTTGGGAATCTGCGTTGTCTTGCCGGAGCCGGTTTCACCGGCGATGATGACGACCTGATGATTCTCGATTGCCTCCCGGATATCGTCTACCCGCTCCGATACAGGCAGGCTCTCCGGGAATGTTGCAGGCTTATGAAGGCCCTGGCGCTGTTTTACCTTTTCCAGCCCCCGCTCCAGCCACTTCGACATTTTCTCCAGATCTTTTGGCCCCGGATTGCCTTTATTACGGGCCACGGTTTTTACGATCCGCGCCGCTTCCTGCTGGTTGCACGCATCCAGCTGCTCCATCATGGCCTTGACAGAGGTTTTCCCATCGGGCTTGAGGTTCGAGGTGTCAGTGCTGGTGTGTGTCATCGAAATGCGGAACTGCTCTCATTCAGTGTCAATCATTGGGAATGGCGACAGTCTATCGGGAAAGAGCTCCGCTTAAAAACGCAAAAACCCCGCCTGGGCGGGGTTTTCATACCAACGAGCTCAATCACCGGAAGCGGGCAAGCCAGGCTGCCCGCCCAGATTTACTTGTTGTTGGCTTCATCACGCAGTTCACGACGCAGAATCTTGCCCACATTGGTCTTGGGCAACTCCTCACGGAATTCGAAGTGTTTCGGAACCTTGTAGGCGGTCAGGCGTTCCCGACAGAATTCCTTCAGTTCGTTTTCAGAAACACCCTCAGCCGTGGGGACCAGGTAAACCTTGACTGCTTCACCACTCTTGGCATCCGAAATACCGACCGCGGCACACTCAACAACCTTCGGGTGACCGCTTACCACGTCCTCGATTTCATTCGGGAATACATTGAAGCCGGACACAATGATCATGTCTTTTTTCCGGTCGACAATGCGGATAAACCCGTCTTCCTGAATCAATGCAATATCACCGGTTTTCAAGAAGCCATCGTCAGTAAAGGACTTCCGGGTATCTTCAGGACGCTGCCAGTAGCCGCGCATCACCTGGGGCCCCTTAACGCAGAGCTCGCCCGGCTCACCCAGGGGTGTTTCATTACCTTCGTCGTCAATGGTCTTCACCTGGGTTGACGGTATTGGCAGACCAATAGTGCCCAACTGTATGGCGCTCTGTGGGTTGAAGGTGACAACCGGTGAGGTCTCTGTCATGCCGAAACCTTCGGCAACCTCACAGCCGGTTACTCGCTGCCACATTTTGGCGGTGTCGCTGGTCAGCGCCATGCCGCCGGAAGACGTCAGTTTCAGACTTGTGAAATCCAGGTCCTGAAATTCTTCGTTATTGCACAGCGCAACGAACAGTGTGTTCAAGCCCAGGAAGGCCGTGAATTTGTGGTTTTTCAGCTCCTTCACAAAACCCGCAATGTCACGTGGATTTGGAATCAGAACGTTGTGCGCTCCGGCTTCCAGCATGATCCCGCAGTTCAGGGTAAAGGAATAGATGTGATACAGCGGCAGTGGCGCAATCACCACTTCCTTACCGTCCTGCACAGTATCTTCCATCATTGGACGAACCTGGAGCAGGTTTGCCACCAGGTTGCCATGGGTCAGCATAGCGCCTTTGGCAACGCCTGTTGTGCCACCGGTGTACTGGAGAACAGCGATATCATCCTGCTTGCAATCAACCGGTGTAAATTTTTCACGGGCACCGGCGCTGAGCACAGCCGGCAACTTGTGTGCCTGCGGGATGTTAAAAGGAGGCACCATTTTCTTGACGTGCTTGACCATTGCATTCATCAGAGTCCGCTTGATAGGCGAATGCATGTCCGCGATTTCCGTCACGATCACGTGCTCAATGCCGGTTTGGGGCAGAACCTTTTCAGCGTTCTCCGCCATATTGGCCAAAACGACCAGTGCCTTGGCACCAGAATCGTTGAACTGGTGTTCCATTTCACGCGTTGTATACAGCGGGTTGGTGTTCACCACAATCAGGCCCGCGCGCATGGCACCGAACACGACAACAGGATACTGGCTGATGTTTGGCATCTGCACCGCAATCCGGTCTCCAGGCTTGAGATCGGTCTTGTTTTGCAGCCATGCCGCAAAGTTGCGACTCTGAGTGTCCAGGTCACGGTAAGTGAGAGTTGCGCCAACAGCACTGAAGGCCGGGCGGTCCGCATACTTCTTTACGGCCTGCTCGAACACATCCACCATGCTCTTGTACTTGTTCAGGTCGACCTCGCGCGGCACGCCGGCGGGGTATTTATCCTGATAGAACTGCTCAAAATCCATCACCATCTCCTGTTTGGCGTTTTGATTTTATTGATTCACCAGTGCAAAGCCGATCAAAAATCAACCCTACAAAAGTATCAGCCTCAAAAAAGTCGGGAGAGAATAGCAGTTTTGTTAACGATGAGGTAGTTTTCGGGGCACCAGCCAGAACACTTGTATTCAAATGACAAAGGTGCGGAACACATTATGAGCGACACCCTTGATACTCTTGAAAATATTACCTATGACGAGCTGAATGAGGGTGACACTGCAACCTTCACGCGCACACTTTCAGAAGACGAGCTCGTCCTTTTCGCTGCGGTGTCAGGCGACGTAAATCCGGTGCACCTGGATTCCGAATTTGCCGCCAGGTCCATGTTCAAGGAGCGTATTGCGCACGGAATGTGGAGCGGTTCGCTGATCTCGGCAGCACTGGCAACCGTTATGCCGGGGCCTGGCACAATTTATCTGGAGCAAAACCTCAGTTTCAAACGCCCGGTAAAACTGGATGACACACTTACTGTGACGCTTACCGTTTTGCGAAAGGAGCCCAGGAACCGGGTCGTGGTCCAATGCGATGTGCGTAACCAGAATAACCGACAGGTCGTTGGTGGCGAGGCAAAGGTCATCGCGCCAACCGAGAAGGTGTCACTTCATAAACCGCGCCTGCCAAAAATCACCATCGAAGCGTGATACCCGACTTGCAGGGTAAACTGGAACAGCCTCAGCATCTTCCCCGGCTCTAACCGGGGAGGAAATCCACCGGGAAACGGACCTTCCTGGCTTCAACATTGTCAGAGCCAAAATTGAACAGCCGAACCCTCATGGCAATTCGACGTTCCAGGGCCGGATTCTCCAGCTCCGAATTGACGACATCACAGGCCGAGACCGAACCATCCGGTTCAATAACAAGCTCCAGCAAGACTTTGCCCGCCAGCGTCGGATCCTGGCGCAATTCACGGCGGTATAGCGAGTAGAGAGCTGTTTTCTGTGTGGCAAAGACTTTGCGAATGTTGCTCATCGCCCTCTCTCCGGCCGACGGCTTCGGAGCCTTTGCCCCGGCAACCTTCCGGACCGGCTCTGATGTGGGTTTAACCTGCTTCACCTGATGGCTGTCGACCGCTACCCGGGCACGGGGGGCGTCAGCATCCTCAACCCCTCCACTACCCTGCAATGCAGTCTCGGACTCTGTAACAACCGGGTCTCCAGAAAGTCCCTCGGCACCAGCATTTGCCTGTAAGCGCTTGGCTGGTGCTGGCTTGGATGCCCTCAAGGACGCCAACCGGTCTTTCATCGCCAGCAGGCCTGAACTGGACGCCTTTTCACGAGCCTGCTCAACAGTCTGTCGTTCAGGTGCGTTCTGAACAGGTTCGGGATCTTGCTCCGGCTGAGCCAGTTGGGGCTCAGGCAAATCAGGGGAAGGCGTTGTTACTTCAGGTTCCGGTTCCGCTTCCGGTTCCGGTTTTGGTTCTGGTTCCCGCCCCGGCTGTATTTTCTCAGGCTGCGCCGGAGGTTTGGGCCGCTCAATCAAACGCGCAAGCTGTGGCGGGACCTTTTCAGCCTCCGAGCGTTCAATTTCGGGCACCTCAAGTGTCGGAATGAGGAACGCGGGTGGCACAAAAACGATGAGGGTTAACCCGAGAATCACGCCAAACCGACGCCTTTCTCCGGCGTCTGCGCTCCAGGGTAAACCGGGTGACGCCCCCATTTCCTTTTGGGGTTCAGCCATTACGCACCTCCGCCTCGACCGCAAGCCGAACCTGACGGAACTGCTCGTCTACACAGGTTTGCATAATCTTGCGCAACAACCGGTAATCCGTATCACGGCCCGCCATGATGGTGATTTCGAGTCCCTGCTCCGGAACCCCGGACCGACGGGCTCTGCGATAGGCAAGCTCATCAGACAAACCCGCAATATGGGAATCGCCCACCTCGATACCTTCAATACGGGCGACTTCACGACCCTGAACCAGGATTGATCCGCCATTCACCTGAACCGTCAGATTCTCCACGGCTTCGTTTTCAGATGTGGACTTCGGCAAGGGCACATCCGCGGTATTCTGCATTACCTTTACATCAGAAGAGTTAACCATCAGGAAGAACACCAGGATGGTGAAGATATCCATTAGCGAAACCAGATTCAGGCCACCGGTCCTGTGCATTCGGCCATAATGCCGTTGAACTCTCCGGGCTCTCCGCGACTTTTTCATGCGCCCTCCCGGTTATGCGCCGGATTCACAGCAGCCAAAGGGCGATCCTCCGGCGCATCCATCAGTGACACATCCGGAAACAACTCCCCCTCAACCACGCTTGCAGCAACCACCGCCGGATAAGAGCGAACCGTGTCCATGGCCTTTACCAGGGTCTGGTAGTCGATATCCGGCCCGACCTCGAGGGTGACGTCGGTCTTATCCGGCACACGTTTTTTGATCTGTTTGAGCACAGTCCTGAGGCTCTCAAAGTCCTGTTCGGCGCCATTAACCGGTAAAACCCGGATAACGCCGCGGTTACTGTCAGCCACCTCAATCCCTGCCGGTATCAGGGTCACGATCAGATTCAGTTCCTCAGAGGCCGGAGCCTCTCCTGCCTCCATGCCAGGAAAGTTAAGCTCAATTGTGCGCACCTGGCTGAACACCATTCCCAGAAGCAAAACCGGCACCAGCACAATCATCAGATTCATAAAGGCTGTAATGTCCAGTTCGGGGGAACGGCTGGATTTTCGATGTCGGCGTCTCATGCAACCTCACTCAGCAGCTTTTCCAGTTTCAACGGGCGTTATCACGCTGCTGCGCTCTGATTCGTCGGGTCAGAAACTATATTGAGTAACTTCACGCCCGCCATTTCGAAGCTGTCCACGATTTCGTTGGTGCGGGTTTGCAGGACTGCGTGAAACATCAGCATAGGGATCGCCGACATCAAGCCGAAGGCGGTAGTGTTCATGGCCACAGAAATGCTTTCGGAAAGCAGGCTGGCCTTCTGGGAAGGGTCAGCCGCCGCAACTGCGGTGAAGGCAGAAATCAGACCGATAATGGTGCCCAGCAGTCCTAGCAACGTTGCAATATTGGCGAGCGTGGCCAAGTACTGCGTGCGTTTTTCCAGCCGGGGAAGCACCTCCATCAGGCCCTCCTCCATTGCATACTCAATGTCTTCCCGGCGACTGTTATTAAGGAGTCGACCAATTCCGGCACCCATGATGGAGGCGATGGCACTGTCCGAGTTACTGGCGGCTTTCATTGCCTGCCGATAATCCCTTCTCTGCAAGAGCGGTAAAATCCCTTTCTCAAACGCGGTGCGGTTTCGGTGCCGAACCGCTGCAAGATAGAAAAAGCGCTCGAGGGTTATTGCCAATCCGATCGCAAGGACCACGGCGATGGGGTACATGAAGGGCCCACCTTCCTGGAAAAACCGTACCATTGTATCCAGCATGCTTACTCTCCGTTTTTACTGCACTGTCACGGCTGAATCCATTTCCGGACTCAGAACTAAAGGGTTCAGGGTTTGACGGAACAGCCGATGACGCTCCAGCGCCCTCGGGGCTATCGGCTGCACCAGTTGCGGCACCTTGTCATCAAGGTTGGCTCTTGGCCTGCGCGGCAAGCTGGGGGCCTGCCATGGCAGAATATAAAGCACCCTTGGATCGTCTTCGCCGATACTGGCGGAAATACCTTCAACTTCCAGGCGCACAGACGATGATTCTGGTGCTGGCTCAGAACGAACACTCAAGGTTAGGAAAGCCAGAACGAAGGCTGCCAAAAACAACTCCGGGCTTCGCCGGAACGGTCCATAAAGGCGTGCGACCAAATTCATTTAATCCAGCCTCCGCTGCAGGTCCGCAATCCAGCCCGCCACGGTTTTATCCCCGGCACCACTAATCTCCCGGTATTCCTCGTAGTGCACCAGTGCCTTCTCAAGATCCAGCAAATAAAGCTCGGCAATCACCGCAAGGTTGTAATGCAGCTGGGCAACGTCGGGCGAATACTGCAAACCGGCTTCCAATAAACGCACGGCTTCTTCAAAGCGATGTTCTTCCTTAAGGAGTAAGGCGAGGTTGTTCACGGTGACTGCATCTTCCGGATTCAGCTCAAATGCCTGATGCCAGGCCTCTACGGCGGCCATATTGCGACCCTGCTCATAGGCCCGCTTGCCTTCAAGGGCGTATTTCATTGCCACTTCCGGGTTCGTAGGTGTTGGTTCGGGTTTCTTGACTGCGGGAGCCGAACACCCGGCCAAACCAGCCAGAACAACAATTACCAACACATAACGGATGAGTGATGTCTCAGGCACCATCGTTGGCCTCCCTATTCCAGCTCATCCAGCGGACCGAACGGTTGTAACGGCCGGGATTGAGCTCCGCCAAAACTGCCAGACTCTTACTGACCCAGGCGTCAAATCCCTGAGACGTAATGCGCCGGTGATTCTCTGAATGTAATCGGATTGCCTTTTCCTCAAATGGAAAGGCCTCTTCTTCAAGCAACATCTGATACTGCATACGTTCAAGCTCGTTAAGGTCCCCCGGTACAGACGACGTCATCAGGTCGCGAGCGAGCAACCGATAGAGCTCGGCACGACGGTACAGGGACTCAGAGCGGACCGCTTCCCCGCCCAGGGTTTCAGCGTCCAGGAATCTCTGCCGGGCTGTCTCGAGAGCCTTCTGCTTCCGATCCAGGGATTCATTCAGGGGCTGGATTAACTCCACACTGCTAAAGGTTGCTGCTGCCCTCGCTCCCAGCGCGAGCGAATTCCGTGCAGCCCAGGAGAGCGTGTGTTCGGAATGCCATTGACTGGCAAGCTCGCTGGCGACCAGAGCCTTGCGCCAGCTCGCAGGTTCGTTATCAGATTCGACCAAACGGTGGCGCATGGTCTGCAACCGGATGTGCTGCTCGGCAGTTTGTGGGACAGGATTGGTAGCGAGATAGTCCAGATAAAGCTGGTTACGTCTCTTGATTTCACCCGTTTGATGGAACAGTGCCGCAGCCCTGAGCCGGGCCGGCCAGGGATCAGCAGCACCGATGGATGCATTCAGAAGTTCAGAAGCTGCACGAACCGGCTGGGCAGAGGAAACATAGGCATAAACCAGTTTGTCACTGACCCTGCCAGTAAGCGGATGCTCCGGAAAGTCATTACGGAATTGTTTTAATTCGTCGATGGCTGCAACCAGCTCGGATGCTTTCAGAAGAGTGTTGGCAGCATCAAAGCGCCCCTGAACAGCAATGGCTGAGCCGGGAAGTACCGCTTCTATTCTTCGGAAATGACTTACAGATGCGTCGACTCTACCGGCTTCCGCATCCTGCTCACCCTGTCGGTAAATAACGGTCGCGAGCTGCTGCAGGACGGAGTCTTTCGCATCGGATTCCAGGTCCTCAACGGTTCCTGTTTCAATAAAGTCCAGTGCCTGTTTCCAGGCACGTTCTGCCAATCCGAACTCTCCCCGGCGTTGCCTGACTTTGGCCGTCACGATCCAGCCAGCATACCGCTCAGACGATGAGGCCCGATCATTCCCAATCGCTTTTTGACCATACTCCAGAGCAAGGGCTCCGTTATCTGAAGAGAACCATCGGGTCGCAAGGTCTGCCATCAAACCCGGCAGGCGAGTATCTTCAGGGAATCGGCTGGCGAAACGGTCAGCCTCGGTCGAGAACGCCGTCAAATCCGGTGCAAACCCCTCCTTCTGTTTAGCGCCATCAACCCCGTCACGAAGCAGGGCAACGGCGGCCCACCCGGCATCTGAAGCCTCTGAATACTCGTCAGTTTCGTAGGCAGCCGACCTGAAATCCGCCAACGCTGCTCCATACTGCCCAGCTTGCAGTCGGGCATCACCCGCCAGGCGCAGCACGGCACCGTCCTTTTCCAGGCGCTCTGCCAGAGCCTCATAATAATCACCCGCCAGCGAAAAGGCATTGACGGCCGAGCTGCGACTGCCCTGTTCAGAGGCAATAAACGCCCGATTGTAGTGGTAATCGCCCAACTGCCGGCTGAACAGTTGCCAACGCGCCTGGTCAGATTCGTCAAGGACAGCATATTCGCTGGCGCTTCCGAACATTGCGATATAGTCCGCCTTCGCTCCCCGAAGTTGGTCTTGCGACCCTGCCCGGCTCCAGACATCAGCAATCTGGGCCATGAACCCCGGGTTTTCGGAATGCCCTGGCGCATAGCGAACAAAAGCACGGTTGACCGCGACACTCGCATTAAATTCTCCATTGATCGCGTAGTAGTCAGCCAGCCTGTCGAAAACAAGGTACTCCCAATGCCGCGCAGGCGCATCGCCAAGCCAGGACAGGAGGGTTTCGGCACCATTGCGCCGGGCCGCCATCAACGCGAGGACCCGGAAGGTATCGTCAATCGCATCGACATTGGACTCATTCACGTCGGCAAGACTTTCCTGCGTTGGCAGGAACTCGTCGAGAACGGAAAGAAACGTCTTACCGGCACGGTCCCAGGCTGGGGCCCCCTGTTTGAACTGGCTCCAGCCCAGCATGTAGCGCGCCTTGGCTTCCAGGCCGTCAATGCCTTCCGAGCCGATCAGCGCCTGATATCCGGATTCCGCCTCTGCGAACTCACCGGCCGAAAAAGCTGACTCGGCAATCCGGAACCGGGCCTCCGGAACAAAGGCCGATTTTGGATAGAGCCCTACCAGTTGCCTGAGCCGGTCGATCGACGCCTCAGTCTGTCCGGTCAGTGCGTGAGCCTTCGCCATCTGGTAGAGCAATTCGTCCAGCCTTCCGCTGAAAGAACCACGAGCGAGAATCGATTCGTAACTGTCGATCACCTGATGGTATATGCCTTCCTCTTCTGCGACCGAGAATCCAATGTCCTGCCCCGACTGATCCCGGATGTTGGTCAGACGATTGAGGGCGTCCACCCGGACCTCAGGCTCATCAGAAGTTCTGAACAGACGCTGATAGCGCCGGGCAACCTCAGCAGGCGAAATAGCGGGCAACGGACGCGACTCAAACTTGAGAAAAACCGGGCGCATATCACCGATGGTTTCTCCATCACGCCCCAACTCAACACGGAATGTTTCTTGAGCCAAAGCCTGATTAACCAGAGACAATGCGCAGATGAATCCGACAACCAGGCGATTCATGGCTTCCCCTCATCCAGGTTTTCGAGGGCCAGGTATTCGTAGAGGTGGGCAATCTGCTGCTCGGTTTTGTCGAGGGCAAAAGCCATCCGCCGGTCCTGCTCAGCCACATACTCAAGGGCAAGACTGTCGAGTTTTTTTCCGGCTTTGTTCGTCAGATGATCAACCGAGGTTCGGTATTGATCGGTCTGCGCTTTGAGTGTCCTGGATTGCTGAAGTTGATGGCTGAGTTCTGACGGACGTCCGGCGACTCGGCCATCGAGACTGGTCAACCGGCCGGCTGTGGTCGCCAGTGACTGACTCAGCGCTTTCAGTTTTCGCCTCTGGGCGTCGGTCGTGGCACTTTTTGACAACTGCTCCAGGCCCGCTTGCAGGACCTCCTGCTCATGAAGAAGACCGGAAGCGGACACGTGTCCCCCGGCTCCTGCAATGCTTTCCAGCTGTTGCTCAAGAGTCTCGATAAACACCTTCAGATCACTAGCCTGGCGATCCAGGGTATGGCCCAGAGCAACCAGATCCGCCACTCGACTCACCGCAGCCTGCGCCGCCGGTCGCTCAAGGAACTCGAGTAAATACGCCATTCTCGGCTGCGTCAGGGTCCGGCTGTCGGCAAGAAACCATTCGATGTCAGAGTCACGGGCGTCTTCAACAAGTGTTTTGTAGGCGCCCTGTTCGCCGATTCTGTCAGCCAGCTTTCTGAGCGTTACCCGTTCACTCTCATAAGCAGCATTCGCCGCAAGGTATGCTTCCCCTGCCTGCCCCAGATATCCGGAAAGGTCATACCCACGTCCCATTCCAATCCAGGCATCGGCAACACCCGGGTATGCCAGCGGGTACTTTTTCGCCCTGTGCCAGCTCTGCATTGCAGCCCGCTGATTTCCCCGTTCGGACAACGCCAGACCATGTAAATAGAGAGCCTGAGGCGTGCTGAAACTCTCAAGTGACACGTTCTCCAGAAAGCCAATTGCCTTCTCATATTCACCGTGCTGATAAGCCAGGTAACCGGCCCGTACCAGCAGGCGGCTCCTCAGCTCCGCATTCCTGCCTTTTACTTGATCCCTCTCTGCCATCGCCAGGGCGACCCGAAGTGCCACAAGAGCACGGGCCGGGTTCAGGTCTTCCCGGGCGTAGTCGCTGGAGAGGTTCAGATACCCCACACCTGTCCAGTAGCCCTCGTCCATACCGGCCAGGATCTGCCCGGCCTTGTCCGTGGCACCACTGGATCGAGCCAACTCGGCCAGCTCGTATAACGCCTGTTGCCGGGTTTCCCCGAACCCTGCCCTGGCAGCCAGGTGGAACCACTCTTCCGCCTTTTCAGGCTCCCCCCTACCGGATAGATGCCGCCCCAGAATCAGTGCTGCCTGGCCTCTGTGATACTGGCCTTCAGCCACTTCTCGAAGCGACTCAGTGCCCTCGCTGACCTTCCCGCTCTCCAGCAGCAGCCGCGCATGGAGGAATTCACCGGATTCACCCTCAAGGCTATCGGAAAACGCCATTACGGGGGTCAGGTTGCCAGTCGCGAGGGCGTAGCGTGTCAGTCCTGCTACCAGTTCCTGTGGCATCAGAGGCGAAGCCTGGACAGCCCCCGCTGAGGCTAACAACAGAGCAACGCTTTGGACGCCAACCTTGAACAAAACTGATTTCCAGAAACGGAGCCTCATAGCCGCTTACTTCCACTCAACAAAAGAAACCCGGGGTTCATAGTCCGGAGCGCGAGCATCCAGACTCACCTGCAAACGCAGTGTCCCCGGTTGTTTCTGAAAGCGATGGATCGCCTCCCTGCGAACGAAGTGGTCATTGGCGGAACGCGCGGTAACTATTGTTTTTAGCTCATGGGCGCCGTTAGGGAGGTTTCCGGTAAAGAGCTGTTGAATCCCGCCTTCTTCCAGAGAGCCCCGCTCACGTTCTGAATAGAGGTGTGACGCCACAGGCTTGCCATTGACAAAAAGCTCAACTGAATCGAGATCCAGCGAATCACGAGTGCCAAGTGTCAGGAAAACTGCCAGTCGCGTATCCGCTGGATGAAGGAGCTTTTGCTCCAGTGCATATACCTGTGCGGAGTGGTCTGACACGGCAGCCCTGAGCTGCTCAATCTCGTCATCGATACCAGATGCTGATGCCATTGCCGGGATAACGAGGACCAAAGCCACACAGCCACAGCCCGCCCAGTGCGATGGGATTAATCGACGCTTTGCAGATTGTTGTATGCCGACCATAGCTCTTCTGCCGCCTCCTGCCATTCTCATCTCGGGCAAACTTTTGTAACAAACCGGCAGAAAGCGTAACACTTGGTAACGTCCAAGAACGGTATCCAGATCACCAAATGAAAAACGTTCAGTGGGAAAGTAAAAGTGTCGAGGAATTTGACAGGCAAACCGAAAAGGCAGGCATGAAAATGAGGGGAAAGTAGCGGACTAAACCATAGGATGCTGTTTAGTCGAGGTTTATTATTAGTGGCCCTTTAATTGCTAAAAAGAGGGTGGTGGGGAAGCCTTTCAGGCAACCCCTCTTGATATGCCGAGCTTTGCCGATGCCCTCAACCGCATCGGCTTTTTTTATTTGGTCAGTTGCTTCATGGCTGACTCCAGCCCGTCGATGGTCAGCGGATACATGTGATCGTTGACCAGTTGCCTGGTCATACCCAGCGACCCGCCCGTTCCCCAATAACTCTCAGGCAACGGATTCAGCCAGACCACCTTTCGGAAATGATCCGAGATGCGCTGAAACCAGGTAGCTCCAGCCTCTTCATTCCAGTGTTCAATCGAGCCACCAGGATGGGAGATCTCATAGGGCGCCATGGTGGCATCACCCACGAAAATAACTTTATAGTCCGGGCTGTACTTGTGAAGTATGTCCCAGGTACTGGTAGTCTCGTTCATTCGCCGGATGTTGTTCGTCCACAGGCTTTCATAAACGAAATTATGAAAGTAAAAATACTCCATGTGTTTGAACTCAAGACGCGCCGCTGAGAACAGCTCCTCGCAGACCCGCACATGAGGGTCCATGGAGCCACCCACGTCGAAAAAGATCAGCACTTTGACCGCGTTGTGCCGCTCCGGGACCATTTTCAGATCCAGATAGCCGGCGTTGCGGGCGGTTGAACGGATGGTATCGTCCATATCCAGCTGATCAGCAGCGCCCTGTCGCGCAAATTTCCTCAGGCGACGCAAGGCCACTTTAATGTTGCGGATCCCCAGCGTAATGCTGTCATCCAGGTCCTTGAACTCGCGCTTCTCCCAGACCTTGACCGCACGACCGTGGCGCCCGTTCTTCTGACCAATACGAAAGCCTTCCGGATTATAGCCGTTAGCACCGAAGGGCGAAGTACCCCCCGTACCAACCCACTTGTTACCACCGGCATGGCGTTCGTCCTGCTCCTCCATCCGCTTCTTGAACGTCTCGATCAGCTCTTCAAGGCCGCCCAGAGAGTCGATTTTGGCCTTGTCTTCCTCGGACAGGTTCTTTTCGAATTCGGCCCGGAGCCAGTCATCCGGGATCAGCATTTCCATCAGATCATCGAGATTCTCGATGCCCTCAAAGTAAGCCTTGAATGCGCGATCAAACTTGTCGAAATGACGCTCATCCTTTACCAGGCAAAGTCGTGACAGGTAATAGAACTCTTCCATATCTGCAAACGCCAGACGCTGTTGCAGAGCTTCCAGCAGGTCCAGAAACTCACGCAGGCTAGCTGGCACTTTTGCCCGGCGCACTTCGAGAAAAAAATCAATCAACATAAAGCGAAACTCTTGCTGCGTATCAGCTGCGACGACGGGCCATGAAGGCCAGTTTCTGCAGCAGGTGTACGTCTTGCTCGTTCTTCACCAGGGCGCCATACAGTGGCGGCAACGCGGAGCTGGTGTCCTTCTCCTGAAGCATTTTGGCAGACAGTTCGTCCGCCATGAGCAATTTCAGCCAGTCGATCAATTCAGAGGTGGACGGCTTCTTCTTAAGGCCTGGCACCTTCCGAACATCGAAGAACACTTCCAGTGCATCACGGACGATTTGCTGCTGCAATCCCGGAAAGTGAACATCCACGATTTCCTTCATGTTGTCATGATCCGGGAAGCTGATGTAGTGGAAAAAACACCGGCGAAGGAAGGCATCTGGCAACTCCTTCTCGTTGTTACTGGTGATAACCACGATCGGTCGCTGTCTGGCTCTAACGAACTGCTGAGTCTCGTAAACATAGAACTCCATGCGGTCCAGTTCCAGCAGGAGGTCGTTCGGAAACTCGATGTCGGCCTTGTCGATTTCGTCGATCAGCAGGACGACCTGCTCATCCGCATCAAAGGCTTCCCACAGCTTGCCCTTGACGATGTAGTTGCTGATGTCCTTGACCTTCTCGTCACCCAGCTGTGAGTCCCTGAGGCGCGATACGGCGTCGTACTCATACAGTCCCTGCTGCGCCTTGGTCGTGGACTTGATATGCCAGGGGATCAGCTTCATTCCCAGTGCCGAAGCCATTTCCTCAGCCAGAAGCGTCTTGCCGGTGCCAGGCTCGCCCTTGATCAGCAGCGGACGCTGAAGCGAAATCGCTGCGTTGACGGCCATTTGCAGGTCATCGGTGGCTACGTAATTTTCGGTACCGGTAAACTTCATGAGTCTTATCCTGTTGGTTACTTTTTCTGATCTTTGTCTTCAGTTTTCTTTTTAGGCGCCTCATCCGACGCCTCTAAGTCATCGTCTTCGTAGTCGGGAAGATCGTCGAATTCGGAAAGATCGAAATCTTCCAGACCAAACTCATCCTCGTCATCCTCGCTATCCGGCTCGTCGGCTACTTCATCCAGCTCGGGAATGGCCTCGTCCTCATCAGACGCCGCACTGGAATCGACGACAGCATCTGCAACAGGGATGTCCTCATCCTGGGCATCGACGACAGCTTCAGGTTCTGCCGGATCATCTTCCGGGACCGCTTCGTCCGTCACCTCCGGAATTTCCTCTGAATCAGGTTCTGACTCTGGCGTTTCGACCGGTTCCGGGACTTCAGGCTCAAGTTCCTCATCCAGGTCAGCGATGGTTTCCCGTTCTGCTGCGGCCTGGGCAGCCGTTCGGTTCTTGCGTTTCTTTACTGCAAACCAGGCAAGCAATAGAACCGCAAGACCACCTCCCCCCGCTCCGAGCATCCACAAGGGGAACGGCAACTGGTTCGTTTCGTCGTTTTCGATCGCTAAAGGCTCGGTATCAGCAGGCTTCTCAGCCTGTGGCTGCTCCGCCTGGCTGACGTCAATTGGGCTCTCGATAGTGGGCGCCGGCCCGGCTTCTGATTCCTCTCTGGCAACAGGTTTCCCTTCCTGTTCAGGCTCAGAGGCTACCTGTGGCGGTTTTTCTTCACCGGGGCCATCATCCTCCTGAACAACAGGCTCCACTGGAGCAGCGCCCTCAGGAACACTGAACCTGGCCGTTGCGGTAAACTTGCGCCCGAACGTCTGGCCGTCTGCCACTACGTCAATTCGGTAAACTCCCTCAGCCGGCAGCCGGCCAATAGAGTCGGAATAAACGCCATCTTCTGGCGGCTGTTCCGCGGAAAGAACCTTGGTGCCGCTTCGACCATCTTCGGACGTTATTGTAAGGCTGACGTTCAAGACTTTGAGGAAGTCCTGGTTGGTGATTTTCTCCGCACTTTCGAAGAATGCAATCCGCAAATCAACGGGAGCTTGCTCTGAAAATGTTGACGGAACCGGACTGACCACCATCCGCAAGTCGCTGACAACTGTCACCCGACTGCCCTCGCCCAACTCCCCTTTGATACGCCAATCACCCGCTAACGGTTCGTTAACCGTTACCAGATCATAGCCGGCCTCTCTGGCCCAGCGCATGTTTTCCGGGGGGCTGGACAGCGTCACAGCGACACCATCGGGTCGCACCAGCTCCAGCTCCCGGGTGGCCCCTGTTTCATCCTGCCCCCAGAAGATCAGAGCAGTAAACTCTTTTACATCGTCATCCACGGTGAAGGCATTGCCTTCAATAGGAATCTGTTCCTGAGGAACCGCCGTGTTCAGAGCCTCCAGAAATACCCGGTTCAGTGCTTCCGCGCTCTCCGCTATCTGGAAACGCCCTCCGGATTCGCTGGCGAGCTGCTTAAGAAATTCAGCATCCGCCTGGGAAGACAGGGCAACGGGATGCAGCGTTGCGCCCTGGGCCACGAGTTCCGGAAGAACTGTTTGAAGAATTCGTTGCTCTTCCAAACGATTACGTTCCGGATCATCCGAAATATCGACCTTGCCATCAGTCAGCAGAATGAAATGGGTATTATCAAGAACCCCGTTGGTGTAGTAGCCATCGCTTGCAACCTCAATGGCCTTGCCAAGGTTAGTTCGCAGGGCAACAGAGTTAATCTGGCGGGAGCGATCGATAGCCGTCTGGCGCCACTCATTCGTAACGTCACGGTGGGGAACGAGCATATTCACGAACTCCCCGAAGGTCCAGAGACCCGCCGTGGTTCCTTCCGGGAGCATACGGGCAAGGAGCCTGACCGCTGGCTGCCTCAGGTTGTCAGGATCGTTATCCTTCATGGAGCCCGAAATATCAACGATAACCCGGATATCGGACTGGTCCGGAAGTGCGAGTTCCGGCGCCTCCTGGGCACGCGCTAAGGCTGGCAAAACGATGAACGTCAGAACGGTCATCGTCAGAAATTTACGCATTATCGATCTCGGGGATTATCCATTTGGTTATTTCTGATCTTCAAGTTAACGCCGGACAAGACGGTAGCGCACAAGATCCAGAACCCAGACAAGCAACATCACAAGGCCGGCAATGCCGAGGTTAAACAGCGCCCGCCCCGCAGCGTCTGCTTCGCCCAGAATCAATTCGTAACCGCCATAGAGCCAGGCAGGGATCCACCAACCAGCCAGATCCGGTGACTCAACCGGTGTCAGAATCAGTACCACCAGGGCGGCATGCAACAAGGTCCTGAGCCCGTAAAACGGAAGAAAACGGAACAAGGCCTTCATCATGTAGAAAAACACGACGAAGGCGATTGCGTATGCAGCCCAGAAAATGCCAAAGGCCAATTGTGCGTCGGTATCAATCATTACAGCATCCAGTGAATGATGTGTTCTTCCCAATCTTCTTCGGGGACCTGGTCCTCGGAAACCGTTTTGTGACGGATTGAAATACCCGCCTCATGAACCGAATCGGGACTGCCACTCCTTAACGGGTGCCAGTCCGCCAACGGTCTGCCTTCGGCCAGGGTACGGTAGGCACAGGTGTAAGGGAGCCAATGGTAATTGTTCACGGTATCCGCTGTCAGCACTGTACACCCGGGCACTTTTTTCAATCGCTCGGAATAAACCGTGCAGCGACAGGTTTCCTGATCCATATAACGACAAACTAGATCGGTATGGTAAACCTCGCCGGTATCTTCATCCTCCAGCTTGTTCAGGCAGCACTTTCCACAGCCGTCACAGAGTGACTCCCACTCGCCAGAGGTCATCTCGCTCAGGCGTTTTCGTTGCCAGAACGGAATCTGCGCAATCATCTATCCTGCTGCTCCGGTTTTCGGCGAAAATCGACCACATATCCACCCTGCTCTTCCGGCATTTGCAGGAAAAAATCCTTTTCTTCGAGGGCATCCAAAATCTGCCTGCCGTTCGTTCTGGCCAGTTTCCGGTCCGGTGTCAGAATAAGATCCATCGAATGGACCGGCTCTCCGAAAATAACGGTAAGACTTTCTGGAAGCTCTTGCCAGTTCTGTCCCCGGCGAACAAACAGGTAAGTGTCATTTTTCTTGCTGCTGCGGAACACAGAAACAAATTCTCGTTCTTTCATGATGTCAGCAATTCCTCAATTTCGGGTCTGACAGGAGCCAGTATCTGTTCGCGCCAGCCATGGAAAAACGGCTGGCCACTCAGACTTTTTTCCTGGACCACCTTTTCAAGTCGTTTTCTTGGCGCAAGCAATTCAACAGGTATATCAGCATGTTCAGCAGCTTTTCTGAATAAGCGCTTTAAGATTTTGAGAAAGGCCTGCTGGTCCCTGTTGAGCGGAGGCGCAATGCGTTCCAAGCCTGAATTATCTGCGTTAACGGCGCCTTCAACAAGGTGTTGCAGTGTTTCACCATAGCGCCTGACAGCCCCGGTCGGCAGCCCTTGAATGTTGGACAGCTCCCTCAGGGACTTTGGCATTTTGTCGGCAATCGCAATAAGCAAAGGGTCTGCCAGCACCCGATTACGGGGACGATCCCTGCGTTGGCACTCCTGCTCTCGCCACTTTACCAACTCCTTCAACACGCCCTGTTGCTGCGGGGTTAGTGTCCAGCCGCCCCGCAATTTCAGGTAATGTGTTCCGGGGTCGTCCTGTTCTGCCAATTCGTCAGCAAACCGCGTTGATTCTTCGGGAAGCGCATGCTCCAGGCCCCGCTCGCGCAAATGGCCCATCACCCACCGGTACATCGGTTCCAGAAACCGGATATCGTCTACAGCGTAACGCTGCTGGGCATCTGACAAAGGCCGGGCCAGCCAGTCGGAGCGGGTCGCCGACTTATCCAGAGTCTCACCGAACAGTGTCTCTACCAGCCGGGCGTACCCCAGAGAAAAACCCGCGCCAGCCATCGCCGCCCCGATCTGAAGGTCCAGCACTCCCTTCGGTTCAATGCCCAGCCACTGGCGAAACAACTCCAGATCCTCGCTCATTGCATAAAGGAGTTTTGGTGTTTCGGTATCGGACAATACCTCCCGAAAACCCTTCGATCTTTCTGCAACGGCTGGATCTACCAGACAGAACTCCCCGTCCAACCCCAGTTGCACGAGCCCTGGTATTGGGTGAAAGGTATTTACCCGTTCGAATTCGGTATCCAGTGCCAGAGGGCTGCCAGGGGCCTTGGCCAGCCATTGATCAAGAGCCTCTGGCTCCCGGATCCAGTGAATCGTGTCAGGTGCCGGAGGTACATCAACAGCCGGAATGGATGGTGCCATAGAAAAGCCTGGTAGGGTTTATTCGGAGAGTGGTTTGCGTCCGCGGAAAGCGTGGGTCAGCGTAAAGCCGTCCACATAACCCAGCTCGCCGCCGACAGGAATGCCGTGGGCGAGCCGAGTGATCAGGATCTCGCGTCCATCCAGTCTGTCAGCGATATAGTGGGCCGTCGCCTCACCTTCAACCGTCGGATTGGTTGCCAGAATAAGTTCAGTAACGCCCTCCTGGTTTATCCGCTCCAGCAGTCGCTCAATCCCGATCTCTTCCGGCCCCACGCCATCGATTGGCGAAAGATGACCCATCAAAACAAAATAGCCCCCTTTGTAATCGCCTGCCTGCTCGATAGCCAGCAGATCCGAGGGGCTTTCAACCACGCACAGTGTGCCATTGCTTCTCGATGGCGTTTCACAAATACCGCATAACTCTGTATCAGCAAAGTTCTGACAGCTTTCGCAACGGCGCACACCGGTCATCGCGTTTTCCAGCGCATCTGAAAGACGTGTGCCACCGGAACGACCACGCTCCAGCAGATGGAACGCCATTCGCTGGGCTGTTTTCTGGCCGACACCCGGCAGACAGCAAAGGGATTCAACAAGTTCATCAACCAGCGGGCTGAACGCCATGAAAAGACCTCAAACTGCAATTCAGAGGGAAGATCCTGCCTTAAAAAGGCATCTTGAAACCGGGAGGCATTCCCATTCCGGACATCATGCCCGACATTTTGTCTTTCTGGTTGGCTTCAACGCGACGAACCGCGTCGTTAACCGCCGCCGCCAGAAGGTCTTCCAGGATTTCCTTCTCTTCGGACAACAATGATGGATCGATGTCTACCTTTCGAACATCGTGACGACCATTCATGGTTACCTTCACAAGCCCCGCGCCCGCTTCGCCAGTTACTTCTGCCTTGGCAATCTCTTCCTGGGCCTTCTGCATATCTTCCTGCATCTTCTGGGCTTTTTTCATCAGGTCGCCCATATCGTTCATCATGTCTTATCTCCTGCTTGTCTCGATCGGCCGGATACTCTCTTCGACTACCCGTGCCTCAAATCGTTCAACGATGGACTGCACTGCCGGATCTTTCCGGATAGACTCCTCCGCAGCCTGCTGACGGACTTTACGCAAGCGCTCCTCATAAGCCGCCGGCGTATGAGGGCCTGGACTGCCCCGCTCTATACGTAACTGAATGGTGTCACCAAACCGACTTCTCAAGCCTGCAAGGATCTTTTCCTCATGCCGCCCGTTCAACAACCGGGCATGGCCATCGTCAATGGTGAGAACAATGGTTTCATTTTCCCATGCCATAGCACCATGACTGGCCAGATTACCGGGCATTCCGACGATCCCCAGTGAGCGGAAATCCCGTTCCCAGACAAACTCTCCGTCCTGCTCCTCAACCGATTCGAATTCAGGTTCCGCAGAGGTTACAGGCTCAGACCTGTGCTGAGGTTCTGGGGCCGGCTCCGGCGCCCGCGATTCTTCAGCCACCGGGTCGACACTGGGTTCTACAAGAGACTGACTGTAATCGGTGGGCTCCTGGTACCTCGCGTCCTCATCCGGCACTGAAGCCTCGGCCTGTGCATCAAGGCTCGCCAGCCAGGAATCATCAGCTGGCGGCTCAGGTTCCGGCGGCAGGCCGGGCTCGGGAGCTTCCGGATTTTGACCCTCTTTCGGGAGCGGCGCCGGTTCTGGCGGATCAACGACAGGTTTTACCTCGGCAGCCCGTTCCTGCAGGTCTTCAGCCTGACTTGACTCAACCGCAGGTGCAGCCTGATTGGCTTGCGCAGGCTCGGGTTCATCCCGGGATTCTCCGGCACCTGACTGCCCAGCGGAGCTCACTGCCGGCGGCTCTCTCCTGTCCGCACCCGGGCGAAACGCAAGCATCCGCAGCAGGGTCATCTCGAAACCCATGCGCGCATCCGGTGTGATCGCCAGATCCTTTCGCCCCATCAATGCCGCCTGATAAAAGAGCTGTGCATCTTCGGCACTTAGTCTGCGGGCCAGTGCCTGCACCTGCCCGGCATCGCCCAGGGCATTATCTGCGCTGCCCGGTACAACCTGCTCCATGGTCACACGATGAAACAGCGAAAGAAGATCGGCAAGAATCACACTGTAATCAGGTGCAAAGTCAGAGACCCTGCCTATTTCCGCCAGCATTCCGGGACCATCACGCTCAACCAGCGCATTAACCAGACGCTCGATATCCCGCTGATCGATGGTTCCCAGCATAGTGCTGACATCGTTGGCTGCCAGCTTCTGGTTGCCAAAAGCAATCGCCTGATCGGTGAGACTCAGGGCATCCCGCATACTTCCATCAGCCGCGCGTGCCAGAAGCCATAAGGCCGGCTCTTCAAAAGGAATCTGCTCAGCCGTCAAGACATGCTGGAGATGACCGGCAATGTGTTCGGGTGTCATCCGCTTGAGATTAAACTGCAGGCAGCGTGAAAGCACCGTCACCGGCAGCTTTTGGGGATCCGTAGTCGCGAGCAGGAATTTAACGTGGTCGGGCGGCTCTTCCAGGGTCTTCAGAAAGGCGTTGAACGACTGGTTGGTCAGCATGTGCACCTCATCAATGAGGTACACCTTGTAGCGGCCGCGGCTGGGCGCATACTGGACGTTATCGGTGAGTTCCCGCATATCATCAACGCCAGTTCGGGACGCGGCGTCAATTTCGATCAGGTCGACAAACCGGCCTTCCTGAATCTCCCTGCAACTGGAACACTCGCCGCAAGGCTTTGGCGTAATACCGGTTTCACAGTTCAGGCAGCGCGCCAGCAGTCGCCCAATGGTCGTTTTGCCAACACCGCGGGTGCCGGTAAACAGATAGGCATGGTGCAGGCGCTGATTTTCCAGGGCATGAATCAATGCCTGGAGCACATGTTCCTGGCCCACCATATCCTCGAACGTGCGGGGGCGCCATTTACGGGCAAGTACCTGGTAGCTCATGTTCCATCAACTGCTGTGAAAAACGGGATTAACCTTAGCATGGACCCGCGTTGATAAGAAGCAAAGATCGACCGCAAAAAGTCGGCGAAAAACATCCGGAACGCGGGAAAATCAGGGGATTACAGAAATCGAAGGGGAATATGGGGGTGACCCCATCAGCGACACTCCGGCACACAATTCCACCGCTTCGGCTGCTCCCTTCCGGGCCTGACCGGGTTCACGGTTTCATGTTGCGGAGGCACCAATGGGGCCACCATAACGGCGTTTCAGGAGATTCCCCTGAAAGCGGCGCGCATATTAGCAAAAGGGTTGGTGGACTACAACGGGCAATCCCGTCGAAATCAAAAACCGGTTCGTTAGAGCGGCAGTGGCACTTCGTCCTGGCGGAACCAACAGGCAAGACTATAGCGGGTGCGGTTGGCAGGAAGTACCTCGTGGGGAATCTCCTCGCTCAGGAACAGTGCCATGCGCCCCAGCTCCGGCAAAACCAGCCCGCAGACTTCGTTGTCATTTTCCTGATTAAACACCTGCAGCGCGCCACCATCTGCAGCCTGCCAGTTCTCATTCAGGTACAGCACCAGACTGACCACCCTGGAAGCCCGCCCCTGAAAGCTGTCCAGGTGCTTCTTGTAAAAGTCCCCGGGCTGATAGGTGGCATAGTGGGTTTCAAATCGCTTCAGACCCAGGAACAGTCGGCGGTTCAGGCCTTCGCGAAGGGCATCAAGAAATTCGAACAGGGCGGCCTGAGGTGTCGTTATCCCCTGAAGCCAGGCAATCTTGTCTCTGCGTACCGAGCGGTCGCGCATGAGGTCATTGCCACGGCCGATACCCGCCTTTTTCATGGCGTCAGTACGGTGCAGAATCCCAACTTCAGCAGCAAGCGCCTGCAGCAGCCCCGTGCCCATCCGCTCGCGCACGTCCAACGTCACCCAACCGTGACTGCAGAGACCGTCCGCCAACTCATCAAGCCATTGCTCGCTACCCTCGCTTAGAGGCTGCAGATGACCGGCCGTGGGAGGTAACTCGTCCCCGGCAACGGCGTCCAGCAAAGTATCGACAGACCTGACCAACGGATCATTAATGGCGGTGACAACCGGATTATTCATTGAGAGCTTCCCTGTAAATCTGCTGGTATTTTATGCGGAAATCTCGCCCGAACGTCAGTTTTAATTTACTCTCATGGTACGCAAATACACTTAACTCAGTACGACCTCAGAAACCAATCATGTCTGAAAGCAGTAACAGACCGCCAATCTCGCTTTCCCCGGGCCAATGGTCTTTCACCCGCTGGAACACCATCGGGCAACTGGAGGCACTGGAAGTTCATCACCCCCTGTTTCAGGCGACCATCTTTCTTCAAGGGGCTCATCTGGCCCACTTTGCGCCTCAAGACCAGATGGAGTGGCTTTGGCTGAGTGACACCGCCCGCTTCGAGCCAGGCCGGCCGATCCGGGGGGGCGTACCCATCTGCTGGCCCTGGTTCGGAGATCCTGCCCGGAATCCTCCCGAAGTCCGCAAGCGGATCCATAGCGACGCTGCTCACGGCTTCGCCCGGTCGGTCTTGTGGAAACTGGAAGATGTACGGGAAAGCGCCCATGAAGTGGAAATCAGCTTATCACTCGACGCTAACGAAGATTTCGCGGATGTCTGGACCGGACATGCCCTGGCACTGCTAACTTTCAGCTTTTCAGTCAGGGGCTGCCAGCTCGCACTGACAACAACCAATCTCGACAGCAACCCGATGGCTTTCAGTCAGGCACTGCATACCTACTTTTCTACGGCCGATATTTCCCGCACCCGCGTCCTGGGCTTAGGCACAAGCAACTACATCGACGCGCTGAACGACTGGGAGTATTGCACTCAGGATGGCCCGGTCTATTTTGAGGGTGAAACCGACCGGATATACGAAAGCGGAGAGCCTCTGACCATCGTCACTCCGGCAGGCAGCCGAAAGCTAACGGCCGTTGGGAGCGACTCGACGGTGGTCTGGAATCCAGGACCGGACAAAGCTGCCAGGCTCTCGGATTTTCCGGACACAGCCTGGAAAACCATGCTGTGTGTCGAAACCGCCAATGCAGCCGGAGACTATCGCGTGCTTAATGAAGGCCAGAGTCACACACTGGGCGTTTTCATAGGACGAACGTGACCACGTTAATGAACCCGATATCCAATAGGGAGTCAGCATGAGCCTGGCATCGTTTCTCAAATCCAGACTGATTCCTGCCGAGCTGGACCAGCATATTAACCGTATCCGCAAACCCATCGGAAGTCTGGGCTACGACCCCTGGGGATACAACAATGAGGCCATGAAATACGGCTTTGCGCTCACGAAGCAGCTTTATGAAAAATACTTCCGCGTCGAAGCACACGGGGTGGAAAATATTCCGGCAGAAGGCCCGGTGCTGATCATTGGTAATCATAGCGGACAACTGCCCCTGGACGGCATTCTGGTCGGCTACGCTCTGGCCGCCCGTCAAGAAAACCCGCGAATTCCGCGCGCAATGATTGAGCGCTTTTTCCCTACCGTCCCCTGGCTTGGCAACCTGCTTAACGAAGTGGGCGCAGTGCTGGGTGACCCGGTCAACTGTGCCAAGATGCTCGCCAATGACGAGGCCGTTATTGTATTCCCGGAGGGTGTAAGGGGCTCGGGAAAGCTCTATCACGATCGCTACGAGCTGAAACGGTTTGGCAACGGGTTCATGCACCTCGCCATGAAATACAAGGCACCAATTGTTCCCGTAGGCGTCGTGGGGTGCGAAGAAACCATACCTGCTATCGCGAACATCAAGCCTCTCGCAAAGGCCCTTGGCATCCCCTACGCTCCGGTTGCAATGCCCGTTGTGTTGCCAGCGAAGGTCCACCTCAACTTTGGCGCGCCCATGCATTTTGATGACCTTGAGATCCCCGAAGAACAGGTCACTGAACGTGTGGAGAAAGTAAAGGCTGAGATAAACCGGCTGATTGACAAGGGATTGAGCGAAAGGAAAAGGCTGTTCTGATGACCAACCAACGAAGACCACACATACTCGTGACCGGCGCTGCTGGCGCCCTCGCAAAGAGAGTTATCAATCAACTTCGCGATCACTGTGACCTGGTTGCCGTAGACTTCCGGGAACAGGTTTATCTTGGTGATGACATTCCCAGCTACTGCATCGATTTCAACAAGCGGGTGTTTGAAGACCTGTTCCGTCGCTACAAATTCGACGGCGTGATCCATCTCGGCCGAATCCAGTCCAGCCAGCTCACCCGAATGCGGCGCTACAACGCAAATGTCCTTGGCACCCAGAAGCTACTGGACCTTAGCCACAAATACGGGATCAAACGCGTGGTGGTGCTTTCCACATTCCATGTGTATGGCGCTGTTGCCTATAACCCGGCACTGATTGACGAATCAGCACCCCTGAAAAGTGCCGGCTTGAGTGCGGATCTGGTGGATTCTGTTGAGCTGGAGAATCTGGCCAACATTTACCTCTGGCGGTACCCGCAGCTGAACATCACAATTTTGCGCCCCTGCAATATTGTCGGGCCCGGTGTACGCAATACCATCAGCTCGCTTCTTGCCAGCGGGCGGGCCCCAGTGCTAGCCGGATTCTCACCCATGATGCAGTTCATCCACATTGACGACATGGCCGATGCCATCGTACTGGCTTATAGAAAACCCGCCCGGGGTGTTTTCAATGTCGCGCCGCAGGATTGGATCGCCTATCAGCATGCCCTGAAACTCTGTGGCTGCAAACGAATACAGATCCCTTCGGTTCCACCGATAGTTCCAAGGTTGATACTTCGCACACTCAACCTGCGAAGTTTTCCTTCGTATCTTATGGCGTTTTTCAAGTATCCTGTCGTTATTGACGGCAGAGCGTTCGCCAGGGAATTCGAATTCCAGCCAAAGCGTTCGCTCAAGGAGATTTTCCGGTTCTATCGGGAGAACAAACATCCCGTGTGATACTGGTATAGCCTTCGATAATCGTCGAGATACTCACGCAGGATGCGGGGATGCTAAGTAACTTCAGCCTAATCAGTCATGCCGCAGCGGCCATCACCTTCGGACTGCTCTCAATACTATTGGCTGCAAGGTACTTAAGGCGAGACGTAGACCGCGCCCTTTTTCTTGCCGCACTTGTTACAACCTTGTGGTCCTCAGCCCTTGTTACACAGAGCCTGTGGGGATTCCCCGGTTTCTTTATACGCTACCTGCTTGAACTCCTTCGCTACGCGGCATGGATCCTGCTCCTTTTTGCGATACTCCGCGATGCATTTCGCCAGGGAAGTCTCACGGGGCAGCTAAAACATGTTCTGGGCATTTCCACCGTCGCTGTGCTCTTTGCCTTGATCGGGTTTGGTCTACTCGAGTACGTGTTCGGATTATCCATACTGAGCGGTAAAACCAAGCTCCTGGGTCAGATTGCGCTCTCTCTTCTTGGCCTGTCCCTGGTTGAACAGATCTGGCGGAACTCGCCGGGATTTGGCCGTTCAAGCATGAAATACCTGTGCATCGGCATAGCAACGCTCTTTGGCTTCGATTTCTTCATGTATACCGACGCGTTGCTGTTCGGACAGGTATCGGATTCCTTCTGGAATGCCCGTGGATTCGTCAATGCGTGTCTTGTTCCGCTCTTTGCCGTCAACGTAATCAACACCGTCAAACAACCAGTTGATTTTCAACTCTCACGCTCCGCCGTTTTCCATGCCGGCACAATGATGTTCGCCGGGGCCTACCTTCTGTTCCTGGCCATCGGAGGATATTACGTCCGGGTTCTTGGCGGCGACTGGGGCGAAGCACTGCAGGTTCTGCTCTCCACCCTCTCTCTGACCTTCCTGGCCACCCTGCTCCTTTCGAGGCGGATACGCGCCAAACTGATGGTATTAATCAGCCGGAACTTCTTCGACTACAAGTACGATTATCGTGAAGAATGGCTGAAAATGACTCGTGAGCTTGCCGACTTCAGCAATGATCCTCCGCTCCCACAAAGGGTAATCCGCATTCTGGCCGGGCTCGTGGAAAGTAATGCGGGCGCCATCTGGATCAAAAGTGAGCAGGACACCTACGTTCTTAAAGCCTCGGTGAATGTCTCGACCCCGAAGTTCACGATCATTGACGAGGATGCGGAGCTCGTGCGGTTCTTAAATGAACGCGAATGGATTGTAGACCTCAACGAATACCGCACCGATCCACTGATCTATAACCTTCTTGAAATACCCGATGCGATCGCAAAAACACCAGAGGGCTGGCTGATCATCCCGCTCTATCTCGGTAATGATCTTTATGGGATTGCACTGGTTGGCAACCCCTATGCCCGTGTAGAACTGAACTGGGAAAACTTTGACCTGATCAAAGTGGTAGCCCGGCAGACATGCAATCTGCTGGCGCAGGCTGATGCGCAGAACCGGTTATCACGGGCAATGCAGTTTGAGGCTCTGAGCAAGGCCTCCGCCTTCATGGTCCATGACCTCAAAACGGTGATTGCCCAACTGTCACTGCTGGTGAAAAATGCCCCGAAGCACCGCGACAACCCGGCATTTATCGATGACATGATCCAGACAACCGACCACGCGGTTCGGAAAATGTCCAATCTGGTAGACCATATTCGCAAACCGACTGAAGAAACACCCGGAGAATCCGCGGCACTGGACCTGACCGGACTCGTTAAAGACCTCCTGACTCACTATAGCCGCCAGCGTCCAGAGCCCCACCTGGAAGGCGACCCTCCCGCTACCAAGATAAACGGAGACGCCGAGCAACTGAGAAGTGTGCTTGGGCATCTCATCCAGAACGCACAGGACGCAACACCGCCCGATGGTGAAGTCACCCTTACGCTGAAAAATGCCAGAGGCAATGTCGTATTGTTCATTCAGGACACTGGCGTTGGCATGAGCGAGGAGTTTATCAGTGAGCAGCTGTTCAAGCCGTTCGCCAGCACCAAAGGCTTGACCGGTATGGGGATCGGGGCATACCAGGCACGAGAGTATATCCAGAAGCTTGGAGGCAACATCGACGTTACCAGTGAGCCCGGCATTGGCTCATGTTTTTCCGTTCGTATCCCTCTGGTCGAAAAGGACACGGAATCCAACTCGGCAGACCAGACATGGCTGATATCTGACGGGTTTCAGTCACGGGAAAACGCCAATTAATCGACACATCAATACTTCAATGCAAACGGCCATTGCAAAGTGTCAATGTTCGGTTAAGAATCAGGTGTATGGAAATATTCCAAAAAAGGATTTGTTGCTGTTGTGAGTAGACGACTTCTGATAGTAGAAGATGATCCGGGCCTGCAAAGCCAGATGCGCTGGTGTTTCAGCGAGGATCTGGAAGTAACAGTAGCCTCTGATCGGGACTCTGCGCTTGCCGCTTTAAGGCGAGTAGAGCCCGAAGTGATCACACTCGATCTTGGACTCCCACCTGATCCTGGTGGAGCCTCCGAGGGGTTTACCCTTTTGGAAGACATCCTCCGGCTTGCTCCCATGACAAAGGTCATCGTTGTCACCGGTCGTGAGGACAAGGAAAATGCGGTCAAAGCCATTGGCATGGGCGCATCAGACTTCTATCAGAAGCCCCTTGACGCAGATATACTGACCTTTGTCGTTAATCGGGCCTTCCGTCTCGCAGAACTGGAACGGGAGAACCGGGAGCTTGTCGCCGACAGAGAACAAGGCAACAACATCAAAGGCATAGTGGCTTCTAGCCCGCAGATGCTAGCCGTGTGCCGCACACTGGAAAAAGTGGCACCTACCGACATTACCACCCTGATTACCGGTGAAACTGGTACCGGCAAGGAACTGCTGGCCAGGGCCCTTCACGACCTCAGTTCGCGTGCCCGTGAGCCCTTTGTCGCCATTAATTGCGCCGCTATTCCCGAAAACCTCCTGGAAAGCGAGCTTTTCGGCTTTGAGAAAGGCTCCTTCACCGGAGCCACGCAATCCAAGAAAGGCAAAATTGAAAACGCCAATGGCGGCACCCTCTTTCTGGACGAAATCGGCGACATGCCCATGGCGCTACAGGCCAAACTGTTGCGTTTCCTGCAAGAGAGAGTGGTCGACCGAGTCGGCTCGGTAAAAGCAATCGCAGTTGACGTTCGCGTGGTCTGCGCCACCCACCGGGATGTAAGACAACTAATTGATAGCGGTGACTTCAGGGAAGATCTTTACTACAGAATCAGTGAGATCACCCTCGATGTGCCTGCACTCCGCGAGCGCGAGGGCGATGCCCTGGTTATAGCCCAGTCCCTCCTGAAGTCCCTGGGTAAGCAAATGGACCGCCCTAACCTCTCCTTTAGTGAAGATGCAATGAGCGCCATCAATAGCTATCCGTGGCCGGGCAACGTTCGAGAGATGATCAATAAGATAAAAAGATCCACCATTATGGCAGATAGCAAACGTGTGACCGCTGACGATCTTGAACTCAATGACGATCTAGAGATCCAAGACCACCAACTTAACCTGCGGAAAGTGCGCGAAAAAGCGGAGAGTACGGCAATTCTACAGGCACTTCAGTGCTGTAGTTTCAATATGGCGCAGGCCTCGCGCCTGCTGGGTGTTACCCGGCCAACGCTATACAACCTGACCGACAAATACCGGATAAAAACTTCATCCGATCATCAAGTGCCTGACTAGCGGGCAAGGAATCCAAGACAAGACCTAAAAGGGAAAGGAACAGGGCCATGAAACCAGTGTCAGCAGCACGTGCCACCCTTCTTTCAGTCGCCATTTCGCTAACCCTCGCTGGCTGTGGTAGCGAGAACAATGAAATGAGTCCAGAAGAAATTCAGTACATCAGCCACCTGGACCAGTCGCTTTTTTTCCAGCGTCAGGGTGAGCTCAAGGCCAGTACGCTGGAGGCACGCAGCGCGATTGAAATGCAGCCAGACCGCGTTGAGCCGTACCTTGTCATCATCAATAACCTGCTTACCGCGGGTGATGCACGCAATGCGGAGCGGCAGCTGGATCAACTTTTCTCAAGCATTGACGAAGAGTCCATAAGCCAACAAAACCTGAACGATGCGGCACTCATTAGAGCCGAAGCCAACCTGATGCAGGGCAAGTTCGACGAAGCTCTCGCGGCCCTCGATGCACTAGAAGAGCCCGATCGCGTTCAACAGCTCAGAGGCGAGCTGATCAAAGGGGATGTGCACTTGGCGGCAGGTCGCCCGGGCGCGGCCAGGAAGGCCTACTCAATTGCTCAAGACATTGATCCAAGGGAGGTAGAGCCACTGATCGGGCTGTCGAAAGTAGCTTACAGCCAAAACGAGCAGGAGCAAGGAAATGAATACCTGGCGCAGGCAGAAGAGCTGAATCCGAACAATGTGGAACTCTGGCTCTGGAAAGCCAGACTGGCCCATAACACCGGCGACTGGGCTGACGCCGAGCAGGCTTACGTCAATGCACTGGAGACAATCGGCCAGTTCGATGTGATGACCTACCAAAAGTTTGAAACCATGTCGGCACTAATTGATGCCTTACGGGAACAGGGCAAGTCCTCAGAAGCCTTTGTTTACGAGGAAATCCTCGCTAAATCAGCGCCCGGCACCATTCGAAGCAACCTGATAGCAGCTCAGGAGGCCTTCAACAAAGGCGACCTGAACGACGCCGCACGCTATCTTGAAGAAGTACTGGCCCAAGCACCTGGGCAGGAACAGGCCGCATTGATGCTGGGCATCATCCGCTATCGCCAGGGCCGACCTCAAGAAGCCGAAACCCTGCTAGCGCCAGTTGCAAACATGGGAGACTCTGAACAGGCGAGAAAACTGCTGGCAGCTACCCGCCTCCAGATGCGCAACCCCGAGGGTGCGCGGGAAATCCTCGCCAACCTGGAAGACCAGGATTCAGACCCCGAAACCCTGGCACTCGTGGGCATTGCCTCGCTGGTCAGCGGCGATACGGAGAGCGGTGAGCAGTTCATCGAAAAATCCCTGGAAATTGCACCAGACAATAATGGCCTGCGGCTGCGGTATACGACGTATCTGGTGCGCACAGGCGAAATTGAAAGGGCCATCGATCAGGCCAATCAGGTACTGAAAAACGATCCCGAATCAGAGCAGGCACGATTGCTGATTGTACAGGCGTATGTATCTGCCAACAAAAACGATGCAGCCATCGCCGCTGCTTCCGACTGGGTAAAAGAGCAACCAAAAAGTGTTGCCGCACTGGTTACTCGTGGCAATGTCGCTGCCAATGCCGAAAATATCGCCGAGGCGAAACAGTATTACCAGAGAGCCGCAGAAGCGGATAGTGATAATCCTGCCGGACTTAACGCCCTTGGCAACCTCGCACGGCTACGCAATGAGCCGGACCAGGCAAAAGACTACTTCCGCCAGGCCATTGAGCTGTCCCCTGACGACCGTCAGGCACTTCAAGGTCTCACCTCCGTAATGGAACGAGAAGAACTGACAGCGCTGATGGAACAGGTACGTGAACAACATCCAAATGCCTACGGCCCCAGGCTGATATTGCTGGAATCGGCGCTGATCGACAATAACAGCCAACGGGCCGATGACCTGACAGCAAGCCTGATGGAACGTGAAAACGAATCCAGCCCGGCTCCGGCAGAATCCGTGGTTGCATCCGTTTATCACCGCATTGCGACCCAACTTGCCCAGCGGGAACGACTGGGTCAGGCATCCGATGTGCTACGTCGAGGACGCATACTCTTCCCGAATAATGAAGAAATCGGCATTCAGGCGGCTGCTATCCAGTTCACCGAAGGCAACACAAAAGAGGCCCGGGACATCCTTAGAGACGTGAAACAACAACACCCCGAGTCCGCAGCTCCATTCCGCATCGAAGCCCGTTATTTTGAAAGGCGGGAAGAGTACCAGGAAGCCGCCGAGCTCTATCAGCTTGCCCTTGAGAAGGAAAAAACTGCCGAACTAGAGGTTTCATATGCCCGGACCCTCGCCAGGTCAGGACAGCGCGACAAGGCTACCGAAGCCCTCGAAAACGCGAGCCAGGCGTTCCCGCGCAACCCTCAGATTTTGATGAACCTTGCCATGTTGCATCAGGAAAACGAGGCGCCTGAAAAGGCGATACCACCCTACGAACAATTGCTTGAGATAACTCCCAGGAACGTGATCGCGCTCAATAACCTGGCGTGGATCTACCATCAAAAAGGCGATGACAGAGCCATGGAACTGGCCAGGCAAGCCTTCGAATTGAACTCCGATAATGCCGCTATAGCGGACACCTATGGCTGGATCCTTTACAAAGCTGGGGAAACGGAAGAAAGTCTGCCAGTGCTGGAGAAAGCCCACGAACTCCAGCCTGATTCAGAGGAAATTGCCATGCATCTTGCCGAAGCCTATCGTGCCAACGACCGCGATGCTGATGCAAAACGTGTTTTGGAGAAGTTTGGGGGCCAGGGTTAAAACTGTTTAGAGATCGGCCATGGCCCCGTGGGACTTAATAGATCGTTGCGCATGGCCTAATCGAGCTATCCCCGATAGTGCCTATCAACCTGGGTAACAATTATCGGCATGATTTCTTTCACCAGGTCACCAACAGCGGCTTCGCCATCACAGTCGTCACACGCCACACCGAAAACAACCAGCGAAGCGTCCGTGCGTGTGCTAAAAAAGCTAACAACCTGGGCAAGCTTTGCTCGCCACTGATCGGTCTCCCATAGACCGGCTACATAGTAACCATAGGCCAGTTGAATCCTTTCTCCGGACGACAGGTTACGCAGAGTCACACCCTGCATAGGGATGTCTGAGGGAGACATTACCGTGAAAAACCGCTCTGGCATCCACTCCTCACTGTCATATATGCGGTTCCAGTACTGAACAAGTTCCGCTCTATGGCGCTGATACTCGTAACTATAGACCCCCACAAACAACCGCTGCGCTGCTCCTTCCTCACCGGTAACTGTCTCACGATCGAACAGGGTTTGGGCAAAAACCAAGTCCGGATTCCGCATTTGTGGTCGCCAGCCACTAAGCCGGTTTCCGAACAACGGGGCATAACGCTCCCCGTTAAGGCTGAAGTCAAAAGCATCCGGCGACGGCTTTATCTGCCCTACAGAAGATGGAAGAAACACTAATACAATAACCGGCAGTGCTGAAGCCGTTAATGTGCCAGCCCAAAGTCGTCGGGGGTGTCTTTCAGTCACACCTTTTGCAAGTTCGCCTGACGGCTTCTGCTCTGCTTTGCTAAGTTCCAGCTTCCGCCCAATGAAAAATAAAGGCACCAGAGTCGCCGCAAACACCCACCAGCCGAAGTTATCGTGATTTCTGATCAGGCTCGATTCCATGTTGGTTTCGTAACCCATATAAATGATTACGAATACTCGAATCCAGTTTGCCAGCAATGCAAAGCCTACCGCTGTCAGGAAAAAGACGATCCTTGAACGCAAGCACCTGAAATTCAGCTCGCCATACAACGCAGCAAGGGATTGGCCAACCAACAGATACCGCAAACCAGAGCAACCATGCGCCACCTCAAAGGTGCCTACGCCAATCAGGTGTACAAAGACCCCCTCCACCTCGAAATCAATCTCAAAAAGCCCGAGTAACAGTTGGTTTATTTCAACGGTCATTAACTGGAGCGTCCAAGACAGGTAATCCCACACCGGCACCGCAAAGAAAAGTAAACCAACGGGGATAATGAACGCCTTCACCTGTCGCCATCCCAGCAGGATAGCAAGCGCGCCAAGTAAAAGAGGAACAAGCGTTATTTCCTGAAGCGCCTGCAGACGCAGTATATCGCCCAGGCCATATGCCATTAATGCCAGAGCAAACGGAAACAGCCAGAAGGAGTAAAATCCGGGAACGGGGGATTCCCGTTTTACCGTCCGTACGATCAGGACAACGGAAACCAGAAGAAGCAACAAACCATGGGAATAGGATTCGTCAAACTTGAACCAGCGACTGACAATGCCTTCAACGGTTGGCCAGATGACGAGAAAAAGGGCACCGAATACTATAAGAAACGGAAATACCCTCTCAATCAAACTACGAAAATGCATCCTTTCAATCGTCATGCGTCTACATCCCTTACATGTCAGCCAACTCCAAGCATATTGTGCCTGCATGTAGCGGTTTACGCCACGACAGGATCACAACCAGATCCTGCTAATACCACTCCTTTCACCGTCGCATCCTTTGTCATCGCCGAGGCACGATTACGCGGTAAAGCGCTCGCCAGACAACCGGGGCCAGCGGCGCTTGCCAGAATGCGCGGGCAATGGCGCCAATGGCCATGCCCCTTTCCCGCACACTGGCAAAATATCGCGCCTTGCGACAGAAAAAACGGGCCAACCCCCAGCGGCGCTCTCGGACAGACAGCGCCTCACCGTAATGCTCCAGAAATGTGCGGATAATCCGCTCGTTTGCCGCAAACCGCCTGCGCTTGTCGGAGGAAATCTGATCCGCCATCACACGGTATGAGGCAACAATGCCCGGCTCGTAGTGGAAAAGGTACCTTGCGGAAAACCTCAGCCATAGCTCGTAGTCATCAGCAACGCCCACTGAAGTATCAAAACCACCCATCTCATAAAAACACCTGCGCCTCACGAGAGCCGTGGTAATACTTACGCTGTTGTCAGCCAACAAGTACCGTGTGATCGACCCTGAATAACGCCTCATGTTCTCTAGACTGATAACCGCCCCCCGCTCATCAATCATGGCCTCGTCACCATGGACAATATCAACGTCGGGATTTGCCTGAAGAACAGCCAACTGTCTCTCCAGCTTGCCCGGCGCCCAGAGGTCGTCGGAATCGAGAAAGGCGATAAAGTCTCCCGTCGCCTGCTCGAGGGCATGATTACGGGCATGGCTCTGGCCCTGGTTTTCCTGGTAGAAATAACGCACCCGCCCATCAGCCAGGAAGGGCTCCAGGACTTTGCGGGTATCATCAACAGAGCCATCATCCACAACGATTAGCTCAAGATCAGCGTACGTCTGCGCCAGGACACTCGCGACGGCATCCGGCAGAAACCGGGCCCTGTTGTAGGTCGGCGTCACTACGCTAACGGTTGCCATTGCAAGTCCCCTACATCTTCCACTTCAGCGTAAGCGTTCATTTCACGACGTAGCTGACTTACTTCGCAAACACATTATCCGGATTTTCAAGCACGTTCCGGACGTTATGTATAGTCTCTGGGTTCCAGTTTGGCGGGTCCCAACGCATGTTCGTCTCGATAACCACAGGGCCGTCCTCTGTAATTGCAACGTCCCACCCCAACGATCGGATAGGTTTAAAACACTCAGCATTTTTAATGACTAATTCTTTTGCGTGCTCCCATAACGGTATCGTAAGTTCCTGAAACTTTCGTTTGGTTCTGGGATGAACATCAAATCTATACCACAGCATATCCGGACTTCTCGTAATCGCAGACTCAAGCTGGCCTGACTCTATATCTATCGGTGCGATAAAATTGCCCAGCGAGCCATGCTGGAAGTTGTCGATCGCAGCATCCCCACCAATGACCTTTAGAAAAGCATCAATGATAAAAATCTTCCCACGTTTATCAACGTGGGTATAAATTCTCATAGTTTGAAGATGTTTTGTGCCAGAAAACTCGGATAACGCAGAATGTGATTGAATTCGTTCCTGAACAATCCAGCTCGTCAACTCTGGCAGGTCGAACATATAATTTGCCAGCTCTTGCACAGAGTCAAATTTGATGTTGTTCACTTCTATCCGGCCTTCACGGACCAAAGGCACCAGGAGACCACGACCGTAACTATGCCGGCACGGTTTAATAACAACTTTATCCAGATCAAGCCGGGATATTACCTCTGCCCACGCGCTTTTGGTTGCAGGCACCGGGCGCCCTGAGGAAATGCCTGACGAATTGCGGAAAAGAAGAGCCAGGCACTTAGGCGTCTGTATTTTATTTGCATCGCAAAAAGACTGAAAGATTCCCTTATCCTCAGTCACCCAAAACCAGTCTTGGGGGTTAAGGCGTGACTGTAGGACCGAGCACGTCCTTTTGCTTAGATAGTCTGAGTATTGACGCGCCCCGGAAGAAAATGCACCGTATTCAAGTGCCTCCATCGGGCGCATCTTGGTTTCCCATGTGAAACGCAACGCTTGAAAAAATAAACGTATTCTTGTGCCACCATAGTATTTGACACAGAGACCAGCAACTATATATGCCTCTTGAATGAGGGAAAAGTTATCTTTATGTCGACGCCATAACTTTTTCATTTAGGATCTCAACGCCTTTTATTTTGAAAGTAACGAAAACCGGAACGAATACTTCGATTTAGATATTTATCGTCAATTAGTTTTATGATTTGCCTGGTTATAGAAATTGAGAGGGATTTTCGAAGAGCTTGCGCCATAGATGCATCGCCTTGCTCCATTGCAAACCTGTGCAAATCTTCAAACTTACCTCGATAATCCGGCGGAAGGGATAATTTAGCAACGTATGCAGGGGAAATAGAACTCAAAAAAGCATCAGTCTCTATGCCAAGTATTTTCAAGCTGATCATCGTGCTTATGCACTTTAAACACCGGCCACAATTTCTGTCTGGATATTTCCAGCAGACAACCAGGTTGTCGAGCACGGTTTGAGACCTCTCCGCAATTCTCTGAATTTTTTCGGAGCGCTCAAGGTCTGCCGTGTCATGAACGATCTCTGTTACCTCAGTAGACCAAAGATTGTCCGTCAAAGGATGTGTTCCCCAGGGACGCAGATCTCGATAGGTAAAGCTGCTAGGCACAATACATTTAGCTGGTTGCAGCAGCAAGGCAACACTTGCCAGGCAAGCTCCATGACTCCAGTGACGCCCGATGCCGTACAACCTGTCAAATTCATAAAAGTTCGTTTCTACGGGAATGATTTCCTTTCCGAAAGGCTCTGACAAATCTTTTAGCCTCTGAGAATTAATCGCAAACTCTTCCGGAGAAACGTGAAAGTCAAAACCGTTGATGTAAACCAAGTGGGTAATTTCACTTTCATTATTAACAAGAGTATATAGACCATCAACGCCGCCCGAGAAAAAGCTACAAACCATTTCGTTGCCGGCACGCGACATCGCGGCCTGAACATTAATGGTGAAAGGTCTTAAATCTGGTTTCCAGGTTTCGAATATGCGTTGCAGACGTTTAAAATTTGCAAGAAGACGAGGCGAGGCCGTCTGCGAGTCTTTAACCTCCAGAGGCTGATCTGACCGAGATGCTGCGAAAAATGAAGCTGCCAAGAATGGTTCAGCAGAAGACGAGACTGAAAACTTATCGGGAAAGCGATACCAAAGCCGATATCCATCTATTAAGGCAGAAACCTCCACCTGGTTTTCTATTTTTCTCGAGCTGATGCTGCTAATTATCATGAGTTTTGCCTAATTCCTTTAACCAAAACAACAGGTCGTTAATTTACCTTACAGCCCGAATTTTAATGCCGTCAGCGGATCCGACTTCACAACCGTGCAAGTCGATTTAGTGATCTTCGCAACCCCTCCGGGAGAAAAGCCTGCGCCCGATAAATTCCTCGCATGAGCGGGTGACGCGCAAACTGAACGGTTACAAACTGAACCGTTTCTCCCTGGAAGCGGCTTTTGTAAAAGCTGTTTTTGCCATAACCAGCAAGCAGATCGTAATAACAGACGCTCTCGGCACTGAAGCATTCCTCAATGGCATAACCTAGATGCAGAGTTCCCAAAGCCACCTTCCGGTCAAAATCCTCCTGAAATCCCGCTTGCAAATTGTACCTGCTAGATCCCGCCAATATATCGTAAAGGACTGATACGGTTTTTCCGTTCAACTCCAGAGTTGTCAAAGCCAGCTGATGCGATTCAAGGCGAGCTATGACCTTTTTGTGAAAGGCGACAGCGTTGTCATCGAAACAGTTCTTTCCCCATCTATGCCGATGGAACTCATTTAAATGCTCGAAAAAAACCGCCACCTGTTCCTCGGTGACACGTGTTAAAACGAGATCTCCCCTCTTTTGCTTGATGTATTCGCGTCGATTATAAAGCTTAAGGCGTGTGTTAGCTCCGAGTTTGCCGAGCCACTCCCGGAATGACCCTTCTGTAGGTACGCGCACCCCGAAATCTCTGGCCCGAGGTACCAGAGCAATTTTTCTACCTCCAAGTAATAAGCCCTTTTTCCAGCGGGAAAGCTCAGGCAACAATTGGTCGCATACGATCATTTCATGCCAGTTGAGCCGGGAGACCTCTGCCAAAAGAGCATTTGTGACAACAGCCCCCATTCCTTTCTTGATGATAAGGCTTGAATACTCTGTACGGACAGTCGGGCTAATATGCCAGGCGTTACCCAAAAAGTGGGCGCGGCGAATTCGCAGCCCGAAAGGAGATAAAAAATCATGTAGATAAAACGGCGCGAGGCCAACAAGGCGTGAATTGGTGTCATAAGCTCCAAAGAGCGCCAGTTCCAACCCCAGGGCCTTGCCCCAGATTTCCCACCAGGAAAAAAGCCAGGGCCAACTCATAAAAAGCGGGTCAGCATCGCTACTTTCCAACACTTCCTGCCATTCCCCCGCGAGCTTGCCGAAATCATCAGCGGTAAGACGATGCACGGAAACAGAGGGTTCACTCACAGAAGTGTCTGTGTTTGAGCGCATTCTACCGCCTGCCTTTCAACAAAATTGCCGCCAAGCTGCGCCATGGCACCATCACAAAGGGACGATACTTCAGCGCCGTCCCAATGTTTTGCATTGCAAGCCACTTATGCCCCGAACGTGCCAGGTAGCGTGCCTTGCGTGAGTAAAAAAATGCGAAAGCCTCATCAAATTGCCCTTCAGTTAATGCTTCCGGGTAGTTCTCTCGAAAGTCCTTAATGATTGACTCGTTAGTCTCGAAACGGGCTTCCTTGTTAGAGGAGATCTGGTCATCCATCACCCGATAATAGGCCAGATAACGGGGAACGTATCTGAAGCGATAACGAGATGAAAATTTCAGCCAAAGATCATAGTCGTCCGCTACTCTGCGTTTTCCGCTCATGCCACCCATCTCTTCAAAGCATTTGCGACGCGCCATCGTCATATTCATACCGACGCAGTTATCCTTGAGCATTTGGAAGGCGATATACCCCGAGTGTCTTTTTATATTTTTCCGGCGGAGTTCGTTGCCCTGTTCGTCGATAGTGATGCCATCCCCATATACAATATCTGCGTCTGGAGTCTCGTCAAATGCAGCTAACTGTGATGCCAGATGAATTGGCAGCCAGATATTATCCGAGTCCAAAAAACAGATGAATTCGCCGCGGGCGTGCTCGAGAGCCAGGTTTCGCGCCACGCTCTGGCCCTGATTTTCCTGATAAAAGTATCGCAAGCGTTGATCAGCAAGAAACGGCCCCAATACTTCCCGAGTATTGTCGGTAGAGCCATCGTCCACAATGAGATGCTCGAAGTTTTGATAGGTCTGATCCAGAACGCTTTGCACGGCCTCCGCGATAAAATCCGCGCGATTGTAGGTCGGCGTAATAATACTGACCAGTGGCTCTTCCTTTAGCATTGCCCTTCACCCGCTTACAGTTTGTTTGCTTTTGTGGTCACGGCATCCATCTATTTGCATGGGCCCTGCACGATTTCCAGCTCTCCCGATTCCATTTCGGAAAGAAATTGATTTTCTTCAAACCCGGAACTTCAACGGAGAGGTGATACATCAATTTGAAACTCTCATTACATGCCATAGAGTTTCTCACCGAACTAAGATTATTCACCCCGACAAAGCTCACCGACTGTTCAAACCCCTGCTCCGCCAGCAGGCTCTTGCGCTGTAAATCAAGAAACCTTTGCAAGCAATGACCACGATATTCCGGTTTTACGTAGCTGAGATGCAGGAGGCCCGAGCTCTTTTCAGTGAGGGGAACTTGCGCAAACGAAGGCCATTCAGTATTCCGACCCAAGGCAACCCAGCTCATTGCCACATACTGGTTTTCGTGCTTCGCAACGATACACCTGTCTGCCCGGCCAGAAGTGAGTGCGAGGTTTTTCCTTACCACCTGACCTGTTGATCCAAAGTACCCTCCCTCTTTGCAGAGATTTACCAACAATAGATCTTCCGCCGGCTTCTCAACGATGTAAAAATCAACGGTAAGGGTTTTAGGGTAAACGTGCGAATATTGCTCTAACAGCCCGCTTTCCAGTGAATCAGAAAACAGGAAATAGGCATCCAGATCAAAACGAAATGCCCGCCGCAAAAGGTTTCTAACCGCCCTCATACGGAATGCTTCCTTGAGAGCGCTTTTTTTAGATGTGCTCGAAACGGTTTTGTGTCCCGCAAATCGAAATATAGAAACTGAAAATGGCGAATAAAACCGAGCGTTCTGATTAACTGGACGCTAGCCTTCAGCAATCCCATCGACTTGGCGTATCGATAGGCTGACAACTCATCCACCCAAATGCAATTTGCTTTGGTCTTTTTAGCAAATCGGCCCTCGTCGTCAATTCCGAGATACTTTTTTACCAAAACTGCGGTAGGATTATTTTCATAAGCCAAAGCCACTCCTGACTGATAGTCATTTCGACCCACCGTTGGCTCAGTAACGAGAAACTTTCCGGTTCTTGGATCACGCTTGAATTCGATAGACCCTAGACCGGTCATTTTCAGCCTGATGGCAATTGACGTTGCAAGCGAAATCAACTGAGGTGCGTCTATCAATCGGCAAACAGCGGTTGACCCACCCAATGGTGGCCATTGCCATAACTTCTGACCAGCATGTTCGGCTAACATCACGCCGTTCTCATCAAACGCGAAAAGCACGAAAAAGACCTCAGAGTCACCCCCGGGAATCCATTCCTGGAGGATGTAACGGTCGGAGAGGCGAAATGGGTCAGAAGACCGAACAAACTCGTTCAACTCTTTCTCTGAATTCAACAAGAAAAACTTCTTATTCTTATGCACGGTATCCCAAGCCGACGTGCGCACCAGGGGTTTCAGTATGCAGGGGAAACTTAAATCTGCCGCTAAATCAATCAGACCATCAAGGCTTGCCACGATTTCAGATCGTGGCACGTCGACCTCATTCTCAAGGGCCCATTGATGGAATCGAGTTTTATCCATCATAATTTCGCCCTCCATGCGGGGCGGAATCGGCACGATAAAATATCGATCCAGCTCCTCAAGCCGCGCCCAAGCGGAGATTACATGGCTATCCTGGGAAAAAAGCAATATAGGACGGCCTGGAAATTCGGCCCCTTCTGCTTTTTTTATCAACGAATCAAGCTGCTCGTCCGGGCTTCCGGGTAAATAAACCAGTCGATCCCAATGCCTGGATTTAATCGAAGGTGAGCCTCTCTCCTGAAAAATGCCATTAACCGTGACCGGCAAGCCTTTCAGCGCGCGCGCGGTCGTAAGGCCTGTAGGCGTATCTGCTCCGGTAATGATCACGCACGGAAATTCAGACATTCACGCGGGCCCGTTCGATGATATAAGGTCCGCACTGCCTGTGTTCGCGAGCCATGCCTGAAACATCAAAATACCCCACAACTCAAAACTGTAGTCTTCCCGGCCTGAAAGATGTTCATGCCACACCTGCCGAACCATGTCTGCTTTCCAATAGCCCTGCTCACGCAGGCGGGACGGTTCCAGCAACTCTTCTGCCCACTCACGCAAAGCCCCCCTCAGCCAGGCTGATACCGGAACAGCAAAACCCTGTTTCGGCCGATCAATCAGCTCCCTTGGCACATGGCGATAAAGTACGGACCGAAGCACCTGCTTACCGACCTTCCCGTTCATATTCAGTGATGCAGGCAGTCCCATGGCAAACGACACTACCCGATGGTCCAGCATGGGAATACGGGTTTCCAGGCTGCAGGCCATGGCGGCGCGATCCACCTTGGTCAGTATATCGTCTGGCAAATACCAGTTCAGGTCCCGCCACATCAGGGTTTTCAGATCATTATCCGGCACCTGGCCCGGAAGCGTCCCCGTCAGCCCATAACTGCCCTCACCTGGCTCCACCAACGCCATGGCCGGATCGGGCCAGAAAGATACAGATTGCCGGTAAAACTCAGACAGGCTCCTGGCAGAGGCAATCGCTCTGGCCCGCGCCAGACGGAACCGAATTGCTTCCACACTGCGCCCTTTCTGGGATGGCACCAGCGCACGGATGGCCTGAGCGGTCACGCCGGACGGCAGCCGACCGGAGAGCCCTTTCAGACGAGACCCAAGCGAACCGCGCCGCTGCCACCCACGAAGCATGCTTGGGTAACGAGTGTAGCCGCAGAACAATTCGTCACCACCATCACCAGACAGTGCAACAGTAACGTGTTTGCGGGTCATTTCACTGACCAGGTACGTGGGCAGCTGAGAAGAATCCGCAAACGGCTCATCGTAGATCTGCGGCAAACGCGGTACCAGATCCCTTGCATTCTGCTCTGTTACATATAGCTCAGTATGGTCCGTGCCCAGATGGCGCGCCACCGCCGCCGCGTGCACAGCTTCATTAAACCCCTCTTCATTGAAACCAATGCTGAACGTTCTAACAGGCTGACTAGCCTGTTTTTGCATCAGCGCCACGATCGTGGAGGAATCCACACCACCGGACAAAAACGCTCCCAAGGGGACGTCCGAAACCATCTGATCACCGACCACTTCCTCAAGCAACGTTTCGAGATGGGAAGAGGCACCGTCCAAGGTCCAGTCCCGGCCATCATCAAACTGATCTTCCAGGCGCCAATAGCGAGAGGGTTCAGGCAGCACCCCGGGCACTAGCTGATCCAGGTCCAGACTAATGAATGACGCGGGGAGCAGTTTATGGATACCGGAATAGATAGAATGGGGCGCTGGAATAAGGTTGTGACGCAACAACAACGGCAACGCGCCACGATTAATCTCCCCTTTCCAGGAGGGATGGCGCGCAAGAGCCTTGAGTTCTGAACCAAATAGAAGGGTACACCCCTGCCAGCCGTAATACAGCGGCTTTTCTCCCATCCGGTCCCGGGCGAGATAGAGCTTACGCTGGCTCCTGTCCGCCAAGGCAAAGGCAAACATCCCGTTGAAACGGGCCAGTGCCTGCTCCACGCCCCACGCCTCGAAGGCGGCAAGCATGACTTCCGTATCGGAATGACCGCGAAACCGGGCACCGGCGCATTCCAGTTCTGTTTTCAGGTTGCGGAAATTATAGATCTCACCGTTAAAGGAGATCACGTAACGGCCAGACTCCGATACCATGGGCTGGGCACCAAGTTCAGACAGGTCGATAATAGAAAGGCGGCGGTGACTCAGCCCCAAACGCAACTCCCCGTCAAACCAGACACCGCCCCCATCTGGCCCCCGGTGCAAAATAGCCTGCCCCATTCTATTCAGTAACGTTTCACACTGGTCTCTGGGACCAGGCAACTCCGGCCCGACAAATCCTGCGAAACCACACACTTAGAAAACTCCCTTTTTCATACACCCTGCCTGAAACGCGCAGGCACCAGTCGCTTTAGCACGTCACGTTCGTCCTTCCCAATGGAAATAAACCAATACAATAGGCCATACACCGCTCCAGATACCACAATGGCGGCGACAATATCGAAGTAGCCGGGCAGCCCGTACTCAAACCGCCACCAGGCTAAGCCACCGCCCATAACCGTCGCCGGAATAGTGGCCGGCAGGATCGCGTGCTTCACATATTGAAGCATGGTGATTCCTAAATTATCAGCAACAACCTTGAGGAATATTGGCATTGAGACAAATACCGGCAACACCGAACCCAACGCCGCACCTATAACGCCGTACTCCAAAACCAACCATATGCTTAAGCCCAAATTAACAAGTGCTGCCGGAGGTGCCACTTTCGCAAAAATCACATGCTTGTTAATAGCGGTCAGATAACGACTCGCAAATGGGTTGAGCTTTGGAACACCCATGTAGATAACCAATAGAATGAGAATTGCATCGACCAATGCTGGATCAAACTGACCGCCCATCCAAATGGCAATGAAGGGCCCTCCTACGAGACAAATGCCCACACCCATAGGTATAACCAACGCAACCAGCAACTTGCTAGCCAGAAGATAAACAATTTTACTTTTTTCTCGCTCGCCCCTCGCATCAAGGTCGCTGAACAACGGCATAAACGTGTGACTCAACGTCATGCTTATCGTTGCCATATAGGTTACGAGTGTAGCCGGTATCGTATAAACAGGGATCATTGCCGGGCTCATTATCGTACCGATAACAATTCGGTCGGACATCTTTTCTACTTTTCCCGCCGCACCCTGAATAAAAGATTTAAAACCAAAAACCAGCATTTCTTTGAATTTTTCGCGGGAAAACAGGCGCAAATTCGGATAAATTGCGCCCACCATTGGTCTCATAAGTATAGCGGCAAAAATGATCAGTTTAATTATCGTAGTGATAGCGGCTAACAAAGCTAAGAGTGCCAGACCGTTTTCCGGAGTCATGTAGTGATACGCCAGCACTGAGATAAATAAAATAGAAAAAATATTAACCAAGTTCTTGAAGTAGTAACGCTGTAGGCCTTCAAGAAAACTTTCACAAACAAAGCCCGGAAACAGAAACATCAACTGAGCACCGACCAGCAGCAGAAAAAGCATGTACTTCGTGCTACCTTCCATGCCCTCCGGGTTAAGTATGTCGGGGAAGGAAAGCGCCCAAAGCCAGAAGAACAGTCCAAGCACTACACCAACCAACGTCATAAACACGAGACTGGTGCCATAGACAGTCAATAGAGATTCCCGGTCATTCTGCGCGTTATGCATGGACGCAAACCGACTCACCGTTGGGCGCATGCCTAAGTCCAGCATTCCCATATAGCCGACCAGAGCAAGCACCATTTCCCGCAAGCCATAGTCGTGGTGCCCCATTAGCTTAAGGTATATTGGCGCCATAATGAACGTCGCCACCATGCTAACCATAAGTTGGGCAACATTAGAGCCGGTATTAACTAAAACTCGTTTCAACATTGATTCTACAATCTTGGTTAAGCGATTTGTTTTGCAATTATCAGGTATTCAACCTTCAGCCAGACATCATCGAATAGAAGAATAATTGGCATTAACTGCGCGACTAGCATCATGACCAACACATTGGAGCCTGTATCTGCCATGATAAGACGAAAAAGTTACCTATCCTTGGCTGCGACTGTGGCGTATAGCTCAGCGAGATGCCGAGCGGGACGTTCAATGCCAAAACGCGCCACAGCGGCTGGTTGATAGACCTCGAAGACTTGCCGTCGACGCTCAATGTCATCAATCTCTGCCACCAAGGCCTCCGCCAGTGCCGCTGCATTACCGACAGGAACCTGTCTGGCTGGGCTACCGTCAAGCACTTCTCGAAGCCCGATGGAATCACTTCCAACGATTGGCACCCCTGCCGACAATGCCTCCATGGCAACAAGTCCGCAAGCTTCCCAGCGGGAGGGCATTGCGATCAAGTCAACCCCTTTCAACGCACCAGGCATGTTATCCGTCTTGGGCATCTGGTGGAAATAATCACGCAGCCCCAATTCTTCAAGATAAGCATAATCTTCACGAATAAAGCCACCCCAGCCAAATGTGACTACATGAGGCATAGGACTTACTTTCAGACGTTTTCGAACAATATCCATGGCATCCACCAAGACTCTGAAGCCCTTGGGGCTCATGAAGCGCCCAAAAAAACCGATCAGTGGCACGTCAGTTGACAAGCCAATTTCTTTCTTGAGATCAGAAGCTGTTCCGAACTGGAAAAATTTGGCGTCTACCCCGTGAAGAATCGGGTGGACTCTCTCATTAGGAACACTTGGGAAGAACTCTAAAAAATTACGCTTTGCATCCTCAGTGACGGTATGAACCGCAGCCATTCGATTAAACAATTGCGCCATCAACAGGCGTTTTATGTGGCCCCTGAAACCGAGAAACAAAGGCTTGGTGAACATATCATGCCCCGTCATCAAGTGAGGCGTAGTGTTACCAGTTAAAGCCAGCTGGGTAAGCAAGCCGGCCGAGAAGCCATGAGAGTGCACAAGGTCATACGAGTGTTGCCTCGCCAGTTTTCGTACCTGCCTCATAAAACCGGCTTTACCGGGATCGGCGGAGACCAGTTCAATACGGCCTGCCGGGAGAAATGTTGACAAAAAACCTTCTAACCCACCTTGATCTGGTGCTAAAAGGGTAAAGCTATAGCCCTCAAAAGCTGGCTGACCGTAAACGTAGCGAAAGAAAGTGCGAATGCCGCCTCCTGGCTGCAAAGCGGTCATCAAAACCTTCATTGGCTCGTAGCTCCCTTCATTACTTCTCCCAACTTCAAAGTCGCATGGATAGTGCGCCAGCCTAAGGGTTCAAACACCGATCGATACCTAAGAAAAGCATTTCCTTTTTCGACCATTCAAGGCCTCAGAGGGGCGGCTGTCTTACCTGGTTTTTTCCTTTCCGGTAAGCACCTTCAGCGCCCGAACCGGGTCCAGCGCTCCAGACTTTAACAGGTGCCCTAACGCAGAGGCACTGTTATTCTCGCGCCAACAAACCTGAGCCATTCGGAAATTAAGTAACGCGCGCCGCTTGCGAACAGTAGATTTATTATACGAATAACGGGCCTGAGCACGGCGAAGAATCTCGAAACCATTCTCCCAGCGTTTACGCTGGCCTTTATTGCTGATCGAATCACCATGGCGGCGATACTGAAAAACCTTGACCGGAATAAACGCGAATCTGGTTTTCTCAGCTATCCTGATCAACATGTCATGATCTTGAGCTGCCCGAAACCCCTCCTCGAAACCACCAACCTGCTCATAGATAGAACGACGTACCAAAGCGTTCACCGGCAAAGAAAAATAACAATCCAGCAACACCGTATTTGGGTCATTCGGTTCAATATGATCCGGAGAAAGAATGTTATAGAGCCACCGCCCCTCCTCATTTACCGCTTCACCCATACCATACACAAGCCCAACCTCTGGGTGAGCCTGAAGATAATCCACCTGAGCGCGGAGCTTGCCTGGCAAGAAAATGTCATCGCTATCAAGTATGGCTATAAGTTCACCGGACGCATTCTCAAGCGCCCGATTCAATGCGACTGATTGCCCTCGATTAGCGCGGTTTGGATGGGTTAAAAGCTTCAGATCTCCCTTCTCCGCATATTCAAGAAGAATCTCGTACGTTCCATCTGTAGAACCGTCATCAACGACGATAAGCTCCACCCGCGGATAGTCCTGCGAAAGCACCGATTCCACCGTTTTCCTAATATACTCAACTCGGTTGAATGCCGGCACAACCACGGAAACTAATGTCTTCCCTGAACCGTCCATTTTTGACCTGCTATCGGTTGGTTAGTCTAAAATTTCGATTAAAAATTTAACATCTAAAAGCCATTTTTTCATGGCTACACACGAGATTTCGATAGCGGGTTCTGGCTCGTTAAAACCCACAATGTATCACGAGATAGCAAGACCTTATCTTCGTACACGGTCGGCTAAGGGATAACTGGAACTGGGCTTGTTCGCTTGGTCGTTTTGTAACTTTGTATCACTGGTTGAAGGCAATTCCTGTTCAACGAGACGCCCAAACGCAATCACCAGGCCACCCAAAAGATACCAATAGTACTGGGATAACCCCCAATAGTTCAGGCTGTACACCGCGTACATCCAGAACACCGCAATAAGACACTTATTCAACCGCGAATAATAGGATTGCTCGCTTCTGTTCAAGGCCGCAAATTGCGACCGAACGACGGAAAGCTTACGGGCAATCTGGTAAAGAAAACGTAGAAAAATCACAAATCCGATCAACCCCAATTCAATCATCAACTCGGCATAAAGATTGTGGCTCGCTCTGCGATTTCCCAATTTATTAGCTTTTGCTTCAGGTGTAGTCCCAAGACCGTGGCCCACAACAGGCCGCGTAAGACCCAGCTTGAACTCCCCCACCATTCCTTTAAGACGCCCTTCCGCAGTCGCACCCCCTTTGGTATCGCTATCAACCAGGGATAGATAACGATCTTTCTGGATAGGTGTCATTACATTCAGTGCACCCACAACAACCATAACAGCCACGAAAATCAGCTTCATCTTGTGCCGTGATTCCTTGAATACCAGAAACGCAACAACCAATAGCGCAATGAACGCACCTCTGGACATGGTGAGTATCAGTGCGTATAAAATCGCCGGCATCATAGCCAAGTAAAGCAGCTTGGATTTCCAGCCCAAGGGCCACAGCAGATAATGAAGGAACGGAATGGCAGTAACGATCACAAAACCCAACTCGTTGGGGTTGATCACATCCGCCGGAGCCCCGGCGAGTCGAGCCGCAAATTCTCCCCCACCCAGATGCGTGGAGCTCCCCCAGTAACCTTGTGTAATATGAAGATACAGCGGTTCCAACACACGAAACACCTGGCAGAAAACAAACACTCCGATAAACCATTTCAGTCGCTTATCCGTGTCAATAATCAAGGCAGTGAAGAAAAGAAAAGCAACGGCTTTGACGAAGGGGTCAATGTTTGTGCGAACGACACTCCCGGGCCATTCCACCAATGGCAGGCTGATAACGAGATAACCAAACAGCACAAAGAGTGCTTTGAATATCGGGTCCTGAAAGCGGCCTTTTAGCTTGTCACGCTGTAAAAACAGCAAAAGACTGATGGCGGCGACGGCCACCAATGTTGGCCTGATCACAGCGTAGCCAGGAATTCGAACTGAGAAGCGAAGAAAGAAATCGAGGATAAAATACAGATAAAGAACAAAGCTGAACTGGTTTACAATCGTTGTATCCAGTTTTGCAAGGGCGCTCCGCTTTTCATCCTGAACAGAAGCCATCATTTCCTGTTTCATGGTGCTGAATAATCCAGCTCAAGCTTTCGATCACCTTTTACGCGATGCCCCAAGAGCTCAAGACCCGAAACAGCTTTATCGAACTGAAACATATTGTCTCCACTGGCGTGCCGACGCATAAGATACCTGTCGCTGATACCCAGGGAATCGGGGAACGCCGTTACCGCCCCCAGGAAGCCAGCCTCTCGAACCACTTCCGGCAGGAAATGCTGAAAATCCGACGGTTGGCCGTTGGGGTAGCAGAATGTGCGGTCCTGCTGCCCGAGATGTTGATTCAATGCATCACGGCAACCGAATATTTCATCCCTTGCCTGAGTCTCAGTAACCCGCCCCAAAGATGGGTGGGTTACTGTATGCCCACCAATCTCAATGTCCGCTTCTTGCATTCTCTTCAGCTCATCCCAGCTTAACGGTGCAAAGGACTCCGGTATTTCATCGGGAAAGACAAGCCCCAGCTCGCAGGCCAAGGCGGATATGAATTCATGTTTTACTTCGTCAGGTAGCGAGAGGGCGTGGGCAATCGAGCGTTTCCAGAGCTCGTTTCGAGATTCACCATTTAAGGCACCTTGGCTCACTGTGAAAGAACCAATAGTGAATTCCCGGCTGATATGGGAGAGCTGGCCCAGAATCCAGGTAATCTTGTCCGGCCACAGCCATAGCCGTCTGTCGATGAAGCCCGTTGTTGCAAACAAGGTTGCAGGAACGCCATGACATTGAAGAATGGGAAAGGCGTGCTCAAAGAAGTCCCGGTACCCATCATCCACCGTAATCACGATCGCATGCGGGGGCATACGGCCATGTTCACGATGATATTTCATCAGCCCGACCAGGGAATAGGGGTTGTAGCGCTCCCGAATATGCCTGACCTGCTGCTCAAAACACTCAGAGCTTGCCCAGCCTTTTACCGGTGAGTCTGAGAAACGATGGTACATCAGAATACGGGGCTGATTTCGACAGATCTGCCGAGCAAATTGGTACCCACCCATCGGGCCAATCTTACGGATTGATCTCGACAACAGCTCCATTAGCCGCTCCTCTCGGGTCAGATAAGCCCTTCATATATTTCCTGATGCTTTGCCACCATAGTCTCCATACTGAAACGCTCCCTGGCACGCCTGAAAGCATTGTCGCCTATTCGCTGGCGTAATTCACTACTGTCACTCAACCTCTGCAGATGGCTCGCCAGTGCTGCAACATCACCGCAGGGATACAGATACCCGGTTTCGCCATGCTCGACCGCCTCCGGGTTTCCTCCCACATCACTGCAAACCACCGGTAATCCCGCCTGCATATACTCAACAATGGCATTCGAAAACCCTTCAGACTCTGAGCATAACAGGCCAATATCCAGAGCCTTGAGGCAGGCTTTTACGTCCGCTCTTGGACCGAGAAAATGAACCATTTCAGCGACACCCTGCTCTGAGGCCAGCAACCGAAGGTCCGTTTGGTTGCCGTCTCCGATCAATATCAGGTGTACATCGAGGCCGCTTTGATGAAGCTGACCGATCCCCTTAACGGCATCCTCCATTCGCTTGATTGGACGAATATTAGCGACCAGCGCGACGAAAACGGAGCTCGGATGCTTTTCCCGAAGGCCTGTAACGTCAGCTGGCATGTCACAAGATGCCTCCTCTGCCTGGTAGCCATTATAAACCACATGAACTTGTGACGGATCGAACGGTTCCGTCCTTAGCGTCACTTGCTTCACCGCATCACTGTTTGTGATAACAGCAGAAACAAACCGACCAGATACAGCCAGCATTGTTCTATAGGCCGGAGTATACCAATACCCCGTATCGCGCCGGGAAATAATGGTTTTTATGCCATTCAACCGGAATACCGGAGGGCAGATAATAGAGGGATCATTAAAAAATACATGGGCAAGGCGAATCCCGGAGGCTCTGAACTTCCGAGCGAGCTTCCACATCGCAGCCCAGGTTACAGGAGCGGATAAACGTGTGTGCCCCAGAACATGATATTCACATGGGAAGCCGTTATCCTGCAGATATTCAGAATCGCAAAACACCAAAAGAATGGGCTCAAACCTTACTCTGTCCAATCCTTTAATCAGATTAAACATCTGGCCTTCCGTGCCCGCATTGGGATTGCGGAAGTGGTCTATGACAAAAAGAATTGGCTGAGGAACTTCCTGCTGTGACATTACCTTTGCTTCCTGCTGAAACTCCTTGCCCCGAACCCGAATCTAAACATGCCCACAGGCAAGGATAACAGAGAAGGTCCGGGCCAGGTTTAAGGCCCCCCGGCGGTAGCCAGATACGGCAATACCTTTAACTCGCCATTTTCCCGCCAGTTGTTCTCGCCGTAACGGAAGAATGGAACGGCCTTGCACCGCGAATCGCAGTCCTGCGATAAAAATAACTCTAGCCAGCGTTTCTGTAAATTTTTGTTTAGATGGCGATCTGGTCTCGTTAGGTTTATGCGCCTAGTGTACGATTCTGGGAAACCTTACCGCAAGACGAGCCGGAGATTATAGTTATGCCCATCCCATCCCTTATCGCGCCCAGAACGCTTTTCCTAGGCGCTCTAATCGCCGCAGGTATTGGCCAAGCGATGGCAGCAAACGCTGTTTTTGAGTCCTATTCAGTTGAAAAGCAGACCGAAGATGAATCCTCGCTAATCGTAATGATCGAGGGGACTGGCTTTGGCGCCAAGCAACAGACGGCGCCCATTCTATGGTTGTTCGGAGATGACGTCCGCCAGAACGGTCGAACGATCGATTATCCTTCCTTTAATTTCGGCGATTCTGTTGCCACCAACGAAGCTAAAATATGGGAGCATGTTGATAGTTCGGTCGTTTATCACTCCAATTCGCGTTATCCCAAACTTAGCCATTCCTACTTTGTGGGCAATGACGGAACAGTAAGAAATCCTCTCGCGTTCGGTGGTAGCAATCCACCTTACGCAGAAAAGATTTACCTCTCGGCTCGAATCAAGCCTGTTGAAGCCTGGCATGGATTTCGGTCAATCGGCTTTGACGACATTGCTGGGAACTTCGATCTAGGTCCTTCGCGCTATGAGGCTGGTGAAAAAATTTCCGTATTGCATGCTGATGGCATCAACCAGACCGAAGGCCGCATCATCTATGCAGATACGGAAAACAGGTTCGCAACCATCAAAACAAGCGAGAATTGGGGGAAGTCAGACTTGAACGGCGCAACGCTTGTCGGTCAAAGAACAGGCTCGAAAATGGCGCTCAACGCAGATCAACATTATGCTTTCGCAGTCGGGTCAAAGTACTTAAGGATGTGGTCTGGTGGTAAACCGGGGATGTATAGCACCATGTCAACTAACCGGTTAATCGTCGGTTACCGCGACAGTTCGGGTAATCTCGTGGCAAAGCCAGAAACCTCCGACGGCTCGCAGGATACAGGCTACGGTATCCCAAATCTCACCAGTAAACTCGACTGGCGCCTGCTGGAAACGTTTATTGATCAGGAAACTGACATTCTCAGCGCCTATGTTGATATTGATAATAGTGGACGGAGGTATTTGGATAATTTAGACATTTCAGACAAGAATAAACTCATGGATCGCTCTCCCACCATATCACAGCTAGGTCTGGATGCAGCAGGTGGTGCGGACTCTATTGATGCCGCGTTGTATTTCGGAGAAATATATTTCGACAATACACCCAAGAGAATTATGATAAGCAATAAACAAACATATGAGGAGGCGGGAAGCGAGCTAGAAATACAATTCCCTATTCAGTGGACAGATAATAAAGTTCAATTTGAGCTCAGAGCGGGCGAACTAGACACAAATGAAACTCTCTATGTATATGTCTTTGACGAAAACAGTAACCCAAATTATGAAGGGATCGAGATTTGCATATCGTGCAAGCTAGGAGTGCCTGCCCAGATTGATCTCGATGTAAAATAAATAGTTTGTAAATTATTTTGAGCTTAAATTGCACAGAGGTATCTCTGCTTTCCAGCGGCACTAAAGTAAACTCTGTAACTCCCTGCAACTGAGTATTCTTTTGGAAAAGGTATTCAGTTGTAGCAGTGCATAAATACTCATGTAAGACACTCTATAGAGTAGAAACCCTCTCCATAAAACTGAACCACTGTTCCTCCCATAGTTGACGCTCCGCTTCAGAAAAAGCGCTCATTTGCTCACCGTATAATTGAATATTACAGCATACTTTGGTAACTGCCTCAGCTATAGCTTCCGAATTTGGCTCTGTATGAAACGCATGCCCTTGATAAAACCCTAAAAGCGCTTCGGTTTTTGAGGTGATCAGCGGCTTTTTCGCCGCTGCCGCTTCATAACCACCACAGACAATAACCCAGTCAGAGGTAGTAAGTACCATGATTACATCGCAGGAAAACACGTAAGCATCGTAATCTTCTTTGGATATGAAACCAAGCAAATGCACATTGGACGGCAGGTTTTTTGAGTTCGGGTCAAGTCCGGCCTTTTTGTAATTTCCCGTGATGTGAATATGGAAACTCTCGTGGAGTTGGCTTGCAGCTTCTATTACTCTCATATAAGGCTCGTCCGGAGCATAGGTACAAACAAAAAGTACATTTTTTCCGGCCGGCAGGTCTAGTTTCTTTTGGGGTGTTCGTATATCCGGAATCTTATCGTGCAAAATAATTGCCCTGCCTCCCTTTTTCTCCACCAGATTTTTAAGAAAATCATTAGTGACTATGGTCAAGTCAGCCACTCTAAGGCTGAATTCACTGCAAAGGATTACAAACCAAACTGCGGGATTAATGCTCATCCTCTTTCCCAACCTGAAATTTGTATGCCGATCTACAACCAGTGGAAAGCGAAGAAATAGCTTCATCAGTGCGGCCAAACCGGCGAGAACACGGCTTGGATTTTGAACTACGACCAGCCCTTTTCTGTATCGAAAAATGATCAAAACTGTTTTCAGCGTTTTGAATAGATGCCGGAAAATAAAAGTTTCATTTGATGTCACAAAGTGATAGTCAGCATCCAACTCTTTCGCCAGTTCAGTTGAACGTCGGTGATCTTCCCAGGTAATCCAACAGATTTCTCGTCTCAAGTTATCAACCTTAGTGAATGTGTTTCAGATTTCTTTGATGCCTGTTAATAAACAGATCATGCTCTTCAAAGGCTTTATAAACTTCGGGATTTTTAAGGATAGGCCCTCGTGCCCGCTCTAAGCCTACATTATCGTAGCCAGAATTGATTTCAATCAGTAATGGGCCGTTCAAAGTCACAGCGATGTCCATACCAAGCAGTGGATAAAAATCAAACGAATCCTGCACATGTTTCGCTAAACAAATAACCTCACCCCAGAACGGTATTTTATAGCCCTCAAAAGCAACACCGGAAGTTGGGTGGGCATTAAAAATATGACCTAGCCGGTCAAAAGCAACCTGCGCCAATTCTCCCGTTCTAATATTTGCGGAAACACAAATTCCGCCTTGGCTCAGATTATCTACCTTACTATTTCCTACGCCAAAACGTGCGTAGGTGCCAACGATCACCACCTCACCATTTCTTTTTCTGATTGTGACCACCCTAATGGTATTAGTAGACGTGGAGATCCTGCTCATATCTTTATGCTGGGAGATGAACGCCTGGACAATCAATTCACCCTCAGCTCTCATTCCCGCTATTGGGATAACCTCACCTTTTCTGATTGCCCTTACAGAGCCGTCCGCGAGCTCTGTGCAGGTGATATCCCCACCGCCTTTACCAGACCGAGGTTTGAATATCAGACTGTAAAACCCCGTTTCAGCCAGGTTTTTTGCAACATCCTGAACATACTCCCCCTTTTGGACCACTCTGATCACTTTAGGGGTCAATATATTATTGGCTCTGCAAAGCATTTCAGAGAGGACCTTATCCTGAAATACGATTTCATAGGTTGCCGGTTGCACATGTCTTCTTAGCTGTCTGCGCTGGTAAGGGTCGTAGTTTGATCCGTAATAATATACCCATTCGGACCTGTTTTTTTCCCATAACCGGCACGGTGAGTAGTTATCTGGGAAATATTTAAACCGGAAGAATATATACAAAAAATCGAACGCAACCTCAATTTTGCTTTTTGTACATTCGCTCCAATTTACTTGCACAAAACAATATGGCAGCGCAATAAACCGGAGAAACCGCCTGAAGTAGGGGACACTGGCTTCTCTGATCCGAAAAACCTTCTGCTTGCCCCGATCGGAAAGTGCTTCCAAATCAATTTTCATGTTAATACAACGCCACTAGCAGTCTCACGAATTCTCTGTACGAAATAGGACTTTTCGGCTAATTCGACAGATTTTTCGCCGACGAATACATTAACAACAATATCTCGACCTGTTTTTTCTCGAATACTATTTTGGATGAACTGCTGGAGACTTACCGGGCCATTCGAAGGTACTGAACTGATGTACAAATCAATCGCACCAAATTCACTTTGAATTATACGAAAACTGAACACCTCGTTTTCCATACACTGGTATTCATTCATGGCATAGCCCAAGTCCACTGAGTGAAAACGAGTCTCAGGATCAATATAGGCAAAACGATGTATGGTCCGTCCCTCTAAAGCTGCCAAATAGTGGGTGCCTCCAATCACAGTACATTCGGAATCTTTTATCATCCCGGAGTCCCCAATGTCATAATTAATGAAGCTTGTTGATTTCCGTGAAACGTCTGAAACCAGAAGCGATCCATAGCTCTCCCTCACCACAAGCCAAGGATTTACAAAGTGGCGATGGCCCGTACCGCACTCAAATGCCACAATATCAAACTCAGTAGCTCCATACTCTTCAACTACTGGTGCCTTGAAGACGGCGGTCAAATATTCTTTCTGTGCTGGCATTATTGTTTCTGCAGTGCAAATCACGCATTTTGGAGGCATGAATCTTAAGGATTGTTTGTCTACCAGTGCTGCAGCTTCAAGCAAAAGAGATGCGTACCCATACAGATAGTCAGGTTTCCAGCTTAATATGCACGCCACCGATTCCTCAGCTTGGTCACCCATTGGAAAACAAACTTTTCTATTGAGAGCGAAGTCCTTGAGATTGCTCTTCAATCCGTGTCTTGGCCTACCCCAGAATCTCGCCTCTCTCTGGCCAAGCTTTATTCCGTAGTGACGAAAACAATAGTCACGAACTCCTAACATGCGGCCAAGCTCAGTCCGGCTAAGCGATATTTGAGTTGGCTCTCCGGTGGTACCTGCTGTATGGCGCCCAAATTTGCCACTGCTCTTATTACCCAACAGGTTATCTTGACGCCTTAGCGCCTTCTTCGACAGTGAGGGTGAGCTGAAGAGTTTCTCAAGACTGCTTACCTCTTCCCCGTCTGCGTTTAATGGCCTGTTTTTATAGAGTAGTACTTCGAGTTCCTTGTTTCGATCAGACTCTGGCAAAGCCCATAAAGTCTTAACTTCTTTCCTGTATTTTGACACGTGCAGGCCCATACAAAGAAAAAATAGACGCGTGAGTGCGTACCGGAACTTTCGAATCACGGTCTCTGCCCCATCACTGTGTTATAGAGTGATAGGTAATTGTTTGCCATAGCCTCTGCCGAGTAATGTCGCGCTACGGCTTGGGCCGACCACTTTATTTTCTTTTCAGACCTTGTATTCTTTAGCTCGTTCATGATCGCACCTTCAAGAGCAGTCGGCTCGATGGAACCGGTGATACGGCCTCCCTCGCCGAAACCCAGTACCTTGGGCATTTCACCCACTTGGGACACTAATACCGGGGTTTCTATGGCCATAGCCTCAAGCAGTGTAATGGGTAACCCTTCTGTAAGTGATGGCATAACGAGAAGCCGGGCCTGCCGAAGTAATGAAGGTACGTTGTTACAATAACCTGGCATTAATACGGCTTCGCTGAGGCCTGTTTCGTCAATCAGGCTTTCCAACGTGTCCCTTTCTTTGCCCTCTCCGACCAGAATCAACGATGCTCCGTTACTTTCCTTTTTCACTTCCATGAAAGCGCGCAGAAGATGATCAAAGCCCTTTTCCCGCGATAGGCGACCGACGGCGACAATCACAAACTCACTATTATTTATGAACTGCTGAGTGTGATCATCGAGGGCATTCGCTGATCTTTTTCTCAGCTCAGGTATATTTAGGCCATTGGGTATCACTCTGGTGCTTGGGGAGTTTTGCAACCTCTTCGGAATATCACGCTTCATTGCCTCCCCGACAAGAACCACGCCATCCAGTCGTTTAATTGCAATGCGGTCCAGACATTCATAGATCCACATTTTAGTGAAAGGCTTCGCGTGCACGTACCCGTGTAGGGTTGCAAGCACAGGAAGTTTCCTCAGAAACCTGGGAAACAACCCCACCAGCACATTGAACTTGAAGCCATGGGAGTGAAGAAGTTGGTAGTTTTCCCTCTGCGCCCACTTGAGGATGCGCCACGCTTCAATTAGATTGAGCCCTGGCGCCATTCTCCAGGGAGTTACAGGCAAAGCTAGTCTTTTCGACTCGGCCTCGATTGGTTTTTCTTCAACCTGATGTTCGCCGGCGCTTAAGATCATTGGCTCGAGACCCTGATTCACCTGTTCCTGCACTAGAGTCAGCAGCATCTTTTCCGCACCATACAGGCCACCGCTATCAATCAGGTGTAATACTTTGAGTCCCATAACGGGGGCTAACCCTTCCTTGGATTCCAGATGACCTTCTTCTCTCCCTTCATAAAGGCAACGCACGCTTTATAGGAAGCAACATTCAGAAGCATGAAATAGTAAGGTATCGAATAAATGACGGACAGCGGCTGTCCAACCGCTTCCCGCTTGTGTCCTGTCCAGGCCAGGGCCAGGAAAATAACCAGCCCCAGAAATGCCAGTGTGTAGACGCCGCGGGCCGGCGCTAGTAGCAGTGTTGCCAATGCGAGCGTTGCCAGTGGAATAAAGGCGGCGTAGCGAAGCAGCTTGTGGGAGATTAACTGCCAGGCGAACACCGGATCCCGGAAGGGGTTCATTAGGTGCCGCATGTCTTTGAGGGCCCACAAGGCACGCAGGCTGACCCTCACCCGCATGCTCAATTCACTGTTACTGTCGATGAGGGCTTCTTCTTCCAGCAAGGCCTTGGGTTCGTAAACGACCCGGTAGCCCTGCTCTACCACTTTCAGTGGCTGCACAAAATCTGGCAACTGATCTGCTCGCAGGGGTTGGTATAGCGCTTTGCGCATGCCGTCGATACCGCCGTCGACACCGACCACTGAACCAATGAGGGTTTCCTGTTCGCGCAACCAGTTCTCGTATTTCATGTAAGCACTGCAGCCATCCCCTACCAGGGTGCCGTCGTCGTTCACATAGACCATCTTGCCGGTGACGTAGCCCACTTTCGGGTCCGCGAAGTTACTGCAGAGCTTGCTGACGGCCTGGGTATCCCACTGGGAGTTGGCATCGGAGAAAAGAAGGATCTCGCCGGTGGTTTCCGGTACCAGGGTGTTCAGGCCAGCGGTTTTACCCTGACGGGGTATCTGGCGAAATAGGCGAATGGGAAAACGGGCAGAGCTTGCCACGCGCTCTATGATCTCATCGGTGCCATCGTCCGATTCGTCTGAGATGACAAGGATTTCCAGCTTGTCCGACGGATAGTCCAGCGCTAGTTTGTTCCTTAGGGTGGCTTCGATATCGTTTGCTTCGTTGTAAGCTGCAACGAGGATAGATACCCTCGGAACATAATCTGCTGATTTTTGAAAGGGTGCTGGTCTGACTGATGCAACAACCTTCACAACAAATGGGTAGCCGAAATAGATGTAAAACAAGACGAACATCGAGAACCAGAACACGAACTGCATTATTCCAGCCCGCCTGCAGTCTCATATCTTGTTGAAGGCGCTGTTTCAGAGTCAAGAAGCCCTTGGGTACGAAGTACGTCGCTCATGGTGGTAAATGAAAAATCGCCCAAGAGTTTTGCCAGCCTTTGTTCACACACATCCAGGTTGTTGTAGTGCCGGAATTTGGAAAACCACTTCACATTAAGTCTGGGCTGGCCGGAATCTATCTCCCAGGGGTGTAGGTAAAAGACGAAAGGCTTTCCTTGCCGATTGAGGGACGCTAGACCGAACCGGCTGAACCAGTATGGGAACAAGCGGAAATATCCACCTCCAGCAATAGGGAGAATATAACCCGGCAGTTTCAAAGTGCTGAGTGGAAACTCGGCCAGTTCATAGCCTTTATCAGTATTCAAACGGTGTGGCCAGCGAGGGGTACCCGGCATTCCGTAGCGGTCGTGGTGAATCGGGAAAATCGATGAGTCCCAGGTAAATCCTTGCTCCGCCAGAATATCCAGTGCCCAACGGGAAGCATTGGTGATGGAGTAGCTTGCTGCGCGGTAGCCGGTAACCGGTTTGCCCAGAATATCCTCAAGAATGCCTTTGGAACGAATGGTTTCCTCTCGAAATACATCCGGGGTCTGGTTGTAAATCAACTGGTGGCTGTAACCGTGGCTGGCCAATTCATGGCCTTCATCCGCGATGCGTTTGACGAGTTGAGGTGAGCGCTCAGCAACCCAGCCCAGTGTAAAGAAGGTTGCTTTAACGCCTGCTTTTTCAAACAGAGCCAGAATACGGTCTGTGTTGGCTTCTACGCGGTACTCCATGCTAGACCAATTCTCATATTTGACGGCCTCGGCCAGAGCCGCGACCTGGAAGTAGTCTTCTACATCGATAGTGAGCGCATTCTGGACTTGTTCTGTCATCGCAAAACCCCAAACACATCCTGTGACATTACCGAAAACGGTATTTCAAGCCTATCAACACCCAGTTCTCATCATATTCCCGGCTAGCAACGTCGCTTTCCTTCCACTCATGCCCAAAACTAGTGGCTATGTCAAAATCCCGACTTGCTTGGTAAGTAAGTCCGAACTGGATTCGGGCGGCCTCATCGTCGACTTTGTCCTGTTCAAACTTCGAATACTGATACCGAAACGCTGTGGAACCACTCATTTTCTCACTCACGGGCCTTGAGTAACCGAGATTCAAGCCCACACTCTCTTCTAGTTGGTCCGATTCCAGATAATCAGACCTGTTTGCAAACAGATCAACAGTCAAATTACCCTGATCCGAAAACTGTTTGTTAATGCCGGTGGAAAGGGTGCTGACTTCCACCGTGATGGCCTCGCGCAGGTTGAATTCAAACTCCCCGAAACGGATATCAAAACTGGATGTTCGGTCGGTCAGCTCCCGGGCGCCTTTCAGATACCAGTCCGTGGTTGGTGTCACTTCACGGATCAGGTTTAGCTCTCCTACCCAACCATCACTCTTGGAGTTACTGCCTAAATTACTGTCGAAGCGGCTCTCTATCTCACTAATACCAAACGCTCCGGATAATATCGTTGTTGACCAGAGCTGGCTAAAGGTCGCACGCATGGTCTGAACATCGATCTCGTCTCCGGAATCGAGTTCCGTGCTGCTGTATGAAACACTGAGGCCTCCATTGAACGTCTGGCTGAACAGATGGGTCCAGTCAACTGAGCCAATGTAGCGCTTGCTATCCGTTTCTTCCGGTTCGCTGAAATCGGTATTCTGGTATTTTGTTTCAAAGGTGACGGTGTCGAGGTCAGTCAACCGCCAGAGGTAACGGGGGCCAGTACTGAATACGTTTTTGCGGGTTCGGTTATCAGGTGTGTTGCTCTTTGTTGAATCTTGGGTCACTTCCCTGAGGTTATTATCCAGATGCCAATAAAGGCCTGTTGCCACCTCGCATTGGCTGGCAAGATCCATACTTGCGTAGGCTTCACTGTCGAACGAATTATCCAGCCAGTCAGAATACCCGAGCGTACCAGTAAAAGTTGCAGCACACCGGCCAGGATCCGTTATGTAGGATGCCGTAAGGTAGGTACGGCTCTCCAGATCGCTAGTTTCATTGCTGGCGGATTTTCTGGCATTGTCCGTGAACCTCGCGTCCTGACCAGCCTGGATCCCCAATTGCGCAAAACTTGCCATGGGTACCAGCGCGAGTATGCCTGCCAGGCAACAAAGACCCCTGCAGCGGCGTGTCCCTGCCCCATTCCGGTTAGCCATTGATGATCGCTCCAACAAATTTTTCCGGATTGAATGCCGTAGCCGCCTGTTCTGCTGTGGCGGAGGTGATCTTGCCGTGCGGAATTACCAGCATTCCGTAATCACAGAGTTCGGTCAGTATGCGGGCATCTGGTGAGTCACTGATGGAACCCGTATCTAGCACGATAAATCGATCCGGATAACGTCGACGTACCGCTTGGATAAACTGCTTCATGCGGAAGGATGTAAAAAACTCTGCAGGGGTTTCCCGGCGGCTACCGGCAGGTATTAAGCGCAAGCGCGGGATACCCGTGGGGTAAAGAATCCTGCCAATGTCATAATCCGGATCGTCCAGAAAATCCGTAAGCCCGGCCTCCGGTGTAATATCAAGCAGACTATGCAAGGAGGGCTCTCTCAGATTACAGTCGATGACCAGCGCCGTTTTCGCCTGGTCAAACGCAAACGCTGCGGCAAGGTTAAGCGCAATAAAAGAAGACCCCGCACCTTCACTAGCGCCGCTGACCACCAGAGTAAAGTTATTCCCTCCAGAGAGCTCAAGGAGTTTTGTGCGCAGGTCCCTGAACTTATTGACCAAAGCTCGATTTTTCGACTCCGGATAAATGATTCTGCGCTCATCCAGATCGTCGGGTGTAAGCCTGTGCGGCTCCTGCATACGCACAATTTGTTTACTAATAACATACTTGTCAACGGCGCCAGGCCCAAGTTCGAGAGAGCTCGGCACGAGCATCTTGGAATCATCTGATTCCCCATGGCCAAGTTCTCTCTTGAGCTTTTCCTTACGTTTGAGGAAATACGCGCCCTCCTCAGTTGCCATATTGTCTGCCTTCTGTTCTTCTTCCGCTGAATCCCGCCCACTCAGACCAGCCCGATCTTTTCTCCATTCAGACATCAGATAACCCCCAACTGAACGAGCGCAACAATCGTGACATACACTGCAACGGCCAGCACAACCAGCACACCGATGACACCAGTAACTTTTCTGTCCCGACGTTTCTCGTAAGGTGTTCGGACTTCCGGGATTTCCGCCAGTACAGGTAAGCCAAGATCATCCTCCAGCTGTTTTCGGGCCCTTACGCGGGGGTCGATCTGGAGAACACCGGCCGCTAAGCCGAACGGAGCAAGTGCGCCGAGAATCAGGCCTGCGGAGGCAAACAGAGGAAACTTGGGGCCAATCGGACCCAGTGGGTATTGGGCGGTCTCGTTGATGCGGAAATTCAGGCCCTGACCTTCAATGTCGAGGTGCATGGATACCCTGGCTTTTTCACGGCGTTTGAGCAGGTCGTTGTAGATCTGTTCGTTAACTTCCATGTCGCGGGTTAGCTCAGAAAATTGTGCCTTGTTCTCCTGTATCCGCTCCATACGCTTTTCCTGCTCGGCAATCAGCTTTTCAAGCGAACTAATACGTGATTCCTGGGTGCGGATGCTGGCCCGGGTTTTAGCCACTTCTGCGCTGATGTCCTGGTAAAGCGGGTTGACCAGCTGATCACCTTCACCGATGGCCTGGTCCAACTCACCGCTTTGGGCAGCTCTATCCCTTTGATTTCTCAGTTCTGCAATCTGTTCCTTGAGGATAACAATATCCGGGTATGTATCGTGGTATTGCAGCCGCATTTCATCAAGCACGGCTTCTTTTTGACGGATATTGCGGGTATAAGCATCCGCAGTTCGGCCCTGGCTGAGCATCGGTTGTACGTTCTGCAGCTCGGAGTCCAGCGACTCAGCCCGTGCTATCAGTTCAGTACGCTCCATCTCGGCCAGCTCGAGTTGCCTGCGCAGATTGGCCATGCGCGAATTTGCCTCGCCCTCAGTGCCGTCGACATTCTCGGAGAGAAACTCTTTCAGTTTCTGTTCTACGTCGGCGAGAATCGATTCGTAGTTTTTAACCTGCTTGTCGATAAAATCGTAGGCGTTGCGGCTTTCCTTGCGTTTTTTTGCCGAGTTCTCTGCGATAAAAAGCTGTCCCAAGCGCTGTGCAATGCGAAAGGCCTGCATGGGTGATTCGGAGGTGTAGCCAATACTGAAATAGCGGTCGCCACGGGGGCGCACGTTCATGTTGGCGCGAAGCATGCCGACCCTCCGCTCCAGTGCCTCGCCCGTGACCTGGTCTGCATCCTGCCCGAATATGTCTCTATCCTTCGCAATCTGCAACATTAGGTCCCTGGACCATAGCATTTCCTTGACTGCGGACGTGCGCTCGCTTATCTCCGTGGTTACGGCACTGCCTTCCATCAGTGGACGAATAATGTTCTGATCATCCACAAATATCACGACCTGAGACTGATACTTATAGGGCCAGACAAACCCCGCACCCAATACGGCGAAACTGACAATTGCGAACAGGAGGAAGGCCAGCCATTTTCTTGACCGTACCTCTCTGATCGCTTCTGAAGGGATCTGACTTAATGGAAGTGCCATCTTTCTTACCTGTTAACCGGGTTCCGAAGTCTGCTTTAAAGAACGGTTGTAGCCAACCCTAAAAGTTCCGTTCCGGCACCGTCAGGATATCCCCAGGCCGCATGCGGTAGTTGGTGGATACATCACCCTTGTTCAGGATGTCGTCCAGACGAACTGGGATCGCTACCATCTTGTCTCCCACAAGGCGGTAAAGTATCGAATCATTAAGCTTGGCAAAGGGGTTCGCACCGCCGGCGCTCAACACCATGTCCAGAACCGTCATTCCAGACCTGTGAGGCACAGAGATGGATTGATTGACAGCACCGGTTACCCGTACACGGTCACTGAACTCATGGCTGCCCATGGAGGTAACGACAACAGTCACCTGAGGCTCACGAATGTATTCCGCTAAGTCCAGCTCAATTTCATCGGCGAGCTGTTCTGGTGTTTTCCCGGTGGCTTTGACATCGCCGATCAGCGGCATGGAAACCCTTCCGTCCGGCCTTACCGGTACGCTGATACTGAGATCTGCGTTGCGCCAGACAGAGATCTGGACTGAGTCCGTTGGCCCAAGTATGTACTCGTCTACGCTGGTTGAGGTCTGAAGACTGAGGGCTTCGTTGATGGCTTCCTGCGAAGAGGGCTGCGGGCCAGCACAACCCGCAACTAATGCTGCCGCAGTCAGGGACACCAGAAGCCCCTGCAGTGAATACTTCGATGACATTGTCATTCCTCTCTGATTCCGTGTCTCTATCCATGTCTCGGGGAGAACTGATCCCGAAACTACCTTGATCCCTTTTTGAACAATACCACTTCTACTGTCTGAATTATAATCAGCAAGTCCAGCAAAAGGCTCTGATTCTTGATGTAGTACAGGTCGTAGCGGAGTTTTTCTCGCGTGTCCTCTTCGTTGTCTGCATAGGCAAAACAAAGCTGGGCCCAGCCGGTCAAACCCGGTTTGACACGGTGGCGTTCGCTGTAAAACGGAATCTTTTCGGACAGCTGCTCCACGAACACCGGTCGCTCGGGGCGTGGGCCAACAAACGCCATGGTACCGTTCAGTACATTGAAGATTTGTGGCAGCTCGTCAATTCGTACCTTGCGAATAAACTCGCCTACTTTGGTTACGCGGACATCGTTTTGACTCGCCCAGACGGCACCGTTTTTTTCGGCGTCAGTAATCATCGAGCGAAACTTGTGGACCTTGAACACGCTGCCGTTAAGCCCTACTCGTTCCTGGCTGTAGAAAATGGGAGCCTTGAAGCCGTCCTCGATCTTGATGGCGATGGCCGTCAACAGCATTAATGGCAGGCTGGCCAACAGCAGGGCGCTGGCCGCAAGAATATCCAGGGACCGTTTGCCGAAACCAAATACCGAGGAAACTGTGAATCCGTCAGAGAATACCAGCCAGCCTCTGGTAACCATTTCCAGGGCCACTTTTCTGGATTCACGTTCATAAAAGCTGGCGCCATCAACAATTCTCACGCCTTCCATTTTGCATTCCAGCAAGTCTTCCATGGGCAGCCCCTTACGTCGGTCGTCCACCGCCACCACGATTTCATGCACAGGATTCTTGATAATGTACTCCTGCAAGCTGGTCGTAATGTTCAGCAGATAGTCTTCGCTGATTTCGATCGGTTCGTTCGGCAGGGGGGCAAAACCCGTGAGAATAAATCCCTTTCGGTTGAAGGGTGTTTTGAGGTCCTCGTGAATTTGCTTTGCGCGGTAACCGGCACCCAACACCAGAACTTTCCGTTTGAAAGCTTCCTTTCCAACGGTTGCGAAGAAAATGGAGCGCACAATACCCAGCAGGAAAAAGCCGAAAACAGACCCCGTGGTCAGTACACTGCTGGAGCCGGTGTACCAGAGCCAGTCCACCGCAAGCAGGTGGGCAAAGCCGCATAAAGGAATACTTACAATCAACGCCATCATGGTGCGAAGCATCATGCCCGACATGCCTTCTTCCAGGCGGGACTGGTGCACTCCGATCGCCACCATGACCAGGAGGTTCATTGCTGAAAACACGGTAGCTGATGGCAACACGAAAGTCAGGTTTTCAAGAAAGAAGGAAAGGTCACCAAAGTAACCAAAAAACACCGCCAATGCGAAGGCGAACCCCAGCACCAGAAAGTCAATAAGACCGAGGATGACATACGGAAGGTGGATGTAGTGCTTGAACAATCTGACGTGGGCCACGTCAACTCCTTTTGCTGTTTACAACAGTAAAACGCATCCAATGCGCTATACACAGCTATACATGCAAAATAGTTTAATGCAATTTCCAGTTACTGCAATCGCAAGCAAACAAAACGAATCTTCTTGACTCCAAAGGAAACTGACAAACCAAATCTCCGGAGTTATCACCTTCCTCCCTGTATCTAGCTGTGCTCCTGCTTGCGCTTCCGAGCCAATAGAAGCCCGACAAGCGCAAGACCTAAAAGTGCCAACGTTCCTGGTTCAGGAACCACAACTTTACCGATGGTTACGTTGTCCAGCCCGTAGCCATCACCTGAGTCGTTGGAAAAAATGGACACTGTCCCCAGGCCCGCACTATCAAACAGAGTTATGTAGAAAATGCTTCCGTTACTTACCCCACCTTCGAAAATGTCTGTGAAGTTGAAAAAATCGTCACCGATTGCGATACGGCCATTTGCGTCATTGGGATCTGTCATATAGAAGCCCATGGCATTGTAACCGGCTACCGGTGAAATGCTCATCTCCTCGGCATCCATACTATCCAGCCAGTTGTCACCGGAGACAGGATAACGGCCATTAAAAGGGCTTGTCCCTGCGTCAAGAACAGCAAGGCCTTTGTCACAATCATAACCGGAACTACCGCAAAGACCGCCAGAACCGGCGGCTTCACTGGTAAAAGTGCCGACCCCGGCCTGGGAAATGAAGGTTATCGACTGCTCACCGGGGTCATTATAAGTTATCCCATCTTTCTCAAAAGATTCGAAGGTTTCGGTAATGGCACCCTGCACCGTGGCAAGGAAGCTATTCTCTGCATTGCCGGAAGCCGAGTCACCCTGCGCGCTAATGGACAGAATAGGTGCTGCGGAGGCCAAAGAACAGATGCCAAAAAGCAGTCCGGTTGCGACGATGGTCGTCAGCTTGGTCATATCAGTACTCCATTTACCTGATGTAATTCGCTTTCTATGGAGTACCCAATGCATGGCTCGTGCCACAAGAATATTTTCTTAAATACCAGTTACTTATCACACCCTGTTTTTCACTATGTAAAATAAACTGACATACCTGTAACGCTCTCATATCACTTTCAAATCACGAAAAAAGCCACAAACTCATGAACCGGCGTGCCTTCCAGCGCTTTCTGATCCTTGCAGAGCTGATAAATCCGATCACAGCGCTGGGCCGGGAATCGGGTAGCAAGGTTGTTCTTGAATTTGTCTTCCAGTAGCGGAATGCCTTCTTTCCTACGGCGGCGGTGGCCAATGGGGTACTCAACGGCCACCTTGTCAGTACTGCTGCCATCCTTGAAGAACACCTGGATGGCATTGGCGATGGAGCGCTTGTCCTCTTCCAAATACTCACGTGTATACCTTTCATCTTCCACTACTTCCATTTTCTCCCGGATGCTATCGATGATCAGGTGGGCGTTGTGGAAGCTGTCTTCGTAATGCTCCGCAGTCAGGCTGCCGAAGATAAGCGGTACCGCTGCCATGTATTGCAAGCAGTGATCCCTGTCCGCGGCATTCGCCAGCTTGCCCTGTTTGGAGATAATGCGTATGGCGGACTCGTGGGTGGTAATCACAATCCGGTCGATCTCGCCGAGACGGTCTTTGACCTGCGGGTGCAGTGTAACGGCAGCCTCTGCAGCTGTCTGGGCATGGAACTCCGCAGGGAAAGAGATCTTGAACAGGATATTTTCCATTACATAGGAGCCGAAGTTCTGGGATAAAGAAAACTGACGTTTATCCTCGGGCTTGAGTTTCTGGTCTTTGTTAGTTTTGCTGAAAAGAACATCGTAGAACCCCCATTGGGCAGCTGTCAGCGCACTCGGAATACCCATCTCTCCGCGCATGGCAATATCGGCCAACCGCACTCCACGGGAAGTCGCATCCCCCGCCGCCCAGGATTTTCGGGAACCTGCATTCGGCGCGTGACGGTAGGTGCGCAGTGACTGGCCATCGACCCAGGCGTGAGACAGCGCCGACAAGAGTTGCCCCCGGCTTGCGCCCATCAGCTTTGCGGTGACAGCGGTAGATGCCACTTTGACCAACACCACATGGTCCAGCCCGACCCGGTTGAAGGAGTTCTCCAGTGCCAGCACACCCTGGATTTCATGGGCCATGATCATAGCTTCAAGCACATCTTTCATGGTCAACGGTTCTTTACCTTCCGCCACCCGTTTCTGGGAAAGGTGATCCGCTACCGCAAGAATACCCCCCAGGTTGTCGGACGGATGGCCCCACTCCGCGGCCAGCCAGGTGTCGTTGTAGTCCAGCCAACGGATGATGCAGCCAATATCCCAGGCCGCTTTTACCGGGTCCAACCTAAAAGAAGTTCCGGGAACACGCGCGCCATTGGGGACTATTGTCCCCTCGACAAGAGGGCCGAGGTGTTTTGTGCATTCTGGAAATCGCAGGGCAAGCAAGCCGCAACCCAATGTGTCAATCAGGCAGTTTCGCGCTGTCTTCCAGGCCTCTTTGCTTTTTATCCGATAGCTAAGGGTGTAGTCGGTAATCTTTTGCAGGAGGTCGTCGTAGTCCGGGCGTTCGTTAAGATCGAATGTTGCTGACATAGCAAGAGCTCCAAAGTGTCTCTTTTCGTGCTGCCCGAACCTAGCTCAAGGTTTGGTGCAGGCAATCCTTAATGCTGAGTATCAAAAAAGAACAACGCTTAATTGTTTCAATAACTTATATAATTTCAGATCAGCTGAACGGCTCCAAATTACTCTCATTGATAAGTTATAACGCAAACTAAGTTAATTTGTTTTAATAAATAGGTCCCGCCGTATTTCTCTAATTTCACTTCAACTGTTTGTTTGCAACTCAGTTCTCTCACTCAAATCGTTTTCAAAGCCGTAATGCTACAATATAGTTAATCGTGCGCTAACGAGCCTATAATTCTGCGCCATTGATGAACAACCTGTCAGCAAGCCTTAACGACGTATTCATCAATTCTTTGATAAACCTTGGAAACGCCAGTGAATAGCACTTCTACTGAGTCTGCCATTGCCGAATGGGCCGCTATCCTGGGTGATTCCGGGATAGTCGCGGCTGGCGCAGCAGATTTTGGCGCCTCCACAATAGGAACGAAGCGTTCTATTCCGGCTGTGCTTCGCCCAGACAACCAAGAGCAGGTCGCAGCGGTTCTGAAAATCGCGCAACGGTGGCAAGTTGCCATCTATCCCGTGAGCACAGGCAATAACTGGGGCTACGGCAGTGCCAACCCGGTTGAGGACGGCTGCGTTATCCTTGATCTTAGCCGGCTTAACCGTATTTCTGATTTTGATCCCGAAATGGGCGTTGTTACTGTAGGGCCCGGCGTAACCCAAGGCGCCCTGAGGGACTTCCTCGATCACCATGATGGCGACTACCTCGTTCCTGTGACCGGCGCGGGGCCCACATGCAGCATTCTTGGCAACGCGCTTGAGCGTGGCTACGGCATCACGCCGATTACGGACCATTTTTCCGCGGTGACAAAGATTGAAGCGATCATGCCCGATGGTACCCTTTACCAGACGCCGCTCAGCGAACTTGGCGGTACGGAAGTAGACGGGCTTTTCAAATGGGGCGTCGGCCCTTATCTCGACGGGCTTTTCAGCCAAGGGAATTTCGGCGTGGTTGTGAATATGACCATCGCCCTTGCACCGATTCCCGAAACCGTAACTGCGTTTTTCTTTTCCACAAAAGATGACGCCAGACTGGAGGCGCTGGTGCCCACCGTCAGGGCCGTGTTGCGAGCGCTTGGTGGTTCGGTAGCAGCGATCAACCTGCTTAACAGCCAACGCATGCTCTCGATGATGACGCCCTTCCCTGAAGACAAGGCCGTTGACGGGGTTTTACCCAGCCACGAAGTCGAAAGTCTTGCTTACAGATATGGCGTTCCTGCTTGGAGCGGGGTTGGTGCAATTTATGCGACAAAGGAGGTAGCCCGAGCGGCCCGACGCACACTACGGCGGCTTCTCGGCCCAGTGACCGACCGTCTCGTTTTTATCAATCAGCGAAAAGTTGACATGGCACGCACCATTGCCCGCGTACTGCCCGGTAGGCTGGCAACACGGGTTAAGGGCATGGCGGATACGCTCTCCGGCGCACTGGAAATCATGCATGGCACACCCAATGATGTCGCGCTGTCGCTGGCCTATTGGCGATCAGGCAGCCTGCCCGATACCGGACGACCAAAAAATCCCGCACGCGATGGCTGCGGACTCATATGGTTTGCGCCGCTGGTTCCGATACGTGGAAAAGACGTTCGCCGCTATATCGATATGATTGAAAGAATATGCCCGCAGTACGGTGTCAATCCGCTAATCACGTTGACCACAGTAAACGATCGCTGCTTCGACTCTACCGTTCCCCTGCTCTTTGATCGCGGGGACGCAGACGCAACAGCACGGGCCAACGACTGTTATCGAGCATTGTTCAACGCGGGGCAACAAGAGGGCTTTCTGCCCTACCGCCTCAACATCGACGGAATGGGCGCCCTGAATACCGGCGATTCCGCTTTCTCAAGACTCACCAGTCAGCTGAAAGCTGCCGTTGACCCCAACTTCATCCTGGCGCCCGGACGTTACGTGCCCAGAGTCAAGCATTCCGAGGTCTGATGAGCTGTAGCCTCGATACACCCGTAGTACGCCGTCCGTTCAAGTTAAGGCGGTGCTTTTTTTCACTGCGACTATCGCTATAACAGCTCCCTGAACAGGGACGAATGAGGACCTAACAATGCGCAGAGATTTTTCTCTTCAGCATGAAACAGGAAGCACAAAAAGCCAACAACATCAGGAAGATGTCAGCACCATTTTCAACTCGGTATTCAGCGTAGAGTTGGCGACCTCTCCAGAGGCGATTAACGAGGTCTTCGAAGTTCGGTATCAGGTTTATTGCATTGACCGGCCTTTCGAGGACCCCAATTGCTTCATCGATAAACGCGAGCACGATGCATACGATTCGCGATCGGCACACGCTTTAATCCGACACCGGAAAACAGGACACAGCGTCGCAGCCGTTCGTCTCGTTATGGCGGGTGATAATCCGGAACAGTCCGAATTTCCCATGGAAGGCCCGTGCGTCCATCGGATGAACCAGCGCGCACAGGACGCAATTGCAGGCGCACGCCGTGAACAGGTCGCAGAAATATCCCGGATGGCGGTAAGCCGGGAGTTTCGGCGGCGCCTCAATGAGGAACAATCAGTCTCCGGGATCAGTGAGATGGCTTGCTATAAAGATTCGGAAAAGGGCAAACGCGCCGTGCCGTATATCAGCCTGGGGCTTTTCACTGCCATTCTCCAGATGTCGGTCAAACATGGCATAACCCACTGGATGGCGGTTATGGAGCCGGCACAGCTGCGCCTGCTAAAGCGATTTGGCGTGCAATTTGATCATGTGGGCCCCGTACTGGAGTACCATGGCCTCCGACGGCCTGCCTTCACCGAAGCCGCATCACTGATTGCAGGCATAAAGAAGCGCCGCCCGGATGTCTGGTCGCTGATTACCGATGCAGGTCGGTACCTGCCAGCGAGGCCAAATACTGACTAAAACGAAAGCCAGTTTAGTTGCTTCGCCCCGAGCATCTGAGCGATTCTGAATTGCCCTCAGTACTTTGGATTTAGGTAAGAGCTAAAACTGAAAAGCCCCCGCTTCTGGGCGGGGGCTTTTTTATCAACACTGCCATCTGAACGTGATGACTGATCAAACGTTATGACTTCGCAGCTTTTTTCCTGCGTGACAGACCAAGTCCGGCGAGGCCCATGCCCAGCAGCGCCAAGGTGCCTGGCTCAGGTACCTTTTTAGCCGCGATCCGGAACTCTGTATCGAAGTTGTTAACCGAGTTCTCTTGAGTCAGAAGACCAACGCATCCTTTTGTAGCATTTGCTTCCTCACAGGTGGCGTCGTCCAGAGTTGTGAGACCAAGCACCGAGAGGAATACCGTATACTCGTATTCACCAATAACGAATGACTGAGCGAACTCGAATCCGCCTGAACCGTTATCTACAGCATTCAGGTCATCAAAATTGTCTATGGTGAAAATGTCATCACACGCAGAGGTTGATGGAAAACCACAATCTGCAGCGTCATCTTTATTGTACGTTTCGCTAAAGAAGCTCAGGAAGGTAATAGATGTCGGGCCAAGAGACGGAAGGTCAGGAACAGCAGGATCTAACGTCAAAGTTGAAGTGAGATCGAAGCCAGTCAGCGCAACATAGTCGGCATTGATCGAGTTATTGGTATGGGTAAATACGCCACCGTCAACAGCTCCTAAGTTGGTAATTAAGCCACTTGCTGCAGAAACGTTGGTGATCGCAACGGATGACCGATCGTCAGCATCAGTGCCTCCCCATGATATTTCATTGGTGCCAACAGATTGAGTGCCATCATTAACACCGTCTGCGGCAGTAAAAGTCGCATTATCGAAGGCGCTGTCAACAGTATATCCCCAATCGGTAATCATAACAGCGCTGGCAGACTGAGCGACCAGTGCAAATGGCACGACAAGAGATGATAGAAGGGTTCTTTTGAGTACGGTGTTCATTTTGATCTCTCCTTAGACTTTGGGCGCTGACTGTTGAAATTCGGAAACCCAATCAACGTTACTAACACTCTAAGCAGGATTTGGGCCATTAAACTTTTTTCTTTTATTTTCATGGTATTGTAGAATTTTAGAACAAGCGCCCGGATTCAGGTGTAAATACTTTCGACATTGCCCTCCCCCCTAGAGTGCCTATTGCAGGCGTCACACGATCGTTGGCAGGAAGTGAGATTCGACGGCTCATCAAAGACTCATCCGAAAAGCGCTGTTATAGCTCACTGAAATCGCGAGAAATCCTCGATGGCGCTTATTTTTGGGAGATGAAAGGAAAGCAGAACAACGAAAAGAGAACAACGACCAGACACTATGTCAGAGCGCTTTACACTTTGACTTAATGCCCCTGCCAATAATCCAAGTCAGCCCCGTGCCCCATTTGATACAATAACTTTCCAGAGAAAATTTAAAACATATAACCATATGGTGACTTTCAAGTATCAACCCCTTTACCCTAAACAATGTAAATAATTTTGACGTCTGCGTGACCTAAAATCTCTAAGAGTAATTAAGTGAACCTGACCTTCTGCCAACTTCCTGCCAGCAGGCGGCGATCGTTTCTTGCCCCCATAATAGAAAACGCCCGGTGCAATGAGCCGGGCGTTTCGGGCCGAAACCAATTGTGGGCATTGTCAATAGGTAAACTATCCGCCGCGCTGAGCCAGATAGGCAATTTCGCCAGGCACCCTCACCCAGCCTTCCATCAAAACTCGCGCACTGCGACTCATAATGGCTTTGGTTGCCGTCCACTGGCCATCCACTTCTTGTGCTTCCGCACCAACCCGCAAAGTGCCGGACGGATGCCCGAAGGTGACATGGGTTCGGTCTCCGCCGCCAGCGGCGAGATTCACCAGAGTTCCGGGAACGGCCGAAGCAGTCGCAATGGCCACGGCTGCGGTACCCATCATGGCGTGGTGAAGCTTGCCCATGGAAAGTGCCCGGACCAGTACGTCCACATCCCCTGACCCGATGCTCTTGCCGCTTGAGGCGACATAGTCCGAAGGTTTCGCCACGAACGCCACTTTCGGCGTGTGCTGGCGGCTGGCAGCCTCCTCGACATTCTGGATCAACCCCATTTTCACCGCACCGTGGGCACGGATGGTCTCGAACATTGCCAGGGCTTTCGGATCGCTGTTGATGTCATCCTGCAACTCCGTTCCCTTGTACCCGATGTCTTCGGCGTTGACGAAGATGGTGGGAATGCCGGCGTTGATCATGGTGGCTTTCAGCGTGCCCACACCGGGCACTTCCAGATCGTCTACCAGGTTACGGGTCGGGAACATGGAACCTTCGCCGTCGGCGGGATCCATGAATTCCACCTGCACTTCCGCAGCCGGGAAGGTAACGCCGTCCAGCTCGAAATCGCCGGTTTCCTGCACCTCACCGTTGGTGATGGGCACATGGGCAACAATGGTTTTCCGGATATTGGCCTGCCAGATCCGGACAGTACAGGTGCCGTTTTCCGGGATACGATCCCTGGCGACAAAGCCACCGTTTATGGCGAACGCGCCAACCGCTGCCGTCAGGTTGCCGCAGTTACCGCTCCAGTCGACAAACGGCTTGTCGATGGAAACCTGGCCAAACAGATAGTCCACATCGTGATCCGGCTGCGTCGGCGCCGCCAGAATCACTGTCTTGCTGGTACTGGAGGTCGCGCCCCCCATGCCATCGGTTTGCTTCTGGTAGGGATCGGGGCTGCCGATCACGCGCAGCAGCAACTTGTCCCGGGCTTCACCCGGGACCTGGGCGGTTTCCGGCAGGTCCTGCAGCCGGAAAAACACGCCTTTGCTGGTGCCGCCACGCAGGTAGGTGGCAGGCACTTTGATTTGCGCTACATGTGTCATGCGGCACCTTCCGATTGCAGGAAATCCTCTGCAAAACGCTGCAGCACGCCGCCTGCGCTGTAGATGGAGACTTCTTCAGCGGTATCCAGACGGCAGATGACTGGCACATGTTCGGTGCTGTCATTCTTTCGGTGGATAACCAGCGTCAGCTTGGCGCCGGGCGCCGGAGTGCCTTCTACGTCGTAGGTTTCGGTGCCGTCGAGGGCCAGAGTCTGGCGGGTGGTGCCTTCCTCGAACTGCAGGGGCATCACGCCCATACCTACCAGGTTGGTACGATGAATCCGCTCAAAGCCTTCAGCCACAATCGCCTCAACACCGGCCAGAGCGACGCCCTTCGCCGCCCAGTCACGGGAAGAACCCTGACCGTAGTCGGCGCCGGCGATGATGATCAGCGGCTGTTTGCGCTCCATGTAGGTTTCAATAGCTTCCCACATGCGGGTGACCTTGCCTTCCGGCTCGATCCGCGCCAGCGAGCCCTGCTTCACGTTGTCGTTTTCATCCCGAACCATTTCGTTGAACAGTTTCGGGTTGGCGAAGGTGGCTCGCTGGGCCGTCAGGTGGTCGCCCCGGTGCGTAGCGTAGGAGTTAAAGTCTTCCTCCGGCACGCCCATTTTGTGCAGGTATTCACCGGACGCACTGTTCATCAGGATGGCGTTGGATGGCGACAGGTGATCTGTGGTGATGTTATCCGGCAACACCGCCAGAGGACGCATACCCTTGAGGGCTTTCTCGCCCACCATGCCACCTTCCCAGTAAGGCGGGCGGCGGATATAAGTGCTCTGCGGGCGCCACTCGTACAGCGGGTTGGTGTTGGCCTGAGCATCCCGGGTAATGTCGAACATCGGGATATAGGTGCTACGGAACTGTTCCGGCTTCACGCTGGATTTCACGATAGCATCGATTTCCGCGTCGTCTGGCCAGATGTCCTTCAGGGTGACGGGATTGCCGTCTTTGTCGTAGCCCAGAGCATCCTTCTCGATGTCGAAGCGAATCGTGCCGGCGATGGCGTAGGCGACAACCAGCGGCGGCGACGCCAGGAACGCCTGCTTGGCGTAGGGGTGAATCCGGCCGTCAAAGTTCCGGTTACCGGAAAGCACGGCGGTGGAGTACAGATCCCGGTCGACAATTTCCTTCTGGATTTCGGGGTCCAGCGCGCCGCTCATACCGTTACACGTGGTGCAGGCAAAGGCCACCACACCGAACCCGAGTTGTTCCAGCTCCGGCATCAGTTTGGCTTCTTCCAGGTACATTTTCACCGTCTTGGAGCCCGGTGCCAGGGAGGTTTTAACCCAGGGCTTACGGGTCAGCCCCAGCTTGTTGGCGTTGCGGGCGATCAGGCCTGCAGCAACCATGTTGCGGGGGTTGCTGGTGTTGGTGCAGCTGGTGATGGCGGCGATGATGCACGCGCCGTCCGGCATCTTGCCCTCTTCCTGCTCCCATTCACCGGCAATGCCGCGCTCTGCCAGCTCGGACGTCGGCAGGTGTGCATGGGGGTTCGAGGGGCCGGCCAGGGTTCGGGATACCTTGGACAGGTCAAACTTCAGAACGCGCTCGTATTCGGCGTTTTTCATGCTGTCTGCCCAGAGGCCGGTTTCTTTGGCGAAGTTTTCGACCAGCGCGACCTGATCATCTTCACGACCGGTCAGCTTCAGGTAATCGATGGTCTGGCCGTCGATATAGAACATGGCCGCGGTGGCACCATACTCCGGAGTCATGTTGGAGATGGTAGCACGGTCGCCCACGCTGAGACTGTCGGCGCCTTCGCCATAGAATTCCAGGTAGGCGCCTACCACTCTTTCCTTACGCAGGAATTCGGTGATAGCCAGGACCATATCGGTACTGGTGATACCCGGCTGCAGTTTACCGGTCAGTTCCACACCGACGATGTCCGGCAGGCGCATCATGGAGGCACGGCCAAGCATAACGCTCTCGGCTTCCAGACCGCCGACGCCAACTGAAATGACGCCCAGGGCATCGACCATCGGGGTGTGGCTATCGGTACCTACGCAGGTATCCGGGAAAGCCACTCCATCACGGCTCTGAACCACCGGAGACATCTTTTCCAGGTTGATCTGGTGCATGATGCCGTTGCCGGGGGGAATCACGTCCACATTCTTGAACGCGGTCTTGGTCCAGTTGATGAAGTGGAAACGGTCGTCATTGCGGCGATCTTCGATCTGACGGTTCTTCTCGAACGCATCTTTCTCGAAACCGGCATGCTCTACCGCCAGGGAGTGATCCACGATCAGCTGGGTGGGAACGACCGGATTGACCTTGGCCGGGTCACCGCCCTTCTCCGCAATCGCATCACGCAGGCCAGCGAGATCGACCAGTGCCGTCTGGCCCAGGATATCGTGGCAAACCACGCGGGCCGGATACCACGGGAAGTCGAGATCGCGTTTGCGTTCGATCAGCTGCTTCAGTGAATCCGTCAGCGTCGCCGGGTCGCAGCGGCGAACCAGCTGCTCAGCCAGGATTTTGGAGGTGTACGGGAGTTTATCGTAGGCGCCAGACTGGATGTCTTCCACCGCCTGACGGGTATCGAAATAGTCCAGGTCGGTGCCCGGAAGGGATTTACGGTATTCAGTGTTCATAGGCAGTAGCTCGTGTCAGGGAATCGAAGGTTCAGGCGGGGATGGGCACCCGGAGTTAACTGGGTGCCCTTCCGCTTTTACGGGCGCTCGTCGATAGGCACCCACTTCGAATCCGCCGGGCCAGTGTAATCGGCACTCGGACGGATAATGCGATTGTTTTCACGCTGTTCTTTCACGTGGGCGGTCCAGCCAGACACCCGGGACATGACGAAGATGGGGGTGAACAGCTCCGTAGGAATGCCCATGAAGTGATAGGCTGAGGCATGGAAAAAGTCGGCGTTACAGAACAGTTTCTTTTCACGCCACATGACCTCTTCACAGCGAAGGGAAACCGGGTACAGCACGGTGTCGTCCACTTCGTCTGCCAGTTTCTTTGACCATTGCTTGATAATGGCGTTACGCGGATCCGATTCCTTATAGATCGCGTGGCCGAAGCCCATGATCTTCTCTTTGCGCTCCAGCATACCCATCAGACCTTCCTCGGCCTCTTCCGCCGTCTTGAACTTCTCGATCAGGGCCATGGCTGCTTCGTTTGCGCCACCATGCAGCGGACCACGCAACGTACCGATAGCGCCGGTCACACAACTGTGAATATCAGACAGCGTAGAGGCACAAACGCGGGCTGTGAACGTAGAGGCGTTGAATTCATGCTCAGCGTAAAGAATAAGGGACACGTTCATCACGCGTTCATGCAGTTCGCTGGGCGTTTTACCGTGCAGCAGCTCAAGGAAGTGCCCACCGATGGAGTCGACGTTACTCTCGGTCTCAATGCGGATGCCCTCGTGGGCAAAACGGTACCAGTAGGTGATGATGGACGGGAAAGCCGCCAGCATACGATCGATTTTATCGTCCTGCTCACTGAAATCCTGCTCGGTTTCAAGGTTGCCCAACATGGAGCAGCCGGTACGCATAACATCCATGGGATGTGCGTCTTTGGGGATCTGCTCCAGCACGGTCTTCAGGGCGGCCGGCAAGCCACGCAGGCTGTGCAGTTTTTCCTTGTAGGCATCCAGTTCCTGGCGATTGGGCAGTTTACCCCGCAGTAGGAGGTATGCAATTTCCTCGAACTGGGCCTTTTCCGCCAGATCGGCAATGTCATAACCGCGATAGGTCAGGCCAGCGCCACTCTGGCCAACGGTACACAATGCAGTCTGTCCGGCTACCTGGCCACGGAGGCCCGCCCCTTCCAGTTTTTTTGCTTCAGCCATCGTTGCTTCCCCTCATCTTTACTTCAATCGTGAAACCGGGGGGCAGATGGTGCTTCCATCAGCCCCCGTAATAATCAGTCTTTGCTCTGCTGGAACAACTGATCCAGCTTCTGCTCGAACTCGTGATAGTTCAGGAAATCGTAGAGTTCCATCCGCGTTTGCATCAAATCAACCACATCTTTCTGGTCGCCTTTCTCGAGGATATTCTGGTAAACCGCTACCGCCGCCTTGTTCATGGCGCGGAAGGCACTCAACGGGTACAGAACCATATCAGCTCCGGCATCAGCCAGCTCTTTACGGTTGTACAACGGTGTGGCACCAAACTCCGTGATATTGGCCAGAATCGGCACATCCAGCGCTTCGGAAAAGGCCTTGTAATGCTCAAGCTCGGTCACGGCTTCGGCAAAAATGCCATCCGCGCCCGCCTCGACACAGGCCTTGGCACGCTCAATGGCAGCCTCGAGACCTTCCTTCTGGAAAGCGTCAGTGCGGGCCATGATAAAGAAGTCATCATCCTGGCGAGCATCAACAGCGGCTTTGACGCGGTCGACCATCTCTTCCTGGGACACAATTTCCTTGTTCGGGCGATGGCCGCAACGCTTCTGCGCCACCTGATCTTCGATATGGACAGCCGCAGCTCCGGCACGTTCCATTTCGCGGATGGTGCGGGCAATGTTAAAGGCGCCACCCCAGCCGGTATCTATGTCCACCAGCAGAGGCAGGTCAGACGCAGAAGTGATACGACGAACGTCTTCAACGACATCGTTCAGTGTGGTCATGCCGAGATCCGGCAGACCGTAGGAAGCGTTGGCCACGCCGCCGCCAGACAGGTAGATGGCCTGATGCCCGACTTTCTGGGCCATCATAGCGGCATATGCGTTAACAGTGCCTACAATCTGCAGGGGCTGGTTTTCTTTCAGGGCCTTGCGGAAGCGTGCGCCCGGGGAAAGCTTGCTGGACATAATGCTTTTCCTTTTTTTATCAGATGGTTAAAACGCCTTCTTGAACCTTTTTCTCAAAATTTCGGCGAGCGGCGTTAATGTGTCGTTTCATCAGGAATTCGGCGAGTTCACCATCGCGCTGGGCAATGGCTTCGACGATACGGCGGTGTTCACCAAGCGCCCGGTGGGGGCGCCCGGTGGAGGTGCTTAACCGGTAACGGTACATCCGCACCATGTAATACAGGTCGCCCAACAGCATCTGGGCCAGTTTTGTGTTGCGGCAGCCGGTGGCAATCCGGTAGTGAAAATCATAGTCACCTTCGGCCTGATAATAGGCCTGCCCCTGAGCCTCCTCAATCATCTTCTCGTGAGCATCCAGCGTCGCCTGAAGGTCAGAGATTTCCTCGTCCGTCATGCGCTCTGCCGCCTGGCGCGCAGCCAAGCCTTCCATCACCTCACGGATCCGATATAGCTCCATGAGCTCTTCCGTGCTGACAGATACCACTTTTACACCGGCATGGGGGCGACGAACAAGCAGACCACGAGACTCCAGACGCCCTAACGCTTCACGCAACGGCCCGCGGGTCAGGTTAAAGCGGGAACAGAGCTCCACTTCCCCGATTTTCTCGCCGGGGGCCAGGTCGCCCATAACGATTGCCGTTTGCAGACAATCGAAAGCTTCGTCGGCACGGGTTTGGGTTTGAATTGCGGCTTGGCTCATACTTTTGTCAACAATGTTGAACGGAATGAATAGAAAAGTACGCCTGGGTTGGCTTATTGTCAACAATAAATCGACCAAGAACGGATGCATTGTCGACATAAATAGAGTACAGGGATTGAAAGTCAAAGACTTACACGCTTTTTCCGTTCATGGGAACCCAAGTTGTTAACAAAAGGTCTAACACCACCTTAAAGCCGGTCCTGCACAAATAGCGCTCATTAATGGTGCATACTCAACGCATGTAGCGGGAGATCAGCCTGCATGAACCTCCTTTTAGACTGCCGGGGCTCCATTTATACAAGCAACTTGGTTACACTCGGCACACTTTGTGAATGCACTTTCAGATACGCAGTTGTGGCTCATGGCAGAAACCAAAACCAAAGGACGATTCGTATGATCAAAAAATGCCTGTTCCCCGTTGCTGGCTACGGGACCCGCTTTCTTCCCGCGACCAAGGCCATGCCCAAGGAGATTCTCCCGGTTGTTAACAAGCCTCTCGTTCAATACGGAGTTGAAGAAGCAGCGGAGGCCGGTATTCACGAATTCGGCTTTGTCACTGGCCGAGGCAAACGCGCCATCGAGGACCACTTTGATATCAGCTATGAGCTGGAGCACCAGATTGCCGGCTCCGGCAAGGAAGACTTGCTGGCATCCATCCGGGACCTGATTGATCACAACAGCTTCGCCTTCACCCGTCAGAACGAGATGAAGGGCCTGGGCCATGCCATTCTTACCGGACGGAACCTGGTGGGCGACAACCCCTTTGCGGTTGTGCTTGCCGACGACTTCTGCATCGGCCCGGAAGGCGAAGACGGCGTCCTGGCGCAAATGGTAAAACTGTATAACCAGTTCCGCTGCTCTATTGTGGCCATTGAAGAGGTCCCCGAAGACGAAACTCACAAATACGGGGTGATTGCCGGCGAATCCATGAAAGATGGCCTTTACCGCATTACGGACATGGTAGAGAAGCCTGCGCCGGAGGATGCGCCGAGCAACCTTGCCATTATCGGCCGTTATATCCTGACGCCGGACATCTTCGATGTCATTGAGCGCACGCCACCGGGCAAGAACGGTGAAGTTCAGATTACGGATGCGCTACTGGAGCAGGCCAAAAATGGCTGCGTTCTGGCCTACCAGTTCAAGGGGCGTCGCTTTGACTGTGGCAGCATTGACGGGTTTGTGGAAGCAACCAACTACGTTTACGAGAACATCTACAAGAAAGGCAAGTAAACGCCGATTCAGCGGCCAAGTATCTGAAGGATCATGCGCCGGTTTTCCGCGGAGGTTTTACGGAACCGGCGCAGCAGTTCAACCTCTTCATCGGATAACTGAACCCGGTTAATCTCGAGCTCCAGTTCTTTCAGTGCAACCGAGAGATCATCACTGTTGCTGAAGGCCAGTCCGGGCAGTTCCAGCTGGCCGCTATCACCGGATTCATCCAGATCCAGCATGCTCTCCAGGGGCGTTTCAGTCCTGATGCAAAAATCCAGAAGCTCTGTCACACTCGGGTAACTACGCTGTCTGGCGTCGGACGCCTCCCAGCTTTTTACCCGGGCTTCGTCGACACCACACATCTCGGCAACATCTCCGGGAGAGTATTGCCCAGCCTCCCGCGTCCGTCTCAGGCGGCGATTGAAGGTTTGCAGGTATCGCATAGCTGATTGCCTCTACCCTGTAACGGGACGCCAGGATCTCCGGGGGTCATACGATCCGGAAATGCAGGAAAAAGTGAATCAAAGAAGAAATGTAACGTACATATAGGCTTGCACACAATCTGCCTCTAATGAATCCAAAGGCAATGGAACAGGATGTTTATGGCCGAGAAACCACTGGACACCGACGCTGCCTGGGAGCTGGTGCTCAACGCAGTAAACCGCAGGAATGTGACATTGCCACTGCCTGAGAGCCAGCAAGATGCTGTCAGAGTCAATGGTCATGGCAGCTGGCATCTTTTACACCCGGCCACGGAAGCCGCAAGAAACCTGCTCTCGGTATTTATGCCTCTCTGCCGGCCACTTGAACAGGACTCTCAGCCAAGGGTTATCGGTCAGTTGGGCCAAAGCCTGGATGGGCGGATTGCAACGGTCACCGGGTGCTCCCGCTTTATCAATGGCGACGACGGTATCACCCACCTTCACCGAATTCGTGCCGTATCCGATGCTGTCGTGGTTGGCACAGGCACTGCCGTCACCGACAACCCACGCCTGACAGTACGCCGCTCCAGCGGCCCCAATCCGGTTCGAGTCGTCATTGATCGTCATCGCCGGGTGCCAGACAGTCATCACCTGTTCACCGATGGCGAGGCACCCACCCTCAGGCTGGTTGCAGGGCGCTATCAGCCGCAAACCCTATCGCTGGCCCCGGGCACAGTGGTGGAGGTGCCCTGCCTGGGCGAAACCGTCGAGAACGTGCCCGCAGATCCTGCCGTTATTCTCAAGGTATTGAATAATCTGGGTTTGAGGAAAGTTTTCATTGAGGGCGGCGGCGTTACCGTCTCGTCGTTTCTCAAGGCCGGACTGCTCGACCGCCTGCACGTGATGGTCGCTCCAATGATAATCGGCAGTGGGCGGCCAGCGTTTTCCCTGCCGGAAATAGACCTGCTTGATGATGCCTTGCGACCACGGGCACAGCTTATTAATCTCGGCAGCGATATGCTGTTTGATCTGGATTTCTCCCAATGAACCCAGTCACTGGGCGGGCTGCCTTTGTTTCACTCCCCTGAGCAGGACCAACAGCCCCGGGAGGCCGGACACAAACACCAGAACACCATAGCTCACACTCAGCGCCACGCCCTGCTCCGAAGGCAGCCCCGCCAGGGGCCATAACAGCGCCGCAACACCCTCACGGACACCCCAGCCAGCCACGGTGACAGGAATCACCATGCTCAGCAGTAAAAGAACGGACAGAGCTGTAATGAGGAACAAAGAGGCCACGCTGTGCACATAACCGGCACCCTGTGCCAGTACCAGAAACGCGGCCAGGTAGCTGGCCAGTAAAAGTAGCGAACTCGAAAGCTGAACTGGCAACGCGGGCCAGCCGAGCAGCGAACGCCTGAGATCTCTGCGAAGCTGACCCAGATAATCAGCCAACCGACCGCTTAGCCGGCTTACTAGAAAAAGCCCGGCAATGACTGCCACCAGCACAATGATAAGTAGCCAGAGTCGATCGAACGGCACCGCCAGGACGTGTCCATTACTGGCCAACCAGACAACCGCAAATACGACGGCCATTGCCAGCACCAACTGCCCGGACAGGCGCTCAATCGCGACACCGTGCAGGGCGGCAAGACGCTGGCCGCTATCGGCACTGTGGCGCCAGGCCCGGTTGACGTCGCCAAGCACACCACCAGGCAACACTTGATTCAGAAAGGTCGCAAGATAGTACTCTCGTACCGCCAGACCATAGGGCAGTGAGAGGCCAAGCCTTGAAACGGTATAACGCCAGCGCCAGGCCGAAACCATAACCTGAACTACGGTCACCGCAAGAGCCGAAAAAAACACCACAGGAGACAGCCTTGCCATTTCCCGCCACAGGAGCGCTGTATCGACGGTGAAAAAAACAAGACCGATCAACGAGACTGCAACAACCCAGCGCAAGACTGGCCGAATCCGCCCACGCAAGACTGTCATCGCATGTCTTCGTTGGGCGGTAATGCCAGCAAATCCAGGTGGTGCACGGTTATTCTGAGCCCACCTCCGGCCAACTGATGTTTCCGGTCAGCCAGCCAGGCAGATAATCGCTCACCCTGGGTCGGATCCTGCTCAAGAGCGGCATCAACCCAACCCTCCATCAGGCGCTCCGCCAACTCGGAATCATCGCCGTTCAGGTGCCAGGGGCTTTCTGCAAGAGTCACCAGATACCCCGCCTGGGCCAATCGGTTTTTTAGAACCAGACTCGCATCGGGACCCAGCGCAGCGCCCGCCCCTTTGTCGCCGTGCTGATGCCGGTTAACCAGGTTTTGCAGAAGCTCATCATCCGGATGTGGCGGGGCCAGTTCAAACGAACCGCTGTAACTCAAAACCACCAGCAAGGCAGCCCGTCGGGACTGTGCGGCATCGGCCAGAGACGCCAGCCAGCCCTCCGAAACCAGGTCGATCAACGCCGAGGCGGTGATCAGTTTCGCATCAGCGGGCAGACTCTCTTCCAGAGACGCCGCCGTGAGGCGCCTCCGGAGAACAGTAAAGGGAACGTCCAGACGCTTAAGTCGTTTTCCAGCCTCCCTCAGAAGCTCATCGTCATGATCCATTAGCAGCCACTGCTGCGGCAACTGCAGACGAGGTACCAGATAAACGGCATTGGAACCTCGGCCCACACCCATGTCGACAATATGCACAGGCGTCTGCCGGCTGCCAACGCTCTGCTCTGAATACAACGACTGCAGCCAGTGATTCAGGGTATCGGTAAGCAACACTGAGCGGGCGGCGTGATCCACCGGCTCCCGCAATGCCAGCCATCGACTGTCAAAGGTACTGTGGTGAAGCCGGATCTCGAAATAGGCCAACGCACTCAATATGTCACTTGCCGTATCTGCCCAGCGTCTTACCCTCAGGGACTCCAGCGCAGCGAGATTGGTGGCGTCTTCCAGCTCTTGCGGGTTTTCCAGCCAGGCCCTGAGACGGGCAGTCAGGGCTCGTACATCTCCGACACTGTACTGAACAACACCCGGCCGCGCCGATGTCTGGGCCAGAGCACCACCGGTGGAAGAAATCACCGGCAAGCCCGCGGCGATCGCCTCATCAATGACCATGCCGTAGCCCTCGTACAGGGAAGGCAATACAAAGATCTGCGCCGACCGGTACAACTTCCCGAGGGAGTCACCGCTGACCTCGCCCGTCAGGGTAATCCGATCCTGCAAACCAAAGGCACTCAACATGTCCGCCACCTTTCGCCCATAGCCAGGATCACGTTCGAGCGAGCCCGCCAACGTACATTGCCAGGGGAGATCGGTCAGACTCGCAAGTGCTTCGACCAACTGATCCTGGGCTTTGCGCGGCGAAAAATGGGCGACAGAAAGAAGATGAGGCCCCTCACCACTGGGCATTTTCGCAATAGGTTCCGGGTTCGCCTCAGACAGCCTCTCAACACCGGGTACAGCGGTCTTGATACGCTCGGCAGCGACGCCGAAATCCGCGAGCCGATCGGCGGTAAAATCGCTGGTGGTGATGACCTTGCCGACAACGTCGAGAGCACGCCGTTCAGCCTCAAAAAACCATTCCCTGTCCACCTCCGAAAGTCCGGTTTCGTCAGCCAGTGGATGGTGAATCAGGGCGACCAGGTTCAACCGCCCGGCATGTTTCCCGAAAACCTCTGAAGGCATACCGCTCATCGCCAGACCATCCAGCACCACACAAGTGCCCGGCGACAAACGTCCCAGACACTGATCCATGGCTGCAATGGCTGCCTTATCAGGCCGGGGGAACCGACCCTGCAACCCCGTGATGCGTGTCTTACATCCAGTCAAACCCAGCGCATACGCCACCATACGGACATAGCGATATCCACCGGTATTCTGGCCGGGATCACCCGGTACAACGAATTCGATAACGGGGATCGAATCAGATTCCGGCATGGTAACTGGCCCAGGCGATATGAGACTCGGACAAGGTCACCTTCAGGCTCGAAATGCCCTTGCCCGATTCCCCGAGGCATCCTGACCGGACCGCTTCGGCCAGGCGGTCAAAAACCACGCCGGCCATAAATTCCGTGGTGGTGTTGCGCCCCCGAAAAGTCTCCAGCTCGTCCAGGTTGTGCATATTGAACTCGGCCAGCACCTCCTTGAGCACCTTAGACGCCAGGCCGATGTCGACGACCAGATCAACCTCATCCAGATGCTCCCGTTCAAAGGACACATCAACCACATAGGTGGCACCATGAGTTTTCTGGGCCGGGCCAAATATCTCCCCATTAAAGCTGTGGGCAATCATCATATGATCCCGCACCGTCAGACTGAACATAGAACCTCCTCGGGCAATGATTGAAGATCAGTAAACAATTCGGTGACACAGAGTCTGCGAGCCATCCGTCAGGATCCTTGCCATGGTTTCGGGCATCTCGCTGAACCGGCTCTCCCCGCTAATCAGCACATCCAACGCATCATCCCGGAGTAACTCCAGTGCAAGTTGCATTCGCTTCTGGTAATTCCAGCGGGGCTGTCGCACCGGCGGAATCTGGCCAACCTGGCTCGATTTGATGGTTAAACGGCGGGAATGGAAAGTCCTTCCCAGGGGCACTTCAACCTGGGTGTCTCCGTACCAGCTCATTTCCACGATCGATGATTCAGGGCCTGCCAGCTCGAGTGCCGTATTCAAACCTGAAGGGTGGCCACTGGTATGAAACACCAGGTCGTGATCATCCGCATCAACGGACGTCGCAAAGGAAAGCCCCAGCCGCTCAGCGACCGCCTGCCGCTCTGGGTTCACGTCGACAGCGGTCACGCGGGTTCCCGGTATCCGGTTTGCCAGCCATGCCACCAGCAGCCCCACAACCCCCAGACCCACTACTGCAATCCGGTCGCCGATGCCGGGGGCACCGTCCCATAAGCCATTTATGGCGGTTTCCATATTGGCGGCCAGAACAGCGCGGGCTGGCGGGAGGTCCCCGGGAAGAGAGGCGACTGCTCCAGCAGGAACCCGGTAACGTGTCTGATGGGGGAAAAGGCAAAAAACGGCAGTGCCCTCAAGATGGGCGGGGCCCGACACCACCCGTCCCACATTGGCATAGCCGTATTTCACCGGAAACGGAAAATCACCCTGCTGGAAAGGAGCCCGCATTCGGTCGTATTCACTAACGGGCACCTGTCCCTGATAAACCAAAGATTCGGTGCCTCGGCTGACACCGGAAAAGAGGGTCTCAACGGAAACTGCGGGCTCGTCAAATCCCGGTGGGCATGCATCAATCGGGGCAGGAAAAATATCCCCCTTGCCTTCGCCGGTCACCCACCAGGCCAGAGAATCCTTCAAACTGCTATCATTACAAGAGTCAAAACTCACCAGGCACTCCCTGTGTCTCGGAGGAAAATCGGCGCGCAAACTGCTCAGAGGCAGGAGAGTCCGACCGGGCTGGCGAATCGTAAACACATCAGGACACAACGCGTTGTCCGGTGTGTGATCCGCCTGACGTGATCAGGCGCTGCAAAGCTATACGCTGGAGCTTGTTTATGGATCCTAACAAAGATTCAGCATCAACCGGAGTTCCATCTTCGCTTGATCTGGCCTGGGGCCTGACTCTCACGACGATACTGTGCCTCGGGGCTATTCGGCTTTGGGCACTGCCCTACGCGCCCCTGTTACTCGCTGGTAGCCTGTATGCCGGGCTCAGTGTTTGCGTGCTTAAGTACTGGCCTGCACGCCGTGACTTTGGATGGGCCAATCGAGCCACCCTCCTGCGCGGGGCCATGGTTATTTCACTCTTCGCCGTCGCGCCTTTCAGCGGGCAAATGGGCACCGGCCTATGGCTGTACGGTATAACGGCATTGATCGCACTCGTTCTCGACGGGGTAGACGGCAAAATCGCCCGTAAGACCGACTCCCAAACCGCTTTCGGTGCCCGTTTTGATATGGAACTGGATGCGCTTCTGATCCTCGGACTATGCCTCGCTGTGATTGCGCTCGAGAAGGCCGGCATCTGGGTAATTGCCCTGGGTCTCATGCGATATGTTTTTGTTGCTGCCGCCCATTTCCGGGCATGGCTTAACCACCCCCTGCCAGAGAGCTTCCGACGCAAAACCGTGTGCGTCTGGCAGATTGTGACACTTATGGTGGCCATTCTGCCGCCAGTCTCTCCCCTATTCGCCAGCACGACGCTGGCAACGGCGCTTATGCTGCTTGCCTGGTCTTTCTTTGTGGATGTTCGCTGGCTCTACCAAAGGAGTTATTCCCATGAAATGGTCTAGCAAAGCTTCATTATCTCCACTTTGCGCCTTGTTTGCCGTAACCCTCGTTGCCTCTCCGCTGGCAACTGCGGAGCCAGAGAAGTTTGTTGTCGATGATGAACACTTCTCCATGGCCTTCGAAATCATGCACATTGGGTATGCCCCGGTGATGGGCATGTTCCGGGAAGTCAAAGGGGAATTTGTCTATGATGAGGAAACAAAGGAGCTGAGCGCGGGCGAACTGGTATTCAAAAGCAACAGTGTGTTTACCAACCATGAAAAACGAGACGACCACCTGAGGAAAGATGATTTCCTCCACACCAGCCAATACCCGCAAATCACCTTCACCGTAACCTCATTTGAAACAACCGGCGAAAACACCGGGACAGTGGTCGGTGATCTGACCATGCTCGGCCAGACACATCCGGTTGAACTCGATGTAACACTCAACAAGGCTGCGGTGTATCCCATAGGACATGAGGATTACACCCTGGGTATCACCGCCACGACAACACTGAAAAGAAGTACCTGGGGAATGACCTATGGTCTCGACCCGGCTCTGGTGGGCGACGAAGTCTCACTGAAGTTTGGATTCGAGGCGAACAAGGATTCGGGCTGGTTCTGAGGTTGCGGTTCCCCGGCCCCGGCGCTGACCATATAAAGGCTCATGGACGAGCCTCCACACCCTCGGCAGTTTTACTATCTTTATTTTTTAGTTCGCAAACTATACATTGTTCCGCTCTCCCGACTCACTGGCCGATGGTTTCGCGAATCCTCAATGTCTGACACACATAAATCCGACCTGCTACTCGTTGCCGTTACGCTTCTGGCCGCGATCAGCTGGATGTTCTCCAAGGAGGCTGTTCTGTTAATGCCTCCTCTGCTTTTCATGGCGGTAAGGTTTCTGATCGCCGGTTCGTTGCTTGCCGTTATCGCCCGCCGGTCCCTGATGCGGCTGAGCGTTGACCAGATCCGCCGAAGCGTTGGCGTTGGGTTAGTATTCGGAGTCGCCATGAGCTGCTGGGTAATGGGACTGTTCCACGGAACCAGCATGGGCGAAGGCGCCTTTCTGACCAGCCTCGGCGTGGTGATTGTCCCCATCATCGCCAGGCTTGTTTTCAAGGAGCAACAACCGCCAAGCACCTGGCTGGCCATTCCGATCGCTGTCGCCGGACTTGCCCTGCTGTCACTGAGAAACGGCTTTCAACCCGAGCCCGGGCAGATGTTCTTTGTCGCCGCCGCGTCGATTTTCGCCCTCTATTTCACGCTCAATACCCGCGCCGCTAACCAGCGAACCGTCACCAATCGACGTGGCGAAACCGTTCAAAAGCATCGGGTTCCCGCGTTACCTCTTACTGCTTTGGCGTTGCTGACCGTAGGTCTGGTCACACTCACAGAGTCCGTAATACTGGAATCCTGGCAGGGAACTTTCACGGACTCAGGCCCCTTGCTGATCTGGTGGGTACTCGCCAGCGCCGTCATTGGAACCGCGGGGCGTTTCCTGACCCAGACCTATGCCCAGAGTCTTTCCGCACGCAGCCATGGTGTCGTTATTCTCGTTCTGGAACCGGTATGGGTAGCCCTTTTCGCCGCCGGGTGGTTTGGGGAAACCATGACCTCCATGCAATTGGGTGGGTGCGGGCTGATCTTCGCAGCGCTGATCGTCAATCGTTGGGGCGTGTTGAGCAAAGCACTCAAGGTCTGGCTGAGGAATCGGAAAACCGCATAAAAGTGGTTGACCGGATACGGGAGAATCAGTATATTGCGTCCCCGTTGCAGGACACAGGACCATAGCTCAGTTGGTTAGAGCGCTGCCTTGACATGGCAGAGGTCGGCAGTTCGAATCTGCCTGGTCCTACCAATCCTGCAAAGAAAGTCAGTGACTTACGGGCGACGTGAGAACTGGCTTTTTTTATGTCCGGCCACTTTCCGGAACCGCCCATGCGAACCTCCATAGACCTTACCCTCGACCACACCGAAACCGCAGTGGATGCCCTGGCGACAGCCTCAGGGCTGCCAAAGCAGCGAATCAAGGACGCCATGAATAAAGGGGCGTGCTGGTGGACGCACAAAGGCAAACAGGTCCGGCTTCGCAAAGCAAAACGGGAAGCCCGGGCGGGAACACGGCTGCAGCTGTTCTATGACGACGTGGTGCTTGCCCGCAAACCGGAAGCCGCCGAATTGCTTGAGGATCGAGGACGCTATTCAGTATGGTTCAAGCCACACGGCATGCTCGCACAGGGCTCCCAGTGGGGAGATCACTGCAGTCTGTTGCGTTATGCGGAGGTTGAACTTGCCCGCAACTGTTTCCTGGTGCACCGGCTGGATGCCGATGCCGCTGGCCTGATGCTGATTGCACACGACTCCAAGGCAGCCGGAGCGCTGTCCCAATGCTTTGCGGGCCGGACTATGGCCAAGCACTACCAGGCCCGGGTAACGGGACTCCTTGAGGCCTCTGACCGGCTTATTGATGCCCTGGTTGACGGAAAATCCGCAAAGAGCCGCGTGACTACTCTTCATATCAATGAGGAAAGCCAAACCAGTCTCGCCCTCGTGGCTATCGAGACTGGCCGAAAACACCAGATTCGCAGACATCTGGCGGGCATCGGGCATCCGATTATCGGTGACCGACTATACGGCCACCCTGCCAAGGTACCCTTGCAGCTACTGGCCTGTACCCTCGAATTCGACTGCCCACTAAGCAGGCAGCGCGCAACCTTTGAACTGCCAGGTCGCCTCAACGACCTGACCGGGCAGCCATAAAAAAGCCGGCGAGAACGCCGGCCTTAGGTACAGCTAGACTGCCAAATCAGACTTTGTAAAAATCCCGATACCAATCCACAAAATTGGCGATACCTTCCTCAACGGTCGTTGACGGCTTGTAACCCACGTCTGTGATCAGATCATCGACATTGGCGTAGGTGGCTGGCACGTCACCCGGCTGCAGGGGCAGCAGGTTTTTCTCGGCCTTCTTCCCGACCTGCTCCTCAATAATCTCTATGAAGCGAGACAATTCCACCGGGTTGTTACTGCCGATATTGTAGAGGCGATAAGGGCCTTTACCGGTACCGGGATCCGGGGTCTCGCCGGTCCAGTCGGGATTGGGCTCGGCCACATGATCCAGCGTGCGGATTACACCCTCAACGATGTCATCAATGTAGGTGAAATCACGTTTGTGATGACCATGATTGAAGACATCAATGGGCTCACCGGCCAGAATTTTTTTGGTGAAAATAAACAGCGCCATATCCGGCCTGCCCCACGGGCCATAGACCGTAAAGAATCGCAGCCCGGTGGTTGGCAGGTTGTAGAGATGGCTGTAGGTGTGCGCCATCAGCTCGTTGGCTTTCTTGGAAGCCGCGTAAAGGCTCAGCGGGTGGTCAACGTTATCATGTACCGAGAATGGCATGGTTTCGTTGGCACCATAGACAGAGCTGCTGGACGCGTACACAAGATGCTTCACGCTATTGTGGCGACAACCTTCCAGGATATTCATGAACCCCACGAGGTTGGCATCAACATAGGCATGAGGATTCTCGATGGAATAGCGAACGCCGGCCTGTGCCGCCAGATGAACTACCCGCTCCGGTTTATGTTCGGCGAAGAGCGCCTCCATAGCGGCACGATCAGCAATATCCTGGCGAACCTCGGTGAACCCCGCCTTGCAGGTCAATCGCTCAAGGCGGGCCTCTTTCAGGCTCACATCGTAATAGTCATTGACGTTATCAACGCCGATGACCTCATCGCCCCTGTCCAGCAGACGATGGGCCAGGTGAGAACCTATAAAACCGGCCGTTCCGGTGACGAGAATCTTCACGTTTCCTGCTCCTTAAAACGCTACGCCTGCACTGATAAATGGACCGTCGATGTCCACGTCCAGACGCTCGTTGCCGTCTTCATAATCGATCGACATCTGACGATATCCTGCGCGCAGCTGGAGAACAGCGATTTCATACTGGCCATAGGCGTTGAAATCATGGATGGAGTCGCCGTCGAAGCTGATGAAGTTCCCTTCGGCGCCGAGCGAGACGCCTGTTAGAGGCAGGTCAAAGCGCGCAGCAAGGTAACCCATGGGAAGGACACCATCAATCTTGGTTTTACTTACCTGCGTTCCGCCAACCTGCTGAACGATCAACTCTCCAGACAGGTCACGGGCGGTCAATCCCAAATCCAGGTTCGCCCAGTTATCCAGCACTTCGTAATACAAAGTAAGATCCAGTTGTTCGAGATCCAGATCGGACTGAACATCACTACCGAGAATGATTCCGCCGAAATCCGCATCCAACTGTCCCCGACCACTCTGCTCTACCAGGGTGTAGTTAAGGCGTACGTTCGGCAGCACGGGAACCGGGTGTTCGAAGTACAGTGACGCATTGGCATTTGAGTCACTGTCCAGATTAAGGTTGTTCTCGACATCGACGACATCACCGCTGTCAGACGCTTTGCCGGACAGCTCAGAGTCCCAGTAGCTCACGCTGGCGCCAAGACCAACCACATCAGCCTGGGCCAAAGGCGCCGCCAGAATCATTGAACCGCCCATAGCAACCATCAGTTTTCGCATAAAACACCTTTCTGCAATTGTTGTCTTTATCTATCAGTCGAACTGGATGCCAAGCCTGCGACCGACTTCTTCATAGGTCTCAATCACGTCTCCCAGACCCTGGCGAAAACGGTCCTTGTCCATCTTCCTGCGGGTTTCCTTATCCCAGATCCGGCAGCCGTCGGGACTGAATTCATCGCCCAGAACAATGTCACCGTCGCTGCGACCGAATTCCAGCTTGTAATCAACGAGCAGCATGCCTGCTTCTGCAAACAGGGCGTTCAACACGTCGTTCACCTGATAGGTGAGCTCTTTCATACGTGTGAGCTCTTCGGTTTTTGCCCAACCAAAGCTGACAGCGAGAGACTCATTGACCATGGGATCATGCAGTGCATCGTTCTTGAGAAACAGCTCAAAAGTTGGCGGATTGAGTTCCAGGCCCTCTTCAACCCCCAGACGACGGCAAAGGCTGCCCGCAGATACGTTGCGGACCACACACTCCACCGGAATCATATCCAGGTTCTTGACCAGCGATTCGGTTGAAGACAAAAGCCCCTCAAAGTGTGTGGGCACCCCGGCCGCTTCCAGTTTTTCCATGATGAAGGCATTGAACTTGTTGTTCACCATGCCCTTTCGGCTCAGCTGTTCTTTCTTTTCGCCGTCGAACGCAGACGTATCGTCACGAAACTCCATGACAAACCGTTCTGGATCGTCGGTCTTATAGACCGATTTTGCCTTGCCCGCGTAGAGCTCTTCCCGCTTTTCCATCAAAGGTCTCCGAAGTGGGGCCGGTTTTAACGGCCGCCCACTGAATCAGTATAGGTAATCGAAAAGTTGTGTCAGCAAGTCCGGAGCGCCATGGTCTCCGTCGTAGCTATCCAGCCGCTCTGCGGTGATGACGATTCCGTCGGCATGCTCTTGCAGAGTAATGGTATGGGTGTGCTGGGGCTTTTCCTTGTCGCTGAACCAGTCGAACCAGCCGGATTCGCGCTCATCTTCCGTCCGGAAATCAACATAAAACCACCCTTCGCTGCGATTCAGATCGACAACGCCGATGCCCGCCTCGGTCAGTGAGCGGCTAACTTCGGCCCATGAGCGGCCATAATCCAGGAACATCCGGATCGCCACGGCGTCATCATTTTCAGAAACGAGCTTGACCAGCGGGGTGCTGACCATACCGGAAGCAGCTCGGGAGAACGACTTGTTCTCTTCCCTCGCTTTCAGGAACTCACCCATGTCGGCAAGCAACCGCTTTTGAAGTGCCAGGGCATCCGGGCCCGGATCGGTAACACCTGACCAGGGAATAAGTTCGTCCGGCTGACTGTCTTTCGACAGTCTACGAACCTGAACCTCAGTTGTCTTGCGCCGGACGCCGGGCGCCATTCGCACCTGGAGGACAACCTCCGGCTCCCGGGCGCTCGGATCGTCGGTCAGCTCAACCAGCTGACGGGCCCGCTTGCTGAAGTTTACAAGTTCACTCTGCAACAGTCCGAGCTGGGGACTATCGTATTCAACACCCAGTCCCCGGTCTGCCATATAGGCGTTGGCAGCAGGCCAGATACGACCGGGCACATCGTTCACCAGCAACCAGACACGCCCATCGAGCTCTTCGATAACATAGTTTTCCTCGAGAATCTCCGAGGTCATGTCGGGCGGACGCGGAATATCGGACGGATACATTTTGCTGGCGTCCGCCACGGAAATATCGCGAACGGGCATCTTCTGGCTGAAACGGGATTCGTCTGCACTCTCCGGCAACTGAAGAGACTCACCTTCTTTTGCGTTCACATAGCGCTCGGAACGGTCTTCCATCACGCCGCACCCGGAGACTGCTGTCAAAAACAACAGTCCGGATGAGAGAACCAGATATTTGGCAGACAGGGTACTACGGGTTCTTTGAAGAACCGACATCGGGTTACTCCGGGTCAGAGATGATTTCAACAAACTCAGAGCACACCTGAGGCTTTCAGAGCGTCTTCGACTTCGCCATGGAATTTCTCGCTCAGAGGCGTCAGTGGCAGACGAATACCCTCACTGATCAACCCTATATGATGCAGTGCCCACTTGACCGGAATCGGGTTCGCCTCAAGGAACAACTTCCGGTTCAGTGGCATGAGCAGCTCATTCAGACGCTCGGTCTCCTCACGATTGCCGGCAATAGCGGCTTCACAGAGCTGTGACATACCTTTAGGAGCAACGTTAGCCGTTACGGAAACGTTCCCTTTGCCTCCGGCCAGCATCAACTCCGCCGCAGTGGCGTCATCACCAGAATACACGGCCAGACGACCATCCAGCGCTTCGATCAGTTCAGCGCCCCGGGGGATATTCCCGGTGGCATCCTTGATCGCGACAATGTTTGGTATGTCAGCCAGACGGAGCACCGTTTCGTTGAGCATGTCACAAGCGGTTCGACCCGGAACGTTGTACAGCATCTGCTTCATGCCCGGCACCGCCTCTGCGATAGCCTTGAAATGCTGATACAAACCTTCCTGAGTCGGTTTGTTGTAGTAAGGAACAACAAGCAGACAGGCGTCGGCACCCAGTTTGTGAGCTTCGGTGGTCAGTTCAATCGCTTCACGCGTACTGTTACCGCCGGTGCCCGCGATTACGGGAATTCGGCCATCAACGCGTTTTATGATGTGACCGACAACCTGGCAATGCTCTTTGGGGTCCAGGGTTGCAGATTCGCCGGTGGTGCCCACAGCAACAATGCCGTGCGTGCCGTTTTCAATATGAAAGTCCACCAGTCTATCCAGCTCCTCCCAGTGAATGTCACCGTTGGGATGCATGGGTGTGACCAGTGCGACAAGGCTACCCGTAATCATAAAAGCTCCGTCCGAATAAAACCGATATGGTAATGTTGGGCACGAACTGACACAAGGGAATTAAAGGAGATGTCATGTCATCCGTCGAACTGAACAAAACTGTGCCGGACTTTGAAGTGCCGGCCACCGGAGATCAAACCATACGTATGGCGGATCTTCGGGGGCAAAATGTGGTGATTTATTTCTACCCTAAAGACAACACGCCCGGCTGCACAACCGAAGGTCAGGACTTTCGTGACCGGATGAAGGAGTTCGCCGAACTGGATACCGAGATCTTTGGTGTTTCCCGCGACGGCCTGAGAGCTCACGAGAACTTCAGAGCGAAGTACGAGTTTCCATTCCACCTGATTTCAGATAAAGACGAAACACTGTGCAAATTATTTGACGTCATCAAGCTCAAGAAACTGTACGGAAAAGAACATATGGGTATCGAGCGCAGCACCTTCCTGATTGATTCGAAAGGTACTCTGCGAAAGGAGTGGCGTGGGGTCAAGGTTAAGGGCCATGCCGACGAAGTGCTCGAGGCAGTCAAAGCCCTCTGATCACGCATCAAGGTTGCCCGGCGGTCGGTGGAGGTGCGGATTCCTTTACCGGCCATGCGGAGAATACTGCTTTGAGCATGGTTGCCAATGGAATTGCGAAGAACACGCCCCAAAGCCCCCAGATGCCCCCGAAAAACAATACCGCCACAATAATCGCTACCGGGTGTAGATTGTTCACTTCCGAGAACAGGACCGGCACGAGAACATTGCCATCAAGCGCCTGGATAATGCCGTATACCGCCATGACCCAGATGAAATGACTGCCCCAGCCAAAGGCAAACAATCCAATAACGGCAACCGGAATCGTGACGACTGCGGCCCCAATGTAGGGAATTACTACACTCAACCCCACCAGCAAGGACAGAAGCGCGGCATAGGGCATACTAAGGAACTTGAACCCAATATAGGTGGCACCCCCAACAATCAGAATCTCAAGGGCCTTACCCCGGACGTAATTGGCGCATTGAAGATTCACCTCATGCCAGATCCTGAACATCATTGGGCGCTGGGAGGGTAAAAGACGCGAAATTGCGCTAAGCAACACTTCCCGGTCCTTGAGGAAAAAGAACACCAGAATAGGCACCAGCACCATATAGATCAGAAGCGCCACGAGATCCGGAATACTTGAGAGCGAAAACGACACCAGCCACTGTGTCATGTGCCCCACTTCCGTAGAGACCTGCTGATACAGCGTATTCACCGCCTCCGCAGAAACCAGCTGGGGGTATTCTTCCGGCAGTAGCTCAAGGTAGGACTGCAATTCTCTGAAAATCCGTGGGGTTTCGCCTGCCAGGTTGCTGACCTGGGTCCATATCAACGGCAACAGGCCAAAAATAAATCCGACCAGCACCCCGAGAAACACCAGGAAGACCACAATGATGGAAATCGGCTCAGGCAGGCCCAGCCCGTTCAGTTTGGTAACAAGCCCCTGAAGGATGAAAGCCACAATCAGGGAGGCAATGGCCGGCGCAAGCATGGCCCCAAACCAGATAACAAAAATCGTTCCCGTCACAAGAATCAGAAAAAGAATGACCGCTTCTTCATCTGAAAAGTATTTGTGCGCAAGACCGCGTAATATCCTGATCATTGGTGTCTCCGAAAGATTAACCGCCGCACTTTATCATAAACCGGTACTGACCATGAGCTTCCGAGGAAGTCAGGAGCTGATGCCTGGAAAGCTCAATAAACGCAGGAATATCACGGGCAGAGCCGGCATCCGTGGCAATAACCTCAAGCTCCTCTCCGGGTGACATGTTATTGAGTTCCAGCTTGGTTTTCAGCAGGGGCATCGGGCAACGAAGCCCGGAAGCATCCAGAGTACGGTCAGCCATAAAAAAGGGACACCATTGCAATAACAGTAAGCGGATTTAACAGGCACGCATTATGCCGACAGTGATAATGTATTGCACCACAATCGTGTTTAACCAGAAGTTCAGAACTTTTTATCGTAACCTGCTGTCACACAAACGGTTCGAAGCAAAGGCAAACTGCATTACATGAAAGTGTCCAAAACCAGGTTTTACCAAACCCGCAGGCTAATCCGGGCCTGTTTTCTGGCCATCAGCCTAGCGACGGTTTATTCACCTGCAATTGCACAGGAAACCCGATTACCCAGCATTGGCGGCAGTGGCGGAGGTCTCATCTCGGGCCAGCAGGAATCCGACATTGGCCAGCAGGTGATGGTTTCCATACGCCGATCCGCACCGAGAATTACCGACCCGCTGGTCTACGACTACCTCAGTGCAATCATTTACCGACTCGTCCCCTCTGCCCCGCTGCAGAACAGGAATCTGACACTTGCCCTCATCGACAGCCCTGCGATTAACGCCTTTGCCGTGCCCGGGGGCATTGTCGGTGTAAACGGAGGCCTGTTTCTCAACGCCGCCACCGAGCAGCAGTTTGCCTCGGTACTCGCTCACGAACTTGCCCACCTCAGTCAGCGCCATTTTGCGCGACGGCTGGAACAACAGGAAACCAGCGCCCCCCTCACGCTCGCAGGCATGATTGCCGGCATCGTGTTGTCTGCGGTGACTCAGTCTGACATCGGAATAGCCGCTATTGCAGGCACTCAGGCCCTTGCCGTGCAGAACATGCTGTCCTATAGCAGGTCCAACGAACAGGAAGCAGACCGGGTTGGCCTGGACATCCTGGCGACAGCTGGCATGGATCCGCGGGGAATGCCGGAAATGTTCGAGATCATGATGCGCCAGAACCGGCTACAGGGGAACCAGGTTCCGGAGTACCTTTCCACCCACCCTTTGACCCAGAGCCGGGTATCCGACACACGAAACCGCGCGGAACAATACCCCCAGCAGGACATTCCTGACGGCCAGGAGTACCACCTGATTCGTAGCCGGCTTCAGGTGCATTACGCATCTTCCCCCGAAGTCGCAATGCAAACCTTTGAAGCCTATCTTAACCGTCCTGATGCCAAACGAAACGACGCTATTCGCTACGGCCTCGCTGTCGCTTACCTGGAAAATGGCCAGCCGGACAAGGCGGCAGATGTCCTGAAAGACCTGCTTTCGCGGAATCCCGGCCGCATTACCTTTCAGGTAACCCTGGCAGAGGTCCTGATTGACCAGAAACGCCTCGGAGAGGCCAGAAAACTTCTGCAAGAAGCGCTGGCACGAAATCCGGGCAATTACCCGATTACGTTCACACTAGCGCAGACTGAAATCGCTGACGGGAACGGTGTTGCCGCCGCGGAACACCTGCAGCAACTCGCCAGACAGCTGCCCGCACAGGAACACCTCTGGCTAACGCTTGCCGAGGCTGAAGGCATGGCACGGAATATCGTCGGTGTGCACCGGGCGCGGGCAGAATACTACGCACTGATGGGAGATCTGGAATCAGCCCAGCGACAACTCAGACAAGCCCAGGAAAAACTTCCGGCAGGCTCACCGCAACGCCAGGTCGTTACCGAAAGGCTGGCCGAAATAACCAGCCGACTGAATGCCAGGAGGAACAGCTAGGTAGAAGGACAGCCCCAACTTTCCATAATCTTCCCCCCAGCAATCTCAAGCGTTGCCAGCTGCCTTGAGGTTCATGTTCGAGGTGAAATCCAGCATCCGCCTCAGGGGCTTGAGCGCCTTTTTCCGAAGTTCCTCATCAACCAGAACTTCCTGGTCGCCGCTTTCCAAAACATGCAAAAGATTCTCAAGGCCGTTCATCGCCATCCAGGGGCAGTGAGCACAGCTGCGACAGGTCGCGCCGTTACCGGCGGTCGGCGCTTCAATCAGCGTCTTGTTCGGCGCCAACTGCTGCATCTTGTAGAAGATGCCGTTATCGGTCGCGACGATGAATTTCTCGTTTGGCAGCGTCTGAACAGCGTGAATCAGCTGCGAGGTTGAACCCACCACATCCGCCATTTCTACCACTGCGTCCGGAGATTCCGGATGAACCAGCACCGCGGCGTCAGGATAGAGGGCTTTAAGGTCTTCAAGTCCTCGGTACTTGAACTCTTCATGGACAATGCAGGAACCATCCCACAACAACACATCAGCACCCGTCGTCTTCTGAACGTAATGCCCAAGGTGCTTATCCGGTGCCCAGAGGATTTTTTCACCACGAGCGTCCAGGTCTTCCACGATAGCCTGGGCGCAGCTGGACGTTACAACCCAGTCTGCCCTCGCCTTCACAGCTGCTGAGGTGTTGGCATAAACGACAACCGTTCTGTCCGGGTGCTGATCACAGAACTCTGCAAATTCATCTGCCGGGCACCCTACATCCAGGGAACAGGTAGCCTCCAGCGTTGGCATCAGTACCCGTTTTTCCGGATTAAGAATCTTGGCAGTTTCTCCCATAAAACGCACACCGGCGACCACAACTGTGGACGCAGGGTGCTGGTTACCGAAGCGAGCCATTTCAAGAGAATCCGCGACACAGCCACCGGTTTCCTCGGCCAGACGCTGAAGATCCGGATCGGTGTAGTAGTGAGCCACAAGGACTGCATCCCTGGCCTTCAGGCTCGCCTTGATGCGGGCCTCCAGGTCAGCCTTTTCTTCAGCACTGAGCGGTTTTGGCTCAGCGGCATGAGCAAGGTGTTCATGAACAAGGATACGATCTTCAGCTCGTGTCATTACTGCGTCTCTGTGTTGCATTGTCTTTTGGAGTATATCATTTCAAACCCTGTTTTCATGGTCCTGAAACCAGCCTGTAACGAACCTCTGAACGGGAATTGAGAGACCTCTCCGAGTAGGTAAGAACGTATACGCAAAAAAAAAGAGCCCGGAGGCTCTTTTTTTCACAAAAACCTTTAAGGCTTCTGTTATTTGGTGGGTCGTGAAGGATTCGAACCTTCGACCAATTGGTTAAAAGCCAACTGCTCTACCAACTGAGCTAACGACCCGCAACTACTGACCAGCGCCTGAGACCCTGATCGATCCCGAAGTGACTCAGCACACTTCCGGATCTCAAATTTGGTGGGTCGTGAAGGATTCGAACCTTCGACCAATTGGTTAAAAGCCAACTGCTCTACCAACTGAGCTAACGACCCAAACGAGGCGCATATAGTAATGATTTTTCGGCGTTGATCAACCCCTTTTTCCAGGTTTCTCAACATTTTTGCCATGGCTGTTCCTCAGCCTTTATCAGACTCCAGAAACTTTCGGGCAAGTTTGGCAGCACTGCTGTTCGGATAGTCTTTTACTACGCTTTCCATTCGTCTTCTGGCATCCTGGCTCTCACCCAGTCGATCAAGAGTAACACCAAGCTTATAGACTGCATCCGGCGCTTTGCGGTGGTCCGGATAGCGGGTAGCCACGATGGTAAACGCCTGTTTGGCCTGTTCAAGCTGGGGCTTGACGAGATAGACCTCACCCAGCCAGTAATAGGCATTGACTGTCAGATCGCCCTCCGGGTACTTGTCGATAAACTCATACAGCCGGCTGATCGCCTCGTCGTACTTCTTCTGATTCCGGATCAGATCCTGAATCTGCCCGTAGGCCTCCCGCTCTTCAGCATCGGGCTGACGGTATTCCTTTGCGACCATCCCGGCACTGGCGCCGCCGTCTTCCGCCCCGGATCCGCTTGCAGGCGCTGCGGCTTTCGTCGATACCTTTTCAGAAAGGTCCAGAATACGCTGATCAAGATCGATATAGCGGTCTCTGCCCTGCTCCTGCAGACGGTTGATAAGATGCCTTTGCTCCTCCACCTGGCCCTGCAGGCGGCGCACCTCTCCCTGCAATTGCTGAATCATGTAGAACAGCTCGGCAGTGGCCTGACTGCTGTTAGCCTTTCGCTGTGCTTCCGAGGCGTTAGACTGGAAAGCGGGCGTAGATGACTGCGCCAGGGCCACGCCCGCTTGCCCGAAGGCAAGCGAGAGAGCCACTGTCGCCATGAGTCGTTTTCTCATGGTAATTCCTGACTTCAGGTGGGTTTACTCGAACACGAGTTCCACACGACGATTCTGGGCCCAGGCACTTTCAGTGGAACCCATGACCGCCGGCTTTTCTTCACCATAGCTTACGGTTTCCATCTGGCCACGTGAAGCACCGTTCACGATCAGGAAGCGCTGGACAGCATTGGCACGACGCTCTCCCAATGCCAGGTTATATTCCTTGGTACCGCGCTCATCGGCATGGCCTACCAGGCGAACCTGCTGGCCGGGGTTGGCAGACAGGAACTGTGCATGAGCGACCAGAACATCACGAGCCTCTGGCTTGATTTCCGCGGTGTCGAAGTCGAAATAGAACGTCGTGATATCACGCAGTGCGTCCTGTTCAGCCCGCTGTTGGGCTGCCATCCGCTCTTCTTCCGTCAGCGCTGAGGAAGAAACACCGCCCTCGTCATCACCGCCGTATACAGTGGAGCCACCTTCCTGGTCAATCGGTTCAACGTCAGAGCCATAGGCGCCTCCATCGACCGTTTCACCTGTAGAACTACAGCCGGCGAAAAGACCGACAGACAGCAACAGTGCAAATACCTTGGTTTGAGCTGACAATTTCATAATCATTTCCTTTCAGTTGGTTGACTTGTGTCCTTAAGAACTAAACAGGCGACACCGGGCCAGTTGCTAGCGAGCCAGCGGCCCCCATGCAGGTTCGCGCACATCCCCTTCCGACGCCGGCAGGCTGTAGGCAGCCCCTCCATCGGCCGAAATCACGGTAAGCACGCTGCTGCCGCCGTGTTTTGTGGCATAGATCAGCATTCGGCCATTGGGCGAAACACTCGGAGATTCATCGGATTCTGTCCGGGTGAGGACGGTCTCTTCACCGTTTTTCAAATTGGTTCTGGCAATATGGAATGCCCTGTCCCGCTGATGCACGTAGTAAACATATTTACCATCGTTGTCCGGCCTTGGGCGGGCATTGTAACGACTGCCAAACGTGATACGTCTCGGCTCTGCGCCTGTACTTTTCTTATGATAGATCTGCGGTCCACCGGACCGATCCGAGGTGAAAAACAAGCCTTCTCCGGTATGATCCCAGCTCGCTTCGGTATCAATGGCCCAATGGCTTGTAAGCTTGGTCAGTTGCCGATTCTGCAAATCCATCCGGTATATTTCAGCGTTGCCATCCTTCGACAGGGTCATCAGTATTGACCGACCGTCCTCAGACCATGCCGGCGCCGAATTGAGACCGGGAAAATCTGCGATTTTGGTACGCTTGCCGCTCGACAGCTCGTGAACAAAAATTACTGGCTTACCAGTCTCAAACGATACGTAAGCAAGCTTTTTACCGTCCGGTGACCAGGCGGGCGAGAGCAGCGGTTCCTCGCTTTCCAGCCGTATTCGCGCTCGCTTGCCGTCGACGTCACTCACCTGCAGACGATACCTTGGCTTGCCGTTAAACGTGTCGAGGGTGATATAGGCCAGCTTGGTCGAGAAAGCGCCCCGGACGCCGGTAATCGCCTCATACACCTTATCGCTGATGTGATGAGCGAGCGATCGCATATTGGACGCGGGGGCTGCCGCAGTTTCACCCAGAATCCTCTCTTCGGTGTTTACATCGAAGAGCTCATAGCGAGCCTGAACACGATCAGCGCTTCTTGTCAGCCCGCCCACCAGGACATAACGCTGCCCTAATAGTCGCCAGTCTCGGAAAAAGACTTCCTCACGTTTGGACGGCAGGCTCAGCATTTTTTCAGGTGACAGCGTGCGAAATTCCCCACTCATAGTGAGATCGCTCTGAACCACATTACTGACTTTGTCCCCGGGAGGAATCGCTCCGCTCTCAGCGAACGGGACAACCGAAATGGGAATAGCCGAGTCAGCGCCCTCGGTAATCCTTATCAACAACTCACCATGGGCAGAGGCCGCTGCCAGAGAAAAAAGGACCACGGTTGCGAGTAATCTGCGTAACGGCATAGTACGAATCCGATAGGTCATTGTGTTGTCCGCTTACTTATCTCAAACGGCGCGGGTTGAATTCAATCTCGAACTGACGGAAATACCGCTCAAACGTATCCCGCTCGTCCGGAATCGGGTAGCGACCGACACCTCTCACAGCACTCAAAGCCGAATTGTCGAATGCGGTATTACCACTGCTACTGACAAGTCTTACATCTGCCAGTTCGCCGGTTGGTAACAACGTTATTTGCAGCCGGGCCACCATGTCTTCGGTAGCCGAAGATGGCAAATACCATGCGTTCTTCAGCCGTTCGCGGATAAGCGCCTGATATTTTTCGCTTTCCGTCAGCATCTGCGCTTCCCGGGCTCGTGCGGCGGCCGCCTGGGCCTGCCTCTGGGCTTCGGCCTGCTTGGCTTTCTCCGCCTCGTCTGCCAGCGCTTCCAACTGCTGTTCTTTCAGACGACGCTCAGCCTCCTGCCGCTTTCGCTCTGCCTCCTTGCGGGCCTCTTCTTCCCGTTTCTTGCGCTCGGCTTCTTCCCGCTTACGCTGCTCCTCCAGACGGCGCTGTTCTTCCTCCGCCTTCCGTTTTGCCTCTTCCTGTTTTCGCTTCTCTTCTTCAGCCTTCTTACGCTGGCGTTCCTTGGCTTCCGCTTCAGCCTTCTGACGCGCGGCCTCTTCTTCTGCTTTAGCCTTTTCCTCTTTACGCTTTTGGGCCAGAGCCTGCTTACGCTTACGTTCCTCTTCGGCTTTTTGTTCAGCCAGCTCACGGGCTTTTTGCTCAGCCGCCTTGCGAGCTTCTTCCTGTCGCCGCTCTTCTGCCTCGCGCTTTTGCTCCTCGGCCCTTCGCTCTTCCTCACGATCAGATTGATCGACAGGTTCCACTACAGGGCTTGGCTCTGGTTGCTGAGAGATCAATCTCGCCGAAATACTTCGGGGCGGTGGCTCATGATCGGGACTGGTCCAGGTCCACCCTGCCAACGCAATGCCAATAATCAGCAGATGCAACGCTACCGACAACGCAACCGGCGATTTCCACGGCGGCGTCCCGGTGCTGGTTACTTCACGCTCATGACCTTTCACAACAACCCTGCCTGCACCGGTATCACTTCTCGTCCAAAGGCGATTCGGTAATCAAACCGATACTGGTCGCCCCCGCACCCTGCAATTCCGCCATAAGCCGAACCACGATTCCATACTCAACATGCTCGTCGCCGCGCACCAGTATCTCGCTAGCAGCCCTCTGGGACAGGATCTTGGTGACCTTCTCGCGCAGCTCCCCCAACGACATTGGGTCGCTGCCTTCGTCCCCAATTTCAACGTAATACGCCCCATTGGTGTCTACCGATACAACAATGGACTCCACATCCTTATCAGCCTGGATGGGATCGGACGTTGTTTCCGGAAGATCTACTTTCACACCCTGAGTAAGCATTGGTGCAGTGACCATGAAAATCACCAGGAGCACCAACATCACATCAATGTAAGGTACGACGTTTATCTCCGACATCGGCTTACGCCGATGTTCCGGCATCATTCCCATGCCTTTCATAGCGTTATGCTCCGGTCTTTGAGGAAAAGGCCATTATGCCGAACTCTTTTCACTGCTATGTACCCGCCGGTGCAAAATGCTTGAAAACTCCTCAGCAAAGGTTTCGTAGTTCTTGAGCAGCGCATCAGACATAGCAGAAAAACGGTTGTAGGCAATCACCGCCGGAATGGCCGCAAAGAGGCCCATGGCGGTTGCGATCAAGGCCTCGGAGATGCCGGGCGCTACCGTTGCCAGGGTAGCTTGTTGCACCTGGGCCAGACCGCGGAACGAGTTCATAATGCCCCAGACAGTGCCGAACAGGCCTATGTAAGGACTCGTTGAACCGACAGTGGCCAGGAACGGAAGATGCGTTTCCAAACGCTCCTGCTCCCGGGAGAATGCTACCCTCATCGCCCTTTGCGAACCTTCCATAACGGCGTCAGCGTCGCGACTCTGCTGACGAAGACGGGAAAACTCCTTGAACCCTGCACGGAATACAGACTCCATTCCGGAGAAAGGCGTCGGCTCGGCATTCACCTCCCGATAAAGCTGCCCCAGGTCCATGCCTGACCAGAACCTTTCCTCAAAGGCGAGTTGAGCCCGCCTGGCTTTTCGGAAGACCTGCAGACGCTGAAATATCAGGGCCCAGGACATGATTGATGCCAATGCAAGCAACAGCATAACGAGCTGTACCAGCACACCGGCATTGGAAACGAGATACCAGACTGAAACTTCGGATTCCACCTTTTACTCCTGGCTTGTTCTGTTGTTCGCTTCGACGGTTTGAATACTTTTCTTGAGCAATTCCTGCATACTTTCGGGTAAACGCCGGGGGCGACCGGTGTCCAGCGCCACACATGCTACCCTTACGTCTGCCTCACACAGCAATTTCCGATCATCAGCCCGGAATACCTGCTGCCGAAACCCCATCCACACTCTGCCAAATCCGACCGGCTCCGCTGTCACAAGCAACTGGTCATCCAGACGAGCCGGCACGGAATAGTGAATTGCCATTCGCTGCACAACGTAACTGATATTGTCCACCAGCCCCGCGCGCAAACTCACGCCACAGTTACGTACCCACTCGGTACGGGCGCGCTCCATGTAATGAAGGTATTTCGCATGAAACACGATACCACCGGCATCAGTGTCCTCAATGTAAACCCGGACAGGTAACTCAAATAAGGTGCCCGCTGCCTGCTCAAGCAAAAAGATCATCCTCCCTGCCGGATTTCGGCGCCAGAGCGCCAAAATGCTCGTAGGCATTGGAGGTTACCATTCTGCCCCGCGGTGTCCGAATCATATAACCCTGCTGAATCAGGAAGGGCTCCAGAACATCCTCAATCGTGCCCCGCTCTTCGCTGATCGCTGCGGCCAGGCTTTCAACGCCAACAGGACCGCCATCAAACTTCTCTATCATTGCAAGCAGCAGGCGACGATCCATATGATCGAATCCCTGACTATCAACCTTGAGCATGTTCAGCGCCTGATCGGCTATATCCGAGCTGATATGGCCGTCCGCACGAACTTCAGCAAAGTCCCGAACCCGACGCAACAAACGATTGGCAATTCGCGGAGTGCCTCGTGACCGACGGGCAATTTCAAAGGCCCCGGTCTCATCAATATCCACGGAAGACAGCCGGGCGGACCGCACAATGATGGAGGTAAGGTCCTCGGTGTTATAAAACTCGAGCCGCTGGACAATACCAAAACGATCACGCAAGGGGGACGTGAGCAGACCGGCGCGTGTCGTCGCGCCAACCAGGGTAAAGGGAGGCAAATCCAGTTTGATAGAACGGGCAGCAGGACCCTCTCCGATCATGATATCCAGCTGGTAGTCTTCCATGGCTGGATAGAGCACTTCTTCCACCGCCGCGCTGAGACGATGGATTTCGTCGATAAAAAGAACGTCACCCTCTTCCAGATTGGTAAGCAGCGCGGCGAGATCACCGGCCTTTTCAAGAACCGGGCCGGAGGTTGTCTTGATTGAGACCCCCATCTCGTTTGCAATGATATTGGCAAGCGTGGTTTTGCCAAGTCCCGGCGGGCCAAAAATCAGCACATGGTCCAGCGCTTCCTGGCGACCACGCGCCGCAGAGATGAAAATATCCATCTGTTCCCGCACCGCAGGCTGGCCAACGTACTCAGCCAACAAGGTGGGGCGAATAGCCCGATCATGTACTTCTTCGTATTCACCGGCCCGTGCTGAGATCAGTCGGTCGGATTCGATCATGGCATCACCCGTTTTTGGGGAATCAACATCATGCCTGTGCGCCCGCCTATGTTTAACGTTGCCCCAATTGTACAAACGGGCCCTAGCGTGTCACGTTACGCTCTCTACACGTTTGGCGCCATACAGGCGACACATTAAACTGGCGTCATTACGCCGGTATCATATTACGCAGAGCGAGACGGATCAGAATTTCGCTGGACATCCCCTCTTCCGCAACCTTGTTGATCGCCTTGGCTGCCTCCTGAGGCTTGTAACCCAGCGCGATAAGCGCCTCTTCGGCTTCCGCTCGCGCGCCTGGCCCGCGAGCGGAAACTTCCGTCGGGACCGCTTCAGATCCGGAAGTCCCCGGAGACGTGGGCACAAACTGTCCCTCAAGTTGCCCTATCCGATCCGTCATTTCAATAAGCAGGCGTTCAGCGGTCTTTTTGCCAACGCCCGGAAGTTTGACCAGGGCATTCAAGTCACGTGCCTCGATGCAGCGAATGAACTGTTGGGCATCAAGGCCCGAGAGAATCCCGACCGCGAGTTTAGGGCCAACACCATTAACCTTGATGAGCAGTCGAAACAGGTCCCTGTCCAGACGGGATGCGAAACCGTAGAGACTCTGGGCGTCTTCACGAACCGCAAAATGGGTATGAAGAATGAGTTCCTCTCCGGTTTCGGGAAGGTGGAAAAAAGTAGTGTAGGGAATATCAATCTCATAACCCAGTCCGGAGCATTCCACCAATGCCTGACCAGGCGCTTTCTCTATCAGAATTCCTCGGATACGACCAATCAAGGCGAATCTCCTGTCGCTCCTGAGAGCAGGTTATCGTTGTCGCACTCGCCCGCTGCGGACTTTACCCCCGGCACCAGCGACCCGCAAAATACTCTGACTCATGTGCGCATGGCACAAGGCTATCGCAAGCGCGTCCGCTGCATCTTCCTGAGGCTTTCGGGATAGAGACAGCAGAGCCTGAACCATATGCTGCACCTGGGACTTGTCTGCCCCGCCCTTGCCGACCACCGCCTGTTTGACCTGGCGGGCGGAGTACTCGTGAACAGCAAGTCCACTGTTGGCGGCACTGACAATAGCGGCACCACGTGCCTGGCCCAGCTTCAGTGCCGAGTCCGGATTTCTCGCCATGAACACCTGCTCAATGGCGAACTCTTCCGGACGATACTCGCCAATGAGTGTGGCAAGACTGTGGAAAATTGTCTGCAGGCGCTCGGCCATCGGCTTTTCGCCCACCCGAATGCAGCCGCTATCAAGGTATTCTATGCTACGACCTTCTGCCCGGATAATGCCAAAGCCGGTGATTCTCGACCCGGGATCTACGCCCAGAATGATCGCCAAATTGATACCCCTGTCGCGTCAGAGCGAATCCATGATTTCGCCGGAAATATCGGCGTTATAGTAGACGTTCTGAACGTCATCCAGATCTTCCAGCATATCAATCAGCTTAAACGTAGTTTCTGCGCCATCCCGATCCAGCTCGACACGCGTGGCAGGCACCATGGTTACCTCTGCATTGTCGGGTTTCAGGCCAGAGGCCACCAAAGACTCCTTAACATCCAGAAACTGCTCGGGCGTGGTTACAATTTCGAAAGAACCATCACTCTGTTCCGCGAGGTCCTCGGCACCGGCATTAAGGGCTGCCTCCATAAGCGAATCCTCGGAAACATCCGGGCCATAGCTGATAATACCCTGCTTACTGAAAAGATAGGCCACGGATCCATCAGTACCCAGATTGCCGCCCATCTTGTTGAAGGCATGCCGGATTTCCGCCACGGTACGGTTTTTGTTATCGGTCATCACTTCCACGAAAACCGCGACACCACCGGGGCCATAGCCCTCATAGGTAAGCTCTTCGTAGTTGGTATCATCGCCACCACCAGCGCCCCGCTCCACGGCACGCTCGATGGTGTCCTTCTTCATATTGGCGGTGAGAGCCTTGTCGATTACCGCACGCAGTCGCGGATTATCTTCAGGATTACCACCACCCTGACGGGCGGCGACTGTCAGTTCCCGGATGATTTTGGTGAAGATTTTGCCCCGCTTGGCGTCTTGCGCCGCCTTGCGGTGTTTGATGTTGGCCCATTTGCTATGACCAGCCATAAAACCACTCCATCCATCGCCCAGGTGGGGCGCCGACCACCGGCACACCCAGCCTGATGAATTTACTCGCTCTTTGCGTCTTCGCTTTCGGCCTTGTTGCCTTCCACGGCTTTGGTGGATTTTCTCCGGCGAATATGCAGCTCCCGCAATTGCTTGTCATCCACTTCGCCCGGCGCCTGAGTCATCAGACAGGTGGCGCTCTGGGTCTTCGGGAAAGCAATGACGTCACGAATGGACGAAGCTCCGGTCATCAACATGACCAAACGATCCAGACCAAAGGCCAGACCGCCATGGGGCGGACAACCGAATTTCAGAGCGTCCAGCAGGAAGCCAAATTTGGCACGGGCTTCTTCCTCGCCAATTCCGAGAATACGGAATACCGCTTCCTGCATTTTTTCGTTGTGAATACGGATGGATCCACCGCCCAGCTCAGTGCCGTTGAGGACCATGTCATAAGCCCGGGACAGAGCAGTAGCCGGGTTCGCGGCAAGCTCTTCTGCACTGCAGGACGGCGCAGTGAACGGATGGTGAATCGCAGTGAGGCCTCCGTCCGGCAGTTCCTCGAACATCGGAAAGTCCACAACCCAAAGCGGCGCCCACTCGCATGTCAGCATGTCCAGATCGTGGCCAACCTTGATGCGCAGTGCCCCCAGAGCCTCATTCACCACGGTGGTCTTGTCAGCACCGAAGAACACGATGTCGCCATCTTCGGCACCAACCCGCTCCATGATGCCCTGAGCCACGTTGTCACCCAGGAACTTGATAATTGGTGACTGCAGCCCCTCAACACCTTTGGACAGGTCGTTGACCTTGATATAGGCGAGCCCTTTGGCGCCGTAGATTCCAACAAACTTCGTGTAATCATCAATCTGCTTGCGTGTGAGTTCACCACCCTTCGGCACTCGCAACGCTGCAACACGACCCTTGGGGTCCTTGGCAGGGCCTGCGAAGACCTTGAAATCCACACTTTCAACCAGATCTGCCACATCAATCAGCTCAAGCGGGATACGCAGGTCCGGCTTGTCGCTACCAAAACGCTGCATGGCTTCGGAGTGCGGCATGCGCGGGAATGTCGGCAGTTCAACGTCAAGCACATCCTTGAACAGGGAACGAATCATATCTTCGTTCAGCCCCATCAACGTCTCTTCGTCGATGAACGACGCCTCGATATCCACCTGGGTAAACTCGGGCTGGCGATCGGCACGCAGATCTTCATCACGGAAGCACTTGGCAATCTGGTAATAACGGTCCACGCCGGAAACCATCAGTAGCTGCTTGAACAACTGGGGCGACTGCGGCAGGGCAAAGAAAGAGCCCTCATGGGTACGACTGGGAACAAGGTAGTCACGCGCACCCTCGGGAGTGGCACGGGTCAGGATGGGCGTTTCCACGTCCATGAAACCGTTGCTGTCCAGGTAGTTACGGATGTAACTGGTAACGCGTGAGCGGAAACGCAGGCGATTGATCATTTCCGGACGACGCAGATCAACAAAACGGTAGCGCAGGCGCACATCTTCGCCCACATCAACGTGCTCATCCAGAGGGAACGGTGGCGTCGCTGCCGTGTTCAGGATATTCACTTCCTTGCCCAGAAGTTCCACCTGCCCGGTGGGCATATTGTTGTTCTCGGTCCCCGCAGGGCGACGACGAACCCGGCCGGTTACCCTGATAACAAATTCGCTGCGAACTTTCTCTGCAAGGGCAAAGCTTTCCGGGGTGTCAGGGTCGACAACCACCTGCGATATGCCATCCCGATCCCGCAGATCAAGGAAAATGACACCACCATGGTCACGGCGGCGGTGTACCCATCCGCAAAGTGTGACTTCCTGATCAATGTGGGATTCGTTGATCCCACCGCAATAATGACTGCGCATACCGGTTCCCGTTGTTTCTGATGTGTGCGTAATGTCTGGCCAAGTAGGCGGGCATGGCTACTCAAATGTGGCCCGCAAGAATATCGTCGCGACCATACTGGAAAAGCCGCCCATTATAAACACAATGGAATTGAAAATCAGGCGTGATTCTCGCTGAAACCCGTCGCCAGATGACTCCCTCACAACAGACGGCTAGAATGCACGATTCACGCAGCATATGGAGCCTCACCTTGTCGTCCAGAGCCGAGCAAAAACTCCGAACCCGGAGAGCCCTGATGGATGCCGCCCTTTCGCAACTCAGCGCCGATCGCGGTTTTGGAAGCCTCAGCCTTCGGGAAGTTGCGCGCGAAGCGGGTATTGCTCCCACCTCGTTCTATCGTCACTTTTCCGAACTGGACGAACTGGGCCTTGCCCTGGTTGACGAAGGCGGTGTCGCGTTACGCCAGTTGATGCGCCACGCGCGAAAACGTATTGCCCGTGACGGTAGCGCCATATCCACATCGGTGGAGACCTTCATGGAGTACCTCGGCAATAACGCCAACCTGTTCCGGTTGATGCTTCGGGAGCGCACCGGCGTATCCAAGCCCTTCCGGACAGCCATCAAAGCGGAAATTGATCATTTTGCGACCGAGCTGGCCGATGACCTTCACAGGTTTGCAGAGGAACAGGGGAAACCCCTCTCAGACTCCAGACTCGTTGCCGAAGCCATGGTGACGCTGGTTTTCAATCAGGGTGCCGAAGCCCTGGATGCAGCGCCGAAAGAACGGGAAGACCTAAAGGTCAAGCTGAAAACCGAACTGCGTATGATTCTTATGGGTGCGCAGAGCATGGCCAGGCGCACAACCAGAGGCTAACTCCGGCCCGACTTGCCCAAGCCTCACTTCAGCAATGACAGGACAGGCGCGAGGGACTGCCTGATAGTGGCAAGCTCGTCATCGGCGTAAGGTACCGGATGCTGCTTTCCCCACACAGGCCCTGGCCATGCGGGATCGCCTTCAAAGCGAACAATATGATGCAAATGAAGTTGAGGCACCATGTTACCGAGTGCGGCCACGTTCATTTTATCGCCAGAAAACAGCTCCATCATACCGCGGCTTAAAGCAGAAGACTCTTCCATCAAGCGTTGCTGCTGCTCACCGCTAAGCTCATAGATCTCCCTGATACCTGCAACCGCAGGCACCAGAACCACCCAGGGCCAGGTCCGTTCATTCATTAACCGGATTTCGCACAACCGGGACGAGCCGAGATCGATAGTGTCAGCCGCCAGTCGATCGTGAAGCTGAAACTCCCGAACCTCGCTCATACTTACTCCGAATGGAACTGGTTTCTGCCACGACCAATGGCGTAATAAATCAGACCATAGCGATCGAGCATTTCAGGTTCGTAAAGGTTTCGGCCATCAAACACGACCGGCTCTTTCAGCGCAGAAGCAATCACATCAAAATCCGGGGAGCGGAACTCTTTCCATTCGGTGCAAATCACCAAAACATCTGCACCTTTCAGAGCTTGCTCCTTCGTGCCGCACAGAGCCAGCCCTTCCTGATCGCCATAAATACGCTGGGTTTCTTCCATGGCTTCCGGGTCAAAAGCCTGAACGACAGCACCGGCTCTCCAGAGGTCCTCCATAAGCGTGCGGGAGGATGCTTCACGCATATCATCGGTATTTGGTTTGAACGCCAGTCCCCACAGGGCCACGACCTTACCTTTCAGGCTGCCCCTGAAATAATGGCTGACCTTGTCGAAAAGCACGTGCTTCTGGGCGTAGTTAACAGTTTCTACAGCATTCAACAGGGGAGCGTCGTAATCGCAGTCCCGGGCTGTCCGGGCCAGTGCCTGAACATCTTTCGGGAAACATGAGCCACCATAACCACAGCCCGGATAAATAAAGTGGTAGCCAATCCGGGGATCTGAGCCAATGCCACGACGTACTGCTTCAATGTCGGCACCCAGGCGCTCCGACAAGTTTGCAATTTCATTCATGAAACTGATTTTGGTCGCCAGCATGGAATTTGCGGCGTATTTGGTGAGCTCGGCGGACCGCACATCCATAAAAATCATGCGATCATGGGAACGGTTAAACGGGTAGTAGACTTCCCTGAGAAGTTCCGCCGCCTTTTCACTGTCAGTACCAACGATAATGCGATCCGGCTTCATGAAATCGTTGATCGCGGCGCCTTCTTTCAGGAACTCAGGGTTCGATACCACATCGAATTCCCACTCAAGGCCACGACTGTCAAGCTGTGCCCGGACGGCCGCTTTAACTTTGTCGCCAGTTCCGACAGGGACAGTGGACTTATCGACCACCACCTTGTAATCGTCCATATACTTACCGATGGACTTCGCAACGGCAGTCACATACTGAAGATCCGCAGATCCGTCCTCATCAGGAGGTGTGCCTACGGCAATAAACTGCAGGGTACCGTGCGCGACAGCCTCTTCGGTGTCATTGGTAAACGACAGCCTGCCCGCCTCAACTGTGTGTCTGACAATATTATCGAGCCCTGGCTCGTAGATCGGTATCTGTCCGTTCTTCAGTTTCTCAATTTTTACCTGATCAACATCCATGCAGAGCACATGATGGCCTACATCTGCGAGACACGCGCCTGTTACGAGGCCAACATATCCGGTGCCAAAAATCGTTATCTTCATCCGTTAAATCCCGACCAAAACAAAAATTAAGTTCAGTTTGTGCGCGCAGCTTTCTTCTTCTGCCAGATTTTTTCCCAGGCAAGAGCGGTCCCGACAATGGTGTCCAGATTGTCAAAATCCGGCTCCCAGCCAAGAGTAGCCTGAATCCGGGAGTTGTCCGCCATCAAGGCTGCCGGATCCCCCGCCCGGCGTCCGGTTTCGGTCACCGGGAAATCAATACCGGACTGCCTTTTCACCACATCAATCACTTCCCGGACGGTGAAGCCACGCCCATAACCACAGTTCAACACCCGGGAATCCCCACCTCGGGACATGTAATCCAGTGCCATCACATGCGCCTTGGCCAGATCTTCCACATGGATATAATCACGAATACAGGTACCGTCGCGGGTATCATAATCGGTGCCGAACACACTCATACCCTCCCGCTGACCAGTAACGCATTCGCAGGCAACCTTGAGAAGATGCGTTGCTTCCGGAGTTGCCTGGCCCAGCAGACCATCAGGATTGGCGCCGGCGACGTTGAAATAGCGAAGTATGACGTAATTCAGATCCGAGGCTTCGGCGAGATCCATGATCATCCGCTCACTCATCATTTTGGAAGCACCGTAAGGGTTGATCGGCGCAAGCGGGAGATCTTCGGTTAACACGGTTTGCTCTGGCATACCGTAAACCGCCGCGGTTGAGGAAAACACCATATAGGGAATCCGGTATTTCTCAACAGCCTTGAGCAGGTTCAGGGTATTGCGGGTGTTGTTGCTGTAATACTTCAGAGGATTTTCGACTGATTCCGGCACTACGATATTGGCCGCGAAATGAAGGACGGCCTCGAACTCGTGATTTGAAAACAGGTCATCGATGGCAGCTTCATCGGCCAGATCGCCAACTATCAGCTCGCCGGCTGTAACTGCCCAGCGATACCCGGTCGAGAGGTTATCAAACACCACAATATCATGGCCCGCCTCGCCGAGCTGGCGCACAACGTGACTGCCAATATACCCGGCTCCGCCGGTAACGAGTACTTTCATGACCGAGGACCACTCCTTCCCTGATTATTACTTACGCTGACGACGTATTTCTTCCCGTCGCCGGCTGAAAAAGTCGCTTATTATCTGGCTACACTGATTCTGGAGTATGCCGGAAGCGGCTGCCACCTCCCAATTAAGGTGAGGCTCTTCCAGAGTGCGCCGGGCAGACTCTACGGCCCCGGCTTTTGGCTCAGCGGCACCGTAAACCAACCGACTTATGCGACTGTGCACTATTGCTCCAACACACATGGTACAGGGCTCGAGCGTTACATAAAGAGTCGCGCCGGACAAACGGTAATTGCCCACGCGCGCCGCTGCATCCCTGAGCGCCCGAATTTCCGCATGTGCTGTAGGGTCGCAACCGGTAATCGGGGCATTAAAACCGGCGCCAATCTCCCGGTCACCAAGAACCACCAATGCTCCGACAGGAACCTCTCCGATGCTGGCAGCCTGAGCCGCCAGTTCAAGCGCCCGGCCCATCCAGTATTCGTCGCGTGCATCATGATGAGACATCGGATCTGTCAGCGTCTGATTATTCCCACTCGATGGTCGCGGGCGGTTTGGATGAGACGTCGTATGTGACCCGGGAAACCCCGGTGATCTCGTTGATAATCCGGTTGGAAACGGTTTCAAGGAGATCGTAGGGCAGATGCGCCCAACGGGCGGTCATGAAATCGATGGTTTCAACAGCACGGAGGGCCACCACGTATTCGTAGCGGCGGGCATCCCCTACCACACCAACGGATTTCACCGGCAGGAACACCGCAAACGCCTGACTGGTTTTGTGGTAAAAATCCGCCCTGTGGAGTTCTTCCAGGAAAATCGCGTCAGCCCGGCGCAGGATGTCGGCGTATTCTTTCTTCACTTCGCCCAGAATCCGCACCCCAAGACCCGGCCCGGGGAATGGATGGCGGTAGACCATGTCGTACGGCAGGCCGAGCTCGAGACCGATCTTGCGCACTTCGTCCTTGAAGAGTTCTCGCAGTGGCTCCACGAGCTTCATCTTCATGGTTTCCGGCAAGCCACCAACATTGTGGTGGGATTTTATGACATGCGCCTTACCGGTTTTGGATGCTGCGGATTCAATGACGTCCGGATAAATCGTGCCCTGCGCCAGCCAGTTCACATCCTTGATGTTCGCGGCCTCATCATCGAAGACGTCGATAAACGTGTTGCCGATGATCTTTCGCTTCTGCTCGGGGTCGTCAACACCTTTGAGTTTTGACAGGAACAGGTCTTCCGCATCCACACGGATAACCTTCACACCCATGTTGCTGGCGAACATGTCCATGACCTGATCGCCTTCGTGGAGGCGCAACAGGCCATTGTCCACGAACACGCAAGTCAGCTGCTCACCAATCGCCTTGTGCAGCAATGCAGCAGTCACGGAGGAATCGACACCGCCGGAAAGCCCCAGCAAGACCTTGTCACTACCCACCTGCTCACGAATCTGGCGAACGGCATCATTTACGATTTTGGCCGGAGTCCAGAGTGCCTCACAGTTGCAGATATTCAGGACGAAGTGCTCCAGAATTCGCTTGCCCTGCAAGGTATGGGTTACCTCCGGATGAAACTGTACGCCGTAGAGGTTACGGCTCAGATCCTGCATCGCCGCAACAGGGGCGCTCTCGGTGGAAGCCAGCAGTTCAAAGCCTTCGGGCATGACCACCACCTTGTCACCGTGACTCATCCAGACATCCAGAAGAGAATCCCCTGTCGCGGTCAGATGGTCGGTGATATCGCGAAGCAGTGGACCGTCAGCACGCACCTTTATCTGCGCATAGCCAAATTCACGCTTCTCGGAACTGGCTACCCGACCACCAAGCTGCTCTGCCATGGTCTGCATGCCATAGCAGATACCCAGCACCGGAATGCCCCGGTCAAACAGGCCCTCTGGAGCCCGTGGCCCTCCCAGTTCCGTGACAGACTCGGGGCCACCCGCAAGGACGATGCCTTTCGGATTGAATTCATCAAGCTCTTCGGCGGTAATATCGAACGCCCTGATCTCACAAAAGACGCCAATTTCCCTCACCCGTCGAGCAATAAGCTGGGTGTACTGGGAACCGAAATCGAGAATCAGGATACGGTGGTCGTGGATGTTCTGGGGCATGGAGTCCTCGGATCAAAAAACAACGCGGCCCAGTTGTTGGGCCGCGTTCAGATAAGGCGATAATCAGCCGATACGGTAGTTGGGCGCTTCCTTGGTGATCGTCACATCATGAGCGTGACTCTCACGCATACCGGCACCGGTAATACGAACAAACTCGGGTTTAGTCCGCATCTCTTCCATGGTGGCGCTGCCGGTGTAGCCCATGGAGGCCCTCAAACCACCCATCAGCTGGTGAACAATATTCCGCATCGGACCTTTACAGGCCACGCGACCCTCAATGCCCTCCGGAACGAGCTTTTCAATACCCTTGCTGGCGTCCTGGAAATAACGGTCGCTGGATCCCTGCCCCATGGCACCAATCGATCCCATTCCACGGTATGCCTTGTAACTGCGTCCCTGGAACAGCTCAACCTCGCCCGGCGCCTCATCAGTACCGGCCAGCAGGCTGCCAATCATCACGCAATGAGCACCCGCGGCAATGGCTTTGGAGATATCGCCAGAGAACCGCACACCACCATCAGCAATCAAGGGAACACCTCGATCCTTCAGGGCGGATGCAACATTGGATACTGCGGAGATCTGCGGCACGCCGATGCCAGCAACGATCCGTGTGGTACAAATAGAGCCAGGACCAATACCGACCTTGACTGCATCTGCTCCAGCATCAGCCAGAGCGATGGCTGCCTGGGTGGTGGCGATGTTGCCGCCGATAACCTGAACCTCCGGGAAGTTCTGCTTTACCCAGCGCACACGATCAATCACGCCTTTGGAATGCCCGTGGGCAGTATCCACCACGATCACATCCACTCCGGCTTCAGCCAGCGCGGTAATACGGGCTTCGGTATCACCGCCGGTACTCACAGCGGCACCTACGCGCAGGCGGCCCTGGTCGTCCTTGCACGCCAACGGATAATCCTTGGCCTTCTGGATATCCTTTACCGTGATCAGGCCGCGCAATTCAAAATGGTCGTTTACAACCAGAACCTTCTCGATACGGTGACGATGCAGGAGTTCCTTTACGTCCTCCAGACTGGCGCCTTCCTTGACAGTAACCAGCTTTTCCTTCGGGGTCATGATCTCACTAACCGGCGTATCCATACGGCTCTCAAACCGGATATCACGACCGGTAACAATACCCACAAGATCATGGCCATCAACCACCGGCAGACCGGAAATGTTGTTCGCCAGGGTAATGTCAACCAGTTCCCGTACAGTGGTGCCAGGCGTTACCGTGATAGGATCCTTCACCACACCGCTTTCGAACTTCTTGACCTTGCGAACAGCCGCCGCCTGTTGCTCAACGGTCATGTTCTTGTGCATGATACCGACGCCGCCCTCCTGCGCCATGGCAATCGCCAGCTCCACATCAGTGACGGTATCCATCGCAGAGGATATGAGAGGAATATTCAGAGTAATGCCCTTGGTCAACTGCGTCTGCAGACTGACCTCGTGAGGAAGAACTTCGGAATATCCGGGGACCAGCAGAACATCATCAAATGTCAGGGCTTCTTCGGCAATTCGCAGCATTGGGATCCGCCTTTTGATCGTGCTAAATTGGGAGTTTCCGTGCTGCACCCGCGGTGGCACAGCAGAGCAAAATCCTTAATCGACCTATTATAAAGGGGCGCTCGGGGACAGTAAACCGCGCCTTTCTGAAGGCCTCATTGCATCTTCATGAATTTTCGGTATTTTTACCCTTCCACTTTTCGGCTTTTGCGTATGGATGACCACGAAAAACCCTCCCCGACGGCTGTATTTCAGGATACCAGACCCCGCGCACTGAGCGTCAGCGAGCTGAATCATCAGGCCAGGCACCTGCTTGAGTCCAGCTTTATGCAGGTGTGGGTGGAAGGTGAACTGTCCGGCTTCTCGCGCCCATCATCCGGCCACTGGTATTTCTCGCTGAAGGACCGCAAGTGCCAGATACGCTGCGCCATGTTCAAGGGGTTTAATCAGCGCTTACGCACCATACCGAAGGAAGGCGATCAGATCCGTATTCGCGGTAAAGTGACTCTCTATGAGAACCGCGGCGATTTCCAGATTATCGTTGAGCACATCGAGCCGGCCGGCCTTGGCCAGCTGCAGCAGGCTTTTGAGGAACTGAAACGCAAACTGCAGACCGAAGGCCTTTTTGACACCTCGCGCAAGAAACCAATTCCAGCTGTTCCAGCACACATCGGCGTGGTCACATCCCCGACAGGCGCCGCCATCCACGATATCCTTACCGTTCTTGCCCGTCGCTGCCCGGCGATACCGGTCACTGTTTACCCAACGGCCGTGCAGGGCAAGGCCGCGACTGCCGATATCGTGCAGGCTATCGAGAGAGCCCAGGCGCATGGTGCGGCTGACGTTCTGATTGTTGGCCGGGGGGGCGGTTCCCTGGAGGACCTCTGGTGCTTCAACGAAGAAGCCGTAGCACGAGCAATCGCCAATTGCAGGATTCCCACGGTCAGCGCTGTTGGTCATGAGGTGGACGTCACTATCGCCGATTTCGTCGCTGACCTACGAGCGCCAACACCCTCGGCCGCTGCAGAAAAGATATCCCCGGATCAGCAAAACTGGCTACGGCAGATTGCGGAACGGGAACTTCGACTTACCAACGCTGCCCGGCGAGCCCTGACGAGGTTTGGCACCCAACTTGAACATTTCAGTGCGCGCCTGAGGGACCCCCGGCGTGAGCTACAAGAAAAAGCGCAGCGCATGGACGAGCTGGACTTGCGGCTCGGCAAAGCCATGCGCCAGCGGCTAGACCGCGTTACTGTGCGTAGCGAACATCTCATCCAGCGCCTGGCCATGCAGTCTCCTGCCAGACAGCTGACCAGCAACAGGGAGAGCCTGGCTCGGATTGAAGAACGATTGGGCGCTGCCATTCGCCAGCGCCTGAAGCAGCGGCGGGATCACTACGAGTATATTGCGCAAACGCTTCACCTGGTCAGCCCCCTTGCCACGCTGGGTCGTGGATACGCTATCGTCCGGGATGGGGAGGGAGCCATCGTTCGTGACGCACTGACTCTCGCAACGGGCGACCGTATCAGCGCACGCGTCGCCGAGGGAGAGATCATGGCGGAGGTGACATCCATCAATTCCGCTAAAAATTAGCGTTCAAATGTGGCCTGACTAAGCCAATGGTCTACTAGTCCATGATTTCAAACGGCCTAAAGTTGTGCGGAAAGGCAATAAAACAACAACAGGCACAATGAGGTGGAATATATGGACTACCACTCAGAATTCCGGCGGTCGATTGACCAACCGGATACCTTTTGGCGTGAACAGGCGGAACAAATTGACTGGTTCGAGCCACCGAAAACCATCTGGCAGCCAACGGATAATGGCCATGGCCAGTGGTTTCCTGACGGAGTTCTGAACAGTTCCGATGTCGCACTTGATGCCAACATTCGTGCCGGCCGGGGTGACCAGACAGCCCTGATTTACGATTCCCCCGTAACCAACACCAAACGCTCCTACACATACCAGGAGCTCACCGACGCAGTCGCCCTTTTTGCTGGCGCTCTCAAGGACCGGGGTATCACCAAAGGGGATCGGGTCATTATTTACATGCCGATGATCCCGGAAGCGGCCATCGCCATGTTGGGCTGCGCCCGTATCGGAGCCATTCACTCAGTTGTCTTTGGCGGCTTTGCGGCCCACGAGCTTGCCGTCCGGATTGACGATGCAAAGCCCAAGGCAATCATTACTGCATCCTGCGGCATCGAAGTCGCCCGTGTAATCGAATACAAGCCTCTGGTTAACAAGGCCATTGAGCAAGCCCGCCACAAACCCGAAAGCTGTATCGTTTACCAGCGGCCTCAGGCCACAGCCGACATGGCAGCGGGAAGAGATTTTGACTGGAATGATCTTGTAGCCTCAGCCCAACCCGCTGCACCCGTGCCGGTAAAATCCACGGATCCGCTGTACATCCTTTATACCTCCGGCACGACCGGGAAGCCCAAAGGGGTCGTCCGGGACAACGGCGGCCATGCGGTAGCTCTGAACTACAGCATGAAACTGGTGTACGACGCCAATCCCGGAGACGTTTACTGGGCAGCATCGGATGTAGGCTGGGTCGTTGGTCACAGCTACATTGTCTATGCGCCTCTCTTTGCCGGATGCACAACCGTCCTTTACGAGGGCAAACCAGTGAAGACGCCGGATTCCGGTGCTTTTTGGCGTGTAGTACAGGATCACGGCGTGAACCTCTTGTTTACCGCCCCGACTGCCTTCCGTGCGGTACGCAAGGAAGACCCGGAGGCTGACCAGCTGTCGCGCTACAACATCAGCTCACTTAAACGAATCTTCCTGGCCGGCGAGCGGCTGGATCCGCCGACCTACGAGTGGCTCAAGGAACATACCAACCTCCCGATTCTTGACCACTGGTGGCAGACTGAGACTGGCTGGGCAATCTGCTGTAATCCGGTTGGCATTGAAATGATGGCGACAAAGCCGGGCTCCGCCACCGTGCCGTCGCCCGGTTATAACGTCCAGGTGGTAGGCATGAACGGCAGTCAGATGCCGGCCGGAGAGCAGGGACAGATAGCGGTAAAATTACCATTACCTCCAGGCTGCCTGACGACCATATGGGGCGATGATGACCGCTTCCGGAACAGCTACCTGGATCCCATCCCGGGCTTTTACAGCAGTGGAGACGGGGGCTTCATCGATGACGATGGCTACGTCTTTGTCATGGGACGCACCGATGATGTTATCAACGTAGCGGGTCACCGCCTGTCTACCGGAGAAATGGAAGAGGTCGTCGCCTCTCACCCGGCCATTGCTGAGTGCTGTGTTGTCGGGGCGCACGACGACATGAAAGGCCAGATTCCGGTTGGTCTCGTACTTATCAAAGACGGAGCAACCATTGACCATGACGAACTGGAGGAGGAGCTTGTTGAGATGGTTCGCGACAAGATCGGAGCCATTGCCTGCTTTCGTCGTGCCATGGTGGTGGATCGCCTGCCGAAGACCCGCTCCGGAAAGATATTGCGACGCGTCATCCGGCAGATTGCTGATGGAGAAGAATATGCGGTTCCCAGCACCATCGATGACCCGGCTATCCTGGAAGAAATAAGCGAGCAGTTCCGCGGCTGACCTCATACTCCGGGAAAATCCATCTGGCTCACCTAACGGGCCAGATGGATTCGTGCTTAACCCATCCCAAACCCTTGTTTTTAAACCACTAAACCCAAAAACCAAACCTTTAAAAAAACTTTGACGCCCCCAAAAGTCGGTCTATACTGAAAATGCTGTGAAAAAACAGCGGTATTTGGTGAATGCGCTACAACGTCCTGCCGAAGAGCTCTTCGTTGCCCCTTTCTAAGTACTCTCTGGATTTCTCAGCAATGGTTCCAACAAGGAATATGATGGTCCCGTGAGGGCAAATTTCAGAAAGACAGGAAAGATAAATGTCCGATACAAAAACCGGCCACGTGAAGTGGTTCAACGAGTCCAAAGGCTTTGGCTTCATCGCTCAGGACGGTGGCAGTGACGTATTTGTTCACTACAGTGCAATCAACGCAAGCGGCTTCCGTACCCTGACCGAAGGTCAGCAGGTACAGTTTACCGTAACTCAGGGCCCGAAAGGTCCCCAGGCGGAAAACGTAACCCCGGTCTGAGGTTACAACTTCCGTCCTTTGCCCCTCACGGGCATGGGATAATCAATAAGCCGGCATTCGTGCCGGCTTATTTCGTTCAAGCTTCTACCTTAATCTCTCAGGCATCGACCTCTTCTTCCCTGGTGCTCTCAGCAGGCATCTTAACGCCCACTGCCTGAGCGACCGCAGAAAACAGTGCCTGCAGGGTTGCAGATGTGGTGTCCTCTGCAAGCGCGGCCGCACTGCAATGCTGTCCATTAGCCGTCAGACGGATACAGGCAAGCGCATTGGCATTGGTGCCCTCGCCCAAAGCAAATTCATCATAAGCCTCAACCGCTATCGAGATACCAAAGCGACGCTTCAGCGCATCGGAGACAGCTTCAACCGCACCTAACCCGTAGCCCTGGAGCGTCACCACTGCATTTATCGAACCCACTGAAACATCTGCACGTACGCCATTCTCATCACGATGCAGATCATAGGAACGCAGCTCCCAATCACCGGGAACCTCCAGATAACGGTCCTCGAATAACCGGTGGATCGTCAACGAGTCGATTTCGCCCCCGTTGGTTTCAGCTTCTCGCTGAACCACCTTACTGAATTCAATCTGCAGCCAGCGTGGCAGACTGATGTTGTAGTCACGCTCCAGCACATAGGCGACGCCGCCCTTTCCGGACTGGCTGTTGATGCGCACCACTTCCTCGTAACGACGCCCGACATCAAATGGGTCAATGGGCAGATAGGCCACATTCCAGGTGTCATTTTCCTGGCGACACGACAGGCATTTACGAATCGCATCCTGATGGCTACCGGAGAAAGCGGTGAAAACCAGCTCGCCAGCATAGGGGTGCCGCGGATGAGTGGAAATTTCGGTGCAGGCTTCAACCACTTCAGTGATTTCCGCCATACCAGACAAATCCAGCGTCGGGTCAATGCCCTGGGAATACAGATTCATGGCCATGGTAACCAGATCCATATTGCCGGTGCGCTCACCGTTACCCATCAATGTCCCCTCGACACGGTCAGCGCCGGCCATCACCGCCAGTTCGGCCGCAGCCACAGCACAACCACGGTCGTTATGTGTATGCACGCTGATACTGATGTGTTCACGGCGCTGAATGTTGTCGCAGATCCATTCAATCTGATCAGCGAATACATTCGGCGTCGCCATCTCCACCGTCGCCGGCAGATTGATAATAACCGGCTGACCGAGATCCGGCCGCCAGATTTCGGTGACCGCATCAATAACCTCAGCCGCAAAGTCCAGCTCGGTTCCAGTGAAGCTCTCGGGGGAATATTGGAATGTCCACTCCGTCTCCGGATGGCGGGCTGCAATATCCCGAACGACCTTGGCACCATTGACTGCAATTTCCGTGATACCTGCGCGATCAAGGCCAAAAACCTGCTCGCGCTGGACTGTGGAGGTCGAGTTGTACACATGTACGATCGCCCTTTCCGCCCCTGCGAGAGCCTCATAGGTGCGCTCAATCAGCTCCGGCCTTGCCTGGGTCAAAACCTGAATTTTGACATCGCCCGGGATTCGGTTTTCCTCAATCAGTTTCCGGCAGAAATCGAAATCCGGCTGACTTGCCGCCGGGAAACCGATCTCAATCTCCTTGAAGCCCAACTTCACCAGAAGATCAAACATCCTCTGCTTCTGAGCAATGGACATGGGTTTGACCAGCGCCTGGTTGCCGTCCCGAAGATCAACCGCACACCAGAGGGGTGCCTTTTCGATAACCTTGTCCGGCCAGCGACGATCGGTTTTTGCAACAGGCTTAAAAGCAACATACTTGCGATGATCAAATGCCATTGGGGTGATTCCTTGCGGTTGCCATGATTACTATTTCGATACCAATAGAATAACGCAACTTACCAGGCATTTGATTGCTATTTTTCTGAAATCAGGGTCATATGAGCTATAATATACTCACATACGATATTTTGATGGCATTTTATGACACAAAAATCAGAAAACCTTGTCAAAATCGACAAAACTGACCGGCGAATCCTGGAGCGGATCCAACAGGATGGATCGCTGACCAACCAGGAACTGGCAGACCAGGTTGGCTTATCACCCTCGCCATGCCTGAGGCGCGTTCGGGCTCTGGAGGAAGCAGGAATTATTGTCAGGACAGTGACCATTCTCGATCACAAGAGGCTGGGTCTCTCCCTGACCGCCATCATTTTAATTGGCATGGACCGCCACACACCCGAACGTTTCTCGGCTTTTGAGGAGCAGGTCGCCGAGTATCCGGAGGTACAGGAGTGCTATTTGATTACCGGCCACGATGCGGACTACATGCTCAAGGTTGTGGTGCCCGACATGGATCATTACCACCACTTTCTGCTGAACCGCATTACCCGGATTCAGGGAGTAAGTGGTGTGCACTCCAGCTTCGTGCTCCGCCGGGTGATCGACAGTACCGCCCTGCCCCTGGGCTATCTGTCCTGAATCAGCGAATCAGTTCACGGACATAGGCACCCGCCATGCACTTGAGCTCTTCAACCAATTGGCGTCCCTGGGTTTCCGGAAGCGTTACTGCCAGGCGGAGTATGGTTCCGGTTGAGCGTGGCAACAACAGACTGGCAGTCCATCGTCGATGCCCGGGAATCTGCGGACATTCTTCTTTGAGTCGCGCGTCCAGTTCACGGGCATTGCTGTAGAGCTCTCGGAGGTCGAGATCCCTGAGTTCCGGCATGGCCTCCACACCACTCCAGATGGCGGAATAGGCAGGCTCGCTTCGATAGAACTCATAAAACTGGTCTATCAATTCGTCCACTGCATCGGTCAGACTGAGCTCCGGCAGCCTCTCCCGAAGGGCTGTTTCCATCTTCTCCACATGAAGCTCGGCAATGGCATGAACGATCGCCGCCTTATTGGGAAAATACCGATAGAGGGAGGCCAGAGACATGCCCGCCTCACGTGCTATGGAGGACATACTGGCGGCATCGACGCCGGTCTCATGAAAGATGGCTGCAGCGTGTCGTAGAATGGTGTCGACTCTTTCCCGACTGCGCGCCTGGACCGGGCGACGCCTTGGTGCAACATCGATAGTTTCGTCGGTCATCATCTGTACCTTGTGATGCTGGCTCCGTACAATAACCACCACTTTACGACAAATAAAGGCTTCGGCGGGCCAACCGCCGCCTGTCCATTAGTCTAACAACACTGATCTGAACCAAACGGAAGACACGATGCGAGCAAGCCGTTACCTGATTGCGACCCAGAAAGAAACTCCAGCAGACGCCGAGATTATCAGCCACCAGCTCATGCTGCGTGCGGGCATGATCCGCAAGCTTGCAGCCGGACTCTACACCTGGCTGCCAATGGGGTTGCGTACCCTGCGCAAGGTTGAACGGATTGTTCGCGAGGAGATGGATAAGAGCGGCGCCCAGGAAGTGCTGATGCCGGCTGTACAGCCGGCTGAACTCTGGGAAGAGTCCGGACGCTGGACCGAGTATGGTGGTGAGCTGCTTCGCATGAAAGACCGCCACGGTCGAGAATTCTGCTTCGGCCCGACCCACGAGGAGGTCATTACCGATCTGGTCCGGAATGAACTGAGTAGCTACAAGGAGCTGCCTGCGAACTTCTACCAGATCCAGACCAAGTTCCGCGATGAGCGCAGGCCGCGCTTTGGCGTTATGCGTGCCCGCGAGTTCCTCATGAAGGATGCCTATTCGTTCCACCTGAACAGCGAATCCCTGAATGAAACCTATCAGGTGATGCATCGCACCTACTGCGCCATTTTTGACCGACTGGGCCTGGATTACCGGCCGGTACAGGCCGACTCTGGCGCCATCGGCGGCAGTGCCTCCCATGAATTCCATGTTCTGGCCTCCTCGGGCGAGGACGACATCGTTTTCAGTACGGACAGCGATTACGCAGCGAATATCGAAAAAGCCGAGGCCGTTGCGCCGGCGGGCGACCGTCCGGCACCCGCTGAAGAGTTGAAAGAGGTATCTACCCCGGACCAGCACACCATTGATGCCGTCTCCGATTTCCTGGGGGTCAACGCCACCCGTACCGTGAAGACACTCCTGGTTAAGGCCGAGGCTGAGGCCGATGAAGACAGTGATGCAGGCCTCGTTGCCCTGATCCTCAGGGGTGACCATACCCTGAACGAAATCAAGGCCGAAAATCTTCAGGGCATCGCAGAGCCCCTCACCATGGCAACAGATGAGGAAATCGAAAAGGCGGTAGGCTGCAAGCCGGGGTCAATCGGACCGGTCAGTCTGACGATACCCGTCATCGTCGACCGCAGCGCCGCTCACCTGGCAGACTTTGTGTGCGGTGCCAACAAGGATGGTTACCACCTGACCGGCGTAAACTGGGATCGTGATGCCCCCCTTTCCCGGGTAGAAGATATCCGGAACGTTGTTGAAGGTGACCCAAGCCCCGATGGCAACGGCACTCTGGAAATCCGTCGAGGCATTGAGGTTGGCCACATCTTTAAGCTCGGCAACAAGTACAGCAGGGCCATGAATGCCACCGTACTTGATGAAAACGGCAAGAGCGTGGTGACGGAAATGGGCTGCTACGGTGTCGGGGTATCCCGGATTGTGGCCGCCTCCATCGAACAGAACCATGATGACAAGGGCATTATCTGGCCAGACGCCATTGCCCCGTTCCAGGTTGCTATCGTCACCCTGAACGCCCACAAGTCACCTACTGTGGCGGAAGCCGGCGAAAAGCTCTATGAACAGCTGCGTCAGGCAGGTTACGACGTGCTACTCGATGACCGGAACGAGCGCCCGGGAGTGAAGTTTGCGGATATGGAACTGATTGGTATTCCGCACCGCTTTGTGGTTTCCGAGCGCGGACTCGGTGCCGGCACCCTGGAGTACAAGGGGCGCAGTGATGAAGACAAGCGCGACATTCCCGTCGCAGAGGCCCTGCCATTTCTGATTAACCAGTCTCCGCGCAAAGGGCTGTGAAGACGATCGGGCCAACAGCAGTCAACTGACTGGTGTTGGCCCGGACCACCTTATCCGACGATGCCCGGCTCCATTTCAAGCTCGACACCGAACCGCTCTTTCACCGACTCCCGAATCCGGTCAGCCAACTCGAGAATGTCCCGTCCTGTTCCTGCTGAGTGGTTGATCAGCACCAGTGCCTGGCGGTTGTGTACGCCTACGCGCTCGTTGCGAAAGCCTTTCCAGCCAACCTGGTCAATGAGCCAGGCCGCTGCAAGCTTGACGCCTTTTATCTGCGGGTAGCCAACAATATCGGGATAACCGGACTTGAGCTTTACAAATGTTGCCTCCGATACCACCGGGTTTTTAAAGAAACTCCCAGCGTTGGGAATCATCCCCGGGTCCGGCAGTTTACGTCGCCGAATAGCCATGACGGCTTCGGCTACATCAATCGGTTCCAGCTCTTCATGAGGCCTATCACCCAGATACTCTTCAAGGTCCCGGTAACCCAACTGCATCGGCTTCTCACGGGACAGCCTCAGGTGGATCTCAGTGATGACATACCGCCCGGGCGACTGCTTGAAAAGGCTGTCCCGGTATGCGAAATGGCAGTCTTTGTTGGTCAGCTCAACCAGAGTATTTGAGTGGCGATCGAGGGCGGTAACCGAAACCAGCGTGTCGCACAGCTCCACACCGTAAGCGCCAATATTCTGAACTGGTGCTGCACCAGCAGTCCCGGGAATCAGGGCGAGATTTTCAATACCCCGATAGCCAGCACGGGTCGCATACAAGACTGCTTCATGCCAGTTTTCCCCGGCACCCAGGACAAGCGTGGCTTCGTGCCCCAACACTCTCTCCCAGGAACAACCTCGAATACAGATACGGACCACCAATCCCTGATAATCGCCGTTAAATACGAGGTTACTGCCACCGCCGAGAATCAAGACGTCGACATCATTGTTCCGCGCCCATTCGAGCGCTTCCGCCAGTTCCCCGGCGGTATGGACTTCCTGATAGAATCGCGCGACCGCTGGTACATGAAGGGTGTTGAGGTCGCTGAGCTCAAAATTCTCCCTGGGCTCCACTGTTCGGTTCAAGCCAGACGCTCCTGAATATCCGCCAGCAATCCCTCGCCGGCCTCATGAATGAGGTCTAGTACCAACTCGAAACCGGCATCACCACCATAATAGGGATCCGGCACTTCCTGATGCCCCGAACGACCGTAGTCAAGGAACAAAGTCGGTTGAGCTCCCCCGTTCTGGCGCCAGAGTTCCTTTACATCGGCCAGATTCTCTCGATCCATGACAAGTACATAATCAAAGTTATCCAGGTCGTCGGCCTCAATCTGGCGCGCCCTGAGATCGCTGATATCAATCCCTCGTTTGCTTGCAGCTTCCACTGCCCGCGGATCGGGAGTCTTACCGATGTGCCAGTGACCGGTTCCACAGGAATCGATCTCTATACGGTCCTCAAGTCCCGATCTCTCGACCAGTGAACGGAATATCCCCTCAGCACTGGGAGAACGACATATGTTTCCGAGACAGACGAAAAGTACCTTTACCCGTTCAGTCATTACCTTCTTTCCTTGCCTCCAGCCATCCCCGGATACGCTCCAGATCAGATTCGGTGTCGACACCCGCTGGCGGATTCTCTGCCGCCACATCCACGTGAATGAGGGCACCGTTGTATAGGGCGCGAAGCTGTTCCAGTGACTCAACCCTTTCAGTTGGCGCCGGGGCCCAGTTCACAAACTGTCCAAGAACACTAGCGCGGTATCCATAAATTCCGATATGGCGGAAATAGCCGACACCGTCAGGTAAGGAAACGTCGACATTCGTCAAAGGGTTACCGCCCTGCCAAAGGTCCCGGGCCCAGGGAATGGGAGCGCGACTGAAATAGTGGGCCATGCCGCGATGATCGAAGACAACTTTCACCACATTCGGGTTGAACACGTGGTCGGTATCGTGAATACGCTCACACAAAGTGGCGATCGCGGCGTCTGGATAAAGATCCAGGTTATCTGCCACCTGATTGATAAGCGCGGGCGGAATAAGCGGCTCATCACCCTGAACATTTACCACCCGGTGGTCAGGTCCAAACTCCAGCTTCCGGGCGACTTCTTCCAGACGATCCGTGCCACTGGCGTGGTTGGGAGACGTCATCACGACTTCCGCACCAAAACCCTCGCATACCGAATGAATGCGATTGTCATCCGTGGCAATAACCACACGGTCGGCCCTGCTCTCCAGCGCGCGATCATAGACGTGCTGAACCATGGGTTTACCGGCGATCTCCGCCAACGGTTTCCCGGGCAGACGACTCGAGGCGTAGCGGGCCGGAATCACGACAGTAAAAGACATGGGATACTATCCTGAAAAATGATTTAGTGTTTTTCGAGACGCTCGTCGGTGGACAGAGTTCGAGCTTCCGTCGCCAGCATCACCGGAATACCCTCACGGACAGGAAATGCCATGGCATCCTGATAACAAACGAGCTCGGTTCTGTCTTCATTGAGCTTCAGATCGCCCTTGCATACCGGGCAGGCCAGCATGGCCAACAGTTTTTTATCCATGATGCATTCTCACTGATATTTAAAGGTTAACTGTTCGGAACATTCCCGGATTTTTGACATGATCGACTCCGAGAATTCCGAAGGCAAACGGGCTTGGACGGTCAGGGCCCAGACGTTTTCACGTGCAAAGCGTTGGCATTTTACGGCGTCCTTCGCAGTCATCACCACCCACTCGCCCTCATCGGCATCCAGGTCCTCGGCCCTGAACCCGTGATGATCCGGAAATGGCGCCTCAGTGACACGGGCACCCAGCTCTCTTAGTGTATCGAAAAAACGGACGGGATTGCCGATGCCTGCCACGGCACGAACTGGTTGATCGTGCAAATCGCTCGGGGAACGTGTTTCGCCGGTTTTGAGATTGATGAGGGAGGACGGTTCGAGCGTCATGGAATAAATCCGGGGATGCTCTATTCCGTCGAAGTTGTCCATATGTCCGCCAGGTTCAGGATCTCCGCCATTCACGACAACGTAGTCGACCGAAGAGAGGCGCGATACCGACTCACGAAGAGGGCCAACGGGGATTAAAGCGCCATTGCCAATGCCGCGAACACCATCAAAGACTGCCAGCTCAATGTCCCGGGGCAGTTTGTAGTGCTGAAGACCGTCGTCGCATACCAGTATATTGCCGAGTTTCTGCTCAAGCGCCCAGCAAGCCCCCCTCCGACGATCAGGGTCTACCACCACAGGGCGCCCCGTTGCCTGAGCGAGCATGACCGGTTCATCACCGGCCAAAGAGGGATTGGTATCCGCCGTAACCAACAATGGATAGTCGGATGATTTACCGCCATATCCGCGGCTAATGATGACCGGCTGCCACCCTGACCCCGAAAGCTCCGTAACAAGCCAGCCCGCCAAGGGAGACTTGCCGGTTCCACCGGCAGTGATATTGCCGATTACCAGGACCGGAACCGGCAGCGATTCGTCCTTTGCATCCCAGGCCCTGCGCCGCCGGGATGCAGCAATACTCCCGTAGAGCCAGGACAGGGGCGTGAGGAACCTCAGGGGACGCCCCTTCCCATACCACAAACGATCAATCAGCGATGTCATGCATGCTCGCTGAACTGCATCTGGTGCAGCTGCGCGTATGCTCCACCCGCCGAAAGCAGATCATCGTGTCGGCCAGACTCCACGATTCGCCCGTTGTCCATCACCAGGATCCTGTCCGCCTTTTCGATGGTGGAGAGGCGATGCGCGATCACCAGTGTGGTCCGGCCCTTCATAACCGTCTCCAGAGCGTCCTGAATATGACGTTCCGACTCTGTATCAAGCGCCGAGGTCGCTTCATCAAGAATCAGGACAGGAGCATTCTTGAGCAATGCGCGAGCGATCGCCAGTCGCTGCCTCTGACCGCCAGAAAGCATCACGCCATTATCGCCGATCATGGTATCCAGGCCGTGCGGCATCCGATCAATAAACTCAAGAGCATGGGCCTTGGCGGCCGCCTCACGAATTTCCTCACGACTGCACTCACGCAGTGCGCCATAGGCAATGTTAGCGGCAACCGTGTCATTGAACAGCACCACATTCTGAGTGACGAGAGCGATCTGCGCACGCAGGGCCTTGAGGGAGTAATCCTTCAGTGAGTGATCATCAATACGGATATCGCCACCCGTATACTCGTAGAACCGGGGCAACAGACTCACCAGCGTGGATTTACCGCTACCTGAACGGCCGACCAGAGCAACACTCTGCCCTGCAGGGATCTCCAGGGAGATGCCCTCCAGTACATTGTCCAACTGCTCGCGATAGCGGAAAGACACATCATCGAAGGAAATGCTGCCATCAACCCGATCTGGTGAATAAGTGCCCGGGTCCTGCTCGGGTTTCTCATCAATGGTTTCGAACACATCATAGGCGGCCGCCACACCTTTCTGGATCTTGGCGTGAACAGAGGTAACCTGCCGAATCGGTTTGGCCATGGTGGTAGCCGCGGTAATGAACGCTACCAGCTGGCCGGTCGTCATTCCCCCCCGGATATCCGGGGCAAGCATAGTCCAGACCAGTGCCGCAATCGCAATGGCTACCAGCACCTGAATAATCGGTACGCTGATCGCTTGGGTCGACGCCATCTTGAGGCTCTGCTTCAGGTTGCGATCATTTACCTCGCGGAATCTCTGCTGCTCATATTCCTCGCCACCAAAGGTCCGAACCACCCGATAACCGGTTATGGACTCAGAGGCCACGTGGGTAATGTCACCCATCGAGCCCTGAATTCGTTGGCTGATTTTGCGGAAGCGCTTGCTCGCATAGCTTACAACCGCGCCGATGACTGGACCGACGGTCAGAAAAATGAGGGTCAACTTCCAGTTCGTGTAAAGCATAAAGCCGAGCAACCCGACAATGGTCAGTCCTTCGCGCAGGGTGATGGTGACCGCATTAGTGGTAGCTTCAGCTACCTGCTCGACGTTGAACGTCAGTTTGGAAACCAGGCGACCAGAAGCATTGTCGTCGAAGTATCGGGACGGCAAGGTCAACAACCGGTCAAAGACGTTGTTACGCAACGCATTGATGACCTGGCGCCCCACATAATTGATGAAGTATTGGCTCATGAACGTACCGAGGCCGCGAAAGGCAAATACGCCGACGATCACCAACGTCAGTAACAGGCGGTTTTTATCGGTCGGATTTTCAATCGCCGCAATGACATATTCCATTGCAGCCGCCATGCCTGTGGAAGCCCCGGCATAAATCACGTTACCAACCACGGCAAGCGAAAAGGCTAACCAGAACGGCTTCACATAGGCGAGCAGACGCTTATACGTCTCCCAGCTGCTGCTGGGAGGTACCGGCGGCGGGACAGGTTCGGAGTTACTCACTGGCTCTCAGCCTCCCGCTCCGTGGTAATGCTCAGTTTTGCAAACCCCAGACGGCCGGCAACATCCATAGCACGAACCACGAATTCGTGGGGAGTGCGGGCATCAGCGGTGATGATGAATGGGAGAGCGGTGTCGCCTTCGGCCAGTTCGCTAACGCCCCGCTCAAGAGTTTCGCGGCGATTGTTGACGAGGGCCCTGTCATTCAGGCTGTACTGCCCTTCAGCATTGATGACGACGTCAATCTGCTTCACTTCAGCAGGCGCGGCAGGCTCACCACTGGCCTCCGGCAGCTCAACCTGAAGGTGACTCTCCCGGGTAAAGGTCGTGGAAACCATAAAGAAAATCAGCAACAGGAATACCACGTCGATCAGTGGCGTCAGGTCTACCCCGACTTCCTGACTTCTCTGGCGCTTGAACTTCACAGTGTTCAGGCTCCTTCCACGTCGATTTCGCGGTCTCCGTGAACAACCTCGACCAGCTTGATAGCCTCCTGCTCCATACCAACAACCAGCTCGTCGACCCGGCGAATAAAGTAGCGGTGAGCAATCAATGCTGGAATGGCAACACTAAGGCCGGCAGCGGTCGTAATCAGCGCCTCGGAAATACCTCCGGCAAGATTGCCGGCATTGCCAACACCGGCCAGCTGGATTTCAGCAAACACCTTGATCATGCCGATCACCGTGCCGAGGAGCCCCAGAAGCGGGGCAATGGTGGCGACGGTACCCAAAGGGTTCAGGAAACGCTCAAGATCATGGATAACCTGGCTCGCTTCATGCTCTATGCTCTCCTTCATGATCTCACGACCATGCTTGGCATTGAGCAGACCTCCAGCCAGTATCTGCCCCAGAGGAGATGAACCCTGCAACGCCTTGAGCTTGCGCCCATTGAGCTCTTTTTTCTTGATCCACCGCCACAATTCGTTAATGGTCTGCGACGGCGCAACTCTGGAGGGGCGAAGGGTCCAGAAACGCTCCAGAATTATGGCGAGCGCCAGAATAGAACAGGCAACAATTGGCACCATCAAAATGCCACCGGCTTTCAACAGCTCGAACACGCTCGGTCTCCCTGATTAATTACAAGCCGCGCTACTTTAGCATAGCTGCAGGTAGAGGCCACACCCGGAATGTCACGGTATTTTACATTGGTCACGCGCCAGGCCATCGGCGCCAATCCAGAACGGTGAAAAGTCTGTCATTTCCTTCATCGTCAGACGGTTAGCCTCAATGCTCATGGACACGAGCCCGCTACAGGCAGTATTGAACTGACGAACCCCTTTTTTACGGTATCGGGCGATAACATCCGGATGAGGATGCCCGAATTGATGCCGGTAACCGGCTGAATAAATCACGATGTCCGGCCTCACTGCATCTACCCAGGCCGATGAAGACGAGGTCTTACTTCCATGATGGGGAGCAAGCAGCACCCGCGTCCGTGCTCCCGGGTGCCCCTCGCTGCCGGCCAGATACTTGCGGTGTGCGGTCTCCGCGGTTTTCGTTATGTCACCAGGAAGAATCCAGTCGATTCCGGATCTCCGGTGCCGAACCCTTACAACACAGGATGTGTCGTTTCCTTCCGTCACATCGGGTGCCTGCCAATAACTGATGACCAAGTCTCCAAGTGGCTCATTGAGGTTCTCGCAGGGCTGGATTGGCAGATCCCCAGCGAGGGGCAGTTTCGCCCGAATGGCGCCGGGCTCACCGGTCACAATCCTTCCGATATCGAGTGACCTGGCAAGCAGTGCCAGTCCACCGGAGTGGTCGCTGTCGGCGTGACTGACCACAAGGGTATCTATGCGTCGAACCCCCAGGGCCGTCAGATTCGGCAATATTGTGGACTCGACTGCAGAAAACACACCCGATACGGCGGGACCCGTGTCGTACAGCAAAACCTCATGCCCATGCCGAACCAATACGGATACCCCCTGCCCGACGTCCAACACCTTTACCTCGGGACTGGCGACCATCTGGTTGATCTCGCGCTCCGGGGCCTTCGACAGGAGACTCCAGAGCACAATCACAGCCAGAGTTACCAGCCGGAACCGCTTCAAGGGTAAACAGATCAGGCAAAGGGCCAGAATCGCCAACAGCGACACCTCCGCGAGGGATACCGCCATACCAGTGACGGCAATATTTGCCAGCCAGGTCAGCACACGCCAGAGGACGCCAATGACAAAATCAAAAACGGGGACGATCAAATCGGTTACCGGTGGAGCTATGGCGACGCAAACACTGCCTGCAATCAGCACCGGCATCACCATCAACGATACCCAGGGAATGGCAACCAGGTTAGCCGCCGCCCCAATGACCGGCTGCTCCTGGCCGAAGATCTGAAGAATCGGCCAGAGCCCGGCAAAGACCGCACACTGCGCAAGGAGCAAGCCACGGAGCCAACCCGGGGTACCCAGACTGCCTGCAAAAACACAGATCAACACCGCTACCGCACCGAAGGATAACCAGAACCCCTGATCGAGGGGTGCAAACGGATCCAGTAGCAAAATCGCTCCAAGAGCCATTGCCAGCGAGTGCCAGACCGATACCTGACGGGCAAACAACAGAGACCAGCCAGCAACCATCACCATGATGAACGCCCTGCGTGTAGGGACCGTAAACCCGGCCGCCAACGCATAGAGGATGCAGCAGCTTGCAATGGTTACAAACACTGCCCGTCGCCGGGCCGTTTCACTAAGCCAGTTCAACGGCACCAACAACAGAATCTGCCGGCAAACAAAGCCCGCACCCAGCGCAATCAAGCCGAGATGGAGGCCGGAGATAGCGACCAGGTGAATGGTTCCTGTCGCCGTCAGAACATCCCACTCGGGCTCGCCCATATATCCGCGATGACCCACGAGCAAAGACGCGATTAGAGGAAAGTACTCAGCCTCGGCAAACCGATGCTCCACCCACTCCACCAGGGCGGCATGGGTTTCCCGGTACTGACAATGCCAACCACAATGGACGTCAGGGTCATAACGGGCAGATCTGACACTGCCCGTGGCCCCATACCCCTTTCGGAACAGCCAGTCTTCGTAGCGAAATCCGGCCGGATTCAGGGTTCCGTGGGGGCGTTTGAGCACAACATCGAGTTGCAGTCGATTGGCTGGCAGCGGCGCAGGGCCATGCCCGTACCAGGACAACCGAAGCAGATCCGGTAAATGGTGCCCCACATCCGTTTTTTCCGAAACGCCGTGCCAATCGGTCACACAAACACTGAACCGGAGGCTGTTAAAACTGCCCGAGGACGGTATACCACACAGGTAACCGGAAACGGACAGCTGTTGCCCCTCCAACGTGCCCGGAAGACGCTCGGAAAGGCGATTGCCCGCGTGCCAGGCAGCCCACCCTGCGCCCAGAGTGACCCCTATACACAAGACGGCAAGCCGGCCGAAAAGCGAAGACCGGTAACGGGCGACGATGCAAAAAGCTGTCACAAAGCATGCCGCGATCCATTCCGGAGGTGGCAACACGGACAACCGATAAAGTAAGATAACGCCGCAAGAGAAGGCGAAAACGCCCGAGACCGCAGAACCGTGCCCATCAAAGGGCCATGGTTGGCTGTGAAAGCTTCCGGACAATCCTTGTCCTCCCGAATTCTTATACTCGCCGGCCGCTTCCGTGCTGCCGGGGATTTCAATCTTTTACAGGCAGAACTTCCAATGCCGAAGAAGTTCATGAAACGCTATCTGCCAACACCGGAGAAAGTGCAAGCGATGCGATCGCTGCACTTTCTTGGCGATATCCTTCATGAGCCCAATCTGTGGCACATTAACCGGCACAGCGTAGCCCGCGCATTCCTTATCGGCATCTGGTTCTGCTTTATTCCCATGCCATTTCAGATGATTGCCGCTGCCTTCTTCGCGATCTGGTTCAACGCAAACCTTCCACTTTCCGTGGTTCTCGTTTGGATCAGCAACCCCGTTACCATGCCGCCACTTTTTTACTTTAACTACAAAGTAGGCGCCTGGGCGCTGAACAGACCGGTACTCAACTTCGACTTTCAACTTTCCTGGGCATGGATCAGTGAACGGCTGCTGGACATCGGCATCCCTCTTTATCTGGGCTCGATGATCGTCGGTACAGCTTCTGCCTGCATTGCCTACCTGATCATTCAGTATCTATGGCGCCGCAAGATCCGCTCCGATTGGCAGGTAAGGCGTCAGGAACGAATCAAAAAGCAAAAAGCCGCAGATCAGGCTTCCTGAACCAGCCGGCCCTGTTCCAGCCGGAGCACTCTACCGAGACTTCGCGCCATTTTCATGTCATGCGTCACCATTACAAAAGAAATGCCGAACTGATCCCGCAAAGATTCAATCAGCGAGCGCACACCCTCTCCAGTATGTTCATCCAGGTTGCCCGTAGGCTCATCCATCAGCACACAATCAGGCTCGTTGACCAAAGCCCGGGCGATGGCCACCCGTTGTCGCTCACCCCCGGACAGCTCTCCCGGCTTATGCGCCAGGCGCTCTGCAAGCCCGACTCTGGCAAGCAGGTCTTCGGCCTTTTTCTTGGCCTCCGGGACCGCCATACCACCGAGCACGCAGGGCATCATCACATTTTCCAGCGCCGAGAACTCGGGCAACAGATGATGAAACTGGTAAACAAAACCGAGATGGCGATTTCTGAAGCGCGCCCGGCCGGCCTCGGAAAGACGATGGATATCCTGACCACAGATAGAAATCTTCCCGGATGAAGGCCGATCCAACCCTCCCAGCAGATTCAGAAGCGTTGTTTTCCCTGCACCACTACTACCCACAATGGCGACTGTCTCTCCGCTGGAAATCCGGAGCGAAATATCCGAGAAAATAGTGAGTTTTTCCGGGCCCTGACTATAGGTACGGGTAACCTGATGACAATCGATAACCAGAGACGACTCTTGCATGACCGCTTTTTCCTCACTCATAGCGCAGCGCCTCCGCCGGATCGATCCGCGATGCTCGCCAGGCTGGATAGATAGTCGCCAGCAGGCTCATCGCAAGACCTGCACCACTTATGATGAACACGTCCTGCCACTGCAACTGTGACGGCAGATAGCTGATGAAGTAGACATCGGCACTCAGGAATTTGTGCCCCAAAACACCCTCAAGCCAGGAGATAAAGGCACTGATATTGAGAGCACCCAGGACCCCCAGCGAAGTTCCAACCAGAGTCCCAAACACACCGATCACGGCTCCCTGTACAATGAAGATGCGCATAATGCGCCCGGGCGTGGCGCCCATGGTGCGAAGAATGGCAATGTCTGCAGTTTTGTCTGTCACGACCATCACCAGAGTCGAGACAATGTTAAAAGCCGCAACCGCGACGATGAACATCAGCAGGAGGCCAATCATGGTCTTTTCCATACGAATAGCCTGAAAAAGATTGCCATGAGTGCGGGTCCAGTCCGAAATGAAATAGCGACCATCAAGCGAACGGGCGGCTTCTTCCGAAACCCTTGGAGCGGCAAACAGATCATCGACCAGTAACCGGATGCCTTGAGCTTTACCCCCGGTGCGCATGAGTTTTGAAGCATCCGCCATATGCAGCAGGGTGTAGTTGCCATCCAGCTCTGCCCCCACGCTGAAAATCCCCTTCACCGTAAAACGCTTCAACCTGGGTAACACACCGGCCGGGGTAACGGATGCTTCAGGCAGGACCACGGTCACCTTGTCCCCCAACCCGAGCCGGAGACTCGATGCCATCAGCCGACCGATAATAATGCCAAACTCGCCGGGAACCAGATCGTCCAGGCTACCCTCGACCATATGGTTCTCAATGATTGATACCGATTTCTCCTGCTCTGGCAGCACGCCATTGAGCATGACACCACGGACATTGCCTCCACCGGTCACCATGCCCTGCCCCTGAATGAACGGCGCCGCTGCCAGGATTCTGGGGTGCTGCTCCACCTGACGATCCACTGACTCCCAGTCCTGTAACGGCCCAGAGCCCTCAATAACAGCATGGGGCACCATACCCAGAATTCGCTGTTTGAGCTCCCTGTCGAACCCGTTCATGACCGAGAGCACGATGATTAACACCGCAACGCCAAGCATGAGGCCGATCATGGAGGTCAGCGAAATAAAGGATATAAAGTGATTGCGGCGTTTGGCAGCCGTGTAACGTAAGCCAATATAAAACGATAAAGGTCTGAACATAGGGAGGCGCCTGTCGCTACCTTCGGGTTTGTCGTGGTCTGGTTTTTCCCGGCACCTTCCAGAGGAGCGGGAAACTGCTAAACTGTTCTATACTAATAAAAATTACGAGTTCCGGAGCCAGAATGCCGCCAGACAACCCTCCCAGCGAATCGACAGATTACTCACCTGAACGCCGGGACTTTTTCCGTATCGAAGATCGAATCGGCCTGGAAATCCGAAAGCTATCACCAACCACGACCCCTGAGGAAGAGGCGTTTGACGGCGATCACCTTGAAAGCCTGAAAGCGGAATTCAGGCGACTGGATCAGGACGTAAAATCTCAACTTGCCAGCCTTGCCGAACAGGACCGCCTTCTGACGGGCCTGATAAAATCACTGAACAGCAAGCTGGATACGCTGGCGCGCATTATGGCCTTTGAGCAAAATCCGTTGCAACCGGAGGACTGGCAGGAGGTGACCCTGAGCGAGGGAGGTCTGGCCTTCTTCAGCAGCACTCCGGCCTGGAAGACTGGTGACCGGCTCGCCATCCGCATGACTCTTCCACCAGAGCTATTTCAGCCCCAGGCGACCGCGCAGGTTATCGAGGTGCAGCCGGATACCACCGGGGGAGCAAGGGTTCACACGGAGTTTGTACACATTCAGGACAGTGACCGCCAGCAGATCGCAAAGCATGTGATGCGTTGGCAGATTCGGCAGCGCCAAAAAGAGTAGACTGACGAAAAACGAGTGACTTTTGCTAGTCTTTTTCGGATATTACGCTTTATCCATGTCCTTTTGGGGGCTTCCCGGGGACCCAAGTATTAATGGAGATCCATCAATGAGAAAAAACAAAGCCCTGTTCGGTGCACTGACCCTGGCTGCCACACTGACCATGGCCCCGGTTTCCGGCGCCATCGCGGAAGAGCTCCGGATTCCGGTGGGCACTCAGGCAGATCGTTACCAGGGGAGCTTCCCGAAAACCGGGATGACCCAAGACTCTGTCCGCAGCTCATGGGGCCAGCCCGCAGAGATTCGTGGGCCGGTAGGAGAGCCACCGATCACCCAATGGTACTATCAGGATTTTGTGGTCTATTTCGAGAACAACCGCGTACTCCACACTGTATTAAAGCGTCGGCAGTGATCGATAATAAAAATCAAACGTTTACGGGTAGTGGATTCCCGTTCCCTGCCCTGACGAGACGCCGACTGTCGGTTAAGATGGCAGTTTTTATAACTTAAGGTGGCAGTAAAGTGACATCCAGACGCGTGTTGCCCTCTGAGTGGGCCCCGCAAAGCGCCGTAATGCTGACCTGGCCCCACCCCGGAACTGACTGGGCTGACATCCTGGAAGAGGTGGAGCCGGTCTTTACGAACATTGCCAAAGCCGTTCTCCGCTTCGAGCATCTGCTGATCAGCTGCGAACATGTAGTTAAGCTGCAGGAGCTGGAACGGGACCTCAATGCTTACGCCGAGCGTAACGGTTTGCCGGGAAGGGTCGTTGCGGTGCCAGCGCCAGCCAATGACACCTGGGCGAGAGATCATGGCCCGATATCGGTGCAGACTGAAGAAGGCCTCGCGCTCCTGGACTTTCGCTTTAACGCCTGGGGCGGCAAGTTCCCCTGGGAAAAAGATGATGCTCTCAACCTGCACCTTGCCAACGCGGGTGCCTTTGGCAGCACACCTCTTCAAACGATAGATTTTGTCCTGGAAGGTGGTTCGATTGAAGCTGACGGTCACGGTACCCTGCTGACCACCAGTGAATGTCTGCTGACACCAACTCGCAATCCCGCACACGATCGCACCGCCATCGAGCAGCTTTTATCCGAGTTACTGGGAGCTGACCGAATCCTCTGGTTGAATCACGGGTATCTTGCAGGGGACGACACAGACAGTCACATAGACACCCTGGCTCGCTTTTGTGCGCCGGACCATATCTGCTACGTGACCTGCCCCGATGTCGCCGACGAGCACTACAGCGCGCTGGCAGCAATGGAAGAGGAATTGCTGGAGTTCCGGCAGCGAGACGGCAGCCCATACAAGCTGACCGCACTGCCCTGGCCCGATCCACTCTTTGACGAGGATGGGGAGCGCCTGCCGGCAACCTATGCCAATTTCCTGATCATCAACGGCGCGATCCTGGTACCCACGTACGGTGTTCGCCAGGACGAAGACGCTATTGCCATCATGAGGGAGATCTTTGCTGATCGGGAAATTATTCCCATCAACTGCAACGCTCTCATTCGCCAGCACGGAAGTCTGCACTGCATCACTATGCAAATTCCTGCAGGAGTCGTAACCCCATGAGCAACCCCGCAAACACCAGACACCTGAATATCGCCGCTATCCAGCAGGCCTGTAGCGACGACAAGGTTGCCAACCTCGCTGCCACTGAAAAACTGGTGAGGGAAGCAGCCGCGAATGGTGCCCAGCTGATCGTGCTGCAGGAGTTACACTCTACCCTGTATTTCTGCCAGACCGAGAACACTGACATCTTTGATTTGGCCGAACCTATTCCTGGCCCCACCAGCAACCGCCTAGCGGAACTTGCCAGGGACCTTGGAGTTGTACTGGTCGGTTCCATTTTTGAGCGCCGAATGAACGGCGTGTATCACAATACCGCCGTGGTTTTTGAAAAAGATGGCTCCCTGGCTGGCCTTTACCGGAAAATGCACATCCCGGACGACCCCGGCTTTTATGAAAAGTTCTACTTCACACCGGGTGACGTGCAGTTCAATAGTGGCCAGAGTGGTTTTACTCCCATTGAGACATCCGCTGGCAAGCTCGGCGTGCTGGTTTGCTGGGACCAATGGTATCCGGAAGCCGCTCGCCTGATGGCACTGGCTGGTGCGGAAGTCCTTCTTTACCCGACTGCCATCGGCTGGGATGTCACGGACGACCCTGAAGAGCAGGCAAGACAACTGGATGCATGGGTGACCGTTCAGCGGGGCCACGCCGTGGCCAACAACCTTGCCGTGATCGCACCTAACCGCGTTGGAACGGAGCCGGATCCGTCCGGGCAATCTGACGGCATACGGTTCTGGGGCAACAGCTTTATTTGCGGCCCTCAGGGTGAATTTCTGGCCCGCGCCGATGACACAACGGAGTGCATTTTGAGTGTCAGCCTGGACCGCACTCGCAGCGAATCGGTCCGCCGTATCTGGCCGTACTTCAGGGATCGTCGGATTGACGCGTATGGCGATATTCTCAAGCGGGTGAGGGATTGAACCGGGAATGAAAAAACTGGTCGACGCCGTTGTCAGCGAACTGAATCAGATACTTCTCGGAAAAGACCAACAGGTTCGCCTCGCTATTTGCGGGTTGCTTGCCCGGGGACACCTACTGATCGAGGACATTCCCGGGATGGGTAAGACCACCCTGTCCCATGCATTGGCCAAGATCATGGGGCTGAGCTATCAGCGCATCCAGTTTACGAACGACCTGCTACCTGCCGATGTCCTGGGCTATTCCGTGTACGACAAAGAGGCGGGCAATCTGGTTTTCCATCAGGGTCCAATTTTCGCTCAGGTTGTTCTCGCCGATGAGATCAACCGGGCGTCTCCACGGACCCAGAGCGCGCTGCTGGAAGCAATGGAAGAACGGCAGGTTTCCATCGAAGGTGAAACCCGCCCCCTGCCCCACCCATTTTTTGTGATCGCCACGCAAAACCCGATTGAACAGGGCGGCACATACCCTCTGCCGGAATCACAGCTCGATCGTTTCCTTATGCGGCTCCGGCTGGGCTACCCCGACCCGAGAGCCGAAAGGGAACTGCTCGAAGGAGAGGATCGTCGCGTCATGACCGAACGCCTCCAGCCACTACTGCCCCAACAGGAACTGGCGACACTTCAACAGGCTGTCACCCGTGTCAGTGCCAGCCCGGCACTGCTTGATTACATACAGCGGCTGCTTGAACAGAGCCGCCGCATGCCTGGCCTCCTCTATGGTCTGTCGCCAAGGGCCGGGTTAGGGCTGTTGAAAGCAGCAAAGGCCTGGGCGCTCATGGAGGGACGTCACCACGTATTGCCTGACGACATCCAGGCTGTCTTTCCCGCCGTTGCGGAGCATCGACTCGAGCAGGGAGAATCCGGGAAAAGTGCAGACCGGATCAGGCAGCTCCTTGCTACGGTTTCTGTCCTTGAATAAATAGAAAAGTTTTATAAGCGGAATTGGCCAAAACGAATGGCAGGCCGTTTCTTTCGTGTTAGCCTTTCGCACTTTCCTCGCAAAATTGAGCCCTCTCGGGCACAAACGTCGTACCGTATTTTTCAGTGAGAGACATACAAATGAGCGAAACCAAGCATTCCCGACTGATCATTCTTGGCTCCGGCCCTGCCGGCTACACAGCCGCGGTTTATGCAGCCCGGGCCAACCTTAACCCGACACTGATCACCGGTATCGAAGTCGGCGGTCAGCTCACAACCACCACCGACGTGGATAACTGGCCCGGAGACAACGACGGTGTTCAGGGCCCGGAACTGATGCAGCGCATGCTCAAGCACGCAGAGCGGTTTGAAACCAGTATCGTCTACGACACCATCAACGAAGCTGACCTGCGCAACCGTCCGTTCCGCCTCAAGGGCGATGGCGGCGAATACACCTGCGATGCGCTCATTATCGCAACCGGTGCATCCGCCATGTACCTGGGTCTCGAATCTGAAGAGAAGTTCAAAGGCCAGGGCGTATCCGCCTGCGCCACCTGCGACGGCTTCTTCTACAAGAAGCAGAAAGTAGCTGTTATCGGTGGCGGCAACACCGCTGTGGAGGAGGCCCTGTACCTTTCCAACATCGCGGATGAAGTGACACTGGTTCATCGCCGCGACAGCCTCCGTGCGGAAAAAATCCTGCAGGACAAACTGTTTGAAAAGGCAGAAAACGGCAACGTCAAAATCGTCTGGGACCACACCCTGGATGAAGTGCTAGGCGATGGCACCGGCGTGACAGGCATGCGCATTAAGAGCACCAAGGACGATTCCTCCCATGAAATCGACCTTGCGGGCGTGTTCATTGCTATCGGGCACAAACCCAACACCAATCTGTTTGAAGGCCAGTTGGACATGAACAACGGCTACATCCATATTCGTTCAGGCCTCGAGGGCATGGCGACCCAGAGCAGCATCCCGGGCGTGTTCGCCGCCGGTGACGTAGCAGACCACGTCTACCGCCAGGCGGTTACCTCAGCAGGCTTCGGTTGCATGGCGGCACTGGACGCTGAAAAGTTCCTTGATCAGCAGGACTAACGCAGATTGAGCTAGACTGGGGAGAATAACTCGTTAGTCTGCAACGGCTGGCAGGAATCATCTTCTGAAACTGTGCGGAGCCAGGGATGGCGGAGCCAAGCGTACAAGGATGTATTTACAGCGTGTTTCAGAAGGTGATTCCTGTCAGCCGATACTCTCGAGTTGAAGAACAACCCAAACTCCAGCACAAACCGGAGCAGGATGACCTCACTACCCTGGCTTGACCCGGACCAACTCTGGTTCCCATCCGCAAGCGAAGCACTGGATGATCCGGACGGGCTACTCGCCCTCGGAGGAGATCTGTCCACTGAACGACTCATTCTCGCTTACAAAAGCGGCATCTTCCCGTGGTACAGCGACGACCAGCCGATCCTGTGGTGGTCCCCTGACCCACGCTGCGTGCTCTTTCCTGAAGAAATACACGTTTCCCGCAGCCTTCGTCGCACGTTGAACCAGGGACGCTTTACCGTAACCGCAGACCAGGCTTTTGGTCGGATTATTCGCCTCTGTGCGTCGACCAGAGCTGAAGGGACCTGGATCACTGAAGACATGATAGCCAGCTATTCCGCTCTTCATCGTGAAGGCGCCGCCCACTCCATCGAAGTGTGGAACCACAAAGGCGAACTTGCGGGGGGAATGTACGGAGTGGCGGTCGGACAATGCTTTTTTGGCGAGTCCATGTTTTCCCTGGAGACGAATGCATCAAAGGTATTGATGGTGCATCTGGCCAATCAGCTCAGGGAATGGGATTACAAAATCATGGACTGCCAGGTGGAAAGCCGGCATCTGCTCACCATGGGTGCTCGCACTATTCCCAGAAAAGAGTTTTTATCTATACTCAGGACATGTGTGGATCGGAAACCGAATCAGCACGACTGGATAATTCGCTGGCAATGGACCGGGCCGGAGGCATAGATGAGTAATCTCAGGACCCTGGTGTTTTTCGCAACGCCACCCCACGATTGCAGCTACCTCCCTGACCGCGAAGCCACAACCATGTTCGTGGACCCCAGGGCCAACATCGACAAAAAGCTTTACAGCCAGTTGACCGCCCTGGGCTTTCGTCGCAGCGGCTCCCACTACTATCGCCCGCACTGCGAACACTGCAATGCATGTATTCCGGTCAGGCTAAAGGTTGACGATTTCCAGCCAGACAGGAGCCAGCGACGGGTACTTCAGAAAAACGGAGACCTGGAGTGCACCATGGTGCCGGCGACGTTTGACGAACGCTATTACCGCCTTTATGCCGACTATATCGAGCAGCGCCACAAGGATGGTGATATGTACCCTCCTTCAAGGGAGCAGTTCACGTCATTTCTGGTAGACGGCGCTACGGATTCATGGTTTCTGGAAATTCGCCTGGGAGATGAGCTGGTGGGCCTCGCGGCAGTTGATATGCTGGATGATGGTCTCTCGGCCATCTATACCGTGTTTAACCCGGAACAGGAACACCGAAGTCTTGGTACCTATGCCATTTTGTGGCAAATCGAGGAAGCCCGACGAAGAGACCTGCCACACCTCTATCTGGGCTACTGGATCAGGGAATGCCGGAAGATGAACTACAAAACGCGATTCAAACCGATTGAAGCACTTCGGGAAGGCCACTGGCGAGCATTGGATGTGAACTGATCTTTGCCATACGGGAATAATTCAGGCAGAATTGCGCAATTTAAAATCACGAGAAGTACATTCAAAGAGAGGTTTCTACTGAATGGCAAAATCAGATGTCATTGAAATGGAAGGCGTCATTATCGATACCCTTCCGAATACCATGTTCCGTGTCGAACTCAGTAACGGCCACGTGGTGACTGCTCATATTTCCGGAAAAATGCGCAAAAACTACATCCGCATTCTGACCGGCGATAAGGTCAAGGTTGAGTTGACTCCCTACGACCTGAGCAAGGGCCGCATCGTGTACCGCGCCCGTTAAGCCTGACCGACATCTGAAAAGCCCCGACATTCGGGGCTTTTTTGTTTCTGCAGCAAACGTTCAGACATAAAAAAAGACCGCTCCGGAATGGCAGCGGTCTTTTCGCAGGTGCAAGAGCAATGGGGACTTAGACGGCTTCGGCCGGCTCATCCTCATACTCAAACACCAGTTCATCATCACGCAGGTGTATGAACACATCCCCACCCTTCTCAGAAAGGCGCCCGAACAGAATCTGCTCAGCAAGGGGCCGCTTGATCTTGTCCTGAATCAGACGAGACATCGGACGTGCACCCATGGTGACATCGTACCCCTTCTCTGCCAGCCATACCTTGGCATCTTCATCCACATGGAGGACCACATGCTTCTCATCCAGCTGCGCCTGCAGCTCAGTGAGAAACTTGTCCACAACGTGAGTGATGGTCGCTTTCTGCAGATCACCAAACTGGATGATGCCATCCAGACGATTACGGAATTCCGGTGTAAAGGTCTTGGTGATGATTTCCATCCCGTCCGAGCTGTGATCCTGCTCATTGAAGCCAATTGAACGGCGAGCCATGCTTTCTGCCCCGGCGTTGGTCGTCATTACCAGAATGACATGGCGGAAATCCGCCTTGCGACCGTTATTATCCGTCAGGGTGCCATGGTCCATAACCTGCAAGAGCAAGTTGAATACTTCCGGGTGAGCCTTCTCAATCTCGTCCAGCAACAGCACACAGTGAGGATGCTTGTTAACCGACTCGGTCAAAAGGCCACCCTGGTCGTACCCAACATATCCCGGAGGCGCGCCAATCAGACGCGATACGGTATGCCGTTCCATATACTCGGACATATCAAACCGCACCAACTCGATACCCAGCACCTTGGCCAACTGTTTGGTGACCTCGGTCTTGCCGACACCCGTGGGACCAGCAAAAAGGAATGCGCCTTCCGGTTTCTCCGGCGCCTTGAGTCCCGCGCGAGCCAGCTTGATCGCGGTGGAAAGCGATTCGATTGCCGGATCCTGGCCAAACACCACCATCTTGAGGTCCCGCTCCAGATTCCGGAGCAGGTCCTTATCACTGGTAGAGACATTCTTCGGCGGAATACGGGCGATGTTCGCAACGACATCCTCGATGTCTGATACATCAACCGCTTTCTTACGCTTGTCTTCCGGCTGCAGGCGCTGACGTGCACCCGCTTCATCGATCACGTCGATGGCCTTGTCCGGCAAATGGCGATCCGTAATGTAACGGTCAGCCAGTTCGGCAGCCACCCGCAATGCCTTGTCGGTATACTTAAGATCGTGATGCTTCTCGAAATTCGGCTTGAGGCCCTTCAGAATCTGGTAGGTATCCTCAACGCTTGGCTCATTGACGTCAATTTTCTGGAAACGCCGGGCAAGCGCGCTGTCCTTTTCGAAAATTCCACGGAATTCCTGGAACGTGGTAGAACCGATACAGCGGATTTCACCAGAACTTAGCATCGGTTTGAGCAGGTTGGACGCATCCATCACCCCGCCCGACGCAGACCCGGCTCCGATAATGGTGTGGATCTCGTCAATGAAGAGAATTGCGTGCTTCTCTTTCTGCAGATCCGCCAGCAATCCTTTAAGACGCTTCTCAAAGTCACCACGGTATTTGGTTCCCGCCAGCAACGCACCAAGATCAAGCGAGTACACCACGGCATCGGAGATAATCTCCGGTACCTGTCCATCGACGATGCGTTTTGCCAGCCCTTCTGCGATAGCGGTCTTACCTACACCCGCCTCACCGACCAGCAGTGGGTTGTTTTTGCGACGGCGCACCAGTATCTGGACGACACGTTCAACTTCGTGCTCACGGCCAATCAGTGGGTCAATCCGCCCCTGACGAGCCTGCTCATTCAGGTTGCTGGCGTAGCTTTCCAGCGGTTTGGAATGACCACTTTCTTCTCCGGTTTCATCAGGAGCAGCCTGGTCATGACCTTCCTGATCCTCAGCGCCCTGAACGCGCGATATTCCGTGAGACACAAAGTTAACGACATCAATGCGGGCGACACTCTGCTTTTTGAGTACGTAGACCGCCTGACTCTCCTGCTCGCTAAAGATGGCTACCAGCACATTCGCCCCGGTCACCTCTTTCTTGCCGGAGGACTGGACATGGAACACCGCCCGTTGCAGAACACGCTGGAAGCCCAATGTCGGCTGGGTTTCCCGTTCGCTATCGTTACTGGGTATCAACGGTGTCGTGGAGTCCACAAACTCCACAAGCTCTTCCTGAAGCCGGCTAAGATCTGCACCACAGGCCTTCAGAACGCCCACCGCCGATTCGTTGTCTAGCAGGGCCAACAATAAATGCTCCACCGTCATGAATTCATGACGCTTGTCCCGGGCATTTTTGAAGGCCGTATTCAGCGTAATTTCAAGATCTTTGCTCAGCATGGGCCACCCCAACGTCTTTCAGTCCGCACGTTCAATCTCGCAAAGGAGCGGATGTTCGCATTCCGAGGAATACTGGTTCACCTGTGCCGCCTTTGTTTCTGCGATGTCTCGGGTATAAACCCCACATACGGCTTTTCCTTGCGTATGGACGAGCAGCATCACCTGCGTCGCCTTTTCTTCATTCATTTCAAAGAACGTCATCAATACTTCTACCACAAAATCCATGGGTGTGTAGTCGTCGTTCAGAAGAACCACCCGAAAACGCGCAGGGCGCTTGAGGGCTGGCTTCTCGGGAGCAACGCTGAGGTCATCCTGTCGCCCCGGTTGTTCGTCCTCCCCCTGATTGAATACTAGTAGAGAATTTTCGATAGTCCGCATCATTCTTTACCGGTTTATCGGTGCCCCTGGTTAAATGTGGTTGTCCGGCCCCGTGTTTTCAAGCTGTGCCGAGGACCGGGCGTGAGATATTTATCAATACGAACATGATACCGCTTCCGGACCGCGTTCAACCACACATTCCGGCAATAGAAACTATTGACTAGAAGACCTGATTGGTCGAAAGTTAAACTGGACTGTAAAATAATGTAAACCAATGCAATGTTTATGTAACGGGATTCGGGCCGGGTTCGCTCGACCGAGTGTCAGACAACACCAATAATAAAGTGTGACAGCAAAGGAACAGGGGAGTTCATCATGCCAAGAGGCAAGGTCAAGTGGTTTAACAATGCCAAAGGGTACGGATTCATCATCGAAGATGGCTGCAGTGACGACCTGTTTGCTCACTTTTCTTCGGTTCAGATGGACGGCTACAAGACACTGAAAGCCGGTCAAGCCGTAACCTTTGACAAGAAGCCCAGCGACAAAGGCACCCACGCGGTCAATATTGTTCCGGAAGAACAGCTCCAGCAGCAGGCTCAGGACAGTTCCGGGGCATCTACCGAAAATAAATCCGATTCGCAGGAGTCTGGCCGGGGGGACTACCCACCCCGTGCAGTGAATGCCTGATCAGGCATCCACCGGGTTTGTTTCCGCTACGCCCACCGGTTTTTGAGGTGGGCAGGGTTTGGTCGTATCTAGCAAATACTGCCCCCTCTCACCAGCTACGCCATTGAACGCTGCCTTTTGCTGCCACCCCGGTCATTCAACCCCGTAGACCCTGACCTCTTGCCAATTGAGGCCATTGCAGTAACCTTGCGAACTGAACTCACACCACTAGCAGAGCCCACTGACCGGAATGGCAGATCTTATTCTTTTCAATAAACCGTTTCGTGTTCTCAGCCAGTTCACGGATGACCGGCGTGATACGTCGAAACCTGTCAGGGCAACACTCGCTAACTGGATAAAGATCCCCGAGGTTTATCCGGCAGGAAGACTGGATTACGATTCTGAGGGACTGCTACTGCTGACCGGTGAGGGGGCTCTCCAGCACCGTATCGCTTCCCCCTCCCTGAAAATGCCCAAGACCTACTGGGTGCAGGTTGAGGGGCAGATTACCGACGCGGCCCTCACGCAACTTGAACAGGGCGTCAAACTCAAGGATGGCATCACCGCACCAGCCAAAGCCAGCAAGATGAGCGAGCCATCCGTTTGGGAAAGAAAGCCCCCCGTGCGATATCGTGAGTCCGTGCCCACAAGCTGGCTGGAACTCACCATAACTGAGGGCCGAAACCGTCAGGTTCGCCGCATGACCGCGGCAGTAGGCTTTCCCACCCTCCGGTTGATCCGCTACCGTATAGGAGACTGGACACTGGATGGACTCGAATCCGGGCAGTGCCGGACCATCAAGGTTCACGTTCCTGCCCCGCCGACGAGGCGGCCGGGAAAACGGAAGCCGGGAAACCCCAAAAGGAGACCGCGAAAGCCATGACATGGACCCCACATGCCACCGTTGCAGTGATCGTAGAAGACCAGAAAGGCCGCTTTCTGGTTGTGGAGGAGTTCAGCGGCGGTCGCGTCGTGTTCAATCAGCCGGCCGGACACGTTGAAGAAGATGAAGCCATTCTCGATGCCGTGCGACGGGAAACCCTTGAGGAAACCGGCTGGGAGGTAGAACCCGAGCACTTTCTGGGCGTGTACACCTATAAGGCGCCTGCAAACGGAGTCACCTATTACCGGTTCTGTTACTCCGCCAGGGCCCTGAAGCGTGTAACGGACGAACTGGACGCCGGAATCATTGCCGCACACTGGTTGCAGCTGGATGATATTCGTCAGCTGGGAGAGAAACTGCGAAGCCCTCTGGTGCTTGAATGCATAGAAGATTACCGAAACGGAAAGCGCTATCCGCTGGATGTTGTGGTCGATGCGCAGACGTAACCCCGCAAGAATGATAAACTCGGCGGCTTTTCACCGTTACCAAAGTATTCATGACAAACGCATCTGAAAAACGTCCTGTAGAAAGCACCCGAGTGATCGTCGGCATGTCCGGCGGCGTGGATTCGTCCGTTGCAGCCTGGTTACTGAAGGATCAGGGCTATCAGGTCGAAGGCCTGTTCATGAAAAACTGGGACGAAGACGACGGCACTGAATACTGCACCGCCATGACCGACCTTGCCGATGCTCAGGCTGTTGCCGATGCCATTGGCATAAAACTCCACACCGCAAGTTTTGCAGCCGAATACTGGGACCGTGTGTTTGAACACTTCCTGTCCGAGTATAAGGCCGGGCGGACGCCAAACCCGGATATCCTCTGCAATAAAGAGGTAAAGTTCCGGGCGTTTCTCGATTATGCCGTCACGCTGGGGGCCGACTATATTGCAACCGGGCATTACGCACGCCAGCGGCCGCTTGACGGAAACCCGGAGAAGGCACAGCTGCTGAAAGGCCTTGATGCAAACAAGGACCAGAGCTACTTCCTTCATGCTGTATCCGGCGACCGCATTGCCCGCACGCTCTTCCCCGTGGGCGAGCTGGAAAAGCCGGAAGTCCGCAGGATTGCCGAGCAGCAGGGCTTTGTCACCCATGACAAAAAAGATTCCACCGGCATCTGCTTCATCGGCGAGCGCAAATTTACCGATTTCCTGAAACAGTATCTTCCGGCGCAACCCGGAGACATAGAAACACCCGACGGTAAGGTAATCGGACGCCATCAGGGCCTGATGTATCACACCATTGGTCAACGACAAGGCCTCGGGATTGGCGGGTTGAGCGAGTTCGGCGACGAACCCTGGTACGTGGCCGAGAAAGATCTGACGCGGAATATACTGATCGCGGTGCAAGGGAAGCATCACCCTCTCCTGTTCTCACGGGGATTGGTCTCAGGCCCTGTTGACTGGATTGCAGGCGAACCACCCGCCAGTCGGTTTCGCTGCAAAGCCAAAGCACGTTACCGCCAGCCGGACCAGGATTGCGAAGTGCTGATTATCGATGGCGGCGTAAAGGTGGTATTTGATGACGCCCAACGCGCGGTTACACCAGGCCAGTCCGTGGTGTTTTATGATGGTGAAATCTGCCTCGGTGGTGGCGTGATCGAAGAAACATGGCGCGATGGCGCCCCCCTGCCCGACCGCCTCCCCCAATCGCCGGAACAGGAAACACAGGTATGAGCGGATCCCTTCACGACCAGACGCTTGCCCTCGCCGGGGTGTTCCAGGCCGCCAACCTTGTCCAGCAGATTGCCCACAACGGCCAGTGTTCAGAGGCCAGCCTGGAAACCTGCATTCGATCCCTGTTCGCTACCAACCCGGCATCCACACTTGATGTCTATGGCGGTGAACTGACAGATATCCGTGAGGGCCTGGTTACACTTTCCTCGGTACTGAGTCAGCAGAGCAAGCAGCCAGATGTCGAAGTACTGCGTTACGTACTGAATCTGATCCACCTGGAATCAAAGCTGAACAAACGACCGGACATGCTGGACGTAATTGGCAGTCGAATCGACCAGGCCCGGCATACCGCGAGCCATTTCGGCTATATTCACAGCAACCTGATCAGCAACCTCGCCTCAATCTACGCAGATACCATTAGCACCTTTCGGCTGCGCATTCAGGTTAGTGGGGACCCAACAGTGCTCCAACGCGAGGAAAATGCCGCCAGGGTTCGCGCACTGCTGCTGTCAGGTATCCGCTCAGCCGTGCTTTGGCGCCAGACCGGCGGCCGCCGCTGGCAGCTGATCTTTTCGCGCAAAAAGGTCATTCAGCACGCCCGTGAGCTGGCCGAGGAAGCCAATCGCTCCCTTTACCACTGATCCGACTGATTCAGGAGCAGTGGTGGTGTATCATGTGTGCCCCCAATTTTTCTTTTGACCCGATTCTTTGATGATTTGAGAGGTTTTCGATGGAACTCACCGCCCTGACCGCCATTTCCCCGGTCGATGGACGCTATGGCAGCAAAGTCAGCGTTTTCCGTGACATTTTCAGTGAGTATGGCCTGATCAGGAACCGCGTAACCGTCGAGATCCGCTGGCTGCAGAAACTGGCTGCCCACACCGGAATTACGGAAGTGCCCCCACTCTCCGGCGATGCCAACGCATTTCTGGACAAGATGATCAGCGATTTCAGCCTGCCGGACGCTGAACGCATCAAGGACATTGAGACCACTACCAATCACGATGTCAAAGCGGTCGAGTACTTCATCAAAGAGAAAATTGCAGGGGTTCCTGAACTGCATGCGGTGACCGAGTTCGTTCATTTCGCCTGCACCTCTGAGGATATCAACAACCTGTCTCACGCCCTTATGCTGCGTGAAGGCCTTGACCACGGCATGCTGCCAGCCATGGATCGTGTCATCGACCAACTGGCCAAGCTCGCACAGGAACATGCGGAACAGCCGATGCTGTCCCGTACCCATGGCCAGACAGCGTCTCCGACCACCGTCGGCAAGGAACTGGCGAACGTGGTTTACCGCCTGCGACGCCAACTGAAACAGATCAGGGCAATCGAACTGTTTGGCAAGATCAACGGTGCAGTCGGTAATTACAATGCTCACCTGTCTGCCTATCCGCAGATTGACTGGGCCGCCAATGCCAGGGAATTTATTGAGAGCCTGGGCCTCGACTGGAACCCTTACACCACCCAGATCGAACCTCATGACTACATTGCCGAGCTGTACGACGCGGTCGCCCGTTTCAACACCATCCTGATTGATCTGGACCGCGATATCTGGGGCTACATTTCCCTCGGCTATTTCAAGCAGAAGACCGTCGAAGGGGAAGTAGGTTCTTCAACCATGCCCCATAAGGTCAACCCGATTGATTTCGAGAACTCCGAGGGCAACCTGGGCATCGCCAATGCGCTGCTCGGCCACCTGTCTGCCAAACTGCCAATTTCCCGCTGGCAGCGTGACCTGACTGACTCCACGGTGCTGCGAAACCTGGGCGTCGGCTTCGCCCACAGCCTCATCGCCTATGAAGCGTCCCTCAAGGGCCTGGGCAAACTGGAAATCAACCCCGCTCGCCTGGACGAGGATCTCGACCACGCCTGGGAAGTTCTTGCAGAACCGATCCAGACAGTGATGCGCCGCTACAATATCGAAAAACCCTACGAAAAACTCAAGGCCTTGACCCGGGGCAAGGCAATGACACCGGAAGTGATCAAGAATTTCGTAGAGACGCTTGATATCCCTGAAACGGCCAAGGCCGAGCTCATGGCGCTCACGCCGGGCAACTATATTGGCAACGCCATAGATCAGGCGCGCAACATTTAACATCTGGAGCAGCACCATGGACATGCTTGGCGGAGTGACACCCTCTGAATTTCTGCGTGACTACTGGCAGAAGAAGCCGCTGGTGATCCGTCAGGCGTTTCCGGGATTCCAATGCCCTGTGAGCGCCGATGAGCTGGCAGGTCTGGCCTGTGAAGAAGGCGTCGAGTCCCGAATTGTCATTGAGGATGACGATGGCAAGCCCTGGCAACTGCACAACGGCCCCTTCACACCGGACAGGTTCAGCCAGCTTCCGGAACATGACTGGACGCTTCTGGTTCAGGGTCTGGACCACTGGGTTCCCGACATCGCCGATCTGCTGGAGCACTTCCGGTTCATACCCAACTGGCGTCTGGATGACATCATGGCCAGCTATGCCCCAAAGGGAGGTAGTGTCGGGCCACACTTCGATCAATACGATGTGTTCCTGCTCCAGGCACAGGGCCATCGGCGCTGGACCTTCGGCGGTCAATGCGACCACACCTCACCCCGGGTTGAAGGCACCCCACTCAGGATACTGAGCAGCTGGGAGGGCCAGGAAACAGTCACTCTGGAACCGGGTGACATGCTGTATCTACCGCCGGGCGTCGGCCACCACGGTATCGCAGAAGACGACTGTATAACCCTTTCCGTGGGATTCCGGGCGCCGACCATCGACGACCTTCTGACCGGTTTCACAGATTTTCTTTGCGGTCAGTCCGATGCAGCGGACCACCTCACAGACCCGGACCTGAAGATCCAGGACAACCCCGGAACCATCCAACCGGAAGTCATCGACAGACTGGACAGCATCATTCGCGAAAAAACGGGCAACCGACGTCAACTGTCTCTCTGGTTCGGTCAGTATGCCACCGCCCCCAAGAGCATGGACATTGTTGTCCCGGCCGAGGAACCGGCATCGCCGGAAGACTTCGACGTTGCCCTTCGCGCAGGCGAACAGCTGCGCTGGAATGAAGGCTCCCGGTTTGCCTACCATGAACTTGGTGATGAAACAGCTCTTTTCGTGGATGGCGAACAGTATCTGCTCAAGGGGGATGCAAGACCGTTGGCACCGCTACTATGCGCCAATGCTCGGATTGACATGACTGCCCTGGAATCTTTTGCGAAAGATGAGACTCTCCTTGGTCTCTTATCTACCCTGTACAATCAGGGCTCAGTCTATTTCGAGTAGTTGCTCGCCATGACCGTGAGATTCAGGAAATACAGCTGGCAACTCGCCCCGCACCATATCCGCGAGATTCGCCAGCAAGTTTTTATTGATGAACAGAAAGTCCCACCCTCGCTGGAATGGGACGATACCGACGAGATTGCAGACCATTATCTTGCCGTTCTCCCGGACAATACACCGGTTGGGGTGGCCCGACTGTTTTCCACTCTGGACGAAACCGCCCATATTGGTCGCATGGCAATCCTGCCCGGGTTCCGCGGCCGAGGAATTGGTGAGGCCTTGCTTCAGCACCTGATCGGTGAGGCTGCCGGCCATTTCAATGAACTGAAACTTTCAGCCCAGAAACATGCCATTCCCTTTTATCAGCGATCCGGCTTTCACATCTGTTCCGATTTTTACGATGATGCTGGCATTCCACACGCCGACATGCGCTGCCTGGCACCGTCATTACTTGCACAGGAGCAGGGAAAGCGGGAACAACCAATGGTTCTGGGGCAAGACTCACAAACCTGGCTGTTTGCCGGGGAAAGTCACATGCTCGGCCTGATGGACTCCATGACCGGTCAGGCAGGTCAGCGGCTTTGGCTCTACGACCGGTTGCTTGAGCACGATTTGTACGATCGATTCCGCTTCCGTGAACTCATATCCACCCTGGCGCGCCAGCATCGATTGAGCGAGGTAAGACTGCTCATTCACGATGACAAGCCACTGGTCAAACGCCGACACCAACTTGTGGAGCTAATGAGGCGCCTGCCAAGCAAAATCGAATTACGGCTGGCAAACGACGACTACCCCATGGAAAATCAGCCCTTCCTTCTGGTTGACCGGGAAGGCGTGGTATACCGCCACGACTTCTACAAACCGGAGGGATTTGCCAACTTCTCGGATGGCGGTCGGGTAAAACTGCTTTCCGAAAGCTTTCAGCGCATGTGGGATGCAGGCCGAAGTTCTCTTGAACTCAGGGAATTACCGCTCTGAATGGTGTGCCCGAGGCGCCTCAGCCGATTCAAACTGGGCACCAAAAGGTGCAAATTCGGTATCTACTTCTTCAGCCACCTCGGCAATCAGCTTCCTTAGCCATTGATGATCCGTGTTGTGCTGCAACAACGGACTCCATGCCATTTTCAATTCAAAGGGTGGGATTTCGAAAGGTGGGACCTTGACCACCAGATTGGCGTTGTCCTTTTGCAACCACGCCGCACGGGAGGGCAAGGTCGCAATAAGGTCGTGCTGCTCGGCCAGCAACATCGCCACCTGGTAATGCCGGGTAAACACCGAAATCTGACGTTTGCGCCCCATTCTTGAGAGCGCTTCATCCACCCAGCCAAGCCGCTGCACATCCTTTGGATTAACCCCAACACCAACACCAAAGCCGGTTTTACTGACCCAGATATGACTCGCCTCCAGATAGGTATCCAGGGTGAACGGCTCCTTCAGAATCGGGTTACGAGCATTCATCAAGCAGGCAAAGTATTCAGTCCACAGGGTCTTCTGATGAAATGACTGAGGGATCTTGTCGAACCGGTTTATGGCCATATCAAGGCGACCCTGTTCCACATCCAGAAAACTCACATCACTGGGGGTGAGTACATCCAGTGTCACGTGGGGAGCCTCCTGACGGATTCGCCTCAAAACTCGGGGCATCAGGCAGGATTCCGCATAGTCACTGGCCATAATGCGGAAAACCCGCTGACTTTCCAGGGCCGAAAACGGTGTTTTTTCGTGCACCGCCTGTTCAATATCGGACAGGATTCCTCTCACCAGCGGCTGCAACTCTCTTGCCCGCTCTGTAGCAGTCATACCCTCACTGGTTCTGACCAGCAAAGGATCACTGAACAGATCACGCAGCCTTCTCAGGCCGTTGCTCATGGCCGGTTGGGTTATGCCCAGGTGATTGGCCGCCTTGGTGACATTGCGTTCCCGCAACAATACGTCCAGATAGACAAGCAGATTAAGATCAACGCGGGAAATGTCCATGAGTTACTCCGGGCTTTACGCGAAAAACATTCTTTATTGCCACTTAACCTTATCAACCGTCATTCATAACGACAATATTATCGACATACTGCATTCATAATCTAAATAAAAGCCCTTCGATCTTTCACATTTCTAAACGGTTTCAATGCCCCATCTCTGCTACTCTTTCTGTCACTTACTGAAAAGTATCGGTATTTTGAGGCCGGTTTCACCCACCAGCCTCCATTTGAGCCCGAAGCCGGAGTCAATACTGACAACATGGATACCACTACGATTGTCCTTTTGCTGGCGGCCGTCGTTACCGTCTCGATCGTCATCATCGTTCTTAGTCAGATGCGCGAACGCGCCCGTATCGAGCGTGTTCGTAAGATTACCGCTCAGGAAGACGCCTACAAGAGAGCCCATAGCCTACTTTCGGAGATTCCGGGGCAATATCTGAGTGCTGATCTGAAACTCCTGCTGATCAAACGCATGGAGGATGCCTGCGCTGAACTTACGAGGCTGAAATCGGATCTGCCTGTAAAAAAATGGCAAGAGTCCGCCCAGCACCTCAAGAACGAGATCGTCGAAAAGCGGGACCCCCGAACACCCGTCAAGATCGATTCTCCGGAGAAGTCCGCCCATGTTAAGGAGCTTCTACAGAACTTATTCAAGATGATTGAGGCGATGCACAAGAGCGGGCGCGTTGATACTTCAACCGCCAAGAAGAACCTCAAGTATGTCCTGTTTCTGGTTCACAAGACGCACGCCGACCTGCATGTTTTCCAGGCTCGGGATTATGTCAAACAGAATCAGATCCGTAAGGCTATACATGCCTACCACCTGGCCAGCACCGAAATGGGCAAATCCCGTGAAAACCCACTGGCAATGAAAGCGGTCAAAAGCTTCCGCACCCGCATCAAGGAGCTGGAAGCCATAAGTTCTGAAGGCAAAGATACCGCCATTTCCGAGTCACAATCCAAGCTCGATCGGGAATGGGATACCTTCCTTCATGACGATGAATGGAAGAAAAAGGCAGACTACGACGACTAAGGGCAGCAACTACTCGTGATCAAAGGCTTCAGACAGCGGCTTTCCTACCGGCTCACCCGAGATACGGTATTGGTCGCCATGGCGCTGGGTCTGATCCTCAACATCGCGCAGATCACTCTGGATTATTTCAATGCCCGGGATGCCATGGCGGCAGAAGTCCGGGCATTGATCGACATTAGTGTCAGCCCTGCCTCCCAGATTGCCTACAACATTGATGTCCGGCTCGCCGAGGAGCTGCTTGACGGCCTGCTTCGCCATCCGGCGACCATTGATGTCAGAATAACTGACAGTGAAGGGCAGACTATGGCCGCGGCCAGCCAAAGCAGCCCGGTTTCACCGTATCGATGGGCCAGCGATCTGATGTTCGGCTCAAGCCGGGTCTTCAGCCAGGAACTCCGGGTACCCCAGCTTGAAGACCTGCCCCTGGGTCAGCTGATTATCACCATAGACACCTATCACTACGGCCTTCAGTTCCTTGAACGCGCGAGCTACACACTGATCAGCGGCCTGCTCAAGAGCCTTATTTTATCGGTAGCCTTGCTGGGCCTCTTTTTCATGGTGCTTACCAGGCCGATGTTGAATGTGATTAGTGCCCTGAGCCAGGTTAAGCCCAGCACACCGGAAAAGGTCCGATTGCCGGTTCCTGCCAACCATCAGGAAGACGAAATCGGAGCCATGGTAGGGATAATAAATCAGCACCTCCAGACCATGGATGCCACCCTTGCCCAACTCCGAACCGCCGAAAGCGCGATGAAGAATTACTCCAGCCAGCTGGAGCGGGAAGTTGAAGACCGTACCCGCCAGATCTCGGAAAAGAGCGACGCCCTTCAGCGCGGCAACCGGGCACTGGTAAAAGCCAAAGAGGATGCAGTTCGTCGAGCCAGGGGCCGGGCCAATTTCCTCGCCAGTATGAGCCATGAAATCCGGACACCGCTCAATGGCGTGCTCGGCATGCTGGGCCTTGCACTTGAAGGCAATCTGGATACCGGACAACGCAACCGCCTGGAAATTGCCCTGAATGCCTGTGAAAGCCTGCTTTCTTTGCTGAATGACATCCTCGACATTTCCAAGGTTGAGGCCGGTAAGCTCAGCCTGGAAAACATACCTTTCAGCATCCGAGACCTGATTGAAGACTGCACCACCCTGCACGCCCAGCAGGCTCGAAGGAAACACATTGATCTGGTAAACGAGATCGACCCCACCCTTCCGGAAAGCTTCCTGGGTGACCCCACCCGGACAAGGCAGATCCTTAACAACCTGCTAAGTAACGCAATCAAATTTACCGAAGGGGGCTCGGTGCGCATTAAGACCACTTATTCGGGCGGCAGTTTGCGCATTGACGTCATCGACACCGGTATTGGCATGTCCAACGAGGGATTACACCGTATTTTTTCCCCCTTTTCTCAGGCGGATGCAGATACCACACGACTCTATGGCGGCACTGGCCTTGGCCTGACACTGTGCCGCCAGCTGGTTGAACGCATGCACGGTCAAATCCTGGTGGATTCCCGGGAAGGAAGCGGCACTCACTTTACCGTAACCCTTCCCCTTCCGCTCCATGACGATAGCGGTTCACAAGGTCTGCCCGACTTCGCAGCCAGGCTTCGGGATACCGGCGTGGCCATGTCCATTCCACCCAACAACCCTCACAGGCTCGCCATTGAGTCACAACTGAGGGCATGGGATATCCCGGTCCGGGGCGCAAGCAGGTACCCGGAAGGCATTCTGGTGGTTGCGGCGACTGCCGAAGATCATGAAGCGATAGCGTTCGCCAATGCCTGGACCGGACAAGGTGTCATCCTGGCTGACCGCACAGGTACTGTCAGCCCCGGAAAACCGGGTCAGCAGGTACTTTCACTCCCGTTGCGCAGAAGTGAACTGCACCGCTGTCTGTGTCTGGCCGCCGGAATCACCCCGAAGGAGCCCAAAGATCGAGAGGCACAGAAAACCACCAAAGAACTGCCCTCTCGTTCGCTAAACATCCTGCTTGTGGAAGATAATCAGGTTAATCAACTCGTTGCCAGCAGCCTTCTGAAAAAGCTGGGGCACCAGGTCGATCATGCCGAGAACGGCCAGAGAGCCCTTGAGGCCCTGAAGATCAAGGGCTATGACCTGGTTCTGATGGATTGCCAGATGCCCGTGATGGACGGTTACGAAGCAACCCGCAAAATCCGCGAGAACAAAGACTGGCAGGACCTGCCCGTTATCGCAGTGACTGCCAACGTTATGCAGGGTGACAGGGAGGACTGTATTGCATCCGGGATGAATGACTACATCACCAAACCTTACAACCGTGAGGAGCTGAAATCAGCCATCAACCGCTGGGCTCCCCTTCTTCCTCCAAAGCCATAAGCACGGCCTTAAGCTCCTTCCGGAGAGCCAGCAGACGTTCAGGGGCAATCCGAAGCCCACACAAAAGTCGCCCCGGCACGGCCTCAGCTTTTGCCCGCAAGGCTCGACCCGATTCGGTGAGCGACAGCGTCACCACGCGTTCATCCTCAGTGCTTCTCTGCCTGAGAACCAGCCCACGATCAGCCAGTCTCTTAAGCAAGGGCGTCAGCGTGCCTGAATCAAGGCGCAGCCGTTTCCCCAGGCTCGAAACGCGAGTGACATTCCCCGCAAGTTCCTGCTCCCAGAGCACAAGCATCACCAGATACTGGGGATAGGTCAGCTCAAGATCTGCCAGCAGTGGGCGATAACGCGCAGTTATTTCCCTGCTCGCCGCATAAAGGGCAAAACAGATCTGGTTATCCAGAGCCAGCAGATCATTTGAGGCATCCATGATTACAGTAAGTTCTCGATGTCTTTTCGAATGTCCTGCGGCTTGGCTGTCGGCGGATAACGACGAATCACTTTTCCATCCCGGCCAATCAGAAACTTGGTGAAGTTCCATTTAACCTTCTCGGATCCCATCACCCCCTTCGCTTCTTTTTTCAAAAACTGGAAGAGCGGGTGAGCGCCATCCCCATTGACCTCAATCTTCGAGAACATCGGGAAATCTACACCGTAATTGAGGCTGCAGAACTCACTGATTGAATCATTATTGCCCGGATCCTGGTTCATAAACTGATTACAGGGAAAACCCAGTACCTCCAGACCACGGTCGCCCAGCTCGGCATGCAGGCCCTGCAACCCTTCAAGCTGGGGTGTGAACCCACATTTGCTTGCAGTATTGACGATCAGAAGTACTTTGCCCTGATAGTCGGCCATGCTTTTTTCATTGCCCTTGATATCGCTCACGGTGAAATCGTAAATGCTTTGTTCAGACACGGCAGCTCTCCATTTTTCTGTATTTTGTATTTTGCACATTTATATTGTGCACAACTCTTTTGGGAAATACACGACTTTCCGGTCCCTGAGAGGAGCTATCTGAAAATTGACTTCAGCTTTGCCCGCTAAATATCCCTGACTACGCCACAATTCATCATAATTACCCTGTTGCCCGCGCCCTTCGCTCCGCTAGAATAAAGGCCTGCCCTACGGCAAATCTTATTTTCCGCACTCAGATGAAGGAAACCCGGGTCTTATGCAGAACTACTACAAATCCGCCAAGCTGGATAACGTGTGTTACGAAATACGTGGCGTAGTTCTGCGGGAAGCGCGTCGCCTCGAAGAGGAAGGCCACCGGGTACTCAAACTCAATATCGGCAACCCTGCCGCGTTTGAACTGGATGTTCCGGAAGAAATTCAGCAGGACGTCATCTACAACATGCACCAGGCTCAGGGCTATGTTGAATCCAAAGGCCTGTTTTCTGCCCGTAAGGCCGTGATGCACTATTGTCAGCAGCGTGGTATCGACAAGGTCGATATCGATGATATTTTCCTCGGCAACGGCGTCAGCGAACTGATCGTGATGACCATGCAGGCGATGCTGAATACCGGCGATGAAGTCCTGATCCCGGCACCGGATTACCCCCTCTGGACCGCAGCCGTGACCCTATCCAGTGGCAAGCCGGTGCACTATCGATGTGACGAACAGCAGGACTGGTTCCCTGATATCGATGACATCCGCAAGAAAATCACCCGACGCACCCGGGCCATCGTTCTGATCAACCCGAATAACCCCACGGGCGCTGTCTATTCCACGGAGTTGCTTGAACAGGTCATCGAACTGGCCCGTCAACACAACCTCATCGTTTTGTCGGACGAGATCTACGACAAGATTCTTTACGATGGCACCACCCATGTGTCTACCGCGTCTTTGGCGGATGACGTGCTCTTTTTTACCTACAATGGCCTTTCAAAGAACTATCGGGCGGCCGGGTACCGCTCTGGCTGGATGATCATCAGTGGCGCCAAGCATCGGGCAACAGACCTGATGGAGGGTATTGAAATGCTTTCCAACATGCGCCTGTGCGCCAACGTTCCCGCCCAGCTTGCCATTCAGACCGCACTCGGTGGATACCAGTCCATTAATGACCTGGTGGCCCCGGGCGGACGGCTATTTGAACAGCGCGAGACGGCCTGGCGGATGTTGAACGATATTCCCGGTGTTAGTTGCGTCAAACCACAGGGCGCACTTTACCTTTTCCCGAAACTGGACCCGAAGAAATTCCCGATCGCCAATGACGAGAAGCTCGTGCTGGATCTTCTGATCCAGGAGAAGATTCTGCTGGTGCAGGGCTCGGCTTTTAATATCGACGACAAGCAGCACCTGCGCGTTGTGTTCCTGCCCAGGGAGGATACCCTCGAAGACGCCATGTCGCGGCTTGGACATTTCCTGGGCAATTATCAGCAGTAACGGAGTTTTCATGGCGGACATTCACGTCGAGGAGTTTTATAAAGATGTTGCCATTGCACTGGTGCAGCTCTATGGGGCCTTTCCAAGAAGGGTAAACCTGTTCGTCGAGGATATAGCAGGCCCGGACGAACCGGATGAATTCGGGCTACACAGCAAACGGCATATGGCCTGTTTCGGGGCCCTGCTGTGGCTTGAGGAAGAAGGGCTGCTCCGATACGTGGACACCATCCGTCAGGAAGCTCTGGATCAGGCCGTACTCACTCGTACCGCCTTTGTTCGCCTTAGCGCCCCGGCACCGGCTTATCTTACCCGTGAATCCGGACACGACCCGGACCAGGCCGGAGGAAATCTGCCGCCTTCGGTAAAGAAAGACCTGTCGACCTATATTCACCTGATCCGCACAGCTCTGAAAAGCGGTCACTCCGGGCATATTAGCGAGACCGTTCAGGCCACCTTCTTTGCCGACAAGGAGCGTTAAATTCCTGTAAATCCATTGAACGTGTGAACCATGGCCACATATTGTGGTCCCATGCATGGCTTGCAGGTGTTCGATTAACAGATCAAGGAATTCACATGCGCATTCTGTTGTTTTTGGCAACAAACCTGGCCGTCATTCTTGTGGCCAGCTTCACGCTGCGACTGCTGGGCGTGGACAGCTACCTGTCTCAGTATGGCATTCAATATGGGCCACTACTGGCATTCGCCGCGGTCTTTGGCTTTGCGGGTTCAATTATTTCGCTACTGATCTCCAAGCGCATGGCCAAATGGAGCACCCGTGCGAAGATCATTGAATCTCCGCGTAGCCCGGCTGAGCGCTGGCTGGTAGATACTGTGGCTGAACTGGCAAGCAATGCCGGTATCGGAATGCCTGAGGTTGCTATCTTCCCTGCATCCCAATCCAATGCCTTTGCCACAGGGTGGAACAAGAATAACGCCCTCGTTGCCGTCAGCGAGGGTTTGCTGCAGCGCTTTGACAAGAATGAAATTCGGGCCGTGCTCGGCCATGAAATAGGCCACGTTGCCAATGGTGACATGGTCACGCTTGCGTTGATTCAGGGCGTCGTCAACACCTTTGTGATCTTCGCGTCCCGCGTCATCGGCTCGTTTGTCGACCGGGTGGTATTCAAAAACGAAAGCGGCCATGGCATCGGTTTTTTTGTTGTCAGTATTGTCGCCGAGATCGTACTGGGCATACTGGCGAGCACAATCGTCTTCTGGTTCTCCCGTCGCCGTGAGTTCCGGGCAGACATTGCAGGTGCCCAGCTCGCGGGCCGGACAGCCATGATCAGCGCTCTCGCGCGGCTGAAAGAGGAAAGCGAAGTGCCGGATCAGATGCCGGACACTCTGCAGGCTTTTGGTATTAACCGGGGAGCGCGAGCAGGCTTGAGTGCCCTGTTCATGACCCATCCGCCCTTGGAAGACCGCATTAAGGCCTTAAAACAGGCGAACCTGTAAATAAAAAACCGGGGCAATGACCCCGGTTTTTTATTCATCTTCGTGCCAGAAATCAGTCAGATCTTCAGCTTGAATCCAATCGCACGGAAACTGTCCTGCAAGGACTTACTGGTCCCTTTGAGCTGGACTTTCAGACTGGAACATTCCCTTCGCACTGGATAGTCCCGCCGCAAGCGGTCAAAGGCGGCGGCCCGCTCATCCGCCGACCCTCCCATGGCGGCTCTCAGGCGTGTATCGTCCCGACGCGGATCGTAACAGACTCGCAAAGCAATTCTGACAGCATCATCCTCATCGGCAGCACTGGTGAAGGACACCTTGCTCAGCGCAGGTTCTGGCAGAAACTGCCCCGCTTTCTTACGGACTGGCAAACCAAGGAAACGGCTCAATGCCTGGTAAATCATCTCCGTACCCTGAACCTTACCTTCAAGGCTATACCCGGCAACATGTGGCGTTGCAAGCCAGAGCTGATCAACGAGATCCGGACTGATCCGAGGCTCCTGCTCCCAGACATCCAGAGCCACCAGAGGTGCATCGCCCTGCTCCAGCCGGGCCTGCAGTGCAACTGTATCGACAACCTCACCACGACCTGCGTTGATCAACAGCTGGTCCGAGGTCAGCGCATCCAGCTCCCGCTCCCCGACCATATGGTATGTGGAATAAGGCTGCTCTTTGGTAAGCGGGGTATGCAGAGTCACTACATCGCACTCAAGGGCCTCAGCAAGGGACACGAACTGCGGACCACCTTCTTCTTCGCGCTCGGCCCTCGGTGGGTCACAGAGCCGGATATCAAATCCAAGCCTATCCAGTTTGTGGGCGATTTCTCCGCCAACATTGCCCACACCAACAATACCGACGCTGATCCGGGTCCAATCTTCCAGGCCACGCTGTTCGGCGTGAAGGGAAAGGATCGACAGCACATACTCGGCGACGCTATTGGCGTTGCATCCGGGCGCCGCTGAAAAACTGATACCGTTCCGCTCCAACCACTCCCGATCTACGTGGTCGGTCCCGATCGTTGCCGTACCGACAAAACGAACCCGGCTGCCTTCGAGTAATTCACGACCTACTCTGGTTACGGAGCGCACCAGAAGGATATCTGCATCCCTGACATCATCGGCACTCATGGTCCGTCCAGACACACGACGTATCTCGCCGATATCTCCAAAAAAAGAGTCAAGTAACGGAATATTCTCGTCTGCTACGATCAACATTGTCATTTCCGGCTCTATCAGTTCCTGCGCGGTCGCTGATTGCGACTACCCGGACCACGTCCACCCTGAGGGCGACGACCACCGCGTTTACGGGTAATGGGCGGGTTCTCCATCGTTGCCATGAGTGCCTCATCGGGAACCGCCGTCTTCAGTTTCTGGCTGATGTAGCTCTCAATCGCCGGCAGCGCAAACGAATCATCTTCACCCGCAAAACTGATGGAAACCCCATGCTTGCCCGCACGGCCGGTGCGACCAATACGATGTACATAATCCTCCGCATTGTCGGGAAGATTGTAGTTAAACACGTGAGTCACACCATTAACGTGAATACCACGACCGGCCACATCCGTAGCCACCAGGACCTGAATGCTGCCTTTCTTGAACTGATCCAGAGTTTTAAGGCGTTTATTCTGGGCTATTTCGCCCGACATCAGGGACACCTTGACTCCCTGGTTGCGCAGATCCTCTTCCAGGTCACGACACTGGTCCCGACGATTGGCAAAGACAAGGGCCTTCTCCACTTCCGGGCGCTTGAGGTAATTCACCAAAACAGGCAGTTTCTCGTCGTCACCAACAAGATATACCGTCTGTTCGACCCGTTCTGCCGTCTTTTGCTCGGGTTCGATTTCCACAAACTCGGCATTTTTGGTCCACATGGAAGCCAGGTTGAGAACATCCTGATTAAACGTGGCACTAAACAGCAGTGTCTGACGATCGTCCTTCGCGGTGCACTTGCGGATGATCCGCTTAACATCGGGAATAAAGCCCATGTCCAGCATCCGGTCCGCCTCATCGAGGATCAGGATATCAAGCTGGTCAAGGAAAACGTCCTGGGATCCTAGAAAATCAATCAGGCGTCCGGGAGTGGCTACCAGAATATCGACAATTCCGTTCTGCAACTGATCCCGCTGCTTGTCGTAATTCATCCCACCAACAACAGTTACAACATTGTGACCGGTATATTGGCAAAGCTGCTCCGCATCCTTGGCAATCTGCATCGCCAGCTCGCGGGTTGGCGCCAAAGCCAGAACCCGTGGTTCAGAAGCAAACCTCTCCTTTTCAGGAATCGGTGTTTCCAGCAAAGTCTGAATAGCGGTAATCAGGAATGCCGCTGTTTTCCCGGTGCCAGTCTGAGCCTGACCGATGAGGTCTTCACATGCCAGAGTCCACGGGAGAGTTTCAGCCTGAATGGGCGTGCAGTATTCGAATCCAATCGCCGTAATGGCATCCAGCAAACGCTTGTCCAGATTCAGATCATGGAACCGAAGGTCGCCAGTGTGCTTTGGGTCAGATGTCATACAGTCTCAGTTTTCCTCAGATTATCCAGTTCGGAATACGACGGAGCGATTCGTCGGATATCCTGCTGCCAGGCCTCGACAAAGTTATCTCCGGTTCCATAAAAATATTTCAGAGTGTCCAAAAAGTCTAAGGCCCGGCCTGGGAGCTCGTCCACCAGGTACAACCCGGCCTGCTCCACCACCTTGTGCCTGAAGCTCATGTCGTCCGCAGCTCCGTCTCCGGAAAGGTTATCCACGCTAATGTGGAATCGGGAGCCCGCTGCCACTGAAAAAAGCCACTCCAGCGCCTGCGGCCTGACTTCCACCTGTTCAAACGCGCGCTGCTGTTCAGGCGTACGACCGTCCGGACAGTACCAGTACCCATAGTCATGAAGTGTGCGCCGGTGCTCACCAGCGATACACCAGTGGCTGACTTCGTGCAGAGCACTGGCATAATAGCCGTGTGCAAAAATGACCTGGGCAAGGCCATTGGGCCCGCTCGCAGGCAAGTACTCAGGTTCATCGTTGCCTCTGACCAGAATCGTCCGGTAAGTTTCCCGGAACAGGTCATTAAACAGCATGATAAGATCATTTGGACTGTGATTCATTGGGTGGCTATTGTGCGACTTTACTGCGTTCAATACCAGAGGGAACTTTGGTCCTCCACCCTTGTCCATTGACGCTGAAACCAACACGGTCAGCGTGACAAGTAACCCGTCACGGACACTTCGCCTCGAAACGATGACCAGACAGGAATCAGAAAAACCTATGACAGCCTTCGCTGCGGTACTCGACGACTGCCAACAGAAAACACGGCTATTGACTCCAATTCTAGCCTTTTTGACGCTGTTACTGTCCACTGGCAGCGTGATGGCTCTCGGGAACAGCAGCAGTTCTTTGTTCGGTGGTACCGATAATGGCTTTCTGCCTGTCGATGAAGCGCTGCCTTTCAGTTACAGCACAGATAACGGCGCCGTCATTCTTTCCTGGAACATTACGCCGGGTCACTACCTCTATCAGGGCCGCGTGCGCATTACCCCTGTCACGGAAGGCGTCGAAACTGGAAAGCCACAGTTCTCGCTCAAAGGCGAGACTATTCAGGACGAATACTTCGGAAAAGTGTCCGTCTTTTATGATCCGGTGGAGGCCCGGGTCCCGATAACCCTGCCGGAGGGCGTCAGCGAAGCTCAGCTGCAGGTTACCTACCAGGGCTGTGCCAAAGCGGGGCTATGCTACCCGCCCCAAACCCGGGATGTACTGTATTACCCCGGGAGCTCTTCCGGCACCGCCTCAAACGTCTCTTCGAATGATTCCGCGGTCAACCGCGTCCAGAGCAGTGATAACAGCACCGGCCCCAGGGATGTGGTCGATACCTCTTCAGCGACGGGTCTCGCCGGGTTTCTTTCCCGCCAGTCCACCGCGGTGATCGCTGGCGTGTTTTTCCTTTTGGGGCTGGGGCTGACCTTCACACCCTGCGTCCTGCCGATGGTACCAATCATCTCGACACTGGTCTCCGGGCACAACACCCGCACAACCGCTCACGCCCTCATGCTTTCTGGAAGTTACGTACTGGGAATGGCCCTTACTTACGCTGCGGCCGGCGTCGTTACGGGTTTGCTGGGTGCAAGCTTTAATCTTCAGGCACAGCTTCAGTCGCCTCTGGTGCTTGGTGTTTTCGCGGCACTGTTCGTCGCCTTCGCGTTATCCATGTTCGACCTGTTTGAAATTCAGCTGCCCCGATTTATCCGCGAACCACTGAACGAGGCCAGCCACCGCCTGACTGGCACCCGCGTCGTCAGTATTTTCGGGATTGGTGCACTGTCGGCCCTGATTGTTTCCCCATGCGTATCAGCACCGTTAGCAGGAAGCCTGCTGTATATTTCCACCACACAGGATGCATTCATAGGTGGCGTTGCGCTGTTTGCCATGGGTCTTGGCATGGGGGTTCCCCTGATCCTGGTTGCTGTCGGCGGCCGAAAACTGCTGCCAAGCTCCGGTCACTGGATGACCACAGTCAAGCATTTCTATGGTGTCATGCTTCTGGCCGTCGCTATCTGGCTGATCGAACGGCTGGTCCCTGCCTGGCTGGCGCTGATGCTTTGGGGAATTCTTATTGCCATTACCGGGGTCCAGCTTGGGGCCTTTGATGCAGCAAAGGCCGGCTGGGAGCGAACCCGTAAGGGACTTGGCCTGGTTTTATTCGCCTACGGCCTGGCCCTGCTTGCCGGCGCCGTTGGTGGTGCCAGTGATCCATTAAAACCTCTGGCACCATTCACAGCGGCACCGGTCACTTCAGGCCCTGGAGTGACCGCCGGGCAGGCCAGCTTCGATCGAATGGAAGCTCCGGAGAGAATACGTGCAATGCTGGCGAAAGCCAGCAATGAAAACCGTCCGGTCGTCCTCGATTTCTACGCGGATTGGTGCATCTCGTGCAAAGTTATGGAGCGGAACGTTTTCAGTGATCCCCAGGTTATTCAGGCGCTGGCACCCTATAAACTCCTGCAGATTGACCTGACGGAAAACACCGCCGCCCAGCAGGCTCTTCTGAACGAACTGGGACTTTTTGGCCCGCCAGCCATTCTGTTCTACCGAAGGGATGGTCAGGAGCTGGCCGGCCAGCGGGTTCTCGGTGAGATGGACCGGGACGAGTTTCTAAACCACCTCACAGAGCTGGGTATTGACGCATGAAGACGATTACGCCCCCCCGCCTCGGCGGATCATGAAAACAAACTCTCCACCCTGCTCCTGCTCACTGATCAGTTCATGCCCCAGAAACTGGCAAAACCTTGGTATATCCCTGGTTGTTGAGGGATCCGTCGCAATAACCCTCAAGGTGCCCCCGGGATCAACGTCATTGATGCGATTGTGCAACATCATCACGGGCTCCGGGCAAAATAGCCCGCGGGCATCCAGCTCCGCGTCGTATTTTTCAGCCGTCAAAACACTTCTCCTTTCCACTAACCTGATTTTTCAGGAATACGTGCTAAATTATTGTTTACACCAGTTAAAACGAATGGAGGTGAGTCATGATCCGGGTTCTCATTGAACGTCATATCGCGGAAACCCTGGAAGATGCCTATGAGGAGCGCGCCCGCAAGGTGCTGCAACAGGCTGTCAGCGCGCCCGGGTTTATTTCAGGCGAAACACTGTCCGATAGCCATGATCCCAACCACAGAATAACCCTGGCCAACTGGCGATCGGAAGTTGACTGGGACCGGTGGTACCATTCACAACAGCGCCGCGAACTCATGTTAGAGCTTGTTCCCATGATGGACCGCAACGAAATAATCACTGTTCTGGAACACAGTGCGGTCTAACCCGTTCGTTCGATGAAGCAGGTGATCTCCTCCCGGTCATGGTAGAGATGGCGCGCCTTGAGCCTGTACCCAATGCCAGCCTCTGCCAGACCCTTAACGATGATATCGCGGCAGATCAGCCACTCATCGTAACGTTTCTTCATCGGTAGCTTCAGGTTAAACACCGCGAACCGGGCGTAGCCGCCGCCAACCCAGTCCACCGCAAGATTTGCGGTTTTTCGTGGCTGATCGACTATATCGCACACCATCCAGTCGATCCCGCGTTTCGGGCGCCAGCTGTATCCATCCGCCTCCACATGATCCACCTGTCCAGACGCCATCAGTTCCGCATCCATCGGCCCGTTATCCACCGCTGTAACAAACATGCCCTGACGCACCAGCTGCCATGTCCAGCCGCCGGGGGCGGCCCCCAGGTCGGCCGCCTTTTTGCCGCCGCCCAGATAATCCAGTTCCTGCTCCGGTGGCAGAAAAACCTTCCAGGCTTCTTCCAGTTTTAGCGCCGATCGACTGGGGGCGGAAGCAGGCAGACGCAACCTGGGAATACCGCCGACATAACGCGCCCGGTTGCCTTCAACACTGAAGCCTATAACTGCCTGCTGAAAATCCGGCAACAGGATCTCAAGCCTTGCAGGCGCCGGCGCATTCTGGTCAGCCTTCAGCAAACCAGCCCCTCTCAACCCGCGAGACAAAGGCGACATCCACTTACGGGCAAAGTTTCCCAGATCACGATCGCCATTATTCTCCGGCAATCTGATTTCCAGTCGGGCGCACCCCGGATAACCCCGGTTCAGATCACCAAGACCGGCAATCACGGCCCCCACCCGGTCCTGCTCAGGCAGAGGAAACTGTCCAAGCACAACAAACCAGTCCCGGACAAAGACCAGGTCTTCAAGGTCTACCCGAGCCAGCATCGTTTCTGCCGTTTCGGGCCCAGCCAGGGAAAACCGTACGAACCCCTGCCCCTTTTCCGGCTCGAAATATCCAAAAACGCCGCATTCGGCGCCTTTGTCGGTAAGCTCACGACCAGCCTCGGCCTCAAAGCCTGGACGGCAAAACGCAAGAATCTGTTCCATGCAAAACCTGTAATCGGGGGAAGCAAAGGCAACCCTGTAAATTTGAAACTGTTTAACAGAGGAGTTTGTGTGGTTTAGCTACACTCCCTGACCTGTTGTCTGTGGGAACGCCTGTATGTCGCTGAGTATGCGCCTGTTTGCCATCATGATCCTGTACCTGATGCCGGCCACCGCTCTGCCGGATTCTCCGCCATCCGACATGAAATGCCCGGTTCTGGAAGCGACAGATAGCCAAGCCAGACAATCGCTTATGCACTACATCTGCTTTTACAGTGCGGGGCCCGGTGATCCCGCCCACGACGCAGTAAGGCCGGATGAATTGCCAGACGGCCTGGCCTGGACTCCCGCCATGGGTCACGATCTGGTGTTCAGTCACACCAACTCGGTGTACTGGGTACATCTGAACGTAAAAAACTCGGGACCGGCCCAGGATCTCTGGTACCTGAAACTCAATTATCCTCTGCTTGACGAAGTCTCGTTCTGGCAATCCGGCAACGGCCAGTATGATCGCCTCAAAACCGGCGACCAGTACCCTTTCAAATCAAGGGGCATAGACTACCGCTATTTCCTCCTCCCCGTCACGCTCGCCCCGGGCGAATCCCGCGCGATAACCCTGCGAATCAGAAGCAGCGGGGCCCTCAACGTGCCACTGAGCTTCGAAACCCCGGAACAGGTGATTGCCCAGAGCAATCACCTGACTCTCACCCACGGTCTGTTTTACGGAGCCCTGCTCGTATTTGCGGTTTTCAATATCCTGCTGTTCTTCAGCTCGGGCACAGTCCCATACTTCTACAATGCGTTTTATATGGCAGCCATGGGGCTGTTCATGTTCTCAATGGGGGGTTTTGCCAACCAGTACTTCTGGCCAGACAGTGCCGGTTTTGCCAACACATCTATCCCGCTGGCCCTCGCTTTGTGCGCCCTCTCCATGACTCTGTTCGGCCGCTCATTCCTGGAAGTGGAGAAACAAACAGTTGCCGAAAACGTGCTCAAGGCGCTGGCCTGGCTCTGCGTTGGATTCCTGATATTTACCGTGATTCTTCCATACAACAAAACCATCCTGCTCAATACAGTATTGGCCCTGACTGTCATTTCCAGCCTGTTTTTCATCGCAATAGTGCGCTGGCGCCAGGGCTACCAGCCGGCCATGTGGTATGTGCTTGCGTGGCTGATCATGTTGATAGGCGGACTTGTCTATGCGCTGGCTGCCTTCGGATACCTGGCAGATTTTCTCGCCCGGGAATCCCTTATGCAGGTCGCGGTTGGCGGGCAGGTAATACTGCTGAACTATGCCATGGTTCAACGTTGGCGCCTGTTGAACGAGAAGTTGCTGGCCGTTGAGCACAACGCCCGGACAGATCTGGAGTTCAAGGTCCACGAGCGTACGGCCCAGCTGAGGAATACGATGAGAGAACTTGAACAGGCCAACCGGCAATTAGCCACTCTCAGCCTCAATGACGCCTTGACCGGACTCCATAATCGCAGGCACATGGACAACATTCTGCCTGAACTCTGCGCCGAATCTCGTCGAACAGGCCAGCCGTTTACGCTGGCACTGATTGATGCAGACCACTTCAAGGTCGTTAACGACACCTGGGGCCACAGCTTCGGCGATACCTGCCTTCAGCTTATTGCGGAAATCCTGACCGGGCATGTAAAGCGCCCGCGGGATATTGCCATCCGGTTTGGTGGAGAAGAATTCGCCTTGCTCCTGCCAGGTACAGATGTCGAAGGCGCCCTCAAGGTTTGCCAGGAGATTCTTCACGAGGCAGCGACCACCTCGTTAACCGCCCCCGACGGGGCCGACGCCAGCATTACTCTGAGCGCGGGTGTTGCGGCGCTCAACTACGGCGAGGGGCAGAGCGACTTATTTGCAAGGGCGGATGAGGCGCTTTATCAGGCTAAGGCCGGAGGGCGTAACCGGGTGATCGTGTCGGAAACCATACCTGCGGACTGACCTCAGCGCTTGAGATGCTGATCCACAAAGTGTCTGGTTTCCTTGGCGGCTTCAAAAATCAGATGCCTCTGACTGCTGTTCTGCCGGGCCAGCGGCTGAAAATCATGATTGCCCCCTTCAAGCCAGTGCACTTTTATCCCGCTCATTTCTGACTCCACCTCCACCAGCTCTTCCCGTTTCCCGAACGGATCCCGGGTGCCCTGAACCACCAGCATCGGACAGGTCAGTTGACTGAAATGCCCGGTGCGCCACCGATCTGGCTTACCCGGGGGATGAAACGGATAACCAAAACAGGCGACGCCGTCAATACCGGTGCGCTCGCTGGCCAGAATACTGGCCATGCGGCCGCCCATGGACTTCCCACCTACAAGCAGCAGACATTCAGTGCCAACCTCCTGCCGAACCTTATCCACAGCCTCCGAAAACCGCTCCAACAGCTTTGGCTGACGATCCGGCGGCCGTTTCTTGCCATCATCCCGACGTTTCTGCATGTAGAGAAATTCAAAACGCGCACTGGGAATGCCATTTTGGTCGAGCGCTTCAGCCAGCTCCTTCATAAACGGAGAATCAGCCGGTGCACCCGCCCCATGAGCCAGAATCATTACAACTTCAGTGCCTTTTTCATATCCTTTGGTCTTAATCAATTCCATTGCATGCACCTCGGCTTTTAAAGGGACTATCATTAGACCGCAGGCAACAGCATATTCCCACGCGAAAAGACCCCAAAATTGAAACAGGGAAGAGTGCCATGTTGCTGATTTAGGCGCATTTGACAGGGTTCAGGAGTTGACCTGAGTCATTGCAAAGAGCTTAGGGTTTCTCCATACTTGCGCCCGCATATTCCCCCATTTTAAACCCATTGGTAAGGCTATGAGCACAGTAAATGCAAACCTGACATACAACTACAAGGTGGTGAGACAGTTCGCCATCATGACAGTGGTATGGGGTATTGTAGGTATGGCGCTGGGTGTGTTGATTGCAGCACAGCTGGTCTGGCCGTCCCTCAACCTCGACCTGCCCTTTACCCACTTCGGCCGTCTCCGGCCGCTGCATACCAACGCCGTCATCTTCGGCTTTGGTGGAAGCGCTCTTTTTGCTACCGCTTATTACGTAGTGCAACGTACCTGTCAGGCCCGTTTGATTTCAGACAGCCTGGCAGCGTTCACGTTCTGGGGCTGGCAGGCGATTATTGTATCGGCGGCCATCACCCTGCCAATGGGCCTGACTACGTCCAAGGAATACGCGGAGCTCGAGTGGCCCATCGATATCGCCATTGCGGTCGTCTGGGTTGTCTACGCACTCGTATTCTTCGGCACCGTCATGAAGCGCAGCACGCCACACATCTATGTGGCTAACTGGTTCTACGGCGCCTTCATTATTACCGTTGCCGTGCTGCATATTGGTAACAACCTTGCCCTGCCTGTATCAGCGTTCAAGTCCTACTCCGCTTATGCCGGTGTGACTGACGCCATGATGCAGTGGTGGTATGGCCATAATGCGGTAGGCTTCTTCCTGACGGCTGGTTTCCTCGGCATGATGTACTACTTCGTTCCGAAGCAGGCCGAGCGACCGGTATATTCCTACCGCCTTTCCATCGTTCACTTTTGGGCCCTGATCGCGACCTATGTATGGGCCGGCGGCCATCACCTGCACTACTCTGCCCTGCCTGACTGGGCCCAGACTGCTGGCATGGTCATGTCCCTGATTCTTCTGGCTCCGTCCTGGGGCGGTATGATCAACGGCATGATGACCCTGTCCGGTGCCTGGCACAAGCTGCGTACAGACCCGATCCTGCGCTTCCTCGTTGTTTCCCTGTCCTTCTACGGTATGTCCACGTTTGAAGGTCCGATGATGTCCATCAAGACCGTCAACGCTCTGTCCCACAACACGGACTGGACCATCGGTCACGTTCACTCTGGCGCCCTGGGCTGGGTAGCAATGATCAGTATCGGTGCGGTTTATCACCTGATTCCCAAACTGTGGGGCCTGCAGGCAATGTACAGCACTGCCCTGATCAACGTTCACTTCTGGCTCGCAACCGTGGGCACCGTACTCTACATCGTTGCCATGTGGGTCAACGGAATCATGCAGGGCCTGATGTGGCGTGCAGTGAACGAAGACGGCACGCTTACCTACAGCTTTGTTGAAGCGCTGGAAGCGTCTTATCCGGGCTACTTCGTCCGCTTCCTGGGTGGCGTCATCTTCCTGAGCGGCATGCTGTTCATGGCCTACAACGTGTACATGACCGTTCGCCAGAAGCAGGCGGTTGCGCAGGACAACGCAGCAGTTCAGGCGGCGTAACGGGAGAGAGACCAGATGAAACACGAAACTATTGAAAAGAACATTGGTCTGATGATCGTTCTGATCATCCTGACCATTAGCGGCGGCTTCCTGGTTGAAGTTGTCCCACTGTTCTTCCTGAAGCAGACAAATGAGCCGGTGGAGGGCCTGGAGCCCTACTCCGCACTGGCACTGGAAGGCCGGGACATCTACATCCGCGAAGGCTGCCACGTGTGCCATACGCAGCAAATTCGTCCGTTCCGGGCAGAAACCGAGCGCTATGGCCACTACTCCGTTGCGGGCGAGTTTGTTTATGACCGCCCGTTCCTGTGGGGCTCCAAGCGCACCGGTCCGGATCTTGCCCGCGTTGGTGGTCGTTACTCGGATGCATGGCAGCGCCAGCACCTGTACAACCCCCGCAGTGTAGTGCCGGAATCCAATATGCCCGCTTTCCCCTGGCTGTTTGAGGATCGTGTGGACCACACTCAGATCACTGCAAAGATGGAAACCCTGCAGACTCTGGGCGTGCCGTACACCGATGAGCAGATTGCCAATGCAGCATCGGAAATTGAAGGCAAATTTGAAATCGAGGCTCTGGTCGCATACCTGCAACAGCTGGGTACTGTGATTTCAGACAAACGGTGATCCCATGGATTTAAACGAGCTACGCGGTATTCACACCCTTCTGGTCATGGCGGTCTTCCTTGGCATCGTCTGGTGGGCATATAGCGCACACCGTAAGAAAGCCAACGACGAGGCAGCACACCTGCCGTTCGACGATGACGAAGTTGGAAAGCGTACTCTCGAACAGGAAAAAACGGAGAAGAAACAATGAGTACCTTCTGGAGCGTCTGGATCAGCGTGATCGTGCTCGGTACTGTTTTTGGCTGTGTATGGCTTCTGTGGTCAACCCGAAAGAGCCAGACCACGGACGTGGAAACAGACCGGACAATGGGCCATTCCTTCGACGGAATTGAGGAGTATGATAATCCTCTGCCGAAGTGGTGGTTCTATCTATTCCTCGCAACCTGCGTGTTCGCGTTGGGCTATCTGGCCCTCTACCCGGGTCTCGGCAACTGGAAGGGCCTGTTGGGCTGGACCTCCCAAAATCAGTGGGAAGCAGAAGTCGCTGCCGCTGAAGAGAAATATGGTGAGATCTACGCACAATACGGGAGTACGCCGGTAGTTGAGCTGTCTGCCAACGAGGATGCACTGAAGATTGGTCAGCGTTTGTTTGCCAACAACTGTGCCGTATGCCACGGCTCTGCGGCCCGAGGCCAGGTTGGCTTCCCCAACCTGACAGATGACGATTGGCTATATGGCGGTACGCCCGATGCCATTCTTGAGACGCTGCATAATGGTCGGATGGGTAACATGCCTGCTAAAGGTGTAATGCCCAACATGACCGGCGAGCAGGTTGATCAGGTTGTGAACTACGTGCTCAGCTTTAGCGGTCGTGAGAAGGATGCCGAAGCAGCCGAAGCCGGGAAAGCCGTATTTGCACAGGGCTGCGCGGCCTGTCATGGCGCGGATGGCAAAGGCATGGAGTCTGTCGGTGCGCCTAACCTTACCGATAACACCTGGCTTTATGGTTCCACTTACAAATGGATCAAGGAAACCGTAATGAACGGGCGTCAGAACCAGATGCCGGCTCAGGGCGGTCGCCTCTCCGACGATCAGATTCAGATCCTGGCAGCGTACGTTTACAGCTTGTCGAACTGAGTCTTCCGGCCGGGGTTTTCCCCGGCCTGGTCTGTTCAACCCTGTGTCTGCTCCATCGCGGGCACAGGCTTGAAAAGATCAGCAGCCCTTTCCGGGCCAGCTCCCCCGCTCTATCATTTCATCGGGAGGTAACGATGAGCAGTGAGATTCCGGTCAAGCAGGTTGACCCGTCCTCTGATTCCTCCGACAAAAACAACAAAACCGGAACTGTAGAACTCTACGCCAGCCGCAAAAAGATTTACGTAAAGGAAGTCAAAGGTTTCTTCCAGCGTATCCGCAATGTCAGTCTTCTGATGTTGATGGGCATGTATTTTCTGTTTGTGTGGCTGACGCTGGACGGCCAGCCGCTCATCCACTTTGACCTCCCCGCCCGGGAATTCCATCTCTACGGCATGACCTTCTACCCCAAGGATTTCATCCTTCTGTCCGGGATGCTGATCATCTGCGCCTTTGGCCTGTTCTTCGTCACTACCCTGTTTGGACGGGTCTGGTGTGGTTATACCTGCCCGCAAACCGTGTGGACATTCATTTTTATGTGGGTTGAGGAGCGCATTGAGGGTAGCCGGAACAAGCGCATGAAGCTCGACAAGGCACCCGGCTCGGCGGAGAAAATGGCAAAGAAGTCAGCCAAACATATAGCCTGGCTTTTGATTGCACTCGCAACGGGTCTGACCTTTGTTGGTTATTTTTATCCGATTCGGGAGCTGATCGCGGACCTGTTTACTCTGCAGGCCAACGGCTGGGCTTATTTCTGGGTCGCCTTTTTCACCGTCGCCACCTACCTTAACGCCGGCTGGATGCGTGAACAGGTTTGCCTGTATATGTGCCCGTACGCCCGCTTTCAGTCGGTGATGTTCGACCCCAACACACGAGTCGTTTCATACGACCCTAATCGTGGTGAGCCCCGCGGTGGCCGAAAGAAAGGCGTAGACCCGGCCGAGGCCGGCCTCGGTGACTGCATCGACTGTGGCCAGTGTGTTCAGGTTTGCCCCACCGGTATTGATATCCGTGATGGCCTCCAATACGAATGCATCGGTTGTGCCCTGTGTATTGATGCCTGCGACGAAATCATGGACAAGATGAATTACCCCAGAGGGCTTATCCGCTATACCACGGAAAATGAGCTCGAGGGCAAGACCTCCAAATTGCTACGCCCGCGAACCTTTGGCTATGGTGCCGTACTATCACTGATGATTGGAGCCATTGTATTCACGATTGCCACCCGCGTACCGGCACAAATGGATGCCCTCCGGGACCGGGGTGCGCTCTTCAGTTTTAACGGCCAGGGCCGTATTGAGAACTCCTACACCCTGAAAATCGCCAACATGACGGAGGTCCCGCAGACCTTCTCACTGTCGGTGAGTGGCCTCGAGGACATTCAGATTCTGACAAAGACATCCGTCACTGTAGAAAGCGGAGAAAACCGTGCGTTACCGACCGTGGTCGATGTGCCGCCTGAATCTATAAACGAGTCCAACAATGAAATACGTTTCCGGGCCGAATCGACAACCGATAATTCCCTGAAGCTGGAAACTGAAAGCCGATTTGTCGGTCCAACGCAATAATCGATATTGCGGCAACCACACTGTTTTTTGACGAGATTGAGTAATATGACCGAACAAGCTCCTGTAGCACCCTGGTATCGCCAGCCCTGGTTCTGGTTTCTGACCATTTTCCCCCTGGCGGCTATTATCTGGTGCACTGTCATGATCATCGTTGCGACCAACATGAAAGATACGATGGTGACAGACGATTACTCCAAGGCAGGTCGCGGAATCAACCTCGAGATAGCCCGGGATCAAAAAGCGGCTGATCTGGGGATCGTGGCACAACTCAACTTTGATAGCCGCGCTGTTTCCCTGGACCTGAATACTGAAAGCGGTCCTGCCGATTTTCCGTATCTGGTATTGAACCTTTTCCACCCAACCCTGGCAGACAGGGACAGAACGATTCAATTCCAGAGAACCGGAACCGGGCATTACAGGGGGCAAATGCTGGAGGACATCAACGGTCGCTGGTATTACGACCTGCGTGGCCCTGACAATGAGTGGCGACTGAAAGGTGAAGCCCAGCTGCCTGCCCAGAACGGGATCACCGTCCGTGCAGAAGGTTCTGCCCGAGGGTGACCCCCCTGGAATGCTTTCATTGCGGCGAACCGGCGACCGGCGATCCGCCCATTACTCTCGAACTGAATGGTGAAGCCCGGCACTTCTGTTGCCAGGGCTGCAAGGCTGTTTGTGAAACCATTCATACCGAGGGGCTGAACGGGTTCTATGACTTTCGCACCGAGCCCGCAGTCACCCCACGCCAGTTAACCTCCTCCGAGCTTGGCCGCCTCAGGGAACTGGATCACCCTGTGGTCCAGGACTCTTTCGTGTCCCCTGTTAAAGGTGGCCAGGAAGCCCAGTTGCTTATTGGCGGGATCACCTGCGCCGCCTGCATCTGGTTGCTGGAAAACCACATGAAAAAGCAGCCGGGCGTGCTGACCTTTTCAGTGAATCATACAACCCAACGAGCCCGCCTGATCTGGGCTCAGGATAAGGTCAGGCTGAGCGACCTGCTCATCGCCATACACGAACTTGGCTATACTGCCCGGCCCTATCAGCCAGACGAGGTAGAACAGGCGCTTAAAGCGGAACATCGCTCCATGCTCATCAGGCTGACCCTCGCAGGTATCGGTTCCTTTCAAAGCATGATGCTGGCCTTTCCGCTCTATTTCGACATGGTGAATGACATTTCACCGGAGTTTGTCGTTTTCTTTCGCTGGTTCAGCCTGCTGATCGCCACTCCGGTGGTTTTCTACAGCGCGCGTCCCTTCTTTCGCAACGCCCGCCGGGACATAACTAGCCGACAACTTACCATGGACGTCCCGGTTGCCATTGCCATCGGCCTTGCGTATCTGGCCAGTACCTGGGTGACAGTTTTCGGTGGCGAGGAAGTCTACTTCGAGTCCGTGTGCATGTTTACCTTCTTCCTGCTACTGGGCCGCTACGTTGAAGTGCAGGCACGTTACCGGGCGGGGCTGACAGGTAATGCACTGGCTGGCTTTCATCCTACGGTCGCAGCCCGGGTGGAAGGCAGTCAGACGGATATCGTGCCGGCCCACCAGATTAGGCCGGGCGACATTGTTCGAATCCGTCCAGGCGAAACCCTGCCCATTGACGGGGAAATCATTCGTGGCCAATCCACTCTGAATGAAGCCGCTCTTACCGGAGAATACCTTCCGGAAACACGATCACCGGGTGATATCGTTCACGCTGGCAGCATTAACGGGGAAAACCCGCTCGACGTGCGCGTCAACAAGGCAGGCGCACAGACTCGGCTTTCAGGCATACTTCGTGTGCTCGACCGGGTTCAGGCCGAAAAGCCACCCGTAGCCCGAATGGCGGACCGGATCGCGGGAAAGTTTGTCGGGCGGGTTCTGATTCTCGCGCCGATTGTCTGGGTTGGATGGTGGCTGGCAGGAGCGAATAACGCCTTCGACATTACCCTTTCAGTACTGGTTGTCACCTGCCCCTGTGCCCTTTCCCTCGCGACGCCTACGGCGATCACCTCGGCAACGGTAAAGCTGAGACGACTGGGCTTTCTGCCCACCCGTGGTCACACACTGGAATCGATGAACACCATCGACACCATTATTTTCGACAAAACCGGCACTCTGACAAAAGGCGAACTGAGCCTTATCGGACAGCAGACATTCGGCAGTCTGGATGAGTCAGCATGCCTGAAGTTGGCAGCAGGGCTGGAGAAACACTCGGAACATCCTGTCGCGCGGGTTTTCCACTCCCGCCCTTCAGCAGCGATAGAGCAGGTAGAAAACTTTCTCGGTGGCGGTCTGTCGGGCATGCTTGACGGGCAGATTTTCTACATCGGCCACAAGGAATTTATTCAGGATCGAATCCAGGCGCCTGCACCTGACTCCATGAGTCATCAGGGCATGGAAATCTGGCTGGCGTCTGATCAGGAATGGCTCGCCAGTTTCAGGCTTGATGACGAGCCCAGAGAAGATGCTGCAAGCGCAATCAAAGCCCTGCGGGAAGCCGGGATCCGAACCATTCTGCTAAGTGGGGACCGGTCTGGCCATGTCGCTGAAGTGGCCAGGACTCTGGGTATTGAGGAGGCGATTGGTCAGGCATCACCGGAACAAAAACTGGAAGTACTGGAAAAACTCAGAAACGAAGGCCGTAGCATCATGATGGTTGGGGATGGCCTGAACGATCTACCCTCTATGGCCGGTGCAGGGATTTCAGTTGCGATGGGCACCGCAGCAGACCTTACCCAACTCAAGGCCGATGCAGTTTTGCTGAATGGGCAGCTCATGCAACTGGTTGAAGCTTTGAAAACCAGTCGTCAGACCCGAAAGGTTATCCGCCAGAACCTTGTCTGGGCCCTGGTCTATAACGTATGCGCTCTGCCCCTGGCTGCGGCTGGCATGGTCCCTCCCTGGCTTGCCGCCATCGGTATGTCCCTCAGCTCGTTGGTCGTAGTACTGAACGCCCTCCGGCTTGGCAGAGCACCAGCTCAAGAGGTGGCTCAAGACAAGCCAGCAGTTGGCGCTCAGGCGCTGTCCTGATACCTTACCCCCATACTTTATCCGCCTCAGCGAGGTCTGCCGTGCAAATTGTAATGATCCTGGTTCCGCTCGTGCTGATTGTAGTGGCCCTGGGCATTGTCCTGTTTTCGTGGGCCGTCAAGAACGGCCAGTACGACGACCTGGAAGGTCCTGCTCATCGGATTCTCTATGACGATGACAAAGACATGATTCCGGACGAAGCACGTACTGATAAACCCTCTGCGAAAGATCAGCAAAACACGACGGACGCCGGTGACCCGGACCAGGAACCTCCGAAAAGCTGATGGCACCGGAACTCTACCTCAGCTATCCCAGTGCATTTTTGATTGGCCTGCTCGGGAGTACCCATTGCCTGGGTATGTGCGGCGGCATCAGTGCATCACTGTCCATGGCTCTGCCGGTAGGCAGAGGCTTCCGATTCCGCCAGACACTGATGTTGCTCGCGTTCAACTTCGGCCGGATTGCCAGTTACGCGCTGATTGCTGCCCTGGTGGCGCTCTTGAGCACTTCTGCTGCCAGCCAGTGGGCAGACCTCGGACTGGTACTGCGCAGCATTGCCGGCCTGCTGCTGATTTTTATGGGGCTCTCCATGGGGCAGTGGTGGCAGGGTATCCGGTATGTCGAGAAACTGGGTGCGCCCGTCTGGAAACGCCTTTCCCCGCTCACACGGCGGTTTTTGCCCGTCAATCACGTCGGCCAGGCGTTGGCGCTCGGGATACTCTGGGGCTGGCTGCCTTGCGGACTCATCTACAGCACGCTTGGGTGGGCTGCATTGCAACCTACGGTAGGTTCGGCGTCCCTGACCATGGTGTTCTTCGGGCTGGGTACCCTGCCATCCATGCTGGCTACCGGCTACGCTGCCAACTGGGTACGCGGACTTCAAAGCCACTCGTTCGTCCGTAAGGTGACCGGCGGCCTGCTGATTCTGTTTGGGCTCTGGACAATGCCCCTGAGGGCTTTAACAGGTTTTTGAAAACAGGGCCTGAAAGCCCTCTCTCAAAGACCCCCAGTCTCTCTTCCTAGATATTCAGCACATCCAGACGGCCAAAGCTCGAGCTTTCCTCGGGATCCGCCGTCTCAACAGCCTGGCGCTTCCCACCCAGTCGCTTACCTTCCCGGAAATCATACAGATCGGTGTCCGCAAGATGCGAAGGCTCAACGTTGCACATAGCCCGAAACATGGTTTCAAGGCGCCCCGGATGTTGCTTGTCCCAGGACTGGAACATGTCCTTGATCACCTGGCGTTGAAGGTTTTCCTGGGAACCGCACAGGTTGCAGGGAATGATCGGAAACTCCCGTAGCGCGGCATACCGTGCAATATCCTTCTCCCGGCTGAACGCCAGCGGCCGGATGACGGTGTTGCGCCCATCGTCACTGTGCAACACAGGGGGCATGGACTTGAGCTTGCCACCGTAGAACATGTTCAGGAACAGGGTTTCCAGCAAATCATCACGATGATGGCCCAGCGCGATCTTGGTCACACCATGCTCTTCAGCAAAATTATAGAGGATCCCACGACGTAGTCGGGAGCACAGACCGCAGGTAGTCTTCCCTTCTGGTACTTTTTCCTTAACAATACTGTAGGTGTCCTTCTCGATGATGTGATACTCGATACCCAGGGCTTTCAGGTACTCGGGCAACACTTCCTCAGGGAACCCCGGCTGCTTCTGGTCCAGGTTGACCGCAATCAGATCGAAAGAAACCGGTGCGCTTTTCTGCAGGTTGAGCAGAATGTCCAGCATGGCATAGGAATCCTTGCCACCAGACAGACAGCACATAACCTTGTCTCCGGCTTCAATCATCGAGAATTCAGCAATAGCCTGGCCGACTTCACGGCGCAGACGTTTCTGCAGTTTGTTCAGCTCCAGTTTCTGGCTGCGCTCAAACTCAGCGGTCTGAGACTGTTCGGGACTGGCTATCATGGCTTCGGACATACCAACTACGTTCACAGGATAAATGAGCGTGGGATTATACGCGTCACATGGATTCAGGGACAGGATGCCAACATGGATATGTTGCAGTCGAAAGAAGCAATCACCGGAAAACGGGAACTTAACCGGGCCCGAAACCGCAACGCCATTCTTGATGCGGCCCGGGAATGTTTTCGGGAACAAGGCTACGACAACTCCACCATCCGGGACATTGTCCGTCACACTGGTCTGGCTGCGGGCACCTTCTATAATTATTTCTCAAGCAAACAGGATATTTTCGCGGCCCTGCTGACGGATTTTCTGGCCCGTCTCAACGACAATCTGATCCAGAACCGGCGCGCTGCAGATAGCAGAGAAGACTTTATCCATTACGCCTATCTATCGCTGTACACAGCCACCGCCCGCGACCCGCTCGTCTACGAGTTGGCGCACCGTAATGACCGGGCCCTGCGCGAGCTCTTTGGCTCCGATATTCTGGGACTGGCGATGTTATCGCTTGAAGAAGACTTGAGAAAAGCCATGAAGCGCGGCTTGTTACCCGAGCTGGACCACGAGTACCTGTGCGCCGCATTCTTCGGGGTTGCCTATGAAATGAGCCTCGCGGTTGCACGCCGGGCTCGTCAGGCACCGGAAACCGCTGACCGGGAAGCCCTCCTGGCGACCCGTTTCTCCACCGCCATGTTTATGGGCGGGATCCCCGAACTCTCCGCCCTTTCCTGATCGCGCCCAGTCCCCTACCATGGGTCCATGGCGAACTTCACTTCTGGCCCGAAAATACCGCGGGTCCATCAAAGCGACAGCGACGCTGTGCTGGAACAGCAAATTCAGCATATGCTGGTAGCCGTTGAGCATGAGCTGCGTCGCGCTCCGGCAGGCATCAACGAGCTGGGGCTGATCAAGTCGTTGCAGCAACCGCCATGGCAACTGATTGGCGAGGTTCGGTTCAACGAGCCGGAAAACCTCTATCCGGTACATTTTCTGCTGTTTCACGTACTTTATAGGTTACGCGACCAGCTTGCCGAAACGGGGGAAATCCTCGTCATCTCCCCCCTCAACATCCGCCTTTCGGTTGCAGATGTGGTTGGTGGCCTTGGCATGCCCGATAGCCTGGACAGCCTCAGGCAGTTCTATCTGGATCTCTCCCAGTACCGCCTCCCGGAAGATGCAATACAGAGGATGATGGACGATTTCTGGACCGGCAGGCAGGGCATTGCACCAGAGCACTCAGAGACTCTGGCTGCGGCAGAAAGCCTCGGCTTTGACGGCATGCCAGAGAGCTTTCCGGAAGTGAAGAAACGATTTCGAAGGGCTGTCATGCAGTCGCACCCCGACCGCGGGGGGGATACCGAAACCATCCAGAGGCTCAATCACGCATTTTCAGTGCTCAAAACTCATTTCCGCCTGATCAGTTGAGCAGAGATCACGCTGGTTTTCATAACCATTTCAAAGGACACCCCATGGCCAAACGAACCTTTCTGAATCTATCGATATTTATTGTGCTGACAACCATCGCACTCGGTTCTCGAGCTGACCTCGCGGTGCTCCAATATCATCATGTCAGTGATTCCACACCCCACTCCACCAGCACATCGGTTTCACTTTTCGAGGCACAGATGCAGTTTATCCGGGAGACCGGACTGTCAGTCGTACCACTGCAGGCAGGCACCTCAGAGGCCCTTGATGGCGAAAATACCGGAAACAACCGGGTTGCGATAACGTTCGACGATGCCTACGACTCCGTTTACTCCTCAGCAGCACCGATGCTGGCCGAATATGGCTTCCCCTATACTATATTCGTAAACACCTCTGCCGTAGGCGGGTCTGGATATATGACCTGGGAGCAGCTCTCCACGCTCACAGAACAGGACGGAGTAACCATTGCAAACCACAGTGCCGATCATGGCCACCTGGCCAGAAAGCCGAACGAATCCCAAAACGAATGGCGAAAAAGAGTCAGGCACAGCCTGGATGATGCCCAGACCCAGCTGAGTGCAAAGCTTGGAACAGATGCCCCGATGTTCGCCTACCCCTATGGAGAGTTTGATGAGGCTCTGGAGGGCATGATCTCCGATAGAGGCTGGTACGGTTATGGCCAACAAAGCGGGCCCATCGGTGAAAGCTCCGGTAAAACCAGGTTGCCACGCTTCCCTATGGCCAACGCTTATGGTCAGCTCGACAGTCTGGAAAACAAACTTCGAAGCAAGGCACTTCCAGTCGACGCAAAGACGCTCCCTGACGGAGTTATCAACTCAAATCCTCCGCTACTGTCCCTGAATCTGCCTGCCGATATGACGGCCTCAAGGCTCACTTGTTTTGCGTCCGGAATGGGTCGGATCGAATTCAGCGAAACGGCGGAGGGCCCGGTTCAGGTTCAGGCACCAAAGGCATTCAACAGCCGACGCTTCCGTTACAACTGCACGTACCCTGCCGGCAACGGTCGTTTTTATTGGCTATCACAGCAATGGCTGGACCTGAGCCAACCGGAGGACTGAGTGTTGCGGATCAGTCCTCCTCTGCCATCATCAGACCGATTTCACCGTCGGACACGTGAGGAATGGCTTGTGGCCCCTGCCTTGTTTCTATGACTTCCTGGCCATCAAGGTCCTGATCCCGGGTGAAGAATACAATCCAACGCTCCCCCTGGCCCGGGAATACAGGTATCCATGACTCAAGAAAGCCCCTACGGTGCCAGTTTTCAGGCTCATACTTGCCGATCAGATCTGTCACGAGTCGGACCGGGGCAAAATTCCGGTCCAGAAACAACAGGGATGGCACGAACACGCCGCCTTTGGCATAAGAGCGCATACGCATAATGAAATCCGGATGCGTGATTACACTGGACAGAGCGACCAGCTGATAGGGACTTTGGCCCGTTATGAAGTCATGAACGGGGGAATCGTCGGTGATATTGATACCAAACTCACGGCCCTGCTGCCATTCCTCGTGATCCCTTGTGTCCAGCCCCTGACAACAGGACCTGGAAAAGCGGGTAAAGAAGTCCTCTGCACCAGACTCAATACCCAGAACGGCAAACGCGTCGGGATCACTGCCTGAGACGGGCTCTGCGAGCTTCATGTCCGGACCGGCATGATAGATACTGGCTGGTGTTAGTTCGATGGGAGCCGGCGCCTGCCCCTTTTCGTTATCCGTGCGAGTATCCGGCTCGTAATAACTGACCCGGACATTACCGTCTGCATCTCGCCAGGTGAAGTAAGGCTGTCGCTCACCCGGACGAACATATCCATCCTTTGCAAGCTGATCCGCGTCCGGGTAGTTTTCAAGAGTGTATTCGGATTGCTCTTCCAGCGTTCGGGATGCCCCGCCCCCGACAGACTGACCCATCGTTTCTTTTTCCTCTGGCGCTGCGCTCTGCTTTGGTGGCCGATTACTGACGGTTTCCAGTTTTTTTGCCGAATCCCTTTCAGTCGACTCCACAATGGGTGAGTAACGCACTCGGCCCTGTTCATCCACCCAGGTGAAATAACCTTCTCGATCGGAAACGGCCGAGCCACCTACCTGGCAACCGCCGGCCAGAACGGCCATTACAGAGAGTACTGCTGATCTCATAATCACGCTGGTTTTCATGGCGTCAACTATCCCATCTTTCGGGGCCGGCACTCAGAACCTGGTGCGGAAGCTCAGACCCGCCATCACAACCCGGAGGGAAGTTTTGACATCCAGCCCGGCATAGGGGTTGTAAATTATATTGGTGATATTGTCGCAGTTCAGGTTACAGCTGGTATCTGCCGGAATGGTTTCGATGGAATGCAGGTAGCTGAGATTCATATCAATCTCGGTATTCTTGTCCCATTTATAGCCCATACCAATGCTGTAGAGGTTAGCGCCACCAAAGGGTGCCATCACCTGGCGCTGGTCATCGGGGATAACTGAATCCCGGATTTCAACGCCGGCCCTGAGATCCAGTCGGGATGAGGCGTGGAACTCAGCTCCAAAAGCCCAGTTCCACTGGCTTTTGAAGCCTAGAGGAAGCCTAAGGGTATTGGGCGTGGCGTTTTCAGGAGACAGAATCCTTGCGGCATTCAGGAACTCCAGATTGCGATCAAAGCGAAAGACAAAGGCGTCCCACTGCTCGTAATCGGTCCAACCAATATCGGCATTCAACGTCAGCTTCGGGTGGACATCGACACTGATACCGGTCTGGAAGTGCTGTGGATACACCAGATCCATACTTACGTTGCCCGCTTCTCTCGGGGCCCCCGAGGGCAAACTGAGAATGGCTGAAGTAATGGCACCGAGTACCGAGCCGTTAACACTCTGCCAGAATCCGGACCAGTCGTCGGTATACTGGATTTCAAAGGTGCCCTTCATGTTCATTTCAGCTTCGGAGGTATAGCTCGCCCCCCAGCTGAACCAGTCTGTAGGCTCCCACATGACACCCAGAGCATAAGTCGGCGACAGGGTTTCCTGAACATTGATGCTCAGAGCACCGATATCATCCCATGGGCCAACGTTACCACCGCACAGGGCCAGCCATGGCTGAAGCGGTTCATCACCACTTTCACAGTTGAAGGCGTCCTGAAGAATCTCTGCAACCCCGAGAAGCAGGTTTGGGGCACGCATATACTGGTCGGCCGCAATCCCCATATGGGACAGATGGATGCCCGCACCAACTGACCACTCGTCGTTAATTTCATAGCCAACAGTTGGTGAAAGATAGGTTGTCCTCTGTAGAGCCGTTGCCTGTGGTTGATAACGCCCGGGATCATCTTTATCCCGGTAGAATCCTGCTGCCAACGGCAAATAGAATGCATTGGCGAAGGTCAGTTTGGAGCCTGGAGGGTTGATGCTGATACCGGCAGATGGAGCGAGCGCCGGGCCGGGAGGTGTTCTCAGGATGCCGAAGCCGGGAACGTAAAGGGCCACGTTATTGGTATGGCTGTGGGTATTTGCCACCGGGTCTTTCTGCTTCCCTGTCAGAGGGTCGGTTTCCAGTCCATCAATGCCAAAAATTTCGTACCCGTCTGGCGCGATAAAGTCAGCATCTATATCCAGATAGACGCTCATCAGGTTCACTTCCAGCTGACGACCATCCAGTTTGGTCAGGCCAGCCGGATTGTAGTGAATCGCCATTATTCCCGGGGGATCCGCCGTTACGGCATTACCCAGAGCGAGGGCCTTCGGGTGAATAGTGAGATTCTGCGCAAGCTGAGCCTCGGCACCACATGAGATGGTCGCGGCAATCAAAGCCCCGAGAATCTGACGCTTGTGGCTATTTTTTCCCATGAAGTCCTTCCCTTCCCGTAAAACGTCGTCCGCACCAATCACTCTTTAAGGCCAGAGAAATTAATGGGCAGGGATACACCCAGGGAAAAGTCCGGGGCATCCTCGGTCAGACCAATACCGAGACTGGTATTCACTATGGTGGTGTCACTGACACGAGTTCCGAGGGACATGCTCAGGAAACCGGTCATCTGGTCCTGGGCAATGGCCTGCTCACCATTACTGAATGTGAGGGTGGTTTCATCGCTGTAGCTGATCTGCGCTGAAATACTCAGGGATATATCGTAGGAGAGCGAGTAAGCAAAACCGGCAGAGCCTGACAACCCAAAGCCCGGATCTACCTCTTCCAGCAATCGGGCACCACGAACCTGTTGCAGGTCCTTGGCAGGAAGATTATAGGTTGCACTCAATGAACCAAAAACAACGACAGGATCCAGCACCTTGGAAAGGCTCGCGCCGCCGCCAATGGAGTAGTATCCGCTACCAGTGGAAAGCTGCTCCTTAATATCGATTTCATAGGGGCTGACGCCGGTTTTGGTGGTCAGTGTGCCAAAAAACGTTGTAGACATTTTCCCGGGCACATACGCAAATGGTTGCCAGCGTCCGGTGAACGAGATATCACCAAAGTCATAAACGTTGAGCTCGTCCTCGGTGTCGTATTTGACCACCAGAGGCACCCGCGTCCCGATGGTGAGGTTATCCAGAAAACCATAGTCGTAGGAAAAGGAATTCGTAAAATTATGGGTGGCAGATGGCACCACATCGAGATTCCTGACCGAACCTCCGGTAATCGCAAGGTCGAGTCGTTGGTCGGCGGTGTAGGAATAATCAAATGAATAGTTCAGGGAGTGAGTACCCTTTTTTTGCAGGGAGTAGTTTTTTTCTGCAGCCTGAAAAACTTCTTCCAGCTGACGGGAGGAATCCTCATCGCCCTCCTGTTTTGCCAGCGCCTCCCGCGCCTGGTCCACACTTCCTTCCTGCGCCAGGGCCATGCCTGGAAGCAGACCTGCCGTGGAAACAAGGATAAGGCCTCGCACAAACCAACGATTCATCCTGACTCCCTTAATTTTATTTGTAGTGTTCCTGATCCAGGTCTGTTGACCCGGAGAATTAGTTTCGACGGTAATACAGTTGCTTCCGGGTGTTCTCGACACTGCCGTCGGGATTGTTCTTCTGACGCTCCAGAAGATTCTGAATACGTCTTTCTGTGGCCTCGTGAAACGCAGGAATCCTTTCCAGCGCCAACAGGGTCATGGTCTGGTCGTCAACAAAACGTAGGTCTTCTTCTTTCAATTCCAGGTTATCGAGGGGCTTGTCGCTGCCCGGGAACACGATGAAAAGGACGTTGTCGTCCCACTTTTCCTCAAACTGGGGAAGCGGAAAGGAAATGTTGCCTACTGACGGATCCGCCATATAGACACGGCCATCCCGGATGGAGCGCAACACGACAAAGTGTTTGAAGCCTGCGTGGTGAATAGGGACTATCGCGGGGTGATCGAGGTCCTTCAAATCATCAATGGTCGCCCGAAAGCCACCGGAGGGATAACCGAGCGCCGTCACAAGCCGCTTCATATCCAGCATGGAAAATGCACGGCGCTCTACAATTCGCTCACTTTCACCATAATGCAGCAAGCCCTCCATGACTTGTCGCTCCGACAGCGTCCGGCCAAGGTAATAATTCAGAACCGTCGTCAGCGCAGCACTCCCACAACTGTAGTCATAGGCCTGGCGCACGATGTTACGGTACTTCTGCTCCACAAGAGGCTCGACCCGCACATCAGAGCGCAGTTTCACCGGACCGGAGTCCACGTCCTGTTCAATGACGACAGTGCCTTTCTCGAAAGGCTCAACCACAGTCGCTTCCTGCACCATGGTGAATGTAAGAATGGATCCGGCGAGAACCAGCAGCATGTCAGACGAAGCCCCTGTTTTTATTGGCTATGACATTTATAGGGTTACATGTTGTTACGGTAAGATACCGAAAACACTGCCGGCTTAAAGATAACTGTGCCTCAAATCTGCCGCTGCAGAAGGGGCCTGAAGAAATGGATTTGAGAACTGATTCAAGGCCTCAGGGATTGAGGCCTGCTCGCGAGTTCATGCAGTCATATAGAGTTGGCTTTCGACTGTCAGACAGTGAATACCAGGCCAAGCAGGCCATAGCACATCAGGGTGACAACCACGATGCCAACCAGGTTGAGGGCAAAGCCGGCGCTGATCATGTCGCTGATTCTCATATGTCCGGAGGAAAACACGATTGCATTGGGCGGTGTCGCAACCGGCATCATAAAGGCACAGCTAGCGGCCACGGCAGCAGGCACGGTCAGTAGAATCGGCGATACGCCCTGTGACATGGCGAGAGCTCCAAGCAGGGGTAAAAACGCCGCTGCAGTCGCCGTGTTGCTGGTGACTTCAGTCAGGAAAATGATCACGCCGGCGACCAGCGCGATCATGGCCAGAGTGGGCAAAATGCCTGCAGCGCCCAGACTTCCGGCAATCCATTCGGCCAGGCCGGAACTGCTGATAACCCCGGCCATGGCCAGGCCTCCGCCAAAGAGAAGTAAAACGCCCCAGGGGATCTCCTTGGCGGTTTCCCAGTTCAGAAGAAACACCCGTTCGCGGGTATCCACAGGAGCGATGAACATCACAATGGCAGCTGCGATAGCAATACCAGTATCACTGAGCCAGGGCATCAGATTTGCTGAAAGCAGCGGACGAAAAATCCATGCACTGGCAGTCAGCAGAAACACCAGTCCAACGAGCTTCTCGCCCCTGCTCAATGGGCCCAGGGCTGCCAGCTCGTCACGAATCATCTGCCCACTGTCGCCTTTTTTGCCGAGACCGAAGTCCCGGCGCGTCAACCACCACCACGCGGCAACCAGCATTACTATGGTTATTGGAAGACCCAGCAGCATCCATTGGGCAAACCCGACAGAAATTCCCTGGTTTTCACTCAGATAAGCGGCCAGCAAGGCATTGGGGGGCGTTCCAATCAGGGTCGCGATGCCACCTATGCTCGCTGAATAGGCGATGGCCAGAAGCAGCGAGGTGGCATATCGGCGAGCACCATCCGGATTGGACGCATCCATCATCGCGATGACAGAGAGACCAATCGGAAGCATCATGATTGATGTGGCGGTGTTACTGACCCACATACTGAGAAAGGCCGTGGCCAGCATGAAGCCACCAATCTGGCGTCTTGGCTGATCGCCCACAGCTTTCAGTGTCAGCAATGCAATTCTTCGATGCAGATTCCAGCGCTGCATCGCAAGGCCCAGGGTAAATCCCCCCAAAAAAAGAAATATGATTGGATTGGCGTAAGGAGAGGTTGCTTCACCAATGCTTCCCAACCCCAGTGCCGGCACCAGAACAATAGGAAGAAGTGCAGTTGCCGGTATCGGGATGGCTTCCGTGGACCACCAGGTGGCCATAAGCAACATCATGCCGAGAGCCGCCCAGGCATCGACGCCCATGGTTTGAGGGGGTGGCAAAATGAGTGTGACCAGCAGAAACATTGGACCCAAAACCAGGCCAATCACTTGGCTTTTGGGGAGACCTTTGGGACGGGTTTCGGAGGTTTCAGTCATAAATAATGCCAGTCAGATAAGGAATAAACTTTTTTCAGTGTCGGGCGAGCGCCGCAATCTGGCGATCCTGGAATCGCCTGAGCAACACCAGAGCCAGGATGGCGCCTGAAAGCGCCCACGCCATGTCGGACTGGGTATCCCAGACATACCCCTGGGTTCCCAGAAATGACTCTGCCGCCTCTTCACTGGCCAGTGCAACCCACCATTCAATTAGTTCGTAGAACGCACTGACAGCAAGACAGAAGCAGATAATAAAGAAGGGCGCCCAGCCAGGGCGGGCAAACACTGAAAGCCTGACCACCAGTTCACGCGCGATCAGGGCCGGAACGAAGCCCTGGGCAAAGTGCCCCAGCTTGTCATAATTGTTACGTTCCCAGCTGAACCAGTCGCGGAACCATTCAAACATTGGCACTTCCGCGTAAGTGTAATGCCCTCCCACCATGAGAATAATGGCGTGCACGAGAATCAGCCAATAAACGATGGGCGTCAACGGATAGCGGAACCAGCACCAGATTACCAGCACAAAACCAATAACCGCGGGCAAGACTTCAAGCACCCAGGTTGCCCGGTCTTTCGGCCCAATCCCGGACCAGACCAGAACTGCCAGAAACATGGCCACCCAGACCAGGGCTGCTAATGATATCCGAAACATAACACCCGTCCCACCAACTGATTCATTGCGCACCGATGCGGGTGTTGCCACTCAAACCTGAGGAACATCAGCAGGAAACAGCCCGAAGAAAGCGCCCGAACCCGGTCTCCTTCCCCAGGCCCGGCTCTATCTGCTCATCCGTCACTGCCGGGCGCCCATTAATCAGCACATGCCTGACGCATCCCTGAACCCGGTTGACCATTCGTTCCAGACCAAAATTCTCCATCTCAGCCCAGTTTACCTCCTCCAGATCCTGTTTTAGCCCGCCTGGATCCAGTATTACAATGTCTGCCCGATCGCCCTCCCGGATGTGGCCGGCATCGATACCAAGCCAGTCAGCCTGTTCCCCGGTGAGGCGATGCACGGCTCTTTCCAGCGACATGATCGGATCACCTTGCTGATCGCTTTCCTGAACAAGTTTCAGAAATCGAAGCGGGAGGTTGTAGAAGGCCATGTTGCGAATATGGGCACCCGCATCCGAGAAGGTGATCAGGGCATGGGGACTTTTCACCATCTGGCGAAGCCGTTCCTTGCGATGGTTGCCTATGACGGTAAACCATCTCAGCGCGGGCCCATGCTTGACCACCATATCCAGAAAGAAGTCCACCACATGTATACCGCGTTCAGCTGCCAGCTCCGCAAAGTTGTGACCAACCAGTGAGCTGTCCGGGCAACCAAGGATAACGGCGTCGCCGAAATCCCGCTGCCAGACTCGTGGCGACAGTTTCTGCTTGTAGAATTTGCGGAAAGTCCGGCGATAACTCTCATCCTTCAGAAGCTCATTCCGCTCCAGCTGGTCCCGGACATCCAGTGCCATTTCTCCTGCCCCGAATTCCTCGAACAGCACAATATCCATACCATCGGCATAAATGGTGAAAGGCGTCGGAAGGAGCTGCCACCGGAAATTGCCCCGGAAGGCGTTGGCGATCCAGCCAACCAGGTTGGCCATTGGCCGTACGGTCGGGTTGCCTTTTAGATCGATCATGGCAATGAGCGTCGTTTTAAGCGGTTTCCGGAACCAGCCAAGCGTTTCTCTCAGATACTGGGTCACCTGCAGCGGGTTGGCGGCATTGGGCGCACCCTGATGAACGCGACCGTATCGACGCAGCAACCGGTTCAACCGACTCACCTCGCCCCAGCGCGCGTAAGTGCTCGGCAGGCTTTTCGACCACTCCCGGTCACCATCCACTTTGTCCCATTTCAGGCACATGGTCGACAACCCCAGAAACCCCTCTTGCAGCGCCTCCTCGAGAAGCTGCTCCATACGCTCCTGCTCTGCTGCTGTCGGCTTTATGTTTCGATCCGTGGCCCGGTGCAGCCCCATAACCGCGGTCCGCAAATCGCTGTGCCCGAGAAAGCTGATCACATTGGGTCCCAGTGGATGCCGGCTGATAAATTCAACCCACTCCGAGGGCGTGCCCCAGCTTTTATTGCGCTTGAGAATCGGAAGCACTTTTTCCCGGGGCACTGTTTCCACCCGGGTAAAAATATCCGACGCATCCTCTGCGCCGGAGCAAACCATACTCAACGAGCAGCTGCCGATCAAAACGGTTGTCACACCGTGGCGCACGGATTCCGAAAGAGACGGAGCAACAATCAGTTCGGCGTCGTAGTGGGTATGAGTATCGAGGAATCCAGGCGTAACCCAACATCCTTCTGCATCAATCACCCGGTTTGCCAGCCCCAGATCGGGCTCGGATTCAAAAACCCGCGCAATCCGACCATCGCGGATGGCAACATTGGCAATACGGGAAGGAGAACCGGTGCCATCAAAGTAACGCCCGCCAGTAATAAGGGTGTCGTACTGTCTCACAGGGCAGACTCCTCACTTGTTGTTTTTGTGGTCAATCAGTCTAGCGGGCAAAACGTGACATTTCCTCCTCTTTGGATTCTGCCGCTATCTTTCCCGAAGTCGCACACCGGCTTCCAGCTGCCGGTCAGGATGACGCACAACCCGGTCACCTGCTGTCAACCCTGCGCTAACAGCGGTATACAGGCCGTTGCTTCTGCCTGTCGTTACTTCAGCGAGCTCGGCAGTTTCGTCCACCGCCCGGAATACATGATCTTTCCCCTTATGGCTGAAGATGGCCGAAGACGGAACCTGCAGCACATCTTCCGTCGACCAGAGCACGAACGTCGCATCCACCCGATAGCCGTCACCCAGACTCCGCCAGTCCTCGGCCGGACTAACAATATCTGCGAGCACCTGAACCCTTTGCTCCTCCACTCCCAGAGCAGAAACATCCTCAAATCCAACAGGCTCAACCCGCCTCACCAAGGCATCCAGAGTCTGACCGCCCCACCCTGTGAGCCGCACTTTTACCCCCGGTGAAAGCTTGACGGCATCGAAACTGAGCACATCCACGACAACTTCCAACGCTGACGGGTCTCCAACTTCAAGAATTGGCTCACCCGCCTGGATTACCCCTTCGCTCTTTCGCACGATCCCCAGAATGGCCCCGTTTACCGGCGACTGGATCGCAACTTTTTCAATGGCTCCGTTTCCGGATGACCGGGCCGCAGAAACCTCGAGGCGGGTCCGTGCCGCCTGCAGCTCATGCGCCATTACCTCTTCATCAAATGTCGCTGATCGCAGGTTCGCCTGAGCACGATCCGCTGCTGATTCAACCTGCTGGAGCCGCTCATCGGAAACAAAGTGAGCATCAGTAAGAGCCTGCAAACGGACCAGTTCCTTGTCCGCCAGATCAGCCTCCGCCCTGGCCATAGCCACTTTCTGCCGCGCGGAATTCAACGCAGATCGAGCAGCCCCGACCATGGCCTCTGCCTCGGCACGGCTGCGGGCATCCAGAACGCCGGCCGGCAGTGGTTCGACACTTGTGAGCAGTTGACCGGGCGTAACCGTATCCCCGACATCCAGTGGTACCCGATGCAAGTAGCCAGCCACTGGCGAAGAAACCAGATAACGATCCTTTACCCGGGTCTTACCTTCCTCGGTGACCGTGACTTCCAGCTCTCCCCCTGTAACGGTTGCCAGACTGACCCAAACCGGATCCGGGCGCAGAGCAATGAAAACGGCGACCGCAACCAGGAGAGCGAACACTCCCCAGAAAATCCATTTACCTGCATAACGCTTCTCTGCCATATACTATCCATTCCCCAGTTTTCCGATTCCCAACCAATCACGCCACGGTTCATTCCCGGGTTTTCAGGACCGCCACGAGGTCCAGTTCCCTGAGACGCCACCAGGCAATCACACCCGAGCCCACCGCAGAGGCAATCACCACAGTGGCTGAAATACCCAGTGTCTGTGGCGTAATCGTTAACGGCACACGGTAAAGCTCTGTCTGCATGGCGATAATAATAAGGTACGCAAGACCCTCACCGAACAGCCAGCCAAGCGGGATACCAACCAATAGAAGCAAAGCCATTTCGCCAAGAAGAATGTGAGCCACTTCGTTATGGGTGTAACCCAAAACCCGGAGACTTGCCAGTTCACGGCCCTTTTCTGCCAACGAGATGCGCACGGTGTTATAGACCACCCCGAATGCGATAACACCCCCCAACAAACTATTAAAGAAGGTAAACGTCAGGAACGTTCTGGCCAGGGTCTGGAAAAAACTGTCGAGCATGGCTTGCCGGATACTGACGCCCAGCACGCCCGGGGTTTCCCGTAGCTGCTGATACACATCGTCCGCATAAGCCGGATCAACATTTAACAGTGCCTGGTTAATCAGAGGGCCCTCACCCAATACACGGTTGAGGGCGTTTAAGTCCATATAGGCACCGACACCAAGAAACTCGCTGGTGGTGCCAGAAACCGGGACTGAAATGGTTCGGCGATCACCTTCAAGTATCTCGATATCCAGGGTATCGCCCGGTTTTACCGACAGTTCCCTGGCCAGATAATCGGTCAGCAGAAGCCCCTCTCCGGGCAGGGTCACCGGTTTGATATTCTTGTCCACCACAAATTGCAGTTCTGCGTTGGCCGGGATACCAGTAACGGCGCCTCTCCATTTCCTGTGCCCGTTCGCCAGCCTGGCCGCCACGGTTCGCCGGCCTTCAGCGTAACGAATACCCGGTTGCCTCTGCAGTGTGAAAAGCACGGCAGCGTTCTGTGGATCGATCAGGGGGACAGTGAGATCCTGCTGCTGGACACGCGCAAACTGGGTTTGCACCATGAGCGACACGGAATCAAACTGGAAGTTGCCCACAACAATGATGGCTGTCGCCATAGCCACCCCCGTCAAAGACAAAAAAGAGCGCAGTGGCCTCCGTGCAGTCTGCCGAATAATCATGCGGGAAGGCTGACTGAATCGAACAACGGACAGCCATTTCTCAGCGAGGGTGATGCGAAATTTTGCGGGACCTTCCGGGCGCATGGCCTCCGCAGGCGGCAATGAGGCAGCCTTGCTGATAGCGCGCCAGCCACCGAGCCAGGCAACGAGTAACGATATTCCGGCGAGCAGGAATATCCAGGCAGGATTAATTCTGAGGAGCAGCCCCGGAAAGCGATAATACTGCATATACATCTCGCCCAGTCCCCGGCCTAGCCAGAGGCCAAGTCCCAGCCCAAGCGCAAACCCGATTATTCCAATGGTGAGTATGAGCTTGCTGTAGTGCCAGGCGATTTGACGGTTGCTGTAACCAAAGGCCTTAAGTACGGCAATGATGTCCCGCTGGGTGGCGATAAGGCGGCTGACAACCACGTTAAGAAGAAACATGGCCACACCCATGAAGATAAGCGGAAACACTGTCGCCATGGTTTTCAGCTGGTCCATATCATCATCGAGAAACCGGTGCGAAAACTGGTCTTCGCGACCATAGGCCCCGGTGGCACCGTAACGATCCAGCAACCGGTCCAGCGCATCAATCACCGACGCCACCGGATAGCCGGCCTCAACCCGAACAACCAGGCTATTGAATGCCCCCTTCATATCCATGGCGGCCGCCAGAGCCTCACGACTCATCCAGAGCACACCAAAACGTTCGTAGTCCGGCAGCATACCGCCTGGAGGGATGACATAGATAAACTCGGGGGATTCGGCAATACCGGTAATTGTCAGCACTTGCCGGCGACCATTGATAATGGCAGGGAACTGGTCACCGAGTTGCAAATCGTGAGCCTCGGCAAAGCTACCAATAACTGCGACCTCACGGCCCCTGCCGGGCGCAGGAACGCGCCCTTTCCGTATGAAAAGCCCGTTTACGTCAGGCTGCCCGCTGGGGGGCAGGGATACCAACCTTGCAGACACCGGATCAGAGAATCCTGAAATCTCCAGCTTGGCTCCACCTTCGACTCTGCCAGTCAGCCGCGTAATGCCCGGTATTGCCGATACCTCATTCAACACGTGCCTTGGCGCACGTTTCAGGGACGCAAAAACGTCCGCAAACCGGTGCTCGTCATAATACTGGCTGCGAGTTGCAGAAAGAGAGGAATAGTTAAGCACCGACATGACACACACTGCCACGCCTCCGGCGATTACCAGGGCGATAGCCAGAACCTGCCCCCGCATCTGCCAGAGCTCCCGGCGCAATTTGGTGTTCAGGGCGCTGCTGAAGAGAGACATTCCGCTACCAGCTCAGGGTTCGTGGGTCCTGGCGCTGGTCATTGCGCCGCTCGCCGCTGATGTTGCCGTCTGACAGAGTTATCACCCTGTCCGCCATGCCAGCAATTGAGGCATTGTGGGTAATTATAACGGTGGTGGTGCCGGTTTCCCGGTTGGCTTTATTCAACGCTTCCAGAACCAGAATGCCAGTTGCTGAATCCAGCGCGCCCGTTGGCTCATCGCAAAGAAGAACTTCCGGACGTTTGGCAACAGCACGGGCAATGGCGACCCGTTGCTGCTCTCCACCCGACAGCTGGGCCGGAAAGTGGTCCATTCGATCCTGCAAACCCACCAACTCCAGAGCTTCCTCGGGAGACATGGGATTACTGGCAATTTCGGTCACCGCGGCGACATTCTCCCGGGCGGTCAGGCTGGAAATCAGGTTGTAAAACTGAAAAACAAAGCCCACGTGCTCTCGCCGGTAGCGGGTAAGCTCCCGGTCTCCGGCATTGCTCAGTTCTACATCCCGATACCGGACTTCACCCGATGTTGGCACATCCAGGCCGCCGAGAATATTCAGCAAGGTGGATTTACCAGAACCGGAGGCGCCCAGCATGACGACCAGCTCACCTGAATACAGGTCAAGATTGACACCGCGCAGGGCGTGCACCTGGACTTCACCCTGGTCGTACGTTTTGGTGAGCCCCTTAGTATGAAAAACCGGTTCTCGGCTCATCAACGTCTTCCGTGGCTTCTCGCCGTGATTCACTCATCCGCGCAATTAATGCACAAAGTGGTGTAAGGCAAAACCTGCAAACGACGGGGATCAATGGCTTCGCCACACGATTCGCAGTCGTCACCTACCCCGCTTTCAATTCGCTCCAGAGCATGTTCAATCTGAGCCAGTTCAGCCCGGGTTTCCGTTTCGAGGGAGTCGACAACTTCATCATTCTGGGTCTGGGCAGCCTGCTCTTCGAAGTCCTTTTCCAGCGCTCCGTCCTCCCGGTGCTGATGCGCTTCATAGCGGGACAGCCGGACCTTAAGATCCGCCCTGAGGGTTTCCAGTTCCGATTTACGACTACTCATCACACGCCTCCTGCAGTTTCTGAAATCAGGACGATTTCACATAAAACCATACACTAAAGCATAAGCTGAACATTGGTTTGATGCCTGTCAAAATTACGCAACCAAAGGTGGGGCAGAATGAGAATTCGGAAATCCTGCAAACAAAGGAGCTGTCAGCGTGAACAATGAGATGCTTGAAAAGGCAAACCGTCTTAATGAGACCCTTTTCCAACAGTTTAGCAAGGCTGCAGAAATGCAAATGAATGCCTTCCGTCGCTATGCGGATGTTGCGATGGGTCAGGCCAGAAAAGTGTCGGAAGTCCGGGATCTCGACAGCCTGAAGGCTCTTACTGGTGACCAGGCGGAGACCCTGAAATCACTCAGCGAACAATTCACTTCTGACTGGAAGGCCTGGCAGGACTACCTCACTGAGACCCGGGACCAGGTTCAGAAGGTGTTGCGGGATGCCCCGTCAGAATCAACCGAAGCAAGCCCCACCGGCCCGAAGACGGGCGTCGCGGCGTCCGACGGCAAGAAGGCGGCCTGATCACTGACGCATCGTCGCGGCCGGGGCGTTCTTATCTCGCTCCGGCCCTTTTATTATCGGTAATGAAGGAAGTTCTATGTTGGGTATGGATTTGCTCAGAAAAGCCGCCAATCAACTGGTAGGCACATTTGAAACCAACGTGCGGCAGGGTCAGGAACAATTGGAAAAATGGCTTGGCGACAATGGCGTCATGGAGGATACCAAGCTGTCCACAATTACAGAGATGTCCGACGCTTATCGAACAATGGCGGAGGACTTGCTGTTGCACCCATTGCGGTTCGCGAGCAGCGAGCTCGACCTGGCCCGAAAGCACATGGCACTGGGCTATTACATCCTTGTTCGCCTTACCGGAAAAGAAAAAGAGGCGGTCGTTCAGGCAGATCACGATGACCGCCGCTTCCAGGCCGAAGACTGGCACAAGTACCTGCCTTTTGATGTTTTGCAGCAAGCCTACCTGATCAATTCCAGAGCTTTCCTCGGATGGGTGGAAAACATGGAGGGCCTGCCCTCCGCCAACCGCGACCAGATGTTGTTCTACGCCAGACAATTCACCAGCGCACTCTCGCCATCCAATTACCTGGTCACTAATCCCGAGGTTCTCAGAATCACCTGGGAACGCAAAGGCATGAACCTGGTGGATGGCGGGCGCCAATTGCTTGAGGATGTGCGCCAGAACCCGGCGCTGTTCAACGTGGGTATGACCGATCGTTCTGCCTTTGAAGTGGGAGGTAACCTGGCAACGACGCCAGGCAAGGTGGTATACCAGAACGAACTGATGCAACTGATCCAGTACACACCCTCGACAGAAAAAGTCAGTAAGCGCCCAGTGCTGATTGTTCCACCCTGGATCAACAAGTATTACATCCTGGATCTCACTGCCCGTAACTCATTTATTCAATGGCTGGTCGATCAGGGCCAGACTGTATTTATCATATCCTGGCGTAACCCTGGCCCATCCCTTCGGGACAAGGGCTGGGACGACTATATGCAGCAGGGCCCGCTGGAAGCAATGGAGGCCGTCACCGACGCCACCGGTGAAGACCGGATGAACGTAATTGGCTACTGTATCGGTGGCACCCTGCTCGGCTCAACGCTGGCATGGCTGAAGAAAAAACGCCGTAACCCGGTGGTCAGTGCAACCTATCTCACCACACTCCTGGATTTTTCAGACCCGGGGGGCATTGGCGTTTTCATCAATGACCATTCAATCCGTGGTATTGAACGCATGCTGGAGCGCAAAGGCTATCTCGATGGCCGGGCCATGGCGTTTACGTTCAATCTTCTGAGAGAGAATGAACTGTTCTGGTCATTCTGGACCAACAATTATCTGAAGGGACAAAAGCCCGCGGCATTTGACCTGCTGTACTGGAACACCGATGGCACCAACCTTCCGGCAAAAATGCACAGTTTCTACCTGCGGGAAATGTATCTGAATAATCGTCTGGTAGAGCCCGATTCTCTGACTGTGGCCGGCGAGTCGATCAACCTTTCAGAGATAGATGTGCCGTCATTCTTTCTTTCCGCGCGACAGGACCACATTGCCAAATGGAAAACCACCTACAAGGGCGCTCTGGTGCACGGTGGGGATGTCCGGTTTGTACTCTCCGGGTCCGGGCATATCGCCGGCGTTATCAACCCGCCCTACAAGGAAAAGTACGGGTTCTGGACCAATGACACCCTGTCAGAGGATTCCGATGTGTGGCTTGAAAGCGCCGAACATCATCCCGGATCCTGGTGGCCTCATTGGTTGGAATGGCTGGGACAGTACGCAGGTGAAGAGGTTCCGGCACGGATCCCCGGTGAAGGCAAACTGGAAGTCATCGAGGATGCTCCGGGCAGTTACGTGAGGATGAAAGCGGCTGAGGCGATAAAAGCCTGACCCAGAGGGCTGTCCGTGGAAACAGCGGGGCATGGTCGCCGAAATACGGGGGATATGGCACTATTGCCTACCCTGTAAACGGCAGAGATTTTTCGCATGCTCTATACCACCATGGCAGCCCTGGCCGCTGCACTCCTCGTTTTCACCTGGCTCGGCCTGCGGGCAAGGCTCGCGGATGGCGGTCTGGACGACTACGTTACCGCTCGCAACACTCAGGGGGCCCGGGCACTGGGCCTATCATTCCTGGCCTCAGGCATGGGAGGCTGGATCCTGTTTGCGCCCCCGGAAGTTGGCGCCATGGTCGGGCCAATGGCCCTGGCAGGCTATGCGCTGGGGGCCGCGTTGCCCTTTCTCGTGTTCGCCTTTTGTGGCCCGGCTATCCGTCGCTTACTCCCTGAGGGGCGAAGCATTGGTGAGTTTGCCCAGACTTGTTATGGGCGCGGCGTTCGCCACTATGTTTCCCTTATTTCCGTTCTCTATATGCTGTGTTTTCTTACCGCTGAACTCACAGCCATCGGTGCCATAACCTCACTCCTGTCGGACCTCAATGGCAACCTTGTCGTTCTCGGCGTGGCCATCACCACCCTTATATACACGGCCTGGGGCGGCTTGCGTGCCAGTATCGTAACCGACCAGTGGCAGGCATTTCTGCTGATCGCACTGCTGGCAATCGTGGGGTTTGTGGGATTGCAGCAGCTGCCCGACGTCACTACAGCCAGGCTTCCCGATGTCCCGACCACGAGTGCCCTCAGCGTGGCGCTGACACTGGTCATTGCAGTTACTGCTGCGAATCTGTTCCATCAAGGTTACTGGCAGCGGCTCTGGTCGGCCCGAGATACAGCTACCCTCAGTCGCGGCGCCTTACTTGGCGGCATCACCACGATAGTGGTGGTTGCTGTGGTTGGCGGTCTCGGCATAATGGCCGCCCTCAGTGGGGCCAGCCTCGGCAATCCGCCCAAACCCTTTTTTGCCATGCTGAGTGAAGCACCGGCGTGGCTGACCATTCCGGCGCTTATCCTGGCCATTACCCTGGTGGCGTCGTCCGTAGACACTTTGCAGAACGCCCTGGCCTCCCTCGCAGTGACCGAAAAACAGGGCTTATCCATAAACTCCGCCCGATGGTTTACCGTGGTGCTAATGATTCCCGTGGTTGTGGTGGCGCTACAGGGTATTTCCGTACTCAGACTTTTCCTGATAGCCGATCTTCTGTGTGCAACCGCCGTGATACCCGTCCTTCTGGGACTATGGCAAAAGATGACCACAACTGCGGCAATTCTGGGCGGGCTGGCGGGGCTACTGGGGGCGATCCTGCCAGGATGGATTGCAGGGGGTAGCATGGTGGCAGGCCTGGAAGCGGCCAGTTTCCCGGGCAGCATTCCGACACTGATGCCATTTGTCGGGGCGCTGATGGGTTCCGGGCTGACCAGTGTCGCGATAGCGCTTACGCGCCCGCGCCGTCAGGCGCGCAGCTGAAATACAGACAAGAAACCAATGTCCGGTGCGCCTCAGCCGGACATTGGTTTAGGCAGAGGAGATGAAGAAGAGGAGATCAACGCTCGGACAGCGACTCCTCGTGATTCAGCAAAGCCCGTTTGCGCCTGACACCCCACCTGTATCCAGACAAGCTGCCATCGCTTCTGAGCACCCTGTGACAGGGCACCAGCACAGCCAGTGGATTGGCGGCACAAGCACCAGCAACCGCGCGTGACCCCGAGGGCATCCCCACCATTCGCGCCACTTCACCATAACTGGCACTGCTCCCAGGCGGTATTTGACGTAGCGTCTCCCAGACCCTTCGCTGGAATTCGGTTCCCCGTATATCAAGGCTGACCGACAGGGTTTTCCGGCTATCCACCAGGTAATCCATAACCCCGGCAAACCAGTCATCCATGGAGCCGTCAGAATGCATGAGCGTTGCCCGAGGAAACCGCTGGCCCAGATCGGCCACAACTTCTTCCTCGGAGTCTCCTGGAAGCACGGCGCAGACCCCCTCGGACGTTCGCGCAACCAAAACTGCTCCGAGATAACAGGTACCGACCTGATAGGTGATGGCCTCCCCCTGATCACTGCGTTTTCCCGACATGGCTTTTAGCCCTCCTGCGCAACTCCGCGGTCGATCCGCTCCAACAAGATTCCCACCATCAGGATGAGTAGAACGTCCGGTAAATTCAGTATGGCTCAAGTCTGATTAAGTGGGAATGAACAACCACAAATAACACCAGCAATCACCTGATACCGGATCACCAAAGTACTAACGCGGGGTACGCTGATGACCTTGAAAATTGCTATATATCAATGACCTACAATTTGTTACTCAAACTTCCACTTAAGTCCCATTGTTGGCCTCATGATCTCCGATGAAACTAATGCGCGCATAATAAATAACCAAAAAAGCACGCAATTCCGAGATCTTGCGGAATCGCAACCCAGAGGCCAACATCCATGAATTTCAGAAAAATGCTCTTTTCTGCGTGCCTGCTTTTACTGGCATGCACCACCGTATCAGCCGAAGCCCTGAAAATCGGCCTGAATTACCCCCAGACCGGTCGATACAAGGACCAGGGCCTGCAACAGCGCCTCGGGGCATTTCTGGCGGTTGATGAAATTAACGACGCCGGAGGCGTTATGGGGCGGCCGCTGGAACTGGTAATTCGCAACACACGTGGAGAACCGGCACGGGGCGCAGAAAACACGGCAGAAATGATTGATCGTGACGGCGTAAAAATGGTTTTCGGTGGCGTCTCCAGTGCTGTTGCCATTGCCTCAGGCAAGGCCGCGAAAGACCGTGACCGCCTCTACTTCGGCACCCTCACCTACTCCAATGCCACCACCGGCAGCGAAGGCCACTCCCATATGTTCCGGGAACCCTACAATGCCTGGATGACCGCCAAGGCTCTGAGCCAGTATCTCAGCCAGAATCACAACGATGAGAAATACTTCTACATCACTGCTGACTACACGTGGGGCTGGTCTGTTGAAGAATCTGTTCGCAAATTCTCCGAAACAGAAGATACGGACGCACACCCTGGGGTAAAAACGCCATTCCCCCGTGCACTGATCAGCGACTTCCGGGATGCTCTTGAGAAGGCCGCAGCCAGCGATGCCAAGGTTCTCATGATGGTTCTGTTTGGTGACGACATGGTCCGCGCACTCAACGTTGCCTATGAAATGGGGATTACAGAGGAAATGCAGGTGGTTGTCCCCAACCTGACTCTGGGTATGGCACGGCAGGTAGGTCCTACCATCATGGAAGGCATTGTCGGTGGCTCGCCCTGGGTCTGGAACGTGCCATACGAGCTGAATTACCCCCGTGGCAAAGAGTTCGTGGAAGCCTTCTCCAAGCGTTATGAAATGCGTCCGTCAACAGCCGCGGCCTCAGCCTACAGCATTGTCTACCAGTACAAGGATGCGGTTGAACGGGCAGGCACGACGAATTCCCGAAAACTTATCGGAGCTCTCGAAGGCCATCGTTATACTTTCCTGAAAGACGAGCAATACTGGCGGGAATTTGACCATCAGAACGTTCAGACCGTTTACGTGGTCAAGGTCAAGCCCCGGAACACGATCGTGGCAGACGAATACAGCTCGGATTACTTCAATATTATCGACTCGATGCCTGGTGATGAAGCCGCCCAGACCCGCGAGGAATGGGAAACGCGGCGGCGTAAGGCAGGCAAACCTTTGGCACTGTAGCCGGCGCGACCGGTTCCGGAAAAGGCCTCCCCGGGTTTACACCGGGGAGGCCTTTTTTATTTTGAAAGCAAGCCAGGGAACGCCTAAACTTTCGTTTCCGAAAAATACCGAAAGGCTTAATCATGTCTCAAAACCGCCGCCTCGACCATATCATGGAGATCATAGAGCGCAGTGGCTTCGTCACCACGGAACAGCTGGTGGAACACTTTCAGGTTACTCCGCAAACTATCCGGAGAGACCTGAATGAATTGGCCAAGCAGAACAAGCTGCGCCGCCATCATGGTGGCGCCGGAATCGACTCAAGCACTGTAAACGCCGCATACCAGGATCGAAAGATCATGAACCTTGAAGCCAAGGAGCGGATCGCGAAGTCTCTGGTCGAGCATATCCCCGATGGCTCCTCGATGTTTATCAACATCGGCACCACCACTGAAACCATAGCCCGAGCATTGCTTGCCAAGCACGATTTACGGGTGGTTACCAACAACCTCCACGTTGCCTCCATCCTGTCCGCAAGAGAGGACTTTCACATCATCATTGCCGGCGGAGAAGTCCGCAATCGTGATGGAGGCATTGTTGGAGAGGCTGCTGTTGATTTCATCAACCAGTTCAAAATGGATTTTGGAATCATCGGGATCAGTGGAATCGACAACGACGGATCGCTCCTCGATTTTGACTATCGGGAGGTTCGGGTAGCTCAGTCGATTATCAGCAACTCCAGTCAGGTGCTGCTGGCAGCAGACCACTCGAAATTTGGTCGGAACGCCATGGTACGCCTGGGCAGCATTGAGCAGGCCGACCACGTATTCACGGATGCCCGACCACCACGAGCGATCGCCCAGATCCTCAATAGCCATAACATTGCCCTGCACATTGTTTAAGATCACGAAAGCCGTTTTAAATTTTCCTTTACGAATCTTTTTTCGTTATTCATAATCGAAAACACACATTTTTATTCGTTTTAGGGAATTTCGCGTGGAAAAGGAACCCGATCATTACGACGTCCTCGTTGTTGGCGGTGGCGTCAATGGCACCGGCATTGCCATGGATGCGGCAGGGCGAGGCCTCAAGGTCCTGCTATGCGAAATGAATGACCTGGCATCGGCAACATCCTCAAGCAGCAGCAAGCTTATCCACGGTGGTTTGCGCTATCTCGAACATTACGAGTTCCGTCTTGTACGTGAGGCGCTGGCCGAGCGAGAGTCCCTGCTTCGCAACTCACCACACATTATGTGGCCCATGCGTTTTCGTTTGCCGCATCGCCCTCACCTGAGACCTGCCTGGATGATCAGAACGGGACTGTTCCTCTATGACCATCTGGCCAAACGTGAGTTGCTACCCGGTTCGCGCTCCATCAAATTTGACGACTCAGATCCACTTAAGCCTGAAATCACCAGGGGCTTTGAGTATTCCGATGGCTGGGTGGATGATGCTCGCCTGGTGGTACTCACCGCGAAAAAGGCACAGCAGTTCGGCGCGACAATACTGACCCGGACCAAGTGTGTAACTGCCGAGCGTGGCTCCACAGCGTGGAAGGTCACACTTCGGGATATGACCGACGACTCGGAACGGACCATTTCAACCAAATCGATTGTGAATGCGGCTGGCCCCTGGGTCAGTAAACTGTTCGGCGAAACCCTGTCCATGCCTGCCCCCAAGATGATCCGGATGGTAAAAGGCAGTCATATCGTTGTGCCTCGCCTGAACAAGGGTACCGAAGCCTATATCCTCCAGAACGAGGACGAGCGGATTGTGTTCGTCATACCCTACGAAGATCAGTTCTCCCTGATCGGCACAACGGATGTCGACTACGAGGGCGACCCGAAGAAAGCAAAAATATCCCCGGAAGAAACCGAATACCTACTGAACATCGTTAACTCTCACTTCAAACGCCAGCTGAATGCCAACGACGTGGTCTGGTCCTACTCCGGAGTCCGGCCGCTGATGGATGACGAAGAAGGAAACGCCCAGAAAGCTTCCCGGGACTATTCGTTCGAAGTCAGTGCAGAGAAAGGCATGGCACCACTCATCTCGGTGTTCGGCGGCAAGATCACCACCTACCGGAAATTGGCCGAGGCGGCCACCGACAAGCTGTGCCAGTTTTTCCCTGACGCCGGTGGGCGCTGGACCAAAACGGCCGTTCTACCCGGCGGAGACTTCGATAACCAGGACAACCTGGAAGCCAGGTTCAAACAGGAATTCCCCTGGTTACCCGTGAAAGTCATCAGTCGCTATGTTCGAACCTACGGTACAAGTGCCTACCATTTTCTTCGTGGGCGCAACTCCATAGAGGATCTGGGCACTCTGTTCACTGGCACATTGTTCGCGGCAGAAGTGGAATATCTTGCCAGAAACGAGTGGGCCATGACTTCGGACGATATTCTCTGGCGCAGAACCAAACAGGGACTCTATGCAAGCCAGCAGGAATTCGAAGCCCTGGACCGGTTCCTGATGAATGAGACCTCTCACCTGACCCTGAAAGCGGACCTGCACCGCAGTGCCTGATGTTATCGGGGGCAGTCCGCTGCCATCAGCTCTCATCATCTTCTGAAAGCAGCTCAGAGATCCGGTTGCGAAGTGCAGGGACAACATCCTCCTCAAACCAGGGATTTCGGCGCAGCCACATATTGTTTCGGGGACTGGGGTGGGGCATTGGTACGACGACAGGCCAGTAATGTTCCCAGTTACGCACGTTTTCGGTTACTGACCGGGCGCCACCGGGCAGGTGCCAGGCGTGGGCGTACTGACCAATTACAAGAGTCAGGCCAATGTTTGGAAGTCGCTTCAGTAGCGCCTCCCGCCATGCATCTGCGCATTCAGGCCGCGGCGGCAAATCTCCCGATTTTCCGGTGCCCGGATAACAGAACCCCATGGGTAGAATTGCCATTTTCTGCTCATCATAAAACGTATCCCGGCTTACCCCCATCCATTGCCGCAACCGGTCACCACTCGGGTCGTTGAACGGCAACCCCGTCTCATGAACCCGCCGCCCCGGAGCCTGCCCAACAACGAGAATGCGCGATGCCTCAGACAGCTGAACTACAGGCCGGGGGCCCTGGGGCAGCACATCAGCGCAAATGGTACAGGCCCGCACTCTCCGAACCAGCTCATCAAATGACAGCTCATCAAGATTGTCGTTCATCATCCCCCTGTTGCCCCGTAATTGCATAACGGTCTGTTTGAAGTAACCATAGAGCGACGAGAACAACACGACAAGTCAGCTCTTAAGGACCTAACATGAATGCAAAGGCAGACGCGCTCCCGGCCATCGACGTGGAAGAGTTTCGAAAGGTAGTTCGGAGTCGCCGATCCATCCGCCGATTTACCGACGAGCCGATACCGGACCGGGTGCTGGACGACTGCCTTGAACTGGCCACGCTGGCACCGAACTCCAGCAACCTTCAGCCCTGGGAGTTTTTCGTCGTAAAAACTCCCGCATTGCGCGCAAAGCTGGCGGAGGCCTGCCTGGGGCAGAACGCGGCGAAAACGGCGCCGGTCCTGATAGCAATCGTTGCTCGCACCGATACCTGGCAGAAGCATTCTCGTCTGGCCCTGGAACAGTGGCCCGAGGAAAAGCTGCCATCGATTGTCGAGAAGTACTATCGCAAGATCGCGCCCATTCATTACAACCAGGGGCCCCTGGGGCTTCTGGGAGTCGCCAAAAAGGCCGCAGGCCTGGTTGTCGGATTGTCCCGCCCGGTTCCGAGAGGGCCCTACTCACCGAACGAGATGAAAGTCTGGGCCACAAAATCCACCGCGCTGGCGGCAGAAAATCTCATTCTGGCCCTTCGAGCGCACGGCTATGACTCGTGCGCCATGGAAGGATTCGACGAATGCCGGGTGAGAAAATTGCTGAAGCTTCCACGGAAGGGGCTGGTCACCATGATACTGGCGGCGGGACGACGGGCCGAAAACGGTGTCTACAACCGTCAATATCGATTTGATCGCAATAACCTGATCCACTATTTGTAATGGTGGAGGGCGGGCCGCCAAGAGGCAGGCAAGACCCGGCTTATACTTCCGGATTTGCGAGTGCTTCTGCGGCCCCGAACAATCCCGTGTAGGGCTCAGTAACCACAAACACCGGAGTGAATTCCACCAGCGGGCGCATACGCCCTTTGTCTTCAAACCCGCTGCGAAACGGGCTCTGGAGGAAGAAATCCAGGACGCGTGGAAGGATACCGCCACACAGATAAACCCCTCCCGTACTCCCCAGCGTCAACACGGCGTTACCGGCGGTTCGGCCGAGAATCTCACAGAAATGGCCCAGCGTATGGCTGGCCAACGAATCGACGTGCTCCAGCGCGGCCGCAGTGATGTTCTCCGGGGCGTCCAGCGGTGCCGCGATACCTTGAATTTCAGCGTGAGCCTGGTAGAGATTAAGCAAACCCTGACCGCAAAGAATACGCTCCACTGAAACGCGCCCAAACCGGCCCTGCAATATCCGAAGAATAGACATTTCGTTGTCATTCGTTGGAGCAAAATCCACGTGGCCACCTTCGGTAACCAGGGGCACCCACCCATTCCTGGTCGGCACCAATCCGGAAACCCCCAAACCGGTTCCCGGCCCCATCACAAGCCGCGGACGATGTTTATCACCAGGCCCGCCACAAATGTGGACCAGATTATCTTCCGGAACATGGAGCACGCCCAGCGCCATTGCGGTGAAATCGTTAATCACTTTAAAGGCCCGCCAGCCAAATTGCTGACGAATCTCTTCCGTATCGAATTGCCAATGGTTATTGGTCATCCGTACCCGGGTTCCACGCACTGGAGACGCGACGGCGAGGCAAGCCTCGCTGACTTCGCTTACACCGACACGGCGCAGATACTCGATGATCGCTTCATTCAAGTTGGCGTAGTTGCCACATGGCAGGATTTCAATGGACTGAGGGCGCACACTGCCCCGCTCTACCAGGGCAAAGCGGGCATTGGTGCCACCGACGTCACCGACCAGTGAGTATTCCATTACTGTTATGCCTCGTGATTCCAAAAGAAACTGGCACCTTCCTCCGGGGTGCTGGCCGAACGCCGAAGCCAGCCAAACAATTCCCGTCCGTACCCATGATGATAACTGGTCAGATCCACTGTTGCGGACTCCCGATCAGAAAATTCCTTCTCGGCGACATCCAGACTCAACTGCCCGGCTTCGGCATCAAGGCAAACCACATCGCCATTTCGGACCCTGGACAAGGGGCCGCCATCAAGTGCCTCCGGATAAACATGAATCGCCGCCGGCACCTTTCCGGAAGCACCCGACATACGCCCGTCAGTCACCAGCCCCACTTTAAAACCACGATCCTGGAGGACACCGAGGTAAGGGGTGAGCTTATGCAACTCTGGCATTCCGTTGGCCTTTGGCCCCTGGAACCGCACAACCACAATACAATCTTTATCAAGGTCACCCGCATCAAACGCGGCCTTAAGCTCATTCTGGTCATCGAACACAACGGCCGGCGCGTTCACCTTGCGGTGCTCTGCTGCAACCGCAGACACCTTGATGACGCCACGTCCCAGGTTGCCATCCAGAACTCTTAGTCCGCCATCAGGAGCAAAGGGCTCAGCCGCTGAGCTCAGAACTTCCGGACGCAGGCTTTGTTCCGGCGCCGGCTTCCACACCAGCTTGCCTGCGTCCAGTTCCGGGCACTCGCTGTAACGCTCAAGACCATGCCCTACCACGGTATTCACATCATTGTGCAGGAAACCGCCGTTCAGTAGCTCGCGAATCAGAAACGGCGTGCCACCGGCCTCATGGAAGGCGTTCACATCCTCCTCGCCATTGGGATAGATACGGGTCATGGACGGAACTACAGAAGACAGCTCGGCATAGTCATTCCAGTCGATAATAATGCCGGCAGCGCGGGCAATCGCGATCCAGTGAATAGTGTGGTTGGTCGACCCGCCGGTGACCAGCAGTGCTACCAGAGCGTTTACAATACTCTTTTCGTCCACCATGTCGCCCAGCCCCAGCTCACCTCCATGAGGCTTTGACAAACGAATAACCTGCTCGGTAGCGGCACGGGTAAGCTGATCCCGCAGCGGCGTATTCGGATTCACAAATGCGGAGCCCGGCAAATGCAGCCCCATCACTTCCACCAACAACTGGTTGCTGTTGGCGGTGCCATAAAAGGTACAGGTGCCAGGGCTGTGATAGGACTTGCTTTCGGCGTCCAGCAATTCATCCCTGCCAATTTTGCCTTCCGCATATAGCTGGCGGATGCGCTGCTTTTCCTTGTTCGGTAGCCCTGACGGCATTGGGCCGGCGGGCACCAGAATGGCAGGAAGGTAACCGAAACTGAGGGAGCCAATCAGCAGGCCCGGTACGATTTTGTCACAAATCCCCAACAACAACATGGCATCAAACATGTTGTGGCTAAGTGCCACAGCAGTGCTCATGGCGATGGTGTCGCGGGAGAAAAGGCTCAGCTCCATCCCGGGCTGTCCCTGTGTAACACCGTCGCACATCGCTGGCGTCCCCCCCGCAAACTGCGCAACCGATCCCATGTTATGGGCCGCCTCACGAATAATATCCGGGAACTTTTCATAGGGCTGATGGGCCGAAAGCATATCGTTGTAGGCTGAAATCATGGCCACGTTGGCTTTGTTCATGAACTTGAGGGTGTCCTTGTCCCCCTGGTTACACGCCGCAAAACCGTGGGCAAGATTGCCGCAGGAAAGGCTGCTTCGGTGCGGAGACTGCGCCTTGAGCTCATTCATGCGGGAAAGGTAATCCTGCCGGCTGGCACGACTGCGCTCAATGATTCGCTGTGTAACCTTGTCAACGGTTGGGTGCATGCTGGACTCCATTCATCGGCTTATTAGTGCGTCACTTTAAATGTAATATTACTTTCTTTACTTGCATTAATCACTCTACAACCGTTCAGTTTTTGGCTTTATGTTGTTATATTTACTACGTTGCCGCTCAGTATCAGACAAAGAGCAACCATAGCAGGAGTCAACAGATGACTATCCGCATCGCAATTAACGGTTTTGGCCGGATCGGTCGCAATATTCTCAGAGCACTGTATGAAAATAACTACCGAAATCAGCTTCAGGTAGTTGCCATAAACGATCTTGGTGATGCCGAAACAAACGCACACCTCCTGAAATATGATAGCGTGCATGGCCGGCTTGATGGAGTGGTAAGCCACGATGCTGAATCGCTGACGGTTAACGGTGACAGAATTACCATTACCGCCATTCACAACCCGGAGGGGCTTCCATGGAAAGGTCTCAATGTTGATGTTGTCCTTGAGTGTACCGGACTGTTTACCAATCGCGACAAGGCGGCGGCACACCTCAAGGCAGGCGCCAGCAAGGTTATAATTTCCGCGCCCTCTCCCGACGCCGACGCCACGATCGTATACGGCGTCAATCACAAGACGCTGTCCTCAGAGCACGACATCATCTCCAATGCTTCCTGTACTACCAACTGTCTGGCACCGGTCGTTCAGGCCCTTCACATGGCCGTCGGTATCGAAAGCGGGCTGATGACCACCATTCATTCCTATACCAACGACCAAAAGCTAAGCGACACGTACCATTCAGACCTGTATCGTGCTCGCTCGGCTACCCAGTCCATGATCCCGACCAAAACCGGCGCGGCCGCAGCCATCGGCAAAGTCATTCCGGAGCTGAATGGAAAACTTGATGGCCTCGCCGTACGCGTTCCCACCATCAATGTTTCATTGGTGGACTTCAGCTTCATTGCCGGCAAGGACACCACCATTGAAGAAATCAATGGAGCGGTCAAAACAACCGCCAACACCAACCCGGTACTGGGATACAACACCGAAAAGCTCGTGAGCGTGGACTTCAACCACAATGCTCTTTCCAGTGTATTCGATGCCAATCACACCCGCGTTCTGGGCCGTCATGTAAAGGTCATGGCCTGGTACGACAATGAATGGGGATTCTCGAACCGGATGCTGGATAACGCGATTGCCCTGATCAAGGCTGGCCAATAAAGCCTGACGGCGTTGCGCGAATCCACTAATCTGACTTCAAAAGCCTCTCACAAACCAAAGGACACCAAACATGCTCAGGCGTACCAAAATTGTCGCCACCCTCGGTCCCGCGACCGACTCTCCGGAATCTCTGGCTGCCATTATCGAAGCTGGCGTGGACGTGACACGACTGAACTTCTCTCACGGCAGTGCCGAGGAACATATCGGCCGCGCAGAAAGAGTCCGTGAAACCGCTTTGGCGCAGGGGCGCTTTGTAGCCCTTCTGGCGGATCTTCAGGGACCGAAACTCCGGATTGCACGCTTTAGCGATAACAAGGTCACCCTTGTCGCCGGCCAGACCTTTGTCCTTGATGCGAAGATGGACAAGGAAGCCGGCACAGAAGAGCGCGTGGGCATCGACTACGAGCAGCTGATCCAGGACGTCGAGCCTGGCGACATCCTTGTTCTGGATGATGGTCGTATCGAGATGGAAGTAAAGTCGGTGGATGACCAAAGCATCACCTCCATCGTTCTCATTGGCGGCCCTCTGTCCAACAACAAAGGCCTGAACAAACGCGGCGGCGGCCTATCGGCCGATGCGCTGACAGAAAAAGACAAGCAGGACATCGTTACCGCAGCACGTCTCGGCGCCGACTATGTTGCCGTCTCCTTCGTGCGCACTGCCGAAGACATGCACACCGCCCGCCGGTTGCTCAAGGAGGCAGGTTCAGACGCTGGCCTGGTCGCCAAGATCGAGCGAGCAGAATTGGCTGACGACGAAGCCGCACTGGATGCCGTCATTGAGGCTTCGGATGCGGTTATGGTTGCCCGTGGCGACCTGGCAGTAGAAATCGGCGACGCTCAGCTGGTCGGGGTTCAGAAACACATTATCAGTCGCGCCCGCGTTCTTAATCGGGCCGTGATTACTGCGACCCAGATGATGGAGTCTATGATCACCAGCCCGATGCCCACACGAGCCGAGGTTTCAGATGTCGCCAACGCGGTAATGGATTACACCGATGCCGTCATGCTGTCTGCGGAAACTGCCGTCGGCGATTACCCGAAAGAGGCTGTGGAATCGATGGTTCGCATCTGCCTCGGCGCCGAGAAGCATCCGTCCATGCACCAGTCCAAACATCGGATTCACGAAAGTATGGAGCGGGTGGACGAAGCCATTGCCCTGTCTTCGATGTATGCCGCCAACCATCTCGAGGGTGTCTCCGCAATTATCTGCATGACTGAAACCGGCGCAACACCGCGCCTGATGTCACGTATCAAATCCAGCCTGCCGATCTTTGCGTTTTCCCGTCACCACTCAACCCAACACCGGGTTGTGCTCTTCCGTGGCGTTCAGACCGTGCCGTTTGATTCGGCGAAGATTCCCAATGAGCAAACCAATGCCCTGGCCGTGTCTGAGCTGGTGAGCAAAGAAGTGGTGAAGGAAGGCGATCTCGTGGTTATCACCAAGGGTGATTATGTGAACGCCCAGGGCGGAACCAATACCATGAAGATTGTTCGGGTTGGTTCGGACATTCACTGACCGGTTTTCTCGCAGGCCTCTCCGACTGGCATCTGACCCATTAGCCTATGGGCCGGGTGCCGGACAGTGAGGGAGTTTCGGGTTAAAGCTCATTGAGTACGCGCGGACAGTCCGGACATCAGAGATCCGCCAGGCTACCGCGAGCAATCTCTGTCACCTTGGCCCAGTCCCTGGCTGCAACAACATCCTCAGGCGTCAGCCAACTGCCACCAACAGCCTGAACATTCCTGAGGGCCAGATAGTCCTTGGCGGTCTCCCGTCGAATGCCACCGGTAGGGCAAAAAGTCACATCTCCGAACGGGCCACTGAAGGCCTTCAGCGCCGGAACACCACCGGCAACTTCCGCCGGGAAGAATTTGAATTCCCGGTAACCGAGCGCATACCCCAGCATCAGCTCGGACACCGTGGAAATTCCCGGCAGCAGCGGAGCTTCTGAGGTAAGCCCAAACTCGAGGATGGACTCGGTAACGCCGGGTGTAATCACGAATTGGGCACCGGCGGCTTCAACCTGGCGATACTGGGAAACACTGGTGACGGTCCCGGCACCCACCCACGCATCTGGAATGGCCCTGCGTACTTCCTCAATGGCCTTGATGCCATGCTCCGTTCGCAAGGTTATTTCGAGCACAGTAATGCCACCATCAACCAGCGCCTGACACAGAGGAACGGCATCCTCCAGGGCATTGATTGCAATGACCGGTACCAGAGGGGATGCATTCAACACAGCCCTGACGCGCTCTCGGTGAAATTCGGACAGTTGGGGCATGGTCTTCTCCGTAAACTATTCAGGGCGAATATCAAGGACTCCAGAACACTTGCAGGCCAGGCTTCAGAAATCCACGAATGGGCATCGCCATCACGTCAGCCGGATCGGTAAGCGCCTGTCTCAGAGTGTCGAGCTTGTCGTTACCCTTGATATGCAAGGCAGTAAAGCGTGCATCGCGAAGCGGCGGGAACGTCAGTGTAATACGCCTCTGAGGCTGGGACGGCGGTGTCATTGCAGCGACTATTTCCTGGCATTCGGGGTCCATGGCACCGGGCAGCTCCGGAGCATCCGGAAACAGCGACGCTGTATGGCCATCATTGCCCATACCAAGTATCAGCACGTCCAATGGCAAGGCCAGGTCCGCCAGCTCGGACTTCACGGAGTCAAGACCATCGCCGGGAGTGTCGCCTTCCTGCTTGAGAGAGAAAAAGCGTGCGCTTGAGGCCTCATTCTGCAGAAAACTATCCTTAAGGAGACGGGTGTTACTAGCCGGATCGTCTTCAGCCACCCAGCGCTCATCCGCCAGGAGCACATCCACCCTGCCCCAATCCAGATCTTTACGGGAAAGCGCCTCGAAGAATGGCAGGGGTGTGGACCCACCGGAGACAACAAGACTAACGCGGGACGCTTCCAACAGCCGGTCTCTCAGAAAACCGGCGACGGCCTCAGCCAGATCCAGCGCAACCTCATGGGGCGTGTCGCCGAAGTGGGCCAAGACGCCATCTGGAAACCGGATATCAGACGTCTTCATACCAACTCCTGCCATCCCGGGTAATCATGGCGATGGAAGCCACCGGGCCCCAGGTACCGGCGGCATAGCGTTTTGGCGGTTCGCCGCTATCACGCCAGTTCTGGATAACCTGATCAACCCAGCGCCAGGCATACTCGACTTCGTCACGGCGGACAAACAGGTACTGATTACCCTTCATAACCTCCCACAGGAGCCGCTCGTAGGCATCGGGTATCCGGTCGGTATCGAAAGTTTCCGAAAAGGTCAGTTCCAATGGTCCCTGACGCAGACGCATCCCCTTATCCAACCCCTGGTCCTTGGTCAGAATCTTCAGCGACATGCCTTCATCTGGCTGCAAGCGAATGATCAGCTTGTTATTGGCCAGGTGCTTCTGGTCCGGATCAAAGATGTAGTGAGGTGCGGGCTTGAAGTGGATTACGATCTGGGACAACTTCTCCGGCAGGCGTTTTCCGGTTCGAATGTAAAACGGCACCCCGGACCAGCGCCAGTTGTCGATCTCTGCCTTGAGGGCAACAAAGGTCTCAGTTTCACTACCCTTGTTGGCGCCCTCTTCTCCCAGGTAACCAGGAACTGGCTTGCCGTCGCTGGTGCCAGCGGTGTACTGGCCCCGGACCACATAACGCTCCATCATGTCCGGCGTAATCTGACGCAGAGCCTTAAGTACCTTTACCTTCTCATCCCGGATACTGTCGGCCGAAAGATCCGACGGTGGATCCATGGCGATCAGGCAAAGAAGCTGGAGCAAGTGATTCTGGATCATGTCCCGAATCTGGCCAGCCTTGTCAAAATAGCCCCAGCGACCTTCGATCCCCACGCTCTCGGCTACACTGATCTCGACGTGGGAAATGTGGTTCTGATCCCATTGAGATGCGAACAGGTTGTTGGCAAAACGAAGGGCTATCAGGTTCTGAACCGTTTCCTTGCCCAGGTAATGATCAATACGGAACAACTGATTCTCGTTATAGACCTCACCCAGCTCATCGTTGATCACCTTGGAGGACTCCAGGTCATGGCCGATCGGCTTTTCCACCACAACCCGGGTCCTTTCGGTACAGCAGCTTGCTGCCCGCAGGTTCCGGGACAGGACACCATACATGGAGGGCGGCGTAGCCATATAAACAATCAGCTCGTTATTGGCACCATCCCGCCATTCGTTCAGGACACTGAATTCCTCGGGGTCATTGAAATCGAGAATCTGATATTCCACACGCTGCAAGAACTTCTCGGCAACAGATTCCTCGAACTCTTCCGCCTTCACATGATGCTGGAGTTTATCGAATAGCAGCTTGCGCACAGCAACAGTATCCGAGTCCGTGCGGGCGATGGCCAGAATACGACTGCCATCGGCAACCAGGTTCGCCCTCTCCAGCTGGTAAAGCGCAGGGAACAGCTTGCGTTGTGCCAGGTCGCCGAGTGCGCCAAACATCATAAGATCACAACGGGTATTGATCCTGTTGACCATCGATTCCTTCTCTCTGGTGGGTGGAGTGATTACAGGCATCACCCGATTCAACTTGTAATGTAGTAGTTTTATAAAAATAATGACATCGATTATTGGGCCGCCCAAGGACAAAATCGAATTTATGACACTTTTACTACCCAAAAAACCCCAAAAAACCGGTATAATCGGCGCAACTTAAAAAACGATCGCCTCAGATTCAGGGAGTACCATTGATGGCCACGAACCAGGCGCAACGTGACGACAACCTGCTTGAGGACATCCAGTCGCGACTGGACACCCTCAACAAATCCGAGCGAAAAGTGGCCGAAGCCATTCTTCGTGACCCAAGCGCAGCTACTCGTTACAGCATAGCTGCATTAGCTCGCGCTGCAGATGTCAGTGAGCCTACGGTAAATCGTTTCTGTCGGGGGTTTTCGGCAACAGGCTTCCCGGATTTCAAAATCCGTCTCGCCCAGAGCATTGCCACCGGCACGCCTTACGTCGGCCAGAATGTTGAGCCGGACGACACCGTCGCCGAGTTCGCCGACAAGATCATGCTCAGCACGATTGCCAGCCTCGACAAGGCCCGTCAGGCCCTTGACCCGAAAGCCCTGGCCACCGTCATTGATTACCTGATCCAGGCCAAGCAGATCAATTTCTTTGGCATGGGCGGGTCAGCTTCGGTAGCACTGGACGCCCAGCATAAGTTTTTTCGCTTCAACATTCCGGTAATGGTCTACGACGATGCCCTGATGCAGCGTATGGTCGCCGCCGGCGCCAATGTCGGGGATGTCATCGTGCTGATCTCTTACACGGGCCGCACCCGTGAGACAGTCGATATTGCACAACTGGCGCGAGACAATGGCGCCACCGTAATCGGCATCACAAACCCCGACTCGCCTCTGGCAGAGGTTTGCACCGCTGTTCTGGGCGTGACCGCGCCGGAAGACACCGAGGTATACATGCCCATGTCATCCAGGATTATCCATCTGACGGTCATCGATATTCTGGCAACCGGCGTCACTCTCAAGCGTGGTGCTGACTTCCTGGGACACCTGAAAAAAATCAAGGAAAGCCTGAAGCCAACACGATTCCCCCCGAATTACGAGAGCTAGACTACAACGCTCACTTGAGCCGAAGACAAATCCATAAAAAACCCGGGAAATCCCGGGTTTTTTCGCATGGCCAGAGAGTGTTACCCCCTGGCTCGTTCCGGCCCCTTAATCAGGGCCGCTCAACTTCTGCGCGGTTTCTGAGAAACTCCTGATAGGCTGCGTATTCTCGCTGCCCCTCCATAGATGCCAGGACCTGATCCAGCTGTTCATACTCGGAGCCATCCCTGTCGACTTCGCCCTCGTTTACCGCATCCAGCGCCACTACGGCCGCACTACCGGAATTAACCGACTGACCGTAACTGACCGCACCAGCACTGGGACGAGCCAGCGAGAACACCGTTTGTATCACGCCAGGAGCAACCTCGGATGCATTACGGGGCTGTTCCTCATAACTGACCCATTCACCTAACCCGAGATCTTCCAGGGACTCACCAGCCTCAAGACTGGAAATGATTTCCTCGGCACGGCTTTCCAGAGCCATACGAGTCTCCCTGGCAGTCAGAGTTGCCCGGATATTATCCCGCACCTCATCCAGACTCAGTTGCTGGGCATCACGGCGCTGGCTAACACGAGCAACGACGGACACGCTATCACCAACATCAATCAGCTCAGTGTTGTAACCATCGTCCAGAACATCGGAAGAGAATAGTTGACGCACCAGCCCCTCGTGATCAAACGGCGCGGTCCCGCCGCTCCGGGTAATGCCAGTCGCTTCACGGATTTCCAGCCCCAGCTCTTCCGCAGGCCCGGCAAGATCATCAGCAGCATAGGCAGAATCGGCCAGTTCGGCACGCACCTCTGCATAGCGTTCTTCGGCACGATCGCGAGCCAGCTCATTTTTCAGCCGACCCCGGATTTCATCAAGAGGTGGTACTTCGGAGCGACGAACATCATCAAGTTTGATCAGGTGCACCCCGAATCTGGTGTTAACGGCATCAGAAATCTCCCCCTTGCTCAACTCAAACAGGGCTTGTTCAAATGCTTCGTCGTAGACACCGCGCCCTGCAAAGCCAAGGTCGCCACCTTCCTTCGCAGAAACCGTATCAATGGAATATTCCTTTGCCAGCTCTGCAAAGGATTCTCCCGCTGACAGACGCTTCTTAATCGACTCAATCGTTCCATCAGCATTTTCACCGTCTTCAATAAGGATATGAGAAGCGCGACGCTCCTCCCTCGCAAGATCGTCGGCCTGCTGCTGGTAATACGCTTTCAGGTCGTCATCACTGATATCCATGTTATTGGCCAATGCTCCCAGAGAGAGCGTGATGTATGCAGCATCAACCTGTTCCGGCTGCTGGAAGGCACTGCTGTTCTCATCATAAAAGGCCTGAATTTCCTCCTCAGTGACATCCACCATCGCTGACACAGAGCTTTCAGCAATGGTTACCATCCTGAAATCGCGAGTCTGATTCTGGATGCGCAGTAACCTGGCCACGTTCTCATCGGTCGCTACCGCACTCTGAACAATCCCTGCACGAATCTGATTGGTGACATACTGTTTACGAAGTGCCTGACGAAACTCCGAAGGACCCATGCCCATGTTGCGCACAGCTGCTTTGAAGCGCTCAGGATTAAACGCGCCATCAACCTGAAACTGCGGCATCTGGGTAATCAGAGCATCAACATCAGCCTCCGTCAGCGCCAGGCCCTGCTTTTCAGCATCCTGGGTCAGAACCTTTTGCTGAATCAGCGACTCCAGTACGTCTTTGCGAACCTGATCTTCGTCCAGAAGGGAGGGGTCCGGAGTCTCCATGCGCGATAGCCGGCGCTGGCTTTCCATCTGAACGAGGCGTAAAAATTCCCGCTCTGTAATATCCTGACCATTCACTGTTGCCACTTCCGGCTCACCGGAGAATCCGCCGATAATGGCGTCCATTCCCCAGATAGATAGGGACACGATCAACAGACCGATGATGATCTTGGCAATAGTGCCCTGGGCATTTTCCCGAATATCTTGAAGCATGTTTCTCCCGAATCCCTGTTCAAGGTCGTGCGGTTTTTATCGTTTGGCGATGAGCGTTAGGTGCGCTGAACGTAAAAAGGCGCACCCTATCCGGAATGCGCCTTGAATTCTTCTTGGACAGCTCCCTGCGACAGGAGCTGCCAGAGAAAGAACCGTTACTTAACGGCGTCTTTCAGGGCCTTGCCTGCTTTGAATCCAGGCACTTTAGAGGCCGGAATCTTTATTTCAGCACCAGTCTGCGGGTTACGACCAGTGCGGGCAGCTCGCTCTTTAACAGAGAAAGTACCAAAACCGATCAGAGTAACCTGATCGCCTTTTTTCAGGGCACCGGTAATAGAGTTTGTCATTGCGTCCAGAGCACGGCCGGCGGCTGCTTTGGAGATATCTGAAGACTCTGCAATTGCATCAATTAGTTCGGACTTGTTCACACTAAACCCCTTCGATTCCAGGTTGAAGATGTTATAGGTTGGTTTGTTTTTTCTCGGACGTTCTCGACTATCGCATATGCTGTCTGAGAATTCCATTCTTCAGTTTTCTTATTCCTTGCGGTTTTTCACCGGTGTTCGGAATAGGCATTCACTGCGCGGGAGCCCTTGGTATTGGCTGCTTCACGGCGAAACAGTTATACCAACGGGCTCTCTGGCATGTCAACAACTCATCAAGTCTTTAATGTGTATTTATGCGTTCCGGGTTGTCGTTTTCCTCGTCACGGGGCTTCCCTGAACCCGCATCGGAAGACGTATCTTCGTCACGGGGCTCGGGCGGATAAGCCAGTGCAATATCCAGCACTTCATCAATCCACTTCACCGGACGAATCTCCAAAGACTCCTTGATATTTTCGGGTATCTCCTTGAGATCCCTCACATTATCATCTGGAATCAGGACCGTCTTGATGCCACCCCGGTGCGCTGCAAGGAGCTTTTCCTTAAGACCGCCAATGGGTAGCACCCGGCCCCTGAGGGTAATCTCACCGGTCATTGCCACGTCTGCCCGAACCGGAATTTTGGTCAGTGCAGAAACCAGGGCTGTGCACATACCAATACCAGCGCTGGGGCCATCTTTCGGTGTCGCACCCTCCGGAACGTGAATATGGAGGTCATGCTTTTCATGGAAATCATCGGCAATACCGAGCCCCGGGGCGCGGCTACGGACAACCGTCAAGGCCGTCTGAATGGACTCCTGCATGACATCACCGAGAGAACCGGTCTTGACTACACGGCCCTTGCCCGGCGTCAGTGCACATTCAAGGGTCAGCAATTCACCACCGACCTGGGTCCACGCCAGTCCGGTCACCTGACCAATCTGGTTTTTCTCTTCTGCCAGACCGTAGTTGAACTTCTTCACGCCGGAGTAATCTTCCAGCATGTCCGGCTGCAGCGTCACAGAGACCTTCTCACCGGCTTCAACGTGCTCACGCACAACCTTACGGCAGATCTTCGCAATTTCCCGCTCAAGGCCACGTACGCCCGCCTCACGGGTGTAATAACGGATCAGGTCGCGCATCGTCTCTTCCGGAAGCTGTAGTTCGTCCTTGCGCAGGCCGTTGGCCTTGATCTGCTTTGGCAGCAGGTAACGCAGGGCGATGTTCACCTTCTCGTCCTCGGTATAGCCAGGGATTCGAATGATCTCCATCCGATCCAGCAGAGCTGGCGGAATATCCATGGAGTTGGATGTACACACGAACATCACATCTGAAAGGTCGTAGTCGACTTCCAGGTAATGGTCGTTGAAGGTGTGGTTCTGTTCCGGATCCAACACCTCCAGAAGGGCCGACGCGGGGTCGCCCCGGTGATCCATCCCCATCTTGTCGATTTCATCGAACAGGAACAGCGGATTCTTCACACCAACCTTGGAAAGCTTCTGAAGAAGCTTGCCCGGAAGCGCACCGATGTATGTTTTCCGGTGACCGCGGATTTCAGCCTCATCACGCACGCCACCCAGAGCCATACGCGTGTACTTACGATTGGTCGCCCGGGCAATGGACTGACCCAGAGACGTCTTGCCGACACCGGGAGGCCCGACGAGGCACAGCACCGGACCCTTGACCTTCTTCACCCTGCTCTGAACAGCAAGGTACTCAAGAATGCGTTTCTTCACCTCGTCCAGGCCGTAGTGATCCCGGTCCAGAATTTCACGGGCCTTCTCGATATCATGGCGAACCCGACTGCGCTTTTTCCAGGGCACGGCCAGCATCCAGTCGATGTAACCACGCACCACCGTCGCTTCGGCCGACATCGGCGACATCATTTTGAGCTTGTTCAGCTCGGTTTCAGTCTTCTTGCGGGCTTCTTCAGGCAGGCCGGCTTCTTCAAGCTTCTGCTCAAGCTCTTCAAAGTCGTTGTTACCCTCACCCAGGTTACCCATTTCCTTCTGGATAGCCTTCATCTGTTCGTTCAGATAATACTCGCGCTGGCTTCGCTCCATCTGTTTTTTCACGCGGCCACGAATACGCTTCTCGACCTCAATCAGGTCGATCTCGCCATCCAGCTTGCCCAGCAAAAGATCAACGCGCTTACGCAAATCCAGGGCTTCCAGAAGCTCCTGCTTCTCCGGAATCCGCATTTCCAGGTGGGCGGCCATGGTGTCGGCCAGACGCTCCAGCTCCTCAATGCCAGTGAGGGCATTGGAGACTTCGGAGGGAACCTTTTTGGAGAGCTTTACATACTTCTCAAACTCATCCATCAGGGTTTTGATCAATACTTCCTGTTCCCGCTCAGGCAAGGACTCTTCGTCCATCAGCACAGCACCACCAGAGAGGTACTCTCCTTCGACTATATCGCTAATGGTGGCGCGAGCATTACCCTCAACCAGAACCTTGACGGTGCCGTCCGGGAGACGAAGCATCTGGAGCACGGTCGCCATGGTGCCCATATCAAACACATCATCAGCTCCCGGCTCATCAGTGGAAGCGTCCCTCTGGGCAACCAGGAGGATTTCCTTGCTTCCCTCCATCGCGGCCTCGAGGGCCTGAATGGATTTTTCACGGCCCACAAACAAGGGGACCACCATGTGCGGAAACACCACCACATCACGGAGCGGAAGCAGCGGGTATTCTTGCACAACATTTTCGGGTATCCGGGTCATAAGGATTCCTCTGACGGCGTTTCATTCAGCATATCACCCTTCATTGGGGCGCCCTTAAAAATTGCAATCTTTTTACGAAACGAAACAGGACGGGAATGAGGGGACACAAAACGTGAAAAAGGGGCGTTCCCGCCCCTTTTTTTTGAATCAGCCAATACCCAAAGACGACTCAGTCTTCAGGGACAGCCTTGGCATGATCGCTACTTGCGTAGATCTTGAACGGCTCCGAGTCACCGTCGATCACACTCTCATCAATCACCACCTTGGTGACGTCATGCTCGGAAGGGATCTGGTACATGGTGTCCAGCAACGTGCCTTCCATGATCGAACGCAGCCCCCGGGCACCTGTCTTCCTCTCCATGGCCTTGCGGGCAACCGCACGCAGGGCGTCTTCACGGAAGTCCAGTTCAACGCCTTCCATATCAAACAGCTTCTGATACTGTTTGGTCAGTGCGTTCTTCGGCTCGGTCAGAATCTGAACCAGGGCGGCTTCATCCAGCTCGGTCAGCGTCGCAACCACGGGCAGACGGCCAACAAACTCGGGAATCAGACCAAACTTGACCAGATCCTCGGTTTCCACGTCCTTAATGATCTCACCGGCGCTCTTCTTGTCGTCCTGACTAGCTACCGTTGCAGAAAAACCAATGGAGCTGCGCTCAGAACGTTCCTGAATGACCTTATCCAGGCCGGCGAACGCGCCACCACAAATGAACAGGATGTTGCCAGTGTCTACCTGCAGAAATTCCTGCTGGGGATGCTTGCGGCCTCCCTGCGGCGGAACCGATGCAACCGTGCCCTCAATCAGCTTCAACAAAGCCTGCTGGACGCCCTCACCGGAAACATCCCGGGTAATGGAGGGGTTGTCCGACTTGCGAGAGATCTTGTCGATCTCATCAATGTAGACGATACCACGCTGGGCCTTGTCGACATCGTAGTCACACTTCTGCAGCAGCTTCTGGATGATATTCTCGACATCCTCACCAACGTAACCAGCCTCGGTCAGCGTGGTCGCATCTGCAATCGTGAACGGCACGTTCAACATGCGGGCCAGGGTTTCAGCGAGCAGAGTCTTACCGCTACCGGTAGGACCAATCAGCAGGATGTTACTCTTGCCAAGCTCGACCTCAGCCTTGCCTTCGCCGTAGCGCAAACGTTTATAGTGGTTATAAACCGCTACAGAAAGCACCACTTTCGCACGATCCTGACCAATCACGTACTCGTTCAGCGTGTCACGGATCTCGGCGGGTGTCGGGAGACGGTCACTGGCCTCTTCCTGAGCATTCTCCTGAATTTCTTCACGGATAATGTCATTGCACAGGTCAACGCACTCGTCGCAGATGAACACCGAGGGCCCTGCAATGAGCTTACGGACTTCATGCTGGCTCTTTCCGCAAAACGAGCAGTAGAGCAACTTGCCGTTATCGTCGCCTCTGCCGTTTCTTTCATCTGCCATTGAAATACCTCTGATCTTGGTTCGCCGGCGTTACTGGCTAATACGCCGGCCAAGGATGATGCGATTAGTTCCAGTATTATTTATTCGGTACGCGCTTATCAAGTATAGAATCAATAAGCCCGTACTCTTTCGCCTGGGACGGATCCATAAAATAGTCACGATCCGTATCTTTGGCGATGGTCTCAAGATCCTGGCCGGTGTGGTGGGCCAGAATTGAATTCAGTGTGTGACGAATCTTGAGAATTTCACGGGTGTGGATCTCGATGTCCGTTGCCTGCCCCTGGTAACCACCGAGTGGCTGGTGAATCATCACCCGAGAGTTTGGCAGACAGGCACGCTTGCCCTCGGCACCACCCGCCAACAGGAACGCGCCCATACTGGCCGCCTGACCAATACACAATGTTGCCACATCAGGCTTGATGAACTGCATGGTGTCATAAATGGACATACCAGCAGTTACCGATCCGCCAGGACTGTTAATGTACAGGTGGATATCCTTGTCCGGATTCTCGGATTCCAGGAACAACATCTGGGCCACAATCAGGTTCGCCATATGGTCTTCTACCTGGCCAACCATGAAAATCACCCGCTCCTTGAGCAGACGGGAGTATATGTCGAACGAACGCTCGCCGCGGGCAGTCTGTTCGATAACAATTGGCACCAGGCCGGAACTGGTAACCATTGCGGGACCATCAATTGGTTTCTGCGTCATGATGCGCCTGAACTCCTTATGGACAATGGGTCGTGGACTCGCGCCACGACGTGCACTACAGGTGTTATTGCACCCTATACTTTGCCAGCAGCGGGCCCAGATGAAAACAGCCGGACAAGCCGGCTGTTTTCTCGGGTCGGCCAGCGGAGCCGGAAACCTCTCCGGCCCCGGCAAACTCAGCGCTGGGGCTGACCAGCCTGAACGGCCTCTTCGTACTTGACCTTCTTCTCTTTGACCTTGGCCTGCTCCAGCACATGATCAACTACCGAATCTTCCAGAACGGAAGACTCGATCTGCGACTTCTGCTCAGGATCGCTGTTGAAGTGTGCAATAACTTCCTCAGGCTGTTCATACGTAGACGCGATCTCCTGGATCTTTTCATCTACCTTGGTCTGATCTGCCTTCAGATCATTTTTCTTGACTACTTCCTGGAACAGCAGGCCGGTCTTCACACGGCGCTCAGCCTGCTCCTGGAAAATTTCCTTGGGCAGCTGCTGGAAATCAACCTGACCACCAAAACGCTGAACGGCGTCCTGACGGAGACGGTCGATTTCCTGGTCAACCAATGCTGTCGGAACGTCCAGTTCGGTGCTCTCCAGCAGGCCATCAACCACATCGTTCTTGACCTTGTTGGAGACCGCCTGCTTTAGCTCACGCTCCATGTTCTTCTTAACTTCTTCACGGAAAGCGGTTTCATCTTCCGCATCGATACCAAATTTCTTGAAGAATTCGGTATCCAGTTCAGGCAGCTGCGGCTCTTCCACCTTGTGAATCTTGATATCGAACTTGGCCGGCTTACCCGCCAGATCTTCGTTGTGGTAATCCTCAGGGAAGGTCACTTCAATTTCCATGTCCTCACCGGCCTTACCACCCTGGATGGCCTTCTCGAAGCCCGGAATCATCTGGTCGGAGCCCAGAGTCAGCCGATGGCCTTCAGCAGAACCACCTTCGAACTCTTCGCCATCAATGGAGCCCTTGAAATCAATGGTCAGCACGTCCTTGTTCTTGGACTTGCGCTTGACTTCCTTCATGGTGGCCTGCTGGCGACGCAGGTTATCGATCATGTTGTCGATATCCTTGTCGGTAATCTCAGAGGTCAGCTTTTCAACGGAGATCTTGCTCAGATCGCCCAGCTCAATTTCAGGCAAAACCTCGAAAATAGCGACAAACTCAAGGTCCTTGCCTTCTTCCATGGTTTTAGGCTCAAACTTCGGCCAGCCAGCAGGGTTAATGTCCTGCTCCTGCAGTGCCTTGATGTAGTTATCGCGCATAACCTCGCCGACAATTTCCTGGCGAACGCTGTCACCGAAACGACGCTTGACCACGCTCATGGGCACCTTACCCGGACGGAAACCGTTCAGTCGTACAGTGCTCGCAGTTTCCTGCAGGCGCTTCTGGACCGCCTGGTCAATTTCCTGGGCGGGCACACCAATCGTCATGCGACGCTCGATGTTGGAGGTCGTTTCAACAGACACTTGCATGGAAGATCCTCAAATTACAGGTTCAGTATGTGAATGAAATTAAACCTAAAAGTCCGCTCCCGGGCGAATTCCCGGAAAAGGACCGAAAATTAAAAGCCGGTAGTTTATCACGGTTTGCCCCGCCGAGAGAATCACCTGTCACAGGCGGTGTCGGGCAACGCAATCTAACTGTTTTATCATCACGTGAAGAGAGTTGGGGACTAAAATCAAAAAAGAAAGGGGCTGCATTCTTCAATACTCACGAAGTATGCCGCCTGCCCTTTCTATCACCCATAAAAAAACCCTCTCAGGAGTTCTGAGAGGGTTTTCATGTTGGTACCTCGGGAGGGACTTGAACCCCCACGCCTTGCGGCAACAGGACCTAAACCTATCGTGTCTACCAATTCCACCACCGAGGCTTATAACCGGAATTCTAAACTTGTCACTGGATACACTCAACCGCAATCCAGCTTCACCACTTTCCGAGATTGCTTGCGGAATCTCACAGGCTGTCGCCCTACTGAGATTTAACAGAGCCTAAACAATACAAAAGGGAAAGTGGGGTGGACGAAGGGGATCGAACCCTCGACCGCAGGAGTCACAATCCTGAGCTCTACCAACTGAGCTACGTCCACCACATCGAGACATACCTTTCGGTACTTTCGAATCATCAACTTTGCTGGTTACGGTCGCTCCGGCGCAGACCAAGCCGAGGACTTGATGGCGCGCCCGGCAGGACTTGAACCTGCGACCACCCGCTTAGAAGGCGGGTGCTCTATCCAGCTGAGCTACGGGCGCTTGACCGTTCGCCCACCTGAACATTCAGAAAATGGTCGGGGTAGAGAGATTCGAACTCCCGACATCCTGCTCCCAAAGCAGGCGCGCTACCAGACTGCGCTATACCCCGTCTGAACTGAACAATAAGTGCATCAGCAAAGTTGGCGCGCATATTACCGGCGCCAAACGGTTCCGTCAACACACATTTCAAAATTACTGAAACATCAGACTTTTTAGTGACTCTGGTCGGCCGGAAAAGTTCCACCTGCCCTGCCTCCTTCCTGCCCGCCAATTGGAGTTCCGACGGAAGCATGAGACAATGCGCGGCCTTCATTTACCCATGCCCAACCGACAAGATTCGAGACATGAGCGCCAAACTGATCAACGGAAAAGAAATTGCCGCCGCAGTAAGACAGCAGGTCGCGACCGGTGTAGACGCCCGCACAAAACAGGGTTTACGCGCCCCGGGACTGGCTGTTGTTCTGGTGGGAACCGACCCTGCTTCGCATGTGTATGTGGGCAATAAACGGAAGGCCTGCGACGAAGCCGGCATTCTTTCCCTCTCCTACGACCTTCCGGAAGACACTTCCCAGGCTGCCCTGGAAGCACTGATCGACGAGCTGAACGAGAACCCGGCTGTAGACGGGATATTGGTCCAGCTGCCGCTGCCTGAGCACCTGGACGCTGACCCGATTCTGGTGAAGATTCGCCCGGACAAGGATGTAGATGGTTTTCACCCGTATAACATTGGCCGCCTGATGCAGCGCAAGCCTACCCTGCGCCCCTGCACTCCAGCCGGAGTAATCACCCTTCTGGACAGCATCGACACTCCCTACAAGGGCCAGCACGCGGTTATTGTTGGTGCTTCCAATATCGTCGGCCGGCCAATGAGCATGGAACTGCTTCTGAAGGGCGCCACGACCACTGTTTGCCATCGTTTTACACCAGACCTGGAAAAATTCGTCCGGGAAGCGGATATTCTGATCGCTGCCGTAGGCAAGCCCGGCCTGATCAAGGGTGAATGGGTTAAACCCGGGGCAACCGTTATCGACGTGGGCATCAACCGGATGGCGGACGGCAAGCTTCATGGCGATGTGGACTTTCAGGCTGCCTCTGAGCGGGCCGCGTATATTACCCCGGTTCCGGGCGGCGTGGGCCCAATGACAATCGCCACGCTGCTGCAGAACACCCTCTACGCAGCCGATGTCCTGCACAAGGACTTGGACGGTAACGGCAGTTAACCGGGCATGTGCTTTCGCCCGGATACCGGGCATGTGCTTTCGCCCGGATACCGGGCAATAAAAAACCCCGCTCAAGGCGGGGTTTTTTATTGCCATTTAAAGCTTAGGCGCCGTACTTGGCCTTCGCCTTCAGGCGGTAAGCATGCAGAAGTGGCTCAGTGTAGCCATTCGGCTGCTCGCGTCCTTTCAGAACCAGATCCATCGCCGCCTGGAAGGCAACGCTGTCATCAAAGCTCGGAGCCATGTTGCGGTATTCGGCATCGCCGGCATTCTGCTGGTCTACCACGGCGGCCATGCGCTTCATGGTTTCATCAATCTGCGCCTCGGTACAAACACCGTGGTACAGCCAGTTGGTCAGCAACTGAGAAGAAATCCGAAGCGTGGCACGATCCTCCATAAGGCCCACATTGTTAATGTCGGGGACTTTGGAGCAGCCAACACCATGCTCTACCCAGCGAACAACATAGCCCAGAATACCCTGCGCATTGTTGTCCAGCTCCTGCTGGATTTCTTCTGCAGACAGAGCACCCGGATCAGCCATTACCGGCACGGTCAGGATATCGTCCAGATTTGCACGTGTGCGGCTTTCCAGCTCTTTCTGTACATCCGCCACACTGACCTGGTGGTAATGGGTTGCGTGGAGAGTCGCAGCCGTCGGAGACGGAACCCAGGCGGTGTTTGCACCGGATTTCGGGTGACCAATCTTGGCCTCCAGCATGCCGGCCATCAGATCCGGCATCGCCCACATACCTTTACCAATCTGGGCCACGCCACGGAAACCTGTCTCAAGACCAATATCCACGTTCCATTGCTCGTAGGCATTGATCCAGGCGGCCTGCTTCATCTCACCCTTACGGATGAACGGCCCCAACTCCATGGAGGTGTGCATTTCATCACCGGTACGGTCAAGGAAGCCGGTGTTGATGAATACTGCACGCTCTTGCGCGGCGTGGATACAGGCTTTCAGGTTAACCGTCGTACGACGCTCCTCGTCCATGATGCCCACCTTCAGAGAGAAGCGTGGCAGACCGAGGGCATCTTCGACGCGACCAAAGAATTCATTGGTGAACGCCACCTCTTCCGGGCCATGCATCTTCGGCTTAACAATGTACATGGAGCCCTTGGTGCTGTTCTGGAACGTACCCTTGGCTTTCAGGTCGTGGACCGCAATCAGGGAGGTGATCAGACCATCCATCAGGCCTTCCGGAACTTCCTGACCGTCGCTGAGCAGAACAGCCGGATTGGTCATCAGATGACCAACGTTACGGATAAACATCAGGCTGCGACCCTTCAGGGCCAGCTCGCTGCCATCTGCAGCCGTGTAGGTGCGGTCAGCATTCATTTTACGAGTGAGCTGCTTGCCGCCCTTTTCGAACGTTTCCTGCAGGTCACCCTTCATCAGGCCGAGCCAGTTACTGTAGGCCAGCGCCTTATCGTCCGCATCGACAGCAGCAACGGAGTCTTCGCAGTCCATGATGGTAGTCAGGGCCGACTCCATCAGAACATCTTTGACGTTGGCTCCGTCATCCTTGCCAATCGGGTGGCTGGCATCGATCTGAATCTCGAAATGCATGCCGTTCTTGACCAGCAAAATGCCAGTCGGCGCATCAGCAGCGCCGGTGTAACCCACGAAACCGGATTCGTCTTTCAGACCGGTAGTTTCGCCATTCTGCAGTTTGACGATCAGCTTGCCACCGTCCACATAGTACTTTGCCGAGTCCTTGTGACTGCCGGCAGCTAGCGGTGCGGAGCTGTCCAACAGGTTACGGGCCCACTCGATTACCTTGGCACCACGTACCGGGTTGTAACCCTGGCCTTTATCGGCACCACCTTCTTCAGAAATCGCATCAGTGCCATAAAGCGCATCGTACAGGCTACCCCAGCGGGCGTTAGCGGCGTTCAGCGCGAAACGGGCATTCATGATCGGAACAACCAGCTGCGGGCCGGCCATGGTCGCCACTTCCGGATCAACATTAGAGGTAGAGATCTTGAAATCCGCCGGCTCTTCAACCAGATAACCGATGTCCTTCAGGAAAGATTTGTATTCCGCCATGTCCAGCTTCTGACCTTTGTGGTCGCGGTTCCAGCTGTCCATTTTTTCCTGAATCGCATCACGCTTGGCCAGTAGTTCGCGGTTGCGCGGGGCCAGCTCGTTCACGATCTTGTCAAATTCGGACCAGAATTTGTCTGCATCGACACCGGTTCCCGGGATCGCTTCATTATTTACGAAATCATACAGATTCTTCGCGACCTGAATGCCGCCGACTTGTACGCGTTCTGTCATCGTTGTCTGCCTCAGTGGGTTATATTTCCCGACTCCCCTTCGTCATCAGGGGCACTCTAATTTGAGCGCCGCATTGTACGGGAAAACACCTATAAGGTCATTGCCACCAATACAACACGGCTTTAGTCGGAGTCTAGCTCCGATCATCCCCGCCGCCAGGTAGTTCCCGCGCGGGAATCGTCCAGAATAATGCCCTTGTCCGCGAGATCGTCACGGATACGGTCCGCTTCCGCGAAGTCTTTCGCCTTGCGGGCATCGGCACGGGCCTGGATCATTGTTTCGACGTCCTCAGCACTCAGCTCACCACCGGTACCGGCCTGGAAAAAAGCTTCCGGATTCTGCTGCAGCAGACCCAGGACCGCCCCAAGACGAACCAGAACTGCGGCACTTTCCTTGGCCGCAAGGTCATGGCCTTCGCGGCGATGATGATTGATTTCATTGGCAACAGCGTGCAGCACCGCAATGGCGCCCGCCGTATTGAAATCATCATCCATCACTTCCTCGAAACGGCGATCGTGCTCCGTTTCAGCCACGTCCCCTGCCTTGGCCGGCACAATACCCCGCAGTGCGTGATACAGCTTCGTCAGTGTGCGACCGGCCTCCGCCAGATTTTCCTCGGAATAGTCCACCTGGCTACGGTAATGACTGGATACCAGGAAGTAACGCACCACCTCAGCCGGATACGTTTCCAGGATTTCGCGAATCGTGAAGAAGTTGCCAAGCGACTTGGACATCTTCTCTCTATCCACTCGAATTGCCCCGGCGTGCATCCATGCTCTGGCGAAATCATGCCCTGTTGCACACTCGGATTGTGCAATTTCGTTTTCATGATGTGGAAAAAGCAGGTCTGGGCCACCGCCGTGGATATCAAAAGTGTCCCCCAAACAGGTGGTGGACATGGCGGAGCATTCGATGTGCCACCCTGGACGACCATCGCCCCAGGGCGAAGGCCAGCTTACCTCACCTTCGCCGGCAGCTTTCCAGAGCGCAAAGTCTGCAGGGCTTCGCTTGGCCTCCTGGACATCGATGCGAGCCCCGGCAACCAGATCTTCCAGTTTCTTTTTGCTGAGCTTTCCGTAATCGGTGAACGAGTCGACGGCGAAATACACATCGCCATTATCGGCCGCATAGGCGTGGCCACTTGCAACCAGCTTGTGGATCATCGCCACGATTTCGTCAATATAGCCGGTAGCACGGGGCTCTTCGGTCGGAGACAAGACACCCAGGCGAGCCTCATCTTCATGCATGGCCTGAATCATGCGTTCGGTCAGGTCTGTAAAGACCTCACCATTCTCCTCCGCTCGCCGAAGAATCTTGTCATCAATGTCGGTGATATTGCGCACATAGTGCACATTGTACCCACGATGCCTCAGGTACCGGGTGACCACATCGAAGGCCACCAGAACACGGCCATGGCCGAGATGACAGTAGTCGTAGACAGTCATCCCGCATACATACATGCGCACCTTGCCCGGCTCGATTGGCCGGAACTCTTCTTTTTGCTGCGTGAGCGTGTTGTAGATACGGATCACTTGCCCCCCTTCCCCCAGGAATCGCGCAGAGTAACGGTCCGGTTGAACACCGGCCGACCGGCACTGGCGGTGAGTTCCTGATCGCAATAGAAATACCCTTCACGCTCGAACTGGTAAGGAAGATCGCCGCGAGGCTCGACCAGTCCTTTCTCCGCGCGTGCCCCCCTTAGAACCACCAGTGATTCAGGGTTCAGGTGATCGACGAAATCGCCATCCTTGTCACTGTCCGGGGATTCATGATTGAACAGGCGGTCATACTGATTTATGTCTGCCTCAACACTGTCGGTGGCAGACACCCAGTGCACGACGCCATTGGGCTTGTAACCTTCCGGATTCACACCGAGCGTACTCGGATCGTATTCACACTTGAGCTCGACAATCTCACCGCTGTCATCACGAACAATCTCACGGCAGGTCATCACATATCCGCCGCGCAGGCGAACCGCCTGATCCGGAGCAAGACGCTTCCACTTGCGTGGTGGCTCCTCCGCAAAATCCTCACGATCGATAAACAGGGTCTGACTCCAGGTCACTTCCCGCTCCCCCATATCCGGGTTCTGGGGGTGTACCGGCAGCACCAGCGTTTCAGTCTTGTCGGCCGGATAGTTGGTCAGGGTCACCTTGAGTGGGCGCATGACACACATGGCGCGTGGTGCCCGGGTATTCAGGTCCTCACGGATGGCGTGCTCAAGCATGCCCACATCCACGGTACCGCCCGCCTTGTTTACGCCGATCATGTCGCAGAAAGTCCGAATAGACTCGGGTGTGTAGCCACGGCGGCGCATCCCGGAGATGGTGGGCATCCGGGGATCGTTCCAGCCGTCCACAAAGTTCTCATCGACCAGACGCTTCAGCTTGCGTTTGCTGGTCATGGTGTAGTTCAGGTTCAGGCGCGCAAATTCGATCTGGCGCGGATGACATGGACCGGAGATATTGTCCAGCACCCAGTCGTAAAGCGGGCGATGGTCCTCGAATTCCAGTGTGCACAGGGAGTGGGTGATCCCCTCCATGGCATCGGAAATCGGATGGGTGAAGTCATACATCGGGTAGATGCACCACTTGTCACCGGTCTGATGATGTTCGGCGTAACGGATGCGGTAAAGAATGGGATCCCTCAGATTAATATTTGGGGACGCCATATCGATCTTTGCACGCAAAACGAACTGGCCGTTCTGGTATTTGCCGTCGCGCATATCGCGGAACAGTTGCAGGTTCTCTTCCACCGGACGATCCCGGTAAGGGCTGTTCCTGCCAGGTTCTTTAAGGCTGCCGCGAAACTCGGCCATCTCGTCAGCCGATAACTCGCAAACGTAAGCCTTGCCCTTTTCAATCAGCTCTTCGGCAAAATTGTAGAGGGCATCGAAGTAATCAGAAGCGAACCGAACCTCGCCGGCCCATTCGTAACCCAGCCACTCCACGTCCTGTTTAATGGCGTCAATGTACTCCTGGTTTTCCTTTTCCGGGTTGGTATCATCAAACCGCAGGTTACACTCGCCGCCGAAAGTTTCTGCGATGCCAAAGTTGAGGCATATGGATTTGGCGTGGCCAATATGCAGGTAGCCGTTCGGCTCGGGCGGAAAACGGGTTACCACTTTTCCGGTGTGCTCGCCCTTGGCGATGGCGTCTTCGATCAGGCTCTGAATAAAGTTATGGGCTTTCTTCGACTCGGCGCTCATACATTCTCTGTCAAAAAGGAGTGAATCTGAAACCGCCTATTATACTCACAAATCCTTGCCAGACTCATGCATAGCAGGAAACTCTTGAGTACAATACCGGGTTTTACGCTCTTCAACTTTCTGAACAGGAAATCCTGATGATTCTGCTGACAACCAACCACGGCGACATCAAGCTGGAACTCGATTACGACAAGGCTCCGGAAACCGCCAAAAATTTCGAACAGTACGTGCGCGATGGCTTTTACGACGGCCTGATCTTCCACCGTGTAATCAGCAACTTCATGGTTCAGGGTGGCGGCTTCGAACCGGGCATGACCCCACGCAAAACCCGGGACCCGATTCAGAATGAAGCTGACAACGGCCTGAGCAACATGCAGGGAACCGTTGCCATGGCCCGCACCATGGATCCGCACTCCGCGACCGCCCAGTTTTTCATCAACGTGGAGAATAACGGCTTCCTCGACCACACCGCCAAAAATGCCGAAGGCTGGGGCTATTGCGTGTTCGGTAAGGTTGTAGACGGCATGGACACGGTCAACAGGATCCGCGCCATCCGCACGACCATGCGTGCTGGCCACCAGGACGTGCCGGCCGATGACGTTATCATCGAGAAAGCTGAGGTACTGGAGGACGCGTGACGACGCTGTTTATCTCTGATCTGCACCTGGAAGAATCGCGCCCGGACATCACCGATGCGTTTATGGGCTTCCTGAAAGAAAAAGCCATGGGTGTGGATAAACTCTACATCCTCGGCGACTTTTTCGAAGCCTGGATCGGTGACGATGAGCGGACGCCCCTGCAGGAACAGGTTGCTGCCTCGCTGCAACAATTGAATGCCAGCGGCACGGAAATATTCCTGATGCATGGCAACCGGGACTTTCTGATCGGTGACGATTTCTGCAACCGCGCCGGCGCAACATTACTGGACGATCCAACCGTCGTCGACTTGTATGGCACCCCCACCCTGCTTATGCACGGTGACAGTCTCTGCACCGCTGACGTTGAATACCAGAAATTCCGCGCCAACATGCGTAGCCCCCAGTGGCAGCAGATGATTCTTCAGCGTCCCCTGGCTGATCGCCAGCAGATGGCCCGGCAGTTGCGGGAAATCAGCATGGCCAAGAATCAGGGCAAGGAAGAAACCATCATGGATGTCACCCCTGAAGAGGTGGTGAAGGAAATGGAAGCGCACGGCGTTCAACGACTTATCCATGGCCATACCCACCGCCCGGCAGAGCATGAACTGGCAGCCAATGGTAAGTTGGCCAAGCGGATTGTTCTGGGCGACTGGGACAAGCACGTCTGGTGGCTGGAGGTTAGGCCCGGCGAGGAGCCGGTACTCGACAAGCACCCCATCTAAAAAAAGAGGCCGGGCATTTGCCCGGCCTCTTTTTTTTCTACGTCTACTCAGTGTGCCAGTATTTGCTTGAGGAACGATTGCGTTCTGGGCTCCTGAGGATTGGTGAAGAAGTCGTGAGGCGGCGCCTCTTCCACGATCTCACCACCATCCATAAAGATCACCCGATCTGCTACCGTTTTTGCGAAACCCATCTCGTGGGTTACACAAAGCATGGTCATACCGCTTCCTGCCAGCTCAATCATGACATCGAGCACTTCCTTGATCATTTCCGGGTCCAACGCAGACGTTGGCTCATCAAACAGCATGATCTTTGGTTTCATGCAAAGCGCCCGGGCAATGGCTACTCGCTGCTGCTGACCACCGGATAACTGGCCTGGGTACTTGTTCGCCTGATCAGGAATCTTTACCCGCTTCAGGTATTCCATAGCGTCTGCCTCGGCTTCCTTTCTTGGCGTCTTGCGAACCCAGATTGGAGACAGACAGCAATTCTCGAGCACCGTCAGATGCGGGAACAGATTAAAGTGCTGAAACACCATGCCGACTTCCCGACGCACCGTATCGATATGGCGCACGTCGTCTGTCAACTCGATGCCATCAACAATAATCTTGCCCTGCTGGTGCTCTTCCAGGCGGTTTATGCACCGAATGAAAGTGGATTTACCGGAACCGGACGGCCCACAGATTACAATCCGCTCACCCTGACGCACGTTCAGGTTGAGATCTTTGAGTACATGAAAATCCCCATACCACTTGTGCATACCCTCCACCCGAATAATATCAGGCTGGTTGGCGGTCTGGTTGGGAACCGACTCTTGGGAATCAGTTGTTTGGGTCTGGTCTGTCATAGTGTTACCCATCAGGTCTTATGACCGGTGTCTAGTTTACGTTCAAGATTCTGGCTGTAGCGGGAAATGCCGAAGCAGAAAACCCAGAAACAGAAGGCCACGAAGACATAGCCCTCGACAGCAACGTTTTGCCAGGCAGGGTCGGTCACCGTGGACTGGACCGTGCCGAGAATGTCGAACAGGCCGATAATCAGCACCAGGGTCGTATCCTTGAACAACGAAATAAACGTATTAACGATGCCGGGAATGACCATTTTCAGCGCCTGCGGCAGGATGATTAGCCCGGTTTTCTTCCAGTAGCCCAACCCCAGTGCATCAGCCGCTTCGTATTGCCCTCTCGGAATGGCCTGTAAGCCCCCTCGAATTACCTCCGCCATATAAGCAGACTGCCAGAGCGTGATACCGATCAACGCACGAGACAGTTTCTCGAAATTCATTCCGTCAGGGAGAAATAACGGCAGCATAACCGACGCCATAAACAGCACCGTAATCAGCGGAACCGCTCGCCATACCTCTATGAACACGACGCAAAGGCCGCGCACAATGGGCATTTCCGAACGCCGTCCAAGCGCAAGCACGATGCCAATTGGCAAGGACGCGAGTATCCCGATATAGGCGAGAATGAGGGTCAGCATCAGGCCGCCCCACTTGGTGCTTTCCACTTCTTCCAGGCCAAAGGTACCGCCGGGAATCAGGAAATAGCCAATGACAGGAAGGCCGGTCAGACCAAAGATGCCGAACCACTTGCGCGCTGGAAAGCGCTCAATGAACTGCGGAACGAAAGCCACTGCGAGCAGACCAAATACGAGGTTCACGCGCCACTGCAACTCATCCGGGTAAAATCCGTAAATAAAGAAGTTCAGCCGCTCATTAATAAACAGCCAACAGGCCCCTCCACCATCACACTCACTGGGTTCGGTACCGCGAAAACTGGCATCAAAGAATAGCCAGCTGAACAAAGGCCCTACACTGGTCACAAGCAGATAGCCGACCGCAATTGTGAGCAGGCCATTGTACCAGCTGGAAAAAAGATGCTGGCGCATCCAGGCGACTGCACCAATGTTCTTCTTCGGTGGTTTCATCATTGACTCAGCCATCATCGCTCCTTAATCGCCACGGCCTTGTTGTAGATATTCATCAACAGGGAGATTGAAAGACTGATGGTGAGATACACCGCCATGGTAATTGCCACTACTTCCACCGCCTGACCGGTCTGGTTCAGCGTCGTACCCATAAACACGGCAACGAGATCCGGGTAACCAATGGCAGTAGCAAGAGAGGAGTTTTTGGCAAGGTTCAGATACTGACTGGTCAACGGAGGGATGATCACTCGCATGGCCTGGGGAATAACCACCAGACGCAGAGTCAGTCCGTTCGGCAACCCCAATGCCTTGGATGCCTCTGTCTGACCCTTGCTGACTGACACGATACCGGACCGGACAATTTCGGCGATGAAACTTGCCGTGTAGAGCGACAAGGCAATCCACAGGGCAGCCAGCTCAGGAATGATGGTAATTCCACCACCGAAGTTGAACCCTTTGAGCGCCGGTAAATCCCACTCCAGTGGGCTGCCAGCTAAAAAGTAAGCCAGTACCGGCAACAACACCAGAGCCGCAACGCTGACTTTAAAAACGGGAAAGATCTGGCCTGTCGCCAACTGACGTTTCTTGGCCCACTTTTTCAGTACGAGGACGCCGACAATGGCAGCGATAATCGCACCCCATACAAGACCAAAACCGTCTTGCGTCAAAGGCTCCGGCAAGTAAAGCCCTCGATTATTCAGGAAAAAGGCACCGCCTACGTCAACGCTCTGCCTGGGTGAAGGCAGGCTACTGAGAACGGCGAAATACCAGAAGAAGATCTGCAGAAGCAGAGGGATATTCCGGATGACTTCGACATAAACCAGAGCCATCTTGGCAACAAGCCAGTTGCTGGATAGTCTCGCCACGCCAAGGATGAAACCGAGCAGGGTTGCTGCAACAATACCCATCGCAGAAACCAACAATGTATTGGTGAGACCGACCCAGAAGGTCCGTCCATAACTCATGGTGGAATCGTAAGGCACCATGGACATGATGATGCCGAAGCCGGCTGTCTCATCAAGGAATCCAAAACCAGTACTGATACCACGGCTTTCCATATTGGAAAGCGTGTTACTGACAAGTGTCCAGCCACCCCAGAAAACAAGGGAGATGACGACAACCTGGAAGAAAATTGATCGGACCCGCGGGTCATACCAGGGCTTGGGACTCGCAGGTCTTGAATTTATCGTTTGCTTGTTCATGCAGGTTCCCTGAAAGCTTAACCGCGAAGAAACAAATCACAGCAAACAACGGATGGTCCGGCTGAGCCGGACCATCCACTGCACGCTTTCAGGTCTTAGCGAACGGGTGGCGCATAAAGAACGCCGCCGTCGGTCCAGAGCGCGTTGATACCGCGGTCGAGACCCAGCGGAGTATCCGGGCCAACGTTACGCTCATACATCTCGCCGTAGTTACCGACGTGCTTGATGACCTCGTAGCCGAAATCATGCGGCAGACCCAATTTGGCACCCATATCGCCGTCTTCACCCAGCAGACGCTGGATGTTGGGGTTGTCGGATTTCAGCATCTCCTCAACGTTTGCACTGGTCACACCCAGTTCTTCGGCGTTGATCTGAAGCGCGAGTACCCACTTCACGATGTTGAACCACTGATCGTCGCCCTGACGTACAACGGGGCCCAGAGGCTCTTTGGAAATCGTATTAGGCAGGATCTTCGCGGAGCTCGGATCGGACAGCTTGGAACGCAGGGCAGCCAGCTGGGAACGGTCGGAAGTCAGTACGTCGCAGCGACCAGCGGAAAAGCCCTGAACGGTCTGCTCTGAGGTGTCGAAAACAATCGGTTTGAACTCCATGCCCTTGGCACGGAAGTAGTCAGAGAGGTTCAACTCAGTGGTTGTACCTGACTGGATACAGATGGTCGCACCGTCCAGTTGGCTCGCATCGTCTACGCCAATGCCTTTATTGATCAGGAAGCCCTGACCGTCATAGTAGTTCACACCGGCAAAGTTCAGGCCCAGTGACGCGTCTCGCGTGAGCGTCCAGGTAGTGTTCCGTGACAGCATGTCGATTTCGCCAGATTGCAGAGCCGTGAAACGCTCCTTGGCAGTCAGCGGGGTGAATTCAACGGCCTTGGGGTCCGAGAAAATTGCGGCGGCGACAGCCCGACAGGTGTCCACGTCGATTCCGGTCCAGTTGCCTTCTTGGTCCGGCTGGGAAAAGCCGGGCAGACCACTGGTTACACCACACTGAAGGTGACCTTTGTCCTTAACATTCTCAAGGGTAGTTGCAGCCAGTGCGTTCGTGGCGGTAAATGCACCTGCTGCAAGTGCGATTCCCAAGGCGATCGATTTCGTCTTTTTCATTATATTCTCTCCGAACTTCGGTTGGTTACTTCACAATAACTGGGAGCAAATTGCTTGCCACTGAATACACGTTATTGTTTTTCGTACTTTTTCCAATTTATCCCGATCCCAAAGCTTGCTCCGGCAGACCATCGCCAGGACGCATGCACTCATTTCGCACGCATGCCGGAGATCAATGCCCTTTAACGAGGCACTTTTAGAGACCATGCTCTTTCAAAGTAGAACAAAGTTCGGGAAATGAACTACTTTTTTTGAACTTTATCCGGAGAAATTCATTTCGTCCGGCTCTTTATAGGTACCAAGTCTCTTCAGCCAGCCATTGAGCCAACGTTGTTTCTCGATGGGATCTTCAGCATTATCGGCACGGCGCGTCAGAATCTTTGCCGCAGCGTCTCGAAATTCCTCAAGTGTCGTGGCGTCAGGGTCCGACTCCATAGCCAGAAGAACCTGCAAAAGCCCCCAGCCCTGGCCCTTATATCGTTCCGTCTCTGAGAGTCCTTCACCTTTAAAATTGACATAATCCATCAACGCGTAAACGCCCCCTGGCGTGGAACTCAGTGATCCCAGGTGCTCCCGTGTCTGCTCACGCCGGCTCCCAGGCACAGCCATCACAATTTTTCCAAGTGAGTCCTGCGCACGCCTGAATATAAACTCGGCCTGAATGCCCTGGGTGCTCGCCAGAAACTCGCGTAATTCGACGACCCGGGGCGTATCCGCCTGCGACTGGAAGGCTGCCTTATCCGGCCAGGGTGCGTCGAACGGTTCAAGCTGGCGAAGCCACCGGGGAACAGGCGCCTGCCGCTGGACCATGTACTGAATCAGTGTCGGAAAACTCTCGATAAACCGGGCATCCACACCCTCCGGATACCAGATAAAATGACCGATGCCGAGCGAAGGAAATGCCTCACCGTCGTTCCAGTGCACAAGGCAACGGAACTGCGCCGCACATTCATTCTGGAAAATCCGGCGCCCAACCCACTCCATCTGGTCCCGACTCAGGGACAGTGAAACGCCCCCCGAGACATCCACTGCCGCCCGGCCTTGTGTCTTTTCCGCGCCTCCTTCTACCGTTTCAGGCCTGAAGTCGCAGCCGGCGATCATGGAAACAGCCGACAACAGGATCAGAGCGGATAATTCTTTTAGCAAGCAACCACCTCATTGATTTGAGAACAGCTCATTGCCGAGGGGCATCAATCGGGTTCAACTGCGTGGTAAGCGCAGCATTAACGGATATACCGGACGCCATTGCATCTGCATTGCACATATTTTTGACTCTCATCAACTTTACAAAATCCTATAAATGAATAATAAAAAATGAAAGCAGTCGGTATGTATATCGAGTGATTAAGGCGTAGAAAGTGCCAAGGAGTAAAGGATGAAGAGTATCAGGGTGAAAACATTACCATCAGCCGGCATAGGCATTAGTGCTGTCATTGCATTGTTATTGAGCGGATGTGATGGCGGCAGCTCATTAAACGGAACTGCGGAAGGACAGGTGATTGAAGAAGCCTTCCTGACTGAAAAGGCAGTCCAGATCGGGGGCGCGACGACCGCAACGGCGCGCGCGGACATGGGAGATACCGACTGGGCGGTCTACAACATGGCCAACCGCTTGGCCATGACCCCGATCCAGACCACCGCCGGCTCAGTGCATGAAATCGAACTGGAGAGCTTCATCCAGGACATCCTGGTGGTTCCCTACAATGGCCGCACGTACGCTTTGGCGGCCGTCCGGGAATCCGGCATTGCGGTGGTGGATATTACCGACCCCGCGGCCATGCAGGTCCTGCATACCACCCCGGTCAATTACTATCAGGACGGCATTGTTTACGCCGAAGGTGGCGGTGACCTGGTGCAGGACGTCATTATCGAAGGCCACGGATTCATAAAGTCCCTCGAAACAGATGGTACCGACCTGTGGATCGCGAATGAGAGCTACGGGATTCACCGTACAGCGCTTGCCAATGTGATCACTGAAACACCGGCTACCGAGGAAGACGGTACGCTGCTGATCGATGCAGAGGAATACACGCTGCAATACTCCGGGGAACATCCCTGGGGCGCCCCTGCCGACCTGCAATTGCACAGCGATGGACGCCTTTATGCTGCAATCGGCTTCCTGGGCCTTGGTATCTATGACCCCGAGACGTTGGACCAAGTGGGTTATTACAATCTCTATACGGACGCCAGCGTTTCCGAAGACTGGTTCCTGAATATGGACGTGACAACCCAGGTCCAGACCGATCCCACTGCCGATGGCGAAGGGTATCTGGACGCCGATACCGGCATGCCCAACCACAACCAGGCTTCCTTCGAGATCCAGACAGTCTGGCACGACAAAGTTGATGCACCCACACCGTGGGCCGACTTTGACCGTTACGGCAAATATTACTACAAGGCCAACGCCCTGGACGTAGAAACCTATGGGCCTGAAGGCAGTGAGCGCACCACTGTCTATATGGCCTATGGCCTGGCCGGCATTGTCGCCATTGACGTAGACCCGACCAACGCCGCCACCGGCTATCTGGGGTATGCCCCGGCCGTGCCCGCGCACGGCCCGGACGAACCAACCGGCGAACAGTCAAAAAGCCTGTTTCCGTACTTCGGCGTGGGTATGCTCAAGGAAGCCGGGGTCGTTGATGTTGAAGCAGACATGGCCAACAACCGGGTGTTTTACTCTGACCATTTCGCCGGCCTGGTTGCACTTGATGGCGCCGATGAGCCAGAGGCAAACTGGCAACAAGGTGCGGGCGGCTTCGATAACGATGACAACCCCCTTCTCCACTGGCCGGACTACGAGTTTGTCACCTCCTACGACATGGACGCCTGGAATCCGGACGACAACGAGTCACTGCCCATCTGGATGTACGAGGCCCCGAGCCTGCTGGTTACCGGTGAAGTCAGCGGCCACGGAAGTGCTATGTTCCTGATGCCCACGCTCAGCGATGAAGCCGGTGGGGTGGACGTCGTCCAGGCGACGGGCGCAGGTGGTCTTAACTTCATGGACCTTGGCGTTCTGACCCCTGGCGGCGCTGACTTCACGGTGCCGGCCTATTTTGCCAGCACCACAGAAACCTTCGCTGCCGCCGATGGCTTGCCAACCTCACCCCTGGCGATTGGCCACACCCAGGGCGTCGCAGCCAGCGGGCAGTACCTGTATCTGGCGGATGGGCCCCACGGCATGAGCGTATGGCAAATTGCCGATGCCACCGGCAATGCAATGGATGAGCCGCACGTGGTCGCCAACACCGTGGTGGATGAATACCAGGTCGACAATCCGGATGGCTCGACCGTATTCCCGACGCCCCATGCCTACAACGTCATTCTGAGTGAAGATGACAGCTTGGCCCACGTTATGTCCCAGAGTCTTGGCCTGCGTCGGGTAGACATCAGCTCGGCGGAAGCCGGTCAGGGTGTGCCGGGTGCGCCCCTACTCCTGACACCGCAACCGTCAGACTTCTATGAACATAACCTGGACTCGGGCTCGTACGGCGACATCAAGCGCCAGGACCACGCCTACGATGTGGATTTCCACGGCGACTATGCTGTTGTGGCAGACGGCAGCAACGGTCTGACCGTCTACGATATGACCATGAATCCGGCGGATGGATCCGGTAATCACGTGGTCGCCAACCTGGGCGCCGCGACCGGTAATCCGCTCCTCGGTCGCGCGTCCGGCGTCGAACTCTGGACCAACCCCTCCGATGACAAAATCTACGCCTTTGTCGCCTCCGGCCACTCCGGTATTGCCGTGGTCGACATGACCGGCCTTCTGGTGGACGGCGTCACCCCCGGCATGGAACTGGTCAAGATCTTCCAGCCAATCAAGATCGAGGAAGAACTGGACGGAACCGTTCATATCGGCAAGGCGGACAGCCGCAGCGTAGATGTCGATGTGGTGGGCGACCATGCTTACTTCAGCTATGGAGGCTTCGGTTTGCTGTCCTACAGCATTGACGATCTGTTGGCACCGCTGCCGGAGGGTGTTGATCCGAGCAAGATCTGGACCCCGGGCGGCTCAGGAAACTCTGAAGACTATCGCCCTGAGGCCGTCGCCCAGTACCGGCTCCAGACTGAGCCGGGGCTTGAGGACTCTGATCCGGAAGCCCTGTACATGACACCGCAGTACTTCCCAGCCAACAAACTGCTGATCGACGGTGATGGCAAATGGTTTACACTCGACGAACCCAAACTGCTGTTCTATGTCGCCTATGGCGAAGCAGGGGTCGCCAAGCTTGACTGGAGTGATCCCGCCAATCCGGTACTGATGGAACATCAGCAGACTGTCGGTGAAGCGACCGGAACTGCCATCGCTCATGGACGGGTCTATGTCGCCGACGGCGGCGGCGGCCTGGTCATTTTCCGACCTTAACCGATCTGTACTGTACATAGAAAAGGCCGGGATATTCCCGGCCTTTTCTTTGCAAGCTTCAAAACTTTAAGACAACTTCTATTCAGAATCTGTAGCCCGCGCTGAGTGTAAATATCACCGGATCCACTTCCAATTCGATATCTTCATCAACGGCGCCATTGAAATCGGCGGTGGGCTGTAAATCGATGTAGCGTAAATCAAAACTCACCATCAGATTACTCGGGAACGACATTTCAACACCGGCTACCGCGGTAAGGTCCATCGAATCCTCAAAATCCACAGCAAGACCCGGCACCTTCATCTCTTCATCATAAAATCGGGTGTAGGCCACGCCAACGCCAACGTAAGGCGTCACGGCGGAGTAATCGGTCAGGTAGAAATTCATCGTCAGCGAGGTCGGGATCTCCTTGACCTCCGCCAGCTTACCCAGACCGAGATCTTTCAGTCGGTTGTTACCCTCCAGATCATGCTGATAAGGCAGAGACGTTGTGAGTTCTACCGCCGCATAATCACTAAGATAATAAGCAGCCGATGCACTCAAAGTGACCGCATCATCCAGACGAACACCACTTCTGGGAATCGCACCGAAACTGTCACTGCCGGAACTCGTATTCATCGCGCTGACCCCTGCCCGAACGACCAGGTCGCCAGTGGCAGCCATAACAGGCTGACTCACAACCCCCACTCCCATTGCGGCAATGACAACCGAACACCGCATGCCGCTGACCAAAGTTCTATTTTTCATGGTTCCTCTCCTGTGGAGCCTGTTTCATCGAAAAAAAACAACAACATTCCCAGTTTAAGTGTTCACGGACGACACCCTTATGATGAGCGTCAAACAAACTGATTAATTTGCGATCAAACCGGCAAGCCACACTACATAGAAAACACTCTTCGTTATTTGCTTCAGGAGCTCAGTGCCCGAATTGACATCTCTTCTCGCGCCATACAGTCTGCAATCTGTATCCTTTAACGACAGCGATTGAAATCATGCCGACGGACTCTCCTTCTCGACCATACAGTCATCAACGGATCGTCATTTTCGGGGCCGGGAGTGTTGGCTGTTACTTGGGTGGTCGATTACTGTCAGGCGGGGCCGATGTGATTATGATCGGACGGTCGCGTTTGAGGGACGTGTTTCATCAACACCCCCTGACGGTCACGGATTATGATGATTTTCGGTTTGAGGCCCGGCTTTCCCCGCAACAGTTCACCGACGACGCCTCTGTTGCCGCTGACGCCGACCTGGTTCTGGTTACGGTAAAATCCGCGGCGACAGACGAGGCCGCCAAAACACTGTCGAAATATCTGAAGCCGGGTACTCCGGTAATCAGCCTTCAGAACGGTATCTCCAACGCCGACGCGCTGGCCGCTCACCTGCCGGATGCTCGGGTCTGCGCAGGCATGATTCCCTTTAACGTTTTGCAAAAGAGCCCGGGCCACTTCCATCACGGCACCGAAGGTCACCTGACTGCCGAGAGGGATTCTGCTCTTGACGCTTTTTTGCCTGTTTTTGAGGCCTGCGGACTGCCACTGGAGCTGCGCGACGATATGATGTCGGTGATGTGGTCCAAGCTATTGCTTAACCTCAATAACCCGGTTAATGCTCTATCCAATGTTCCCTTACTGGAAGAACTGTCAGATCGCTGTTACCGACGCTGTCTTGCCATGGCCCAGCGAGAAACCCTGGCGCTGCTGGAACAGGCCGGCATCGAGACCGTGAAGCTTACGGCTGTGCCCATGAGGCTGGTCCCTCTGGTGATGAGTCTCCCGGACTGGCTGTTCACCCGAGTCGCGAGCAAGATGCTGGCCATTGATCCCATCGCCCGTTCCTCCATGTGGGAGGACCTTGAAGCGGGCCGCCCCACCGAAGTCAACTGGATAAACGGGGAGGTAGTCCGGCTCGCCGAATCCATGGACAAGCAGGCACCGGTGAATCGAAAGCTGACGAAACTGGTCCATGAGTGTGAGCGAACCCGCAGACACTGGCCGGGCGATGAATTGCTGGCAGAGCTTCAGGCCGCGAGGCGCACCGGGGGCAAGGCGTAGACTTCACTCATTTCTCAACCAGATGCTCGGACAGCTTCGCGCGGATATCGTCAGGAATGGGCAAGGCCTTTTCGTTGTCGTAATCGAAGTGAATCAGCACGGCGACGCCACGGGCAACCTGTTTTCCATCCTGCCAGGCTTGCTGAATCACATGGAATGACGAATTCCCGATCTTGCCGATGCCGGTCCGGATGGTCACCGGCGAGTGCCAGTAGCTCTGGGCCATCAGATCAATCTCCATCCGCGCTATGATCAACGGCCAGGCCTTAACATCAAGGCTCGGATGAAAAATCCTGAATACCGGGGTGCGGGCCTGCTCGAACCATACCGGAAGCGTGGTGTTGCTGATATGGCCGAGGCCATCGGTATCACTGAAGCGGGGTTCAATTTCGAGATCAAACATCGAGGCTCTCCTGTTCTGAAAGCGCGATACTATACACCTAGCCTCGCGCGCCTCACACAATGAGAAGCAAAATTGGCAGCAAAAGTCTTCAGCGACCGGGTGAGACTCTCAGGACCCGACCGTCGGGGCTGTCCGTGAGCAGGTAAAGGGCACCATCCGGCCCGGTAACCACATCCCGGATACGCTCACCCAGATCCGCAAACAGGGTTTCCACATCCCTGGCCTCCCGGCCCGCCAGTTCAACGCGGTGAACACTCCGGTCCGCCAGCGCCCCCACAAACAGGCTACCCTGCCACGCAGGAAACAGCTCTCCCCGGTAACGGGTCATTCCCGAAGGGGCAATGGAGGGCGTCCACTGCAATGCAGGCTGCTCCATGCCCTCGCGCTCAGTGAATGGCGAGACCATGGCGCCCGTGTAATCCAGCCCATAAGTGATGACCGGCCAGCCATAATTGTCGCCCGGTTCAATAATGTTGATCTCGTCACCCCCCCGGGGACCATGCTCATGGGCAATCAGGAGGTTGTCGACGGGATCGTATATCAGGCCCTGCACATTACGATGGCCATAGCTGTAGATTTCCGGACGGACATCCTCCCGGCCCATAAAGGGATTGTCCTGCGGCACCGATCCATCAGGCCTGAGGCGAACGATACTGCCGAGATGATTGGACAGCACCTGTGCCTGCTCCCGATAATCAAAACCGTCACCCAGGGTAATGATCAGAGTACCGTCGGGAAGAAACGCCATTCGCCCGCCGTAATGGGCATTTCCCTGCTTGCCAGGCTTGGCCCGGAAAATCTCCATCACATCGTTAAGGGCTCGTCCTTGCAGCCTGCCACGGGCCACACACAGATGATTGGCTGTTGCTGAACCACAGGCGTAGGAAAGAAATAGTAGTGAGTCAGAAGCAAACTGTGGAGAAATGGCCACATCAAACAACCCGGCCTGTCCGGAATGGAAAATTGCCGGCACCCCCGTTATTTCCCCGGACTCAAGGGCGCCCTCTTCCGACAGCAGACGCAAACGCCCCGGGCGCTCGGTGACGATCGCGCCGCCACTGGGCAGAAACACTAATGACCAGGGATGCTCAAGCCCTTCTGTATAGGTCTGCACCTGATAGGCATCCGCCGATTCAGCCCGGGCCTGAGCGCCGGGCCAGAGCATGCCGGCGGACAGAAGAAAAACCAGGGCCGGCCCGGTAGAAAAGCCGCCAGCGGTACGCCTGCTTCCCGCCGTTAGCCAGGCAAAGAGCCAGCCCGCCAGCGCCGCGGTAAACAGCATGGCCACCAGCCCATCCGGGGTGCGAGTTGCCGCAATCAATGTCGGCATAGGCGCCAGAGCATTAACGATGGAGAGTGTCACCCATAATCCGGCGGCGCCTGCCAACGCATAAAAAGGTGCGCGCGCACCCAGTCCCAATAACCGGAGCAAGGCCGCGGCAACGAGCAAAGAAAGGAGGAAGCTGACGCCAAACAAAACCGCATAAAGCGGCGCAAAATGAAGCAGGTCCTGGAATGAAGTGGACAACCGGGCACTCATATCCACACTCACACCGAGCTCTTGAAGCGCCAGCAGGTTGAACTGGGTTTGTACCAGACTTCCCAGAATCACACCCACAACAAAAGCGGTAACGAAGCCCGCAATTATGCGCTTGCCTCTGTGCCTGTCGGTCATTATCGTTTCCTCTCCAATAGCTGGTGTCATCTTTACACTGACTATAGTTGCCCCGGATGGAGTAACACGAAAAAACCCCGGTGCTTTCGCACCGGGGTTTTATTTACCCGACCAACGGGGATTGTCGGCAGACGGAGGCCTTCACTGTTCAACGAAGGCCCGTTCAATTACATAGTGTCCCATGTCGCCGCCGCGAGCCTCCTTGAAGCCCATCTTGTTGAGAATTGCACAGGTGTCCTTGAGCATGCTCGGGCTTCCACAGATCATGAACCGGTCATTGTCCAGATCAAAATCAGGCAGGCCGAGGTCTTTGGTGATCTTGCCGTTCTCCATGGCGTCCGTCAGGCGCCCCTTGTTACGAAACGCTTCCCGGGTAACCGTCGGGTAGTATTCCAGCTTGCCCTTGACCATTTCACCGAAGAATTCGTTCTCGGGCAGCTCTTCAATTTCCTGCTGGTAGGCAAGCTCCGAAACATACCGCACGCCGTGAGTAAGAATGACCTTATCGAAAGCCTCGTAGACTTCCGGATCCTTGATGATACTCATAAACGGCGCGAGGCCAGTACCAGTACTGATAAGCCAGAGGTTCTTGCCGGGCAGCAGATTATCAAGAATCAGCGTACCAGTAGGCTTTCGACTGACGAGGATTTCGTCGCCAACCTGAATTTTCTGAAGGCGTGAGGTCAGCGGGCCGTCCTGTACTTTGATCGAGAAGAACTCAAGCTCTTCCTCATAGTTGGCACTGGCAATGCTGTAGGCACGCATCAGGGGCTTGCCCTCGGTTTCCAGACCGATCATTACGAAGTGACCGTTTTTGAATCGGAATCCCGGATCCCGACTCGTCTTGAAGCTGAACAGGGTGTCGTTCCAGTGATGCACGCTGGTGACGGTTTCTTTAATCAGGTTGCTCATGTAGACCTCATGCCTGTTCGAATCGCTTTTTACAGCAAATGTTTCAATCTTGAATTGCGTAAAGCCTAACTCAATATTAATCTATCGGTAAAATGGGATATTCTCATAACCTTATTCGAGCGAATCGATTTAGGCTTTTCATATGAAATACAGTTTCCGCCAGTTGGAGGTTTTTCTCGCTGCAGCACACTTCCAGAACATCACCCGTGCAGCCGAATCCCTTGCCATGTCCCAGTCCGCCGCCAGCAGTGCTCTGAAAGAGCTGGAAAACCAGTTTGATATCCAACTGTTCGACCGCGTGGGTAAGCGGCTCCAGCTTAACGAGCTCGGACGGCTATACAGGCCCAAGGTCGAAGCCGTCCTGGCCCAGGCCAATGAACTGGAGCAGGCCTTCAGCAAACACTCCGAACTTGGCGCCCTGAAAGTCGGCGCCACCCTTACTATCGGTAACTATTTGGTTGTCGGTGTCATGGCCCAATACATGAATACCCCTACTCAACCCCGAGTGTCCCTCGAAGTAGCCAATACGAGCACGATTGCGCGCCGGGTCATGGATTTCGAGCTGGACATCGGCCTTATTGAGGGCGAGCTGCAGTCGTCCGAGCTGGAAGTTCTGCCATGGCGAGGCGACGAACTGGTTGTTTTCTGTTCCCCCACGAATCCGCTGGCGCAGAAGCAGACACTGACCGATGAGGACTTGCGCGACGCGACCTGGATCATGCGCGAGCAGGGTTCCGGCACCCGGCAAAGCTTCGAAAGAGGCATGCATGGGCTGCTACCGGACCTCAATGTACTGCTTGAGCTTGAGCATACTGAAGCCATCAAGCGTGCCGTGGAGGCCGACCTCGGCATTGGGTGCCTGTCTGAAGTGGTACTGGAAGATGCGATCAAGCGAGGAAGTCTGGTACCACTTACTGTCCCGGAACATCGGCGTTTCGACCGGCAGTTTTATTTTATCCTGCACAAGCAGAAATACCGGAGCGCGGGTATTGATGCCTGGATGCAGCTCTGCCGACAGCTGTAGGTTACTGAACAGGCCCGCTGTGGAAGCGGAATTCTGTATCAGGCTCGACAATCAAACGGTGCTCGATATCGAGAAACTGCTGAATACGCTCATCAACCGCTCCCCCGTTGGCCTGCTCCGCCAGCTTGAGGTAATCCTGATAGTGACGGGCCTCGGACTTCAGCAGGCTCCTGTAGAACTCTGCCAGCTTCTCATCCAGAAACGGGGCCAAAGCCGCAAAGCGTTCGCACGAGCGGGCCTCGATAATGGCTCCGACGATCAGCACGTCAATCAACCGACCGGGATCCTCTGCACGCACTTCCTTTCTCAGCCCGGCAGCATAGCGGGCCGGAGTGAGGTGGCCGTACTCCACTCCGCGCTTGTTCATAATCGCCAGAACTTGCTCGAAATGCCGTAATTCTTCCCGCGCCAGACGGGACATCTTGTTCAGAAGGTCGCTGTTGTCCACATAGCGATACATGAGGCTGAGTGCCGTTGATGCGGCCTTTTTCTCACAATGGGCATGGTCAATCAGCATCAGATCCTGATTGGCCAGGGCATTGTCGATCCATTGCTGCGGCGTGCGGCACGGCAGGAAATCGTGAATCTCTTGTAGGGCGTCAGTCATGTCGGCATCGGGCTTGAAAATGGGACGCGGGAGTATAGCGCAAATAACAGATCTCTCCGACCTCTGTCCAACTTAACTTCGTAAGGGGTTTCCTATAGAATGCAGCGCCAGTTTAAGGCCTTTTCCGCCATAAAACTCCCGCCAGGCATTGAAGCCGAGAACGCGGGACATTCCAACTGAAGATGAGGGTCCATATCGTGTTAGAAGCCTATCGTGAACACGTAGCCGAACGTGAAGCTCTGGGTATTCCTCCCAAGCCTCTGAACGCCGAGCAAACTGCAGCTCTGGTGGAGCTGCTGAAGAACCCGCCTGCCGGCGAAGAAGAAACTCTCGTTTATCTTCTGGAAAACCGCATTCCGCCGGGAGTGGACGAAGCCGCTTATGTTAAGGCCGCTTTCCTGACCGCGATCGTCAAGGATGAAGCCACTTCTCCCCTGCTGAACAAACAGAAAGCAGTTGAACTTCTGGGCATGATGCAGGGCGGCTACAACATCGCAACCCTGGTCGACCTGCTGGACGATGCTGAACTGGCCGAACTGGCTGGCGAGAAACTGAAGCGTACCCTGTTGATGTTCGATGCCTTCAACGATGTGAAGGAAAAGATGGACGCGGGCAACGCGGTCGCCAAAGCTGTTGTTGAATCCTGGGCCAACGCCGAGTGGTTCACCAACAAGAAGAAGGTTCCCGAGAGCACCAAGATGGTGGTGTTCAAGGTCACTGGCGAAACCAACACCGACGACCTGTCTCCGGCTCCGGATGCCTGGTCCCGTCCTGACATCCCGCTGCACGCGCGCGCTGCCTACAAAATGGAACGCGATGGCCTGAAGCCGGAAGAGCCGGGGGTTACCGGCCCGATGAGCCAGATCGACGAAATCAAGTCCCAGGGCCTGCCTGTTGCCTTCGTCGGTGACGTTGTAGGTACCGGTTCTTCCCGTAAGTCTGCCACTAACTCGGTACTGTGGTTCTTCGGTGAAGACGTCCCGGGTGTCCCGAACAAGCGCGCCGGTGGCGTCTGTATCGGTAACAAGGTTGCTCCGATCTTCTTCAACACCATGGAAGATGCAGGCGCCCTGGTATTCGAAGCCCCGGTCGACGACCTTAACATGGGCGACGTCATCGATATTCGCCCTTACGAGGGCAAGATCCTGAACGAGGCTGGTGAAACCATTTCCGAGTTCGGCTTCAAGTCTGACGTAATCCTGGACGAAGTGCAGGCCGGCGGCCGTATTCCGCTGATCATTGGTCGTGGCCTGACCGCCAAGGCCCGCGCCGCACTTGGCCTGGGCGCTACTGACACCTTCCGTCTGCCGAAAGACCCGGAAGCGGGCACCAAGGGCTTCTCACTGGGCCAGAAGATGGTCGGCAAGGCCTGCGGTCTGGAAGAAGGCAAAGGCGTTCGCCCTGGCACATACTGCGAGCCGCACATGACCACCGTCGGTTCCCAGGACACTACTGGCCCGATGACTCGTGACGAGCTGAAAGACCTGGCATGCCTGGGTTTCCAGGCGGACCTGGTTATGCAGTCGTTCTGTCACACGGCGGCCTACCCGAAGCCGGTCGACGTGGAAATGCAACACACCATGCCGGACTTCATGCAGACCCGTGGCGGTGTTGCCCTGCGTCCGGGCGATGGCATCATCCACTCCTGGCTGAACCGTATGCTGCTGCCGGACACCGTCGGTACCGGTGGTGACTCCCACACCCGCTTCCCAATGGGTATTTCCTTCCCGGCCGGCTCCGGTCTGGTTGCGTTTGCAGCCGCGACTGGCGTTATGCCGCTGGATATGCCGGAGTCTGTTCTGGTTCGCTTCAAGGGCGAAATGCAGCCGGGTATCACCCTGCGTGACCTGGTACACGCAATTCCCCTGTACGGCATCAAGCAGGGCATGCTGACCGTTGAGAAAAAAGGCAAGATCAACGAATTCTCCGGTCGCATCCTGGAAATTGAAGGCCTTGAACACCTGACTGTTGAGCAGGCGTTCGAGCTTTCTGATGCCTCTGCCGAGCGCTCCGCCGCTGGTTGCACCATCAACCTGTCTGAAGAGTCGGTTGCTGAGTACCTGCGCTCGAACATCACCATGCTGCGCTGGATGATCGCTGAAGGTTATGGCGACCCACGTACTCTGGAGCGTCGCGCCAAGCAGATGGAAGAGTGGATTGCTGATCCGAAGCTGATGCGTGCCGACAAGGACGCCGAGTATGCTCACGTGGTGGAAATCGACCTGGCCGAGATCAAGGAGCCCATCGTTTGTTGCCCGAACGATCCGGACGATGCCCGCACCCTGTCCGAAGTTGCCGGCGACAAGGTCGACGAAGTCTTCATCGGTTCCTGCATGACCAACATCGGTCACTTCCGTGCCGCTGGTAAGCTGCTGGCACAGAACAAGGAACCCCTGAAAACACGTCTGTGGATGTCTCCGCCGACCAAGATGGATCAGGCCCAGCTGATGGAAGAAGGCTACTTCAACATCTACGGCACGGCCGGTGTACGCACCGAGATGCCGGGCTGCTCCCTGTGCATGGGTAACCAGGCACGTGTGGCTGCCAAGTCCACGGTGCTGTCCACCTCCACCCGTAACTTCCCGAACCGTCTGGGCGATGGTGCCAACGTGTACCTGACCTCTGCGGAACTGGCGGCGGTTGGCGCGGTTCTGGGCAAACTCCCCTCCGCCGCGGAGTACATGGAGTACGCCAAGGACCTGAACAGCATGTCGAAAGAGATCTACAAGTATCTCAACTTCGACCAGATGGAGAACTACACCAAGAAGGCCTCTGAAGCGAACGTTGCGTAAGCTTCATAGCCATACGGTTTAGTGCCGTTATAACGCCAGCCTCCGGGCTGGCGTTTTTTATTGTCTGCTAAAACATCGCAAGTCTTATCAGGATTGCAACGACCATAGTCAGGGTGATCCACTTCACCCACTTTGCGCCCTGCTCGCCCATATTCACCCTTGCTGCAATAAAGGCCCCGGTGACATTGCCAACCGCCAGCGTCAGCCCCATGCCCCAGCGAACCTGACCGCTGAATGCAAAAACCAGAAGCGCTGCAAAAGTGAATAGCAGAACGATGGAAACCTTGAGGACATTCACCTGCCGCAGGTCGATTTTGAGCATGTGGTAAAGAACCACGATGAACAGCACTCCGACCCCGACCTGAATAAAGCCGCCGTACACCCCAATGACGAACATCGCCAGGTAGATCGCAGGCCCGAGACGATCCGTGGTCAATGGTCTGGTATCCAGCTTTGGCTGCGGCAAGAGCATGAATACGGATGCTCCGATCATGGCGACTACCAGCACGAACTGGAAGACCGCGTCCGGAACCCCGGTTGCCACCCAGGCCCCCAACAGGGACCCCAAAACCGCCGGAATAGCAAGGTGCAGGCTCACCATCAGGTTGCCATGGCCCATGCGATGAAAACTGCTGACTGCCATGACGCTCTGCAGGGTAATGGCGACCCGGTTGGTGCCATTGGCCACCTGTGGCGGCAAGCCCAGGAACATCAGCAAAGGCAACGTGAGCATGGAGCCACCGGCGGAAAGCACATTGATAAATCCGGCTATACCACCGATCGACAACAATGACAGGACTTCAGGGACAGTCACTTAAGCTGCTCCATAGTGGGGGGTCTGCTGATCATGATAATCGCCATCTTATATTGGATACTAACCATCCGGTTAACGTATACGTCGCACGAACAGGATGCCCGGGCACAAAAAAAGGCTCCCGGACGGGAGCCTTTCTCAACACGGAACCGCCGGAATACCCCGGCGATTAGCGCGCGTTACGGCAGGTTGTGATAGCGGGCCTTGATTGCCTTATCAAAGCCTTCCAGGATCTTCGCGTGCGGCGTGTCCCCAAACTTGGAAACAAGAACAATCGCAATCGTGGCAAAGATGAAGCCCGGGATAATCTCGTACAGGTCGAGAATACCGCCAGACATGTTGCCCCAGACTACGACAGTCACACCGCCGACGATGATACCGGCAATGGCACCGTTTCGGGTCATCTCACGCCAGAACAGCGACAGGATCAAAGCCGGGCCAAAGGCCGCACCGAAGCCTGCCCACGCATAGGACACGAGTTCGAGTACCTTGCTGTCCGGATTCAGGCCAAGGATACAGGCGATAACCGCAATACCAACAACCGCAAACCGACCAACCCAGACCAGCTCTTCCTGGGACGCTTCCTTGCGGAAGAGCGCCTTGTAGAAGTCTTCCGCGAGAGCAGAGGAAGATACCAGCAGCTGTGAATCCGCAGTACTCATGATAGCGGCAAGGATGGCCGCCAGCAGGATACCTGCAATCACCGGATGGAACAGCGCATCAACCAGCAGCATGAACGCCCGCTCACCGTCTTCCAGTGGCGTTTCAAAATACCCAATGGCTGCGAAGCCACACAGAAGGGCGCCAAAAAGGCCCAGACCACTCCAGATCACAGCGATGCGGCGCGCGGCCGGAACATCGTCTTCGCTACGGATAGCCTTGAAACGTGCCAGGATATGCGGCTGACCGAAGTAGCCCAGACCCCAACCCAGCAGGGAAAGAATGGAGAGGATGCCCAAAGCTTTACCGTCGGTGCCCGTGAAGGCATCAAGAAACTCAGGGTTCTTGGCTTCCATTGCGGCCGCGGTGGCGGACCAGCCTCCGTCCGCATTGATTGCCATGATCGGAACCAGCAGCAACGCAGCGAACATCAGCAGACCCTGGATAACATCCGTCCAGGTTACCGCCAGGAAGCCACCAAAGAAGGTGTAAGAAACCACTGCGATGGTACCAACGATCACAGCTACGGTGTAATCGAGACCAAACACGGTCTCAAACAGCTTTCCGCCTGCAACCAGGCCAGAGCTGGTGTAGAACAGGAAGAACATCAGGATGAAGAACGCACTCACCACACGCAGAATACGGCTGGTGTCATGGAAGCGGTTCTCAAAGAAGGATGGCAGAGTCAGCGAGTCGCCGGCGGCCAGAGAGTATGTCCGCAGACGGCTGGCGACAAACAGCCAGTTAAGCCAGGTACCTGCCAGGAGGCCAACGGCAATCCAGATGGCCTCATAACCGGCTGCGTATGCATAACCGGGCAGACCCAGCAAAAGCCAACCACTCATGTCGGACGCACCGGCACTGATCGCAGATGGCAGGGGGCCAAGACTGCGGCCACCCAGGATATAATCGGAAAGGTTTGAAGTACGCTTCCACGCTACATAGCCGATGCCAAGCATCAACAGTATGTAGGCCAGGAAAGTAATACTTATCCCTACGCTGTTTCCTATCATTTTCGTTTTCTCCCCGTGCGCTATCTGGGTTGGTTGTTATTGGCTTGGAACGGCTCTCCTTCTGCACCCTGCGAACAGGATGAGAGGGACAACCCTGACTCAGGTGCAGGTCGCCCAAAGGCAACCAACACCCGAATTTATGACGACGTCCATATCGTTTCTTTCGTTTTGTAACTCCTAAACTTTTTCAATTCCCAGCGATAAAAGTGAGGCATTTCCACCCACCGCTGTCGTGTTGATTGTGCGCGTACGCTCTGTTGCAAACCGCTGCAAATAGTGGGGACCACCCGCCTTGGGACCGGTCCCGGACAAGCCTCGACCACCAAATGGCTGCACGCCGACAACTGCACCCACCTGGTTTCGGTTGATATAACAGTTGCCTACCTTAACCCTCTGTTCGATATAGGTGGCGGTGGACTCGCTGCGACTGTGAATGCCAAGCGTCAGGCCAAAACCTGCCCCGTTAATCTCGTCGATGATGTCATCCAGTTTTTCGGCCTGATACCGAACGACATGCAGAACCGGGCCGAAGTGCTCGGCTTTCAGCTCACAGATGCTGTTGATGCCGTAGGCTGAAGGCGCGACAAAGTGGCCGACAGAGCATTCGGGCGGAACCGGAGCCCGGGCAATGAACCGAGCATTCTGCTCCAGCTCATTCAGATGTTCCTGAAGACCCTTTTGTGCCTCATCGTCAATCACCGGCCCGACATCGGTGCTGTGCAATTCGGGGTTACCGACCGACAGTTCCTGCATAGCCCCCGCCAGCATGGCTTCCATACGCTCTGCCACCTCATTCTGGATATAGAGCACCCTGAGAGCCGAGCACCGTTGCCCCGCACTGACAAACGCAGACTGCAGAACATCACGAACCACCTGCTCCGGCAGTGCACTGCTATCCACGATCATCGCATTTTGCCCGCCTGTTTCGGCAATCAGGGGCACAATGGCGCCCTCCCGCTGGGCCAGGGCACGATTGAGCAGGTGAGCGACATGAGTAGATCCGGTGAAGGCGATGCCGGCAATCCTGGGGTCCGGGGTCAGTTTGCCGCCAAGTTTCGCGCCATCACCGGGTAACAGTTGAATCACATCCGGCGGAAAGCCGGCTTCCATCATCAGTTCAACGCTGCGATGAGCAACGAGGCTGGTTTGTTCGGCCGGCTTGGCGATCACCGTGTTACCAGACACCAACGCAGCCATTATCTGGCCGGTAAAAATGGCCAATGGAAAGTTCCAGGGGCTGATACACAGGAAAATCCCCCGGCCTTCCATATACAATTCGTTGCTTTCGCCAGTTGGGCCAGGCAAAGCAATGGCGTCGCCGAAACGGGCTTGCCCCTGAATGGCATAGTACCGACAGAAATCAACCGCTTCCCGCACTTCGTCGATTCCATCCTGCATGGTTTTACCAGCCTCACGGCAGCAGATGGACATCAACTCTTCCATATTCTGTTCCAGCAGATCCGCATACTTCTCGAGCAGTTGGGCGCGGTCGCTCACCGGGCGCTCGTTCCAGCTACGAAATCCGGCTTCGGCCACATTCATGGCTTCTTCAACATGCCTGTCATCTGCCCAGACCACCGAGCCAACCACTTTGGTCGTGTCATAAGGCGAAAGCACACTCACCCGCTCACCATCCTGGCGCCGGGTACCGTTAATCATCGGGCCCCCAGTCCAGCTGTGTCGGCTCCACTCACCAAGACGGTTCAGCAGAGGATCAAGGTACGATTCAACATGAATATTCATGCCCCTGGAATTCATCCGCTCTCCGCCGTAGATATCCGCTGGTGCAGGAATCCGGTCGTTCGGGAGTGAATCGTGCTTCTTAAGTTCCTCTACCGGGCTCTGCACCAGCGCGTCAACCGGCGTTGCGGCATCAACCAGCCGGTGTACAAATGATGAATTCGCCCCATTCTCCAGCAGGCGACGAACCAGGTAGGGCAGCAGATCCTTATGCGCGCCCACCGGCGCATAGATGCGCACCGGAATATCATTTTCCTGCAGGATGCTGTTATAAAGCGCATCTCCCATCCCGTGCAGGCGCTGAAACTCTATTTTGCGTTTCTTGGTCTTGGCCATTGCCATCACCGATGCCACGGTATGAGCATTATGGCTGGCCAGCTGCGGGTATAGCGCACCCTCGGTGTAGTCGCTAAGGAGATAGCGAAGACACGCAAGGTAAGAGGTATCGGTCGCTTCCTTTCGGGTGAACACCGGATAGCTATCAAGCCCCAATTGCTGGCATATCTTGATTTCGGTATCCCAATAGGCTCCTTTAACCAAACGAATGGGAATTTCATCGCCCTGCTCTTTCGACAACTTGGTTAACCAGCAAAGTGCCGGAAGGGCTCGTTTGGAGTAAGCCTGAATCACCATGCCAAAGCCGCCCCATCCCGACGCGGCCCTGGATTTAAATACTTTTTCGAACAGTTTGAGCGAAAGCTCCAGACGGTCCATTTCTTCTGCATCTATAGTTATTGAGACATTCTTCTCACGGGCAAACGCGATCAGGTCACGGACCGTCAGGTAGAGTTCCTTGAGAACGCGCGCCTCCTGGGCGACTTCATAACGAGGATGAAGCGCAGACAGTTTGATGGAGATGGAGGGACGTGGCGCCTTGCTGTCGGGAAAGGTGTCGTTGCCTACGGACTCAATAGCATTCATGTAGTCCTTCAGGTACCGGCCCGCATCGTCGCCGGACATGGCCGCTTCGCCCAGCATGTCAAAGGAATAGGTATAACCCATCTCCCGATAGTCGCGAGCGTTGTTCAGGGCTTCATCAATATCGCGCCCCAACACAAACTGCTTGCCCATGATGGCCATGGCCTTGTACATCGCGTTGCGGATGACCGGTTCACCGCTGCGTTTTACCAGCCGCCTCCAGATGTTCGAGGGAGCCCCATCCAGACGCTTATCCATCTTGACCACACGTCCGGTCAGCAGCAGCCCCCAGGTTGAGGCATTTACCAGCGTGGATTCGCTACGCCCCACATGTTTCTGCCAGTCAGCGACTGACATTTTTTCGTGTATGAGCGCATCCGCGGTGTACTTATCCGGAATACGCATCAGCGCCTCCGCGAGGCACATCAGCAAGATGCCCTCCTGGGTATCAAGGCTGTATTCCTGGAGCAGCGCGTCGATCATGTGAACGGAATCGTCCTGTTCGCGCACTTTTTCAATGAGGTGGGTAGCTGTTCTGGTAACGGCCCGATGTTCAGCAGCATCACTCTGGGCGAGAGGGATCAGTTCTTTCAGGTAGCTGGTTTCGTCCACAGCGTAACTTGCAATGATGCCCTGCCAGAAAAACGACCTTGGCTGTTCCTGAAACGCAGGTTCGAGAACCCTGCTTGCATGAAACATCTGGGAACCTCTTGCGAATGCCAAGCTCACTCCGGGGCATTCCGATTGTGTTTATTCAGGGCAGGTACAACGCCTGTTCAAGAACTGCGCCCCGACAAAGACCATTTACCGTGTAAGTTAGTACTACTACGGATCCCGAGCTTACAAATTCCTACGATTCTTTTTTAAATTCGTCCGAAAGGACCCGGCTTTTCGAAAATCAGGCTACTTTTTCGCCAAAACGTAACTTTGCCGGGGTAGTGCCCTTGTGTTTTTTCAGGGCATTTGTCAGTGCACTCTGGGATGAAAAGCCGGTGCGATAGCTGACTTCAGAAATAGAAAGAGATGTGGCAAGGAGGAGTTGAGCCGCCTGATCCAGGCGAGTCTGAAGGAGAAACTGGTGAGGTGTTACCCCCGTAATGTCGCGGAAAAGATCATGGAACCGGCTGACACTCAAACAGGCTACGCCCGCCAGGTCCTGAACCGTGATCTTCCGATGCAGGTTTTCCATGATATAGCGGCGGATAGTATCCGGACTCACGCTATGGCGGTTGGTGATGATCTTTCGACTGTCATTCAGTCGTTCAGCCATACAATGCAGAATACTGGCCGCAAGGTGACGCTTCATACCCTCATTTTTTGGCGCCCGGTCAAATTCTGCAGCTGCGAACTGGACAAGCCCCTGCAGGCTGTTATCCATATCCAGAGTTCGTGGCCGCTCAAATAGGGGGGCCAGACGTTCGTACTCTCCATGCTCCGGGGTATTGATGGCGGGGGTGTAAGGATCGAGGTTGATCACCAGAACGTGATTCTGATTATCGCCACGATAATCATGACGGGCCTCAGTAGGCACCAGGCAGGCCTTCCAGGTATCCAGATGAGAGCCGGTTCCATCGACACTCAAATCCGCTTCACCCTGAACACCGACCACAATCTGATGATGCTCATGACGATGCTGGTGAGATGCAATTGGAAGTTTCAGTAGTCGTGCATCCAACATAGACGCAGCCAGGACCTTTAACTGAGAATGTTACTCAATTAAACCAGATCCGAATGGAACTTGCACATAAGTTCGCTGATCCGGTCGCTTACGTCCTCCAACGGGGCCGCTGCGTCCACGATATTGTAACGCGTGGGTGCAGCCACCGCCCGAGCCAGATAGGTGTCGCGTATTCGTTGGAAAAAAGACACCGCTTCCTGTTCAAAACGGTCCAGTTCTCCCCTATGCCTTGCCCGGGTCATACCGGTTTCGACCGGGGCGTCCAGCAACACCACGTGATCGGGGCGCACCTCGCCCTGCACCAGATTCTCCAATAACGCGATCCGATCTTCGGGAACACCACGACCGCCACCCTGGTAGGCAAAGGTAGCATCAGTGAAACGATCACATAGCACCCACTGTCCCTGCTCAAGCGCCGGGAGAATGCGCGTGTGCAGATGTTGCGCCCGGGCTGCGAACATCAGCAGCAATTCGGTCGTATCGTTGACCGGCTCATCACGGGGCGCCAGCAACAGTTCCCGGATGGCTTCCGCCATCGGAGTCCCACCCGGCTCCCGGGTTACAATGAAATCCACACCCAGCGTTTCAAGCGTTTTCGCTGCATTGGCAAGCTGAGTGGACTTGCCGACGCCTTCAGTACCTTCAAAGGTAATAAACTGGCCACGCCGGCTCATCAGGAATCCCCGTTGCTGTTGCTGGCGCCATTCTCGGGTGCCGGCGATGACCGGTAATCGTCCCGCCGGTTGAGCTGGAACTCGCGCACCGCTTTCTGGTGCTCCGCCAGAGTACGGGAGAACTTATGTGTCCCGTCACCGCGAGCAACGAAGTAGAGCGCATTACCCTCATCAGGGTGCAGCGATGCGTGAATGGCCTCACGGCCAGGCAAGGCAATCGGCGTTGGCGGAAGACCGTCAATCCGATAGGTGTTGTAAGCTGTATAGGCGCGTAGATCGCGGCTGCCAATTCGCCCCTTATACTTGTCACCCATGCCGTAAATGACCGTTGGGTCCGTCTGCAATCTCATCCCTTTCTGCAAACGGCGGACAAACACGCCTGCCACCTGTCCACGTTCGTGGGGCGCACCCGTTTCCCGCTCCACGATTGAGGCCATTATCAGTGCTTCATAGGAAGAATCGTAGGGTAGCCCTTCCTCTCGAGCAGCCCATTCCTCCTCCAGGACAGTGTTCATTTTTTCGAAGGCCCGCTTGAGGAGGTCCAGATCCGACTCACTGCTGATGAAAAGGTAGGTGTCCGGGAAAAACCGGCCTTCGGGGTGTTCACCCTCCGCACCCATGGCTGTCATGATCTCCGCATCGGTCCAGTCAGTCGTGACCTTCTCAATACGATCCGTCTTTGCAAGCGCAGCCCGCATATCGCCAAAGGTCCAGCCTTCGATAAACTGCACTGACCAGTGTTTGGTATCACCCGATACCATCGCGCTGATCATATCCGAGGGTGTCATTCCATTGGTAAATTCGTATTCGCCGGCCTTGATTCGAGCCTGTTCCGGATAGATGCGACCATGGATGCGCAGCCAGAGACTGTGATCAACCAGCCCCTGACGTTCAAGCTTCCTGGCGACCTGGCTGAAGGCTGTTCCGCCGGGCACGTTGAAAAGCACCGGTTCGTCCAGAACGACCGGAGTTTCCAGAGTCTGCAGTCCCTGCCAGATCCAAAGACCAGTCCCGGCAGCAACCAGCACCACAGCACTTACACAGGCAATCAGTAACTTCTTGAGCAAACGAATTATTCCAGTGTTTCGAGAAGATTGCAGATTGTCGCAAGTCCGCCATCCACAGGCAAATCGTGGCCAGCCAAACTGCGAACCGAAACAACGCCGAGCACGCTGTTCAATAAATAAAGGCCGAGGCACTCTGCCCCGATCAGGTCTTCCGGCATCAGGGGGCGCTCAGACACCTGCTCGCCGCGGTCCCGAAGGCGCTCCAGCACCCACTCCCGCATAATTCCGGCGACTGCCAAAGAGCTCCTGGGCGGAGTTACCCAGCCATCTTTAGTCTTAAGCAGCAGATTCGTTCGTGTTCCCTCAAGCAGATGTCCTTCGCTGTTGGACATAATTACCTCGAACAGGGAATCATCCAGCTCTCGGGCGGCCATGACCTGCTCGAGGCGATTCAGGGACTTGATGCCCGCGAACAGGGGGTTAACCGTAATGGGAACCCGTGAGAAATCTGCAGCAACACCGGACGGATAGTCCATTGGTGGCAATGCCCCGCTGGAAACCAGCAGGTTTGGCTTCATCCCGGAATCCGGGCGGTAGCCACGCCCCCCTGCTCCGCGGGTGACTGTCAGCTTGAGAACCCAGTCGCCACCATCAAAGCTGCCGGCAAACCGAGCTGAAGCCTCTGAACAGATGGCACGCAGATCCCCACGGGATAACGCAATGCCAAGGCGACCTGCATCCCGCACCAACCGTTCGAGGTGGCGGGACAGGAGCACCCCGCAGCCACCTTCCATCCGGATCGTTTCAAACAGACCGTCACCGTAAGCAAGCCCCCTGTCATTGGCAGGAAGACCGCCTTCATCTGCCCAGAACAGATTGACCATGGCGCAGATCAGCCCTCGTAGCGACCGAAAATCAAAGTGCCATTGGTACCACCAAAGCCAAAGGAATTGGACAGGGCAACACGCACATCTGCCTTCCGGCTTTCGTTGGCCACGAAATCGAGATCACAGCCTTCGTCCGGATTATTCAGGTTGATCGTCGGCGGCAGAACGCCATCACGAATTGCCAGAACCGAGAATATCCCTTCAACGGCTCCAGCAGCACCAAGCAGGTGACCTGTCATGGATTTGGTGCTGCTCATGGCCAGATTTTCAGCATGGCTGCCAAAGACGCTTTTTGCAGCAGACACCTCGGCAATATCCCCGACCTGAGTAGACGTCCCGTGAGCGTTGATGTAATCAATCTCGTCGGGGTTCAGGCCGGCATCACGGATCGCATTCTTCATGGAACGCGCCGCACCCTCACCACTCTCGGGGGGAGCCGTTATGTGATGGGCATCATCACTCATGCCAAAGCCAAGAACCTCACCGTAAATGGTAGCGCCGCGCTTCTTTGCGTGCTCGAGGTCTTCAAGCACCATCACTCCGGCACCGTCACTCAAGACAAACCCGTCGCGATCCCTGTCCCAGGGTCGGCTGGCCTTTTCAGGCTCATCATTGCGGGTCGACAATGCACGGGCAGCAGAGAATGCAGCCATACCGGTACGCGTAGTTGCCATTTCAGAACCGCCGGCCAGCATAACGTCCGCATCGCCATAGGCGATGGTACGGGCAGCATAACCAATATTGTGTGTTCCCGTGGTGCAGGCCGTAACAATGGCAATGTTGGGACCACGATACCCGAATCGGATAGCGGCATTACCGGAGATCATATTGATAACGGAAGCCGGCACGAAAAAGGGTGAGACCTTGCGCGGGCCGGACTTGTCCATGGTAAGGACGCTCTTCTCAATATACTCCAGGCCACCGATCCCTGAACCTATTGCAATACCAACACGATCCCTGTCCAGAGCCTGGTACGCTTCCAACCCACTGTCGTCTACCGCCTGCTGTGCAGCGATCAGACCATAGTGAATAAACGCATCCAGTTTTCTGGCCTCTTTGGTGGACAACCAGGGAGCAAGATCCAGATCCCGGATGGAACCGCCGATTCGGGTATTGTACTCGGAGGCATCAAAGCGCTCGATCATGCCGATACCGCTTCGCCCTGCCTGAATGCCGTCCCAGGAAGCCTGTACATTGTTCCCCAGAGGAGAAAGCATGCCCATGCCTGTGATGACAACCCGTCGTTTACTCATAAATCCATTCACCTGATCTTTTCCGCGTGATTACGACCACCGATTGAACCTGATTCTCAGCCAATAAAAAAGCCGCCCTTCGTTTAGATGCAAGGACGGCTTTTTGCCTGGCTTTTAAAAATGCAGAGTATCAGGTATGGGCGACGATATAGTCGATCGCGTCCTGAACACTTGCCAGCTTTTCAGCCTCTTCATCAGGAATTTCAGTTTCAAATTCCTCTTCAAGTGCCATGACCAGCTCAACGGTGTCCAGTGAGTCAGCGCCAAGATCCTCTACAAAAGAAGACGTGTTCTGAACTTCGGACTCTTTAACGCCCAACTGTTCACAAACGATCTTCTTAACGCGCTCTTCAACTGTACTCATAATTTCCTCACTTTGTGTATCAACCAAGCAACTCAAGTGCTGCCAGTTTAGATTAAACCCTACCTTCTAACAAGCAGGGATTCGGTCAAACATGTTGTGCGACAAGGAGTTGCATATGTGCAACTACCGGCCGCTTATCCCATGTACATTGCGCCGTTCACGTGGATGGTTTCACCACTCACATAGCCGGCTGCATCTGACGCCAGGAAGGCAACCACCGCTGCCACTTCTTCCGGCTCACCCAGACGACCCGCGGGTATGATTTCCAGCATAGCCTCACGCTGCTTGTCGTCCAGTTTTTTTGTCATATCTGTATCAATAAACCCGGGCGCGACGCAGTTCGCCGTGATCCCGCGGTTCGACATTTCCTTGGCCAGACTACGCGTAAAGCCCTCTACACCGGCTTTCGCAGCGCAGTAGTTACCCTGCCCGGGATTACCCATGCCGGCAACCACGGAGCTGATGTTAATAATGCGGCCCCATCTGGCCTTCGCCATGCCGCGCAGGACGGCCTTGCTGGTGCGGTAGACGCTGGAAAGATTCGTCTCAAGAACCGATGTCCAGTCATCGTCTTTCAAGCGCATCAGCAGGTTGTCTCGGGTAATACCGGCATTGTTGACCAGTACCAGCGGCGCGCCAGATTTCTCTGTCAACGCCTTCAGACCAGCTTCAATGCTCTCAGGATCCGCCACATTCATGACCATGCCGTATCCTTTGAGGCCGGCAGATTTAAGGTCATTGGAAATGGATTCAGCGCCTTCAGCACTGGTGGCTGTGCCCACCACTTCAGCACCTTGCTCTGCCAACGCGCGGGCGATGGCCTTGCCAATACCACGAGTGGCACCAGTTACCAGTGCAGTTTTACCTTCAAGAGACATGAATAACTTCCTTTCGTTATGACTGGCGGAAAGCGTCCAGCGCTTTCGCCAGAGAATCCGGATCTTCAATACCCTGAACAGCCAGACCCCGGTCAATTCGCTTGATCAGACCTGCCAGCACCTTACCGGCGCCGCATTCAACAGCTACTTCAACACCATTGTTAACAAGGGTTCGCACAGAATCCGTCCAAAGTACCGGTGAATACAGCTGCTTGAGCAAGTTGGCCTTCAGTGTATCGGAGTCAGTCTCGGCCGCAGCGTTAACATTTTGTATGACCGGGATGACAGCATCATTAAAGCGCCTATCTTCAAGGGCTTCTGCCAACTCATCAGCCGCACCCTTCATCAAGGCACAGTGCGACGGAACACTGACCGGCAGAGGCATAGCCTTGCGGGCACCCTTTTCCTTGCATGCCTCAATGGCGCGTTCAACGGCTGCAGCCGAGCCGGCAATAACGACCTGTCCAGGGGCATTGAAGTTTACCGCCGACACGACATCGCCTTGCGCTGCACTCTCGCAAGCGGCCACCACATCGTCGTCCCCAAGACCAATAATGGCCGCCATTTTGCCTTCGCCAGCCGGCACGGCATCCTGCATCAGTTCACCGCGCAGACGAACCAGTTTGACGGCTTCGACAAAATCCAGGCTTTCCGCCGCAACCAGGGCGCTGTATTCGCCCAGACTGTGCCCGGCGACAAAATCGGGGGAGGCCCCGCCCGCCACCAACCACTGGCGCCACAAAGCCACACTGGCAGTCAGCAACGCAGGCTGGGTAACCATGGTTTGATTAAGTTCTTCTGCCGGGCCTTTCTGGCACAAATGCCACAGGTCGTATCCGAGCACATTGGAGGCCTCGGCAAAGGTTCTGTTGATAATGGGCCAGGCATCAGCAGCTGACGCGAGCATGCCGACTGACTGAGATCCTTGACCGGGAAAAATAAAGGCTGATTTCATAGTGAGAATCTTACCGTCATTGAAGGGTTTCCGGAGATTAGCCAATAGTACAAGTTCGGTTAATTATCCGCGAATACATGACAGAAAAGGGACAGACTTTAGTATCAGGCGCCTAAAGCATCAGGTCGTCGAGGCGCTCATTAATGCGCCGGGGCACTTCCAGATCCACTTCCCGAACTGCCTGACGAATAGCCGCAAGCATGGCACGTTCATTGGCATTACCGTGACTTTTAATGACCACCCCCTGGAGCCCCAGCAAACTGGCGCCATTGTGCCGGGAAGGGTCCATCAGCTGCAAAAGCCGACCTATAATTGGCCTTGCCAGCAAACCGACGAACCGGCCGTATAAGTTGCGGGAAAACGCCTGCTCCATCAGTTCGATAAGCAGACCGGCAACGCCCTCACCGGTTTTCAGGGCAATGTTGCCCACAAAACCGTCGCACACCACCACATCCGCCACATCACGGAACAGATCACTACCCTCAACGTAGCCGATGTAATTGATTGTGTCACACTGGGCCAGCATGTGAGATGCCAGTCGAACCTGCTCGTTACCCTTGATCTCTTCCTCGCCGACGTTCAGCAAAGCCACTCGTGGTTCTGACTGGCGCGAGATGGCCGATGCCATCAGGGATCCCATCAGGGCATACTGGTAAAGGTTTTCTGCGGTAGAGTCGACATTGGCGCCGAGGTCCAGCACGTGGCATCGACCCCGGAGAGAGGGTATCAGCTTGGATATGGCCGGACGCTCAATCCCCGGATACATGCGGATAATAGTACGCCCAAAGGCCATCAATGCACCGGTATTGCCGGCACTGACACACCCCTGAGCCTCACCATCCCGGACCAGACCGAGCGCGACCGCCATCGAAGAGTTCTTCTTGTGACGCAAGGCGTGGGAGGGCCGCTCATTCATGCGCACCACATCCGCCGCCTCAACGATTCGGATTCTGGCATGCCCTTCACGCAACAAAGCCTCAAGCTCGCTCCGGATTCCCACCAGAACGATGCTCAAGGCTTCGTTTTCTCGCACCGCCTCCAGTGCCGCGGAAACTACAACAGTAGCCCCACGGTCACCGCTCATGGCATCAATCGCGATGGCTACGGGTTTCACCGTTCCTCCATCCGGCATTGGGCGGCGCCTGATCGCAACGAGATTACTCGTCGCTTGCTTCGATTACCTGCTTACCACGGTAGAAGCCGTCCGGAGAGACGTGGTGGCGACGATGAACTTCACCGGTAGTCGCGTCAGTGGACAGAGCGGCAGCGCTCAGAGCGTCGTGTGAACGGCGCATGCCACGCTTGGAACGGGTCTTGCGGTTTTTCTGTACAGCCATGATTATGCTCCTGACCTGTTTACGTAAATAAACGTGTGTTCGTTATAATGCGCCAGCTCCCGATCAGAGCCCGCACCTGCTTAATGCTTCGTCTTCTTGAGATCCGCCAGCACGCTGAAAGGATTCTCTTTTCGTGGCTCGTCCGGCTGTGCCGGCGAACCATTTGGCTCATAGGCTTCCAGGTCTTCCCCCGCCGGACACTCGTCCCGGTCGTGAAGCGGAAACGGCGGCAGCACCAACAACAGCTCATCTTCTACCATTAACCAGAGATCCGCACTGAAGTCATTCGTCAGGAACGGTTCGAGATCCTTTGGCAGCTGTTGCGCCTGCTCGTCGCTGGTCACCAGCCCCAGAGTGAACCGGGAAACCAGTGCCGTCTGCATAGATCCCAGGCAGCGCTGACACTCCAGGTTCACCGGAGCCTCCAGCTCACCCGAGACAATGCGGCGACGCTCAGCATCCATATAAAAGGACAGCTTTACGCTGCACGCAGCACCCTCTTCAATACCTAAAACCGCTTCCCGGAAACGAGCCAACGCACTGAGGGGAATCTCTCCCTCCAGCGTGCTGTTCTGTTCCGCCAACCGGTAGGGATCGACAGATTTGGGCAACTCGGCGTGTGACGCTTTTGACATAGGCGCGCAATTTTAGGGGCGCGGCCCTCTGGTGTCAAAGACTTCGTTGCCTTTTGGCCAGGGGTTTCGATGAAGATAGGTGTATTCTACGATAACCAGCCATTCGCGCCACCGAAAAACACCGCAAGGATCTCACGAATGACAGCACCCCCACTGCTATTGGCCTCATCGTCTCCCTACCGCCGGGAACTCATGAAGCGACTGGCCTTGCCGTTTGAAAGCGCAAGCCCGGACATCGACGAGACTCCAGGGCCCGGTGAAACGGCAGACCAGCTTGCCAGGCGCCTGGCAGAAAGCAAGGCGCGGGCCCTGACCACACAATATCCGGGGCACTGGATTATAGGATCCGACCAGGTTGCCAGCCTGCCAGATGGAACCCTGCTCAATAAACCAGGCAACCACGAACAGGCGGTTGGGCAACTGAGCCAGAGCAGCGGCCATACCGTACTTTTTCTGACAGGTCTGACCCTGCTCGATGCTCGCTCAGGAAACATCCAGAACCATTGCGAGCCATTCTCCGTGCACTTCAGAGACCTGAGCTCTGCCGAGATCGAAGCCTACCTGCGCAAAGAGCAGCCTTACGATTGCGCCGGTAGCTTCCGCATGGAGGGTCTGGGCATCACCCTGTTCAGCCGAATGGACGGCCGGGACCCGAACAGCCTGATCGGCCTCCCCCTGATCGCACTCAACGACATGTTGAGAAACTGGGGACGAAACCCGCTGCTTGAGCCCTGACCCTCAGGAAGAGCCCGCTTACCGAAGCTCCAGCCGGGACTCCAGCATCTGGCTGGCAAATCCTTCACCAAAGGCCATGCCGAGCTGGTCAACAATGTCCTGCAAAGGCGACTTATGCCGACTGTAGTCCACCAGCTTTTCCTGACCCACAATCTGGCGAGCCACCCAGGAAGAACTACCAAGGCCATCAATCAGCCCAAGCTCCACAGCCTGCTCGCCACTCCAGACCAGACCACTGAACAGGCGCTCATCATCGGCCAGCCGATCACCGCGACCTGCTTTTACCGCTTCAATGAATTGCTTGTGGGTGTTTTCAAGAACCCCCTGCCAGAACGCAACCTCTTCCCCCTGCTCCGGTGAAAACGGATCCAGAAACGCCTTATTCTCGCCGGCGGTATAAAGACGACGCTCCACCCCCACCTTTTCCATGACCCCAGTGAACCCGAAGCCACCGGCCACGACACCAATCGAGCCAACCAGACTTGCGCGATTGGCATAGATTTCGTCGGCTGCCGAGGCAATGTAGTAGGCGCCGGAGGCCCCGATATCCGAGATCACCCCGTAAACCTTCTTGTCGGGATACTCCTCCCGCAGACGATGGATTTCATCGTAGATATACCCCGACTGGACCGGACTGCCGCCGGGACTGTTGATCCGCAAGACAACGGCAACTGCGTTTTCCTCTTTAAATGCCGAACGCAACGCACCCACAATATTATCGGCGCTCGCCAACTCATCGGCCGCAATCGGACCATCAACTTCAACGAGCGCTGTGTGCTTGCCGGTGGCTGAATCAATCGTGTCACCGAGAGGAAAATTGAGCATAAACAGAATGGCAATCAGGTAGCCGAAGGTCAGAAGCTTGAAAAAGATACCCCAACGACGGCTTCGCCGTTGCTCAGACTGCAGCGACATGACCAGCTTTTCAATCAACTTCCAGTCGCGGCCGCTCTCCGGTGGCATATTAGGTCCCTTCCGGCCGGCCCGGACTTTACCGCCTTCTTCCGGCGCCACTGGTTTATCACCCCACTCGTGGGTCTTATCGGAATCCCAGTCAGTCATGCACACTTCCTGTCAGCAACATTCGTTTGGATTTTATTCAGAGCCCCAGCACCCGACGGAGATCGGCCACTGTGTCGACAATGGCATGAGGTGAATAGCCCGCCAGCACATCGCGCTTGTGCACACCCCACTCAACCCCGATTGCCGGCATTCCCATTCGCTGGGCCATATCGAGGTCATACCTCGTATCGCCAATCATAACGGCTTCAGACGGGTCGACACCGTAAAAACGGACAATCTCCTCAAGCATGGCAGGATCCGGCTTGGAACGGGTCTCATCGGCACACCGGGTTATATCAAACTGATCACCAAGACCACTTGAAACCAGTGCCACATCCAGCCCCCGCCGGCTCTTGCCGGTAGCCACTGAACAGCCTCGTCCGGAACCACGGATGTCCGAGACAACATCCGCCATGCCGTCAAAAACATTCTGGGGGGTGGTGACCTTGCTGAAAAAGTATCGGCCATACCCTTCACGGATTTCATTCATCTCGTCCCGACTGATACCCGGGTACAGCTTTTCCAGAGCCTCAACCATCCCCAGACCGATAATATCCCGGTACGCTTCCCGCTCCAGCTGCGGATAGCCGAGCTCGGTGGCAGCCTGGTGCAGACTTTCAGCGATGTGATCAACGGAATCCACCAGCGTCCCGTCCCAATCAAAAATAACAACCTTGACCTTCATCTATTGATTCCTGTTACGCGCTTCCAGTTTTCTGAGCACGTCGTTGAATGCATCGTCGTAGGGCGCCTCCAGGCGCATGGCCTCGCCGGTTGCGGGCAAGGAGAATTCGAGAGCCCGGGCATGCAGCATAAGCCGCTGACCGCCGATGGCTCGAAAGGCCTTCAGGCTTACATCATCCATATACTTGTCATCGCCGGCAATCGGATGACCTTCCCAGGCACTGTGTACGCGTATTTGATGGGTTCTGCCCGTAACAGGCGATGCCTCCACCAGGCTATATCCGCCATAACGCGTCAGACAGCGGAACAGAGTCAGCGAGGGCTTACCCGTTTCATCAACCTTCACCCGACGCTCACCATTGGGCATCTCGTAGCGCAGGAGCGGCACATCCACCCGGGCCACCGCATCAGACCAATGACCCGCCACCAGAGCATGATAGTGCTTCCGGATTCGTTTCTGACGCAGTTCATCCTGCAGGAAACGAAGCGCAGACCGTTTTTTGGCCACCATGATCAGGCCTGAGGTATCGCGATCAAGTCGATGTACCAACTCCAGAAAGCGGGCATCTGGCCGAGCCGAGCGCAGCACCTCAATCAGCCCGAAACTGAGCCCACTGCCACCATGGACGGCAATACCCGAAGGTTTGTTGACCACCAGCATCTGATCATTCTCAAAAACGACAGCGGCTTCCATCACTCCCTTAACACGACTGCCCGGCTCCACCTGAGCCGGCTTCTCCTTGCGCGTGACCGGCGGGATTCGGACCTGGTCACCGGCCTTGAGCCGGGTATCGGGCTTGACCCGCCCTTTGTTAACGCGCACCTCGCCTTTACGGACAACGCGGTAAATGATGCTCTTGGGGACTCCACGAAGCTGCGCCAGGAGAAAATTGTCGACCCGCTGCCCCTCATTATCCTCATCGACAGTGACCCACTGGACCCCTTGTCGCACTTCGTTCCGACCGACAGACTGAGCCCGCGGCCCGGCCTTCTGAGCGGGAGGCGAGGCCGCTTTCGCCGGGCGATTTCCGGCGGATTTTCTTGTCGCGGACTTGCGGGACATGGGATTCCTTAATCACAGATGAGTACAGGATTGAACGGCCACCCGAATACTGTTATATTCCGGCGTGATCTGCCGTTTGTCTACGGCCTGACAGACTCTAGTCAGAAGCCGGAGCGGCAGAAGTATACCGACACTATTCGAGAGTTTGAACGCCGCATACCCAATCACTATCGGGAACGGCGTAAAGAAGTGCTCCCGGGGCTTCAGGACAGACCGATGACGGCTGTGAACCTGCTCCCGGGAGAAGAGGAAAACCGTGCGGAAAACCGACGGGCGACATCGCGAAGAATCATTGCCACGCAGGGCCGGGCCGTCCAGCTTACGAATACGACGTGAGACCCAGGCACCTGAGTGAACCTGAAAACGGATAACATGCGTCAACAGACACGAACCTTACACGACCTCTCGCTGCCTTCAGGCAGCCGGACCGTCGGTGGTCTCAGACCAACAGAATCACACCCTGTAAGGGCCTGATTCGTCTGGCCGCCGGCCGCTCTTGTTGCACAGGAGCCCCGCGGCACGCACATCCTGTTTCGCTGATGCGATCCCCTCCGGTTTTCTGTCAAAATCAAACGACAGGAACCCTTTCTTTCCATGAAAAGAATGCTAATCAATGCAACTCATCCCGAAGAGTTGCGCGTCGCTCTGGTCGACGGCCAGCGTCTGTTCGACCTAGATATCGAATCCAGCTCCCGCGAGCAGAAAAAAGCCAATATCTATAAAGGCCGCATAACCCGCGTCGAGCCCAGTCTTGAGGCCGCCTTTGTTGATTTCGGCGCGGATCGCCATGGCTTTCTGCCCCTGAAGGAAATCTCCAAAGAGTACTTCAAGAAATCACCAGGCCAGATCGAAGGCAAGGTCAACATCAAGGATGTGGTCTCTGAAGGCCAGGAAGTGATTATCCAGGTCGACAAGGAAGAACGTGGCAACAAGGGCGCCGCCCTGACCACCTTCATCTCCCTGGCCGGGCGCTACCTGGTCCTGATGCCCAACAACCCTCGTGCCGGTGGCATTTCACGCCGCATTGAGGGCGATGAAAGGGCCCAGCTCAAAGAAGCCATGAACGATGTACAGGTGCCCAAGTCCATGGGCATCATCGTGCGCACCGCCGGTATCGGGCGGACCACAGAAGAACTCCAGTGGGACCTCGACTACCTGGTACAGTTCTGGGAAGCCATTACCCAGGCGGCTGGCGAGCGCAAGGCGCCCTTCCTGATCCATCAGGAGAGTAACGTCATAATCCGCGCAGTACGCGATTACCTTCGCCAGGACATTGGCGAAGTTCTGATCGATGCCAACACAGTGTATGAAGATGTACTGAATTTCGTACGCGCTGTCATGCCGACCTTTGAGAACAAGATCAAGCTGTACAAGGACGAGATCCCCCTGTTCAGCCGTTACCAGATCGAAGGGCAGATTGAGACCGCCTTCCAGCGTGAAGTAAAGCTTCCCTCGGGCGGCTCTATCGTCATCGACCCAACCGAGGCCCTGGTTTCCATCGATATCAACTCCTCTCGTGCCACCAAAGGTCACGATATTGAGGAGACGGCGCTGCAGACTAACCTCGAAGCGGCCGAAGAGATCGCCCGCCAGTTGCGCCTGCGCGACATGGGTGGCCTGATCGTGATCGACTTCATCGACATGACGCCTGCCAAGCACCAGCGCGAAGTCGAACAGAAGATGCGCGAGGCCCTGGAAATTGACCGTGCGCGCGTCCAGGTCGGCAAGATTTCCCGTTTTGGACTGTTGGAGATGTCCCGACAGCGCCTGCGTCCTTCACTGGGCGAAACCCGCAGCGAAGTATGTCCTCGCTGCGAGGGTCAGGGCACCATCCGGGGTATCGAGTCCCTGGCTCTGAGCATCATGCGCCTGATCTATGAGGAATCCTCCAAAGATAAGACCGGTGAAGTTCGGGCGGTGGTTCCGGTATCAGTAGCCACCTTCCTGCTGAATGAGAAGCGCAAGCAGCTGGCCGATATCGAAACCCGCCAGGAAGTCAGTGTTGTCGTGGTGCCGGTTCCGCACATGGAAACACCACAGTTTGAAATCCTGCGCATGCGCGAAGATGAAACCACGCCGGAGCACATTTCAAGCCACCAGGTGGCACAGGAATACAGTGAGCGCGAAGAGGAAGTGTTCGAGGCACCCGCACCCGAGCGCCCGGAGCGCGAACAGGCCGCAGTGAAGGCTATTCGGCCAAGTGCACCAGCGCCAAAAACCACCCCGAAGGCGATTGAAACTCCTGAACAGGAAGAAGGCCTGTTTCGCCGGATGGGCCGCAAGATTTCAGCGTTCTTCAGTGATGACGAAGAGCAGCCTACGGAAACCGGCAACAAGGACCAGGCTGCGCGTGAAGACCGCCGCAATCAGGGCCGCCAGGATCGCCGTAAATCCCGCGTAGCTCGTGATGATCAGTCTTCCGGCGGTAACCGCAGCGGTAACGATCGCCGTCAGGGCGGCCAACAGGGTCGTGGTGATGACAATCGTGGCCGCGGTCGGAATCGCAACCGCAATGACGACCAAAGCAGCGGCAATCAGAACCGTCAGGCGTCCGATAAGGGCGGTGAAGGCCGCAAGGAAAACCAGAGCCGCGGCCGCGGCCAGGGCCAGGGCCGAAACAAACCCCAGCGCGACCCGAAGGACACCCGGGAGCAGAAAGGCCAGAAGGACATCCGGGAGCAAAAGGGGCAGAAGGACCAGAAGGACCAACAGGATACCGCCCAGAAGCCATCCAGCGCAGAAAAGACGGGCAATGGTAGCGATGACAAGCGTCGCAAACCCCGGCGCCAACGTGCTCGTGACGGCTCTCCTTCGGAGACACCTTCTTCCACACCGGCAGCTCGCAAGGCTGAACGCAGTGAGAAGCACCAGAAAGACACCCAACCTGAACAGGCTGGCGAAGACAATAAGCCCCGTGTAAACGCAGAGGCTCGCCCGAACCAGTCCGACAAGGGTACGGGGCCTGCTGAAACACCTCGTAGCGACAAGCCAGCCGAGACTGCGGAGGCGCCCGCAACGAAGAAGCAGGAAAAACCGGAGCCGGCCAAAGCCGCTCAGGAACCGTCAGGGCAAGAAGAGCCAAAACAGGCGAAACCTGAAAAAACAGAAGAGCTGAAGGCTCCCCAAAAAGCCGAGGACCAAAACGGGACCAAGGCTGAAGAAGCGAAATCATCCGAGGAGCCTGCCCAAAAGCCAGCGCCGATGGAGCCGGAAATGGGCTCCGAAGCCAAGGCCGACCAGAAGCCTGCGGTCGAAGCAGGTGAGCAGGCAGATTCCGCCAGGGACAAAATGCCGGAGCCGGCAAAACCAGCTGCCAAAGCCGAAGGGGAAGCAGAGACCAGGACGGAAACGGCTGCTGAAAAGACCGAGAGCCAACCGGCGAAGCCGGCTGAAGCAACGCCCGCTGAAAAGACTGAGAACGAGCCTGCGAAAGCCGCTTCAAACGTTGAACACGGCGCAGAAGTGAAGCAGGCCGCGAAGGCTCCGGCGAAAGCGGAAAAGACTCCGGCTAAGCCCAAGGCCAAGGCCAAGCCCAAGGTAGAGCCCGAGGTATCTGAACCGAAAACCGGCGAACAGAAGGCTCCCGAGCAAAAAGCTCCCCAGCCGAAGCCGGCCGAAGCGCCAGAGACTGAAGCTAAGCCCGAAGGCAAGCAGGCTGAAAAGCCTGCCAACGAGGATTCGGACAAGGCTAACACCGGGGAAAAGCCAGTGGCTGACGTCCCGGTAACCCCCGGACGCGCCTACAATGACCCAAGGGAAGTCCGTAAGCGCCAACGCGCTGCGGAAGAGGCCAAGAAAGCCGGGAGTAATTGACGAATGCTATCTAATGCCGACATTGAAGCGCTGGAAGACATCCTCTTCGCCGAACCTTGGGGGGATGACGCCCTGGACTTTTTCGGCCTGCACGGGGTCGTTTGCGCCAGTGTGGTCGGCCCGGCTGAATTGCAGGCGGAAGAAATCTTTCGCCTCGCCACCGGCACCGAAGCTGTGCCCGGTGGCGAGATTCCGGAAATCTTCAGCCGTTGCATAAAGCAACTGGGTGCGGATATGGCCTACTCGCTTGACATGGGCCAGGCCCTGGAACTGCCAGAGCCGGAAGATGGCGACCCGATGAACGCCTTGGAAAACTGGTGTGCCGGCTTTGTGGACACGTTCCTGGAGCATGAGGAAGAATGGCTCGAGGCCGCCAGTGAGGAAGAAGCAGCAGACCTGATGGTACCTATGCTTACCTTGTCAGGCCTGTTCGATGACGAAGACTTCCAGAAGGTTCGCAACAGTGACAAGCTGTCGCGGCAGATGGCCGATGCCATTCCCGACTCACTGACCGATCTTTACCTCTTGTTCCACGCGCCGGATTAAACCGGCGCAGGGTTTCCAACAGGTGTTCTGAAATGATGCCAGACAGGCTCCAGCCCGTCTGGCATTTTCATGATACGGCCCAGTTCGCACCAGGGCGGGCCCGGAAAGTGGAAATCACTGCCCTGGGAAGCCAGCAGCTTCTCCCGGTGACAAAGCTCCGCCAGAAATCCAAGATCACCACTGGACTGGCCAGAAGTTGAGACCTCAATTCCCCTCCCACCCGCGCGACGAAAGTCGGCAGTAAGCTCTCGCAGTTTTGTGGCAGTAAGCTGATACTTGCGAGGATGTGCCAGAACGGCAATACCACCTGCCTCGTTAATCCAGCGAACCACTTCCGGAAGTTCCGGCCAGTAGGCCTTTACGTCTCCCGGCTTGCCATTACCCAGATGGCGTTTAAAAGCCTGCGCAGGATTACGGACAACACCCGCCTGCACCAGTACATTCGCGAAATGCGGGCGGCCTGGCACATCCCCGCCAGACGCCTCGGTAGCGCGCTGCAAGAGATCCGGCACATTGAGCCGGTCCAATCGGTCCGCAATCATGCGAGCCCTTGCCCACCGATTATCATTCTGCTGATTCAGGGCGGTCAGAAACCGCTCGTCCTGTCCGTCAAAATCAAGGCCAACAATATGGATGGTGCGACTCTTCCAGAGGCAAGACAGCTCAATTCCCGGAATAAGGACAATCCCGTGTTCCCGGGCGGCGGCACTGGCTTCCGCCTGGCCCGCCGTGGTGTCATGGTCGGTGAGAGCCAGATGCGTTACCCCCCGCTCAGCAGCACGGGCAACCAGCGCAGAAGGCGAGAGAGCGCCATCAGACGCCGTACTATGGCAATGCAGATCAATGCACAAACCGGGGTCTTGCGGTATAGTCACAAAAAGTCCTGAATCAGGTGATTGGTAACAGCGTCAGCTCATCCGCTAGTGTACCAGCCATCCCCTGAACCTGTATTACATCCGGCCGCCGGCATTAACGGCAGTGAGACAAATAACGGAGAGCAGTATGCATTACGCCATTATCAGTGAGGATGTAGAGAACAGCCTGTCCAAGCGCCAGGCCGCTCGACCTGCCCACGTTGACCGCCTGCAGGCACTGAAAGCCGAGGGCCGATTGCTGGTCGCCGGTCCGCACCCGGCAATAGATACCCCTGAGCCACAAGAGGCCGGTTTTACCGGCAGCCTGGTAGTGGCCGAATTCGATTCGCTGGAAGCAGCCCAGGCATGGGCCGACGCAGACCCTTACGTTGAAGCCGGGGTTTATGAGAAAGTCACTGTGAAACCGTTCAAGGCTGTGCTGCCCTGATCCTTCAGTGCCGCACCATGAGTTTATCGTAATGATGGCTCGCTTGAACGGCCGAACAGCTGTGACAGAATTGCGCTCTTAACGACTGACCGCTATTTTTTTATCGTCTAACTCAGGGAACGTAACCAGTGACGCCTTTCCGTCTCTTTATCAGTGTACTCTTTATTTTGTCCTCGGTAGCCGCGGCCCAGGCCAAGACCGTTTGGGTTGATGATCAGCTTTACCTGCCCGTGCGTGCAGGTGCAGGCACACAATACCGGATCATTGAGAACGCCGTTCCCAGTGGCACGCCATTGGAGTTACTGGAGACGACTGACTCAGGATATACCCGGGTTCGCACCCCCAAGGGCACGGAAGGGTGGGTCTCAAGCCAGTATCTGAGCGATACGCCCATTGCTGCCGACCGACTTCAGCGCGCCAACCAGCAACTGGAGCAGACCCGGAATGAGTTGGCTCAGGTGAAGGAGCAGCTTTCCGAGGTGACAAAAGAACGTGACTCCCTGGAGAGCTCAGAGTCATCATTGTCCAATCGTTCAGCGGCGCTGAAGGAAGAGCTGCAACGGATCAAAAACATCGCTGCGGACTCCATTAACCTCGAACGCCGCAACCGTGAACTTCGCGAGGAAAATCAGAAGATCCGCAATGATCTGGAAGTCCTGACCGCCGAAAATGAGCGTCTCGAAGCCAGCAAGGAATCTGATTTCATGCTACTGGGGGCCGGCCTCGTCCTGGGTGGTGTCCTATTGGCACTCATCATTCCGATGCTCAAACCCACAAGAAAAACCGACAACTGGGCCTGATCTCTCATGAAGGACTATTCGGAAAAGCGTGACTTTCACCGAATGCAGATGGACTCGGAGATTGAACTTACTGACAGCAAGGGCGAAACATTCATTGGCACTTGCCGGGACCTTAGCGCAACCGGCATGCAGTTGTTCGTCAAAAGGCCCGTAAGAGAGGGTGAGGAATTGAAAACAATTCTTCGCTCCACCGACGATCAGATCCCGCCGCTGGAAACAGTTTGCGAGGTGGTACGCTGCGATGAAAATGGTGACGGGTATTTACTGGGCACTACAATCAACGAGGTGACCTGACCCTACGGGGGAGTTAACGCCGGAGCGCAGTTCAAACCGCGCCCCGGTGTAACAGGAGCCTCAGACCAGAGGCTTTTCCGCGACAATAATGCCGTTGTTATCGGCGTACACATAGTGACCCGGCTGGAAGGTCACCCCGCCAAACGTAACCGCAACGTTCAGATCTCCCAGGCCACGCTTTTCGCTCTTGCGAGGATGCGTTCCCAGAGCCTGCACGCCCAAAGCGGTTTTGCCGATTTCATCGACATCCCGTACGCATCCGTAGATGATCAGACCTGCCCAGCCATTATTCGCGGCCTTTTCCGCCAGCATGTCACCAAGCAGAGCGTGGCGCTTTGACGCGCCACCATCGACGACCATTACCCGGCCATGGCCTGGCTGACCAACCTGCTCCTTAACCACAGAGTTGTCCTCAAAGCACTTTACGGTAACGATTTCGCCACCGAATGCCTTGTTACCACCATAGTTATTAAAACCTGGCTCGACCACCTGAACTTCCGGAAACTCGTCACACAGGTCTGGTGTAATAATGCTTGCCACGTTGTTGCTCTCCTTCTCCTGGAAATGAACTCAGTCGATCTTTTCGTCGGCCAGGAAGAACCAGGTATCCAGCACGGAATCCGGGTTCAGTGACACAGAATCGATACCCTGATCCATCAGCCACTTGGCGAGGTCCGGATGATCGGACGGCCCCTGCCCGCATATACCGATATACTTGTCAGCTTTCTTGCACGCCTGGATAGCACTGGCTAACAGGGCTTTCACTGCATCATTACGCTCATCAAACAGATGCGCGATGATGCCGGAATCACGATCCAGGCCCAGCGTGAGCTGAGTGAGATCGTTAGAGCCGATAGAGAAGCCGTCAAAGTGCTCCAGGAACTGATCCGCCAGCAAGGCATTAGCCGGCAATTCGCACATCATGATCACCCGCAGGCCGTTATCGCCACGCTTGAGGCCGTTTGCTGCCAGCAGATTTACCACCTGCTCAGCTTCACCCACCGTGCGAACGAAAGGCACCATGACTTCCACATTGGTCAGGCCCATCTCATTACGTACTTTCTTGAGAGCACGACACTCCAGTTCGAAACAGTCACGGAAAGTTTCGGAGATGTAGCGGGACGCGCCGCGAAAGCCCAGCATCGGGTTTTCTTCATCCGGCTCGTACAAGGTGCCGCCGATGAGGTTGGCGTATTCGTTAGACTTGAAATCCGACAGGCGAACGATCACCTTCTTCGGTGCAAAGGCGGCTGCCAGTGTGGAAATACCCTCCACCAGCTTGTCCACGTAGAAATCAACCGGTGAGCTGTAACCGGAGATGCGTTTTTCGACCGTCTGTTTAATGTCCCTTGGCAGTCCATCAAAGTTCAGCAATGCCTTTGGGTGCACACCAATCATTCGGTTAATGATGAACTCCAGGCGTGCCAGACCAACGCCTTCGTTGGGCAGCGCCTGGAAATCAAAGGCGCGATCCGGGTTACCCACGTTCATCATAATCTTGAACGGGATATTGGGCATGGAATCCACGGTGTTTTCGCGCAACTCGAAGTCCAGAGCACCCTCGTAAATCAGCCCCGTATCACCTTCGGCACAGGACACAGTCACTTCCTGACCGTCCTTCAGTACTTCAGTAGCATCACCACAGCCAACGACGGCCGGAATGCCCAGTTCGCGAGCAATAATCGCGGCATGACAGGTCCGGCCGCCACGATCGGTTACGATGGCGGAAGCACGCTTCATTACCGGCTCCCAATCCGGATCGGTCATGTCGGTAACCAGAACGTCGCCCGCCTGGACACGATCCATTTCCTTTATGCTGGTGATGATTTTTACCGGACCACTACCGATCTTGTGACCGATACTGCGGCCTTCAACCAGTACCTTGCCTGTTTCATTCAGCAGATAGCGCTCCATCACATTGGCGGAGGCACGACTTTTGACGGTTTCTGGCCTGGCCTGAACAATGTAGATCTTGCCATCATCGCCGTCCTTCGCCCACTCGATATCCATGGGGCGCTGGTAATGTTTTTCGATGATCATAGCCTGCTTGGCCAACTCTTCCACTTCAGCATCGTTTATACAGAAACGGTTCCGCTCTTCCTGCTCAACCTTCACGGTCTCAACAAACTCACCCTCGCCCGGGCTCGTGTGATAAACCATCTTGATCGCCTTGCTGCCAAGGTTGCGGCGAAGTACCGAAGGACGGCCGGCTTCCAGCGTCGGTTTATGGATGTAGAACTCGTCGGGGTTTACCGCGCCCTGCACAACCGTCTCACCGAGACCGTATGAAGCAGTAACAAACACCACATCACGGAAACCTGACTCGGTGTCCAGGGTGAACATCACGCCACTGGCAGCGGTTTCACTACGCACCATTTTCTGAATGCCTGCGGACAGAGCAACCAGCTTGTGGTCAAAGCCATGATGAACCCGGTACGAAATAGCGCGATCATTGAACAGCGAGGCGAAAACCTCCTTTACGGAGGTACGTACCTGCTGCAAACCTACTACGTTCAGGAAGGTTTCCTGCTGCCCGGCGAAAGAGGCGTCAGGCAGATCTTCGGCGGTAGCAGACGATCGTACGGCAACCGCCATATGCTCATTGCCGGCCTGAAGTTTGGCATAAGCTTCTGCCAGGGTGTTTTCAAGAACGTCCGGTAAGTCTGTGTCGATAATCCACTGACGAATCTGAGCACCGACCCGGGCCAGTTCGTTCACGTCGTTTATATCCAGCGCGTCCAGTGCGTTGTCGATCTTGTCCTTCAGTCCGTCGGTGGCCAGAAATTCGCGATAAGCATGTGCTGTTGTGGCGAAACCACCGGGAACGGTAACACCTGCGTTGGCGAGATTACTGATCATTTCACCGAGAGAGGCGTTCTTGCCACCCACCCGGTCAACATCGGACATTCCCAGGTGATCAAACCAGATAATGTAATCTTCCAAAGCACCTCTCCCTTGAGTCTGTATAGCAAAGAGCATAACCGGGCCAGCGATATCTAGCGGCAAAAGCAGGCAATATCCACTGCGGAGTCTCGAACTTGGCGTGTATGATACTGTAACCTGCGGAAATTACCTAGGGACCTTGCCATGTACCGGCAAAAAACGGAACCGGATAAAACGCCATGAAACGTACAGCTTTCTTTATCTCCGATGGCACTGGCCTCACCGCCGAGGCGCTTGGCCATAGCCTTCTGGCCCAATTTGAAAAAATAGAATTTGAACGGGTAACCGTACCCTACATCGACGATGAGGAGAAAGCCCGGGACATGGTAAAGCGGATCAACAAGGCCGCTGAAACCGATGGTGCCCGCCCACTGGTATTCGACACCATCGTAGACAGTGATATCCGCGATATAATCTCTACGGCAGAAAGTTTCATGGTGGATATTTTCGGAACCTTCCTCAATCCGCTTGAGCAGGAGTTGCGGTCATCCTCTTCATATACCGTCGGGAAATCGCACTCCATTAACAATGAGGGCAGGTACGAACGACGCATCAAGGCGGTGAACTTTGCCCTCGATAATGACGATGGCGCACGCACCCGCCACTATGACGAAGCGGACCTGATCCTGGTCGGCGCATCCCGCAGTGGTAAAACGCCGACCTGCCTTTATCTGGCATTGCAATACGGGGTCAAGGCAGCGAACTACCCGATCACTGAGGAAGACCTCGAAGACCAGCAGATACCGGGCGCGCTGAAGCCCCACAAGGAGAAGATCTTCGGGCTGACCATCGATCCAGAGCGCCTGGCCACTATCCGCAACGAGCGCCGGCCGAATTCGCGTTACTCCTCAATCAAACAATGCATGCATGAAATCGAGGAAATCGAGCTGATGTATCGCCGGGAGCGCATCCCTTACCTGAATACGACGGCTTACTCTGTGGAAGAAATCTCCACGCGAATAATGGTAACCACTGGCCTCAAGCGCAATCGCTGACCTCAGTTCAGTGATCTGTCATCACAAAAAAAGAGGACCCGCAGGTCCTCTTTTTTCTGGCCGTATACAAGGCTGCCTTTACATCTCCTCGATCGACAGCCCCAACGCTTCGGCCTCTTTCCGGTTGTCCGGACTGGTCACGACTGCAGTGCTCGCTTTTTCCGGCAGCAACCAGGTACTGGCTACCCGTTTCAGGTCATCGATAGTGACCGACAGCACTCGTTCCCGGAATCGTGCCCGTTGCTCAGAACTGCGGCCGAACAGCTTGTTATGAAACGCATGACGTGCCGCCCCGGCGGGTGAGCGCGGCCTGTCCAGTTGCCCGATAACACCCAGGATCGATTCTTCCAGTTCCTGATACTCATGGTCCGTTTCCTGCAACCACACCAGGGCGTTATCAAAATCATCCAGAGTCTCAGACAGGCGCGGATCCCGATATGAAAAGAACCGGAAAGTCCCGTTCACACTGTCCTGTCCGGCACCACCGCCGTAGGCCCCGCCTTTCTCACGGATTGCCCGGTGCAAGTACCCATTGCGAAGAAAACCGCCAAGGACTGTCAGTGCTGCGGCATCCGGATGGTCTACAGGAACTGTGCTGTAAGCTTTGGAGCAGAAATTAACCTGCGTGGACGTCAGCCAGGCCTCGCGGGCGGTGTAGTTCACCGGCTCCATCTTCCAGCCTGACCCGTCCGCGCCAGCCGTCCCCTGCCAGCAGGACTTGAGCTCATCAACCATAGCCGGAAGCTGTTCATCTTCACCAATGACCAGGAACTGGCGGCTCTGGTTGCGGATTTTTTCATGCAACCCGGACAATTTCCGGCACAATGCATTCAGCTCTTCGGGGTCTTTCAGGGCCTGATCCAGCTGCTTGGTTCCGCGAATGCCTGCCAGGCCGCCAAGACGAAATGACAGCCAGCTGCCGGAACTCATGCCCTGGGCCGCAGCACCCATGGCTAGTGCATGACCACTGCCGGTCACTGCCTGTTCACGACGGGTTCGAATCTGGGCAATAATTTCCCGAATGCGATCCTTCTCATCGAAACGGGCACTGGTACAGAGATCTCTCAGAAGCCGGGTGAGTGCGCCTCGGTTTCGCGCCAGTGCCTTGCCATTAAAGATGATGTAACCGGACAGATCCTGCACGTCGTCAATTCGGCCTTTGGCACTGAAGCCAGCGCCGATACCACCGGATTCCGCAGAAATCCGATCCTGCATCTGCAAGTAATCCAGATCGCCACAACCAACCTCTGAAATCAGTGTCGTGTAGTAAGGGATCAACAGCAGTTCTTCTTCCGACATTTCCGGTACCGGCAATACTACCTGCTCGTAGACAAGACCATTGGTTCCGCGGGCATACACGGTGGCAGAGATGTCCCCATCGAACCGGGCTTCCGGTTCTGGCATCTGAAGCGGCACATCGGAAAGATCCACCTTGGGAAGAATGGAGTCATCATCCTTGCGCATCTGCCGCTCTTCCAGAGCTTCAGCCCGATCAACAATCTGCTGCGCTTCCTCCTCCGTCAACTCGGCCTTTCGGCGGGCCAAAGCCTCACGGATAGCCTGCTGACGATGGCTCTCCAGCTTCTCATCCGGCCGCAGGGTCAGGGTGACGCGATGAGGATTTTCCAATAGCTTCTTACGAATCAGACTCGGCACATACTCAGGATCCCGGATCTTCTCGCGAAGAGTCGCAAGGACGGGCTCGATATCAAGGAGTTCCACGGGGTCACCGCCGTGCACCATGGGCGCGATCGCAGTCATGATCAACTGCAGACCATACGGGAACTGGTCGCCGGCAATCTCTCTCTGGTGCAATTCAAGCTGGTGCAGAATAGCTTCCAGGCGCTCCTCGCTGACACCGTCCTCCACTACCTGCTGCAGAGTACTCTCCAGCAGCAGCTCCAGCTCTTTCTGGTTCTCGGGTTCACTGCCTTCGATGCCACAGACAAAGGTCATTTCCCGGTTTGAATCTTCCAGACCACACATGGGTGACGGTGCATGACCGAGATCTGTGGTTTCCAGTGCGCGCATCAGCGGAGAAGCGCTGTTCTCCAGAAGGACCGCCGAGAGCAACTGCCCCTCAAGGTTCTCCTGGAGATCGAAACTGTGGCCCAGCAACCAGCCCATGACGATATGGGTCTTGTTATCCGTGCCTTCCCCCTCATTCACGGCATAACACTGATCCACCCGGACCGGGGCAAACATGCGTTTCTCGTCGCGAACCGGCAGCTCGACGTCAAGGTGGTCAAAGCGCTTCAGCGCCAGCTCCTCGAACCGCTCGTGGTGCTCATGAGCCGGAATGTTGCCATAAGTGGCAAAAATGGCATTGCTGGGGTGGTAATGCTGACGGTAGAACTTCACCAGGTCGTCATAACTGAGGTCGACAATATGGTCCGGCTCACCGCCACTGTTATAGTGATAAGTCGTTGTCGGGAACAGGTGACTGCTCAGATTCTGCCAGAGCTGCGATGTAGGCGAGCTCATGGCCCCTTTCATTTCGTTATAGACCACACCCTTGTAGACAAGATCACTGTTCGGATCTTCCGGCTTCTCAAATTCGAGACGATGACCCTCCTGGGCGAAATCCAGCGGATCCAGCGTGGAGAAGAACACCGAGTCCAGATAGACCGACACCAGGTTGTCAAAATCCTTCCGGTTCATACTGGCAAAAGGATACGCCGTCCAATCGCTGCTGGTGAACGCATTCATGAAGGTGTTCAGGGAGCGGTGGATCATCATGAAGAATGGATCCCGCACGGGATAGCGCTCACTGCCGCACAAAGCGGTATGCTCCAGGATATGAGCGACGCCGGAAGAATCCATGGGGAAGGTCCGAAGCGCCACGAAAAAAACATTCTCTTCGTTATCTGCTGCAAGGTGCAGGTGGCGGGCACCGGTCTTTTTGTGGCGATACTCCTCAACATCAAGATTAAGGGTGCTAATCCGGTGACTTCTAAGCTTCTCAAAAGCGGGATGGATTGCGTTGTCGATCACTGCAGCCATTCAAACTTTCCTGTCTTTAACGATTAGAGACTTGTAGGGTAACACGTAGTTTCGATTATCATGCACAGTCCAGCAGCGATAAGGTAGCCCCGCGATTCATGACCACCAACTCACCTCACGCCAAGGCCGTTGATGCACCGGAAGTCGCCGCTTACTGGGCAGAACGCCGCAATTATCTTGATCGAATCCGCAAGGTGCCGGAAATAAGACAGCGCTTCTGGCGTGAAGTTGCTCTCTACCTGCTCCGCCGGATTCTCTGGTCCTTCGGATTCTTCCCGATCTTTATCGCCTTCTGGATTCCTTTTGTTCTGGCCAGCTTCAATCCAGTGGTCATGGCCTCTGAACTGATCCCCCTTCTGCAGGATTTTGTGAACGCCAACCCTGAAGTACAGGCAACGACCGTCAGCACGGTGACCATTGCCTGGGCATCTATCGGGTTTATCTTCCTGGTGTTTGACTTTGTCCTCACCCCCTTCCGATCACCCTATGAATACGAAGCTGATGTGTACATGAGATCATGGGAACAGCTCAACCATGATCAGCTTCCGGACAAAGTGTGATTTGGCCTGCATTCTCGGTAACTTAAGACACTTTCTGTTACATAACGTTGCACCCACTGGGTAAGATGAGGACATAGACAGGATTTCGGGAATGCAGAATTAAGAGGCTCCAACATGGTCGATTTCAGACCACTTCTTTTCCTCAACGCGCTGGCACTGATGCTGCTCGTGACGGCCGGCTTCGCATCCGTACGTGAAGAGCAGAAAATCGCGCCCTTGAACGAGGCGCCCTCGGCTGAAAAGATCGTAGCCTTCGCTACCGGAGCATCCGATTCCCGGTCAGGACAACAGCAACCGCCACCTGCGCCGGTCGAGATAAACGAAAAGACACACTCGCAGCTTGAAACCGCCCCCCCTGAACCTGCCACAAAGTCGACACCGGAACCTGCGCCACGTGCAGAGCGATTTACCATTCCGCCAATGCCGGATGAACCAACAGTGCTGGCTGTCGCAGAACCGCCGACCGCTATGGCGACCCGGACCGCCGCGCCTCCGGCCACCGAACCCACCAGGAAAGCCGCGACTACGGGACTACTCGTGCTGCGTTCGAATGTGGTGGGAGATCGCGTCACTATTAATGGTGAGCAATACGGTGCAACCAGGCTCGACCTGACACTCGAAGCCGGCGAGTACGACATCACCATCAGTAAAGATGGCTTCAAACCCTGGAACCAGACGGTGGCACTGCAAGCCGGCAGCGAAAGGACTCTGGTGGGCAAGCTCGAGGCCTACACAACCGTTAATTACCGCGAAGGCACCTGGGTTGGTGGCGTAAAAACAGGCGACGGCACCTATGCAGATAAAGAGGGCCTGCGTTACGAGGGTCATTTCATCAATGGCGCATTTCAAGGTGAAGGCACCGCCTGGTACCCGGACGGTAGTCGCTATGAAGGCGAATGGTCAGAGGGACAGCGTGAAGGTGAAGGCACCTGGCGCAGCGCTGACGGATCCCGGTATTCGGGAGAGTTCCGAGCCAACCAGTTTAACGGTAAGGGAACACTGACCATGGCCAACGGTGACATTCTGACCGGGCAATGGAAAGGCGGCCGGCTGAACGGCTATGGCTCACTCACGACAGCGGACGGCATGCTTTACGTGGGCGGTTTCCGAGATGATGAGTTTCACGGCCGTGGCACCCTCACCTTTCCCGATGGACGACACTATGAGGGCGAATTTTCCAACGGTGTTTTTCACGGTGCCGGGTCGGAAGTCTTCGCAGATGGCAAGAAGTACGAAGGCGAATACATTGAAGGAAAGTTCCACGGCAAGGGGCTGCTGCGCAATCCCAATGGCAGCTCGATCGAGGCAACGTTCCGACACGGACAACCCTACGGCCAGGTACGCCTGACCACTGCGGCAGGTGAAATATTCACTGCCCGCACCACAGAACCCGGTGTTTGTTATCGGGACAAGAGCTACCGGGCTACCCAGTGCCCGGAACTGGAAGGCTGGTAACACGGATCAGCCCGATAACACACGCGTTTGCAGTAAACGATTGAGGTAGTGACATGGCGATCAAGAACGCTCTGCTGGTGGACGATTCAAAGGTGGCACGATTTGCCCTGAGCAAGCTGCTGGAGAATCGCGACATGGAAGTAAACATGGCAGGTTCTGCCGAGGAAGCACTGGATTTCCTGAACAGCAACGGACGCCCGGACGTTATCTTTATGGACCATCTGATGCCGGGCATGAATGGCGTGGAAGCCACAAAAGCCATCAAAGGCAATCCAGACACCGCAGCCATTCCGGTCATCATGTGCACTTCCAAGAAATCCTCTTCTTTTACCGAGGAAGCGAAAAATTTCGGGGTCTATAACATCCTCACCAAGCCGCCTCATACCGAAGGCCTGAGCATGGTACTCGAGCAACTGGACAGAGATGTTATCGCGGGAACTCTTCCGGAAGCTCCTATCACCGAGTTTGAGGGAGGCAGCAGGGCAGACGAACTTCTGAACGTTCCCCGGAATGCCTCTGTTGAAATGTCACTCAAGTCCGAAGGAGAACCTGCCAGCAACGGCAACAGCTCCTCCAATGTAGTGCCGCTGACCAGCGACCTGATCGAACAGATTGCCCGCTCAGCGGTGAAAACTCATGTCAACAACCGGCTCCATGAGCTGCTCAGCTCCCTGTTCGATGAACAGTTCGATCACCTGAAACGGGCCCTGGATGAATCCCGCAGCAAGCAGGAATCGATCGTCGAAGAACGGCTGAACGCAATGGGCAGCCTCGTTGAAGAACGCACAATGCATTTGCGCGACGAGGTGGCGGCGGAAGTTAACCTCAACCTGGGTCGGGAACTGGCAGACCTGAAGAAGGAGATGAAACGCAATTCCGGCTTCACCAGCGAGCACATGGCAGAGCTAAAAGATCACATTACCAGTGTGCAGACCATCGATACCGAGTTCTGGCAAACGCTGCAATCCGAAGCAATTCAGCAGGCGCATGAGATTTCCCGGGAAACTGCAGAAGATATCGCGCAACGCACTATTGATCTGTTTGTTTCACAGCAACGTTCCGCATCTTCCAGGATTTATACGGTCAGTCTCGCCGCCAGCCTGGGCATTTTCAGCGTCGGGATCGCCTGGCTGGCTGGTCTGTTTGGCTAAGGTGCCGCAGATCACACGCACATCCCGACTCAGAGCGCGGCCCAGGTCTATCGCCCTGTCGAGTAGAATGCCCTGCTGATCAGCAAGAGGCAGAAGTGCTTTCGGCCTTCCCATGCGACTGGATGCGTCTGCTGCAAGAATAAGTGCCGGAAATTCCTGATCGTTCGCGATTGGTGGGAAGTTTATAATAGGCATCTCTATAGCAAGAACTAATGAACCCTGATGCGTCGCCAGACTGCCGTGTTCACTGATTTTTGCTAGAATTCGGCCATCATTCATCCATACCCGCCCGGATCTTTAATGAATCACCTCTTTGTAGACAACCTGACCGTTATTGATTTCGCTTACCTGGACCGGACTCGAGGACTGGTAGGTGAAAGCTGGATCGCGGATGTGGTGCTCGGAGGCGAACTCGACGACCAGGGCATGGTGTTCGATTTCAGCAATGTTAAACGCACGATCAAGCGAATAATCGATGAGCGAGTCGATCACAGGCTGGTCGTACCACGAGGCTATGAAGGCTTGTCCTGGAGTGAGGAGGAGCCGGATACCTTTAGCTGGGCGCTGACCGACGGTAGCCAGATTACACACCAGTCTCCGGATGAAGCAGTAGTCTGGCTCTCGGCTGAGCGGGTAGTTCCGTCTGCAGTCGCCACCCTGCTGGAACATGAGCTTAAAGCGGTCCTGCCCGCAAACGTGACGACTGTCGAGATCCACCTGAGGGAAGAAGTCATCGAGGGCGCCTACTATCACTATGTTCATGGTCTGAAGAAACATCTGGGCAACTGCCAGCGCATTGCCCACGGCCACCGCTCGCCCATCCGGATCGACCGGAATGGTCACCGTGACTACGACCTCGAGCGCGAGTGGGCCATTCAGTGGCGGGATATCTACGTGGGCTCCGAGGAAGATGTGGTTCGGCGCCATGTAGGCGATACCGGGGTTCGGTATGTAACCTTTGAATATGAAGCGAATCAGGGAGAGTTTGCCTTGACGCTGCCAGAGGAGCGGGTTTACATGCTGGAAACGGATACAACCGTTGAGCTGATCGCGGCGCACATTGCCGACAAGCTAAAGGCGGAATTTCCGTCCGATACTATTCGGGTCAAGGCCTATGAGGGTGTTGGAAAGGGCGCGATTGCCTCGCGCTGAACCGGCCCCCCCACTAAACCGGGGAGCTTGGGACCGGCCCCGCTGGCCTCTCCGGGCTCCCCGGAAAACTTTCCCTGGTGCCCCTTTTATTCAAACCCGGCGTTTCAACTTTTCTGCAGCCACAAAAAAACCGCCCGAAGGCGGTCTTTTTGTGGCTTAACGGTGGACTAGACCGTCAAGCCGTATTGGCGTCCCCTAGGGGGTTCGAACCCCTGTTGCCGCCGTGAAAGGGCGGAGTCCTAGGCCACTAGACGAAGGGGACTAGAAATTGGTGGAGCCAGGCGGGATCGAACCGCCGACCTCAACACTGCCAGTGTTGCGCTCTCCCGGCTGAGCTATGGCCCCTCAACGGATGCGTATATTAAGGATCCGCCCTATGGGCGTCAACCGTCAAAACACACTTTTTTCCAGTTTTCTGAACATCCCTGTCAAAGCCGTATATTTCTTCACCAAAGCGGTTATTAAGCACCCAGTGCGGCGTACTCTTTCTCCACTCTCTTGGTTTCTTTCTTCGAAAAGCCACCCAGAACTTCCAGGGCGTGCCTCAGACGGGTGCGAGTCATGTCCGGGCCCAGGAGATCCATCGACTCCATGACCGACCAGGAATTGGGCGTTCCTGCGATGGCGACGAAGATCGAAAACATGAAATCGCCCATCTTCAACTCCATGGCCTTAGACAGCGACTTGATGTCGGCGAAGATATTATCCCTGCTCCAGTGCCTCTGGGCTTCCAGTTTCCAAAGGGTGAACTGGAGTACGCGCTTGATCTGCGCCTCCTCCAGCTTGTTGTGGGCAAAGTCCTCCGGTGTCAGGTTCAGCATGCCAGAGAACATGAACTGTGCCATCGGAGCGACATCGGAAAACACTTCCGCCCTGCCCTTGATATGCGGCACCAGAGCCTTCAGCGCATCCTCGTTAAACCACCACTGACGCATGCGCTCCATGAACTGCTCTTCGGTCAGCTCATCCCGCAACCACTGGCCATTAAGCCAGCGCAGTTTTTCTACATCGAAAACCGGGCCGCCCAGAGAAACGCGCTGGATATCGAAGTTCTCGATCATTTCGTCGAGGGTGAACTTCTCGCGCTCGTCCGGCATTGACCAGCCCATACGACCGAGGTAGTTGGTCACTGCTTCCGGCAGGAAACCCATGCGCTCATAGAAATTGATGCTGGTGGGGTTCTTGCGCTTGGACAGCTTGCTCTTGTCCGGGTTACGCAGCAGCGGCAGGTGGCAAAGCTCGGGCATGTCCCATCCGAAGTACTCGTACAGCAGCTTGTGCTTGGGTGCCGAGTTGATCCATTCCTCTCCACGAAGTACGTGGGTGATACCCATAACGTGATCATCGACCACGTTGGCGAGGTGATAGGTGGGCATACCATCGGATTTCAGCAGAATCTGGCAATCCACCTGGGCCCAGTCGATTTCAATAGTGCCGCGAAGCATGTCCTGTATTTCACAAACACCCTCGTCCGGCACTTTCATGCGGATGACGTGCGGATCCCCGGCATCAAGACGCCGCTTCACTTCTTCTTGCGGCAACTCCAGATCGCCCTTGATCCCCGGATTCATGCCCTGGGCTTTGCGCTCTTCGCGGATAGCTTCCAGCTCATCCGGGGTACGGAAACAATAGAAAGCATGCCCCGCTGTCACGAGGTCTTCGGCATACTGCTTATACGAGTCCTTGCGCTCTGACTGCCGGTAAGGACCATAGGGACCGCCAACGTCAGGACCTTCGTCCCAGTTCAGCCCCAGCCAGCGAAGCGCTTGCAGAATATCGCGCTCGGATTCTGCGGTGCTGCGTGCCTGGTCGGTGTCTTCGATACGCAGAATAAACTGCCCACCGTGCTGACGGGCAAAACAGAGATTGAACAGGGCCACGTAGGCGGTACCAACGTGTGGATCACCGGTGGGTGATGGAGCAATTCGGGTACGTACTGTCATGAAATCTTCCTGAAAGGTCGGTGGCCGTTTAATAAACCCGGCATTATACCGGCCTGATCACAATTTCGCATGATGGGTCTGCGGATCTGCCTGACCAGACAGCGACGATGCGACAGAAGGACTTTCCGAAACTGAACCAATAATGTAATATTATAACATTCCACCAAACGCATTGGATAATCCCGCACCATGCCTCGACTAAACACCATAAGCGCAACAGCCGCTCTCGCTCTTACCGTTCTGGTTTACTCCTCTGGAGTTTCGGCCGCCACCCAGGTCGTTACCTCCACCAAACCTCTGGAACTTCTTGTCCGGGCGGTTGCCGGGGAAGACGTGGAAATCACCACGCTGGTGCCCGCTGGCGCCAGCCCCCACACCTACAACATGCGACCTTCCCAGCGCAGGGCACTGGAAAATGCCGATGTTATTTTCTGGGTCGGCCCGGAAATGGAGAGTTTCCTGAGCCGGTTGCTTGCAGGCGAGGATTTCCATCAAAGAACCATCATGCTGATGCAGGACGGGGATGATCATCCTGAGGCGAATCACGGTCACCAGGAACATGCCAGCCACGACGATGACCTGCAAAGCGGGACACATGAAACCGCCGGGCACGACCATGGAGAGGGCGAGGATCCTCACATCTGGCTGGATCCATCACTCGCGCTTGAGATGGTCAGGACCGTCCATGGTGCTCTCGCCAATATGAAAGGCGCAAACACGCAGGCCCTCAACGAGAACCTGACCCGCTTCGAAGCCAACCTCGAAAAAACTGAAAGACAAGTCAGAGCCAAGCTGGAAACGGCAGTACACGACATCAGCCTGTTCGCGTATCACAGTGCGTTCACCCGTTTTGCCAGCCACTACGACTTGCCCCTTGAGGGCGTACTCACGCTAAACCCGGAATTGTCGCCGGGCGCGAGGCACATCTCGGAAGTTCAGGACAAACTGCATAAGGCCAACCACCCCTGTCTGCTGATAGAGCCACAGTTCAATAGACAGTGGTGGCGTTCGATAACCCGGGGCCTGGAGGTCACGTTCAGCACCTGGGATCCCCTGGCCACAGATATCCAGGTAACCGCAGACGGCTATAACGTGTTCCAACACAGCATTGCCGATGCGGTGCTCAAGTGCCTACCAGAGAATACCCAGCATTAAGGGAATAGAGGCCATCGCCAGCAGCGTCTGGCCACTGATGATTCCCGCCATCAGGGGGGCGTCGCCCCCCAGTTGCCGGGCGAGAATGTAGGCGGAAGTTGCCGTCGGCAGAGTCGCCAACAGTATTACTACCTGCACCAGCAAACCATCCAGCCCCAGCATCAGAGCCAGGCCCGCCGCCATCAACGGAAATGCGACGAGCTTGAGCACCGACGACACCAGAAACGGCATGGAAGCGCCACGCAGGGCTTTTAAATGGAGGCCCGCCCCTACCGTCATCAACCCCATCGGCAGGGCGAGGTTGCTAAGAGGTTCCAGAATACTGGCCACCAGGGGGTTAAAACCAATCTTGAAGAAGCTCCAGATAACGCCGATCACCGACCCCACAATCAACGGATTGGTAATAATGGCTTTCAGCACCGGGCCGACCCGCACCGAGTCCCGGGTTGCGACGAGGGAAAACATCAGGATGCACAACAGATTCAGCAACGGCACCATGATGGCCACCGCTATGGCGGTGAGGGATAAGCCGTCATCCCCGAGCAACATCCCAGCGGCCGCAAGACCAACATAAGAATTGAAGCGGATAGCACCCTGATAGACCGAGGAAAAGACTGGACCGCTCCAGCGCCAGAACCACTGGGCGACGGCTAAAACCAGGGTCATTGTTACCAACATCGAAGCAACAAGCAGGGCAATATCGCTGTACGCTGAAACCGGCAACCTTGCCTGACCAAGTTTGAACACGAGCATGGCGGGAAATAGAACGTAATAGGTAAAACGTTCCGCTCGAGGCCAGAAATCGCCTCCGGGGAAATCCCAACGACGAAAAATATGTCCCAGTACAATTAACGCAAAAACAGGCAACAAGGCCTGGATCATAACCGGCATAAAAGTTACTCCAGAACAACGACTTTGGTGGCTAACGGCCGGCACGCACAACCAGGCCACACCCCTATTCTGCTTGAACTGCAAACCAAAAGCATGAACGCTCTGACGACAGACCTTTCACCGAAATGAGCAGTGCCTTCACTAAATCCCCCGAAAACGAGGCGGACCAAAAAAGAACAAACCAAGACGCGCCGGCTGGCAAAGGCGATGTGCCAACCTGATGAGCCCCGGAATGGACTGAAGATGGTAAATGATATGTGCTCAGCCGCTGAGAACCGGCAGTTCGAGCTTCGCTTTCAGCCTATCATCGATCTCGCGACCGGACATGTCACCGAAGGCCTGCTGCTTGAAACCGGTTGTGATAACGGGCGGGGATACCTGTTTTCCCGCCCCCTGTCCGCCCCGGAGTTCGAAGACTTCCTTGGCGTGAACCTATAGCCGGTCCGGAAATTCGGCTTTAGGACGGCTTCGATAACCCCCTACGGTCAGAAAGCCTTGGATAAGGTATAATCGAGTCGGTAGCAATTTTTTCCCATTTGATCAGGCGGTCCATGTTCCAAGACGCAAACATACACTCCGGTATTCACTCCACTTCACCGATGAATGTTGCACCCAAAGAGCCTTCCAGGCGTTTTTGCGTCGCCCCGATGATGGACTGGACCACCAGTCATTACCGCTATCTGGCGCGCCAGCTGAGCCGGCACGCCCTGCTCTATACCGAGATGGTGACTACCGGCGCCCTGATTCATGGCGACACTGAGCGTTTCCTGAGGCACGATCCTGCGGAATATCCATTGGCGCTCCAACTCGGCGGCAGCGATGCGCGAGAGCTGGCCCATTGCTCCAAACTGGCTGAGCAGTTTGGCTTCAATGAAGTAAACCTCAACGTCGGCTGCCCCAGCGACAGAGTGCAAAACAACATGATCGGTGCATGCCTGATGGGCCACCCGGACAAGGTCGCAGAGGGTGTTCGGGCGATGATCGAGGCCACCAGCCTGCCGGTCACGGTAAAGCACCGGATCGGAATTGATGGCCGGGAGTCCTGGGATGAGTTGTGCGAATTCGTGGAGAAAGTTGCCTCTGCAGGGTGCCGGACCTTTATTGTGCATGCCCGCATTGCCGTCCTGGAAGGCCTTAGCCCGAAGGAAAACCGGGATGTGCCGCCGCTGAAGTACGACTGGGTGTATCGCCTGAAGGAGACCTACCCGGACCTTGAAATCATCATAAACGGCGGAATAAAGACGTTTGACGAGTGCCGGGAGCACCTGTCACGGACAGACGGTGTGATGCTGGGCCGGGAGGCCTATCACAACCCGTGGCTGCTGGCAGGAGTGGATGCCGAGTTCTTTGGCGCAGACACGCCTGTCACCACCCGTCACGAGGCGCTGCGGGCCATGTACCCCTTCATCCAGAGTGAGCTTGAGCGCGGCGTATATCTCAACCACATCTCCCGCCACCTGCTGGGCCTGTTCCACGGTGTTCCGGGAGGGCGCCAGTTCCGTCGTTATATCAGCGAAAATGCCCACAAATCCGGTGCAGGGCTGGAAGTCATTCAGACCGCACTCGAGAAGGTCAGGGAACCGGAAAGCCCCGCCATTGCGGAAGCTTAATCGCATCCAGACCTTTTGCTGTCTTGTTCCTGTCAGGGCAGCCCGTTATTGTAGTGGTAAAGCCCACATCCGGGAGTCGGATGCACCAATAACAGTTCAAACGGGACGACAGGACGAATGACCAACAAGCTTGACCAACTGAAAACTATGACCACCGTGGTGGCGGATACAGGCGATATTGACGCCATCGCAAAATGGCGACCGGAAGATGCGACCACCAACCCTTCCCTGCTGCTGAAAGCGGCTGCGTCTGAAGCTTATCGCCCAATGCTGGATAAAGCAGTAGCGGAAGCGCGTCGTTGCGGCGGATCAGACGCAGAACAGCTCACTATTGCAACGGACATGCTGGCCGTACTGGCAGGCCGTGAAATTCTCGGATTGATACCCGGTGTGGTTTCCACGGAAGTCGATGCCAGGCTTTCCTTTGATACGGAAAGAACCCTGGATCGTGCCCGCAGGCTGGTCGACTTCTACGACAGACAAGGCGTCGACACCAGCCGGGTTCTGATCAAGGTTGCTTCTACCTGGGAAGGTATCCGTGCCGCCGAGCAGCTCGAGAAGGAAGGCATTCGATGTAACCTGACTCTCCTGTTCTCGTTCATCCAGGCTGCTGCATGTGCGCAGGCCGGCGCCTTCCTTATTTCCCCCTTTGTTGGCCGAATTCTGGACTGGCACGTTGCCAATAGCGGCAAGGACAGTTTCGCTCCAGCCGAAGACCCTGGCGTCCTTTCGGTCTCCCGGATCTATAATTACTACAAGGTTAATGGCTACGACACCGTCGTTATGGGGGCCAGCTTCCGTAATACTGGCGAGATCGAGATGTTGGCGGGTTGCGACCGCCTGACCATCAGCCCCGCCCTTCTCCAGGAACTTCAGGACGATGAAGGGAACCTGACGCGGAAACTGTCAGCTGATAACGCCAATTCACCGGATCGTTTCGGCGACATCGACGAGAAGCTGTTCCGCTGGGAATCCAACGAAGACGCCATGGCCACCGAAAAACTGGCCGATGGTATTCGCCGCTTTACCGCAGACCAGATTGAGCTGGAACAGAGGGTACGGCAGATGGCAAAAGCCGCCTGAATTCATCGTTAACGGAGTGAAGTTGTCCGATCATGATTGAACGTCTGAAAAAGTTGTTTGCTGCCCCGGAGAGCGTGAAAACCGAACCGGATGCCCACCAGTTGGCCATCGCGGCCACGGCTCTCATGGTACAGCTGGCTCGTGTTGACCGGAACGAGGATGAGCGCGAACTTCAGGCCATCGTAGACTTTGCGGTCAAATCCCATCAGGTCACGCGGGAGGAGGCAGAGGACATTCTGCAGGATGCCCTGGATCATGCAGAGGACGCCACGTCGCTCTATGAATTCACCGGCCAGCTCAACGAACACCTCAACCAGCATTCCAAGCAGGCGCTTCTGGAGTGCATTTGGCGCGTCGCTTTCGCAGACGGGCGAATTGACAAGTACGAAGAACACCTGATTCGCCGCATGGCGGACCTGCTGCATCTTAATCATCGGGAATACATGCAGGCGCGGCACCGGGCAGAAAGTGCCGGTTAACACAAGGAGAAAACATGCTAGCCATTCTTCACCCCAACACGCCGCTGGAAAGTGATGCCTACCGCCAGACCATGCACTATCTGGAAAATCTGCCTGGCGTCTCGCTTCGGGTTCACGAAGTCCAGGGCACCAGCCAGCGGTTGACAGAGGTCTATCTGCTCGGCGACACCAAATCCCTCGACAAGGAAGAAATCGAAGCCTTGCCCGCAGTCGAACGCGCCATCCGCATATCGGATGACTACCGCATTCTTGGCCGCCACCGGGATGACCAACGGCAGAGTGGTTTTACCTACAACGGCGTGGAATTCAGTCAATCCAACCTGAATATTTTCGCAGGCCTGTGCGCGGTGGACGTGCCGGAGCATGTGGACATGATGATGCAAGCGCTGGAAGACAACGGAGAAGTCTGCACCCGGATGGGCGCTTACAAGCCCAGGACTAACCCCTACTCCTTTCAGGGACATGGCAAGGGGTGCCTGCCCTGGGTATTTGAGAAGGCCGGCAAACATGGCATCAAAGTAATCGCCATGGAGATCACCCATGAGAGCCATATTGAGGAAATCGATACCTGCCTCGAGAAGCTCGGCCGCCCCACCGGCGTTATGCTCCAGGTAGGCACCCGGAATACCCAGAACTTCGAACTGCTGAAATCCATCGGTCGCCAGAGTACTTACCCGGTGCTTTTGAAGCGAGGGTTCGGGATCACCCTGAATGAATCACTAAATGCTGCCGAGTACCTCGCCAGTGAAGGCAATGCCAACGTGATCTTCTGTCTCAGGGGTATGAAAACCGATGCCGGACAGCCACACCGTAACATGGTTGATTTCGCCCACGTCCCGGTGGTGAAACGACTGACCCGAATGCCTGTATGCGTGGATCCCTCCCATTCCGTGGGAAGCCGTGACCGGTCTCCTGATGGCATCCTGGATGTCATGCATGCCACAGCTCAGGGTGCTATTGCCGGTGCCAACATGGTGCTGGTGGACTTCCACCCGAAACCGGAAAAAGCTCTGGTTGACGGGCCTCAGGCGCTGCTGATGAATGAGCTTCCGGCTTACCTTGAAGATATCCGGCTCTGCCATGATACCTGGAAGAAGCGCCAGGCCATTTACCAACGCCTTAAAGGTGAAGCAGTCGAATGATTGTCTACGGACACAGAGGGGCCAAGGGAGAAGCCCCTGAAAATACCCTGCCCGGTTTTGTCCATGCCTACCGGCACGGCATTCGCCACTTTGAGCTCGATCTGGTGTTATCGAAGGACGGCACGCCGGTGATGGTTCATGACCTGACCGTGGATCGTACCACCAGCCAGAAAGGTAGTGTGGGCAACTACACCGCTACTGAACTGGCTGAGATGGACGCCAGGCACAATACCAGTTCCTGGCCCCGGAAGATCGGAATCCCGACTCTGGAGGACCTGCTTGACCAGTTTGATGACCTCGAGCACCTCCAGCTTGAGGTAAAAAAAGACAGCCGCCAGCGCCTGAACATTCTGTGTAACCGGCTAACCGAGATTATTCAGCGCCGCGATCTCTACCAGAAGGCCGCAATTACATCCTCGGACACCTGGTTCCTCAAGCAAATCCGTCGCAGGAACAAAAACATCCGAATCGGGTTTGTGGCTGAACGAAAATTCCCCCGGCCACTGAATCTTGCAACCCGGCTGGGGTGTGACTACCTCTGTATAAACTGGAAACTGTGCTCAAAAGGGATGGTGGAACAGGCCCATCGCCGCGGCCTGCATGTATCAACCTGGACGGTCAACCGCATCCACGACATGCTGCAACTGGAAGAGGCGGGCGTGGACAGCATCATCACAGACTACCCGACCAGTACCCGCATGTTCTTCGATAACCGGTCGAGAGCCCTGCTGTCGCTGCCTAATACCCCGAGGAGTGCGGCATCGGACAACAACACTCTGCCCAGGACAGGCTGATACCGGATCAGAAGATCCGGTTCAGGCCGTTGAGTGCGGCAACCCGGTAGGCTTCCGCCATGGTAGGGTAGTTGAAGGTTGTATTGATGAAGTAGTTCAGGGAGTTGGCTTCGCCTTCCTGATTCATGATGGCCTGGCCGATGTGTACGATCTCAGCTGCCTGGTCACCGAAACAGTGGATCCCCAGAATCTGGCGACTCTCCCGGTGGAACAGGATCTTGAGCATGCCCACAGCCTCTCCTGTAATCTGGGCTCGGGCCAGATCCTTGAAGAACGCCTGACCCACTTCATAAGGCACCTTGGCCTCAGTCAGTTCCCGCTCGGTTTTGCCAACCGAACTGATTTCCGGAATCGTGTAGATACCGGTGGGGACATCAGACACAAAGCGGAAGTACTCATCCTGCACAATATCGGAAGAAGCTGAGCGCCCCTGGTCGTATGCAGCGCTGGCAAGACTTGGCCAGCCGATGACATCGCCTGCCGCATAAATGTTTTCGACTTCGGTTCGATAATGCTCGTCCACCGCTAGCTGGCCGCGGCCATTAGGTGTCAGGCCAACGTTTTCAAGACCCAGACTCTCGGTGTTGCCGCTACGGCCGTTACACCACAGGAAGGCATCTGCCCGGATTTTCTTCCCTGATTGGAGGGACAACACCACCCCGTGGTCGTCACCGTCCACAGACTCGTACTGCTCGTTATGGCGCACAAGCACACCATTGTTCCGCAGATGGTAGCTCAGGGCATCCGAAATCTCGTCATCCAGGAAGGAGAGCAGACGGCTACCCGGGTTGATCAGATCCACCTTTACACCCAGCCCCGCAAAGATTGAGGCGTATTCGGAGCCGATTACGCCGGCACCATAGATCACCAGTGTGCGAGGGGTGTGTGACAGATTCAGGATGGTATCCGAGTTATAAATCCGGTGATGGCGGAAATCCACATCAGGCGGCAGGTAGGGGCGGGAACCTGTGGCAACGATCACCTGCTTGAAGTGAAGGGTTTCAATAGACTTGTTACCACGAACTTCCAAACGATTAGTATCAATGAACGATGCCCGACCATTGATCAGATCTACCCGATTACGGGAGTAGAACTGCGTCCTCAGCTTCACCTGCTTACCAATCACTTTCTGCGCGTTCTGCAGAACCCGGGGGAATGAAAACCAACGGGGCTCACCTATATCACGGAACATCTGATTGGTATTGAAGGTGATGATCTGTTTGACGGAGTGACGCAAGGCCTTGGAAGGAATGGTACCCCAGTGGGTACAGTTGCCCCCGACGGTGGGCTTGTCTTCGATGATAGCGACACGTTTACCGTGCTTCGTCGCATTCATCGCCGCACCTTCACCGGAAGGCCCAGCGCCGATAACGACGACGTCGTAATGATGCTCTGCCATGCGCGCAGTAACTCCTTATCTACGTCGTGGAAATGTGGTTGTAACTATCAAATCTGTTTTAGGCCTTGTCGACATTGGAGGCATCGTAGGCCAGTGCCTCCGCCTGTTTTCCATCGTCAGCAACGCGCTGATTCTCCTCCTCGCACTTCTGGGTGTTGCCACCGCAGATGTCGCAGGAGGAACTGACACCCAGGGCGCCGATGCCACCGCAAGTACCACTGATTGGTTTGCGACCCAAAATCACACCAATGGACATGCCCGCTACGAGCAGAACCACAATAACTAAAACCAAAAGAAAGGTACCCATATTGCCCTCCTCTCACTGAGTAACGTAGGACGAAAATGCGGGTGTCTGGTGCGTCTCAAACCCGTTTTCGGTCCGGATAATAAAATAGGCCGGGATATTCTGCCTGGTGGCAAGCACTTCGGCTTGTTCGTAACCCATGACATTGAAACCGGTAGCCAATGCGTCCGCTGTTTTGCAGTCATCAGCAATCACGGTCACTGAAGCCAGATTGTGTGCAATCGGTTTTCCCGTCGCCGGGTCAATTGTATGAGAATATCGGTGGCCTTCCGATTCGTAATAGTTACGATAATCTCCAGACGTCGCCATGGCTCGATCCTGCAGCACAACGACGCGATTGACCTGCCTCGCCGCGGAAACCGGTTGCTCAATGGCCAGTCGCCAAGCGTTCCCGTCCGGCTTCTGGCCGTTTACCCGGACTTCACCCCCTATTTCTACAAGGTAATGGTGGACGCCTTCACTTTCGAGGTAACGGGCTACAACGTCAACCCCGTACCCCTTGGCTATTGCCGAAAGATCAATGTACTGGGGCACATCACTACGAATGCTGGGCGGATCCGCCCGTAACTCCAGTTTGTCATGGCCGGTTTTTGCGAGAAGCCCGGCAAGCACATCATCAGAGGGTGCTTTCTCAGGGCGGGCTTTGGGGCCAAACCCCCAAAGGTTCACGACAGGGCCAATGGTTACATCAAACGCGCCGCCAGTCAGTTCTGAGACCTCCTCAGCGGTTTTCATAACCTCATAAAGGGGCTCGGAAAGAGAGATCCACTCGGACTGATCCGCTTTTGAGTTCAACTGTGACAGTTCAGAATCTTCCCGCCAGGTGGACATTGCCGCATCCACCTTCTTCAGCTCGGCGTCAATGCCTGCTGCAAGATTCTCCAGTCGGGTCTGGTCATCCGTCAATACCACATTGATGTGATAAGTGGTGCCAAACATCGGCCCTGATATTTCCCAGACCTTTTCTTCAGGCTGAAACGAACAACCCGCCAGGGCAGCAATCGTCAGCGCCATAACGACGCTGACCAAAGCCACCCTGACGGGCCGTGTAATGCTGGATGTCATTTGAGTTCATTAACCCCCGAAATCATCCAGCATAATATTTTCATCCTCAACACCCAGATCCTTGAGCATCTTGATGCAGGATGCGTTCATGATGGGGGGCCCACACATGTAGTATTCACAGTCTTCAGGAGCCGGATGGTCCTTCAGATAGTTTTCATACAGCACGTTATGGATAAAGCCCGTCGGACCTTTCCAGTTGTCTTCGGGCAACGCGTCAGACAGGGCAACATGCCACTCGAAATTGTCGTTCTCATCCTGCAGCATGTCGAAGTCTTCCACGTAGAACATCTCGCGGACACTTCGTGCGCCATACCAGAAGCTGATCTTGCGCTTGGAGTTAAGGCGTTTAAGCTGGTCGAAGATATGTGAACGCATGGGCGCCATGCCGGCACCACCGCCGATGAACACCATTTCGGCATCGGTCTTCTTGGCGAAGAACTCACCGAATGGCCCCATCACAGTCACTTTATCGCCCGGCTTCAGATCGAACACGTAGCTCGACATGATGCCAGGGTTATGATCGGTACCCGGAGGCGGCGTAGCAATACGGATGTTAAATTTAAGAACACCCTTCTCTTCCGGGTAGTTCGCCATGGAATAGGCCCGGATGGTTTCTTCCTTGTTTACCGCCTTGTAACGCCAGATGTTGTGCTTGTCCCAGTCTTCGTGGAACTCTTCCTCGATGTTGAAATCTTTGAAGTCGATCTCATAGGGAGGGCACTCCAACTGCACGTAACCGCCAGCGCGGAAATCAACTTCTTCGCCTTCCGGCAGCTTCAGCACCAACTCCTTGATGAAGGTGGCAACGTTATGGTTGGAAATAACCTCACACTCCCACTTCTTGACGCCAAAGAACTCTTCCGGCACTTCCACCTTCATGTCCTGCTTGACAGGGACCTGGCAGGACAGGCGCCAGCCTTCTTTCTCTTCACGGTTAGTAAAGTGAGTCTTTTCCGTCGGCAACATCGCACCGCCGCCTTCCAGAACCTTGCACTTACACTGGGCGCAGGTACCACCACCGCCACAGGCAGAAGACAGGAAGATGCCGTTATTCGCAAGAGTCCCAAGCAGCTTGCCGCCTGCTTCGGTCTTCATGGTGTGTTCAGGGTCATCGTTGATCTCAATGGTCACATCACCGGTGCTTACCAGCCTGGAGCGGGCCGCAAGAATCACTGCGACCAGAGCCAGAACGATAACGGTGAACATGACCACGCCGAGAATAATTTCTGTATTCATGGTCTCGCCTTTTCGTTAAACCGAATCACCGGGTGGTTTACAGTGAAATACCTGAGAAGGACATGAAGCCAAGGGACATCAGACCAACGGTAATGAAGGTAATGCCCAGACCACGCAGGCCTTCCGGAACATCACTGTACTTGAGCTTCTCGCGGATACCCGCCAGCGCGATAATCGCCAGGGCCCAGCCGAGGCCGGCACCAAAGCCATACACCACACTCTCGCCAAAGGTGTAATCACGCTCCACCATGAACAGCGAGGCACCAAGAATGGCGCAGTTCACTGTAATCAGTGGCAGGAATACACCCAGAGCGGCGTAGAGCGCCGGGATATACTTGTCCAGAACCATCTCCATGATCTGGACAATCGCCGCGATTACACCAATATACGTAAGCAATCCGAGAAAGCTCAGATCCACATTCGGCAGACCGGCCCATTCCAGCGCTCCCTCGCGGAGAATGCTGTTATAAAGCAGGTTGTTAACCGGCACGGTGACGGTCAGCACAACCACAACGGCGATACCAAGACCTGTCGCCGCCTCGATCTTCTTGGAAATGGCCAGGAAGGTGCACATGCCCAGGAAGAACGCCAGCGCCATGTTTTCAACGAAAACGGCCTTAAGAATCAGGCTGATATAATGTTCCATCAGAAGGCCTCCTTGGCGACGTGGCGGGACATCTTGTAATCCGCGTCCTCAACCTGCTCCGGCTTCCAGGTCCGCAGACCCCAGATCGCCAGGCCGATAATAAAGAAAGCGCTCGGCGGCAGCAGTAGCAGACCATTCGGAATGTACCAGCCACCTTCGTTCACCACCGGCATCAGTGAGACCCCGAACAGGGAACCGGCACCAAGCAGTTCACGGAAGAATGCCACGAAAATCAGAAGCACCGAGTAGCCAAGGCCGTTACCAACGCCGTCCAGGAAGCTCAGCCAGGGGCCATTCTTCATGGCAAAGCCTTCCGCACGGCCCATGACGATACAGTTGGTGATAATCAGACCAACGAATACCGACAGCTGCTTGGAAATCTCGTAGGCATAGGCCTTGAGCACCTGGTCGACCACGATAACGAGAGACGCGATAATGGTCATCTGAACGATGATCCGGATGCTGCCCGGAATCTGAGTCCGAACCAGAGACACCGCAAGGTTGGAAAATGCGGTAACGGCAATAACCGCCATGCACATAACCAATGTTACGTTCATGCTGGTAGTTACCGCCAGCGCCGAACAGATACCAAGAATCTGCAGGGCGATCGGGTTATTGCTGAAGATCGGTTCGAAGAGAACCTGTTTGGCTGATGCATCTGCCATGATCAGACCTCCCCTTCACGAAGTTTTTGCAGGAAGGACGCGTATCCGCGATCGCCCATCCAGTAGTTAACCAATTGCTGAACACCACGGCTTGTCAGGGTCGCGCCAGAAAGAGCATCAACCTTGTGCTTTTTATTCTTGGCGTCGGCACCTACACCGCCTTTCACCAGCTGGACTTTTGGCTCGGTACGATCCTGATCGTATACCTCCTTGCCAACCCACTGCTTCTTCCAGCGCGGGTTATCGACTTCGCCGCCCAGCCCTGGAGTCTCGGCATGGGCATAGAAACCCAGACCTTCGACGGTGTTCAGGTCGCCCTCAAGCGAAATAAAGCCGTAAAGTGTAGACCAGAGCCCATAACCATGGATCGGCAGCACGACTCGTGTGACAGTACCGTTTTCGCTCATGGTATAGACCTTGGCAACATTTGGCCGACGCTTAATACCTGCTTTGTCTTCCGAGGCCGGTATGTTCGTCGACATCGCCGGGTCAGAGGCCGCCTTGTACATGTCGTACTTCATGGGATCCTGAACGCCTACGGATGACGGTTCGACGAACTCACCGGTATCCAAATCTACCAGTCGAACGTCAAAACGCTCAAAGGCGTCTTCAATCTCCTGAGCACTGGCGCCGGACTTCAGCATGCCAGCAGACGACAGAATGTTGGTTTTGATATCGAGATTCTGGTTCTTGATCTGAGCCGGGCGAAGCATCACCGCCGCGGTGGAGACCACCACAGAGAATGCAATGCTCAGCACCAGCGCAACAACCAGCGTGCGGGAGACAGTTTCTTTAGCTTTAGCCACGAGCAAGCCTCCGTTTGATGTTGGCCTGAACCACATAATGGTCCATCAGCGGCGCGAACAGGTTAGCGAACAGGATGGCCAACATGATGCCCTCGGGGAAAGCCGGGTTGATCACTCGGATCAAAATGGTCATCACACCCACAAGAATACCAAAACACCAGCGGCCCGTATTGGTCATCGCGGCGGACACCGGGTCCGTTGCCATAAACATCATACCGAAAGCAAAGCCGCCCATGACCAGATGCCAGTGCGCCGGGATGGCGAACATCGGGTTGGTCTCGGAGCCGGCAATGTTCAGCAGAAGAGACATACCGATCATGCCGATCAACACGCCGCCCACAATTCGGTAATTGGCGATCTTCATGATCAGCAAGATAATGCCGCCAATCAGAACGGCCAATGTCGAGGTCTCACCCATGGAGCCCTGAATAGTGCCCATGAATGCATTCATCCATCCGATCTGCTCTTTCAGGGCGTCAAGGCCACCGCTGGCTGCCCAGCTCAAGGCCGTTGCACCACTGAAGCCGTCAACAGCTGTCCAGACGGTGTCACCGGAAATCTGCGCCGGGTAGGCGAAATACAGGAACGCACGACCGGTCAGGGCCGGGTTCAGGAAGTTTTTGCCGGTACCACCAAAAACCTCTTTACCGATAACCACACCGAAGGTGATACCCAGAGCCACCTGCCACAAGGGGATGGTGGGCGGGCAAATCAGCGCAAACAGCACGGACGTCACGAAGAAACCTTCGTTAACCTCATGACGGCGCACAGTGGCGAACATCACTTCCCAGAAACCACCCACTACGAAAGTGACGAAGTAAATGGGCACGAAGTACGCCAAACCGTAAACGAAATTGTCCCATACGCCGGCTCCGGCCCCTGTTACCGCCAGGGCCTGGATGAAGGCAGTGCGCAGGCCACCATCTGCAACCATGGCATCGGGGTTTGATGCCAGGAAGCTGTTGGCCTGAAAACCGATATTCCACATACCGAAGAACATCGCAGGGAAGGTACACATCCAGACCGTGATCATGATCCGCTTCAGGTCAACGCCGTCGCGCACATGGGCCGTGGTGGAAGTTACCTTGCCAGGTGTGTAGAAAATGGTATCGACGGCCTCGTAGAGGGCATACCACCGCTCGTACTTGCCACCTTTTTCAAAATGATGCTCGATTCCATCGAGAAACTGTCTGATAGCCATCGTATTAGCCCTCGATCTCGATTCGGGTCAGGTTCTCGCGGAGAATCGGACCATATTCATATTTACCCGGGCACACGAAGGTACAGAGCGCCAGATCTTCTTCATCCAGTTCCAGCGCGCCCAGCTTCTGTGCCATTTCGGTATCGCCAACAATCAGCGAACGCAGCAGCTGAGTAGGCAGGATATCCAGAGGCATGATCTGCTCGTAGGCACCAACCGGAACCATGGCACGCTCACTACCGTTAGTGGTAGTCGTGAAATTGAACAGTTTGCTACCTGCCAGCTTGGACAGATAAATGTTCAGCACGGAGAACCTGTTGGGGCCCGGCGACAGCCAGCCCATAAATTCGCGTTTGGTGCCTTCTTCCAGAACCGATATCTGATTGGCGAACCGGCCAAGATAGGCACACGGGCCATCACCACGACGACCACCGAATACCGAACCGGAAATCGCACGAACGTCGCAATCTGTGGCAACTTCGCCGTCCAGAAGCTCAGGCAGGCTGGCGCCCATGCGGGTGCGAACCAGGCGTGGTTTTTGAGCTTTGGGACCACCGATAGCCACGATGCGCTCGACCGGCACTTCGCCGGTTTCGAACAGCTTGGCAATATCGATGACGTCCTGATAGTTGATGGACCAGACGACCTTACCACCAGAAACAGGATCCAGGTGGTGGATATGGGTACCGACATTACCGGCCGGATGCACACCCTCGAACTGGTGGACCTCAATGTTGTCTGCCTTGGGAACCGCAACATTGGAGCCGGGTTTGCCAGTCACGAAGACCTTGCCCGACGTCAGGGTGGAGAGAATGGTCAGGCCTTTCTCGAAAGCCTGGCTGTTCTCGCCAATGATGACAGTAGGGTCCGCCGCCAGCGGATTGGTATCCATGACAGAAACAAAAATGGAGTGGGGAGCAGTGTCAATAGCGGGAACTTTGCTGTAGGGGCGGGTCTTGAACGCCGTCCACAGACCGGATTCTACCAGGTTATCCACTACCTGCTGGCGTTCCAGGCCGGCAAGATCTGCGTCGTTGTATCGGGCAAAGGTCTCAGCATCATCGCCATCGATTTCGATAACGACCGACTGAAACACACGACGCTCACCACGATTGATTTCTTTCACCACGCCAGCGGCGGGTGAGGTATAACGAACGCCTTCGGTCTTCTTGTCCGTGAACAGCAGCGTGCCGCGCTTGACACGGTCCCCTTCTTTCACAGCCATCGTCGGCTTCATGCCGATATAGTCAAAACCGATCAACGCCACATGGCGAACGGGTTTGCCGTCAGTAATGGTCTGTTCGGGAGCGCCGCTGATGGGAAGATCCAGGCCTTTTTTGATCTTGATCATTAGCCTCATCCAGTCATCAGAAACTATTCTATGGATTTGTAACATCCGGCCCCTTCGACCCAGTTTTCCTCTCCGGCTTGCACCAGATGGAAGCCCCCCAAGAAGCGGAAACGGTCACCACTCAGAATGCAGCCCGCCTTTCGACGCAGGAAAAGATGAGAAACTGGGTGCCAGACATACCCAAAATCGCGCCAATTATAGTGATTAAGGAAGCCTATTTCCACCAGAAACCGGAACCGGTTTGCGCACGGACGTAAACCTCACAGATCACACTCTCATAAAACAAAAAACCCCGGCAACATCCGTTGCCGGGGTTTTCACAGACGTTAAGCGCTAACTAGCGCGCTTTTCCATCAGTCCCGTGCACGTTTCGGGAAGATTGGATAGGTAACGCCCGCCATCTGGCTCACCACACGGACGACCTGAGCACTGTAGCCAAACTCGTTGTCGTACCATACATAAAGAATCAGACGCTTACCGCTGGCAATGGTTGCCTGAGCATCAACGATCCCAGCATGACGGGAACCGACGAAATCTGTGGACACCACTTCCGGAGAGCTCACGAAGTCGATCTGCTTCTGAAGCTCAGAGTGCAGCGCCATGTCGCGCAGGTATTCGTTTACACCATCAACATCGACATCTTTTTCGAGATTCAGGTTGAGGATAGCCATGGAAACATTCGGAGTCGGTACCCGAATTGCGTTGCCGGTCAGCTTACCCTTCAACTCCGGTAGCGCCTTGGCGACCGCCTTGGCAGCACCCGTCTCGGTGATCACCATATTAAGGGCCGCACTGCGACCGCGACGGCTGCCCTTGTGGTAGTTATCAATCAGGTTCTGGTCATTGGTGTAGGAATGAACCGTTTCAACGTGACCATCCTCTATGCCGTACTCATCCCCAATCGCTTTCAGGACCGGTGTGATGGCGTTGGTGGTACAGGAAGCTGCAGACAGGATCTTGTCGTCACCGGTAATCCAGTCGTTATTGATGCCATAAACGATATTCTTGATGTCACCCTTACCCGGGGCAGTCAGGATCACGCGGCTAACGCCCTTTGACTTGAGGTGCAGCCCCAGACCAGCCTCATCACGCCACTTACCCGTGTTATCGATAACAATGGCATTGTTGATACCGTATTCAGTGTAATCGACCTTGTCCGGACCATCCGAATAGATGACCTTGATGTAGTTGCCGTTGGCAATCAGGGCCGACTCTTCTTCGTTGACGGAAATCGTGCCATCGAAAGGACCGTGCACAGAGTCGCGGCGCAACAGGCTGGCACGCTTTTCCAGATCACTGTCCGCACCGCCGTCGCGTACTACGATGGCCCGCAAACGCAAGTTGTTACCCCCACCCGCTTTTTCGATCAGAATGCGGGCCAGAAGACGACCAATGCGGCCAAAGCCATACAGCACAACGTCCTTGGTATCGTTGTGGGCATCCTCTTCGGACTGGGCTGTATACTGACCCACGACCGGGCCGATTTCACGCTTCAGAAATTCAATCAGGTCACCGCCCTCTTCCTTGAATTTCACAGCCAGCTTACCGATGTCGACGTGGGCGCGACCCAGCTCAAGCGTATCCATTGCCTGGAGAATCGGCAGGGTGTCATGAACAGACAGCTCGCTATCTTCGACCTGGCGAACAAAGCGGTGGGCACGGATAATGTCAATCACGGACTGATTGATGATGGCGCGACCGTAAACGGAAGTTACCACGTTGTTCTTGCGATAGAGACGGCCAATCAGCGGAATCATGGTTTCCGCGGTGGATTCTCTTTCAGTCCAGTTAGACAGGTGCTGATTGATCTGTTCGTGACTCACGGTTGGAACCTCTGTATAGCACTGGGGAGAAATTTGGGCGCACATTATCCAACTTAAACAGCCTGACAGCAAATACAGAATAACCCTACCTTCGTAGACACCTCTTTTTTAATCTTGCGGGAAAGCGGCGAACGGAAACCTGTTACAGCCAGCGCCATGACACCGACTTCTGCGGGCGTTAGAATACGTGCCTCTCCGCCTCCCGGACATCCACTGCAGGAGAATCTGACCGTCCATGAGCCAAGGTGCATCCACATTTACGCCTCCCCAGCCGCTGATTGCCCCGGCGTTTCCCGAAAAACCGGCTGACCATCGCACATGGGGCCAATTACATGGCAGCAGCGATGCGCTGGCCATCTGCGAAAGCGCTCGTGCCCACAGGGGCCTTACCCTTGTCATCACCCGGAGCACCGCCGATGCTATTCGCCTTGAGCAGGCCATGCGCTTCTTCCTTGGCCTGCCTGCCGAGGAAGACGGGCCTGCAATCACAGCAGATGGCCTGGAGCTGTTGTCTTTACCGGACTGGGAAACCCTGCCCTACGACCTGTTTTCGCCCCATCAGGACATTACGTCAAGGCGCATACGTACCCTTCACCGACTGCCTGCCACCAGTCACGGGGTCCTGGTCGTTCCGGCAAGAACCCTGATGCACCGGCTGCCACCGGTCAGTTACCTGCAGGGCAATACCCTTCTGCTTGAGGTGGGCCAGTCCCTCGACATCAACACCTGGCGCATGCAACTGGAAGCTGCCGGTTACCGACACGCCGATAACGTATATGAACACGGTGAATACGCTGTACGCGGCGCGATTCTCGATATTTTCCCAATGGGCGCAAGCCAACCCTACCGTATAGACCTGTTCGATGATGAAATCGAAACCCTGCGCACTTTTGACCCGGAAACCCAGCGTTCCATCGACCGGATTGAGAGCATCGAACTGTTGCCGGCATACGAGTTTCCGTGGCACAAGGAAGCTCGCTCGGGGTTCCGCAGCCGCTGGTTCGAGCAGTTCCCGAGTGCTGACAAGGACACCCCCATTTACCAGGACGTCACCCATGGTATTACACCACCGGGGATCGAGTATTACCTGCCATTATTCTTCGATGAAACGGCCACGCTCTTCGACTATCTGCCTGGCGCCACACACGTATTCACCGCCGAAGGTCTGAACGATGCCGTCAGCCTCTTTGATACTGAAACGCGCACGCGCTACGAGGACCGGCGCCACGACCGGTTACGGCCGATCCTGCCACCTACGCGGCTGTTCCTGCTGCAGGAGGAATTATTCGGACAGCTAAAGGCTTTTCCCCGGGTGACCATCACCACGGAAACCGCCACCGGCAAAGGCGCCTCGAACTGCGCAGCTGACAACCTTCCGGATATTGCCATGGATGGTCGTGCGGCAGATCCTGCCGGACGATTAAAACGCTTCCTGAATGACTTCAGTGGCCGGGTCCTGATTTGCGCGGAATCCTCTGGTCGCCGCGAGGCCCTGATCGAAAATCTGGGAGACCACCAGCTCAAACTCAAGACCCGCGATAGCTGGCAAGCCTTCCTTGAGGATGAACACTGCACATTGGGCATTACCATCGCACCCATGGAACAGGGGTTGGTACTCAAAGAACAGCAACTGACGCTGATCACCGAAACCGCGCTGTTTGGTGAGCGGGTATTGCAGCGCCGACGCCGGGAAAAACCAACTGAAACGGACGACGCTGGCTACCGGGACCTGTCGGAGCTTCGTATCGGCGCGCCGGTCGTGCACATTGATCACGGCGTAGGCCGGTATCTCGGACTGGAAACGATCACTGTAGAAGACGAATCCAATGAGTTCCTGATGCTGGAATACGCGGGTGGTTCAAAACTCTACGTTCCCGTTTCCAGTCTTCATCTTATTTCCCGCTATGCCGGAAACGACACTGAACATGCCCCCTTGCACAAGCTTGGCACTGAGCGCTGGAGCAACGCCAAACAGAAGGCGCTGGAGAAAATCCGAGACACCGCTGCAGAGCTCCTGGATGTTTATGCCCGAAGGGAGGCCCGCAAAGGCTTCAGCTTCGACAACCCTAAAGAAGCCTACCGAGCCTTTGCGGCCGATTTTCCGTTTGAAGAAACACCAGACCAGCAAGTTGCCATTCAGGCGGTTATCGAGGATATGACCAGCGAGCGCCCCATGGATCGACTGGTGTGCGGTGACGTTGGCTTTGGTAAAACTGAAGTCGCTATGCGTGCGGCGTTCATGGCGACCTACTCCGGCAAACAGGTGGCCGTATTGGTACCCACCACTCTGCTGGCCCAGCAACACTACGAATCCTTTCGGGACCGCTTCTCCGATACTGCCGTCAATATCGAGCTGCTCAGCCGTTTCCGCAGCGCCGCCCAGACCGGCAAGGCCTTGGAAGCTATTGAGGGCGGCAAGGCCGATATCGTGATCGGAACGCACAAACTTCTTCAGGGCGATATTAAATTCAAGAATCTGGGACTGGTGATTATCGATGAAGAGCACCGGTTCGGTGTCCAGCAAAAAGAAAAGCTGAAAGCCCTGCGGGCCGAAGTCGATATGCTGAACCTTACGGCGACCCCGATTCCCCGAACTCTGAACATGGCCATGGGCCATTTGCGGGACCTTTCCATCATTGCCACACCACCGGCTCGCCGCTTATCAGTAAAGACGTTCGTACGCCAGCGGGACGATGCCATGGTAAAGGAGGCGATCCTCCGGGAAATCCTTCGGGGTGGCCAGGTTTACTTCCTTCACAACGATGTCGCCACGATCGAGAAAACTGCTGAAGATTTGCGCCACCTCATTCCTGAGGCCCGTGTTGGTGTCGCCCACGGCCAGATGCGGGAGCGGGCGCTGGAACAGATCATGTCGGACTTTTACCACAAGCGCTTCAACGTGCTGGTGTGTTCGACCATTATCGAAACCGGTATCGATATTCCCAGTGCCAACACTATCATCATTGAAAGAGCCGACAAGTTTGGCCTGGCACAATTGCATCAGCTGCGAGGCCGGGTTGGCCGCTCACACCACCAGGCATACGCCTATCTGTTGACACCGCCCCCGAAGTCGATCACTTCTGACGCGAAAAAGCGGCTGGATGCCATCACTGAATCCCAGGACCTGGGCGCGGGCTTTATGCTTGCCTCTCACGACCTTGAAATCCGTGGCGCAGGTGAGTTGCTCGGCGAGGAACAGAGCGGGCAGATCGAAAGCATTGGCTTCACGCTTTACATGCAACTTCTGGATGAAGCAGTGAAAGCCATTCGCGACGGCCGGACGCCAAATGCCGACCTGCCCCTGAGCCATGGTACGGAAATGAACCTCAGGATCCCGGCCCTGATACCGGAGGATTACCTGCCCGACGTTCACAACCGCCTGATGCTCTACAAGCGCATTGCCAGCGTGGACAGCAACGAAGCATTAAAAGAACTTCAGGTTGAGATGATTGATCGGTTCGGTTTGTTACCGGAACCGACAAAGAATCTGATGCGCCAGGCCGAGCTGCGAATGCGGGCGGAAGCCCTTGGCATCGTGAAGATAGATGCTGGCAAGGAGTGGGCACGACTGGAATTTGGCGGTTCGACCCCCGTTGACCCGCTGGTGCTCGTTAAGAAAGTGCAATCTGCACCAGACCAGTACCGCCTTGAAGGCGCCAACAGCTTCCGTTTTCGGCTGAAGGACACGTCCACCGGTGGTAAACTCGACGACGTGTCCGAAATGCTTGGCGAACTCGCACCCTCGCAAGCAGCTGCGACCGCCTCATGAAAGCCCGAATCACACGTGGAGTAGAACCTTTGCAGATTTATGGTAATCGCTGGTGCCTGCGGACGGCACGCTTACTGGCCACGGCCCTGTTGCTGGCATGGTCTCTGGCAGGCCATGCACAAGAGCCGGAAACGTCCGCCGAAGAGATTCCCGATGATTACTATCGGGCGGAGTTCATCATTCTGGAACGGATTATCGATCCGGAATCCGTGAATGAGCAGATGTCAGACCGGGCAGTTGAGACTGCTCCCGAAACCGAAGAATTACTGTGGTCAGTAGCGCAGGACGGGACGACAGAAAGCACGCTGGAACTCGTCCCGGATAACGAGCTCCATCTCAATTCTGCGGCCCAGCGCCTGGAACGCAGCGGTCGCTATCACGTGCTGGTGAGCGCTGGCTGGTACGAAGCCTTCCCTCCCGACTACGAGGGCAAACCGCTTCGTGTCGCCATCGGCGATTGGCTGGAAGGTGCAGGAGTTCGGGAAATCGAAGGAACCATCACCATTGATCGTCAGAGGTATCTGCATGTTGGCGTTCACCTGAACCACTGGCAACAGTCAGACGATATGCCTGTGTCCGTGCCCTCAGAGCCTGCAACCGAACAAACAGCGGCAGAGCCAACAACCGACTCTTCCGTCGAGAACGAAACGGCAGACAGCGACATTGGCAGCCTGGCAACCGGCAGGGACACTGCCAAGGCCAAACCCCCGGTGCCTCTGGAATTGCTGACCTGGATTCGCGAGACCCGACGCATGCGAAGCGAGGAGATCCACTTTCTCGACTCCCCCACTATCGGCGTCCTCGTTTTCTTCAAGAAGATCGAGACAACGGAGTAAGCTCTCCGAGACCGGCCATCGAAATCTCAAGTATGCTCTTAACCCCGGACATACCCTTCTCGATGGCCTCTTCAATTTCAGCCATGGTAATAATGTGTTCTGATTTTCCGGCTGCCCAGTTAACCACAAGCCCCAGACAGACGTAACGCATACCCAGCTCGGCTGCCAGGACGGCTTCCGGCATACCCGTCATCCCGACCAGGTCACAGCCATCCCGTTCCAAACGACGAATTTCCGCAGCGGTCTCGAGTCGCGGCCCCTGGGTCGCTCCATATACGCCAAAATCCGAGAAAGGCGCCCCGCTCCCGCCTGCCGCATCAGTCAGGATCTGACGGGCATCGCCATCATAGGGCCAGGTGAAATCAATGTGAGTCACTTCATCCAGCTCACCCTCGAAAAAGGTGCTGGGACGCCCCCAGGTATAGTCAATGATCTGGTCTGGAATCACGATGTGAGCAGGCCCCATATCACGATGTATGCCCCCGACTGCATTCACCCCGACGACTGTTCGCACACCGGCTTCGAAGAGAGCCTGGATGTTGGCCCGATAGTTCACCTGGTGCGGAGGGATTCGATGCGGGTTGCCATGACGGGAGAGAAAAATGACCGGCTGATCGCCGAGACGCCCCTCCACCAGGCCTGCAGAGGGCGAACCCCAGGCTGTATCCACCTGCTGCTGCCCAATGATTTCCAGACCTGACAGCGTCGTCAGTCCGGTTCCACCAATGATACCAACGGGATGGTTTGCTGAGGAAAAGGTCATTCTGCGTCTGTATCTCCGGATTCGGTGGGTTGGTCGGACCCCGACGTCCGGTCCGATCCGGTTTCAGAGCCTTTGGCCTGCTGCGTTTCACGCTGACCTGATGCTGGCAAGCCATCCGCCAAATGCAATGTACGAGTCGGGAAAGCGACTTCAGCACCGTGCCCCTCAATAACCTCGCTGATCTTCAGCAGGACATCCTGCTTTATTTCATGGAAAAGAACCCACTGGGTGGTCTTGGTGAAGGCGTATACCATGATATCCAGTGACGACGCATTGAAGGCGAGGAAGTTCACGATCAGTGTTTGATCACTGTCGATCTCTTCATGGCTCTCCAGCATGGAACGAACATCGGAGACTATCGCGGCCATCTGGCTGACGTCGGCATACCGTATACCAATGGTTTCGGAAATACGCCGGTTGGTCATGCGGGAAGGGTTTTCTACGGCGATCGTTGTGAATGTTGCATTCGGCACATAGAGCGGGCGCTTGTCAAAGGTCCTGAGCGTAGTCAGCCGCCAGCCGATATGCTCAACGGTACCTTCTATGTTCCGGTCCGGCGAGCGCACCCAGTCTCCGACCTTGAACGGGCGGTCCAGGTGGATAATGAATCCGCCAAAGAAATTTGCCAGCAAATCCTTGGCCGCAAAACCAACTGCAATGCCACCGACACCACCAAAAGCCAGCACACCGGAAATACTGTAACCGAGTGACTGCATGGCAATCAGCACTGCGGTAATAATGACAACGGCCCGGGAGAGCTTGCTTACCGCATTGACCGTGGTGTAGTCCATCGGCGTTTCCATCTTCAGCGGCGAGACAAGGATCTTCTCCCCCTCCTTGATGGCACGCAGAATCGACCAGACGAAAATCCAGATAAAGCCAATCTGCAGAACGGTATCGTTGGCCTTGAAAACCTCGGCTTTTGAAAAATGGTGGGCAACTTCGGCGGCCCAGTACACGCCCTGCAACCAAACGAAAGCCACCACGGGCTTTCGCACGGCATGGAGGACAGCGTCGTCCCAGAGGTTTCGGGTATTACTGAACTTGCGCTCAAGAGCCCAGATAATATGGCTGGCAATATAGGCGACCGTTGCGGTACCAAATACCAGTGCAAACACAACAATACCGGCACGCCAGCCCTGGGACAGCAGGCCGAAATTCTCAATCCAGCCATTAAGCATGGAAAGCGCTTCTTGGATCATCGAATCCCTCTGATCACTCTGGTTCAACGGATAAAAACGGCAGTACCGGGGCTGACCCTTTCGAACAGGTCAATAACATCGGCATTGCGCATACGGACACAGCCATGAGATTTGGGGATACCCATGGGCTCAGTGTCAGGCGTGCCGTGAATGTATATGAAGCGACGGAAAGTATCGACCCCGGGGCCGCGGTTTTTACCGGGCTCGAGACCGCAAAGCCAGAGAATTCGGCTCAGGATCCAGTCCCTTTGGGGGTTCTGTGCTGCGAGCTGGGGATTGTAGATCTCACCTGTCGGCCGGCGCGCCTTGAATACGGTACAAGGCGGCATCCCCTTACCTACCATAGCCCGGACATAGTGATCCCCGCGAGGCGTACAGCCACTGCTGTCCTGCTCGCCTGCACCATTAAGAGCGGTGGAAACGGAATATCGCACTGACACCGATCCAGATCCGTCATGCAGGGTTAGCGTCTGCCGGTCCAGATTGATGTCAATTCGTGGGGCGGTAATGCGCTCGTTACTCAAACCGGTCAAGCTCCCTTCAGGCCAATGCCAGAAAGAAGCCTAACCGAGAGCACTCATCTCAGGCAACAGAGGCCTTGCCGCTGCCAGAGGGTAAGAGCATGGTGTCTTCGGCTTGCATACCAGCGGCAAGGAAGGGGACCAGGCGCGCTGCAATTTCCTGCACCGTTGTTTCGACACCCAGTTTGTTCTGGAGAATATCGCGCAGGGCGTCACTGCTGGACATGGTAAACGCGGTCGCGCCCAGCATAAACTGAATTCGCCAGTACCTGTCCACTGCAGATAATTGGGGTGTAGCTTCTTTCAGCAGTCGCATGAAACGGCTAAACGGCTGGCCGTATTCCTGCTCCAGAAACTTCCGGAGATGCCCCTGTGACTGTGTGTAGGCCAGCCCGAGAAGACGCATGAAGATGGATATCCCCTTCTCATTGCGCTGAGGCATTCGCACGGCACTTTCGGTAAGGGCCCAAAGCGTCTGATTCAACGTGGCGGGCTTGCCATCGCACCGTTCTTCCAGCTCATCAAAGGCATTTTCAAGAGTCGCGGAAAACGGCGTGAGAAAACGGGCAAACACGGCGTGAATAAGCGCGTTCTTTGAACCAAAGTGGTAATTGACAGCGGCCAGATTAACTTTAGCCTTACTGGTAATCATCCTGAGCGAAGTTTCGGAAAAACCCCGATCAGCAAACAGCTCTTCGGCTGCATCAAGTATCCGGTCAACGGTATCAGACTGAGCCATTTTATTATCAGCGCCTCTAGCAAACGTCTGTTTGAAACATACGTTTGAAGCACATATATGTCAAGTTCTGGTCTCAGGCTCCGCCACGACGTTTTGCCATCCCCGGTCAATGGCAACCTGGTTCCCCTCGAAAAAGGCTTTCTGTACCCGGCCATAGGCCTTCTCAGCTTCAAGAAGATAAATAAGATAAAGTCGCACGTGTTCACGCCGCGAAAGATGGCGTGGCAACGAATGGCGCTCAGATAACCTGAGCAAGTCGCTGAACCGGGTATTTTTCAGGGCCGGACTGAATTCCGCCATGCGCGCGCATTGCCAGATCAATCCGTCATCGCCTTCAAGATGAGCTACATGACGGCGCGCATCCCTTAACATTCTCTGGCGCTTGATAATGACATCGAGATATGAGGGCTTTGAACTGTAAATGCGCCTTATCGACGGCACTCCCAGCAACAGGATGACCACGAAGAGACCGAAGCCGGTACCTGCAACCCAAGCTGGCACAAAGCCGCTCAGGCCACTGAGAAAAACGATGGCGGCAACCAGAGCTCCGAACAGCCAGAAGTCGCGGCTACGTCGGGCCCTCGCCAGGGTGTAATTATCCGGCCAGTCGTTCATGGCCAGTAAATCGAAGTCCATCAGCAACACCCTGTCACACTGGCGCAGCAGTAATCTGAGCTTACGCTGCCTGGACTCTGCCAGTGTCTGTTCAATGCCGGCACCAGGGGTTTCTCCGGTTAGGGGTTCTGAAGAGTGTGGCTCACTCTCCTCCGCTACCCGAGGTGCTCGTGCCGGCGCGCGCTCGGTGCTGGCCACTCCAGGACTCTCTTCATTTCCCCGGGAAACCTCTGATACTGCTACCCGGGAGCCTTGCGGCACAGGGTCGGCCGCCCGGCCTGGCCGCAAAACGGCTCCCTCGTCGGGTTCTGTAGCTGACTGGACAGTTCTCTGGTTTTCGGCCATGCGCAATTGTCCGTAACAGACGTGGTTTAGCGTTAACAACACGCTCTTTTTATATTATCGGCCACCAGACTCCATTCTTGAGTAATACCCCTGCAACAGTCCAGTCCAGCGCCGGCGGCCTTGGCAATGACGTAACTGCTCGCTATCCTTTGCCACCGTGCCAAACGAGTATTCACCCCAAGAGGTCTGGTTATGTTCACAGGTATTGTTCAAGGCATTGCAACGGTCGATGAAATCACCTCGTCTCCGGGGTTGAGCACCTTTGTGATCCGCTTTCCACAGGAAAAGGTCGAGGGCGTTACCATCGGTGCATCGGTAGCCATCAACGGCACCTGCCTGACGGTCACACGCCAGGACAACAATGCCCTGTTCTTTGATGCCATGCAGGAAACCCTGCGGCTGACTACCCTGGGAGACCTCAAGCCGGGAGATGAAATCAACTTTGAACGAGCAGCCAGGATCGGCGATGAAATTGGCGGACACCTCCTCTCTGGACATATTCACACCACGGCTACCATCGTTGAGATTCAGCGCCCGGAGAATAACGTTACTCTCTGGTTTGAAGTGCCCGATGAGTGGACCCGGTATGTTTTTCCGAAGGGTTACATTGCCATTAATGGCGCAAGCCTGACTATTGGCGAGGTCAAGGGTAACCGGTTCAATGTGCACCTGATCCCGGAGACCCTCAGGGCAACAATCTTTGGCAGGGCACGGGAGGGAGACCGGGTCAATATCGAGATCGACAGCCAGACCCAGACCATTGTCGATACCCTCGCTCGACTTGGCTACGACCAGCCATCCACGGCGCTTTGATCGGACCGCGTTATTTGAGGCTGGCCTCAAGAACCACAAACTTGGGGCTGGCATCCAACTGGCGAACCTGCGGAAAAAACCTGCGCAAGCTGCGGTGATATCCCAGATGGCGATTGCCCACCATCAGTAAACGCCCCCCTGGTGCAAGGTGCCTTGAGGCCTGCTCAAACAAACGCAGGGCAATATGATCCCCGACAACGCCGCCTTCATGGAATGGCGGATTCAGAAGAATCCGCTCGAAAACGGTTGATCGCTCTGGAATTCCATCCTCATGTTCAAATGCCGGTTGCACACCCGGAAACGCCACAGAGGCATTGCGCCGCGCACTGACGACCGCCTGGCTGGACACATCACTGAAGGTCAGTGACAGGTCCGGACGTATAAAAAGTGCGCTCAGACCCACCACACCGTTACCACAAGCCAGGTCGAGAACCCTGGCTCCCGCAGCCAACCCCGAAAGGGTTTCCCGAAGATGGGGAAGCAACAGCCGGGTACCGATATCCAGTTTCTCCCGGGCGAAGACGGCCGGCAACGCCTGAACACTCAGGCCGGAGCCGTCAAGGGCATACCCTTTCCACTCCGCTTGCCACCCTGCCAGCCCGACCTCGCCACGCCGGCAGATTACGACCCGTGCCTTTTTCTTTGCCGGACAAACCTCTTCCGTGTGCACCGCCTGCGCGAATACGTCCACACTTCGGTCCGGAAGGTGCTTGATCATACCTCCGGCGAGAACTACCCCGCCCTCGACAAGGGCACCATTTATCCAGCGTAGCAGCCATGCCAGGTAATCGCCGTGCCTCGGGATTCTCAGAACGACGGCATCGTAGCGGCCTTCCGGCGGATTCAGCCAGCTATAGACAACAGGAGAAAACGAGGCGTGCGGGTTCAGCCGGGCATTGTGAGCAAGCGCACTCTGGAACAGGGCGCTATCAGCCACAACATCAGGGCCAAACGTCTGAAGACCCAGAGTTAGCGCCCCAAACTGGTCATCAACAACCAGAACCCTGGGTTTATCGATCCCGGCCAGCCTCTGGCATGCGGACTGCACCAGCAGTTCGTCAGCCGCGTCCCAGGCCTTTAGAGATGGGCCGCCACCGGGCCGGGACAAGGTCAGCTGACCACCGGGAACATCAAGCACTGCAGTTGTCATTTCAGGCATCCAGCAGGAAATTCATCACAAAGGCGCCATTCTAGGCTGATTACTCTAGAAATTAACCCTAAGTTAGGAGGTGTTCATAGCAAACCCCGTTTCCGGTTGGCTCCGCTGTTTTGGACGCGAACCTTTTGCCCCTTACCCCAGGGGCTTTTTTCGTTCAGGGTTCCGAAAACGCTTCGCTACCGTCTTATCGCCCGATAGACGGTAAACCGACGGTCTTCGTAAAGGCGTTCGACGGGCCCGATAAATCGCTTGATCAGGGACTCGTAGGGCAAAAAACTGTTGGCAACGAGGCGCAGTTCGCCCCGTGACTTCAGATGACGAGAGACATCCCGCAGGAAATTTTCAGTCATGGAGGTGTCCGTTTTTACCCCGCTGTGAAACGGCGGGTTGGTGACAATCGCCGGCCAGACCCCTTCAATTCGAGCCAGACCATCCGACGCGGTTATCTTTCCGGTTGCCCCTGCACGCTCATAGGTCGCACGGGCACAAATGACTGCCTGGGACTGCACATCCACACCGTCCACGGCAGACTGCCCCTCACCCCGCTCACGCTGCCAGGATTGAAGCCAGGCACCGATCACGCCAGCACCACAAGCGAAGTCGAGCACATGGTCAGATCTGAGTGGCGTGTGAGCCAGTGTTTCCAGCAGAATAGCCGTACCGCCATCAAGCTCGCCCTGACTGAAGATACCAGGCAATCCCGCCACATTCACAGAAACTCCGGCGCACTCAATCCTGTGCCACACCATCCACTCCGCCAAATCAAACGAGATGAGAGGCTCAATACCCATAGCACTCCAAACCTGACAGTGACGGGCGCTGTCAATTTTGGTTGCCTCGGGTGCGATAGCTTTGAGTTGCTTTACCGCTCCCGCAATGCCCTCCTTCTTCTCGCCCAGAAGGATCACGGTTGCACCGGCGGCGGACAACCAGCGCGCGAGAGCCAGCCTCAGATCCAGTTCTGCCCGTGCTTTTGGCAGAAAAACTACAACTGTATCGAAATTGGCCGGTTTCAGGTCAGGGTCATCGTAGCCAAAACACACCTGCCAATTGGCAAAATTCGCCATCTCACCCGCATGACCAGCATGCTCACTCATAGCCATACCGCCCGACGGCAACTTCTCAAGCAGAGAAGACGAACGAACGCCGAGCAGAGCAAGCCGCCCTTTTAGCGAGTGATGAATTCGGAGCAGGGCTTGATGGGAATTGGGCATTTCTGACATTGGCGGAATAATCCCGAAAGTTGACTGTAAATCGGGATACTCTAACCGGAATCAGCCCCTGAGTCTCGCAGCCAGAAACGGCTCAAGCGGGCTGGCCAGGGGCGGAACGGGCAGGAAGCGACTACTTGTAGCGGGCAACGGTACCGACACGCAAGGCATCCTCCGGGGACATTCCCCAGCCCTCGCCTTTCCCACCGGTGGCGAGCTTTTGACCTTCATTACGGCCGTCGGACCCGAGGCTTGCGGATTTGCGTTGCGCCAACGCGCTAAGGGCTTTTTGCATCAACTCTTTCATAACCAACCTCCTCGCTTGCTACAGGAACCACTGTATCAAAGCGGAAGGCGAGCAACTGTGATGGCGCCACGGCTCACCGAGTGACGCACATCACGATTTTTTGACGCAATTTTACATTTAACGGTGTACCTTTTTTTGACGGCCCGAGCGGACGGGGCGCAGAACCAGCTCATCGACGCTGTTCTGCTGGATTAACTCGCGCTCTTCTTCGCCGGAGATGGACAGGCCCATATCACGCAAAATGCCATCGCCAAGATCATAGACGAAACCGTGCACCGTGAGCGGCTGACCGCGCCTCCAGGCTTCCTGAACGATGGTGTTCTGACACACGTGGCCGACCTGCTCCACGACATTCAGTTCGCAGAGACGGTCAACACGGTCCTGCTCATTCGGGATCGTTTCCAGTACCGACTTGTGCCGGTCGCGCACATCCTGGACATGGCGCAGCCAATTGCTGATCAGGCCGAAACCTTCATTAAGCAGCGCTGCGCGGACACCGCCGCAGCCGTAGTGGCCAACCACCAGAACATGTTTGACCTTGAGCACCTCGACAGCAAACTGAAGCACTGACAAGCAATTGAAGTCTGTATGCACCACAACGTTTGCAACGTTCCGGTGGACAAACAACTCGCCAGGCAGCAGATCTACGATCTGGTTTGCCGGGACACGGCTATCGGCACAGCCAATCCAGAGATACTCCGGAGCCTGCTGGTTCGATAACCGGTCAAAAAACTTCGGATCTGCAGCCTTGATGCCATTGGCCCAGGCCCGGTTTTTTTCCAGTAGACGGTCTAACTGACCCATGAAAACACTCCCATCAATAACAACAGGCCACGAATTGAACGGCAATCACTGCTATAACGCAATCCTCAGTTTGTCGGAACTTCCAATTCCGGCTGGGACGCGTGCATGGTGCTCTGAGCCAGGTCCAGCAATTCTCGCAATGCAACCGAGAACATCGCGTACTCTGGCTCACGCACTCCCTTCAGTTCCGCGAGCATTGATTTCCAACGGGCTATCATGGGTTGATGGCGCTGGAACCATTTCTCTACACATGCGGGTACCCCTTCCGGATCTCCAGCCAGCCTGAGCACGCCGGTGGTCAACGCGCGCTGTTGCCAGTCCAGATCTTCACGGAAACTCTCACGTGCCAGGGCTTGCCAATGAGAAACCGGCTTTAGCGAAGCAATGGCGCTGGCAAACCAGTTCAGGTCGAGCATGTCTCCCAGTTCATGATAAAGGTTGGCCACGGTCTTCAGGGGCATTCCGGAGGCTTCCTGCGCTTCAATGATACCAAGAGACGAGTAGAGGTAATCGGTCCCCGATAAGACTGAAGCCAGCTCCTTCGGAAGTCCTTTATCCACTAACGCCGCATGGCGCCGCTCCCAGGCTACACGTGCCTGTTCGCCCAGATAGTCTGGCAAGCCGGCCGTGATGGCCCAAACGCTGTCGGCAAATCGCTCCATATGATTCTGAATACTGAGCTCAGCCCGGCGATTACGCAGGAGCCAGCGGACCGAGCGGCGCATCAGGCGCATCAGATCCTGCATCAGTTCCATCTGAATCTGGGCCGGGATATGGAAGTCCTGGCTTTCAATCTTGTCCCACCAGTTGTCAATGCGGAACACGTCGCGGGCAATGATCCACGCGAGGGCGATTGATCCAGCATCAGCGCCCGTCGATTGACTGAGTCGCTCCACAAAGGTGATACCCATGTGGTTGACCATGTCATTGGCAATCTGGGTCGCGATGATCTCTCTCCGCAACTGGTGCTCACCCAATTCACTGGAAAATTTCCGGGTCAGCTCCCGTGGGAAGACTTTATACATTTCACCCGCCAGCAAAGGCTCATCGGGAAGAGTGCTGGCGATCAGGGTTTGCTTGAGATCCCCTTTTACGTACGAAATCAATACCGACAGTTCTGGCCGCGTCAGGCCCTTTTTATCCAGCTTTCGTTCGGACAGGGTCTCGTCGTCAGGCAGGAACTCCAGCGAGCGGTTAAGCTTACCCTCGCTCTCCATGGTGTTCATCAACCTGCGATATTCTTCCATCCGTATAACCGCATCCGCACTGGCAATACTGATGGCCTGGGTCTGGCGGTAGTTGTTTTTCAACACCAGGGCAGCTACATCGTCGGTCATTTCCTCAAGCATAACGTTCCGCTGTTTGCCGGTCAGGTCGCCGAGCGCGACCGCCCGATTGAGCAGAATCTTCATGTTGACTTCGTGGTCCGAGCAATCGACACCGCCGGAGTTGTCTATGAAATCCGTATTTAACCGACCGCCTTTGAGGGCGAATTCAATCCGACCAAGCTGGGTCAGCCCCAGATTGCCTCCTTCACCAACCACCTTACAGCGCAACTCGGAGCCGTTAATTCGCAGGCCATCGTTGGCCTTGTCACCAACATCGCCGTGTGACTCAGTCGCAGATTTCACGTAGGTACCGATACCGCCAACCCAGAGCAGATCGACCTGTGCCCTGAGGATGTGGGATATCAGCATATTGGGAGGAACCCTGTCGGATTTGATGCCGAGCAGCTTCTTCATTTCCGGGCTAACCGGAATTGATTTGGCGTTACGACTGAACACGCCCCCGCCCTCGGAGATGAGCTTGGTGTCGTAATCCGTCCAGGCAGAACGAGGCAATTGGAAGAGGCGTTGGCGCTCCCTGAAGCTCGCCTCTGGATCCGGGGTCGGATCCACAAAAATGTGAATATGGTTGAACGCGGCAACCATTTTAGTCTTCTCGGAACAGAGCATGCCGTTGCCGAACACGTCACCGCCCATATCTCCGATGCCAATGGCTGTGAACTCATCCAGCGCCGGGTTAATCCCCATTTCACGGAAGTGGCGCTCAACAGAAACCCAGGCACCACGGGCTGTGATGCCCATTTTTTTATGATCATAACCGTTGCTGCCACCAGACGCGAAAGCATCGCCCATCCAGAAGCCATAGTCGGCAGCAAGGCCGTTCGCGATATCCGAGAACGTAGCGGTGCCCTTGTCCGCTGCGACCACCAGGTAGTGATCGTCTTCGTCATGACGAATCACCCGCTCCGGTGGCTGGATGCCCGAGTTCACGAGATTGTCGGTAATGTCCAGCAAACCCCGAATGAAGGTCTTGTAGGCTTCAATACCCTCGGCCTGAAAGGCTTCCCGGTCCGACGGATCGGGCAAACGTTTTGCCACGAAGCCACCCTTGGCACCTACGGGCACGATCACCGCATTCTTGACCTGTTGCGCCTTCACCAGCCCCAGAATCTCGGTGCGGTAGTCCTCAAACCGGTCCGACCAGCGCAGACCACCTCGGGCCACCTTTCCACCCCGAAGGTGAACACCTTCCACTCTTGGTGAGTAAACGAAGATCTCAAACATGGGCATCGGCAGGGGCATGTCAGGGATTTTCGCCGGATCGAACTTGATGCTGATGTACGGCTTGGTACCACCCTGATCATCCGGCTGGTAATAGTTCGTGCGCAATGTGGCTTGCATAAGCTCCAGGTACAGTCTCAGCACCCGGTCTTCACTCAGGTTTTCCACCCCGTCCAGACCGGCATTGAACTCAATCTCAAGCTTTTGCTGGACCGCGCGGCTCTTGCCATCGCTCTGGTAACGGTCCGGATTGAAGCGAACCTCGAAATACTCAAGCAGAATCCGGGTCAGCTCAACGTGATTCACCAGGGTGTTGGAGATGAAAGTCTGACTGTTGGAGAATCTGATCTGGCGCATGTAACGCGCAAACGTACGCAGCAACGCAATTTCACGCCAGCTCATGTAAGAGGACAGTAGCAGACGGTTGAACGCATCGTTTTCCGCATCGCCATGCCAGACCCGCCGGAACAGGTCTTCGAATATTGGCCGGATACGATGAATATCCACGACATGGCCAGTGTATGCCCGCAGCGTGAAATCGTGAATCCAGACTGTTTTGTCATGCCGGTCAATCACTTCAAACGGGTGCTCGCCGATGACCCGGAAGCCGAGGTTATCGAAAATTGGCATCACATCGGACAGAGGCAAAGGCTCATCCGGATAGAACAACTTGAAATGTAGGGTGCTCTCATCCTCTTCAAGCGCCCGGTAAAAGCTCATCGCCAGGTCATCGTGCTTAACGGCACCGGCAATATGCTCAAGATCTATGGCGGCACGACGTGGAGAAAACATATCGGTGTAACTGGCAGGAAATCCGCCTGCCCACAGCCGGTAGAGTTCATTGCCCTGCTCTTCCCCATAGGCTTCACTGAGGGCTTCATCTAACCCGTCACGCCAGGACTGAGCCAACTCAATGACCTTGTCGCGGATCTCGGCAATCGGCAACTGGCGGTTTTCAACCTGAGAAACCCGGATGGTGAACTGAACTCGAGCCAGTACAGACTCAGAGAAGTGAGTCACAAACTCAATGTCGTCCGCGTCCAGAGTGTCCACCAGGACCTGCTCGACCTTCAGACGCAGTTCGGTGTTGTAGATATCACGCGGAAAAAACGCCAGACAGGTCACAAACTGGCCGTATACATCCTCCCGGATAAACAGCTCGATACGCCGACGTTCCTGAATATAGAGAATGCTCTTGGCAACTTTGAGCAACTCGCTGGCCTCAATCTGGAACAACTCATCCCGCGGATAAACCGTCAGGATCTGTTCCAGCTCTTTGCCTGCATAGTCATCCTTGAGGAAACCGGAACGTTTCATCACGGACTGGAACTTCCTCCGCAGCAGGGGAATCTCGTCAGGGCGCTCATTGTATACTCGTGCTGTGTAGAGACCCAGAAACCGGCGCTCGCCGACCACTTCACCCTTGCTGTTGAATTTCTTTACCGCAATATAGTCGGGGTAGGCAGGACGGTGAACCCTCGACCGCTGTGCCGATTTGGCGAAGATAAAGGTGTCGTCGGTACGGGTCATCTCATGGCGAGTACGCTGGGGCAATTCGTTAAGGCGGACCCGATCCGGGCGCTCATTGTTAACGCGCAGGATCCCCAGTTCTGATTTTTCAACCCGACGCACCACCATGCCGGTCTTATCTCGGACAAAATCGTATTCATCGTAACCGAGGAAGGTGAAGTGATCGTCCACCAGCCAGTTCAGAAATGCCCTTGCCTCGTCCTTTTCCTCATCCGTGATTTCTGCTGTGGTGGCATCCAGCTCCGCCAAAGCCTCGGTAACTTTCTGCTTCACTACTGGAAAGTCTGAAACGGCGATGCGTACTTCATGCAATACGGTCTGGAGAGTCTCTTCAAGCTGCCTGAGGTCCTCAGGACCACTATGGCGATCGATCTCGAGAACGATGAAAGCCTCGTGGGATGTACCGGCACTGGCTTTTTTGGTTGAATGCAGTTTCGCGAGCTTGCCGTCGTTGTCCCGCTCTACCCGAAGAATGGAGTGCTGGATGGAATGGGTACCAATCTCCTGCTGATTGATGGCAATACGAAGGGAGTCAATCAGAAAGGGAATATTCGGATGCAGAATAAAAATGACGGTATGGGTAGACTGCCACCCGTCGCTTTCCAGATCCGGATTGAACACCAAAACCGGAGTCTCGTCCGCATTTCGCTTCTGCAGAAACTGCCATGCTGCAAGAACAGCGCCGTAGGTATCTGAGAACCTTCGACTAACCAGTTCCTCGAGAGGAATGTGGGCGTAATGCTGTTTGGCGAATTCGCTGATCTTCTTTGCTTCGGTTTTTGTGATCTTTTGTGCGAAAGCGTCAGCCAACTGCTCGAAAAACTGATCCTTGCTGGCTACTGTCAGCGCATTCATGGTTGACCTCGGTTAGTGTGAAATAAACGTAATCGACCTATCGTCACATAAGCATAGTCAAACCCTTGATTTTTGCCGCCCAGACACCAAAACTGCGGCAACTACCTAGGCGCGATACACGTACTTATAGTGAACCCAACAAAACGGGAGTAGTCACTTTCAATGTCGTTACAGCATACGTTCGGTGAACTCAGATCGCAGTTGGCAAAAAGGATAATTGGGCAGGAAAAGCTGGTCGACCGGCTACTCATCGCTCTTCTGGCCGACGGCCATCTGCTGGTTGAGGGGGCACCCGGCCTTGCGAAGACCACCGCGATAAAGGCCCTCGCCGATCACCTGGAAGGCGACTTCCACCGTATTCAGTTCACTCCGGATCTACTACCATCAGACGTCACCGGCAGCGAGATCTACCGTGCCGAGACTGGCAGCTTTGAATTTCAACACGGCCCCATTTTCCACAATCTGGTGTTGGCCGATGAAATCAACCGGGCACCGGCCAAAGTCCAGTCGGCATTGCTGGAAGCCATGGGTGAGCGACAGGTTAGCGTTGGAATGCGCACATTCCCGCTGGACCAACTATTCATGGTCATGGCGACCCAAAACCCGATTGAGCAGGAGGGCACCTACCCCCTGCCGGAAGCCCAGCTTGACCGTTTCCTGATGCATGTGGTGATTGATTACCCGTCCGCAGACGCTGAGAAAGCGATATTGCACCTCGCCCGCAATGACTATCGTCAGGGCCAACCAACAGCGGATAGTCGCCTGACAGCCGAACAGGTCTTCGAGGCACGGAGCGAAGTCGCCGACATTTATATGGCCGAGCCGGTGGAGCAGTACCTGCTGGCGTTGGTGTTGGCAACCCGGGACGCGGCGAGTCTCGACCCGGAACTGGCTCGCTGGACAGCCTTCGGCGCAAGCCCACGGGGAACCATTGCCCTGGACCGCTGTGCGCGGGCACTGGCCTGGCTTAACGGCCGGGACTATGTCACACCGGATGATGTGAGAGCCATGGCCTTCGATGTGCTGCGCCATCGCATTCTGCTGACCTTCGAAGCCGAAGCCGAAGGCATGACTGCAGACATGGTTGTCCAGCGCCTGATCGACCGGGTACCGGTCACCGCCTGATTCTGTCAATTGAGACAAGATACTGACAAAGCCACTATGGCCATCATCGACGCTGTCACACACATCAGCCTTCCCGACCTGATTCGCCTGCAGGCGGACGCCCGGGCCCTGAAACTGCCATCAGCACGACAGGTACGGACGCGCCAGGCGGGACTGCAACGCTCACCTCAACGGGGACGGGGGATGGCGTTCGCGGAAGTTCGTCAATATCAGCCCGGAGATGATATCCGCAGTATTGACTGGCGAGTGACGGCCCGGCGTCAGGCTCCTCACACCAAACTTTTCGAGGAAGAACGGGAACGCCCCGTATTGCTGCTGTGCGATCTTGGCCCGACGCTGTTTTTTGCAAGCACCGGTGCCTACAAGCAGGTTCGCTGCGCGCAGGTGGCCTCATTACTCGCCTGGCTCGCGCTCTGGGCCGGGGATCAGGTTGGCGGCATTGTATTCAATGGTGACAAGCTGAGCGTGCAGCGGCCTGCAAGGCGTAAGAAATCGGTGCTTCGGCTGCTGGATACTCTGGCGGAACAACAGCACCAGCCAGGCAGCGAGCCTTCAGCGGCCGATCCTGAGAGAACCCTCGCCCCTTTGGACAAAGCCCTCGCTGAAGCCAGACGCGTTGCCCATACCGGCAGCCGGATCTTCGTGATCAGTGATTTCCTCAGCATTTCCCCGGAAACAGGGTCTCTTCTGGGCGCACTCGCTCGCCATAACTCCGTCAGTGCTCTGAGGATTGTCGATCCACTGGAGCTGAACCTGCCCCACAGCGGTCGATTTGCAGTCGCGGGTCCTGACGGTCCTGTGTGGTTTGATGCTTCCAACACCAGGTTCCAGGAAGCCTGGCGCAGGAAAGTCGAACACCATGAGGCCCGCCTTGTGGAATGTTTTCGAACCTCTGGAGTGGCCACGGCGACTGTTTCCACCGGCGATGACCCTGCCTTGACACTGAAAGCCCTGCTAGGTCCCGGAGGGCGCATCGGATGAACCCACAGGACCCCCTAAGTCAGCTCAGGGATATCCATATGCCCCAGTCCGGAGGCTTCTGGCCACCCGCGCCCGGCTGGTGGATTCTGGCGATAATTCTGATACTCCTGCTCGCCCTGGCGGTCTGGCTCGTGCGGCGTCGGCGCCGGAGAAACCTCTGGATACGTCTGGCAAAAGCCGAGCTGGCCAATCTGGAACGTCACCAGCAACCAACCGCCCAGTGGTTCGCGCAATTGAACACTCTGCTTAAGCGGGCAGCGCGGGAAGGGTACCCGAACCTTCATCCGGAAGCCCTGTCCGGGGATGACTGGATCGAGTTCCTGCTGACCAACGCACCGAATGACCGTGTAGCTTCCCGCCCTATTGTTGAAGCCATCGTTCATAGCACATGGCAACCCGTGACAACGGCAGACCCCGGCCAGGCCCTGGCGTTTGCCCATCGGTGGCTGGGAGGACAGACATGCTGACCCTGGCCTATCCCTGGTTGCTCGTGCTGGCACTTGTACCATTGCTTTTGCAATGGCGTCGCCCCATGGGGCAATCCGTGGACGCGCCAATCCTTCCCGTCGGGCATTGGCTGTCTGACCTCCCGGGGGTCAGCAGAAAGGGTAATGCGACGCCGTTGTGGCAGAAACTGTTGCTATTCGTCATGTGGCTTCTGCTGGTTGTTGCCATTGCCCGCCCCCAGCATGTAGGTGAACAGGTACAGATGCCTGTCTCGGGCCGGGACCTTATGTTGGTGGTCGACATCTCCCCCAGTATGGATGAACAGGACATGATCATTCAGGGCCGTACTATCAATCGGCTCCAGGCAGTCAAGGTGGTACTGGACGACTTCATTACCCGAAGGAAGGGAGATCGTCTCGGGCTGATTCTGTTCGGTACCCAGCCGTATGTTCAGGCCCCCCTGACCTTTGACCTTGAGACAGTCCGTACCCTGATGAAAGAGTCGGGGCTCGGCATGGCCGGCCGGGCGACCGCCATCGGTGATGCGGTTGGCCTGTCGGTCAAACGCCTGCGAGACCGACCACAGGATCAGCGGGTCGTCGTACTCCTGACTGATGGCGCCAACACCGCCGGAGCGATTGCCCCGGACAAGGCCGCCGAGATAGCAAAGGCAGCCAGCGTGAGAATCTACACCATCGGCATTGGCGCAGAATCGATGGTGCAACGCGGATTCCTGGGTTCACGCCAGGTGAATCCCTCCCGGGATCTGGATGAAGGTCTGTTGACCAGGATGGCCCAGCAGACCGGTGGTCGCTACTTCAGGGCCCGCAGCCTGCCGGAGCTGGAGATGATTTATGAAAGCATTAACCAGCTGGAACCGATTGAGCTCGAAGGTAAATACTACCGCCCTGTCACCGAGCTCTATGTTTGGCCCGCCGGCATCTCCGCAATACTGTGGCTGTTGCTTCTCCTGACCAGGCAGCTAAAAGCTCTACAGGTTTCCCGCCAGCAGGCTGCAGGAGGTAAAGCGCATGACTGATTTTCATTTCCTGCGTCCGTTCTGGCTTTTGCTGATCGTCGCCCTGCCGCTGGTTTATGTGACACTCCGCCACCTCCGTCTTGGCGACAGCGGTTGGTCCCGGTTAATTCCGGATAACCTGCTTGCACCGGTTATCCGGCACCATGGTAATGCCGGCCAGAAAAACGCCTCACCAATATTGCCGGTTTCGCTAGCTGTGGCATTGCTGGCGATCGCCCTTGCCGGTCCAGCCTGGAGAGAGGCCCCGACGCCCCTGAAACAACCAGGCGACAGTCTGGTGATTGCCCTGGACCTGTCCCTGTCCATGCTCGCGACGGATTTGGAGCCGGACCGACTGACGCTCGCCAAACGCAAGATCCGGGATATCCTCGAACTCCGCGACGGCAGCCTCAATGGCTTGATTGTCTACGCTGCGGATGCCCATGTCGTCACCCCTCTGACCGACGACAGCAAGACCATCGAAGGCATGCTCGGTGTACTGGATCCGGTTATCATGCCGGCAACGGGTAATCGCGCCGACCTGGCAATCTCCCGGGCCAGGGCCTTGCTTGAACAGGGTGCGCCCGGGCGGGGCCGTATACTACTCATCACTGACGAGGTATCCACACGGTACCTCTCCAGCATCAAGGACACGCTTAAAGGAACCGAGATCTCACTCAGCACGCTGGTGGTCGGAACCGAGCAAGGCGGCCCCATCCCCCTGGCAAAACGCGGTTTTATCCGTGACAACGGCGACATTGTGATTGCCCGGGCTGACCCCGAAGGCCTGGCTGCGTTAGCCCGAGGCAATGGTGGTGGGAGTCATGAGCTTACCCTGGACAACGCCGACATCCGGTACCTTGACCTGTCTCCTTCTGACAGTGACCAATGGCAGGAAACCGAAAACGGGCTGACCATCAACCGCTGGCAGGATGATGGCTATTGGTTACTCTGGCTTGCGTTACCGCTGATGCTGCTGGGCTGGCGAAGAGGTGCTTTCACTGCGATCACGCTGACTTTCTTGCCACTGATGCCGCAACCTGCCCAGGCGATGGACTGGGCCGCATTGTGGCAACGGGAGGATCAACGGGCACCGGAACTGATTCAGCAGAATCCTGATCAGGCCACCAAACTACTGCAAACACCGGAATGGCGGGGTTCCGCCCTCTACAAGTCAGGCAAGTTCCAGGAGGCGGCAAAAGAATTCTCGGGCGTTGAAGGTCCTCTGGCCGATTACAACCGCGGCAATGCGCTCGCCCGGGCAGGCAAGCTGGAACAGGCAATCGAGGCGTACGATACTGCCCTGGAACAGTCGCCGGAGCTGGAAGACGCGCAATACAACCGGAATCTGGTGGACGAACTGCTCAGGCAGCAACAGCAAAACTCTTCACAGCAACAGAACTCCGAAAACAGTCAGGACAGCAGCCAGCAACAAGATTCCGACCAGTCGTCCGGCAATCAGGATCAACAGCAGCAGAACAGCCAGTCAGGTTCGGGTAGCAATGAGGACCCAGGCCAGCAGTCGCAGCAATCGTCAGGGAACGAACAGGGGCAAGACAATAGCAGCGAGAACAGGCCGGCAGATGGCCAGAAGCAGCAGGAAAACGCCAACACCGATCAGCAGTCTGGCGAGGATGGCCAGAAAGAAATGGCCGAGGCCCCTGCCCGGATCTCGGAAAAGCCTCTTACCCAGGGTCAGGAACAATGGCTCCGCAGGATTCCGGACAACCCCGGTGGTCTGCTTAAACGCAAATTCCTGCAGCAATACCAGCAACGTGAGACACCATCTGATGAGGGCGACACACCATGGTAAAACGGCTTATTTCCCCCGTGGTCCTGCTGCTGATGCTGATGCTGATGGGCCTGGCGACCATACTTCAGGCAGAGGAGCTCAAGGTCGAGCCGGACCGCACACAACTGTACGAGGGTGAGGTTCTGACGGTCACGGTGACTGGCACCATGAAGCTGGACATCAATCTGAGCAACCTGTTCAATTTTGATCTTTCCAACCTGCCCGCCCCGGATATTGAGAAAGTGGAACCGGATTTCGAAATTCTGGGGCGGAATCAACGCTACAGCATCCGCACGGTTGATAACGATATGACCGGGCTAATCACATGGACCTATCAGTTGGCACCGAAAAAAACCGGCAAGCTGACCATCCCTCCTCTTACCTTCAAGGACTCCACCTCCGAACCCGTTACCGTGGAGGTAGTAAGTGGCAATCCGCCTGGCCAGGGCAAGGCGACGCGAGACAGTTTTGTTGAACTGTCCGCAGACAAAGCCGAGGTGTATGTACAGGAACAGCTAACCCTGACCATTCGTCTGTTTTTCAATGGCAACCTGATTCGCGGTGAGCTTTCCGAACCTGTGCATCCAAACGCGATCATTGAGCCTCTGGGAAAGCAGCAGGAGTTCTCCCGCTACCGGGACGGTGTTCGTTACCGGGTGGTGGAACGACGATATGCCCTGTTTCCGCAAAAACCGGGTGAACTTTCTCTACCGGCGATCCGGTTTGAGGGGCAGGCCCGGGATGCGAATGGCAAACTGATTTTCCTGAGGGACAGCGAGAAACTCTTCGATGTTCCGGTAAAAGATGTGCCCGCCGCCTTCACCGGCGATACCTGGTTGCCTGCAAGTAATCTATCCATTGAAGAGGCCGGCCTTCCACCGACCATGCGGGTGGAAACCGGTGAAAACCTCTCCCGCGAATTGACCCTGAAGGCTGACGGGCTGCCTTCAGAAGCACTGCCACCGCTGCCGGATACCACACCGGAGGGATTGCGCAGTTATCCGGATCAACCCGAGCGCTCAACTCAGGTAACGCCCGATGGTCTGATCTCAACCCTCAGCCAGACTAACGCACTGGTGCCGGTAAAGCCTGGGGACATGACGCTCCCGGAAATACGCATTCCCTGGTGGGATACTGATACTGACAGCCAACAGTTTGCGGTTATTCCGGCACACACCCTGCAGGTTGCCAGCGGCTCATCAGTTCCTCCAACCACAGAGGCTTCCACGGAGAGCGCGATTTCCGAACCCGCGGCAGTTAAAGAAAGCCAACCGGCAGCCCAAAATTCTCCCAACAATAATACTGCATGGCGATGGCTCAGCTTCACTCTGGCCGGCTTGTGGCTGCTGACCATGTCGGCCTGGTGGTGGTCCCGGAGAACAGGGTTAGTGCCAACGTGGCATGAAAACCATCGCGAAAACGAACAGGAAAAGGAGCTTTTCGAAAAGCTGATTAAAGCTGCCCGGGATGGCTCTTCATCAACACCACTCTTGCTCATCCAGTGGGTGAATAGCCGCTACGCGGGCAATCAATTCCAGACAGCCGCGGATGCCGTGGAATTCTGTGGAGATTCCGAACTGAAAACAGAGCTCGCTAAGCTCCAGGAACGGCTGTTTTCAACAGCCGCTTCAAGAGAAACCAAAACCTGGGATGGGAGGCCCCTGGCACAGGCACTGGAGAGAGTCCGGCGAAAGGAGATCCAGGAGCCGCCTGAATCCGGTCTTCCGCCGCTTTATCCCGGCAATCTTTCTGCCTGAAAAATTGCCGGTTGATGCATCCGCTGCGGGTTTAGTTGGTGAGCTGCTGGTCAATCACCAGCTCCACAGGCTCACCGGGATCGGCAGAGACAGTAAGCGCGGTATCGACACTCCCCTGCCAGTCTCCGGCTTGAGCCATGGCACTGCCTGACCGGCTCAGCCTTGCGGTAACCATCACTTCCTGTGCCGCGGAGATCTTCGCCTGCGGCGACATCGATTTACTGTCATCCAGGCGAACTTCGACCGGCAGGTCTCCAGCTGTCAGTCTGGCAATGGCCAACGGAGGCCCCGCAGCACCACCCACCTGTCTCGCAAAAACAAACAGCGTGGTGTCAGCCGGTACCTTTTCTGAAAATGCATCTGCCAATTTCACCCGGACCATGACACCGGGTCCTGAGGCGGCTGCGATGTCCATTTTTGGCGGCTCTTCGCCCAGACGACGGTATGCTTCCTCGATACCTCCGCGAATAGAGGCCATTTGAGGGTGTTGCGGTGCCACTTCCCCGATGCGTTCCCAGTAACGAATGGCCTCGCGGTACTCCTGTTGGCTAAAGGCGTGAATACCAAGAAGCCCGAGGGCATTCACTTCGTCTGGGTTCAGCGCCCGGGCAGCATCAATTGCAGTGGTCACCTCGTCGGTCATGACGCCCTGACTGCGGAAGAACAATGCCTGGGCAGCCAGCCCCAGTGCGACAGCGCGGGCCCGGGTATCATCCGCCACACTGTCAGCGAGACTCTGAAACGCCCAGGCGGCATCCTCATAGCGCTCAAGCCGCATGTAGGTCCGCCCGAGCATGGCCCAGCCATCAGGATTGTTCGGGCTGGCCTCGAGTTTGTCACGAAGCTGAGATGTAAGCTGGCTCATCTGAGCTTCACGGGCAGAGTCTGCATCACCCATCTTCTGCATGGTAATGAACTGCTCTACCCGGTCCATGGCACCCCATTCCTGATAAAGCATGAAGGTGGCGGCCGGTATCAACAGAATGGATAACAGCCCCACAACCATCGCACTCCGCCGCCCGGTGACAACACGCTCCGGGACCTCCGCTTCGGAAACGTCGTCCAGCATTGATCCTGCCAGTTCATCTTTCAACTGGCGGTAGTTCTCTTCATCAAGCACGCCCGTCTCGTACTCCCGGTCCAGCTCCTTCATGCGGCTCCGGTAGGCCATCAGATTCTGGTTTCTGAGGTCGGCGCGCTCACGGGCCGCAGGTTGTTGAAAAAGCACCGGGTACAGGACAAACGCCAGGGCGATAATGATTAGTACCGTTGCGGCAATCCAGAATGTTTCTGTCATGGAGATATCGTCACAGGTTCAGTAATGGGTGCAGCAGAAAACAGGTCGGTTCAGGTACTTTTGTCCTGATTGCTCTCTGCGAGAATCTTTTCGGCTCTGACTTTCTCTTCGGCGGTGAGCGCTGTCGCCTGGCTGGCGCCACGACGCGAGCGGATCACAACTCCGGCAACAATCAGAAAGCCGCCGAATACAGCTATGGCCGGCGTGGCCCAAAGCAGGATGGTCCGTTTCTCCACTTTCGGCTTGTATCGAATGAATTCACCGAAGCGAGCCTCCAGGGCATCCATGATTTGCTCATCGCTGGCCCCACCCTGGATCATGCGGTATACCTCATCCCGCATATCCTGGGAAATGGGAGCATCGGAATCGGCAATATTCTGGTTCTGACACTTTGGGCAACGCAACTCTTCAGTGAGATTCTGAAAACGCGTCTCCTCGTTCGCAGCATCAAACTCATAGACATCCGCAACTTCAGCCATGGCGACGGCAGAAAACAACACAAATAACAGAGTCGGGAATAACCTGAACATCAACCGTTCTCCCGCGCGTCATTGATCACAGGGAGCAGGGTCTCCTCCCAAACCTTCTCGTTGATGACACCGACATGGCGGTAGCGAACCACACCGCGGGCATCTATTACAAAGGTCTCTGGTGCACCATATACGCCCAGATCAAAACCGAGGGTGCCTTTCGGGTCATAGATGGTGGCCTGATATGGGTCACCCAGGCGGTCCAGCCAAACCAGTGCATCCGCCCGGTCGTCCTTGTAGTTAAGCCCGATAATAGACACGCCTTTTTCGCGGGCAAGCCACATCAGATCTCCATGCTCATCCCGGCAGGAGGGACACCAGGTACCCCAGACATTCAGCAACTGAACTTTGCCCTTGAGCAGGGCCTGGTCCAGTTTCACATCCGGGTCATGCAGGTCCGTCAGGTTAAACGCAGGAACCTGCTTACCAATCAGAGCCGACTCTAGTTTTGTCGGGTCTTTACCAATACCCGCAAACAGCACAACACCCAGAATCAGAGCGACCAGCACGGGGAGAAACAGAAGGAACCTCTTCACGATGCGGCTCCTGCCGGATCTTCAGATCCTCCAACGGGCTGTGCCCTGGTCGATCGCCGCTCATCGGCTTGCTCACGAATACGGTAACGTCGATCCGCGATAGCCAGGAAGCCACCTGCCGCCATGAACAACGCTCCAAGCCAGAGCCAGCGAATCAGCGGCTTGTATTGCAGACGAATGGCCCAGGCGTCATCTGAAATCCGCTCACCGATAGCAACAAAAATATCCCGGAAAAGGCCAGCATCAATATCAGCCTCGGTCATGACACTCATCCCTACGGAATACTGGCGCTTTTCAGGATGCAGTTCGGCAATTTGCTCTCCCTCCAGCATGACGTCAAAACTGCCGTACTGAGCCGTGAAATTCTGGCCGCGGCGGTCACCGATTCCGCGGAAGACAAACTGGTAGTCCCCCACGGTGGCCACATCGCCAGGCGTCATACGAACATCACGTTCAAGGCCGTAATTGGAAACCACAGTAGCGCCGGCCATGGTAATGGCCAGCCCGAGGTGCCCAAGAACCATCCCGTAATAGCTTCGGGACTGGCGTTTGAGCCCGTGAATGCGCCCCTTGCGAGATGCGGACTTGTCCCAGAGATCCCAGAAGGTGGCCACGGCCACCCACATGGCTGAAAAGAGCCCGGCAAAAGCCCAGGGCTTAAAGCCACCGTAACCCATCACGACCGCCGTGCTGGCAATAAGGCTAATGGCCAGCGGCCACAGCAGTTTTCGGGCGAGCCACCCTCCATCGGTCCTCTTCCAGCGGGAGAAAATCCCGGCCCCCATTAATAGCCCGGTAGCCACAGCCAACGGACTGAAGGTGAGGTTAAAGAAAGGCTCGCCGATGGATAGTTTGCCCATATCCAGGTAATCGAGCACCAGCGGATACAGTGTGCCCACGCCCACCAGCAAAGTGGCGGATACAAGCAAGACGTTATTAAGCAGGAGGAAGATTTCCCGGGAAAGGGAACCGTAACTGGCTCTCACGTGAACAACCGGCGCGCGAAACGCATAGAGGGTCAGGCTGGCCAGCACGGTAATCGCCAACAAGCCCAGCAAAAAGACACCCCGTTCCGGATCAGAGGCAAACGCATGTACCGAAGTCAGAACACCGGAACGTACCAGGAAGGTACCCAGCAGACTCAGTGAAAAAGTGACAATGGCCAGCAATACCGTCCAGCTTTTAAATACGCCCCGCTTTTCCGTCACCGCCAGTGAATGCATCAATGCCGTGCCCGCAAGCCAGGGCAACAGGGACGCATTTTCCACCGGATCCCAGAACCACCAGCCGCCCCAGCCAAGCTCGTAATAAGCCCACCAGCTACCCAGGGCAATGCCAACCGAGAGGAACGACCACGCCACTGTGGTCCAGGGGCGCGACCAGCGAGCCCAGGCGGCATCCAGCCGTCCGTTTATCAGCGCGGCAATGGCAAAGGCGAAAGCCACAGAGAAGCCTACGTACCCCATGTAGAGCATAGGTGGATGCACGATCAGACCAAAATCCTGAAGCAATGGGTTCAGATCAGCGCCATCTGCAGGAACATTGGGCAAAAGACGATCAAACGGGTTTGAGGTGACAATAACGAACAGCAGGAAGCCAACCGAAACCATGCCCAGCACAGACAGCACCTGAGAAATCATTACCGATGGCAGCCGGCGGCTGAAGATAGCCACAGCCAGCGTCCAGCCGGAAAGCATCAGAATCCACAACAACAGCGAGCCTTCATGGCCGCCCCAGACCGCACTGAACTTGAAATACCAGGGCAGCAGGCTGTTGCTGTTATTGGCAACATAGGCCACTGAGAAATCATCGGTCAGGAAGGCATGGGTCAAAACCGCAAACGCCAGGCCGATAAAGACAAACAGCCCTGAGGCCAGCGGTCGCGCGAACGCTTGCAGGTTATCCCGGCCAGTAATGGATCCCACCAGGGGCACAACGGAAAGGAGCACTGCCAACAGCAGCGCGAGAATCAGTGCAAGCTGTCCGAGTTCCGGATACATCAAAGCCCTCCAGCCATCTGGCCGTTAATGTGTTATCAGTAAGCTGCGGATTCCGCAGACTCCACGACCTTGCCCTCGCCTTCCGAGGCCTTTTTAAGGGAATCTGCCACTTCTGGTGGCATATATTTCTCGTCGTGCTTTGCCAGCACCTGGTCCGCCACGAAGCGGCCACGATTGTCCAGCCGCCCCATCGCCACTACACCCTGTCCCTCGGCAAACAGGTCGGGCAGGATACCCGTGTACTGCACCGGAACGGAGGCATTGAAGTCTGTTACCCGGAACTCCACCATCAGGCTGTCCGGATCACGGATAACAGATCCTTCTTCCACCATGCCACCGGCACGAATTCTGACATCTACGGGTGCCTCACCATCCGAGATCTGTGTCGGGTCATAGAACAGGTTGATGTTCTGTCTCAACGCATAGGTGGTCAGACCGACCGCCACAGCGATCCCTGCCACCAGGAACAGAACGATGGTCAGCCGTTTTTTACGGGTTGGGTGCATTCGATACCTGCCCTTCAGTCATGGGAAACGTTAACTCGCGTAAATGTCGCCGAGGTCCGCGAAACCGACGCATCACCCGAGCCATCAAGAGGTTTATACGCTTGGCGACAGGATTCAATCACTGCCCTGCGGCGCCGGAGGGACAAAATCATCATCGCCGCCATCAGAACAAAGAAAGTGCCATAGCAAGCCCAAACGTAAGGGCCGTGGCCATCCATCGCAACAAACGCTGCAAAAGATTCAAACGCCATCAATCAGTGCCTCCCCGCCATAACCAGGTCCTGCACCCAGCGGGTACGCTGCTCCCGGATCAGGATTTCCGTCTGCATCCTAAGACAGGCCAGCCAGCCGAACAGAAGGTATAGCCCGAGAACCGATAGCAATAATGGCACCCACATTTCTGCCGGCATGGTCGGCTTCTCGGTTAGCTTGAACGTGGCCGGCTGGTGCAAGGTATTCCACCACTCCACGGAGTATTTGATAATCGGGATATTCACCACGCCTACGAGCACCAGCACAGCAACCGCACGGGCCGCCGATTTTTCGTCATTGATGGCACGGTCCAGGGCGATCACACCACCATAGAGAAACAGTAAAATCAGCATGGACGTCAGGCGGGCATCCCAGATCCACCAGGTACCCCAGGTAGGCTTGCCCCATACCGCTCCGGTAAACAGTGCAAGAAAAGTCAGTACCAGCCCGACCGGCGCCACAGCTTTGACGAAAACATCTGCCAGCTTCATTCGCCACACCAGTGTGACCACACCGGCGACCGCCATCATGACATAGACTGACTGGGCCAGAAACGCCGTCGGAACATGGATGAAGATGATGCGGTAACTGTTACCCTGGAGATAATCCTGGGGCGCAAATGCCAGCCCCCACACGACCCCAGCCATCAACAATGCAATACCGCCTACCAGAAGCCAGGGCATCAACCAGGCGGCAATACCAAAGAACCATTTGGGCGACCCCAGTTTATGAAATAACTGCCACATCAGACGGATACCCTGTAAGTCATCTCGTTATTCCTATGCGTTGGACAGGCTGATTTTGAGCGCCGCGGCCGATGCAAAGGGTGCCAGTGTTATCGCCAACACCAGAAACGCCGCCATTAAAGCCAGATAGGCACCCACCGGTGCGCCGTCGGCCGCCGCCGCTACCGATCCCGTACCAAAAATCAGGACCGGAATGTACAGCGGAATGATCAGCAGGGACAAGAGCACACCCGCCGATCTCAGCCCGAGAGTCAACGCTGCGCCGATGGAGCCAATCAGGCTCAGTACCGGCGTACCAATCAGCAGCGTTAGACACAAAACTGCAATAGAGTTCCCCTCCAGATGCACCATGACACCGAGAACCGGCGTTAACAGCACTAATGGCAGCCCCGTGAGCATCCAGTGCGCCAGAGTTTTCGCCAATACCAGCAGAAACAGCGGCTGGGGCTGAAGCACCAGCTGCTCGAGTGTGCCATCGTCGAAATCGTGCCGGAACAGATGGTCGAGCGAGAGCAACACCGACAATAAAGCTGCCACCCACAGGATACCTGCACCGGCTTCTCTCAGGAATGACACTTCCGGACTAACCCCGAGGGGAAACAGGGTGACAACCATGACAAAAAAGAGCAAAGGATTGAGCAGGTCCTGCCTTTGCCGGAAAGCCACTTTCATATCCCGTGTGAAGACCGCCTTCATGGCATCGAAAGAACCAACGCCGCTGTCCAGCCTTTTGACCACCGGTCGGACATCAACATTCATCATTCTGCCCTCCGCCAAGCACGATTCGCTTCATTGCCGGGAGCCTGAGATCGTGATGGGTGGTTACCACCACAGCACCACCTTCTGCCGCGCGTTGCTGTAAGAGGGCTTCAATAGCGGTGACACCATCGGCATCGATGGCGGTGAACACCTCATCCAGAAGCCAGAGCGGCTCATCGGCGATCAGCAACCGGGCCAGAGCGACCCGCCGCTGCTGCCCCGCTGACAGGTTCCGGCAAGGCACGTCGTGAAAGCCACTCAGGCCGGTACCATCAAGCGCCTGGCGAAGAACCTGATCCGACACCGGCCGTCTACCGGCCATCAGGGCCCGGAGATTCTCGATCGGTGTCAGAAGTGACTTGATGCCGGGCCGATGCCCCAGATAAAGCGTGTTGCGGAGGAACTCCTCCTGCTGGCCAGACCTGGCTTCCCCACACCAGAACAGATCGCCGGACCAGGCATCGTTCAAACACGCCAGGATACGCAACAGGGTGGTTTTACCGGAGCCATTAGGGCCCTCGACACGGGTAACCGTCCCGGGCAGTATGGAGAACGAAAGGTCACGGAACAGAATCCGTTTATCCCTTTCACACTGCAGATTGACAGCCTGTAGTAACGGCTCAGACATCAGGGCCCCGTATCCAGGACGATGCGCACGTTAGCAGCATCGGGTGTATTCATGACTGACACGGCGGGTGCAGACATTATTCACGGCAGGAGTCGCCGGCGCGGCGTATTATAACGAAAGCGCCTCCGGAATACTCATGTCTAACATCAATTCGGTCACGATGAAATTACCCAGCAGCCAACAGCCACCAACGCCTCAGGGGCAAAAACCAGTGTTGCCCACCAAGCCAGGCGAAACCAGCACGCAGGGGCGGGCACCCGTTGCCATGCCGGCGGAGACCACAACGCAGGGCCGGGAGTCCGTTGCCCTGTCGGCACGGCAACAACTGGAACAATTGCAGTTGGCCAACCGGGAAACCACCCTCGCAAGAGTCGCAGAGATCATTGGCCGTCAAGGCACGGCAACTTCGGACATACTACTGGACATTCGCGGCAAATCACTTCTGGTACAGGCTGTCATTGGCCGCACCGAGCTGGAAACCGGAGACTGGGTAAAGGTGATGCGGGCCGGCAACGAATTGCAGCTGATGGGCAAGCTTGCGCCAGCGCAGGAAGCCGGCATTGCAAGAGCCCTCGCTCAGCGCATACCCTGGCAACAGAACCTGCAAGGCGGCTTTGCCAAACTGCTGACCAGTCTGACCCAGGGGGTAAAGCCCGACGCCCTGCCCGGCCAGCTTCCATCTGGCAGAGCAGTCCAGCCACTCCCCGAAGCCGCCCGGCAGGCCGTACAACAGGTCCTCGCCAGACTTCCGGCAAGTTCCGCAATGCAACCAGGAACCGGTGGCCAGGATCAGACCCTGCAACAGGTCAAGCAGTGGATTTCAGAAAGCGGACTGTTTGCCGAATCACGCCTGACACAGACGCCGTCAGCGGCTCTGCCAGACCTCAAGCTGGCAATAGGCCGGGTAATCACGACCCTGCTCGCCCAACAGGGTGATGGCCCGGAAGGATTCAATCGGCTGACCCCACTCGCCTCACCGGAGTTGATACAGGCACCTCTGCAATTTCCCCAGGCCATGGCCTCAACGCCTCCGGCCAGCGCCGATAGAGAGCCGACGACGGTGGGACAGATGCTGCGCCTGCTGGCCGGAATGCTGAACCGGATTACGGTAAATCAGCTCCACAGCCAGGTGCTGACAGCCCGTGCCGGAGGAGGAGAAGCGCCTGCACCCTTATCCACACTCTTGCTGGAATTGCCCTGGGTAACACCACAGAATGAGCCAAGAATTGCTCAGCTTCGCATTGAACAGCATCAGGATGAACAGGGTGGGCAGCACAGCGAACGTAAGGCTCCGGCCAGTGAATGGAGACTTGCTCTGGCCATGGATCTGGATGAGGCTGGACCGCTGCATTTTGACATATCCCTGCGACATGAAAGCGTCAGCGCGCGCGTTTGGGCCGAAAAACAGACGACCCTGCGACAGGTTAACCAGGAGCTACCCCTGCTTCGGCGAAGTCTGACCGACCTGGGGCTGGAAGTAACCGACCTGGAATGCCGTCGCGGCAGCCCTGAGCACTTGGCAACCCGTTTGGAGCACAGACTTGTGGACACCCGCGCATGACAGATAACCCCTCAGCCCATACCTCCAGTGCCGCTGTCGCGCTGAAATACGACGGCGAGAAAGCACCCACCATTACCGCGACCGGCACACATGAACTGGCCGAGGAGATAATACGCATTGCGCGCGAACACAACGTGCCGCTTTATGAAAATGCAGAACTGGCGGGCATCCTGGCTCGCCTGTCACTGAACGAGGAGATTCCGGAAAACCTTTACCGGGTCATTGCCGAGATTCTGGCGTTCGCCTTCCATATCCGGGGACAAACCCCCGAAGATGCCAGGCGGGATACTAGCGCGGACGCTCCCGGGAGCGGATCACTGGATCAGTGACCGCAAATCCCAGGCCTGCTGCCAGTTTTCGCCCTTACGGAGTGCCACGGTCGTTTCGAAGTAATGCCGCAAACGTCGGCGATCCTCGGGCTGGTCCTTGAGAGCCGAGCCAACGATATGGTGCATCATCTGCTCCACCGACATGCTGCCTCCGCCGTAATACCAGGCGTTAAGACTGGCAGCGTGAGCGACAGAGACCGCTTCGGCAGTAGAAAGCGCCGATCCGGCGAGCCGATCCGTGCTACGACCGTCCAGAGTCTGGCCGTTACGTAATTCATGGAACATGGTCACCAGGATTTCGAGGACCGATTCGTCCGGATCGACATCGATACCGGCATGGGCATTGGCCTTTCGGACTTCGCGGCGCACCACATCCATTTCATCGGGGAGGTTACGGATGGGCCTGATCTCCTCAAAGTCCATCCGCCGTTTCAAAGCCGCACTCATCTGGTGAACACCCGCATCAATGCTGTTGGATGTAGCCACGACATTAAAACCCTCGCGAGCCAGCACAACGCCTTCGTCTCCCGCCAGCTCAGGAATGACAACAACCCTGTCGGATAACACCGACAGCAGGGCGTCCTGAAGCGCCTGGGGGCAACGGGCAATTTCTTCAAACCGGACAAGCTGCCCTTCCATCATGCCCCTAAGCAACGGGCTGGGAACCACCGCCTTCAGGCAGGGACCCTCCGAGCGCAGAATCGCCTCATTCCAGCCGTAGAGAAGCTGACCGACATGACTCACAGCACCACCCTGCAGCGTCAGCGTGGAAGTACCGGAAATCGCTGCCGCCAGCAGTTCGGACAACCAGGACTTTGCCGTGCCAGGCTCACCCACCAGGAGACAACCGCGATTGGTGCACAGGGAAATGATAATACGCACAACCATGGCACGGTCAGCGACGAACTTGCGCTCGACACCAAGGTTATCATCGCCCATGACAAACTTTTCCACAGCCCGTGGGGACATGCGCCAGCCCGGGGGCACTGGTCCCTGGTCCAGGTCCATGAGCCTTGCCAGTTCATCCGCATAGGTAACTTCTACCGGTTCACGCTGCGCGGCTTTCTGCTGTTTCGACTTGCTCATAAGGCGCTCCTACGACCACCACGGACTTCCGGTGCCATGCGCTCCCGCGGCAGAATACGCGGCAATTCGGACAGGGGAATAATGCCTTCAATCACATGATCAAGGGCGCTGTCACGCATGGTCACCAGGCCCGCATCCAGAGAACGCCAGCGTAACTCTCCAATTGGCGGCTGACTGGAAATGGCGTTTCGGATATCCGCATCCACTTCCATATATTCCACGATCGCAACCCGCCCTTTGGTTCCCCGACCATTACACTTGTCACAGCCCTCACCCTCGAAGCTGCGGAAGTTGGCCGGGGGCCCGTCGGGGAAGAGCTCCGCCAGAGTCGCAAGGTCCGGTTTTGCCGGCTTGCAACAATGCTTACAAATCCGCTTGGCCAGTCGCTGGGCAATCACCGCCAGCAATTCGCCGGCAATGGAGTTCGGATGGGCCCCAAGATCGTACAGCCGCTGCAGAGAATCCACGGCATCATTACAGTGCAGTGTGGAGAGAACAACATGGCCAGTCTGGGATGCCCGGATTGCCTCCAGGGCAGTTTCCCGGTCGCGGATTTCACCAACCAGGATAACGTCCGGGTCTTCCCGCACAAACGCCCGCATCGCATCTGCAAATCCAAAACCGATCTCAGGACGAGCGCGGGTCTGCTGGACATTGTCGATGGAGTATTCGATCGGATCTTCAACCGTGATCACCTTGCGCCGGCCATCGTCCGCCAGCGTCTGCAACCCCGCATACAAGGTTGTGGACTTGCCTGACCCGGTAGGACCAACCACCAGAACCAATCCTGCCGGGTTATCCAGTAGTCGCTGGTAGCGCGCGCCGATCAGCTCAGACATGCCCAGCTCTGCGATAGTCATGGCCCGGCCAGTTTGTGGCAGAAGCCGGATGACGGCGTGCTCACCGTGCAGGGAAGGTTGAGTCTGGATCCGCAGATCGTAGGAAGTGTCCCCTAACTGCAGGCGTGAGCGCCCGCCCTGGGGCAAGCGGTGCTCGGCAATATTAAGCTCTGCCCGGAGCTTAATAACATTAATTACACCTCTGATTTCACGCGGGGAAAGCTGGTATTGCGGGAGGTCATGAAGGTCCCCATCCACCCTCAGGCGAATCCGGATCCGATCCCCGTATTGTTCAATATGAATGTCGCTGGCTTTCTCGCTGACCGCATCAAGCAGGATGGCTTCGTAAACAGAGACCAGATAAGGGCTGACGTGTTTCTGACCCGGCTCGCCCCCCAAAAGGTCACTGCTCTGTCCATTAATGAGCGGTTTTTCTTCCACGCCGGCCGACTGATCCGCCACGAAGCGGCTGCCCTTGACCGTAAGATCCAATGCCGACCAGAGCCGCCGGAAATCCGTCGGAGTTACCAGCAGGCATTCAACTACACGATTAGGGCTTAAGCGCTCCAGCTGATCGGTTCGCGCGTCCGGATCATCGGTGACAACGGTTATCTTGTCACTATTTTCAGACACCGGAATCAGCCGTGAAAGGTCGAGAAACGTTCGCGAAAACCTTCGAAACAGAGAGCTATGGAGATCCGGAAGCAAACTGTCCGCATCCGTGAAAGCCATACCCCGTTGCTGCGCCAGGGATCGATACAGACCAACTTCTTCCAGATTGAGCTTGTTTCGCAACACCTCCAGCACCGGACAGTTTTTCCCGGCCGCCTCTGTCTTGGCATCGGCCAGCGCTCTTTCATCCACGATGCCCAGGTCAATCAATATCTGCTCGGCGTTTCTGTTGAAGTCTACCCAGCCAAGAGTCCGGGCACGCTCCAGCCTGCCGCCCTTTTTAACAAACATCGCGAGGCTCGGCACCGGTCCCGCCCTGCCCTCAAGACAGATCAGATGCCCCCCTTCCCTGAGGTAATCAGCCATCACATTCCGTTCGTTAATAAAGCTCGTGCAAAGGATCATGTCGCAGGGCTGGTCCAGCTCAAAGCCATCTTCGATCGCGGTTACCAGTACATCGACATTGTGCTTGCCAAGGCGAAAGAACCGCTTCCGGGCCACCTCGGCAACCGCGACATTCTTATCGACATAGATAACCTGATGAGCCAGTTCGGAAATGACTGCGGCAAGGTAACCGGAACCTCCACCCACATGCATAACGACCTGATCCGGCTCAATCTCCGGCAGCAGGCCGAGAATATGGCTAACAGTCTCTTCACGAGGTATGGAATGGCCGGTGATGGAGGAAACCAGATCTGAACCGGCAACAAAATCGTGGCGGGATACGGCAATGAGGGCCTCATGGGCCCTCGGATACAATCTCTTCATTCGCTAGCGTCCATAACAACATGGAGTCAGGCCGCCTGACGCTTTCTCAATGCTGACACCAGTTCGGCCTCGGGACGGGAAATTCCGCAAGTATTCATAAGATCGTCGATATCTGCGCCCAAATCAACCAGCCGGGACGCCTCATCATAAGAAATACGCAAGGGGTCGTTCTGGCGCATCTCATCGAGGGTGGTTCGAAGTTCATGGAGCTGTCGCTCACAAGCCACGAGCCGTTGGCCCACCCCCATGCTGCCGCTTGCTGTGGCGTGCAACTCTCGCCCCAACGTATCACAACGGTCCTTCAGGGAAGTTTTAAGGTGTCGAATCTGGCGAGACTGAATCATCCCCTGTACAAAAACCAGAGACAGTGCCGAAATAGTCAGCACCCAGGGAAGCCAGGAAGAAATTTCTGAAAGCATGACGGACGTCTCCCGTTATAATATCGACAGGCGTCCATCTGAGCCACTGCGACCTGACCAGGCCCTTACAGTGCTGAGATTTCAGCCCATTCATTCTCTGAAAGCATCTTGTCGAACTCGACCAGTATGATCAGCTCGCCATCTTTATTGCACACGCCCTGGATAAACTTTGCGCTTTCCTCGTTACCCACATTCGGCGCGGTTTCAATCTCACTGGACTTCAGGTAAACCACTTCAGCAACGGAATCTACCAGAATGCCCATAACCTGATTGGCGGATTCCATCACCACGATCCGGGTCGAATCAGTTACCTCTGCCTCAGCCAATCCGAAACGGCACCGGGTATCAATCACCGTAACCACATTGCCCCGCAGGTTGATAATGCCGAGCACATAGTCCGGCGCACCCGGCACCGGGGCTATTTCCGTATATCTCAGCACCTCTTGAATCTGCATGACATTCAGACCGTAGGTTTCGTCATCCAGACGAAAGGTTACGTACTGCAGCACCTGATCGTCATGGGCCTGACTTTGTTGTCCGCTCGCGGATGCCATAGCGTTGTGTCTCCTCTGTGGCTGCCCGGCGGGCAACCTGATCGTCAAAAATTCATCATCAGCGCCCAATACTATAGTTAAGGGCATAAACCGTGCCAGCATGGCATGGTTTCAATCAGTAACTAACGCTATCATCAACTCAGATCGAGGTGATGCTCCCGCTCAGCCCGCACCAGCAGATCAGCCATCGTGCGCACATCGATGAGCGCACACATCTGGTCAATGACCGTGCCGGCCAGCCAGGGGCGTTTGCTGCGAACGGTTCGCCAGCGTACGTCATCCGGTTTGAGCGTGAAGGACTGGGCCACATCATCACATGCAAGCCCCCAGTCACTGTCATCCAGCCGGATAACAAACTTGTAGTTATCCCGTGCGTTTTCTGGCACTCGTCCAGCCATAATCCATTCTGCCGTGTCCACGACACGCAGATTCTGGTCACGGTCAGGCCGGATGCCCATGTACCACCGGGGGCTGCCGGGGATCGGTCGGACCTCTTGTTCAATTCGATGTATAGCGCCCAGCAAAATAAGAGGTACCGCAAGCTGTAGCCCCGCTACGGTGAAAATCAGGCACTCAAAAGGCTTCTCCGACCATTCAGGCCGGGATGGCGGTGCATCAGGCTCAGGCTTGGTGAGAGGCTTATTCCCGGACTCAACCGGCAGATCCACTGCCCGGGGCTTTTGTGTTTCGATGACAGGCTGGGGCGGAGACTCGATCGCTGGCGCTGGGGATGATTCACGCGCCGCCGAATCCGGTGCCGTTTTTTCGACAACCTTTCGTTCCTGTACCCGGGTTGTCGCTGCAGCCTTTGTTCGCGTCTCTTGGGCCGGAGCAGATGCTTCGGGGATTGTTGGCTCCCTCAGGGCGCTATCCGTCGCGGTGTGCAGCAATTCATCCAGATAATTGGCAATGGCACGTTCGGGATCCGCCAGCCTTGTCAATTTTTCGTCAGCCATGCTGACGCTCCTTCACGGACCCTGTGCGAACCAGAAGGTCGCCCAGCAAATGGCTGTAGGCACGAACACCATGGGTCTCTGCGTCCAGTTCCGAGGGAGTGACCCCTGCCTGACTGGCATCACGGAACTTGGTATCAACAGGAACGGCAAAGCGCCAAAGGCTATCCGTATAGGTCTTGCGCATGAGATTAAGACTCTTCACCGAAGCCTGGGTTCGGCGGTCATAAAGAGTCGGCACAATCGTGTATGGGAGTTCGTTTTTCTGGGACCGCATGATCATTTGCAAGGTATGCAGCATACGCTCGAGCCCCTTGATAGCCAGGAACTCCGTCTGTACGGGAATAATCAGGTGCTGGGCTGCGGCCAGTGCATTCACCATCAACACACCCAGTGACGGCGTATTGTCCAGAATCACATAGTCAAAATCATCCCACAACTGGGCGAGGCTTCGGGAAATGATCAATCCCATTCCCTCCACGCCGACCATGCGCCGTTCCAGTGTCGCCAGAGCAGTGCTCGCAGGTAACAGGGACAGTCCCTTACAGCTGGTTTCCGTGATCAGCTGGGCGGGCAAACCCTCAGGCACCTTGCCCTGATGTTGAAAAAGATCAAACACGCTGTGCGCAATACTGTCCGGATCGTACCCGAACCAGCTGGTCAGTGAGCCATGCGGATCAAGGTCCACGACGAGGACGCGCTCACCACGCTCAGCCAGCAGACCGCCCAACGCGACTACGGATGTCGTCTTTCCCACACCACCCTTCTGATTGGCTACTGCCCAGATTCGCACGCTTGTTTCTCCAGAGAATACGTCATCGCCGCAAATAAAAGACGGCTGCACCCGAGTATATCGGCCATACCTGTCCCAACTTGAACAGTGCAAGTTCTAAATTTCAGCAGGGAACGGCAACCAATTGCCCAACACATCCATTACCAGGGAGTAATACAGGAACCATGCCAAAGCGGACATACGCATGTGCCGCGTCGAAGTCGATTAACGCATTGCACCACGTATGCTGGCATCCCGTGATACAAGCAGAACAACTCTGCGATTGCGACGACGACCCTCTTCAGTATCATTGCGGGCGACCGGCTGATACTGGCCATAACCCACCGCTGCGAGTCGTTCAGGCTCAATACCTTCCATCGTTAACATTCGAACAACAGCAGCCGCGCGGGCGCTGGATAACTCCCAGTTGGACGGAAAGCGCTGGGTATTAATCGGCTGATTGTCGGTAAAACCTTCGATTTTCACGGCATTGTCCTGGCCCTGTAAAACCCCGGCGATTTTTCCGATCACGGCGAAGGCGTCATAATGAGGCTCGGCGTCGCCGCTATTGAACAGCATGCTGTTGGGCAGGTTGAGTTCCAGCCAGCGCTCACTGGTTTCAAGTGTAATCACACCCTGATTGATCAGTTCGTCAAACTCCATGGCCAACTGGTCCGCCATAGCCCTCAACGCCTCAGTCCTGGCCTGAGCATCCATCTCAGGGTTTCGGGGAGCCTCTGTGACTGGCGGTGGAATCACATCATCAGAAGGGGCGTTGACCAGGCGCTGGGGCTGGTCACCGACTTCAATGGGCTGAAACGACCTTTGCGGAGCATTGAATACTCCGGTGAGCGTTTCCGACAGAACCTTGTACTTGCCCTCATTCACGGACGAAACCGAATACATGACCACGAAAAAGGCGAACAGCAGCGTGATGAAGTCCGCATAGGAAATCAACCAACGCTCTTTGTTGTTAAGCTCCTCTCGGGGCTGCCTACGACGCCGCATAAAATGGCCTGCGCATGCTTACTGCAGGAAACCCCGCAGCCGCAACTCAATGGATTTCGGATTTTCACCCTCGGCGATGGCAATGATGCCGTCAATCATCATATCTTCATACCGGGTGCGCTCCCGGACAATACCCCGCATCTTGTTTGCTACCGGGAAAAACAGCAGGTTGGCCAGCGCTACGCCATATATAGTTGCCACGAAGGCGGTGGCTATACCGCCCCCCAGCGACTGAGGATCTTCCAGATTGGTCATAACCTGGATCAGCCCCATTACTGCGCCGATAATACCGATGGTCGGCGAATAGCCGCCCATCGCTTCAAAAACCTTGGCCGATTCAAGATCGCGCTGCTCCCGGGATTCAAGATCAACTTCCATAATACTGCGGATGGTTTCCGTCTCTGCCCCATCTACCAGCAGCTGTAACCCCTTGCGAGCAAACAGTTCCGGCTCCCGTTCAGCCAGCCCTTCAAGGCCAAGCAGCCCCTGTTTCCGTGCTTTTACACTCCAGTCAATCACCTTACCAATGCCATCTTCCATGCTGACGAACGGAGGAACGAATACCCAGCGCACCTGTGTAAATGCACGCTTCAGCATGGGCCAGGAGGTCTGCAGAAGAGTCGCCGCGAAGGTTCCGCCAATCACGATGAGCGCCGCCGGGCCGTTGAACAGGGAACTCAGCGCTCCGCCTTCAAGCAGGTTGCCGCCGAGAATGGCAGCAAATGCCAGTATGATCCCGAGCAGACTCAGAATATCCATCAGCAGACACCTTCCACCAGCCGCGGGCCGATTTCCTCAAGCGACAACACTTCATCACTCAATCCAGCCTTGGCCACCGCCATAGGCATACCGTAAATCACCGACGATTTCTCGTCCTGAGACCAGACATCCGAGCCACTCTGTTTCATCATTCGACAGCCCTCCTTGCCATCAGAACCCATGCCTGTGAGGATCAGCCCCAGTGTCTTACCCGGGAAACTGCGAGCAAGTGAGCCAAACGTGACGTCCACGCAGGGCTTGTAATTCAGGCGTTCGTCCCCGGGAAGAATGCGCACCCTTGCCTGCCCCCCGCGATTTTCGACCATCATCTGTTTTCCTCCCGGCGCCAGCAAAGCCAACCCTGGCTTCAGCAAATCACCGTCTTCGGCCTGGCGGACTTCGATTTTGCATAATTTATTGAGCCGCTCGGCGAAGGCCGGAGTAAAACTGGCAGGCATGTGCTGGACTAGAACCAGCGGCGCATGAAAAGACTGCGGCAGCTTGGTCAGTACCCGCTGCAAGGCAACCGGGCCACCTGTGGATGTTCCGATCCCGACGACGCTATAGCGCTTGGCAGGCCCGCGGTGGGGCACTCGCCTGGAAGGTTCTGCCTCAGGCGCATGCTCTTTCGGCTTCACGACGGGCGCTGGCCCCGAACCGGCAGAAGCGTCGGGACGCGAGCGGGATCGCGCAACTTCCTGAGACGATGGCACCGGGGGCCGGGAGGGAGCCGGGGCGGGCCGTGCACCAGGCCGGCTACCGGCAACATCAAGGACTCGATCAATCAGGATCTTCTGGAGCTGACTGCTATCTCGTGCGATTTCCTCGAAATTCTTGGGCAGGAAATCCACGGCCCCGGCCTCAAGGGCGTCCAGCGTAACCCTGGCACCTTCGTAGGTCAGTGAAGAGAACATCAGCACCGGCACCGGGTGCTTTCTCATGATCTCCCGCACGGCCGAGATGCCATCCATCACCGGCATTTCGTAATCCATGGTGATTACATCCGGCCGCAACTTCTCTGCCAGTTCAACGCCCTCGCGACCGTTGGTGGCAACGCCAACAACCTTGATCTGGCCAGAGCCGGTCAATATTTCCGTCAGCCGTTTACGAAAAAAACCTGAATCATCAACGACCAGGACAGAAACTGTCATCCATTTCTCCTACCGAATTCCGGTGTCCAATTATTGCCCATACCAACTCAGCTATAGTTCTGCAGCAAACTGGGGACATCAATAATGAGGGCAATGCGGCCATCGCCGGTAATGGTCGCACCAGCCATGCCCGGCGTACCCTGGAGTGCCCGGCCTAGAGGCTTGATGACCACCTCTTCCTGACCAATAAGCTGATCCACCACGAAGCCAACCTGTTTGGTACCCATGGCAACAATCACCACGTGAGCGTTCTCGGGCTCCTCCTGATCGACAGCACCTTTCACGAGCCAGCGCTTGATATGGAACAGAGGAAAAACCCTGTCGCGAACCACGATGCACTCGCGACCATCAACGGTGTTGGTTTTTGTTAGATCCAGATGGAAAATCTCAACCACATTTACCAACGGCAGCGCAAAAGACTGGTTGCCAAGCATGATCATTAGTGTCGGCATGATTGCCAGAGTCAGGGGCACCTTGATGATGATGCTCGAACCCTTACCCAACTCCGATTCAATATTGATCTGGCCATTGAGTTGCCCAATCTTGGTCTTGACCACATCCATGCCCACGCCACGACCGGAGACGTCGGAAATCTGCTCTTTTGTGGAAAAGCCTGCTGCAAAAATCAGGTTAAAGCATTCGTTATCCGTGAGGCGATCAGCCGCATCCTGTTCATAGATACCCTTCTCGACGGCCTTGCGGCGCAGGACTTCAGCGTCCATACCAGCGCCGTCATCCTGAATGGAGAGAAGAATATGATCGCCCTCCTGCTCGGCAGACAGCGTAACCGTGCCTTGCCGAGGTTTGCCTGCCTTCTCCCGAATGTCAGGGGCTTCAATCCCGTGATCCACTGAATTGCGCACCAGGTGAACCAGCGGATCAGACAGGGCCTCGACCAGGTTTTTGTCCAGGTCGGTATCTTCCCCATGCATTACCAGGCTCACTTCCTTTTTCAGGTTCCTGGCAAGGTCACGTACTACCCTGGGAAAGCGACCAAACACTTTCTTGATCGGCTGCATACGGGTTTGCATCACAGCAGCCTGAAGATCAGTGGTCACCACATCCAGATTGGACACAGCCTTGTGCATGTGTTCGTCTTCACTCTCAGAACCCAGACGCTGCAAGCGGTTGCGCACCAAAACGAGTTCACCAACCATGTTCATGATGTCGTCCAGGCGCTTGGTATCGACACGAACGGTGGTCTCTGCCGCCGGGGCTGTGTCCCTCGCTGGCGCCGCCGGTTTATCAACAGGCTTCGGTTCTGGTTTCGCATTTGGCTCTTCGGGCTTACTGCTTGCAGCGGGGGCAGCTTTCGGAGCCTTCGTATCCGAGGCAGTTGGGCTCCCGCCCTGACCGTGCAGGTCATCCAGCAACTTCTCAAATTCGTCGTCGGTGATCAGGTCATCGCCCTTGCCACCGGAGCTTTCTGGCTTTGAATCCTCATCATCCCTGGTCTCCTCAGCCGCCGGTGCACCGGCAAACTGACCCTTGCCATGCAGATCATCGAGTAAAGCTTCAAATTCATCGTCGGTGATTTCATCATCACCGGAGGCGTCCCCGGCTTCACCTGAATCACCGCCCGCTTTACCCGTTTCCTCTGCTGCAGATTGACCAGGGGTACTGCCACCGTGCAAAGCATCAAGTAGCTGCTCAAATTCGTCATCGGTGATATCACCACCATCATCCGAATCGCCCGAAGTGCTCACAGGCTCTTCTGCAACAGGTTCAGGAGCTTTTCCTTGAGGCTTGGCAAGGGCGTCAAGCGCTGCAATCAGATTGTCCGGGGCGGGCGTGAGGTCTTCGTGGTTCCGGACCTGCTCGAACATGGCGTTGACGTTGTCCAGGGCTTCCAGAACAACGTCCATCAACTCCGAGTCTACCTTGCGCTTGTGGTTACGCAGGATATCAAACACATTCTCGGCGGAGTGGCAGCAATTAACGAGGGCATCAAGCTGCAAAAAACCTGCGCCGCCCTTAACGGTATGAAAACCACGGAAAATGGCGTTGAGCAGATCGCTGTCGTCCGGGTGTTGTTCAAGATCTACCAACTGCTCAGACAGCTTTTCGAGTATCTCGCCAGCTTCAACAAGGAAGTCCTGCAAGATCTCTTCATCAGCATCAAACGCCATGCTTTACCCTCATTTATTCAGAAACCGAGACTGGACAGCAGGTCGTCGACATCGTCCTGTCCCGAGACTACATCTTCACGCTCATCGGCCTTGATCTGGGGCCCAACCCCCTGTTCGGCGGACACTTCTGCATCATCAAGCTGATGCACTGTACCCGTGATCTGATCCACATGACTGGCCATTACCACCAGGCCAAGCATCTGTTCTTCAACCTCCTTCACCAGCGTCGTGACCCTCTGAATAACCTGACCGGTAAGATCCTGGAAATCCTGGGCCATGAGAATCTCGGAGAGATTGTTGTAAATGGTGTCGGCATCGGTCGTCAGGCTGCCAAAGAAGCGATCAATGCGGCCATACAATTCCCGGAACTCCGCCGGCTGCATTTCCCGACGCCTCAGACGCTGCCATTCATCCCGCAGAGCTACTGCCTCGTCTCGAACGGTATGAGCCACCGGCATGGTCTCTTCCACCAGGTCCATGGTCCGATTAGCGGCCTGGCTGGTCATCTGAACCACGTATTCAAGACGATCAGAGGCATCTGTCATTTTTGACAGTGCTTCCTTTTGTTCGGCATTACGGGGGTCTACCTGGAAGTTTCGGATTGCCTCATGAAGGCTGCGCGTCAGCCGGCCGACTTCGCGATAGAGACTCTGATCCCTGACCTCGCTCAAGTCATTAATCAGGGTCATGGCCCTGGCGTAATCGCCGGCCTGAACGCTTTCAGACAGGTCCGCAGCCTGACGCTGGAGCTTTTCGGTTACCTCTGGTTCAAGGCCCTGATGGTTCTTGTTACTATCGCTCATTAGAGCCATCCGATCTCTGATTACTGAATACGTTCAAAGATTTTCTCGATCTTTTCCTTGAGAACCGCCGCCGTGAACGGTTTAACAACATAGCCGTTCACACCGGCCTGGGCCGCCGCTACGATCTGGTCCCGCTTGGCCTCGGCTGTCACCATAAGCACTGGCAGGGTTTTCAGATCTTCATCGGCACGAACCGCTTTCAGCAAATCGAAACCAGACATACCCGGCATGTTCCAGTCGGTCACCAGAAAATCATACTTGCCACTTTTCAGCATCGGCAGTGCCGTATTGCCGTCGTCCGCCTCGTCGGTATTGCTGAAGCCGAGATCGCGCAACAGGTTCTTGATGATCCGTCGCATCGTGGAAAAGTCGTCCACGATGAGAATTTTCATGTTCTTGTCCAATGGGACCTCCAGTTAGTAACACCCGGAATTCGTTTGACCTTTGTGCTTGAAATCTAGCCAGGCCGCTGTTTTAAACGCTTATTGTCTGATGTTTGTTGTGGTTGTAAAGCATCGGTTACCAAAAACTACAGACAACCATGGTCCGGACACATCAACCGTCGCCTAAGCGCCTGACTCCTGACGCCAGCCGGACAGACGCCCGCGTAATCGCAATGCGGCCTGACTGTGAATCTGGCTGACCCTGCTTTCACTCACCCCGAGCACCGCCCCGATCTCCTTGAGATTCAGCTCCTCCTGGTAATACAGGCTCAGCACCAATTTTTCCCGCTCGGGCAGATCCTCGATGGCTTCTGCCAGGTTCCGCCGAAAAGCACCCGAAGTCAGATCATCCAGCGGATTATCACTGGCCTCTGTCTCTTCTATCGGCAGTTCTCCGGATTCATTGAGCTCATCAAGGCTAAAAAGTCGTCCACTGTTGGCATCAGAAAGCGAGGAATGATACTCGGAAAGGTCGAGACCTAACTCTTCGGCAACTTCCAGGTCCTGGGCTTCACGGCCAAGACGGTCTTCAACCGTTTTAATTGCCTGGGAAATTCGGCGGGCGTTGCGGTGAACGGATCGGGGCACCCAGTCGCCCTTGCGGATCTCATCCACCATGGCGCCCCGTATCCTGATACCGGCATAGGTTTCAAACGTAGCACCTTTGGCGGAACTATAACGCTGTGCGGCCTCCAGCAGTCCGATCATTCCGGCCTGCATCAGGTCCTCCAGTTGCACAGACGCCGGCAACCTTGCCATGAGGTGCAGGGCAATCTTCTTGACTAGCGGGGCGTGCTCCTCGACAAGTAGAGAAGCACTTTTCGCGCCTGACTGCTGGTAGATTCCCAGGTTTTTCGTCAATGTCATGTATCCGGTTTTGTTTTTGACTGGATCAGATTCAGACTTCGACGAGCCGCTCCACAAAAAATTCGAGATGCCCGCGGGGAGAGGATGGCAGTGGCCAGTTGTCGACTTTTTCTGCGAGCGCTTTGATTGCCAACGATGCTTTTGCTCGGGGATAAGCATCCAGGACGGCACGCTGACGTTGTACCGCTTTTTTGACAGCTTCGTCAAAAGGGACCATGCCCACGTATTGTAATGCCACATCCAGAAAACGCTCGGTGACCCGAGTCAGTTTTTCAAAAAGATGACGGCCTTCCTGCTCGTTTCGGACCTGATTGGCCAGAATACGGAACCGGTTGGTGCCGTAATCCCGGTTCATGAGCTTGATCAATGCATAGGCATCCGTGATGGACGTAGGCTCGTCACACACCACCAGCAATAGTTCCTGGGAAGCCCTGAGAAAGCTGACAACCGATTCCGAAATGCCGGCGGCGGTATCAACGATCAGGACATCTATCTGATCCCCCAGTTCGCTGAATGCGTTGATCAGGCCGGCATGCTCCATAGGGCTGAGCTGGGTCATGCGCTGGGTACCCGAGGAAGCGGGAACAATCTTTATGCCGCCCGGGCCATTAACCAAAACATCCTTGAGGTCGCACTCTCCGGCCAGCACATCAGAAAGGTTTCTGTTTGCGGTTATACCGAGCAGCACGTCAATATTCGCGAGACCCAGATCGGCGTCCAGCAACACCACTCGACGGCCTTTCTCGGCCAGGGCGATTCCAAGGTTGACCGACACGTTACTCTTGCCGACTCCCCCTTTTCCGCCGGAAACTGCTATCACCTGTACCGGACGTGCTCTGCTCATACTGAATCTTTTCTCTCACCAGTTTTGCCGGGGCTCGCTGTATCAGAACGAAGCCGGATTTATACACCGTATACTCCGTCATCCGATGACAGCCTTCAATAGGTCAGGCCCCTTCTGCGACCGCCTGTTGTTGCTGGAGTTTTTTCAGCCGCTCCACGGCCAGCCGCACCAACGGAATGGCTTCAGCATGGTGCAAATCCTCGGGAATCTTTTGTCCATCGGTGTAATAGGCCACCGGTAAACCGGTCTCCATAACGAACCCGAGAGACTCTCCGAGCGTCAGGGCTTCGTCAATTTTTGTCATCACGCAGCCCGCAAGATTAGCCATCTTATAGCAATGCCAGACGGATTTCATGATGCGCGGCTGACTGGTGGCCGAAACCACAAGATGGGTCCGAATATTGTGGTGACTGCGAGCCAGTTCAGCCAGTTGTTCCTGGTAGCCCTTGTCAGAACTGGTCAGGCCGGCAGTATCGATCAGAACAAGATGGCGATCGGACAGCTCGTCCAGAATATCGTCCAGGGAATGACTCTCATCCACGACCCTTACCGGGACATTAAGGATACGACCAAACACAAACAGTTGCTCGTGTGCGGCAACGCGGTATCTGTCGGTTGTCACCAGAACCAGCGAATCGGAACCATGACGCAACACATGACGGGCCGCCAGTTTACCGATGGTTGTGGTCTTGCCCGAACCGGTCGGCCCAACCAGTGCATAAACACCGCCCTCATCCAGCCATTCGTGCCGGGATGTTCGCACACCTGTCGCCAGCATCTTCAGGGACTGTTTCCAGCCTTCATCCAGGCGCCCGCCCTTATGGCGACGGGACAAAGAACCGGCAAGCTCGCTGCTGAGGCCGAACTCGAAAAGACGCTCGGCCAGACGTTGCTGTACCGCGTTGCCGGCAGGCTTTGCCGGCTCGGCCGGCTGCCCTCCGCTCACCATGTCACGCAGGGAACTGATTTCAGCCCGCATCTGGGCCAGCTCATCAGAATAGCCATTTGTACCCGGAACGTTTTGAGGCGCCGCAAAACCCGATGTTTCAGGTTCTGCAAAACCGGTCGAGGCCGCCTCGCGCAAATCGGCAAAGGACGCTCCGCCGTAGGAAGCACCAACCTTCGACCGTTGTTCCCGCACTTCGCGAATACGATCCCTGGACCGCCCAAGTTCGTCTTCCAGCCTGCGATGCTGATCCGCCTGCATCTCAGCCAGGCGGGAGCCATTGGTTGCTTCCTGAGCCTTATCACCAAGGCTCTGGCGCGCCATATTTTCGTCGTAGTCCAGCGCCGTCACGATTTCGACGCCGCCGTCTACCCGGCGATTGGAAAGGATCACGGCGTCCGGCCCCATTTGCTCGCTGACCTGCTTCAGCGCTTCTGCCATGCTCTGAGCGAAAAACCGTTTTACTTTCATGCTGTTTCATCCTCCACCGGCAACGCCGTGTTGCGCTGGCCGCTTTGCCGTCCACCCGGTCACTGACCGACGGACGCCACGATAGTGATCTGTTTGTTGTCCGGTACTTCCTGGTACGAGAGCACGTGTAACCGCTCCACTCCATAGCTCGCAAACTTCGCCAATACCGGTCGCAGCGGGCCGGAAACCAGCAAGATCGCCGGTTTTCCGAGCATTTCCTGGCGCTGGACGCTGTCCTGCAGGGAACGCTGCAGCTTTTCCACCATGTTCGGCTCAAGAACCAGGCCAATGTCTTCCTGACCGCCGGATTGTTGACTCTGTTGAACAGACTTTAGCAATAACTGTTCCAGATCCGGGTCCAGAGTAATCACCGGAATCTCTGACTCGTTACCGCAGATGCTCTGGACAATCATGCGACGCAAGGATTGGCGGGCCATGGTCGTCAGCAGTTTCGGATCCTGGCTCTTGGGGTGGACGTTGACGACAGACTCGGCAATGGAGCGCATATCACGAATGGGCACCTCCTCTTTCAGGAGGTTCTGCAACACCTTGAGCAGCAGGCTGATGGAAACAGTCGTCGGGACCAGCTCCTCCGCCAGCTTGGGCGAAACCTTTTCCAACTGATCCAGCCATTTCTGAACTTCTTCATGGCCCAGAAGTTCATGGGCATGCTTCTGGAGCACCTGGTTCAGGTGGGTCGCAACGACAGTGCTGGCATCCACTACGGTATAGCCAAGGGTCTGGGCCTGGTCCTTCTTGTCGGGCTCGATCCAGCAGGCATCAAGGCCGAACGCAGGATCCTTGCCTTCAATACCTTCTACCTTGCCAAACACCTGACCGGGATCAATCGCCAACTCGCGATCCGGGTGGATCTCCGCCTCGGCGATGGTCACACCCATCAAAGTAATTCTGTAAACATTGGGCATCAGGTCCAGGTTGTCCCGGATATGCACCGAGGGCATCAGAAAACCCAGATCCTGCGAGAGCTTCTTACGGACACCCTTGATACGGCTCAGTAACTGGCCTCCCTGGGATTTGTCGACCAGGGGAATCAGGCGGTAGCCCACTTCAAGACCAACAATATCGACCGTCGCCACATCATCCCAGCCAAGCTCCTTGGTTTCGCCTGGTGCAGGCAACTGCCTGTTCTGATCGCCGCCGGCATCGCCACCCGGGGGCAGGTCACGACCCGCCGGGCGGGGCACCCCACCAGCACCGCCACGACCGGGGAACACACCATCCTCTTCCACGGTCTGACGTTCGTGTTTCCAGATATACCAGGCCGCCCCGGCAGCCAGGCTGCCCAGACCAAGAAACGCCACATGCGGCATACCCGGGACCAGACCCAGAATAATGAGAATGGCGGCTGCAATGGCCAGTGCTTTTGGCGCACTGAACATCTGCTGCAGAATCTGCCCCCCCATGTCCTGGCTGGAGGTAACCCGGGTCACCATGATCGCGGCAGAGGTAGAGAGTAACAGTGAGGGAATCTGGGCAACGAGACCGTCACCAATGGTCAGCAGTGCATACCGCTGCATGGCAAGGCCAAAATCAAGATCGTGCTGCAGCATACCAATGGCCACACCACCGATAATATTGATCGCCAGAATCAACAAACCGGCAACAGCATCGCCTTTCACAAACTTCGAAGCACCATCCATGGAACCGTAGAAGTCCGCTTCCTGGGCAATCTCAGACCGCCGGTGCTTTGCCTCTTCCTGATTGATCAGGCCGGCGTTGAGATCGGCATCAATAGCCATCTGCTTGCCGGGCATGGCGTCCAGGGTAAAGCGGGCACTGACTTCAGAAACCCGGCCGGCACCCTTGGTAACGACGAGGAAGTTGATAATCATCAGGATAGCGAAGACCACCAGACCGACAGCGTAGTTACCACCAATCAACACGGCGCCGAAAGATTCGATGACCTTACCCGCGGCATCGCCGCCTTCATGTCCGTCCAGCAGGACGATACGGGTTGATGCCACATTCAGGGCGAGGCGCAGCAATGTTGCCACCAGCAGAACCGTCGGGAAGGAGGCAAACTCCATCGGCCGCATGGCGTAAACACAGACCAGTAGAATGACAATCGACAACGTGATGTTAAAGGTAAAGAAGACGTCCAGCAGGAAGGCGGGCATGGGCAGAATCATCATGCCCAGCAGTCCCATCAGCATGACAGGAATGCCCACGTTGCCACGCGTCAGGGATTTGACGTTGTTAAGGACTAAAGCTCTGTCCATGCCGGAAACTTCTCCGATTGGCTGTGCCTGCAGGCGTTATCAGGGTCGAAAATCTGACGCCGGAACGTCATCTGGAGGTAGCTTCGCAAGATCCGTACCACTCCTTACCCGATTTCCTCCGGCTTTCTCCCCTGGCGGCCTGACGCGCCCTGCCAGATACGGTATCCTTGCGCCATTTGATCGCGCTTCCAAAGCCAAAACTGATAATCCAGACAGACAGGTGACAACATGCCAATCCACGAGGTTAAGCACCCCCTGATCCGACACAAAGTCGGCCTGATGCGCCGGGCGGACATCAGCACCAAGAATTTTCGTGAGCTGGCACAGGAAGTCGGCTCGCTGCTGACTTACGAAGCCACCAAGGATTTCAATCTGCAGGAAAAGACGATTGCAGGCTGGGCCGGCCCGGTAAACGTCGAGCAAATCCATGGAAAGAAAATTACCATTGTCCCCATCCTTCGTGCAGGGCTGGGCATGCTCGACGGTGTTCTGAGCCTGATCCCGGTTGCCCGAGTCAGCGTGGTTGGCCAGATTCGTAATGAAGATACTCTGGAAGCCAGCACCTATCTGGAGAAACTGGTGGGTGAGCTGGACCAGCGCACGGCGATGATTGTAGATCCGATGCTCGCGACCGGTGGCTCCATGATTTCCACCATCGACCTGCTGAAAAAGGCGGGCAGCACTGAAATCCGTGCCCTGGTTCTGGTGGCTGCGCCAGAGGGGATTGAGAAAGTGCTGGAGAAACACCCGGATGTCTCCATCTATACGGCGTCGATCGACGACCACCTGAACGACAAGGGCTACATCCTGCCGGGGCTCGGTGACGCCGGCGACAAGATCTTCGGCACCAAGCAGAAGGACGTGTAACCATGCAGGATCATACCAACGACCCGGTCTGGAAACAGGTCATCGCCGGCTCACAGATGCTGCTCGTCGCTTTCGGCGCCCTGGTACTGATGCCCCTGATCACGGGCATGGATCCGAACGTCGCCCTGTTCACCGCGGGCCTTGGCACCATCATCTTTCACATTGTCACCGGTGGCCAGATCCCGATTTTCCTGGCCTCGTCCTTCGCGTTTATCGCGCCCGTTATTGCCTCCAAGGGCAAATTCGGTATGGAAGAGACCCTCGGCGGCCTGATGGCTGCCGGCATTCTCTATATCCTCCTGAGTGGGCTGGTTCGCCTTCGCGGAACCGGCTTCGTACGCGCCCTTCTGCCCCCGGTGGTGATTGGCCCGGTGATCATGACCATCGGTCTCGGTCTTGCCCCGGTCGCTGTGCACATGGCCTCCGGCCGCACCGGTGACGGTGCTACTCAGCTGATCCCTTACGATACTGCGATCTGGATCGCCATGACCTCACTGGCAGTGACCATCATCATGTCAGTCTGGGCCAAGGGCATCTTCCGGCTGATTCCGATCATGTTCGGGGTGATCACCGGGTACGCACTCTCAGCCTTTGCCGGTATCGTCGATACCGCGCCAATTCAGGAAGCGGCGTGGCTGGCCGTGCCGAAGTTCGTAACCCCCGAATTCAGCTGGGGCGCCATTCTGTTCATGATTCCGGTCGCCATCGCCCCGGCCATTGAGCATATTGGCGATGTTCTCGCCATTGGCAACGTAACCCGCAAGAATTACCTTGAGAAGCCGGGCCTGCACCGCACGCTGCTTGGCGACGGGCTGGCAACCAGTACTGCCGCGTTCCTTGGTGGACCACCCAACACTACCTACTCCGAAGTAACCGGTGCGGTTATGCTCACCAAGAACTTCAACCCCAGAGTCATGTGGTGGGCAGCCGTTGTCGCCATCGTGCTGGCGTTCGTTGGCAAGTTTGGCGCCGCCCTGCAGACCATCCCGGTTCCGGTCATGGGTGGCATCCTGTGCCTGCTGTTCGGCTCTATCGCCGTGGTAGGCCTCAACACACTGATCCGCCACCAGGTGGATCTTGCAGAGTCCCGCAATCTGGTCATCGTGGGGGTTACCCTGGTATTCGGAATCGGTGGCATGGTGCTCGGGCACCTCGAAGGCATCGCCCTTTGCGCAGTGGCCGCCATCATTCTGAACCTGATACTCCCCGGCAGCCGCGAAGCCTGGGGCAAGGCCATCTATGAGCAAAAAGCCGACTGACAGTTCGGGAATCAGCTTTACCGCTCTCTATACCGGTGCCGTTTGGCACCGGTATAGGCTCTCGGACGATATCCTGGCCACCAGGCAAGGCCAATGGCTCTATCATCTGATGACCCCTTTCGAAGCCGCCAGCAAGGCGGCCATCGGTGGCAATATCCGCACCTTCCTGCTGCAACGCCACCTCATCATCGATCACCTCATTGACCAGGCCATCAACGAACAGGGCGTCACCCAGATTCTTGAAATCGCCTGTGGCATGTCCCCTCGGGGCATCCGGCTTCGGGAGCGTCACCCGTTGATTCACATGGTCGAAGCAGACCTGCCGAACATGGCTGGTCGGAAGGCCATGCGACTGCTGGCGGCAGGCCGGCTTGGTGACCATCACCAGGTGACTCCGATCGACATTCTGGCAGACCACGGTGAGTACCAGCTGGAAGCTGTCATTGATCGCGTTTTCGACAACACCAAACCCGTGGCCATCGTCACTGAGGGTCTGACGAGCTATTTTTCTCTGGAAGTCATCAGCGATTTCTGGCGGCGCTTGTCGACGGCCATGGCAAAACGTCCCGGCTCTATCTACCTATCCGAGAGCTACTACCGTCCGAAACAGCCCTTGCTGAACGGCACCCTCAGTGCTCTTGGCAACGTTCTGGGCGCCGCCACCCGAAGCCAGGTTTCATTCCATTTCCAGACTGATGAAGAAGCACGGGCGCACTTCCTATCCTGCGGGTTCACATCAGCGACGGTTCACGATCCACGGTCCTGGTATGGAAAGCTGCCGATTCCCGAGAGTCGCGGGGAGCCAATGGTTCGGGTTATCGAGGCTGGCTGCTGAGACTGTCTTTAAGCTCTGGTTCCCTGCCTGATGGGTTTGGTGCTTGTGGTTGCGTGGTGAAGCTTTCCAAAACCCGCTCAAGCACGTCCATGTGTCGCTTCAGCTCCGCCCACCAACATCCTCCCCTGAACCTTACAGGCCAGGTCCCAAAGTCAGGCATCCCGCCTCAAGTCAGAGGGAATCGGTAAATCCGGCATGCCCGGCTTGGGCCCACGCCCCTTGCGGAACTGCCGAAGCTGGAACACGTAAGCCAGAACCTGGGCGATGGCCATGTAGAGGCCATCAGGAATCTCATCGCCGATGTCAGAGTTGTGATAGACAGCCCGGGTGAGCGGCGGAGTGCGAAGAATTTCGACTTTGTGCTCGCGGGCAATCTCCATGATCTTGAACGCAGTTTCATCAGAGCCCTTGGCCACTACCACGGGCGCCGCCATGGCCTTCTGATCGTACTTCAGGGCCACGGCATAGTGGGTCGGGTTAGTGATAACCACATCGGCTGTCGGCACATCCTGCATCATGCGGCGCTGGGCCATTTCACGCTGCAGCTGACGGATCTTGCCTTTAACTTCCGGCTTGCCTTCCGTGTCCTTATATTCGTCCTTGACCTCCTGCTTGGTCATTTTCAATTTCTTCTGGTGATCGTAGATCTGGAAAGGTACGTCAATCAGGGCAATGACAATGGTGGCGCAGGAAAGTACAAAGAAACTCCAGCCAAGCGTCCAGAGAACATGCTCCATGGCGGGCATCACCGGCTCTTCGGCGATGCTGAGCAAGTCTTCTGTCCTCAGGTTAAGGATCAGGATGGCAACTGCCAGCACCAGTCCGACCTTGGCAATGGCTTTCACCAGCTCGACCAGGGAGCGCATGGAGAACATGCGACCAAGACCCTTGATCGGGTCCATTCGGTTCAGCTTTGGAGCAATCGCCTTACCGCTGAACAGGAGTCCGCCAATACCGATGGAGCCGAAGATTGCCGCGAGCAGCAGCATGATGAGTATTGGTGACAAGGCCCAGGCAGCGTCTTTGGTTGCGGCGATCAGTTGCACACTCATGTGGCGGGTATCGAAGATGGCGGAGCGTTCGAGCACAAAGCTGTCACGCATGACCGATTCAAGGGCGGCACCGAGGCTGGCGCCAAACATCAACAATCCGCCGGCGCCCGCCAGAAGCACCGCCATGGTGGCCAGCTCACGGGAACGGGCAGTCTGGCCCTCCTCCCTGGCTTTCTCGAGCCTTCGGGGGGTGGCCTCTTCCGTTTTTTCCTGACTGTTGTCGTTTTCTTCAGCCATTACTATTCACCGGATTCATCTACGGCTGCCCCTGTAACTGCCGCATAAAATCAAACGTCTCTCTGGTGTACTGATCAAAGTGCGGCAGAAAATTGGCGTGCAGTACCCATATGGAAAACAATCCAAAAATCAGGCCAATGGGAAAACCCAGCGCAAAGATGTTCATCTGCGGCGCTGCACGGGTCATCACGCCGAAGGAGATGCTGACGATCAGTACTGCTGTTACCGCTGGCAAGGCGAGCAGCATGGCGGAGGCGAACATCCAGCTTATGCGATGTGCCAGCTCCCATACGCCTGCCTGCCCAAGCCCTTCCATGCCGATTGGCAGTATTCTGAAACTCTCGATGAAGACTTCAAACGCAACCAGATGACCATTCATGGCAAGGAACAGCAGGGTGATAGTAATGGTATAGATCTGGGAAAGCACCGGAACGTTAACCCCGTTGGCAGGGTCAACCATGGAGGCGAAACCGAGGCCCATTTGCATGGCGATCATCTGACCTGCAATAACAAAAAGCTGCCATAGGGCTGTCAGTGCAAAGCCAAGCCCAACGCCGATCAGGATCTGCTGCAGTGTTATAACGACGGCATCGGCGCTAAGCGCTTCAACCTGAGGCACCGATGGAATGATTGGCGCGATGAGGATCGTCATCAGAAGTGCCAAACCCATGCGAACACGAGCCGGAACCAGCTGGGTGCCGAAGATGGGTATAACCATCAGAAAGCTAGCGATTCGAAACAGGGGCCACACATGTTGCCCCACCCACTGCCCTATCAGCTCTGCACTGAACGCCTCAGGAATCATCCGTCAGCCAATCAGGTAGGGGATACTGGAGATCAGCCGGTTGGCGTGATCCAGAAGCTGGGTCAGCATCCAGGGCCCCATGACAATGATCACGATGAGCGTCACCAGAAGGCGTGGCAGAAAGCTCAGTGTCTGCTCGTTAATCTGGGTCGCCGCCTGAAAGGTACTCACAACAAGACCAATAACCAGGCCCGGCCCGATAATGACAGAGGACAAAAGAACGATCATCCAAAGGGCTTCACGAAGAATATCAATGACGGTTTCCGGAGTCATAATGCCCCCTATATTCCGTAGCTGGCAGCCAGAGTGCCCATAATCAGGGCCCAGCCGTCTACCAGCACAAATAACATGATCTTGAACGGCAACGAGATGATGATGGGCGACAGCATCATCATACCCATGGCCATCAGAACACTGGCCACCACCATGTCGATAATCAGGAACGGGATAAACAGGATAAACCCGATCTGGAATGCGGTCTTGAGTTCACTGGTAACGAATGCCGGCATCAGTACCCAAAAAGAGACATCGTCGGGAGTTGCATACTGTTCGTCCGCCATACGCATGAACAGAGCCAGATCACTCTCCCGGGTCTGTTCCATCATGAATTTCTTGAATGGCTGACTGGCCAGCTCCACGGCTTCCAGCGAGGTGACTTCTTCCTGCAGGTAAGGCTGGAGCCCCACCCTGTTAGCCTCTTCCAGGACCGGCTTCATGATAAAAATACTTAGGAACAGCGCCAGTCCCAGCAAGATCTGGTTGGACGGCGTCGCCTGCAGTCCCAGCGCCTGCCTCAATATGGCAAATACCACGATGATGCGGGTAAAGGATGTCATCATCATCAGCATCGCTGGCAGGAACGTAAGCGCTGTCATCAGCGCAAGGATCTGCAGGGTTACCGAGTATTCCTGGGTACCCTCGCCTTCACCCGGCGTTACCGTGAACGCCGGGATACCCGGGATGCCGGTCGCATCCTGCGCCAGTGCCATCTGACTGCAGCCAAAACCCAGCAACAGAACAATAAGCGGGCTGAAACGTCTGAACATTCGCGCAATCATGAGGTCATTCGTTCCTTGTAGGCGAGGTCCAGGATTTGCCAATCATGCTTTGCAGGCGGCGAGCAAAATCGCCCGAGGCGGGATTGCCGGCGTCGACCACCGGCTCGTCGAAAACATGGAGAGTACGGATGGCCGAGGGCGTAATGCCCAGCAGGATCTGCTGCCCACCCACTTCAATCAGCGCGATACGTTCCCTGGCGCCCACTGCCATCACGGAAACAACCTTGATTGCGTTGTTGTTCATACCCGTCATGCCGTTCATTCGGCGAATAATCCAGGCACACCCGTAAATGAGCGCGATTACGGCTACCAGGCCTATGCCGAGGCTGACGATGGTTCCTATGGTATCTGGTGCCCTGACCGGCTCTGCCTGGGCTGGGCCACCCCCGTCTTGCGCGAGCACCGGCGTCGTCAAAAGAGCGGCCGTAAAGGTCGCTAACAGTGTTCTCATGTTATTTCTGCAGCCGCTTGATACGTTCGCCCGGACTGATCACATCGGTCAGGCGGATACCAAACTTCTCATTCACCATCACAACCTCGCCGTGGGCGATCAGCGTGCCGTTAACAAGAACATCCAGCGGCTCACCGGCCAGCCGGTCGAGTTCGATCACTGAGCCCTGGTTGAGCTGCAGAAGGTTCCGAATAGGGATTTGCGTGTTGCCAACTTCCATGGAGATGGTCACTGGAATATCCAGGATTACATCCATATCGGGCGCCGGGCCGTTGCCCTGTGTCGGCCGGGTGGCCTGATCAAACTCTTCCATGGGGGCGGTCTGAACGTCATCCTTCTTTTCAGTTTCACCGGCTTCCGCCATGGCAGCCGCCCACTCGTCTTCCCCCGAGCCCGCCTCTGTGTGCTCGTCTTCGGCATCGCCTGACTCTTCCATAGCCGCTTCCCACTCGGCGGCCAGCTTTTCGTCTTCGCTGAGTTGCTGCTCGTCTTTTTTGTCGTCGTCAGCCATTGTTACGCCCTACTTTCAGTTGTTTCTTGACCTTGGGTAGCGTTGCCTTTTCATGAATCCTCAACGCCAGTTTTCCGTCGCGCGTTCCCATCGTGGCCTTGTATATGGGGATGCCGTTTGCCGTTACCGTCAGATGCTCCGCCATCTCAACCGGAATGATGTCGCCAGCCTTCATCTTGGCAATTTCACGAAGAGAAATCCGGCGGCGGCAAACCGTCGTGTTCACCGGTACATTTACATCCTTGATGTCTTCCTGCAGGGCATTTACCCAGCGTTCGTCAACATCATCAATATCGCTCTGGACACCCGCATCCAGAACATCCCGGATAGGCTCGATCATGGAATAAGGCAGGGCAAAATGCAGCTCCCCGCCACCGCCGTCCAATTCGATATGGAAAGTACTGACAACGACCACTTCACTGGGACTGACAATGTTGGCCATGGCCGGATTAACTTCGGAACTGAGATACTCAAAGTCCACCTTGAGCACCGCCTGCCATGCTTCGGCCATGTCGTGGAAAACCTGATCCAGCACCATCTGGACAATACGGGTTTCCGTTGGGGTAAATTCCCGGCCCTCAATCTTGGCGTGACGACCTTCCCCACCGAAGAAATTATCAACCAGCTTGAATACCAGCTTGGCATCCAGCACGAACAGTGACGTGCCACGCAGTGGACGGATCTTGCAGAGGTTCAGGCTGGTGGGAACATAAAGAGTATGAATATATTCCCCGAACTTCATGATCTGCACGCCGCCGGCGGAAACGTCGGCGTTACGGCGCATCAGATTGAACAGGCTGATACGGGTGTATCGGGCAAAGCGCTCGTTGATCATCTCCAGCGTGGGCATGCGGCCGCGAACAATACGGTCCTGGCTGGAGAGGTCGTAGGACTTTACACCAGTATCGTCAGTCTCTTCGTAAGTATCGATATCGCCATCGTCCACTCCGTGGAGGAGGGCATCGATTTCATCCTGTGACAACAAGTCCTGCATACGTAGTCCTGCCCCTGAAATGCCTTACCCGTCTCGGGTCCTATTGCACGACAAAGTTTCTGAACAGTACCCGCTTGATTGCGGGCTCGCCTTCCTGCTCCAACACCTGGTTGACCGTCGTCAACATCTTGTCAGCCAGGCCGCGACGTCCTTCTGGCGTCTGCAATTCGTTAAAATCACTGCTCCCCAGCACCATGACCAGCTGGCTGCGAATCAATGGCAAGTGTAACTGTGCAGCCGCCAGGGCCTGGGTATCCGTTGCCTCCAGTGCGAGGTAAACCTGGGCATACCTCTGCCGGCCCTGCGCCTGGACGGTCGTGACCAGGGCCTTTTGCAGCTCCACGTAGGTGCTGGGCTCGAAGGCCTCCTCGACAGTCTCGCCTGAATCCTCGTCTTCGCTACCCATACCTGGCAAGCTGCCATTGAGGAACCAGAGCGTCCCCATCACTGAAAGCACAATCGCAAGGATAACGACGATCACGACCATGATGATCAGCTTCAGTTTGCTTTTCTTGGCAGGTGCCTCTTCAGGCGCTTTATTTTCAGCCATAGTGTCAGCTTCGCCAGAAATCCGTCAGAGGGAGCGCTTTTCCGTGACTTTGGTGAGTTCGATGCAAAGGGCGGGCCAGATAGCCCACCCTTCCCGTTAAGAACCGCAGTTTAGCGCTGCCGGAGAGGATGGGCAAAACAGTTTGGAGTGAAATGCACGACACATTGAGGAGTGACTGGATGCAGTCAGGCAAAGATGTCGACTTCGCCTTTCCAACTGAGGTCAAGATTACCTGAACGAAGATCCGTATCGTCAAGATCAGCGTCGGCCAGCGTACCAGATGTCCCACGACCGCCACTCCCCTCACCGTCACCGTCACCGTCACCTGTAGCCTGTTCGCCACCCTGCTGTTGTGGTGAATCCGAAACATCAAACTGGGCAAGGGAGAGCCCCTGTTCACCCAGCATGTCACGCAACCGATGAGAATTCAGTTCGAGCTGGTCCCGAACCACCGGATTGGCTGCATGCACCGTAATGTTGGCCTGGTCGTGATGCATACGCACCTTCACTTCCATCGGCCCCATATCCGGCGGGGTAAGGTGAATCTCAGCGACCGACATATTTCGTGCTGTCAGCCAGCTCAACTTACCAACCATCTTATCGCCCCACTCAGCATGGCCGACCGGGACATCAATTGAGGTGGCGTATCCCCTGAGCGGCAACGAAATCTCGGGAGAAAGCTTTGCAGCATTGGCATTTGCAGCCTGTTGCGAGACCACCTCCATGGCCGACTGAACACGGGCCGAAGCCACAAGACTGGCGGAGGAATCTGCCGCCCTGGCGTTGTCAGGTGCCAGAGAGGCTGTTAGTGCTTCCGTGAGTTGCAGCCCCGAAGTAGCCCCCGGAGCACCCTGCCCCTGCAGGCCAGGCTTGCCATTAATCACACCGTTTACCGGACCGCTGCCCGGCACCATCTGAGCGAGCACCGCCGATAATCCGGACTTACTGGCAGGAACACCTTCCGATAAACCGGGCTTACTTGCAGGGACACCCTCGGCAACAGCAGCAGCTTGCCCATTTGCCGGCACCAGAAGCGTCTGCAATTCGGCAAACGTCAATGGTGTTGCGACCAGCTCCATGTCTCCGGAAAGCTCCGGAGTCAACTTGCCGTTCTCGACGCTGTCAGCGACTGTCGCTACAGCAGCACCCGGGGTTTCAACAACATCCTGAATAGCCTCCGTGTTTTCGCCCGATTCGGGGGGGAGGCGATCATTTTCGGCAGAACGGGGCTCTTTGACAGGTTGCGACTCATCGCTGTGCTCGGCCTTCTGTCGATCCAGGCGCTTCTGTTCAGCGCGAGATAATGACTCAAACCGGCTTTCACCATCTCCGGTTTCCTTACCGGCGCCTGCCTTTCTGGAACCGGTGTCATTCTGCATCCCTGGAGCGGGGGTCTGGGGAAGAACCATCTGGGGCATGGCAACCTCTTGCCGCTTTTGTCGAGTTATCGCCCATCATTGCCGGCTTTCAACGGTTTTCCGGGCGGTTTCCTCTTGGACTGCAAAAGCGGTGCCAGACAGCAGCCTAATATTTATCGAACCAGCAACCCCTCCAGCATATCGGCGACAGTCCGGAGCTCGGCCTCGATACCATCAACCATTGCAGACGCTCCCTCCAGACGGTTCTCCTTGCCGGCCATCTCGGCCGCAAGGCACAACTGCCCCAGATGCGGTGCACCTATATTGATACAACTGCCTTTGAAACTGTGTGCCATCTTGGCAAATGCATCCGCATCTTCCACTTCGATGGCCGCTCTCAGGCTCGCAACTCGCTCACGAGAGTCGCTGAGATAGGTCTGAATCAATACTTCAAATTCATCGTCCATGACGTCCTGAAGCTCGGCCAACGCTTCCTCGTCAAGGTGTGGCTTATTACTCATACCGCCCCCTGTGTTTGTACCTATCATGACTGGACTGCTGCCTCCCGCTCAGATACGGCGCCGGGAAAATGCCAATCATAAACAATTTCGACGTGATTACCCTGATGATGGAACGTGACGGATTCCGACAATCGTTTCAACAGTAAAAGTCCCCGCCCGGCATACCTCGCAGCGACCCGCGGTTTGTCACCAGACACCAGAACCGGATGGTTGTGGAAATCGAACCCGGGGCCACTGTCCTCACAAATAACACGAAGACGCCCTCCCGATGGTTTCATGGAATGGTGCAGGCTAAAGCGGATAAAGTGTCCTTCTATTCGACCAAGCCTGCGCCGTCTTTCCTCATAATAGCGGTCAAAGCCGTCCGACGTATGCTTCCATTCCGATGGTAACTCCAGCACACCGTGCTCCAGGGCATTGTTATAGAGTTCTGCCAGCAGGGTGTATATCTCGCCGCTCTTGCGCCTGAGGCCAGGAACTTCCATACAAATGTGCAGCAACAGTGGCAAAGGGCTGAAATCTCCGAGCGTGCGCTCACGAACCTCATAAATACAGCGCCACTCCGTGGGACCGGCCAGTGCCGAGGGTGGTACCCGATCCGGTAACACTGAAAAACCAGCCTCGTCCACCATTTCCAGACTGCACAGGGTAAGATCATCAGCATCCCCCTGGCTACCGGTGAACCGCTGCACGCCGTCGATCACCGCATCGAATGGATGCTGAGCAGACTCACTCGACTCAAGGGCGCGGAGGATACCCGCTTCTCCGAAAACCTCCCCCGCAGCATTCCCCGATTCCAGTACCCCATCCGTCATCATCAACAGACGATCACCCGGCACAGCGCCAATCGTATCCATTTCAGCGTCGAACTGTTCGGGAGACCTTATACCGAGCGGCAGATGCCGGGATGGCAGTATCTCAGGTTCGCCAGTGGAACGGATAAGCCAGCCATCCGGTAACCCTCCGTTCCAGATCTGCAGCTGATTCAACTTGAAGTCTGCCTCGATCATTGCGCCGCAACAGAACATGCCGGTGGGCAGAATCCGTTTCAGTTTCTGATTGATTTCTCTCAGCACATCAGCGCCATTAAAGCCTTTGCTAGCCATACCATAGAAAATCTCGGCCACCGGCATGGCGCCAATAGCTGCTGGCAAACCATGCCCGGTAAAGTCACCTATGAAGATCAGCATGCCGCCGGCCGGGCGCGGTGAGGCAAATAACACATCACCATTGAAGATCGATAACGGAGAGGCGTGGTACCGGATATTTGCCGCATCAAGACAGCCCGTGTGGGCAACATTGTCGAATACCCGTTTAGCAACCTCTTGCTCCTCCAGCAGCTGCCGGTTGCGCTCACGGATAATATCCCTCTGGTCAGAGAGGGTCTGGTGCATGAGCCGCATCCGGTTGAAGGCGTTAATCTTGGCTTCGATAATCACCCGATTATAGGGTTTGCTCAGGAAGTCATCGCCACCCGCCTCAAGGCACCGAGCCAGTGCGCTGGCCTCAGAGAGAGACGTCAGAAAGATCAGTGGCACCATTCTTTCTCCGGCCAGGGATTTGATCTGCCGGGCTGCCTCCATGCCGTCCATCCGGGGCATAAGAGCATCCAGCAGTACGATATCCGGAGTGGTATCTCTGAACAGGGCGACCGCCTCCAAACCGTTAGCGGCATCGAATACTCTATGGCCCAGTCGTTTCAGCAGGGTTTTCAGAATCAGACGATCACTGTCACTGTCATCGGCAATGAGAATTCGGAGCGGGCGATTTTCTGCAACAGACTCTTCCACAGTGGCCCCCGGCAGCATGCACGGATCACCGAATGGCGAACAGTTGCTCGAAATTGGATATTGTCAGAATGCGGCGAACATCGTTGTTGCAGTTTTCTATGGTGATGCGAGCGCTATCCCCACCCGCATAGTCCCGTAACAGCAACAGCATACCGAGGGCAGAACTATCGAGATACGTGGTCCCAGACAGATCCACAATGTAGTAACGGATGGCCTGGTCACCATGCTCGTAGGCGTCACGAAAGGCCTGATGGGTGCTAAAATCAAAGCGCCCTTCAATACTGATAATCAGGGTTTGACCATCTTCTCCGCGACGTGTCTGAATGGGCATTCCACAATCTCCGAAGGTATTCGATGAAGCGTTAATCCGTCAGATCAATGAGCGGCTTGTCTTCAATTAAGGATAGCCCAACGTATCTGAATTGCATCCGCTTGAGGTTGATACCTGGGAGAAGTCAGCGATGACGGCGGGTAAACGCCCGCCCAGCGGCATCATCCGAGAGTTTCTGGTCACGCAGATCCTGCTCTTTCTGTTCCTGCCGCCGGCAGGTCTCGATGTATTTTTCCATGCCCCGCCTGCGCTCCCATGCCTGCAGCCATTCCTGTCGCCGGGCCTCAAATACCTCTTCGGCCTGAGCCAACAGCGTCTGTTGCTGGCGAATCACCTGGTCAAGCTGGGCAATGAACGCCTGCCAGGCCTGGAGACGGCTGACCTGAACAACACCATACTGGCTGCTGCGGATCTGATCACGATATTCCTGCTGGTAGCGATTGAGATTTTCCACCTGCTCTCTCTGCTGATCCACCGCCTGGCGGGCTTCTCCCATGCGCTCAAGTGCCTCCTGTTCTTTTCTCTCTTCCAGGGCCAACACTACTTCGAGACGCCGGGACCTCAACATCAACCATTACTCCCGACGTTGCCGGCAGAGGGGTTGTGCACCGCCGATTTTCGGCGCTCGGGGGATCTGCGTTCAGGCACGACCGCCATCAGCTGTTCAATACTCTCCTGCAGCGGTGCACTCTCGTTGAGGCCTTGTTGCAGGAACTGACGCATGTTGCTGATATGGGCCATCGCAAAATCCGTCTCCGGATCAGAGCCTTTGACATAGGCGCCGACACTGATCAGATCCCGTGCCTGCTGATAGCGCGAATAAACCTGTTTGAAACGCTGTGCACGGGAAAAGTGTTCCGTTTCTGTCACCTGAGGCATGACCCGGCTTATGGATGCTTCCACATCGATGGCCGGATAATGCCCCTCCTCCGCCATCCGGCGTGACAGCACGATATGGCCATCGAGTATGGCCCTGGCAGCATCAGCGATCGGATCCTGTTGATCATCGCCTTCGGTCAGCACGGTATAGAACGCGGTTATGGAGCCGCCCCCCGGGCGGCCATTACCTGTGCGCTCCACCAGTTGCGGCAGCTTGGCAAAAACGGAGGGAGGATAACCCTTGGTTGCAGGGGGCTCTCCGACGGCCAGGGCTATTTCACGCTGTGCCTGGGCGTAACGGGTCAGGGAATCCATCAACAGCAACACCCGTTTGCCCTGATCCCGATAATATTCGGCTATACGCGTGGTCAACATCGCTGCACGCAGGCGCATCAAAGGCGAGTCATCTGCCGGAGAGGCTACGACAACAGAGCGTGAGAGACCTTCGTCACCGAGAATATCTTCAATGAATTCCTTAACCTCACGGCCCCGCTCACCGATCAGGCCCACAACCGTTATGTCAGCATCAGTGAAGCGGGTCATCATGCCCAAGAGCATACTCTTACCGACGCCACTACCTGCAAACAACCCCAGGCGCTGCCCCTGCCCGACGGTCAACAGCGAGTTGATGGCGCGAATACCCACATCCATAGACTGCCGAACAGGCGCCCGATTCAACGGGTTAATGATGTCACCGGTCAGAGCAACGCGGGCTTCCGCCTGCAATGGTCCTTTGCCATCCAGAGGTTCGCCGCTGCCGTCCACCACCCGGCCCAGCAACTGCGGTCCAACCGGCACACGGCTGGCTGCGGAAAGCGGAACCACCCGCGCGCCGGGCTTCAGGCCTTCAATAGCGGTGAGTGGCATCAGGTAGACCTTCTCGTCTTCAAAGCCAACGACCTCGGCCTCGACATTGCCGGTCCCCTGGCCCTGAATCACACAGCGGTCACCAACAACCATGGGGCATCCGACACATTCGAGTGTCAGCCCAACCATGCGGGTCAGCCGTCCGGAGAGCTCAGGTTCCGGCTCGCTGCCAAGAAAATCCTTAAAGCGGCCAAGACGATCAGCCAGGCGCGAGGTCATCACCATCACCTGTATCAGTATCATCACTCGAAGGGCTTTTTTCACCGCTCTGACTGGCATCAGGCGTATTCAGAATCTCCCGGTGAAAATCCGTCAGGTCCCCCATCAGCGAATCCAGTTCTTCGGATTCACCGGCCTCGGTCTCGCCCATTTGCTGATCCAGCATGCTCTGGACGGCCCGCTGGAAACGTTTCTCCACCGTGAAGTCAACCAGACTGTGCCGCGTTTCCACCCTGCAGCCGCCGGGAAGCACCGCGTCATCCTCAAAGACTGAGGCAGACGTTTCCAGCCGTGCGGTTACTTCTCGCACCAGTTCGCAATCGTCCGGGTGAATATGGATACGAATGTTCTCCGCAGTGGAAGGTAAGGCTTCCAGAGCCCGGCGGACCACCTTGTGAATCTGCGAGGAATCAATGCTCAGTTCACGAAAAACAACCGCGCGGGCCAGTACTGTGGTGAGATTCACCAATGCCGTTTCCAGTTCGTCCTCGTGGCGGCGGATAGGCAACAGCAATTCACCCAACAGGTGCTCAAGACGATCCAGTTTGGTGTCGATTTCTTTTCGGGTATCGTCGTAGCCCTCTTTTTCACCCTGCTCCCGGCCTTCCGCCAGACCAGTTTGTCGTCCTTCCTCCTGACCCTGCTCCCGGCCCTCAGCAAGTCCGGCCTGATACCCGGCGTCACGGCCCTCGTTGTAACCGTCTTCGCGCGCAGCCTGGCGAATCTCATCAATATCGGCGGCAGTCAGAGGCCTGACATCGCGCTCTTCTTCCCTCGCCACTTCATTACCCCTGGCATCCAGCAAAGGCAGCTCCCAGCGCTCATAGGCTGTCAGCTGTTCCTTGGGTATCCGATGGAGGTCCTTGGTGGAGTTTTTCATCACATCATTTCTTCGCCGGCACCGCCGAGTGATATTTCACCAGCTTCCGCCATGCGACGTGCAACGGTAATAATGTCCTTCTGGGCCCCTTCAACCTCGCTGACCTTGACCGGCCCCTTGGCCTCCAGGTCATCCTGCAACAACTCGGCCGCCCGCTTGGACATATTCTTGAAGATCTTTTCCTGAACCGCATCGTCCGCACCCTTGAGGGCAACCACCAGCACTTCGGAAGAAACTTCCCGCAGCAGCGCCTGGATGCCACGGTCATCGATGTCTTTGAGGTTATCGAACACGAACATCAGGTCTTCAATCGTGGAGGCCAGATCCGGATCCATGTCCTTGATGGAATCCATCAGGGTGCCTTCGATACTGCGGTCCATAAAGTTCATGATATCTGCCGCACGCTTGATGCCACCGATGCGACTGGTCTGGGCAGCAGAGCCACCCGAGAACTGTTTCTCCAGGATGTCATTCAGTTCCTGCAGGGCCTGGGGCTGGATGCTTTCGAGGGAAGCCACGCGCATCATTACGTCGAGTCGAACCTTATCATCGAGGGTCCCCAGAATTTCGGCGGCCTGGTCGGGGTCCAGGTAAGAAATAACAATCGCCTGAATCTGCGGGTGCTCGAAGCGGATAATGTCGCCGACGGCACGGGGCTCCATCCATTTCAGGGTATCCAGACCGGTGGTGTTGCCGCCAATCAGGATGCGGTCAATCAGACTGGCCGCCTTATCGTCACCCAGGGCCTGGGTAAGCATGGCACGGATATAGTCGTCGTTGCCCACACCGAGTCCGGTCTGGCCACCGACGGCGTCCACAAACTGGTTGAGAACGTGTGTCACGTCGTCTTTGCTGACATCTTTCATCTGGGCCATGGCAACGCCCACGCGCTGGACCTCTTTCGGGCCCATATGCTTCAGCACTTCTGCAGCGTCGGCTTCTCCCAGCGTCATCAGTAGAATGGCGGCCTGCTCCACACGTGGAATCTTCCGCTGCGATTTCTGCGGCGCATCAACGCTCTGCTGGCTGGTTTGATCAGTCATCGACATTCACCCACTGGCGCATGACCTGGGCAACCCGAGCCGGGTCTTCTGCTATCAGGCCTTTCAATGCATTCAGTTGTCTATCATAGCTGTCAGTGGCACCCGGCAAAAGCAGTTCATCCTGGGACGACATGGCCGCACGCAACTCATCACCACCTTCAATTTTGTCGAGTTCGCCGTAGCCACTCTCACCAAGATCTCCGCCGCGCTCGCGCTTACCGCTGCCAGACAGGCTTTTCAGGGTAGGCCTGAGCAGCCCGAGAACCAGAACCAGAATAACGAGACCCGCCAACACCTGTTTCATCAGGTCCCAGAACCACGGCTGCTCCCAAAAACCCGGTGTTTCAAACTCGATGCTTTCCTCAGGCGCAAAAGCGGTATTCATTACGGTCACGCTGTCACCCCGAGCCGCGGAATAGCCAACCGCATCCCGAACCAGCATGCTGAGGCGCTGAAGCTCTTGCTCCGGCCATGGCTGATAGCTGACTTCACCGGTCTGGGGATCAACCACTTTCATGTCATCAACCGCGAGCGCGACCGTCACTCGCTTTACCCGACCCAGTTCATGGCGAACGTAGCTGACAGTGCGGTCCATTTCATAGTTTCTGGTCGATTCCTTTCGAACATCCATTGGCTGGGATTGGCCTGCCTGGTCACCCTGTTCGCCACCATTCGCCTGTTCAGGCACCGTGGCGTTGGCAGGGGGCTGATTGGAGAGTGCCCCGGGAATACCTACAGGACTGCCACCCGCCACTCGCTGCTCAGTAAGCTCTCGCTCACTCCTGACAGCCTGCTGTTCCGGGTTGAACAGTTCCTCGGCCTGTTCGACAGATGAAAAATCCAGGTCCGCGGAGACCTCCGTACGATAGCGGCCTTCTCCCACAATGGGCGAAATCAGTGATGCCACCCGGCGACTCAGCCTTTCCTCAACCCTCGAGGTGTAGTCATACTGATCCTGCATCTGATCGGTTTCGCTCTGCCCCTCTTTGCCGGTCAGAAGGTTACCGTTCTGATCCACTACAGTGACATTTTCCTTTTTCATCATGGGGATGCTACCCGCCACCAGATTCACCACCGCACTGATCTGTTCCTGTTCGGGACGGCGTCCGGCAAAGACTTCCAGAAATACCGAGGCAGAGGGCTCGCGGGCATCACGGACAAACACGGAGCGTTCGGGAATCGCCAGGTGAACCCTGGCACTGCGAACACCTCGCATGGCGCCAATGGTACGGGCCAGCTCACCCTCCAGGCCGCGACGGTAGCTAATGGTTTCCATGAACTGGGATGTACCGAGGCCCCGATCCTGATCCAGCAACTCGAACCCCATAGTTTTCTGATCCGTCACACCTTCGGCAGCCAGCTTCAGACGGGCGTTATAGACCTGGTCGGACGGAACCAGCAATGCGCCGCTACGCGGATCCATCCTGTAATTAATCCCATTACTGTCGAGGATTGTGGTCACGTCCTGGGGATTGTATGAGGAGAGGTCGCCGACCACGGGTTGATAATTCGGCTCCTGTGCCCACAACACGACCGCAACACCGAGCGCCACGCTGGCCGCAAGGCCCACCATCAGGCCAACCTGCCGCAGCAGGTTCAGGCGATTAAAGCCAAGAAACATATCGTTTCCGCTCTCGGGCGCATCACTCGCCCGGGAGGCTCGAACGTTGGAGGAAGTGGTTTCTGCAGGAACGCTGGCCATGTCTCGGCTCCGCTATCAGATCGGCATGTTCATAATGTCTTCGTAAGCCCGAACCACCCGGTTACGTACCTGGGTAAGTGCTTCGAAGGAGACAGAGGATTTCTGGGCGGCAATCATCACGCGGGTAATGTCCACATTGGGATCCCCCATATCGTATGCCGTGCGGAGATCACCGGCGTTCTGCTGGAGCTCGCTCACGTTGTTCACGGCCTTGCCCAGCATATCGCTGAAGCTTGGCGTTTCCTGTGTCTCCTGAACCTGGCGCGGGCCGTCGATACGACCACGCACCGACTGGTCCTGCTCAATTTGCTGATTCTGCGTCATTTGTGAACGCAGTGAGCGGATGTCAGACAGAACGCTGTTAATGTCGGCACGCTGAACCATAACTCTCTCCCCATTCCTCCGTGAGCACGGACGGACTTACTCATGGAACTCTGTTGCAATCATAAAAGCAACGACCAGGCCAACTAGTATTTAGTCTTTATTTTCAATGCACTAAATCTATCCCGAAGGAACGGAAGATGTCATGCGACAGACTTTTGACAGCATCCGCGATTGCCGGGGGCGGACAGGAGACAGGATAAAAAAAGGCACCCTTGAGGGGTGCCTGTTAGAAGGTATCTGTTGTGGAGGTCAGGCCATTGCCAGTTCCGAATCAAGATCGATGCCAGCATCGCGCATCTGGGCCAGCTTGTAGCGGAGGGTCCGTGGGCTGATGCCAAGCTGCTCAGCAGCGCGATTGCGACGCCCACGTTCGTTCCTGAGCGTCTGTATAATAATACGGAACTCCTGCTGCCTCAGATCATCCCCCAGGGAGCCAGCGGCAAAGGCTTCCGGATCTGCTGTGTGCTGATCGCTTGCTGCCAGCGACTCATGCCCGTTATTGCCATCAGGCTCAGGCTCGCGAACCATGACCTGCTCAGGTGCGGAAGTAGCAGCATTCCGGGCATCTGGCGTGCCAGTAATGCCCAGTTCAAGACACAAATCACCGGCGTGTACCACATTTCCCTGATGCAACACCAAAGCCCGCTGAATGGCATTGTCCAGCTCACGGACATTACCTGGCCAGCCATGGTTCATTAAGGCGTGCTTTGCATCCGGGGCAAAAGCAACACCGGTCAGTTTCATCTTTCGGCAGTGCTGCTTCAACAGAGAAGTGGCAAGCGGCATAATATCCAAAGGCCGTTCACGAAGGGGCTGCCAGCGCATGGGAAATACTGTCAGCCGGTAATAAAGATCTTCCCGGAACTTGCCCTCTCGGACATACTCCGCCAAATCCCGGTTGGTGGTGGCGATAACGCGCACATCCAGGGAAATCGTTTTGCGACCACCAACACGCTCCACTTCTCGCTCCTGAAGCACCCGCAACAATTTGGACTGAAGTCCCAGGTCCATCTCGGAAATCTCATCCAGCAGGATTGTACCGCCGTTAGCCTGCTCGAACTTACCCGGGGAGGAAGCCACCGCGCCAGTGAATGCGCCTTTTTCATGACCAAACAGAATCGCCTCCAGCATATTTTCCGGAATCGCTGCGCAGTTTATGGCGATAAAAGGCTGATCGGCGCGGGGAGACTGCTGGTGAATAAACCGGGCCAGTACTTCCTTGCCCGTTCCGCTCTCTCCCGAAATCATGACCGTGGAATCGCTGCCAGCGACTTTCGTGGCCAACTGGAACATCCGTTTGCTCACCGGATCTTCAGCGACCGGCGCGTCAGAAGATTTCTGGCGAGCGCCGCCAACTACTTTACTCACAGCCTCTACCAGAACCTGAGGTTCAAACGGCTTGACCAGATAGTCGATAGCTCCGGCCTGCATGGCAGACACGGCATGGCTTATCTGACCATAGGCAGTGATCAGCATCATCGGCAGCCCCGGATACAAACGCTGCGCCTCTGCCAGCAGATCATGGCCTGACATCCCCGGCATATTCACATCACTGATAACCATATCCACCGGAGTCTCGGCCAGTCGCGCCAGCGCCTCATGAGCGTTGGATGCCTCTGTTACCCGGAACTTTGCCAGCTCCAGCGTCGTTACCAGCGCCTCCCGCAAATCATGGTCATCTTCAACGATCAGAATCTGGGCTTTGGCCATGGTTGCCTCCGATTAGTGGTTATTCTTCAATTGCGGCAATCGCAGCGTGGCAACCGCGCCACCCTGCTCGGGCGATTCAATGGAAAACTGCCCCTGATGAGCCTTCACCACCGCCTGGACCACCGCAAGGCCAAGGCCTGTGCCGTGGGATTTTGTGGTATAGAACGCCTCCATCAACCGATGCGCTTCAGACCGGGCAAACCCCGGACCGTTATCCACTACCCGGATGACCAGCTCACCGCACTCCGGTGCCACCTGCACCGCAACAGAGGTCGCGCCGGCTTCAAGACTGTTATTCACCAGGTTGGTACAGGCGCCAACCAGCGCATCCCGGTTGCACATCAAGCGACAATCACCAGACACGTCATCCCGAACCGAGACCTCAGTGCCCGGCGCCAGTTTCACCCCCTCCAGCGCAGATGTCAGGGCTGAAACGAGTGTTGCGCCAGACAGCTCCTCCGCGAGGCGGGTCTCCCCCCGCGCAAAAATCAACATGTCCCGCACCTGCTGCTCCAGATGCGTCAGACGGGACATCAGGCGGGAGGCGCAACGCTGACGCATCTCCTCGTCCAGGTCTTTCTCACTCAGGTGCCCGCCATACAGGATCGCGGCAGAAAGCGGGGTACGAATCTGATGGGCCAGAGACGCCACCATCTTACCCATCGCCGAAAGCCGCTGGGCATGAGCCAGCTGCGACTGTAATTGACGGGTTTCCGTCAGATCGGTCAGCAGAATCAACTGGCCCGGCTGATTCTCCATGGTCCGGATTTCAATACTTACCCGCCGGCCATCCTTGAGAGACACCTCGTGACCATCATCCCGGCGTGGCGCAAAGCAGCGACGAATCACATCCACCCAGCGTTCACCATCGAGAGGTTCGCCAAGTAACGCTATCGCCGCCGGATTGGTCTGCGTCACCACACCCTGACTATCCAGAACCACAACAGCAGCAGGAAGTGCGTTAAGCAAAGTCGACAACCTGTCGGCCAGTTGCTCCTTCTGCTCAAGCTCCTGCTGGCGCTGCAGCGACTCCTGGGTCAATTCACCGGACAACTGATTAACCCGGGATTCCAGCGTTCGGTACGAGTCAGTTATCTGCCGCGACATCTGGTTGAACAGCTCCAGGGCAGAATCCACCGCCTCATCGCCCTGCTCCGGAAACAGCGCCGTGACCTTGTCGTTAACGTCCGCCGCCGCATTAGCCTGCGCCTGACTTGCTTCGGACTGAGCAACAAAATGTGCCTGACTCATAACCTCGCCCCCTGACCGGCCCAACCAACAGGCCGCACCATTCGGATGATTCGTTTACGAGCCACGAAGCCAGCATCGTGCCAACTCGGTTTTTTTCATTAAATTCAATAAGAAGAGAAATCGGAAAAACCAGGAGTGACGATTTTACGTCGGTCAGAAATGACAACGGCGCCAAGGGTTACAAACCTTTGACGCCGTTCAGAACATACTTTCGTGACCCGCATCCACAGTTACCCCGGGCCCGTTCTCGCACCTTTAGTCAGGCATCAGGACTCTTCAGCCTCTTCTTCACGAAGCCCATACTTGCGAACCTTTTCCACAAGCGTCGTCCGCCGAATCCGCAACTTCTCAGCCGCCCGGGCAACTACCCCGCCGGCCTCATCCAACGCTTGCTGAATCAGCTGCTTCTCCAGGTTTGAGAGGTAATCCTTCAAATCAATCCCGTTCACCGGCAACAACGCGGGCGCATCAAGGCCGACCAGAGCTGGTATACCTGATGGCATGCCGGAATCCTCGAGGGGCCGATTCTCATCATAATCGTCTACATACCGGAACTTCTTCGGAAGCTCCTGAACGCCGATCACGCCATACGGGTGCATGATCGCAAGGCGCTCAACCAGATTGGCCAGCTCCCGGACATTGCCCGGCCATTCGTGGTGACAGAGACTCATGATCGCAGCCGAATTCATCCTCAAAGAACCGCGTTTCTCCTTCTCCATGCGCGATGTCAACTCATTGATCAATAATGGAATATCCTCCACCCGATCACGAAGCGCCGGCATCTCGATGGGAAAAACGTTCAGACGATAGTACAGATCTTCACGGAAGTTTCCGCCTTCAATCATATCCTCAAGATTCTTGTGAGTCGCCGCAACCACCCGCACATTTGCAGACTGGGTACGATTACTGCCTACACGCTCAAACGTTCGTTCCTGTAGAACCCGCAGAATCTTGACCTGCATATTGAGCGGCATATCACCGATTTCATCCAGAAACAGGGTGCCACCCTCCGCCATCTCAAAGCGGCCAACACGGGCGGTAATTGCGCCGGTGAATGCGCCCTTCTCATGACCAAACAGTTCGCTTTCCAGCAGTTCACCGGGAATGGCGCCACAGTTCACGGGAACGAAGGGCTTGTCCCTGCGAGAGGAATGATAATGGAGATTGCGGGCCACGACTTCCTTGCCAGTGCCGGACTCTCCGGTAATCAGAACACTGACCTCTTTATCCGCCACCTGATTCATCAGCTGGCGAACCTGCTGAACCTTGCGGCTGGTACCAACAAGGCTTCGAAATAACTGAAGACCACGTTGCTGACCACGTTCACGGGACTGGCTGAACTGATCGCGGTATATCTGGGCCCGGTACAGTGAATCCACAAATTTGGTATAGCTCAGGGGCCATTCCATGCGGGCAATAATGCGGGTGATGTCACTATCCGCCACCCCTTTAAGCGCAGGATCCCCGATCATCAGTAACGGCACACCGTCAACGGTTTTACAGACGGCCTGAATGCTGTCAGCTACCCCGTCATCTTCTCCGTTAATGACCACCACCCCAATATTACCAAGACTCTCGGCATCACCAGAGTCCACCAGCGCCAGAGCTTCGTCGCCAGCAACAATCTGCTCCTCACCAATGAACTCAAGAATCGTGACAATGTCCCGGCGTCTTGATTCATCCTCACTCAACACCAGCACGCTGTTATTTTTGGACATTCACAGAAATCTCTTGAGGGATTTGTGCGGTATTTAAGACTGTAAGCATCACAGAGTCAATTTTATGACGCTATTTGGGTCGATTTGAGGAGACGTTCTGGTAGGCCTTCGCAGCACTTCGATTCTGGTTCACACCCTTAAGTGAATCCCGGGCTTCATCGCGGGAGCGTGCGGCGCTTTCGTTAGCCGCATCTACAAACTGCTGCAGTTCCTTGAGCCTCAGACGGACCGGCTCTGCTTCGACCTCGCCAATCTCCAGCGCCTTCATCAGGGGCTCAACCGCCGGCTTGACCTGAGCATTGAGGCGCGCAAGTTGGTCCCAGTCCTGGTCGGCCAGGGCCCTTCCAAGATCTGCCATCAGGCGATCAAGGTAGTCGAAATCAGCCTGTCTGTCGGCCATGCCATATTCTCCTTCAGCGTATCGGCGAGCATCATCAATCAACCCGAACGGAAAAGGGCCGGCGAGTACCGGCCCTTTTCCATCATCTGCAGTCAGCGACGCGCAGCACGGCGGGCCGCCGACGCCGTGAATTCCGTGCCACGGAAGCGCGGACTGAAATCGTATGCCGGGAAACCGCGATCAAGGCCATCAATGTAGTAACGCCTGGCCTTCAGGTCGTATGTCATTTCCATGGTAGTCCAGAACACCGGCTCACTGTAATAGCTGATGTTATGAGCTTCGGACACCCGCCACAGATTTCCCTGCTCATCGTATTCTTCAGACGCCAGAATCTGCCAGCTGTCCTCGTCTAAATAAAAGACACGTCGGTCATAGATGTGACCGATCCCGGTGCGCCGTTTTGCTTCCACAACCCAGACACGGTGGAGTTCATAGCGGGTAAGGGCCTGGTTAATGTGGCCCGGGCGGATAACTTCACCGGCCTTCGCGTCGGCGCCGTGCAGCATGTAGGCATTGTAGGGAACGAACAACTCACGCTTGCCTTTCAGAGTCCAGTCGTATTGGTTCGGCGCACCATTATACATGTCTTTCTGATCGACGGACCTGAGCGACGACGAGTTCGGCAGGTCGGTCTCATAGGCCAGATTGGGCGAACGCCGAAGGCGACGTGAACCAGCATCGTAGCGCCAGGCCAGACGGGGAGAACGGATCTGATCCAGGGTTTCGTGCACCAGTGTGATCGTACCGGCCAGAGAAGACGGGGAAACAGTATCTGTCTTTAAATAGAAAATCTTGTTGTCGATTTCCTCCAACTCCGCGCCTTTCTTGCTGTACGCAAAGAAATACTCGTAGTCATTAACAACCGGGTTATAGGAACCATCAGTCTGCGGCGTAGCTGAGGCGCTCCGAAAGGCAATTTCCTCGCCCCGATAGCGAAGAATATGGTTCCAGATAACCTCCAGGCCATTTTTTGGAATCGGAAAAGGGCTGGTCATAATGGTGTCACGGACCCCATTACCGTTATCCAGAAGCTCAGCCGTCAGGGCGTTTTCCCGCGACTTTTCATATACATGCTCGGGGAACGCCGCTGTCCGTCGGGTCTGGTATACCGGCATAAAAAAGTCAGGACCATACTGTTCAAGCATCCTGATATGGCCGTCAGACAGCCTGTCCCGATAGAGATCAAGATTGTCTGCCGTGATCACAAACATGGCCTGATCATCAGGGAAAGGATTTACTTCTACTTCACCTTTGCGCCAAGTCTCCGGCGGTGTCTTGAGGCCCCCGGTCCAGGCGGGGATATTGCCCGTAGTATTCGCACCCCTTTCTGCGCCAACCGGTGTCAGCTTACCATCGAGCTGCGTGGCCTCTGCAGGCGTTACTCTGGACAGCACTTGCCCGGAAAATCCGAACAAAAACGCTGCAACACCAGCAAAAACGTGGTTCCGCATCTCTTACACCTCCAGAAATTCATGCAGTTAGACTGGCAACCACCAAATTAGGGGAGCCATGCCGTGGGGCCACACTGATCACCAGGTCCGCGGCCGGGCGCCTTTTTGCCAAATTCAAACGATCGTTTCAAGTGAATGATTGTTTCTTCTTGTGTAACGGAAGTGGTCACAGACTGGTGAAGAAATAGTTTGCAGGAAATGTTATAGTGGATGATTAATTTTCCGGGTTGAAAAGACCGCCTCGTGATCGCAGGTACCCTATGGCCTCACAATGGCATTCGCTGGTCTCACAAAAACTGTTTATGGCTCGAACCCTTCTGGGTTTGCTCGACCCCTCCATTAACTCCGCTGGCGGCCGAACGAACACAGAGGCGGAGCAGGCGTTAAGCCGGGAAGCCGCGATTCAGGGTTCTATTGAGCTGCTTCTGAGGTCTCGAACACTGCTGCTGGTTATGATCGCACGACTCTATCAATACCGGACAGAAGAGCCGGCCTCACTGAATGAGCTTGCCTCATTAATTGGCGAAGCAACCAGTGAAGTCGTGCGCTTACGCGAGTTCGAAAGCCGGGCCGGCAGCTGGTGGAACCACCTTGACCAGCTGGAAATGTCACAGAGCCGCCCACCAGCAACCCGGAAAACGGTCAGCGACGAGAATATTATTGCGGTCTCTGTAGATACCGGACCTGACCGGTCCGCAGCCTCACTGCAGAAGACACTGAGCGCAATGAAAACTTTTGCCGATGATCTGGAAGAGCAACACAGTGAGTGGTGATTGATCACTCAGAGGCGCCAGATCTCACCAACTGAAAGGTTTACCGAATGTCACCATCGTTTTTTGAAATTGTACAACTGAGCAACGGCGATTATGCCCTGCGCCGAATTGACGATGACAGCGCACCGCTAGTGAAGATTTCGTTTTCGGAAGAAGCCCGTGAAATGATGGAAGACCGGGATATGTCGGTTGCCAAGGCCATGATTGCAGCCGGCATCGAAGCGGTTGGCAATGTTGCCCATGACATTGACTGGGAAGAGGATGAACTGGAAGCTGCGGACGTCCAGCCTTCCTATACCCTTCACTGATCAACCCGCTCGGATTAGGTAAGAAACGTCCGTTCGGTCTGGCGCCGCGACTTTGCGCCGCCAGACTCTCCTGAATCATCGCTGACGAAGAACTACTCCGTGGCTGTTTCCTTTGGCAGACGCATTCTGCAGCGCCTCAAAGGATGTACGCCCAAGCTTACGGGTCCACATGACGACTGCATGGCAGGTTCCTGCACTCAGCGCTCTTTCGGCCAGTTGTTGAGCAGGATATTCGGTGGTGGAGCGAAGCACCAGTAGCTCACCAGCTACGATACCGTGCATTTTTTGCCACTTGCTCACCAGAGCCTGGGGCGGGTCAATCCAGGCCAGCCAGCGCTTTTCCTGATTCAACTGAGTCAGCATCGGAAGCAGCAACTGAAAATTCTCCACCTGCCCCTTTGGCAAGATAATCTCAGTCACATTACCAGCAACGGCCACATCGTCGAATTCATCCCTGCGTCGCGCACGGATGACAGAACGTCGCTCCGGTGTCGGCACCGAGTAGGACAGAGCACGTTGCTGATAAGCCAGATTCTGATTGAAGCTCAGTTGTTCCATGATTCACCCGCTTTCAAACTTGCTGTAGCGACCCGATGCGATCAGTGAAGATCAGAGCGACGGATCACACCCACTCCCAAACCTTCAATAAACAATTGTTGCTCGGTGAGATCGACCTCAATCGGAGCAAATTCCTCATTCTCGGCCACCAGATACACCTTCGAGCCTTCCTTGCGGAATCGCTTCACAGTGACCTCTTCTTCCCCAACCCGCGCAACCACGACCTGACCGTTATGGACATCCTGAGTACGATGAACCGCCAACAAGTCCCCATCAAGGATGCCGATATCCTTCATACTCATACCGCGTACGCGGAGCAGATAATCGGCGGACGGCGAGAAGAAGTCTGGCTGCAGTGTGACATGGTCTTCGACGTGTTCCTGGGCGAGAATGGGGCTGCCTGCCGCCACCTGGCCAATCACCGGAAGTCCCAGATCCTGCTCAGCCTCTGGCAAACGAATTCCACGACTGGCTCCGGGTACCATTTCAATGGCACCTTTGCGTGCCAAGGCACGTAAGTGCTCTTCAGCCGCGTTGGCGGAACGAAACCCGAGCTCTGCGGCGATTTCCGCACGCGTGGGTGGGTAGCCGGTCTCATCCAGATACCGCCGGATTATTTCCAGCACTTGGGATTGTCTTGCTGTCAGCTTCATCAAGCTACTCCATTACCGGGATAACCGGGTTTTGGACAGGTTTGAGCACCTTACCTGCCCCTGTTTTTTTATACAGTGATTTCACTATATACAGTGTTTTATCCAGTGTAAAGCCTGGCTTTGCTTTTTTCTGTCGGCGACGCAACCCCTTCTGTCCAAACGAATATGATATTGTTGGAAAACTTTTAGCCGCTTCTCAGGGAGTTTCATGACGCATCCCAGTGCCTGCAAAATGCCCGATATTCTCACCGTCAATGAAGGCAAGGATCGACGGGTCGGTATAGAAATCGAGCTGTCGGGTATCAGCTACGACGACCTGGTAGCGCGCGTGACGAAGTTTTTCGATGGGGAACCGACGCTGGTGTCCCGTTACGTCACCAAACTGGAAACCAGTCTTGGTACTTTTACGATTGAACTCGATTCGGACCCGATCAAGGAGCTGGATCTTGCGGATGACCGCCTGCCCGAATCCATACGGGATATTGGCGGACAAGCCATGGAGGTAATTGACGCGGCGGCTGAGCGTATTGTCCCGCTGGAAATTATCAGTCCACCGCTGGCCTTCAGAAAAGTCCACGAAATCGAATCCCTGGTGGATGATCTCCGTCAGGCCGGCGCTCTGGGTAGCCGTGAAGCGATTTATTATGCGTTCGGTCTGCAACTTAACCCCGAACTGCCCGATTTGCGTCCGTCGACACTGGTTCGCTATCTCCAGGCTTTTGCCGGGCTTTATGAATGGCTTAAGGCACGCCACCAACTCGATATCAGTCGAAAGTTGACCACCTACATAGAGCCATGGAGCACCAGGTTTACGGACCTCCTGATGGAGGATGATTATGCACCAGACCAGACCCAACTGATGCGGGATTACCTTGAGACCAACCCGAGCCGCAATCGCGCCCTGGACCTCCTGCCACTCTTTGCTCATCTCGATACGGATTTACTGCATAATTACGTTCATGATCCCCGCGTCAAGAGCCGCCCCACCCTGCATTACCGTTTGCCGGACTGCGACATTGACAACGTTTCCTGGCGATTTTCCAACGTCTGGAACGACTGGGTGATTCTGGAACAGATAGCAGCCAATGGCGCCGAATTGGCGGAGCTTCGGTCGCTATACCGTGAACGGCGTAAACTGAGCATCCACAACCTGACACACAGCTGGCAGGAAACGACAACCAAATGGTTGCAAAGCAAGGGTTATGTCTGATCAGGCGGGCACCAAAGAGGAGCTGCCAGGGCTGACTATCGGAATCAGTGGCCCGGCGAGAAAAGGCACTGCCCATCGGCTGATCAGCCTTGGGCTGAGACTGCATGGCGCCCGAACGCATTACATCAGGCCTGGCTCCCGAACGGACGTATCATTGCTGGACGGGCTCGTACTGTCTGGTGGCACCCACGTACATCCTGAGCGTTACGGACAGCAACCCCAGGTTACCGCCCGCTATGATCAAAAACGGGATTCAACTGATTACAGGCTTCTTGAACAGGCCGAACAGATTGGCATCCCGGTGCTCGGGATATGTCGTGGCGCACAGTTAATCAACGTGTTTCACGGTGGCTCCCTGTGCCAGAACGTGACACCGTTACGAGTGAATACGCGCCACCGCCCGCTGCTACTGCCGATGCAAACCGTAAGGCTGGTAACGACCAGCAGGCTCGGCCAGCTTATGCAGTCCCCCGTGATTGGTGCGAACCGGATTCACAGCCAGACCATAAAGTACCTCGGGCGCAATCTCAGGGTTGTCGCGGTAGACAACGACCTGTTCGTACAGGCTATCGAGAATACCCATGACCAATGGCTGATGGGGGTTCAGTGGCATCCGGAATATCTGTTATATCATGGGGGACACCGACGGATATTCAGGCAGTTCGTCCAGGCTGCGATGGCATTCAAGCTTTCACGCCTGGAACCGGAATCAGACGACGTCTGATATCAGCACCACTTCTCGAAGGGGAACTCTCTATGAACGGAAGGAACCGCATCGCCAGACTGGCTTTATCTTGCGCCCTTTTATTGCCGGGAATCGCACTCTCGGGCGAAGTCAGCCTGAGCGGACAGGGCAGCGTAAGCGTCAAGCCTGACAGCGCCCGTCTGCAGTTTACTGCCAGTGCGCAACACCAATTACCTCAGAAGGCAACTGAACAGGTAACCTCTAAGATGAGCCAATGGCGAGAGGCCATCAAGCAGTACCGGGCACAGCTGGAAGACTACTCGGACGCCAACGTAAACCTTTACAGTCGCATGGTGCCCAGTCCGGAGCGTGGCGAAGACCCGAGAAAGCAGGCCGTGGCATCACAAACAGTCAGTTTTCAGATCAGCGATCTGTCACTGCTGAACCCCCTGCTCGAACAAGCCCAGTCCCTGGGCCTGGATTATTACCTTGGTCCCAATCAGTTCTTTCACTCCGATCAGCGCCGCCTTGAACGCGAAGCATTGGCGGAAGCGATCGCCGATGCTAAAGAGAAGTGTGAGTTTGTTGCCAGCCAGCTGGAAAAAACCTGCGGTGATGTCGTCAGCATCAATGTTAATGGCGGTTTTCGGCCTGTGCCTATGATGAGGGCCGAAGCAAAAGGAGCCTCAGACACTGTTTCAAGTATCGGAGAGCGGGAGATTCAGGCTACGGTCAATGCAACGTTCGAGCTCGACTGATCTCAGAAATCCCGCGTGTAGAAGATGTCCAGAGAAGCGGCCAGGCCACTGGCTGCTTCCAGGTAGAAGTACCTCCCCAGGTCGTAACGCAATGCCACGGTAGTGATTGGTTCGAAGATACCGACCCCATAACGAACACTGAGCTCCTCAGTCAGGTAGCCACTAGCTACAATTGACGTTTGCTCGCCTGATCCCTCCGCCTCAAGCATCAGGTCGCGGACACCAAACTCTTCACCGATCTTCCCAGTCACTTTGCTGGCCTGAGTCAACCCCAATGACAGGGCTGCCTGTCCCATCTGTCCCTCTTCGCCCCGGCTTTGCGCAGGACGCCCCAGAATCACATAGGACAGCGCATCGGTCTGACTCATATCCGGGGTCGAAAATACTTCTGTGGCCGGGGACTGCACCGGGCCACTCAGGCGGATACCCGCCACTACCGACCCCACGGTTCGAATAGCCTCAATGTCCAGATACGGCTGGGTGAGGTTACCCACGAAAAGAATTCGTGCCCTACGCAGCTCCAGCTCCTGACCATAGGCGTCATACTGGCCATTCACCAGTTGGAGCGTGCCGCGGGTATCCATATCGTTGCCGATCCTCAGGCTGCCCTCGAGGTCGCCCTTAACGCCAAACGCAGCAAAAGTGACCCGATCTTCACCGACCACCACCGTCACATCCATCTTCAGGGAACGAATCACCGGCTCCTGTGGCTCTACGCCCACAATGACCTCATCGTCGGAAACTGACACTGCCTGCTCAGGCAGGCCTTTGATTTCGATGCTTCCCCGGGGGACGGCAACCTGCCCCGCGACGCTCAGTTCGCCCTGCCGGAAGGCGATCGTTAGATCCGGCTCCACTTCCAGCCGTGCGTATGGCTCCAGACTGAAAGGTACGCGCTTGCCACGGATGGTTAACTCACCTTCCGGTCTGTTCTCCCAGTCCAATGTGCCACCCACGATCGTTTCGCTTCGGGCGTTGCTCTTGATTCTGCCATTTATATCGGCGGAATAGCCGTTGAGATCCAGACTCAGAAACACATCATCCAGAGGCACCGGAAGCCTTGGATCGACCAGGCGTGCATTACTCAACGTAATTTCACCCTTTACCATCGGTTTCATCAGAGGACCCGACAGCTTCCCCTGACCTTTAACCTTGCCAGACACCCGCTCCAGCCCGGTAAATATTCCAGCCAGGGCGATGTCCAGGCCCTGAAGACTGAATTGCCCAGTCACCGTTCTCTCCGGGGTTGCCGGATCGACAGCCGTATTCACTGTCAGTTCACCCAGCTCTGGCCCCGATAGCCGAATATCCAGCTCCGCCTTTTCGGGTTGCAGGTTCAATCCGACAGTGAAGATTTCATGTTGCAGGGATTCCCACTCCTCATTAAGCAGCACCCGGAACTCCCCTTTTCCCGCATCCATCCGAACCTGGCCCCTTGGGCCTTCAGCCGCCATGGTAACGTCAATGCTACCGTTCAGCTGAGCCCGCCAGCGCAAGGCCTCCGGCATCAACGGATCAAGAGCCGCCGCCGGGAAGTTATTGATGCGATATGCAATCCGGGGTGTTGGCAACAGCACCTGATCTTCAGCACAGAACGAACTCTCCTGCCAGCTCCAGCAATGGGCGTCGAACGTCAGTTGTCCATTCTTCCGATAGGCTAATTTTGCTGGAGACTGAAGCCTCCAGCTCTGGTCCTGCTCCGGTATCTCAATCAGGCCACTGGCCAAGGCGCCTTGCCAGGCCGTCCATGAGTCGTCAAAACCGCCGCCAAACACGAGCCGAAGGTCTGCGTCCTCGTGGTTCGCGGTCAACGTGAGGCGATGATCATCCTGGATTCCGGCCGCATCCAGAGTAACGGACTCCAGGCGCTGGCCTCCGGCCTCGATACCGCCGATTTCAGCATGACTCCTGAGGCGAAAGCCCGGCGCCAGCGAGGCATCCAGGTCAAGGCTGGCAAGCGTTACCGTATCCTGCCAGGCAAGCTCCTGGGCGCTGAAAGTCAGGTCGCCCTGGGGATCATCCGGCGTACCAGCAATGTTGAGTTTCGCCGTCATCCGGCCTTTGAGGCCTGCCAGTATTTCGCCCGGAGCAGGCAATGACAGAACGAGATTCCCGTCCAGTGCTTCGCCCCAGACGCCGCTGCCTTCAAGGCTGTTTTCACCAACCGCTACGGCAAGCCCGGAAACCTCCCAGGCTCCGGATGCCGTATTCAGCGTGCCCACTGCGCTGGCAGGTTTGGACTTCCACTGTCCGGCAAGGTCCCACCGGGCCGTCATATCCGGTATTTCACCCTCACGTAGAGCGCCCCGTGTCTCAACGTCGCCACTGAGGCTGGCCTCCAGCATCGGAAGCCAGTACCCCGGGTTGAAGTTATCAAGCTTTAACGCCGCCTCCCACGACAGCGGCCCGGAGAAATCCAGTGCCCCACCACCAGCCAGCGAACCGGCTCCTGTCGTCACTTTCAGGTCTGTCAGCGTGGTCGCGCTCAGGTCACCATCGACCACCGACGACAAGGTAGCTTCGCCCTGGGGCCCGTCAACAGCCGCCTTCAGCCGCGCGTGATATTGCCCGTCACCCCAACTCACTGAGCCATCCAGACTATTGAGGATGACCGGCGGTTCCGAGACGCCGGGCAGCAGCGAGAACCAGGGAAACTTCGTCAGCGAGACATCGGCCTCGGCGTTCAGACCGCCCTGCCAGTTCACCTTTCCGGCAACCCTCACTTTTCCCGTCTGCTCCGGTTTTTGCGTCGATAACTCCAACTCAATATCCCGCGCCGCTTCTGTACCCACATGACCCCGGAGCAACAGGTTTATCGGCCCCTCTGTACCCGGTAATACTGCGCGGCCTCGGGTTTCAAAGCCAGACTCAAGACTGCCGTTCGCCTCCAGAAACCAGTCCCGGAGAACCAGCGTCTCAGGCAGGGTCTCCAGTGCCAGGAAACTCCTGGAAGTAATCTTGAGCTTTGCGGGCAGAGCCCGGTCAAGCGGCGAAACATTGCCCGTAAGCCCGGCGTCCAGGTACCCGTTGCTACGCCCAGCCAAGGTAAGGTCCCGCACGCTGCCAGACAGATTGACATCAAGTAACCATTCATCCCCGGAGGGCGGCGGCAGGGAGGCCTGAACATTGAGGTCTACAGGCCAGTCCCGGCGGGTTGCCACTCTCCCGGAAACCGTTACGCTGTATGCATCCAGTTCGTAAAAACCTCGTTCCAGCATCCAGTCAGCACCAGAGCCAACAGCCGCAAATTCCAGACGATCCCAGATTTGGCTGCCGTTAAATACAAACGGGCCAACAGACACATCACTGATTCTGACACCCAGCGGTAAATCTATGGTTGGTAACGTCAGGTCTGACCCATCGGCCTTCCCGGTTGAAGATGGCTGGACATTCACGACCAGTCTCTGGGCATGAAGGGTGTCAAGACAGAGCTCTTTGTTGAACAGACACGAGGGGGACCATTCAATGAACGGAGAATCCACCTCGACATTCACACCGTACCCGCGCCACTCAAGCGTTTGCGCGTGCCACTGACCAAACAGTGAGCCCTGGCCGTCTGTGACTGTCAGTCCGGGCACCTGGTCGATAACCCAGGTTGTGCCCGTTTCAGAGCGAAGTGCCAGCAAAACAATGACAACAAGAATGGCGGGCAACAGGATAAGTACAGCAAATGCCAGCAACAGCCAGAACCACAGGGACCTGCGTGCTGGAATCTCATCCTGCTCATGATTCTGGTGTTGATCCGTCACAACTCAGGCCCCATGGAAAAGTGAATTCGCCATTCACCACCGAGTTCCGTATTCAACCCCTTGGCAACGTCCAGGCGAAGCGAGCCGACCGGGCTGATCCAGCGAAGACCGATACCAGCTCCCGTGGCCAGAGGATCAAAAAGATCGTTAATGGCATTACCGTGGTCTACAAACAACGCCACCCGCCATTTGTCGGCAAACTGGTACTGGTATTCGCCGCTCCCCACAAGCAAGTATCGCCCACCAACCGGTACTCCGTTATCATTTTCCGGCGACAGGGTTTCATAACCGTAACCACGAACGCTTTGGTCTCCACCGGCAAAGAAACGCAAAGAGGGAGGCACATCCTCAAAGTGGTTGGTCGCAACGCCACCAAACTGCACACGGCCAAGGAAACGATGCTTCCCGAACAGGGTAAAAAGCCCCTTGGCCAGCGCATTTACATGCAGGATATCCACATCGGACAACACCGCCCGATGTGAGCCGACAACATCAAACTGCAAGTGATACCCTTTAAACGGATCCAGGGCGGAGTCCACAGACAGCCTGGAGTAGCTGGCGCCAGGTAATAGCAGGCTACTGGTGCCTTTTTCGTCGTTGCCAATATTAAAAGTCTCATTCTCCAGGCGAATGGAAAGCACTTGCAGCCATCCTATATCCAGCTGGTGCTGCCACTGCTGGCCAAGCGTGAAACGCTCGGATTCAACATTCTCAATGTCTTCTCTCTGGTAACCCGCAGTCAGCCGTATCAGATCGGTCATGGGTGGATCCAGCGGCAGCTCATACCAGGTCGTCAGATTTTGTCGGGGCGCGGATAACTCCGTTTCTGCACCCCGTTTATGTCCCATCGGGTTGATCCAGTGCTCCCGCCAGGTACCGCGTAACCGTGGCCCGACATCCGTCGAGAAACCGATACCGGCTGAAATTGAACGAGGATCCCGACGGTTCACAGCAACCTGCACCGGAATAACACCGTCAACAGCATTGGAAGGCCTGGCATCAATATCCACCCCCGAGAAATAGCCGCTGTTAGACAGGTCCCGGTTTAGCCTGGCGATTTTATCTGCATGGTAGGGAGTGCCCGGCTCAAAGGTGACGAAATCCCGGAGGAGCCCGATTTCAAAGTAGTGGCCTTCGTCAAAGTACACCTTGCCGAGATGATAGCGATCACCACTCTCATAGATCAGTCTCACCACCGCAGTCCTGGCCTCGGGGTCGACTTCGAGCGTTCTGGCAACAAATCTTCCATCAAAGTAACCGCGGCGGCGGGCACGGGTCTGGATATTGTCCCGAAGTGCCGAGTACTCGCCATGATTCAGGATATCCCCCTCGGCAGGGTGTGCGGGCAGATCATCGGAGAACTGCGGATCCGACGCGGCAGCACCGCGAATCTCAACCGTTCGTGATGTTACGCGAACCGGCTCTCCCGGGGTAATCAAGAGCTTCAGGCTAGAAAGGTCATCCTCATCGCCTTCCTCCACCCGCCAGCTGATCACAGGACTGTAATACCCCAATGCTCGCAGGGCCTTTTCAGCCTGGCCAACGGCCGTAGGTGCGTAACGGCGCAAACTAAAGGCGCTTCGACCTTCAATCTCGCCGATAAATGCCTCAGCGTTGTCTTGAAGGTTGGGATAGTCACCCTCGACCTGGACTTCAACCTGCTGGGCAAAACTTACCAGGGGGCACACTAGAAAAAGCAGCGCCAGCAACCGGGTTCGGCCTGAGTTAACAACGTGATTTTTAGATAGCATCCGGCTATTTCAGCGTTAGGGGTTGGGATAGAACCTTTTGTTCAAGCGTGGGAGTTAAGCTCCGGGTGGTCAAGTTAATCCACCGCCAGTCGTCGGCGGCGCTGAAATAAGCTAACCTGTCAGCTACTTATACAGTCCTGACAGGCAACAGGAAACCCTGAATGCTCCACATTAATCGAGAAAACCTGAAGTCCAGCCACCAGCTGATCTGGTTTGTGGTTGACTTCGTGATGCTGGGCCTGCTGATCATCAACCTGACCTTCATCATCTGGGATTCCATCTACAACTTTGTGGCCATACAGGAGCTGTTAAAGAACCATGCCCCGACGTTACAGGCGCTCTATCACCCCATCCACGAGCGGTTCATTTTCTATGACATGATCTTCGTCAGTATTTTCCTGACCGAGTTCTTTCTGCGCTGGGGTTATTCTGTGAAGGCCAGCATCTACGACCGCTGGTATTTCTATCCGTTTATTCACTGGTACGATCTGGTCGGCTGTATTCCCGTCGGCAGCCTGCGTTTCCTGAGGGTTTTGCGGGTCATATCGATTATCTATCGCCTGCACCAGTACAAGATCATTGATGTCACCAACACCAAAATCTACCGCTTCGTAAATTTCTATTACGAAGCTTTTATGGAAGAACTGTCCGACCGCATCGTTATCAAAGTGCTGAGCGGCGTCCAGCAAGAAGTGAGGCGCGGCTCTCCGCTGTTTGACAAGATCCAGCAGGATATCCTCTACCCTCGTCGGGACATGTTGTCCAACTGGATTTCCGACCGTGTGGCGGAAGCGGCCCAGGAAGGGTATGTACCCAACCGGGGTGCCCTTCGCAGCTACCTGGAAGACCGCGTTGACAATGCGCTCAAACAGAACCTTGAACTGTCCCGGCTCAAATATCTGCCTGTGGTGGGCCCTACCATTCAGGAAACCCTTGAAGAGGCTGTAGGGGACATCGTTGCAAACGTTATACACCAGATCCTCGAAGATCTGGCATCGGCCTCTAATCACGCGTTTATTGAAGACATCGTGAATGTGTTCCTACCCGCGCCCGGCGGCGTGGAGGCAGAGGCAGACGAAGCCCAGAACGAGGCACTCATCAGTCTTATTATCGAGATCATCGATGCCGTGAAGCAGCAGGTTCGCGTGAAATACTGGCGAGAAGAACTGCCCTGACGACCCGTTCGTTACGGACGCCTTTTCCAAAACAACAAGAGCCGACACTATGGATGCGTTGCACTACCGGCCGGCCTATCAGCTCGTCGCCGATCTTAAAGCTGGCACTATTTCCAGCGAAGCCGTTACACGCGCCTTTCTGGAACGTATCCGGCAACACAACTCCGAGATAAACGCCGTCATTACGCTGGACGAAAACCGGGCTCTGGAACAGGCAACGGCTGCTGACAAAAGGCTGGCTGCAGGCGAAAAAGCCGGCGCACTGCACGGATTGCCGCTAACGCTGAAGGACACCTGGGAAGTTGCCGGTATGACCACCACTGCCGGTGCACCACCACTAAGTAACCATATTCCCCGCATTCACGCAGACATCGTCCAGCAACTGGAAGATGCCGGCGCCATTATCCTCGGCAAAACCAATGTGCCCATCTACGCCACCGATCTTCAGAGCTACAACAAACTCTTCGGTGTTACCAACAACCCCTATAACCGCGACCATACACCTGGTGGTTCCTCTGGCGGTGCCGCTGCGGCTCTGGCAAGCGGCATGACACCCCTCGAGGTTGGCAGCGACCTGGCAGGGTCCATTCGCACACCCGCCCATTTCTGTGGCGTATTCGGGCACAAACCAACCCGCGCGCTGGTCTCATTCCGGGGCCACATTCCCGGGCCTCCGGGCACCCAGTCCCGGCCAGACCTGGTGGAAGGTGGCCCCATGGCCCGCTCCGGTAAAGATCTGGAGCTTTTACTCGGCGTCATTGCCGGACCGCGCCCCGCAGAGGCCCGTAGCTGGTCACTGACCATGGAGCCCTCCAAACTGGATAGTCTGGACCAGGCCCGCGTTGGTCTCTGGCTGGAAGATCCGCTCTGCCCGATTGATACCGAGCTGGCCAGCGGCTATCAAAACCTTGCAACAAAGCTGGGGAATAAAGGCGCGCTGGTGGCAGAGGCGACTCACAGCTTGCTCAATATGGAGCATATCCTGCCTGCCTATTTTAATTTACTGGGCAGTCTTCTGAGCACCTCTCTCAAACCCGCCCAGCGCCGCCAGATGAAGTGGATTGCCCTGCTGGAAAAATGGCTGAAATTCTTCGGTCCGGTCACGCCCTTTATCGGCGAGTACGGACGTGGTGTGAATCAGGCCGTACATCGATGGGCGGTCTGGAACGAAGTGCGGGAGAAGATGCGGGCCGAGATCGAAGACCTTTTCCGAGAAATAGATGTCCTGCTGACACCAGTCACACCCACCACGGCTATCAAGCATGATCACAGCCAGCCGGTCTTCAAACGCCGGATTATGGTCGCTGGTCAGCCCAAAGCGTACATGGACCAGTTCTGCTGGATAGCCCTGGCCACCCTGCTCGGCCTGCCGGCAACCTCAGTGCCTGTTGGGCGAACCGAAAAGGGCTTGCCATACAACATTCAGGTGATCGGGGCGCCCGGGAAGGATTTAACCACCATCAGGTTTGCCCAGTTACTTGAGGAGGCAGGATTGGCGGGCTTTGAGCCACCCACTGGACTCTGAACAAAAAAGCCGACTGAATAGTCGGCTTTTTTAAACGGTAGCGGGGACTGGAGAGTTATGAGACTGATGCTGTCTGGAGAGGAAACAGGCTCTATCAGGCAGCACCCAGCGGCACGATCAGCACCGGACGCTTAGAGTGAGTCAGCGTCTTGGTCGCGGTAGAACCCATCAGTGCCTGACCCAGCGAGCTGTGCTTGCGGGTTCCCATAACAATCACATCGGCATTCATCTCGTCGCCGACTTCAAGAATTTTGCGCCAGGGCGTGCCTTCCTCGATGCGCGCCTCAATATTCTTCATGCCTAGCACTTCGTGCTCTTCCAGCTCTTCCTCGCAGAAGCGCTCTATCCGCCCGCGGATTTTGACGCTCAACGCCTCAACGCCCTTGTTCAGCATCTCGTCGAGCTCTTCTTTTTCCATCATATTACTCAGCACACTGCGTGTAGTGCCCGACAGGGACTCAATTACATACAGATACGTGATCTGAGCTCCGGAGTAGTGACCACACAGGCTGACCGCTGCACGGAATGCCGGACGTGAACCTTGATCAAGATCGGAGACATATAAAATCTTTTTAACATCATGAAACATCGTCTTCTCCTCTATCCATCCGTGACAGGTAACGCTGTGCCGCTTAGTGGTACAGCATATCCGGCAAAAACAGTGCAATCTGGGCAATAAACACAATCAGCGCCAAGCGCACAATATCGGCACACCAGAACGGGGTAACACCTTTGAAGATAGTGCCCGTTTTGACATCTCTCAGTACTGCACTGAGCACAAAGACGTTCATACCCACGGGCGGCGTGATCAGACTGATCTCGGTCACGACAACAACAACTATGCCGAACCACACCAGATCGAAGCCCAGACTCTCCACCAGCGGATAGAATACCGGCACTGTTAACAGGATCATCGACAGGCTCTCAAACACCATCCCAAGCACAATGTAGATAGCCAAAATTGCCAGAATCACGACAATCGGGGCCACATCCAGTGCAGTCACGAACCCCAGCAGCATATCTGGCAGCCCGGCCCGGTTAATAAAATCTGAGAAAATCAGCGCCCCGATCACCACAGCAAACAGCATGGCAGAAGTACGCGCTGTATCCGCCAATGTTTCGAAGAGTGTCGAGAGGGTGAGGCTGCGCCGGGCAAGGGCAATCACAAAAGCGCCACCGGCACCGATGCCCGCCGCTTCCGTCGGCGTGAAAACACCCAGATAGATACCGCCCATAACGACGGTGAACAATAGCAATACTCCCCAAACGCCTTTCAGAGCACGCAAACGTTCCGACCAATCGGCTTTCTCACCCGCGGGGCCGGCGCTGGGATCCCGCCAAACCACATAACGCACCGCGACCATATACATTACCATGCCGAGGATGCCCGGAATGAATCCGGCGGCGAACAGTTCACGGATAGAGGACTCGGTCAGCAGACCGTAAATGATCAGAATCACGCTCGGCGGAATCAGGATGCCCAGAGTGCCGCCAGCAGCGATAGAGGCGGTGGCCAAGGAGTCGGCATAACCGTATTTGCGCATCGGTGGCATGGCCACCTTGCCCATGGTCGCGGAGGTCGCCAGACTGGAGCCGCAGATCGCCGAGAAACCACCACAGGCGACTACCGTTGCCATGGACAACCCGCCCTTTCGATGACCGAGAAAGGCATTGGAGACATGGTAAAGCTCCTGGGCCAGACCCGAACGGGTCACCAGGTTCCCCATCAGCACGAACAACGGAATGACCGAAAGGCCATAATTCTGGACCGTATCGATCACCCGGTTCGACGCCATCGACAGAGCGCCCCGCCAGCGGAAATCCATGACGTTGGTCAGGTCCAGCCCCATCAGAAAGGCGAAACCAAAGAAACCGACCAGGCCCATGGCAAAGGCAATTGGCACCCTCAGAACCACGATCATGAAAAGGAGAACGGCAAAGCCGGTCAGCACGACGGTCATAGAATTTTCCGTAACTGATTGGTTTATTTGTTAGCAGTGAACAGGATGCGATAAACCCCGAGCGTTATCATGCACGCGGCGGTCAGCCAGCTCATAATGGCAATGTACTCGGTGATATAACCACTGGGCAGGCCGAGAAATTCCGTCACAACACCACGCCGGATCGACCTCTCGCCAAGCTCAAAGATCCGTACCGCAAGGAAGTACATCGAAGAGGAAATAACCAGGGCGGAAACCAGCCCGAGAACCTTCAACACCTTCTGCCCCAGCACATTGTCCAGCAGGTCCACCACAATATGCCCACCCCGATAAGTGATAACCGGCATCGCCGCGAATACCATCAGGGCAAGGCCGAGCCGGGTGAGCTCAGTGGCCCCGGGAACGGGACTGTTGAAGAGATAGCGTCCGGCCACGTCCACGCAGGTAGTCAACATAAGCAGGAAGAGAACTGACGCTGCCAGAACCTCCAGAAGGAAGACCAGCCACTTGGCTGGCCCCTTCTCGCTATAATGCCTGTTAACCCAGGTAGCGAGAGACATGTGGTTACTCCTGGTGTTCACGCTCATACTCTCGGGCAACGGTCCGCAGTTCCTTGAGCGCCTCTCGGGCATCCGGGGCACGATCAGAAACGTTCTGGATCCACTGTTCGTCCATGCCCTGAATCAGCTTCTGGAAGTCCTTCGCCATCTGATCACCTTCCTTAACCTGGATGATGTTGACGCCGGCTTCCTGCGCGGCCTTCAGGCCCTCGTCATCAATACCATCCCAGGCACGTCCGGCCAGGGCGGAGAGTTTTTCACCCGATACGCTCATGATCGCCTCGCGATCCTTGGGGTCCAGCTTTTCCATGAAGTATGGGTCGATGAACATGGAAAAACTGCCGAGGTACATGCCGCCAGGGAGCATGGTGACGTTGGGCGCCACTTCCTTGAGACGCAGAGTCTTCTGCTCACCCATGGGGAGGAAGGCACCATCAATCACCCCCTGCTGCATCATTTGATAGACTTTTGGGGCGGGCGCCGAAACCGGAGTCACGTCCATCCGCTTGCCAAGCTCGGTCTGGACACCACCACCAATACGAATCTTCTTGTCCTTGATCTGATCGAAGGAGGTGATTGGCTCAATGGAATGGATATAGCCCGGACCATGGGTAAACGTGCCAATGAGTGTCAGGCCTTCAAACTCACCGGAGTCCATGAAGTACTTGTTATACACCCGCCAGAGTGCCACGGAAGCCGCCTCGGCTCCCACACCCAGACCCGGCAATTCCACAATCTGGGGCAACTGGAAACGGCCCGGAACGTATCCGTGGTAACTGAATCCGGCGTTGACGACACCGTCCTCTACCAGCTGGAACATGGTTTTCGGGTGGCCCAGATCGTTTTCGATTTCAACCTTAACCCGTCCTTCGGTTGCCTCTTCGACCCATTTGGCCCATGTCGGCCAGACCACTGCGTTCTGTGGGTTAGTCGGCGGCAGCCAGGTTCCGACGTGCAACGTCGTGGCGGCAAGAGCGCTGCCGGATATCGCCAGCCCCAATGAAAGGATGGCGGCTTTGGTAAAGATCTTTGTTTTTGTCATAACGGCCTTTCTCCTGATTGTTTTGTAGTTATCACTTGCATTGCCGCGGCCTGGGTAGACCCGCGAACATTCCTGACGCTGCAACTACAGGTCCTGCAGCGCCCACCCTTTGTCACACTCCCGTCAGGTGTTTGAGAACAGAGGATGAATGTTGTTCTTGTTGAATTTTAGAACAGGATCCAGCTCCGTCATCTCGAATGAGATCTGACAATAGCCGGTATCAGTGACTGGCTTCATCCAGTCGCAGAGAATGTCGAACACCCGCTCCGCGACTTCTTTCTTCAACGCCATGTCCCGGCCGTGACCGATCTTCAGAGTCAGGTTGAGGAACGAGAAGCCTTCCCTGCCATCCGCGACCCGGAAATCGTCACAGCGAATAGCCCGACTACGCACACCACCAATAGGAAAAGCCCCGGTAGAGACAACGTATTCGTGCAAACTTGCAAACAGCGACTGGAACTCCAGACGGTCGTGGAGGTTACCTGAATACTCGACGATGAAATGAGGCATAGGATGAGTCCCGGATTATAAGTTCATCGTTGTTGATGGACGCCCCTGAACGCACTTGCTAACCAGAGGCTACCCAGAATCTAATTAACATATTAAGTTTTGTCAACACACTCTGTAAAATGAAATATGCCTGCCGAGCAGAAGTTCAGGAGCATACAATTCGGACGCTTGACTTACTTAATATGTTAACTAAAATAGGGAAATTATCGTTGAGGCCTGGAGTCCATTCCAGCCTCCAGGCTCAGGCAACTGCCGCCCGCGACAGGCCATCGCCGGTCATCCACCCGACAAAAAAAAGGTGCATAACAAGCATGTTGACGAAAGATCAAATCGAAACGGCTGCCGACAGGCTCTACCAGGCCGAGACCAGCCGCAAGCAGATCCCGGCCCTGACGCTCGACTACCCGGACATGACCATGGAGGAGGCCTACGCCATCCAGAAAGCCTGGGTGGATCGCAAAGTGGCCGAAGGCCGTAAGGTGATGGGCTACAAGATTGGCCTGACCTCTCGTGCCATGCAGATGTCATCTAATATCGATGAGCCGGACTATGGTGTACTGCTTGATGACATGCTGATCGAGGACGGTGCCACCATCAAGGCATCCGACTTCCTCGACCCACGCATAGAAGTTGAACTGGCCTTCGTGCTGAAAAAGCCGCTGTTCGGCGACGCCGTCACCATCTTCGATGTTATCAACGCCACGGACTACATCATCCCGTCCCTCGAACTGATCGCGGCCCGCTGCCTGCGCACCGACCCCGATACCGGCTACACACGCAAGGTCTACGACACCATTTCCGACAATGCCGCCAATGCCGGCATCGTCATGGGTGGCCGCCCCATCCGGCCGATGGACATCGACCTGCGATGGGCCGGCTGCATGCTGTACCTCAACGGCAAGATCGAAGAAACCGGCCTGGCCGGTGGCGTTCTGGGCAACCCCGTCAAAGGCATAACCTGGGTTTGCAAGCGCTTTGCGCCGCACGGGGTTGGCCTGGAACCAGGCCAGGTCATCCTGTCCGGCTCATTCACCCGCCCTGTCCCGGTCAAGGCCGGCGATACCGTGCATGCAGATTTCGGCTCTCTGGGCGGCGTGACCCTGAACTTCGACTAACCAGAACGCACCGAAGGAACGACCATGGAACTGTCTAAAAACCGTTTCAAACAGGGGTTGGCCGCAGGGGAAACCCAATATGGGCTCTGGCTGGGCCTGCCAGACAACAGCGCGGCCGAAATTGCCGCGATAGCCGGCTTTGACTGGCTGTTGATCGACGGTGAACATGCCCCGTTCGACCTCCGCACCATCATGTCTCACCTGCAGGCAATGGCACCCTACGACGTCGCCCCGATCGTGCGCTGTGTCGAAGGCAATACTGCACTGATCAAGCAACTGCTGGATATTGGTGTGCAGACACTGCTGGTACCAATGGTGGAGGACGCGGAACAGGCAAAACAGCTGGTACAGGCGGTTCGCTATCCACCGGCCGGCATTCGCGGCCTGGGCACCTCGCTGGCCCGAGCGGCCCGCTGGAACCAGACACCAGGCTACCTGAAGAAGGCCAATGATGAGATCTGCCTGATCGTCCAGGTGGAAACCGTCAGTGCCATGGACAACCTCGATGAGATCCTTGCCGTTGACGGTGTCGACGGGGTCTTCATAGGCCCGTCCGACCTGTCCGCATCCATGGGCTACATCGGCGACGCCGGCAACCCGAAGGTGGTCGATACGGTCAACAAGGGCCTCAGCAGAATACGTGCTGCCGGCAAACATGCCGGCCTGCTCTGCCTCGACCCATCCCTGACAGAAAGCTACATCAAGCACGGTGCCAATTTCGTCGGTGTGGGCGTCGACACCATGATCCTGGCCAACGAAACCCGAAAGCTGGCGCAGCGCTTCAAACAGGGCGCCCCGGCTGAAGACGACAAACCTCAGGCCGGCTACTAATCAACGGCGGCCACCACAAGAAAAGGTTAATCATGACAGCAAACACCCTGGTTCACAGCAAGCTGATCTGCGTCGCACTGAACGACAAGTCCCAGCTGGCTGCTCTGGAAGGGACATTCAACGAAGCCCCCTACAAGAAACCACCGACCCAGCCGGTGCTGTATTACAAGCCACGTAACACCTGGAACGTTGATGGCGCCGAGGTGGAATGGGCGAAGGATTTCGACGGCAACGACGTTCAAGCCATGGCAGTTGGCGCCAGCCTGGGCGTGGTCATTGGCCGCGAAACCTGCCGCGTCAGTCAGGCTGAAGCACTGGATTATGTCCGTGGCTACACCATCGTCAGTGATTTTTCGCTGCCGGAAGAAAACTACTTCCGTCCCGATATCAAGGGCAAATGCCTGGACACCTCCGCGCCGGTCGGCCCGGAGGTCGTCCCGGCCGACACCATCGCCAACCCCGACGCCCTCACTGTCACCATCCGAGTCAATGACGAGCAGAAGAGTGCGATTGCGCTGGCTGACATGAAGCGCAGCGTTGCCGAGCTGATCAGCACCATCTCCTGGATCATGACGCTGCAGCCGGGGGAGATCATCGCGGTAGGCTTTGCCGGTGACCGTGTCCCGGTCACCCGAGGTGACAGAGTGGAAGCAACGATCGAGGGTGTCGGCACCCTGACCAACACACTGGGAGGTGCCTGAGCCATGAGACACGCACGCATCATTTTTGACGGCCGCGAGCTGGATATCGACATCGACACCAACGATCGCATCACCACCAGTGGCGGCGAGGTGCTGGACGTAGCACTGGATTCGGACGATATCACGTGGCTGCCACCCGTAAAGGAACCGGGCACCATCTTCGCACTTGGTCTGAACTACGCCGACCACGCCACCGAGCTGTCGTTCGAACCGCCCAAGGAACCGCTGGTATTCATCAAGCATGCCAATACCCTCACCGGGCACAGGCAGGTCAGCTACCGCCCCGACAACATTGAATTCCAGCACTACGAGTGTGAGTTGGTGGCGGTAATCGGTAAAGCGGGCAAAAACATCAAACGCGAAGATGCGATGGATTACGTAGCCGGCTATACCGTGTGCAACGACTTCGCAATCCGCGACTATCTGGAGAACTACTATCGCCCCAACCTGCGGGTAAAGAGCCGGGACTCCCTGCTGCCGATGGGACCGTGGATTGTCGACCGCGAGGACGTGGCGGACGTCAACAACCTGCGCCTGACTACCGAGGTCAACGGCAAGATCACTCAGGACGGCTCCACCAGCGACATGATCTTCGACGTTCCCTTTCTGGTGGAGTACCTGAGCAAGATCATGACCCTGAATCCGGGTGACATGATCGCCACCGGTACCCCGCACGGCGTGGTCGACATGCAGCCCGGCGACACCGTGATCTGCACCATCGAAAACATCTGCTCACTGGAGACACGCATCGTCTCCGAAAAAGAGTACTACGGCGACAAATACTGAGCCTTCAGGAGAACGATCATGAGCGATACACAAGCGACCAACCTGGAACGTGCCCAGCGCTACCTGGAACGTTTCAGGAACAACACCACCGGCCACTACATCAACGGTGAGTTCACCCTCGGTAACGGCGGCAAGGAATACGACAACATCACGCCGACCGACAATAGCCCCATCGGCAAGATCATGGCCGGGTCAACCGACGATATGGATGCCGCCTGCAAGGCTGCCGAAGATGCCTTTGAAGCCTGGGCCGCCACCCCGGGCGCCGAGCGCAAGCGACTGCTGAACAAATTCGCCGACCGCCTGGTCGAGCGTGCCGACGAAATCGCCCTGGTCGAGTCCATGGACTGCGGCCAGGCGATCCGTTTCATGAAAAAGGCGGCCGAGCGAGGCGCCGCCAACTTCCGCTTCTTCGCTGACAAGGCGCCGGAAGCCCAGGATGGCCTCTCCCTGCAGCAGCAGGAACACACCAACTTTACTATACGCAAGGCGATTGGTCCGGTAGGCATCATCACGCCCTGGAATACGCCATTCATGCTGTCTACCTGGAAAATCGCTCCGGCTCTGGCGGCGGGCTGTACGGTTGTCCACAAGCCAGCCGAACTGACTCCGCTGAGCGCCCATATCCTGGCCGAAATCGCCGATGAAGTCCTGCCCAAAGGGGTATGGAACATGGTCAATGGCTTTGGCGAGACGGCGGGTAAGCGCATGACAGAACACCCTGCGATCAAGGCTGTGGCGCTGGTGGGAGAATCCGCCACTGGCTCCCACATCATGCGCCAGGGTGCCGACACCCTCAAGCGCATGCATTTCGAACTGGGCGGAAAGAACCCGGTCATCGTGTTTGACGACGCCGACTTCGAGCGGGCGCTGGATGCAGTTGTGTTCATGATCTACAGCCTGAACGGCCAGCGCTGTACCTCTTCCAGTCGTTTGCTAATCCAGAGTGGCATTCGTGACAAGTTCATGGCTGCACTGGAACAGAGGGTTCGCAACCTTAAGGTCGGTCACCCGCTGGATCCGGACACCGAGGTCGGCCCTCTGGTACACAAAGAGCACTTCGACAAGGTCCTGAGCTATTTCGACATCGCTAAAGAGGATGGCGCCAACACCGCCGTAGGCGGCAAGCGCATCACCGAGGCGAACGGCGATCTGGACCCGGCCGGCAACTATCTGGAGCCGACCCTGTTCACCGATGCCAACAGCAGGATGCGCATCGCTCAGGAAGAGATTTTTGGTCCGGTACTGACCACTATCACCTTCGATACCGAAGAGGAGGCTATCGCGGTCGCCAACGATACGGAGTACGGTCTGTCCGGCTACATCTGGACCGAAAACACCGGCCGGGCCATGCGCATGGCCCGGCATGTCGACGCTGGCATGCTGTGGGTGAACTCCGAGAACAACCGCAACCTGCCGTCTCCGTTCGGGGGCACCAAGATGTCCGGCATCGGCCGTGATGGCGGCGACTGGAGCTTCGATTTCTACATGGAAACCAAGAACGTCTGCATCGCGCATGGTACTCACCGGGTGCCGCAGCTTGGCAAGGGCTGATTGCGCGTCCCAGGCCAAACCAGCCGGACCCCGTGCAGCGGCACGGGGTCCCGGTCCCATAAAATTTCTGCTAGATTCGCGCCATGAGCGAAACCAATCAGACTGAATGGATTCCCAACATCATCCTGGGACAGGACTACGACAGGCGCTATCTCGATGCGTCTATACACTATGATGTGCTGGAAAACCTGGCTGCTTTCTATGGCCGGGACATGCCGGTGCACCGCCACGCCCAATATGTCCAGATCCACTATATCGATCGTGGCGTGATCGATTTTCATATCGATGACAAAGTCTATGAAGTGATCGGGCCCAGCTGTTTCTTCACGCCGGCGTCCATTCCCCATTCGTTCCGCACCGATCCCAGCGCCCGCGGGCACGTTCTGACAATTCACCAGTCTCTGGCGTGGCAGCTGATGCAAGATAACGTCAGTCGCGAAATCAATACCAGCCTCACAGAAGCGATCTGTCTGGAGCGCGACCGCCTGCCCGACGAACAGAAAACCCAGTGGACGCTGCTGAACAGTATTCTGGAAGACATCCAGCTGGAATGGTCCGGGAATCAGGCGGCAAAGGAGCTGGCGCTGGAGAGTCTCGTCCGGCTGTTACTGATCCGCCTGGCCAGGCTTTCTTTCAAACGGTCGGCCAGCAGAACCGTCGACAACGAGGACCTGCGACTGTTCCGTCGTTTCACCGATATCATAGAGGAACACTACCAGGAGCAGTGGCACCTGCCCCGCTACACAGCGGAAATGGCGATTTCGGAAAGCCGGTTGAACCAGACCTGTCAGCGGATTGCCAACACGTCCCCGAAGAAGCTGATTCACGACAGAGTGATTCAGGAAAGCAAGCGAATGCTGATATTCAGCAATCTTTCAAGCAACGAGATCTGCTACCAGCTTGGCTTTTCCGATCCTGCCTACTTCTCGCGCTTCTTCAAGAAGCAAACCGGGATGACCACCCAGAAATTCCGCAGGCACACGGCACTCCGCAGAACACACTAGACATCCCTTAATATATTAATAAAATGGCCCGTTGCGACTATTGGCAATGACTTGTCGAATTCCCAGAGACCGGACCACTGAGGTAACCCAGTTCATGCGCAAGTTTGATGATTCGCTTCCCCTTCGGCTGCTTAAGGCCCGCGAGGCTGCCATGGGTTTTTTCCGCCCCATGCTTCAGGAAATTCCTCTTACCGAACAGCAGTGGCGTGTGATCCGGGCGCTCTATGAATTCGAGGAACTGGAATCGAAGCAGTTGGCAGAACTGTGCTGCATTCTCAGCCCAAGCCTCACCGGAATCATCAACCGGCTTGAACAGCAGGGTTACATAAACCGCCGCAAGTCGCCGGAAGATCAGCGCCGAATCCTGATCAGCCTGACCGACACGGCCAAGACAATGTTCGCCAGAATGAGTCCTCGCGTTGAGGCACGCTACCAGGAAATGACCGAGCGTTTCTCGCGCGAGGACATGAAAGCGCTGGAAGAATTGTTGACCAAATTCTGTAATATGAAGCCCTGAAGGCCCTTCCTCTCCCGCCTATCTCCCGACCTGAAAGCGTTGACATTAGATAACATATTAACTAAATTATTATTTAACATGTTAATTAAATTGGAGCGGCCGTTTACGTCCGCCCAACACAGGTGGAGATTACCCCGTAATGCTTCAAGAAAGTTATCCGTACTTCCTCGCCAATACCGCCGTGTCAACAAACCAGCATCTGGCAGTCCACGACAAGTATACCGGTGAAGTGGTCACCCAAGTAGCACTGGCCGAAGCACTGTACATCGAGGCCGGGAAGGCGATCAGGGATGTACGTTACGCCATTGAGGACATGACCGAACTGCGCCTGCTGGTCATCCGTGACCCACACTGAGACAACGTCGAAAATGACAGCCGATACCCCGGTACGCAGACCATCCATCGCACTGATGACCCTGATCGCCATGGCAAGTCCTTTGGCGCTCAACCTTTTCGTGCCAGCGATGCCGGACGCGGCCCGGGAGTTGCAGACCAATGTCGGGGTGATTCAGCTGAGCTTTACCGCTTATCTGTTCACACTGGCGTTCGGCCAGTTACTGTCCGGCCCGCTGGCCGACCACTTCGGCCGGCGCCCAATCCTGCTCGGGGGACTGGTTTTGCACACCATCGGCAGCCTGCTGGGGGCACTCGCACCCGATGTGACGCAGCTGATCGCCGGCCGTGTACTGCAAGCGCTCGGTGGCAGTGCCGCGATGGTATTGGCGCGCACAATCATCATTGATATCTATGGGCGCGAGGGCGCCGCCGCCCGCATGGGTTATGTTGTCATGGCAATTGCCACCGCCCAGACAATCGCCCCGACGGTCGGCGGCTATCTGAACCTATGGGCAGGATGGAATTCCGTTTTCTATATTTCCCTGGGCATGGGTGGCGTCGCGTTGCTGGTGGCCACGCTACAGTTGCCGGAAACCTGCCGTGTGAAGAGCGACAGCCTGCGACTGGGGCCGGTCATCCAGCGGTATGCCAGTGTCTTCAGTTCGGGGGGGTATATTGGCTACGCACTCTCCACCACCTGCATCGCCGCGGCGTTCTATATGTTTGTTGGCACCGCGCCCTATATCGTTGACGGCCTCGGTGGTAACTCTGCCCTGTTTGGCACCTGGTTCCTGACGGTCTCGCTGGCATTTATGGCTGGCAGTTTCCTGTCGACCCGGCTGGCCAGGCACGCCAGTGTCGACCAGGTGCTGTTGTTCGGCAATGTGCTCTCGCTGACTGGCGCACTGACACTGCTCGGTTTCACGCTTGGTAGCACGCTGACCTATGCCACGCTGTTCCTTCCGATGGCGCTGGTAACTCTCGGCCGCGGATTCAGCCAACCCAATGCCCAGTCCGCTGCGATCAGTTGTTCACCCACATCGGCGGCCACCGCCTCCGGGCTGATGGGGTTCATACAACTTTTGGCCGGCGCCGTGATTGCCCAACTGATGCCGTTGCTGCTCGGCGACGGCGTACTGCCGATCGCCGTCTGTATCTGTCTGGCACCGGTGGCTGCGCTCGGTGCCCACTATTACGCAGTCAGTCGCCAACGCAGTCCGGCAGCAGAAGCCTGAGGAGAGTATCGTGGTGCCATTAAAACATCCCCGGAGACTCATCGTCCTACTGGCCGCCCTGCAGGCGTTTGGCCCTCTTTCCATCGACATGTATCTCCCGGGCCTGCCACTCATCGCTGCTGACCTGCAGAGCCCGGAGAGCAGTATCCAACTGACCATCACGGCGTTCCTGTTGGGCCTGTTCATCGGCATGCTGTTCTATGGCCCCCTGTCCGACAAGTACGGCCGCCGGCCACTGCTCCTTGGCGGAATCTCCCTGTACCTGCTCGCCAGCCTCGGCTGTATTCTTGCCCAAGACGCCAACCAGCTCGTGGCGCTTCGGTTCGTCCAGGCCCTGGGTGGCGCCGCCGCTTCCGTTCTAGGCCGGGCGGTCGTTCGTGACCTGTTTCCGGTCAATGAGTCCGCCCGCGTGCTGTCGCTGATGCACCTGATCACCATGATTGCGACCCTGATCGCACCGTTACTCGGTGGTTACCTGTTGTTGATCTTTGGCTGGCGCGCCCTGTTTGTCGCCCTGATGGTGTTTGCCGGCATCGTGCTGGCCATAACCGCCGTCAAGGTGCCGGAAACCAATACCGGCACCTCCCGCAATGCCAGCATCCTCGGCGTCTTCTCTGCCTATTTCCGCATCATTCGCCACCCGCTGGCGCTCGGCTACATCCTGTGCATGTCATTTTCCTTCGCCGGCATGTTTGCTTATATCACCGCGTCGCCCTTCGTCTACATCAATTACTTCGGTGTGCAACCCCAGCATTATGCCTGGCTGTTCAGTCTCAACATCGGTGGCATCATTCTCTTTGTAACCATCAACGCCCGCACAGTCCGCCGGACCGGCCCCCGCAAGATGCTCCTGATCGGTGCCGGCATTGCGGCCGCCTCCGGGATCGCGCTTTTGGTAATCGGACTGCAGGACATCGGAGGACTACCGGCCATCGTTGCCGGACTATTCGGATATGTCGGAGTCACGGGTGTTCTGGGGGCTAACTGCATGGCGAGTTTGCTGCAGCACTACCCGCAACAGGCCGGAGCCGCAGCCGGGCTTGCCGTAGCAACCCAATTCGGCCTTGGGGCACTGGCAAGCTCCCTGGTCAGCGCCCTCCATGACGGCACACCACTACCAATGACACTGGTTGTCGGACTGGCGGGTCTGCTCTCGGCCTCAGCCCTGGCAGCGGCACTGTTCTCCGAGAGACGGTCGGATCATGCCTCGCCCAAAGGCGCAGGATAAGAATGGAGGAATCAGGCAATGCCGGAAAACAGAACCGAAAAATGCAATTTTTAACGTGAATACTGCATTTCCTGTCAAAGAGGAGCCGCGAATAATTGAGTTACAGAAGCTGGAATCAAGCCCTGCCAATCACTATCAAGAGTATGGCACTGTGTCATCCAGCGCACCCGAAGCTTTCAACAACAAAAGGAAACTGTCATGGGAAAACTCGCGCTTGCCGCTAAAATCACACATGTACCATCCATGTATCTATCCGAGCTGGACGGTCCGCAGAAGGGCTTTCGCCAACCGGCCATCGACGGTCATATCGAGATCGGCCGCCGCTGCCGCGAGCTGGGCGTGGATACCATTGTCGTATTCGATACCCACTGGCTGGTGAACGCCAATTACCACATCAATTGTGGCGCCCACTTCAAAGGTAATTACACCAGTGGCGAACTGCCTCACTTCATCTCCAATATGAAGTTTGAATATGACGGGAACCCTGAGCTGGGCAAACTGCTGGCCGCCGAATGCAATGCCCAGGGCGTTGAAACACTCGCGCATGACAAGACCACCCTCGATCCTGAGTACGGCACTCTGGTCCCCATGCGCTATATGAACGAAGACCGCCATTTCAAGGTAATCTCGGTCTCTGCACTGTGTACCGTGCACTACCTGAATGACAGTGCCCGTCTGGGTTGGGCAATGCGCAAGGCGATCGAAGAGCACTACGACGGTACCGTGGCCATTTTTGCCAGCGGCTCGCTGTCTCATCGCTTTGCCCAGAATGGTCAGGCGCCGAAGTTCGCCACCAAGACCTGGTCTCCGTTCCTGGAGCGCCTGGATCATGATGTGGTTCGGATGTGGGAAAATGGCGAGTGGGAAGACTTCTGCGAGATGCTGCCCGAATACGCCGTAAAAGGTCATGGTGAAGGCTTTATGCATGACACCGCCATGCTGCTCGGCGCACTGGGCTGGTCCGAGTACGACCAGAAAGCGGAAGTACTGACACCTTACTTCGGCAGCTCAGGGACTGGCCAGATCAACGCGGTATTCCCGGTATCCAAAGTCAGCGGCGACAAGGTTCCTGCCCCGCAGGCCTCAGTCACCGAGTCCTTTATTCCCGGTTCAAGCCGCATCTGAGAGTAAACGTCGGAGACGATAACGGCCTGCAACTGCAGGCCATTATCAGGGCACCCAGTTGCTGTGCATTTTTGTGGGAATATTAAACAGATTGTCTGCAGCTACGGTGTCTTGCCCCAAACAACTCAACACCGAAATTATTGGTTGAGTTTTGATCAATAATCTGAGCCAGTCGTGAGCTGTGATGACCCGGGTTAAATATGGAAAAGTGCAATAATAAACCAGAATTTTACATTTCCTGCACAAGCTTAACTGCGCAGAATTGAGTCAGTCTTTCATGATCATTATCAAGGCTATTATTCGGGTAACGACTCGAAGGCCATCACATACGGACAAAAAAGCGGATTCATATAAGAAACACAGCAAACCGGTCTCAATATCATCCGACCGGGCCCAGAAAACAAAAAGGAGAAGTCACAATGCAATTTCACCACCACGGATACGTATCCACCGACCCGAGAGTCGAGGAAGCGTCCGGTACGGGCATTGATCGCCCCGAGACGCTCCCGGATGTTGTGGATGTTCTTATCGTCGGCAGCGGTCCTGCCGGCGTGATTGCCGCCGCTCAGTTGGCGAAGTTCCCGAACATCACTACCCGAATTGTCGAACGGCGCCCCGGGCGACTGGAAATCGGCCAGGCCGACGGCATCCAGGCACGCAGTGTCGAGACATTCCAGGCGTTCGGTTTTGCCGGAAGAATCACCGCCGAGGCCTACCGTATTACCGAGATGGCCTTTTGGGCCCCGGACGCCGATAACCCGGCGCACATTGCCCGTTCCTCGGTGGCGCCGGATGACGCCACCGGTGAAATCAGCGAGTTTCCCCACCTGATTGTCAACCAGGCCAGGGTTCTCGATTACTTCACCGAGTTCGCCAAAAACGCCCCCGCCCGGCTGACCCCCGACTACGGCCTGGAATTCGTAGGGCTGGAGGTTCACGACGGCGAGGACTATCCCGTCGAAGTAACATTGCGCCATACCGCGGGTGATAAAGAAGGCCAGGAATGCACGGTGAAAGCCAAATACGTCGTCGGTTGCGATGGCGCGCACAGTCGCGTTCGTGAATCGATTGGCCGCAAGCATATCGGCGCGGTCTCGAACCATGCCTGGGGTGTCATGGATGTGCTGGCCAGCACCGACTTCCCGGACATTCGCACCAAATGTGCCATCCAGTCATCAACCGGTGGCAGTATTTTGCACATTCCTCGCGAAGGCGGTCACCTGTTCAGGATGTACGTCGACCTTGGCGAAGTCCCCGAGGATGACAACCACCAGATACGCCAGACCACTCTGGAAACCACCATCAAAAAGGCCAACCAGATCCTTCACCCCTATACCCTGGATGTGAAGCACTGCGCCTGGTACACCGTCTATGAGGTTGGCCATCGAGTGACCGACAAATTCGATGACGTCCCACCCGGCGAAGAAGGCTCCCGGACTCCGCGGGTCTTTATCACCGGTGACGCCTGCCACACCCATAGCGCCAAAGCGGGTCAGGGCATGAATGTGTCCATGCAGGACGGTTGGAACATCGCGTGGAAGCTGGGCCATGTGCTTTCCGGCATCGCGCCCGAATCTTTGCTCGATACCTATTCAAGTGAACGCCAGGTTGTCGCGCAGAACCTGATTGACTTTGACCGGGAATGGTCGAGCCTGATGGCCAAGCCCGCCGAGGAGTTCGACGATCCGAAAGAACTGGCGGATTTTTATGTCAAAACCGCAGAATTCCCGGCTGGCTTCATGACCGAGTACCAGCCGTCGATGGTCACTGGCACCACAGAACACCAGAACCTGGCCACCGGCTTCCCCGTTGGCAAGCGGTTCAAATCGGAGCGGGTAACGCGGGTTTGCGATGGCAATGATGTCCACCTGGGCCACCATGCCACCGCCGACGGTCGTTGGCGGATCTACGCCTTCGCCGACAAGGCCCGTCCCGGAGAAGATTCCCGTTTGGCCGCCTGGGCTGAGTGGCTGTACACCTCACCCGACTCGCCGGTCGTGAAGTACACCCCCGAGGGCTGGGATCTGGACAGCATCTTCGACGTCAAGGTGATCTACCAACAACCCCATGGCGAAGTCGAATTCGGCCCGAAAATCCCGGCCATTTTTGCGCCGAAGGTGGGGCCGTTCCAGGTGACCGACTATGAAAAAGTCTACGCAATCGACCCGGAGGTCAACATCTTCGAAACGCGCGGTATCGACAGAAATGGGGCCGTTGTCGTAGTGCGACCTGACCAATATATTTCGCAGGTACTCTCATTCAGTGACGTAGGTGAGCTTGCCGCGTTCTTCGAAGGGGCCCTGCAACGCAGCCCCCAGTGATGATACGTATTGGATGATACAGCAAGACGGTGAAGGCTCTGGGCCGATTTGGCCCAGCTTCACCGAGCCACGTCTTGGCACATATGTGTCACACATACATCCCACGAATTTTCTGCCAACCCAAACGCAAAAAAGGCAGATCAGTATGATACTGATCTGCCTTTTTCTTATATGGTAGCGGGGGCTGGATTCGAACCAACGACCTTCGGGTTATGAGCCCGACGAGCTACCAGACTGCTCCACCCCGCATCAAAACTGGTTGTTTACCGGGGAACCCCCCGATCAACGTGCGCGTATATTAAGGATAGAGATCGACTCTGTCAATCGCTATTTTCAAAAAGGTCGGTCGGAAATTTCAGATCTTCAACATTACCCTGGGTCATTGCCTCAGGCTGCCTCCAGAAGCCAATTTGCTCGATCGCCTCCTGGACAGGTCGGAAAGAGCGGCGATGCTCCGGCGTAACGCCCAACCGCAAAAGCGCGTCAAGATGCACGGGCGTTGGATACCCCTTGTGCTTCGCCAGGCCATAACCCGGATAGGTTTGCTCCAGCTCTTCCATCTCACGGTCCCGGGTAACTTTCGCCAGGATGGAAGCGGCACTGATCGCCTCTACCCTGCTGTCGCCCTTTACCACTGGTTCTGAGGCCCAGCGCCAGTTCGGACAGCGATTGCCGTCGACCAGCACATACTCGGGCTCGACCTGAAGGCCCGCCACTGCCCGCTCCATCGCCAACATGGTGGCCTGGTATATATTCAGCTGGTCGATCTCACTGGCCTCACAGCGGCCGAGGCACCAGGCTGCTGCCTTTTCGACGATCTCTTCGTACAGCGCATTGCGCTTCTTTTCAGTCAGCTTTTTGGAATCGGCCAAGCCAGCGATGGGCCTTGCCGGATCGAGAATAACCGCCGCGGTCACAACAGCTCCGATCAGCGGCCCTCGCCCTACTTCATCCACACCCGCCAGCAGGTGGCCCTGGTAGGAACATTCAAACGGCGGCAGTACGACACGAGCCACTAAACCTGCCCCCGCTCAACGAGCTCAGAAATCGCGTTCGCCGCTTTCTCATCGGCATCCTGCTTCAGGGTAAGGTGCAGCTCGGTAAAGGCATCCACCAATCGCTGGCGCTCCTGCTGATTCTCAAGCCGTTCAAGCACTGCAGATCCGAGCGACTCAGGCGTGGCATCGTCCTGCAACAGTTCCGGCACCAGCGTTTCTTTGGCTAACAGATTGGGTAACGCGACGTGGGGTACCTTGACGAGCCTCGACAGCAAGGCATAACTGAAATTACTCAGCCTGTACCCCACAACCATAGGCTTTTTCAGCAGCATGGCTTCCAGCGTCGCGGTGCCTGAAGCGAGCAGAACAACGTCTGAGGCAGCCATCACCTCACGGGACTGCCCGCGCACGATAGTGACTGGCAGTTTCACTTCCAGCGCATCGACCAGATCCCGCACCTGTTTCTCTCGTTCGCGGTTCACACAGGGGATCACCAGTTGGAGATCAGGACGCCTCTCCTGAATCCAGCGCGCAGCTTCCAGAAACAGAGTTCCCAGTCGCTCCACTTCGCCCGCCCGGCTCCCCGGCAAAACGGCGAGTAACGGTGCCCGGTCATCAAGCCCAAGCTCACGACGGGCCTTGCCGGTTTCAGGGATCATGGGAATTCGGTCTGCGAGAGGATGGCCCACAAAGGCCACCGGAACCTGGTGCTCCTCGTAAAATCGCGCCTCGAAAGGAAACAGGGTGAGCATCAGGTCGACCGACTTGGCAATCTTGAAGATTCTTTTCTGTCGCCATGCCCACACCGAAGGACTGACATAGTGGACTGTCGGAATACCGGCATCACGGCATCGGCGTTCTATGGCAAGAGTGAAGTCTGGCGAGTCAATACCAATGACCACGTCCGGCGGGGTGGCAAAGAAGTACTCCAGCAAGCGGGCCCGAATGCTGAACAGCTCCCGGATTCGGCCTAGCACTTCCACCAGCCCCATTACGGACAGGCGCTCCATCGGAACCAGGGAGCAGAAACCTTCGGCGATCATTTCATCGCCGCCGATCCCCACAAAACGAGCGCGTGGGTAGCGGGCGCGAAGCGATCGGATCAGGCCGGCACCGAGAATATCCCCCGATGCCTCCCCTGCCACGATACCGATGGTAATTTTGCGGTCGCTGACAACCGCCGTAGTTAAACGATGCTCCACCGAGAGACTCCCGCCGCCTTAGCGAATAATGCCGCGGTGAGCTCCTCGCAGGGAGTCAATGAGGGGCGCTACTTCAGCAGTACCGGGGAACGCTTTTTCCAGTGCTTCCACAGCCTGCTCGGTCGTCAGCCCCTGGCGATAGATGATCTTGTAGGCGCGGCGCAGGCTAAGCAGAACCTCCTTGCTGAAGCCGCGACGCTTGAGACCCTCAACGTTCATGCCGTGCGGCTCGGCAGATTGACCGCTGGCCATGACATAAGCGGGAATATCCTTCAACACGATGCTGCCTCCCGCTGCCATACTATGGGGGCCGATACTGCAGAACTGGTGGACCATGGTGCCACCGCCCAGAATCGCAAAGTCTCCCACATTTACGTGGCCTGCAAGCGTCGCACAGTTGGCCAGAATCGTGTTATCACCAACCAAGCAGTCATGGGCGACATGCACATACGCCATGAGCAGGTTGCCACTGCCAATGCGGGTTTCACCCCGGTCCTGGATCGTTCCCCGATGGATCGTGCAGTTTTCACGGATAACGTTATCGTCACCGATAATCAGCGTGGTTGGTTCACCCGCGTACTTCTTGTCCTGGCATTCCTCTCCGATACTGGAGAACTGGAAAATCCGGTTATTGCGGCCGATTACGGTTGGTCCCTTAACGACCACATGGGAAAGGATCTCGGTCCCCTCGCCAATCTCTACACCAGGGCCGATGTAGCTCCAGGGACCAACAGTGACGTTGTCCGCCAGCTTGGCTGATGGGTCCACAATCGCTTGAGGATGGACACCCGACCAGTCATTTGTCGCCATCAAACTTCTCTCTCAGCGGTCAGAATCTCTGCCACGCACACGACTTCACCGTCGACCAGCGCGCGACAATCGAATTTGTAGATTCCACGTTTACCGGAGATAAGTTCCGACTCCATACACAGTTGGTCTCCCGGCAAAACAGGGCGCTTGAAACGCGCCTTACTGGATCCAGCCAAATATTGTACCACGCCATCTGAAGGTTTACGGTCCACGGTCACAAAACCGAGAATTCCCGAGAGCTGAGCCATAGCTTCAATGATCAGCACACCCGGCATAATCGGGTTACCCGGAAAGTGACCCTGAAAAAAAGACTCGTTGAACGAAATATTCTTGTAACCCTTGATCGATTTCCCTTTCTCGACCTCAGTTACCCGATCCACCAGCAAGAAAGGGTAACGATGGGGCAGATATTCCAGAATTTCGTCGATATACATCATGTTGATCGGCCTCAGCCCTCTGATTTCTTTTCCAGTTCTTTAACCCGCCGCGCCAAAGCATCCAGCTGACGGAAACGCACGGCGTTCTTTCGCCATTGCCGGTTGGTATCCGCACTGGTGCCAGAGGAATAGACCCCCGGTTCCCGGATATCACCGGTGACCAACGTCATGCCGGTCAGGTGCACCTGATCTCCGATCTCCAGGTGGCCGGCCACACCAGAGGCACCACCAAATACACAGTGCCGGCCTATACGGGTACTGCCGGCAATGCCGACCATCGCAGCCATCGCGCTGTGGTCGCCGATCTGAACGTTGTGGGCGATCTGTATCAGGTTATCAAGCTTCACTCCATCACCGATCACCGTATCGTCGAGAGCGCCGCGATCAATGGTGGTATTTGCGCCAACTTCCACGTCATCGCCCAGTACAACACGCCCCAGCTGAGCAATTCGATGCCAGACACCCTTCTCATTGGCGAAACCGAAACCGTCCGATCCAATGACCGCACCGCTGAGGATATGACAGCGCTTGCCCAGGACAACATCATGGCCAATCGTTACCCGGGGACGAATAACGGTCCCGGCACCGATACGGGCACGGGCACCAATAACAGAGCCGGCACCGACAACCACTTTAGCGCCTAAATCAGCACCGGCCTCGATCACGGCGTTCGGACCAATGCATGCGTCTTCAGCAATCCTGGCGGCCGGGTCGATCACCGCAGAAGGGTGATTACCGGGTGCCGCAACCGGTTCAGGATCGAACCAGTGGCTCAGCTGAGCATAGCCAAGGTAAGGATTATCCATTAACAGCACATCGGCAGGACTATCCCCCGCCATGGCAGGAGACAGAATTACTGCCGAAGCGCAGGTGTCGGTCAGGTATTTTGCATAGGAGGGGTTTGCCAGAAAACTGATATGTCCGGGCCCGGCTGCCTGCAGGGTTGCAAGCCCGGACACCCTTACATCGGGATCACCCCGGAGTTCGGCTCCCAGTGCCTTGGCAATGTCGCCGAGCCGATAGGACCTTTTTGTCATTACGCACTCCAAAAAGCATTCCGGGGCCGGGGCACCCTTATGAAATTATCGGTTTAGCTTGTCGAGAAGCTGAGCAGTCAGGTTCATTTCAGGCTTTACATAGACGACAGCCTCACTCGGGAGGATCAGGTCGAGGTCGTTCTCCTCCAGCAGCTCTTTTACGGCCGCATCTACATCAGGGCGAGCCTGTTCCAGAAACGCCTGCTTACGCTGGGAAACGGCGCTGTCCAGACGCTGCTTGAGGAAATTGAATTCCTTGACCTTCTCCTGGAATTCGCCGGCCATCTTGTTCCGCTCGCTTTCATTCATCATGGCACCGTCTTTTTCCAGACGTTCCTTGAGCTTGCGTGCCTGCTCCTGCGCTTCCCGGACCTTGGCTTCATCCGCGGTAAAATCCTTCTGGAGAGTCTCACTGAAGCTTTTGGCCTCATTTGAAGAGAACAAAGCCTGCCTTAAATCCACAACACCAATACGGGTTTCTGCCATGGCAGGGAACGAGAGCGCCATAATGGCAGCAGCAACAATCATTGGAATTCGGGACATCGGGTTTCTCCTATGTTTCATCCGGTAATTTTTATTTTGAATCCACTCGCTAGAACGTCTGGCCCAGAGAGAACTGGAATACCTGGGTCTTATCGCCATTTTTGTCATTTATCGGCTTCGCCAGACTGAAGGCCAGCGGACCTACCGCAGTAATCCACTGGAAACCGACGCCGGCCGACATGCGCACTTCCCCCGCGTCTGGATCGAAGCCACGTTCGGTGTCAAACACCTGACCCGCATCGAAGAAAAATGCTGTTCGCATTGAGCGGGTATCGCCGGCGAAAGGTGTCGGGAAAATCAGTTCGAGACTGCCCTCCGTCAACAGATTACCACCGAACGGATCCGGCTCAGATAAATCGTTGGGGTCATTGGTCGCCCTTGGCCCCAGAGAGTTTGCCTCGTAGCCACGCACAGATCCATACCCGCCGGCATAGAAGTGCTCGTAGAAAGGCATCTGCGTCCGATCAGCGTAACCATCTCCATAGCCAATATCCGTGCGGGCACGCATAATCCAGCTGCCCGAGTTCGTGATGGGATAATAGAAGTCGGTCTTATGGCTGAGCTTATAGAAAGTCAGATCACTACCCGGAACTGCCACATCCAGCGACACCGAATGGCTGAAACCATCGGTTGGCAGAACACCCCGGTTCAGGGTGCTGCGGCGCCAGCTGCCAAACAGGAAGTAATTGTCAAAGGAGTCGCCTTCTTCATCAATAAAGTCACGAACTTCCTGTGAGGTGAACAAGCCTTCCTTGAGATTGGAGCGGGTATAGCCAACACCAAAGTTCAGGCGGGTGATGTTGTCTGTTGGATAACCGAAAGTGATCCGGCCACCGTACTCGTCCAGCAGGTAGGATGAAATATCCTCATCTTCATAGTCCGTTTGCCGGGCAAACAGGCTGAAGCCCCGGCTTACGCCATCTACCGTGTAATAAGGGTCGAGATAGGACACATTCGCGCTCTTGACCGAGTCACTGACGTTTACACCGAAAGAAACCCGCTTACCGGTACCGAAGAAGTTGTTCTCCGAAACGTTGGCGCCAAGGATGACCCCGGAATCCTGAGAAAAGCCAACGGACGCAGACAGACTGCCGGTAGGCTGCTCTTCTACGCCGTAATTTACATCGACAAGGTCATCCGTTCCGGGCACGGGCACGGTTTCCACATTAACCGTCTTGAAAAAGCCAAGCCGCTCCAGGCGGGTTTTGGAAAATTCAATTCGGTCGGACGAGGCAATGCCTCCTTCCATCTGAGTCATTTCCTGGCGCAGAACATCATCACGGGTAGAGACATTGCCGTCGAAATTTATCCGGCGAACGTAGGCCCGCTTGCCGGGCTCCACGAAAAAGGTGACTGCTGCGGTGTTACCTTCACCCGGTTCCGGCACGGCATTCACACTCGCGAACGCGTAGCCCTCTTTGCCCAATCGGAAAGACAGAGTCTCGGAAATCGCTGTCATGCGAGCCCTGGAAAAGACGTCCCCTTCCTCAATGGGTATCAGCTTGCGCAGCTCTTCCTCACCAACAATGAGGTTACCGCGCAGATTGATTTCCGAGACAGTGTATTCCGGCCCCTCGTTTACCGCGATGGCAATAAAAACCTGCTGCTTGTCGGGGGAAATCGATACCTGGCTGGACTCCACATTGAAGTCCAGGTAGCCCCGGTCAAGGTAAAACGACCGCAGGGTTTCAAGATCGCCGCTCAATCGCTCACGGGCATACTTGTCGGAATTGGTGATGGAGTTCCACCAGCTACTGCTTTTCAGCTCGAAAAGGTTAAGCAGTTCTTCGTCTTCGAAGTCCTGATTACCCACAATATTGATATGGTGAATCGCAGCAACGGTTCCCTCGTTGATATCCAGGCGAATGGAAACCCGGTTTCTGGCGAGCTCTTCCGCCGACGCTTTTACGCGTGCGTTGTAACGACCCTGCGAGATATACGACCGCAGGATCTCAAGCTCCAGGCGCTCCAGCGTGGCCCGACGGAATACCTGCCCCTCCTGAAGGCCAGCGCCCGCCAGGGCGTCCATGAGCATCTCGGTTTCGATGTTCTTGTTGCCCTCAATCTCGATGGAACTGATCGAGGGCCGCTCGCGCACCGTCAGGATCAGAACACCGGAATCGCGGCTGGCTTCAATATCGGTAAAAAGACCGGTTCGAAACAGGGATTTGATGGCATCAGCGAGCTCAGGCTGATCTACCTGCTCACCAATGTTGACAGGGAAGGCAGAAAAAACGGTACCTGCAGATACCCGTTGCAGGCCTTCGACCTCAATATCCGCAACCGTGAATTCATCCGCGAAAGCTGGCTTCATGCCGGTCGCGGCAACAGCGAGGCCAACGGCTACACCTAGAAGAGAACGTCTCATTCAAATATTTCGCCTGGTTAATGCGCGTAAGGAGCCCGCAATTCTCACAACCGCATCAGGTCGTTGTAAAGAGCAAACACCATTAATGTGAGAATCAATGCCATACCAATTCGTAATCCAAGCGCCTGAGCCGCATCGGACACAGGCTTACCCCGAACTGCCTCGATGGTGTAGTAGACAATGTGACCACCATCCAGAACGGGGACCGGCAGGAGGTTGAGCACACCGAGACTGATACTGAGATACGCAAGGAAGCGCACAAAGTCCTCGAATCCAGAGCTCACGCTGGCCTCAGCCACCCGCGCAATTGTAATCGGACCACTGAGGTTCGAGGGCGAAAGCAGCCCTGTGGCCATTTTCTTGATGGCTACCAGCGTTAGCCGCGTATCCGACCAGGTTTCACTCAGCGCATTAGGAATGGCCGCAAGCGGACCGTAACTGATATCCCGGAGCGCGTCATCCGGCCATTCGACCGACTGAACACCCGCTCCCACAAAGCCGATCACCTTACCATCTTCCAGGGTCTTTGCCTCTGGTCTAACCCGGATCGAGCGTTCGGCGCCATCACGCCTCAGGGTTACTTCGAGGGTCTGTTCTGGCGCGCTCTGGATGTAATCCACCAGCTCAAACCAGTTCGCCACAGGCTCACCGTCTACAGCCATTATCTGATCACCGGTTTCAAGCCCGGCCTGCTTAGCTCGACCGCCATCGGAAAGCTGACCAAGAATGGCCGGCACATCAGGGCGCCAGGGCGTGATCCCAAATTCGCTCAACGGATTTGGCGTATCATCATTCAACCGCCAGCCATCAAGCGCTCCGGTAATGGTGCCGCGCGCATCGTTACTGGTGACATCAATAGCAATCTCGCCCTGCTCACCCGCCCGCTCAAGCAAGCGCATGTTGACGTCCCGCCAGGAGCTGACGCGATGGCCGTCGACCGCATGGATCTCCATTCCTTCGCGCAGCCCCATCCGCTGTGCGACCGTGTCCGGCGAAACGTCACCAACAATCGGAGCGACGGACGTCACACCAACAACGCTCAGCACCCAGTAGGCAAAAATCGCAAAGATAAAATTGGCAATCGGCCCGGCAGCAGCGATCGCTATTCGCTTTGAGGGTGACTTGGAGGTGAAGGCCTGGTCTTTGAGATCTTCAGGAACAGGCCCCTCCCGCTCATCCAGCATTTTGACGTATCCGCCCAGAGGGATGGCAGCAACAGCGAACTCTGTGCCATGGCGGTCGTACCAGGAGAAAAGAGGTTTACCAAAGCCAACCGAGAACCGCAAAACCTTTACGCCACAGCGGCGGGCCACCCAGAAATGGCCGTATTCATGGAGCGTTACGAGGATGCCCAAAGTGAGCGCCAACGCCAGAATGGATTCGATAATCTGCATAGCATTCCCGGTTAGTGGCTAAGGCACGACAGAAAACTGTCGCGCATTTCAGACAGTTAGCAGACCTATCTGTTCCCGGGCACGCTTCCGGGCTTCGGAGTCCTTGGCAAAAATCGTATCAAAACTGTCAGCAGGTGCCACAGACGTGGCTGCCAGTGTCCGCTCTATGATAACGGGGATATCGGCAAAACACAGGTTACCAGCGAGAAAAGCCGCTACGGCCACCTCATTGGCTGCATTCAGGGCTGCAGGCGCAGTGCCTCCGGTCTCGAAGGCTTCAGCGGCCAGCCGCAGGCATGGGAAACGTACCAGATCGGGCGGTTCGAAATGAAAACGCCCGATCGCAAACAGGTCAAGCGGTGCAACGCCAGCTTCAATTCTCTCGGGCCACGCCAGACCATTGGCAATGGGCGTTCGCATGTCCGGACTGCCTAGCTGCGCCAGCACCGAGCCATCCGCATATTCGACCATCGAATGGATAATACTCTCGGGGTGCACATGAACTTCCACTCGCTCCGGCGTCGTGTTGAACAGCCAACAGGCCTCAATCAGCTCCAGACCTTTATTCATCAGGGTCGCGGAATCCACAGAAATCTTCTGCCCCATGGACCAGTTGGGGTGGGCACAGGCCTGCTCCGGAGACACAGAGCGCAGGGACTCCGCGCTGAACTCCCGAAAAGGGCCTCCCGAGGCAGTCAGCAGAATACGGGTGATACCCGCACCCTTGGGATCCCGAACCTTGTCAGCGGGCATGCACTGGAATATGGCGTTGTGCTCAGAGTCGATCGGCAGCAACTCTGCCCCGGAGGCAGCCACTGCGTCCATGAACAACTTTCCGGACATCACCAGCGCTTCTTTGTTAGCCAGCAGTACCCGCTTGCCGGATCGTACGGCGGACAAAGTCGGGGATAAGCCCGCCGCACCAACAATGGATGCCATCACTGTATCTGCGTCAGGGGCGGAAGCAACGTCACAGAGCCCCTCCGGGCCGCTGAGTACGCGAATGTCGGGCAGGTCTGACAGCAATCCGGCAAGTCTGTCGGCTGCGGCGGGATCCGCCATCACAGCGACTTCCGGCAAAAACTCGCGACACAGGGTTGCGAGTTCTTCAGCCCGGGTACTGGCGGTCAGGGCGTAGACAGAAAAGCGATCCGGATGTCGCCGTATAACATCCAGCGTATTGAGACCAATAGAGCCCGTCGCTCCGAGAATCGTGAGGCGTCGCGCTACCATACTCACCAGTGTCCGGCTGTCAGCCAGCCAAGCTGCGTAATAATCAGGGCGAAAATGGGGATCGCGGCTGTCAGGCTGTCGATGCGATCCATAATCCCGCCGTGACCAGGCAACAGCTGACTGCTGTCCTTAATGCCACGAAATCGCTTGAGCATGCTTTCCAGCAGATCACCCAGTACCGAGACCAGGCCGGTCAAGAGGCTCGCGACCACCAGCAACAGGGTCTCAACAACACTGGCAGAAGCAAGGGTGCTGACAATTACGGCAAAGACGCCGACGGCCAAGAGGCCACCCCAGACTCCCGCCCAGGATTTACCCGGACTGACTCGGGGTGCCAGTTTGGCTTTACCAAAGGCGCGACCGGAAAAATAGGCACCAATATCCGCAACCCAAACCACGCAGAAAACGTAGAGGATCACCCAGAGGTTGTTGGTGATATCGCCGAACTGAAAGCTCCCCATTCTCAAATGGTTGAGGCCCACCCACGCAGGCACCAGGACAAACAGCCCCATAATCGCTCTGACCGGCAAACTTCCCCACCGGTCGGAGCCGGACGGGTATCCTCGAACCAGCAAAAAGCAGATGAACCACCAGACCACTGACAGCCATAGCACGGTTAAAGCCGAGGTGTTGAGCAACCCCCAGAGCAGTGCCGCGATGACGGCTGCGTAGGCTACCCGGCCACCCTGCCCTTCAATTCCGGACATATTGGCCCATTCCCAGGCCCCAACAGTAATGATGGCCCCGGTAAACAGGGCAAATCCCAGCGGCGGCAGGAAGAAGATACCACCGATGGCGATCGGCGCCAGGATGAGTGCAGTGATAATCCGGGTCTTTAACACAGTGAGCGTCGCTATCGTTTCGTTATTGTTGTGCGGCCTTGGCAGCAATTTGATCGTCAGTCTGGCCAAAACGGCGCTGGCGCCCGGCATATGCCTGCAAGGCTTTGCGCATCTCGTCTTCTTTGAAGTCCGGCCAGAAAACCGGGGAGAAGTACAGCTCGGTGTAGGCGAGGTGCCAGAGCATGAAATTACTGATTCGCTGCTCGCCCGCAGTACGAATCATCAGATCCGGCATCGGAAGATCGCCAATACTCAGGTGTTGCTGGATAAGATCATCGGTAATGTCAGATGGCTCGAGCTGACCGCTCCGAACCTGCGCAGCCACCTGCCGCGAGGCCTGGGCGATGTCCCAGTGGCCACCGTAGTTGGCAGCAATCACCAGGGTCATGCGGGTATTATTGCGAGTGAGTTCCTCAGCCTCCTCCATATGCTCCTGCAAGGCAGGACTGAAAGCTGAGCGATCCCCAATAATTCTGAGCCGGATATCATTGCGATGCAGCTTGCGGACTTCACGCTCGAGGGCAAACAGGAACAACCGCATCAGCGCCGTCACCTCGTCTTTCGGACGACGCCAGTTCTCGCTGGAAAACGCAAACAGGGTAAGCACTTCGACGCCTTCCCGGGCGCATGTTTCCACCACAGCCTTGACCGCATCCACTCCGGCCTTGTGGCCCGCCACTCCTGTTAGCCGGTGCGACTTCGCCCAACGGTTGTTACCGTCCATGATGATGGCCACATGCCGGGGCCGACTATCAGCCGACTCCGGAATCTCTGCGGATACAGTTCCCGTCATGAAATCCCCTGTCCGGCCGGAGCACTTCTTGGCCGGCCGTATCGTTCGCATGCAAGTGAATCCTGGCGATTAAACCGCCATCAGATCCTCTTCTTTTGCTTTCAGTGCCTTCTCGACTTCCGCGATATAACGGTCGGTCAGCTTCTGGACTTCGTCCTCACCTTTACGTTCGTCGTCTTCGGTGATTTCCTTGTCCTTCAGCAACTCCTTGATCATGCTGTTGGCATCACGACGTGCGTTGCGGATAGAAACCCGACCATGCTCAGCATCGGCCTTCGCCTGCTTGACCATCTCTTTGCGGGTTTCCTCAGTCAGCATGGGCATCGGTATACGGATGAGGTCGCCGCTGGTTGCAGGGTTCAGCCCCAGGTCGGAAGCCAGGATGGCCTTCTCAATGGTCGGAACCAGGCTTTTCTCCCAGGGAGAAACCGCAAGTGTCCGGTTATCCTCAACGTTCACACTGGCCACCTGCTTCAGAGGTGTCTCCTGGCCATAGTAATTGACCGTAACGCTGTCCAGAATCGACGGGTGAGCTCGACCCGTGCGGATTTTGTTAAAGGCCGAGTGCAGAGCCTCCAGGCTCTTTTGCATTTTCTTGTCGGCTTCCGATTTGATGTCGTTAATCACTTCAGCATCCTCAATTCGTTCGTCAGAACATTCCGTGCTCTGGCCCTTAACAGAAGGGGCCAGAAAACCATATTATTCAATCAGTGTACCTTCTTTTTCACCTGTCACGATGCGAGTCAGCGCGCCGGCACGATTCATGTCGAAGACCCGCAGCGGTATGCCGTGATCGCGGGCCAGACAAATGGCCGTCAGATCCATCACGCCCAGTTTCTTGTCCAGCACCTCATCGTACGTCAGGTAGTCGTACTTTTCCGCGGTGTCATCCAGGTACGGATCCGCAGAGTATACGCCATCGACCTTAGTCGCCTTCAGTACCGCGTCAGCCTCGATCTCAATGCCACGCAGACACGCTGCAGAGTCAGTGGTGAAAAAGGGGTTACCGGTACCGGCACAAAAAATCACCACATCACCGTCTTTCAGATCGCGGACCGCACGGCGACGATCATAGTGCTCCACAATACCACTCATGGGTATGGCAGACATGACCCGGGTACGGATGTTTGAACGCTCAAGAGCGTCCCGCATTGCCAGACCGTTCATCACGGTGGCCAGCATGCCCATATGATCACCCGTCACTCGATCCATTCCGGCCGCATTCAGTGCAGCACCGCGGAACAGGTTGCCACCCCCAATAACCAGCCCGACCTGAACACCGATGCCTATCAGGGCACCAATTTCGAGGGCCATACGGTCAAGAACTTTGGGATCAATACCGAATTCGTGCTCCCCCATCAGGGCCTCGCCACTGAGCTTGAGCAGAACACGCTTGTATCTGGGCTGGGTTTTCGATGATGTCGGCATGGTGATCCCCTTTTCGTCTGTTGGCTGCTATCCGGCGTGATACGCGTCGCAGGCTTGTATCTGACATACTCCTCGAAAAGGGGTATCTCAGATACAAGCCCGCCACGAAAACCGGGAATTCCCGGCTAACGTGGCAGACTCAGGTAGCACTGCAAACAACACCCTGCAGTGCCGAACGAAGGATCAGGCCTTGCTTGTGCCAGCCGCAGCAGCAACTTCGGCAGCAAAGTCTACTTCTTCCTTCTCAATGCCTTCGCCCACTTCCAGGCGAACAAAAGTGACCAGTTCACCACCAGCGGACTTGATCAGTTCACCGACGGTCTGGTCCGGATTCTTGACGAAAGGCTGCTCAACAAGGCTGTTTTCCTTGAGGAATTTCTTGATGCGGCCGCCCATCATCTTTTCAACGATCTCGTCAGGCTTGCCTTCCATATCCGGCTGGGCCTTGATGACGTCTTTCTCTCTCTCGAGCTCTTCAGCCGGCATATCTTCCGGCTTGCCCACACGCGGATTAACGGCAGCGGCGTGCATGGCGATATCGCGAGCCACTTCCGGGTCACCGGCAGTCAGGGCAACGACAGAGGCGATCTTGCTATTGCTGTGGACATAGCCACCAACAACAGGACCTTCAACCTTAATGACACGACGAACAGTGATGTTCTCGCCGATCTTCTGAACCAGCGCTTCGCGCTTGGCTTCCAGATCGCCTTCCATCAGTTTGGCAACGTCAGTTTCGCCTTTCTCGAAAGCCACGCCCAGCACATCGTTGGCGAAGTTTATGAAGTTGTCATCGCGGGCAACGAAGTCGGTCTCGGAGTTAACCTCCAGAATGAACGCAACGGTGTTGTCGTCAGAAATCTTGATCAGTGAAGCGCCTTCAGCAGCGGTGCGGCCAGCTTTCTTGGCGGCTTTCAGGCCGGAAGACTTGCGCAGCTCTTCAATTGCGTCATCAACACTGCCTTCGGCTTCTACCAGTGCTTTCTTGCACTCCATCATGCCAAGACCGGTACGCTCACGCAGCTCTTTGACCATTGCAGCGGTAATTGCAGCCATGTTCAATCCTCTTAACTGTTCCGAATTCGGTAGGAAGGTATGCCCGAGGAAAAATATTCGGGCATACCGTACATCTCAAACGTGAAGCTGAGGGTTTACTCAGCGGCCGGAGCGGCACCTTCAGCGTCTTCACTGACTTCGACAAACTCGTCAGCGCCTGAACTTGCAGACTGAGACGCATCCATGCAGGTGTCAGCAACAGCTTTCACGTAGATCTGGATCGCACGAATGGCGTCATCGTTACCCGGAATTACGTAGTCAACACCGTCCGGATCGCTGTTGGTATCAACAACACCGATTACAGGAATGCCCAGCTTGTTGGCTTCCTTGATAGCGATACGCTCGTGGTCAACATCGATAACAAACAGTGCGTCCGGCAGGCCGCCCATGTCCTTGATACCGCCAATGGAGCGCTCAAGCTTATCCATCTCACGGGTACGCTCGAGAGCTTCTTTCTTGGTCAGCTTATCGAAAGTACCGTCTTTGCTCTGGGCATCCAGATCGCGGTAGCGACGGATAGACTGGCGGATGGTCTTGTAGTTGGTCAGCATGCCACCAAGCCAGCGATGGTTAACGAACGGCTGGCCAGCGCGCTCTGCTTCTTCCTTGACGATCTTGGCCGCGGCACGCTTGGTACCAACGAACAGGATCTTGTTCTTGCTCTCTGCCAGCTGCTGAACGAATTTCAGCGCATCGTTCATGGCAGGAACAGTCTGCTCAAGGTTGATGATGTGAATCTTGTTACGGGCGCCGAAGATGAACTTCGACATTTTCGGGTTCCAGTAGCGAGTCTGGTGACCGAAGTGAGCACCTGCCTTTAGCAGGTCACGCATATTTACCTGAGCCATGATATTTACCTTTTTAGCTTCGGGTTAGTCCTCCACGCGTCCGATTGACCCAACCCGCCCTCATTCTAATTACATGAAGGGAGGCACCCTGGGACAACGTGCCGACACGTGTGTGAATTTGCCGGATTCGTTTCCGGCGGGCGCGTTTATACCATAAACCGGCCCGAAAACGCCATTATTTTTGCGAGCAACCTTCCTTGTACCAAGTCACTCAGCCCCTTAAAATGCCGTTTTGATACAAATCAATGGGAAGCCCGATGCAGGTATCGATCAAGACTCCGGAAGAAATTGAAAAGATGCGCGTAGCCGGCCGCCTGGCCGCAGAAGTTCTCGAAATGATTGATGAGCACATCAAGCCCGGTGTCAGCACCGAAGAAATCGACCGAATCTGTCACGAATACATCGTGAATGAACAGAAGGCGATTCCGGCTCCTCTCAATTATAAGGGCTTTCCGAAGTCCGTATGCACGTCTGTGAACCACGTTATCTGTCACGGCATTCCTTCAGAGAAGAAAATCCTGAAGGAAGGAGATATCCTCAACATTGATGTAACCGTCATTAAAGATGAATACCACGGTGACACCAGCAAGATGTGGATAGTCGGAAAACCGAAGCCCGGAACCGAGCGACTCATCCAGATTACCCAGGAATGCCTATATAAAGGTATTGAACTGGTCAAACCGGGCTCCCGTCTCGGTGATATAGGCCATGCGATTCAACAACATGCCGAGAAACACCGGTACTCGGTGGTACGTGACTACTGTGGCCATGGTATCGGCAAGGTGTTCCATGAAGAGCCTCAGGTCATGCATTACGGCAAACCCGGCACTGGCCTGGAGTTGAAAGAAGGTATGATATTTACCATTGAACCCATGATTAACCAGGGCAAGTACCAGACCAAACTGCTGCCGGACGGCTGGACTGTGGTTACCAAGGATCACAAGCTTTCCGCCCAGTGGGAACATACTATTCTTGTAACCGCTGATGGCCACGAGGTTCTCACCAAACGATTGGAAGAGTCCTTCTAAGTGGACCTGAGCGAGCTGGAATCCCGCATCAGCAACGACGTCTCCCCCGTTTCAGCTGCCCGAGAGCTGCTACGGGAAAGGTACAATTCCGACGCCGAAGCGTTCCGCCAGGGCGCAGATGTTCGCGCCCTGGTCCAGTCCAGGGCCGACACCGTCGACACGGTCCTGCGACTGACCTGGAACCGGTACCCCTTTTCCAGCTCACCTGACATCGCATTGGTTGCAGTTGGCGGTTACGGCCGGGGTGAACTGCACCCCCACTCCGACATTGATCTGCTGATTCTGACAAAAGCCGGCATTGAAGACAGCTGGCACGAAGATCTCGGTGCCTTTGTAACTCTGCTCTGGGACCTGAGGCTCGACATCGGCCACAGTGTCCGCAGCATTGAAGAAAACAAGAAAGCGGCACGCGAAGATGTCACCATCCTGACCAACCTGCTTGAAACGCGCACAATTGCTGGCCCCGACGAGCTTCGCCACGAACTCAGCGAACAGGTCTATTCCGACAACGTAAGTAGCGACCGCGACTATTTCATCGCGAAGCGGGAAGAACAGCGGGAGCGCCATAACAAATATGGCGATACCGAATACAACCTTGAGCCCAACGTTAAAGGCTCCCCGGGAGCCCTGAGGGATATCCAGACCATCGGCTGGATCACCAAGCGGCATTTCGGCCTTCAAAATATCGCTGACCTGACCCGTTTCAGCATTCTCACCGAGGAAGAGCACCAGATTCTGTTCCAGGGTGAGACCTTCCTCTGGCAGCTGCGCTACGGCCTTCAGTTGCTGGCAGACCGCAACGAAAACAGGCTCCTGTTTGACCACCAGAGGGCTTTGGCCCAGATGCTTGGTTACCGGGACGAGGGCAAGCGTCTCGGCGTTGAGCTGATGATGCAATCCTATTACAGAACGGTACTGGCACTGGCCGAGCTCACGGATGTGATCCTCCAATACTACGACGAGGCAATTCTGGGCACTGGCACCGAAGATGACATCCAGCCGCTCAACAAGCGCTTCCAGATGCGCAACCTCTATATAGAGGCGGTAAACAATCAGGTATTCGCCTACGCCCCCTACGCCATCATGGAGATCTTTGTGCTGATGGCCCATCACCCGGAAATCAAGGGGATCCGGGCGACCACAATCCGCTCACTGCGGGCGCACCGCCACCTGATTGACGATGCGTTCCGCTGCGATCTGGCAGTAACCACGTTATTCATGGAGTTGTTGCGGACACCGCATTCTCTGGATCAGACGCTGTCCGCCATGAAGAAGTACAACGTGCTGGGGCGCTACCTGCCGGAATTCGGTCAGATCATCGGCCAGATGCAGCACGACCTTTTTCACATCTATACGGTCGACGCACACACAATGCGTGTCATCCGGAACATGGTCAGGCTTGGCGGCACCGAAGCCCAATCTGAGTACCCCCTGGCCTCGCGCCTGATCCACCGGCTGCCAAAACTCGAGACCCTGTTCATTGCCGGCCTCTATCACGATGTCGCCAAGGGTCGCGGTGGCGATCATTCCGAACTCGGTGCTATCGATGCCGAGGCTTTCTGCGAGAGGCATCATCTCAGTGAGCGGGATACCAAGCTGATTTCATGGCTCATAGAGAATCATCTGCTGATGTCGATGACAGCACAGCGCAAGGACATTTCAGATCCGGATATCATTCACGACTTCGCACAGTCCGTTCCCAGCCAGGCACACCTGGATTACCTGTATGTGTTAACGGTGTGCGATATCAGCGCCACCAATCCGAAACTGTGGAACACCTGGCGGGCATCCCTGCTTCGCCAGCTTTACATTGAGGCCAAGCGGGCTCTTCGTCGTGGCACCGAAACACCGGTTAACCGCCATGAGTGGGTCAGTGCGACCCAGTCAGAAGCGAGAGAGATCCTGCACGCCCAGAACATGACCGACGAACAGATCGACCGCATCTGGGAAACGGTGGATGAGGACTACTTCCTGCAGGACTCCACGGTGGATATTGCCTGGCAAACCGCCGCCATTATCCGACATGGGGACAACCCCGATCCACTGGTCCTGATACGCGACACCCGGGGTGGGCCCACCGATGGCTACTCACAGATCATTATCTACATGAAGGATCGGGTCGCACTTTTCGCTGCGACTACCGCCGTTCTGGAACAGCTCAACCTGAACATCGTAGATGCGAGAATCAGTTCAAGCGCCGGCCCGTGCTCAATCAGCTCATACGTGGTTCTGGACGATCAGAGTCAGCCCCTGGGAGTAGACCCGGCCCGCAAGGAGCGGGTGCGCACCCGGTTGATCGAGGAACTGGATGATCCGGACGACTATCCGAACATCATTCACCGACGAACTCCCCGACAACTCAAGCACTTTGCTTTCCCGACCGAGGTGACCTTCTCTAACGATACGGTCAACCAGCGTACGGTCATGGAAGTTATTACCCCTGACCGCGCCGGCCTTTTGGCCAGAATCGGGCAGGTACTCCTTGAACACCGGGTACGTCTGGCCAACGCAAAGATCGCCACGCTGGGCGAGCGGGTTGAGGACGTATTTTTTGTCACGGACGAAAACGGCGAACCTCTTCGCGACCCCGGGAAGTGCCACGACCTGCAGCGAGACCTCTGTAAAATGCTGGACGATATTCAATGAATCCAAATCTGGACAGGCTCCACCCCTACCCTTTCGAGAAACTGACCAAGCTCAAAGCCGGCATCTCCACACCCGAGCATCTAACGCCTATTTCCCTGGGAATCGGAGAACCCAAGCATCCGTCGCCCGGATTCGTGAAGCAGGTTATCGCAGATAATCTGGACAAGCTCGCAAACTACCCGACCACCAAAGGCACCGACGAGTTGCGCGAAGCAATCAGTCAATGGGCTACCCGTCGCTTCCACCTCAAGCCCGGATCGCTGAGCCCGGCGGAGAATATCGTTCCGGTTAACGGCACCCGGGAGGGTATTTTTTCGCTGGTTCAGTCCGTTGTGGCCACAAGCGACAAAGCAACCGTTGTCAGCCCGAATCCGTTCTATCAGGTTTATGAAGGGGCAGCCTTTCTGGCGGGAGCCACGCCGGTTTACCTGCCTTGTGACGCATCAAACGGGTTCATTCCTGATTTTGACAATGTGCCAGAAACCGTCTGGCAAGATTGCCAGGTACTCTTCCTGTGCTCCCCGGGCAACCCGAGTGGTTCAGTGATCCCCCGCGAGATCCTGGTGAAAGTGATTGAGCTGGCTGATCGGCACGATTTCATTGTCGCTTCCGACGAATGTTATTCGGAGCTTTATCCGGACGAGAACAATCCCCCTGAAGGGCTGCTCCAGGCCTGTGCGGCGATCGGCCGGGATGATTTCGCCCGTTGCGTGGTGTTCCACAGCCTGTCCAAGCGCAGCAACCTGCCAGGGCTCCGCTCGGGCTTCGTAGCCGGAGATTCCAGTATCCTCAAAGGTTACCTGAAGTACCGCACCTATCACGGCTGCGCCATGCCGATCCACAATCAGCTGGCCAGCATTGCAGCCTGGCAGGATGAGGATCACGTGCGAGAGAACCGGGCGGCCTACCGCGCGAAATTTGAAGCAGTGGTACCGATTCTTCGCGAGGTCATGGATGTCGAGTTTCCGGACGCAGGCTTCTATCTATGGCCGAAAACGCCCATGGACGACGAGACCTTTGCCCGCGACCTGTCTGCCCAGCAGAACGTGCACGTGCTTCCCGGGCGCTACCTCTCCCGAACAGTGGATGGCCACAATCCGGGAGAGAACCGGGTGCGCATGGCCCTGGTCGCTCCTCTGGAAGAATGCGTAGAAGCAGCAAAACGCATCGTCGAATTTGTAAAGGCAAACAAGGCATGAAGATCTACGGCATCAAGAATTGCGATACCGTCAAAAAGGCCCGAAAGTGGCTGGATGAACAAGGCATCGCCTACGAGTTTCACGACTTCAGAAAAGACGGGCTGGATGATGCCCTGCTGAGTAACTGGGAAGAAGCTGTCGGCTGGGAAATCCTGATCAACCGCCGTGGCACCACCTGGCGCAAACTTCCTGACGAGGTTCGTGATACCATTAGCGCCCAATCCGCCCATGACATCATGCTCGAGAACCCTTCGATCATTAAACGGCCGGTAGTCGAGCATGAAGGTTCTGTTTCTGTCGGCTTCAAGGCCGATGAATGGGCCAAACAGTTTTCCAACGCTTAAATCTGACGAATTTATAGGAGCAACGACCTGATGAGCTTTGCATTCGGTATCGGAATCGGCACCCAGAACAAACAGGGCGAATGGCTGGAAGTATTCTACCAGCAGCCGGTCATGACACCCGATAACACCCTGATGGAAGTGGTTCGTAACGTCGTTGATTATCAGGGTGGTAACCAGGCCATCAGCGCCTCCTCCGAAACACTCAGCCAGCTTGCAAATGCCCTGCGGCAGGCAGGTCAGACAGACCAGGCAACACTCGCCGAAAAAGCTGCGAACAGCAAAAGCCCCGTCGTTGTGACCATTCTGGACAGCGATGATACGGCCTCCAGCACCCCCGAGGTATACCTGAAGTTGCACCTGATTTCCCATCGCATGGCCAAACCCCACGGTTTGAAGCTGGATGGCATCTTTGGCCTGCTGCCGAACCTCGCCTGGACCAACGAAGGCGCGATCGACCTGGCTGAGCTGTCGGACCGCCAACTTCAGGCCCGGATTGAAGGCCGTACCCTGGAAGTGAAGTCTGTCGACAAGTTCCCGCAAATGACCGACTACGTAGTGCCCAAAGGCATTCGCATTGCGGATACCGCTCGGGTCCGTCTCGGCGCGTATGTCGGTGAGGGCACCACCGTGATGCATGAAGGCTTTATCAACTTCAATGCCGGCACTGAAGGTACCAGCATGATTGAAGGCCGCATTTCCGCTGGCGTCATGGTTGGCAAGGGTTCCGACCTCGGCGGCGGCTGCTCAACCATGGGCACGCTGTCCGGTGGTGGCAACATCATCATTGCCGTTGGTGAGAACTGCCTGATTGGCGCCAATGCAGGTATCGGCATTCCCCTGGGCGACCGCTGCAAGGTTGAAGCCGGCCTCTACATCACTGCCGGTACCAAAGTCGCCTTGCTGGACGACAACAACGAGCTGGTGGAAGTGATCAAGGCCCGGGATCTGGCCAACCAGCAAGACCTGCTGTTCCGTCGCAACAGCCAGACCGGCGCCGTAGAGTGCAAAACCAACAAGTCCGCCATTGAGCTGAACGAAGAGCTGCATGCAAACAACTGATTCTCCAACTCTTGACCTCGCCATTGACCTGATCAGCCGGCAGTCCGTAACACCGGATGATGCCGGCTGTCAGGATTTGATGATGTCCCGGCTGGAACCGCTCGGCTTTTCAGGCGAGCATCTCCGTTTTGGTGACACTGATAATCTCTGGGCCCGCAAGGGCTCGGAGGGTCCGGTTCTGGCCTTTGCAGGACATACCGACGTAGTGCCCACCGGGCCGGAGAAAAACTGGGGCCACCCTCCATTTGATCCGGTCATCAAGGAGGGCTATCTCTATGGCCGTGGTGCGGCAGACATGAAAGGCAGCCTCGCTGCCTTTATCACTGCCTGTGAGCGATTTGTCGCGTCGTATCCCGATCACCGGGGATCCATTGCCCTGCTGATTACCAGTGATGAGGAAGGCCCCGCCCAACACGGTACAGTGAAGGTTGTTGAAACCCTGGAAGCCCGAAATGAGAAGATCGACTGGTGCCTGATCGGTGAGCCATCCAGCACCCATGAGGTCGGTGATGTCATCAAGAACGGTCGCCGCGGTTCACTCCACGGCTACCTGACTGTGCATGGCGTTCAGGGGCATGTGGCGTATCCGCACCTGGCAGAGAACCCGGTTCATACTGTGGCGCCAGCCCTGGATGCCCTGGCCAACGAGTTCTGGGACAACGGCAACGATTTCTTCCCGCCTACCACATTCCAGATCACCAGGATGGAAGCTGGGACGGGAAGCAATATCATCCCCGGTGAGTGCCTCGTGCATTTCAACTTCCGTTATTGCACGGAGAACACCGCGGAAAGCCTCGAAGAACGAGTGGTTGCCATTCTTGATCGTCACAACCTGAAATACGAGCTGCAGTGGCACCTCAGCGGCAGACCATTTCTGACCGACAGAGGTGCGCTGGTTTCCGCCAGCCAGGATGCCATTCGCACGGTGACTGGCAGGGAGACTGAGCTTTCGACATCTGGCGGGACGTCTGATGGCCGCTTCATTGCGCCAACCGGCGCTCAGGTTCTGGAGCTTGGTCCCATTAACGCCACTATCCATAAAGTGGACGAGTGCGTTAAAGCCGAGGACCTGAACACTCTGTCCGACATCTACGAACAGATCCTGATCGAACTGCTCGCCTAGCCTGTAGCCCCCTTTCAGCGATCAATAGTGAGGAGGGGGCGTTTCCTCCTCCTCGCGTTTGATGTTGGAGGGGGAGACTTCTTTAAGCTGCTTGTGCATCAATTGCTTCGCCTCCCAAAGTTCGCGCAGCTCCAATTCCTGCTTTGCCACCTGCTCGCTCAGTGTATTTATGATGTCATCCTGAAACGCTAGCCGCGTTTCCAGGTCATCGAGTCGTGCTTCCAGGTCTTTCTGACTCATTTGGCTACTGAAACTCCCATACAAAGGTGGTTGAAGATTGTGACTGACGGGACTCCGCCACACTATCCGTTTGGTCAGCGCTCGGGATAATCTGGTATCATGCCGCTTTTGCCCGCTGGCGCTTCCATGTTCAGGAAGTCTGGCGGTTTTCATCGACCGGATGTGCGATTTTACCCGATATCCGGTTTTTATCGTTAGCGTTACAAGAATGGAGAAATCTCAGTCAATGCGTAATCCAGCCAAAGCGATCCTTGTTGCTATTATGATCGCTATTCCCGCACCGTTTATCCTCGGCTTCCTGCTGGTTTCCTTTACACCGGAACTGTTTCAGATCCTCTCGCAATCCCAGACGAATGAGCTGGCCAGTAACACATCGTTCGTACTTGGCAGTGCCCAGGGTATCGCCGCGTACATCATTGCTCTGGTGATTTTCGCCTTGGCCGGCTTCCTGGCTATCGCCTTGTCAGCCAAACAGAAAAACGCACAGCGCAGCTCATCCGGCGCAGGTACTCGCTCTCAGAACCAGAAGCAGCAGCAGAACCAGAGCTTCAGTGATGATGACGAAGGCGACTACGACGAGAACAGCCCGGAAGGTGATGAAGAAGGTACCGTAAAGTGGTTTAACGTCAAGAAAGGCTTCGGCTTTATCGTTCGCGACAGCGGTGATGAAGTTTTTGTTCATTTCCGCGCCATTCGCGGCCGTGGTCGTCGTGTTCTGCGCCAGGGTCAGTTGGTACGCTTCAGTGTTGTTGAAGCAGACAAAGGCCTGCAGGCAGACAATGTGTCTATCCTGAGTGACTGAAACCTGTCTGGCGTCTACTGGAAAAGGCAGCCCGAGGGCTGCCTTTTCTAGTTCCAGACGACTTGTTGTTCGCCCCGGTGATCAAGGCGCCACCATTTCTCATCCTCAACTGGCTCCCCCTCCTTCCAGTCCCCCGGACTGCAACGGATTTCTGTCTCCATCAAGCGCCACGCACTTCGCGCGCAATCAAGATCAGTGCTCCAGGGCAACTGGTCCCCTTCAATCACCAGACAGGTAAAGCGCTTTCCGAACGCGCCGGGGTAAAGGGATATTCTCAGTCGCCCCCCCTCATATGAGCCAAAGCCCTTGCTGACCGAAGATACCTCGCTGTCATCCAACTCAAGGTTTTCCAAGTGGTTCTCTAGCCAATGAGAAACCGCGCCTGCTTCGAGGTCACGGATGTAAATTTCCAGATCCTGCACCCGCTGAATCTCCATCCTGTTGATCACAATGCAGAACATAGTGAACTGGCCCGGGGCGCGCTGCAACCCAACGTTCCAGTTCCCGGCGCAGATCCTCAATCGAGAGGAGACGCAAAGCACCCGCCGACTTTCGTTCATACCACGAAACTTCGGCAGCGGCCTTCTGCAAGTGGATTGCATCCAGTGAACGCCGGAGGCCGTCCATGGTCTCCTCACGTGCCAGCGCAACCAGACTCTGGCGGCGCAAGGTGCCGGCCTGACCCGCAAGCGCCAGCGACTCTACCGAACCATGCCTGGCAAACATGTCCAGCCTGGCTGCAGCCCGCTCAACCCACTGAAGCATGCCACCAGGTGCAGTCACACAACGGATACGGCGACTCGCGGCATAGTCAATCACTGCCAACGGCAACTCAATATTCCACTGCTTTTCAATGGCCGCCTGATGTGCAGTAAGTATCGCCTTGCGCTGGATGGGGCTTGATACTGGCATATCAAACACTTCCAGGGACCTGCCCAGCCAGTGTTCGAGGATCCGTTCTTCGCCCGAGTTAGAGTCCGGCCCAAGCAAGAGGATGCTGCCCTCCCAGCTCACAACCAGCTCAGCTGACACGCTGCCTGGCCTTTGCATCAACGCCAGAAGGTCTGCCGGTGAGGTGTTGTCCAGGACCAGAACCGGCCAGCGCCGGCATTCTTCGCAAGAGGGTATCGCGGGCAAATCGCTGGCCATTACCTCCGCCTCACGACGGAGATCCAGTTCCACGAAATCCAGCTCAAGCGACGAGAGCAAGCACTGCAGCCACGATGACTTTCCCATACCTCGCTCGCCACGAACCCAGACAAGGCCGGTTGCCAATGCCGATAAGGTGACCGCGACATCTTCCACCAACTCCAACCAGTCCGGATCGGTGACGACAATGGGTGCCCGGGCATGGCTCTCGATCACGGGCACTTCTCCCGGGTCCTTCCGGATGGCCCAGCTCGGTACCAGTTCCAGTACAGCGACATAGGCCTTGCCCTGGAGGCGCTCAGCCTTGTGAGTCAGGACCTCCAGCAGGACCGGCCAATCCAGCCAAGGGGCCTCACAAACCTGGCGGGCCGCGGCGAGCCAGTAGATTAGCTGGGAGGAGAGCCGTCCTTCCCCGACAACTTCGGTCACAATTGGCTGTTCACACTGAATGGTACGGACCAGCTCATCCATATCCACACCCCAAACACGAAGGAAACGCGTAATCGGAGCGCAGGTATCCAGTAATGAAAGAAGGAAATCTTCAGCGGTAATAGCACTGCCACCACGGTGGTCAACGCTCTCCCTGGCACGCACCAGGGCGGTCTGGCACTCAGGGGCCAGGCATCCTTGCCAGTCTTCCATGCAACTCTCCATGTTTTCAGTTCCGGATCGCATCGTCCTGATGCAATCTCATTTTGGCGGCGAATGACTTCACGCCACCACTATCAGGTTCATCCAGCCTGATTCTGCTCACCAGGTGCCGGTGTTCTCCATGCTGGCCCAGGGCTCTTTGGCGGGCAACGCCTCACCCTTCTGCAGCAGTTCAATAGAGATATTGTCCGGCGAACGGATAAAAGCCATATAGCCATCCCGCGGCGGGCGATTGATCGTGACGCCGTTGGCCTGCAAATGCTCGCAAAGGGCGTAAATGTCATCCACCCGGTAGGCCAGGTGGCCAAAATTGCGGCCGCCGGTATACTCCTCGGGATCCCAATTGTAGGTGAGTTCAATCATCGGAGCCCTATCCTGACGGGCACGATCTTCATCTTCAGGTGCTGCAAGAAACACCAGGGTAAACCGGCCCTTATCGCTGCTCTTACGACTGATCTCCTTCATCCCCAGCAGGCCACAGAAAAAATGCAGGGTCTCATCCAGATTACTGACCCGAATCATCGTATGGAGGTATTGCATAACGGCTCCTGTGCATAGATCGGTGGTTAATCCAAGGGCAACTGCTCACCCTTACCTTGACGCTAGTTTACGGTATTCTGTCCAGATGGATGCAAACACCTCAAGCAAAGAAATTCTCTCGTTCAGCCACCCGGCGGTCAGGCACCTCGCCTGGCTATGCAATGCTCCCCAGCTTATTACTACCTCAGCCCTCTTTGAGCCCGGCCAATACCTGCCCCCCGATTATCTGGAAATACTCCAGGGCTGGGACCAGAAACCGGAGACTGCACCGGCTTTGCTCCGGGAGCCTCCCCAGCGGAGACTCGGATTCTACTTCGAGCGGCTTTATGAAGTACTGCTGTCAGACCTGCTCGGCTGGAAAATACTGCTCAAAAACGAGCAAATCCAGTCTGACGGGCAAACGCTGGGCGAGCTCGATTTCGTTGTTCATAACCTGACAGACGACCGGATTGAACACCACGAGATTGCCATCAAGTATTATCTCGGCGTTCCGGGCACGGGCGGCGAAGCCCTCTGGTTCGGGCCCAACGCCCGGGACCGGCTGGACCTTAAGAGCGACCGGCTGGTCAACCACCAGAGCAAGCGCACCCAAAAGCCCGAGACACTAGAGCTGTTGGCAAAGCACGACATAACCGGTCCGCTATTGGCGCGGATTTTCATGCCCGGATATCTGTTTTACCCTTTGAGCCGGCCCATCTCTGCACCACGCACCGCGCCCACAAATCACCTTCGTGGCTGGTGGGCATATGCCGACGAGATCAGCGAGACCGAAACCTCAGCCTGGGTACAGTTGCACAAGCCGCACTGGGTTGGCCCCTGGCGCCAGTCAGAATCCCCGCAAGTGCATGAGTCCAAGGCGGCACTGACTTTGATCAATCAGGATCAAATCCCTCGCCTGTTTGCAGAGCTTGGGTATGATCAGGCCAGCAACACGTGGCGTGAGCAAAGACGATTATTCATCGTTCCACGTTCCTGGCCTACTGGGTCAGACGCTGACAGTTGATTACCGCTTGCATCGATAATGGCCTGCTGCAATCGGCCCCGCAACAGGTCGGAAAGGCCTTCGGTCCCTGAAGATAAATGTGTCGCACTGGCTCATCCTGAGCGCGCTGACGATTATAGCCACCACTCAATTGAATGTAACCCTACCGCGTTTAACGGCAGTTCCAGATGCGAGGTTGACCACAGAAACTTTCTCCTGCACCCTAATCTGGTTTCATTATGCAACCGGAGAGAGAGTTTGTGAGCGAATATAAAAACCGCGCAGTTGTACTCAAGCAACGCCCGCAAGGGGAAATTCAGGACGGCGATCTGGTGATGGAAGAGCGCCCGGTGCGCACGCCCAACGAGGGCGAGGTTGTCGCTCAGATACTCTGGCTGTCTCTCGACCCTTACATGCGCCCACGTATGAATGACGCCAAGGGCTATATGGACCCCATCGGCATTGATGAGCCGATAGTCGGCGAGAGCGTGGCGCGGGTGGTGGAATCCAGATCCGAAAAGCTCAAGGTTGGTGATCTGGTAACCTGTTATTCAGGCTGGCAGGAATATGTCACTTTCCCCGCAGACGCTCCGATGGTCTACAAGATTCACCAGAAGGACAACGTTCCCCTGCAAACGTACCTGGGCGTTGCCGGCATGCCGGGCCGCACAGGCTATTGTGGCCTGATGTACGTTGGCATGCCAAAAGCTGGTGAAACGGTCGTCGTCTCTGCCGCATCCGGTCCCGTGGGTACGGTCGTCGGCCAAACGGCCAAAACCGAAGGCTGCCGTGTCGTCGGCGTCGCTGGTGGCCCGGAGAAATGTAACTTCGTAGTCAACGAACTGGGCTTTGACGCCTGTGTGGACTACAAGGCAGGAAATCTGGAAGCGGACCTGAAGGCAGCTTGTCCGGACGGGATTGATATCTATTTTGAGAACGTTGGCGGTGCCGTAACCCGCGCCGTTGCGCCGCTACTGAACAACGGGGCCCGGGTGCCCATTTGCGGCTTTGTGTCCGCCTATAACGCAACGGACATGGCCAGCGTGGAAACACCGTTCCACGTGCTCAAGGCCCTGGACCCGGTCCCCGAGCATCGCTTCTTCCTTGTCACCGAATGGCAGGACAAGCATCAGGAAATCACCAGCATTCTGACCTCCCGCATCGCGGCCGGTGAACTGAAGTACCGGGAAACTGTGGCGGAAGGCCTGGAAAACGCAGTTGATGCCTTCAAAGGTATGTTGAAAGGCAAGAACTTTGGCAAGCAACTGGTCCATATCGCGGACTGACTACGGCCAGGCACGTAACACCCGGGAAGGCTACTCAGCGATTTTCAGCAGAACCTTCCCGGTATTCCTGTTTTCCGCCACGTAAGCCATGGCATCCTCAACCTGCTCAATCGACCAGGTGCTGTCAATCAGTGGCTCAATCTGCCCGGCACTGAGCAAAGGCCAGACATGCTGGTGCAGTGCCTGCATTACCTTGCCCTTGTCCTCTAGCGTCCGGGACCGGAGCGTGGAACCGATCAGGCGGTGACGCTTTATCAGCATGACACCAAGATCTACTTCCGCAGAACGACCACCCATCAGACCGATCAGAACAATCCGGCCATCCACATTCAGGACTTTCTGGTCCTCGGCAATGTAGGCGCCGCCAACGGGGTCGAGCACCATATCAACACCACCCCAGCTCTTCACCGCATCCACGAACGACCCGTCATTCCGATTCCAGACACCACTGGCCCCCAGCTTGCGACAGATTTCCAGTTTCTTCTCGTCGCCAGCAGTGGCAAAAACGGGATTGCCGAACGCCGTCGCAAGCTGAATCACTGCCGTGCCCAGGCCACTGGCAGCAGCATGCAACAGCATGCGCTCACCAGGCTTCAAGCCGGCTTCCTGATACAGATTCAGCCATGCGGTGGCGAACACCTCTGGGATGGCCGCGGCTTTTTCCAGAGAATACCCTTTTGGAACTGGCAAAACCTGTACCGCGGGAACCATCACCTTTGTCGCGTAACCGCCGCCGGTAAGAAGTGCACAAACCTCATCTCCAGGCTTGAACCCGGTCACGGCTTCGCCTACTGTCGAAATGCGGCCGCTTACCTCCAGTCCCAGAATGTCCGAGGCACCCGGTGGAGGTGGATAGATTCCGGCCCGTTGCATCAAATCAGCCCGATTAATGGCTGTCCAGACAACATCGATTTCAACGTGGTTTGCCGGCAGCTCTTCAATCGCGTCACAGGGCGCCCAACTGAGGGAGCCACCGGTTACCTTAATGGCTTTCATCATGTCTGAGTTCTCAGTATTCCAACGATGTGTTCAGGATACCCCATGTTTTTCCAGGGTTGTAATGATGATATTTTCATAGGCGATTGACAGCCGGGACAACCCCCAACCGGAAGGCGGGCGCGAAGGCACAGGGCTGCGCAATAAGCGGACGAGAGCACGCGCCGCGCCTTTGGCTTCGGCCACCGGATCGTCAGGCTGACTCTCGTACAACTGGGACGACGGCACGTACTCGGGGTAGGCCAGACGACCCGGTGCCAAAGCCAGGCAGCCAGATGCCATGGCCTCCAGCATGGACAATCCCTGAAAATCGTGGAGGGCTGTTGAGATGACAATATCTGCCTCAGTCAGCAGCTTGTCGTAATCGGAACGGCTGGCCAGAAAACCCCAGTTTACAATCCGGCTGCCGTGCCGCTCGCGAATAGTTGAGAACACGTCCGGTTGTTTTCTGAACTGTTCGCCAACAACGCTGAGGCGGAAGTCCTGCCCCAGGTCGGCCAACTCATCCAGCAAGAGAGCAAGCCTGTCCGGGCCTTTGTCATACTCCCACCGGTGGTTCCATAACAGGTGCGGGCACTGCCTTTGCAATGGCCGGCCGCGGTCCATAAACAGGCGATCCTCAATGGGAACCGGCAAGACCCGGGATTTGGCGGCAAGCTGATCAAGTGCTCCATCCGGTACGCCGTCAGGCAACTTTCTGAACAAGCGCTCGACACCAGCCAGGAAGCTTCGCCGGTTCCAGTCGCTGTTAAACAGCACCTCGCGGGCCGCTATGGCGCTATAAAGGTTCACCATTTGCGGGTCTACACTGGCGTGCTGCCCTTCGGATTCCGGGTACGCGAACTGGTTTTCGTGCATGTAAAGAAGCGCTGGCGTGTTGGCGAGGTGCGGATGAAAACCCCGGATTGACGCAAGGTCCACCATGGAAGTCACCAACAAGAGATCCCAGCCTTCCTGCAAAAGCGGTTCATTCAGCCAGGTCAGCGCATTGCCCCGAATCCGCCAACGAAAAAATCGTGGCGGGAGGGCAAGCACATGCCACTCGAACTTCGGCTGACTGGCCACCAGCTGTTCGCGCCAGCGCCGGTGGCTTCCGGCGTCATAGGCAGAAAGCAGCAGGATTCGGGGCTTTCGGGAAAGTGTCTTTTCGGGCATGGGCGCATTCTGCCCTACTCCCGATTGGACAACCAGACGCTTTGATAGGGCTTAAGGGTCATGCAGCCTGAAAGATCATCGATCTGCATGCCCGAGATCAGATCGACCCAGTGATCGGTGCCAATCAGGTTGATATCGCTCAGAGAGACTTGCTGTACTTCATCACTGATGTTGTGAATACAGAAAACCGACTGATCCCGTCGCATGCTCTGACGCCAGAACCCGAAAATCTGCAACCCCAAATGCAGGGTGAACTGAGTGGCATTGGGATGGAACGCCGGCTGCTTCCTGCGAATGGCAATCAGCCGCTTGAGTTCATGGAAGGCCTTGCTGTGGTGGCTCAGGGAATCCTCCAGCTCCCGCTCCAGATCATCGAGCTGCCATTGGCTCCGGTTAATAGATCGTAAGCGCCCGGTGTGCTCCACTCGCTCAATGTCATTCTCGGTCGCGAGCAGGCTGTGTATGTAAAAGGCGGGAATACCCTCAAGAGCAAGCATCACAGTATGGGCGCAGATAAATCGTGGCAGCTGCCAGTGGTCCGCGCCGGTCTCCGCTGTGCCTTTCAAGGCATCGTAAAGCGCGATGTTGACTTCATAGGGCTGGTCCCGGCCATCGGGCGTGCGGCGGTAGGAGACCTTGCCGCCAAACGAGTCCATGGTGTTAATCAGTCGCTGTTTTTCATCGTCCGCCAACAGACCATCGGTGGGGCGCATTCCGATGCCATCGTGGGACGCGACAAAATTCAGGTAGGTGGTGCCCATTTGCGCCGGCGGCATACTCATGAGCCAGGTTTTCAGGTGCTTGCAGTCGCCCGTTATCAGCGTATTGATCAGCAGGGGCGGCAGCGAGAAGTTATAGATCACATGGGCTTCGTTGGCATTGCCAAAGTACGTCAGGTTCTCCCGGTTGGGCACATTGGTCTCAGTAATCACCACGGCTCCCGGGCTGTGGTGTTCGATCAACAGCCGCAGGATCTTGATGAGTTCGTGGGTCTGCCGCAGATGTATGCAGGGCGTGCCCGGTTCCTTCCACAGAAACGCAACGGCGTCCAGGCGGAAAATGATGACGCCGTGCTCAAGGTAATGACGAATGATGGAAACGAACTCGATTAATACCTTTGGATTGGCAAAGTTCAGATCGACCTGATCCTCGCTGAAAGTGCACCATACGTGACGCTCACCATCATCTGTCTGGACCGGGGTCAGCAGTGGCGAGGTGCGGGGTCGCACTACCGCACTCAGGTCATCCTTAGGATTTCCCTCAAAGAAGTAGTCCTTTCCGGGGTCCACCCGTTTGCGGAAGTTCTCGAACCAGCGACTGCGGGCAGACATGTGGTTGATCACGAGGTCGGCCATCAGTTTGAAGTCAGCCGAAATTGCTTCAATGTCTTCCCAGTCACCGTGGGATTCGTTCACCGCGAGGTAATCCATCACCGAAAAGCCGTCATCCGAACTGTAGGGGAAAAACGGCAGGATGTGGACGGCCGACAGACTGTCGGAGAGGCAGTCCGTCAGAAACTGGTGCAGTGTGACCAGTGGTTTCTGATCCGCCTGGCGCACCGTATCCGCGTAGGTGATCAGCAACACATCCGATTCATCCCAGTTGTTCTGATGGGCCGGAGGTGCCGCCTGGTCCGGAGTTACGCCGATGGCCTCAAGCAGCTGATCAGCAAAAAAGTCACAATCCAGCGCCGGATAGACCACTTCCAGCATCGAAACCAGCTTGGCCTTCAGAGGCTGGCTCATCGGCGGAACTCCTCGTTATCCAGCTCCACAGCCTCCAGCAATTGTTCCTTGATATCCGGGATAGCGCTGGTAACCCTGTTCCAGCTGGGGATGAAAGGTGTATCCATCGGGTTCTCAAGAAAATAGGCACCTGCCCGCATCACATTCTGGGCGAACAGCTCTACCGCCTTCTCTTCCTTGTGACGATCGAAAGTCAGGCCATTCACAATGGCGTCATTCTGATAGGTTTCCACAAAATCCAGCGCAATCCGGAAATACGTCGCCTTGAGGGTGCGGAACTTCTCGCTGGAGAAGACTTCACCATTGGTGGCCAGCTTTCGGAACAGAGCCTTGGCGATGTCCACGCTCATTTTCGACAGACCATTGCTGGCATCTTCAGGTGATAATTCCTGGTGTTTATGATCATAAACATCGGCGATATCCACCTGGCACAGACGGTTGGTCGCGTAGTTGCGCTTCATTTCAGAGAGCACGCCGATCTCCAACCCCCAATCACTGGGTATTCGGAGATCATTGATCACATCCGTACGGAACGAAAATTCGCCCGCCAGCGGATAGCGATAACTGTCCAGATAATCGAGAAAATCGTTCGGGCCACACACTTTCTTCAGGGCACGAATGAGCGGGGTTACCAGCAAACGGCTAACCCGGCCATTCATTTTATTGTCCGCCACACGGGCGTAGTAGCCCTTGCAGAACATGTAGTTAAAGCCCGGATTAGCAACCGGATAAATCAATCGGGCAACGAGATCCCGGGAATAGGTAAGAATGTCACAGTCATGCAGCGCCACCGACTTGCAGGTACCGGAGGCCAGTACATAGCCGAAGCAATACCAGACGTTCCGACCCTTGCCCATTTCCGTGGGCGCCAGGTTCTGCTCCCGGAGCTTCAGATCAATAGCGCGGAGCCGGGGACCATCATTCCAGAGTACTTTGAAGTTCTGTGGAAGTTCGGAAAAGTATTCGAGCGCATGGCGGTACTGTTCTTCATTGGCCCGATCCAGGCCGATGACGATCTGATCAAGATAAGGCACCTTGGTCAGTTCGTGCACAATATTCTTCAGTGCGGGCCCCTCCAGCTCGGAATAGAGCGACGGTAGCACCAGAGACATGGGCCGGGCCTTTCGAAAACTCATCAACTCCGCTTCAATATCCTCTACTGGCCGGCGAACAAGGTTGTGCAGAGTCGTGATAATGCCATTCTGGTAAAAGTCGCCCATGGCGGCTCTCCTTTCTAGTACCCGTACTCAAACAGGAGATTAAGGACACACTCATTCCAGCCCTCAGGGCCGGATTTGATGGAACGCATGGCGTGCTTGGCCGATGGCAATTGCACTTCATCACTGTTAACGCCACGAATGACAACTGGTATGTCCGCCGATTCCAGCATTTGCTGATCATTCGGGCTATCTCCGAGCGCTATAGCGATAACCGCATCCTTGCCGTGCTGCTCCCGGTATTTACCCAGCAAAAACCGGGCCCCATCGGATTTGTCAAAGATGCCCATGGCATGATGAAACCTGCCACCATGAACCAGGCGCAGGTTTTCCGCAGCCAGTGCAGCCCTGAAAGCCGTCAGTTCTTCATCAGAGCCGTCCCAGAGCAAGGGTTCTGTACCCAGGCGCTCCTTTGCCCGCCCGGCAGACTCGGCATCCAGGCCCGTCACAGAAGCCAACTCCGTTACCGACATGTCCTCGAAGCCCCGAAAGCGGGCACCCGACTCCCGCTGGGCCGCTAAAACCTTCAGCACTTCCTCCCGGGGTGCCCCAAAATTCACCACTTGCTCTTCATCATTGCCAAAGGTTTTTGCAGGAATCACCACGGCTGCACCGTTTTCAACAATGAAGGGATCGGTGTTTGCCAGCTCCTGCCGTAAGTTGCGAATTTCCGGTGCCGTTTTACTGGAATTCAGAATCAGTGGAATCTGAGCGTCGTCGAGCCTTTTCAGGGCGGGACGTGCGGCTTCCCAGCGATAGTCTTCATGATTCAGTAAAGTACCGTCCAGGTCAGAAAAAATCAGTAACCGGGGCTTTGTCATGGATTGTCTCCGTTAATTGTCTCGGAATCGGGGCTGGCTAAGGGAGTGATCCTCCCCTACCTCAATGAGGACATCCGCCCTGCCCGGCATTTCCGTCAGGCAAAATCGCGTCACACGTTCGTAATGCATAATGAAACGAGCCACCTCGTCATCACTCATTATGCGCAGGCTTTGTGCGCCTCTTTTTTCGTCGCTCTTTTTTGGTGCACTGGAAATTCTTTCAGCCAGCTTATGCTCCTGTAGGGTGCGCCATTCCAGAACGCTGTCCATGGACGGCGCTTTCAGCATGACCAGGTTATCCAACTGGCCGTACAAACGATGGTAGGCCCCCTTCAGGCACTCATTAACATAACGTCGCCAGGTGCCGTGTTGATCTTCCTCCGCCTCCAGGCGATTGATGGGAAGCTCAAGTGCACTTTCGGGTTCAGGCCGGGCACCCAGGCACCAGCCCTCGAAAAGAATCACCTCCGCCCGGCCTTTAAAAACGGGCCAGGACGCCTCGGGAAGCCGGTCATCGATGGATTTATCAAACGCGGGTACCGGAGTCAGGTCACCCGGGCCTGCTGACCGGAGCTGCTCGATAATCCGCTGCCCCAGTTCAACGTCATGTGTTCCGGGAACACCCCGGGTAATAAAAAGTGGGTGCACGCGCTCTGCAAGTTCCTGACGCTCTGCTCTGGTAAGGTAGATATCATCCAGGGAAAAACTGGCTGCCGGACAGTGACGATGCTTCCCCAGAATCTCCCTGAGAAACAGGGTCAGCGTGGATTTACCGGTTCCCTGAGCACCATGGATACCCACAACAACAGGTCGTTTTTGTGCCGCGTGGAGCGAGAGGATGTGATCGACCAGAGGCAGGATGGTCTGTTCTACCGTGCTGACGTAGGTGTCAGGAAGACCCTCCTGTTCAATCAGGGCCTCAATTGTTTTGTTAAGCTCGCTGTCAGACACGTTGATGTTCCTGATATTCATAATTGGTTTGAAAGTTGAAGCAGCAGTATTCGTACCAAATGGGAGTATAGGCATTTTATGAGTAGCAAGAGTTTTCATGTGGAGCATCGCTACCTGGAACTCCCGGACAGCTTTTATACCCGGGTTCAGCCCACGCCGTTGAGAGACGCCAGAATGGTGTGCTTCAACCACAAGCTGGCTGAACAAATGGGGTTTCATACCCAGACAGAAGAGGACTGGACACAAATTGGTGCCGGCGCTGAGCTTCTGGAAGGAATGGATCCTGTGGCCATGAAGTATACGGGCCATCAGTTCGGCGCCTACAACCCGGAACTGGGTGATGGCCGGGGCCTGCTGCTCTGGGAGACCATCGGGCCCGATGATCGACGTTGGGACTGGCACCTCAAGGGTGCAGGCATGACACCTTACTCAAGGTTTGGTGATGGACGGGCCGTTCTGCGCTCCAGCATTCGCGAGTATCTTTGTAGTGAGGCGATGCATGGCCTGGGTATTCCCACCACCCGGGCGCTGTTCATGGTCAGTGCCCGGGATCCGATACGCCGCGAATCCATCGAAACAGCCGCTGCCCTGATGCGGGTAGCCCAGAGTCATATCCGTTTTGGCCACTTTGAGTTTGCCGCGCACCATGAGGGAACAGACGCCTTGGAGACTCTGCTGGAACATGTTATTTCCCTCCACTTCCCGCATCTTATTGAGCTGCCGAAAGACGAACGACACACTCGCTGGTTCGAGGAAGTGGTTGAGCGGACCGCCCGACTGATTGCGGACTGGCAGGCAGTAGGTTTCTGCCATGGGGTAATGAACAGCGATAACATGTCCATCATCGGGGACACCTTCGACTACGGCCCCTATGCATTTCTGGACGATTTCGACGCCGGCTATATCTGCAACCACACCGATCAGGGCGGCCGCTATGCCTACAACCGGCAGCCCCAGGTAGGTTTCACCAACTGCCAGTATCTGGCGAATGCCCTGTTACCAGTCATGGAAGAAGACTCTGTGCGTCGGGGCCTGCGTCGCTATGAGATCACCTACAACGCTCGATTCCTGCAGAACATGCGGGATAAGCTTGGCCTGCTTCAGGAGGAAGAATCGGATCTCAGCCTGATCATGGACACTTTCAGCATGCTCCATGAACACCATGTGGATTACACCGCCTTCTTCCGAGCCCTCTCCAACCTCGATGCCCACGGTCATGCACCGGTCAGAGATCTGTTTGTGGACCGCAGTGTCGCGGATGAGTGGCTGGAACGGTATGAAGAGCGCCTACAGAAGGAAACCCGTGCCCACGATGAACGGGAATACACCATGCGAGCGGTGAACCCCAAATACATACTGAGGAACTATCTGGCCCAGCAGGTGATTCAGGAAGCCCAGAACGGCGACTATCAACCCATGAAAGCGCTGCTGAAAGTGCTTGAGCGGCCGTTCGATGAACAGCCAGAGCACGAGCACTTCGCCGCACTGCCACCAGACTGGGGCAAGCACCTGAACATCAGTTGCTCCTCCTGATCCGGCCGGCATAAAAAAAGGGTGCAGCCTTGGCTTCACCCTTTTTTTGTCCGCCGTCTGGCTATCGAATCAGACCGCCTTGGCGGCAATGATCTTATCGTGCCACTCGGCCGGGCCCGTCTGATGCACGGAAGAACCACGGGAATCCACCGCTACCGTCACAGGCATGTCTTCCACCTCAAACTCGTAGATGGCTTCCATCCCCAGCTCCGGAAATGCAACCACTTCAGCGTGCTTGATAGCCTTGGATACCAGATACGCAGAACCCCCGACAGCCATCAGATAAACCGCGCCAAACTCCTTGATGGCATCGATCGCGACCTGGCCACGCTCGGCTTTCCCGATCATGCCGGTAAGGCCGGTTTTCTCAAGCATGGTATGGGTAAATTTGTCCATACGGGTGGCGGTCGTCGGGCCGGCAGGACCAACCACTTCCTCGCGCACAGGATCAACCGGGCCCACGTAATAGATAAACCGCCCCTTAAGATCGACCGGCAGCTCCTCGCCCTTCTCGATCATGTCGACCATCTTTTTATGAGCCGCGTCACGGCCGGTCAGCATCTTGCCGGAAAGAAGAACCGTCTCCCCCGGCTGCCAGTCCTTAACATCTTCCGGAGTAACCGTATCAAGGTTCACGCGACGAACGTTCTCACCCACTTCCCAGGTAATTTCCGGCCAGTCTTCAAGGCTCGGCGGGGTTTGCAGTGAAGGGCCATTACCGTCCAGCGTGAAGTGTGCGTGACGTGTAGCGGCGCAGTTCGGAATAATGGCAACCGGCTTGTTGGCTGCGTGGGTCGGGTAGTCTTTAACCTTCACGTCCAGAACCGTTGTCAGGCCACCCAGACCCTGGGCACCAATGCCAAGATCGTTCACCTTGTCGAACAGCTCCAGGCGCAGCTCCTCGGAACGGTTGGACGCACCGCGCTCTTGCAGATCGTGGATATCGATCGGATCCAGCAGCGATTCTTTCGCCATTTCCATCGCCTTCTCGGCGGTACCGCCGATACCGATACCCAGCATGCCGGGCGGACACCAGCCAGCCCCCATCTGCGGAACCATTTTCAGCACCCAGTCCACCACGGAATCGGACGGGTTCAGCATGGCAAACTTGGATTTGGCTTCGGAGCCACCACCCTTGGCTGCCACGTGAACTTCAACGGTGTCACCCGGCACCATCTTGTAATGGATGATCGCCGGCGTGTTGTCTCCGGTGTTCTGGCGCTTGCCATCCGGATCCGCCAGGATCGACGCGCGCAGCACGTTATCCGGCTGGGTGTAGGCACGGCGTACACCTTCGTTGATCACGTCGTCCAGCGGCATCTCGCAGTCCCACTGAACATTCATGCCGATGTTCACGAATACGGTAACAATGCCGGTATCCTGGCACAGCGGACGGTGGCCCTCCGCGCACATGCGAGAGTTGATCAGAATCTGAGCCATGGCATCCTTGGCCGCCTGGGACTCTTCCTTCTGGTAAGCCTCATACACGCCCTGGATAAAATCCTTCGGGTGGTAATAGGAAATGAACTGCAGCGCGTCCGCTACGCTTTCAATCAGGTCGTCCTGGCGGATTACGGTGGTCATAGGCGCCTCATCAGCTTGGTATCGTTTTATCGTGTGATCGGAAAATCGGGATGCGAGAGTTTACCAGAAAAACGCCAACGCGAGGGATCAGACAGATGGCGAACCCACCACGAAAACAGTAAAAAACGGCGGCAAGAAAAGGTACGATCCTAATCAAATGACAAGAAATTCCCCTGGAGACCCCGTGACAGACCTCATTCTCACCGAAAAGCATAACCGGATCCTCACCGTTCGCATCAACCGGACGGACCGCAAAAACGCCCTGACCCACGCCATGTACACCAGCCTTGGCGATGCCCTTGAGCAGGCACAGGCCGATGCAGATATTCGCTGTGTACTCTTTACCGGCAGCGCCGACTGTTTTACCGCAGGCAATGATCTGAGCGATTTTGCCCAGGGCCTGCCGGGCGCATTCCAGGACACACCTGTTGGCCGCTTCCTTTTACTGCTGGCCAACACCACCAAACCCGTTGTTGCAGCAGTGAACGGACCAGCCGTGGGCATTGGCACCACCATGCTGCTGCATTGCGATATGGTCTTTGCTGGTCAGAATGCCCGGTTCCAGATGCCTTTTGCCAACCTGGGACTTTGCCCCGAGGGTGGTTCAAGCCTGCTGCTCCCGTCCTGGCTGGGCCGTGTCCGGGCGGCGGAATTATTGATGCTGGGCGACGCATTCACGGCCGATGATGCCTATCGCCTGGGCCTCATCAGCCGGATCTGTGACTCGGTTCAAACGGAAGCCGAGGCGCTGGAAACCTGCAAGCGGCTCGCCGCCCAGGCCCCGGCGGCTATCCGCGCAACCAAGGAACTGCTCAGCCGGTCAACCCATGACGACCTCAGGAGCGCCATGCTGGCCGAAGGTGAACTCTTTGCAGAACGGCTCAAGTCGCCGGAAGCCGCAGAGGCCATCAAAGCTTTCATGGAAAAGCGCAAGCCCGATTTCTCGGCTTTCAAATAGCAGCGCCCGGCCCACTGGAAAGCCGTCCGGTGGGCTCGACAAACCGTTAACTCCCAACTATTTTTCTCAATAGCCAAACTCCAATCGTGCGGGGAGGGTTTAAAGGGTCAGAATCACACTTTCGGCTGATCAACACTTGCCATACTGTCGCTATAGTCATAGATACAGAAATTGGCTCACAGCGCTGGCCAAAATTTCAGACACCAGTTTCAAGCAGAACAGGCCACTGACATCGGGCTTACCGGATCAGACCGGCCCCGTCAGCTGCCGAACATAACGACACAACAACAGGAAAAGGTTCCACCCATGTTCAAGAAAACTCTAATAAGTCTTGCCGTGGCGTCTTCCCTTGGACTTACAGGCTGCTTTGATAGTGGCGAAACGGGGGCGAATGCTAATCCGGACTATAAGATTTCCAACCCTGACTTCACTGGTAAGACCTGGCCAATTTTCAATCCTGTGACCAGTGAGCTGCCTCTTCCGAACGACCTCATATTCAAATCCGATGACCCGAGTACGGCCATCATTGAAGCCGATGGGACCTTTAGTGTTGCAGACACTACCCCCCCTGTCACCAGCGCGCTCAATAGGCTCAGCGGTGCATCAACAGTTGCGCCTGCCGTTGTGCGTTTGAATGGGCAGATTGACCCCGACTCCGTAGATTCTCGTCCGTTCATAATCGTGAATTCAGAATCCGGGCCCGTGCCTGCGCCCAACCCGAATCAGAACGTATTCCTGATCGAACTGGAGTACGCAAGTGGCGACCCGGTTCAAGGCCTCGGTATGGGTGAACCACCCACAGTCCCGCTTGCAATCACTGCGCAGGTAGCTGCAGGAGCCCTGCCACTGGATCTTGAAGGGCGAGACCAAGCGGCAGCCGGCGCCTACTTGGCGGGCCTGGCTCAGAATCCGACCTACACACATGAAGTTGTAGAGCTCGATGGCACTTCCGCCATCCGGATTCACCCTACTGTTCCTCTTGATCCCAAAAAACGCTATTTGGTTGTTGTAACCACGGAAGTAACGGATATTAATGGCGACCCTATTGTCGCCTCCCCGACGTACAGCAACTTAACCGACGAAAACCAGCCACTGGGCACTTCTTCGCTGGCTCCTGTTCGCACAATTATCAACAGCTTCTGGGAAACTGTTGCAAGCAGCTATTTCGGCGTAAACAACACAACCCGCCCGACACCGCTGAGTGCTGACGATATTGCGCTGTCTTACAGCTTTACGACCTCCAATGACGAGGAGGTGCTGAAGTATATTGCTGATCCAACGACTTTCTTCCGGGATACAGTTGCCGGTGCCGCTCGCGTGGCAGGCGTCAAGCAGGCACTCGCAAATGACGTAACAGACTTCTTGGATTTACTGGATGCGGCAAATACTGCCGAGGCTGCTTCAAATGCCGATCAAACAGCTGCAGCTCTGAATGCTGGCCTTGGTGCTCTTCTTCCAAATCCGGGAGACCGGAGTAGCAGCGCGACTTTTGGTGCGCCACAAGACGTAACTCAGGTATCCGCCATTACAGATCAGTTTGTTGATTTTGGTGACGTCAATATCGTCCAGGGCACAATCGACCTGCCTTACTATCTGGGCATACCAACAGGCCAAACAGAAGCTGAGGGTGCGGTAATCAATTCAAGCGATTTCACCGCTGACCTGGTTGCAGCATCGAACATCGGTGACCAACTTGGTGTTCAACTTGCTCAATCGGACGCATCGGTCAGTGACGTCGTCAACTACCGCTTCCCCTTCCCGGATGCGACAAGCGATGCGCTCTCTATACCGGTTTTCATCCTATATCCGGCTTCTTACGATGGCTCCACAGCTCTTGAAACGGTGATTTATCAGCACGGCATTACCACCGACCGAAGTGCCGCCCTGACCTTTGGTAGCGCTCTCGCAAAGAATGCCAACGTTGCCGTAGTGGCAATTGACCAGCCTCTGCACGGTGTTACCCCCTTCAGCGTTGAAGACCAGCAGGCATTGGCCACCCAATTACTGACTGTCGGTCAGGACAGCGGACTCCCCGAGTCCTTGGCGCCGAACGAAACCAACATCAATGCGGTGATTGCGGGTCAGATTGCGATCGGCTTTGTTATCGCAGCAGTTGAAGCTGATGCAGAAGCACAGTCGATTGATGCCGCAACCGCAGCTTCAATAGTAACCAGTGTCGCTGCTGGGGGTACGATCAGCGATTTGGTTGGTGGAATCTCCATTCAAGATGCCGCACTTCTAGACCCGGCGATCCGTAGCCTGCGCTCGTTCGAAAACACCGTAGCGAATGCGGGCAGCACCGTTCCTGGGCTTGCCAAAACAGAGAACGAGCGTCACTTTGACTTCACGGCAGGCGCCGCCAACCAGCCAGTGCCAATGACGGCCACCGCTGGTGAGTCCGGAAGCCTGTTCATCAATTTGACCAACTTCACCAATTCCCGTGACAAGAACCGTCAAGCGGTTCTCGACTTGCTGAATCTGCGTGAATCTCTCGGCGGCCTCGACTTCGATGGCACCGCCGGTGCTGACCTTGATGCAACTCAGGTTTACTTCACGGGCCACTCACTTGGAACCATCGTCGGCGCGCCGTTCGTTGCTGTTGCCAATAATTCGGCTGAGACCGCGGACGATATCGTTGCAACCCAGTTGCTGACGCCAGGCGCAGGTATTGTTCGCTTGCTAGAAAACTCACCAGCATTTGCTCCGGCTATTCTCGGGGGCCTGCAAGTTGCTGCCGGACTTGAGCAAGGGGATGCCAACTTGGAAACATACTTCAACGTTTTCCAGGCCGCTCTGGACTCTGCCGATCCGATCAACTTTGCTGACGATCTGGCTACTTCCAAGGTGGTGCTCTCGCAAGTGAATGGCGATCAGGTAATTCCAAATGATCCACTAACCAACCCGCTTGGTGAGGCGTTCGAGGCCTACCTGTCTGGCACCGAGCCTTTTGCTAGGTTACTGGGCGCGACGCCAGTAACGGGGGATGGCGTTCCTGTAGCGCTGGATAATGCGGCAATCACCCGTTATCTCGAAGGCACCCACGGTACACCAGTTCTGCCCCAAGGCGGACCTTTGGATGTAAGAGTGTTTACAGAGATGGTGACGGAAACCGCCAGCGTGATCTCTACGATGGGTACTGCGGTGGTTCCCAACGCAGCCGGCCTCGATCCGGATATCACTGAAATCGTTCAGCAAAACTGAGAAACCAAGTAAAAGAAAAGGGACGGCAACTGCCGTCCCTTTTTTTATCTACCAAAATCTGTAGGTTTAATAGAAGCCCGGGGTAGATACCCCCAGAGCTTATTAATTCACGCTAGTCGGTAATGGTCACTTCCCCCTGCGGCAAAAGATTTGCTTCCACGTCCTCCGCCTTGAACAGGATTGGTCTGAAGCTCTTCTCTGAGTATCGCAAACTCTGGTCATTGAAGAAGGGAGACTCAAAGTCTGTCGACTGGGAATAGCTGATCAGACCGTATGCCTCTGGACCGTTGTCGGTAAACTCCAGGCCAAAGTGCCAACTCGTTCCACGTGCCATTTTCCAACCTTCCTCGTTGGTCGTCGAAAGACCTGCAGTGTTGTCAATGATACTGGGTGCAACGCGAGGAAAGCGCGTATCCTCGAGGAACGGATCGGTTACGACTCCAATGGCATTGAACGTGCCATCAATAGATCCGTCTCCCCCATGCCAAGGAAAAGAAGCTCCGAGGTCTGTAGGCGTTCCGCCGCTCAGGCTTCCTCCCGCCAACCCCGGCAGAGCACCACCCGAGGGCTGATAGTACTGAACCGATCCCAGATCCGCGTCATACGCGATGTTGACCTGATCCAGCGCATTTAGCCCCACCGCAAGTGCCCGAAGCATAACGTCATCGGCCGTTCCCGCGTTGCTACTTGAAGGGGTTGAGGGTGTCCCTACAGGATCTGCAGGATCAAAGGCAACCGTCAGGTCAGAACTAAAGCTTCGTCGATAGTTGGCAATAAAGACCCGATAGACATGAGCGCCTACGCTGTCAACGTTGTATAAACCATCCCAGGATTGCAGGACGCCGCACGCCTGATCTACCGTCCGAGATCCACCTTCCGGCAAATTAACTGGCGTAGCTCCTATCGTAGTGCATCTGGCCCGAAGCTCCTGTAGGAACTGGTCGGCGTACCATGCGCGGTTATTGTAGATGACATTGATGAGATCCAGGGCCCCAAACTTGCCATCTTGACCCGCAGGAAGCGGAGCGGTCGGTGAAACCGTGCCCGGTGACATTGGGTTTTTCAACATTGAGATACCAAGGCGGGTACGGGGACCCAGGGCCGACTCTTCGGGCCCGAACATCGGAGAATATCCAGTCAGGAATTGATCAGGATTAGTGGACCAGTAGCTGTCATTCGAATTCTGTACCCAATCAGTTCTCAGCAGCTTCGGCTTATCTTCGTATGGAACCAGTCCACCACATTCGCCCTCTACCCAATCGTCTCTTGAGGTATCGCCATCCAGTAAAGTCAGGCCACCCTCAAAAAGCTGATTATATTCAGGACTTGCCTGACGCTTAAATTGAATGACCGCAAGCGTCGCATCGGAAAGATTCGGAACAGAGCTGCTGTCGATATAAAAAGCATTACCCTGATCGTCAGCATAGGTCGAATTGGTCCAGAGAGTAGATCCGCAGTTCCTGAAAACATTCTGGAATTCCGCAAGCGTAGAGGCCCGACTCATCTGCAACCAGGTATCCAGAAGCCTGGTAGTACTGGCATTAGCATCTCGATAGGTGTACGCAGTACCGCTGGATCCCCATGCAGGCAATCCGCCGTCAGTTATGGCATTGGCGGAAACCATCGGACCATACTCGGAGTAGTAAAAGGTCTTCTCTAGGACAACTGGATTTGGAGAGCCATCGAATACCTCAATCTGGAAGGTCTCTGATGTAATCGGCTTTTCCTCACCATCTTTTATATAAACGAGGTTGTCCCCATCCTTGAGCGTCAACTCGTAGAGGGTAAAGCGACGGCTTGTCGTAACGGTATGGGACCAGCCAAGGTTCTCATTGAAGTTGATCAAAGGGACTGCCGTCCCCAGAAGGCCTGCTCCCATCGCATTAAGGTACCCAGGAACCGTCATCTGAACTTGATAGAACCTGCGATGCCCAGTATACGGAAAGTGAGGGTTTGCAAGCAGCGCACCTTTACCATTTTCTGTCAGGTCACTACCAACACCCCAGGCATTACTTGCCAAGCCCGTATCCTGAAAGTTTTCAATCTCGCCGGCATTATTTCCTGCATTGACAGCCACTTGCTTGAAAAAGGCTTCTTGCTCCGCGCCAGTCGCACTAATCACCGGCGTAGGGTTAGGCGACTCCTCTGGAGGGACCGCCACGAATATCGCCCCTGTGGCAAATAATGCGCCACTGGCGTACTGACCCACGACCCGATAGTGCGCCAAAAGGTCAACTGGTGATATCTCTTTAACCCAAGGCTGACCTCTACATTCAACGGGCAAATCTGCTGGATCTGTCTCGGATATATATTTATTGTACCCTGCCGTAAAACCCTCTATTAGCGCCCGGGATTCATCGGTAAGGGAGGGGAACTCAGCTTCAGCCCCGCTCAGAATCTTCTGGGCTTTGAAGCTGAAGTCATTAATGATGTTGATGTCATCTGGCCCCGGACCGAAGTATTTCGCCCTCTCACTGCGGGCCTTCACGATTGCTTCCGCCAGCATGCACACATTATCCTGTGCCTGGGCATAGCCATTCCCAAATGCCGCCGATTTCAGATTGTCGGCGGTTACGTGTGGCACTCCCCCCGTCGTACGGCGAATATTAGCGCTCAGCGTCCCATCCGCCGGGAAGAGGTTGGTATCCACAGACGATTCAGATGAGCCGGAGGAGCTGTCACCGTCAAAACAGCCCGCCAGCATCGTGCTCCCTAGCAGTGCAAGTGCAAAGGCACGTAGGCGCTGCCCCGTCAGTTTTTTCCTAATCTTCATAGTGTCATCCTTATACTTGTTCACTACGGATTCACCGTTATTGGTGACACTAATAAAGCTAGCAGATGGTCAAATTTCGACCAGTAGGACTGAACAGTTATTCACGTTTTTACTCAAAGAAATTCCTCGTTATCAGAACCCAGCGGCTTCCCCACCCAATCCGCTGTGGCGGCCGTTTTCTCGAATCTAATCGGGAACCCGATCTGCATTTGTTGAGTACCGTCTCCTCGATCAACGCCGATCACCATTTCCCGGGCCTTGAGCTGTGGATGCTCAGCCGCCTCGGAAATCGTCAGCACCGGCTCCACGCAGGCATCCTGATCAGCAAAAATCTCCTGCCACTCAGCCAGCGGTTTCTCAGCAATTTTTTCTTTCAGAACCATTTTCAGGTGTTGCTGATGCTCAGGATTCTGGCTCATGGCTAGGCTATTAACCTCAGAAATCCCGAGGGTGTGGAACAGGCGGGAAGCGAATTGGGGCTCAAGGCTGCCCACCGAGAGCCAACGACCGTCGCTGGTCTGGTAGTAGTCGTAAAAGGAGCCCCCGTTGAGCAACGCGCTCTCTGGCTTCTGCTCCTGGCCTCCAGCCAGGCAGGCCGCCCCGGCCATGGCGTTCAGCGCAAAGGCAGCATCGGTCATGCTGATATCAACAAACTGCCCTTCTCCGGTCTGCTGTCGGTGTATTACCGCAGCCAGGATGCCCATAACGGCATGGTGCGAACCGCCAGCCACATCCGCAATCTGAATACCCATGGGTGGCGGTCCGCTGTCGGCTCGGCCACAGTGGCTGCTGACGCCCGCCAGGGAGAGATAATTGATGTCGTGGCCCGCGCGGTCCTTGTAGGGGCCGGTCTGGCCGTAACCGGTAATGGAGCAATAGATGATGCGAGGGTTTATCGCTTTGAGGGCTTCATAGCCAATACCAAGCCGGTCCATCACGCCTGGGCGGAACTGTTCGACGACAACGTCGTAGTGTTTGACCAGCTCCAGAATTTTCTCCCTGCTCCCCTCCTCTTTCAGGTTGAGCCCGAGTGACTTCTTGCCACGGCTCAGAAAGCCATGGGCCGTGCTCACGCCGGCATCATGTGGTGGCATTACCCGGGTCAGATCCACCCTGTCCGGCGCCTCCACCCGCAACACATCCGCCCCCATATCGGCCAGCATCATGGTGGCGTAAGGCCCCGGCAATAAGGTACTGAAGTCCAGGACTTTTAGTGAGGTCAAGGGTCCGGCCATGGTTCACTCCTTTCATGTCTGTTTTTGTCGGTTTTATCGTGATGTCTCATGCTGCCCGGTTTTTCCGGCGGGGCCAACTGCAGCTTACGTCATTCCTATTGGCCGATTCTTACAGTTGGCGGACAGGACTTCGGTTGCATTGTTCCGCGGGGGTTTTATGATGGGTTTCGTTTTTATGGAATGGCGAGTGACATGTCCAACCTGACGGTTTCAAGACACTTTGTTCAGGCCGCTCTGGTCGGAGCGGAGGATCTTGGCTTTGATACTCTGGAGATGCTGAAGGAAGCAGGCATATCTCCGGATCTTCTGCGTATCGAAATGGCACGGGTCAGCAGTGACCAGTTCAGTCATTTAATGCAGGTACTCTGGAACAGGTTAAGTGACGAGTTCATGGGTTTTGGCCCCAGGCGCGCCCGCAGCGGCACATTTGCGACCATGTGCGCCCTGGTCATCGACTGCCCCAATCTCGAGGCGGTCTATCGCCAAGCGTTCCAGTTCTCCCGATTGTTTGACCCCATGATTGCCATGGAGCTGGAAACCGGCGGTGAAAATGCCCAACTGGTAACTCGCATTGAAGGTGAAATACACGATCCGAATTACTTTCTACGGGAAAGCATCCTGGTTATCTGGCACCGCCTGGGAAGCTGGCTGATTGGCCAGCCGGTGGAACTGGAAAAAGCGGAATTTGATTACCCCCGACCGCCTCATGGTGACGAATACCGCCACATCTTCCACTGCCCGCTGGAATTCGGATCAGACCGCACCGCTTTGACCTTCGACAAGCGATTTCTCTCGGCGCCGGTCATTCGCGATAAATCTGAAATGCGGCAGTTTCTCAAAACTTCGCCGGCAGACCTGTTATCCCGTCCTGACGAAAGCAACACCTTCACTGGTCGCATTCGCGCACTCATCGGTAGGGACTTTTCCAGGCCATTGCCGGATTTTGAATGGATTGCGGCCGAACTGCATACCAGCCCCCAGACGCTTCGGCGACGGCTCAAGCAGGAAAACACATCATTTCAGGAGATCAAGGATTTACTCAGACGGGACATGGCGATTTATTACCTGAGCCGACAGGAGCTGCCGATCAACGATATCGCCAGCAAGGTCGGATTCACCGAGCCATCAACCTTCCACCGGGCTTTCAAGAAGTGGACCGGTGTTACCCCGGGTGCCTATCGTGAAGGCGAGCGGGGCAATCTGCCGGAGTGAAAGCCTTCAGTCGCCCGTTGGCGACTGAAGGTTGCGGATAAGCTGGCCCAGCGTTTCGGCAACTTCGCGGGCCTGCCCACGATCAAGCGCCAACTGCAGCAACCGGGAGCCATCCCTCGGATCGTAAATCCAGCAAGCGGCTGCTGTCGCTTCACAGCCCCACTCAACCTGCGGGTTTACACCGTAAACGGACATGGACTGGGTTTTACGAACAACCCGGCCACCGGCGTCCCGGCGTATTTCCTGGACATTAATGTTGCTCTCTGCAGCACTGATCCTGTACTCCACGTCGGCCGGCTTATCCACCTGAACGATGGTCTGATCCTGACGCCAGCCCGCGACTTCCAGCAAACTGTTCAGGTGAAGCGTCAGCGCTTCCCGGTCTGAGTCGGCCAGGTAAAGCTTGCGCAACGAGGTAATGCTTTGATCGCCAGCTGGCTCTATCACCGCAACCTTACTGGTATCAGAGTTGCCACCTTGTGGCGCCAAGGCTCGCTCTTTTCGGGCTTTCTCAACCTCGGTAATGAGCTTGAGGGCTTCCTGATAATGGCCGCCTTCGGAACCGGCCTGCCCAACATAGGATTCCAGAGCAGACTGCGCCTCGTTCAGATGGGCAGCCTGATACATGACACGCCCACGGTAATAAAAGTAATCAGCCGGCTTGCTGCCTTCAAGCTGTTGAAGCCGGTTCAGATATTCACCTGCTTCACCCCAGCTTTCTGCCGCCACGGCTTCCTCTGTTGCCAGCATCAACCGGCGCACCTCATGTTCGGGCGCAAGGGCCGATGCCTGCCCTGCTAACAGCGCCGACGCCAGGATAACCCCCCGGGCCAGCTGACGACCTTTGTCAAACGATACTGCCATGGCATTCACTCCTGCTGGTTGTCTGCACCAATCGCCTGCTCTTCGGTCTCCGGCGAGTCATGTTCGTCGTCTCCCGACTCATCTCCGACGTCCACTTCCGCCTGGTCCATAATGGCTTTTGGTAATTCCTTCTTGACCCTCACCCCAAGCTCCACAAAGCGGTTGGCCTGTGAAATCAGGTTGCCACGCCCTCTGGTCAGGGTATTCATGGCCGAATCATAGGAGCCCTGGGCAGTATGCAACTGCCCCCCGAGACGCTCCATAGCTTCAACGAACACCCGAAGCTTGTCGTAGACAGCACCGGCCCTGTCGGCAATCCGTCGAGCGTTCTGGCTCTGTCTTTCATAACGCCAGATATTTTCAATGGTTCGCAGCGTCGCCAATAAGGTGGTCGGTGTTACTACAATAATCTTTCGCTCGAAGGCTTCTGCGAAAAGGTTCTCGTCCTGCTGAAATGCCGCTACAAAAGCGGGCTCGATGGGCATGAACAACAGCACAAAGTCCGGAGAATGGAGACCGTTCAACTGGCTGTAATCCTTCTCGCTGAGCGTGCGAATATGATTTCTTACCGCTTCAACATGCTGCTGGAGTGCCGCTTCCCTGGCCGTATCATCTTCCTCGGTGACCCACTGCTGATACGCCACCAGCGACACCTTGGAATCGATTATCAGGTTTCGGCTGTCTGGCAGGTGGACAACAACATCGGGCCGGAGCAGTTGGTTGTCGCTGTCCCGGTAACTGCCCTGTGTGTCATATTCCACACCTTTGCGCAGGCCCGATTTCTCCAGCACCCGCTCAAGAATCAGTTCTCCCCAGTTACCCTGAATTTTCTTGTCGCCTTTCAGGGCACGGGTCAGGTTAGACGCCTCTTCCGTGATTTGACGATTCAAATCCTGCAGAGACTTGATTTCACTTCTCAGGGCCTGGCGATCGCGGGTTTCCGTGGTGTATACATCCTCCACCCGTTTGCGGAAGTCCTGAAGCTGGTCGCGAAATGGAGTGAGCAGCGTATCCAGACTGGTCCGGGTTTGCTGGCTGAAACGCTCGCTTTTCTGTTCAAAAATCTTATTGGCAAGATTCTCAAATTCCTGCTTCAAAGCATCACGGTTACGCTCCAGCAACTCCAGCTTCTCAGACGTCGAACGCCGCTCCCTGTCCAGGGTTACTTCCTGCTCTCGCAACTCAACCTGAGCCTGATGAAGCTCTTTGGCAAGCCCATCCGCCCTGTGCTGCTGGATCTGACGCTCACCCTCCAATTGCGAGATTCGGTGCTTACGTCCTTCAAGGTCGGACTCCAGGCCAGCTACGCGGTTTTCCAGCCCGGATGCCTGCTGACGCCATTGCTCGATGTCCTGTTCGTATTTGATCACCCGGGCTTTTTGTTCATCAAGCGCCCGCTCAAGATATTCTGCCTGCTGTCGGTCCATCGCCTCCTGATGCCGGGCATTCTGAAGCAGGTTTTCCGCTTCCTGACGCTCTCTGTCAAGGATAGCAAGTTCGTCGACCAGTTTTCGTTTATTGGCCACAGCGCGTGCCGTCAGACCGGCCAGTACGAAAACCGCAATCACCAGTACAACTATCCATCCGGCCATTAAGTCAGGCTGGGATAATAACAATTCGGTGACGGCTTCTGGCACTGCGGAACACTCCTGTCTTTGTTCAGTCCCTGGCGAGAACCAGGCTTATTGTCGAAGGTTACAGTCTACCCCATCAACGGAACCTTTTTCCTGAAGGCCCGTCTCTTGTATCACTCGGCTCTGTTAGCATCTCGACTGCTTTGCAAATTTGCAAACCGTGTGAATCTGCCTGTAGACGGGATACGTAGAATAATCTAAAAGGATAAGTTGTCCCTTCAGGATAGCGGCATTACGCTTTTTTAACCGCAGCGCGGAAGGGAATGGAACCAGATACGGAAAACGGACCATGCTAAAAGAACTCTGGCGAAAACTTGGAGCAGACTTCCTGCAAGCAGGCGACTCAGCAGCCGAGGGCAATTCAGGCCTGTTCGGAAAGCGTGGCTCGAAAAGCTCTGACCAGTTCCATATTCTCCCCCATATCACCCATACCGGAGAATTCCACCTGGAAAGGCTGACAGAGGTGCTGAAAGCCAGATATGGCAGGAGTTTTAACGCCAAAGACTGTAGCTCGGGGAGTGATGAAGCCATCCGCGACCTCATCAGTTTCGCAGCCAGGATTCAGGATCAGGACGTCCAGCGGGAGCTTTTACTCTTCTACCTCAACTGCTCGCCTGTCATTCAGGAATACCTCCGGTCCGAAACAGACCTGGGGGAAGGACATGTCCTCCCCCGGTAACTACTTACACTCCGGTACTGAGAAAGTGCCCACAATCTCCGCCCCTTAACCATCTGTAAAGCAACCACATAGATGGGTTGTTGTATAATCATGCTCCACATATTTTCAGTTACACAGCCTTAGACCATCACACCTGCTATGCTTTCGGGATCGTGACTGGCTTTCGGCTCAGGGGCATTCTCATGGGTTTAACACGATTACCAGCTGGTTCCTCTCTTTCTTCCATGCTGCTGGCCTCTGGTATGTTATTCCTGTTAGCCGGATGCTCAACAGACCGTTACTTCATGGTCCAGAAGCAGGATCTCAGCGAACTGACCACCTCCGTTCAGGCCCAGCGTGCGACGCTGGTCACCATGGAGGGCAACGAGACCGTGCGCCACAACCAGGTCCTGGAGCAACACCGGGACTCTACCAGAACCATTCTTAATGCCATCAAGACCCAGGTCGAAAAGCCAACCTGCCCCGCGATTCCGACGCAAAGTGCCTGCGCCGCTTCTCAGTCCTCCAAGGGACGGGCAGATCGGCTCAAGGGCAAAGTCATTGTTGGTGAGGTAGAGAAAATATACCTGGCCGAGCCCGAGCAGATCTATACAGCACGCATCGATAGCGGTGCTGAAACATCATCGATCGATGCGCGAAACATCACGCGCTTCGAGCGGGATGGCAGCAACTGGGTTCGCTTCGGTGTCCCGGTAACTGGAACGGATAAGCTGATCACTCTCGAGAAAGAGATTTCACGCAGGGTAAAGGTGATCCAGGCCAGTGCCAACGAACCCGAACGACGGGTCGTGGTGGAGCTGCAGTTCGCCATTGGCGACCACGAGCAGGTTGCTGAATTTACTCTGACCGATCGCACCAACCTGAGCTATGAAGTACTTATCGGGCGCAATGTGCTCCGGGATGTAATGTTGATTGATGTGGGTAAGGAGTTCGCCACTGAACTGCCCGAGACTCTCGTTAACAGCAGGAAAGACTCGTGACCAACCGCTCCCGCCTGCCATTCTACATCGCCGTTTTGCTGCTCATTGCCACCGGAATATCCCTGGCCATCTGGCGCCACATCGAACTGGGCATTCCCTGGCTCACCGGCGAACAGCGCCCGGTGTGGATGGTCGAAGCCCGGGTGGATTTTGACGCCACCAATGAATCGGTACTGGCCAGCCTGAAGGTTCCGGGCCAACCACCCGGGTTCAGGCTCCTTAGCGAACAGGCAGCATCGCCAGGCTACGGCTTTTCCATTATTGAAAAGTCCGGCAACCGGCGGGCCGAGTGGACCAAGCGCAGCGTATCCGGCCCGCAAACCCTGTATTTCAAGGCGCAGTTTGTTCCTGATACAACCGCCAAAAGTGTCCTGCCGATCACGACACCGGAAACCCGTAGAGTTTTCTGGGAAGAACCGCAGGCGACCGCTGTACGAGAGATTCTTGAGCGGGCCAGGGAGAGATCCAGTACGCCGGAAAGTATGACCCGCGAGCTCATTCGCCTGATGCAGCCTGATACCCGCACCCAGAACACAACCTTGCTGGTTGCTGAAGAGAACTATCTGGAATTGCTCGTAGACATGCTTAACCACTCGGGCATTCCCGCACGCACCGCGGATGGCCTCAAGCTTGAGGATGCCAGACGCCGCCAGAGCTTAATGACATTCCTGCAGATTTATGATGGTCAGCAGTGGCTGACCTTCGATCCGCAGTCCGCAGAGCAAGGCGTCCCCGAAAACCTCCTGCTCTGGCGGGAAGGTTCGGCCTCCCTGCTTGATGTGGTGGGCGGTGATAATTCCGAGGTCAGTTTTTCCATGCTTCGGCAAACTGTCCCGGCCCTGCAACTGGCCACCATGCAGTTCGAGTCCACCGGGCTCGGCTTTCTGAGCTTCTATGAACTGCCCATCGAAGAACAGAGCATGTTCCGAATGCTGTTGCTGCTCCCCCTGGGTGCGCTGGTCGTGGCATTCATGCGGATTGTGATTGGTGTCCGCACATCGGGAACGTTTATGCCGGTCCTGATTGCGGTTGCTTTTGTACAGACCACACTGGTGCCGGGGCTCATTGCCTTTCTTGCCGTGGTCGCCATTGGCCTGCTGATGCGAGGGTATCTTTCCAGCCTTAACCTGCTGCTGGTCTCCCGAATTTCCGCCCTTATCATCCTGGTGATATTCATAACCGCCGGGCTAAGCATTATCGGCTACCAGATGGGCTTCAATACCGGCATGACCGTGACATTTTTCCCCATGGTCATCATTGCCTGGACCATTGAGCGGATGTCTATCCTGTGGGAGGAGGAAGGAGGGCGCGAAGTCCTGGTTCAGGGCACAGGCAGCCTGTTTGTGGCGATCTGTGCGTACCTCCTCATGAGTGCGCCACTGGCAGGTCATCTGACCTTCAACTTCCCGGAGCTTCATCTGGCCATTCTGGGACTGATTCTGCTCATGGGTCAGTACACCGGGTACAAGCTCAGCGAACTGAAGCGTTTCACGCCCATGAAGGTCTACGACTAATATGGACTGGATCTCACCTCGACGGCTTAACCGGCTGGGCATGCTCAACATGAACCGGCGCAATGTGGATTACATTGCCCGTTACAACGAGCGCTCCTCTTATCCATTCGTGGACAACAAACTCAAGACCAAACTTGCGGTAGCCGAATACGGAGTCAAAACACCCAAGCTGCTGCAGGTGGTGCGCCAGCAACATGAAATCTCCCACTTCCGGGAAATGGCGGAGGGTCTGGAAGGCTTTGCGATCAAGCCTGCCAAAGGATCCGGCGGTAAGGGCATTACTGTCATTACCGGGCGTGACAATGAAGAATATATCAAGGCGTCGAGCGCACGCGTGGATGCGCCGTATCTGGAGCGCCATCTCACTAACATCCTCGCAGGGCTTTACTCCCTGGCCGGCACGCCAGACGTTGCGATTGTTGAAAACCTGGTGGAGTCAGCGCCGTCCCTGGCTAGGTATTCATTCCAGGGCGTTCCCGATATTCGAATTGTGGTGTTTCAGGGCTACCCCGTGATGGCTATGCTGCGGCTTGCAACAACCGCATCTGACGGCAAGGCTAACCTTCATCAGGGCGCGGTTGGTGTCGGCCTGGACATCGGCTCGGGCAAGAGTTTGAATGCAGTGCAATACAACCGTCCCATTACCCTACACCCGGATACCGGTCTGGCCCTGGAAAATATCGAAATCGAAGCCTGGGGCGAAATGCTGGAAATGGCATCTCGTTGTTACGAGGCAACAGGGCTGGGCTATATGGGCGTGGATCTGGTGGTAGACGCCACTGAAGGTCCGCTTCTGCTTGAGCTGAACGCCCGCCCCGGGCTCGCCATCCAGATGGCAAACGGACGAGGCCTCCTGCCGCGACTGAGGTCCATTGAAAGTCTCAAGCGCCTGCACTTCACACCGCAAGAGCGGGCGGATTTTGCCATGAGGACATTCGCAGCTCTCTAGTAAATAACAGGCATAAAAAAACCGGGGCAGAAGCCCCGGTTTTTTCAATCAACGATGGCGTACTTACATTTCGCCTCTGGAAATCAGAAGCTTACGCTCATGCGTCAGACCTTTCAGCAAGCCCCAGGTCATTACCAGCAGAATAACCGTGAAGGGCAGACCCGCACTGATTGCAGTTGCCTGGATCGCGCCTAGTGCATCCGCACCGCCGCCAAAGATCAGGGCCGCGGCAATCGCGCCTTCCATGACTACCCAGAAAACGCGCTGGGCAGTAGGTGCATCAGTCTTACCACCGGCGGTGATGCTATCGATAACCAGTGACCCGGAATCCGAGGAGGTTACGAAGAACACAAGAACCAGAATAATGCCAACAAACGAAATAATCCCGGTCAGCGGCAGGTTGGCGAACATCTGGAACATAGCCAGAGACACATCTGTGAGGCCATTCTCGGCCAGCGCGCCAACACCATTCTGGATCTGCTCCAGTGCTGAACCGCCAAAGGCGCTCATCCACACTATGCTTATCACGGTAGGAATAATCAGAACCGCTGTAATGAATTCCCGAACGGTACGTCCCCTGGACACACGAGCGATAAACATGCCTACGAACGGTGACCAGGAAATCCACCATGCCCAGTAGAACACGGTCCAGCCCTGGAACCAGGCTTCATCTTCACGACCAAACGGGTTGCTCAGTGGAGCAATGTTACCGACGTAACTGGATGAAGTAACCCAGATAGTTTCCAGGATACTCATGGTCGGACCGGCGAAAATGACAAAGAAGAGCAGGATACCGGCCATTGCCATGTTGATGTTACTCAGCACTTTTACACCGCCATCCAGGCCGCGCAGGACCGACAGCAGGGCGAGAGCAGTTACCCCGACAATAATCGCCATCTGCACATTGGTTCCAGCGCCTATATCAAACAGATAATTCAGGCCAGAGGCGGCTTGTTGAGCACCGAACCCAAGGGATGTCGCCAGACCAAAGATGGTGGCAACCACAGCAAGAATATCAATGATGTGTCCGGGCCAGCCCCAGACTTTATCCTTGAGCAGCGGGAAGAAAGCCGAACGAATGGTCAGCGGCATGTTCTTGTTGTACGCAAAGAACGCCAGGGAAAGCGCCACAATGGCATAGATAGCCCAGGGGTGAAGACCCCAGTGGTACATCGTCGCGCCCATCGCAAGGTCGGCCGCAGCCGGGGTGTTTGCCTCAACGTTGAACGGCGTCTCGTACCAACCGGTGTAATACGCAGTCGGCTCCGCAACGGCCCAGAACATCAGACCAATGCCCATGCCCGCTGCGAACAGCATGGCAAACCAGGACATAGTGGAGAATTCCGGCTTGGCGTCCATGCCGCCAATGCGGATCTTACCTACTGGCATGAAGATCAAGACCAGGCATACCACCACAAAAATGTTCGCACTGATTAGAAAGAACCAGTCAAATGTCGCAATAATGTCCCACTTTGCACCGTCCAGAAGCGATTTCGCCTCGGACGGATAAATGAGGGTACCTATTACGAAGAGCACGACCAGTATTGCCGTTATCGGGAATACTGGTGCGTGAAGATCCAGGCCCAAAGGATTGATATTATCCTGACCTGCGACGTAATCCGTCTGGTATTCGTCTTTAACTACCTCGCCCACGATTGGCGCCTCCTGAATTGAAAATCAGTTTCGGAATCGGTGTTCAAAGATTACAAGCGGTACATAATAATGTTTTGAACTCAAAACATCAAAGGTCGGTCATTCCTTTGCCCAAGGTTTTAGCATAGACCAGCATTACAAACTGGAAAGGTATAAGCATCAGCAATCGACTACTTATTTCCTCGCGTATCGATATACTCGGTGCCAACCACACCCGCTTTCAGGCAAATCGAACCCATTTGAGGTATGCATGGAGAAAACAAAAACTTTCCCACTCCGGTACACAATATACGGATTGAGCATTGCAGGCTTTTTGCTGTCGCTGGTAATCAGTCTTTCTGTCGGAGCCGGCTATGCCTTCCCGCTGGCTTTCGGCATGCTGACAGCTCTGGGATCCTATGATCTGCTTCAGAGAAGTCACACTGTCAGCCGAAACTACCCGATAATCGCCAACTTTCGTTACCTCCTTGAAGCCATTGGCCCCGAAATCCGCCAGTACTTCATCCAGTCTGACACTGACGAGCGACCGTTTTCCCGGGAACAGCGCACTATTGTTTACCAGCGCGCGAAGAACGTCCTGGACAAGCGACCGTTCGGGTCACAGCTGGGCATGTACGAAGAGGGTTTTGAATGGATGAACCATTCACTCACGCCCACCAAAGTAACCAGCAGCGACTTCCGGATCCTGATCGGCAAGGATTGCGCAAAGCCATACAGTGCAAGCGTATTCAACATTTCGGCCATGAGCTTTGGCTCCCTTTCTGCGAACGCCATCCTGAGCCTGAATACCGGCGCCAAAATGGGAGGTTTCTACCATGACACAGGAGAAGGCTCCATCTCTCGGTATCACAGGCAGCCGGGCGGGGATCTGGTCTGGGAAATTGGGTCTGGATACTTTGGCTGCCGCCACGAGGATGGTTCTTTTAATGAAAAAATGTTCCGGGAGAACGCCGCGCTTGACCAGGTTAAAATGATAGAGGTCAAACTATCCCAGGGAGCGAAACCCGGGCATGGCGGCATTTTGCCTGGTGCAAAAGTGACGCCCGAGATCGCAGAAGCCCGTGGAGTGTCTATCGGCGAGGACTGTGTTTCTCCAGCCAGCCATTCCGCCTTTTCAACACCCATCGAATTGCTCGAATTCATTGACCACCTGCGAGAGCTGTCTGGCGGAAAACCTGTGGGGTTCAAGCTCGCGATCGGCCATCCATGGGAATGGTTTGCCATCGTCAAAGCCATGCTTGAAACCGGCCGCAAACCCGACTTCATTGTGGTTGATGGTGGCGAAGGCGGAACCGGTGCCGCCCCCCTGGAATTCATTAACCGCCTTGGTATGCCAATGACCGAAGCGTTGTTAATGGTCCATAACACCCTGGTGGGCACCAATCTCCGGGAGGACATCGCAATTGGCGCAGCCGGAAAAGTCACCTCTGCCTTCAACATCGCACGGACACTGGCCCTTGGCGCCGACTGGTGCAATTCGGCACGAGGCTACATGTTCTCCCTGGGCTGCATTCAGGCCCTCAACTGCCATACAGGGCGCTGCCCAAGCGGCATAGCCACGCAGGACCCCCGCCGGGGAGAGAAACTGGACGTGGAGCTCAAGAGCAAGCGAGTCTACAACTTCCACAAGAATACTCTGGATGCCCTCCAAAACCTGCTGGAAGCTTCCGGCCTTCGTCACCCCTCGGAATTGGGACCAGAACACGTGGTACGCCGGGTATCCCGGACAGAGGTTCACTCCTACATGGACCTGTTTCCGTTTCTTGAGCCGGGCGAACTGCTTGAAGGTGAGACCGGACACACCCTGTACGACAGATACTGGCAGAAAGCGACACCCGACAGCTTCGAGCCCCCCGAATTTATCCGTAAACTCAGGGAGACCAAACTTCGCTAAAAACCCCGCACAGAATCTTCAAAGCCTGTTTATTTTTCCGATGGGCTGGTGTAGACTTCGCTCCCGCTAAGCCACTGAGATAACTCTTAAGTTTCTCTAAGGCACACAGCGAATCGGGGCGTAGCGCAGCTTGGTAGCGCACCTGCATGGGGTGCAGGGGGTCGTAGGTTCAAATCCTACCGTCCCGACCAGACAGATCAAACACTTGGCCCGGCATCGAAAGATCCGGGCTTTGTTGTTTCTGGAAAACATCATTTCTCGTCACCGTTTGGTCACCCGCGTTGCGCTTTTCCAGATCGCGCGGTTCAGAAGTCGCCCGTCTGCCCCGACTTACCGACGTAGACATAAACCGAGGAATTGCCCTTGAACGCAACCCTGTGAACCGACACGCCCGGATCGGCCGCATCCGGTGACTTAAAGTGCGTGGCTACACCGGCTTTTTCGCCGTCCCGGACGCGATCGCTTTCGTCCGATTGCCAGGTGGTGCCGAGACACTGGGATGTTGAGCTGACGGCTGTGTTGTAACGTGCGGCGGCCACCTCATCATTGGGCGCATTGGCTGAGCAGACATAGGCCGTATCGTTGTTAGCCCAGGACCAGATCTCACAGTGCCCCTTGATGATCTCCTCCTCTGCCGAAAAAACCGTCACGCTTTTGAAGTTGTTGGACCTTCCGCGGTACTGGGCAAATCCAGACGGATAATCCGCAATAATGGATTTCAGGGAATCGCAGGGATCGTCCACGCCCAGGCTGAGTGTCTGGTTAAGGGAGCAACCTGTCAGGGTCAGGCCCAGAATCATTGCAACAAACGGTTGGGGGGTGCGACTTGTCGTTGGGACGCTCATTCGGTGAAGGATTTTTGGAGTTCGCGGACGACGACGCGGGAAAACTCTCTGGTGGCCTGTTCCAGGGATTTCGGGTCGACTGTAGTGGAGAACATCTGCCAGATAGAGTTGCCGGATTCACCGTCAAAGAGTGTGGTACGCAAAATGTACTGGGTTGATTCCTCAAAGCGTTCCGGTATCGCCATGGCTTCCATATAGGTGACTGACGCGAGCGGCCCAATGTTTGTTACGACCGGATTAAACACGACCTTGCTGGGAATGTGGTCAATCTGTCGCATCTGGGCACGCAGCCTGAGAATCTCAGTCTTGGCCTCGACCAATTCGGCGACGGTATAGCCCCGCTCCTGCATTGGAGACCTCGCATTAAGACTATGCCAAATAATGTCTCCTGCAATGACAAGAAAAATCGCCATTCCCTGACCATTCAATTAGCAAACTGCTCGGGCCTCGCCAGCTCAAACTGATTCTTACCTGAGCCGGACCTGATTTGCTCCCAATTTTCTATCGCATTGGATAAAGTCGTGTAAACCCAGTGCTTCTGTTGCAGCATCAAATCACGAAGCAACTGATTGTTTAATCGGTGACCACTGCACTGACCGACGAAACAACCCACAATTTTCACGCCCAGCAACGACAAATCCCCGATGACATCGACGATTTTATGACGTACAAATTCATTGTCGAAGCGCAGACCTTCCGGATTTACGACCTGATCCTGGTCAATAAGAACTGCATTGCGTAGCGAGCCGCCCTTGGCCAGGCCCAAAGTTTTTAACGTTTCAATTTGCTGAGCAAAACCAAACGTACGCGCCGCCGAGATGTGCTCACTAAAATGACTGCAGGTAACCGGAGTCACCACTCGCTGCCTGCCAATCGCGGAAGATTTGAAGTCGATGGTCATATCAATCCACGACTCCGGAAAAGGGACGAATCCGGCCTTACCATCGCCCTCAGAGACCCAGATCGGATCAGTGATCACAATAGCCATCCGCTCCTTCGTTAATTGCCGGCTGCCTGTGGCCAGTATCTGATCGACAAAAGGTTTTGCGCTGCCATCCATAATCGGAACTTCCGGCCCATCAATATCAATACGGCAGTTATCTATACCACAGGCCGACAAAGCCGCTATTAAATGCTCGATTGTTTTGACGGTAACACCCGCACTGTTGCCAATGGTGGTCGACAGGCGTGTATCACAGACACTCAGCCAACGAGCCGCCACCTGATTGTGCGGCGGCGCCACATCAAGACGATGGAATACATAACCAGTATCGGCGGTAGCCGGTCGTAACGTCATACTGACCGGCATGCCACTGTGCAGACCCCGACCCACGAAGTGGACGGGTTTGGCTATCGTGCATTGCAGGGATTCGCTTTTTCCCGCTGCGTGTTGTTTATTAGTCATTGCATACCCTCCGTTTCATTTGAGAGTTAGCATATGCCGTGGGCAGCCCGGTTTCTGATCAGTCCGAGCCGAACACTTATCATCTACTTGTCTTTCCGCGCCAAGGCCTTATCTTATTGCTTCATAATTAAGAGCCGGAATAAAAGAGTCATTGAGACTAGGGAGGTTGCCGGGTGAGCACATCAATACTGACGTCTTGGGCGCTGCTAGTCTGGCAGGAGTTGAATGCGAGGGAACTTGATGCTGACACCCTTTTCCGGGAGGCAGGCCTGGATCCAGCGAAGCTTGCTACTCTTGTAGCACGCTATCCGGTAAAGAATATGCAGCGGCTCTGGCAGTCGGCTCAGGATAATGGCGATGAGCATATCGGCATCAGTATCGGTAATCGTTGGAATCCCACCACCTTTCACGCCCTGGGTTTTGCCTGGTTGGCCAGTGGATCCCTAAGCGAAGCACTTTACCGGTTTTCCCGTTACGGCATGTTTCTGAACGACGGCCTCGATTATGAATTAAGAGCCGAACAACTACGTTACCGCTTCAGCATTTCCTTCAAGCCCGACAAGCAGAATAATCAGGTTGCCAGCATAGTGCCGGCTTCATCAGACGCGGGTATCACTGCACTATTGAAAATGATACGAATGATTATGGGAGACCAGTTCGAACCCATTCAGATCGTGTGTCCCCATCCCCCCAACTCCGCCAGCCTTTTACTCGAACAACTGGCTCGCTGTCCGGTTCAATATGGCGGCAATACCATCGAGTTTGTTTTTGACCGTCGCGATATCGAACGGAAACTGTTAACAGGCAATGCCGAGCTCAGCTTTGTCAATGAACAGATACTCACCAAGCATCTAGCCGACCTCGATAATGAACAGCTGACACCAAAGGTTGAACTGGAAATTGTGCAACAACTGCCGACCGGGAATATCAAGGAAAAGAACATTTCAAAAGGAATTAACCTCAGCAGCCGGACTATGCAGCGACGCCTTGCACAAGAAGGCACGTCCTTTGCTGAACTATTACAAAAAACGAGAAAAACGTTAGCTGACAGATATGTCAGCGACAACAAATTGGCGATCAGTGAAATAGCGTTTTTGCTGGGTTTTTCCGAGCAGGCCAATTTTACACGTGCATTTAAGCGCTGGCATGGCTTATCGCCAAGCCAGTATCGTCAAAAAGTCGCCTCAACTATTCGCTAGATCCAGCTTTATGGCAATGAGCCCGGAACTCCAATTTGCTGATTCGATCATCACCATCGGCATCTGTGATCTGCAAAAACCGCAGCCCGAGGTCAAAATCTGTCTTGAGAGGTCGCTCTGTACTTTTATCTGGAACAGGGCCACAAGCCAGACCCTCGGTGATCCCGCACTGGCGAAGATATATCAATTCGGACTTGTCTATGTAGTCATTGCCATTACGATCCGCACATTTGAACTGTGCCATGATTGGTCCGGAAGTCGCCTCAGCGGTGCCAGACGGTTCAGAGGAATGAGTTGTAGTGCACCCGGACGCGCTTATCCCCGCGGTGACGATCAGTGAAGCCAGAAATCGCTTTTTCATTGAAAGACTCTCCTAAAGTTTCAAGGTTCGACTTGCTTGTTCAATACCTTTAAAGATCGCCTAAGCCTACCCCTGTCAGTCTGTACAGAGTCGCAGAAATGCCTGACCGATGAATCAAGGTAGTTGAGCCGGCCGTGGTGCGTCTCTTTTCCTGATGTCTATTCCCTGCCAGACAGAGGTTCCATCAACTGAAAGTCAATCAAGGTTCCGATTTTCAGCAACAAGTTTGAGTCTTTTGCCATCTGAGAGAAGACAAACATGGAATTCCGAAGGTCCATTTTCTCAAATGGCTTGTCTCTTTTCCTTAACGTGGAGCGTGAAAATAACCGTTAAGCCGGTGTAGACACTCCCAATAAGCCCGTAAGGTCAATTTTTCCCCGGGACAGCCTAACCATGCTGCGCCGCTCCAGTTCTTTCAACAAACGACTGACCACCTCCCTGGCTGTCCCAAGCTCGACCGCAAGCTCCTGATGCGTTATTGCCAGACTCCCCTGCCCTGAATGGGCAAGGAGCCACTCTTCAAGCCGCTCATCCATACGATGGAATGCGACCTCCTCTACCAGCAACATCAGATCATCCAGTCGACGGCCATAGGACTCCATGATGCCGAGGCGGAATCCGGCCGACTGTCCCATCAACTGTTCAAACAACCCCCGCGGAATCATCAGCGCTTTGGCATCTGCCTCAACGACGGCCTCTGCCCGATAATGGCGACCGGTCATGAGACATCCGATGGAGAGAGTGCATATATCGTCAGACCCCATCCGATACAGGACAATGCTATGGCCAGACACTCCGGTCATTTGTACTTTTACACTGCCCGAGACCACAAGCGGCAAACCCTGGCAACCCTGCCCTGCAGTAAAAAGGATTTTTCCCGCCGGAAACTGCATTTCGCTAACGCTTTCCAGCACCTCCTCTCGCAGGTTATCGTTCAGGGTATCGAGAATGCTGTGATGGGCCATGAAACTGCGTCCTGATGCGTCGTTACTGTTACCTGAATGTGACTTTATCACTGAAATCACGTGGGGTGTCGAGCTAAAGTAAACCAACTACTTCATATCACAAAAGGAGATTGAATGATGACTATAAACATGGGATCGGCTGACCGAATCATCCGTGCCATCGTCGGCATTGTGCTTCTGGCACTGGTGTTTGTGGGTCCACAAACCGCCTGGGGCTGGATTGGCATTGTACCGCTAGCCACGGCGCTCTCGGGAAACTGCCCGGCATACTCGATTCTCGGCATTAAAACCTGCCAGAAAAAATAGTGTGTCAGGCACAAAAAAGCCGAATTGGCCGTCGCCAATTCGGCTTTTTTCATTGAGGAGCAAGGCTATTTGACGGGGGCGTTCAACACGTCCAGCACTTCTTCCAGTTCCGTGATCATCTGACGGATCAACTGCTTGTACTGGGATGTGTCATCTTTTACCTCGTGGCTGCTTAGCTTCTGTTTAGCACCGCCGATGGTGTAACCCTGGTCGTACAGCAGACTTCGAATCTGGCGAATGGTAATGACGTCAGCGCGCTGGTAATAGCGGCGGTTGCCACGGCGTTTAACCGGCGACAACTGAGGGAATTCCTGTTCCCAATAGCGCAAAACGTGAGCCTTGACCGCACACAAGTCAGCCACTTCACCAATGGTGAAATAGCGTTTTCCCGGGATCGCGGGAAGTTCGTTATTATGACTGGGTTCCAGCATACGCTTCTACTTTTTGCTTTAGTTTTTGCCCTGGGCGAAACGTAACAACACGCCGTGCGCTGATCGGAATTTCTTCACCCGTTTTCGGGTTCCGTCCTGGCCGCTGCTTCTTGTCACGCAGGTCGAAGTTACCGAATCCCGACAACTTCACCTGCTCATTGTGGCTGAGTGCGCCTCTGATCTCGTCGAAAAAAGCTTCTACCATTTCCTTGGCTTCGCGTTTGTTCAAACCCAACTCCTCGTACAAGCGCTCCGCCATTTCCGCTTTCGTCAAAGCCGCCATATCTCAACTCCTCAGTGTTGCCCCCAACTCTTCTTTCAATGCGTCAATGACACCGTTGAAGAGTGTATGCACTTCATCTTCATTCAACGTGCGTTCAGAGTGTTGCCAGAACAGGCTCAGGGCCAGGCTTCGGTTGCCCTCCCCCAGGCTCTCCCCTTCATACACATCAAACGCACGCAACGCTGTCAGTCGCTCTCCGGCATGCTTCCTGGCTACACGTTCCACGTCAGCAAACGCCACCTCGCTTCCGATAATAATAGCCAAATCCCGGCGAACTTCCGGGAATTTTGAAATTTCTTTGAAATTAGGCACATATCCGGAAACGATCGAATTCAAGAATAGCTCAAACATCAGGATCGTGCCATTAAGTTCAAGATTTTTCTGAACTTGTGGATGCAACGTGCCCAGCCACCCGACATGTTCGCCATCGCGCAGCAGCTCCGCCGTCTGGCCCGGATGTAGCGCCGGATGTTGGTTGCCGACGAACTGGATTTCTATGCCCAGCAGACTGAACAGGCTTTCCAGTTCCCCTTTTACATCAAAGAAATCTGCAGTTCTGCGACCGTTTACCCAGTTTTCCGGATATTGAGAACCAACGACGACACCCGCCAGCATCCGCCGCTGATCAATCCGTTCGCCTTCCTTCACAAAGCGAAGGCCAGTCTCAAACAGGCGGATACGCGACTGCTGGCGATTCTGGTTGTAGGCAACCGTTTTCAGAAGACCACTCCACAGGCTGGTGCGCATCACCGACAGATCTGAAGAAATCGGATTGGCAAGGGCTATGCCCTCACGGTCAGGGTCAATCAGTTGCTGAACGCGGGGATCCACGAAACTGTAGGTAATGGCTTCCTGATAGCCCTGATCAACGAAGAAGTTCTGAATTGCAGATACCGGGCGCGTTGCCTCTTCCTGAGGACGCAGACCAAGCGATCCCGTCGGTTCGGTAACCGGGAGGTTGTTGTAGCCATAAATCCGGCCCACTTCCTCGATCAGGTCTTCTTCGATGGAGATATCCGGACGGAAACTGGGGACACTGACCAGCCAGCCGTCCTTGAGAAGCTTGTCGATATGAAGACCAAGCCGGGTCAGAATCTCTTCAACGGTCGTACGATCAATTTCCAGCCCGAGCACATCCGTCAGGCGCTGTGCACGAAGCGAAATAACTCTGCTTTCCGGCAAGTGCTGATCACTGGCAACTTCAACAATTTCACCGGGCTCACCGCCCACAATATCCATCAATAGCTGAGTTGCACGCTCCATTGCATCACGGGCGAGCAGATAATCCACACCTCGCTCAAAGCGATGGGACGCATCTGTATGGAGGCCGTAATGGCGCGCCTTACCTGCCAGAGTAATCGGATCGAAAAAGGCAGATTCAAGAATAAGATCACGGGTTTTCTCGCTGACCCCCGAGTGCTCGCCACCCATCACGCCGGCAATGGCAATCGGTTTCACGTGGTCTGCAATAATCAGGGTCTGGTCAGTCAGTTCCACTTCCTGACCGTCCAGCAAGACGAGCTTTTCACCATCGCTCGCCATCCGGACCACAATTCCGCTCTCAATCTCCTCGCGATCGAAGGCATGCATGGGTTGCCCCAGCTCCAGCATGACGTAGTTGGTTACATCGACCGCAGCATCAATGGAGCGGATACCCGAACGGCGCAGCTTTTCCTGCATCCACAACGGGGTCTCCGCCTGCAGATTTACATTCCGCAGGATACGCCCCAGATAACGGGGACAGCCCGCCGGAGCCTCAACCCGGATATCCGGCACTTCCGAGTGAACAGCCTCTGCCGCCTCAAACGTCGGGCCGGCCACCAGCATACTGTTCAGAACGCCCACTTCCCGGGCAATGCCCTTGATCGACAGGCAGTCGCTGCGATTGGGGGTGAGATCGACATCAATGGTGACATCGTTAAGCTTCAGAAAATCACCGACATCCTGGCCAGCGGGTGCATCTGCCGGCAATTCCATCAGGCCCTCATGATTGTCGGAAAGCCCCAGTTCGGATTCCGAGCAGAGCATACCTTGTGAGGGCTGGCCACGGAGCTTAGCCTTTTTGATCTTGAAATCGCCGGGCAACACTGCGCCAACTACCGCAAAAGGTACCTTGAGACCATTACGAACGTTAGGCGCGCCGCAAACCACCTGAACGGTTTGTTCGCCATCGCTGACCTGGCAGACCCGCAGCTTGTCCGCATCCGGGTGCGGCTCAACGGATTGCACCTCACCGACAACGACACCGCTGAATTGGCCAGCTACCGGCTCAAAGCCATCCACTTCCAGACCGGCCATGGTGATCTGGTCCATCAATTCCTGGGTTCCGATTGCCGGGTTTACCCACTCGCGCAGCCACTGTTCACTGAATTTCATGGTTATTGCCTTGTCCTGATGCGGTTTCGCCTGTTGATTTGTATGCCGTAAAACGCCTGATTAACGGAACTGGCGCAGGAAGCGCAAGTCGTTCTCAAAGAACATGCGCAGGTCGTTTACTCCGTAGCGAAGCATGGCCAGGCGTTCAACGCCCAGACCAAAGGCAAAGCCACGGTACTCTTCGGCATCAATACCGCAATAATCAAACACTTTGGGATGCACCATTCCGCACCCCATTACTTCCAGCCATTTGATGCTGCCATCATCCTCACGGCCCCACTCGATATCCACCTCGGCAGAGGGTTCGGTAAAGGGAAAATAGGAAGGACGGAAGCGGACTTGCAGGTCCCGCTCGAAAAACACCCGCAGGAACTCCTCCACCGTACTCTTGAGATCGGCAAAGCTGACGTTCTTCTCAACCAACAGCCCTTCCACCTGGTGGAACATGGGTGTATGGGTCATGTCGGAATCGCAACGGTATACGCGTCCGGGACAAATCATCCGGAACGGCGGCTTACCCGCTTCCATTGTGCGAATCTGAACCGGTGAGGTATGGGTACGCAGCAACGTGCCCGGATTAAAATAGAAAGTATCGTGCATGGCACGAGCCGGGTGATGCCCGGGAATATTGAGCGCTTCGAAGTTATGATAATCGTCTTCGATTTCAGGGCCCTGTTCTACGGTGTAGCCGGCCCGGGAAAAGAACTGCTCAATGCGCTGAAGAGTCCGGGTGACAGGATGCAAGCCTCCCAGATCCTGGCCACGGCCCGGCAGGGTAACATCAATGGACTCACTGGCCAGCTTCTGTTCAATGGCAGCACGCTCGAGATCCGCGCGACGTGCATTAATCGCCTGCTCCACCTGCCCTTTGGCTTCGTTAATCTTCTGGCCGGCAGCGGGACGCTCCTCAGCAGAAAGCTTGCCCAGTGTCTTTGCCTGCTGGGTAATCACACCCTTCTTGCCAAGGTACTCGACACGAATTTGATCAAGTGCCTGTAAGCTGTCGGCGCTGTCTACCGCCACCAACCCGTCCTGAACCAGTTGCTCCAGGTTTTCCATTGACCCTGCTCCAAACCAGAAATGGGAGTACTAAAAACGAATTCTGAAAACAAAAATAGGGGAAGAGCGTGCCCTTCCCCTATCAGGAGGCGCCCTCATGTTGACATGCGGCGCCCGAATCGATCATCAATCGATGAAGAGCTTAAGCGATCACAGGGATGCTTTGGCTTTCTCGACAACAGCAGCAAACGCCTGCTGCTCGTTCATGGCCAGATCGGCCAGAACCTTGCGATCGATTTCAACATCAGCCTTTTTCAGGCCAGCGATCAGACGGCTGTAGGACAGACCGTTAGCACGAGCACCAGCATTGATACGGGCGATCCACAGAGCGCGGAACGCGCGCTTGCGGTTACGGCGGTCACGGTAAGCGTACTGACCGGCCTTGATAACCGCTTGCTTGGCTACACGGAATACACGGCTACGAGCACCGTAGTAACCTTTGGCCTGATTGAGAATCTTTTTGTGACGACGGCGTGCGACCACACCACGTTTTACACGAGCCATACTTTAATCCTTCTACCTTTAAACCTTTTCAGGAATGATTAGCGCGCTGTTTAGCCCGCGGTCATACGCTTGATGGAAGCCACATCAGACTTGGCAATCAGCTTGGTACCACGGAGCTGACGCTTACGCTTAGGGCTCTTCTTGGTCAAGATATGACTGGTGAAGGACTGCTTGTGCTTAAAGCCAGTGGCGGTTTTCTTGAACCGTTTAGTGGCTCCGCTTTTGGTTTTCATCTTAGGCATTTTTTAAAACTCCGCATTCTATTTTTAAGAACAACAAATGTGTCCCTGAACGACAAATCCCCCGCAACCGCGGGGGATCATCACCCGATCAGGTTCACTTCTTTTTTCGGGGCGCCACAATCATGGTCATCTGCCGGCCTTCCATTTTCGGCCGCATCTCCACCGTTGCCAGCTCCTCAATATCCGTTTCGATGCGGCCCATGAGCTTCATACCAATTTCCTGGTGTGCCATCTCACGTCCACGGAAGCGAATAGTGATTTTGCCGCGGTCCCCGTTTTCAAGGAAACGTACCAGGTTGCGTAGTTTGACCTGATAATCCCCTTCTTCAGTTCCTGGTCGGAACTTAAGCTCTTTGACCTGCGTCTGCTTCTGCTTTTTCTTGGCAGCCGCCTTGGCCTTCTTCTCGTCGAAGATTTTCTTGCCGTAGTCCATTATCTTACAGACGATCGGATCGGAATCCGTAACCTGGACCAGGTCAAGAGATGCCTCTTCAGCTTGCTTGATGGCATCCTCAATTGGTACTACACCGACCTGATTGCCTTCGGCATCGATAAGTCGGACTTCGGTTGCGTCAATATTCTCATTGATCGGCGCCTTTGGTGTACGCCCACCCCGATTCGCTCGCTGTTTAATAATTAGATCTCCGTCTTTGTTTTGCCCTTGCGTTCAACCTCTTTCTGTAAAAGGTGCTCAAACGCTTCGAGCGATAGTGTTCCCAAATCTTCACCTTTGCGGGTTCTCACCGCAACGGCGTTGTTATCGACTTCTTTATCGCCGACAACGACAAGATAGGGAACCTTGTTAAGAGTATGCTCGCGGATTTTAAAGCCGATCTTCTCGTTTCTCAAGTCAGCATTAACCCTATAACCCAAAGAATCCAACTTTTTCGCCAGATTCTGACAATATTCACGCTGATTGTCGGTGATATTAAGGATTGCAACCTGAGTCGGCGCCAGCCAGGTCGGAAATGCGCCCTCGTATTCTTCAATCAGAATACCAATGAAACGCTCGAAGGAGCCCAGCACCGCTCTGTGCAGCATAACCGGCGTTTTCCGCTCGGAATTATCAGCTACATATTGAGCCCCCAGGCGACCCGGCATGGAGAAATCCACCTGAATAGTGCCACATTGCCATACCCGACCGATACAGTCTTTCAGTGAAAACTCGATTTTTGGCCCGTAGAACGCGCCCTCACCCGGCAGCAATTCCCAGTCAACACCTTCACGATTGAGCGCTTCTTCCAGAGCCGCCTCGGCCTTATCCCACACTTCATCCGAACCCACACGTTTCTCAGGACGGGTAGACAGCTTGTAGAGAATTTCGGTAAACCCGAAATCTGTGTAAATCTCGTGCAGCATCTCGATAAAGGCCGACACTTCCTTCTGGATCGCGTCCTCTTCGCAGAAGATGTGCGCATCGTCCTGGGTAAAGCCACGGACACGCATCAGGCCATGGAGGGCACCAGAAGCCTCGTTACGGTGGCACGAACCGAACTCTGCAAGCCTCAGGGGAAGATCCTTGTAACTCTTGAGCCCCTGATTAAAAACCTGAACGTGGCAAGGACAGTTCATAGGTTTGATGGCGTAGTCGTGCTTCTCCGACTCCGTAGTGAACATGTCATCCTTGAACTTGTCCCAGTGGCCGGACTTTTCCCACAGGGTACGAGACACCACCTGGGGTGTCTTGATTTCCTTGTAGCCATGCTTCTGCTGCTTGCGGCGCATGTACTGTTCAATTTCCTGGTACAGCGACCAGCCATCCGGGTGCCAGAACACCATCCCCGGTGCTTCTTCCTGCATGTGAAAGAGGTTGAGCTTCTTGCCTACTTTGCGGTGATCACGCTTTTCGGCTTCTTCCAGGCGATGCAGATAGGCCTTCAGGTCCTTCTTGTTGCCCCATGCGGTGCCGTAAACGCGCTGCAGCTGCTCGTTACTGGTATCACCGCGCCAGAAAGCGCCGGAAACCTTGGTCAGTTTGAACGCTTTCAGCTTGCCAGTGCTCGGTACATGAGGACCGCGACAAAGGTCGATAAAGTCGCCCTGACGGTAGAAGGACAAATTCTCGTCACCCGGGATGTCCTCGATAATGCGGACTTTGTACTCTTCGCCCATTTCATCAAACAGCTTCACCGCCTCATCACGGGAAAGCACGGAACGGGAAACCGGAATGTCCTGTTTGGAAAGCTCTTCCATGCGCTTCTCGATCCGCGCCAGGTCCTCATTGGTAAACGGGCGATCGAATTTGAAGTCGTAATAGAAGCCGTTATCAATGACCGGCCCGATCGTAACCTGGGCCTCCGGGAACAGCTCCTTCACTGCCATCGCTAACAGATGAGCAGTAGAGTGGCGAATGATATCAACGCCGTCTTCATCGCGATCGGTGACGATCGCCAGCTCGGTATCATCTTCAATGCGGTAGCTGGTATCCACCAGCGTGCCATTTACTCGACCAGCCAGTGCGGCCTTGGCCAGACCTGCACCAATATCGGCGGCGACGTCATGAACGGTTACGGGTTCTGCAAAACTGCGATGGCTGCCATCCGGCAAGGTTACGACGGGCATGAAAAACTCCAGTTGGTTACTCAGCGGTGATCTATACCAGAGATCACTTGATGACGGCGTTCCGCGATACAAGCCACGAGCCGATTCGAGCGGGATTCTAACAGAAAAAAACCCGGCAGGTTAATGCCGGGTTTTCACGAACATCATATATTCCGTGGCTGATCAGGCCGGCTCTGCGGCCGCGTCCTCGCGAGCCTTGCGCCGAAGCTGTCCGAAAGCCATGAAGGCCAGCAGAATCAGCGCCGGAATGAACATCAGCTCCTTGGGCGGACGTTCCTTTTCCACCTGAACCTTGTCTATGGTCCAGCCAAAACTGATACCCGCCTGCTCCGCAATGCTTCCGAAATTCACGAAATCCACGACCATCTTGTCATCCTGGGCAGATACCTCCAGGCCAGCCTGCGCCAGTCGCTGCGACGGCGTTTCCGCTTCAGGCAAAGGTAACCTCAGGTACTTCGAGACCTCCTCCCCGTCAATGGACATACCGGAAGCCTGAACGATGATGGGCTCATCTGCGGGAACCTTATCCACATACTCAAGCACCTCCGAACCCGGGCGATCTTCGGTCGGCGGATAAACCTTGTCCCACCAATAGCCCGGGCGGAACAGGGTAAAGGTGATCAGCAACAACAGGACGGTTTCCCACCAACGGGTCTTGGTGAACCAGTAGCCTTGAGTTGCTGCGGAGAAGACCAGCATGGCCGTTATCGCACTGAATATCGTCACCAGCAGATCAAACCAGCCCGTCAGCCCGATCAGCAACAACTGGGTGTTGAAGATGAACATGAAAGGCAGGATGGCGGTACGGATGTCGTAGGTGAACCCCTGCACCCCCGTTCGTATGGGGTCGGCTCCGGATATGGCGGCCGCCGCATAGGCCGCAAGGCCCACCGGTGGCGTATCATCCGCAAGGATACCGAAGTAGAACACAAACAGGTGGACAGCTATCAGGGGAACCAGCAGGCCGTTAGCGGCACCCAGTGTCACGATAACAGGCGCCATCAACGTCGACACCACGATATAGTTTGCTGTCGTCGGCAGCCCCATGCCGAGGATCAGGCTGATGACAGCTGTGAAGATCAGCATAAGCAGCAAATTACCGCCGGAGATGAACTCCACGAACTGTGTCATCACCAGACCAACGCCGGTCAGTGTAACTGTGCCCACCACGATACCCGCTGTCGCTGTCGCGACACCGATACCCACCATGTTGCGCGCGCCGGTCACCAGTGAATGGGCGAGATCGACCACACCCTGCTTCAGTCCGGTGACATAGTTGCCCTGCTTGCGGAAGAAGGCTTTGACAGGCCCCTGTGTGATCACAATAAAAATCATGAACACGGTTGCCCAGAATGCAGACAGTTGCGGCGAGAAGCGCTCAACCGTAAGGCACCAGACCAGCACAACAACCGGTAACAGAAAATACAGGCCAGTCTTGACCGTGGGGCCGACCGGAGGCAACTCGTCCATGGCCGATTCAGAGTCGTCTTCCTCCAGTTCCGGGAAGCGGGTTGCGTAACCGACGAGCCCCACATAAATCAGCAATAACAGCGGACCAAGGACCCAGATTGCGGCTGAGCCAAGCCAGTCCTTCATCCAGCCGATACCGTAGTAAACAACCAGGGTCAGGATACTGAGCGCCAGAACAATCACGACCCAATTCAACATACGCTGGGCCAGAGTTGGCCGATTCAGCCGCTCGATACCCTTCATATTCAGCTTGCAGGCCTCCAGATGAACGATATAGATCAGCGCAATGTAGGAAATCATTGCAGGCAGAATGGCGTGCTTGATGACCTCGAGATAAGAGATGCCCACGTACTCCACCATGAGGAATGCCGCAGCCCCCATAATAGGCGGCGTAAGCTGACCGTTGGTAGATGCGGCCACCTCGACTGCCCCGGCCTTGGTAGCAGGGAAGCCAACACGCTTCATGAGCGGAATGGTAAAGGTGCCCGTGGTCACCACGTTAGCAATGGAGGAACCGGAAATCACACCACTCAGACCACTGGAGACAACGGCAGCTTTGGCCGGCCCGCCACGCATATGACCAAGCAGTGCATAGGCCACCTGGATGAAGTAGTTACCGGCGCCGGCGCGCTCGAGCAGGGCCCCGAACAGCACAAACAGGAATACAAAACTGGTGGAAACCCCGAGCGCAACGCCGAATACACCCTCGGTACCCAGCCACTGATGCGATGAAAGTTTACTGAGGCTCGCCCCCTTATGGGAAATCACATCCGGCATGTAGGGACCGGCCAGGGCATAGACAATAAACACAGTGGCAACAATGGTCAGCGGCAGACCCAGTGCGCGACGGGTTGCCTCAAGCAAGAGAACAAGGCCGCTCAGCGCAACAACCATGTCCTGGGTATTCGGAGCGCCGGGACGTGTCGCCAGCTGGTCATAGAAAACATAAAGATATGAAGCAGCAAACGCCGCTGCCAGAGCCAAAATCCAGTCATAGACCGGCACATGGTCGGCATGCTTCCCGCGAACCATCGGAAACGCGGCAAAAGCAAGAAAGGCCGCAAAGGCCAAATGGATCGATCGCGCCTCGGTGGAGTTGAACACGCCGATTTCGAAAATGTATGGAAGCGGAGAGGCTATCCAAAGTTGAAAAAGAGACCAGAGCAGAGGAACGATAAAAAGAATGACGGCGGCCTTCCCCGTCGCAGCTCTACCACCGGATTCGGTCTGAAGAAATTCTTCGACTTTCTGCTTATCGGTATCATTCCCGGATCTCGGGTCGCTATTGCTCATAGCTGAATCCTGTCAGAGGGAAGCGGGTGGGTCGGTTAAAGCCGCGGACAGAGGTTGCCCGCGGCCAGAGTATACCCGGTACCTGATCAGTCGATCAGACCGGCTTCTTTATAGTACTTGGCAGCTCCCGGGTGCAGAGGCGCACTGAGGGCATCATGTACCATTTCTTCTTTCTTCAGGTTTGCGAAGGCGGGGTGCAGACGTTTAAAGCTGTCAAAGTTCTCGAAAACAGCTTTCACGACTTCATAAACCACCTCTTCCGGAACGTCGGTGGACGACACGAACGTCGCAGCCACACCAAAGGTGGTGGTGTCCTCGTCGCTACCACGGTACATCCCACCTGGAATCGTGGCCTTACGATAGTATGGGTTGTCGGAGATCAAAGTTTCTGTGGAGGAGTTGTCCACGTTGACCAGCACACTGTCACAAGACGTCGTTGCCTCTTTGATGGAACCAGAAGGGTGACCCACGGTGTAGAAGAATGCATCGATATTACCGTCACACAGGGCCTGGGACTGCTCCGATGCCTTCAGCTCGGCTGCAAGGGAAAACTTGTCCATGGTCCAGCCCATTTCGTCCATCAGAACTTCTGCTGTGGCACGCTGGCCAGAGCCGGGGTTACCGACAGAAACACGCTTACCTTCAAGGTCTTCAAAGCTCGTGATGCCTGAGCCCTTGCTGGCAACAACGGTGAACGGCTCCGGGTGCAGTGAGAGTACTGCACGCAGGTCCTTGTTGGGGCCATCATCTTTAAACTGGCTAGTGCCATTGAAGGCATGGTATTGCCAATCGGACTGAGCTACCGCCAGATCCAGTTCGCCCTGGCGAATGGCGTTCAGGTTATAGACGGAACCACCGGTACTCTCAACAGAGCAACGAATACCGTGCTCTTTGCGATCCATATTGACCAGGCGACAGATTGCACCACCCGCCGGGTAGTAGACGCCTGTCACGCCGCCGGTACCGATCGTCACAAAACGCTGCTCCTGAGCAGAAACCGACGTGGAAGCAGCACCTAAGCTGACGGCCGCAGCAACGGCAAGGGAGGAAACCTTGAGTTTCAGTGTCATGTTAATTCTTCCTTTCTCTGAACGTTGTAATTTGAGCCCGTCAGATTTTGCAGACAAACTCTTGGTTCGTGTTAAAACATAGCCCACATATACGCATAAATAAAGCCTGACTTCGTTAGCTAACCATTTGACCCGACAACAAAAAAAGCCCGCATAGCGGGCTTTTTTTGAGCATCACGCGAAAGTCTATTTCGCGGAGCGGGCCTTGGCAACCATCTGGTCCGGGCGCAGCAGGAAGCGCGCCAGTGCAGGCAGCAGCCAGATGGACCCGATCATATTCCAAAGGAACATGAAGAACAGCAGGAAGCCCATGTCGGCCTGGAACTTGATAGGAGAGAAGATCCAGGTCACAACACCGAGACCCAGAGTTACACCGGTAAACATGACTGCTTTACCAGTTGAACGCAGGGTTTCGAAATAAGCCTCCTGAAGCGTCTTACCCTCGAGCAGGTATCTTTCAAGCTTACTGTAAATATAGATGCCATAGTCCACGCCGATCCCCACACCAAGGGCGATAACCGGCAGCGTGGCAACCTTGATACCAATACCTGACACCGCCATGATGGCTTCGCATAGGACAGACGTCAGGCCCAGTGGAACGATAATACAGAGCACTGCACGAAGAGAGCGGAAGGTGGCAAAGCACAACAAACTCACCACACCGTATACCATCAGCAGCATCTTGTCCTTGGCGCTGGAAATGACCTCGTTGGTAGCGGCTTCCACACCCGCATTACCGGCCGCCAGCAAGAAGGTGTGATCCTCATTACTGTTATTCCCAGCAAACTCTTCTACTCGCTCGACAACCGTCTGCAGCGTTTCGGCCTTGTGATCTTCAAGGAAAACCAGGACAGGCGTGAGACTGCAGTCCGTATTGATAAGACCGGAAGGAGCGTTACGGATCGACGCATTGATGATGGTCTGGTTACGGGAAATCTCGAACCACTTCCAGTTACCCTCATTCAGCGCCTTTGTCACAATCTTCGACACATCTGCAAGTGACGCGGAAGACTGGACCCCCGGGGTATTCTGCAACTCCCACTGGAGGCTATCCATGGCACGCAGCACATCGTACTGGGTGCACTGTTCTTCCGGAGTCTTGACCATAACCACGAGCACATCAGCACTGGTGGAATAATTGTCAATGATGAATGCGTTGTCCTTATTGTAGCGGGAGTCCGCACGCAGCTCGGGCGCACCTCGATCCAGGTCGCCGACCTTCAGATCCTGCTTGTAGTAGAGCCCCAGGCCCAGGCCTATCACCGCAATCAACAGTGAAATAGGCGCAACCCCCGGATGGGAGAAATAGGACATGGCCCGCCACTTGCGGTCCTGCTTCTCACCATGGTTCTGGACGTGACGAATACCACCTTTGGAAATCCCGACATACGACATGATCAGAACATGCAAAACGAGATTAGTGATAATCACGAAGGCGACGCCAATACCGGCTGCGACAGCCAGGTCACGGATAACATCGATCTCGATAAAGAACAGCGTCAGGAAGCCGAACGCATCTGAGATGAGAGCCAGCATGCCCGGAATATACAACGCACGGAATGCCAGACGAGCGGCAGTAACGGAATCGAAGCCCTTCGCCGCCTCTACCGCCATTGCGTTGACTATCTGAACCCCGTGACTTATGCCAATCGCAAAAACAAGGAACGGAACCAGAACTGAATACGGGTCCAGACCATAGCCCAGAATACGCAAGGCACCTAGTTGCCAGAACACAGCGATAATGGATGTGAATACCGGCACAAGAGTCCCGGTTATGGATCGCGAGTACCAGAAAAGAAGCAATGTCGTCAGAATAATGGTAATGCCCGCAAACCAGGCAATCGACCCGATGCCTTCAATCAGGTCACCAACTTTTTTGGCAAAGCCGACAATATGAATCTCAATATTGGGGTTCTGAGCTTCGTACTTCTGACGGATCTTCTCTTCCAGCTTGCGGGAGAGCTCGCCATAGTCGAGCGGCTGCCCCGTTTCAGGGTTAGTTTCGTACAGAGGCGCATAGACAATCGTGGACTTGAAGTTATCCGCAATCAGACGACCCACTTCGTTGGACCGAAGGGCATTCTGCCTTAACTGCTCCAGGCTCGACGCAGAGGACCCATCATAGTTGTCCGGGATTACAGTCCCCCCCTGGAAGCCCTGTTCGGTAACCTCGACCCAGCGTACATTCGACGTCCAGAGCGACTTCAGCCCGGATCGGTCCACCCCGTTAAGGTAGAAAACCTCATCAGTGATCTGTTTGAGGGTCTCCATGTACTCTTCAGCAAAGATGTCGCCCTCTTTAACCTCGACCGCTATACGGACAAAGTTGCCAAGGTTCTGAAGATCCTCTCGATGGTCCAGCATGTTGACGATATACGGATGCTCGAGCGGGATCATGCGCTCGAAACTGGCATCCGGCTGGATTTTTACGGCGTTGTAGCCGAGAAACAGGGTCAACAGAAAAAAAGCAATCAGGATGATCGCACGATTATTGAAAAGGAGCCGTTCCAGAAACGGCTCCGCCTTGGGTGTTGTCAGGTAATGTTCACCCTTGTCATGCTTCGGGTTGGACATTCAAAAGCCCCTCTATTATCTGTTCGATTGTTGCCACATCAGGGCGTTATTGGAGGTTCTTGCCTTGGGCGGCAGTCAATTCTGCACCGCCCTCGCCAACCAGCAGCAGGTTTGTGCCGGAAACAGGCACCACACTCATGACGCCCTGGCGGTCATTCCGAAGATACTCCCGGAAGGTATCACCGCTATCACCACTGGTGAGCACAGCACCACCGTTGCCAACCAGCACAATCCGGGAGTCCTCCGTCACACCATCATTCAGGGTCGCAGTTGATCCGGTGTTCACCATCTTCCAGGAGCTGCCAAGGTCGGTCGAGAACATCAGCGTTCCACGAAGGCCGAAGGCAAGAATTTCATTGACCCCTCCAGTGCCGGTAACGCCAAATAAGGAGCCCGGATAAGGGCTTTCCCGCCGTTCCCAACTCTCTCCTCCGTCAACCGACACGTGAATCTGGCCGGCTTCGCCTACAATCACCAGGGCGCCGCCACCGATTCGAGTCATGGCGTTCAGGTGAAAGTTCTGGGAATTATCCAGCTTTGGAGACCAGTCCTGCCAGGTTTCACCACCGTCTGCGGTGTGGAAAAGCATCCCGTAAGCCCCGAGCACAAAACCACGTTGATCGTCCGCGAACCAGACATCCAGAAATGGGTTCACCGGTCCAATATCAAGGTCTGACTGCATGTTTTCGAGCGCGAAATAGAGGTCATCAAGCGCCCATTCAAGGTCAGCCTTTTCCTCTTCCGGCGCCTCTTCAACACGGGTCTCCATTTTGGCAATGGCCTCTTCCTGGCTTTCGATGGCCAGTTCAGCAGCCCGAATACCCGTCAACTGCAGCTGCCACGTCGCGCCAGCATCGCCCGAATGAAGCACTACCCCGCTGTGACCTGTCGCCCAGCCTTCGCTCTCGCTACCGAAGTCCAGACCGGTCAGGGTTACAGAGACCGGAACATCTGCCTGAGTCCAGCTTTGCCCCTCGTCATCGGAGTAAATGATGTGTCCGCGCTCGCCCACCGCCACAATTCGATCGCCGGCACGAGCAACATCGTTCAGGAGATTTTCCGGGGCCAGCTGCGTGGCGCGCGCAGGTGTTTCGATAACGTCCTTGATCGCAAATGCAACAGGGGACGCACAGGCCATGGAAAGCCCCAGGCACGCTGCACCAAGGGTTTTGCACATCAAGCTTGTAGCCATTCGGATTGCCTATAGGTTGTTTTTACTGTGTGTCTCTGACCGGTCAGCCCGGCTCTAACTGTAAAGATACCGGCAACCTCTCGGATGCCGGTATGTCTATTGCCAACTCCATCGGGCGCGGGAACATCCCGTTGATCAACGCGCCTTAACGGACACTCCGGCGACGCAGGGAGGCCGGTGAAAAATACCGCTTATTCGGAACGTCGTTGGTGAACACCCGTGTATTCGGCTCTTCTGTATCCAGACCCTGAACGTGGTAGCGACGAGCCTGAAGATCATGGAACGCCTCCAGAACGGTCCAGACGCCCGGCAACTCGTAGTAGTTTTTCAGGACGCCCATGCTCACGCGCCAAAGATCACCGCGCCCGTCGTACTGATCGAGAAGCGCCGTATTCCAGCTATCCTCATCAACGTAGAAACGACGCTTGGCGTAGATATGACGCTCTCCCTCTTTCAGAGTTGCGGTCACCACGTGAACGCGATGCAGCTCCCAACGCATGAGGTCAGGGTTCAGGTGTGACATGCCGAGAATCTCGGAATATGACAGACCCTTCTGGCCTATTTCGTAGTTGTTGTACGGAATATATATTTCACGCTTGCCTTCATACGTCCAGTTATAACGATCCATGGCACCGTTAAAGATGTCCGTATCATCGGCCGTGCGCAGGTTATCCGCTGCTGCAATCGGAGAATCATAACCCAGGTTCGGTGCGCGGCGAACCCTGCGCTGACCAGCATTGTAACCCCACCCATTGCGCGGGTTAATAATCTGATTCAGGGTTTCATGGATTAGAACGGCGCCACCAGCTAGTCGGGGCGGTGACTGGGTGAACGACAGGTAGTAAAAGATAACGTTATCCAGAGTATCTACACTGCCTTCCGGATCATAGAAATTGAAAAAGGCTTCCTGCTGGGAAGTCACCAGGGAGTAGTCACCATTGGTCTGGACCGCAACCTCACTTGCCCGGCGGGTCAGAGACACCCCCCTCCAACGAGTCAGGTGGTTCCAGATGGTCTGCCATGCTTTCTGCTCGGCATTACCCGAAAGGATCGGGAAAGGGTAACCGCCAAAGGCGCCCTTGATCCCCGCACTCTCACCGACTATCGCGGCATTGGTAGCGTTGTCTTTGGTATTTTCAGACACCCAGTCTGGCACAGCGTGGGTTCTGCGGGTTCTGTAGACCGGGACTCTGAAGGTTGTGGGGTAGGTCTCCAGCATGGCCTTTACCCCGTCCGCAAGATGATCGCTGAACTGGTCCATGTTGGATGCGTTAATGGTAAACAGCACTTCGTCATCCGGAAACGGATTCGGGTGATGCTGACCACTGCCCTCATAATTCGCAGGCGGCTCGGTCAGCCCGCCATCCCATGCAGGAATAGTACCCGCATCGTTACCCGCCCTGGGCGAACCAAAAGGTGTCAAATCCTTACCGAGACGTGCAGCTTCACTGGCAGATACCGCTGCATACGCGGGTGCAGCAACGACAGAAAAGGCCAGAAGGCCGCCGAGAATCGCGTTTTTGTTATATCTCATTGTGTAACCTTAAATCCGTCTGGAAGCCTCTAGAGGGGCTTTTTATTGTCGTCTGATGGGAAACAGACGTTAAAACAGATTACCCGATCGGACAATATTGTCTATCGACCGAAAGTGCGATTTTGTATCCGGCTGTGGCGACGGGTTTGCACTCACAGCCGGATAGCCCACAGGCAGCGATTAACCTGCGAGGCTTTTGTGCACCACCTCATACACATCCCGAGAGAGGTCCCGCTTGTCCCGAATACGCTCAAGCGCGGCTTTCATCTGGTCACTGTAGGCCGGAGCAAACTTTCTCCAGCGAGTAAGTGGTGTCACCAGACGTGCCGCAATCTGGGGATTCCTGTCATCAAGCAAACAGACCTGCTCGGCGAGAAAGTCATAACCCGAGCCATCCGGATTATGGAAGGCGGCCAGGTTCTGGCCGGCAAAAGCTCCGACAACAGAGCGAACCTTATTCGGGTTCTTCCAGTCGAACGCTTCATGCTCAAGCAGCGCATGAATCTGCGGCAATTGACCTGCACGGTCACTGGCAGCCTGAACCGAGAACCATTGTTCCACCACTTGAGGGTCATCCCGGAACCTGCTGTAGAAATCAGCCAGCACATGGCCCCGATCTGCCTCGTAATCCGAGTTCACCAGAGCCCTCAGAGCGCCAGCGCGGTCAGTCATGTTATCTGAATCACGGAACTGACGAAGCGCCAGTTCCCGACCTTCTTCGTCGTTGATCTGCAACAGCCACGCCAGTGCCGTGTTGCGCAAGCTCCTGCGCGCAATCTGCTCCGGAGTCACCTCGTAAGCGCCGTCCTCGATATTCCGGCGGTAGCAGGCAACCAGCTCATTACGCAGGGAAATGGCTAGGTGCTTCAGCACACGTTCACGGGCCTGGTGAATGGCCGGAACATCGGCATTCTCCGACAGCTCAATCAGGTAGGCCTCAGAAGGCAGCTGCAGCATTTTGGCCACCAGCGCCTGATCCAGGGACGAATCTGAGATGAGGTGCCGATAAGCCGTCACCAGCCGTGAATCGACTGGCGCATCTTTCGAGGCCCCAACCAATGACTGAATCACGTCCACGGCCAGGCGCTGGCCTGCATCCCAGCGATTGAACCCATCAGGATCATGGCTCATCAGGAACAGCATCTGTTCCCGGGTCCAGGGGTAACGGACCCGAACCGGCGCTGAAAAGTCCCTCAGCAAGGATGGCACAGGGCGCTCATTGATACCGTGAAATTCGAAGGTATGACTGCTATCAGTCAGCTCAAGAACCCGGTCGGTGGGCGCATTCTGAGACTCTGGCTCCAGTCGCAGAGGCAGAGACTCTCCCCGAGCGCCCAAAAGCCCGACGGCAAAAGGAATATGCTGCGGCTTCTTGGCCGTCTGCCCCGGAGTGTCGGGAATGCTCTGCTCAACCGTCAGCCGATATACGTCCTGTGCGGAGTCATACTCGTCGGAAACGTTCAGTACCGGCGTGCCGGCCTGCTCGTACCAAAGACGGAACTGAGACAGATCGCGGCCGGAAGCGTCTTCCATTGCCTTCACAAAATCGTCGGTGGTGACCGCCTGACCGTCATGGCGCTCGAAATACAGATCACTGCCCTTTCGGAACATGTCCGGCCCCAGCAGGGTGCGAATCATGCGAACCACTTCAGCACCCTTTTCATAAATAGTCAGGGTGTAGAAGTTGGAAATTTCCATATAGGAAGCCGGCCGGATTGGATGCGCCATCGGACCACCATCCTCGGCAAACTGGGCCGTGCGCAGCAGAGTGACATCTTCAATACGCCTGACTGTCGGGGAGCCCATGTCTGAAGAAAACTGGGAGTCCCGCAACACGGTGAAGCCTTCCTTGAGGCTAAGCTGGAACCAGTCACGACAGGTCACCCGGTTCCCGGACCAGTTATGGAAATACTCGTGCGCCACAATGGCCTCAATGCGCTGGAACGCCATGTCAGTGGCAGAGTCCTGGCTCGCCAGCACGCAGGACGAGTTAAAGATGTTCAGCCCCTTGTTTTCCATAGCGCCCATATTGAAGTCATCGACCGCAACAATCATGAAGATATCGAGATCATACTCACGCCCGTAGACCTCCTCATCCCAACGCATGGAGCGCTTGAGTGAATCCAGCGCGTGATCGCATTTTTCAGCGTTACGGGGCTCAACGTACATTCTCAGATCGATATCGCGACCGGAGCAGGTCCTGAATGTGTCTCGCTTCTCCACAAGGTCACCCGCGACCAAAGCGAACAGATAGCACGGCTTGGGAAACGGATCTTCCCAGGTCACATAATGACGGCCGTCGCCCAGGTCACCCCGCTCGATATCATTACCGTTGGACAGCAGCACGGGATAGGCGCCTTTATCCGCCTCGATACGGGTCCGGAAGCGGGACATTACATCCGGGCGATCGGGAAAATAGGTAATACAGCGGAAACCTTCCGCTTCACACTGTGTGCAGAACATGCCGGACGACTTGTAGAGGCCTTCCAGCCGGGTATTGTTCTGGGGTTCAATCCAGGTTACTACCTGCAGTTCAAATTGTTCGGGTACAGAGGCAACAATCAGTTTGTCACCGCGGTCTTCGAAATCGCCCTCACCCAGGGGTGTTCCATTCAGGGCTACGGACTCAAGGACGAGGCTGTCACCGTCAAGTTCAAGTGGTACTGCACCGGCATCAGATTCCGGATTGCGGCGCACTGCCAGAGTGCTGTGAACCCGGGTCCCTTCCTCAAACAGTTCAAACCGAAGGTCGACAGTATCAACCAGGTATGCAGGTACACGGTATTCGCTCAGGTAGATGGTCTGTGGCTGGTTGGTACGCATTGCTTATCTCCAGGTATTTCTGGCTTCGCATGCCGGCAGTCGGGCATGCGGGCGTTGTCAGGTCGGCCGGGTGTAGAGCGAATCAGTCGCCCGCTACCCGAAACCGTACTTCATATCCGGTAAACTTTCGGATGTTAATAACGCCGGTGTCGAGAATCAGGTACTGGCCCTTGATGCCCTCAAGCACACCCTCGACTTCCGGGTTTTTGTCCAGATTATGGGTTTTGATTTTTTCCGGCCAGACCTGGACCGGATAACTGAGGCCCACCCCCTCTTCGCCGACTTCGCGAATGGAATCCTGCCCATGGGTTTCCCGCAAGGCCGTCAGATCATCGGCAATCAATTCCAGCATTCGTGCCCGCTCTTTCACCAGGTCCAGCTCCGGTACATCCCCCTTCAGCATGGCGCGCCAATTGGTCCGGTCTGCCACATGGCTTTTGCAGGCAACTTCCACGAGTCCTGACAGGTAGCGGGTTGCGACCCTAAGCATCGGGATGGCATCAACCGCTCCCTGGTCAATCCAGCGAGTCGGAATCTGTGTTCCACGGGTAATGCCTACCTTCAAACCGGAAGAGTTGGCCAGATAAACTACATGCTCCACCATGCAATGGGTCTCACCCCACTCGGGTTCCCGACACGTCCCGAGATGATAGTGACATTTCTCGGGGCTCATGATGCAGCTATCACATGCCGCCAGCTTTCGGAAACACGGGTAGCAATAGCCCTGGTTGAAGCTTTTTTTGGTGGTACGGTCACAGTGAATACAGCGAATAACGCCATCGAAGTTGATACGCACCTGCTTGCCAAGCACGTCGTTCAACGGAATGCGGCTGTCGCCGATCGCAATGGTATATTCCACCGGACGTCCGGCTTCAGCAGGCATCTTCCGGAGCCGACCCGTTACATCTATCGGATCGCTCAAGATTTGACCTCTACAAACTGGTCTGGATCAGCGCCGTTAGTGCTGCTGGCGCCTGCACGTTGTACCGAAGGATCACAGGCGGTGCCAGCCTTGCTGCCGCGGTCGATATACCCCGTACGCTCTTCTTCGGGGATATTGTGCAGATTTTCGTAATAGATCACCGCCTGAAGGCTGATCTCGCGCTGCTCTGGCGTGAGTTTTCGGCCATCCGGCCATTTGCCCAGCTCAATAGACTGACGCAGACTTCGATACACAGTCGGGTCCAGCCGCTCAATCAATTCATCGTAAGTCATTCCGCTCTCCCGCAAAGCGATTTAAAAATTCAGGTAATCGTTTGACAGATTCAAACAATAATGATTATCATTAGCGCACCAAATGACGAAGGTCGTTGCATTTGGTCTCTCTCATCAGGAGCTATGAGCTCTTTTCACGCCCCGCCTCCGGCGGGGCCTTTTTTACCGCATCACTTTTTTCTTACGGGCAATATCGCTGCGAGGCCCAACCCCGCAACAAATCCGCCGAGGTGAGCCTCATTCGCCATTCGCCCCAGCCCGATCAACTCAGGCAAGGCGGTGAACCCGACCACCATCCATATCACCGCGAACGTCACGAGCGCCGGCGGAAACTGGAATCTCGGCCTCCTGCGCTGACTCAGCCAGCAATAGCCAAGAACCCCGTAGACTACGCCAGACAGGCCACCAAACAAGGGGCCAGACACCATGTACTGGAGTCCGTTCGACAGAATACTGGTGACCAGGAAAAGGGTAACCAGGCGTCCACGCCCGTCAAACCACTCAACCTGACTACCAAGGAACCACAACATCACCGAGTTAAAGATGATGTGTGACCAGCTGAAATGCAGGAAGTCCGGAGTAAACAGGCGCCAGATCTGGCCACTGGCCATCGTACTGGCAAGGCCGTCTACCCGGCCTGCCATTGTCGTCCAGTCGTAACTCCGCGGATCAATCACCATCAATGCGGCAGCGACTTCGTTCCTGCCCATAGAGGTCACCCAGACCATCACCACCGCAAATATGATAATACCCAGCACCAGTGGCGCATGTCGCGGCGATGGCTGCCACCGCCCCCGAACAAATACTGCTGACTGATTCTGGTGCTCCACAGCCTCTCTCAGCTCAGGCTCGGCAAGAAATCGGTCGAGGGCCGCCAGAACCGGTTCGGCATGTTCCGGATCTTCCAGCCAAAGAACCTGGTGCCCTCCTTCTTCCGTTATTCGGTGCGGCACACCCTGACCTCTCAGCCAACGGCTGAATCCCGCAAGATCCACCGTAGTATCGAATTGCTTCACGCGGTACACAAACAACCTCGCCTATCAGGATGTTCAGTTTCAGCCAACTTAACGAGCAACACTGTCTTCCATGCCGAGATAACCCGCCTGCTCCGGACGATCCACTTCTACCCAGACAAACTTGTCCGGAGAAAGCACCTTTTCACCGTCCATTCGATACGCCACCAAACGTCCGTATTTCACGGCGCTGTAATCGATACAGGCAACATTCGGTTTGAGCGGGGCCGGTTCACGCTCCATCCAGTAATGACCAACAAACACCGGCGGCGCATCCAGTGGATAACTGATCAGCTGCTCCCGCTCTGCGTCCGTCAATACCTTGGAGGCAACCTCTGGTGGCAGCGGGTCTGGCTGAAAGACTACGTCTGCACAGGTGTGTGGATCATCGGCCCAGAACTTGGTTCGGAAGAACTCCCTGACATATCCGTCCCGACCGGTGATCGACATTCCTTCCGGCAGCCGTAAATCTGTCCCCCGCAACAGGGTATCCATAACCTGCCCTGCAAACGACTCGATAGCCGCAGATGCGTGCAGAAAATCGTCATCGATACAGGCACCACCCTGTACCTGCTTGAATTTCTCGATCAGATCGCCGTCCCAGCAGGCATGCACAACCCGAAATCCGTCATCCTCAATAAACAACGGAATGGTGTAAAACCACTCCAGAAACTCATTCCACTCGTGAGGATAGGCATCGAACTGGTCAAGGGTTTCCCGAATCAGTCGATCGTGCCTTGCGTTGTGCTCACGCAACCATGTCTTACCGCTGCCCGGACGCGCACGAGTACAGTAGCCGAGCGCATTGTATTCATGGTTGCCCATAACAATGCGGGCAGCGCCGTGTTCGACCATATCCCGGACAAGGTGCAGGGATTCGCGAATCCGTGGACCCCGGTCAATGATGTCACCAATGAAAATAGCCTGGCGGCGAGGGTGCTGATAGACGCCATTCACCTTGCGATAGCCCATCTGATCCAACAGTCGGGACAGGGTATGGGCGCAGCCATGAATATCGCCGATGATGTCATACCCGCGGCTAGCGGATTTTCTGTTACCTGCCATGATCAACTCGCTGATATTTCACTTGCCCAGCCAAGCTTGTCACGGCAGGTGGCGTAAAAATTGTGATCCGTAGGATGGATCAGGCGGATCTTGAACGGCTTCTTGGTAATACGAATGATATCGCCCGGCGCGCAGGCAATGTTCATCTGGCCATCAAAAGAAATCTGCGGATAGGTTTCGTTGGTTTCACCAATCACCAGCTTGATCTCACTTTTGCCATCAACAACGATTGGGCGACTACTCAGGGTATGGGGGAACATCGGCACCAGAACAACGGCATCCAGCTTCGGATGCATGATCGGGCCGCCCGCAGAAAGGGAATAAGCCGTAGAGCCTGTCGGCGTTGCAACGATCAGGCCGTCCGAGCGCTGACTGTAAACAAAATGCCCGTCTATAAACAGGTCAAAACCGATCATTCGGGTAGATTTCCCGGGATGCAGCACCACGTCATTCAGTGCCGTACCAAAACCCAGGGGCTGGCCATTGCGCTCGACATTGCCGTCCAGCAGAAAACGGGTCTCCTCGATGTACTCGCCACCAAGAACCTTACCAAGCCGCTCTTCCAGATCAGAGGGGGAAATATCGGTCAAAAAACCAAGCCGGCCACGGTTGACGCCAAGCAGTGGAATTTTTGATTTGGCCAGCTCCCGCGCTGCACCAAGGAGGCTGCCGTCACCACCGACGACGATGACCAGATCGCAGATCTCGCCAAGCAACTTTTTGCTGGCAACCTGCAGGCCATGCCCGGGTAACATGCCTGCCGTATCTTCCTCGAGAATAACGTGGTAATTGTTGGCTATCAGGTATTGCTTTAGCTGACGCAGTGATTCAACCACTTTCACACTGCCCATCCGGCCAATGACGCCGATATTCCTGAACTGATCCATGAGGCTTCCTGTGGTGTCGGAATGCGATAGGGCCGGACAGATCCGTTACCCCCGTGACAATCTGGCGTACAGTTTAACGAAAGTCACCCGGATACTGAAAAAAGATCAGACATTCAGCCCTGATGCTTTTCGCACCGATCATCAACCCCTGGGCGGAATTCAGCAGGCTGGCTCACCCGCATAATAGGCTCACCACAGGTTTTTCGACCTTTCCCTGTATGTTTACACACCGGGTCCTCATAATGCTCAAGCCATTCCCGGTATGCCGGCTCATTCAGGCCACAGCGTTCCGCCGCATATGAAACAGGGCCATTGAAGTAGGTTTCGATATCGGCGTAGGGCAAGGTGATGTGCCCGACACCCGGGTGATAGGCAACAAGAAAGACCGACTGATTCTTGAGATGCTCCATGATGGAGTTCTCCGGGGGCTCCCGGTCCCGCAGTTCCTGGGTTTCCTGCTCGAGGACAGCAATTTTGTCGTCACGGAGTTCCAGCTCTCGCTCTTTCCGCTCCAGCTGCTCACGCAGGAGAACCAGTTCAGCATCAGCATTGGCATCGTCACGCTTCTTTTCTTCGCCACGGGAGGTTATTTGCTCCTGCATGGTGAGGTATTGCTCGTTTCGCTCAGACAGGCGTTTTTTCAGCTGTTCGTTGCTCAGCCTCTGACGCTCATACTTCTGCTCGATATCAGACAGCTCACTGCGTAAACCCTGCATTTCCAGGCGATGTTCACGCTGGATATCCGAGAGAGAATCCCGATGCACGCTCTGCAGGGTTTTGATGCGAAGTCGCTGCTCGCGAATCAGTTGGGCAAGACGGGAACGGTCGGCAGAATTGGATGCGTCTTCCTGTTCCGGCGCGCCGCCCGAGTCAGCGCTCAGTACCGGAATTTCTTCTTCCTGGGCCGGCTCGATTTTGCGGAACTTGAGACTGTTGGCCTCGACTGCTTTTCGAATGGCCTGGAAGTGGTTATTGCCCGGCGTCATGTCCGGATCCCATAAGTCTTTAGCAAACCGGGGCTCTGGACACTGGCTTCGACACACGAGCCGAATGGGACCGCCGCCCATATCCGGTCCTTTGGAACCCTGTTTTGCCAGTTCCTCTATGGGGATGTTCCAGTGGGAATCCGCACGGCCCTCTTCATCAAACCAGATTCGGAAAAACACCAGGGAGCGCACAAGAAGATCATTACTCAACTCGACCTGCACGGCTTTGACATCGGTTTCGGCCAGGTCCGACAAACCCACATATCCATCCAGAAACGCGCCAAATTCACTGGCACGCATCTGACGCGCCACCTGGCCTCCATCCACGAAAAACACCGCCGCATAACCATCGGTCGCCTGGTCGGCAGATACCATTTGTGACTCCCCAAGATTCAACGATTCGACACCCGCACGAAGGACACATTCAGGATGTTCCATCGGATTCCAGCGCCAGCAGCACTTCCCCGCCGGCTTGGCGGGGAAGTGCTGCAAACTGACAGACTCAAGGACAATAGTCTAGCCAGACAATCTCAGGTGCACAGGTAAAAACTGCAACGTTTTGTGATCAGCCTTGTGACAGGGTTTGCGATCAGAGTTCTGCAGCAAGCCGGCTACCCTGATCGATGGCGCGCTTTGCATCCAGCTCTGAGGCTACATCCGCTCCGCCAATCAGGTGCACCGGTACACCGGCTGTTTCCAGCCCACCCTGAAGCTCACGCAGCGGCTCCTGGCCAGCACAGATAATGATGGTATCCACTGGAAGAACACGATCTTCTCCATACTCTGCACCCTTCGGTGTGACCGTAATGTGCAGGCCCTCGTCGTCAATCTTGCGGTAACTTACACCGGGCACCATCTGCACCTGACGGTTTTTGAGGGATGTCCGGTGAATCCAGCCAGTGGTCTTGCCGAGATTTTTGCCAACCTTGGAGGCCTTGCGCTGCAACAGGTAAACCTCACGGGCAGGCTCCGGCACCTCCGGTGCAACACCCTGAATACCACCCCGATGCTCAACGCTCAGATCGACGCCCCATTCACGCATGAAGTGCCCGGTGTCGAGTGCCGCGGACGCGCCCTTGTGAACAATAAACTCAGACACGTCGAAACCAATACCGCCGGCACCAATTACGGCCACTTTCTGACCAACAGGTTTGCGCTCAAGCAAGGCATCCAGGTAACCAATAACTTTCGGGTGATCAATGCCTTCAATATCCGGCATGCGGGGTTCAACACCCGTGGCCAGAACCACATCATCAAATCCGCCAGCCTTGAGATCCTCCACATTCACCCGGGTATTCAGGCGAACATCCACACCGTGTTTGTCCAGCATCACACGGAAGTAACGCAGGGTTTCGTAAAACTCTTCCTTGCCGGGAATGCGTTTGGCTACATTGAACTGGCCACCAATCTCGCTTCCCGCGTCAAACAGGGTAACCTTGTGCCCGCGCTCCGCGGCTACAGAGGCAAAGGCCAGGCCGGCGGGCCCGGCACCGACAACCGCAATGGCGCGGGGCGCTGCTGTCTTCACATACGCCAGCTCAGTTTCATGACAAGCCCTGGGGTTGACCAGACAGGAGGTCAGTTTTCCACTGAAGGTGTGATCCAGGCAGGCCTGGTTGCAGCCAATACAGGTATTGATCTCATCCGAGCGGTCTTCCGCCGCCTTCAGCACCAGGTCTGCATCTGCCAGGAACGGACGCGCCATGGACACCATATCGGCATCGCCCTCGGCCAGAATCTTCTCGGCCACATCGGGCATATTAATTCGGTTAGTGGTAACCAGAGGGATACTCACTTCCCCCTTAAGGCGAGCCGTCACCTTGGTGAAGGCACCGCGGGGAACGGATGTCGCAATGGTTGGCACGCGCGCTTCGTGCCAGCCAATACCCGTATTGATAATGGTCGCACCGGCTTTCTCGATCTCCTTCGCCAGATGGACCACTTCCTCCCAGGTACTGCCGTCTTCAATCAGGTCCAGCATTGACAGTCGATAGACAAGAATAAAGTTCTCACCGACCCGCTCGCGGACACGACGCACAATTTCGATCGGCAGTCGGATACGGTTCTCGTAGCTTCCGCCCCAACCGTCTGTCCGGTGGTTAGTATGGGACACGATGAACTGGTTGATGAAATAACCTTCCGAGCCCATGATTTCCACGCCATCATAACCGGCGCTCTGAGCCAATACCGCACAGTCGGCATAGTCCTGGATCTGCTTTTCAATACCGGCTTCATCCAGTTCTTTTGGCTTGAACGGGTTGATTGGAGCCTGGATGGCAGACGGCGCCACCAGTTCCGGGGAATAGGCATAGCGACCGGCGTGCAGGATCTGCATACAGATCTTGCCATCGGCCTCATGAACGGCACGGGTAATGACCTTGTGCTTCTCAACCTCGTCCTCGTTGGTCATCTTGGCCGCGTGCTGAAACACACCACCTTCCACGTTCGGCGCAATCCCACCGGTAACGATCAGACCGGCACCACCACGCGCACGCTCAGCATAGAAAGTTGCCAGGCGCTCGAAACCGTTCTTGGCTTCTTCCAGGCCAGTGTGCATGGACCCCATGAGGGACCGGTTGCGCAGCTTGGTAAAACCAAGGTCCAGAGGCTCCAGAAGGTTCGGGTATTTGGCGACGCCAGGGGTGGCGGATGCAGTCATGATTGGTCTCCTCATTCTCAATTTCTACCGGCCTTAAAGGGGCCAGACTCGTTGTATGACGCTAAACTACCCCGCTGGCTTGCCATCAACAATATCCCTGAATAACATTGTATTATCCCTAGATAACATGTCCGACAAAGGCTTCTAATGATCAGAAAACCGGCAGCTACTCAGTATCCACGCAACGCCCTGGGAAACATCAGTGTTCTTTATGCGTCTGTATTGCTGCGTGCCGCGGCTGCAGAAGGTGCCGATACCAACCAGCTGACCTCAAAGTTCCGGCTGGGCGAGGAGACCCTGAATTCACACGCCGCACAGATCAGCATTCCCCGCTTTATGCGCTTGGGACATGCCGTCATCGGCCAAACGGGAAACCGCGCCCTGGGTCTGCGCATGGGAGCCCTCACCCGCCCAGTCGATGCCGGCATCGCTGGCCTGGCTGGCCAATCTGCGGCCACTGCGGGGGAGGCTCTGACTACCCTGATCCGTTATTCCCTTCTCACCAGTCAAAACAGCCGGGGAACACCAAGTACACAGCCATCAGATCGTCAGGCCCGGTTCTATTCCATTCGGCCCTACAACGCTTTCAACTTTTTCGTCGTGGATTCGGTTCTGGCCGCCTGGACTCAGTTTGTCCGTAATATTACGGGCCGGTACGAGGTACTTGAGCGGGTCACGATCGAATACCCATCCATCGGGCAGGACGACCTGTTCGAGAGCTGGTTTCGCTGCCCTGTTCACTTTGGCGCCGACAAAAACAGTATCACCCTCAAGTCGGACACATGGACACAGCCAACGCTTGGGGCCCACCCCGCCATGCATGAAAAACTGGTGGCGTTATGCGACCGCGAATTGCAGCAGATTCAAAGGGGCTGGACCACCGGGGACCGGGTAAAACATCTGCTGACCCCCCTGTTCAGAGGTGAAAGCCCGAGCCTGGAAACCATTGCCAGCAAACTGGGCGTAGCTCCATGGACGCTACAGAGGCAATTAACGGCAGAAGGCACAGGGTATCGCGAACTCGTGGACGAGACACGAAGACAACTGGCAAGGGACTACATTCGGGAAACCGACACATCACTTGCGGAAATCGCCTGGCTACTGGGTTTCGCCAATCCGGCGGCGTTTCACAAGGCTTATCGGCGCTGGTTTGATATCAGCCCCGGAGAACACAGAAAGCGGTTAAAGGCAGAACGCTAGATCTCAATTGCGTCATCGAAGCCTTCGTCGTCATCGAATTCTTCGAATTGGTTTTCAATGAGCTCTTCTTCGTAGTCAAGCATGGACATTTCCTGTTCAGTGAATTCAGGAATACCCTACAAATAGACTGTGACAGTGCGATGACAGAAATCTGGGGAAACAAAAGCGAGGAGAGAAAATGGCGGAGCGGACGGGACTCGAACCCGCGACCCCCGGCGTGACAGGCCGGTATTCTAACCAGCTGAACTACCGCTCCGCGTTGGCTGTCACATCTTGCCTGATTCAGGCGGCACAGTCAGGGGTCTGACTGCTCTGTGACAACGAGGGCGCATTATAAAGAGGCACCCTGTTATGTCAACGTTTTTTCGGAAAAAAATCCGAAAGAAGCATTTCACATGGCATCAACCATGACATCCTTGCCCTGCGCAGTCTTGCGATACTCAATCGGTGTCATGCTGGACCAGCGCTTGAAGGCACGGTAGAAGGTACTCGGCTCCGAGAATCCGGTCAGGTAAACGATCTCGTCGATCGACTCATCCGTGGTGGCCAGCAACTGCCGGGCAAGACGGTAACGGAAATCGGCCAGTACCTGATTAAAGCTGGTTTCAGCTTCGGTCAGCCGCGTGCGCAACGTTCGGGGTTTAATATCAAGGCGCTCGGCTACGGCATCCAGGGTAACCTCACCGCCATCCAGAAGTTCAGCCACAATACGCTCCACCTGGCCGACGATATCTTTCTTCTCAAGGCGCGCCACCTGCTCGCTGGCAAATCGCTCGTGCAGGTCCAGCAACTCGGGCTCCGCGTGGGGCGATGCATGGGCCAGCAGTTTTGCCGGGAAAAATAGCCGATTCTCTTCCGCTCCGAAGATGACGTCGCAGCCGAGCACTTCAGAAACATGCTCCTGGCCCTGCTGATCCCGGGAATGCTCAAACTCAATGCGAGACGGGTGAAAGCTGTCATCCGTAATAGAACGGAAAAATGTAATCAGGCCCAGCACGAAACACTCATTAAAGTGCTTCAAACGCCTCACCTCTTCGGAAGCTGCATCCAACACCATGCAGGCGTCGTCACCCTCAGTGAAGAAATCGGTATTGGCAGCGTCGCTCAACAGGCGCTGATAGTTCTGGGCGCGATGCAGGCCCTCACCAAATGTCGGACTACTGAGAAACAGGTATTCGAGCACTTGCCCCTTGTAGACCGGGAGCAGCTGACCAAGGTGGAGGCCTATGTCTGGATCTCCCGAGACGTCTTCAACCACCTGCCAGAAGTACAGCTGGGCACTGTGAGGCGTACGCAACTGCTCGGTATAAACGTAACTCTCGTCAACGCCCAGACGGCTGAAAATGGTATCGGTGTCGATGCCTTTTTTTTTCATTGCCTCGTAGATCAGGCGCAACATCACTCCCGCGTCACGAAGTTCCTGCATAAGATTCCGTTTTTTTATTTGCTTAATATCACTTTGACCCGCCGGACACTCGCCGGGGCATGCCAAGTCAATGCCTGATCTGGCCGGGTTTGCCAGACTGAAAGTCTCTAGCATTGCCCGTCTTAGACCATAGTCTTAACCAGAGCATATCAGGCCACAGACTCACAGTTGTACCAGAATGTAAAAAAACCAGTACTTAGGCCACCAGTATGCAACCATTTACACAGGGAAAACCGTGAACCAGGGAGAACACTGAGATGCCAGAAACTCTTGTCTACCACAACGCTCCACCGGCCTTACTGCCGCTGTACGCAAAGGCATTGCTGCCAAAGTCCGGCAAATCCTCCGGAGACATTTCCATTCCGAAGCTGTCTGCCAGCCTTCTGGGAGTCAACTCAGCCAACGGCACGCTACCCCGTTACGAAAGCATCTGTGGCTACCCTCATCACACCCGGGTTCCAGTTACCTGGCCACATGTTATGGCCTTTCCACTACACCTGAAGCTGCTGACTGAAAAGGCATTTCCTTTACCGCTACTCGGCCTTGTGCATCTACACAACACCATTACCCAATACCGGGAAATCGGAACCGGTGAGAATCTGGACATACATGTCCGGCTTGGGCAGCAGGAGCGCAGCAAACGGGGAATAGAGTTTGACCTGATTACCGAGGCCTATTCCGCCGGCAAACTTATCTGGGAGGAGACCAGCGTCACGCTGTTCAGGCAGGCGGACAACACGGAAAGCAGCCCCCGGGAGAAAAGCCCGCCACCAACGCTTGATCGCTACCCCAACACACTCAACATCACGGTGCCGGAGTCGATAGGCCGTCAGTACGCCAGTGTCTCGGGCGACAGCAATCCGATTCACATGCATGCGCTCAGCGCAAGGGCATTCGGTTTCCCCCGCGCCATAGCCCACGGCATGTGGAGCAAGGCCCATGCACTGGCGCTGCTGGAACAGCAGAAAGGTTGGAAATCCCCTTGTTTCAGGGTGACATGCCAGTTCAAAAAGCCGCTGCTCCTGCCGGGAAATGCACAGCTGAACTGGCAAATGGGTCAATCGGGCTGTGATTATCAGCTACTGAACGACGAGGGCAATGCGCCTCACCTGAGCGGGCACATTGAATGGCTGTAGCGATTCCGGGAAGACTGAGTGTCAGTCTTCCCGGGTATCAGGCGGATTATCCGGACGACAGGGAGCGCCTTCCGCACCGGCAACAGGCAGCGTGAAGAAGAAACAGGCACCACCATCCTGGGGACGCTCGAAACCGATATCTCCCCCCTGAGCCTGAATCAGCGAGCGGCAGGTAGCCAGGCCGATGCCCATACCCTCATCCTTGGTGGTATAAAACGGCAGAAACAGTTTGTCCTCAGCATCCGCGGACAGGCCAACACCATAATCTCTTACCTGCACCCGCACACAATGCGAGCCAACCAGACTTGCACTAACCTCCACCGGCGTGGCTGATCCGGAGCTGCGCGTTGCCTCAAGGGCATTACGAATGAGGTTCAGCGCAACCTGCTGCACCTGGATCGGGTCGGCCAGGACATCCGGCAAACCCTCTGGTACCGCAACCTCGATACCACCTTCGTTGTTACGCATGTCCACTTCTGCAAACTGCCTCGTATCCTCAAGCAGCGCCGGCATGGAAATAATCTCCTTGCCGGTTGCCGGCTTTTTCATAAACCGGCGAATTCGACGAATGATTTCACTGGCACGATGAGACTGGGCTTCAATCTTGTCCAGGGTTTCCCCAATCAGGCCAAGATCCGGTGTTTCCTTGCCCATCATTCGCTTGGAGACGCGGGCGTAATTTGTGATGGCAGTCAGCGGCTGATTAACCTCATGAGCAAATCCTGCAGCCATTTCACCCATGGTGGTCAGGCGTGAGGCATGAGCAAGTTGATCACGCTGCTCCTGAACCAGCTCCCTGGCTTCTTCCAGAGCCGCCTCGCTTTCCAGCTCCGCCGTGATGTCACGAAAAACCACAACCGCTCCGTGCAGTTCATCGTCATCAAGCTTCGGGGTGGAACGGTACTCTGCGGGGAAGCCGCTACCATCCGTGCGTAACATTCGGATATTACGCTGGCTCTCGGCCACGCCCTGGCGGCACGTACCATGAACGGGCAATCCGCCAGTATCTTCGCCCACCGCCGCAAAATGAATCTCGAAAAAATTACAGCCTATAATCGCATCCACCGGGCTCCCCAAAATCGCCGCCGCTGCGGGATTGGCAAACTCGATCACGCCATTCTCATCGAGACCGTAAATGCCCTCGCTGATGGAGTTGAGAATCCGGGTCTGATCACCCTGCAGCTCGCGGTTGCGCGCCTGCAGTTCGCGCTCAAGGCGAATGACGCGGGCATGGGTCTTAACGCGGGCAATAACTTCCTGGGACTGGAATGGCTTGGAAATGTAATCCGCCCCACCCAGTGAAAAGCCTCTTACCTTGGCCTGGAGATCATCCAGAGCAGAGAGGAAAACCACGGCGCAGTCTGCCGTTTCCGGGTCGGCCTTGAGGCGTTCGCACACCTCATAGCCATCCATATCCGGCATCATGATATCAAGCAGGATTACTTCGGGCTGATGGCGGTGCGCCAGATCCAGGGCCTTGTCCCCCTCATTGGCAATCAGCAGGCGATAGCCTTTGTCCTTAAGGGTCTCATAGAGGACTTTGAGGTTCTGCGGATTGTCATCCACAAGCAGAACCGTCACCTCCGAGTTTTCACTGACAACTTCAGTCATATAAACGGGGCCGGTTGAAAACGTCACCGTATAATGCAGGCAGGATCACTTCGCGTCGATAAGGTCCTTTACGGACAAGACCATACGAACCAGGTGAGCGAGGGAATGGGTTCCCATCTTGTGCATCACCCTGGAGCGATGAATTTCCACCGTGCGTTGACTGATTTCGAGCTCAATGGCAATCACCTTGTTGGCCTGGCCGGCGATCATGCGATCCATGATCTCGTGCTCTCGGGGCGTAAGGCTCTTGATACGGCGAATGATTTCCTGCTTCTCATCCAGGGATTTACGCTGTTCCAGATCCTGCTCTAGAGCCGCCTCAATTTTTTCCAGCAAAGCTTCCTCGCGATAGGGTTTCTGGATAAAGTCCACCGCCCCCTCTTTCATGGCGTCCACCGCCATGGGCACATCACCATGCCCGGTCACAAAAATTATCGGGAGAATCGAGTGCTGCTCGTTCAGCTTCTTCTGAAGCTCCATACCATCCATTCCTGGCATACGGATATCCAGCACGATGCATCCGGCCATCTTGTCGGAGTAATCCTTGAGGAAAGCTGTCGCGCTCTCATAGGTTTTCACCGGCTTGCCGTCAGATTTCAGCAACAACTCCAGTGAATCACGAACCGCTTCGTCGTCCTCTACTACGTAGACAGTCTGCTGGATATCAGTCATGGAAGTATTCTCTCCTGTCCGTTTTCTTATGGAGCCCGATCAATGAATTGACGGGTCTTTATTGGCATCTCGGGCATGTTCCTGATGCTCGTGCTCGCGCATTTTTTCAAGCCTTTGCTGGATAATGCCAAAAACACTCTGCTTCGGGTACCTGCCTTTATCATCCGCCTTGCCAGCAGGCTTGCCCAGCAGCAGCGTAACCGCCTCTTCAAGATGGGAAACGGCATACACGGAAAAGTTTCCTTCCCGCACTGCGTTGACCAACTCACTGTCCAGCATCAGATTCTGGACGTTTGTGCCCGGAACAACCACGCCCTGGGTGCCGGTCAGGCCACCTGTAAGCTGGCAGGTCGCGAAGAACCCTTCTGCCTTTTCATTTACGCCACCAATAGGCTGCACTTCTCCAAATTGGTTGACCGAGCCGGTGATGGCCAGGTCCTGACGCACGGGCACACCCGACAATGATGAAATCAGGGCACACAGCTCCGCGAGGGAAGCACTATCGCCATCCACTTCGCCATAATTCTGTTCGAAGGTGAGGCTCGCCGACAGGTGCATCGGATCCGTCACAGCAAAGTGAGAGGCCAGCCACGAGCTGAGGATCATCACCCCTTTCGAATGGATGTTACCGCCCAGCTTCACATCCCGCTCGATATCCATGACCGCACCATCTCCATAATAGCAGGTTGCGGTGACACGATTAGACAGACCGAACTCAAAACCACCGGTCGAGAGTACCGACAGGGCATTAACCTGCCCGACACAGGTACCACTGGTAGACACCAGCGTTGAACCATCTCGGATGGAATCGTAAAACTGGTCACGGATCCGGCTATCCCGGTATTTGGCACTTTCCAGAGCACGCTCCACATGAATATCCTGGATGAGCTTCGCTCCAGCCTGACGGGCCCAGAAATCAGACTCCCTCAGCAGGTTGGCAATATTGGCTGCATGGAGGGAGAGGCGATTCTGGTGCTCGGCCATACGAGCGCTGTGCTCGATCACCCTGGCAACGGCCTTGTTCGAGCAGTGCAGCAGTTGCTTCTCGCTCACGAGGCTGGCAATAAACTTGGCGTACAGCAGCTGACTGTCATCGGAGCGATACATTTCGTTCTCGAAATCCGCGGTTACCCGAAACAGCTCCGCGAACTCTGAATCGTATTCCTGCAGCAGCATCCAGGTTTCACGGTCACCAAACAGCACAATCTTCACATCCAGTGGCACCGCTTCCGGCTCAATGGATATGGTCCCGGAAAGGGTCAGCTCCCGCTCCAGCGAGTTGATCTGAATGCACTTGGAACGCAGCGCCCGTTTCAGGCCATCCCACACGAAAGGCTGCTCAAGCACCTTGATGGCATCCATCAACAGATAACCACCATTGGCCTTATGCAGGCTGCCCGGGCGTATCAGCGAGAAATCGGTGAAAACCGTGCCTTTGAAGGTGACGTTTTCCACGTAACCGAACAGATTGTGGTAGGTCGGGTTGTCCTCAACCACCATGGGGACTTCGTTGGTTTTCTGATGCACCAGCACGTTGACCAGATAACGTCTCGGCATCTTCTTGTCCAGCGACGCATAGGCGATCGCTGCCTGCTCCTCGTTGTCATCAAGGAAAATATCGAGATTCTCTGCCAGATCGGCCCGTACCGCCTCGAAAAAAGCAACAACCTCCGGCATATCCTTGTATTTCTGCTCGAGTTCGTCGATCTGGTGACCGGAAATGCCCGCAAGCGTCTCCTCATTCAAGGCCTGCTGCTTATCGGCATACTCCTGCTCCCAGTCGGCCAACTTACGAAGTGCCTGACGCAGTTTTTTCTCAAGCTTGTCGATGGCGTCTTCGAACTTGTCCCGCTGCGCCTCCGTCAATGCCTGAAACGATTCCGCGGTGTGGGGCTCCTCACCATTCATGGCCACCAACCGATAGCCGCCAGGTGTGGAAACGGTCAGGCGAACCTTTTTTCGTTTAGCCTGAGCCGCAACCTTTTCCAGCTCGTCTTCCTGCATCTTGCCGTATTCGTTCTTGAGCTGCTCGGAGCGCTCCAGAAAGCTGTCACTGTCAAACGTCTGGGGAATCACCTTCACCAGACGACTCATGAGCTTTTCCATGTCCTGCTTGAGCTGAGTTCCCTGGCCCGCAGGCAGCTGCAACAGCTTGGGTACCCTTGGCTCCTCGAAGTTCGCCACATAGCACCAGTCATGGCTTTGCTGATCGGTATCCACATGGTGCTCAAGATAACGCAGCATCATGGTGCGTTTACCCAGACCGTTGCGGCCCACCGCGTAGACGTTGTATCCACCATGGGGCATAGCCAGCGCAAAGCGCACCGCTTCCTGGGCGCGATTCTGGCCGACGATTTCGGACAGAGGCTCCAGTTGTCTGGTGGTTTTGAATGGCAAATCTTTCAGAACACAGGCTTTGTAGAGCTGGTGCAGAGACAGTGACTTCAAGGTTTGGTCCTGTAACAGTTGAATCATTGGCCGGTCATTGTAGATTCTGCAGCCCTCCCTGTCGCGTGCAGGGTATAGATTTCTCGGAACGTTTCAGGGCTCCACAAAACTGTTAGCCAGTTCACAAAACAGCCGCCAGTCATTTTTCAGACCTATGTCCGAGAACTACACTTCATCTCCCGACCACGGTTTAGCCAACCAACGGTTCGGCCAATAACAAAGACAAGACACGCGATGGATGCCAACGTATGACGAGTGATTCCGCAGATCGCAGAATCAAGGATCGCTTCCCGGCCTCTTGCCTCAAAGTACATTTGCGGGAACGCGGCTTGTTTGGTCGCGGCAGACAGGCCACAGCCGTTACCTGCCTGGACCTTAATCGCTACGGTATGGCTGTACTTTGTCCACGCCCGGTGGAACCGGGGGTCCGGTTATTTATGGATTTTCAGGGTAAGTACATCAGCGAATCGCGGGTCTGTGCGCGGGTGGTGGAATGCCAGCCATTTCAGACTGGTTTCCGGGTTAGCGTACAGTTCAGTTATTGCCAGGATAAAAAAGGCTATTCACGTGCAGCCGACAATGCTCTGTCGCGAATCGAAGGCTTCTACAACCGGTTTGCCAGCTGAAGACTGAAACGTCTCTCAGATTAGGCCAGCGTCCAGGCTAGCCGCAACGTACATTCCCAGTTCCCGACACTGTTCCTCGAACTCGTCCCGGTATTCGCCCCGGCAAATCAGGGGGTCCTGGAGTTGCCGCCAGCGAAGACCTGTGGTGATACTTTCAATCGCCCGGTTGGTACCGGTACCGTCATGCCCTGCCCGGATGTAGTAAGCAAAGGGCAAGCCCTGGGTTTTTTCCAGGCAGGGGTAGTAACTGCGATCAAAGAAGTCCTTCAGAGCCCCGCTCATGTAGCCGAGGTTTTCAGTGGTGCCCAGGATAATGGCATCGCAGGCAAGAACGTCCTCAGGGCCTGCATCCAGGGGTGCCAGGACCGTTACCTCGACGTTCTCGATATCTTCGTGGCGAGCACCCTGCGCGACCGCGTCCCGCAGTTTGAGAGTATTCGGGGAAGGCGCATGGGCAACAACCAGCAATTTCTTTTTGGTGTCCATTACGCCTCCCGAGGACTACTTAAAGCAGCTCACCATTCGCTTCAGCCGGTGCTTCCTCAGCCTTTTCCTTTTTCTCCGGCTTAGGCATCAGCTTGTCGCGGACCTTGGCTTCAATTTCGGTGGCGATCTCCATGTTCTCTTCCAGGAACTTGCAGGCATTCGCCTTACCCTGGCCAATCTTGTCACCGTTGTAGGCATACCAGGCACCGGATTTGTCCACATAGCCTTCTTTCACACCCATATCCAGAACTTCGGCCATGTGGTAGATCCCCTTGCCGTACATGATCTGGAATTCAGCCTGCTTGAACGGCGGAGACACCTTGTTCTTGACGACTTTGACGCGAGTTTCGTTGCCCACGACTTCGTCACCGTCTTTTACCGCACCGATGCGGCGGATATCGAGGCGTACGGAAGAATAGAATTTCAGCGCGTTACCACCGGTGGTGGTTTCCGGGCTGCCGAACATCACGCCGATCTTCATCCGGATCTGGTTGATGAAGATCAGCAGGCAGTTGGCGTGCTTGACGTTACCTGTGAGTTTACGCAGTGCCTGGGACATCAGCCGTGCCTGAAGACCTACGTGACTGTCGCCCATCTCACCTTCAATTTCCGCTTTTGGAGTCAGCGCCGCCACGGAGTCCACGATGATGACGTCCACCGCGTTGGAGCGAACCAGCATATCGGCGATTTCCAGCGCCTGTTCACCGGTGTCCGGCTGGGACACCAGCAGGTCATCCACGTTAACACCCAGCTTTTCCGCGTAAATCGGGTCCAGAGCGTGCTCAGCATCCACGAAGGCACAGGTTTTACCTGCCTTTTGAGCCTCGGCAATCACCTGCAGGGTCAATGTGGTTTTACCAGAACTTTCCGGGCCGTAGATCTCACAGATACGACCGTAGGGCAGGCCGCCTATACCCAGGGCAACATCCAGCCCCAGAGAGCCGGTGGACACCGCAGGAATGGCTTCGCGGGGCTGGTCGCCCATTTTCATGACGGCGCCTTTACCGAACTGGCGTTCGATCTGGCTCAGTGCTGCGCTTAGTGCTTTCTTGCGGTTGTCTTCCATCAGTGCAAAACCCTCTGTCGCCGTAGCGGCCGGTAATCACTCAAGACCGGTCGCGGAATAATGGTGCGGGAACTTGTACAGCAGATACAGCAAATTCCCTGTATATTTGAACAGTATTAAAACATAACCCGATGAGCAGACCAACCCCTCTTTTGTGAAACTGATTTGATTGTTGCATACGCGCTATTCGGCACCGGTCAGGACGCCTCCAGGAACCCCCGGACCCCCTGCAGTGCGAAGAGCGCCGCCTGACGCCGAACCTGATCCCGGTCACCGGAAAAATGCTCAACGACAGCCTCGGTGGAAGCCGGATTATCGCCCCAGGCGAACCAGACCGTGCCCACCGGCTTTTCCTCACTGCCTCCGCCCGGGCCTGCGACACCGCTGATGGCGACAGCCACATCGGCACCGGTGGCAGCCAGAGCACCGGCTACCATCTCCCGAACGACCGGTTCGCTGACCGCACCGTGGTCCTCCAGTGATTTCCCGGTCACCCCCAGCAGTTCCTGTTTGGCCTGGTTGCTGTAGGTGACCAGACCACCGAATACGTAGGCGGATGAGCCTGCCTTGTCAGTCAGTGCCTTGGCCACCCAACCGCCGGTGCAACTTTCGGCCGTGGCAATCATACGTCCCTGGCGTTCCAGCAGTTCCCCAAGGCGCTCTCCGGCGTCGAACAATTCCTGATCACTGCCAGTCATAATGATCTCCTTCATTTCATCCCGGGCGTTATTTTCTTACAATTCACGCCTCCACCCAAAGCAAGGCAACCGGACCCGTCCATGTCAGCAGCTCAGACCGATCTCTCCAAGCACACCCCAATGATGCAGCAGTACCTGAAGATCAAGGGTCAGCACCCTAATGAACTGGTGTTCTACCGCATGGGGGATTTCTATGAGCTGTTTTACGAAGACGCCAAAAAAGCCGCTGAGCTGATGGACATTACCCTGACGGCGCGAGGGCAATCAGGTGGCAACCCGATTCCCATGGCCGGCATTCCTTTTCACTCGTCTGAAGGGTACATTGCCCGGCTGGTGCGGGCCGGTCAATCCATTGCCATCTGTGAACAGATTGGCGACCCGGCCACCAGCAAAGGTCCCGTTGATCGCCAGGTCGTAAGAATTGTTACTCCCGGCACGCTGAGCGACGACGCCTACCTCGAAGACCGCCGCGATAACCTACTCGTGGCAATATACAGCCATCGCGAGCAGTTCGGGTTTGCCTCGCTGGATATTTCCAGTGGCCGCTTCGCCGTCTCCGAGCTGGATAACCTTGAAGCGCTGCAGGGCGAACTCCAACGGGTGCGTCCGGCCGAGATCCTGATCAGTGAGGATTTCCCGTACGAAGAGGTTCTGGAGGGCTTCACGGGAATTCGACGCCAGGGCCCCTGGCTGTTCGAATCCGACACCGCACGCCGGGTGATTACGCACCAGCTGCAGGTGCGGGACCTTACCGGGTTTGGCTGCGAGGACCTGACCCTGGCCATCTGCGCCGCGGGCTGCCTGCTGCAATACGCAAAGGAAACCCAGCGCACCGCCCTGCCCCACATCCGGAAACTGACGCGGGAGCGGCGGGATGAGGCGGTTATCCTGGACGCTGCCAGCCGGCGCAATCTGGAAATAGACATCAATCTCATGGGCGGCCACCTGCACACCCTCGCCTGGGTGATGGACCGAACCGCCACGTCCATGGGCGGACGCGAACTTCGACGCTGGCTCAATCGCCCGTTGCGGGACGTAAATGTGGTATCACAGCGCCAGCAGGCCGTGTCAGCGCTACTGGACGGTTTCCATTACGAGCCGGTACACGGTCTGCTGAAGGCGGTCGGCGACATTGAACGGGTTCTCGCCCGGGTCGCCTTGCGCTCGGCCCGCCCACGGGATCTGGCCCGTCTGCGGGACGCCTTCCAGGCGCTGCCGAACCTCCAGGAGACCCTGAAACCGGTCAATTCCCACCATATCGTGAAGCTGGCCACCATCATTGGCGAATACCCGGAGCTTGCCGACCTGCTGGAACGCTCCATCATCGACAACCCGCCCGTGGTCATTCGTGAAGGCGGCGTGATCCGTGAAGGGTTCGATGAGGAGCTGGACGAACTTCGCAACATCAGCGAGAACGCCGGCCAGTATCTGCTGGATGTAGAGACCCGGGAGCGGGACCGCACCGGCATCAGCACCCTCAAGGTTGGGTATAACCGGGTGCACGGCTATTACATCGAAATCAGCCGCGCCCAGTCAGGTCAGGCCCCGGTCGATTACATCCGGCGCCAGACCCTGAAAAATGCCGAGCGCTTTATCACCCCCGAACTGAAAGAGTTCGAGGACAAGGCCCTGAGTGCCAAAAGCCGTGCGCTGGCCCGCGAAAAGGCCCTTTATGACGAGGTGCTGGAAAGGGTCGCAGAGCAGCTTGCACCACTACAGGATGCAGCCCAGGCCCTGGCTGAACTGGACGTACTGAGCAACTTTGCCGAGCGGGCAACCAGCCTGCGCTTTGCGGCGCCGGAATTCAGTGAGTCACCGGGCTTCGATATTGAAGAAGGCCGGCATCCGGTGGTGGAACAGCTGCTGGCCGAACCGTTTGTGCCTAACGATCTGCTGATGGACACCCAACGCCGTATGCTGGTGATCACCGGCCCGAACATGGGCGGTAAGTCCACCTACATGCGTCAGGCCGCGCTGATTGCCCTGCTCGCCTACACAGGCAGCTTCGTACCGGCCAATCGTGCCGTCCTGGGTCCGGTAGATCGTATCTTTACCCGGATGGGCTCCTCGGACGACATCGCCGGAGGGCGCTCCACCTTTATGGTGGAAATGACCGAAACCGCCAACATTCTCCACAATGCGACGGAGTTCAGTCTGGTATTGATGGACGAGGTGGGTCGAGGCACCAGTACCTTTGATGGCTTGTCGCTGGCCTGGGCCACCGCCGAACACCTGGCAAAAAACATTCGTTGCTACACTCTGTTTGCGACGCACTATTTTGAGCTGACACAGCTCGCCGACGACCTGCAGCATGCCGTTAACGTGCACCTGACCGCCACCGAACACGACGACAGCATTGTGTTCCTGCACAATGTCCACGATGGCCCGGCAAGCCAGAGCTACGGTTTGCAGGTGGCCAAGCTGGCGGGCGTGCCCCAGGACGTGATTCGCAATGCCAAGGGCCAGCTGGCGCACCTGGAAGGTAGTGCAACCCCGGCAGCGCCGGCCAGCCAGGGTCCGGCGCCAAGCGTTCAGGAATCTCGTCCACAGTCCTCGACAAAAGCCAGTGACCCCGTCATGCAGGGCGATATGTTTGCCAGCCTGGAGCCCAGTGTGGTTGAGCAGGCGCTGAAGACGCTTGAGCTGGATGACCTGACCCCGAGAGAAGCCCTGAACCGGCTTTACGAACTGAAGGAACTGCTGGCCAAATAACAGCAACTGTCCAGCTTTTTGACCTAAGTAATAAAGATATAGCGGCCCAGCTCTTGCGGGTCTGCAGGGCGCTCCCTACAATATTGCGCACTAAAACATAACCATGGAGCCGTTACACAAGCTCCCGATGAGATTGACCACTGGACCAGGGATCTGACTATGGCGTTTATCGTTACTGATAACTGCATCAAGTGTAAATATACGGACTGCGTGGAAGTCTGCCCGGTAGACTGTTTCTACGAAGGCCCGAACTTTCTGGTAATCGATCCGGACGAGTGCATCGACTGCGCCCTCTGTGAACCCGAGTGTCCGGCGGAAGCGATTTTCGCCGAAGACGAGCTGCCCGCCGATCAGGTCCAGTTTGTGGAACTCAACGCGGATCTCGCCGGTAAATGGCCCAACATCACAGAGAAGAAAGATCCGCTGCCGGACGCCGAAGAATGGGACGGCAAGCCGGACAAGCTCCAGTACCTGGAAAAGTAAGGCCAGGGTCAGCAAGACACTGCCTGAACAAAAAAAGGGAAGCTTACGAGCTTCCCTTTTTCTTTTTTCTTTGGGCGAACCCACGGTGAATTACGTACTGGCCAACTTGGCCCCCATCGCAACAAAGAACCCGCCGGTGGTGGCATTAAGAGCCCGCTTGAGCCTTACACTTACACCAAGCCCCTTGAAACGAACCACAACCCAGGCCAGCCCGCATTGCCAGATCATAGCCAGCATGAAATGCACACCTGCCAGGATCAGTGATTGCTGAAACGCATTCCCCGCCGGATCCACAAACTGGGGCAGGAGCGCCATATAAAACAGCGCCGTCTTGGGATTGAGAACATTGGACAGCAGCCCCTCCCGGAACGAAGCGGCGATCGAAACGTTCCGCTTTATCACAGCAGATTTGGCCTCAGGAGTTTTTTCTCCCTTCATCAGCGCCTGGCGCAGAGAGACAATGCCCAGCCAGATCAGGTAACAGGCACCTGCCCACTTGAGCGCAGAGAAGGCCCAGGCCGTTTCCACCAGGAGAATGGAAATACCCAGTGCCGAGAGAGTGGCGTGGATGAACAACCCACTACAGATCCCGACACTGGTCACACAACCATCCTTCAGCCCACCGCGCCCCGTGTTCCGCATAACCAGCAGCGTATCGACACCCGGTGTAATGGTGAGCAGGGTGATGGCAACGAGGTAGGCCCAGAATAATTCGGTAAACACAAACGCCTCCGCTTCACGTCAAAGGCTGCACTCATCAGGCCTCAGACTCCAGAATCTTGCGGGCTGCCGCCGACGTGTAAAAGCCGGACAACCTGCGACGAACCAGGGCCTCAACATAGCCCTCTTCGCGCAGAACGTCTATAACCGGAATTGCGTAGGCGTCGACCTCGGCCATGATCACCTCACGGGTCACTCCGACATCGTCGAGCAGATCGGTAATCGGCCGGTCGCCATACTTGGCAAACAGGTGCTCAACCGCCGCGCGGGCGCAGCCGTCAAAGTAGGCGGTTTTGCGAAACTGCAGCCAGAACTCGTAACCAAGCACCACGAATTCCTGCAGCTCAACATCGCCCATCCCCTCACGCAGGTCAGCGATGGTTTGATCTTCCATGGAGACCCAGGCAGCCATCACGCTGTCCCTGAGCTCATCGTCAGTCAGAGCCCTGTGCAGGAATTGCTCACTACGGACAATAAGCTCGGGCAGACTGTCAGACAGCCACGCCTTGATACGCCGCTCAAAGGTTTCGTCCAGCCCCGGTACAGCCCTGTTGGCCATACGCCTGCCGAACTTCATCATCGACCCCACACCCGGAACCGACTTGGTAATCAGGTTGTCCTCGTAGAGGTAATTCACCAGGCCGGCGTAGACCAAATTGGACACCAGTTCCTGATAGACCGGGTGCGCCATGATTTCACTGATCACCCGGTCACGCTGCTGACGCAGTTCCAGGGCTTCTTCAAGGAAGCCGGTCGCCTGCTCCCGGCTCAGGATCTCACCCAGGGTTGTCCGTTCCTGAATCGGTGTATTCATTACTTCTGTTGCCATCTCAGCCGCCAGCTCCGGGATACCGGCATCGAGCTCCATATTGACCACAATGCGATGAATAATGCCCATGACCTGATTTACCGAGGTCAGCCGGTTCAGGGTAATGGTGCCAGCGAGACCAAGCAGCTCCGTCAACTCCTGCTCCAGAAACTTGCGCAACTTTGCGCCCTTCAGCGACGCCATCTCGTGTTTAACGTGCTGGTCCAGTAACGCGCTGGCAAGGTCCTTGCTGCTCTCTGTCATGGCTTATGCTTTCCTGTGTATTCAATATGTGAGATCAGGCTATGAGGCTAACATGGGAGAGCTTGTGAGCAGTTCGCCAAAAATACCGGAAGGATAATGCGGTGGAGCAAATACTAACCGCCGCATGGGATTGTCAGTGGCTACTGAAAATCGCTGAAACTGTGGGGCTCCGCCGCCAGCGCCAGACAAATGCTGCCCGGACCAATATAGATGGAGCTGGTAATCCCCATCTGTGACAACAGTAATTCAACGCCATTGCGCTCGCAGGCGTCCCGAAGCCGGTTGAGCTCCGGCAGATCCTCGATTTCAGTCCACGTGAGACCACAGGACAGACTGACGTATGGCGTGAGCAACCCGGCTTCTACCCGAGCGGCGGCATAGTTCATGACCTTTTCTGCCGCGACGTCAAAGCTCCGGGTTTTGGCGGCCGGCTGAGCTTCAGCCCCCTTGCCGAAAAGCACCGGCGTAATATTGAGCGCCTTGCCAAGGAACGCCACCAAGGCCGAGACGCTCTTGTCGCCCCGGCGGCGGGCACGTTCCCGAATGTAGTGCAGATCCCGGGGAATCACGCAGGTATGGATTTTGTCCGTGAAGGTTTCAACTTCATGGCGGAGAGCATTCTTCGAAAGTTTTTGTTCGATCAGCTTCAGGGTATGGGCTGCCAGCAGACCCTGGCCGGCGAAAATCTGCTTACTGTCGATCACCCGCATAGAGAACTTGCCGTCCCGACCGGCCGCCTGGCGAGCCTTGTCATAGTTGGCCATGACGCTATTCATGGCCTCAGTGGCATTCTGGAAGATCAGACTACGGCTGCGGGTGACAGTTTCGCAGATGGCAACATCGAATTGAGTGACAATCTTCTCAATGAAAAGATCATGGATCTTGTCGGCAGAATAGGCTCTGGTTTCGGCCTGGTGACCCTTTTGCAGCAACCCTTGCTGATAGAACTCCTGGGTTCTGACCGGGTCGTGTTCGTCAATGTAGGTTTCGCCGTCGATCACAGCTGTTACTGGGAGGATAAAAAGATCGTGCTTGCGGCTGAACTCGTAGGGGAGATCACACGCCGAATCGACGATCAGGCCAACGCGCATGGTAGAAGCCTCCAGCTTCGGGCCATCCCTCATGGGGGAACGCCCTTTATTTCATTATTTTTAAAGGCATCCAGTTTTACACAACCTTTTCAGAATTTCAGTATTTCGCTTTCAACCCGCCTGAGAGATTGATTCCAGCTCCTTCAGGTTTTTCTCCAGCAAGCGACGATTATCCTTTTGCCAGGGATGAAACCCCTCCCGGAAATAGGCCAGAAACTCCGGCAGACATTTGCGTATCACACCCGGCTTCCCCCAGAGGAAGTTCAATCCCCCAAGCCAGGTCCGAAGACTCCACAACTTCCCGTCGGTCTTCAGCAGGCTGCAGGTATTCAGAAAGGTGTATTTGAAGAAATTCCAGGTGACAAACAGGAAAACAACACGTCGCAATCGCTCATTGCCGACACATTCGCGGTACACATCAAAAGCAACGGATTTGTGCTCGGTTTCCTCGATCGCATGCCAGCGCCAGAGTCTTGCCATGCCTGGTGTGGCGCCCTTCATCCACTCCGGATGACGCAGAATGGCATTGGCCAGCACCGCCGTGTAGTGTTCCGCACCGCAAGTACCCGCCAACTGACGACTTGGGGCCAGGTTAGCGACCCAACTCATGTGTTTTTCAAAACGCCGATCAATGGCATCGATGTCATAGCCGCGGGCCTTCAAGGCATCGTTATAATGCCTGTGCTCGCGGCTGTGGAGCGCTTCCTGACCGATAAAGCCGCGAATTTCTTCTTTCAGTTTTGGGTCTTCAATCTGATCACGATACAGGCGAACGGCATTAATGAACTGCTGCTCTCCATCGGGGAACTGCAGGGACAGCGCGTTAAAAAAGGCAGTCCGGAAGGCATCGTTGCCATGCCAGAAGGTCTTGAGATCCTCGCTGACGTCAAACCGCATGTGCCGTGGCTTGACCGACACTCCCTCTGGCGTAGAGCTGATGGTCATGGCTGGCTCCTGTCTTCGTCAGATTGTTGTTTTAGGTTGCGAACAGCGGACAAAAAATCATCAGTCAAATCAGTTTAAACCTGAAAACAAGAAGGAAGGAAGGGCCAGACCCGAAAAATCCGACAGATTGTCACGTAATGACATTCTGTCATCCAGTTTCTCGACGACAAAAAAAGGGAGGCGTATCGCCTCCCAAATTCACTCAAGGAATGACTGCCTCCGTGCCGAATCGGGGGCAGCCGGTTCAGTGTTTCAAGAATCGGGCAACGCCGATCCGGGGATCAGTCCAGCTCTTTGGCCTGGTCCCGCAGTACGAACTTCTGGATCTTACCCGTGGAAGTCTTGGGCAGCTCCGAAAAGACGACAGTCTTGGGTACCTTGAACCGGGCCAGGCGCTCACGACAGAAGTTGATGATTTCCTCTTCGCTGACATCACCCGCTTCCGGTTTCAGAGTCACAAATGCACAGGGTGTTTCTCCCCACTTTTCATCCGGACGGGCAACCACTGCCGCTTCCAGCACAGCGGGATGGCGGTAGAGGGCGTCTTCTACCTCGATGGTTGAAATGTTTTCGCCACCGGAGATGATGATGTCCTTCAGGCGATCCTTGATCTCCATGTAACCATCTTCATGCCACACCGCCAGATCACCGGTGTGGAACCAGCCACCACGGAAGGCCTCTTCGGTCGCGGTCGGATTCTTCAGGTAGCCCTTCATCGTGGTATTGCCGCGGAGGAAAATCTCTCCAATGGTCTTGCCATCTTTAGGCACTGGTTCCATGGAATTGGGATCCCCCACCATGGTGCCTGCCAGGGTATGGTAACGAACGCCCTGGCGTGCCTTGATACGGGCGCGATCTTCGAGGGGCAGGTTGTCCCACTCGGACTTCCAGGCACAGACAGTGACCGGGCCGTAAACTTCGGTCAGACCGTAGGTGTGAGTGACCTTGAGTCCCATTTTTTCAATGGCATCAATGACCTGTGCCGGAGGAGCCGCACCGGCCGTCATAGACTTCACTTCGTGTTCGATACCGGCTTTAGCAGACTCGGGCACGTTGAGCAGCGCATTCAGAACAATGGGCGCACCGCACATATGCGTGACCTGATGATCACGAATGAGCTGCAAAATCTTCTCGGGATCAACTCGGCGCAGACAAATATGTGTACCCGCCATCGCGGTGATGGTCCATGGGAAACACCAGCCGTTGCAATGGAACATGGGCAGAGTCCAGAGATAGACCGGATGCATGTCCATGGACCACACCACCTGGTTACCCAAGGCATTCAGATAGGCGCCACGGTGATGGTAGACAACGCCTTTGGGATTACCGGTGGTGCCAGACGTGTAATTCAGGGAAATAGCATCCCACTCATTATCCGGAAAGCCCCACTGGAACTCGGGATCGCCTTCCTGCAGAAAGGCCTCGTAATCCAGGTCACTGACCTGTACACCTTCTCCATACTCAGGATCATCAACGTCTATGATCAACGGCTTGTCCGCCAGATGCCGAACGGCATCCTTAACAACCTGGCCAAACTCCCGGTCGGCAATCACAACCTTCGCCTCACCATGCTCGAGCATGAACGCTATGGCATCGGCATCAAGCCGGACGTTCAGGGTATTCAGCACCGCACCAATCATCGGCACACCGAAATGGCTTTCCACCATAGCGGGGATGTTGGGAAGCATAACCGCAACCGTATCGCCAACACCTATTCCGCGCCCTTTCAGCGCAGATGCGAGGCGGCGGCAACGCTCGTAGGTCTCTCCCCAGGTGTACCGGATAGCACCGTGCACAACCGACGGATATTCCGGGTAAACACTCGCGGTGCGTTCGATGAAATCAATCGGGGATTGAACGGCGAAATTGGCATCGACGGGCGCGAGGCCTTGATCAAAAATCGAGGTCATTGTGTATTCCTCTGTGAGCGCTGTTGTTCTTATGGCATATTTCAGGAGAATCGCTAAAGCAGTTATGATTTCTGCTGGCAAGAATAGTATTTAATAGTGCCAATACTAGAAACTGCACCAACGTATTATAGTGGATATACTATAAGTTGTTCGACATGACGGATTCTCCCCCTGCTACCGTATTTAGTTTGCCAGACGCAGACCCGCAACCCGGGTTGGTGATTGATGCTGACTCAAGGGTGCTCAAGAACAACCCTGCGGCCCAGGATTTGCTCCGGAGCAGCGGCATGGCAAGGTTTGGCGATCTGCTTCCGGTTAATAGCGCTGCACTGGTCCAGTCGGCCCTGAATCAGGACCGCGCTATTGAGGGCGTTGAATCCCGGATCACGACAAAAATTCTGCTTTGGACCTTCATTCCTGACTGCGACAGTGGGCAGGTACTGGTGCGGGCCCGGGATGCTACAAATGACGTGCGCATGCGCCAGGACGCCACGCGCTCAAACCGGCTGTATCGACTGATTACCGAAAACACCACGGACCTTATCTCCCGCCACGCCCCCGATGGACGTTTCATTGATGCCACCCCGGCCTCCTGGCGCCTTCTGGGGTACTGGCCCGAAGAGTTACGAGGCAAGTCGCTGGAAGACGTTTTTCGCGGCGATTCGGTAGCTCAGAAACTCATCGAGACACGTAATCGCCTGCGGGATGACGGCTACGCCACCATGACCCTGGAGATTCTGCACCGGGATGGCAGTAAGCGCTGGTTCGAGATTTCCAGCCGCGCCATACGCGAAACCTATACCGGCGCAGTGATTGAGGCCGTCAGCGTTACCCGGGACATTACCGCCAGGGTCGAGTCTGAAAAAAGTAACCGCCGATTGGCGGACGAACTGGCCCATGCTGCTCGCCTTGCCACCCTGGGCGAACTGGCGTCCAGCATAGCTCATGAAATGAACCAGCCCCTGGCCACCATTGTGAACTTTGCCAGCGCAAGCCAGCGCTATCTGAAAAACGCACGCGCCAATCCGGAAGGCTTTGAACGCGTTGATGATGGCCTGCAGAAGATTATCCATCACGCCAATCGCGCCTCGGAGGTAATCAAGCGCTTGAGGGCCTTCCTGCGAAAAGGGCATAAGCGCACGGCACCGATCGCCCTGAATGATGTGATAACCAATGTTACCCACCTGTGCCAGTGGGAAGCGGAAAAAAACGGCGTTCAGATTACTGAAAAGCTGGCCAGCTACACCCCTGTCATCAACGCCGACCCGGTTTTGCTGGAACAGGTCCTGATCAACCTGATCCGCAATGGCATCGAAGCCAACGTCGAAGCCCGAGCGCACAACGAGGGCGACAAACCATCCGGGATCACCATCAGCACTTGTGTGAACGAGTCCAAGGAAACCCTGATTGAAGTCACGGACGAAGGGCCGGGGCTGGATGACCAGGGCATCCGCCAGATGTTCCAACCGTTTTATACCAGCAAACCCCAGGGGCTTGGACTTGGGCTCTCCATGAGCCGTTCTATTATCGAGGGGTTCGGCGGGTTTCTGGACGCCCGGCCAGCCGGGACCAGTGGGCTGTCGCTGATCTGTCGTTTCCCAGCCTCTCTCTGCCATAAGAACAAAGCCGCGAACCCGACGGAGACAAAACCCGATGACTGAACACACAGCCGCAGATGCCACGATCGTTTACGTTGTCGACGACGATGCGGGCATGCTGGAGTCCACCCAGTGGCTGCTGGAGTCTGTCGGCCTGAAGGTAGAGGCCTACAGCGATGGCCGAAAATTTCTGGATTCAGTTACCCAAAAGAACTCGGGCTGCGTGGTCCTGGATGTCCGGATGCCCGGCCTGGGCGGCCTGAATGTTCAGGAGGAACTGCAAAAAAGGGGACTGGAGCTGCCCATCATTTTCATATCCGGCCACGCCGATGTGCCCATCGTCGTCCGGGCGTTCAAGTCTGGCGCCTTCGACTTTATCGAGAAGCCTTTCAATGAGCAGCTGTTACTGGACAGCGTACAACAGGCCCTTCAGGAACATCAGCAGACCAGTCAGCAGCAGAGGGGCGACGCACGTACAGAGACGTTGCTCAGCACCCTCACCCGTCGTGAACGGGATGTATTCCTGCCACTGGCGCAGGGTTACACCAGCCGGGAAATCGCCGACCAGCTCAACGTAAGCGTAAAAACCATTGATCTCTACAGGGCACGCGTCATGAAACGGCTTGGTGCCGAGCGTCTGCCGGATGTGACAGGAATAGCCATCGCGGCCGGTCTTCTGGACTCTCTGGATTTACGCGGGAGGCAATAAAGCACCCTGAGCCTCATGGGCCAGCGCACCCAGCCGGGCAACCGCCTGCTCAATTCGCCCGGTCCACGGATTAGCGCTGTTAAGCCTGAGGCAGTTGTCGTATTTATTGGTGGTTGAAAACATCAGGCCGGGCGAGACATTAATATGTTCTGCACGGGCCCGGTGAAACACCTCAGTGCCTGAAACGCCCTCGGGCAATTGCACCCACAGGACAAACCCACCCTGGGGGCGGCTGACGGCTGTCCCCTCGGGGAATGACCGGGTAATCGCTGCTCGCATCCGCTCTGACGACTCCCGATAATGCTGCCGGGCCGAGCGAAGATAGCGGTCGTAACTGCCCTGTTCCAGGAAATGCGCCACCGCCAGCTGGGGAATCGACGAAGTTGCCAGATTCACAAAATACTTGTGCTGCCTCGCGCTGGCCATGTACCTGCCCGGCACCATCCAGCCGAGCCTAAGCCCCGGCGAAATGGTTTTGGAGAAAGAGCTGCAGTAAATCACATTGTCCGTGCGATCAAAGGCCTTCGCTGGCCTCGGGCGCTCGCCCGAGTGATACAGGTCGCCGTAGATGTCATCTTCAATCAGCGGGACCGCTGCCGCCGCCAGCATGGAAACCAGCTGTTTCTTGCGCTCATCCGGCATTCTGGCCCCCATCGGGTTACTGTGATTGGTCACCACCACGCAGGCCTTGAGCGGCCACTGACCGAGCGCCAGTTGCAGTCCCTCCAGGCTCACCCCGTCCGAGGGGTGGGTTGGAATTTCGATCACCCGCAGACCCACCACTTCGAGCGCCTGAAGAATGCCTGGGAACGAGGGGGTCTCGACAGCAACAATATCACCGGGCTGGGTGACGGCCCGAAGTGCGAGAATGATGGCTTCCTGAGCGCCGTTGGTCGCCAGCACGTCGTCCGGCGTGATGGGGACTCCGAGGGTCGCCATGCGCTGAGCGATCTGGCGCCGGAACGACTCCTTGCCCGGAAAGGCGTAGTCCAGGGTTTCCAGTCCACGGCGAGCCGCCCAGAGGGTACTTTGCTGAATCTGTCGCACGGGCAGGAAGTCCGGATGTGGGATCGCGGTCGCCAGCGGCACCATACGCTTCTGTTCATCCGCACACAGGTCGAGCGTCATTTCCCGCGCCGTCACCGGCACCGGTTTGGCCCGGTGTTTCTGCATGACCGGCTCAGGCGCATCCAGGGCGGGCAGCCGAACAAAATAGCCACTGCGCTCACGGGCATCCAGGTAGCCGCGCCCTTCCAGGGTCTGATGGGCCTGCAGTACCGTCGAAATGCTCACACCGAGTTGCCGGCTCAGAACCCGAACACCTGGCAGACGATCACCATCGCGATAAACACCCTCCTTAATCAGCGCCTGCAGCTGGTCTGCCACCTGATTGTATAAAACACCCATGTCACCCACCCTACTGACAATTACTGAACACCTGATGCCGACCATTGCACCAGATTCCGGGCCGGTCGAATCGGTACAGTTTGTCGGAAATATGACCAGTACAGATGCCTTTCTAGAACATCTGTACCGGTTCAAATTAAGGTTACCTGAATCTGTTATGCACGTCTCCGCTCGCACACAATAAGCCATGAACAAACCCAGTAATGGCTTTATGCCGATCTCACGAACAAGGAACAGAGAATGACCTATCCCATTTACCAGGTAGATGCTTTTACCGACCGAGTCTTTGGCGGTAACCCCGCTGCTGTCATGCCGCTTGAACAATGGCTGCCGGATGAAACGTTGCTGGCACTGGCCGGTGAGAACAATCTGTCTGAAACTGCCTTTTTCCTGAGGTTGCCGGAGAACGAGGAGGCCGACTTTCACATCCGCTGGTTTACGCCAGGGTTCGAAGTGCCTCTGTGCGGCCACGCCACGCTTGCCAGTGCCTGGGTACTTTTCAACAAACTGGGGTGGGCAAAAGACAGCATCCGCTTTCAGTCAAAAAGCGGCCCTTTGGGCGTGAAACAGACCGACGATGGCTGGCTGGTTCTCGACTTTCCCAACCTCTCGTTCGAGCAGAGGGAAACGCCCCCACTTATTCGAGAAGCCTTACCGGGCTTTTCGGAAACCGCGTATTTTGTACCCAACGACACCAATTACATGCTGGTGCTGGACAACGAGACTGCCGTGCGCGGCGCACAACCGGATCTGGGCAAGCTCAGGGAACTGGGTAATCAGGGACTGATTGTGACCGCCCGAGGGGATGAGAGCGACTTCGTCAGTCGGTACTTCGCTCCGGGCGCAGGCATTGATGAAGACCCGGTTACCGGCTCCATCCACAGTGTCCTGGTGCCCTACTGGGCCGAAGTGCTGGGCAAAACCAGCCTGGATGCCAGGCAGGTCTCGAAACGCGGCGGCGTCCTTCGATGTGAACTTAACGGAGAACGCGTATCCATTGCCGGTCAGGCGGCGTTTTTCATGGAAGGCTTCATTCAGCTATAGCCAGCCAGTCGCCGGTTACACGATGGCAATGTCAAACAGTGATAGATCCGGAGCAATCCAGAGTATAACTGGACCCACACCCGAACAAGGAGACTGAACTATGACAGCAACCAAGGCATTCGCAGCACAATCTCCCACCTCTGGCGTGGCCCCTCACGACATTACGAGGCGGTCTTTGCGCAAAGATGACGTTGCCATTGAAATCGACTACTGCGGTGTTTGCCATACCGACATCCATTTTGCCCAGAATGATTGGGGCGTTACTCAGTACCCGGTTGTCCCCGGCCATGAAATCGTCGGCCGGGTCACCGCTGTAGGACCCGACGTCAAAAACTACCGGGAAGGCGATATGGTTGGTGTGGGCTGTATGGTCGATTCCTGCCGCACCTGCTCCGCCTGCGAAGCGGGCCTGGAACAGTACTGCAGCGAAGGCATGACCGGCACCTACAACGGTGAGGACCGCCACGACCATTCCATCACCTTCGGCGGCTACTCCGAGCGCGTCGTTGTCAGTGAACGGTTTGTAGTTCGGATTCCAGAGAAACTCGACATCAAAGCAGCAGCACCCTTGCTGTGTGCCGGCATCACCACCTACTCGCCGCTGCGTCACTATGGCGTCAAAGCCGGACACAAAGTCGGGGTTATCGGCATGGGCGGACTTGGCCACATGGGCGTGAAATTCGCCAAGGCACTTGGCGCCGAAGTCACCATCTTTACCCGCTCAGAGAGCAAGGTGTCGGAAGCCAAGAAGCAGGGTGCCGATCACGTTGTGATCTCCACCGATGAAGACCAGATGGCCGCAGCTGCCGAGACCCTGGACTTCATGCTGGACACCGTGCCGGTACAGCACGACCTGAACCCGTACCTCAACTGCCTGAACTACGATGGCACTCACATTATTGTCGGGCTGCTTGAGCCCATCGAGCCCGCCCTTCAGGCCGGCGCCCTGGTGTTCAAACGCCGTGTCCTGGCTGGCTCGCTGATTGGCGGCATGCCGGAAACCCAGGAAGTCCTGGATTTCTGCGCGGAGAACGACATCAGCTGCGATGTCGAAATGCTTGATATTCACAACATCAACGACGCCTATGAGCGGATGAAGAAAGGCGATGTGAAGTACCGGTTCGTTATCGATATGGCAACGCTGAAAAACAGCTAACAGCGTAATCGGCCCGGCTTGCTCCTGGCAACGCCGGGCCCTCTGCTCCTCCATACCCTGCACTCCAACACCAACCACAATCCCTGCCAAATCTGCCAAACACAGACGACGAAGCCGGGGCCACGTATAATGCCCGCACATTCAAATGTCTGCGATGATTCATGGCTTCGGATTACGACGTAATTATTATTGGTGCCGGTGCCGCCGGCCTGATGTGTGCCGCAGCGGCGGGCTACCGGGGCCGCAGGGTCCTGGTGATCGACCATGCCAATAAGCCTGGCAAGAAAATTCTTATGTCCGGCGGCGGGCGCTGCAATTTCACCAATCTGAACAGCACACCCGCCAACTTCCTGTCCGATAACCCTCACTACTGTATCTCCGCGCTCAAGCGTTACACACCGCAGGATTTCCTCGAACTGGTGGAGCGCCATGGCGTGGAGCATGAGGAGAAAGCCGCCGGGCAGCTGTTCTGCAAAGACAGCGCCAAAGACATACTCAATGTGCTGCTCACCGAGTGTGAATGGGCAGGCGCTGAGATCCGGCTGAAGACCTCCGTATCCCGGGTTCAGGCCACAGAGTCCGGCTACCAGCTGGCAACCAGCGCCGGCACACTCACGTGCGAATCCCTGATCGTTGCCAGTGGCGGGCTGTCCATTCCCACTATGGGGGCCACAGGCTTCGGCTACGAGATCGCAAAACAGTTCGGGCTGAGGGTCCTGCCCACCAGGGCTGGCCTGGTGCCGTTCACCCTTCACCCGGAACTGAAGGAACAACTCTCGCCCCTGTCGGGCATCAGCTGCCCCGTCGATGTCACCTGCCACCATCAGCATTTTCGCGAACCCATGCTGGTTACCCATCGCGGCCTCAGCGGACCCTCAATGTTGCAGATCTCCAGTTACTGGCAACAGGGTGACGAGCTGTCGATTAATCTGTTACCCGCCAACCAGATTCACGAAGACCTTCTGTCACTGCGGAAACAGAAACCCCAATCAACGGTCGCACACTATCTTGGCCAGCATCTGCCAAAGCGGTTTGCCCAGGCCTACAATGATCTGCATGGCTGGAGCGGGCCCCTGCAGGGCTATAAGAACAGCGACCTGGAGCAGGTCACTCAAGCATTGGGTCAATGGACCATCAAACCTGCCGGCACCGAAGGCTACCGGACTGCGGAAGTGACCCTGGGGGGCGTGGATACCCGGCAGCTGTCCTCCAAAACCATGGCGGTTCTGGAACGGCCAAACCTGTACTTCATCGGAGAGGTGGTGGACGTGACCGGCCATCTGGGTGGCCATAACTTCCAATGGGCCTGGGCGTCCGGGGTTGCGGCCGGCAACGATGCCTGATTCCTGGCCCCCTAACAACCAGCACCATTACGGCCGGTACTGCAGCACCCGCAGCGGCCTCTGATCCTGGGTCAAGAGCGTGCGCTGGCGCTCAACCTCGTTTGCAAACTCCAGACTAATCTCGTCACCGCTGTCGAGATCAGCGCGCGCTGCGGCCAGGGCCTGTTCAAGATTTGCCAGCGCCTGCTGCTGATTATGCGCCAATGAAAAATTGTCCAGCAGGATCAGCCAGGGAGCCGATTTTCCGGGGCCGGCCTTTTCGATTCGGTCGCGGTAGGCGGCCTGGTCGGGACCGGCAACCAGGGCGTAGTCATAGAGCATCTCGGCAGCAGAAAACATCAGGTCCGGCTCGCAGGGGCCGTCAAGGTAGCGTTCCATCGCGCGCCCCAGATGCTCGCTCATCCCCTCTGCCCTGCGGCGACCATAGCCGTCCGCTATGACCTCAGGCATGGTGCAAAGATAATAGTTGCCTGCGTAATATGCGCTGGTTTCGCCGTCAACGGCGATAAAGGGGCGTTCGGGCAGATGGGAGCGATCGATAAAAAGGGGATACAGCTGGGCGGCGAGTTCGTAGAGCTGTTCAGCGTCAACCAGGTTCGCCTGACCACCAACCACCACTTCGACGGTGTCTGAGAGCCTGTTAAAGAAGTCCCCCCACAAACGGTACTCCGGCCCGGTGACCGGACCTGACTGAGTCAGCTTCAGAAAATCATGACCAACCGCCCTTAGTTGCCCGGCTCGACGGGCAAAGGCAACCTCATCCGCCGGCAACCCACCGGAGCTTGATTCGGCCAGCGCCAGGTTGATCCGACGCAATTGGCGCGAATACTCCGGATTAACCGCTTCCTTGCCGTCCACCGCCTGCTCAGCACGGGCCTTTGACGGAGGTTGTAACAGCGACTGGCAGCCTGTCATCGTCAAGGCCAGAACCAGAGTGATGACTGCCAGGAACCGCCGGCTCAGGTCGTGACGCAATGCTCCCAATCCGTCCCCTCCTAAAACCGCTCCGCTGAAGACCGATTAGCGCAGGATAACGAGCGGCTTTTCCGCGGTTTTCAGCATGGTTGTGGTGGTACTACCCACCAGGAACTGCCGAATGCGGGAATGACCGTAGGCGCCCATCACCAGAAGGTCGATGTCATGCTCTTCCTGGTAGGCATGGAGTGCGGGCTCAACGTCTCCGGCACGGATAGCCAGCGTAATCTCCGATTCAAGACCGGCCAGCATCTTCTCCGCCTTTTTCAGTTGTTCCCAGCGATCGTTCGTATCTGCACCGATCATAACAAGGTGAAGAGGCATTCCCTTGAGGACCGGGCTACCTGCCAGCAACTCAATACCTTTGAACGCCGTGGCGCTGCCATCAAAGGCCAGCATGGCACTTTGGGGCGCCTTGAACTCATCTGGCACCAGCAGAATAGGCCGGTGCACACTGCGAATGAGAGTTTCAAGCTGGCTACCAATATGGATGTCACGGTCGGAACTGCTCTCGCCATGAAGCCCTATCACAAAAAGGCGGGTCTGGTTTTCAAGCGAAAGCAGGGATTCCGTCAGGTCATCATGGCGCTGACGCTTGGCGACGTCATTAACGCCCGCTTCCTTCACCCGGCGCTCCGCTTCATCGAGCATGTGATGCCCATGCTCAAGCGCAAGCTTGGACCGTTTGCGATCAAGCTCTGCCAGCTCGTCCAGCAGGTGCTCACGACTTCCCAGACCAATGCTGCCAGCAAGGTCTGGTTCTGCGGGATACCGTTCCTCATCCAGTACGTGAAGAAGCGTCATGGGTGCTCCCATGTGCTTGCTTGCCCAGGCGGCATAGTCGCACACCGCGGGTGCGGCGCGAGAACCATCGATACAGGCCACTACTCGTAACATCTCAACCTCGCCTTGCTGATCCTTGTGATTGTTATTCTGACTGCGATCGTTGCCGGATTCCTTGGTCTGCGTCATATCAATGCCCCATCAGCTGATCAACGGCTTCAGGCTTGTCGTGCACACCGAAGCGGTCAACGATGGTGGCACTGGCCTCGTTCAGCCCGATCACTTCGACGTCTGAACCTTCACGACGGAATTTGATGACCGCCTTGTCCAGAGCCCCGACCGCAGTGATATCCCAGAAATGAGCACGGCTCAGATCAATCACCACATTATCGACTGCTTCCTTGAAATCAAAGGACTGAAGGAACTTTTCCGACGAACTGAAGAACACCTGGCCGACAACCCTGTAGGTGCGGGTATCGGTTTGCTCATCCAGGTCCGAGGTTACCAGCATGTAGTGGCCAATCTTGTTGGCAAAGAACATCGCCGCCAGCAGGATACCTGCCAGCACACCGAAGGCCAGGTTGTGGGTCGCCACAACGACAACCACAGTCACCAGCATCACGATGTTGGTCGATAGCGGATGGTCCTTGAGGTTACGGATGGATTCCCAGGAGAAGGTACCGATGGAAACCATGATCATAACGGCGACCAGCGCTGCCATGGGAATCTGTACCAGCAGGTTGTCCAGCACCAGCACCATAATCAACAGGAAAAGCCCCGCCGTCAGGGTGGAAAGGCGGGTACGGCCGCCGGATTTCACGTTAATGATGGACTGACCAATCATGGCACAGCCTGCCATGCCGCCAATAAGGCCGGAACCGATGTTGGCGATACCCTGGCCTTTACACTCGCGGTTCCGATCACTCTCGGTATCCGTCAGATCGTCGACAATGGTTGCCGTCATCATGGATTCCAGCAGGCCAACCACCGCCAGCGGCAAGGAGTACGGCAGGATAATCATCAGGGTTTCCAGGTTAAGCGGGACATCCGGCCACAGGAAAATCGGAAGGGTATCAGGCAGTTCGCCCATATCGCCGACGGTCCGGATATCCAGCCCCAGGGCAATTGTTACGGCGGTCAGTACAACGATACACACCAATGGCGAGGGCAAGAGCTTACCAACCACCGGCAGAAGCGGAAACAGGTAGATAATGCCCAGGCCTGCCGCCGTCATGGCGTATACGTGCCAGGTGACATTGGTTAGTTCCGGCAACTGGGCCATGAAAATCAGGATTGCCAGCGCATTGACGAACCCGGTTACCACTGAACGCGAGACAAACCGCATCAGACTGCCCAGCTTCAGATAGCCGGCAACAAGCTGGATAACGCCCGTCAGCAGTGTGGCAGCCAAGAGGTACTGCAGCCCGTGTTCCTTGACGAGCGTCACCATCAGTACCGCCATGGCGGCGGTGGCGGCCGAGATCATACCGGGACGACCACCGACAAATGAGATGATGACAGCAATACAGAATGAGGCATAAAGCCCCACTTTGGGGTCGACTCCGGCAATGATCGAGAAGGCAATGGCCTCGGGAATCAGTGCCAACGCCACCACAACACCTGCGAGCAGATCCCCGCGGATGTTAGATAACCATTGGTTTTTCAGGGTATTAACCATGTTGAGTTCCGTAATTGGTAAAACAGGTAAAAAGCTGCCGGGGATTCACCCGAAGTGATCGCAAAAAAACATCCCGAATGTGGAAGGGGAACAGAAATAAGCGCTAAGGTGGACTGAGGTTCACAGGATTCCGGCGAGCTTTGATCAAAAGAGGTTGAAAACAGGGCCGCGAAGCTTACCAGATTCGCCCCCCACAAGTAAGGTAAGGATTATCCCGTGTATTTATTGATGGCTCGATGACAGGCTACAATTCAAGCAGATTATTCTGAAAAATCCGCCACCTCCGGAAGCCCTCACCTTCATGGACGATGTAACTGCACAATTTCTCGTATCTCATCAGACCACGATCAACCTCGCAGTTGCGCTTTTACTGGGCGCTATCATTGGCCTGGAACGCGGATGGGATGCCCGGGATCAAAAATCCGGGGAGCGCATTGCCGGCATACGCACCTTCGCCCTGGTCGGGTTATTGGGTGGTATTTCCGCCGTTTTGACAAAGGAGATAACGGAGTGGGCGTTTCCGGTGCTACTGCTGAGCGTGGTTGCAATGGGCGTTGCAGCCTTTACGGAACGTCTCGAGCATATTCGCAATTTCAGCATCACCGGCATGGTGGGGCTGGTACTGACCTTCTGCTTTGGTGCTATTGCCGTGGCCGTGGATCCGGCGATGGCAACGGCAGCAGCCGTCGTCACGGCTATTATCCTGGACAATAAAGCGGAGATTCATGGCTGGGTGTACAAACTCAAGGACCATGAACTGGATGCCGCACTCAAGCTCTTGCTGATTTCCGTGGTCATGCTGCCACTGTTGCCGAATCAGAAGATGGGCCCGGGCGGTGTGCTGAATCCTCGGGAAATCTGGTGGATGGTCGTGATGATCGCGTCGATTTCCTTTGTCGGCTATTTTGCGATCCGTGTCGCCGGAACCCGCAAGGGCATTCTGTTCACCAGCCTGTTTGCCGGGCTCAGCTCGTCAACGGCTCTGACCCTGCATTTTGCCCGCCAATCCAATTTAACACCGCAACTGAGCCCCCAGTTCGCCACGGGTATCCTGATTGCCTGTGGCACCATGTTTCCGCGCATACTGGTGTACTGTTTTGTGATAAACCGGGACCTTCTACCCAGCCTGATCTGGCCGGTGATCACAATGACGATCCTGCTGTATGGCGCAGCCATTCTCATTTGGCGCCGTCACTACGAACAGCTTCAGGTGTCCCAGCCAACGCTCAATCAGAACCCGCTTGACCTGACCTCTGCCCTGCTCTTCGGCGTGCTGTTGACGGCCATCCTTTTGTTGGGTGAATTTCTCAAGAGCTGGCTCGGGAATGCAGGTATTTACATGCTGGCCGCCAGCTCTGGTGTCGCCGATGTGGATGCCATCACCCTTTCTCTCACGCGTATGTCCAACAACTCACTGGCAATGGATACCGCCGTGATCGGTATCGTTATTGCCGCCGCCACGAATAACCTGGTGAAATCGGGAATGGCCTGGAGCCTCGGAAGCCGCCGGACAGGGCTGCTGGTAGCGGGGCCGATGGTTCTTTCCGTCGCTGCCGGGCTTGCGGTGGCCTGGTTCCAGTAGTTAGCGCGCGCGCCGAAAGGTGAGGTTGTAGCGGCAGACACCGGTTAATGGATGCTCACCGGCCTTGAGGGTCAGAACACCGTGATAACGCAACCGGGCGGGCCCTCCCCAAACCACCACATCACCATGGTGAAGGGGAACATTCACCGGGCGTTCGTTTCGCCGGAGCCCTCCGAACTGGAACACCTGTGACAGCCCCAGAGTTACAGACACGATCGGCTGGTCAAAATCATACTCGTCCTTGTCCTGATGCAGCCCCATTTTGGCACCGGGCTCGTAGCAATTGATCAGACAGGCATCCGGACTAAAGCCCTCATAACCCGCTGCTGATGCAGCTTCACGTGCCAACTCCCGGAAGACTTCCGGCATTGCAGGCCATGGCCGACCGGACAGTGGATCTTCAGATTGGTAACGATACCCCCGCGCATCCGTTACCCAGCCCTGCTCTCCGCAACAGCTCATGGCCGCCGACATGGTATGCCCGCCCGGGGTTTTCATCTTACGAAGGGGCGCAGCAGCTGTGACTCCGGCGATTGCATCCAGCAACGACTCCGCTTGATCCGAGGCAAACCGGCGTAGAATCAGTGCACCCTCGGTCAACACTTCGGACCCGGGCTCGTCAGGCAGGTCATCAAACAGGTCAGGTGTCATAACTTGCTACTTTTCATGAAAAAACCAGAAAAAACCGCGACCAGGGTCTACCCTTTCAGTAGTGAGCAGGCAGACCTCAATTCTCACGCCAATGTACACTGGCAAGGGTCACCTATGCACGGGAAACGCCCGCCGGAACAGATTGACGAGGTGAATGAAAGCCTGTTCATGAATACCCACTGAAAAACCCGTATATTCTTAGAACTGTTCCACCCTGGATTAAGGACATATTGATGCTCTTCGCACTCATTTTTGGCGGTCTGATCGGCTACGCCTTTGGCAAGTTCCCCGGCTTCCTTATTGGTGCCGCCATCGGTGCTTTCCTTTTTAACCGCATGAAAAGCCGGCTTATTGGCAAACTCCAGAATATCCAGTCCGGCTTTGTTGAATCCGTCTTTGCCGTCATGGGGGCCCTGTGCAAAGCCGACGGCGTGATATCCAGAGACGAGATACAGATGGCGGAAAACATGTTTGTGCGCTTCCGCCTGAGTGAGGACCAGAAAGCCAAAGCCAAGGCCGCCTTCAACCGGGGTAAAGAGCCTGACTTCGATCTGGACGCGGAGCTCAGCCACTTCATGCAGATGAGTGGTCGCCAGCCGGCTTTCCTGCAGATGTTCCTCCAGGTCCAGGTGTCCGCCGTCGCGGCCGATGGCGTTGTCCATCCGGCAGAACATGAAATGCTGGTTCACATTGCCCGCAGGCTGGGACTGCCGGAAAGCCAGGTCGATCAACTGGAAGCAATGCTGCGGGGTGCCCATACCGGGCAGGCTGGTGCTGGTGGCGGTGCCGGCCAGCGCTCAACCACACAGCAGATTGATGATGCCTACAAGGTGCTGGGCGTATCACCCTCAGCCAGCGATGCCGAGATCAAGAAGGTGTACCGCAAACTGATGAGTGAAAACCATCCCGATAAACTCGCGGGCAAGGGCCTGCCCGAAAGCATGCGGGAAATGGCGGAAGAGCGGACCCGCGAGATCAGCCACGCTTACGATGTAATCAAGGAATCCCGCAAAGAAAGCGCCTGACCGGCCTCAGAACCAGCGCGGAACCCGGTCTCGGTAATCGTCGAATCCGGCACCGAACTTCCGCGCCAAAGCCTTTTCTTCCTCGCGGGCCTGGCGGGTGATAACCAGAACACCCGCTATCAGACAAACCAGGGAAAAAACACTGGGGACCGCCAGGAAAAAACCGAGCTGCCCCACCATCACGCTAATGAACACAGGGTTTCGCGAACGACTGAACGGCCCCCGGGTCAGCAGCTTGCGATCATCTTCCCGGGCATCAATTCCTGAACGCCAGTCGTCATGCATATAGGCTTGCAGATAGTTCACCGACGCGAACGAAGCCAACATGAACACCATGCCCAGCAACAGGACCGGCCATTGGTAGAGCCAGCCAAAGACGCCCAGCCAGCCATCGATTTCGGCGAAGATCCGCACAACACATACCGCAAGAATGAGACCACGGAACAGGTTAAAGATCTGCCTGTGCCACCAGGGTGCGCTCCCCCGTTCACCATAATTGATGTGAGAAAACTCCATGCGCTGGTATAGCCCAAGCGTCCGGCCAGAAAACTGCAGGCCGATCATCAGGAAAAAGATGCCCAGAAAGTGGCGTACTAAAGGTTCGATAAAGTCCATCGGGCTCGCTTGCTACTGTATTAAACTGCAAGCTTATTACCTGACGTGCTCCTTGAAAAGAGTATCTGGAAACCATCATGTCCCATATTGCCCAAACAGGGCCGGCTCAAACTTTCCTGAAATGACATTTCGTCACGTTTTGACCTACATTAGAGTGATAAAAATACTTTCAGGGAGTGCTTCACCATGTCCGCGTCGACAGGCCCGCAATCTGCTCACTCGTTTGCAGACGATGCTCTGGGCAGGGATGATGCAACCGCGCTTGCGGAACGGGTCCGCAAGCGGGACGTATCTCCATCAGAACTGGTGGAAGCTGCCATCGAGCGGGCACGCAGGGTCGAGCCCTTTATCAACGGAATCGTCACCGATTCCTTCCACGAAGCACGGAATGTGGCGCAGCGTTTCGGTAAGGATGATGACAGCTCGGGGCGTGGATTCTTTAGTGGAATACCCACGTTCATCAAGGACAACACGGACGTTGCCGGCTTACCCACGATGCACGGATCCAAGGCCGTGCCCCGGAATATTGCCCGGCATACCAGCCCCTATGCCTTGCAGATGCTAAACCAGGGGTACATTTGCCTGGGCAAAAGCACTCTCCCGGAATTCGGGTTTAACGCCACCACCGAACCGGCACACCTTCCACCGACCCGAAACCCATGGAACCTCGGCTTTTCCACTGGCGCCTCGTCTGGTGGCTCGGCTGCGCTGGTTGCCGCGGGCGTCGTACCCATCGCCCATGCCAACGATGGCGGTGGTTCCATACGTATCCCTGCGGCCTGCTGTGGTCTGGTCGGCCTGAAGCCTAGTCGCGGACGCCTCATAGACAACGATGCAGCGAAATCCCTGCCAATCAATATCGTGACCGACGGTGTGGTTAGCCGTTCCGTGCGGGATACAGCGAATTTCATGGAACAGGCCGAACACTATTTTTACAGGCGGGGCCTGCCGGCGATTAACAAGGTAGAGGGGCCCTCCGGACAGCAGCGGAAAATCGGCCTGGTGCTGGATTCCATTACCGGCCATAAAACCGATGAGGAAACCCGGCGGGCCGTCGAAGCAACCGCTCACACACTGGAGAAACTCGGCCATGTGGTTGAACCCGTGCCAGTGCCCATCGCTTCGTCATTTCCCGAGGACTTCGCACTGTACTGGGCTCTTCTAGCATTCGGTGTAAAAGTGAACGGCCGAAGACTGATTCACCCCGACTTCGATAAACACCAACTGGATGGTTTAACCCATGGCTTGTCCGGTATGTTCAAGAAGCAGTTCTACCGGATACCCGCGGTTCTATGGCGATTGAAGCGCTCCTGTCAGGATTACGACCGGGCGATGCAGGGCTACGATGCCGTTGTAACGCCGGTCCTCGGGCATACAACGCCAGCTCTCGGACACCTGAGCCCGAACGTGCCATTCGGTACGCTGTTCGATCGCCTGACGCGTTATGTGAGCTTTACACCGCTCGCCAATGCCACCGGCGCGCCGGCTATTGCACTGCCCACGGGGCTGACCTCAGACAACCTGCCTGTCTCAATCCAGCTTATGGGCCAGTATGGTGGTGAACGCACCTTACTGGAGCTCGCCTTCGCCCTTGAGGCCGAATCCCCCTGGCCCCTTCTGTGCGATCATAAGCAAGGCAGTCAGGCCGGCGAAACCACAGTCATCATGGCCTGACCGGGAGACTCCCACACCACGACACGGTTCCGGCCCCGCCCCTTGGCTTCGTAGAGGGCTTCGTCCGCCCAGCCAAAGATCTCTTTCGTTGCGCCCGCCTCTCCCGGCGATACGCTACAAACACCAATACTGACGGTCAGGTGAAGCATCTCATCGGACACTCTGAATGCGGTTCTCTCGATTTCAGTTCGAATACGTTCTGCTACCTGAATGGCGCCTGCCTCTGGCGTGTCCGGCAGCATGACCACAAACTCCTCACCACCATAACGGGCAGCCAGGTCCTGTGGCCTGGTAACAAACCGCCGGATGCATTGCGCAACCATTTTCAGGCAGTCATCGCCAACCAGGTGACCATAGCTGTCGTTGAACTTCTTGAAGTGATCGATGTCCAGCACCAGCAGGGATAGCTGCTCCTCATACCGATAAGCCCTGACCACCGCTGACTGGAAGGCCCGGTCAAAGTGGCCGCGATTCTTGAGCGAGGTCAGAGCATCGGTCGCGTTCAGTTCAAGCAACTGCTCATTGAGGCTCTCGAGATCCTGAGTGCGTTCCTGAACCCTTTTTTCAAGCAGGCTGTTGGCTTCCTGTTGGATTTTCAGCGATTTTTCCTGGGCAATCCGCGCCTTTCGCTCTTCACGCAAGAGCCGCTGCTGGGCCAGAAATACCCGTTTCTTTTCCCTGTCGAGGCGGTCGGCCAGGGCGATGGACAGCAGGATGACACCGAGGGCGGAGCCTACCTGGGTGGCGTTCTCGGTCAGCAAGTTGCGGGGCAACATGGTGAATTTACTCAACGCCAGGACAATGCCCCCGAACAACATGAACACCCAGGCAAAGGTGTAATAGCGAGCAGCCGGGTCTTTTCTGACCCAGCGGACAATACTCAGTACCAGCATGGTACTGCACCCCGTAGCCCCGATCAGGATCGTCGGCAAAATCATATACCTGTAAGGCACAAAAAAGCCTGCCGTCGCCAGCATGCCCGCCACCATAACCAGGCCTACCGTCCATCGATTCAGGCCCGGATGATTTTCACGGGTAACATTGATGAAACTGATACTGAACATGCCGCCAAAGAGCACAACAAGATTGAGGAAAACGATAATAGACTGATCATTCCACCAGGTTGATTCAGGCCAGAGATACTGAAATGCCACACCATGAAGACTGGCGAGAAACAGCGGCATAGTGGTGATATACCCTACATAATGCAGAAAACTCCGCTCACCCACGGCCATAAAAACAAACAGGTTGTACAGAACCATCACCAGCACAATGCCGTAGTAGAGCCCCTCAAACATGCTTCGGGACTGTTCTGCCGAGTAGAAGGCGTCCTGATCCCACAGAGTTAGGGGGACCTGCATCGAACTGGTGGTGTCTACCCGCAGATAAACAGTAGCCTTCTTCCCTGCCGCAAGCGTCACCGGGACCACAAAGTTGCGGTGGTCGATAGGCCGGTCATAGAAAGGCTGCTTGTCACCCAGAACCAGGGCTTCGGAACCGGGCTTGCCCGGGTTCATGTATAGCTCGATGTGGTCAAGAACCGGATAGCCAATTTCAAGGAAGGTGACCGCTTCGTGATCAGCGACATTTTCGAGTTCTACCCGGAACCAGTAGACCTCATCCCCATAGCCAAGACTGATACTGTCACTGCCATTGCGGCTCCAGGCCCTGGTATCCAGATCGGTGACCGTGGAAATCCCGACAGGCCCGGAGGGTTCCTGCCAGTAATCAACAAAGCGTGATAATTCGACCCGCTCGGAATCTGTGTCCCAGGTAGCCGGCTGGCCGTCGGAGAACGCCGGCACAGAAATAAACAACAGAAGAAACAGGCAAAGCAACCTGTAATATGTTTGCACGTTACGCCCCGGACTCAGGCAGGTTCTTGTTTTGTTATTTGCATATTCCAGAGTATTACCCAGCCCGCCTGAAATCGCCTCATCTCCACACCATTCGATGCAAATCGACAAGAAAAGCTACAAACCTGAACACATCGTGGAAAATCTTGTTCAACTCAAAAGCAATCCAGGCACGGAAAAATGGATAGTACCTGCCCAAAGCTGTCTTCCGGATCCGCGCTAACTGTAATGTTCTCACCCGTCACTGGATGAACAAACGCCATTCGGGTTGCAGCCAACATCAAGCGACCTTTTCCGAAGCGCTGGGCAAAGTATCGGTTGTGTCGACCACGACCATGATTGGCATCACCGATGATCGGATGATTAATGTGCTTCATGTGCCGGCGTAACTGATGCTTCCTGCCTGTCTCCGGACAAAGCTCCACCAGGGCATACCGGCTGCGGGGGTAGGTTTCAATCTCTACCGGAATTTCCGTGGTCGCCAGTGTCCGGTAACGGGTTCGGGCTTCACGGATCGGCTGGTCCTGTCCTTTCAGGCGCCGGTCCTCCGGCTCCTCCCTCAGGGGATGATCGATCTCACCACTGGCCGATGGCCAGCCACGAACCATTGCAAGATAGGTTTTATGGACATCACCCGCCATCATGGCCTTACCAAGGTTTCGCGCGGTCTCACGATCCCGCGCGAAAACGAGCACGCCAGAGGTTGGCCGATCCAGTCGATGGACCGGATAAACATGCTTGCCGCCATTGAGCTCACGGGCATACTGCAAGGCAAATTCGGTTTCGTGTTTGTCGATGGGACTGCGATGAACCAGCAAGCCCGCAGGTTTGTGCACCGCCAGCAAGTATTCGTCCCGGAATAATTCAATCAGTGGGTTGGCCATCTATATACTCACGGGCAAGCGCAATGAAAGAAAACACAGTCAGCCCCGACCGTTAACACGTCTGACTTTCTGCCCGGCTTTCTCTCCGAGAACCAGCATTGCCGGGGTCAGCAAAAGGGTCAGGATTGTCGCAAAAGCCAACCCGCCGGCGATGGCACTGGACAGTTGGGTCCACCACTGCGTGGATGGTGCTCCGAGCCCGAGAGACGGCGTCAACAGATCGACATTGATGCCAAGAACCATGGGCGTCAAACCCAGAACCGTTGTGACAGCGGTCAGCAACACCGGCCTCATACGCAGGCAACCTGTCTCCAGGGCGGCTTCGTATGCGGGCAGGCCACCTTTGCGCATCTGGTTGTAGGTATCGATCAGGATAATATTGTTATTCACCACAATCCCTGCCAGCGCAATGATTCCCATACCGACCATAACAATACCGAATGACTGGCCGTTCAGCAGCAGCCCCAACAATACCCCGGCCGTGGACAGAACGATGGCCGAAAGGATCAGGAAAGTCTGATACAGGGAGTTGAACTGGGTCACCAGGATCAGCAGCATCATCACCACCGCGACAACAAACGCCGTGGCCAGAAAATTTGAGGCTTGCTGCTGGTCTTCATTCTCACCGGCGAATTTAACCGCGACGCCGTCGGGCGGTTCCGGCATCTCAGCCTGGAGCTTTTTCAGCAGTTCATCGACACGGCGTCCCGGCGCCATCTCCGATTTGATCGTCACCGTGCGCTGGCCATCAACGCGAACGATGCTGTTGGTCTTGTCACCCGGTTCCAGATCCACGAACTGAGACAAAGGCACCTGACCTCGGGCCGTGTTAATGGTCTGACGCTGCAAGTGGTCCAGCTCCCGCCAGTTGTTCGGCACCCGCACGGCAATATCCACCTCGTCCCGCACGTCTTCAGGACGATAGGTCGCCAAAACCAGGCCGTTGGTGACCAGACGGACGGCACTGCCAATGCTGAGCACATCAGTTCCAAACCGGGCGGCCGCCTCGCGATCCACCTTCAGGCGCCATTCGATACCCGGCAGACTGCGATCATCTTCAATGTCTGCAAAGCCACCCAGTGCGCGCATCCGGTCCTCGATGGTATCCACAAAACCGTTCAGCCGGGTGTTGTCACGGCTGCTCACCTGAAGCTCAATGGGCTTGCCTTCAGCCGGGCCGCCCTCCTGCTTGCGAAACTCCAGCTGAATACCGGGGATGTCGGCCGTGCGCGAACGGAAATCCTCGAGAATTGCGCTGGCTGGACGCCGCGCGAACCAATCGGTGAACTGAAACTGTAATACGCCGATGACATCCGGCGCCATCCGGTTGCCGGGGCTGATCATGGACCGGGCATAGAGCGCATCCACTTCCGGCATACCACGCAGTCGCGCTTCTACTTTCCGAACAATGTCATCCCTTTCCCAGACGGAAAGATCACCCCGGGCGCGGATCTGCACCTGCGCGGAATCCGGCTCCACACTGGGAAAGAACTCAACCCCGTAATTGAATTTCCCATAAGCCGCGTAAATTACCAGGATGACGCCCAGCACGCCCAACAGGGTGAACCCCGGAAATCTCAGCAGGACCGACAGAAGCCAGCGATAACGCTGCATCATCCGCCCTGCCTTGTGCCCCTGACGGGCGCGTCTGCCTCCGCTGACACCGCCAAGCACCGGCAGGAAAACCAGCGCCATCGCCAGCGACGCGGTAAGGCAGATTATCACCGTCAGTGGCAGGTAACTCATAAACTCGCCAACCACACCCGGCCAGAAAAGCAATGGCACGAACACCGCCAGAGTGGTCGCGGTAGAGGCAATGATGGGCCATGCCATACGGCTGGCGGCTTCGGCCCACGCGGATTTAACCGTCTGGCCCTCAGAGAGATTCCGGTCAGCCAGTTCGGAAACCACAATCGCCCCGTCTACCAGCATGCCGGCGACCAGAATCAGGCTGAACAACACGACAATATTGAGTGTCAGCCCCATGCCCCAGATCACCAGGATTCCGGTCAGAAAAGCACCCGGAATAGTGAGGCCAACCAGCATGGCAGAGCGGGGACCCATGGCCGCAATCACAACAATGATCACCAGCACAATGGCAGTCAGAACGTTGTTCAGAAGGTCACTGAGAATATCCCGGACTTCCTCCGACTGGTCCATGATGTAGCGGACCTCCAGGGCATCTGGCAGTCGCGGCTTTGCCTGTTCAATCAGCGAACGCACCTGACCGACGGTTTCGATGATATTGGCACCGGTTCGCTTGGAGATCTCCAGCACCAGTGCCGGTTCCCCGTTAATGCGAGCGAAGCCGGTTGGATCCTTGAAGGTTCGTTGCAGCATGGCCACGTCGCCGAACGTCACCACTGTGTCACCATCTACCTTGATCGGCAGGGACATCACATCCTCAATGCTTTCGATGACACCGGGTACCTTGAGGGACATACGGCCGTTGCCGGTATCCAGCGAGCCTGCCGCGACCAGCTGGTTATTCCGTGTCACCAGGGAGGCAAGCTGGTCGAAATCGATGCCATAGCTCTCCAGTACCTGGGGATCAACCACCACCTCCAGCAGATCCTCACGATCACCCCCAATCTCAACTTCCAGCACTTCCGGAATGGCTTCAATGGCGTCCTGAAGATTTCTCGCGACGGTAATCAGTTCCCGCTCGGACAAGGGGCCGGAGAGACCAACCGACAGCACCGGGAAGAGCGAAACATTGATCTCATTGACGCGGGGCTCATCCGCCTCATCGGGAATTTTGCTCCGGGCGGTGTCCACTTTTTCCCGGACATCCTGCAAGGCTTTATCCGAGTCAAAGCCGGCGTCGAATTCCAGAACCACCGAGGCGTGTCCTTCCGATGCCGTACCCCGCATCTCCTTGATGCCTTCAAGCGAGCGCAACTCCTGTTCCAAGGGCCGCACCAGCAGACGCTCGGCATCCTCGGGACTGATACCTTCCAGGGTCACGGAAATGTATATGACCGGAATCGTGACATCCGGGTTCGCTTCCTTCGGGATTGTCTGAAACGCGGCGATCCCTCCGATAAACAGGAACAACAGGGTCAGAAGCGTGGTGCGGCTTCGATCCATGGCGGCGAAAATCAGCGCTCGCATGGTCTCTAACCCCGGTCTTCAGCAGAGTCAACGGGACGAACCTGCTCACCCACACTGACGAAACCACCACCGCGAGTGATCAGGCGAATCTCGTCTGGCAGGCCGGTCACCCAGGCGCCATCCGTGGAGACGCTTAACAACTTTACCGTTTGGAAAACCACCTGATTGTCCTGGCCAACAAATTTGACGCCCGGCCGACCATCGTCGCCCAGAGAAAGGTAAGCCGGTGAAATGAAGATGGCTTTTACCTCCGGCAGCGCAATACGCAAACTGGCACTGCCGCCTGCAACACGGTGAAGTTCCGGGTTCTCAACGGCAATTTCGACAGCAAAGCTGCGGGTCTGCGGGTCCGCAGCACTGGCAACAAAGGTTACGATGCCATTGAGCTGTTCGCCATCAAGAAGATCCACACGCACCCCTTGCCCCGGAGCGACCTCACTCACAGATTGCTGGGGCACCTGTGCTCTTGCTTTCAGCCGATCAATGCGTACCAATTCGAACAGCGATGAACCTACCTGCACCAGGCTGCCCTGCTCTACAGTCTTGCCATTGATAATGCCGTCGAAGGGTGCTCGCGGAGTCAGGTGGGAAACATTAAGTCTTGCCGCTACCAGTTCTGCGGACGCCGCTGCCAGCTCACTTTGCAGGTTGAGCAACTCCGACTGGGAAACCAGGTTATTCGAACGCAACCTCCGGGCGGCTGCCAGGTCTGCATCGAGTTTTCGTGCCCGGGCCTCCCAGCGCTCCACAACCGACCGGCGGCCATCATCAGAGAGTGTCAGCAATGCCTGTCCTGACTGAACGTGTTCGCCCAGATCCACGGCCATGCTTTCAACCGTTCCGGCAACCCGGGCACTGATCGTAACGGAATGCCAGGGCTCAAGTTGCCCCTGCAGCAGCAAACCCGGTTCATACAGCCTTGCCGAAAGCGTCTGAACCTGGACACTGGTCAGCGGCCGTTCGCCAGCGTTTCGCTGATCCGGCGCCTGATCACTGGCCACCTTGATTTCGCCGGTCGCCATCCAGACCACCAGGGCAATAATGATCAGAAGGGATAAACCCAGGGAACCCCATTTTGCTTTACTCATGAAACGCTCGCAGTGCATCAAATCCGTGATTGAGTGCGGGAAAATCAGGCCCGATGAAAAAACCGGCAAGAAACAGTTGCAACCGGTCAAAAACGTGGGGTAGATTCTACACAGAAACTTTTCATGAATTCAGAGCAGATTGTTCATTTTATGAATCTCAACGCAGTGATTGTCCTTGTGAAGCTTGTCCTGGTGGTCGTGGTACCGTCCGGGGGCTTTTGCGTGGACAAGCGGGTGAGATAGCAACAACCTGACAAAACACCAAAAGCCCCCGGCACCGAAAGGTCCCGGGGGCTTTTTTTTGCGGCCAAGAAAAAAGGGAAAACGACCATGAACGGCGCACAGCAGATTCTTGAAGCGTTCCACCACCATGACATCAGCACGGTTTTTGGCTATCCGGGCGGCTGCATCATGCCGCTCTACGACGCGCTGGTGGATGATGTCGGAACCGAGCATGTGCTGTGTCGCCACGAGCAGGGTTGCGCACTGGCGGCAGATGGTTACGCGCGGGCCAGCGGCAAGCTGGGGGTTTGCATTGCCACCTCTGGCCCTGGCGCCACCAACCTGATCACCGGCGTTGCCAACGCCCACCGGGATTCCATTCCGATGCTGGTTATCACCGGCCAGGTTCCCTCCGGTCTGATCGGCACTGATGCCTTCCAGGAAACCGACGTGCTCGGCATGACGCTGGGCATCGTCAAACACAGTTACCTCGTGGATAGCGCAGATGACCTCCCTGCGATCATGGAAGAGGCCATCCACCTGGCCCAGAGTGGTCGCCCGGGGCCGGTATGGATCGATATCCCCAAAGATATCCTGCTGGCCGAGGCCAGTCCGGCCCCCAGTGCCGCCGCGGACACCGCACAACCTGCCTCCCCGGACCTTTCAGAAGCAATGACCATGCTGCGTTCCGCACGCAAGCCCCTGCTCTACAGCGGCGGCGGTGTCAGCCTGGCCCACGCCGAAACCGGTTTCCGGGACTTTGCCGAGACGTCGGAGTTGCCGAGCGTTGTCACGCTCAAGGGGATCGGCAATGGGGGCAAGCACAGCACCCATCACCTGGGCATGCTGGGCATGCATGGCTCCCGGGCCGCCAACCGTGCCGTTGACGAGTGCGACCTCCTGCTCGTGGTCGGCGCCCGCCTGGATGACCGCGCCACAGGCAAGCTGGATACCTTCGCTCCCAATGCCAGGATGATCCACATTGATGCCGACGCCGCTGAAATCAATAAACTGCGCCCCGCTGACCTGGCGTTGCGCGGCGATCTCAACAGCATTCTGGAAAGCCTCACAGACGACCTGAAAAAGGCACCGCTGGCGATCCACGACTGGCAGAAACAATGCCGTAACTGGAGCACCACGGGCGGTTTCAGCGCCGCTGACAACGAGGAACCCCTGGCCCCGATCACAGGCCCGGCGTTCATCCGGCAGCTGTCCCGTATCACACAAGACGATACCGTCATCGCCTGCGACGTAGGCCAGCACCAGATGTGGGTCGCCCAGCATTACCAGTTCGATCATCCCCGCCATCACCTGTCCAGTGGTGGTCTGGGCACCATGGGCTTTGGCCTGCCCGCCGCCATTGGCGCCCAGTTTGCTGACCGTACAAGCACCGTCATTAACGTTGCCGGCGACGGCTCCTTCATGATGAATGCCCAGGAGCTTGCCACGATCCGCCGCTACAACCTGCCATTGAAAATCATCATTCTGGATAACCAGTGCCTGGGCATGGTCCGCCAGCAACAGGAACTGTTCTACAACAACCGGGAAAGCCAGATTAACCTGGACGACAACCCGGACTTCGTTGCCATGGCGCGAGCATTCGACATCCCGGCCCTCCACATCGAGCGCACCGACCAGATCCGCCGCGGAATCGAAACCATCCTGGCTTACGACGGCCCCATGTTGCTGCACGTGGCCATCGCCCGGGAAGAAAACGTCTGGCCCATCGTCAAGCCTGGCGCCAGCAACCGAGAAATGATCGACGAAACCAAGCGCACCACCAAAGCCCAAAGGGAGCACGTCGCATGAACCCGCAAAATCAGCGATCGATACCAAGCTACACCCTCACCTGCCAGATGAGCCATGAGACAGCAGCGCTGGAGCGCCTGTGTCAGGTCATACGGATTCGTGGGTTCCGAGTTGCCAAGATGGTCGTGGAGGGCGTCGGTGAGAACCTGGACATCATCCTCACACTGGAGGGGACACGGCCAATTGCCATGCTGCAGGCGCAGTTGGAGAAGCTGCATACGGTGGCAGAAGTTGCCCTGGCTGCTCCCAGGGCAACACAAACAAAGACGGCGTAATTCTCCTCTTTTCACAGGTAAGGAAAAGGGAAGAGAGTATGCCTAAAGTTCAACCGGACATGGGCTGGATGGGTCTTTTCTGCCGGGACAAAGGTGCCTGAGCTCAGCGAGTTCTTTTCCCAGAAGAAAAGACTCGCCCAGCCCATGTCCAGCCCTAAAGGCCGCGAAATCAGATCAGTTCAATCGCAACCGCCGTACCTTCACCACCACCGATGCAAAGAGAGGCCACTCCGCGCTTCAGGCCCCGCTGCTTCAACGCATTGATCAGGGTCACAATGATCCGTGAGCCCGATGAGCCAATCGGGTGGCCAAGGGCACAGGCACCGCCATGCACATTGACCTTCTCGGCCGGCAGCCCGAGTTCATTGATAGCCGCCAGAGTCACCACCGCAAAGGCCTCATTGATTTCGAACAGGTCCACGTCGTCCACGGACCAGTCCACCTTCTTGAGGACCTTCTCAATGGCGCCAATCGGCGCAAGCGTGAATTCCGAGGGCAACCGGGCATGAGTGGCGTGAGCAAGAATCCTTGCCTGCGGAGTCAGGCCGCGCGCATCTGCCTCCGCCGCCGAAGCCAACACCAGGGCCGAGGCACCGTCACTGATCGAACTGGAGTTGGCTGCGGTTACTGAACCGTCTTTGGCAAACGCCGGTTTCAGACTGGGAATCTTTTCCGGCCTGGCATTGCCTGGCTGCTCATCAATCTCGACCAGGGTTTCACCACCACGGCCAGGAACGCTCACCGGCACAATCTCATCCCTGAACCAGCCATTTTCAATGGCAGCCAGGGACTTTTGCAGTGAACCAATGGCAAATTCGTCCATAGCCTGCCGACTGATGTCGTATTTGTCTGCAGTACGTTGGGCAAACACGCCCATCAGACCACCCTCATAGGCGTCTTCAAGACCGTCCAGAAACATGCTGTCCAGAACCTGGCCATGACCCATTCGCATGCCGGCACGGGCCTTGGGAAGCAGATATGGAGCCTGACTCATGTTCTCCATACCACCGGCAATCATGATGTTGTTGGTACCTGCCTTGATCTGATCGTGAGCCAGGATCACGGCCTGCATACCGGAACCGCACATCTTGTTTATGGTGGTACAACCGGAACTGTCCGGAATGCCCGACGCTCGTGAAGCCTGCCGAGCCGGAGCCTGCCCAAGGCCGGCGGGCAAGACACAGCCCATGATCACTTCCTGGACATCTGCAGGCTGGAGACCGGAACGTTCAATGGCTGCCTTGATGGATTCAGCACCCAGCTGCGGAGAACGCACGGAGCTCAAAGAGCCCATCAGGCCGCCCATGGGAGTCCGGGCGGAGCCTGCAATTACAACGCTGTTGTCACTCATGATTTTCCCTCACTCAAACCTGTCAGCCCTTGCCCAGCACGGACCGGGCAATGATTTCTTTCATCACTTCCGAGGTGCCACCATAGATCCGCTGAACGCGGGCATCCATAAAGGCACGGGAAATGGGGTACTCGGTGGTGTAGCCGTAACCGCCAAACAGCTGCAGACAGCCGTCAGCCACCTGGCACTGCATTTCGGTAGCGCTGTATTTGGCCATGGACGCGGTTGGCGCATCCAGCTCCCCGCGTTCATAGTCGGCAATACACTGGTTAACAAAGGCCTGATTCACCCGGTAATCAGTCTCCATCCGGGCGATTTCGAACCGGGTATTCTGCAGTTGGGCCAACTTCTGTCCAAACAGCTCACGCTCCTGGGCATAGGCGATGGTCAGATCCAGCGCACCGCGTGCCGCCGCCACACCCAGGGCACCAATCACCAGCCGTTCACGGGGCAGTTCGCGCATCAGATACATAAAACCCTGCCCTTCTTCACCCAGCAGGGCTGAGGCTGGAATGCGCATATCCGAGAAAAACAGCTCCGAAGTGTCCCCAGAGTGCTGGCCGATTTTGTCCAGGTTCCGGCCCCTGCTGTAGCCCGGCAGAGAAGTGTCCACCAGGAACAGGCTGATACCGCGCGCACCGGCTTTCGGGTCGGTTTTGGCCGCCACAATCACCATGTCTGCGTGCTGGCCATTGGTAATGAACGTTTTCGAGCCATTGAGGATGTACTCGTCGCCATCCTTAACCGCACTGGTGCGAATCGCCTGCAGGTCACTGCCTGCGCCTGGCTCGGTCATGGCAATGGCGCCAACGGCTTCACCGGAAACCAGCTTGGGCAACCATTGCTGCCGTTGCTCCTCGTTCCCCATATGGCTCAGGTAGGGCGCAACAATATCCGAGTGCACCATAACGTTGGTGGACAGCGCGCCGAACCCCATTCGGGCAAGTTCTTCACCCACCACCACGGAGAACTGAAAAGGCGCACCGATGCCACCCCACTCCTCCGGCACATCCACGCACAGCATGCCGGCGTTGCCGAGGGTGTTCCAAAGTTCGCGAGGCACCAGGCCGGACTTTTCCCAGGCCTCGTAGTGCGGCGTCACTTCTTTTTCCAGGGCCTTAATAACCGACTCCCGGAACATCGCCAGTTCTTCTTTATCAACAGACACAGTCATGTATGTCTCCTGCAATTGAATGCTTCACTTGGGTGCCATGCGAAGCGCACAGTCCAGACGAATCACTTCGCCATTGAGGATCGGGTTACGCACCATCTGGTCCACCATCATACCGAACTCTTCCGGCTTGCCGAGACGCTTCGGGAACGGCAGAGTGGCCGCCAGGCTCTCCTGAACCTCGTCGGGCATTCCAGACATCATGGGGGTCATGAACAGGCCCGGTGCAATCGTATTTACACGGATACCCTCACGGGCCAGCTCACGAGCCGACTGCAAGGTCAGTGAGACCACGCCACCCTTGGAAGCACTGTACGCCGCCTGTCCGATCTGCCCTTCATAGGCGGCAACGGAGGCAGTATTGATGATTACCCCCCGCTCACCGTCGGCATTGGGCTCACGAGTTGCCATATCGGCGGCGGCCAGCCTCAGGATATTGAAGGTACCTATCAGGTTGACCTGGATTACCTTACTGAAGTTCTCCAGCGGCATCACACCGTTGCGCCCGAGAATTTTCGAGGCCGGAGCAATACCCGCGCAACTCACCGCCACACCACAGGGGCCATGGGCTTCCCGAGCAGCATTGATTGCGGCCTCAGCACTTTCAGCTGAGGTTACGTCACATTTCAGGAAGATGCCGCCAATGTCCGCAGCGACCTTCTCACCCTGCTCCTGACTCACATCCAGGATTGCCACCTTGCAGCCTGCTGCTGCCAGCGCACGGGCCGCACCTTCGCCAAGACCCGATGCACCACCTGTTACAATCGCCGCCACATTTTTAAATTCCATCGTTCACTCCTGCTCTGAAGAATCCTTTGATCGAAATCTGACCGTAAAACTACTTTACGTTTACGTAAACTTTATCTAACCTAAGTCTAAAAAGGAAATCGCTATGGTTAAAAAAGAAACATACAGCATAAGCGAGCTCGCCAAGGAGTTCGACGTGACGACCCGGAGCATCCGGTTCTACGAGGATCAGGAGCTGCTCAAGCCCTCGCGTCGGGGACAAACACGGATTTTCAGCTCCAAGGATCGCGTCCGCCTCAAACTGATCCTTCGGGGCAAACGAATGGGCTTCTCCCTCTCGGAGACTAAAGAACTCTTCGACCTCTGGGACGAAACCCTCAGTGGCAATGAAAAACAGTTGCTCCTGATGCTGGAGACCCTGAGCCGCAAGCGGGCCCAGCTGGAACAGCAGAAAAACGATATTGCCATGGCAGAAATGGAAATGGACACCGCCGAATCACGGTGTCATGAAGCGCTGGCCGAGCTGCAAAAGAAAAAGAAGGAACAGCAGATGCCGGCGAACGATGAACAGACAACGACTGCGGGACAGCGTTAGACAACAAGGCACGTAAAGGTGCCCTGCGCAGTAGCTGCCCGGACCTGAAACTCCGTAAGTCAGAGATCAAAATAAAAGGTAACCGACATGAAATCACAGTACTCAGAACTCAACTTCGGCCTTGGCGAAACTCTCGACATGCTGCGCGAGCAAATCAACAGTTTCGCCGCTTCGGAAATCGCTCCCCGCGCCGAAGAAATCGACCGTAACAATGAGTTCCCCATGGATTTGTGGCGCAAGATGGGCGATATGGGTCTGCTGGGCATCACCGTTACCGAAGAGTACGGCGGCTCAGACATGGGTTACCTGGCGCACGTGATCGCGATGGAAGAAATCAGCCGCGCATCCGCTTCCGTCGGACTATCCTACGGTGCCCACTCCAACCTGTGCGTGAACCAGATTCACCGTAACGGCACCGAAGAGCAGAAACAGAAGTACCTGCCGAAGCTGGTCAGTGGCGAACACGTTGGCGCACTCGCCATGTCCGAGCCTAACGCCGGCTCCGACGTCATTTCCATGAAACTGAGTGCCCGGGACGAAGGCGACCACTACGTCCTTAACGGCAACAAAATGTGGATCACCAACGGCCCCGACGCCCACACCTACGTGATCTACGCCAAAACCGACGTCAAGGCCGGCTCCAAAGGCGTAACCGCCTTCATCGTAGAACGCGACGCCCCCGGTTTCAGCCGCCACCAGAAACTCGACAAACTCGGCATGCGCGGTTCCAATACCTGCGAACTGGTGTTCGAAGACTGCAAAGTACCCAAAGAAAATGTCCTCGGTGGCGTAGGCAACGGCGCCAAAGTACTCATGAGCGGCCTGGACTACGAACGCCTCGTCCTCTCCGGCGGCCCGCTGGGCATTATGCAAGCCGCTATGGACGTGACCGTTCCCTACATCCGCGAGCGCAAACAGTTTGGCCAAGCCATTGGCGAATTCGAACTGGTACAAGGCAAAGTCGCGGACATGTACACCTGGATGAACACCGCCAAATCCTACGTTTATATGGTGGCCATGTCGGCTGATCGCGGCGAAACCACTCGCAAAGATGCCGCCGGCGCCATCCTCTACTCCGCCGAGATGGCCACCAAACTGGCCCTGGACGCAATCCAGCTGCTCGGTGGTAACGGTTACATCAACGAATACCCAACAGGCCGTCTGCTGCGTGACGCCAAGCTCTATGAAATCGGCGCGGGTACGTCTGAAATCCGCCGGATGCTGATCGGTCGCGAGCTGTTCCTGAATAAGTAAAAGAACAGGAAATCAGCACCCAATGTTCGATGAGGGGTTGGCGGCAGGACGGTCCGGGAATGTTGAAGGCCAAGGATGGCCTGAAACAAGCGCACATGGACGTGCTCGTAGCGGTTCCCGGACCGTCCTGCCGCCAACCCCGACTCCCCGGAATGCACGGACCCAAATGCTATGACCATACTGCAAAGCAAAATCAACCCAAGGTCGGAAGAATTCCAGGCCAACCAGGAATCCATGGCGCAAGCTGTCGCGGACCTGCGGGACAAAGTATCCACCATTCAGCAAGGCGGCGGCCCCTCCTATCAGGAACGCCATATCGCCCGCGGCAAACTGTTGCCCAGAGAGCGTATCAACCGCCTGCTGGACGACGGCTCCCCTTTCCTCGAGATTGGCCAGTTCGCCGCCTACAACGTTTATGGTGAGGAAGTCCCCGCTGCTGGTGTCATCGCCGGCGTGGGCCGCGTCTCCGGCACCGAGTGCATGATCATCGCCAACGACGCCACGGTGAAGGGCGGCAGCTACTACCCACTGACCGTGAAAAAGCACTTGCGGGCCCAGGAAATCGCTCTGGAGAACCGCCTGCCCTGCATCTATCTGGTGGACTCCGGCGGTGCCAACCTGCCCCGGCAGGACGAAGTATTCCCGGATCGTGACCACTTTGGTCGCATCTTCTACAACCAGGCTCGCATGTCTGCCGACGACATCCCGCAGATCGCCGTCGTTATGGGTCTGTGCACCGCCGGCGGCGCGTACGTGCCCGCCATGGCCGACGAATCCATCATCGTGCGCAACCAGGGCACCATCTTCCTGGCCGGCCCTCCGCTGGTAAAAGCCGCTACCGGTGAGGTCGTGAGTGCCGAGGACCTGGGCGGTGCCGACGTGCACTGCAAAGTCTCGGGTGTCGCTGACCACTATGCCGAAAACGACGCCCACGCCCTGGAAATCGCCCGCCGTAGTGTTTCCAACCTCAACCGCCGAAAACCGGTAGACGTGGAAATCCGCAAACCAAAAGCACCGCTTTATGACGCGGAAGAAATCTACGGCATTGTCGGCACCGACCTGCGCAAACAATTCGATGTGCGCGACGTCATTGCCCGCATCGTAGACGGCTCGGAATTCGACGAGTTCAAACGCTACTACGGCCAGACCCTCGTCACCGGCTTCGCCCATATCCATGGCTACCCGGTGGGCATCATTGCCAACAATGGCATCCTGTTCAGTGAGTCGGCCCAGAAAGGCGCGCACTTCATTGAACTCTGCTGCCAGCGCAACATTCCGCTGCTGTTCCTGCAGAACATCACCGGCTTCATGGTCGGCCAGAAGTACGAATCCGAAGGCATCGCCAAGCACGGCGCCAAGATGGTCATGGCCGTCGCCTGCGCCAACGTACCCAAGATCACCGTCCTGATCGGCGGCAGTTACGGGGCCGGCAACTACGGCATGTGTGGCCGTGCCTACAGCCCGGATTTCATGTGGATGTGGCCGAATGCCCGTATCTCCGTCATGGGCGGCGAGCAGGCCGCCGGCGTTATGGCACAGGTTCGCCGTGAAGGCATGGAGCGCAAAGGCGAGGAATGGAGCGCAGAGGAAGAGGCCGAATTCAAGAAACCGATCGCGGACAAGTACGAGCACCAGGGCCATCCCTACTACGCCAGCGCCCGCCTGTGGGATGACGGGGTAATCGACCCGGCCCAGACCCGGGAAGTGGTTGCCCTTAGCCTCTCAGCCACCCTTAACCGGCCGGCGAAGCCCACGCGCTTCGGCGTGTTCCGGATGTAATCGGGGAGACTGACATGACAGACAACGAATCCGCAGTTCTGCTCAGACACCGCGCCGAAGGCATTGCCGAGGTGGTCCTGAATCGCCCGGACAAACGCAACGCCTTTGACGACGTGATCATCCAGCAATTGATCAGCACCCTCACCGAGGTGAATGCCGACAACAGCGTAAAAGTGGTCATCCTGCGATCCGAGGGCAAGCACTTCTCAGCCGGTGCCGACCTCGGCTGGATGAGCCGAATGGCCGACAACACCCGTCAGGAAAACCTCGACGATTCCCGGGAGCTGGCGCGGCTGATGAATGTGCTCAACCACCTGTCCAAGCCGGTGATCGGTCTGGTTCAGGGTGCTGCCTTCGGCGGCGCAGTTGGGCTTGCCGCCTGCTGCGATATTGTCATCGCCACCGAAAAATCCAGCTTCTGCCTGAGCGAAGTTAAGCTTGGCCTGATTCCCGCCGTGATCAGTCCGTACGTGGTGCGGGCCATTGGCGAGCGCCAGGCCCGCCGGTACTTCATCTCCGCCGAGGTGTTTACTGCACGGCAGGCTCAGGAGTATGGGCTGGTGCACATCGTCTGCGACGGTGTCGACGCCATGGAAACCCACTGCAACGAGATGCTCCAGCAACTGGCCATGAACGGCCCCGAAGCCATGAAAGCCGCCAAGGACCTGGTGTTTGCCGTCAGCCACAAGCCCATCAGCGATGACGTGATTGACGATACCGCACACCGCATCGCTGATATCCGCGTGGGTGAAGAAGGACAGGAGGGCCTGAGCGCCTTCCTGAACAAACGCCGCGCCAACTGGATTCCGGAGAGCAAGTAACATGTTCAGCAAAATACTGATCGCTAACCGCGGCGAGATCGCCTGCCGGATCATACAGACCGCCCACCGCATGGGTATTCGTTGCGTCGCCGTGTATTCCGATGCCGACGCGAATGCCCGCCACGTTGCCATGGCAGACGAAGCCTTTAATATCGGGCCAGCGCCAAGTTCCGAGAGCTACCTGCGAGCCGAGAAGATCATTGATATCGCCAAACAGAGCGGTGCCCAGGCAGTCCATCCCGGCTACGGTTTCCTCTCCGAGAACACCGGATTTGCCGAAGCCTGCGAAGCCAATGGTATCGTGTTCATCGGCCCGCCCTCTTCCGCCATCGCCGCCATGGGTTCCAAGTCCGCCGCCAAGGCGATTATGGAAAAAGCCGGCGTACCACTGGTGCCGGGTTACCACGGTGATGACCAGTCTCCAGAGGTTCTGCGCAAGGAAGCCGAGAAATGTGGCTTTCCGCTGCTGCTGAAAGCCGTCGCCGGTGGCGGCGGTAAAGGCATGCGTGTGGTCGAAAACATGGGCGAATTTGACGATGCCCTCGCCGCTGCCAAACGCGAAGCCAAAAACGCCTTCGGCAACCCCGACATGCTGATAGAGCGCTACCTGACACAGCCGCGTCACGTAGAGATCCAGGTATTCTGCGACCAGGACGGAAAGGGCGTCTATCTGGCCGAGCGCGACTGCTCTGTGCAGCGCCGCCACCAGAAGGTGCTGGAAGAAGCGCCGGCGCCAGGACTGAGCGAAGATACCCGCAAGGCCATGGGTGACGCCGCTGTGCGTGCAGCCCAGGCCATCGATTACGTGGGTGCGGGAACCGTTGAGTTCCTGTACGACGTGGATGGTTCCTTCTTCTTCATGGAGATGAATACACGCCTGCAGGTCGAGCACCCGGTCACTGAAATGGTCACCGGCCAGGATCTGGTGGAGTGGCAGCTGAAAGTGGCCTGGGGTGATCCCCTGCCATTGGAGCAGTCCCAGGTAAAAACCCGGGGCCATGCACTGGAAGCCCGCATCTACGCCGAAGATCCGGACCAGGACTTCCTGCCCGCCACCGGCAACCTGCGCTACCTGAGCACACCCGATGAAAGTGCCCACGTACGGGTCGATACCGGCGTGACCGAAGGCGATGACATCAGCATTCACTACGACCCCATGATCGCCAAGCTGATCGTTTGGGACGAAACCCGGGACCAGGCCATCAACCGCATGGTTCAGGCCCTGGAGCATTACCGCATTGCGGGCGTAAAAACCAACATCCGGTTCCTGCATGCCCTGGCCGACGCCCAGCCATTCCGCGAGGCGGACCTGACTACGGGGTTCATCGACAGCCATCGCGAACTGCTGTTCCCGAAATCCAGGCTCGATACTCACAAGGCCCTGGTTCTGGCCGCCGGCTTTGTACTGGAAGCGCGCAAATCCGAAGAGCCGGCTTCAACCGATCCATGGTCACCGTTTGGTCGCCGCAACAGCTGGCGAATGAACTCCGAATATGCCCAGCCGCTCCAGCTTCAGGTAGGTGACGAGATTCATGATCTCAAGATCCTGGAACGGGATGACCGTTACCAGGTGTTCGTGGGCGATAGCGTCTACAACCTCACCGCCAAACTGGATGAGGACTACCTTCAGGCTGTGATTAACGGCCACAGGATCAGCGTTCACGGTAACCTGCATAATGATCAGCTGATCCTGTTCTACGAGGGCGATACCTTCAACTGTACGGTCTATCGCGAGACCTACGGCTTCGAGGAAATGGCCGGCGAAGGCAGTCTGGCAGCACCGATGAATGGTGCCATTGTGGCCGTGCAGACCAAGGTGGGCGACAAGGTCACCGCAGGCCAGACCCTGGTGATCATGGAAGCCATGAAGATGGAGCACGCCATCAAGGCCCCGGCCGACGGTGTGGTGAGTGAAATCTTCTTCGCCGAAGGCGACCAGGTTTCCGAAGGCGCTGAACTGATTGCCATTGAAATGAGTGAAGAGGAGGCAGAGTAATGGCCTTTGCTCAACAGGTGCGGCTGGTGGAAATGAGCCCCCGGGACGGTCTCCAGAACGAGGCTGGCCCGGTTATCGCCACCGACATCAAAACCGGCCTGATCGACCGCCTTGCCGATTGCGGCCTTTCCCACATCGAGTCCGCAAGCTTTGTGTCGCCAAAATGGGTGCCGCAGATGGGCGATGCGGCCGAGGTTATGGCCGGTATCAAACGTAAGGCCGGCGTCCGCTATTCGGTGCTGACCCCAAACCTCCGCGGTTTCGAGAATGCCCTGGCGGCGGGGGTTGATGAAGTCGCAGTGTTCGGAGCCGCCTCTGAGTCCTTCAGCCAGAAGAACATCAACTGCTCCATTGCCGAAAGCCTTGAACGGTTCATGCCAGTCATGGAAGCCGCGAAACAGCACAACATCCCCGTGCGCGGCTACGTGTCTACCGTCTTGGGCTGCCCTTACGAGGGCGACATCGCCCCGGAGCAGGTGGCGAAAGTGGCAAGGGATCTGGCCGACATGGGCTGCTACGAGATTTCACTCGGAGACACCATCGGTGTGGGTACACCGCTCAAGGCCAAGCGTATGCTGGAAGCGGTTGCCAGACAGGTCCCAGTAGAGCGACTGGCCGCTCACTTCCACGACACCTATGGCCAGGCACTGGCCAACCTCTATGCGGTACTCGAGGAAGGTGTGGCCGTAATTGACGCCTCCGTGGCCGGCCTTGGCGGCTGCCCCTATGCCAAGGGAGCCTCCGGCAACGTCGCTACCGAAGACGTGCTATACCTGCTTAACGGGCTTGGCATCAAAACCGGTGTGGATCTGGACAAACTGGTGGCAACCGGTGAGTGGATCACCCGTGAACTCAATCGCCATAACGGTTCCAAAGTGGGACAGGCCCTCGGCGGCAACTGCTGAAGCAAACAAGGAGTATTATTCATGAGCAATAACAAGAACGTCGTTGCCCTCGATCTTCCCATTCCGGACATTGCGGACATGCCGGAAGATACAAAGAAGTACTTCCAGATCTGCCAGGAAAAGCTGGGCATGATCCCCAACGTACTGACAGCCTACAGCCAGAATCTCAAACAACTCGACGGCTTCACCCGACTCTACAACGAGCTGATGCTGGGCGAAGGCGAGCTCAGCAAGCTGGAGCGGGAAATGGTGGCGGTCGTGGTCTCCTCCGAGAACAAGTGCTTCTACTGCCTGGTCGCCCACGGTGCTGCGGTACGCGTTCTGAGTGGTGATCCAACACTCGGCGAGCACATGGTAATGAACTACCGCACGGCCAATCTGGACAAGCGCCAGCGGGCCATGCTGGATTTTGCATCCCACCTTACCCGTTCGCCGGCAACCGTCACAGAACAGGACATTCAGGCCCTGCGCGACGCTGGCCTCAGCGACAGCGCAATCTGGGACCTGAGCAACCTGATCGGTTTCTACAATATGTCCAACCGCGTGGCCATCGCCAGCGATATGCAACCAAATCCCGAATACCACAAGCAGAGTCGATAGCAGGTTCGCAGACCTGCTCGTTTCCGAATACAAAAACAATGGAGGCAGAGACCATGAGCATGACTTTTCCAAGCTACACCAGCGGTACCTCAGAAACTCCGCTGCTTGGTATGACCATCGGCGAAAAGCTGGACCACACCGCCGCGCAATATCCGGACACCGAAGCCCTGGTTTGTCTGCATCAGGACATCCGATGGACCTACAGGGAGTTTGTGGAGAAGGTCAATGAAGCTGCCCGCGCTTTTATGGCCATCGGCGTAAAGCGTGGCGACCGCGTGGGTATCTGGTCTCCCAACCGTTACGAGTGGACCGTGACCCAGTTCGCCACGGCCAAGGTGGGCGCCATCCTGGTGAACATCAACCCGGCCTATGGCATGCACGAACTGGAATACGCCATGAACCTGGCGGGCATCAGCGTGCTGGTCACTGCCGACAGTTTCAAGGCCTCAGATTACCGCAAGACGCTCTATGATCTGGCACCCGAACTGAAGGCCAGCTCACCCGGCAAGATCAAGGCCCGGCGCCTCTCTGACCTCCGCGCCGTGATCAATCTGGACACCGACAAGCACGACGGCATGTGGACCTGGGACGAATTCGTGACATTTGGTGGTGATGTCAGCCAGGAAGACCTGGACAAGATTCAGAGCCAGCTCCAGTTCGATGACCCGATCAACATCCAGTTCACCTCCGGTACTACCGGCAACCCCAAAGGCGCCACCCTCACCCACCACAATATCCTCAACAATGGATACTTTGTGGCCGAGAGCCAGCGCCTTACCGAGAAGGATCGCCTGGTGATTCCAGTGCCGCTGTACCACTGCTTCGGCATGGTGATGGGTAACCTGGGCTGCATTACTCACGGTTCCACCATGATCTACCCGGATGAGGGCTTTGAACCGAAGTCCGTGCTGCAGGCCGTGCACCAGGAAAAAGCGACCGCCCTGTACGGTGTACCCACCATGTTCATCGCCGAACTGTCGGATCCGGAGTTTGAAACCTACGACCTCTCCACACTGCGTACCGGCATCATGGCCGGTTCCATCTGCCCGGCGGAGGTGATGAAGCAGGTCAACGGCAAGATGAACATGAAAGAGGTTCAGATTGCCTACGGCATGACCGAAACCAGCCCGGTCTCCACCCAGACCAGCTCACTCGATCCGTTCGAGAAGCAGGTCACCACCGTGGGGCGGACCCAGCCGCACCTGGAGACCAAGATCGTCGATCCGGGCACCGGCAACGTGGTCCCGCGGGGCGAGATTGGCGAGCTATGTACCCGTGGGTACAGCGTGATGCTGAAGTACTGGAACAACGAAGAAAAAACCCGCGAAGCCATCGACAATGCCGGCTGGATGCATACCGGCGACCTGGCAACCATGGACGAAGAGGGCTACATCCAGATCGTCGGCCGTATCAAGGACATGGTTATCCGGGGTGGTGAAAACATCTACCCGAAAGAGATCGAGGAATTCCTCTACACCCATCCGTCCATCGAGGAAGTCCAGGTAACCGGCATCCCCGACGAGAAGTACGGCGAAGAGCTCATCGCGTGGGTGAAGCTGCGCCCGGACGCCGATCCGGTCGATGCGGATGACCTGATTGCCTTCTGCAAGGGTCAGATCGCTCACTTCAAGATCCCCCGCAACTACAAATTCGTGGATGAATTCCCGATGACCGTCACCGGGAAGATCCAGAAGTTCAAGATGCGGGAAATTTCCATTGAGGAGATGGGGTTGAAGAAGTAGGCAACTCTCCTCCTCCGCTCTCACCTATTGACCCCGGCTCTTTGCCGGGGTTTTTTTAACCTCTCCAGGCATAGACGCTTCCGGCAACACTGTAATCATCAAGCGCGCTACGTTATTGCCCGGTGGTATTCCAGGAATATCGCTGACCGGCTTTGCAGAGCTCTGATTTTTTGACTATTTTTTCATTAGCTTACAAACGAACGAGTAATGATGAGGCAGCCAGATTGAAGCCGATTTCTCCGGTGGCCACAAGCTGGGGGCGATGACCTGAACGATCATGAGGCGTTGCGCTTTGACCAGACGCTTCAGACAGCCATAAGCGAAGATAACACCCTGGCAAGTCCACCCTGTGCAAGGAGAAGAACTTCTTCGAGACACGGGTGATTGAGTACCAGGCCGGGGCGCAGCTGGACAGATAAGCCCGCCTGAATGGCCGGAGTTATACGAACGCGTTCGCAAAACTCCGGCCGACTTCCGCGCAAAACCTATAACTCTCTGATATGTTTAGGGTAGTGGATTTGAGTTCTGGAGTTATACGCCCTGACGCTGCAAGGATTTGTGAGTTGGAGGGGGCGTATCACTCCGGCGGTAGCCGTTAAGGTTTTTGGTAACGTTTTGGTTTCATTGAGGTTTAAGAAATCAGAAAGGCGGCTGGGACTGGAATTATACGAATGCGTGCTTTACGAACGCGTTCGTTGAATACGCTGTTATGCGCAAAAGGAGGAGGCGTGCATCATTTAGCAGCCCAATGGATTGTGGGGTTACTGAGAGATAGGAATATCCCCTTCCTGATCTGCGGAGGACTCGCTGCAAAGGGATATGGCTCAGAGCGTGATTTGAATGACATCGACCTTTTCGTCCCTGGTGAACACTTTTCGTCAGTGGTTCAGGCCGGCCAGGAATTTGTATCCAAAGCAGCCGCTCACCGCCAAGAAGAAGGCTGGGATCTAACCTACGTCCAGTTCAAGTATGAAGGCATCAAGGTGGAGGTAGGTAACGCTGACGGTCCGTGGATCTTCGATTCAGGCAACGAGACTTGGGTTCCGCTCAACATAGATTTTTCTCGCCATGCGACGGTGCATTTGCTGGGTCTTGAGCTTCCCCTTATGCTGAAGGACGATCTGGTCCAGTATAAATCTGCGCTCTCACGTCCGGTGGATATCGAGGATATCCGTGCTATCCGTGAGAGCGCATAACCAGGCCATGCACCGGATGCCAAAACCTCCGCTTCGCTGCGGTTATGTCACCGGTGATGGCGAGCGTTATGCATCGAGGCGACACAGCTTGTCGTTCTGAACGGGTAAGCTGAGAAAAGTCACCAAAAGGAAGAGAAATGTCGAATTTTGATCCGGACTTTGAAAGCACTCGCTTGGGTATGCTTGCCCAGCAACACTCAGAGATTGTAAAGGTTAAAGGCGAAGTGGTTTTTAGCGCTGAAGAGGATGAAGACCGCCTGAGTGGTACATCTTGGACTCTAGAGGAAGATGTATTCGATCAGGTCACAAATTCCGGCTTTAAGCTTCATTTGATTGAGCTGCTTGATGACTTCATTCAATACCGAGGCCAATGTAATGAGCAGCCCAGGAAGGAGGGGGTTGTTCGTTTTGCTGGCGGTAAACTGAGTATTGAATGGCTGCCGAATGGATCAACACATCTTTCACATCATTCAGCTGCAGGAGGAGAGTAGCCTTGCTCACTAAGGACGACCTATACCCACTCGTTAATGGGTTTGAAAGATTGCCAGGTCAAATTGACGAGCTTTCAACGAGTGCATTTGAAAAAGTATATGGCTCTATAGAAGCTGCAAAATCAAAAGGCATAATTTATTTTCTTTTGTCCTCGAAGCCTGTGCCTCGTCTTCGGGGCGAAAGTCGCATTCTATATATCGGTCAAACAAAGACCAGTTTTAAATCAAGATATTTTCGCTATGCAAATCTTCATGCAACGTCAAACGCTAATTCACTGAAGTTTGGTGAGATTATAGATAGTTATGGCCCGATAGAAATTGCCTTCTGTGATTATGAAAAGTTCGGGAAAACAAAGTCTGGAACCTCTTTGCTCCAAGCGGAAGGACAGTTTCTTTGGTGGTATTTTCAGAATCACTGCGAGTATCCGCCAATAAACTATACGAAAACCAAGGTCCGCACCGATGCGATCAGCGCATAACAAGGCCAGGCACGGCGACGCCTTTTTCGTTGCGGCTTCGCCTCCACTCCAAAGGCGCGCATGCTGGCGGCGTTAAATAGGGAGAAGGAATGCCGCGGATACAGATATTTGAACAGTCTTTCACATATGATCGGGATCCTGACGAGTGCCCGATATGCCACCACGGTGTAAGTCCCTCAAATATAGGGAGTAATCTGATTTCAAGATCTGATCTTGATGGAGGAAACACTCTTCAGATTCTCTATTCCTGTCCCCGCAATGAATGTCAGTGGGCTTTTATCGCATCTTATACTCAAAATAGAGATTATCGGACCCGTTACCCCCAAGGTGACTACTACCTAAGAAACTGTCTTCCGCGCAAGTCGGTTGAGCCAGATACAGCTGATGAGCTAAAGGAATTGTCCCCCAGTTATCATAAAGTTTTGGCTCAAAGCTCCGCCGCAGAAGGTTTTCAGCTTGATCAAATCGCTGGTTGTGGTTTTCGTAAGGCTCTAGAATTTCTGATAAAAGACTATGCAATGCATAAGCATCCAGATGACGCTAGCGCTATTAAAAAGAAAATGCTTGGTGCCTGTATTAACGAATACTGCAGCGACGCCAATGTAAAGGCGTGTGCTTCTCGGGCAGCATGGATAGGAAACGACGAAACCCACTATGTTCGAAAATGGGAAGAGAAGGATCTTAGTGACTTAAAAGTTCTCCTACGTCTGACGGCCGCTTGGATACTAAACGAACTGCTCACTGAGAAATATTTGAGAGAAATGGAGTAGTGCGCTCAGTAAAATTTAATAAGCTGTTAAGTTTACGATCAACTAAGGAATCCAATGTCTGAGATAGATTTGAAAGCCATTTACAAAAAGCATGCACCCTCCGCTTCTCAATTTTTCTTTCGCGGCGGACTGATTTTGCTTGTTTTTTGGCTTGCGGGTTTAGCCTACGGTCAGTTTTTCATGGAAGTTCCTCCAGGTTTGACTAGCGAGGAGGAAAGTCAGTTCAGGCTAGGTATAGGTTTCGGTATCGGTCTTCAGTACGCACTCATTCCTATCCTCTTGCTGTGTCTGCATTTCGGCTTTCGGTTATTCCAAGCTAATAAGAGTGCGAAAAAAGAAATTTCAGACTTTTATCTGAATAAGGTGAGAGGCGGAAAGTAGAACTTAACAATTGCATCAAATTCGTTCCGGCCCCTTGGGCCTCCACCGGCCGCCCTAGTCGGGCGCCGTTTATGCAGGCGTTAGGTGTTTTCAAGGAGGAAACTGTGAGCAAGTATCAAATTGCCCAGCTAAACATTGCCACTCTGATGGCTCCAATAGATTCGCCTCAGCTTTCAGATTTCGTCGAGAATTTGGACAGGATCAACGCGTTGGCTGAGGATTCCCCTGGTTTCGTCTGGCGCTTGCAAACCGAAGAAGGTGATGCCACCGGCATTGATTATTTCGGCTCAGATAAGATCGTGAATCTTTCTCTCTGGGATTCGGTCGAGGCTTTGCATAATTACGTTTATCGGTCTGCCCACGTTGAGATCATGCGTCGCAAAAAAGAGTGGTTCCACAAAATGGGTGAGGCATACATGGTTCTTTGGTGGGTGCCTGCCGGTCATATTCCGTCAGTCGAAGAAGCAGCGCGAAAACTAAACACCCTGAGAGAGCACGGACCAACCGCCGAGGCTTTCACGTTCAAAAAAGCCTTCCCGGCTCCCAGTGAATTGGCCAGCGTGCAGACCGATACTTTGGGTGGTGAATGTCCAGCCACTTAACAAATCAATTAAGTTCGTTCCGGCCTTCGGCCTCCACCGGACGGCCCTGTCGGGCCGCCGCTTATTTTCGGCGTTAGGCAGCTGAGTTACCTGAGAAGTCATAGGGAGTTTGAAGAGTGATACCAGAATTAAATCAATCAGGAGTATTGCCTCCATTTATACCAGAGCAAGGACCAACCGATCCTGCTGGTATGGCACCCTATAAAACAACGATATCTGAGTTTGTCCTTCGTTACGCTCACTCTCCTGAAAGGAGAACTATACTTAGGGGCCTGCTGGAATATCGAAGGAAACTTAAGCAAGTCGGTATTTCAAACGGGTTTCAGTGGCTTGATGGTAGCTTTGTAGAGGACGTAGAGCTAAATCGTGGCAGGCCACCAGCGGATGTAGATATAGTCACTTTCGCTTTGAGGCCAACCAATGACTTGGAGCAATGGAAAAGAATAGTGAGTGGAAACACAGATCTATTTCTTCCTAATGAGGCAAAGCAAAAATTCTATTGCGACGCGTATTTTGTTGATTTGAATACGCATCCGCTACACGTGGTTAGTAATACGCGATACTGGTTTGGGCTGTTCTCGCACCAACGCGAATCGTACCTATGGAAGGGATTGGTTGAGATTCCCATTCTGTGCGGGGATGATGAGGCGCTGGAGATTTTAGATAGGGAGGCAGGCAATGCCTAAGAAACTGAGTATTGATAGCCTATCTTCTGAAATTGCTACTTTGAATGAGCTGCTTACTAGTGCCCATGAATCAGGCGATATCGTAGGAGAAATGCAGTTTGAACATCGAATCGGGGAATTATCGAGCAAGTTAGAATCACTTAAAGAGGAAACGTTAGCCGATAATAGCGCCAGTGTTGCTCTATTTTTTGGTGGTCAGCCTGTGCTTGGTTCAAAGGGGATTGCTGCAGAATTTGCAGGCATGGCATTGGAGCAGTTTCAGAATTTAATCGCTAAGGTATTTGCCAGCAATGAAGTAGGTGCGCTAGGTGAAAGAGGAAAGGTTCCTCTCAAGGCAAATTCTGGATTAATGGTTACCGGTTTGGCGAGAGGTTCGTTTGGATTCGTCCTTGATGAGATGAGTGAGCAAATGCAGCTAGAATCATCAGAGTTATCCCATGTTATAGATAAGGCTGCTTTTTTGCTTAGGGATTCTGCCGCCCAAGATGACGCTGTTTTTGAGGCTCTTCTAGAAGACCTCGAGCCAAGAACACTAATTGCTCTTCGGGACCTTTTCAATAATCTGGATTCGAGTAAAGCGACTATACGTATTGTAGAAAAGGAACTCGATTTTACTCTTGACGGTCCATCAATACATCGAGCGAAAATAAGAACAGAAGCGACAAGTATTGAAGAAAAGACAACTGAAATAGAAGGCACCCTGGTAGGCTTTTTGCCAGAGCATCGAAAGTTTGAGTTAGCTGATCGTGCCGGGAAACTTTTTTATGGATCAGCTACAAAAGAAGCTGTCGAGCAGTTTGCAAACGTGTCTGATAGTGCGATTGGTAATAAATGCCTAACTAGGGTTTCAATAAAAACCGTGGCTCCCTTAAATAGACCGCCCAGAGAAGTAATTCGTCTGTTAGAGTTTCTCCGGTTCGGAGAATGAGCACATAACCAGTTGCTGTACGCGGAAAAATTACTCGCTGCGCTCCCAATTTTCCGTTGAAAAAAGCGTTATGCGAATAAACACTGGCTATCAGAGACTAGAGTATATTTTGGAACTATTCAAACTAGCAGTCAAAGAGAAAAGACTTCACCCGTTGTTCAAAAGAATCATATCTTCTGAAGTCTATAAGCCTACAATCGATGTGATCAACAGCTGGTCAAGAGGATTGGTCGATCGCAAAAAAGAATCAAAGAAATTTGTTCAAGATTTCCAAATCTCATTTAACTCTTCATTGTGGGAGCTGTATTTAAATAAAGCTTTTATTGATTTAGGATTCAATATTGACTACTCAAAAGAAAGTCCGGACTTTAATTTACTGCATCGCACCGGTCGTGTAGTAAATGTTGAGGCGGTCACTTCAAATAATAAAGAGAACCTAAGTTCAGAGTACTATTCGGAAGAGTCTATACAGTCAGCTATAGCGATGGATAATGAAGAATTTTTGGACCAATCCACAATCAAGCTTGCTGGAAAAATCAAGGACAAGAAAGATTTGTTTGTTGGGATTAACAATAAAAAGTATCCATACAAAGATCTAGAGCACGTAAAAGGCAACCCGTTTGTAATCGCAGTTGCTCCTTTTGATAACCACTTGTCATATTCGCAGAATAATATGGCAATAAATAGAGTTCTTTATGGTATCAATCCGCCACCTCCTAGTGGTGATGGCGAAAGTATTGGTCATATTCTGAATCACAACGGACAAAAAATTGAGCTGGGGATTTTCACCAACCCAAGTTACAAAGAAGTTAGCGCCGTAATTTTTTCTACTACAGGCATGTTTGGTAAAGCAGTAGTACAAGCAGGTATTCAAAATTATATTCGTGCTACACGCTACCGTCAGATGGGCGTTGTTGAGTTTATGACTAAAGAGGGGCTCGAAATGTTAGGGAGGTCACATAAAACTATTAAACCTGGTTGTGATGTTTTTTCAATTAGGTTCTTTGATGGGAATTTGGTTTGTGGATCTGATACTTATCTCTACCAATCGAGTGAGCATGTTGAGTCCCATCTAGATGGATTACATGTTTACTATAATCCCTATGCTTCAGTGCCGTTGGACAAAGACTTGTTTTTAGCATACGAAATTACGCAGAATAGTTACGATGTACAAGAACAGCAGATGGTGTGTGAGCATAATGACGGCTCACTAGTTTCGAGACAGACGTTCACCTCATTAGCTTAACAAGGTGGTCAACGGGACGCCAACTACGCTGCGCTCCGTTGGCGCCCATTACCACTGGCGCTAGAAACTTTCGATATGAGATCAAAATCAGCAAGACAGCTATCAGCTGGCTTCTTCTCGGTATCAGAACGGTGTCTGACTGAGCGTCATTGTGGTGACGAAGCTCTAGCTATTATCCCTGTTCCGGGTATTGTCTGCGGAGTGTTTTCCATCGAGATTGGATTCAAATCCCTGCTCATGGTTAAGGGTGACGCTGCCCAAGGCCACAATTTGTTGAAACTTTTCGAGAAGCTAGACTCATCGATACAAGATGAAATAATTCAAGGTGTTGGGCTCGACAGAGCATCTTTCATGAACGAGCTTAGTGAAATGGCTGATTCCTTTACTCAGTGGCGTTACGTCTACGAGCACGAAGAGGTACAGATTAACCTTGGCTTTTTGGATCAGCTAGCAAAAACGACACAGAATATTGCGCTGCGTGTTGTTGGTACCTAACAAGTGCAGGCACGGCGACGCCCTTTACATTGCGCCTTCGGCTCCATTCCAAGGGCGCGCATGTTGCAAGCGTTATGCGGTTCAGCATTAGCCGGCAGGTTTGCTTGTCGTTCCCGCAGGGTGTTTGGACACCAAAGTCTGTACATTGCCCACAGTGCACATTTTCAGATCCAGTGAAGCTGCTTGGGACGGTGAAATCTCGCAAGTTCCAAAGTTCGAGGGTCCGCCAAAGTGAGCTGTGATGAAGGGCAGCAGGAACATCAAACGCCAGGGAGAAGTACTTTTGGCTAATGTCCGTTTTGATTTTACGTTCAGCGTGCCCCAGTCAGCTGCCATGCGGGTGTTGTTGAAGCAGTTCATTGGCTATACAGGCTACTTTATGACTGCTATGGCCGCCGCCGTATGGATGGCTCTGGGGCTGTTTGTCGTTGCTCTGTTCTCACAAAACGCTGTTATCGCCATTCTGGAACTGTTGGTTGAGTGGGGTGGTGATGTCTTCGCGCCGATGAAAGAGGGCGGGCAGTTGGTTTTCGGTACCGACCAAACCCAGCTAGGCGACAACGACGTGAACGGCTTGCAAGCGGCGCTCTCGGTCGTGGCGAGAGTTTCCCTGGCGCTTTATGTTCTGGGTGCCGTGGGGAGGGGGATCTTCGGGAGGAAACTGTCTTTGACCCGGTCCGTGAAGCTCGCATTTGTTCGGCGAGCGTCTCTCGTTGTATTCGTGGCAATTCCGTTCAGTAGCATACTGCGCTTCGAGTCTGGTGTAGGGCCAGACTCTTTCTTTATTGCCGCATTTCTCGCGGTCTTTATCGCGCCGGCGTTGTTATTGGGTGGATACTTCTCCGTTTTCTGGAATCAAATGGTAATTCAGGCGATTCATTATGTGGATTTGGGTGGTGAGAATATCCCCACGTTACAGGTGGGGCGCTGAAGAGGCTCTGGAGCCACTACGAATAATGCATAACCAGCCGCTGTTGCCGGACAATTTTCCACCGCTTCGCGGCTCCAAAATTGCCGCAAAGCTCCGCGTTATCACATAGGGAGGTGAGTCAATGATCCAGTCTGGCAGCTGTCTTTGCGGTGGCGTCCAATATGAAATAGCAGGCAGTTTGAGTGACGTGTACAACTGCCACTGCTTCATGTGCCGCAAGCTTCATGCTGCAGCATTTCGGACGTGTGCAAAGGTACGGGTTGAAGATTGGCAGACCATCAAAGGCCAGGAACTCCTTAAAACCTATGAATCTTCGCCAGGGGAATACAAGGTTTTTTGTGCAGCCTGCGGCTCAAGCATTCATACAAAATTTGACTCGAATCCGGAAATCTATGCGTTCCCACTTGGCACCCTGGATACCGACCCAGGTGTGCGGGCAGAGCGTCATGTCTTTGTTGGCAGCAAGGCTCCATGGTTCGAGATTACCGATGATCTGCCTCAATATGCTGAGAATGACTGAGGCACTGATAACTCGCCGCGTAAACCGGACATGAACCTCTCCTGACAGCGCGCGCACAAAACGTTGACCACCTTGAAAACAGTAGCTCTGTCCCCAATTAGTAGGTAGTTCGATGCCTCCGCCGGCGGGCCGGGCATCTCCCCTCTTCAATGCAACCACCTCAGGGACAGAGCACTATGGGAACCCTTCACAAACCGTTTCAACAGCGGACTTTCTGGCAGTTAACGCCGCTGATGGCGCTGGTTTTGTTACTCAGTGGCTGTGGGATCAATAACATCCCCACTTACGATGAGAAAGTCACCGCCGCCTGGGCTCAGGTGGAAAACCAGTACCAGCGCCGCGCCGACCTTATTCCCAACCTGGTGGAAACCGTCAAGGGTTTCGCGGCCCAGGAGCAGGAAACCCTGACTGCGGTGATTGAGGCGCGCTCCAAGGCTACGTCGATTCAGGTGGACGAGAGCATTCTCAACAACCCCAAGAAGCTGCAGCAGTTCCAGCAGGCCCAGGGTGAGCTGAGCAGTGCCCTGAGCCGCCTGATGGCGGTGTCCGAACGTTACCCGGACCTGAAGTCGAACCAGAACTTCCTGGCTTTGCAATCACAGCTTGAAGGCACGGAGAACCGTATTGCCGTCGCGCGCCGGGATTTCATCCAGGCGGTGCAGACTTTCAACACCGAGCTGCGCACCTTCCCGGGAAAGATCTGGTACAGCATCCTGTATAGCGATCTGGAGCCCCGCGCCAACTTCGAAGCCACCACGGAAAATGCGGAAGACGCACCCGCGGTGGAATTCTGATGGCAGCCCTGTCCCCCAAAAATCTGCTGGTGGCGTTACTGCTGTTGCTCCCGGCCACCCTCTGGGCCCAGTCAACGCCGGAGTTTCCCGAACTGACTGGCCGGGTGGTAGACCGGGCGGAGATGCTTTCCCCTGAAGTGGAAACGCGTCTGAGCCAGATGCTTCAGGCCCACGAGCAGGCCAGCACCGAACAAGTTGTGGTGGTCACCTTGCCGAACCTGCAGGGTTTTCCAATTGAGGACTTTGGCTATCAGCTGGGCAGGCACTGGGGTATCGGTCAGGAGGGCGAGGATAACGGCGCCCTGCTGATCGTGGCAAAGGAGGAGCGCAAAGTCCGCATAGAGGTGGGCTATGGCCTTGAAGGCCGGCTCACTGATGCCGACTCCTCGGTCATCATCAATCGCATTATTACCCCGGCGTTCCGTCAGGGGGATTTTCAGGCCGGTATCGTTAACGGCGCCGCCGCCATGATCCAGGTGCTCGGCGGCGAGCCCATGGCCGTTCCACAGGGCCAGCAGACGCGTGCAGTACAGGAAAAGCCCAAGGCCGGCATGGTCGCGCTGTTCTTCATCATCATGATGGCGGTGATATTCTTTGTCGGTAGCCGCGGTGGCCGTGGCGGGCGCGGTGGTGCTGCTCTGCTGGGCGCGGCTCTGCTGGGCGGCGCCATGGGCGGCCGTGGCGGTGGCTTCGGTGGCGGCGGTTTTGGCGGCGGCGGAGGCGGCTTCGGCGGTGGCGGTGCTTCCGGTGGCTGGTAGCACCACATGGGTATCCTCGTACGCTGAACCCCCTCACCTGACAATGAGAATGACAGAATCATGACATTACTAAGCAAAAGCGATCAGGAAGCCGTTGCCGCCGCCATCAATAAGGTGGAACGGGAAACCGACGCCGAACTGGTCACCGTGCTGACGGCTCAGTCCGATAATTACTCCTATATTCCTCTGGTCTGGGCCGGCATCCTGGCGTTGTTGGCGCCGGGTATTGTTAATTACTTCGGCAGCTGGTTCGGTGCCGACATGCTGTTGCTGGTGCAGTGGGGTACATTCATCGTGCTCAGCCTGCTGTTCCGGGTGCCTGGCATCAACACCCGCCTGATCCCCCGGCAGGTGCGTTACTGGCGGGCCTCCAACCTGGCACGGCGGCAGTTCCTGGAGCAGAACCTGCACCATACCGAAGGCGGCACCGGCATGCTGATCTTCGTCTCGGAAGCAGAACGCTATGTGGAGATCCTGGTGGATCAGGGCATTGCCGATGTTCTGGATAACTCGGTATGGGAGGCCATAGTGGCGGATTTCACCGCCAGTGTGCGCCAGGGCCAGACCCGGCAGGGATTTCTTGACTGCATTGCTGCCTGCGGCAAGCTCCTGAAAGAGCACGTACCCGCCACCCACGAGCGCAACGAACTGCCCAATCATCTGGTGATCCTGCCATAACGACAATGGCAGCCACTAGGCGGCCTGAACCGCTCCCGTTTTGCACCTCAGGGGAGGCGGTTCTCTGTCATTGCGAACCTTGCAGGCTTTCCAGCCCTTGCTCAACGGCTTCTTTTTTGGTTTCGTAGCTGGATACCTTCAGGGCGCCGGCCCGAAAACATAACAGGGAGTCAAAACCATGAAGGATACAAACGCGAACCCTGCGCTCGGGCCGGCAGTGATGCAGTTTGATATGGCGCTGGCAGATTTCGCCCGCGCCCGTCGCGCAGACCCTCAGTCATCCAGCCATGGACTGTTGGAACGGGCCCGCATGTTGATGACATTGCCGGGTGGTTTTGACGCTTTGTACCGGCGAGTTCGCGGCTTGGAATCCGCCGGTATCTTCGGCACCAGTGACTGGGCAAAGCCGGCTATCCTGCAGCCTGCGCTGGCAAAGCACTCGCTACGCGAAGCTGGTGCCGTTACAACGGTCGTCGAGGCCATCAGCGAGATAAGGATGCTTGCGGTCGCCCGCGGGGATTATTTCCACCCGGGCATCTCGGCGGAGCAGGCCAGACACTTCCTGACCCAGGTTATGGCGCTGAACCTGGACCTGCTGTCCGGTCAACTGACGGAAGCAGACCGGGAGCGCCCCAAGCAACTTGGGGTCATCGTGCTCCAGCTATATCAGTATCTGATTTCTCACCTCGGTTACGAAAGCCTGCTGGACAGCCTGGTTGCTGAAGTCTGGCGGTTACTGGATCAGGGGCCGGTCCAGGTAGACAGCATCCGCGAGATGATTGGCCAGATTGCCAAGTGCCTCTACGATCCAGAATCGAAAACCACGGGCACCGCTGACGCAACCCGCCTTGTCCAGTCTCTGTTTGCTCCAACGCAGGGCAGCATAGAAGATCCGGGCCTGCAGCTCTACAGCCAGCGACTGGCCCAGATGAACGATGAGGCTCTCGCCGCCGAGGCTACGGACTTTGCCCGCAACATGCACGACACGGGGCTGGCCTCACCCTACCACGCGGTTATGCTCCGGTTTCTTCGAAGCACTGGCAAGGACGATCTGATACCCGCAACGCTCGGACTCACCATGACCGGGAAGGACGACCTTTTATGCTATACAGAGCTGGTTCATGCGCTGATCGATGCGGCCATTTACCCGGAAACCTGTCAGGCCGTTTATGGGCTCACCATGATGCTGGAACGGGGCTCGCTGTTCACTCCGTCGGTGGCACAGGCACTGTGGCGACATATCAAGCTCAAGCTTTCTGACGAAACGGCACTTACGCTCAAAAAGAATTTTGGCGATGCCCAACCAGCTCAGGTTTTCCTGCTGGCCGGCGTACTCAACCTCCTGGGGCAGCCCCTGGGTGTGGGCCAGGGCAATAATCCCAGCTGCCAGTCCGCTATTGGCCTGTCAATGTGGGCTGCTAACGAAGCCGACTACCTGCTTCAGGTCCTTGCCTGGGCGGCCCGGGATAACGAAGTTCTCGGGCGCTTCGAAGGCTGGGAAGTCTCATCCCGGAATCTGGAACCGGGACTGGTCAAGGATGCGCCGGTGGATGTCGACCCTGTATCACTGGTGCTGATTCCCCACCTGGACCGGATTTATGGTGAGATGTGGCGCCGCTGCCAGGGCCGGGACGACGACGCCCACCGCTGGATCAATCCGGAATTTTACGGCTGGTGGGTCAGCCACGGCTTTCGGGTGGTGACCGACATTCAAACGGGCGAGTTGCGCGACTACGAAGGCTTCGTTCGGCACTTCTATGCCAGCTACCACCCGTTCTACAACGGCCAGATACCAGTGATACACGCGCAGCCGGCGGGTATTGCCGTGACCGACAGCGCAGCCCGTTTCGTCGGCCGCCATGCCATCACCATCCTGAGGGTCGGTCTCAGCCCCCGGAACGAAATGCGGGTCTACTTTTTCAATCCCAACAATGACAGTGGCCAGGACTGGGGTCAGGGTATTACCTGTTCCACCCGTGGCCACGGCGAATTCCGTGGGGAGGCCTCCCTGCCCGTTGCCGAGTTTGCCTCTCGCTTGTTCGCCTTCCATTACGACACGCTGGAACTCGGTGACCTCTCTGCGGTACCGGATGAGGAAGTCGCCCGCGTCATGGAGCTTGGCTACACCAGCTGGGCGGCATCGTCTGAGACATCATCACGTTGAGGGCTGGCAGAATAATAGCTTCTCTCACCTCTAAAGCTGGTGATATATTGATCAGGTCTAGCCAACCCCCATTCTGGTGGTAGTAAGGACAAGCGTGCGGACAGGATACTGTGTCCTGCTGTCAGCCCCGCCTGCCACTTGTGATTTCCTCTGACTCAGCCCGAAGGGCGAAGGCTTCCAGGCCATACCGGCCGTTGATGATGCCAAAAGGCATTTGTCATGGAGGATTGCGCACATGAAAACTGCTCTTCGTCTGTTTCGCCCTACCCGTTCAATCTATACATTCGCACTTTTGAGCCTTGCCAGTGCCGCGATCGCCGCCGATCCACCGGGTTTCACAGGCACGTCCGTGGCTGTGGGTAATGGCACCGCGCGCGTAGTGGTAATGGCCAATGACGGGAACGACCCCGAATCCGTGTCTGTGGTGCTGACCGAAGATGCGCTCCTGGGTCTGCCGGAAGCCCATGGCGACAAGTCGGTCTGGGAGTTTGAATTACCCATGCCGGATGCCGGCCCGCAGACGGGATATAATCATGTCGTTCTTGACTGGAATCCCGCCGGACACATACCTGAAGGGGTCTACTCAGTCCCCCATTTTGACGTGCATTTTTATCTGATCAGCAATGACGAACGTGAAGCGATCACTTTCCATGGCGATGATCGTGACCTCGCCATGGCAGCACCAGACCCTGAACTCGTGCCCGATGGCTACATCGTTCCTCCAGATACAGCGGTGGAGCGGATGGGGATGCACGGCCTTGATCCGGCTGGCAGTGAATTCCAGGGTCAGCCGTTTAGCCATAACTTTATTTACGGCTATTACAAGGGTGAGTTAATGTTTGTGGAGCCGATGCTGTCCCTGGCTTTCCTCCAGTCACGGCCGGAGGTCACGTCACCCGTCAAAAAACCACGAAGGTACAGCTATCCGGCCTGGTATCCGGCGACCTACCGAATCGGATTTGATACCGGGAAAGGCGAGTACACCATCGCTATCCAGGACCTGGAAAGGTTCGATTGAGAGTCAGCTTTAAAGATATACCGGTACCATGGCTTTAAAATTGACTTTAGAAGACACAGTTTCGATTGGCTGAATCAAAATCAACAACAGCGGCCTCACGGGCCCGCCATTAACAAGGAAAATGTTTGTGAGGTTACTGCAATGCACCTGCCTTTCTGGTTGACGACAGCCGCCTTGTCTCCCCTGCTGTTTTATCAGGGCAGACAGACTCGACAGGAAGCACCAAGGTTGCCAGAAGCCAGTGGGGAGCCTTTCGGCCAATGGGGCAGTGGAGCGCCGATATTTAGGGTGCTGGTGGTCGGGGAATCCACCGCCGCCGGAGTGGGCGTGCAAACCCACGACCAGGGGTTGGCGGGCCAGCTGGCACGCGCTCTCCACGAGCAAAGCAAGAAGACCATCGCGTGGAACACCCATGGCATCAATGGCGCCAAGCTCACCGAACTGCGCGATGCACTGAAAGGCAAAACCCTGCCCCGGGCGGATATGGTGTTGCTTAGCATGGGCGTGAACGACACTACCGGACTGACGCCCCGCAACCAGTTCCGGCAGGAATTGCTGAATATCAGAGAGGACCTGCGTGCGCTGCATCATGGCCCGCTCCAGTTACTGAGCGTGCCACCCATGCATCAGTTTACGGCACTGCCCTCGCCCCTGAGGCAGATAATGGGATGGCGAGCGAGGCAATTGAACAGTGTGTATCAGAACCTTGCCGGAACATCACCCCGGGAGTTCAGCCACCTGCGTTACCCGCCAATTTCCGATACGTCCATGTTGGCCAGCGACGGCTATCACCCCGGGCCAGCAGGTTATCGTGCCATGGCACAGGCTCTGGCGGAGGCTCTCCTGCCGATACTGACAGCTCCGGACATCAACCGCTGCCCTTAACACCCAGTCGGTCCAGATACAGGTGAAGGTCCGCCTCGCTCATATCCACGTACTCCAGCACCCGCCCGTACAACATGGCCGTGGGCACATTACGGCCGTTCAGTTCCCGCTGGGTTTCATGCAGTACATACAGGACGATGCGCTCGGTACGGGTGAGGCCGTCGCGGGCATCCGGGATAACTTCAAGGAGGGTTTTCAACGGGATTGACTCAGTCATTGTGCACTCTGCGTAGAGATCAGACTGATACATAGTAGCAGTATGGCAGCGGCGGCCCCACAGTACGCCGCTGCCTTTCATACCGGGTCAAATCTGCTTTGAAACAACCTCAGACAGTGTGCTGCGATTGCCATCGATGTCGAGGGTGCGGATGGCAAAGAACCAGGTACCTTCGGTGAGTTCATCCACCAGCAATTCTTCTACTGAGGCATCGCCGATGGCAAGGCTCTGGTCCAGATTCTCAGCGCCACTGCCGTAGACCACTTCGAAGCCGGCGATTTCCCCCATGGCGAGGCTGTCACCATTCTCGCGGGTCAGCGGTGCAGTCCAGCTCAGCAGGGCAGCGTTGGCCGGAATGGTTTCCGTGGTCGTGGGCTCGGTGGTATCGGTTGTTGTCGTGTAAGCCGTTGTGGTGTCTGTTGTCGTGGTATCGGTTGTTGTGGTGCCAGCTGTCGTGGTATCGGTTGTTGTGGTGCCAGCTGTCGTGGTGTCAGCTGTCGTGGTGTCGGTTGTTGTGGTGTCAGCCGTTGTGGTGTCGGTTGTCGTGGTATCGGTTGTTGTGGTGTCAGCTGTCGTCGTGTCGGATGTCGTGTCGGTTGTCGTGGTGTCGGTTGTCGTGGTGTCGGTTTCTGCAACGCTGGTATCGCTGCCTCCGTATACGTCCGCAATGGTTTTGAATCGCTGCACGTTGCGGTACTCAACCACCACCAGTTTCTGGCTGATGACACTCGAATCCACTGTCGCCTGAAGATCCGAGGCCTGCACGGCGGCAGCTGTAACGAGATCGGCCAGCGCTACGTTCGTTCCGTCACCCATCAGGCTGATTTGACCGGTCTCACTGGCCTGACTGGTCATGTTGTTCAGCACATCGGAAATGGAGTTCCACTGGGCATTGTCGTTCACCAGGGCCAGGAAAGCAGCGTTGGCAATGGCCACCTGCAGAGCGTCGGCGGTAACACTGCCTATCTCATCAAGCCCGGTCAGATCCGGCGGGGCAAGACGAAGCGCACCATCGGCAAGGCCGAACCAGCCTTCTACCGTTGTGTAGGCACTGGAAAGAGCTTCGGGGGAAAGCCCGCTGGCACTGCGTTCCGCCAGGGTTACAGCCAGGTGTGTCAGTGGGGTCAGGTTTACGGTTTCCAGACCCAGGTCACCGGCTCCCCGCAGGATGAAATTGCCATCCAGGGCCATGGGCTGGCCAAAAGCAACGGGCTCGGTGCCTACCTGCTCGCATTGGGGCACCACGTCGCAGAGCATGCGGGTGCTATCGTCTGCCTCAAGTTCCACAAGCGCCCAGCCTTCCGCTTTGCCACGCAGCTTCAACTCGTAACTGCCGTCGTCAACAGTACGTACCGGTTTGGAAGCCAGCCGTTGCGGGGCATAGTAGCCATCCTTGTCCGCAATCAGGCGGTTGGCAGTGACCAGCCCTTGCCGGATCACACCCTTCATGGCAGCGCCTGCAATCTCGATGGTCGGTTCGGTTGAGCCCTGGCTTTGCGCCGATGTAGTGCTATCTTCACTGGTAATGTCCAGACCGCAGCCCGAGAGCAGAACCAGCGCAGGTAAAGTCAGCAGTCCTTGCTTCGAAAGTTTCTTGCCGCAATATGACATTGTCTCACACCAAATTATTGACGAATTCGGGCGAATCATACCGTGGCAATTTTCGGCTATATGCGGAGCAGTTCCGGATTTCCCGCGTGGAAATCGTCAGGAAATTGGCGCTTACGAAGGGATACACGCCGCAAAGGAACATTACACCGCAGAAGAGCATCAATAAGCTTTTAACACACTGTTTTATATTTCTTTTATGGCAAACTCCCCTATCGTCCCGTGATCCGGACAACGTCGGGCCAGTGCCGGGTAATTACAATTTTAAACAGTGCATGTCCGGTGAAGAGGACCTCCCCGCCCTCTGCCAGGGAGACGGTCATACAATGGTTAATGGAAAGTGAAAAGAGAACAGCGGCGGAAACGGCTCGTCGGAAAGCGTTCGGCCAGCATCAGCATGCCTGCCTGGTTCAGAGCAGAAAAAAGGGGCCTCGCGTGCTACGCGAGGCCCCTTTTCCATTCCTGGGTTTTGCACCCGGGATGTCACCCCATGTTTTTCTTCATAAACTTCTGAAGTTCCCCCACGATACCACTCCGGAACGCCAATACCGTGAGCACGAAGATGCCACCCAGGATCGGGTCCACCCAGTCACGCAGCGGGCCCTGGGACAGCTGGTACTCAATGTTGACAACGAAGGTGGCGCCGACAACGGGACCGAGCAAGGTACCCATGCCACCTACCAGAGTCATCAGGATGACTTCACCGGACATGTGCCAGTGCGCATCATTCAGGGAAGCCAGCTGGAACACCACCGACTTCATGGAGCCGGCCAGGCCCGCGAGAGCCGCAGAAATCACGAAGGCCAGAATCTTGTAGCGATTGACGTTGTAACCCAGCGACACCGCCCGGGGCTCGTTCTGCTTGATGGACCTGAGTACCTGACCGTAGGGGCTGCTGACGATCCGCTGCACCAGCAGGTAACAGGCGAGAAATACAGCCAGTACGAAATAGTACATGTTCAGGTTGTCTTCCAGATTGATCACTCCGAATAGTTCGCCCCTGGGAATGCCATGCATACCGTCTTCACCGCCGGTAAATGATGACTGCACAAAGAAGAAGAACACGAGCTGCGCCAGTGCCAGGGTCACCATGGCGAAGTAGATGCCCTGACGACGAATCGACAACAGCGCGAAGGCAAGCCCCAACACGGTGGCCATTGCCGTTCCCGCGAGAATTCCCACTTCCGTGCTCAGGCCGGAGTAATTGCTGAGCAGATAACCGGTCGTATATCCGCCCGTCGCCAGGAAGGCGGCGTGGCCGAAGGACAGCAGGCCGGTAAAACCGAACAGAAGGTTGAACGCAACCGCGAAAAGCGCGAAACACAGGATCTTCATCAGGAAGACCGGATACATGGCAAACGGCGCTGCCAGAAGGAGCAGGACCAGGGCACCGTTAAGTATCAGTTTCTTTCGGTCTTCGGCCTTCTGCTGCTCCAGGATGGCTTTATGGATACTGGCCTGATCAAAGGGCTGGTTCATGGTTACGCCTCCTTACCAAACAGACCCGCAGGCCGGAACATCAGAACCACCACCATGACCAGGAAGATCACTGCGGATGACGCAGGCGGGTAGAAGGTTTTGGTAAGCCCTTCAATCACGCCCATCATGATACCGGTAATGATCGCGCCACCGATGGAGCCCATGCCACCGATAACCACTACTGCAAACACCGTTATCAGAATATGAGAGCCCATCACCGGCGTGACCGAATAGATGGGCGCCGCCAAAACGCCAGCAAAAGCGGCGAGCATGACCCCAAAGCCATAAGTAAGGCTGATCAGCAAGGGCACGTTAATGCCGAAGCCCTGCATGAGCTGCGAATCTTCTGTTCCAGCACGCAGGTACGCGCCAAGCTTTGTTTTCTCGATCATGAACCAGGTACCTAAACACACCACCAGTGCGATCACGATAACCCAGGCGCGGTAATACGGCAGGAACATGAACCCGAGGTTGATCCCGCCCTTGAACAGATCGGGCATGGAATAACGGAGCCCGGATACCCCGTAGATGTTTGTCAGCACACCCCCAATCAGCAGGGCTGCACCGAACGTCAGCAGGAGGCTGTAGATATGGTCCTGACCCGCGATTCGCCGGAGCAGGAAGTACTCAATGAGCACACCGAAACCACCGACAAGAAGCGGTGCCAGGAAGAGAGCGACCCAGTAGTTGACGCCCAGGGCATCGAACAGGATGACGGTGGCCATGGCACCGAGCATGTACATTGCCCCGTGGGCAAAGTTAATAATCTTGAGCAAACCGAAAATGACGGCCAACCCGAGACTCAACAGCGCGTAGAAGGCGCCGTTAATGACCCCGATCAAAAGCTGACCAGACAGCACAGCCAGGGGGACACCAAAAATCATGGACATGTTGCTTACTCCAAAAGCAGCGCAAACGTGATACCTGGAATCATCGTTGCGGTTTCCTGGGGCTCGCCCACCCGGCAGGCGGGCGGGAGAGCCCCGAGGGTTACGCTCTTACTTGCTGGTTACCAGCGGGCACTTGCTCTCGGAGAGCGGACGGTAGGCTTCGTCTGCCGGGATAGTACGAAGAATCTTGTACAGATCCCACTCACCCTTGGACTCGTCCGGAGTCTTCACTTCCGCCAGGAACATATCGTGCACCATACGGCCATCCACACGGATCCGGCCATTCTTGGCAAACATGTCGTTGATGGGCGTATCCATCATTTGCTTGCGCACGGTCTGGGCATCGTCTGAACCGGTTGCATCAACCGCTTTCAGATACTGCATGGCGCTGGAGTAGATGCCTGCATGAACCATGGTTGGACGTGCACCGGTCTCTTCCAGGAAACGATCCGACCAGGCACGGGTCTCATCGTTCATATCCCAGTACCAGCCAGTAGTCAGCTGGATACCCTGGGCCGCTTCAACACCGAGTGCGTGAACATCAGTCAGGAACAACAGCAACGCGGCAAGGGTCTGGCCGGACTGGGTCACACCAAACTCACTGGCCGTGTTGATGGCGTTGGTGGTGTCTGCACCAGCGTTCGCCAGAGCCACCACGTCGGCACCGGAGGCCTGGGCCTGGAGGATAAAGGAGGAGAAATCAGGCGTCGGGAACGGATGGCGCAACTTACCAATAATTTCGCCGCCGTTGGCTTCTACCACACGAGTTACGTCACCTTCCAGGGCGTGACCAAACGCATAGTCTGCCGTGAGGATATACCAGGTTTTGCCACCCTCTTTGACCACAGCACTCGCGGTGCCGTTGGCCAGCGGATAGGTGTCATACACGTAGTGGATGTGGTTCGGGGTGCAGTGCTCGTTGGTGATGCTCGAAGCAGCGGAACCGGAGATGATCCCCAGCCTGTCGTTCTCTTCGAGGATGTCGCTGACAGCGATCGAGACAGAGGAAGCTACAAGCCCGGCAACCAGATCCACGTTTTCATTTTCGACCCAACGGCGAACAGTGCTGGAAGCAACGTCTGCGCTGTTGCGGTCATCGGCGCTGACAATTTCGATCTTGGCGCCGTTTACTGTGCCACCAAAATCGGCAATGGCCATTTCGAGTGCCTTTTGACCATTCGGCCCTGCCAGGTCCCGATAGGTCCCGGACATATCCGCCAGGTAACCAATCTTGACCGTATCATTTGAAATTTCTGCCTGGGCACTGCCCACCAGCATGGCTGAGGCAACGGCTGAAGTCAGAAGCTTTTTCATCATTGTCATTATTGTATCTCCGCTACTGTTTTGCGTTGGTTCGGGTTTATTGTTGCTATTTTTTTGCTTTCGTTCTTACCTATCCGGGATCAGACGCCCAAATAGCTGTCCAGCACCGACTGTTTGGCGTTTAGCTCATCGGCACCGACTTCTTCCACAATCTGCCCGTGTTCGACGACGTAATGTCGGTCGGCCAGAGGCGCAGCGAAGTGGAAATTCTGCTCCACAAGGACAATGGTCAGCCCCTTGTCCTTGAGTTTGACCAGCACTTCTCCCAACATCTCAACGATCACCGGAGCAAGGCCCTCGGTGATCTCATCCAACAAAAGCATGTTGGCGCCGGTACGAAGGATACGGGCCAGGGCCAGCATTTGCTGTTCGCCGCCCGAAAGCTTGGTGCCCTGGCTGAATCTCCGTTCGTAGAGATTCGGGAACATAGTGTAGATTTCTTCCAGACTCATACCGCCACTGCGAACTACTGGTGGAAGTGTGAGGTTCTCCTGGACGCTGAGTGAGGAAAAAATGCCCCGATGTTCGGGGCAATACCCGACACCCAACCTGGCAATATGGTGCGGCGCACAGGCCATGGTTTCTTCGCCGTTGATCATGATCGAGCCGGTACGGCGCCCCACCATGTTCATGATCGATTTCAGTGTGGTACTGCGTCCGGCACCATTGCGGCCCAGCAGAGTCACCAACTCTCCCCGGTGAACCACCAGATCGATGCCATGAAGGATATGGGACTCGCCGTAAAAGGCATGCAGGCCGGAAACGCGCAGCTGTTCGTATTGTTTGTCCTGGCGAGTGTTCATTGGGCGGCCTCCGCTTCATTTTCTTCGGAGGGTGATCCGCGCTCGCCGCTGGAGGCGCTGCCCATGTATACCTCACGGACACGTGGATCAGCAGATACGGTGTCGTAATCACCTTCTGTGAGAACGGCGCCCTGCGCCAGTACCGTGATACGGTCACACAACTTACTCACAACGCTCAGGTTGTGCTCAACCATCAGTACTGTCCGGCCTTTCGCCGCCTTGCGAACCAGCTCCACGACACGGTCAACATCTTCGGCCCCCATACCCTGGGTCGGCTCATCCAGCAACAGAAGTTCCGGCTCCATGGCCAGGGTTGTAGCCAGCTCCAAAGCCCGCTTGCGGCCATAGGCCAGCTCAACGGTTGTAGTGTTGGCGTATTCGGCAAGGCCAACAGAATCAAGCAGTTCCATGCAGCGTTCATTCAGCCTGTTCAGGGAAGTTCCGGACTTCCAGAAGCTGAACGAGGTGCCTTCAAAGCTTTGCAGTGCCACCCGGATATTTTCCAGCGCGGTCATGTGCGGGAACACTGCAGAAATCTGAAAGGAACGCACTACACCCTTTCGGGCAATGGCGGCAGATTTCATGGAAGTGATGTCACCGCCGTTGAAAAGGATCTGGCCGCGGGTCGGAGTGAGGAACTTGGTAAGCAGGTTAAAAACGGTTGTCTTGCCTGCACCATTGGGCCCAATCAAGGCATGAATGTGGCCTTTCTGAATCTTCAGATTCACGTCGTCGACCGCAACAAAGCCTTTGAACTCTTTGACAAGGTTACGGGTCTCCAGAACGTACTGTTCACTCATGAGCCATTTTACCTTTGTTATTGTTGTACATTGAAACTAGTTCACAGATTAGATTGACGTATACGTAAACGTCAACAGTTAATTGGGCTTTTTTTGACCTCACACCTAGTCAAAAAGTCGCATATCAGTTCGAGGATTTCGTCGGTCTTTTCCAGATGCGGGGAATGCCCTGCCTCCTGCAAAAACACGCCCCGAGCAGCGCTACCAATACCTGCAACGATGTCAGTAACCTGCTCAGGCACACCATACTCGTCATCCTCCCCTTGAATGATCATAGACGGACATTCAATTGCTGCCAGCCAACGAGAGAAATCCATTGAAGCCTGAAAGCCTTCATCCAGCCAAACTGCTTGCCAGGCATTGAACAATTGATCAGTGCGCGCACCATGATACCGCAGCAGTTTTTCGCGGATATCGGTTTCCCGATAACGCACAGCCATTTCCTGAATACCGGCTATGGTCAGGTGATCCGCATAGATATGAGCTGCCATGGTAATCAGGGCCTTTACCCTGCCACCCATGGCGCCAGCGCCGATCAACGCGATGGAGCCACCGTCACTGTGTCCTACGAGCACAGCCTCTCCAATGCCCAGCGCATCAAGCAATTGCGGCAGAACGACTTCGCCGGCCTGCTCCTGGAAGTCATATGGACGCGGAAGCACTTCATCCGTCGAACGTCCGTAGCCCTGGCGGTTGTATATCAGGGCATCAAGACCGGAAGCCCTGGCCAGCTTCTCGGGAAACTTTCGCCATAGCGCAATGCTGCCGAGGGATTCATGGAGAAAAACCAGGGTGGGCCCTTGCGGTTGGTGATGCCGAATACGGCGGACTTCGACAGCAACGCCGTCCCCCAGAGGCACCATCATGTCCCGGATATGCATGGCCTTACCTTTTCGGAGGGATAGAGTATGTCATCGTGGAGTGAGCAACGGGTTCTTCTGCCCCTTCGGAGTAGACGAAGACCTCCCCTACACCCATGGTGCGGCCAACCTTCAACATCGTAGCCCTGGCCCATATCGGTTTATGGGCAACTGGCTTGCGCAGAAAATTGATGTTGAGGTTGGTGGTCACCGCCAGAGGCACCAGCCCGATCTGGCTCAGCAGCGCAGCGTAAAGCGTAACGTCTGCCAACCCCATCATGGCGGGCCCCGAGACCGTGCCGCCGGGCCTGAGATGCTCCTCGTCCACTTCCAGCTTCATTTCGGCCCAGCCATCCCCGAGCTTCTGCAGGGTGCCGAAAGCGGCGCCCTGCGGAAACTGCTCGTCGAGGAAAACCTGGAGCTCCTCAAACGTTATGATCATGCGTCGTTTTCTTCCTGGGCCTTATTGCGAAGGACGAAACGCTGAATCTTACCGCTTGGCGTCTTCGGCAGCTCATCGACAAACTCGATTTCCCGGGGGAAGGCGTGGGTCGACAGACGACGGCGCACCAGTTCCTGAAGCTCGTCTTTCAGGGCCTGATCATCCGCCGGCTCCTGATCGCTCTTGATCACGACATAGGCCTTGATGATGGAGCCACGCTTCTCATCAGGCTTGCCGACCACGCCGGACTCCGCCACGGCGGCATGCTCCAGCAGAGTGCTCTCCACGTCGGCCGGTCCTACACGATAGCCGGCGGTGGTAATGATGTCGTCGTCACGACCACTGAAGGAGAAGCAGCCATCACCGTGACAGGTCACCATATCGCCGGTGAGGTAGTACCCTTTTACGAACGGATCCTTTTCACCCCAGGTGTAGCCGTCAAAGTGGAACAGAGGCGACGCTTTGACGTCCACAGCGAGCTGGCCAACTTCACCGGCACCCACTTCCTCGTTCTTCTCGTTAAGAGCAACCACTTTGTGGCCCGGCGATGCATACCCCATGGAACCCTCGCGGACGGGATGTTCAAGTCCATGGAAGTTGCAGCAGGTCATGCCGGTTTCAGTCTGGCCATAGTGGTCTTTGACCGGGCAGAAATGGCGTTTATTGATCCAGTTCACCACTTCCGGGTTCAGCGGCTCGCCGGCGCTGCTGGCCACCCGCAAACCAAGGTTCTCACCTTCGGGCAGCACGTGATCATTGGCCTTGAGCAGCCGGTAAGCTGTCGGCGCTGCCGCCAGGTTGGTGATCTTGTACTTGCGGATCATGTCGTAGGTGGATTCCGGCGTGAAGCCGCCCGGGTTGAAATGGGTCGCATGTCCCATCAGCAGCGGTCCAACCACCGCGTAATAAAGACCATAGGCCCAGCCGGGGTCGGCCACGTTCCAGAATGTGTCGTCTTCGCGCAGGTCGATGGCGTACTTCATGTAAACATAGAACGCCAGCAACGCTTTGGCCGGGACAGCAACACCCTTGGACTTACCAACGGTGCCGGAGGTAAACATCTGCAGAAACGGGTCGTCGCCCTTAACCATGACCGGCTCAAACTCACTGGACTGCGCCGCCAGGGTTTCCTCAAAATCGGGAACATCGGCATCAATGGCGCTGGCATCCACGGCGAGTACCGGCGGACATACCTTTACGTCGTTCAGCTTGGGGTAGTTTTCCGGGTTAGTCACGACCAGCTTGGTGCTGGCCCGTTCGAAGCGGTATTCAATGGCTCCGGAACCGAAGGCGGTAAACAGGGGCTGATACACGGCTCCGGCACGCAATGTGCCCGCAATAACAATCAGCAGCTCCGGCGTGCGCGGCAGGAGTGCGGCCACCCGGTCACCCTTGCCAATCCCCTTGGATTTCAGATAGTTGGCAAACCGGGCAGAAGCTTCTTTCAGCTCGGCAAAGGTAAGGGCACCATCGCCTCCATCCTCTTTTTCGTAATAGAGCGCAACTTTCCGGGGATCAGTCGCCCACTTGTCGCAGATCTCGTGGCATACGTTCAGACCGCTATCCAGGCGACCATCAAGGACCTCCGCTTCCAGAGCGGCAGGATCAAAATTGTTGTACACGGCGGTGTATTCCGGGAGGCTCATTTTCAACTCCTGTTGTTGTTGTCGTTGAATCCACGGGATAAAGGTTTATCACAGGGTACACTTTACGTAAAGGTAAACTTTAGACCAAAAACGCAGAACATCCAGGCTCCTTATCTGGAAGAAAAACAGGCACGGCGGGACCTCCGTGCTGGAGGGCAACCCCATAGACCCGGCCTCAGGATACGGGGTCGGAATGCCGACTGGACAGGATGTGGCGAAGACCCTGGCACTCAACCATTGGATCGTCACAGTTGACGACGATATCCGAATGGGCAATGACATAGCTCTTACCGGTGATGTGGTTTTTCACCACCTGGTACTCTCCTTCCTGCTCAACGGCGCTGAACTGGCCGACGAAGCCGGTTTCCCTCAAAGAAACGGTTTCCAGCCGGTCACCGGGTTTGATGCTGCCTTCGTAATTCATCAACGCCAGCCGCGCCGAGGTGCCGGTACCTGTGGTGCTTCGGCAGATGACGCCAGGGTGCACATAGGTGGTAGAACGGGAGCGAAAATAGCCTTCGGCCACATTCTCAACCGGGCCCATGAAGTGCAGGAACGGCAAGGGGCCCACATCGCCCAGGGCGTAATGGGAAAAACCCCGCTCCGCGCGGATGGCCTCGACAATGGCATGGGCCGTTTCGGCCAGCTTTCGCTCTTCATCCAGCGTGAGATCGAAGCCCAGTTCCGTGGCATCCACCAGCGCATAGAAACCGCCGCTGTAGGCAACGCTGTAGGTCACCGAGCCCAAACAAGGCACCTCGATGGTCGCCCTGTAGGTATCAATGTAGCTGGGCAGCCCCTCACAGGTAATCGCCTCAACCACGCCGTCTCGAACTGTCGCATCTATCTGTACCAGTCCGGCCGGCGACTCCAGCATGAACTGCTGTTTGCCTTCCTGCTTGGGCACGATGCCCGCTTCCAGAACGGCGGTGGCCGTGCAGATGGTGTTGGAGCCGGAATAGATCGGGTACCCCATCACCTCCATGATGATGTACCCCGCCGCCGCACGTGGATCGGTTGCCGGCACCAGCAGGTCCACGGACATCTCGGGAATGCCATGGGGCTCTTCCAGCAACAACCGGCGCAAGCCATCCGCATCATCCCGCAGGTATTCCATCTGGGCTCGCACGGTATCCCCAGGCAGAGGATCAATACCACCGGTGACAATCCGGCTGACATCGCCGCCGGCATGGGTATCCATCAACTGAATGGTCAGTTCCGGTTTCATCAGGCGCTCTCCAGGGCGAAAGGCTTGCCGTGTTCATCCCACTGCGCGTCGGGAACAATCACGATCTTGCCGAGATAATTGCTAGCCCGGTTCACGAAGTAGTCTTCCGCATGGTGCAGGTCCGAGAGACGGAAGGCACCATGCAGGACCGGCTTCAGTTGCCCGCCTCGAATCCAGGCCATCAACTGATCGGCTTCTTCACGGGTACCGTGGGACACTCCGAAAATCTGCACCTGATACAGGTAGATCCGGGTCCACAGAATCTCGCTGATATTGCCGCCACTGGCCCCGGCAATGCTCAGCCGCGGGTAGGTACTGCGGGCGTTCATATCAAAGATCATGGTGTCGATGAAGATGTCGGTCATCACTCCGCCCACCAGGTCCATCACCGCATCAATGGGTTTACCGCCGGTTTCTGCCTTTACCCGCTCGACAAAACTGTCCATATCAGAACGATCAAGCACGGCCTCCGCACCCAGCCCAAGCAACACCTCAGCCTTGTCCTGCTTACTCAAGGCATAGGGAATAGCGCCCAGAATTCGACATAACTGAATTAACGCGGTGCCAACACCGCCACTGGCGCCTGTAACCAGAACTCGCTCGCCCGCCTGAATGTTGGCCGAGGTGACCATATGGTAGGCGGTCTGATAGGAGCACATGCCCATAGACGCCACCTCGGCGTCGGACAGTTCCGGATTGGGAATGTGATGGAACTGGTCCGAAGGCAAAGCCACATACTCTGCATAGCCCCCGTCCGCGCCATGGCCATAATAATCCGGTGTGAGGTTAATATCCCGGCGATCGTTGGCGTAGATGTTGAAATCCAGCAAACCGCGCTCGCCAACGCGGTTCTCATCCACACCCTCACCAACCGCCACAACACGGCCGGCTATATCAGCTCCCTGGATTCGGGGAAAAATCAGCGTCGGCTTACCGCCCATCTGGAAGGAGGTCATCTCCCCTTTTTTGGTGGGATAGAGCCCTTCGCGAGCTTTGCGATCGGTATTGTTCTTGGCCGCTGCCGTCACCTGTACCAGCACCTGTCCGGGTTCCGGCTCGGGTGTCGATACGGTCTGATATTCGAGCTTGTCGATACCACCGTGACCGGTGAGAACCATGGCCTTCATGGTATTCGGGATCATGGGCGGATGATCCTCCCTGTCTGCTGGGTTTGAGGTATCAACTCAGGATAGGTTAGATCGCCGGGCGTGTCAGCGGGTATTAAGGGTATTCGCCGGTTCGGGTTACCGGGCAGGCTGCCCTGTTTTGCGTGGACTTATCCCCCTCTGCAGCGCGGAATTACTGGTATGGTGAGGCGTATCATTCCGTTGGCAATCGTGAGTTTTCTGTAGAGTTCAGGCCGGCCGCTCATGACTCAAAGCTGAAGTTGGCGAATCAACAAGGCCTGGCGCATGATAGAATGAGAGACGTAAGGATAAGCCTTCAGCGACGCCCAATGGATAACGGTTCAGTGGCCGCATCCTCTCAACCCTTATCGCTGCTATCCGCCTTAGCGGATGCCAAACCACCTAAACCAACGGTGAGTCAGAGAATGGATATTGACCAATTTATTGCTGACTGCATCGCTGCCAATAAAGAGACCGATGCTCAAGCCGCAGTCAACGAAGTACTCGCCCGAGCGGTCTCTACACCCAATGCTGTGTTGGCAGCGCTAGGCGAGCCTGACCATGCAGGACTCAACGTACTTCTACGCTCCCCAACACTGACGATTTTTGCCGCCACATGGACTCCGCAGATGAACCTCATGCCTCATGATCACCTGATGTGGGCCAACATCGGAATCTACACCGGCCGCGAGGACAACATTTTTTGGAAAAGGACGCCTGACGGAATCAAGGCATTCGGTGCAGATGCCTTATCTGCAAAAGACACCGCAATGCTACGTGTAGACGAAGTGCATTCGGTGACCAATCCATTGCAGCGTTTTACGGGCGGCATTCACATCTACGGCGGTGACTTTTTTGATACTCACCGGAGCCAATGGAATCCAGAGACACTCGAAGAAGAGCCTTCTGACGGCGCCACGATTCGTGAAATTTTCCAACGTGAAAACGAAAGACTGGGCCTGAATAAAGAGGCGCTGCAACGGAGGCTTGAGCGTTAGGTATTCAAGGGGTTGGTGATAATTATGCCTGGCTGTTATAGCTGCAGGAAAAACTTTGAGCCTTCAGCGCTAAGACTTTCGTACTCGAAAAATTATTGTGAGGGGTGCGGGGTCGGCCTGTTTGGCGGGGATTATTACGGCTTCTCGGAAAAGCCCGATCCCACTGTTCAAAAAACGATAGCAGTGTACTTGAAAGTAATTTTTTTCTTGGTCACGGGCCTGTGGTTGCTGGTTTTCCTGTTTTGGCTCGCTAAAGGCACCGTTAAGCTGATAGCTCGAGCTCGTAGTCGTCTGATACCTGACAAATCGCGTCATCCGGACGCGCCGTAGGCCCGCCGCTTCGCTCAGCGTTATTCATCAGATAATGAAGGTCACCATGAAGAACTATAAGCCTTTACTCGTTTGGTTTTTACTCCTTTTCAGTTCTGCCTCGCTCGCGGGTGAAGCAGACGTGATTGAAGTAAGCGTTAACAAGAACAGCAGCAACTCATACAGCTTTACCGTGGCAGTATTACACAAGGATGCCGGATGGGAGCATTACGCTGACAAATGGGAAGTTAGTGATGAAGAAGGAACTATTTTAGGGACCAGAACCCTTCATCACCCCCATGTTAATGAACAGCCATTTACCAGAAGCCTTTCAGGCGTTGAAATTCCTGACCATATTAAAACGGTCGAAGTACGTGCCCATGACTCTGTTCATGAATATGGCGGCAAGGTTATAAGTCTCAAGTTGCCTTGACACTTATAATGAAACGAATCTCTAACCAGTCACTTCAGTTCACGCTGCAGAGATATACTCACTGAAGTCACTCCGGGTAACCGGCGTCACTGGTCGAGGCAGAGGAAGCTTTCACATTCAAGAAAGCATTTGCACCACCAGGCGCCGACCGTGACTTGTCAGAAAAAGTCGTGGGTGGTTAAGGACTATATGACAATGAAGCGAGGGAATTTCGTATGAAGGTCTGGATTATCCTGATGGTCCTGGCGATTTCCGGTTGTGACAACAACACGTATTCAGCCTCTCCTGGTTTTTCGCTTTTTGAAACGTCGTCCGGTGTTGTCTATTTGATCAATCAGAGCACGGGAGAGCTGGAGGTAATTTCCTCAAAGAAAACCCTTGTTCTCAGTGCAGGCCAAATTTTCAGAGACAGTAAAGGCAACTTCTTCAAATATCTTGGCGATGGGGAAACTGAGAAAATTGAATCACTTGTGGAGAAGTAAGTAATTAACGCTGGCGACAGGTTGGGCGCCAGGCCTATAGTTTAAATATGGATATTTTGATTCAGGAAGCGAGCAGAGACTATTTGAAGGGGATTCAAGAACTGGTTGTTGAATGGGGCTACTCGGCAAGTGAGTTTCAGACTCAAATATGGCTCGAAGCGTTGCTGAACTCCCCGAATCACAACCTGTTTGTTGCTGTTTCCAATGGTTCCATTGCAGGCTGGATTGTCGTAGAGAAACGCATCTCGTTGGTTACTGAGTTTACATCTGAAATTACCGGACTGGTCGTGGGCTCAACTTTCAGACGGTCAGGTATCGGGCATCTACTCGTAAATGCTGCTGAAGAATGGTCTTACAACCTGGGGCTGTCGCGAGTTGTTGTTCAGTCAAATGTGAATCGCCTGGAATCTCACGATTTTTATCAATCAATTGGTTTTGAGCTTGAAAAGACATCGCATGTTTATGCCAAGGCGCTGAAAAAGCCTCACACGTGATTCGTGAGGCACACCGCTTCGCTCAGCCTTGTACCTAAGCAATCCGAGTGCGACGCTATCACAAGGAGGCCCCGTGGCTGGACCGTCACCAGGTTCCGGCCCGTACTGGGAGATTTAAAGGCGAACGCATATGGCTTCAGAGGAAGAAAAGGGAAAGGTTGAAATCAACATATTCAAACGGTTTGCCGCGGCGGCGGGTTTGAACTGTGACTCTGTTGAAAAGCAATCCCCCATGGATGGAAAGCCGGACCTGAAATGCATTATCGATGGCAAGGTCGTTTTCTTTGAGTTAACGGAGGCGTGCTCAGAAGACGTTGCGAAGGCAATCGCGAATGTCCGTAATGGAAATGATCCGGCGTTTTTGCGAGCCAAAGACTACACCTCCGAAACCTATAGAAGGAAGATCAGTAAACAGTACGCTGTAAAAGAGCCTATCGAATTACTCATATACAATGTCGGCCGAACCCTTCTTTCCGATGATGTGCTGATTGAAAATATCCGGGCTATCTCAGAAAACAATAAAGGGCCGTTCCGAAAAGTGTGGTATTTCGGGGAGCATGTTTGTGAGTTGTAGCAATAAAGCCGACGCTGTATGAGGCTGAATTCAGCGGTTTTCGGAGAGATTCAACCGCAATAAAAGCGGTATGCTGCATGAGGCCCTACACTTGAAGTTAACAGCCTCTTCTTGTGAACGGAGCTGACCATGGCAAGGCTCAACGACGGTATATCGTCGCGGCTCGTCGCTTCCGCGCATACGGCAATCAAAGCGCGGATGCTTTTTATATGGCTACTGCTTTTGCCGGGAGCAGCCCCTGTTGCCGACACCGAATTTCCAAATAAGCGCGACACTGAACTCGACGAACTGACGAGTGAACTGAGCGGCTGGGTAGTCCAACAAACCGATTACCTGGAGCCAGCGCTACCCGGGCACCGGTTTGAGACCCAGGCGAATCTGCAGGAGTTGTGCTTCCCCGGCTTCTCCCATGATCTTATGCCGAGGATTCTCGGCGCTTATGACGCCAGATCGACCGTCATTTACCTGAACACCGACTTCGATTCCGACGATCTTCTGGATATCAGCTACCTTCTGCATGAGCTGGTGCATCACTTTCAGACTCAAAACCTTTCCGCCAAAGATAAGCGTTTTAAAGCCCCAATGGAGGCTGAGGCCCTTCGGATGCAGCTTATGTGGCTCGAGGAAAATGGCGTGAGCGATGGAATGACAAAGCTGGGCGTGGATGAAAAAAGTCTAGGTATTATGGAAGCGTTGTCATGGTAGCCATGTTTGAGCATCCTGGTTCAATGACTGCCTGAAAAAAATCGTGATCGCGCCTGTGCGACAATGAGCGCAAATACCAGAATGGAAAACGCAGGAAGTCATGTCGTACAAAGGGGTTTTAAGTGCGGTTGCGATAGCGCTCACATTCATGGCGTTTTTGCCCTATATGCGCGCCATCATCAAGGGGGCAATAAGGCCGCATGTATTTTCCTGGGTGATTTGGGGAACAACCACCTTCGTGGTGTTTCTCGCTCAACTTCAGGCCGATGGCGGAGTGGGCGCATGGCCCGTTGGTGTGTCCGGCGTCGTGGCAATAGTCATCGCATTGCTGGCATTTTTAAAGCGAGGCGATATTGCCATTACTGGTACTGACTGGCTTTTTTTTATACTGGCCATGTCATCCCTGCCTTTCTGGTATTTAACGGCAGATCCGCTTTGGGCGGTCGTTGTGCTCACAACCGTTGATGTTCTGGGGTTCGGCCCAACCATCCGAAAATCCTTTTACCATCCGTTTTCTGAATCACTGCTTTTCTTCTCACTTTTCGCGACGCGCAACCTGATCGTCATCCTGGCTCTGGAAAGCTATTCCATCACGACCGTTTTATTCCCCGGTGCGATCGCCGTTGCCTGCATTCTGTTGATCCTCATGATCTCTTATCGCAGACGCGTGGAAGCAGACTTCGAAAGGCCGCTATAGCAATTAGACGCCCGTAAAGCATCCGGGAGAAGAAAGGGGGCAGGAGGTACGGGCACGGCGAACCGTGCCCGATTCAGCTTACTCCGGCTTGTACAGACGCTGGATGCTGGAGAAGTCCAGGCCTCCGTTGCCCTGCCCGGCATGAAGCTCAAACAGGTTGCGGGCCAGTGAACCCATGGGGATAGCGGCGTGATTGGAAACCGCGTTATCGAAAGCCAGCCCCAGATCCTTATTCATCAGGTTCACAAGGAAGCCACCTTCATAGCCACGGGAAGCAGGCACACCATCCATCACACCCGGCCACGGATTGTATACGTTCAGCGCCCAGTTACCGCCCGAGCTCTGTTTCATGATTTCAGACAGCACCGCAGGGTCCAGGCCGTTCTTCACGCCCAGTGCCAATGCCTCACTGGTACCGGCCATCAGGACAGCGAGCAGCATGTTGTTGCAGATTTTGGCGACCTGGCCGGAACCGTGGGCGCCGGCGTGAAAGACGTTCTTTCCCATGGCGTCGAGAATCGGTTTGGCTTTGCTGAAGGTATCCTCGGCGCCACCACAGATAAAGGTCAGCGTACCGGCCTTGGCACCACCGACGCCGCCAGAAACAGGTGCGTCCAGGAACGGAATCTTGCGGGCTGTTGCCTCTTCCGCAACACCACGTGCCGTTTCCGGTGCAATGGTGGAAGAGTCGATCACCAGGGTACCTTCAGGCAGGTTCGCCAACAGTCCATCCTCGCCCAGGTACACCGCCTCCACGTGCTGGCCGGCGGGCAGCATAGTGATCACGCATTCGGCACCTTTGGCCGCTTCGTGCGCTGTGTCGGCCGTTTTAGCGCCTTCGGCGACCAGTGCCTGTACTGCGTCTTTTGACAGGTCAAATACGGTCACATCATGCCCGGCTTTAACGAGATTTCCGGCCATGGGGCCGCCCATGTTGCCCAGGCCAATAAACGTAATCGTTGCCATATCTTTTCCCCTTATTGTTGTATTCGCTCAAGCAGACCACCGCTTTCGATGCCCTGTTGGCGGTTATTCGAAAAAGTCGTCAATCCAGGCGCTGTCCATTTCCGCCAGTGAGGCGTACCGCCACCTCGGTTGCTGGTCCTTATCGATCAGCAACGCGCGAATGCCCTCGGCGAACTCGCCCTTACCCAGGCATTTCTGCGAAAGCACCAGCTCCTTGTCGAGCACTTCTTTCAGGCTGTCATGAACACAACCGTGCAAATGTCTCCAGACCAGAGCCAGTGAGGTCGGTGACGCGGAGGCCAGTGATCTGGTTGCCTTCGCTGCCCAGCCATCACCACCGGAGAGTTCACGCAACTGGCTGACGACCGCCTCAAGAGAGTCCGCATCAGTCACCCGGTTTATTTCATCGAAATGCGCACGCACCGGCGAATCGGGCAGAGCTTCTGCGCTTTGCTGTTCGAACTGCCTCAGTACGCTGCTAACCACAGCGTGGGCATCCTGGTCCTGCCATTCATGTTGCTTGAGGCTTTCCACTACGCCGGCTTTGAGCTCATGTTTTACAAAGCGATCTGCCAGGCCGGTAAACAACGCATCAGCAGCATTCATGCGGGCTCCGGTAAGCCCCAAAAACAGGCCCGTACGACCGGGCGCTTTATTCAGAAACCAGCCGGCGGCCACATCCGGGTAGAGGCCAATGGTGATCTCCGGCATGGCGAGCTTGGAACTTTCGGTAACCACGCGGTGGGAGGCACCTGCCATGATCCCCATGCCACCACCCATGACGATGCCATGGCCCCAGCACACGATGGGCTTGGGGAAGGTGTGAATCAGGTAATCCAGCGCGTATTCTTCGGTGAAGAAGGCCTCGCCCTCGCTGGCGCCCTCGGGTTCAGTCATGCTGCGGTACAGGGCCACGATGTCGCCTCCGGCACAGAAGGCCTTGTCGCCCTCTGCTTCCAGCCAGACTGCCCGGATAAGATTATCCTCCGCCCAGCGTTTGAGCTGTGGCGTCAGCAGGCGGATCGTTTCCAGTGACAGCGAGTTGAGCGCCTTGGGCGTGCTCAGCCGCGCCACGGCGATCAGTGCGCCATCAACCGTTTTCCACTCTTCAAAGACGATGGATTGATCACTCATAACAATTCCTTCAACCGTTGCACTGCGTCGGGTTTCAGCGGTTTTTCCATTCGGGTTTGCGCTTCTCCAGAAACGCGTTGACGCCTTCTCTCTGGTCTTCGGTGGAGAACAGCTCAACAAACAGCTCGCGCTCCATGCGCCAGCCATCAGCATGACTGCGGCCATCGCGAGCGCTCATGACCAGGGTTTTGCAACGTGCCGTGGAGGACGGGCTTTGTTTACAGGCCATTTCCGCCAGCTCCAGAGCCTTTTCAAGACTCTTCCCGGTTGGAACGACTTCTTCCACCAGACCGATCTGCGCCGCTTTTTCAGCGGTGACACGCTCACCACACAGGATCATCCGCTTGGCCCAGCCTTCGCCAACCAGCCAGGGCAGATTCTGAGTGCCCCCGGCACAGGGCAGCAAACCAACACCAGCCTCTGGCAAGGCCATCTGGGACTGCTCCTCGGCAATCCGGATATCACAGGCCATCGCACATTCAAGGCCGCCACCCATGGCGTAACCGTTCACAGCCGCAATCGACACACCACGAAATGCACTCAGCGTCGAAAAGGCCTCGCCAAAAGCCTTTCCCATGTCGCTGGCATTGGCTATGTCGCCATCGGCAAACGCCTTGAGATCAGCGCCGGCGGAGAAAAACTTCTCGCCCTGCCCGGTCACCACCAGGGCAAAAATGTTCCGGTCTTCATTGAGATCATTAATGGTGGTGACCAGAGCCGCCAGGGACTCTTTGGTCCAGGTGTTCGCCGGCGGATTATTGATGGTCATTACTGCAATGTGTCCGCGTTTTTCGAGCTGAATCAGATCACTCATGGGAATCTCCTTATTGGATCGCTTCCGCCACACCGTCATCGAGCAGACGACGGGCAACGATCAGGCGCATGATTTCGTTTGTGCCTTCAAGAATCTGGTGCACGCGCAGGTCACGCAGGTAGCGCTCCAGAGGATACTCGCGGATATAGCCATAACCGCCGTGGAGCTGCAGAGCCTCGTTCACCACGTCAAAACAGGCGTCGGTGGCAAAGCGCTTGGCCATGGCGCAATGCAAGGTCGCTTCCGGGTCGGCGTTATCCAGCTTGAAAGCGCCCAGCCGCACCATCTGGCGGGACGCAACCAGATTGGTCGCCATATCCGCCAGTTTGAATTGCAGGGCCTGGAAAGCTGCCAGTGGTTTACCGAATTGCTCGCGCTCGTGCATGTAATTGCGTGCACGCAGCAGTGCGGCCTGGGCACCACCCAGAGAACAGGTGGCGATATTGAGACGCCCCCCATCCAGACCTTTCATGGCGATAGCAAAACCGTCGCCTTCCTCACCAACACGACTGGAGGCGGGAATACGCACATTCTCAAGACTGATCATGCGGGTCGGCTGACTGTGCCAGCCCATCTTTTCTTCATTCTTGCCGTAGGTAATGCCGTCGGCATCGGCGGGAATGACAAAGGTAGAAATGCCTTTCGATCCGCTATCCGGCGCACCGGTGCGGGCCATAAGCACCAGGATATCGGTGCTGCCAGCGCCGGAGATAAAGACCTTGCTGCCATTGATCAGGTAACTGTCACCATCACGAACCGCCTTGGTTCGCAGGCTGGCCGCATCGGATCCGGCACCGGGCTCTGTCAGGCAGTAAGAAGCCAGCCATTCACCACTGGCCAGTTTCGGTACAATTTCCTGTTTGAGGTCATCGGAGGCAAAGCTGGCAACCATCCAGGTCGCCATGTTGTGGATCGTGATAAAGGCGGCCGTCGATGGGCAGGCGGCTGCCAGCTCCTCGACAATCACCGAGGTATCGAGACGGGATAACCCCATGCCACCCAGTGGCTCCGGCGTATACAGGCCCATAAAGCCCATTTCGCCAGCTTCCTTCAACACATCTACAGGAAAAATATGCTCGTCATCCCACTTCGCCGCGTGCGGTGCCATGGATTTCTCGGCGAACGCACGCGCCGCCTCGCGGAAGGCGAGCTGGTCTTCGGTCAGGTTAAAGTCCATGAATCACTCCAGAACTAAGAGGCTTGGCTGCAGGAAAGGAAACAAGGGGCCGGAAACGAGTTCCGGCCCAAACATCCCCACCTTCAACGCAATCAACGCAACTGGATTGAGAAGTTCGCCTCGGTCGTCGCCTCGCTGGAGAACCAGCGTGAGGTGACGGTTTTGGTTTCCGTATAGAAGCGCACCGCCTGCTTGCCGTACGCGTGCTGATCACCGTAGAAGGAGCCCTTCCAGCCGGTGAACGAGAAGAACGGCAGGGGTACCGGAATGGGAATGTTCACACCCACCTGACCCACATCGATGTCGTGCTGGAACCGGCGGGCAGCACCACCTGAATTGGTAAAGATCGAGGTGCCGTTGCCGTAGGGGCTGTTGTTGATCACTTCGATGGCGTCACCCAGGCTGTCCACTTCCATGCAGGACAGGACAGGACCAAAGATTTCCTCGTTGTAGATGTCCATCTCGGTGGTCACGCCGGAGAACAGCGTCGGGCCAACCCAGTTGCCGTCCGGCAGGCCATCCACTGTGCAACCTCGGCCGTCGAGCAGCAGGTTGGCGCCCTGGGCTTCACCCGTGGCAATCAGTGATTCGATACGATCTTTTGCCTTGGCACTGATGATCGGACCATAACTGGCACCCGAGTCGTCCCAGGCACCCGGGCGAGCGTTGGCCATGGCCTCTTTCAGTTCAGGAATCCACTGTTGGGCCTCACCCACAAATACCGCTACGGAAATCGCCATGCAGCGCTGGCCAGCGGCACCAACCGAGGCACCAACCAGGGCATTGATGACCTGCTTTTTGTCGGCATCCGGCATGATGACCATGTGGTTCTTGGCACCGGCAAAGCTCTGAACACGCTTCATGTTGCGGGTACCGGTTTCATAGATATAACGGCCTACCGGAACGGAGCCAACGAAAGAAACGGCCTTGATGGCCGGATCCGTCAGCAGGGTATCAACCTGTTCTTTACCACCGTGAACAACCTGAAGGACGCCCTTGGGCGCGCCGGCATGCTCAAACAGCTCAGCCAGACGCATCGGTGTCAGCGGATCCTGCTCAGACGGCTTCAGGATGAAGGTGTTACCGCAGACAATCGCCATCGGGAACATCCACAGGGGAATCATGGCCGGGAAGTTAAACGGCGTAATACCGGCGCAAACACCCAGCGGCTGGATCCAGGAGTGGGTATCCACTTCACGGGCCACGTTTTCAACGGTCTCGCCCATCATCAGCGAGGCGACGTTTCCGGCGTGCTCAACCACTTCGATACCACGCCATACGTCCCCTTTGGCGTCTTCGAAGGTTTTACCGGTTTCCTGCGCGAGAATTTCAGCGATCTCGTCGTGATGTTCCTTCAGCAGTGCCTGATAACGGAGCATAACCCGGGCGCGCTCGGAGACAGGCACCTCTTTCCAGGTCTTGTAAACTTCGCTGGCGTATTTGATGGCCTGCTCCATTTCCGAATGCGTCGTGCACGGAGCCTTGGCGATCACTTCGTTGGTGGCGGGGTTGGTAACTTCGATCCAGTCCTGAGTCTGGCTCTGGATGAATTCACCGGCAAGATACAGTGGTACATTTTTCATGTTGATATCCCTGTTTGTTGTTATGCGGGAAGCCGACCGAGACCCGGCAGGGTTCGATCATGATTGCAAAAATCCTAGCACGGTGTTGGCAAGGATGGTGATTGACTAAATTTCGCCCGTGATGGACTATCTTTCGATATTCAAAAACAATGGCGAGAGCGATGACTCAAACCTCACAGTGGCCTGTACCGCAAAACAGCATTCGCTACGTGGTACCCGCACCGATCATCAGACTACTGGCTAGCCACCCATTAACCCGGGACCTTTACCCCCTGGCATTCGGGCACTACCGCAAGGCTACCGGCCACCACATGCACCGGGAACACCATAGCGACTATCTTTTGGTTTACTGCACGGAAGGTAAGGCTTTTCTGAATGTGCAGGGCGAGCCTTACACGGTTGAGGCCGGCGATTTACTGCTGTTACCGGCCGGTGCCAATCACCGCTACACCGCTGACCCGGACAACCCCTGGACAATTCACTGGGTACACTACACGGGACCTCTCGCCGAGGATTTTCGCAATTACATGGGGTTTGATGGCCAGACCCGTATCCGCCATCTCGGCCGGCAACCTCGACTACTCGTGGATTTTAATGGCCTGTTGTCCGTTCGTCAGACCGGCTTTCGGGCCCGGGGCCTGATTCATGCCGCCAACCGCCTGCGCCAGCTTCTGGCAGCCGTTCCGATCAATGCTGACGAGACCAGTCAGGACCGCAAGGTCGAACTCGACACCATCCATAACTATATGCGCGAACACCTGGACGAGAGGATCGCCCTGGAGCAACTTGCGGATCTCGCAGGCCTCTCGCCGGCGCATTTTGCCACCCGCTACCGGGAGCAGACCGGCACCTCTCCCATCCAGCATTTCCTGCATCTAAAGGTGGAGCGGGCCTGCCAGATCCTGGACACAACAGAGCTCAGTTTTGCCGATATCAGCCGGCGGCTCGGGTATGACGATGCCTACTATTTTTCCCGGCTGTTCAAGAAGGTCATGGGGCAATCACCAAGGGATTACCGGCACACTGCACGGCACTGATACAGCGTTTCGGAACAGACCCGGATCTGTCTATTTCTACGACTTTTGTTGTAGAAGGCAAACAGATATCCTTGATACAGGTAACCTAAAACAAGAGTGAGCCTATGGCCATACATACCATTCAAATCGATGAAATCCTTGATGCTCCCCGCAACAAGGTTTTCGCGCTGTTTGCCGACCACAACCGCTTTGGCAAACTCCTGGGTGCACCGGTTAAACGCATCAAGGACAGCCAATATGCAGATCCCAATGGCATCGGCTCTGTCCGCAAGATCGGTATTGGTCCGGTAGGGCTGGAAGAGACGGTGATCAACTTCGAGCCAGACTCGCTGATCGAATACACCATCACCAGCATGAGCCCGATAAAAAACCATATGGGCCGGATCCGTTTTGACGACACCCCCGAAGGCCAGACCCGGATCAATTACACCATTACCTTTGATGATATTGTGCCGTTCACCGGCAAGGTCGTCAGTACCGCTCTGGAACAGGGAATTCGTCGGGGAATCAAGCGGGTACCTCAACTGGTCTGAGGATGCTCAGGAAATACAAAACATTACTTGATGGATATCAGATAATTGACCTGAGGCAATGGTCCCCTTCTGCCAATTTTGTAATCTCCGCGCAGTTTGCAATATCCGGTCATCGTGGCCGGATACTCTATTTTTAGCGGGAGACCGATATGGCAGCCGAGCCAGTTGTTCTGTTTGATAACGGAAACCATAAATGCCTGATGTTCGATTCCCTGGTAACGGGTGAGGGTGTCCAGTCCAACCAGTTCCTGATTGTTGACGGCCAGCATGAAGCACTGATTGATCCGGGCGGGGATCTGACCTATACGCCGCTCTCGGTCGCAGCGTCGAAGCATATGAACATTCGCGACATGGATTACGTGTTTGCCTCCCACCAGGACCCGGACATCATCGGAGCCATCGACCGGTGGATCGTCCATACCCGGGCCAAGATTGTCACTTCGCGGCTCTGGGCACGCTTCCTGCCTCACCTGGTTTCCAGCTACGTCACCAGCCAGCTCAGTGGCAGCGTTTACGATCGCATTGTCAGCGTCCCCGATGCCGGTGCCAACGTAAAGTTCGGCGATTCGTACCTGCAATGTCTGCCTGCCCATTTCATGCATTCCGTGGGCAACCTGCAGTTCTATGATCCGGTGTCAAAAATCCTCTTCTCCGGGGACCTGGGGGCATCTCTGGGTGGTGAGGACGACCACCTGCCCGTGAAAGATTTCGACAAGCATATCCCCAGCATGATCGGCTTCCATCGCCGTTACATTGCATCAAAGAAAGTCTGCCGGCTCTGGGCCAACATGATCAGGGAAATGGACGTGGACATGATCGTTCCCCAGCATGGAAAACGTTTTGAGGGCCCCGAGATGGTAGATCGTTTCCTGAACTGGGTGAGCGAGATGGACTGCGGGATTGATCTGGTTACGCAGGACAGCTATAGCCGACCGGTAGACTACGTCTGAAAACAAGAAGCAGCAGCCTCCCGGCTGCTGCTTCTGCGGTTCAAACCCTGCCCGCATAGAGCAGGACAGTGGGCACGGGGTATGACTCAGTTTTTACCACCACCCTGGCCTCCGCCACCCATGCCTTCACTCTCTATCTTTTTGTGCCCCATCCCCTTCTCATTCATCATACCCTTACCATCGGGATGACCTGCGGCGGTGGGGGGCAGATTTTCAACATCAATGCCCCGGGCGCGGGCTCGCTCCATCATTCTCTCATGATGTTGCTCACGGTAGGCCTGGCGCTCTTCCATGGAATCCATAGAGCGCATCTGGTCCCGAAACTGCGCCCGTTCCTGCTCCGTCATCATGTCGTAACCGGTAATTGGGTAGCCGTCACGGTCCTTCAACTGCGTCTGGTCCTGCAACTGCATCTGATCGCGATCCTGATCTTGATCAGCAGCATAGGCAGTTGAGAGTGGCAGCGTCAGCGCGGTTACAAGTGCGGCGGAATAGATCATAGTCCTTTTCATTGAATTAGCCTCCATCGTCAGCCCGATTTTCCCCGGCTTCAGGAACAACTTGATAGAGACCAGCCGATACCCATCCAGGTATCTCCGATCCATAACTTCAGCATACTCCCGTGCTGACTCAGAAAAACCTGTCAGAGATCAATTTCCGCTCATCGTTACAACAAGTTCACGAAGCCTTAATCTTCCTTATCACTCCGCTCTCAAGCCAAATAAGCCTGTCCCAATGGGGCATTGTTGAGTAAAATCCGGCCTTTTCCAAAGAAAGAGAGGCAGCGCAAATGGGCAGAGCCTACCAGAACCGTAAAGAATCCATGGCCAAGACGGCTGCGGCAAAAACCAAGGTCTACAGTAAGTACGGTCGAGAGATTTACATGGCAGCCAAGTCCGGCGGCACGGATCCGGATGGCAACCTTTCCCTTCGCGGCCTGATTGATCGCGCCAAGAAGGATCAGGTGCCCAGCCACGTCATCGATAAAGCCATCGAAAAGGCGAAGGGCGGAGCTGGCGAGGACTACTCACCGGCACGTTATGAGGGGTATGGCCCCGGCAACTGCATGGTGATTGTCGATTGCCTGACCGATAACCCTAACCGTACCTTTGGCGATGTCCGCCTGGCGTTTACCAAAACCAAGTCCAAAATTGGCACGCCCGGCGCAGTCGCTCACATGTTTGACCACAGTGCGATTTTTGTTTTCAAGGGCGAAGATGAAGAAGCCGTGCTCGAAGCCCTGATGGACGCGGATGTTGACGTTTCCGACATCGAGAAGGAAGGCGGGGTGATCACCGTCTTCACGCCTAACACTGAATACGCCAAGGCAAGGCAGGCGCTGGTGGATGCCTTCGAGGACATTGATTTCGAGGTGGATGAAATTCAGTTCCTGCCCAAAACCACCACTACGGTGGAAGGCGACGATATCCCCATGTTTGAGAAATTCCTCGACATGCTGAATGAATTGGACGACGTGCAGAACGTTTTCCACAATGCCGAGCTGCCTGAACAGGCCGAGTAACGCATTGCACCAGCAACGGAGCCTTCATTGATCGAACCTGGCCCCCAGAACCGAAGAACCAGGGTGGTTATCCTCAAGACGGGAACCACCTACCCCGACATCCGGGAACATTTTGGCGATTTCGAGGACTGGTTCGTTCGTGGACTGTCTTCCGAGCTGGAGCTCACCGTCATCGACGTGGAGTCCGGAGAATCCCCTGGCAGCCCCGAAAGCTGGGATGGCATCGTAATTACCGGCTCTCCGGCGATGGTCAGCGACCGTGCCCCCTGGAGCGAAAACACGGCTCAGTGGCTGGCCAAAGCAGTTGAAAGGTCGGTTCCGGTTCTCGGCGTGTGCTACGGGCACCAGCTTCTGGCACATGCGCTGGGCGGCGAAGTGGGTTATCACCCGAAAGGTCGGGAAACAGGCACACGGACAGTTGAGTTGCTGCCTGAGGCCAGCTCCGACCCCCTGTTCCGTGAAATTCCAGGCCAGTTCAAGGCCCAGCTGACCCATAAACAGTCAGTGCTGAGACTGCCGCCCGGCGCCGTATTGCTGGGTCGCGGCGGTTTTGAACCTCATCAGGCTTTCCGGGTTGGGCCATCCGCCTGGGGCGTTCAGTTCCATCCGGAATTCTCGGACACGATCATGAGAGCCTATCTGAAAGTACAGGCACCAGATCTGACGGCCGAAGACCTGGATCCGGAAGCGCTTATTGCGGCTGTGGAGCCGGCCCCGGAAGCCTCAAGCCTGCTTGAACGCTTCTCGGGACTGTTATTGCAGAAGAAGATCTGATCAAACGAGGAGGCCCCATCCTCAATCAAGAATGTACGCTGTTTTCTCCAGGGCATTTTCCTCCTCATCGATGAAGCGGAATTCATTCCAGCCTACGCGCACCATGTCATTGCTGTTCAGCCGCTGACGGCCATTAACACGGATATCATTCACGAACGTACCGTTGGTGCTCTCGTTATCGGTAATGTAGTAGTCGATGGTGCCCTCCAGGTAGGCATTCGGCACGGCCTCAATCATCGCGTGCTGGCCGCTCACCGAGATCTCATCAATACGGATGTCATTATCGGCACGTCGGCCGATTCGGGTTCCTGGCTGCCCCAGTTCAAACGTGTTTACAACCACGTTGTCTACCAGTTGTGAAAGCGATGCCATGTCAGTTTCCTCTGCTAATCCAAAGTCAGTAAAACAACAGATACGTTGTCGGATGCCCCATTTTCCAGGGCGGTATCGATCAACACCTGCACTGCGTCCTCCCTGTTGTCAGCCTCCCTCAAAACCGGTTCCCAGGTCAGTTCCGGGACCGAATTGGTTAAACCGTCCGAGCACAGCAGCAGACTGTCACCGGCCTGCAAATGCTCGCACCGGTAACTCATCTCAACCGGCTCCATGGCACCGACGGCACGGGTCAGAACATTGCGGAACGGTACGTTCGGTACATCGGCTTCGGTGATGCTGCCATCCTCCAGCATGTTCTGGACGACGGTATCGTCACGGGTCAGACAGGCTGTGCCCCCATCTCTCACCCGATAACACCGTGAGTCCCCGACATGGGCGATGTGGGCGGTATTTCCTTCAATCCAGGCCACCACCAGGGTTGTGCCCATCTTGTCGAGCTTCGGCTCCGAGGCCCGGCGGTCCAGAATGCGTTCATTGGCGACAGAAAATGCGACCTGGAGACGCTCGTGGATTTTGTCATTCGAGGTGGCGGCCAACTCGGCGACCAGAGACTCCGAAATCGTATCGGCCGCCATTCGGCTGGCTATTTCGCCACCCTGATATCCGCCCATGCCGTCGGCAATGATCACCAGGGCAGAATCACCGGTCTCAGCGACGTGCCATGCAACCACATCCTGATTGCTTTCCCGGACAGTTCCGGTGTGGCTTCGGCCTGCAACGCCAACTGCCATCAGGAGACCTCCTCCTTCGCTTCCCTGACCGCCAGCCTGCGCACGGCTTCAGCCATGTTGGCGGCAGAGGCGAAACGCTTGCCCGGTTCCCGCTGGATCGCCTTGTTGATCAACCTGACGACCCCATTGGGAAGCTCCGCATTAAATTCACGTACGCTGCGTGGCCGCTTGTTAAGGATCTGATATGTCAGATTGGCAAGCGTATCGCCCTGATAGGGAGTCTCCCCACTGACCAGCTTGTACAGGGTGATGCCAAGACTGTAGATGTCCGAGGCGCCCGTTACCTTCTGGCCCTTGAGCTGCTCCGGTGACATGTAAAGCGGGCTGCCCATAACGGCGCCCGTCCGGGTACGGGAATCATCGGAAATCTTGGCAATGCCAAAGTCCGTGATTTTGATACCCCCGGTATCGGGGTTGTAGATAATGTTCCCGGGTTTGATATCCCGGTGAATAATCTTCTGACTGTGAGCATAGGCGAGCGCGTCCGCCACCCGGGCAACAATATCCAGCACGGTTGGCAGCGGTAGCAATCGGCCGGGTTTACCAAACTCCCCCAGAGACCGGCCCTGGGCGTAATCCATGGCGATGTAGGCCAGGTCCGCCTCTTCTCCGACATCGTAAACCGTGACAATCGACGGATGACTGAGCCGCCCGGCCGCTTCTGCTTCCCGGAAAAAACGATCTTTCAGGTCCTGCAACTGGCCATCATCAAAGGCCTGATAGCTGAGGGTTTTAATCGCAACAGTGCGGGCAATCTTCGGGTCCTTTCCAAGGTAGACAACACCCATGGCACCACGGCCGATTTCCCGCTCAATCTCGTAGCGCCCCAGCGTCGGGCGGCTGACCGACTGCTCCGGCATCAGCAGAGTACGCGTGTTATCAAATCCGCCCGGCTGCAAGACAGTGGCGTCGGACGACAGTTTTTCCAAGGCTGCCAGCCGTTCAGTCACGTCTCGGAAGCCCTTTCGCTGTTCCTGAATGCCCCGGTAAGTGGAGACCGCCTTTTCATATTGGCGTTTTCGCTCCTGCTGGATGGCAATCTGGTAGCGAAGCTCCAGGGCGTTCTCGCAGGATGGGCAGGCCAGCAAGGCCTCGAGGGCCTCATCCGGGTGGCCCTGCTGCAGCAACAGCCGGGCCAGTCGTAACCGGGCATGACGCACATTCTCTGTTAGCGCCTTTATCTGGCGATGTGGTTGCAGCCAGAAAAGCATCACCACGAAGCCGAGTGCCAGGAGCGTGATTGGCTCGCCGAGAGGCAGCCACGCGTTGCGATAAAACATCAACGCGGCCTGCAGGACAACCAGCGAACCTCCCAGTAAAAGCGTAACGGGAAGCGCAACCGCAGCACCCATACGGGGAACGGCAAGCACCAGATACAGGGCAGCCGCCATCAAACCGGACCTGATCGCCAGATCGGACCAGAGGGGTTCAGTCAAACCTCGGACAGCCAATGCCGCGTCCATGGAGTCCACCGCCACCGGTGCCACAATGCTGCCAGTGTCAGGTGTGCCAAGAACACTGAAAAGAGCTCTGTCAGCCCAGCTCAGAAAGCCAAGCCGATCCCCCGCAATAGCGAACAGGGCCGCAGCAAACACGATCAGTACTCTGAGGCTGAACAGACGCGAGAACATTCGAAAAATGGAATTCACAGGCAACTTTGTTCTAAATGATTGATCTGACTAGTTTAGAAACAGCCAGAGCAAGGCGATACAGCCGAGAGCGGGTTTTTTGTAAGGGTTTGTTTACCTGCGAGGAAGGTCACGTATAGTAGCCGCAACAATCAAAAAAGCATGATGGAACTGTCGCAATGACATTGAAGTTATTGATCAGTCTGACATTACTGGCACTGGTGGGGATCGGGCTATACCACACGAACAAGCCGCTACCACCCGGTATCAGCTATCGCGGTCCGGCCGCGCCTCTGGTTGATCCGGTACTGCTTTCAGACATTACCCGACACTACAACAACGGTTCAGAAACCAGGGACCATGAAATCTTCGACGAGGTCTTTCGCCTGATTGGCCAGGCCGAGCAGTTTGTTCTTGTGGACATGTTTCTCTACAACAGCACCCAACCCGAAGGCACGGTTCACCGGCCCCTCGCAGAACAGCTTACCGACGCACTGATCTCCCGAAAGAGAGCCCGGCCAGGCCTGCAGATCGTTGTCATCTCCGACCCTCTCAACACCATGTATGGCGGCACCACTTCGCCCTGGTTCGAAGCGCTTCGGCAGGAAGGCATAACAGTAGTTGAGACCAGCCTGCCGCCACTCCGGGACAGCAACCCGGCATGGTCGGTAATCTGGCGGGTTTGTTGCCAGTGGTTCGGCAACAATCCGGAGGGAGGCTGGCTGGATAACGCCCTGGGCAACCATCCTGTAACCTTGCGAAGCTACCTGGCGCTGCCAAATTTCAAGGCAAACCACCGTAAATTGCTCGTAGTCGATGAGGGCCCGGAAATGCGTGCCCTGGTAACCTCCGCCAACCCCCACGACGGCAGCAGTCGGCACAGCAATCTTGGGCTGAGCTTTACCGGCCCTGCAGTCAGGGACGTGCTGCGCAGCGAAAGGGCCGTTCTGGCCATGTCTGGTGCCGAAACATCGATGATCGACGCCTGGCTCAGCCGTGAGGACAGGAACGCCCGTATAGACCACGAAAGCAGCGAACAGGTGGCCGTTCTCACAGAATCCGCCATTCTCGACGCGGCACTAACCATGATAAATGCCGCCAGCACCGGGGACAGGCTGGACCTTGCTGTCTTTTACCTGTCCCACCGCAAAGTTGTGGAAGCGTTGCTCGCAGCAGCAGGTCGCGGTGCCGCACTGCGGGTTTTACTGGATGCCAATAGCGAAGCTTTTGGCCACAGCAAAAGCGGGATCCCAAACCGACAGGTTGCCATGGAGCTGCATAAAGCCGGCGTGCCTGTACGTTGGTGTAATACCCAGGGCGAACAATGCCACAGTAAACTCCTGATGCTGCGCCCGGAAAAAGGCCATACCAGGATTCTGCTGGGCTCAGCCAATTTTACCCGTCGTAATCTGGATGATCTGAATCTCGAAACCAACGTCTCGGTGTCCGTCAAAGAAGATTCTCCCATCGCGGACAAGGCGACCCGTTTTTTTAACCAGCAATGGCGGCTGGGCCCGGATGACGACCCGGTGATGAGTCTGCCGTATGAAGCCTGGGCAGACGAGTCCCGATTCCGGTACTGGCGCTATCGCATCATGGAGGCCACCGGGCTTTCCACATTCTGAATCACCGGAGGACAACCGGCATGACGACTCCCGTCCATGCGAGACCGATCGGCGAACGAATTGACTGGCTTACGCAACTCAGTCACTCACACTCCGTCAGTTTCTGCAGCCCGGAAAACCATCTAGCCCGGCAACGGTATCTGGCGGAACACAACACTCTGATTATCGCCATGAAGTGCATGGACGGGCGCATTCACCTTCCCTTTGCCACCCAGACCCCGCTGGGGGTAATCCATCCCTTCCGCAACCTTGGCGGCATCTTCGAGCTTGGCTGGCCCTACCTTGGTGACATGCTTGCCGATACCGTTCAGGAAGCGGTAAGCCAGGGCCGGCGAGTGCTTGTCATCATCACTTACCACTATTCCAAAGGTGCCCGGGAACGAGGCTGCGCCGGTTTCTCCTGCGACAGGCAAGCTGCCATGGACCACGCCTTTCAGATTCAACACCAGATGGAACATCTGTTCGGCTCGGGGCACCAGACCGTTTATCCGCTGGTATGCGGCTTCGAGACAGACGAGGACGCCCTGATACTGCACGGTTCCCGGGAACAACGCCTGGATCTGGCGAACTTTCCCGTCAGCCGGCTGAACGATGTTGCCGCAGAGATCGCCGCACTTTGCCCTGACATGCCCTCCCCCGTGCGTCGTGATTTGCTGCCCCTGGTTCAGGGCAATATCCGCCACATTGCGGAAATTCGGGACAGTGACCGGGAACTGAACATCGAACACCGGGAATGGGTGATCTGCCTTGGCCGTGGCTTCGATTTTCTACACGTACCCAACGTCGCATTGATTATCGGGCCCTACAGCCCCGACCTCTCACACCCGATCCGTCAGGCCGCCGGTATCATCCAGAACAACATGGACTGTGGCAGGATTCCGGACGACGGTTTCCTTCTACTGTCCTCTTCGCCCTACCAGGAACCCGGAGCGCAGAAAGCCCGGGCAGCACTCAAGTCCGACTTCCTGTCCGGCTTCGCCGGGAGTGTCATACGCGAGTCCTTTCCGGAGCTGGCCGGAAAAATGATCACCCGGTCGGCAATCCTGAACTGGTCTGAACGACGCCTGGAACTCCGAAATGGATGACAGTTTTGTATGTTGAATATATATAGTTCTGTGCTCTACTGTTTGATGCATACCTTTAATAACAGGAGCATGAAATGTCCGGTATCAGAAAGCACCTGAAAAACGTCTCTTTCCTTCTGGCCATTCTATTGACCGTTGGGTCTGTCTGGTCCTCCACTGCGACCGCCGCCATGGTGGGCACTGGCGAAATGATCAGCGAACAACAGGTTCAGCTGGACCGTCAGCAATTGCTGAGCATGTTGGATAAACAGGAAGTCCAGGACAAGCTGGTTGAAATGGGCGTGAGCCAGGATCAGGTAAAAGACCGAATCCAGAGCCTCACTCCACAAGAACTGGCCAGTTTTGAGCAGCAACTGGCAGAAGCCCCTGCAGGCCAGGATGTTGTAGGCATCATTGTGCTATTCCTGCTGGTGTTCATTATTACCGACATGCTTTGCGCGACCAACGTCTTTCCGTTCGTGAACTGTCTCCGGTAAGTGCATTTACCTGTTCAGCTCAAGTCGGCCGGCCGTCTCGCCAGCCTGATACTGGTCTTGCTGCTTGCCGGCTGCGCGTCTACCCCACAATGGCCCTCGTCGGAAGATGAGGGCGCCCCCCTACAACAGCGAACCGTGCTCCAGGGGATACCGTTTTATCCCCAGGAACGCTATCAATGTGGCCCGGCCTCACTGGCCATGATGCTCAACAGTCAGGGACTGGATACCAATCCGGAAGTACTCAAGGAGCTGGTCTATATTCCTGGTCGGGAAGGCTCACTGCAGGTGGAGATGGTTGCTGCGGGACGGGCACATGGAATGCTCGTCTACCCACTGGATGGAAGTTTCGAGAGCCTGCTACGGGAAGTATCTGACGGACACCCTGTGCTGGTCATGCAGAACCTGCTCTTCGACTGGTGGCCCCAGTGGCACTTTGCGGTGGTAATTGGCTTCGATGCACAAAAGGGCACCGTGATTCTGCACACCGATACCCGCGAACGTCATGAAACCAGCGTTGAAGTGTTCACTAATACCTGGGCACGCTCGGAAAACTGGGCGGTGGTTATGCTGCCACCGGATCAGTTGCCTGCGACTGCGAAACCCCTGAAATTTCTGGCCTCGGCGAGCGATCTTGAAACCACCGGGCGTACTGGTGCAGCGATGAAAGCCTATGAGACAGCCGAGCATCGTTGGCCCGACCAACCGGCCGCCATCCTCGGGCAGGGCAACATTGCGTACGCACGGAACAATCTGCAACAAGCGGCTGACAATTTTGCCCGCATGGTCACCAACTTTCCGAAAGCGGCTGAAGGCTGGAACAACCTGGCCCACACCCTGGGCCAGATGGGCTGCGGTGAGGAAGCGCAAAAGGCCCAGCGTTGTGCGTCGGCCCTTGCACCTGAGCGCTTCGGAAAGCTTCTGAAGTCCACAAATCCAAAAGCCGGGGCTTCAAGCTGCCGTGTACCTGAATGCCCGGTCCGCATTAACGAGACAGACCCGGCACCTTCCGGAACAGAGCCACATCTTTTACAGGAACGGTGAGCTCCCAGCCCATTTGGCGGGCAATGACCGACAGTGTGTATTCACGGTAAAACACCACATGGGTCGGGTCACGACGGTAATGCCAGTTGGCAAACCGGGCGTCGTCAGTCTGGAAGCAGGTCATGACTCCAAGCCACCCCCCTGGCCGGAGCAGATCATCCAGTTGCCTGAAAACCCCCGCAGGCCGGTGCAAATGCTCCAGTACTTCGGTACAGGTCACGAAATCATACTGACGCTCCAGCGCATCGGTTGCCGGATAAAAGAACGGGTCGAACAACTCCATGGCCATACCGGCTTCTCGAAACATTCCGGCCAGTGCCGGACCCGGCCCACACCCGAAGTCGAGCCCCGATGCCCCGGCAGGTAGTCGCTGCAGAAGCGGCTCCGCCAGTTTGGACAAAAACCGGCGGTAGCCAGGATCACCGCTCTCGTTTTCATGGTATTCGTAAACCGCTCGTTCCTGTGCCTCCGACAACCGGGATGAGGCTTCCATCACCGTGGCTTCGCACTCCGGACAACGCAGGTAGCGCTGGTCCTTAACCACAGCGAAGCCTGTTAGCTGTGCCTTTTCACACACCGGGCAATCGCTCACTTACACCCCCAACCTGACGAACGTTTGATGGTCGTATCCCGGATTACCGGACCGCCTGACGCAATTGCCGGTCCAGCCCGGAAGCGTCCACCGGTTCAGGGCTGATCACTTCTACCCGGGACTGCTCACGGGGTTCCGCTTCCGTCACCGACAAGGCGCCATCCACGGCGTTTATCACCCGCCATCCTTGCGTGGTATGCACAACAGCCTTGAACCGAACGAAACGGCTATCCATGGCCATCGCAAGCAGTGCATTCTCGTCCAGAACCTTATCAGGGCGAACGCGCCAGCCAACACTGAAAAATCCCTGGCCAGCGTTTTCCGCGATCTGCCATGGACGGTCCTCAACAGATTCTGGAACTACCGGCTCGTGATCGTGGTGGTGATGGTGTGCATCGGGCGTTGAAACATCTGGCAGTGCGGTGTTGCCACTGAGCCACTCCGGCCTTAAATGTCCGTGGCAGGTTTGAAACACGGTGCATTTTTCCGGCTCCAGATGTCTGGCCCAGTGCTCAAAATGGCTCAGTTGTTCGGTTGAGCAAAGATCGGTCTTGTTAGCCACCAGGATATCGGCGGCGGCAACCTGGTCACGGAACTGAACATTCTCCAGAACCCGACGATCTTCCAGCTTGCGAGGATCCACCAGGGTAATGACCGGTCCCAGTTCCAGCACATCGGCGTAGTGTTCGCCGGTCAGAGTCTCCAGAATCTGCGAGGGATGCCCAAGCCCGGTCGGTTCGATAATCAGCCTGTCCGGCCTCGCCTTTTGAATCAGCTGGTTCAGGCCAACCTGCATGGGCAGACCCGCCACGCAACACATGCATCCTCCCGGGACCTCCTTTACGAAGGCGCCTTCGGTTTGCAGCATGGCCCCGTCAATGCCGACGTCACCGAATTCATTCACCAGCACGGCCCAGACCTCTCCCTCCGGCTTGCTTTTCAGCAAATCGAGAATGGCCGTAGTTTTACCAACACCGAGGAAGCCGAGAATCAGATTGGTTGGAATAGGTTGTTTCATGTCGCGCTCATGGCCGGTCGGGATGAATCCAGCGTTATCATATAACACTTAATCGAAAGCAACGCGGTATCAACGACCCTTTTGCTTCACCAGCCGGTCGAGCCGCAATCTCTCACGGTCATCGAACATGCGGCGACTGCCCCAGGAGACAGCAATCAGTGTGCCGAAGCCGGTACCCACGGTGATCGTCAACATCACCAGAATCTGGTATTTCACCGCAACCGCGGGCGGACTGCCGGCAAGGATCTGACCGGTCATCATGCCGGGCAGGCTGACGATACCGGCAGCGGCCATGGCATTGATGGAGGGCATCATCCCGCTTCTCATGGCGTGCCTTCGGATGTCCTCCAGGGCATCGCGCCAGGGCTCTCCAAGCATCAGTCGATTCTCTATAACGGCTCGCTGACTCCAGACAGATTCGGTCAGACGGTCGAGGCTCAGGGCAACGCCCGTCATGGTGTTACCCAGCATCATGCCCAGCAGAGGAATGGCGTACTGGGGCTCATACCAGGGCGTTGGACCAATCACCACAGTCAGCGTGAGTACGGTTACGGTAAATGAGGAGAAGAACATCGCCCCGGTGCCAATACCGAAGGACCAGAAGCCTCGCAGTCGCCGCTGCTGGCGTGCCATGACCTCCCGGCCGGCCACCAGAAGCATCACGGTTGCCATCAAGGCAATCCAGTAGAGTTCCGAGGACGCAAACAGGGCTTCCAGAACCAGACCGATCAACGTCAGCTGGATCACCGTGCGCATGCCGGCAATAAGCAGGCTCCGGGCAATCCCGAGCCGCGCTGCCAGGCTGACACCGGCCAGTGCCAGAACCAACACGGCGGTCAGTGCCAGTTTCCACCAGGCAAGATCAATGACTTCCATCGAGTTGCTCCAGCGATTCGCCATGAATCCGGTAATGTCGGTTTGCAACGCGCCGGATCTGGCTGTTGTCATGGGCAATCCAGATGACGGCCAGATTCCGCGCCCGGATCTCCGACACCAGCCACTCCTCCACCCTTCGCGTCATCTCGTCATCAAGATTTGCCGTCGGCTCATCCAGCAACAACGCCCTGGGATTCCGGTACAACGCACGCAGAATGGCCAGTCGCTGACGCTCGCCCGAAGACAAACGGCTCACTGTCCAGTTCATGACATCGGGACCAAGGCCCAGGGCATCCGGAACCTCCCGCTCAGCATCCGGACCAAAATGGGAGCCGACATCATCAAACCACCACTGGCTGTCCGCCGGTACCATCATGACTTGTCGCCGCCATACATGGCCCGGCATGGCATCCTGACATTCGCTATCAAGAGCTATGCTGCCCTCATGCGGATCAAGGTCCGCAACGGCTCTCAACAGCCGGCTCTTTCCGCTGCCTGAAGCCCCCGAGACGCAGACAATGTCCCCCCCACTGACGGAGAGGCTCACCCTCTTCAGAGTACCAATAGAGACGTCTTCCAGCCTAAGCGTTGTCAACCTTGTCTCCCGGGCATTCAGGGCTGCTTGTTCTTCTTGAGAAAGATCTGAATTAACCGGTCCGACAGGAACACATGGGCCAGGGCCGGATAGGGTAGATAATGTAACAGCAGAGTAGCAGCGGTCACCGCATCAAACCCGGTATCAAGAAATACCCAGGCTCCGAAGGCGACAAACAGCGCCCCAAGGAAACCGCCGTAAATCCAGAGCGCACGTGACCGTTCCTCCGGCATGGGGGCCCGTTCCAGTGTGCGGGCAACCGAAAACCCCATATAGGCTGCAATCAGCGCAGCAATCAGCAGTGAGACGCCCACGCCGGTCAATCCAAACAAAAACCGGCACAGATAATTGGCCAGAAAGAACAGAACAATGCTGGTAACAGCGACGATGGTAATGCGAGTCTTTTCCATGAAATCCCTGAATTTGTTGAATTTATCGGGAACAAACCAAAGAATGGCAGAGACGCCGGCAAAGCACCAGCCCTTGCTGTCATGGCTCTTTCAGCCTGTTATCATGCCCCGAAACCCGACCTTCTGCCCGGATAACCAATGACCAGCAACGCCTCCACCCGCCTCAACAAGTACATCAGCGAAAGCGGTCTATGCTCACGCCGGGAGGCCGACCGGTATATTGAGCAGGGTAACGTCTACATCAACGGAAAGCGGTCAACCGTCGGTGATCAGGTCATGCCGGGAGATACCGTCAAGGTCAACGGGCAGGTGATCGAACCTCGCGCAGAGGAAGAGCTGGTATTTATTGCTGTGAATAAGCCCGTAGGCATCGTCAGCACCACGGATACTGCCGAGAAATACAACATCCAGCGTTTTGTGGGCCACAGTGACCGGATTTTTCCTGTTGGGCGCCTGGACAAGGATTCCCAGGGCCTGATTTTCATGACCAGCAATGGCGATCTGGTCAACAAAATCCTCCGGGCGGGCAACAATCACGAAAAGGAATACCTGGTTACCGTCGACAAACCCATTACCAAAGAGTTTATTCAGGGCATGGCCAACGGCGTGCCGATCCTGGGCACTGTGACGAAGAAGTGCAAAGTACAGCAGGAATCCCGTTTCGTGTTCCGGATCATCCTGGTTCAGGGCCTGAACCGACAGATTCGCAGGATGTGCGAGCATTTCGGCTACGACGTGACCAAGCTGGAGCGCACCCGGATCATGAACATAAGCCTTGGTGGTTTACCGGTCGGCCAGTGGCGGGATCTGACCAGCAAGGAACTCACTGTGCTGTTCGATGCCATCAAGGATTCCTCTTCGGAAGCCCCTCCCGGTACGAAAAAGCAGGTCCGCAAACCCAAGCCTTCAGGAACCCCCTCCGGTAAACGTCCGGCCGGGAAACCGCGCAAGCCCGGCGCAGGCAACAAACCACCGGGCAAACCCTCTGGCAAAACCCACGGCAAAGCAGGCTCAAAGCCGGCAGCACGGCAAAAGCCGAAAAAGCAGCGTCAGCGCAGCACCAAGCGCTAATGCCCTGTGGAGCACCGCTCCCCGCCAGGGCAGCCCGATAACGGAAACCGCTCAACCACCGTGTAAACGGATCCTCCGGCTCCCTGTGTGCTTTCATACAACACACACTCATGAACCGGGAACTGGCCGAACTGATCGTGCCTGTGGCTTGCCAGCAGTTCCCTGGCAGAGCCTCGTTGTTTCCTGAAACGGGCGAGGGTCACATGAGGCTTGAACGGGCGCGATTCCATCGGGAAGCCTTCAGGTTCGAGCCGCTGATTCAGAGCTTTATGGATGGCCGCTACGGGCGCAACGGGATCGACGTCCGCCCAGAGGTTATGCGGTAACTCCGGCTTCCCGAAACAACCCACGCCATCGATGGACAGGTCAAACCCTGGAACAGGCAGGTTACGGGCGGCCTCGCAAATAGCCGGGACCTGCTCCGGTTTCACCTGGCCCAGAAACAACAGCGTCAGATGCAGCTGGTTGGTGCTTTGCCACTTTGCCCCCTCGATTGGCGCCTTGACCTGCTCCAGGCGCTTTTTCACCGATGCTGGTATCTCCACACCAAAGAACAACCGTGGCATCACCCTATTCCTCGTAGATCATCTTCCGGACCATGCCTCCGTCTACCACGAAGTTCTGACCGGTAATAAACGAAGCTTTTGGCGAAATCAGATAGTCCACCAGCGAGGCAATGTCCTCCGGCTGGCCAACACGACCCGCAGGATGCTGATGATGATCGGTTTCCGAAAGCGGCGGCACTTCGTCTGCATGGCCCTGAAACGCGCGGGTATCAATCCAGCCAGGACTGATACAGTTCACTCGAATCGCCGGCCCCAGGCTCATGGCCAGAGCATGGGTCAGCGCCACAACACCACCTTTGGTGGCTGCATAGGCTTCCGTATCCGGCTCCGATTGCAGCGCGCGAGTGGACGCTATGTTGACGATAGCGCCGTTTGTTTTCCGAAGATGGGGTATACAGTGTTTGGTGACAAGGAACGGGCCTGTCAGGTTCACGTCCAGGCGCCGCTGCCATTGTTCCAGGCTCAGGCTCTCAACAGGACCGGTTTCCGGATCGGCAATGCCGGCGTTGTTGATCACTGCATCTAGCCTGCCACCCCACTGCACGGTTTCATCAACCATGCGTTCAACATCGGGTTCACTGGCAACATCCCCTGGAAGGAAACAGAGTTTCCCTGCTCCGGTTTCTACCAGTTGCTCACCGATGAGCTCATCCCGGTCGCAGAAGGCCACCTTCCAGCCCTCATTGGCAAGATACAGCACGATGCCCCGGCCGATACCTTTTGCTCCACCGGTCACAAGGGCAACACGTTCAGACTGGCTCAAAATTGTCTCCTGAAAAAATCTGGTCTGCGTCAAAACCCAACCGAACAGGTATCAATCGACAGACGGTGTCGGTCGAACCAGGATTTCGTTCACGTCCACATGGGCGGGCTGGGAGACCGCATACATCACGGCTTCTGCAATGTCCTCCGGCTTCAGTGCATGGGCCGGCGGCTTGTCGAAGAAAGGCGTGTCCACCATACCCGGTTCAATCAGGGTGACCCGGATTCCGGACCCACGAAGCTCTTCACGAACTCCATAACCGATGGCAGAAACTGCCCATTTGCTCGCACTGTACATCGACCCCGGAATCGTCACCCTGCCAGCAGCAGAACCGGTCAGCAGCAACTGCCCCTTGCTTTCACGCAGTGCCGGCAGGCAATGCTGTATGGTCAGGCCCACCCCGTAGATATTGGTGAGGAGCATATCCTTCCACACCTCCGGATCGGCCTTGCTGAAACCTCCGGGCTCACCGCCGCGTCCGGCGTTGGCAAACACTGCATCAATACGGCCAAATGTTTTCAGAGCCTGATCAACCATGGCTTTCTGATCGTCGCCGCTCTGAACATCACATTGGACGGTAAGCACCTTTGCCTCACCACCGAGTTCCTGCTGCAGCCCCTTGAGCTTGTCTTCGGAGCGTGCCGCCAGCACCAGACGATACCCCTGGCGAGATGCGGCTCTTGCCGTCGCAGCACCAATTCCTGAGGAAGCTCCTGTAATAAGCATAACCGGCTGATCTGCCATAACTTTATTCTCCAAAACGGTAAAATGTGCACAGGACTACGGCCGCACAGTAGCAGCCGATCAATCGGATACGACTAAACCCCTTGCCCGGACAAGCCGGACCAACCGGGTTCAGTAAAGGTTCAGCAGCAAAACCGCCACAACTGCAAGCGCCAGAAGAAACCAGCGAGCGTAGAAGTCTGGCTTGTCTTCGTCGTCGTCAGACGCAGCCACGGCCCGGCCCCCCGCTTCGTACTCCCGCACCAGCTCCCTGGCCCGGTAGAGGTCTTCGTCGTCCACATGGACATTAGTGAAACCGGCCGCACCTATCTCACCCATGGCGCCTTGCAGATAGTGACCACCCACGTGAGCCTCAATACCATTGGCTCCGAGCAGCCCGGCAACAATATGTGCCTCGGTAATATCACGAGCCCGATATGCAATTTGCATCGCCCTGCTCCTTCTGTGATCTTTGAGGGCAGTACCCGTCGTTATCAACAGGTATCATCTGAAGCATAGTTCGCCCCGCATACAGGGGCCAATCTGATATGGGCCGCCCATGCTCTGGATTCTGTTAGCCGTAATTTTATTGATCATTGCCGCCACACTGGTGATCTTCCGCCTGGAAGACCTGTCACACCTTGACCATGAGGACCACCCGGTTCGGGATGGTGTCCCCAGCGATGCCAACAGGGAAGTCCTTGGTAAGATTCGCGAACTTGGCATGAGTTCACGGGGCCTGAAAGGCAAGGCCCGCCTGATGGCACTTCGCCATCACATGGACGGATTGAGTGAGGGGCTGGAGCTGAGCTCGGATTTTCGTCACTGTGAGGAGCCGCGCGGCGAATGGGTCATTGCTCCCGGAGCGGATACCCGACGACGCATTCTCTACATCCACGGTGGCGCATGGGCTGCCGGAAGCCCGCGGAGCCACCGGGCAATAACCGATCGGTTTTCCCACATAGCCAATGCCGCCGTGTTTGCGGTCGATTACCGGCTGATGCCGGAACACCGCTACATGGATGGCATCCGTGATTGCCGGAAGGCCTATACCTGGTTGCTGGAGCATGGACCAGAGGGGCAGGAAAACGCTGACTTCATGGTAGTTGCCGGAGATTCGGCCGGCGGCAGTCACACTCTGGGACTGCTGGCCTGGATTCGGGACAACCGGATACGCCAGGCGGACGCGGCGATCGCCTTTTCGCCTTCCACAGACATGACCCTGACCGCACCCAGCAACCGGAACAACATTTCAACAGACCCCTTGCTTGGCCCCGTGTTCGGCGGGCTCTCCAAGATCCCCCTGCCCATCATCTGGTGGGTAACGTTTGCAGCAATGCGGGTTTCTCCCGCCAGTGCCGTCGCGTCACCGCTTCGGGGCGATCTGCGAAATCTGCCGCCAACCCTCATTCAGGCCAGTGATTCCGAAATGCTGCTGGATAACGCTCGTCGCTATGCCTCCAAGGCACAAGCCGAAGGCTCGCCCGTGGAGCTGCATACCTGGCCTGGCATGGTGCACGTCTGGCAGATCTTCGGCCCGCTGCTCCCAGAGGCGGAAGAAGCGTATCAGGACATCGAGTCGTTTCTGAAAAGGGTTGAATCAAAGAGCGGGGAACAGCAAACCGCTCAGATCTGAACCTTGCCGCGCAGAGCCTTGGTTTTGCCCTTTTTGGTCTTGCGGTCCACGCGCTTGCGCTGGGCCGAACGGGATGGTTTCGTCGGGCGGCGCGCTTTCTGCGGCTTCACTGCTTCCTGTATCAACTCTTTCAGACGCTCGAGGGCATCTTCCTTATTGAGCTCCAAAGTCCGGAAAGATTGTGCTTTGATAATAATCACGCCCTCCTTGCTGATACGCTGATCATTCAGCGACATCAGCCGTTCCTTGTAAAACGGAGGAAGGCTGGAATTCAGGATATCGAATCGCAGATGGACGGCTGAGGCGACCTTATTGACGTTCTGGCCACCAGCTCCCTGAGCGCGAATCTGGGTGATTTCAAGTTCCCAGTCGGCAAGTTCAACAGCATTGGATAATTTCAGCATCCTGCAAGGGTAACAAATCCGGAGCCGTCAGGCTTCGACAATACGGCGGACAACCATGTGCGGACGATTCACCTTCTACACGCCTCCAGAAACCCTCATTCTCGATTACTTCCCCGAGGGCCTGGAGGTGGATGGTCACTTTGAGCCCAGCTACAACATCACTCCGGGCATCGGCATTCCCATGATCCGCACGAGTATGGCCGGCACCCCCATACTGGCGCATTCGCACTGGGGTTTCCGCCCCGTTTGGGCCGGTGACAAGGCCCCTTCCCCGATCAATGCCAGGGCCGAAAGCGTTGCTACCTCGAAGTACTTCCGCGAGGCCTTCGCGCATCACCGCTGCCTGATTCCCGCAAATGGCTGGTTCGAATGGAAACAGACTGAACAGGGCAAAGAACCCCACTATGTCACCCCGGCTGATCCCCAAAAGCACCCTGTGATCTTCTTTGCCGGACTCTGGACGCCCATGGAGGGCGACGAAACCACGGCCTGCGCGATTATTACCGAGCCCGCCGGCGAGCCACTAAAGCACATTCATGACCGCCAGCCGGTTGTTCTTGCCCCATCCTGTTTCCAGCGCTGGCTCGATCCCGGCCTGACGGACCGCGACAGCATTCGTGCAGCCACCCATCGGTTCGCGGCAGAGCAGCTTCAGCAATTCCCGGTGTCAACGGAAGTCAATAATCCGAGGCACAATACGCCAACGCTGATCAACAAGGTATAACCCGATAATTTATTTCCTGACCCACTTATCACCGACGCGAATGAACTGACCGGCCGGCGTTTTTTCGACGGCTTTCTTGCCTGCGACCACCTCGACTTCCCCGACAGGAATGCCGTGTTTACCGGCAATGCGACTGTACTCGCTGCGTCGCGCTTCATTGATGGCATCAACGATTGCCCTGGCATTGCCATCCGCCTGAACCACGGCCAGATAGCCTGAGGGTGTCTCACCCACCAGGCCCTGCTGCTTGGCAGAATCCAGCTGCTCTTTTGCCTCATCAAGGCTCATGGCCAGTGCCGGCAAGCTGAGACACAGCGCCAGCAGGAGAGCGCCGAATTTAGTGACTGATCTCATAATCTGCTCCCTATTGTCCGTCCGGGCCATCAGAACAGGCCTTTATCGCTGAATAGCTCGTCCACTTCCTTATCGACCTTCACGTAGATTTCATGTTGAATCTTGACGTTCAGGTTCACGGTTATGGGTTCCTTCGGAGCCGCCATTTGCACGGTTGGTGTGCAGGCTGCGGCCAGTAACGGGATAACGGCAATAGCGACAAGCTTCCGCATCACGCCCGCTGTACCAAGCCCCCGGCTGTATCCTGTCATGTGATTTACCCCTGTTCGATTCCGCCGATCATCTGTCCGGCACTATTGTCCGGTCTTGCCGGCCTCACGCTTTTTCATCAGGTTCCGGACCTTTTCAGTTACCGCTTCGTTCACCCGCCCGCTCAGCTGCAGACTGGTCAGTAACGCCGGGATGTCTTCCTCGAAATTGATGTTAACCACCATGGGGTGGCCATCCCGAACGTCAGGATTGCTTCCCTCCAGCCGAAGTCCCAGGCTCAGGGTTCCATCCTGATCATAGTCTATCGTGCTACGCAGCCGGTCATAGTTAAAGTTTTGAAGGGCCAGAACCACCAGTTTCATGGTGTCGTTATTCTGTGCCAACGCCTGCAAACGACCCGCCGGGAATTTCAGCATGCCGCCCGGTGAAGCGGCATTGATCACGCCACCGGCAACCCGCACACCATCCATGCTGATTAGCAGCGGAACCTCCCCCTCTAGCGTCCCACTGCCATCCAACCCCTCTGCCGGATATACCTTCATCAAGCGGCCAACCTGAACATCATTCAGCCAAACCGTTACCCTGGCGGGCAAATCGGTCACCCTCCACTCCCCGGGCTTCACCCGAAGCTCACCACCGAGAAATCCCGCGTGCCCCTTTATCACCGACACGGTACCTGCGAACGGCGCTTCACGAGACGCCTCGTAACGGCCACTAACGACGAGGGGGCCCATGGCGATGCCAGGATTCAACCGTTCCAGCCTGAGATCGGATGTCCGGACAACCATTTTATCCCCGTACTGAACATCCAGCTGGCCATTAAGTCCGGTCCATGCCATGCGGTCCAGAATGCCTGACACCCCTTTCGCACGGACCTTCGCCTCGGCCACAGGCGTTGCGCCAGGCAAACGCACTTCGGCCTGCAAGTTGAGCTGCCCTTCACTGATCTCAAGGCCGGACGGCCAGGGGGTCAGTGTTTCGGCAAAGGCCTTTCCGGCTTTCTCTCCCGCCATATCCAGCGTCGCCGAAATAACAGGCACGCCAGCTACAGGCCAGAGAACTGATACATCCGAGGTAACGCCAGCCTCACCGGCCACCGCCCCTCTGAGGTCGACCTGACGGAGGTTGCCGTCGACCAGGCCCTTAAAATTCCAGAATTGTGGTTGTAGATTCGGATGATGTAACGACCGGGCGGCCAGAGTCAGAGGACCTTCATACGCCAGTGTCAGCAGATTGCGGTCGGTGAGGCTGTAGGTTGCTTCGAGGCGAAGTCCGTCCGCAGCGGCATCTACCTGACCAAGCCAGATGTTTTCGCCCGCGCGGGGGCCATCGAGGCGGTCAACATGGAGCACTGAATCCGGAAGCACATCCAGGGTGAGCTGGTCGAATCCGGCCGAGCCGGCAAGTCCCACCCGGGCGTTAACGCCCCGGAAAGTCCAGCCTGCCTGGTGGATGTCTGGCAGAGCAGCCTCAATCCACGTTTCATCGGTTTCCAGATGCCATTGCTCCGGGTTCGCGGCGAGACTGAGCACCAGATTGCCACGGACCTGAACCTTATCTGGCAAGCTGGCACTAAAGTGCCTGATGGCAATGCGATCGGGGAGCCACGAGGGCAGCTGATCTGGCAGATTCAACGGACTTCCTGTTTCCGTTGTCGCCTGCGCAACCGGCCAGGACGGGATCTCAACATCGAGTCGTTCGACCCGGACATTGGAGAGCGCCAGATGCCAAAGGCTCCAACCCAGAGCAAACCCGTCGCCCTCGACAGAAAATCGCTGTGCCCCGTCAGACCGGACCAATGAGAATGCCTCTGCATGGATACCGTCCAGAGAAAGCCTGACGCCCTGCCAATCGAACTGCTGGATCGCCTGCGCTGCCTTCCACTCCTCCCAGGCCTTACGGGCATAAAGGCCGCACACCAGAAGAACTGCCAGGAGAATGACCACAGACCAGACAAACAGCCGGCGGATTTTGCTAGACATTGAGCTCTCCAGGTTGCTCAGTAATCAGGAATTGCCAAAGTCACACAAGCCGTAACCTGACATCCGGTCCAATCAGTAATAAAGTTTATACAGGATCAACTTCCCGGAGTTCCAGTATGGCAGCATTGCTCAAACAGTCTCTCTTGTTAACGATGCTGGCTTTGGCACTCGGAGGCTGTGCCAGTACCACAAACCTGCAAACCGCAGGCGATAACCGGTTTTCGGCGGTTGACCCATCACAGTCTTCGGAATCGACCCAGCGGCTATGGCAGGTTTTTGAGCGCTATCAGGGCGCGCCTTATGAATACGGTGGCACCTCGGCGCAAGGTTTTGACTGTTCCGGGTTCATTATGACCGCTTACCGTGAGGGCCTTGGCAAGCAGGTGCCCCGAACGACCTCCCAGATGCTCAAATATGGAAAGGTGATTGCCCCAGCCAGCGTACAACCGGGCGATCTGGTGTTTTTCCGGATCCGGGGCAAGGAACAGCATGCGGGTATCTACATGGGCGATGACCGTTTCATCCATGCGTCCACGTCTGCGGGCGTTACGCTTTCAGAGCTGGATGGCTACTACTGGAGAGACCGCTTTACTGAGGCACGCCGCTTCGAGTAGAAGCGGCTCCTTGCAACGGATCGCAATCAAAGCCCTCCGAACGCCAGTTGAAGCGCTATTCCCGCCATCATAAGTCCAATTACGCCATCAATGATACGCCAGGCCAGCGGGCGGGAGAGGATGGGTGCCAGCGCAGAACCACCCCAGGCAACCAGCCCGAACCAGAGTATTGAGGCACTGCTGGCCCCGGCCACAAACGTGGTGGCATTTTCCTGCTGCGCACCGATCGCAGGAATCAGCAACAGGGTATCCAGGTACACTTGCGGGTTCAGCAGCGTCACCGCCAGTGTGGTGAACAATACCCCCTTGAGACTGCGCTTTGTGATCTCACCGGCCTCAAGCGCCGCCCTGCCCCGACTGGCCCGAAAGAACGCCTGAATCGCCAGCCACCCCAGAAAGGCAACCCCCAGCCAGCGCAGAATATCCAGCGCCTCCGGCATCGCCATCAGGGCCGCGCTCACGCCAAACATTCCCAGGGTGAACAGGGTAATATCCGCCACCATACACAGGCCCGCGGACCACCAGTGATGTTCACGACGAATGGCCTGGCTCAGGATATAAGCATTCTGGGCACCAATAGCCACAATGATGCCACCGCAAACAACCAGACCTGTCAGATAACTCTCGAGCACGATGAAACCTCCTGATTTGATGACGGCAGCATATCGATTTCCGTCTATACTGGAAATTCATACTGATAATGCTACATAAGATTTTCTAATGCTTGACTACAAACTGCTGGAAGCGTTGGCCACCGTCATCGAGTGTGGCGGTTTTGAACGGGCGGGAGCTGCGCTCGGTCTTACTCAGTCCGCCGTATCCCAGAGAATACGGACGCTCGAGATCAGGCTGGGCCAGCCTGTACTGGTTCGCAGCCCCACCATCAAGGCAACACTCGCCGGCCAGCGGCTTCTGAACCACGTACAGCAGGTTCAGTTGCTGGAGCGGGATCTGTCGCAATCCATTCCCTCGCTTTCAGAACCGGCGGCAAGACTCCGTATTGCCCTCAACGCTGACAGCCTGGCCACCTGGTGGGCGAGCGCTATCAGCCGGTTTTGCCGTGAGGAATCGCTGTTACTCGATATGGTGATCGAAGATCAGGACATCGGCCTGCGCCGCATGCGGGAGGGCGATGTCGCAGCCTGCCTGTGCAGCAGCCCTCACCCTGTTGCGGGAGCACGTTGTGTGCCTTTGGGCAGCATGACCTATCTGCCCCTGGCAACACCGGACTATGTCCGCCGTCATTTCCCCGATGGCTTTAATGAGACCAACCTGGAAACGGCTCCGGCTATCGTGTTCGGACCGCACGACCAGCTGCAGCATCGCTTTCTTGCCCAATGCGGCTACCATGGCAGTGTGCCCTACCACCTTTGCCCTTCCTCCGAAGGTTTTGTAAAACTGGCACTGGCCGGCATGGGGTATGGCATGATTCCCGAGCTGCAGGCGCGCGACGAAGTGCAGGCCGGGAAACTGGTTAACATTGGGCCCAGGCAGTCGCTGCAAGTCCAGCTATACTGGCACTTCTGGCGCCATGGCGGGGGCATTATGGATCGCATGACCCAGACGCTGACGTCCGCAAACACATTTACCTGAACAAAGGAGCTTATGGGAATGGCTACGCTGATCGCTGGTCTGATTCTGTTTCTTGGCCTTCACTCGCTATCGATTATCAACGAACCGCTACGAAACAGATTGCATGGATCGCTTGGAGAGGCTGCTTTCAAAGGAATCTACTCCGTTATTTCCCTGGTCGGCCTGGTGCTGATCGTGATGGGTTACGGTGCTGCCAGAATGGACCCTACGCTTGTCTACACCCCTCCGGGCGGGCTACGACACCTGGCCATGCTGTTATTGATTCCGGTGTTTCCTCTGCTGCTTGCAACCTATCTCCCCGGCCGCATCAAAGCCAGACTGAAGCATCCTATGCTGGTTGCGGTAAAGCTTTGGGCCCTGGCGCATTTACTGGCCAACGGGATGTTGCATGACCTGATTCTCTTCGGCTCATTCCTGGCCTGGGCCGTGGTTGACCGCATCTCCCTCAAGCGCCGCACACCCAGGGCAATAGCAACCCTTCCGGCTGGCAAGGCCAACGACCTCATCGCCGTCGTGGGAGGGCTGATACTTTATGTCATCACGGTGCTCTGGGCTCACCAGTGGCTGATTGGCGTTGCGCCGGTCTGATCGCTTTATGAAGCATATGGTCGCGGTCTACGGCACCCTCAAGCGGGGTCACAACAACAGCCATCTGTTGAAGGGTGCCAGGTTTATTGGCGAGGACTCTCTGAGTGGGCTGACCCTGTTCAATCTGGGCCCGTACCCCGGTGCCCTGGCGAAGCCCTCAGAGGGGGTTCTGGTGGAAGTGTACGCCGTCAACGACCAGATCCTCACCGAGCTCGATATACTGGAGGACTACTTTCCGGCTGCGCCCGGTGACAGTCTTTACCTGCGCAAGAGGATGGCGACGAAGCACGGGCCCGCGTGGGTCTATATATATAACAGGCCGGTTCAGCACCAACAGCGCATTAGTTCCGGAACCTGGTAACCCTGCGCTCCCATCGAACAAGACAAGGACCCGACTTTGGATCTTACGACCCCTGCCCTGCTATTCCCGGCTATTTCGTTACTGCTGCTGGCCTACACCAACCGGTTCCTGGTTCTGGCACAGCTTATCCGGCAGCTCAGACAGATGGATACCGAAGAAGACCACGCACTGATCGCTCGCCAGATCAGCATGCTTCGAAAACGCATCGTGCTGACAAAGCGCATGCAGGCGTTCGGGGTTATGAGTTTCTTTGTCTGCACCGTATCCATGTTCCTGCTGTTCCTGGGGACGGAATTGCCCGGCATTATCGCGTTCGGAACCAGTCTGGTGCTGCTGTCTTTGTCGCTGCTTTTCTCCCTGTACGAAATACAGATATCCACAAATGCCATCAATGTGGAACTGGCCAGCTTTGAAGCGAGGAAACGGGCACTGCGGGAAGATATCGATCAGGACTGATCTGAGCGCCGGACACCAAACCAGTGGGGAAAACGAAGCAGACAGAATAGCGCAACCATGTCGTACACGGCGTGCCAGATCATGACCAGCGCAATGCTGTCGGAGAGTGCATAGGCTGAGCCCAGCAAAAGACCGAGGCCTGTTGCTACCAGGAAGTAGGCGAAAGAAAGGTAGTGCACCGCCCCAAAAAGCACAGAGGACACCACAACAGCAGCCAGCTCACCGGTCACCCCCGTCAGCCAGCCCTGAACAGCGCCCCGAAAAAGAAGCTCCTCGCCAACCCCGGCAAAGATGGACAAAGCCACCAATACGGGCCAGCCAAAGCTGGAAGCAAACCGATGCAGCCCTCGCATCTGTCGCTCCAGGTCGTCAGGGAAAATGCCTGGGATACGGGCCATCAGGAGCAACAGCCCATAGGTACCAAACGCACCAACGCATCCGTAAGCCAGCGCCTGTGAAAAAGACACCCCGCCGTTTTGAACCGGTATATCGAACAGGACAATGGCAATCAGCCCAAACACACCAATGCCGCCCTGAAATACCAGGGCAGCACGGGAGGAAATGCCGGAACGGGATTCGGCAGCGGCCATTTACGACTCGAACAGTCCCTTCACCGGGAACAGGTCATCGTATTCGGGCGTTTTCTTCTGGGCCTTGGCCTGGAAGGATTTCATCATGTCACCGGGACGGAACATCCCCGCCTGCCAGGTCGCCATGTACTTCAGACTGTCCTCCACTGAGTGGTCCCGGCTGTAATTCAGCATCTCCTTGCAGCCAGTTACCGCCAATGGTGCATTGGCCGCAATCTGACCGGCAATGCCCATCACAGCCGCCAGCATAGCCTCCTGATCCTCGTAGACAGCATTCACGAAGCCAAGATTCTGCGCTTCGTTGGCAGAGAACTTGCGGCCGGTATATGCCAGTTCCCGAACCACACCTTCCGGCATCAACTTCGGCAAACGCTGCAGCGTGCCAACGTCGGCCGTCATGCCCAACTCGGTTTCCTTGATGGTGAAGTAGGCGTCCTCGGTGCAGTAACGGCTGTCCGCGGCGCACACCAGATCCAGAGCACCACCAATACAGCCACCGTGAATGGCGGCCAGCACCGGCAGGCGAATCTTTTCAAGCGAGGTCAGTGTGTCCTGCAGCTGCAGTACCACACGACGAAGATTTTCTGCCATGCGGCCGGGATCGCCACTCATCGGAACCGCTTTCGGATCGCTGAATACGCCCAGGTCCATACCGGCCGAGAAGTGCTTGCCGGTGCTGGAAATCACGATGACCCTGGCGTCGGTATAGGCCTCAATGTCCTGCATGCATTTTGGCAGTTCCAGCCAGAATGCCTTGTTCATGGTGTTCATCGCTTCCGGGCGACTGAACTGGACATGGGCAATGAAATCCGTGATTTCTACCGAAAAGCTTTGATAGGTGGGCAGGTTAGACAAGACAAAACTCCTTTGATCGTCTCTTGTTCTGGAGAAGCATACGGAAAATGACACCGAATCGGAAATGACGGGACAGTCCGGCGATGCGGCCCGGGAGCAGACAGTGTCCAGCAAGAGATCGGTAAATTCGGTTACCGGGATTGGCGGTGTCTCTTTCATTCAGGAACTATAAGGCGATTTCAGCCGGACCATCAACAGACTTGCCGTTTGGTTCCGTCGAGACCATGCTGAAGGTCCACGGAGAGAGACCAGAATCATGACACAGCGCTTTCAGGCACGAACCGGAGAAGTGGGTGGTATTCCTGTCGCACGCAACCTCCCTACCCGGGGCCTCCGTCAAATAGGCGCCTGGTGTTTTATGGATCACATTGGCCCCATAACGTTCGATGATGAAGCAAGCCAGGGACTGCGAGTTGCCCCCCACCCGCACATTGGACTGCAAACCTTTACCTGGATGATCCAGGGCGAACTGCTGCACCGGGACAGCCTCGGTACGGCACAGCCCATTCGGCCGGGCGAGGTTAACCTGATGACCGCCGGACGCGGAGTCAGCCACACGGAGGAATCCCTGTTCGGCGACCGGACCCTGCATGCCGCGCAACTTTGGATTGCCCTTCCGGAAGGGGATCGCAACGTACCACCGCGCTTTGATCATTACCCGTCTCTTCCCTGCTGGCAGAATCAGGGGGCAACCTGGACCCTGCTCACCGGACAGTACGAGTCCCGGCAAGCCGACACCCTGCAATATTCAGCGCTAGTAGGGCTCGATATCGACTGCCAGATGTCCCTGACCATTGAGCTGGTCCTGGAACCTGATTTTGAATACGGCATTCTGCCCCTCACCGGGGCCTGCGAGATTAACGGTGAGCGCTTTGAGACCGACGAACTGGCTTATATCGGCAATGGCCTGGAAAAGCTGACCGTTGCCTGTGATCCGGAAACCCGTATGTTGCTTATCGGCGGCCAGCCGTTGGGTAAGGATGTGGTCATCTGGTGGAACTACGTGGGTTATTGCAAAGAGGAGATAGTCGAAGCCGAACAGGACTGGGAGAACCAGAGCCTTCGGTTCGGCGACATCCCCGAATGGCAGGGAGACCGGTTACAAGGGCCGCCATCACCTTGGCGGCGCTGACAGCTCTTCGACCTCTTCCCCATCCACCAGGCGTGCGCGAATCCGTGGCAGGTAGTCCGGATAATGCTCTTGCAGGAAGCTGATCAAGCCTTCTCTTACCGCACACCGGAGATCCCATGCCTTACTGGAATCGGGAGCACTCATCAGAAAGCGGACCTGGATGGTGCGGTCGTCAGACTCCGTCACCTGCACGGTTTCGGTCTTGCCATCCCATTGCGATGACTGTCGAAGAAGTCGCGCAAACTCCTCTCTCAAAGGATTCATCGGCATGGCGTAATCCAGCCGGATAAACACCGTACCCAGCAGGTCCGCATTGTTTCTGGACCAGTTCTGGAACGGATTCTCGATGAACCACTGCAACGGCACAATCAAACGACGCAGATCCCAGACCCGCAGCACCACATAAGTCGCCGTGACCTCCTCGACCCAGCACCATTCACCCTGCACATAAAGCACATCGTCAATCCGGAATGGCTGAGTGAGCGCAATCTGCATCCCTGCGAGAAGACTTCCCAGCACCGGCCTCGCTGCAAAGCCCAGAATAATGCCACCGACACCCGCCGAAGCAAGCAGACTGCCTCCCACATGACGCACTGAATCAAAAGTCATCAGTGCAGCACCGAGGCCCAGTATCACGATCAGAATATTCAGCCCGCGAACGAGAAAATGGGTCTGGGTTTCCACTGTTCGGGCGCGCTTCCACTCCCCCTCCAGAACCGGGTTGAGGGTGACAACCACCTTTCCGATTGCCGACGTACAACGCACCATCGCCCAGGTCACGGACAGAATCAGAAACAGGGTCGCGGTGTGCTGAAGCTCCGCCAGAAACGGCAGATCGGATGGCGCGGCTTCCAGCACCCCGTTGAGCACCAGCAGGCAGACGAATACCCCCAGGGCCCGATCCGCAGCATCCAGAAACAGGCGGGGGATGGCTTTGCGACGGGTCAACCGCCGAACCGCGCCAAGCGCAAGGCGAAAAACAAGGTAGGTAATTCCCACGGAAAGCAGCGCAGACAGGCCCGGAACCAGCCACGCTCGCAACCCTGCCTCAATCGATTCCCACATGTCCTGCTCCACTCACCGGTTTCACTCTGCCTTAAGATAGCAGGCATTTCCGAGGCGCAAGATATGATAAAACTGGAAACGGCACAATTGAGACAAAAGAGGCGTTATGGAATTCACCTTTCTGGGCACATCCGCGGGCACGCCCACCAGGGCCAGGAATGTCACCGGCCTGGCCCTGCAGCATGGCAAACCGAAACACTGGTACCTGATCGACTGCGGTGAAGGCACCCAGCAGCAGCTCTTGAAGACCCGATATTCCGTAATGCAGTTACAGGCAATCTTTATTACCCATGTTCACGGGGACCATACCTTCGGGCTACCCGGCCTCTTGACCAGTGCGTCCATGCTCGGCCGCAGCGAGCCGCTGTTCCTGATCGCACCAAGACCGGTTCGCTCCTTCGTCGAGGCTGCACTCGGCAACACAGACTCCAGCCTGAGCTACGAACTGAAATTTATCGATTCCGAGGCCAGCGACTTCGCCTGGGAGGACGGCGCGTGTCAGGTGACCGCAACGGCCCTTTCTCACAGGGTGTCGTGCAGGGCATTTGCGTTTACGGAGACAAACCTGGAGCGCCAGCTCCTCAAGGAAAAACTACTCGCTGACGGTATTGAAGCAGGGCCGGCATGGGGAAAACTGCAACAGGGACTGGATGCGGTCCTTGAAAGCGGAACCCTGTTACGCAGCGATGACTACACAACCATCACCCGCTCGCCCCGAAAAATAGTGGTTGGCGGCGACAACGACACACCGGAGCTGCTGCAGGAAACCTGCAAGGATGCCCAGGTGCTGATACATGAAGCGACCTATACCCAGGAAGTCGCAGACCGTGTCGGCACCTGGCCCCAACACAGTTCGGCGGCGCAGGTAGCGCGCTTTGCTCAATCAGTGAAACTGCCAAACCTGGTACTCACACATTTCAGCTCCCGCTACCAGTTCAACCCCAATGCCTATCCGCACATTGGTGAGGTGGAGTCGGAAGCGAGGGGGATTTACCGGGGCAACCTTTACCTCGCCAGAGATTTCGACAGCTATCGACTGGACAGGGAAATGAACCTGGTTGCCAGAGAATCGTCCTGAATTGATGACTGATTGAGACGCCCCATCCCGGGCCTAACCACGTAATTTACAATATCGCGTCGGTAGATTCACTTTGCGAAAAAGTCAATCCCTCTCTAGAGTGAAGGTGCTTCCATAGCAAAAAGATTCTGTTTTGGCTGCAAAGGAAGGCAGTAGATGAGTTCAGATCAGTCCCGGAACGCCAAACTCACAATGGATGTTATCCTCGTGGCTCAGGGCACGCCTCCCTGCGGCTGTATCGTTTCCGATGTTAGTATGCTGAACAATCAGGTTATTCTTTCCCTCGGAGAGCTGACATCCCCTTCCATAAGTCATCAACTCGCAGACGGCCACTCCCATCAGACTGAGTTGCACATATGCAGGCTCACAGACTCCGAAGAGCAGCACCTTCACCTCAAAGGCAAGGCAAGATGGGAAAAGGAGCAGGGCTTGACCTTCCGAACCCAATCGGAACAACCGGTCTCAGACGCACTTCAGACGCTAGAGCATGGCTCGAGGCAAACGCAATTGCTCGGCAACGGTGCAGCCATCGAGTCGTTAGGGCGACTCTACCGGCAACACAGCATTTGTCTGCTCGAAAGTCTGCTTGCTGAGTTTGTAGAAAACGCCAGAGACGGCATTGAAAAGGATCTGGACAACGCTGCAGAAGTCCGCGAAATTACCCGCCTGAAGGACATGCGCTTTATCTTCAACAGCCGGCAATCCCAGATCTTTCAGGATTTCGAAGCCCGCTTTTCCGCCACCAGCGCAGACCTGACGACTGAACCCGGCCGCAGCGACAAAAGCAACGAGTTACATCTTCTTCAGCAGCATGTGTTCGAAGACTGGCTGGGGCTTCAAATAGTCGCCTCCAGGCTCGCCGAAAACCACTCCAATACCCTGTTTGCCCTGAATCAGCTGCTCAACCGGATTTTCAGGCGGGATGTCAGCGATTCGAATAACCCCCTGTCTCCCCGATCGTTATGCGTCTGCCTGCAATATGCCGTAGACCGGTTGGGTATCAGCCGGGAACACCGACAAACCATTTACCATGCGTTCGAAATTGCTCTGAATGAGATCTGGCCAACCGCCACGCAATCGTTGATCCATGAATGCACCAGGGCTGGGCTCAGAACGCTCAATTACAGTGATCTTCCAGCAAACTGGTCACTCCGTGAGGAAGCCTCGTCCGAAGACCTTCAGAAGGATGATACTGCCGCTGATGAACACCCGCTCTCCGGGGACGACACCGACACTGTAGGGGAAGCCGAAACAGATCCCCAGAAGACACCTGACCAGTCGATTTTCCGATTGATGGGATTGCAGCACAGTCCCGACGCCAGTCCGGGAGGCTGGCACAAATCCAGCCCTCAGTTCTGCGAAAACCTGAAACCCAAACGAGCAGATCTGCTTGATAAGCTGCGGACCGATCAACCGGAAATCAGCCGTGCCATTCGTGAGCTGGCCGATAACGATCCAGACCTGGGCAGCTCTCTTGATCAGCAAACCCTGGAGAAGGCCAACCTGGTCGACCAGCTCTTTGCGCCGCTTAAAGGTCAAAACGGACTGTCTGATGCCCTGCGGAACGAACTTGAACAGCTCCGCCTCCCGGTCTTTGAAGAGCTGCTCAATACTCCGGGATTTCTTAATGAGAAAGATCATCCCGCCCGGGAAATCGTCAATAACCTGATGAAACTCAGTTTCGCCGACAGGATTTCAACCAAGAGTCTCGAATCCACCGTTTCCGCAATCATTGGAGAACTGGTTCAGTCTGAGACAGAGGACCCGGATCGGCTTAAGGACCTCAACCATAAACTCAAAAAACTGGTTGAACGTCAGGATCAGTCGTTCCTCAGAAATTCCGAGCGGCTGGCCAAGGCACTGGAAGGCAAGGAACGCCTGAAAAATACCCGAAAGCAGGTTCAGCAACAGCTGAATACTCTGCTCGCCGGCAAAGAAGTCCCTGTCGTACTCATGGATTTGCTCGAATCCGGCTGGGAGCAGCTCATGGTCCTTGCACTGCTGCGCGAAGGGCCAGAGAGCCCTCACCATGAAGAACTTATGGAGGTCGTGATTCTGCTCCAGGAGTGGCTTTCACCGGGAGGACATCATGAGGAGCGAGCTTTTGAACGGGAGCTGGAAAGTGGCACTGTGCTGAAATTCATAGACCGGGAACTGCGAAGTGTCGGCGACATCGCCCGCTTCCAGTCGGTCATGGCAGAGCTCACCGATCAGATCCGGCACCAAAAGAAAGCCCGTACCGTAATGGTAGACCACTACGGCGAAGAACCAGATCAACAGACACCCCCGAGTGAACCCGAAGAAAACCGTTGGGCACAAAGAGCCCGGTCGCTTGGCGCTGGTGACTGGGTGGAGCTTGCTCTTGATAGTGGAGAAAGACGCCGCATACGAATGGTTTGGGGCGGTGAAGATGTCTTGCGGTTCGTTTTCCTGTCGCCGAAGGGAATGAGCGAAATCAGCTATGAGTTTTCTGAGTTTGTCCAGAAACTCGCAACCGGCGAAGCGTGGATCGTGGATGAAGGGGAAGTTCCTTTCGTGGACCAGAGCCTGTTCAATATCGTTCAGAACGTCTACCAACGACTGAACTTTCAGGCGACTCACGACGCCCTGACCGGTTGCATGTATCGCCATGATTTCGAGAAACATCTCGCCGGCCTCTTGACCGAAAACCCGGACAACAGCGCTGGGGCACTTATCGTGCTCGACATCGACGAGTTCAGCGTTATAAACGCCTCCTACGGCGCACAGGCCGGCGATGCCCTGCTTAAAGCCACCGGTCAGTTGATCCAGAGGCATGTCGAGCACCGGGAGTCTGAAACGTATCTTGGCCGAATCAGCGGCAATGAATTCGCCATACTGCTGGGCAATACATCCATTGAGGAATGCCTCGATTTCGCCGAAATACTGCGTCGGGATTTTGAAGAGCAGACCTTCAGTCATGGCGATGCGGAATTCAGCGTCACCATCAGCTCATGTGTCTACCCGATAACCATTAATGCAGGCTCCGCCGGTGACCTGCTGAACCGTTCCAGCCTTTCGCTGAAATCGGTCAAGCGCCTGGGCGGCAATCGCACGGAACTGCTCAGGGAAACACCAGATGAATCCAGGCCGGCAACGCCTCAGTGGGTGTCCGAGATCGACCGCAGCATACGCGACGGCAGCCTCTACCTTCGGGCTCAGCCTATCGTTCCCTTGCATGACTCACCCGGCACCGGCAAATCCTACGAACTCCTGCTGGGGATGAGAAACGCCTCTGGCAACGAAGTATCGCCCCAGAATTACATCGAGGCTGCGGAAAAATTCCGGCGAAGCACTCTGGTGGACCTCTGGGTGGTGGAAGAGGTGCTCGGCTGGATGAATGACAACCGCGAAACCCTCGCAGGTATCGACACCCTCAACGTGAACCTTTCTGGTTGCTCGTTGAGCGACGACACCTTCATGCTAAAGCTTGAATCCATTCTCAGGCAGAACCGCAGCCATACACCCAGAATATGTTTTGAGGTCACCGAAACCTCAGCGGTATCCAACCTCCACTACGCCGCAGACTTCATGCGAGAGATGCAACGACTGGAATGCCGGTTCGCACTGGATGATTTTGGTACCGGAATGTCGTCCTATGCCTACCTTCAGAAATTGCCGGTAGACTATGTGAAGATCGACGGTACGTTTGTCCGTGACATGGCCACGAACCTGACAAACTACGCCATGGTCCGCTCCATCAATGAACTCTGTCATTTTCTGGACCTGAAAACGATCGCCGAATACGTCGAAAACCTGGAGATCATTGAAAGCCTTCGGGAGATACAGGTGGACTTCGCCCAGGGTTACGGGATCGCAAAGCCGAGACGGCTGGACAGCCTCAAAAACGAAAAAACCGCCTACACGGGTTTCTGCGTATAAAAAATTGCTTTGCGTTTTCAGGTTTCTCGCGTAAAGTGACTCTCGTTGGAAAGATTAGCAAAGCATTTCATGAATAAGACGCCTCCGAGTTGTAACTAGTAGCACGTCCTGTTTTTGATCCCGCAAGTTTTTTGTTTCCCGCATACCGCTGATCAGTTATCACGACGATAGCCTGACGGCACATTACAGATTGATTTCAGGAAAGTTATATTATGTCTACAGTTACCGGCAACGTTAAGTTCTTCAACGAAGCAAAAGGTTTTGGTTTCATCACTCGTGAAGGCGGCCCGGACGTATTTGTTCACTACAGCGCCATTCAAGGCGGTGGTTTCAAGACTCTGGCCGAAGGCCAAGAAGTCGAGTTCACCGTGACTCAGGGCCAGAAAGGTCCTCAGGCGGAGAACGTTGTTGCTCTTTAATCCTTAACGGATTAAGCAATAACCGCAAAAAAGGCAGCTTCGGCTGCCTTTTTTTATGCCTGCTGCCTCACTCCAATCCTTCCACCGGTATGGTCTCGGTGTTCTTTATCTCCCGCAAGGCAAAATTCGAGTTCACCTGGGAAATCCCCTTCAAGGTAAATATCTTTTCGTTCAGGAAGCGATCGTAGCTGGCCATATCCGGCACGATAACCCTCAGTACGAAGTCCGCAGTTCCGGTGACAGCAAAGCACTGAAGCACCTCAGGGTAGCTGCTGACCTGCTGCTCAATCTCGGCCGTGCTATCAATGTTGTGCCTCTGAAGTGAAAGATTGACCAGCACACACAACCCCTGCCCCATAAGCTGTGGGTCCACGCGCGCACTGTACCCCTGAATGACCCCGGTTTCCTCAAGGGTTCTCACCCGCCGCCAGCAAGCAGCCGGCGATAATCCGACCTGTTCCGCCAGCAACTGATTACTGATACGCCCATCCTGCTGCAGGGCCGCAAGGATACGCCGATCCAGCTTATCCAGTTCCACCTGTTTCATTTGGTAACACCCGATTTTATTCAAAGCTTCTTTCTTTATATTGTCATTTATCAAAACCTCTTTCGCAAACTCTGCCAACGGTCATCCAATAAGAAAGCACCTTTTGCGGACTTCCGTCTAAACTTTTGGTCATAAAATCGACAAATAAGGAGGGCGCCATGTCCGCCGATACCCCACAACTCGACAATTACAAGCTTGAAGACCGCTATTTGCGGGACTCAGGCCGGGTATTTCTGACCGGAACACAGGCCCTGGTCCGCATACCGCTGATGCAAGCTGCTCTTGATCGTAAGCAGGGCCTGAACACCGCCGGCATGGTCAGCGGCTACCGGGGCTCCCCTCTCGGGGCCTACGACCAGGCACTGTGGCAGGCCAAAACGCTGCTGGACGACAACAGCATCGATTTCGTACCGGCGATTAACGAAGACCTGGCCGCAACCATCATGCTGGGCACCCAGCAAGTGGAAACCGATGATGACCGTCAGGTGGATGGGGTGTTCGGCCTCTGGTACGGCAAAGGTCCCGGCGTTGACCGGGCCGGTGATGCCCTCAAACACGGCACCACTTACGGCAGCTCGCCTCACGGCGGGGTGCTGGTGGTCGCCGGTGATGACCACGGGTGCGTATCCTCCTCCATGCCTCACCAGTCCGATGTGGCGTTCATGAGCTTTTTCATGCCCACAATCAACCCGGCCAACATCGCTGAATACCTTGAGTTCGGCCTGTGGGGCTATGCGCTGTCCCGTTACAGCGGCTGCTGGGTAGGATTCAAGGCCATATCGGAGACGGTGGAAAGCGCCGCTTCAGTGGATCTGCCGGCCCTTCCGGAGTTTGTTACCCCGGACGACTTCACCTCACCCGAGGGCGGCCTGCACTACCGCTGGCCAGACCTGCCCGGGCCCCAGCTGGAGACCCGGATAGAACACAAACTCGCCGCAGTGCAGGCATTTGCGCGGGCCAATCCCATCGACCGCTGCCTGTACAACAACACGGAAGCGCGCTTCGGCATTGTCACCACGGGCAAAGGCCATCTGGACTTGCTGGAAGCCCTGGACCTGCTGGGTATCGACGAAGACCGCGCCCGGAAAATGGGCCTCGATATCTATAAGATCGGCATGGTCTGGCCTCTGGAGCGCCACGGCATTCTCAACTTTGTTCATGGCAAGGAAGAAGTTCTGGTCATTGAGGAGAAGCGGGGCATCATCGAGAGCCAGATCAAGGAATACATGTCCGAACCGGATCGTCCCGGTGAAGTTCTGATTACCGGCAAACAGGACGAACTGGGCCGACCGCTGATTCCCTATGTGGGTGAACTCAGCCCGAAACTGGTTGCCGGCTTCCTGGCGGCCCGACTGGGCCGTTTCTTTGCCGTGGATTTCAGCGAACAACTGGCGGTCATGAACACCATGACCACGGCGCAGGATCCGGGTGGGGTCCGACGCCTGCCGTATTTTTGCTCCGGTTGCCCCCACAATACCTCCACCAAGGTACCGGAAGGCAGTAAGGCACTGGCCGGCATCGGCTGCCACTTCATGGCGTCCTGGATGGGCCGTAACACCGAATCCCTGATCCAGATGGGCGGCGAAGGTGTGAACTGGATCGGCAAGAGCCGGTATACCGGTAACCCTCACGTATTCCAGAACCTGGGCGAAGGCACCTACTTCCACTCAGGTTCCATGGCCATCCGCCAGGCGGTAGCCGCCGGCATCAATATTACCTACAAGATCCTGTTCAACGATGCGGTTGCCATGACTGGTGGCCAACCTGTGGATGGACAGATTACCGTGCCCATGATCGCTCAACAGGTGACGTCCGAAGGCGTCCGCCGGGTAGTGGTGCTTAGCGATGAACCGGAGAAGTATCAGGGTCATGAAGATCAGTTCCCGAAGGACGTCACCTTCCACGATCGTAGCGAACTGGACCATGTGCAGCGAGAGCTAAGGGAAATTCCCGGCTGCACCGTGCTGATCTATGACCAGACCTGCGCCGCTGAGAAACGGCGTCGCCGCAAGCGCAAGCAGTTCCCGGACCCGGCAAAGCGGGCCTTTATCAACCACCATGTCTGCGAAGGCTGTGGTGACTGCTCCGTCCAGTCCAACTGCCTGTCGGTGGTGCCGCGCAATACGGAACTGGGGCGCAAGCGCAAGATTGACCAGTCCTCCTGCAACAAGGACTTCTCCTGCGTTAATGGTTTCTGCCCCAGTTTCGTCACTATTGAAGGCGGCCAGTTGCGCAAATCTCGCGGCATGGACACCGGCTCCGTGCTGACCCGCAAACTGGCAGACATTCCCGAGCCCGACCTGCCCGCAATGACCGGCTCTTACGACCTTCTGGTCGGCGGTGTTGGCGGCACCGGCGTGGTCACCGTAGGCCAGCTCATCACCATGGCGGCACACCTGGAATCCCGCGGCGCCTCGGTGCTGGACTTTATGGGCTTTGCCCAAAAAGGCGGTACCGTGCTGAGCTATGTACGAATGGCACCTTCCCCGGACAAGCTGCATCAGGTTCGCATCAGCAACGGCCAGGCCGACGCCGTCATCGCCTGTGACCTGGTGGTAGCCTCTTCCCAGAAAGCTCTGAGCGTACTGCGCCCGAACCACACCCGAGTGGTGGCCAACGAGGCAGAACTGCCCACCGCCGATTACGTGCTGTTCCGGGATGCAGACATGCAGGCGGACAAACGTCTGGACCTGATTCGTGACGCAGTAGGAGACGACCACTTCTCCCGGCTGGACGCCAACGGCATTGCCGACAAACTGCTGGGGGACACCGTGTTCTCCAACATCATGATGCTGGGCTTCGCCTGGCAGAAAGGGCTACTCCCGCTGTCACAGGCGGCACTGATGAAGGCGATTGAACTGAACGGCGTTGCCATTGAGCGCAACAAGGAAGCCTTTGGCTGGGGCCGTGTGGCTGCGGTTGCACCGGAGGCGATTACCGATCTGCTGGATAACAACAAGGCGCAGGTCGTGGAAGTGAAACCGGAGCCGTCTCTGGATCAACTGATCGACACGCGCTACAAGCACCTCGTGAACTACCAGAACAAAAGCTGGGCAAACCAGTACACCGACCTGGTCAGCCAGGTACGCAAAGCCGAGGAAAACCTGGGCCAGACCAATTTGCTGGTAACCCACACCGTGGCCCAACAGCTCTACCGTTTCATGGCCTACAAGGACGAATACGAAGTAGCCCGCCTGTTCGCGGAAACCGACTTCATGAAGGAAGTGAACGACACCTTTGAAGGCGACTTCAAGGTCCACTTCCACCTGGCACCCCCCATCATGAACAGGGGCACCGATGCCCAGGGCCGGCCGAAAAAACGCCAGTTCGGACCCTGGATGTTCCGCGCTTTCAAGTTCCTTGCAAAATTGCGTGGCCTTAGGGGTTCGGCACTCGACCCGTTCCGTTTCTCCGCTGACCGCCAGCTGGACCGCTCCCTGCTGCAAGACTACCGGCAGCTGGTGGAGCGCATGGCCCGGGAACTGGACGCCAGCAACTACGACACCTTCCTGCAACTGGCGGAACTGCCGGCAGACGTCCGCGGCTATGGCCCGGTTCGCGAGCAGGCTGCAGAAGCCATTCAGGAGAAGCAGTCACAACTGACCAAGGCGTTGGACACCGGTCGTCCCACCCTGATTCGCACCCAGCAGGCCGGTGATAAGGAGGAAAACCATGTTTGAGTCCCTCAAGACCCTGCCCCAGGACCCGATACTGCAACTGATGCAAACCTTCCGGGACGACCCACGTCCGGACAAGGTGGACCTGGGCATCGGCGTTTATAAAGACGATGCCGGCAATACCCCGATCATGGCAGCGGTGCACGAAGCAGAACGACGTCTGCTTGAAGGTGAAACCACCAAGAGTTATGTAGGCCCGGCCGGGTCCGCAGGCTTCAATGACGCGATGGCTCGTCTGATCCTCGGGAACGGAAGCACACTGATTCGGGATGGCCGTACCTCTGTGGTCCAGACGCCAGGTGGTTGTGGCGCCCTGCGCATGGCAGCGGAATTCCTTCGGCTGTGCCAGCCGGATACCAACGTTTGGGTCAGTACCCCCACCTGGGCAAACCACCTGCCCCTGCTTGGTGGCGCCGGCCTGACCATTCGCGAATATTCCTATCTGAATCAGGACACGTTGCAGGTGGACTTCAACGCCATGCTGGAGGCCCTGGAAGGAGCCAGCACCGGCGACGTGGTACTGCTTCACGGATGCTGCCATAACCCGTCCGGTGCGGACCTGTCCTTCGAACAGTGGCAGGCCGTTACCAACCTCATTCAGCGCAAGGGGCTGCTGCCCTTTGTGGACATGGCATATCAGGGACTGGGTGACGGGCTTGATCAGGACGCTGCCGGCCTTCGCCACCTGGCAAGCCAGGTGCCGGAAATGCTGGTGGCCGCTTCCTGTTCCAAGAACTTTGGCCTTTACCGGGAGCGCACTGGCGCCCTGATGCTGATCTCTGCCACGGAAACGATCAACAAGGCGGCTACCAGCCAGTTGCTGAGCGTTATTCGCTCCCACTACTCCATGCCCCCGGCCCACGGCGCGGCAATTGTGGAGACCATCCTGGGCGATGACGGATTACGCGACCAGTGGCAGGACGAGCTGAACGGTATGTGCGAACGCATCCTGCACCTTCGCCACGCCTTCGCCGACGCCCTGGCCCCGGTCGGCGATTTCCGCTTTATTGCCCGGCAAAGAGGCATGTTCTCGTTCCTGGGCATTTCCCCGGAGCAGGTTCGCCGGTTACGGGAAGAGCACGGCATCTACATGCTGGAAAGCAGCCGGGTCAATGTCGCTGGCCTGAATGACCGGGTCCTTCCGCGGGTCGCGACCGCGATACGCAACATCCTGTGACGGTCCAGTTGACCAGATCACCCAAGAACACCCTGAAAGACGATCCGACAAAAACAACTACTCGGAGAACCCAATGAGTCAAAATGCTCAACCCCACCAGCAGGCCAACAACCTCTGGTCCTCGAAAATGGCCTTCACCCTGGCCGCCGCCGGTTCTGCCGTAGGGCTCGGCAATATCTGGAAATTCCCCTACATCACCGGTGAGAATGGCGGTGGTGCCTTCGTGCTTATTTACCTGGCCTGTATCTTTCTCATAGGCGTGCCCGTCCTCATCGCCGAAACCATGATCGGCCGCCGGGGTGGCCAGAGCCCCATCGCAACCATGCGCAGCCTGACCAAATCCGAGGGTACCAACAGGGGCTGGCAGGCCATCGGCTGGAACGGCGTTATCGCCTCGTTCCTGGTGCTCTCTTTCTACGCAGTTATCGGTGGCTGGGCCCTCGTATACATAGGCAAGGCGGCACTTGGCCTGTTCACCGGTGCCGATGCCGAAGCCATCGGCGGGCAATTTGGCAACCTGCTGGCCAACCCCTGGGAGCTGCTGCTCTGGCACTCCGTATTCATGGGCATTGTGGTCTTTATTGTCAGCCGTGGCATCCGCTCCGGCCTTGAGAAAGCCGTCAACCTGCTGATGCCCCTGCTGTTCATATTGCTAATCGCCATGGTGTTCTATGCGATGACCAGCGGCAGCTTCGGCCGGGCGGTCAGCTTCATGTTCTCACCCGACTTCAGCAAGCTCACGACGGCCGGCGTGCTCACCGCCCTTGGTCATGCGGCTTTTACCCTCAGTATCGGCATCGGCGTTCTGATGGCCTACGGCTCATACCTGCCGAAAAGCGTGAACATCGCCAAAACCGCCATGACCATTGCCGTACTGGACACCGGTGTTGCCCTCCTGGCCGGCCTGGCAATCTTCCCGCTGGTATTCGCCAACAACCTGGAACCCGGCGCCGGCCCTGGTCTGATCTTCGTAACCCTGCCTCTGGCCTTCGGACAAATGAGCGGCGGCGCCGTCTTTGGCACCCTCTTTTTTGCCTTATTGTTGGTTGCTGCCATCACCTCCGCCATATCCATGCTGGAACCGGTGGTGGAATGGCTGGAGGAACACAAAGGCGTCAGCCGGGTCAAAAGTGCCATGGGTGGCGGGCTGGCCATCTGGTTTATCGGCATTGGTACGGTGCTGTCTTTCAACGTCTGGGGAGACCTGCATCCGCTCGGGTTTGTCAGCTTCTTTGAGGGCAAGACGGTGTTCGACCTGCTCGACTTCCTGGTATCGAACCTGATGATGCCTCTCGGCGGTCTGGCCATCGCCCTGTTTGCCGGCTGGGCCATGAGGCGGGAAGGGCTGGTTACCGAAATCGGCCTGAAAGGTGGGAGCTTCAAAGCCTTTATGTTCGTACTCCGGTTCGTGACACCCGCCGGTATCGGCATTGTATTCCTGTACAACCTCCTCTGACCCGGGGGCCCTCCCTGCTTTCACGGCGCCAACGCGGCGTGAAAGCAGGCTCTTCCCCTATCGGCAAGAGCCCCCAATTTTTGCCTGCAATCAATTTCATTCCTTTCGTTTTGGCAAAATCCGGCGATTACTGCCACGCTTTTAGACATGGATGGCGTGATTCAACGCCCGACCTGACATAAGGAGCGTCACTATGTACAGAAAAATTCTCGTGCCCGTCGATCTGGCACACACGGAAAAAATGTCGAAAGCCCTTGATACCGCGATCGACATCGCCAAGCACTATAACGCCACGCTCTGCTACATCACCGTGACCAACACGGCCCCGTCTGCTGCGGCACACACCCCGGAAGAGCTGGCCGACAAGCTCAGCGCCTTCGCGCAAGAACAGGGCACATCACACGGCATCAATACCGACAGCAAAGTACTGTCAACAGCAGATACCGCTGTGGAACTGGATGACCGCCTTCTGGACGCGATCAAAGACACGGGTGCGGACCTTGTCATCATGGCCTCTCATCCGCCTGGCATCGGAGACAAACTGCATATTCTCCATTCCAATGGCGCAAACATCGTCAAACACAGCGACGTGTCGGTCTTTGTTGTGCGTTAGAGCTGAGCCGGCGCCGCGCGGGGGTCAGGGGCGATGATCCTGTCGTTGCGCACGTAGAAGTCTCCGTTAATGGTCAGGGCCAAAGGCTTCCCACTTAGCGGAGCACCCTCAGGCAAGCCCCGCTGGGCATGCACGTGTAAGTGCGGCTCGGAACTGTTTCCGGAATTACCCATTTCACCAAGCCTGTCACCTGTGTCCAGCCGATCACCGGCCCGAACCTCAATGCTGCCCTGGCGAAGATGCGCCAACACGACAAAAAAATCGCCGCAATCAACGGCAACGTAATTGCCTGCCATGTGCTCACGGTCCATCTGAGGGACCTGCATGTCCTTCACGCCACCCACAACCCTGGCGACTTCCCCGCTGCAGGGGGCGAGCACGGGCGTACCAAAGGTAACGTATCGAGCAGGGTCGACCGGTTGCCAGCCATCCACATGCCGGCCGAACGGAGTCGTGCGGAAGATATCGAGAGCACGGCTCTGGCCTCGCCAGGGCCGGAATCGTTCCACGGACTCGTCCAGGGTATGCAGGTGGATATTAACCAGATTATTTGAGCCTCCATGGGCCACCAGATAGGTTCCCGCGCCGAAGGGCGGCGCGATATCCACGGTTTCCACCTTCGGGAGTTCTCTGCCCAGCAAACCCAGATAGCCCATGTAGCCACCCATCAGGCCTAACCCGAATGCCAGCAGCACCAGTGTCGTTGGGCCGGCGGTAGCTCGCCAAAGCCCGTTGCCCAGGAAGCGGCCTTTCAAAAGGTGCCACGCTGCGATCATCAGGAACACCACGCCGTAAAGATACGGTACCCAAAATGGCGGCATGGCCCACAAGGCGGTGAGCCCCAGCCCCAGAAGAACCGCCCCGACCGAGAGCGCCTGGAGTCCAAGGGCAAGCACACCAGCCGCCGGAAACAGGGCAAACCAGAGCAACAACAGAACGGGTAGCAGAACCTGAGTGACAATCACCATCCAGGACATTAATCGGGATTCCTTAATACAGGCCGGGCTGAGCCGGTCGTGATTAGTGTTTGGGAAACGTTATACCCGTCACCCTGGCGATAAAGAAGGGAAAGTAATCTTCCGTGCCGAAGAAATTGCCGGCTTCCACGTGCGTTGGCAACCGAAAACCACCAAAAGTTCTGAATTCGGACAGAAATCCGCCAAAGGGCTGCAGTCGGTGAACCTTGTCCGGATTGGCGTCACTCCAGCGGGCAAAGCTGACCTGAGTGGGTTGGCCGTCTTCGGCAACCGTTACGTCGACCGACTGTTCAAGTCTGTTGTGGCGAACGGTCACTCTAGCGGTGTTCACGTCCACCAGTTCCCAGCGAACGCCCGGCCCTGGCAGCATCGCTGCCGGCGTCCAGAATACCGCTTCCGCCACGTAACGACCGAATGCCGACCGGGTGTGGTCCGGTGTGCCTCCCATACGCGCCACCGGGATAACCTCCATCAGCCAGAACCGGGTCCAGCGCTGGCTGTCCGAGCCGGACAAACGCATCAGGCCCCGCCCGGCACGCATCTGCCAGACAAAACCTTTTGGCAGGGCCAGAACCTGCCTGGCGGCCATCCGGAGGTAACCGGGCTTGTCCCTCTCACCCATGCCAAACCGGCCATCCATGACGATGTCGGCCACCGTATATAGCGGTGTTCCCGGTTCAATGGTGTAGGCGAAATAGCGGCGCGCCGGCTCTGGAAGCCCGGCAACCATGGCCAGATCAAAACACGCCGGGCGTTCGGGCTGAGCGGCCATCAATTGTTGCATGGCAGCCAAATCAGAACGGCGGTCCATCTGTCGCCACAACCAGAGCAGCGCCAAGAGGCCAAAGACAGTAATCAACAGGATGAGCAAAAGGGTTTTCATGTAAGCTATGCTCCATAATAGTCATTCTCCCTTTAAAGCCCACGCCTGGCCTTGCTTCAGATCAACGGCACCGTCAGCACATTTACGGTTAACTGAAAAGGTTTTATGAAAGTACCGAAGAGATTACAACCCCTTGTCGACGATGGCATGGTGGACGAAGTGCTTTACCAGTTGATGAGCGGTAAGGAAGCGCAGGTGTATGTCGTTCGCTGTGGTGATCATGTGCGCTGTGCAAAAGTCTTCAAGGAAGCGCAGAAGCGCAGCTTCAAGCAGGCCGTGGAATACCAGGAAGGCCGGAAGGTGCGCAACAGCCGCCGAGCCAGGGCCATGAGCAAGAAGACCAAGTATGGCCAGAAGGAACAGGAAGATGCCTGGCTCAATGCCGAGGTAGACGCCCTGTATCGCCTGGCGGCGGCCGGCGTGCGTGTGCCGGAACCCCTGGGGTTTGTGGATGGCGTGCTGCTGATGGAACTGGTCGCCGACGAAGATGGCAAGGCGGCGCCGCGGCTTGGCGATGTCACCCTCACCCCCGAACAGGCCCGTGAGTATCACGGCAGGGTGGTCGCAGAGGTGGTCCGGATGCTGAGCGCCGGACTGATTCACGGAGACCTGTCCGAATTCAACGTGCTGGTTGATAGCGAAGGCCCCGTTATCATCGACCTGCCCCAGGCCGTAAACGCCGCTGGCAACAACAGTGCGGAACGCATGCTCGAGCGGGATGTTGACAACATGCGCCGCTATTTCGGCAAGTACGCCCCGGAACTGCTGATTACCGACTACGGCAAGGAAATCTGGGCGTTATACGAAAGCGGCGACCTGCACCCGGACAGCAAGCTGACAGGCTGCTTCGAACACGATACCCACAGCGCGGATGTTGACGAGCTGATGGCCGTGATAGACGCCGCCAAAGAGGAAGAGCTGGAACGGCAGGAACGCATGCAGGCTGAGGACGACGACTAAGCCTGTTTACCAGGCCAGCCAGATAACATGCTTCGCGCCTTTACCGGGGCGGTGAGCCCTTACTGTGACCGGCTCGACCGACAAGCCGGCGCGTTTCAGCCGTTCAGTAAAGGCGGGATCCTGTCCCGCCGACCAGTAGGCCAGAATGCCGTCAGGTGTCAGGGCTGCCTGCGCCGCGGCAATGCCAGGTGCGGTGTATAACCAGTCATTTTCCTTTCGGGTCAGCCCCTCCGGGCCATTGTCGATATCCAGCAGAATCGCATCGTAGCTGGCCGGCGAGGCCTTGATCAGTTCTACCACGTCCCCGATGTGAACCCGGGCTCTCACATCCTTCAGCGGATAGCCGGCAGCACTGCCCAGAGGTCCGAGGTTCCACTGCTCCACTTCCGGCACCAGCTCCGCAACCGTCACCTCGGCCGTCTCGCCCAGAGCACCCAGCGCCGCTGCCAATGTGAATCCCATGCCCAGGCCACCGATGAGAACCCGCGGGGCGGGATGGTCCGCGACCCGCTCGCAAGCCAGCGTTGCCAGTGCATCCTCGGAGCCATGCAAGCGGCTGTTCATCAGCTCGCCGGTGCTGCCGGCAATCTTGATGGAAAACTCGTCGTTGCGCTGGAGCAGGCGCAGCTGGGACCCCTTGCCGGGAATAGTGGCAGTACCGAGCAACTCAAAACGGGCCATACAAACCTCAGAAAAGTGAATCAATGCGCTGACACAGCGCGTGTGCAAACCGACCCGCAAGCGGAACTGAAGAAACTACAACACCGGGTAAATCAGGAACGTTGATCAAGCAGGCTCGCCAGTATCTCTTGTTCAGCCGGGAGCGGGAGTACACCGGTCAGCCATGCTTCGATCACAATCTCACCATGCTGGTTGGACAACACCGCCTCTGCCTTGGCACGGTTGCGGTCATCCAACTCGGAAAGGGTAAACACACAGGTAATCGTATCCCCGAAATACACCGGCCGTCGGAATCGAAAGTTCATCCCCGAGGCCAGCCAGCCAATCTGGCCGCCCACTTCCGTGATCATTCCTCCAACCAGCAGACCATGGCAGATCTTTCCCTGCAGGTCTTTGGCGTCGGCGAAGCGATCGTCATAATGCACCGGGTTGTGGTCACGGCTGATCTCGCCAAACGCCAGACTGTCTTCTTCTGAAAATGTCCGGCTAATGGTGAACGAATCACCGACCTTGAGACCAGCTGCGGCCTTTTTTCGGATATGGGACATGCTGAATTTCCGTCGTTCGGGCCGAATCGCTTACAGGTAGCGCCCGCCTGCGCCGACCACAACCACCACAATGCCAATGATCAGGTTGATACCCACCAGCTTGCGGATCTGCCCCACCCGGCGGCCACCTTCCTCTGGGTTCTTCTCGGCAACAGCCTGTTTAAGGCGGCGGAAGGGCGCAAAATACACATGAAAGAAAAGCAGCATCATGATCAGGCCGAGAGTTTGCATCACGTGGATGTGCCAGCCAGCCCCGGCCATACCGCCAAACATGCTGAAGGTCATCCAGTACCCGGTCACCAGCAACAACACAACCGCCAGCCAGACCCACCGGAAAAACCGGGACAGAGTCTGACACCAGAGCACGCCACGCTGGGATGCTTCTACAACTTCCACCACGGCGGGACGCATGGCCATGTAGGCGAAGAACATACCGCCAACCCAGATAACCGCAGACAACACGTGCAGCGCAATCGCCAGACTCATAAAACACTCCCGGTGGACAAAACGTGAAAATGAACGGTCAACACTCTACCACGGCAACAGCTCGCCGTTGCTATGCCAGAACGACCCCGTATTCTCCAGGTTCAGGGCCTCAATGCGGGCTGCCAGCCCTTTCGCTGACTCCTCCGGTGTGATCAGCCCGCCAAAATTCACCATGCGGGTCTGCACATACCCCGGGTGAAGCTGGGCAACGGCGATGCCACGGGGCTTCAGGTCCATCGCCAGGGATTTGCCGAACGCATTCAGCGCGGCCTTGGAAGCCCGGTACCCGTAGCGCCCGCCGGAATCGTTGTCGGCAATCGACCCCATGCGGCTGGTAATGTTGGCAATCTTGCCACCGGACGGAATCTGGACGTACAGTGCCTCGGCAACCCGCAAAGGTGCGTAGGCGTTGATTTCCATCTGCGTGCGAATGGAATCGAGATCGATGCTCCCGAGCTGTTCATCCTGCAACAGGCCCGCGTTGTTGATCAGCAAGTCGATTTCCCGGCCCTTCAGGCCTTCGGTCAGCTTCCGGATGCCGGCATCGGTGGTTACATCAACACCGTCGATCACGCTCGCAGCCGCTTCCGTCAACTCGGCCGAGGCTTCGCGACAAACGCCGATAACCTCGCAACCCTCGCTTGCAAAGTGTCGGGTCAGCTCCAGCCCAATTCCCCGATTGGCGCCAGTAATTACAACAACTCGTTTATCAGACATCACAACTCCTTAAGCATGAATAGGATAAGATGGCGGGAAACCCACCTGGACAGGACACATACGAAATGTCGTCCCCTTTTGTATTTGCCGTCTTCGCCCTGACATTCATCACACTGGCCGTATTTTACCTGTTTTTCTACCGTAACTGGCGGCGTGAACGGGAACTGCGACACCCCTTTCCGAAAGCGTGGCGCAAGCTGCTGAAAACCAATGTCCCGCTTTACCAGAAACTCCCCGCTCAATTGAAAAAGCGGCTGGAGCAGCACGTTCAGCTCTTTCTCTCAGAAAAAGAGTTCTACGGCTGCGCGGGCTTTCAGGTGGATGACCGGGTAAGAGTCACCATTGCCGGGCACGCCTGCCTGCTTATCCTCGCCCGCCCGTACAGTTCGTATGACGAGGTTCGCAGTATCCTGGTATACCCGGATGTGTACCGGGTTCAGGCGCCCCAAAGCGACGGCCTGGTGGTCAGCGTCAACGAGCAGGTCCGGGCAGGCGAAGCCTCTACCCGGGGGCAAGTGGTGCTGGCATGGTCCGAGTGTGAAGAGGGAGCCATGCACCCGAACGGCCCCCATAATGTCATTCTCCACGAATTCGCCCACCAGCTGGACTACCTCGACGGAACCGCCGACGGCGCACCGCCGCTGAGTGGAGAGCAGGCCAGAGACTGGCAAAAAACCATGACCAGAGCCTACGAGAACCTTCGGGACACCCTGAGGCATCACCGCAAAAGCTGGCTGGATCCCTACGGCGCAACCCAGCCTGCGGAATTTTTCGCGGTGCTGACAGAGGCCTTCTATCAGCAACCCAGACACCTGAAAGCTGAGCAGCCCGGTGTATATGAGGCACTACGAGGGTTTTACCGGCTGGATCCGCTGGATTTCAAAGCCCGTAACCGTTGAACGGAATGAGCGAAGTCATAACCACCTGCGCACCCGTGACTCATAGGCCCTGAACTCCTCCCCGAACAGCTCCCGCAGCGCCTGTTCTTCCGGAATGATCTGGAAGTGATTCAGGTAAAGCACAAAACCGACGACGCCTGACAGCGACCACGCCGATGCCAGAAAGACAGCCCATGCTGACAGGGCAAGAGCAAACCCCACGTACATGGGATTCCTGGAAAAGCGATAAATGCCGGAGCTGACCAAAGAGGAAGCCGCCTCCGGCTTACGGGGATCCACCGTGGTGTTTGCCTGCCGGAACGAAATCACTCCGGCAACACTGAAGAACACCCCCAGGGCGAGCAACAGAGCCGCACCACCCATACGGACAATTTCAGGAACCGGCATACGGCCGGTGACCTGAGACACTCCCCACATGCAGGCGCCAACCACTGCAGCCAGCAACAGAGGCGGAACTTTGCTGGCTAATACCCGCATGATCGGTCTTTCTCCGGGTGCTGGCCAGACGCCCAGCTCCTGATGCTCTGCGCCAATGCCTGCGCCTCTTCCAGCGATTCCGTGGCTTTGCGCAGGGACCACGTTTCCTCTGCCCATATCGCGGCCCGGAGAAACTCATGCGCCCCGAACGTCACCCGGATAATTTCACCGAGCTGGTTGTCACTGAACTGGGTGAGAGCCAGCGCCCCCTGATCACTCAAAGTCAGAAATACCGCGGCTTTGTCACCCTGATCACTCACGGCGACCTTATCGATGTAGCCCGGGCACAACTGGAAAACGGGTTCTTCCTCACCGAATGCCGGAGAGGCACACCCAATCAGCAGGGCCGCAATGGCACACTGCAACTTGAGGCCGGGGCAAACCCGATCAAGCAGAAACGACCCTGTTTTTGCCCATTCGCTTAGCTTCATACATGGCACCATCCGCGCGTTTCAGGGTGTCTTCATACGACCGGTCTGAAGGCAACATGGTCGCCACACCAATGCTTGCGGTTGCGGCGACACCATCAATGGAAAATTGAGTCAGTTCGCTCCTGAAGCACTCACGCAGCCGGTCGGCAAATTGCACTGCATGCTCCCGTTCAATATTGGGCAGGGCAATGACGAATTCATCACCACCAAAGCGACAGGCAGTATCTGTTTTTCTAAGCTCTGATCGACAAATGTTTGCAACCGCAAGGATCATCTCATCACCGGCGTGATGGCCAAGGGTGTCATTGATCTTCTTCAGGTTGTCGAGATCAAACATCAAAATGGACGTTGGCACCGCGTGTCGGTCGAACGTCTCATAATTCAGTGTCAGGTCGCGCTCCAGTTTTCTGCGATTGAAAAGCCCCGTGAGCTGATCGGTGTCGCTGAGTTCCCGCAGCTTGATTTCCAGTTCGTGTCGCTCTGAAATATTACTCGCCACCCAAAGCACAACCGCTTCACCGTCCACCAGGAAATCGAGGGCCTGAATACGGCCCTCGAACCAGATCGGTTGTTCGGGCCCTTCATCGGGCAGCCCTTTTACATCCTTGTTGCTCAGCTCGTACTCTTCGATCAGCAACTTGCCGGTTGCCAGTGCCAGCTCTATCTGTTCAAGAAACCAGTTCGCCTTCTCGGCTTTCACCAGATCGGAAACATACAAACCCACCAGCCCGCTGCCGTCGTGGTAATAACGGGCATCACGGCCCCCGAACACCGCTACATATTTGCCGCTGCGGGACAATATAAAGGCCGGGTCCGGCAATGCATCCAATACGGAGGCCATCTGCTCAATATCAATCATAAAAAGTACTTTGAAATTGCTTTTGAAAACAACGGATGGCCCACGACTCTCTTTACAGTCATCCTCAACACCAGGCCATAATTCTATCGATATTTGAATTAACGTTCACACTTTTCGAGGCTCTGGCAGACTCTGAACCTTTCAGGTTGACCTTCCCGGTTCCCTCCTGCCCCGCGCCCTGTAGAATGCAGCACATCCGATTACTCAAAAGGCCAGACCACCATGATCGATTTCCGCAGCGATACCGTCACCCGCCCTACCCGGGAAATGCGTCAGGCCATGGCCAACGCCGAGGTGGGTGACGATGTGTACGGAGACGACCCAACGGTTAACAGCCTTCAGGCCTATACCGCCGAGCGGTTCGGTTTTGAGTCCGCCCTGTTTACCGCCACCGGCACCCAGGCCAACCTCCTGGCCATCATGAGCCACTGTGGCCGGGGCGATGAGTATCTCTGCGGCCAGTCGGCGCACAACTATCGCTATGAGGGCGGCGGCGCCGCCGTACTCGGCAGCGTGCAGCCGCAACCCATTGAGAACGAGCCTGACGGAAGCATCAACCTCGACAAGGCCCGCGCAGCCATCAAGGCCGATGACTTCCATTTCGCCATGACCCGCCTGCTGTCGCTGGAGAACACCATCGGCGGCAAAGTGCTGTCACTGGACTACCAGCGCCAGGCTCGCGCCTTCTGCGATGACCATCAGCTGCGGTTACACCTCGATGGCGCCCGGGTATTCAACGCAGCAGTAAAGTCCGACTGTGATGTGACCGGGATAACCAAACACTACGATTCGGTGAGCGTTTGCCTCTCCAAAGGACTGGGTGCCCCGGTGGGCTCCATGCTGCTGGGCACAAAAGCCTTTATCGACCGGGCCACACGGCTGCGGAAAATGGTGGGCGGCGGCATGCGCCAGGCCGGCATACTGGCTGCCGCCGGGCGAATCGCTCTGGAGCAGGGGCCGCTTCGATTGCATGAAGACCATGAAAACGCCGAATACCTGACCGCCGGCCTCGCGGATATTGCAGAGCTGGACATCAACGCGGCCAACACCCAGACCAACATCGTCTACGCCCGCTGCCGGTCCGGCAAAGCCATGGCCCTGCGAGACTACCTGGCCGACCAGGGCATCCTTATCACTGCGGGTAAGCCGATCCGGTTTGTGACCCATCTGGATGTGAATCGTGAGGATGTGGATCAGTTGTTGCGGGCTATCCGGCGGTTTTATCAGGCGTCTTCATAGATTCAACAGCATGACCGATCCTGCTGAATGGGCGGGCACGGTGTATCGCCATATGAGCAGAATACACAGCAATCACCAGGCTTTGGTTTGAGCAGAGCCTTGCAGTTTTTGCATTCATAGAAATACTGGCAGGCATCTTCCGGCATGGTCTCTACTTCTTTGTGCCCACAGCCCGGGCAGGTGATTTCAGACCTCAACTTTGGCGTCATAATCAGTCACCCCCAACATTTGTAGCTCCTGCGAGAGCATAACATCAGGCCAGGCGCAGGCGGCCACTAAATTCAGCCTGGCGCCAATGCCGAGGGCGTCTGACAGCCGACAGTCGCAGGGGCCTCATGAATGAGTTCGTCATTCTCAAGGGCTTCTACCATGAAAAGCGCAAAGTCTATACGGCGGGTGAGATTGCTCTCAAGAATGGGGTCACCCACGTGTCGACTCCACACCGGCAACCCCTGGCTTTCCCCCTCCTCTAGGTCACTCCCGCGTACAACGGTCCACCTGGTATCGCTGGCAAAAATTCGACTGCATGCCTCAACCTGATCGTCTAGCTCCACCAGTCGGAAAAGCCTCGCCAGTCCGCCAAATACTTTGACGAGCGCCTTCAGTTTCCAAGAGTAGACATCCTTGCCATCCATGCTGATGTGCCAGCCGCAGGAAAAGATCAGCCGGGCACCCGGTTCCGCATAGTCCAGCACCGACTGTGCAGTGCCGGACGAGTACTGCTGAACACCCCAGGGCACCAGCACCGTCAGTACACCGTCACATCCCGAGACAGCCTTCCTGATCACCTCCCGATCGTTCGTCGCGCCCGGAACGATGGTCATCTGCCCTTTGAAAGCGTCGAGTTTTCCGACGCTTTGCTCCCTGCAGACGCCAACTACTTCATAGCCACGATCCAGCGCGTGCTGAACCATGTACTTCCCGAGTTTCCCCGATGCACCTACGATACAAACCTTGTTCATATCCACCCCTTACAGAGGCACATAGCGCAGTGCTTAGCGGCAGCCTGGATTACTCCATGTTTTGTCCAGACTGGTCCATTTTCATCCGCTCATAAGATCTGCTTCACAACCGGAAAGCAGAGCCGGTGAATCAAGCCGGAATCGCGGCAATGACCATAATTTCCACTTTCCATTCCGGTTTGGCCAGATCGCCTGTGACACAGGCACGAGCTGGGGTACGTTCCGGCACAACCCAGGCATCCCAGGCGGCATTCATTTCCTGGAACTCGGCCATGTCGGTTACCCAGATGGTCGCAGACAGAATGTGGGATTTATCGGTACCGGCCTTGGCCAGAAGTTGATCAATGCCTTGCAGAATCTGTTCGGTCTGTCCGCGCATACCGGCACTGGCGTCATGAGCTACCTGGCCTGCCAGATAGGCGGTGTTGCCGTGCACGACGACCTGACTCATGCGCTGGTTGCTATCGATGTAATGATCACTCATAAAACACACTCTCTTTAGTTGAAAAAAGCGGGAAGCCCGCACCATTAACCACAACGGAAGCCCTGCAGAAAGGCGGTGAGATTATCACCGAGACTGTCAGTGGGATAGCCGCCCTCCTGAACAATCACTTTCGGGCCTTTAACCTGAGCCAGGCGCTGGCCAATGCGGTAAAAATCCTCGGTTTCCAGCGTCATCCCGGCCAGCGGGTCATCCTTGTGGGCATCGAGCCCGAGTGCGATGACGATGGCCTGAGGCTGGAATTCAGCCAGGGTTGATAACAGGCGCGACAAGGCCTGTAAAAAGTCGATGCCGTTGGCGCCAAGTGGCAGGGGCACATTACGGTTATACCCCTTGCCATCGCCCTCCCCATCTTCGTCCGCCGCACCCCAGTAAAAGGGGTAGTAGTCCGCAGGGTCGACATGGACCGATCCAGTCCAGACGTCGTTTCGTTGCCAGAAAATGTCCTGGGTGCCGTTGCCGTGATGCACATCGACATCAACGATGGCGACGCGATCATAGCGCTCCCGCAATACTGTGGCCGCCAGAGCCGAGTTGTTCAGGAAGCAGAAGCCCCCCGCCCGCTCCGGCCCGGCATGGTGGCCCGGCGGCCGACACAGGGCGTAGCTCGCAACCTCACCTTGCAGCACAGCATCGGCGGCGGCCTGGGCTGTTGTTGCACTGGCGAGGATGCCGGTATAACTGCCTTCATCCATCGGACAGGCCATATCGTGCATGTGCCAGCCTGCCTGGCCGACTATGTGGCGTGGGTAAAACCGGGCATAGCCACAGGGGTGTGTATTGGGAGCCACTACATCAGATGCACCAGACAGGGCTCGCCAGCGCTCCACCGCGTTCTCAAGGAAAGTCAGATAGCGAGGGGTATGAATGCGTTTCAAACGGTCCAGGAGGAGCGGATCCCGGGTAAGTTCTGGCAATAAAGTCAGGCTGGCATTCGTGGCTTCAATTGCCGTTTTCAGTCGCTCGAAGCGCACCGGCTGCTCCGGTGAGGGTGCAGGTTGACCGCGAAGAAAAAAGTGCTTCGGCGCGTGAAGCGATTGCGCCTCGTGGTAAAAATATTTCACGATTCACAGCCTAGTGATGACCGCCAAGGTGTTTGCGCAGGAAGTTGCGTGTGCGCTCCTGCTCCGGATTACTGAACAGCTTCTCCGGGGTGCACTCTTCAACGACGACGCCCCCGTCCATAAACATGGCCCAGTCTGAAACATCGCGCGCAAAGGTCATCTCGTGTGTCACAATCAACATGGTCATGTGTTCCTCTGCCAGGCCGCGCATTACCCGGTTAACTTCTTCGACAAGCTCTGGATCCAGGGCTGACGTTGCCTCATCAAACAGCATCACCTTGGGCTGCATCGCCAGCGCCCGGGCAATGGCCACCCGTTGCTTTTGACCGCCCGACAACCAGTTGGGAAACACGTCAGCTTTTTCGGCAAGGCCGACCCGGTCGAGCAATTCCATGCCCAGTTCGTGGGCAACTTTCTTATCCATGCCTTTCAGCTTTCGAGGTCCCAGGATGACATTGTCAATCGTGGACAGATGGGGAAAGAGATTGAAGTGTTGAAACACCATGCCCATGTTCTGGCGGACGTGGTTGATGTGGCGTTCAAATGCGAGGCCGTTCATATCAGGCCGGTTCACCTGAACGCCATCAAGAAGGATCTCACCCTGGTCAATCACCTCCAGGTGATTGACCGAGCGTAACAGAGTGCTCTTGCCAGAACCGGAAGGGCCGATGATGGATACAATCTTTCCACGATTCACCGTCAGGTTGATGCCTTTTAAAACTTCCAGATCGCCAAAACGCTTGTATACATTGCGGATTTCGACCATTGGAGTGTCGATTTGATGCTCAGTGCTCATGGGTTCTACCGCCTTTTATACTGTTATCGATTTGGATCTAGCGACGATAGGCCGCCTGCCGCTCCAGCCAGGCCTGACCCAGCTCCATAAAGATGTTGATCACGTAATACAGCAGTGCGATAACGATGAAAAACTCGAAGGGTCGGAACGATACGCTGATCGCATACTGGGAGGCATACACCAGCTCGGCCACACCAATGGCGGATAAGACCGAGGTATCTTTCACCATTAAAATCATATTGTTGCCCAGCTGCGGGATCGCGCGAATAAAGGCCTGTGGCACAATGATGTAGACAATGGTGGCAATATGTCCGAAGCCGAGCGACCGTGACGCTTCATACTGACCGCCGGACACTGACTTGATGGTGGCAATGAAAATGTCGGCATTGTAAGCCATGTAGTGAAAGCCCAGCCCAAGAATGCCAACCAGGATGGCGGGAATCAGAATCCACTCGCCGAGGCCGAAATACAAAAAGTAAAGCTGTAACAGCAATGGCGTCGTCATGAACAGCCAGATAAAGAAGCGCAATGGCCAGCTCAGAACCTTATTGATATAAATGGAGATCACCGCCACCACCAGCCCACCCACAATCGACAGGAAGGCAACCGCGATGGCTACCAGAGAAGCCACCCCCAGGCCTTTCAGCAAGGTAGGGAAGTAGGTTATTACCGGACCGAAATCAAGTTCCATCTCCGCGTCCTCCTATTGGGTCGTGTAGCGCGTCGCGCGACGGTAGGCCAGTTCAATGATGCCCATCACCGCGTAGACAATGACGATGTACATCAGCGCACTAAGGGTGAAAATCTCCAGGGGCTTGTAGGTCGAACCGATCAACCGCTGAGCCTGATACGTCAGCTCAACAACGGAGATGATGGAAACCAGAGAGGAATTTTTCACAAGTACAATGGCTAACACGCCGACCGAACGAATCATCAGCGGGGCGGCTTGCGGCAACACGATAGACACCATCGTTTTTACCTTGCCAAACCCCAGTGATCTGGCGGCCTCTGTCTGGCCGTTATCCACAGACTCGATAGAGCCGCGAATCGCTTCACTCATATAGGCGCCAATATTGAAGGCGCCTACGAAGATACCGCACGTGATGGGGTCAAGCCTGAAGCCAATACTCGGGCCGCCATAAAATACCAGCAACAATTGGACGAAATAGGGTGTCCCGCGCACCACGCTGACATAGCCCCGGGCAAACCAGCGGATGGGTGCAAAGCGAAACGTCTGCAAGAACACCAGCCCACAGGCGACAAAAAACCCAAAGAACATTGAACGAGCAGAGACGTCTATCGTGACCCATGCGGCCTTGATTAACAGGGGCGTGACCTCGACCATCAAGTTAAAATCCATGGTCATACCTTCCTAGCGATTGTTGTTGATACAACGCTCGACATGTTGTCGCCGAGAGCGAAGTGAAAAGTGGGGTGAAAGGCGAACCTTCACCCCACTTGCCCCGCCTTTACTCGATGTTGGCGCCCTCGCCAATCCACTTGTCGACAATGTCCTGGTACGTGCCATCAGCCTTGATTTCTGCCAGGGCAGTATTCAACGCTTCAAGCAGTTCAGGGCTGTTTTTTTGAACAGAAATGGCGGCAGGCCAACGTGGCAATTCACCAACGTCGACCATCTTGATTGCGGGTGAGTCCTCCTGCATGGCAACCAGCACAGGCACATCATCGGCAATCATCAGATCGATGCGGCCTGTGGTCAGGCCGTTCATCATGCTCGGCAGGCCCTGGAAGGTCTGGTTAGTCCATTTGCCTGCGCCATTTTCCACTGCCCACTGGTTGCCGGTTTCACCCAGGGTTGAGCCGACCTTTTTGCCAGCAAAGTCTTCAATGCTGTTAATGTCGTCGGTGCCTTCTTGCACCCACACTGACAGCCCGGCGCTGTAGTAAGGGTCGGAAAAGTCAATTGCCTTCCGACGCTCTTCGGTATTGCTCATGCTGCAGATGCAGGCATCAAAACGGCCACCGACCATGGCGGCGATGATGCCGTTCCAGGGCGATGATTGAACGTTGACCTCAACGTCCATCTTTTCAGCCAGGGCCCTGGCAATATCAACATCAAAGCCAACCAGTTCGCCCTTGGTGTTCACAAAACTGAAGGGAGGGTACGCGCCGGAATTTACAACCTGAAATACGTCATCACGAATTTCATCCATATCACGCGCCTGCGCGGGCATGGCGACCATGGCCGCTGCACTGGCGACTATTGCTGCGACAGCCAGAGATTGGGAGAACCTTTTAGTAAGAGTCTTCATATTCTTCTTCCTGTTCAGACTTTTTTATAAAGCAATGCACACATCGATGCATCGCACCTCTTCACACTGGAACTGTTGAGCCAGGATCGATCGCTTTTATCCATCCACGTTAATTATAGATATAACTATTTTGTTTGCTGGTAGGGTCACCTCCTGTCCGTTTTCTCCTGATGCACGCGTCTAGTGGGGATTGCCCGGCATCCGACACGGCAAAGGGCAAAACTTCATCGATAAAGGTCATGACTCTGCCTCTCCGGTGGCAAACGTCAGCTCCGCTTCGGTCTTGGCCTGCAAATCAGCGTTACTGATCTGGACCAGTTTTTCACGCACCACCAGGCCTTGCGGAGTAATGTCCATCACAGCGAGGTCGGACACTATGCGGTTAACGCAGGCTTCAGCCGTCAAAGGTAATCGGCAATTTTTAAGGATCTTGGGTCGACCGTGTTTATCAGTATGGGTCGTCAGCACGACGATGCGCCGTGTCTTTTGTGCCAGCTCCATGGCACCACCAATCCCTGGCGAAAATTTGCCCGGAATTTTCCAGTTGGCAAGGTTGCCGTGCTCGTCGACTTCGAAGGCGCCAATCATGGTCAAATCCAGGCGAGCGCGACGAATCATGGCGAAAGAGACAGCACTGTCGAACAGACTGGCCCCCTCGCGAAGGGAAACATAGGCGCCGGCAGCATCAATGAGGAAGGGGTCCATTTCCTCTGGTGGACTCTGCTTCCAGGCACCGAGAATGCCGTTCTCCGAATGGATCTGTACATCGAAGTCGTCCGGAAGGTAACGGATAACCTGCGTTGGCAAACCAATACCCAGATTAACAATGCTGCCCGGGGTGATTTCATTCACCGCCCGGCCCAAAATGCGTTCAGCGGCGGACATGATGCTCCAGAATCCCGTAGTCAGAGGTGAGTGATTCCAGCGGTACAATGCTGTCGACGAAGGCCCCCGGCGTATGCACCTGTTCCGGTTTGAATCGGCCGGGCTCACCGAGATCCGGCGTTTCAGCAATGACGTGGTTCGCAGCCATGGCCATCAAGGGGCTGAAGTTGATAGCCGAGCCCCGATACACCAGATTGCCGATCCAGTCCGCCTGTGCGGCATGAATGAGAGCATAGTCAGCCGACAACGCCATCTCGACCTTGTAGGTCTGACCTTGCCATTCGAGCAGATCTTCTGGCCGGGTAATCTCGGAATGGATGCCGATGTCAGTGAGGAAACCAAAGCTGCCAGCACCGGCGGTGCGAATCTTTTCGGCCAGAATGCCCTGGGGATGAAACTCAACCTCAAATTCGCCCTGGTTCATTAAATCAATCACGCGTTTGTTCAGGCCAATATGCGTGGTGATCAGCTTGCTCACCTGGCCATTCTCCATCAGCCTGCTCAAACCATGACCGGGTTCGTTGGCATCGTTCTTGATAAGCGTCAGACCGGTCTGTCCCTGACGCACCAGTTCATTGATCAGGCTGAACGGCGTACCCGGATTGCCAAAACCACCGACCATAACCACAGCTCCGGACGGGATGGCGGCGATGGCATTTTCCAGGCTTTGATTCTTTTTCATGAACAGACCGCCTGCTCTCGCGCTACCTGTTCAAAGGCAGCCAGGCTGTCGTCCAGCAGGGCGATTATGTCGTCAATGTCCGTAGTGGTGACGGTCAGGGGCGGTGTAATCAACACATGATCCCCCTCCAGGCCATCCAGGCAACGCCTCGGATAAATCAGCAGGCCACGGGCCTTGGCCAGAGCGGTGAGCTTGTCGAAGGCATTGAACGATGCCGGGAACGGCCGCTTTCCCGCCTTGTCCTGCACCAGTTCCACTCCCTGCAACAAGCCGATGCCCCGTACATTGCCAATGCAGTCATACTTGAGAGCCAGTTGGTCAAGTTGCTGACGAAGATAGGCACCCTGCTCTACCGCATTGCTGACAAGCTGTTCCGAGCTCATCACACCAATGACAGCAAGGGCCGTAGCACAGGCCAGGGGGTTACCGGCGTAGGTATGGCCGTGCATGAAGCCGCCACTGCGACTCACCTCGTCAACCAGCTCCTGACGCGCCATCATGGCCGCGATGGGGTAGTAGCCAGAACCGAGCCCTTTGGCCAGCGCCATAATGTCGGGCACCACATCGAAATGCTGGTAGGCAAACCAGGCACCGGTACGGCCCATGCCGCTGAGCACTTCGTCCATAATCAGCAGGCAACCGTAGCGGTCACACAAAGCCCGCAGCCCTTCCATATAGGCCCTGGTGACCATGCGTCCGCCGGTGCTGGCACCGCCAACCGGCTCCAGCGCCAGGGCGGCAATGGTCTCCGGGCCTGCCGCCAGAATGGCGTTTTCGGTCTGTTCCAGCACCGACGCAATGTGTTCTTCAACGCTGGCTTCCCGGTAACGGTACAAATCCGGCGAGGGCACCTTGACAGAGCCAAGAGTGATCGCGCGATAGGGCGCCTCCAGGGGCTCATACCCGGTCAGTCCAAGTGCTCCGATGGTGCTGCCATGGTAGGAAGGGCGCAGCGAAACAAACTTGCAACGCTCTGGCTGCCCTTTGGCGACGAAATACTGGACCGCCAGTTTGATCGCGCTCTCGACCGCTTCTGAACCGCTGCCGACAAAAAAGACTTTGTCCAGCTCACCGTCGGTCAGATCAACCAGTCTGGTTGCCAGGTCCAGCGCGACCTGGCTTTCGAACTGGGTGCGATAACTGAAAGCAACCTTATCGAGTTGCTCAACCATGGCGCGTTTTACGGTGGGATGATTGTGGCCAATATTACAGGTGATGGCACCAGAGCAGGCATCGATGTAACGGCGCCCTGTGGTATCCCAGATATAAATGCCATCGGCATGGCTGACCAGCGGCATGTCATTACTGGTCAGATAGAACAAAGCGTTGCTGGACATGGCATCAGCTATCCTTGCAAAAGGATCGGTGTTTTTTTGATCGATTTTCATTATAGGAACAGCTAAACATTTATTTCAACGCATAATGTTTTTTCATTATTTGATGATTTAAAATCATGTTTTAGTCCAGAAAATCGCCTCCGAGATCAGCCGATATGAGCGACATAAATCTTAATTCTCTGAAATCTCTGCTTATTTTTAAAACGCTTTACGAGACCGGCACGGCCACACGGACCGCCCGGGATTTGGGCATTACCCAGTCTGGCGTCAGTCGATCTCTGGCGCAGTTGGAAGAAAATATTGGAATTCCGCTCTTCATGCGGCACAAGAAGCGGCTAATCGCTCTGCCTGAGGCCGATGAGCTCTATGGTGAGATTCTTGGTTTGCTGAGCAACTTGGAGAACATGAAGCACAGCATTGTGTCACTGCGCGAATTTGGCGCCTCGCGCATACGCATCGCCTCTGCACCGGCTCTGGGTTTTGCCTATGTCCCCAAAACCATCGCCCGTATTCTGAGTGACAACCCTAAATACAGCATCTACCTGGACATCATGCCCAGCCCGGAAGTGGTTCGTGCGGTTGAAGCGGGTTATTTCGATGTCGGATTTGTCACCCTTCCGGTTACCAGTCAGGTACTGGCGGTTGATGAGTTGATCTCAACCGAAGCCGTGTGTCTGATGCCAAAAAACCACAGCCTGGCCAAAGCCAGGGTGATCACAACAGAGGACCTCAAAGGCCAGCACCTGGTCATACCCAACCAGCCCAATCTGGCCGCCGACCAGCTCCTGCTGCACCTGTCGGAGAAAAACATTCGCATCGCCGGTAAAACCGAAGCCAACATCGCTGCCATTTGCTCACTGGTTGCCAACGGTGTCGGTATCACCCTGATCAACCCCATCACAGCCTACGACCACCAGGCGGCCCGTGATGACCTTCTGATCAAGCCGTTCAAGCCGGCCTTTCACTATCGTTTTGGACTGGTGTACAAGCAGAAATGGGCGAACAACCGGTTAATCGGTTTGCTCAAGGAAATGATACCGGCATTGCCGGATCACCTCGGGAAAAACGCACATACGCCTGAGTGACTTGAGGCAGTCATTCAAGGTCGGGAGGGCCAGCATACCGGACTTCACTGCGCCGGTTCGGATTCGGCTGTTGAACCGGAGGCATAAAAAACCGATCACATGAAATTGGTCAGCTTTAACACTCAGCCAAAGAAAGTAACTCGAAACCGGTTAACTGATAGCCAATCCATTCATCTTTTGGCTTAGCACCAAGTGATTTATAAAATTCAATAGCAGTTTCGTTCCATTCAAGCACACTCCACTCAAGCCTTCCGCACCTATTATCCAAAGCAATTTTAGCCAGATGCTTTAGAATACACTTTCCTGCCCCACTACCCCGCTCCGCATGAGTTACATACAAATCCTCAAGGTAGAGACCATGCTTTCCTAACCAGGTTGAATAATTAAAATAGTAAACGGCAAAACCAATTGGCTCACCTTGTTTCTCGCAAATAACAGCTTTTGTAGAAGAATTTTCAGCAAAGAGCGAATTCTTAAGAGACGACTCAGTAGCGCGGACTTCATGTTCAGATTTCTGATATTTTGCTAATTCTTTAACAAACCCGAGAATTAAACCTGAGTCATCTTTATTTGCTTCTCGTATTACAACTGACATTGAAACTCCATGTGAAAACTAACGCCTGGGCTGAGGGGCGTTTGTGGGGCACGCACCGCGTACGGAACAAACATCACACTCCAACGACTTGTTGGCTGTCATCGATTCTGAACACGTTCTTTCTGAATCACCAAATTATCGTTTTTCAGTTTTCCATATTGTGTCCGGTATGGTCCATCTTCATGTCCTGTTTCCGCATGCCACCGTCCAGCGGCTTTACCGTCAGCTCAACGTCCATGGCCTCGGCACCGTCAAACCGCAGAGTGACGGGTATGCTCTCCCCTTCCACCAGGGGCGATTTCAGCTTTTCCAGCATCAGGTGGTAGCCGTGGGGTTTGAGCTCTACGGTTTTGCCTGCGGGTATGGTCAGGCCGCCTTTCACAGGCTGCATGCGCATTACGCCGTCTTTCATGCTGGATTGGTGAATGGAGATTCGGGCAGCCCGGGGGGTTTCGGCGCTGGTGAGGGTAATGGTCTTGTCGCCACTGTTGGTGATGGCCAGGTAACCTACACCCATGGGGGTGCCTGGGGGGGTTGGGCGGCTCCAGGGGTGATCGATTTTTACGTGGCCAAGAGCGTAGTCATGGGCGAAGCCACAGGCAGACCACAGGGCCAACAGCAGGGCAACGGTCGCGGTTCGAATTTTCATATCAGCGGTTTCCTTACGGCAAACAGGTAGTTACCAGTTAGAATAGGGGCATTGACACCCCACCGCCAAATGATTTGCTGCGTCTTATCGTCGCAGCAGTTCAGATGACTTCAGCGGAGAGGGCGTCCCGTATCTGGGCCATGGATTGCGGTTTGCTGAAGTAGTAGCCCTGGAAGCGGCGGCACCCCATGTGAAGCAGCGCATTCACCTGATCTTCCAGCTCCACCCCCTCGGCAATCAGCTCCATGTTGTGGTTGCGGGCAATGGCGATGATGCTCTCAATCATGTTTCTGGCTTTTTCATCATCCAGAATGTGGTCCACAAAGCTCTTGTCGATCTTCAGTTCATCAATGGGTAGCTGGCGTAACAGGCTGAGAGAGGAGTAGCCCGTGCCGAAGTCGTCCATGGAAACCCGGATACCCTCCGCCCGCAATCGCTCCAATGTATTGAGTACCCGAGCAAAGTTATACATGAAGAGCGTTTCCGTGATCTCAAGGACCAGGTGTCTGGGGGGCACGCCGTGTTTAGCGAGTACGCTCAGTACGGAATCCACGAAATCCGGCTGGGTGAACTGAATAACCGAGATGTTCACGGCAAGATCGAGGTGATCACCCAGGTCAGACCGCAACTCACTGAATTCGCGAATGCTCCTTTTCAGAACGTAATGCCCCAGCGGCACCATCAGGCCACTCTGCTCGGCCACTGCGACAAACTCCGCCGGCGAGACGAACCCCAGCTCCTCGTCCTGCCAGCGAACAAGCGATTCCAGTGCGACGGTTTGCCCCTTTTCATCCACCTGGGGCTGGTAAACCATGTAGGGCGCCTCTAGCGCGAGGCCGTAGCGAAGCCGTTGTTCAATGGTCAGCCGGCGCAAATACGCCATTTCCATTTCTTTCAGGTAAACACACGCGGAATTGCGGTTTTTCTTGGCTTCATACACTGCAAGGTGCGCACCGCGGATCAGGTCGCTGAAGGAGTCGCCATGATCGGGGTAAATGACGACGCCGACACTGGCCGTAACCTGCAACTGCAACCGCTCCACCTCAACGGTATCAGCCATTTGATGAACCAATGAGATGCACGCCTTCTCAAGAGCCTGCAGGTCGACATTCCGGGTGAGAACGGCGAACTCGTCACCTCCGAGCCGGGCAAGGTCATCAGAGCTTTCAAGCATCTGCCAGAGCCGCTGGCTGAACTGCTGAAGCGTCTTGTCACCGTACTCTTCCCCAAACCGGTCGTTAATGCCGCGGAAATTATCAATATTCACGACCACCAGGCCGAACGGACGGTCTTTTGAGATCAGGTATTCAACACGGTCCATCAGCCCGGCACGGTTAAGCAATCCGGTCAGGTCATCGTGCCGCGACTGGAACATCAGTTGCTGATGCCGCTTGCGCTCAGTCCGGTCAATTACCCGGAAAAGAAGAAAGAGAACGCTACTCACAGCGACATACGCAAGGAAGTAACCCAAAAACGACCGGGCGAACTCCCGATGGACAGGCGCCATTTTGGTTTCCGATAACACCCAAAGCTGGTAACGCTTGTTGAACACGCCTGCCATCAGAACGTCATGCCCATCTCGCTGCATCCTTACAGAGACTGCTTCCTTACTGGCAAAGACGTCCTCGAAGGGCATGTTGAGCTGTTTCTCAAAGCTTCGCCGATTCGAAAGTTTCCGGTCCTCTGGAATCCTGATCTCGGAAAACTGCTCAGGTCCCACACCTTCCTGGGACATGAATTGCACATAACCATCAGCTTCCCGAAACAGAATGACAGCATCGTCTGGTCCATCGTGGAGGGTCTGGTCAAACACCGTTGGCCCTGATCCAATCTGCAGGCCTGCCGTCATCACCGCTACCACATCACCCTCGGGTGACCGGAGGGCCTTCCGGATGGGAATTACCCATGAACCCAAAGCGTCCATGAAGTAGGTTCGGCCCAAAACCATGGAATCCGATTCCAGAGCCTGTGCAAAGCCCTCTCTGGTCTCCGGGTGGGTTCGCAGGTTGGGGAGTATCGAGAGATCCAGATTAGAACTGACTCTGACGAGCTTTCCGTTCGGGCGCGCCAGTCCGAATCCGATCAGTGAGGGGTCGGCTCGCAGAATGCTGTCCAGCAACGGGATCCGCCGGCTTCGGGACCAGATATCCTCTTGCCGCAACAACTCACGCCCCACCACATCCAGCACGAGCTCCTGGGTGCGAAGCACACTGTCGACAGATTGCGCCACCAATTTGGCCCGGGCTTTCTGATAGCTCTCATGATCGGAAAGGACGGTTTGCCAGCGGGAATAGAGATTAAAACCCAGAAGCGCCACGCCACCAGACAGGATCAGAAAGAACAATGCCCAGATATTTCGTTTGATGGCAAGCACCGGTATTCCTTGGGAGTCGTGGCGGAAAAACACGCGGGAAACCACCCGGTGAAGCAACAGGTAGCTAATTCACCGCTCCATAAGAATCTGAATCCGGCGTATTTTTCAGTCCCTTACCATAACGCAGTATTCATGATCTGGACAGTGCCTCGACGACAACGGAATGATCAACGGAACCTTTCCCTCGATTTCGTGACAATAGAGAAACTCTGGCTTGACGAAGCAAACGAGGCTGCCCGGCCGGAATGGCTCTGGAAACTTTCAAATGAACCCAATGGCAGGAGTGGAAAATGAATGTGATGTCGGTCCTCAATCAGGTGATGAATCAAGCCCAAGGCGGTCAGTCACGCGGAGGCGGTGGAATGGGTGTCAACGGGGTGGTGGACAGCCTTAGCTCTCATTTCACAGGTGGACAGAGTTCTGGCGGCGGCAGTGGGATTGACGTCAAAAGCCTTCTGGGCGGCGGTGCCCTGGGGCTGATGCTGGGCTCAAAACGCGGCCGCAAGATGGGCGGAAAAGCTCTGAAATACGGCGCTTTGGCGGGCGTGGGCGTACTGGCCTGGAAAGCCTACCAAAACTACCAAACCAATACCCAGAGCGGCGGGCAACCAGCCGGCTCCCAGCAGGGTCAACCGCTGGAGCAGCTACAGGGACAGGCGCAGGAGCAGCGTGGCCTGGAAATATTGCAGGCCATGATTATGGCTGCCCGGGCGGATGGCCATATCGATGCCAACGAGCGCGCATTGCTTACCGGGGAGATTGAGAACCTGGGACCGGATGACGAGCTGCATGCCTGGATTCAACAACAGTTCGATGCACCTCTGGATGCCAACGCACTGGCCCGGAACGCAGATTCGCCTCAGGCCAGCCGGGAGATATACATCGTCAGCGCAGTCATGATTGATGAGCAGAACCCGATGGAGCGCGCCTGGCTTGACCAGCTCGCGACGGCTCTAAACCTGGATGCGGGGATGGCCAGAGAACTTGAGCAACAGATCCAGACCGCAACCAGCTGATACTCTGCGGTGCACCGGGGGCAGCGCAGTCAATCCCTCTCTGGGGAGGCTGGCTGCCCTGGCAGCCAGCGCCCAAGGCGCGCGGACTTGGTCAAACCTTTTTGACGAATTCCGACTTCAACTTCATTGCACCGATACCGTCAATTTTGCAATCGATATCGTGGTCACCCTCCACCAGGCGGATGCTCTTCACCTTGGTACCCACTTTCACCACCGAACTGGAGCCCTTCACTTTAAGGTCTTTAATCACTGTGACTGTATCACCGTCCTGCAGTTCATTGCCGTTGGCATCACGAATCACCTTGCCCGCCTCGGCCTCAGCCGCTTCGGCTTCTGTCCATTCATGGCCACATTCCGGGCACACAAGCTGAACGCCATCTTCGTAGGTGTATTCAGAACCACACTGGGGGCAAGGAGGAAGCTGGGACATTATCATTTCCTGTTAATTGAATGGGAACAGGATTATACCATCAACGCCCCGGCGAAACCCGGGCAAGCACCTCGGGCGAGTCCGACAACGGCAAGGCAATAATCACCCCCTCATTGGACGACGGATAAATCCCGGTCAGCGCCGTTGTATTAACCTGGTGGGAAACCATGATCACCGGCGCACCTGGCGGCAACTCGTTCACGCCCTCAATCGTTTCGCGAGTCTGATCCGGCCCATCGCCCCGGCTCTGGAAGAACGAATTCAGCGGGGCCCACCCGGTCACCTCCCCCATGTTCAACTCCGTTGCGGTATCCATACAACGGCACCACTGGCTGGAAAAAACCCGCGCCTCGGTGATGCCGTGTTCTGCCAGAAACGGCTTCCAGGACCGCGCCTGCTCCCGCCCAGTCTCATTAAGATTCCGTTGGGTGCTGCAATCACCCAGCTTGAAGTTCGCCGGGTCGCCCGTGCCCGGCGCCAGCGCATGGCGCATCATCAGAACCGCGTTACCCTCGCGGAGGGCTTTCCAGGCATCAGAGTTGCCGTCGTTTGCGAGCGACGGAAGCGAGATAACAAAAGCCAGTATTCCTGAAACCAACATTCTCAGAGACATAACTATTACTCCTGCTGAAAACCTTAGCCGGCAAACCTGAGACGGCGCGGAACTGCCCGCGGTTTCGAATCGAGACATTGAGAGGGTTCTTCCAAAAATGTCGGAGGCCAGGGAAGGCCGGAGACAAGCCCACATGGATGTGTTCGTAGCGGTTTTTGGAAGAACCCTCTCGATGTCTCAGCCACCAAAACCAACAGGCATATAGAGCTTTACGTGGCAATCAACTACCAAGCTCACATCAACAACCGTTAAACTCCGCGAAGACAACAAACCAATGAAGGAACCAACCATGCCAATCTGGGTCGACGCCGACGCCTGCCCCGTACCCATTCGGGAAATCCTCTGCCGTGCGGCTACTCGCTGGCAGGTCCAGACGACCTTCATCGCCAACCACGCCATTACCCTGCCGCCCAGCCAATACATCCAGCGCCGGCAGGTACCTCAGGGCTTCGACGTGGCAGACAACGAAATCATGGACCAGATGACCGAGGGCGACCTGGTGATCACGCAGGACATCCCTCTGGCCGCCGAAGCCATCGAAAAAGGCGCGGACGTATTCAACCCACGGGGCCAGGCGTTCACCAAAGAAAACATCCGCCAGCGCCTGGCCATGCGCAACTTCATGGAAGAAATGCGAAACGCCGGCGAGGTTACCGGTGGCCCCCCACCCTTCAGCCAGACCGACCGCAAAGAATTCGCCGACAAACTGGACCGCTGGCTGCAACGCAATCGTAAACACTGATTGAACATGGCGGTTCCCCGCCGCGTTCTGGACCTGTTGGCCAAGCCGGTGCACGTGCACGATGAAGCGCGCCAGCCTTTGAAGGGGCCCGTCAAAGTCGACGTCCATTTCGAAAAAGTAAGCTTTCACTATCGCTCCAGCGGCGACAGATAATAGTAGGTGCTATCCTGAAATATTCTCGACACCAGGCGAGTTGACTGACTTTTACGATGACTTCGGGGAGGTTCTGATGGGCCCATTCAAACATCTGGCGATGACATGCAGCCTTTTTCTTGCGAGCGTACCCTTGGCTGTTGGCCAGACCTTCTCGTCCGATCGCCTGGAGTTCCGGCTGGAAACCGTTGCCGCCGGGCTAGCCTATCCATGGAGCCTCGCCTTCCTTCCGGATGGTTCCGCGTTGGTAACCGAAAGAGCCGGAAGACTGCGGATGATTCGGGATGGTGCGCTGGAGGCCGACGCCATCTCCGGGTTACCAGAACTGGTCGTCTCGGGCCAGGGCGGCCTTCTCGATGTGCTTTTACATCCCGCGTTTGCCGACAACCGAACACTGTTCCTGAGTTATGCCCACCGAACCGGCAGTGGCATGACCACGAGGGTTGCCAAAGCGACATTACAACAGGACCGACTGGAAAACGTTGAGGTGATCTTTGAAGCCCTGCCCCGCTCCGGCAGCACTCGGCATTTCGCCGGGCGGATGGCATTCGACAGCAGTGGCTACCTTTACGTTGCCGTTGGTGACCGGGGCGAAATGGATCGGGCCCAGGACACAGCCGACGATGCCGGTGGCGTTCACCGGATGACCGTGAACGGCGAACCTGCCCCCGGGAACCCCGGGCTGAATAATTCACGCATTAACGACACCTTTTACACCTGGGGCAATCGCAATATCCAGGGCATGACCGTGCATCCGGACACTGGTGACATCTGGACTCACGAACACGGCCCCCGTGGCGGAGACGAAATCAACATCCTTCGCGCCGGCACCAATTATGGCTGGCCTGAAATCACCTACGGCATCGATTACTCGGGACTCCCGATCACCCTGGACACCCGGAAAGAGGGCATGGCCCAGCCTCTGCACTACTGGGATCCATCCATTGCGCCCTCGGGCATGGCCTTCTACACAGGGTCTCTGATCCCCGAGTGGCAGGGCGATTTATTTGTGGGCGCACTCAAGCTGCGGAAGCTGGTCCGCCTCAGGATTACGGATGACATTGTGCGCGAGGAAGAAGATCTTCTGACGGATTTCGGGGAACGCATCCGTGACGTGCGGATGGGACCGGACGGAGCCCTGTGGCTCCTGACCGATGCCTCGAACGGGAAGGTTCACCGGTTGGTTCCGGCTCAGTGAGGATCGTTGGTTCTTTCGGTTTTTTCGAACTGGGGAATGTCGTCGGTAATCTCGAACCAGTCTGATTTTGAGCCCACGTAAACATGCTGTGACGGGCCCTTGCCAAGGGGTTCGTTGATCACACCAACCCGCAGGCGAAGAATCCCCGGGATGGCATCTACCCGGCTGTAAAGCTGGCTGCCACAACGGCTGCAGAAGGCCCGGTATTTGCCAGGCCGGGACTCAAACTCGGTCACGAGCGCTTCGCCAGACAGGAAACGGAAGCGGATTTTCTGGACCGGAGAGCTGGCAGAGAACGCACTGCCATGGGCTCGGCGGCACTGGCTGCAGTGACACAAGGCAACCGGTCCGAGCGGGCCGTCGTATTCAAAGGTGATATCGCCGCACAGGCATTGGCCGGTATACATAACTCTTACTCTCGGTTTAGCGGGTCGCGTCAATTCAGCGCCGATGATACCCGCCGGCCACTTGAAGAACCAGAGAGCCGGCACCATCTAACGAATACACAGATCGAACAGGAGGAAAGTATGTCGTTCAGCACACTTCCGAGCATCGGCATGGGAACGTTCCGGTTGAAGGGTAATGACGCACGGGATGCGGTTAAAAGTGCCCTGTCGCTGGGTTACCGGCACATTGATACTGCCCAGATGTACGGGAACGAAGCGGAAGTCGGCGATGGCATTACATCCAGCGGCATCCCCCGCCGCGAGATTTTCCTCACTACGAAAATCTGGCACGACCAGCTACGTGCAAGTGACCTGATCAACAGCCTGCATGACAGCCTCGCCCGTCTGAAAACCGACCATGTGGATCTCACCCTGATTCACTGGCCGTCTCCGGACGACGAAGTGGCCATGGAAGAATACCTGGGGGCTTTGCGGGACGCGCAACGGGAAGGCCTTACCGATCACATCGGCATTTCAAACTTCACCTGCGCCCAGATGGACAAGGCGAAGGAAATCCTCGGCGAAGGCGCCATATTCACCAACCAGGTAGAAGTACATCCGTTCCTGGCCAACCGTAAAGTCGTGGAGCATGCCCAGAAGCTCGGCATTACCGTGACAGGCTACATGCCTCTTGCTGTTGGCAAGGTGATGGAAGACGAAACCCTGCAGCGGATCGGCCAAACACATAACGCAACGCCGGCCCAGATCGCCATTGCCTGGGTAGCCGCCCGTGGCGTCGTGCCGATTCCTTCATCTACCCGCTCAGCTCACCAGAAAGCGAACCTGGATGCGTTGAACATCAAACTGAGCGAAGACGAAATCCGGGCTATTGACGAGCTGGATCGGGGCGAGCGGATTGCAAACCCGGGCTTTGCCCCGGACTGGGACTGAGCCACAACCCGGCGCCAGCCAGCAGCAGCGTGGCCAGTGGGGTAATGAGCAACCACCAGGTTTGCAACACCCAGAACATGGCCGCGCTGAACAGACTCCACAGCACCAGCAGCGGCAGATAAAGCCAACGCCAGGGCCCTGTCATCAGAGCAAGAGCCAGGGCGCCGGCGGCGGCTGTTGTGCCTGGCGCCACGCCAAAGAGCGCCACCGACTGCCAATCGCCGGTATCAGCCACTACCAACCAGGGCAAACCACACACAGCTGCCAGCCAGAAGAGCGCGAGCTGCTTTGCTCGCAGCGTTTGCCCATGGACACCCCCGAAATGCGCTGCGGCTGCAAGCAGGCCGCCCTGCGCAACAAAGGCCCAGCCAAACCACGCCGCTGGCCAGTTAATGGGTCCGAAGTAGCCCACCAGAAATCCGTAACCACTGCTCGCCCAGGCCGCAGCCATCAGTCCAACAGCCAAACGCGAGGCACGAAGATCCCGTTGCAGAAGCAGTAACGGCATACCCACGGCAACCACCACAGCCAACAGTTGCCAGGGCCAGAGGTCCTGATTGATCCGAACAAACAGCCGCAGAAACACCTGCGGCCCGAACATCACAAAATCCTGGAGCGAATAACTCAGCCAATCCTCACCACTCACAGGGACCTCACGTAATTCGCCATCCGCCGACGCTGCTCCGGGTTTGGCAGGGCCCCGTAGAGTGCGCCCATATTTTCCTTCATGTGCTCAACCTTGCTTGTGGCCGGAATCGCACAGGTCACCGCTGGGTGGGAGATGATGTACTTGAGAAAGAACTCTGCCCAATTACTGACGCCAGCCTCACCAGCCCACTCAGGCAAAGGCTCCGACTGGAATCGGCGAAACAGCGAACCACCCTTGAACGGCCGGTTTACAATCACCCCGATTCCCCGTTCCTCTGCCAGGGGCAGCAAACGATCCTCGACCTCACGATCCAGGACGTTATAAGTCAGCTGCACAAAATCCAGCGGTTCACGCTCCATAAACCGCTCGAAATCACCATGGCGACGACCGTGGGAAGTCGTGATACCGATATATCGCACCTCCCCGTCCGACTTCATCTGTTTCAACGTTTCAAGATGCCCTTGCCAGCCCAGCAGATTGTGCACCTGTAACAGATCAAACCGCTCAACGCCCCAACGCTGCTGGGAACGCGCCGCCGCCTGTCGGGTTTCCGACTCGTCGCCAGTCCAGATTTTGGTGGCCGCAAAAATCCGGTCATGTGCATCCAGCGCATTCAGCGCCTCACCCACCACATCAGAGGCGCTGCCGTACATGGGAGAGCCATCCACAACCGTGCCGCCGAGATCGAAAAAGGTTTTCAGAACCCTGGTGCGCTGCTCAACCAGCTGCGTGTCGCCACCCACATTGAAGGTGATCCAGGTACCCATGCCGATCGCCGGAATGGTTTCGTTGGTTCCGGGAATCCGGCGGGTGATGGGTGAAGAAGAGGGATTCCCTGCCATGTTCGCCAATATGCGAGGGGATGTCAGTGCTAATCCTACCAATCCGGAACTAACTAGAAACTGCCTTCGAGTAAACCGATTCTTCATACCTGCTGCCCCACTGCCATGAATTTCATTGCGAATAGCACGTGGCCCTAAAGCGCGAGCGGGTCATCCCTTTGACAGACCGTGGAGGGCCAGGGATGGCCCGACCGAGCCTACATGGAAGTATTTACGGCGTGTCTGGCAAAGGGATGACCCGCTCGCGCGGCTACTTCATGGCTGACAGTCCTACAAACAGGTCAGTTCCCGTACTCACGATCCAGGTATTTCAGAATCCGAGAGGACTCAAACAGCCCTTCCCCAGTATTGGGATCCTCCAGATAAGGCACCTGAACCCGCTTGTGCACCTGAAAGAACGCATCCCGTTTGCCACCCGGAATGGGCGTATATGGCCCCGGCTTGATGCGCTGCTTCGCTGGCCCGAGCTCTGACCAGTGCTCTTTTGCAAGGTTATGGAGCGTATAGGGGATTTCCAGCTCGCACAGCTTCTCCCGCACCAGTCGCGAAAACGGGCTGCCCTCGAAGCTCCACAAATGCAGCGGTTGCTCCGGCCGCTTCCCGGGACTGGCCCGCAGCCCCCTCATGGCACTGGTCACGGAGGCCACCGAACCCAGAACCGGCTGCCAGACCCGGCCCCGGTAATATTTGGGCACTGGCCCCCCGGCGTACTGACGGAAAAGATACTCAATGATCTCCTCAGACTCATACATCACCACGCCGGTGTTCTGGTCCGCCAGCAACGGAAACTGCTGTTTGCCACCAAGCGCCTCGGCCTGCTCCCGAAACACCGAACCACCTGTTGGACAGGGGCGGATTTCCACATCCAGGTTCAGAGCGGTCAGGGCTTCACGGACCCGGCGGCAGTATGGGCAGCCTTCCATATCGTAGAGCACGATCGGCTTTTCCGGTTGGGGCACATGCTTCACCACCAGGCAACCACGCCAGCCTGTCAACGAAGAGGTAGCGACCGAGCCCAGAACATGAGCGTTATGAGACAACATTTTGGACATAAATAAACCTTCTGTTGGAGACCACGCCATTATCACGCAATCTGACGATTTTCCATTGGCTCCCGGGAACGTTAAATTTTGGACACCTAACCTCATGATTCAAAAGGGCACTTACAAGGCGTCACAAAAGTTCAATACAAACAACGACTCTACTGCCATTTTTTAACGTCATGTAGAGGTTTTCTGCATAGTATGGCGGACAAAGATGGGCTATTGTTGAAGCATAAGAACTCATTGAATGACCATCAGGGTGGTTCCGGTATGCAACGCGCTTCATCGACAGGTAAAAAGGGGTCGGTTTTCAGACGTTCGGCTCTGGCTGCCAGTACCGCCCTGGCTTTGGCCGGGAGCCCCACCCTGCAGGCCCTGGATAATGATCATTCGGGGTTTTCCTCTGCCCGGGTCTGGAGCAATCAGGTCCGGGACTATGCCTTCGAATCCCTCCATGACGAGAATGCCCTGAGCATGGCGGCCATTCCTCTCAATGGCCCGGGAATTGAGCAGTACATCAATGCCGACGAGCTGATGAGCCCCGGTTCCATCATGAAACTGGTCACCACCTTCGCTGCACTGGAAATACTGGGCCCGAGCCACCACTGGGATACCGCTTTCCTGACCGACGGCGACATGGTTGGCGATACCCTGACGGGTAATCTGTACGTTCGCTTCGGAGGCGACCCCAAACTCACCATCGAACGCCTCTGGGGCACGCTCCGGGAACTTCGGAGCATGGGCATCACCCGCATTGATGGTCAACTGGTTCTCGACGGTAGCTATTTCGAGATTGATGATGGCTTCCCGATCTTTGAAGACAACGGCGACAACCCTCACGCCCCTTTCCTGGTTGAGCCCTCGGCCTATCTGACCAACCTTAACCTGTTGCATTTCCAGGTCCGGGCAGACGAGCGTGGTACCCAGGCCTGGAGCACACCGGCGCTGGGCGAGGTTGTCATTGATAATCGCGTGACTGCTACCGCAGATGGTCCCTGTCCGAGTCGCAGGAGCTTTGAATGGGAGCCGATCTACCACGATAACGGCAATGTCACTGTTCGCGTTCAGGGTGAGCTGCCCCAGGGCTGCCGAACCACAAGTTACCTTTCGCTTCTGTCTCACGAGCAATACACCGCATCCATGATCCGTTCACTGCTGGCCGACATCGGTGTGACCGTTACCGGTGAGAACGCCACAGGTGTGACTCCAGAAGACGCTCGCCTGGTGTTGAAAACCACATCACCGGATCTGGTGGCAATGGTGCGCGACATCAACAAATGGAGCAGCAACGTAATGGCCCGCCAGATGCTGCTGACCATTGGTGCCGAAAACCGGATGGACAGCGAAGACGACGACCGGGTTGCCGGTATCCGCGTGATCTATGACTGGCTGGAGAATAAAGGCATCAACACAAACGGTATGGTGATCGAAAACGGCGCCGGCCTGAGCCGCCACGGGCGCATCACTGCCCGCCAGGGTGCCGAGCTTTTGCAACATGCCTGGAACAGCCCCTTCGCTGCCGACCTCATGGCCTCCATGCCGATCATCGCCATGGACGGAACCATGGCCCGCAGACTGAGAAACACCGGCATGGACGGCAGTGGGCGCATTAAAACCGGTTACCTCGAAGATGTTCGCTCTATTGCCGGCTTCACCCGGGATGAGCACAACACAACCTGGGCTGTGGTGGGCATGGTCAATAACGATCCCGCCTGGAATGGCCAGGCAGTGCTGGACCGGATCCTGTATTCCCTGCATTTCAGGCCGCCGACCGGTACGGCCATTTCCCAGGCCAATTCGGGTTCTCCGGAAACGTCCATCCAATAAAAAATCCCCGGCCGTAGCCGGGGATTTCATGGTCTCTAAACTGATATTGACCTGATTATCAACGCAAATCGTCAAGAATCAGGGCACTTAGATTTCCTCCTGATGCTCCCAGGGCGATGGCCGTTGCGACACCACCGGTTCCAAGGGTTATGCCATCAGTTCCAGGCACGGCTGCTGTCGTTGTCCCGTCGGCTGCAATGACAACATCATAGCCGGCCGGCGCAGCAAGCGTGACATAGCCCGTGTCCTGACCGAACAGGACATCCGGAAAGTCGGGGTCACCCGATACCATCGTGCCTGCGGCAACGACAAAGATGTCAACAGGCTGCGCTACGGACGCTGAGGCTGCATGAACCAGTCTCACCTTCGCCTCGTCGCTGGATACAAATTCCCTTTCGTCTTGCAGAACGATCAGTTGAGTAGCTGCCAAGTTGTTCAAACCACCGGCCGCAATCACCGTGTAAGACTCCCCGCGCTCAAGGGTGAGGGTATCAGTCAGGCTCTCAATAGCATTTCCAATGCCCTGACCCGCCGGTGCAATGGCCACATCAAGAATGCCGGCACCAACTTCGACATAGTCCTGCACACTGGTGTACGTGAAATCACCAAGCAGTTCCTCTCCACCCGCAAAAACGTCCACATCGACATCATCAACCGCATGGACAATCCTCACCTCTGCGCTGTTGCTCAGAACGACCGCGACCGGGGTCTGGGTTTCGGTCCATACCAACAATGAAACAGGAGATGCCCCTTTCTGGCTGTTCACCGCGACAGCAGTTACATCAGCTCCAACATTTAGCGTTCCGGAGTCATAAACCACATCGGTTGATCCGGCAGCGGCGATTCGAACCTGGTAGTCACCGGCTGCTATCTGTTCGAGCGTCGCATTTGCGCCAAAAGGAACGTCTGGCAAAGTCGGCATCATCGGAAGTGCAGCACCTGCTGCCGTGACATTCACGTCCACATTTCCGGCATCGGGAGAAGCATGCACCACTGTCACATCATTGGTGCTGTTTGCCCTGCGTTCCGTGTCGTCAAGCGCTTCGAGATCAATGCTGGCCAGTTCATTCAGGGCGAGAATAGAGTATGAGCGATTGGCTTCTACGGTGAACATTTCAGAATAAACATCCGTACCGTCAACCTGGAGCGAAACCTCTCGGGTGCCAGCAGTAACAGGCAGATAACCTGAACCTTGCTGAAATTCCACGCCGGATAAAACAACTTCTCCATCAATCGCCACGTCCACCGCAGGCGCGTCCGCAGACGCGTGCATCACTCGGACACTCGCAGTTGGTGCTGGATCATCATCATTGTCACTACAACCAACCAGTCCAAGACTCAGAATGGCAGGTATCAAAACCAGTTTCTTTGTATTCATTGTCTTTTATCCTCGATCGCTGAGGTTGATTACCAGGGTTAGGTGGTTCGAACCTGCACTAATTCAGTCCCTGAATAGTACGTATCAGCAATCTACGGAGATTCAAATGAAACGGATTGACATTTTTTTACGTTCTGGAGTTTGAGTGCCTCGTGTCTCAGGACTGGAAGCGGCGCAGGGTAGCCTCTGTCATTTTGCCTGCCAGCGGTGCAATAAAGGTAACCAACGGAAAAGCAACGCCCCAGGCAACCAGCCATGCGGCAAGCCAACGCATGGGGAAATCCCGATCAATGCCGGTATTGATCAGAGTGATCACGGCGGACATCAAAAAAGACATGATGCCCGACATATAAAATCCGAAGACGAGTTGGCGTATACGTGCAGACTTCATTCGGCCCATGATATCTCCCGTTCAGGCGGTCCGATTCGCATCGGTAACATCCGAAAAAGACGGATTGTCGTAAACTAAGGGGATGCAAGGATTGCATGATAATGAGCTTGCGCTCTTTTTGCGATAAGACTTAATACTATCCCGAGGTCAATATGGCTGTCCTGAGGGGCATTCAAATCGTCAAGCGTGGCACAGTCGCACTGCTTTTGATCAGTGCGTTGCTGGTTTCGGCCTGCAGTTCAACCAAGGTGGCCTACCGCTATGCCGACTGGGGAATTGTCTGGTGGGTTGAAGATTATGTCACCCTCACCGATGCCCAGAAGCAGCAGCTCAATATCGACATTGATCAGTTTCGCCAGTGGCACTGTTCAACCGAACTCCCGCGCTACCAAACCTGGCTGAACGACCTGGAGTCCGACATCAGGAAGGGCAGCCTGGACCAGAGTGACGTCGCCTTTCACCAGGAACAGTTGTTCGACTTCTTTGGGCCTCTGCTTTCAAGAGTGCCCCCGATTGCCACGAACCTTCTTGCCAGCCTCAGCGAGGCCCAGGTACGCGAACTCACCAGAAACATGCAGGAAAATCAGCAGGAGCTCGAAGAAGAGTTCCTGGCCGACGATCCGGAAGCCACGGCAGCAGCTCGTGCCGAGCGAACGCTGGAGCGCGTGGAGCGCTGGTTGGGCGATCTTAACGACGACCAAAAGGCGATCGTCAGAACCTGGTCGGAACAGCGTGGCCGGCAAACCGAGATCTGGCTGGAGGGGCGGCGTAAGTGGCAACTTGCCTTACTTGACGCTCTGGAAAAACGAAATGACCCAGGGTTTTACACCGAGATTGAACGGCTGATAACGGAATCGGAACAATTTCGGGGCGAGGATTATCAGGCGATGATGGCCGAGAGCCGCACCGCAATGAATACCCTGATGCTCACGTTGATTCAGGCGAGCGACTCAACGCATCTCACCCACCTGAGTAATCGTGCCGCAGAACTGAATAGCGACTTCGAGACACTGACCTGTTCACCAGCTCCCGAAGTTGCGGAGTCATCCTGAAGTCAGATGGTCAGATAACCACCGTCGACATTGATACAGGCGCCAGTAGTGTAGCTTGAGGCATCTGAAACCAGGTACAGAACGGTACCCGCCATCTCGCTGGGATCCGCTACCCGTTTCATCGGGATATGGGCCATGGCCTGCTTTTTAATGGCCTCATTGCTGGTCAGCGCACTGGCAAACTTGGTATCGGTCAGGCCCGGCAGCAGCGCGTTTACCCGGATCTTCTGCTGGCCAAGCTCCATGGCGAAGGACTTGGTCATGGAGATAACCGCTGCCTTGGTCACCGAGTAGATGCCCTGGAAGTGCCCCGGATTGACACCGTTTACTGAAGCGACGTTGACGATCGATCCACCGCCGTTCTTTTTCATCAGCTGCGCACCACGGGCACACATGAAGAAATAACCACGGATATTCACATCAACCGTCTTGTCGAACGCACCCAGGTCCGTGTCTTCAATCGGTCCAAAGTAAGGATTCGCGGCCGCATTGTTCACCAGGATATCCAGCTTGCCATGCTCTTTTTCTATGTGAGCCCAGATACTTTCGATCTGATCCATCTCACCAATGTGACATGCTACGGCCTCAGCACTGCCGCCCGCTTCGCGGATACTGCTGGCCACGGCCTCACAGCCATCAATCTTGCGGCTGCTGACAATCACATGGGCGCCATAATCCGCCAGTGTGCGGGCGATACTCTCACCGATACCACGGCTGGCGCCGGTAATCAGGGCTACCCTGCCGCTCAGATCAAACAGGTCTTTGCTGTTCATTCATTCACCTCAATCGCTATCGGAACGTCACCAGAGCGGGGTCTTCCGCTTCCAGATGACTGTAATTGTTAAAAACTGACAGGCTGCAGCGTGGCCCGGAATAAAGAACCCGGCTGACGCTGGTATTGGCGATCACCTCATTCAGGCCCAGCGCACGCCGATCATCAAGGGCCAGCAGGTGCTGGCAGATAACCGATATCGGTCCGCCGGAGGTAGCAACCAGGACATCACCACCATCCGCGTACTCAATCATGTCATCAAATGCCTTGAGCACTCTCGCCTTGAAGTCTGGCCAGGTCTCCTCGTAGTCATGGTCATGCTCACCGGAGGCCCAGCGACGGACTGCCTGAACGAAGGCTTCCTGAAACGCTCTCGCAGGCTTGGGAAAAGCCGCCAGATCCCGGGCCATGATTTCACGGTCCCTCCACTCAGGGCGATAGCATGTCAAAACCGACGTGTGATCGAATTCGTTGAAGCCCGGCGCCACCTGCATATCCGGAAGCCTGGTGCCAAAACCGGTGGCAATGGCTTCGACGGTTTCCCGGTGACGCTCCTGGTTGCCACCAAAAATGGCGGCCGGTGTCACCTTGTCTGCCAGCCAGCGTCCCAGTACCCGACCCTGCTCCCAGCCGGTAGGTGACAGCTGGTCGTAGTTGGCCTTTCCGAAACTCGCCTGCCCGTGACGCACCAGATAAACCGTAGCCATTACAGGGAACTCTCGGCGATCAGGCGCTGACAGCGTTTTTCCAGATAATTGGCGGCCTGGCCGAAGGCTGCAAAGCGCTTGTCACTGGTCTGGCCATGGTAATAGCGGTAGTAGATCTGCTGAACAATCACCGCCAGCCGGAACAGGCCATAGATTTCATAGAAATCGAAGTTATCGACCCGAAAGCCGGACTTCTCCATGTAATACTCCACCACTTCCTTCCGGCTCAGCATGCCGGGACGGTGAGTAGGCTGACGACGCAGCATCTGGAATGGACCTTCATCGTCTGCCTCAATCCAATAGGCCAGACTGTTGCCCAGATCCATCAGCGGGTCGCCGATGGTGGCCATTTCCCAGTCCAGCACACCGGTCACTTCAAACGGGTTATCCGGGTTCAGCACCACATTGTCGAAGCGGAAATCGTTATGGATGACAACCTGGGCAATATCCTCCGGCATTTTGTCATCCAGCCAGGACATGACGGCCTCGAAATCACCAACATCCTCAGTACGTGCCTTGCGAAAACGATCGCTCCAGCCGCCAATCTGGCGCTGAACATAGCCCTCGCCCTTGCCGAGCCTATCCAGGCCAGCAGCCCTGGCATCCACACGGTGCAGGTCAACCAGTTTGTCGACAACGTTCAGGCACAGCTTGCGGGTATCTGCCTCGCTCAAATCGAAGTCTTCGGGGAAATCCTGGCGCAGGATGATGCCTTTCAGTCGCTCCATGACATAGAAATCACAACCCAGCACATCGTGGTCATCGCATATGGCGATAATAGTCGGCACGTAGGGATAAACCGGCTTCAGAGCCCTCATTACCCTCGCTTCCCGCAGCATGTCGTGGGCTGACTTGGCAATCTTGCCGAGAGGGGGACGACGGAGAACGTAGGAACGGTCTCCGTAATCCACCTGGTAGGTCAGGTTCGAGGCACCGCCCGGGTACTGGCGAATATCCGGTTCGCCTGCTAATTCCGGAATGGCCTTTTTCATGAATCGGTCTACGGCGGCTACGTCCAGCTCTTCGCCTTCACGGATCTCCATCGCCTCATCAATCTGGGTCATTCAGGGCTCTCCTCTTGTTCGCGTGTCTGGTTCAGGCCTTGGCCTTACCGCCCATCTTTTTCATCCAGCGCCTGCTTTCCTGATGCATCAGCCAGTCAAAGGCCTTGGGCGCGTGCCTCTTGAGCATCCACATACGGCGCTCTTTGGCGTGAGGCAGAACCCAGAAACTCTGGTCATTCGCTGACCGCACGACGTCCTCAGCCACATCTTCAGCGGTAATACTGGAGCGCTTCATCAGCTTGTTCACGTTCTGCTGAACACCGGGAAGATCGGAACGCATGCTGCTGGCGAGGTTGGTCTGGAAAAATGCCGGGCACACGCAGCTGACATGGATACCGGCATCACGCAGCTCATGGCTCAGGGTCTCAGACAGGGCAATCACACCGGCCTTGGATACATTGTAGCTATCCATCAGCGGCGCAAGCATCAGGCCTGCCATGGAGGCGATGTTCACAAACGTGCCGGAACCCTGCTTCTTGAACTGGGGTGTAAAGGCCTTACAGCCACGAACGACACCCAGAACGTTGATGTCCAGGATCCATTCCCAGTCTGCCATGGTGGTGTCTTCAATAGAGCCTGCAGAGGCAACGCCCGCATTGTTCACGACAACATCCACGCCACCCCATTTGGTGGTCAGATCGTCGCAGATCTTCTCCAGATCGGTCAGGCGGCGAACATCGCATTCCACGAAGTAGCCTTCGCCACCTGCGTTGTTGATTTCCTGTTCAACACTGGCACCCTGCTCCGGGTTAATGTCACCGATACAGACTTTGGCGCCGTCTTTGGCGTAACGCAGTGCGATGGCACGACCGAGTCCGCTCGCGCCGCCTGTTATGAATACTCGCTGTGTCATGGTGTTCCCCACTGCCTATTTGTTAAAAACCGAAGCCAACTCCGAAGCACAATGGAGTCAGCGAAAGGGTATTTCTGAAACTGTGCGGAGCCATGGATGGCGGAGCCCAAGCATCACATGGATGTGCCGCCAGGAGCGTGTTTCAGAAATACCCTTCCGCCGACTCCTGCCCCGAATTCTAAGTCTCAGCTCTTGTATTTGCGCAATTCCAGGCGAGCTACCATCGCCCGGTGCACCTCATCCGGACCATCCGCCAGCCGCAATACACGAGCGTACGCAAATAACTGGGTCAACGGGAAGTCATCATCACTGACCCCGGCGCCACCATGGATCTGAATGGCCTGATCGACAATGGTCTGCAGCATGGAAGGAATCACCGCCTTGATCATGGAAACTTCCTGCAGTGCGCCCGCAATACCCTTGGTATCCAGCGCCCAGGCGCATTTCAGCGTTAGCAGGCGGGCCTGCTCAATAGCCATTCGGGCATTGGCAATAATATCCGGATTGCCACCGAGCTTGGCAATCGGGCGACCAAACGCTTCACGTGTCGTCGCACGGTTAATCAGCAGTTCCAGGGTACGCTCCGCAGCGCCGATAGCCCGCATGCAATGGTGTACGCGACCGGGGCCCAAACGGCCCTGAGCAATTTCGAAACCGCGGCCCGGGCCTGCAATGATTGCACTCTTGGGCAGGCGGACATTGTCGAACAGAACCTCACCATGGCCATAAGGCTCGTCATATTCACCAAACACCGGGAGCATCCGCTCGATTTTCACACCTGGTGTATCCAGCGGGACCAGCACCATGGAATGACGGCGATGTTTCTGGGCATCCGGATCGGTGACACCCATGAAAATGCCGACCTTACAGTCCGGATGACCGATACCGGTGCTCCACCATTTGCGGCCATTCAGGACCACTTCATCGCCTTCTACCGTCGCGGTTGCTTCCATATTGGTCGCATCGGAAGAAGCCACGGCCGGCTCAGTCATACAGAAGGCAGAGCGGATTTCGCCACTCATCAACCCGGGCAACCACTCAGCCTTCTGCTCGTCGGAACCGTAATGAATCAACACCTCCATGTTCCCGGTGTCCGGCGCATTGCAGTTGAAAATCTCCGGGGCAATGAAGCTGCGACCGGTTTCCTCGGCAATCAGGGCATAATCGGAGTTCAGCAGGCCACAACCGTGCTTTTCATCCGGGAAAAACATGTTCCACAGTCCCTGGGATTTGGCTTTCTCTTTCAGCTCCTTGATAACGGGCAACACAACCCAGCGGTCCTCAAGAGATGCGAGCTCCTTGTGGTACTGTTCTTCAATGGGAAAAATCTCATCCTTCATGAATTGCTTCACTCGGTTGAGATAGTCCTGACCTTTCTCGGAAATATTAAAATCCATCGCCGTATCCTCGCTGAAATTGCACGACCAGGTGCGCTGAAAAATTGATGAGTCCAGTCTAGGGTGGGGACAACTATTACGCGACTGAATTATTCTTATCGTTTATCATTAGTATAACTTATTCACAAACGCGGACTTTTAACATGGCCCTGAATCGCCTGGACCTGAATCTTCTGCATGTTTTCGACACTATCTATCGGGAAGGCAGCCTGACCCGAGCAGCACGGGCACTGCATCTCACTCAGCCCGCAGTCAGCCATTCGCTGTCCCGACTCAGAGAGCATTTTGATGACCCCCTGTTCTCACGCCAGGGCAATCAAATGGTGCCCACCCCTCTGGCGCGAAGATTCCTGGAATCCATGCGCCCCGGTTTGACCCAGATCCAGAGCGCGGTTAACCAGTTTCATGCCTTTGATCCGGCAAGCCAGCGCAAAACCTACTCACTGGGTCTGAGGGATATCCTGGAATCCACGTTTCTGCCCCAGTTAATGAAGCGTCTGGATCAGTATCCGGAGCTGGAGATTGTCAGCCAGCGTATTGCGCGACGGGAGATGGAAACCCAGCTGGCCGCCGGCAAGCTGGACTTTGCGGTGGACGTATTGCTGCCGGTGAGCAACCAGACATCTCACGAACTGCTTCGGCGGGACCGGCTGGTGGTGCTGGCAAGAGATGACCACCCACTGGCGGCTGAGGCACTGACCATGGAAGGCTATCTATCTGCCCGGCATGTGCTGGTGTCGTCCCGGACGGAAGGCCCCGGAATTGAGGATTTCGAACTGTCCCGCCTTGGCGTGCAGCGCAGCATCCGGTTGCGCTGCCAGCACTACTATGCTGCCTGTCGGGTCGTGGAAGAAACGGATCTGCTGCTCACCATGCCGGAAGCCTATGCAAAGATTATTGCCGAGCGAGCGAACATCACCATCATGGACCCGCCCGCCGATTTTCCCTCGATTGACGTGCACCTTTACTGGCACAAAGCCTATGAGCGGGAACCGGCGCTCATCTGGTTCAGGGAGCAGCTACGCGTGATCAGCTGAAAAGGCCGGTCAATAGGCCCCCACGGCCGCGAGAAAACCGAAGAAGCCGATGGCGGTAATGCCGAGGGCCGCCACAACAATGCCGAAGCCCCACCAGATTGCAGCGCCGTCGGATATGTTCACGTCATGACCCCTGAGTGTTCGATAGAACGCCCAGGGGCCCAGAACAAAAGCGCCAACAACGGCGAAAACGAGCCCGACACTGATACCGGCAAAGGTCCAGGTCGCAAGCACAGTGGCTCGATCAGAGACCTGATCAGTAACGCCATGGTACTCAAGGAATTTCTTGCAGAAATACCAGAGCAGGGCGAACAGGGCGACAACAAATATCAGTCCGCCAACAATCGTTAAAATGCGGTAGAGCAACGGTAGAGTCCTGTCAGTTCAGGGGTACGTTAAGCCGGATAAACCGGCTCCGGAAGGCACTCGAACCCGGGCTTCGCGAAAAGAAAGCCCTGATAAAGGGTAATACCTTGTGAGCGTAACCAGAAATACTCTTCTTTGGTTTCCACTCCCTCAGCAACAATCTTACCACCCAACTGCTTCATCATGGTGATGATGCCGGCCACCACGGCCTGCTTGTTGGGCTGTTCCTGAATGTTACGGACGAGCCCCATATCCAGTTTAAGCAGATCCGGGGGGCAGGCCATCATGATGTTGTAGCGGGAGTACCCTGCGCCAAAATCATCAATTGCGGTGCTGAAACCCATCTCTTGATAGGCCTCGATAATCGATACCAGGTGCTCCACGGACGTCAGCTTTTCGTCCTCCGTCAACTCAAAGATAATTTTACTGGTATCAAAGTTATAGGTCTTGGCAGCCGCCAGCGTTGTACGGATGCAATATTCGGCCTGGTAGACCGCATTAGGCATGAAATTAATACTGAGCTTGGCGTCCATACCCAGCCTGGACGCCAGTTTCACCGCCTTTACCCGACAAACCTGATCAAACGAATAACGATTACGCTCGTTCACCTTCGACAGGACACTCATGGCGCCCTCGCCTTCCGGACCACGAACCAGTGCTTCGTAGGCATATACGGATTTGTTCACGACATCCACAATAGGCTGGAACGCGAACGTGAAGGAAAAATCCAACCCTTCGCCACAGGCGCATTGCTCACAATGAGACTCATCAAACAGGACAGCGGGCTGGTTCACTTCAACTCCTAAACAACTCGTCGGGCCGAATACTTACCTTTTGTAAGCAGTATCTTCACATTAATATAAACGTCAACCACTCCCTGGTAAAACAGCTCGAAGCTATTACGTCGATATACGGTGGCATCCCCAATTTACATGACTAAACTGAGGTGAGTTTGTTATACGAGTCTATTCAAAAAAGGAGTCTCCGGAATGGGTGAAACTACCCGCATCGCAGTCACACCAGGCGATGGAATTGGGCCAGAAGTTGTTAGTGAAGCCGTGCGTTGCCTGGAAACCCTGCGGGCCAGGCACGATCTGACGCTGGAGTGGACACGTTTTCCCTGGCCTTCCCATGCCTGGCATGAGGACCATGGCGAATCCATGCCGGAAGACGCGCTGACCCAGCTGCAGGCTTACGATGCCATTTTGCTCGGCGCACTGGGGGATCCCGGCCCCGTTGACGATCCCGAGCGCTATCTGCTGCCAGACAGCATTTCGCTGGCGCCCCTGCTGGACATGCGCAAGGGTTTTGACCAATGGGTGTGTGAGCGCCCTGCCCGGCTATTACCTGGTGCCCGCCAGTACCTGGCTGACGACCGGGCGAGAGATATCGACATGCTGGTCATCCGGGAAAACTCAGAGGGTGAATATGTCGGTCAGGGCGGCCGCCTGCGAAAGGGTTTACCGGACGAAGTGGCGACCCAGATGGAAGTGTTCACCCGCAAGGCAACCGACCGCATTATTCGCTATGGTTTTGAACAGGCACGTGCCAGGGCAGCTGAGCGGGTAAAGGGTGGCCGCACACGCAGCTTCCGCACTATTGACGGCCGGACCTGCGAAAGCCAGGTGTGCCTGGTGACCAAACGCAATGCCCTGCGTTACTGGGGCGACATGTATACCGAAGCTTTTGAGGAAATCAGCCGGGAGTATCCGGACGTTGCCATTCACCACGAGCTGGTGGATGCAGCCTGCATGAAATTCGTGCAAAGCCCCTGGGCCTTTGATGTGGTTGTCGCCAGTAACCTGCAAGGCGATATTCTGACCGATCTCGCGGCAGTACTTTCAGGCGGCATGGGCGTGGCACCGTCCTGCAACCTTAACCCCACAGACCCGCACATGCCTTCCATGTTCGAACCCACCCATGGCAGTGCTCCGGACATTGCGGGCCAGGGCCTGGCAGACCCCACGGCCATGCTGTTCACCACAGCCCGTATGCTTGAGTGGCTGGGCCGAAAGGACCCATCACTGGCGGCCGCCGGCAAGGAGTTATTTGAAGCAGTAGCTGCCGATCTGGCCGAAAACGCAGGCAGTCAGCGCGGCACCCATGAAATCGGCTCCGCAATCTGTAAGCGACTGTCCCCCTGACCTGGAAGGATGCGGGCGGTCCGGAAGCGGACCGCCCGCATTGTTCAACGTGACGCCCTACTGGTCCGCCATGACAAATTCCAGACGCCCGGGCGCCACCCGCACATCCACCGGCATCATGCCAAACATCCGCTGGGCAAAATCGGTATCGTCGAGACGATAAACTGGCATGGTTTCCAGCATCTGGGCCACAACCCGCATCGCGGTATCGGTGACCGGCTTCAGGTCACCCTTGAACAGGGGGGAATCAATGCTGCTCTCCAGTAACTGCAGGCGGCGAATGTAAATCGCCTTCTCCTTACTGTCATAGACGGGTGCGCCCTCCACCTTGAGGGCAATGTCTACGGGCAGTTTAACCATCAGCGCATTGAGGGCTACCTGCCCCCGCACATCGATCACGGCAACGTCCCGGCCATCAGGTCCAAGGGTTATGTCTGCATCGTCGAGACTCAGACTAAGAGGCGAGCCACTTTGCAGCTGCTGGCGATCATACTCACTCACTACATCCTGCAGATGGCGTTCCAGCTCCCCTTCCGAAATAGAGTAGGGAGATAAACTGGCGCAACCACTGGTCAACACCAGGGTAAGTAAAACAAGAGCCCAGAGGCCCCTCAAGGGTAATGTCGTCATGGAATTCTCTCCGTGAATGTCACCTTCATCCTGAGGCACGGCGGGCATTCGGGCAACTTTGGCAGGTTAATGATTGGTCAGAATTGACCGGGCCGGTTATTCGTTCTCGGCCCGGGCATCAACATGGGGAGTCAGGTTGTCATCAAAGATAACGTGAATCAGGATCGGCTGGCAGCAAACCTGGCAGTCCTCAACGTATTCCTGCTCCGGCACTGATGGGTCGACACTTATGTCCAGCGACTCCCAACAGTATGGGCATTGGATGAGAACTGAGTCCAGGGCTGCCATGATCCAGCCTCAGAACTGCTGCTTCGCCATCCAGGGGATGATGCGATCGAAGGCCTCATCCAGTTTTTCACAGGTCGTCGAGAAACTGATCCGTACAGCGTTCGTGCAACCCTCACCAAAAGCATCACCAGGCACGAGACAGACACCGGTTTCTTTCAGCATCCTCAGAGCCAGATCTGACCCATCCACATGGGGAGGGAGATCGGGGAACGCAAAAAACGCCCCGCCAGGCTTGTAGCCAGTCATGTACGGCGTCTGGTCGATCAGTTCCACCACCTTGTCACGACGCTCACGGTAGATATTGACCATATCCGTAACGCACTGCTGGTCACCGGTCAGTGCCGCCACACCCGCAAACTGGGACGGCGTATTGGCGACTGAGGTGGTGAACATGTGATAGCGCCTCAGGGACTTGATGGCTGCCTGGCTGGATATCACCCAGCCTATCCGAAGCCCGGCCATGCTGTAGGTTTTGGAGAAGCTGCTGATGCACATTATGTTGTCCAGATCCATCGAGCAGTTCAGCACACTGGCAAAGTCGTCATCGTCGAAAATCAGGTGGTCGTATACCTCGTCCGCATACACCTGAATACCCCGATAAGCGCATTCCTCAAGAATGGTCTCCACCGTAGTACGGGGATAAACCGCGCCAGTGGGATTATTGGGGTTGTTCAGAATAAGCGCGAAGGTGCGCGGCCCCATAGCTGCGATCACCTCATCCGGATCCAGCTGGTGGTCATTCTCTGCCCGTGTCGGGACGAACTTGACCTCGCCGCCATTCATCCGGATCAGCGGCGCGTAAAGCAGGAACGACGGATCCGTGACGATAAACTGCCGGCCGGGAGCCGACGTGGCAGAAATAGCCAGGTACATGGCCTCAGTGGCGCCACTGGTGATCAGGATGTTATCCCGGGTCAGTTTCCGGTTATAGCGCTTGCCGTAGTAATCCCGCAATGCAACCAGAAGCTCCGGCAAACCAGCGTCCATGGTATAGCCGGTTTGCCCGGCATTGAGCGCATCAATATACGCATCAATAATGTGCTTGGGCGTAGGCAAATCCGGCTGGCCGATGGAAAGATGTATGACGTCCTTCATGGTGGCTGCCATATTCACCATACGGCGAATGCCCGGCACAGGAACGGCCTGCATGGCAGGGTTCCAACTGGCCTTGTTCTTGCGGTACTTCACCTTACGGGGTTTGGACTGGCCAGTCTCTCTGTTGGTGGGTTCAGCCATATACACCTCTTGCGAACGGGACAATGATTATCTACCCCTGCAGATTAGTCAGTAAGGAGGGGGCATACAAGACTTAAAATCAGAAAGATTATGTACGTGAAAGTGCTGCGATCAGAGGCGTCCCGGAAGGTTCGCGCAAGCACCAGTTGACCCCGCAGCACCAGCGAACCAGACTGTAGTGGATTCAACCCACCAGATCGTCAGCCAGATAACCAGGCGGAGGTTAAATGACGCAGCAAAACAAGCCCGTTGTAACCGTTCTTACTGCTCCGGGCGAGCAGGAACCACCAGGGATGGACGCAGTCCGGGCGCGGGCGGAAGTGCGATTCGCCTTTGACGAGCAAACCCTCCGGGATACTCTGCCTGGCACCGAGATAATGATGGTGACAGACTTCCGTACGGAAGCCCTTGAAGCGGCCTGGCCATGTGCGGACAAATTGAAATGGATCCACGCCACCAGCGCCGGTGTGGACGCACTGATGTTTCCGGCCCTGATCAAGGGCGATGTTGTGGTCACTAATGCCCGGGGGATCTTTGACCGGACCATCGCCGAATACGTTCTCTGTACCATTCTCATGTTTGCCAAGGACTTCCCCGGTTCCATCCGGTTGCAGCTGAAACACCAGTGGAAGCACCGGGACACTGAACGGGCAGAAGGCAAGCAGGTGCTGGTAGTTGGCGCCGGTTCCATTGGTCGCCAGATTGGGCGCCTGGTAGGTGCTGCCGGTCTGAAGCCCCACGGAATTGCCCGCACCCCCCGCCGTGACGACCCGGACTTCGTTGCCGTCCATGGCAACGATGACCTGTATGAACAGCTGGGGCATGCGGACTACGTGGTTATCGCTGCGCCTCTGACACCTCAGACTGAAGGCCTGTTCGACGAAAAGGCGTTCAAGGCGATGAAAAATACGGCACGCCTTATCAACATCGGCCGCGGCCCGATTGTGAAAACCGATGACCTGGTTGCGGCACTCAACAGTGGCGAGATTGCCGGAGCCGGACTGGACGTCTTCGAAGAAGAGCCGTTACAGGAAGATCACCCACTGTGGGACATGGAGAACGTCACCATGACCGCCCACATGGCGGGCGACTTTATTGGCTGGAAACGCGCCCTCACCGACCAGTTCCTCGAGAACTTTGATCGATGGCACAAAAGCGGAAAGCTGTTCAACCTGGTGGACAAGGAACTGGGTTACGCCGGAAGTAAGTAATACGGCTATCAGTGAACAAAACTTGAGAACGGGTACAAACAAAAAACGGGAGCCCCAGGGCTCCCATTTCATATCCAAACCGGAAAAGCTGAGTTTCAGCTTCCAGACAACGACTGATCCGAAGGATCAATCTCCATCTGCTGGATCGCAATCACCGCCTGGGTCCGGTTACGAACCCCGAGCTTCCTGAACACGGCCGTAATATGTGCCTTGATCGTTGCCTCCGAAACATCCAGATCATAAGCAATCTGTTTGTTCAGAAGCCCCTCGGCCAACATACCCAGCACCCGGAACTGTTGCGGTGTCAGCGACGCCAGTTTTTCCGAAAAGTCTGTGGCATCCGAATGCATCCGCTCAATCTTATCGGCCACCCCGGCCGGCAACCAGACGTCTCCTTCCAGAACCGCCTGAATCGCCTCCGTGATGGTGGGCAACGGCGCCGACTTGGGAATGAAGCCGGACGCCCCGTAATCAATCGAGCGGCGCATCACCTGCATTTCTTCAGAACCTGACACAACCACCACCGGCAAGCCCGGGTACTGCCCGCGCATAAACACGAGCCCGGAGAAACCGTGGGCACCCGGCATATTGAGATCCAGTAGAACCAAATCCGCATCCGGGTGTGACTCTACCGCCGCCTGCAGTGCCTTGATGCTATCGACCTCTACTGTCTCTGCATCCGGCACCGCCTGACTGACCGCCTGCTTTAGCGCTGCTCTGAACAGCGGGTGATCATCAGCGACGATAATTGTTTGTGGCATTCAACGATTCCTTACAGGTTTGCGGCCTGCATCCAGACCTTATTTAAACTCACGACTGCCGATGAGCTCATCTACCACACCCGGGTCTGCCAGAGTGGAGGTATCGCCCAACTGATCGTGCTCGTTTGCAGCAATCTTACGCAAAATCCGGCGCATAATCTTGCCAGAACGCGTTTTCGGCAGTCCAGGTGCCCACTGGATCACATCCGGAGAGGCAATCGGACCGATTTCCTTCCGCACCCATTGGACCAGTTCCTTTTTCAGCTCATCGCTTGGCTCAACGCCCTGAACCAGGGTTACATAGACATAGATGCCCTGCCCCTTGATGTCATGCGGATAACCAACCACGGCGGCTTCGGCTACCTTGCCATGCCCCACGAGAGCACTCTCGACCTCGGCGGTGCCCAGGCGGTGACCCGATACGTTCAGAACGTCGTCGACACGGCCGGTAATCCAGTAATAACCGTCTTCATCACGACGGGCACCGTCACCGGTAAAGTACATGCCCTTGTAAGTGCTGAAGTAGGTCTGCACAAAGCGCTCATGATCACCGTAGATGGTGCGCATCTGACCGGGCCAGCTATCCAGAATAACCAGGTTACCCTCGGTCTTGCCTTCCAGGATGTTGCCGTCGTTATCAACCAGTGCCGGCTGCACGCCAAAGAACGGAACAGTGGCTGAACCCGGCTTCAGGTCAATAGCGCCCGGCAGCGGCGAAATCAGAATGCCGCCAGTCTCGGTCTGCCACCAGGTATCCACGATCGGGCACTTGCTGTTGCCGATCACGCGGTGATACCACTCCCAGGCTTCCGGGTTGATTGGTTCGCCGACAGAACCCAGCAGCTTAAGGCTCTCACGGGTTGTGCCATTCATGCAGGACTCGCCCTCGGCCATAAGGGCACGGATAGCTGTCGGCGCAGTGTAGAGGATATTGACCTTGTGCTTGTCAACAACCTGCCCCATGCGAGAACTGTCCGGATAGTTGGGCACACCCTCGAACAGGACAGAGATAGCGCCGTTGGCCAGCGGGCCGTAGAGGATATAGCTGTGGCCGGTAACCCAGCCGAAGTCAGCGGTACACCAGTAGACATCACCATCGTGATAATCGAACACGTATTCATGAGTCATGGAGGCGTAAACCATGTAACCACCGGTGGTGTGCAGAACACCTTTGGGGGCACCGGTTGAGCCTGAAGTGTAAAGCATGAACAGCGGGTCTTCCGCTCCCATTGGCTCCGGCGGGCAGTCTGCGGAAGCAGACTTCATCAGATCCTCATAACGCTCGTCACGACTTTCGTTCCAGGGCACATCGCCGCCGGTACGGGAAACCACAACGACTTTCTCAACCTTGGCAGACTCTTCCTTCTTGAGGGCCGCATCCACGTTCTTTTTCAGAGGAATCTTGCGACCGCCACGAAGGCCTTCGTCTGAGGTGATCACGAAGCGGGAGTTGCCATTAACAATACGGGCACCCAATGCTTCCGGCGAGAAGCCGCCGAAAACGACAGAGTGGATCGCACCGATGCGTGCGCAGGCCAGCATGGCAACAGCGGTCTCGACAATCATTGGCATGTAGATGGTGACGACATCACCCTTCTTCACACCCAGACTCTTGAGGACGTTGGCGAACTTGCTGGTCTCCTCGTGCAGTTCGCGATAAGTCACGTTGCGGGAATCGGCCGGATCATCACCTTCAAAGATAATGGCAGTCTGGTCACCCTTCTTTTCGAGGTGACGATCAAGGCAATTGGCAGAGGCGTTCAGCTGACCATCCTCGAACCACTTTATCGACAGATTGTTATAGTCGTAAGAGGTGTTCTTCACCTTGGTGTAGGGCTTGATCCATTCAAGGCGCTTGCCGTGTTCAGCCCAGAAGGTATCCGGGTCCTCGACTGACTGACGATACATTTCGTCATACTGTTCCCTGTTAAGCAGGGCCCGTTTAGCCACATCAGGGCTTACCGGATATACCTGTTTATCAGTCATTGTGCTCCCCCTTTAGTCAGAGTCTGTTGTCGTTGTCGGTTTTTTTGGAATACAGAGCGATCGGGCCTCTCCAGCCCTTAAGACGGATAGCGGTAGTTCAACATGTGTGCCACTGCACATTGAATTAGACTAACGTCCTAACACGCATGAACTTTTGGCCGAATTAGTCCAGTAACCTTCAAGAAAACAACGGTAATTTGCATCCAATGAGAAGCTCCTCAAAGGATAGACCTATCAGGGCCAACCGCAACCAGGATTAACAACAGTTCGGCCCGGCGCATTGGAAGAGGAGAGTAAAGCCCGATTCGGGAGAATCGGGCGGGGAGTTTAAGCCGCTTTCTTGCGGGCCTTGGCCGAACGAAGGCTGTAGAGCTTCCGCTCCTTGAGTGCGTAACGGTTCAAACCCGCAAGGTGGATCTTCTGGAGGTAAACGCCCCAGTTGATCTGGCGCGCATCGATCGGGAACAGAACCTTGTCCACTTGCCCCATTCGGGAAGCGAGCGCGAGCAGCTCATCGTTACGGAAGATATAATCCGGCGCTGTGTAAAAACCAAAGATCGTTGCCAGAGAACGAGTAGTATCCAGGTTACGCAATACCTTCAGCTCGCGATTCTGCCCGAGCATTTTGAGAACCCGGCCAGTAATGCTGAGCGGGATACGTACCCCACCAACCACGGCATCAAAGAGTTTCCGGTTCACGGCAATGAACGGCTTGCTCGGCTGACGATAGAACAGCTGATCGTATTCCGCGTAGTTGGCTTTGGCTTCCGCCATCAGGTGGTCAATGAACTCGCCTAGAGAGATGGGGTTCGAGCTACCACTGCAACACTGGTAAATGCGCTGGCGCGCGGGCTCTGAAAGCGCTTCGGCCAGGGACAATATGATCGCGTTAGCAACCAGATCCACCGGAATAACATCAATCACACCGGAACGTTTGCCCGGGAACAGAGTCACCTTCTCACGGGCATAGGCAAGAATAATCGCATCCGCCACCTTCACACCCTCAATCCAGCCCGGTGCCGGTTCTTCCAGCGCGCTTTCGATGATGGATGGACGTATAATGGTCAGGGGTCGACCGGACAGCGCTTTCATCAGCAACTGCTCCCCCAGCCACTTGGTAAAGGTGTAGGTGTCGCTCCAGCCATACCGATTGGCTTCACGAATCCCAAGATCCACCAGTTTTTTCTCCAGTGCCTTGCCCGAATACCTCGAACGTACATCGGCGATCTTGTCTTCCAGCAGCCGAACCAGTTCGTCGATCTCGTAATAACCTTCCGTGCTGCGCGGAATGGGCTCGCCTGCAGGCTTGATAACCGCTTCGGCTACCTGACCCGAATTCATACCATTCACATAGCAGGTAGAAACCTGCAACACAGCCAGATCACTGTTCTGACGGGCCAGTTCAGCGACATTTTCCAGGCAACGGGTATTGATCGCCAAGGCCTTGTCCAGCTCTTCTCGGAAATTCACACTGGCCGCGGAATTGATCACTGCATCCAGGCCACCCGCCAGTTTCCGGAAGTGATCCGGTGATAGTCCGAACAGCGGTTCCGTCACTTCACCGGTTACACAATGGATCCGATCCTCCACAAAGTTTTCGAACGCCTCATTGTCTTCCTGACGCAGACGTTCAAATACCGAGGACGTTGCAATCTCATTCATGAACCGGCCGCGGGCATCAGGATGGCGCTTGTTACCCCGAATCAACAGATAAATACCACCAATCTCGGGAACAGCTCGAATCAGTTTTTCGAGCACAACCTTGCCAAGGAAACCCGAGGTACCAGTGATAAGAACGTGCTTGCCCCGGAGCTGTTCGAGTACCTTCGACGACGACTCTCCGGATGTAAGCTGCTGTGTTGCCATTTAAGAACTCCTTCTCAATATTCATGTCTGCGGCCGGACTCAGCCCTGCCGGCAAGGAAAATACCTGCGAACCACGCTCAGAAATCCTGTTGCATATTACGCGCCACTACGGGCGATTGTGGTTAATCTTTGCACACCTTCCATGACATTGTGGTGACACACTGCAAAGTTACGATACAAAAAAATGCTAATAAAATGAGGGGGAAAATAGGCGGGCTTTTGGGTGGCAAATCAGGATCGGCTGCTGTCCTTGCCAGCGAGGGATCGCAACAGCTGATCCAGGGAAATATCCGCGGGCTGCTCCCTGAGCACACGAACCAGTCGGTCCTGCTCACCAAAACTGATCCTGTCATAAACAGGTTCGGGCAGAGCCGGGTGGCCCGGTGATACGGGTGTGTCTGGCGGCTGCTCTTCTTGCGGTGCGATTTCATCGGCCAGATGACGAAGGTGCACAGCGAGATGCTCCTTGCGCTCTATATCCAGTTTTTCCCACTCCATGGACCCCAGCCCGGTCTGGATTATTTCCACGGTATCACTGTCCAGTGTGCTCCCCAGCAGTGCAAACAGCCGGGTAAATGCCTCATAACGCAGCATCGCGTTATCCGGCACTTGCGTCAGCGCTGCCTCAAGCTCGCTGACTGCGTTAAGACACCGCTCCCGAGGGTCGACGGATTGCGGAGGCCGGGCAGCCTCCTTGCGCTCACCATTCTGACGGCGTGATACATTGTGCCAGTATGCAGCAATACCGGCTTTTCGCTGGGGCAACTGGGAAAGCCGGACATTCACCATGTCCGCCAGGGTATGAAACTGTCGACAGGAAGGATCTGACACCGGCAACAGTGCAACCGGCTTCTGATTGAGCACAGACTGGCGAAGGGTCTCGTCCCGCCAGATACCTCCCATGTAGTGGAGCGAAATCCCAAGGTGGCGCTGCGCAGCCGAATCAAGGCGCTGGAACACCGACCGGGCCTGGCTGGCTCCCTGCGCCATGTTCACGAGAATACTGGGCACTCTCTTGTAGCCGCGGCGGAGGATGACTTTAATCAGCGAGAAGGCATCCGTGAGCGATGCCGGATCCGAAGTCACCACAACGCATGCAAGCTCCGCCGCTGCAATCATATGAAGGCTCGGGGCCTGCAGGCCGGCCGCGGTATCCGTGATCACATAGTCGTACCGGCTTTCAAGATGGGAAAGCGCCCGCAGTATGCGCAGGCTGTCAGAGGGACTCATGTCCATGCATTCCTGCATACCGGAAGCTCCCGGCACAATGTGAAGGTCATAGTCCGTCTTGAGGAGGATATCTTCAAGCCGGCATTCACCAGCCATCACATTAGCCAGAGTCTTCTGAGGATACAGGCCAACCATAATACTGACGTTGGCAAGATCGGTGTCACCATCCAGCAGCAAAACCCGGTTTCCCTGACGCGCGAGAGTCAGTGCCAGATTCAAGGCCACCGAGGTCTTGCCGACACCGCCCTTGCCACCGGTAATGGCAATGGTCCGGGGTTGATGTAATTTGGGCTTTGCTGGTTCTTTTACGGTCATGACCGGTAAGCTACGTCCCTGATTTTACGGATTCTGACATTTTAACCTGTAAAAATTCTACACATATCACATGATAGATAATATATTGCTTAAAAAAAGAGCAACAAGTATTTAATAACGACGGATTATTGTCTAAGCTCAACGCGGGCCCTAAGAATGAACAGGACGTCACAGGCTGTCTTTTGGACCTATAATAAACTTTGCCAAGGCGCGGCAGGTAAGCTCCATGCAATTTGCTCCTGATCTTCAACTACCGAGTCTGCCGGAGGTAACCCTTCGGGCGCTTGAGGCGTGCCAACAGGATGAGAACTACCGGACCATCAGTCAGATAGTTTCGGCAGATACGGCTCTCGTCACGCGCATCCTCGCGCTCGCAAACTCAGCCCTTTACGGCCCGACAACGCGGATCCGGTCGGTGGACCAGGCCCTTCTCAGGCTCGGCACAAGGCGATTCCATACCCTAGTTCTGACCGCAGCTTTACGCCAGCTTTTGTTCGAGCTGGGCGGTGATGAGTGGCAGCAGCTCCGTGATTTCTGGCGCCATTCACTGACGACAGCACTCACCGCGCGAGCTCTTGCCACCCTCACCCGATACTCGGAACCGGACGAAGCTTTCATGCTGGGCATGCTTCACAATATCGGCGAGTTGATAGCCATTAAAACCCCGGCAGCGGAAACGAAGCAATACTATTTTGATCACCAGTCCGACATTGCGGCCGAGCTGGTTACAGCCTGGGGGCTTGGCCCCATGGCGGCCGATGCCATGCGTTATCAGCAAGCCCTCCCGAATGAACTACGGGACGCCGGACATCTGGTAAAACTGATCAGCCTTGCCACCCGCCTGGCACTTTCGGATGCCGCCGGCATTGCCGCCGCCGCAACCATTTTTGGCCTCAATGAAGAATTAACCCGGGAGATCAACCGCCGCATCGCCCACGAAGTGTCAGGAATGGCTGCATCATTGGGGATCCCCCTTGATGATGAGTACAGTGGTGAAAGCGCAACACAGCAACTGAAACAGGTAATCCTTCGACAGACGATTGCCAGTCAGGCTATTCAGCTTGCGGACCTCAATGGTGAGATGGATAGCATTCTCGCCGAGACGGTCAACAGCCTGACCCTGGTCACGGGCCTCCCCGCCCTTTGCTTTGGCCACGTGGATGACAACCTGGTACTGCTTTCAGGAACCATCGGTGACATCCCGCATTTTTCCATCTCGGCCCAGCCTGGCGGTAGCGTGCTGACCGAAGCATTCACTTCGGGGCGCTCCGTGAGCCTCGGGGATCGCGCTCCCACGGTTCTGGATCGCCAGTTGCTGTCTCTCCTGCATGCGCCATCCCTGCTGGCAGTGCCGGTTGTCAGTGGCGACAAGTCCTCGGGCGTGTTCGCCCTGGGCACGGACAAGGAGGATCTGACAGCGACCACTGAACTTGCCAGTTTGTTTACTCGCCAGCTCTCGATCGCTCTGGGTGACCGGACGCCCGCAGTCACACCTTCGAAGGCTGACCATCAGTTTGATGAAGAAATCGCCAGCGCGCAGATGCGAAAGCAGGTACACGAGGTAAGTAATCCGTTAACCATTATACGTCAGTATATTTTCAGGCTGAGAAACCGGCTTGAAGATAGTGACGTGCGCCAGGAGCTGGATGTCATTCGTGAGGAGCTGGACCGGGCAGGCAATCTGCTGCTGCAGATGAGTCGTTCCGACAGCGCACTGCAGGATTCCGAAGGGATCGGGCCGAGCACTGAATTGAATGCCGAGCTGAAAAGTCTCTCACGTATACTGGAAGACAGCCTGTTCGCGGACAGCAAACGTAAACTTGACGTGCTACTGTGCAAACAGTCAACCGAAGTCGCCGCGAGCGCTCCACCCATTCGCCAGATCGTAATCAATCTGGTACGTAATGCGGCGGAAAGTCTTCCCGAAGATGGCGGCAGAGTCGAAATAAGGACATCGGCCCCTGTGTGGCAAAATAACCGCACGTGGGTGGAGCTTGAGATTACGGATACCGGAGCGGGAATACCCGAGCAGATTCGGGAATCGCTGTTTGCACCGGTCAGTACCACAAAGGGAGAGGGCCACAGCGGTTTGGGCCTGAGTATTGTGAAGCAGCTCATTGATGACATGGAGGCCATCATAGCTTGCCGCACGGGGCAGGAAGGAACCACCTTCAGGATTTTGCTGCCAGCGGCCAGCCATAAAAAGAATGAGACCGACTGACGATGAAACGGACACAGACCGATGGCATCTGAACTCGCTGACCAGCCTTTCAGTTATGGATTAACCGCCCACATTCTGGTGGTGGATGACGAGCCCCGCCTGCTGACTACACTCGCCTCCCTGTTGCGGGACCGTGGCTACCAGGTTACGGAAGCCAGTGGAGGGGCAAAGGCATGTGAACTGGTAAATTCGCAACACTTCGACCTGGCTCTTCTGGACCTGCGAATGCCAGAAGTCGATGGCTTCGATGTCATGGCCCACCTGACCGACATCCAGCCCGACTGCGGCACCATCGTGGTCAGCGGAGAAAGCTCCTTCAACGCCGTCAGTCGTGCACTCCGGCGGGGTGCACTGGACTACATCCGGAAACCCTTTGATCCGGAAGAGTTACTCGCCACCGTTGAAAGTGTTATCGGTCAGCAGTCGCTGATGAAAGCCCATGAACACGTTCAGATGCGGCTGGAGAAGTCGGAAGCCCTGCACCGGTATATCGTAAACAGCTCCCCCGACATTGTGTTCATGCTCGACGATCATGGTCATTTTTGCTTCGTAAACAGCAAGGTCGAAAGTCTGCTGGGTTATCAGCCGACGGAGCTCTGCGGTCGGCATTTTCGCCACATTCTGGACGACCGTGACGTAGCCCGGGGAACATATGCCCTGAAGGGCCCTAACATAACCGCTGACAACCCCAGAACCCTGGAGGTTCGCCTTAAAACCCGAGGCAGCCGTCGTGCAACAAGACATTTCGAGGTCACCGCATTCCCTGTCGACCCTCAAACCTGGCCACACGCCGGTGCAACCCATGGTGGCGGGAATGGCAAGGCTGCTCGCTATTACGGCACAGCAAGAGATGTCACTGAGAGGAAAGAAGCCGAGGCGTTCATTAACTTCCAGGCCTATCACGACCTGCTGACACGGTTACCAAACCGTGCGCTATTTAAAGACCGCCTGGAACTGGCCATAACTCATGCCAGTCGCGAAGAGCAGAAACTGGCGGTGATGTTCCTGGACCTTGACCGTTTCAAGGTTATCAACGATACCCTGGGCCACGCGATGGGTGATCGTCTGTTGCAGGCAGTCACCCAGAGGCTTGAGAAGTGCCTTCGCAAAGGCGATACCCTGTCCCGTTTTGGCGGTGATGAATTCACACTGCTACTTCCCTCCATGCACAATCACGATGATGCGAAACAGATAGCGAAGAAGTTGATCAATGCATTACGGGCGCCTTTCCAGCTTGGCGACCATGAGGTTTTTGTAGGCGTCAGCATTGGCATTGCCATCTACCCTGAAGCCGGCGTAAACATGGATCAGCTGATCCAGAACGCCGACATTGCCATGTACCACGTCAAAGGCAAAGGCAAGGACGGTTACCGATTCTATTCAGAGAGCATGAGCATCGACACGGCAAACCGGCTGAATCTTGAGCGGGATCTCCGTCGTGGGCTTGAACGGGATGAATTAAGGGTCTTCTACCAGCCCCAGGTCTGCTCGACCACCAATCGAATTGTCGGCCTTGAGGCTCTGGTGCGCTGGCAACATCCTGAACGGGGATTGCTCTACCCCCGGGATTTTCTGCCCCTGGCAGAGGAAACCAAATTGATCGGCCAGCTAAGCGAATGGGTGCTGGACCAGGCATGCCAGGACGTCGGTCAGTGGATTCGCTCCGGCCACTCTGACCTTCGTCTCGCGGTGAACCTGTCCCCGATTCAGGTCGAACACCCACGCTTTGTGGAAACTCTGATGCAGAGAGTGAAGGCCCGCAATTTCCCGGCCAGCAATCTCGAGATTGAGATTACCGAAAACGTGATCATGACGGATCTGGAGCAGATCAGTCAGAAACTCCGTGAGCTGGCAGCACTTGGCGTGCGTATCGCCATCGACGACTTCGGCACCGGTTACTCCTCGCTCAACTACCTGCACAGACTGCCTATCCATACCCTGAAAGTGGACCAGTCCTTTGTCAAAGCCATACGCAGCGGCGATGACGGGGCCTGTATTGTGAATGCCATTGTCGCCATGGCCCATGGCCTGAAGCTGGAGATTGTGGCTGAAGGCGTTGAAACTGATGAGCAGCTGAAGTACCTGCGAGATCTGGGCTGTCATCAGGTTCAGGGCTTCTTCTACGGGCCGGCGCGACCTGCTGCCGATATTTGTAAATCCCTTGGCCAGGCGACCGCCCAGGCTGTGGCCTTCTAGCTCCACCCTCCCTTTATTGATTGTCTGACACTCCTAGTTAAAACCTTGATCCGGTTTGCAAAGTATTGCAGTGCGTTACTTTGTGTATCTGGAAATGCGTATTGCTGCACATAATTCCCCCAGCCTGTTCTCTAAGCTCAAACCCATACGACGTTGCTCACCGAAAAACCGACAGGCCGTCGGGCCAATAAAGACAAAAACGGTGACAACATCCCAAGGAACAAGAACAGGCAACAGTCATCATGCGCGACAAGTACAAATACATTGGCCCCGTCTACGATTTCCTGAGCAATCTCTACAGCGGCAAAAACATTCACCGCTGTAAAACCGCGATGCTGGATGTAGAAACTGTAAAACCCGGTGACCGTATTCTGTTTGCCGGCGTTGGTCATGGCCGCGATGCCATCCGCGCCGCTGAACTGGGTGCAGACGTGACTGTGGTGGACCTTTCTGAAACCATGCTGCGCAAGTTTGGCGAAGCCCAGGAGCAGGAGGCACCGCAACTGACTATCCGCCGCATTCATAGCGACATCATGGCGGTGGAGGAGTTCGAACAGTACGACATGGTCGTCGCCAATTTCTTCCTGAATGTGTTTGACGAAGACATGATGGTGCGGGTTTTAGAGCACCTGATCCGACTCGGCAAGGCCGATGCCAAAGTTGTGGTTGGAGACTTCTGCTACCCCACTGGCAACGTTCTCGCACGTATGTTCAAGAAGCTCTACTGGTACATGGCGGTGTTTACTTTCTGGCTATTCGCCAACAATGCCTTCCACAAGATTTACAACTATCCCGAGCACATGAAACGCCTGGGCCTTCAGGTTACCGAGAAGAGGCATTTCAAGCTTCTGAATATGGACTGCTACTGGTCCATTCTGGGCCAGAAACAGGCGTAATCCGCCTCGCCACCCAAGAAATAACAACAATCGGGGAGCATAAACATGTCGGATCAGATTCTTGCACTGGATGGATTACGCGAACTGGATGGTGGCTCATTCACTTTTCCCGAGCGCGTCGGTTACCTGAAAAAGTACGGGACACACTCCCAGTCTTTCTCGACGCTTCAGCCAGGCATGCAATACTTTGACGTGCCGGGCGTCGGTTATGTGGCGTACATGCGCAAATGGGGCGGAACCTTCGTCCTCTCCGATCCGGTCTGTGCACCAGAAAGCTTCGGCGTCATGCTTGAGCATTTTCACAACCGTTTCCCCAATGCCTGCTACATTCAGGTATCCAAGCCCGTCGTGGACTTCCTGCACCTGCGCTATGGCCTTTATGGCACACAGTTCGGCAGTGAGTCCCGGATTGATCTCGGCAAATGGTCGCTGACGGGTAAAAAAAAGCAGATCCTTCGCACCGCTCTTAATCAGGCCAAGAAGAACAATATCACCGTAAAGGAACGATTCAGTGACGACCACACCCGGGAAATCTCGGAAGCGTGGATTCGCACCCGAAAGTGCAAGAGCAATGAGATCCGCTTCCTGATTCGTCCGATGGAGATGGAGTATCGGGAAAACGAGCGCCACTTCTACGCGTACCAGGATGGCAAGGCGGCCGGCTTCATCTATTTCGACCCGATTTATCGCAACAATGAAATCATCAGCTATGTGCCGAACATATCCCGGGCCAACGCCGATTTCCGGCAGGGAATTTTCTATACCCTGATGGCTCATGCCATGGACGTCTTCAAAGCCGAAGGTGTGCCCTACCTGGATCTCGGCCTGATTCCACTGTCCCTGGATACTACTACCGAGCATCAGGAAAGCCGGTTATTGAAACGACTATTACACGGCCTCTATGAGAAGGGGAACTTCCTGTATAACTTCAAGGGCCTCGAATTCACGAAATCCCGTTTCAGGGGCGACAGTTTCAAAACCTATTGTTGCCACAAACGTGCGATTCCCGCTCTGGAGTTTCTCGCGATGTTCAAGCTGACCCGGTTGTTGTAATACTCTCAGCACTACCGGGCCAGCATCCGCAGATTTCATGCGGCCGCAGGCCGAGCCTGGCCATATAGCTGGCCACCCCCCCGGGCACCGGGCCGGAAAACAACGCCGCTCTTACCGGATCACGCTGCTCAACCTCAGCTTTGGTGGTCCGTGGCCGCTTCCCATGCTGGTCGAGCAGGTAGCCCACGCGCCTGGCAATGGCGTCGCCGGAATCCACCCAGAACTTTACCTCCGGCAGCGTTTCCTTGAGCGCTTCCAGCAGTAACGGGTAATGGGTGCAACCAAGCACTACGGTATCGACACCTGCCCTGCGAAACCCCGAGACAGCCTCAGCCAGCGCATTCCGCGACACGTCCACCCCACCGACCGAATCTTCGACCCAACGCACCAGGTCCGGATGGCCGATACGCTCCACGTGGCAATGCCCGGCAAACTCATTCACCAGAGTATCCAGATAAGGCCTTCGGATAGTGGCCGGTGTTGCCAAAAGACCTATGCGCTGGTTGCGGGTTTTTTCGGCTGCAGGTTTAACGGCAGGGACAACGCCGACCACCGGCACTGTTGTTATCGCCCGCAGGTGAGGCAAAACAACGGTACTGGCAGTGTTGCATGCCACTACGATGACATCGCAGGGCAACTGTTCGAGAGCTTTGGCAATGAGGCCGCAACAGCGCTCAACCACCACGGATTCCGGCTGATCGCCATAGGGGAATCCGGCATTATCGGCCAGATAGACCAGCTCCGTTGCCGGCAGATGCTGGCGAATACAGGCGGCCACACTCAACCCGCCAACGCCGGAATCAAAGACCAGAACTCTTGGAGGGGCGATATCCGTCAAAGGGGAACACCTCCCTGGGATATTTCTTTTTCCATAGCACGGATGAGTCGGCCGGCAATGGTCGTCTGTGGCGGGACCGGGGGAGTATCTCCCGGCAGAAACCAGCCGGCATCCGCCAGCTCATCTTCCTGCAGAACCAATTCGCCGCCTGCATAGTCAGCAAAAAAACCTACCATCAACTGATGCGGAAATGGCCAGGGCTGCGAGGCGTGATAGCGAACATTGGTTACGTCCAGCCCGGTTTCCTCTTTCACCTCCCGTGCAACCGCGCCTTCCAGGCTCTCGCCCGGCTCTACAAATCCGGCGATGAGGCTGTAGAAATGGTGTTTTGCCCGCGATGATCTCGCCAGCAAGAGATGATCTCCCTTGCGAATCACAACAATTACACATGGAGCCAGCCTCGGATACCAGGGAATGCTGCAAGGCTGACACCACCTGGCTCGTTCTCCCGGATGGGAGGTGGTTTCGCCTCCGCAACGCCCGCAAAACCGGTGGTCACGCCACCACTGCCATACCTGAAACCCAGTACTGAGTAGGTCTGTCGGGGCGTCCTCCATCATCAGCAGTGCATCCCGAAGGGCTACAGACTCAAGTCCGGAAGCGTCCGCCTCGTCAAGCTCGGTCACAAAAACAGGGGTGTCATTCATTGACCCGAGAGATACGGTGTCGCCAGCGCCTGCCGCCAGCCCCTCACTTCCCCATGGAAGCAGCCAGCCATCAGGCGGCTTGAGGATGCTTGAGCCAGAGATAGCCAGCACCAGATCCCCTTTGCTGGGAACACCGGTAGACCAACCCGGAGTCCAGCCTGTGTTTGACATCACCATTGTCTGTTTGCGCCTGAGTGTTAAGTGGGCCAGCCTGAAATGTACCACAATGCGCTTGCGGCCAAGAATGAATGCCGACTTCCCGGCCAGTACTCAACCAAGTAAACTTGGCACCTGTTTTTAGTTACCGGAGCTTCACTATATGCGAATTTACCAGGGCATTCGCAGCCTGATCCTGACACTTTTCCGCAAGATACTGTTCCTGTGGGTCAGGACAGACGTTAGCGGCAACAGCCTCGAAGCTCTGGGACTGGATCCGGACAAATCGGTTTGCTACGTGCTCCAGTACAGCTCCCTCTCCAATCGCCTGGTACTGGAGCAGGAAGTGATTCGTGCAGGTCTGCCCGGGGCCGCGGACTCACTGCCGGTAAAAAACAGGCCATCTCACTCGTTCTTCTTCCTGTATCGCCGTACTAGCGGGCTGTTTCGTCGGCGCCAGGCACCGGTACCAACCAGCGAATTCCAGGCACTGACCCACTACGGCATCGAACATCCGGACCAGGATGTGCAGATAGTCCCGGTCTCACTATTCTGGGGCCGCTCTCCTGACAAGGAAAAGTCCCTGGTCAAGCTGCTGCTATCCGACACGTGGAGCGTCGCCGGGCGCCTGCAGAAGTTTCTGATCATCATGGTGCATGGACGCAATACCTATGTTCAGTTCAACCAGCCGCTTTCCCTGAAACAGGTTATTGATGAATATCGTAACTCTGAGGAGCGGGCCAATCGCAAACTGGCTCGAATCCTCCGCACCCATTTCCGCCGTGTTCGCCAGGCGGTGCTCGGGCCGGATCTGTCCCACCGCCGCACTCTGGTGGGCGGCCTGGTGCGCACCCAGGCGGTGAAGGAAGCGATTCGCGAAACCGCTGCAAAAGATGAAATCCCGCCGGAAAAGGTTCGCGCCAAGGCGTGGAAATATGCCGATGAAATCGCCGCAAGCATGTCGGTTGTCACTATCCGGATCCTTGAAGTTGTGTTGTCCTGGCTCTGGAACCGGATCTACAACGGCATTAACATTAATAACATCCAGGTGGTGAAGGAGGTGGCCCAGGACAATGCCGTAGTTTATGTGCCTTGCCATCGCTCACACATTGATTATCTGCTGCTCTCCTACGTGCTTTACAAGAATGGCCTTATGCCTCCGCATATCGCCGCCGGAATTAACCTGAACATGCCGATCGTGGGCCCGATTCTGCGTCGTGGCGGTGCCTTTTTCATGCGCCGCAGTTTCAAGGACAACCCTCTGTACGCCACGGTATTCAACGAGTATATGCACGTCATGTTCTCCCGCGGCTACTCCGTCGAGTACTTCGTGGAAGGTGGGCGGAGCCGGACCGGGCGGATGCTTCAGCCTCGCCCCGGCATGCTGTCCATGACCGTGCGAAGCTTTCTCCGGGATCACCGCAAGCCCATTGTCTTTGTGCCGGTGTACATCGGCTATGAAAAGGTGATGGAAGGCCGCTCCTATCTGGGCGAACTGCGGGGCAAGAAGAAGCAGAAAGAAAGTGTGTTCGCAATTGCCAGAACCGTACGTAAGCTTAACAACTCCTTTGGCCAGGTCGCGGTGAACTTTGGTGAGGCGATTCCGCTGGCAGACGTTCTGGACCAGGTTCACGACAGCTGGCGCCAGGAAGCCTATGATTCTGAGTACCGGCCAGCCTGGCTGACTAAAGCCGTGAACGAATTATCCCTGCGAGTGGCCGCCAACATCAATGCCTCTGTAGCGGTCAACCCCATTGGCATGGCAGCGACCGTCCTTCTGGGCACCGACCGCCTGGCCATGGACGAAGGTCAGCTGATCCGGCTGATGGATCAGTACGCCAACCTCCTTAAAGCCTATCCCTATGCGGAGACGGTTACCCTGCCTGAAGGCACCGGTAAGGACTGGGTCGCCTATTGCGAAAACATGGGGCTTGTTGAGCGACAGCCTCAGAAGCTGGGCGATATCATTGCGCTGGAAGGCAGCAATGCCATCCTGATGACTTACTACCGCAACAACATCCAGCACCTCTTCGCCCTGCCCTCGCTGATCGCCAGCCTGTTTGAGAATATGGATTCCCTGAGCCGGGACAAGATCGTTTTCCTGGCCGGCGTGGCGTACCCCTATCTGCAGTCAGAATTGTTCCTCAGATACCACGCGGATCAGGCCGAATCCGTCATCAATCAATGGATTGATGTGCTAATCGAGCAAGGACTGCTGAAAGCTCTGGACGATGAGCGCATCGGACGGCCCGAGGAAAGCACCGAGGAGATGCTCCGGTTACGGGTGCTGTCCAGGTTCATTATTCAGACGCTCGAACGCTACCATATTGCCCTGGGCATCCTGCGAAAATACGGGTCGGGCAAGATCAGTGCAGAGGAACTCGAAGAGCAGAGCACCCTGCTTGCCGAGCGCATGTCCATTCTTTTCGGCCTGAACGCTCCGGAGTTTTTCGACAAGAGCCTGTTCCGGAATTTCATCGCCAACATGCAAAAGAATGGGGTTATTACCACCGATGACAATGGACTTATCTGCTACGGCGAAGGTCTGGATGAAGTCGCTGAGGATGCACGTTTGGTTCTGAGCGTCGAAAAACGCCAGGCCATTCAGCAAGTCACTATGATGGGGGCCTGAGCGGCTCACCCGGCCGGCAATGCCTTAATGGGATAAATGTCATAGCGACTGCTTTTGCCCTCAATGCGGGCCGCAGGTTCCGGCCCGCTGATGGCCGGCGCCTTGCGGGACCGCTTAACCACCACCCGGTAGGTCGCACATTTCAGAGCGGCTTCAAGCAGTTCGCCGGAATCGTCATCATCGCCGACAACCACCCGGAACACCTGCATTTCTTTCTTGACGAGTGCGGACTTATCCCGGTGCGGGAACATCGGATCAAGGTAAATGATGTCTGCGGCATCCGGGCCAGCACCCCGAAGCCACTCAATACTGCCGCCCTTCTCCAGCTTCATTCGCTCGATAATAGGCGCACAGTCAACATTCAGCGAAGCTCGCGCCAGCCCGTCCTCCAGCAACGCATGAACCACGGGATTGCGCTCAAACAGGGTAACCCGACAACCAAGACTGGCAAGTATGAATGCATCCTGTCCAAGCCCAGCGGTGGCATCCAGAACGTGCAGGCCGGCACGGGTTTTCTGCAATCCCACGGCCCTGGCCACCAACTGCCCTGCGCCACCACCATGTTCACGGCGATAGCCCATTTTACCAGTCACAAACTCCGCCCTCACTGGCCCGGGAGCTCCCTTTCCGGTTAGTTGCAGGCAAAGGCCGTTTTCATCCAGAAACAATAAAACACCGACATCCCTGACATCCCTGGGCCGCACCACTCCGAGGTTTTTCAGATTCAGATCCTGACTGAGAAGGGAGGCCTGCGCCGGGTCACCTAACGGACTGCGTCCAACAGCCACTCTTTGATGCCAGTTGCCTGGTGACGAGTCTTTAGAGGAAGGATCGGACATCAGACGAGGATATCGATGCCGGCAAGCGAAGTCTCACCACCAGATTCCTGTCCCGCTGCCGCAACATCCGCAAAGGTGGACAGGGCACGGGCTGTCGGCAGTGACACTTCATCGGCCCGGAATCTTTCGAGGCGCACGTCTTCAGAAGCGCGCCGGGCCTCGACACGGCGTTCCAGGCTCTCTCCGGGAGTACGATCTTTGACAGGGGACTGGGGGCTGTCCGCCAGATCACGACGAACCGTATCTGTGATCTTTTCCGGTGTCGATGCCGGGACACGGGCCGCATCACTGCGCTCCCGGACCGGGCTATTGTTGCCGGACTGGAAGCCATAGTTGTTACCTGGATTTATACCGCCAATCATGAACAGATACCGCTGGCTCGACGACAGAAAAACGCGAGAGGAAAGTATGTAAGAATCTGGCGTGGAAGAAAAGCCTGCTGATCAGTTTTTGCTCATCCAATCCGCAGCCAACTCAGGCTAACCCCGCCCGGGCAACTTTTTCCAGGCGACTTCATCCCGGATATAGACCGGCTGGGCCTGTTCAGCCGGAACCGCCGCTCCCTGTTCATACCCGATCGCTGCCAGCCTGGCGACCCAAGCAGCCCGGGGAATCAGGGACTCATCGACCGAACCAATGCGACCTGAAACATCACCCGGCATATCCTCCCGGAACTTCCAGCCCTGCCCTGCGCCCGACCAATGCTCTGACTCGCCCGTCAGGGCAACTCTCGCCGGAGGACAGACCCGCTCATCCCCAAGAAGCACAGGAAGACCGCTCTGGCAGACGAAGCACCCCCAGTAGACCTCTCCCATACGGGCATCAAATGCCACAGCAACTGCATCGTTTTCAGCCAGATCAAGAGCATCGATTGCCCCCAGCGCCACCGCTGCCAGAGATGATACCGGTACCACAGGAATATTCAGGCCCCAGGCCAGGCCCTGCACCACGCCGGTGGCAATCCGAAGCCCGGTGAAGGAGCCCGGGCCGCAGGCAAAAGCCAGAGCATCCAGATCTGATGGTGCCAGTGCTTTTTCGGCAAGCAGTTCTCGCACCATGGGCATCAGGAGCCGGGTATGGCCTCTGGGTGCAAGCTCAAAACGTTCGGAGATCTCGCCATCAACAAGAAGGGCTGCCGAGCAGCCCTCCGATGACGTATCCAGTGCCAGCAGTTTCACGGAAGTGAAAACCCTCAGATCAGGATGACGTTGACTTACTTGAGTTTGGACAGGATCTGGTCGCGAATGTTATCCAGGCTGCCAACCCCTTCCACGCGCACGTACTTGGGTGCGGCTTCCGGATTCTCGCTGGCCAGGTCCTGATAGTAGCCTACCAGAGGAGCCGTTTGATCATGGTAGATCTTCAGGCGCTTGCGAACTGTTTCTTCTTTGTCGTCCTCACGCTGAACCAGTGGCTCACCGGTTTCATCATCCTTGCCTTCTGCCTTGGGCGGATCGAATTTCACGTGGTAAATACGACCGCTGCCTTCGTGTACGCGACGGCCTGACAGACGACTGACGATTTCTTCGTCGTCCACCGCAATCTCAACCACATAATCAATAGCAATACCCTGATCCTTGAGGGCTTCAGCCTGAGGAATGGTGCGAGGGAAGCCGTCCAGCAAAAAGCCGTTCTTGCAGTCCGGCTGCTGAATTCGCTCTTCAATCAGCGCGATGATGATGTCATCAGACACGAGGCCGCCAGTTGCCATAACCTCTTTGACCTGCTTGCCCAACTCGGACTCGGCCTTAACCGCCGCCCGCAGCATGTCACCGGTGGAGATCTGAGGAATATTAAAGCGTTCAGTGATGAACTGAGCCTGGGTCCCCTTACCTGCGCCCGGTGCGCCTAACATGATGATCCGCATAACGCTGTGCTCCCGTTTTAGTCATTATCGTTTGAAAAGTTGTGGCAAAAACCTCGGCCTTTGCGCCAACCTCTCCACACCGGAACAGGTGTCAGCCAGAATCGGCGAAGCCGCATTATACGAAGTCAGCCAGCGTAGAGAAAGTCGACCTCCGTATCATGCACGGCAAGCGGGCACCAGCCGACCTGAAAGGTCGACCGGCTCAGGATGACAGGGACATAGCCAGCGCGTCCAGATCCGGTGCAACACCATCCATTTCCAGCCCCAGATCGTCTACCACCTCAGAAGGCAGCCCGAGCCCTTCGAGCAGCTCGGGAATATCGTCTGGATTGAACTCATCACCTATGCCACGCCCCTTGAGCAAAGCATTGGCCAGTTGAACCATCAGAACGTAGCTTTCGTGCTCGCCATGATAGCCCAGGTGCTGATGCACACCCGCAGCTTTGACCACAGGATCCGGCAATTGCCACAAGCGGTGCAGGATGCCACCGATGGCGCCATGACCCACGGCCATGATCTGGTCCCCGTCACCATGGCCAAAGACCTGCTGCTCAAGGGAGTGCATACTGGCCTCGGGATTGGCTTCACGCAGGGTATTGAGCTCTTCGAATTCAGCCGGAAAGAGGTGCCCTACCAGCAAGAGTCCAAAGTTGTGCAATAACCCACACAGATAGGCCAGACCTTTGTCAGCACCACAGCGGGGCGCGATACTCTGGCACAGGAACGCGCAGTAAAGGGAGTGACGCCAGAACTGGTCCATCCCAAGCATGCCCTTACGCGGTATGTCGAAAGCGCGGACCGAAGCAATACCAAGAGCAATATGGGCCACCCGGTCGAAACCCAGAACCCGCGTTACCGCTTCCTGAACAGAATTGACCTGGCCGGGGTAATTGAACAGGGCTGATCGGGCATAGCGCATGATCTGCGCCGTCAAACTCGGGTCATACTCGATAAGCTCAGCCAACTCGCGAGCCGTCGCCTCGGTATTGGCGGTCAGGCGCAGGATACGCAGCGCCAATGCCGGCATCGGCGGCAAACGATAAAGCTTTTGGAGCTTGTCGGCGACCTCTTCAAGGGTCAGCGCCTCCCGGTCGCCATTGCCCTGCCCCCGGATCACCAGGTGGCCTTGCCGACTGCCGGCCAGCGCCAGCCTCAGAGACCGTCCATCCATCTCGACCAGACCATAAGCGGAACCGCCAGAAAACAGTACACGTTCGGCTCCGGAAACATCTTCGTCCACCAGCACCGGGAGTTCGTAGGCGGCGCCAATAGGTGGCGTGAAGCCCGGATCGCAATCACCGAACAACCTTATGCTCTGGCGCGCAGTCAAAGGCTGCAATCGGCGGCCCGTCATCTGATTGACAGCGTCCAGATCCAACGAGCTGTCGAACTTGTGAACCGCCATGATCACACCGTTAATATCAATCAGAAGCGTCGCCTGAATGAAGTCGGTTTGCGGCTGCCCGGAGGCAATCACCGCAGCATCCAGACTGGTGGCCTGCTCAATCGGCAAATCATTGTAGGGTATGCCCTTACGGGTCAGAAAACGTTCCAACTGTGCAGCCAGAGCCACAACTTACTCCTATTGTCCATAATGGGGTGTGATGACAGCCACCGCTCCAGTTTACCCCGTATTGCGCATGCCTGCTGAAATACCCGCCATGGTGACCTTGAGGGCCCGTTCCACAAGCTCCGGCACTTCGCCCTTGCCTTCACTTTCACGGTCACGCCTGAGTAACTCGGCCTGCAGATAATGCAGCGGATCTGTATAGGGGCTACGTACCCGCATGGAGTGAGCGAAAACTGGCTCACCTTCCAGTAGCTCCGTCTGCTGCTTCAGCTCCAGAAGGCGCGCGATACAGCCCTTCAGCCTTGCTCTCAGGTCCTCTCCCAGGGCACGAAGCTTATCGTCATCCAGTAGCGTCTGTTCGTAATAACTGGCAATGCGCAAATCCGATTTGGCCAACACCATTTCCAGCATATCCACATAGGTGCGGAAGAATGGCCAACCCGCCATCATCTCACGCAATACCGGGAGACGATTGTCCCTGGCAGCAGCTTCGAGTGCGACGTCACTGCCCAGCCAGCTGGGCAGCATCAATCGCATCTGGGTCCAGGCGAAAATCCACGGAATAGCCCTGAGACTCTCAACACCGCCAGTTGCTTTGCGCCTTGCGGGGCGACTTCCAAGAGACAGCTTGCCCAGAGCCTGTTCCGGCGTCACCTGGCGGAAATAGGGCACAAAATCGGGGTTTTCACGCACTACCTCCCGGTATGCCTTGAGAGACCGTTCGGTCAACCAGTCCATGGTGTCACGCCAGGTGTCTTCTGGTTCGGGTGGTGGAGCCAGTGTCGCCTCAATCACCGCTGTGGTGTAGAGAGTCAGGCTCTGGATGGCCAGTTGCGGCAAGCCAAATTTGAAGCGGATCATTTCGCCCTGTTCGGTAATGCGGAAACTGCCGTTCACCGACCCAGGTGGCTGGGACAGAATCGCACGGTTAGCAGGACCACCACCGCGGCCCACGGTACCACCGCGACCATGGAACAGCGTCAGGTGCACACCATATTGGCTGGCCACGCGTGTGAGCTTTTCCTGGGCCTGGTATTGCGCCCAGGCCGCCATCAACTGACCGGCATCCTTGGACGAATCCGAATAACCAATCATGACCTCCTGACGGCCCTGACAATATTCCCGGTACCACTCCACTTCGTAGAGCGCAGCCATGCTGTCTGGCGCGCCGCGCAAGTCATCCAGGGTCTCAAACAGTGGCACAACCCGCATCGGATGCTTCATGCCCGATTCCCGCAGCAGCAGTATCACACTGAGCACATCGGACGGCTTGCTGGCCATAGAGATTACATAGGAGCCAAGTGCCTGCGGGGTTTGCTGAGCCACGACCTCACAGGTCGCCAGTACTTCCCGCACCTGCTCGGACGGTTCCCAGTTCCGGGGAACCAGTGGGCGCCTGCCCTGAAGCTCTTTTACCAGGAAGGCCTGGCGTTCTTCTTCGCTCCAGGACAGGTAATCACCGAGGTCAAGGTAATCCACCATTTCAGCAACGGCCTCGGCGTGGCGGGACGCCTCCTGACGGATATCCAGACGGATCAGCGGTAGGCCGAAGGTGTGGGCGCGGCGGATGGTATCCAGCAGCGGCCCATTGGCGATATTATCCAGCCCGCACTCCACCAGTGAGCGGTAGCACAGCTCCAGAGGTGCGGTGAAATCCTCATTCTCGAACAGGATACCGGATGCGTCTGCCGACTGGCCGTTAATGCCGGCTTCGGCCCAGTCCCGGGTCCTGATCAGCTGTTCTCTCAGCTTCCCCAGTACCTGGCGGTAGGGCTCCCGCGCATCACCGACCCGTTCACGGAGTTCACTGCTGGCTTGCCACATGGACAACTCGGCTCTCAGTGCCTGGATATCTCTCAGGTAGAGATCCGCCGCCATCCAGCGCCCCAAAAGGAATACCTTGCGGCTGACCTGATGAGTGACATTAGGGTTACCGTCCCGGTCACCGCCCATCCAGGACGCTATCCGGATCGGCGAAGCCCGCAATGGCAGCCCCTTCCCCGTGGCGTCAGACAGCGATGTGTCCAGGCTCCGCAGGAAGCGGGGGAGCGCTTGCCACAAACTGTTTTCGATAACGGCGAAACCCCACTTGGCTTCATCCACCGCGGTGGGACGCTCATGGCGGATTTCGTCGGTATGCCAGGCTTCGGTAATCAGCTGGGAAAGCCGACCGACGATCTCCTCACGCTCACCAGGCATCAGATCATCGTGATCAAGCCGGGCCAGGCACTCGGACATCTCATCGTACTTCATGATAAGCGTGCGGCGAGCCACCTCTGTCGGGTGCGCCGTCAAAACAAACTCAATACGCAGGTCTGCGACTTTCTTGTGCAGCTCCTCCGGATCCACGCCGCCATCTTTAAGACGACCAAATACCTCACCCAGAGATTCGACCATCAGGTCAGAATGATGACCGCGTTTCCGACGGATTCCATGATATTGCTCAGCCAGGTTGGCAAGGTTGAGGAACTGATTAAAAGCACGGGTCACCGGCAATAGTTCTTCGTCGCCCAGTTTACCCAACAGCCTGATCAGACGCTGTCCGGAACCGCTTTCCTGGCGCCTGTCGGCCTTGGCGGCGGCGCGGATCTCCTCAATCAGTTCGTAGCAGTCCTGCCCCGGCTGACGCCGGATACTCTGGCCAAGCAGTTCGCCCAGCATGCGTACGTTCTCACGGAGATCGGAATGTAGCTCAGTCACATTGACATCCTTTTGAATTGACGGAGGCAAAGTAAACTTACGATACTAAGGAACAGTCGAGAAAGTCTATTGGCGATTAATACCTGAGGCCGCAAGGAGTATTCATGAAAGTGACTGATTTGCCCAAACATTGGGAACAAGACAAAGAGACCGTTGAGCGGACCCACGACTACAACCTGCGACTTCCGCTGGAAGATGCTGCGAGGATTGCCGCACTGGCGGAGCTTTATCCGGACCGGAGCGAAAGCGACATTCTTAACGACATGATTGGCGCAGCCCTCGACGATCTGGTTCGCCAGAGCCCGCTGAAAGATAAACTGGAAGGTAAGCAATAAAAGCGCTGGGGAGAACAGCCCGGCTTGAAAAGTAATAGCGCAGGTTATGCTGGATGGAGTGGCTGGCGCCACTCCATTCGGAGAGTCCTTATATCAGTCTGGCTACTGTCAGCAGCTCAGGCTACAGATTCCAGCTGACGAGCCTTGAGACGCTGGATGTGCTTCTGGCTCAGGCTCACGAACTTTGGTGTCATGCCCTGGTCCTCATAAATCTCGAAGCCATCCTCATCATAGGCAACCACCCTGGTGCCCTCCACATAGGGAAAGCTGGTTTCAATCTCATCCAGTGCAGCAGAGATCAGATCTCGCATCAGATCCTGCGGTGATTTCATCGGATAGAGAGCGGCCAGCTTTTCCAGGCGCTTGTGATGCTGGTCGGACAAAGCCATAAAATAGGCATCGCGGGTAAGACGACCGCGAGCGTGCTTGTCCCAGTACTTGACCAGATCTTTGATTTTCATGGTGCCTTCACTCCTGCATCTTTTTGATGGCGCACGTCGCACAGAATCAGTGCATCCGTTCCCGGAAGTGTAGACGAAGCCGCCCCGTCGGGGCCATAAAATTGGCTACGGATTGTACTTACCGCAGACCGTCTCTCAGTGCCCGGAGCTCCCCTTCTCCACACCTTTGACCGTTTGCCACACGGCATCCAGCGCTTCCAGGGATTCTTCGTCCAAGTTGCGGCCTTCACGCTCCAGTACATTTTCGATCGCCCGGAACCGGGCATTGAATTTGTGATTGGTGCGTTTCAGGGCCTGCTCCGGATTTACCTTCATGAAGCGTGCCAGATTCACGCACACGAACAAAAGGTCACCTAACTCGTCCTCGACAGCGTCCGGATCGCCAGTGCCGGATTCCGCTGCTTGCCAGGCCTCCTTGAGTTCGTCGATTTCCTCATGAAGCTTGTCGAATACCGGGCCAATCGTTGGCCAGTCAAACCCGTGTCTGGCGGCCCGTTTTTGCAACTTTTCCGCCCTCGCCATAGCTGGCAGGGCACGGGCGATGCCATCCAGACGGCTGAGCGGTTCACTGGATGGTGGTATCGAGGCACGTTCCTCGGCCTTGATACGCTCCCAGCTTTCCTTGATCCACGCTTCATCAGGCCGATTGCACGGATCAATCCGGCTTGCCAGCGTTCCTTCAGGAAAGACATGGGGGTGGCGCCGGATCAGTTTGCGCACCAGGTTGTCCACGACCGCATCAAAATCAAAATGGCCGTCTTCCTTGCCAATCTGGGTGTAGAAAATCACCTGGAATAACAGGTCGCCGAGCTCATCCTTTAGGTGGGGATAATCTTCCCGCGCAATGGCATCCGCGACTTCATACGCCTCTTCGAGAGTATGGGGCACGATGGTCTTGTAGGTCTGTTTCGTATCCCAGGGGCACCCGGTTTCCGGATCTCTGAGCCGGGCCATCAGGGTTTTGAGGTCTTCAATTGAATAGCTCATCCACGCTTGCGCCTTACGTCAATAATGTTGGGCAGATTACGGATCTGTGCCAGCAAACGAGCCAACTGTTCCAGGCTGGAGATTTCCAGCGTTACCGTCATGGTGGCGGTATTCTCGTCCTTGTTGGTCAGGGTATTGAGCGCAAGCACGTCGCTTTTTGACGACGACAGGACCTGGGTGATGTCCCGCAGCAAACCGGAACGATCATAAGCCTCAATTTCGACATCCACAGGATAGACCGCGGCGGGCTGGCCACCCCAGCTGACCTCGATAATCCGGTTTGGCTCAAATTCCTGCAAGTTCAGGAACGTCAGGCAATCTTGCCGGTGGACGGTCACGCCACGACCGACAGTAATGTAGCCACCGATAGCATCACCCGGCAACGGCTTACAGCACTTGGCCACCTGGGTTTTAAGCTTGCCAACCCCCACGATCTGGATATCCGATTCAGTGTCATAGGGCTTTCGGCGCTGTGTGCTGAGCTTGAGGTCCAGTTGCTCGGATTTTGGCTCGAGCATCTGTTGGGCGACATGAGCCACATGAGTTGACCGCAGGTCTCCGGCACCGATGGCCGCATACATGTCATCCGCCTCGGGGTAATTCACCTTCCTGGCAAGCTCATTCAGGTCAACGTCATACAGCGAGAGCCGTTTTAACTCGTCTTCCAGAATTGCCCGGCCATCGACAATGTTCCGCCCGCGGTCCTGCTGCTTGAACCAGTGAGTCACCTTGGCCCGCGCCCTGGACGTCTGAACGTAACCGAGACTCGGATTCAACCAGTCACGACTGGGCGCCGGATTGTTGGAAGTGAGAATGAAGATCTGGTCGCCGGTTTTCAGCGGATAGGTCAGCGGCACGATCCGGTTGTTAACCCGCGCTCCGCGGCACGCATGGCCGATCTCGGTATGCACCCGATAGGCAAAATCGACTGGCGTGGCTCCCTGGGATAAATCCACCACATGACCTTCCGGCGTGAAAACATAAACCCGGTCTGACGCCACATCGGTCTTGAGGTGATCGGCCAGGCCAGACAGGTCGCCAAGATCTTCCTGCCACTCCAGTACCTGACGAAGCCAGTTGATTTTGGCGTCATAACCGGATGACTTATTGCTCCTGTCGGTACCCTTGTATAGCCAGTGCGCGCAAACACCAAGCTCCGCCTCATCGTGCATCTTGTGAGTGCGGATCTGAACTTCCATCACCTTACCTTCTGGCCCGATCACGGCCGTGTGCAGCGACTGGTAACCGTTTTCCTTGGGGTTGGCGATGTAATCATCAAACTCGTTGGGGATATGCCGCCAGAGGGTGTGCACAATACCCAGAGCGGCGTAGCAATCCCGCACTTGCGGTACAAGAATCCTGACAGCGCGAACATCATAAACCTGGGAAAAGTCGATGCCCTTGCGGCGCATCTTTCTCCAGATGCTGTAGATATGCTTGGCACGGCCAGACAGCTCACCCTTGATTCCGTACTCTTTCAGCTCAGTCTGAAGTGTTGCAATAACCCGCCTGATGTAGCCATCCCGATCAAGACGCTTTTCATCCAGCAGCTTTGCAATCTTTTTGTAGGCGGTCTCGTGGAGATACCGGAACGACAGATCTTCAAGTTCCCATTTGATATGACCGATACCGAGACGGTGCGCCAGCGGGGCATATATATCGAATACCTCTCGCGCGACCCGCATTCGCTTCTCTTCCGGCACATTCTTGACGGCCCGGATGGCACAGGTCCGCTCCGCCAGCTTGATCAGCGCTACCCGAACATCATCGATCATGGTGACCAGCATTTTTCGGACATTATCCAGCTGGCCCTCACTCTGCCCAAGTACATTGCCTTTGAGCGGATGATGGATGGAAGAGATCGCAGCCATTTGCTGCACACCATTGATTAGCCCGGCAATTTCATCACCGAACTCTTTGCGAATATCCTCAAGCGCTACCCGCTCTTCCCTGACTGCACGATAGAGAATAGCCGCAACCAGGCTGGCCTGATCCAGATGCAGCTCTGCCAGCACCTGGGCCATTTCAATACCGATCCGGAAACTGCTGGACCCCGGAGCCCAAAGCCGGTCTTCACGGAAAGCCTGCAGGTCAATCTCCGCAGCCTTTTCACAGGCCCTGCGGAACTGGTCCTCGTTTTCCAGATAGGTTTGCGAGGCGATGTGACGGAGCCAGCGCTCAATGTCCACCTCGCCGTCACCGGTCATTGCGTAATCTTCGCGAACTTTTACCATATCGGTTTTGTTATTCCTGGTTGCGCCCGCAGCCATCCCTGGCCACGCATAACATCGGTCAACCGGAATCCCGCTCGAACAATGCGATGGATTCCACATGAGTGGTGTGAGGGAACATATCCATCACACCGGCCCGCACAAGCCGGTAGCCATTACGCGCCATAACACCGGCATCCCGGGCCAGTGTCGCCGGGTTACAGGAGACATAAACAATCCTGCTTGCCCCAAAGGCTGTCAGGTACTTGCAGATCTCCTCAGCTCCGGAGCGGGGCGGGTCTATCAGAATCTTGTCAAAGCCCTCTTTGGCCCAGCTCTGACTGGTGAAATCACCATGCAGGTCGGCACCATGGAAATCGACATTATTCAGGCCATTCAGTTCCGCATTTTCGCGACCACGAACCACCATTGCGTCATCCCCTTCCACGCCAACCACCTGACCGCCTTTGCGAGCCAGTGGCAAGGTGAAGTTACCCAGACCACAGAACAGATCAAGAACCCGCTCACCCGGCTCCACATCCAGCCACTCCACAGCCCTGTGTACCATGGTGCGGTTAATGTCTGCATTGACCTGAGTAAAGTCCATGGGATGAAATTTCATGGTCAGGTCGAACTCATCGAGACGGTAGCTCAATCGCTCGTCAGCGCGACCCGCGGACTCCGGCCAGATCCGGTGCACGGTATCCGGCCCCTTGGGCTGAAGGTAAATGTGCAAATCATGGGCCTGGCCAAAGGCAATCAGTTTTTCCCGATCGCCATCGCTGAGGTCATCCATGTTGCGAAACACCATGACGGCGGCGTCATCACCGCAGGCTACTTCAACCTGGGGGATTCGGCTGTAGGCATCAAGCTCATGGAGCATCTCGCGCAAAGGCAGAATCCTCTCGCCAATCCGGGGGTCCAAAACGACGCACTTGTCGATATCCGTGAGGAAACTGTTACGTTTCTCACGGAATCCGACCAGCACAGACTCACGGGCAGGAACATAGCGCACGCCCATACGTGCCTTGCGACGATAGGCCAAACTGCTTTCCGACCGCATCGGAGCCACCCACTCTTCTGGCTCAATGCCTCCAAAATGGGCAAAATTTTCCCGCAGGGTGTCTTCCTTGAACCGAATCTGCGCATCGCCACTCATGTGCTGAAGACTGCAGCCCCCGCAGAGATCGGCAAACTCGCATGGCGGTGTCTGCCGTTCCGGCACGGCCTCAAGCACCTCAAGGGTTCGCAGTTCGTCAAATTTGCTGCGGGTGCCGACCATCTTGGCCATGACGGTTTCACCCGGCAGGGCACCATCCACGAACTGGGTTTTGCCGTCCTGACGGGCAATGCCGCGGCCGTCATGGCTCAACTTTTCAATTTCACAGCGCACGGGCTCTTTGGGTAGAGCCTTCCGGCGTCGTCTACTCATAGTGACTACTCTTGATGAAAAGGTCCGGTTCAGGCGCCCGGGAAGACGCCGGTAGAGAGGTAGCGGTCGCCACGATCACAAATGATGGCAACGATGACGGCGTTTTCAACCTGCTCAGAGAGCTTCAATGCGGCCGCAATAGAGCCTCCGGAGGACACTCCACAGAAGATTCCTTCTTCAGAGGCAAGAGCGCGCATGGTTGTTTCCGCCTCCTCCTGACCAATATCAAGCACCTGATCGACGCGCGCGGCATCATAGATTTTGGGCAGGTACTCCTCAGGCCAGCGACGGATACCGGGAATGGCCGCGCCTTCTTTCGGTTGCAGCCCGATGATCCGGATATCAGGATTCCGCTCTTTCAGGTAACGGGACACCCCCATAATGGTACCCGTGGTTCCCATGGAGCTGACAAAGTGCGTAACCCGCCCTTCAGTCTGCGCCCATATTTCCGGGCCAGTGGTCCGATAGTGGGCCAGGGGGTTGTCCGGGTTACTGAACTGATCCAGCACCTTGCCCTTGCCTTCGGCTTCCATCTGCAAGGCCATATCCCGGGCCGTTTCCATGCCCTCTTCCTTGCTGACCGTTACAATTTCAGCGCCGTAGGCACGCATGGACGCTCGCCGCTCTTCACTCATGTTGGCGGGCATGATCAGCACCATCCGGTAACCTTTTATGGCCGCCGCCATCGCCAGAGCGATACCCGTATTACCACTGGTCGCCTCAATCAGCGTATCGCCTGGTTTAATCTCGCCCCGGCGCTCAGCCTCCTGAATCATGCTGACCGCCGGACGGTCCTTTACCGACCCAGCCGGGTTGTTACCTTCAAGCTTGGCGAGAATAACATTACTCGTTTCACCCGGGAGACGCTGCAGGCGAACCAGAGGGGTATGCCCGACATAATCTTCAATGGTGGGAAAATTCATATGATTACCCTGTGGTACACTTTTGGATCGCATGATACGCGTTATGGCCTCGGTCTCCCAATACAGCTTCTCGCTATATCCATGACCGGCGGCTATAACTGCAGCGAAATTTCCGGAGGTGCTGGGACTGATACCACAGTCATCAGCTTCCAGATCATCTATTCTGGCAGGGAAGTGACCCGCGTTTGTTCAGGCGGGCTCAGGCAATAATCAGGAACAGGGTATGCGGCGCTGGGGTATTCGCAAAAAAGTACTGGTGGTGACTCTCATTCCCACCCTGATGACAACTCTCATGCTGGGGATGTTCTTCACCTACAGCTGGGTGAACAATATTGAGAGCCTGCTCAGCGACCGGGGCGAGTCCCTGTCCCGACAGCTTGCTTCCGGCGCCGAGTATGGCCTGTTCACCGCCAACCGCAGCCTGCTCAGCAACCTTTCCAACGCTTTGCTGGAAGAACAGGATGTTCGTTCCATCACCTTCTATGGCAGTGACAGCAGCCGTCTTCTCCATACGGGCCCCGGCAGTTCCGACACCGTCGATGCTGAAAACCTGAACGCTGAAAAAGCCATCAGGGTCTCCCGCGAAGACAGTACCCGCTTCGTTACCCCGGTTTTCCTGCAGGATCTGATGATCGAGAACATGCTCGATCCCGATGCCCGGCAAACCATGTCGCGGCTGCGCGAACCCCTGGGCTGGGTAGCTGTGGAGATGTCCCATGTGCGGACAGAAAAAGAAACCTATAAGGCACTGCTGATTTCCCTTTTACTGGTGCTGGGGGGCGTGCTCCTGAGCCTTGCCATCGCCCTTCGCCTGAGCCGTGCCTTTACCAACCCGGTCTTTGAGCTTAATGAAGCCGTTGCCAGGCTCAAGGAAGGCAAACTGGACACCCGGGTGTATACGGGTGCGGGCCCGGAATTCGAACAGCTGGAATCCGGCCTGAATGCCATGGCCGGAGAATTGAGCAAGGCCCAGGCAGAAATGCAGCAAAACATTGACCAGGCCACGGAAGACCTGCGGGAAACCCTCGAGACCATCGAGATCCAGAACATTGAGCTGGACTTTGCCCGCAAGGAAGCTCTGGAAGCGAGCCGCATAAAATCCGAGTTCCTGGCCAATATGTCCCACGAAATCCGCACACCACTAAACGGCATTATCGGATTTACCGAATTGCTGCTGAAAAGTCCGCTACCACGCCAGCAGCGAGACCATTTGAGTACCATCCGGAAATCCTCGGAAATCCTTCTGACTATCATTAACGACATACTGGATTTCTCCAAGATCGAGGCAGGCAAGCTCATTCTCGACCGCATACCCTTCCAGCTTCGGGATATCGTGGAAGAGGTCATGGTTATGCTGGCTCCGGCCGCTCATGCCAAGAATCTCGACCTGGTTCCACTGGTCTACAACGACGTGCCGGATAACATCATGGGGGATCCGCTCCGGGTCAAACAGGTGATCACGAACCTGGTGAACAATGCCATCAAGTTTACCCAGACCGGTGAGGTTGTTTTGCGCGCCAGCCTGGAAGAAGAGGAAAAAGACAGCAACCACGTCACCCTTCGCCTTAGCATCACCGACTCCGGGGTTGGCCTTTCCCGAGCCCAGCAACAGTCACTATTCAATGCCTTCAGCCAGGCCGACGCCTCCACCGCAAGGCAATACGGTGGAACCGGCCTGGGCCTTGCCATCTCCAAGCGACTGGTAGAAGAGATGGGCGGCAAAATAGGGCTGGAAAGCGAGCTCGGCAAGGGCTCTACCTTCTGGTTCACCCTCACCTCAGAGCTCTCAACCAGCAGTGACGTCATTGCACCCCGGGATGACCTTCGCGGGGAACGGGTCATCTATCTGGAACAACAGAAAACGACCGGTCTGGCCGTTGAGCATCTCCTGAAGGATTGGGGTATGACAGTCGATCGGGTCGCATCACCCGGGGCCATGCAGGAACAAATTGAGGAAGCCCAGAAAAGTCAGACGGGGTATGCCGTGGCAATCCTCGGGATTACCGGGAACCTGCTTAACTCCAGTCAATACTGCGAGCTGGTTCGCACCCTGGAAATCGATCGGGATTGCCGCACGCTGCTGCTGACCCCAACACCTGAAACCCATGACACCCCACTCTCAGGCCTCGCCAGTAGCCACCTGACCAAGCCTGTTTGTCGGAATGCGCTCTACGACGAACTCCTTTTGCTGGTTCATGGCATCAATACCGGCAGCCGCATGGCGCTGGACTACGATGCCTCTGCCACGCATTTACCGTCAGTCAACATTCCCAGGGTACTGGCCGTTGATGATAACGACGCCAACCTGAAGCTGGTGAAAACTCTGCTCAATGACTGCCAGATAGAAGCCGAAGGTGCTTCAAGCGGTTTTGAAGCCCTGAGTAAAGCCCGGCAAAAACCCTTTGATCTGGTATTCATGGACTTGCAGATGCCGGGCATGGATGGCGTGGAAACAACCGCCCGGCTGCGGGATATGGATTCCAGTGCTCACCGAACCCCGATCATTGCACTCACCGCTCATGCCCTGGCCGATGAGCAGGATCGCCTGGCTCAACAGGGCTTTGACGGCTACATGTCGAAGCCCATCAGCAGTTCACAGTTAACGGAAATCGTTCGCGAATACACCGGATACGTTTGTAACAAAACAGATCAAAACAGCCAGATCCGTGTTCCGGAAGTGCGTGACACCCGGCGAGCCCTGCGTCCCTCAACGCGGAAGATGCAACAGGACTGCGTAAGCGTGGAGGAAAGTATCCAGCTTGCTGCGGGTAAGGCTGATCTTGCCGAGGAATTATTCAGCATGCTCCTTGAGCAGCTGCATATCGATATGACCCGGGTGGAAACATTCTGGCGTGACGATGACCTGGACGGCCTGCTGGAATGCGTGCATAAACTGCACGGCGCGACCCGTTATTGCGGTGTTCCGGAACTCCGCGCCGCCGCGAACCATCTGGAAACAGCACTGAAGTGCTCGGCACCAGACATTGCACAACAGAAAGATCAGCTGGTATCTGCTATGGAACGCCTGCAGATCTGGAGCGAACAGACCGACTGGCAACGACTGTTCCGCGAACAGCGCCAGTCGGAAAAAGCAACCTGACCCGCGCCTGGCCAATCAGGATCGGACACAGGCCTGTTCGAGAATAGCCTTCATATCACGCACTGCCTCTTTCAGGCCCGTGAAAACGGCGCGGGCAATGATTGCATGGCCGATGTTCAGCTCATTAATGCCCGGAATCGCCGCCACTCGTTCAGTGTTGTGGTAATGCAGACCGTGCCCTGCATTGACGATCAAACCTTTTTTCCGGGCATAGGCGACTGCATCTGAAATCGTCTTGAACGCGGTTTCAGTCTCTTCATCAGTCCTCGCCTCTGCATATTCTCCCGTGTGCAGTTCCACCACCGGTGCTCCGCAGCGGACCGCAGCGTCAATCTGTACCGGATCCGGATCAATAAACAGAGAAACTTCCGCCCCGATTCTGGCCAAACGTTCGCACGCCCTGGCTACTCGCGCTTCCTGCCCGTCTACATCAAGACCGCCTTCGGTAGTAAGCTCCTCACGTTTTTCCGGCACCAGGCAAACGCATTCCGGCCGCACCTGCTCGGCAAACGCCAGCATGGCGTCAGTAACGGCCATTTCCAGATTCATCTTGGTCTGCAGCACTTCACGCAGCAAAAGAACATCCCGGTCCTGAATATGGCGCCGGTCCTCACGGGGGTGGATGGTGATGCCATCGGCCCCGGCCTCCTCTGCCAACAACGCAGCCTGAACAGGGTCCGGGTAACGGGTGCCCCGAGCCTGTCGCAACGTGGCCACATGGTCGATATTGACGCCGAGCAATACTCTAGGATTCATGACGTTCTCCCCGAAGGTGACTGAATAAACTGCGACTATGCAGGGGCCGCCCCTGCAAAAGGTAATCGGTAAGCACCCGCATGACGCGTTTGGCGGTTCTTCGGCACGCTTCGGTAGCGAGGTCCCCCTCCGCCAAGGCCAGTAACACGTCGCCCTGCAGATTTTTTAACCGGACGCCTTGCGAGGGGGCCGCAACGATGCCTTGCTCCGGATCATAACAATACTGCGCCCCGGCCTCGACGGATTGCCCGGTATCGGTGGCAACATCCCAGGCAAAGTCATAACCGAGCGCCGACGCAAAAGCACGCTCAAACCGCCTGAGCACAGGTTCAATGTCGCTGGTCTCCGCGAGCTCGGCGATGGCATCGATGTAGGCAGCAAAAAGGGTCGGGTGCGGATCGGCGGCCGGAAGAATGCGTTGTATCAGCTCATTCAGGTAAAGACCACTGTAAAGCGAGGCCGTGCGATGAAGCGACGGACCTGTGCGGATATCGACATGGGTCAGGGTTTTCAGGTCACCACGGCCGCTCCAGTCCAGCATCAGAGGCTGAAACGGCTGTAACTGGGCCTTGAGCGGACTCCGGGCACTATTGGCACCGCGGGCAATCACCGTCATACGCCCGTGATTGAGCGTGAACACGTCCACCATCAGGCTGGTTTCGCGCCATGGCCGACGGTGAATCACGTAAGCGGGCTCCTGATGTTCCGGCCCCCTCATAAACGCCTCAGAAGTCGTTCATACCGAGGCTTTTAAGGGCTCGGTCGCTATCCGCCCAGCCACGCTTGACCTTAACCCAGAGCCGCAACATGACCTTGCTGTCGAACAGGCGCTCCATATCGGCACGGGCCTCCTGGCCGATACGACGCATCCGCTCACCCTTGTCGCCAATCATGATCTTTTTCTGTCCTTCACGCTCGACAAGGATCAGGGCAGAAATATGAAGGGTTTTGCCGTCGCGCTTGAACTCCTCGATTTCAACCGCAACGGAGTATGGCAGCTCGGCGCCCAGTTGCCGGGTGATTTTCTCGCGGACGATTTCAGAGGCCATAAACCGCTCGGAACGGTCGGTAATCTGGTCATCCGGATAGAAATGTATGCTTTCGGGAAGATACCGGCCTACCGCCTCTTCCAGCGGTTCAAGGTTGGTTTCCCTGAGAGCGGACAAGGGAATGATTTCCGCAAATTCCCGCTTTTTGGACAACATATCCAGATGCGGCAGCAGAGCGTCACGCTTCTCGATTTTATCCACTTTGTTCACAGCGAGGATAACAGGACACTTCAGTTTGCTGAGCTTTTCCAGAACCATTTCATCGGCCGTGGTCCAGGCCAGCTGGTCTATGACAAAGACCACAACATCGACATCAATCAGAGCCGACGTGGCAGCCTTGTTCATGTAACGGTTCAGTGCCCGGGGCTCTTCTTCATGCATCCCCGGGGTATCCACATAAATAGCCTGTACCGGACCAATGGACTTGATACCCAAAACCTGGTGACGGGTAGTCTGGGGCTTGCGGGAAGTGATACTCAGCTTCTGCCCGAGAATATGATTGAGCAACGTGGATTTACCCACATTGGGTCGGCCGACAATTGCTACAAAGCCGCAGCGACTGTCCGGGTTTTCCGGACGGGTAATATCGTTCATTACTGGTTCTCCACGCCAAGCTCTTTGAGGGCGTTACGGGCTGCCTGCTGCTCGGCTACACGGCGACTGCTGCCAGTACCGCTCGTCTTTCGATCCAGCGAAGGCAGCGCACAGGATACATGGAAGGTCTGGTTGTGCGCTTCGCCGTCTACGGAAATAACGTCGTAACGCGGGAGCGGGAACTGCCTGGACTGGAGATACTCCTGCAGCCGGGTCTTGGGATCTTTCTGCGTATCCTGCAGGTCCAGTTTTTCCAGCCGCTGTTCAAACCACTGCAGAACCTTTTCACGGCAGGTATGGAAATCGCTATCCAGGTAGATCGCTCCGATAATGGATTCCACAGCATCGGCAAGGATCGATTCGCGCCGGAAACCACCACTTTTCAGCTCACCCGAACCAAGACGCAGATAATTACCCAGCTGAAACTCACGGCCGATCTCAGCCAGGGTCACGCCTTTGACCATGCGGGCACGAAGTCGGCTGAGCTGGCCTTCACGGGCTTTCTCGAAGTGCAGAAAGAGATATTCCGCAATCACCATATTAACAATGGAATCGCCAAGAAACTCCAGGCGCTCGTTGTTCTGGTTGCCATAACTGCGGTGGGTAAGTGCCAACAGCAACCGCTCGGGCGATTTGAACTGATAGCCTATGCGGCGCTGTAACTGATCCAGATCTGGTTGCGAACTCACTTGCCCTTCATCTCGTATTCATGCTGGAAGTGGACAATGGTGTCCACGTTGCTGAAAAGGTTATTGCGAACCTCGTAATCCACATTGATCACGACCAACTCGCCGTCTTTCTCCACAGAAATATTCTTGGCCGAAAAACCGCGCACATTATTCACACTCAGACGCTTGTTAATGAGGGTGCGGACCTGGGCAGGGCCCATGGTGGAAAGCCCCTCGGTGCCTTCAAGGCCCTCGAGTGCCTCCTGAATTGTGATGTCATCCACATAGGCCGGGCCGAGCTTGAGTGCCAGGGTCAGAAGGCTACCAAAAAACAGCACCATGACCATCATTGTCAGCCCTGAGGCACCACCCTGCAGGCCCATGTGAGATAGGTTATTTTTCTTCATTTTTACTACGCTCCAGAATAGTCAGGATTACTCGATACCGCCGACACGATCAAAGGATGGCAGACTGGTCAGTGATTTCCAGTGCATCCAGATGGCGAAAGCCTTGCCCACCACCAAATCGTCAGGAACCATCCCCCAGTACCGGCTGTCATTGCTGTTATCTCGGTTGTCACCCATCATGAAGTAGTGGCCTTCAGGCACTACCCACTCACCCTCACCAGCGGTGCCGGGACGCCCCAGGGTCAGGAAAATGTCATGCTCAACCTCACCGAGGTCCTCCCGGCGTAACTCGACCGGGGGCAGACGCGCCACAAACCGGCTGTCTATTTCTTCACCATTAATGAACAGCTGCTTGTTCTGGTAACGAATCCTGTCGCCAGCCAAGCCGATCACACGCTTGATATAGTTGGTTTCGCCATCTTTCGGGTAGCGGAACACCATAACATCACCGCGTTGAGGGTCACCCACTTCCAGAATCTTGGTGCCGGCAACCGGCAGACGCAGACCATAAGCGTATTTGTTAACCAGAATGAAGTCTCCGACTTCAAGTGTCGGCAACATTGAACCAGAGGGGATCTGAAACGGTTCAACCAGGAAGGATCGCAAGACGAGCACAATCGCCAGCACCGGGAAAAACGACCGGCTCAAATCGACGAGATAAGGTTCTTTAGGCTCTTCAACTTCGCCTGTAACAGCGTTGCCCGTCTGGGGGGAAGACGAACTCCCGCTGGCCCGGGCAGCAGCAAGACGACGCTCACGCAAGAAAAGTTTGTCCGCCAGCCAGATCAGACCTGTCGCGAAGGTCAGAACAACCAGTACCAGGGGAAAATCAATATCCATCCGGGTGCCTTCTATTTATCCACTTGCAACACGGCAAGAAACGCTTCCTGAGGCACCTCGACATTACCCAGCTGCTTCATACGCTTCTTACCCTCTTTCTGCTTCTGGAGCAGCTTTTTCTTTCGGCTAACGTCACCACCATAACACTTGGCTGTTACGTTCTTGCGCAGGGCCTTGACCGTGACCCGAGCTACCACCTGGGTACCGATAGCCGCCTGGATGGCAATATCAAACATCTGCCTCGGAATCAGCTCCTTCATCTTGTCGATTAACTGGCGTCCCTTGTAGTGCGCCTGCTCCTTGTGCACGATCAAAGCCAGTGCATCAACTCGTTCGGCATTGATCAGGACGTCCAGGCGCACAAGATTGGCGGGCTGGAACCGGACAAAGTGGTAGTCAAGCGAGGCAAAACCACGGCTCGCAGACTTGATGCGATCAAAGAAATCCAAGACCACCTCGGCCATGGGTATTTCATAGGTAAGCTGAACCTGAGTCGACATGAAGTGCATATTCTTCTGAACTCCACGCTTCTCCTCACACAGGGTAATGACGTTACCCAGATGCTCCTGGGGCACCAGAATGTTTGCCTCCACGATAGGCTCACGCATTTCCTCAATAGACCCAATATCCGGAAGCCGTGACGGGTTGTCTACCGACAGGGTCTCACCCTGTTTGGTAACTACCTCATAGATCACGGTGGGCGCCGTTGTGATCAGGTCAATGCCGTATTCCCGTTCGAGCCGCTCCTGAATAATCTCCATGTGCAGCATGCCAAGGAAACCACAACGGAAACCAAAGCCAAGTGCGTCAGAATTCTCCGGCTCAAAAAACAGGGACGCATCGTTCAGAGTCAGCTTTTCCAGAGCATCCCGGAAATCGTCATAGTCATCGGAACTGACCGGAAACAGACCCGCGTAGACCTGCGGCTTAACCTTCTTGAAGCCCGGTAGCATCGGTGTTTCTTCGGCGAACTTCTGATGCACAATGGTATCACCCACCGGTGCACCGTGAATGTCCTTGATACCGGCAACAACGAAACCCACATCACCCGCTTCAAGAATATCCGTATCCTTCGGCTTGGGATTAAAAATGCCGACCTTGTCCGCATTCCAGGCTTTCTTCGTCGACTTGATGACAATTCTGTCACCCTTCTTCAACGTGCCTTCGGTCACGCGAACCAGCGACACAACGCCGAGGTAGTTATCAAACCAGGAATCGATAATCAGCGCTTGCAGCGGAGCATCGCGATCCCCCTTCGGCGGCGGAACTTTCTGAATCAGATCTTCCAGCACGTCCTCGACACCGATGCCGCTTTTGGCGCTGCAGCGGACAGCATCAGAAGCCTCGATACCGATAATATCCTCGATCTCGGCGGCAACGCGCTCTGGTTCCGCTTGTGGCAAGTCCATCTTGTTGAGAACCGGAACAACTTCCAGTCCCTGCTCGATCGCTGTGTAGCAGTTGGCCACGGACTGGGCTTCCACACCCTGCCCCGCATCCACAACGAGTAACGCCCCTTCACAGGCGTACAGGGAACGCGACACCTCGTAGGAGAAATCCACGTGGCCCGGAGTGTCGATGAAGTTCAGTTTGTACTCATGACCATCGCGGGCCGTGTAATTGAGCGTGACACTCTGGGCCTTGATAGTGATACCCCGCTCTCGCTCCAGGTCCATGGAGTCCAGGACCTGCTCGGCCATTTCACGCTCCGTCAGACCGCCACAGATCTGGATAAAACGATCTGCCAGCGTGGATTTGCCATGGTCGATGTGGGCGATAATGGAGAAGTTACGGATTCGGCTCAGTTCAGTCACAGACAATGAATACTCATATAAGACGAAGGATTGAGCCCGGAAAGGCCGCTACCGGGATCCGGGAACGGCGTGATTTTACCGGTTACCGGCCGCCATTGCCATGATCAGGAAATAAGCGGCCTTTCATACTGCCGAATCAGGAACCCGATCAGCGCGTCTTCATCCAGTGGGTAACTGAACAGATTGCCCTGACACTGGGCGCAACCGGCCGATTTGAGGAAGCTCAGTTGCTGAGGCGTTTCCACACCTTCCGCTACCACCGTGAGGTGCAACTTGCGGGCAAGGGCGATAACAGCAGACGCAACGTCGGTCGCGCTAACGTTGTAAGGAATATCCCGGATAAATCGGTGATCGATCTTGACCACATCCAGGGGCAACTGTTGCAGCGCAACCAGAGAGCATGACCCCGTGCCAAAATCGTCAAGAATCAGACAAACGCCCAGGTCATGCAGTGCAACCAGTAACTCCCGGAGCATCCGAGGGTCCTCATTCAGAAGCTCTGCCGGCATCTCCAACTCCAGGCGTTCCGGAGACACCCCCGTCTCGGTAATTACCTGACGGATCATATCCAGAAAACCGGAATCAGTGAGCTGGCGCACTGACAAATTGACGGCCATCTTCAGGGATTCAAATCCTGCCCGCTCCAGAGCCTGAACCTGAATGCAGGCCTGACGTAATGCCATTTCACCCAGGCGCACAATGAGACCGGTCTCTTCTGCCAGACCAATAAACTGCTGGGCCGACACAAGCCCCTTTTCCGGATGATGCCAGCGCAGGAAGGCCTCAACACCAATTACCCGATTACTGGCCAAGTCCACCTTCGGCTGGTAATGCAGCGCGAAGCTGTCGCTCTCCAGCGCCGCCGCCAGCTCCTCCTGCTGCAACAGGCGCCGGGCTGCCTTGATATTCATCGCCGGAGTAAAGAACTGGCGGGTATTACGCCCCATATCTTTGGCCCGGTACATGGCCAGGTCGGCGTACTTCATCAGTGTGCCGGAGTCCTCGCTGTCGTATGGGATCATGGTAATGCCAATGCTGACCGTGATTCCGACCTCATGGTCATTCAGGCGAATTCTCTGACACAGGCTGCGCAGAATCCCGTCCGCCACCTTGCCCGCGGCATCCGGGCCGCTGATGCGGGACAGCAGTACAACGAACTCGTCGCCGCCCAGGCGGGCCACCGAATCCTCTTCACGGACACAACCCTCGAGCCACTGAGCAACCTGGCAAAGCAGCTCATCGCCGGCATTGTGCCCGAGCGTATCGTTAATGCGTTTAAATCCGTCGAGATCCAGAAACATCAAGGCAGCAGGCTCACCACTACGGCGGCTGCGTCGGACGACATGATCGAGGCGATCACGGAACAGCTGACGATTTGCCAGGCCGGTGAGCGGATCGTAAAACGCCAGACGGTGCAGCTCCGACTGAGCGGCTCTCAGCTGGGTAAGATCACGGAGGCTAAGCACAACGCCGTTTACACCAGGCACGGACAACATGGCCGTGTAGGTGCCTTCCATATCCCGCCACTGACCGCTGGCATCGCGAATTCGTGCCCGAATAACAGGCATCTGCTTACCCGGAGCATGCACCGAATCCTCAAACCCCTGCTGCAGCTGTGGCCAGTCATCAACATGCACGAGGTTTTCGAACTCCAGCAATGGCACCTTTTCCGGATCAAAACCGAGAATATCGAAGCTCGACGGGCTGGCATACCTTACCCGGCCTGACTTGCCCATAACCAGTGTTACGTTGGCAGCACCCTCGGTGATCGCACGGTAACGCCCCGCACTGATCTGGGCCATAAGCCGTGATCGAATAAGCGCCAGTACAAACAGGAAAAGTAGCCCACTTATTACGACACCACTGCCCAGAACAATGGGCGGCCGAGGGTCCGATGCCAGATAATCGAAAGCTGGCGTGGAGCGGGTCTGCAACAGCCATTCACGGCCGCCTGTCGTTAATGTCTGGCTCATCTCGAAACTGAACTCGTTGTCCAGGGATCCGAGATTCGAGCCGTACATCACGTTTTCCCTGTCCACCACGCCGTTGTCATAGATACGAACGTCAAGGAACGGGGCTATCAGCCCGACGATACCGTCAATCAGGTTATTCATTCGGAACGCGCTGAAGACATACCCTGCCAGCATCATACGGCGTTCGGCACGAATGTCCGGGACCTCGCCGCCCTGATAAACCGGGTAGTACATCAGGAAGCTGGCCTGGTCTTCCGCCAGCTCTTCCTGAACCAGAACAACCTTTCCGGTTACCGTCGGCATAGCATCATCCCGGGCTTTCTCCATGGCGCGACGGTGAACCGGATCACTGAACGCGTCATAGCCGAGTGCCAGGCGATTCCTTTCGGTACCCGGCTCAAGATAAACCATCGGGTAGTAATAGGGCCCGGACCCCAGAGGGTTGACCAGATAGTGATGAACCCCCTCAGCACGAACTGACGCTATGTGGTCGGCCATCTGCCTCACGCCAATGCGTTTGACATAACCAATACCCTGTATGCCCGGGTAGTAACGATCGAGATCAACCTTACGGGTGTATTCCCGCCACTGGTCCCGGGAGACACCACCGGCGACGGAAAACAGGCCGGCACTGCCTGCAAGGACCTGCTCATAATTCAGCAGGCGCTCTTCGATGGCTGTTTTGAGCTGAAGGGACTGGGTGCGAAAACTGGCTTCAGTGCGGTCTTCAACGAGCCGAATAGAAACCTGCCAGAGTATGACTGTGACGGCAATCGCCACGGAGAAAACCAGCCAGGCGCCCCAGGCGTTACGGAACTCCAGCAGTCTTCGGAGGGAGAGATCCTTCTTTTTCATTGTCTAATCTGGTCCATTCCATGGCCATGCTTTAGTTAATCCGAGCGAGTATAACAAAAGCCCCCGGATGTGTCGTTTTTGGCACATCCGGGGGCTTCCAGAAGGTTACTTTGTTGGCGGAACCAGACGGTTCAGGGCTTCATCACCAGATAAATAGCGCGCCCCTCTCTAACCACCCGCACGGAGACGGCACGATCGTCCGGCAACGCGGCAACGACGTCCCGGAAATCGTCAATGGACGCTATCTTTTCCCGGTTGATCTCGGTGATAACGTCTCGGGGACGAATCCCTGCCTCAAAGGCCGGACCGCGTGCAACATCAGTGACGACGACGCCACCCTGAACGCCCAGGGAATCCGCCAGTTCCGCCGGCACCGGCTTAACGGTCATGCCCAGAGGTGCTGCTGAGGAGCCGCTGTTCTCACCCGCCGGGGCAGGCTGCCGAGCACCGCTCTGTTCAGGCAGTTGACCAATCTCGACATCGACCACTGTTTCCTCGCCACCGCGGAGAATCGTCAGACGAGCCGTTTCACCAATCGGGGTCCGGCCCACCATTGGCGGCAAGTCGGAGGACAGCTGTACCTCCTCATCATCGTACTCAAGCACAATGTCACCGGATTGAAGGCCCGCGGCTTCCGCCGGCGACCCTTCCATGACTTCAGCAACAAGTGCGCCACGAGGGCGTTTGAGGCCAAAGGACTCTGCAAGATCACGGTTCACTTCCTGGATCAGCACACCCAGCCAGCCACGGGATACAGTGCCTTTGTCGCGAATCTGGCGAAAAACGCTCATGGCATCGTCGATAGGAATTGCAAACGAAACCCCCATGAAGCCGCCTGAACGGGTGTAAATCTGGGAGTTTATGCCAACCACATCCCCATCAAGGTTGAACAGAGGGCCACCGGAGTTGCCCGGATTGATCGCCACATCGGTTTGAATGAATGGCACATAGTTTTCAGAAGGCAGGGACCTGCCGAGGGCACTGACGATACCTGCCGTTACCGTGTAATCGAAACCAAACGGCGAACCTATGGCAAATACCCACTCACCCACTTTCAAATCGCGGGAACGGCCAATCTGCACAACCGGCAGGTCGTCGCCATCGTCAATTTTCAGTACGGCCATGTCAGACCGGGGATCGGTTCCGACCAGCCTTGCTGGAAGCTCTCTGCGATCGTTCAGGCGTACGATAATCTCATCGGCGCCCTCCACCACGTGATTGTTGGTAAGGACATACCCGTCCGACGATACGATAAAACCTGACCCCATGGAGCGACGGGGCTGGGCATTACCCGGACCGCCCCCGAACGGGGACTGCTGTCCGCGAAAGAAATCCTGAAAAAACTCGGGAAGCTGCTCAAGCTGACGTTCGTTGAATGGCAGACCATGGAAACCCGTGCCACCATTTTTGGGCGTCGTTGTCGTACTGATATTGACCACCGCACCGGAGTTTTCCTCAACCAGCTCGGTAAAATCAGGCAGGCTCCGGGCCGCGACGCCCTGACTCCAGAAAACCGTCATCATGACGGACAGCATCAGCAGAGCGCCCAGCGCCCTGCGCATTTGGAAGGCAGGCGAAGGTTGGGCAACCTCTGTCATTGTACTCGGCATGTTGAACCCCTCGTTTTTCATGTGACCACATCCAGTGTTGAGATCGGCAGGCGGTTTTTCAACTTACAAATCGGTAGGGTTTATGGACAGGTTCCGGAGGGTATACGATTGATCCTCAGGAGCCGCGGCTCGTACCGTTGTTCCCCGCGCCCCTGCAGGTGACGGCTCGAAACGAAGCCCACAACGAGCCCTGCCAGCGCGCCCGCCATAGCCCAGATGTCCTGCCCACCGGACAGACGGTGCCCAATAATACTGGCAACAACCATCAGAACGAGCGGAAGGGCGTAGACAATCAACGAAGCCCCAAGCAGTGCGCTCTCATCAATGCCAATGGTGACTTCATCACCCACCTGCGCCTCAACGGCATTTTCCACCAGCACCTGATTGGCTCGCCCTCCGGTTGCCGCCGCCAGCACTTTCTGACCGCAGCCACTCCGGGCGGAACAGCTCTGACAGGCACTGTTTTGAATGGTCTGAACCCAGGCATAATCACCTTTGAGGGCAACGACCTTCCCTGTTTCTGTAATCATTGGTCAGCCGAATTCAGTGCAAGGGCGTCATCCACCTGGACCGATTCCGCTACCTGCCGGGCAGTTTTCGGCGGCACCTCACCTACAACCGTCACCATGAATCGCGCCCCGCCAGCCTCAAGTTCTCGCATATACACCGTGGTAGCGCCAATGCGGGATGCTCCAACCGGCATCCGGACCTTACGTTCGGGCTCAACAAACACTGAAAAAGCCGCAACGCCATCAGAAAATGCCACGGCCTTACCTTTGCCTGACCTCGGTGCAGCAGCCGGCACAAAACCCTCCGGGTGCCAACCGAGCTCCCACCCCTCCATAGGGGGCATGCCAAGTCCCGGGTTCCCGGCAGGGTCATCGAGTTTACGGGCAACCTCACGACCTTCCGTGCGTATCTCAAATTCACTGTCGGAAATATCATCGGTAATATCCAGGCTGGTAAACTGGAAGTGCTCCAGAACCTTTCCTCCCGGTTCACCCACGTTGCTCTTTACCAGCAGGCCCGTGGATTTTTCCAGCCACAACCTGTGGCTATAGCGATAGGCATCCCTGGCTGCAAGCGCGATGATTACCGTCTCGTATCCGGCAACACGATCCTCGCCCACGAGCTCGGAATGGTACCAGCGACCAAGGGGCATCAGCTGATTGGAAAACGCCTCGGCAAACGGGCCGGAAGGAATGATCTGGTCCAGTTTGACACGACCCTGTTCCGGCAGGACACAAACGACGTTCATACCCTTCCGAACGATCTCGCCACTGCCACCGTCCTGGAGCACCAGACGCTCCTCTATCATGCCCTCGTTGTAACGGTGAGCAATACGCATGGAATGGACACGATCTCCCCGGGCGTAGACAAACACGCCGCGATAGGAAGTCATGTTGAGAGCAGGGCCAAGGCGCTCGAGCCAGTACTCAGCCTGGCCTTCATCACTGGCGACGGCAGGCTTCGACACGGCAAGCAGAACTGCGGTCACCACCAGCAGCCCTGACAACCCGTGCTTCAACGCGCCAAAACCCGATTTAAACATGCATACACCTGCCCAGAATCATTAATGGCCGTTTCCGGTAGCACTCACCAGCCGGGCATAACCGACCGAACCCTGTCCGGCACCAACACTATTATGCTGAGCGTGCTCAAGGAGGTAACGACTCATATATTCCCACTGTTCTTTATCAAGGCCCTGCAGTGCCACCTCGCGTACTGGCTTGGTCACTGCCTGCTCAACAGGGTCGGCCACAGCAACCGCTGATTCGACGGGGACATCAACGGACTCCCAGCCCGCGCCCGCCCCGAACCCCACGAGAAGTGCCACGGCAACCATGGCAACGGCCGGCCACTGCCATCTCCGCGCTAACCTGTTGCCTGCCGCTTCCCGGTCAACCGGGAGTCTTGTGCGACCATCAAGCGCCTCCCGGACTCCGGTGCTGACGTCCACACCATCGGCCGGAGAGTGACTGCTGTGCATGAGATCACGAACCTGCTGCCAGCGCTGCCACTGTTCGCGAACCTCATCCTGGGTGTCATGGGACAGCAGGCGCCGAACCGAAAGCTCGTCGGCCTCGTCGTCCATCATTGCTGAAAGCGTTTCTCTGAGACGATCATCCATGGAGTGTAACCTCAATTAAGTCACTGAATGATTAAGCAAAGGCCCGAGATGCCGGTCAACCGCATCACGGGCTCTGAAAATACGCGAACGCACGGTACCAATCGGGCATTCAAGAATCCGGGCAATGTCCTCATAACTCAGCCCATCGTACTCCCGGAGCAAAAAGGCCGAACGCAATTCCTCTGGCAGTCTGGCTATCGCTTCGGAGAGCGCCGCCTGCAGCTCTTCCCGCTGCATCAAGCGCTCCGGTGAGGCAACGTCCCGAAGCCGGCCACCATCATCAAAATTCTCGGCGTCGACAACATCCGCACTCCCCTGGGGACGTCGGGCGCGCGACTCCAGAAAGTTCTTGGCGGTGTTAACCGCAATCCGATAAAGCCAGGTATAAAAAGCGCTGTCACCCCGGAAACGATCCATAGCCCGAAAGGCCTTGACGAAAGTTTCCTGCGTCAAATCCATTACTTCCTGACTGTCGTAGACGTACCGGCTAATGATTGACGCGACCCGTGACTGGTACTTGACCACCAACAGGTCAAACGCAGCACGATCACCGTTCCGCACCTTGCGCACGAGCTGGAGATCGGTCTGGCTGTCGGAATGTTCACCCTGTCGCTGTTCTTTATCAGGAGTCATGGACGGTGTGCCGGATTTCCCTGTTTTCCTGGCCAACTGACTGGCCTGCGCGAGATTGGTTCGAGTCATCATTGCTGTCCGGCGTCCGTTAAAAGAAGGGGTAATGCCACTTCAAAAGCGGTTTTCCCTGTCAGGCCAAATAGACAGCAAGCACAAAGTTTAGTTCAATAGACACTTCCATTATGGCCTGCGATCAAGACCCAATGCCACAGTCCTATGAATTCGATGTTCTTGTGATCGGCAGTGGTGCTGCCGGTCTTACCGTTGCACTCAACCTGCCGGAGCATCTTCGCATCTGCGTCCTGAGCAAGGCCGCGATTTCCAGCGGTGCCACTCTCTGGGCCCAGGGTGGCATCGCAGCGGTGCTGGATGATCAGGATTCGATCGAAGACCATATCCAGGACACCCTGGCCGCAGGCGCGGGACTCTGCCATGAAAACGCCGTTCGCTTCACGGTCGAGCACGGAAGGGAAAGCATTGACTGGCTGATCAATTCCGGCGTTGATTTCACGAAAGACGACAACGCCCAATATCACCTCACCCGGGAGGGCGGCCACAGTCATCGTCGCATCATTCATGCGGCAGACGCCACCGGTCATGCGGTATCCACTACTCTGGCCGAGCAGGCCCAGGCAAGGTCCAACATCCAACTGATGACCAGCCGGGTTGCCGTGGATCTGATTACAAACCGCAAGCTCTCACTTCCAGGTAACCGCTGTGTCGGTGCCTATATCCTCAATCTTGAAGACAATCATGTGGAGCTGTTCCGGGCAAGGTTCACCGTGATTGCCACCGGGGGCGCCTCCAAGGCCTACCGGTACACTACCAATCCGGACGGCGCCTCGGGCGACGGAATCGCCATGGCCTGGCGGGCCGGCTGCCGGGTTGCCAACATGGAATTCAATCAGTTCCATCCGACCTGTCTGTACCACCCTCACGCGAAATCCTTTCTGATCACGGAAGCGGTGCGTGGCGAAGGCGGCCAACTGAAGTTACCGGATGGAAGTCGTTTCATGGACCGGTTTGATGACCGCGCCGAACTGGCACCCCGGGATGTTGTCGCGCGAGCCATAGACCATGAGATGAAACGCCTGGGTGCCGATCACCTGTACCTGGATATCAGTCACAAGCCGGCCGACTTTATCAGGCATCATTTCCCGACGATTTATGAAAAGTGTCTGGAATTTGGTATCGATATCACGACGGAGCCCATTCCCGTAGTGCCCGCGGCTCACTATACTTGCGGGGGTATCATCACCGATGAGCGGGCCCGCACGGATATCAACGGGCTTTACGTGGTTGGTGAAGCCGGCTTTACCGGCCTGCATGGCGCCAACCGCATGGCCAGCAACTCTCTGCTGGAGTGCCTTGTCTATGGCCGTTCGGCCGCCCGGGACATTGCCCGAAGAGAGGCAGATATCCCGTCACCACCGGAAGCGCCGGGCTGGGACGAAAGCCAGGTTCGGGATTCTGACGAAGACGTTGTCATTTCCCATAACTGGGACGAACTTCGCCACTTCATGTGGGACTATGTCGGTATCGTCCGAACGACCAAGCGATTGCAACGCGCCAAGCACCGGGTCGATCTGCTATCCCAGGAAATCGGCGAGTTCTACAGCAACTACCGGGTATCCAACGATCTGCTGGAACTGAGAAACCTGGTGACCATATCTGACCTGATCATCTGTTCGGCGTTGCAGCGCAAAGAGAGCCGGGGCCTGCACTACACCCTGGACTACCCGGGATTACTCAACGAGGCCAACGACACCGTACTGGTTCCAACCACGTATCGTACGCTGTTGCCCTGACCTCATTCCGGTATAAATACATACTCAGACCAAGCTAACGGAACCCAATATGTCAGATTCTTCCGCCACGACCGACAACTCAGCTTTCAACCGTCTCTGGTGGCATAGCCGTCGGGGAATGCTTGAACTCGATGTTCTTCTGATCCCGTTCGTTGAAGAAGCGTACCGGGATCTACCCGCCGAAGACCAGTCCCGTTACGAGAAGCTGCTCACCTGTGAGGACACCGATATGTTCGAGTGGTTCATGCAGCGCAGCCGCCCGGAGGATCCCGATCTGCAACGCATGGTTGATATGATTCTGAACCGTGTCCAGCCGGATTGAACTAAACCTTTCTCCTTCCGTTGCTGTCGGCATATTGGCCACCCTTCCCTGGCTGGTATTACTGATTTTTATCGTCATTGCCGCAGCAACCGGTAAAGGCTGGCTGGCGGCAGGTATTCCTATCACACTTATCGGAGCGTTTGCCCAATACCGGAACAGCGGTATGCTCCGCGGCGCCTCCTCAGTTGGCGCACTGAGACTGAAAGATGAACAACTCTATGCCAAGCTTGTGGACGGCCGTCTTATTCCCGTGACCGCCGGGCCAAACAGCCGAGTCGGGGCGCGCCTGGCCCTCTTGAAACTTCGCCCCGTCGGCACCAGATTACTTTCATATTCCGCCATTCTTCTGGCCGACACAGCCGGCACCCACGGCAATGTGCCCGAGGATGAATTCCGTCGCCTGAGAGTGTGGCTCCGACTGGGCCGGTCTCAGCCAACGTCAACGTGATGCCATGACCTGGAGTACCCCATGACTGACACAGATAACCCTGTTTCAGCCGCTACCAATTCCGCCAGTGAACTGGCTGACACTCCCTTGCCGGAAACCGGCTGGGCAGAACTCACCAATCGTGTTCTTGTTCGCATCAGTGGTTCCGGTGTCGATAAATTCCTGCAGGGCCAGTTCAGCCAGCACCTTGATGAAGTGGTTACCGGCCACTCCCCCCGTGCGGCAGCAGCAACGCCCAAGGGCCGTGCTTATTGCCTGACCCGTATGGTCCGGGACGAAGGCGATATCTTGATGGATCTGGATTCCGGCCTGGCCGAATCCACTCTCACCCATCTCCGCAAATACCTCATGCTGTTCCGGGGAACGTCTGCAGACGTTATGGATGAAGGTCGGGTAATCGGTCTGCTTGGCACCTCGGCCGCAGAAACCCTGGCTGGGCAGAGCCTTTCCGGACTGGAACAACCTGGAGATACTTTAAAGCTTGCGCAAGGCCACCTGATCCGTGTCGAGCCGACGGCGGAGGGACAGTCCCGCTTCGAGCTCTGGCAGACCGGAGAAGCAAAACCCGAACTGGACAGGAAGACTGAATTGCCCATGGCTGACTGGCATGCGTCGGAAATCGCAGCCGGTATTGCCTCGTTGACCGAAGCCACTAAAGAAGCCTTCGTTCCGCAGATGTTGAACTGGCAGCATGTCGGCGGCGTGCACTTTAAGAAAGGCTGTTATACCGGTCAGGAGGTTATTGCCAGAATGCATTTCCTCGGCCAGTTGAAAAAGAGCCTTTATCGCTTCCGTCTTGAACAGGCCGACGGCTCCCCTGAGCCCGGGACAAGCGTTCTTTCCGGAGAGCGTGCCGCCGGAACGGTGGTCCGTGCGGTGAAATTTCACAATGGGGCTTGTGAACTGCTTGCAGTCGTCCGACATGATGCGGCGGAAGCCTGTCTCACTATTGATGGCATGCCCAACCAGGCCCTTTCCCGGCTGCCCCTCCCCTACGCTGTACCGGAAAGGGAAAAAAGCCCACAGACAGATACATAAGTTGACAGGCAAGCGCCTCGTAATTTGCTATAAAAGGGCTCACATTTTTGATTTTCAGGGTGCCGGCCTTTCATCCCAACAGCACCCAACTCTGACAAGCGGACTGTTACTGACCATGTCGAATATTGTCGAAACCATCAAGACCGATCTGATTACCGCCATCGAGACTGACAAGCTGGTTTTACCCACCCTGCCGGAAGTCGCACTGCAGGTTCGGGAAATCGCAGAATCTGAAGACTCCGCCATTATTGACCTGGTCAAGGTAATCAGCAACGACACCGCGCTTTCGGCACGTATCATCCGGGTATGCAACAGCCCCCTGTTCCGCGGCAGCCGAGCTATAGAAAACCTGAACATGGCCGTCAGTCGCCTTGGCATGGCGTATACCAGTAACCTGGCGATGGGCCTGGCCATGGAACAGATGTTCCAGGCGACGTCAGACATGGTCGACAAGCGCCTGCGTGCGACCTGGCAGACCAGCACCGAAGTAGCCGGTGTATGCCATGTGCTCGCCCAGCACTACACGAAATTAAAGGCGGACCAGGCAACACTGGCAGGCCTGGTTCATCTGATCGGCGTTTTGCCCATTCTGCGTTACGTTGAAGACCAGGATATCCAGATCAGCAGCATCATGCTCGATAATGTGATTGATGAACTGCACCCGCGTCTGGGAGCTGCCATTCTGAAGAAGTGGGATTTTCCAAAAGAGCTACAGAATGTACCTCTGGAATACGCCAACTTCCAGCGCGAGGTACCGTCTACGGATTACGCAGATCTTGTCATGGTGGCCAACCTGCAGCTGGTTGCCGGCACTGATCACCCATGGACTGAAATGGACTGGAAAACCATTTCCGCCTTCACTCGCCTGGGGCTCGATCCGAATGTCGATATTAGCGAGGAAGAGGATCTGAATGCTCAGATGGAAGCAGCCATGGCGCTTCTGCAGTAGGAATCACTTCCTGTACCGGGCAATCAGTTCGGCTTTGGAGGGCAGCGCCCAGTTAATGGGTTGCTGCCCTTTTTGTTGTAACCAGTCGTTGGCGCAAGAGAAATGTTTGCAGCCAAAGAATCCCCGGTAGGCGCTCAGGGGTGAAGGGTGAGGGCCATCAAGCACAAGGTGCCGGTTGCGATCAATGTGCTGCCCTTTTTTCTTCGCATAACTGCCCCAGAGCATGAATACCACGCCTTCACGTTCGCGGTTGATGGTTTCAATAACCCTGTCCGTGAAGGTTTCCCAACCCTTACCCTGGTGCGCACCCGCCTGCCCCTGTACAACGGTGAGCACACTGTTGAGCAACAACACTCCCTGCTCTGCCCAGGGCTGGAGACAGCCGTGATCCGGAGGCTCGACGCCCAGATCACCCTGGATTTCCTTGAAGATGTTGACCAGCGAGGGCGGAGGCGACACATCGGGACGCACAGAGAAACAGAGGCCATGAGCCTGGCCAGGCCCGTGATAGGGGTCTTGCCCCAGGATAACCACAGACACCTTGGCAAGGGGCGTACTGTTCAGGGCGTTGAAGCAATGCTGCCTGGCAGGAAACAGGACCTTCCCGGACTGCTCCTCTTCTGCGAGAAACTCCGCCAGCTCGCGCATGTATGGCTGACGGAATTCACCGGAGAGATGTTCCGACCAGCCCCGGTCAGGCCTGAGCTGGCTTGCCAGTACCTCAACCGGGTGCATGGTTATTCCCCGCCGTCAGCTTCGTGATGCTCGACCTTGTGTTCCGGACGCATGTGCGGGAACAGAATGACGTCACGAATGGACGGTGAGTTGGTCAACAGCATGGCCAGACGATCAATACCGATGCCTTCGCCAGCGGTCGGTGGCAAACCATACTCAAGCGCCATGACATAGTCTTCGTCATAGAACATGGCTTCATCGTCACCGGCATCTTTTTCGGCCACCTGGGCCCGGAAGCGCTCCGCCTGATCCTCAGCATCATTCAGCTCCGAGAACCCGTTGGCGAGTTCCCGGCCACCAACAAAGAATTCGAAACGCTCGGTCACAAACGGATCGCTGTCCTTGCAGCGGGCCAATGGCGACACTTCCTTTGGGTAGTCGGTAATGAAGGTCGGCTGAATCAACAGATGCTCTGCTGTCGCCTCGAAGATTTCAATCTGAACCTTGCCCAGGCCCCAGGTATCTTTAAGGTGAATCCCCAGGTTACTGGCCACGCGGCGGGCACTGGCTTGGTCGCCAAGCTGGCCGGCCTGAATATCCGGGTTGTGCTCAAGGATCGCTTCGACCACAGTCATGCGCCTGAATGGCTTACCGAAATCGTATTCCACGGTTTCCACATCACCATTGGCAAGCTCACGGGTGTTCACGACAGTCGTGTTGCCGAGAACCTCCTTCGTGATCTGACGCAGCATATCCTCGGTCAGATCCATCAGGTCGTTATAATCCGCATACGCCTGATAGAATTCCACCATGGTGAATTCCGGATTGTGCCGGGTGGACAAACCTTCATTGCGGAAGTTGCGGTTGATCTCGAACACCCGCTCGAACCCGCCGACCACCAGACGCTTCAGAAACAGCTCCGGGGCAATGCGCAGGTACATATCGATGTCCAGCGCGTTGTGATGAGTCACGAACGGGCGTGCCGTCGCGCCACCGGGGATCACTTGCAACATCGGCGTTTCCACTTCCATGAAACCGCGGGCGTTGAAATAGTTACGCATGCTGCTGATCAGGCGGGTACGCGCCAGAAATACCCTGCGGGTATCCTCGTTAACCATCAAGTCGACGTAACGGTGGCGATAACGGGCCTCCATATCCGTCAGTCCCTTGTGTTTCTCCGGCAGCGGACGCAACGACTTTGTCAGTAGCACGTACTCGTCCATGGTCACGTAAAGATCGCCCTTGCCGGACTTCGTCAGGGTACCGCGGACGCCGACGATGTCGCCCAGATCCCAGTGCTTGGTGTCTTTCTGGACATGTTTGGTCGCGTAGATCTGGATCCGCCCGCTCATATCCTGAACAACCTTGAACGCCTTACGGTCGAGCATCATGCGGCCAGCGACAGCCACTTTGATATCCAGCTTCTCCAGCTCTTCCTTGCTCTTGTCACCGTATTTTTCCTGCAGTTCAGCAGCGGTGCTGTCGCGACGAAAGTCATTAGGGAACGGATTGCCTTCCGTACGCAGCTCGGCCAGCTTTGCGCGGCGCTCGGCAATCAGCTTGTTATCCTCGTGCTGGGTAGCGCTGTGGGATTGTTCAGTCATGTTGGCTCACTAAAGATCGGGATTTATCCGGGTTTACGGTTGATGACGCTGATCACAGCGCCATCTTCAGGCTGGCTTCGATGAACTTGTCGATATCACCATCCAACACCGTTTGGGTATTGCTGGTTTCAACCTTGGTCCGCAAGTCCTTGATACGACTGTCATCAAGAACATACGAACGAATCTGGCTACCCCAGCCGATATCGGCCTTGGCATCCTCGGCCTTTTGCTTTTCCGCATTACGTTCCTGCATCTCACGCTCAAAGAGCTTGGCCTTCAATTGCTTCATGGCCTGATCTTTGTTCTGATGCTGGCTTCGGCCGGCCTGACACGCAACCACAATGCCCGTAGGGTTGTGGGTCAGTCGAACCGCCGATTCTGTCCGGTTAACGTGCTGACCGCCGGCACCGGAGGCGCGGTAAACATCGACTCGCAAATCTGCCGGGTTGATTTCAATTTCAAAGCTGTCATCCACCTCCGGAGAAACAAACACGGAAGAGAAAGAGGTATGACGGCGATTGCCGGAATCGAAGGGTGACTTCCGTACCAGGCGGTGAACGCCGGTTTCGGTACGTAGCCAGCCGTAGGCGTAATCCCCCTGGATGTGAATCGTGGCACTCTTGATACCGGCCACATCACCTTCCTGAAGCTCCACAATCTCGGCCTTGAAGCCGCGACGCTCCGCCCAGCGCAGGTACATGCGCAGTAGCATGTTGGCCCAGTCCTGAGCTTCGGTTCCACCGGAGCCGGCCTGGATATCCAGATAGGCGTTGTTGGCATCCATCTCACCAGAGAACATCCGGCGGAACTCAAGCTTCTCCAGCTCTTTGTCCAGGGCTTCAAGATCGGACTCGACCTCAGCGACAGTGCCTTCATCCTCTTCCTCAGCCGCCATGTCCAGCAGGCTCGCAGAGTCAGCCAGTCCAGTGGTGAGGTTGTCGATGGTTTTAACAATCAGTTCGAGATCGGCACGCTCTTTACCCAGCGCCTGGGCACGATCAGGGTCCTCCCACACGGTGGGGATTTCCAGCTCTCGCTCTACTTCGACCAGTCGTTCACTCCGCTGATCGTAGTCAAAGATACCCCCTGAGCGCTTCAGTGCGCTCACGAAGCTCTTTAATCTTCGTAACAATGGGATTAATTTCCATGAAACTCTTACTCGCTCTGGAAAATGATGAGTAAAACAGTGGCGGGATTCTACCGGAATTCTGCGGGTAAATCAGCCGGGGCAAACCAGAACTTCCGCTCAGGCGCACGCAGCCGGCATGAAGTACGGGTCTCTACATACTGTCTGGTCGGCAGAGGGGTGGGGGACCTTTTCTGCCGGGACAAAGGTGTCTGAGCGCAGCGAGTTCTTTTCCCAGAAGAAAAGGTCCCCCACCCCTCTGCCAGCCCCCAAATCAGGAAAGGGGCTCAAGATAATCGATCAGTAACTGCAGATTGGTGCGCCCACGGAATGTATTGGCATCAGGTTTGTAAACCACACGGGCACCAGTACGGGTAAAGTCTGGCACTTCAGAACCCGTATTGAACGCAATCCCGTCGATGATTCCGCCACCTTCCGCTGGCTGCAAAACCAGCTTGAGATGGTTCTCGCCAACGATACGCTGGCTGACTACGCGGAACTCACCATCGAACACCGGCTCAGGGAAATGCTGCCCCCATGGCCCGGCCCTCTTGAGCAGTGCAGCAGTGTCCAGACTCAACTCATCCAGGCTCAGTGGACCATCTGTCGTGATAGCCGCCTCCAGGTCCGCGGCATCGAGGGTATCCCGAACCGCTTTATCGAAGGCGGCGGAAAAGGCATCCAGATCTTCGCGCGCAAGGGTCATACCAGCAGCCATGGCGTGCCCCCCGAATTTTTTCATCATGCCCGGATGGCGCGCATCCACAGACGCGAGCACATCGCGAATATGGAGCCCCGGAATAGAACGCGCAGAGCCCTTGATATCTTCGCCGTTATCATCGCCGGCGAATGCAATCGTAGGTCGATGCGTCTGCTCACGAATGCGGGCCGCCAGAATTCCAATGACGCCCTGGTGCCAGTCGGGATCGAACAACGCCAGGCCCCAGGGTAACCCCTCAAGATCGAGCGACATCGACGCCAGCAGTTCCTGAGCCTGCGCCTTCATATCTTTTTCGATAGTACGGCGCTCGCGGTTGAAGCTGTCCAGCTCTTTGGCCAACCGCTGGGCCTCATCCGGGCTGTCTGCCAGCAAACAGGCAATACCAATACTCATGTCATCAAGCCGGCCGGCGGCGTTCAGCCGGGGACCGACGACAAACCCCAGGTCGGTGGAGCTGATTGATGTGAAATCCCGGCCGGCCACTTCGAGCAAGGCCAGGAGTCCGGGGCGGGCCTCGCCCTGACGAATCCGACGCAAACCCTGCTCAACAAAAATACGGTTGTTATGATCGAGCGGAACGACATCGGCAACCGTTCCCAGGGCGACCAGATCCAGAAGAGTACCAAGATTGGGTTCCGGCTGTGGCAAGCGGCCTATTTCACGGAGATGCTTGCGCAGTGCCGTGAGCACGTAAAACATGACGCCTACTCCGGCGGCATTCTTGCTCAGGAAGGAACAGCCGGGCTGATTGGGATTCACGATGGCATCTGCATCTGGCAAGGTCTCACCCGCCAGGTGATGGTCCGTCACAACCACCTTCATACCCATGTCACAAGCCGCTTTCACACCCTCAATGGCGGAGATCCCGTTATCCACGGTGATCAGCAGATCCGGCAGTTCTCCTTCATCTCTCAGGCGCTCGATAATTCCCGGAGTCAGACCGTAACCATCAGCAAATCGGCTGGGAACCCGAAAATCGACACTTTGCAGGCCGAGCATGGACAACCCCAGCATGGCGACCGCCGTACTGGTGGCGCCATCGGCATCAAAATCACCGAGAATCAGAACTCGCTGCTGTTGCTCGATAGCGTCAGCCAACAAAGCGACAGCCCGATCGATACCGCGGAGCTCCATGGGAGAAGCCAGGTATTTGAGGGTATAGCTCAGCTGCTCGTCAGAGGTCACCCCCCTGGCAGCATAGAGACGACGGAGCAATGGCGGGAGACTCTGCCCCCAGACCGGAGCACGCTCAGGCTGGGGGCGACGCAGGATCTTTTTCGGTGTCATACCGGATCAGGTATTTTTCCAGTGTTTGGCAATGAACTCCTGAACACCGGCAATGTTGTTGTCCAGAACGGTGTAGTGTTCTTCACGCTCGAACAGATCCGCCATATGGGCAGGCAGCTCCGGCTTCACCGTTAACCCAGCCTCGGCAATGGCATCCGGAAACTTGGCAGGATGCGCGGTACCGAGGGTAATCATCGGAACGGAGCTGTCACGGCGACAGTTACGAGCTGCCTTCACGCCGATGGCCGTGTGTGGATCAAGTAGATACTCATTCTGCTCATAGATCTCACGGATGGTATCGCAGGTAGCCTTGTCATCCACGGCATCACTGTCAAACAGCTTGCGGGCATGCTTCCAGCGATAATCCTCAATGCTCACCGGGCCTTTTGAGGCTTTCTCAAGCAACTCTTTCACGGCCTGACCGTCACGACCGTGCAAGTCAAACAATAACCGCTCGAAGTTACTGGACACCATGATATCCATACTTGGCGACAGCGTGTGCTCAAGCTGGTGCTGCTCGTACTTGTTGCCACTCATGAACCGGTGAAGGATATCATTCCGGTTGGTGGCGATGACCAGCTGAGAGATGGGCAGGCCCATTTTCTTCGCCAGATAGCCGGCAAAGATATCCCCGAAATTACCGGTAGGCACGGAAAATGCCATGCTGCGATCGGGGCCACCCAGCGACAGGGACGCCTGAAAGTAGTAGACAATCTGAGCCATGATACGGGCCCAGTTTATAGAATTGACGGCCGCCAGCTGGGTTTTGCCCTCAAGGAAAGACTGGTTGCCAAAACTCTCCTTCACCATGCGCTGACAATCGTCAAAATTGCCGCGGACAGCAATATTGTGAATATTCTTACACGTCACTGTCGTCATCTGGCGACGCTGCACTTCAGAAACTCGCTCGTGAGGATGCAGAATGAAGATATCCACGTGCTTGCAACGGCGGCAGCCTTCAATAGCCGCCGAACCGGTGTCACCGGATGTAGCGCCCATGATGACCACGTGCTGTTTGCGCTTTTCCAGCACGTAATCGAGCAGACGACCCAGCAACTGCAGGGCAAAATCCTTGAACGCCAGCGTCGGGCCCCGGAACAACTCCATCACCCATTCGTTGGAATCAAGCTGTACCAGAGGAGCCACTGCCTTGTGGCCGAATACCGAGTAGGTTTCATCAAGCATCTTCCGGAAATCATCGGCCGGAATGGCATCGTCGACGAAGGGATGCATTATGTTGAACGCGAGCTCGCTGTAAGAAAGTCCGCGCCAGCTACGAATCTCCTCAAGACTGAAATGGGGCAGTGATTCCGGCACAAACAAGCCACCATCGGTGGCGAGGCCAGTCAGCAGAACGTCTTCAAAGCCCAGTGCGGGCGCTTCACCCCGCGTACTGATATATCTCACGTGCGTACCTGTCAGTTAAAGTTTTCAGCGCGGATGCGAACAACATGGCCATCGGTGTCGGTCAGAGCTTCCAGTTCTTCAATGGCACGATTCATCTGCCGCTCCTGAACCGTGTGAGTCAGGATAATCACCGGAATACGGCCATCCTTCAGCTCGGACTCCTTCTGCATGATGGACTCGATGTTAATGCCATGCTCACTGAGAATGGAGGATATTTTCGCCAACACTCCCGGACGGTCAAGGGCAGTGATTCGCAGATAGTAGGCCGACTGAACGTCTTCCATGGACAGGACTTCAAGATCCTCCATGGCGTCCGGAGCGAATCCGAGATACGGCACACGCTGCTTGCTTTCACTTGCAACTGCCCGGGCGACATCGACAATATCGGCAATCACAGCAGAGGCCGTGGCCTCATCGCCGGCTCCCGGTCCGTAGTACATGGTCTGACCGACGGCATCGCCATCAACCAGAACAGCATTCAGCACACCGTCAACCTGGGCGATCAGATGGCTCCGGGGAACCAGGGTCGGATGCACCCGCAGTTCGATCCCGTCTTCGCGACGACGCGCAATACCCAGATGCTTGATGCGATAACCAAGCAGTTCGGCATGGGCTATGTCATAGGGAGTGATTTTAGAGATCCCCTCAGTGAAGGCTTTCTCAAACTGCAGCGGCACACCAAAGCCGGCAGATGCCAGAATCGTAAGCTTATGGGCAGCATCAATGCCTTCAACATCGAAGGTCGGATCCGCCTCGGCATAACCGAGATCCTGAGCCTCCTTCAGCACCTCAGCAAACTGACGACCAGCACGCATTTCGGTAAGGATATAGTTACCGGTGCCGTTGATAATTCCCGCGATCCAGTCAATCCGATTGGCCGCCATACCTTCGCGGATGGCTTTCATCACCGGAATACCCCCGGCAACACCAGCTTCATAGGCAACAACAACACCGGCTTTTTCGGCAGCTTCAAAAATTTCGTTGCCATGAACAGCGATGAGCGCCTTGTTGGCGGTCACCACATGCTTGCCATTCCTGATCGCAGCCAATACAAGCTCTTTTGCGGTATCATAGCCACCGATGAGCTCAACGACGACATCGATAGCAGGGTCGTTTACCACGTCAAAAATGTCGGTCGAAAATGGCACATCTCCGAGATCCATATCATTCCTGGGACGACGACTGGCAATCCGGGTAATACGTATATTACAGCCGGCCCGGCCGGCAATAAGCCTGGCATTACGGGTCAAGACATTGAATGTACCGCCGCCAACGGTACCCAGTCCGCAGATTCCGACACTGACGTCTTTCAAACTCTCACCTCTGATCCCGAAGGGGTGCTGATGAATTGCAATAAGGGGGCATAGTATACCGATTCAGGTGCCACTGAATAAGCCCCGAATCGGAAGGATGTCAAATACATGAATGTCCGGCCGCTGAGTGCAGCCGGAAAGTAACTCAAAGTAACCCGAGGCCCTTGGCGAGATTATCGGCGGGAACATATCCACGCACCATATTGCCGTCCTCCAGAAGAATGGCAGGCGTACCCGTAACCCCGACACGGCCACCCAGTCGAAATTGCTCAAGCACCGGGTTTTCGCATGTAGCGGCATCCACTCGCTGCCCACCCTTGGCGGCATCCATCGCCGCCTGCTGGTTTTCCGAGCACCATACGGAAACATATTTTTTAAACGATGGTGTCCCCGGACCGGAACGTGGGAAGGCATAGTAGTTTACAGTGATGCCGTATTCATTCAGCTGAGGAACTTCGGCATGCAGCTTCCGGCAGTAAGGACAGTCGATATCAGTAAAGACATCGACAACGGCTTTTTCCTCACCCTTTGCCGGGAAACGGATGACGCCTTCATCCCCAAAGTCCGCCATCACTTGCCGGCGCTGACCCGCTCTGGCCTGTTCGGTCACGTTGGCGATGCCATTACTGGTAACTTTTAGCAGATCACCCGTCAGCAAATACTCACCGTCCACTGTCGTATAAATAGTATCGCCATTATTACTCTGCACTTCATAAAGACCTTTCGCTTCGGATTCCCGGACCGAAGACACCTCCAGACCCGGCACAGCGTCAGACAGGCGTTTGGCAATACGATCTTCAACCTCACCAGCTACGGCCGGCAGCGCAAGCAATACACCGGCCGCCAGGCCGAGCACCATTGCAATATTTTTCATGCTATTTCTGGCAGACATACTTTTTTCCAATCAGGTGACATTCGGCCCGCTCCGAGAACATAACGGCCACGGGAATACGTTACTGCGACACAAGCCCGCCGCAAAAGTTCAAAGCGACCACCTTACCCAAAAACACCGTTATCAGCCACGGGGATGATGCGCCTGATGCAACGATTGAAGGCGCTGACGTGCAACATGAGTGTATATCTGCGTGGTCGACAAATCAGAATGCCCAAGCAACATCTGCACAACCCGCAAGTCGGCACCATTATTCAGCAAGTGGGTTGCGAAAGCATGCCGCAGGGTGTGCGGGGAAAGGTGCTTACGAATACCCACGCGGACAGCATAATGTTTAATACGGTGCCAGAAAGTCTGGCGGGTCATGGCAGAGGGCCGGTTCCCCGGAAATAACGCATCACAGGAACGCCCCTTCAGAAGCTCGCCGCGTGCTTCCTTCATGTATTTCAGCAGCCAATCCACGGCCTCTTCGCCAAGAGGAACAAGGCGCTCCTTGTCGCCCTTGCCTGTGATTCGGACGACACCCTGCCGAAGGTTGACCTGATCAACCCGCAAACCTGTAAGTTCAGAAACTCGCAGCCCACAGCCGTAAAGAATCTCCAGCATAGCCTTATCCCGCAGCTCGATGGGGACCTCCGGGTCCGGCTCCGCAAGCAGGCCATCCACTTCTTCCTCGGTGAGCGAGTCAGGAAGCCGGCGAGGCAGGCGGGGACTGTCAATGCGCAAGGTCGGGTCCTCGGCAATCACGCTTTCGCGCAACAAAAACCGGTAAAACCTGCGAATACCGGATAACCGTCTGGCCGCAGTCGAGGTTTTCACACCTTCGGCCAGCCCTCTGGACATCCAGGCCAACAAATCGGTTCTGCGCGCTGCCGTCAGTAAGGGCCGCCCAGGCTGCTCCTCAAGCCAGACCGACAGGCGAACAAGATCACTGCGGTAGGCCTGTCGCGTCTTTTCTCCCAACCCATCCTCAAGCCAGATGGCATCGGTAAAACGGGTAATAATGGCCTCGTCTTCCGGTCTCACACGATCGCTCTTTTTCTAACAACCTGTCCGGAGCATGCCTGACCCAGGACACAGACACAAAAAAGGCAGCCTTTGGCTGCCTTTTTCACAAGCGTTCTGTTCAGCGAGTTGCTGATCAGCCCAGCTTTTCCTTGATGCGAGCTGCCTTACCAGACAGGTCACGCAGATAGTAAAGCTTGGCCTGACGCACGTCACCGCGACGCTTCACGCTGATACCATCGATCAGCTTGGAGAAGGTCTGGAAAGTACGCTCAACGCCCACACCGTAGGAAATCTTACGCACGGTGAAAGAGGAGTTCATGCCACGGTTGCGCCTTCCGATGACGACACCCTCGAACGCCTGCAGACGCTCACGGTTACCCTCGGTTACGCGAACCTGAACGACCACGGTGTCGCCCGGCGCAAACGCAGGGATTTCCTTGGTCATCTGTTCTGTTTCAAGTTGACTGATGATGTTGTTCTTGCCGCTCATCGTAATGCTCCTGATACCCAATCTTTTAATGCCCTGATGATTCAGAGGCACCCGGTTCGTTCAAAATCTCTTCCAGCAGCTGACGCTCTTCATCCGTAAACACCCGCTTTTCCAGCAGGTCGGGGCGCCGCTCCAGGGTTCGCCTCAGCGACTGCTTCAGCCGCCAACGCCGGATCTGATCATGGTGACCGCCCAATAAAACATCCGGCACCGCCTGACCTTCGTAAACCTCGGGCCGGGTATAGTGCGGACAATCCAGCAAACCATCAGCAAAGGAATCCTGCTCTGCCGACTGCGCATGACCCAGCGCTCCGGGGATGAGGCGCGTAACCGCATCAATGACGGCCATGGCCGCCAGCTCGCCACCGGAGAGAACAAAGTCGCCCAGTGACACTTCCCGATCGACCTCCGCCGAAATCAGGCGCTCATCCACACCCTCATATCGGCCTGCGACCAGAATCAATCGCTCTTCCGCCGCAAGGGACTCAACAACGGACTGATTCATCGGCTCACCCTGGGGTGAAAGATACACCACACAGGCTTTGCCTGGTGCTGACTCCCGCGCCGCATGTATGGCATCCCTGAGAGGCTGTATCTTCATCAGCATTCCCGGGCCACCGCCATAGGGGCGATCGTCTACGGTGCGATGACGATCATGGGTAAACTCACGGGGATTCCAGCTCCGAAAAGTCAGCAGACCATCCCGAACCGCTCTTCCTGTAATACCGAAATCCGTTACCGCACCAAACATCTCCGGGAACAGACTGACCGAGCCAATCCACACCCGTCAGAACTCCGGATCCCAGTCGACAATCATGCGAGCACCGGCCAGATCCACTTCCCTAACCACCTGATCTGGCAGATAGGGAATCAACCGCTCTCGCTGATCGATGGAGCCTGCCGTAGCATGCACCACCAGAACATCGTTGGAACCCGTTTCAATCAGGTGATGCACTGTTCCCAGACATTCACCGTCGACCGTAAAGACACCAAGGCCCTCGAGCTCGAACCAGTAGTACTCACCTTCAGGGAGATCTGGCAACTCGCCAGTGCCGACTTTGACATCTGCACCGCAATACCTGAGGGCGACATCCCGGTCATCTATGCCTTTAAGCCTGACGACGATCCCCTGCCCTTGGCGGCGACCTTCCTCAAGCCTGACCGGAATACGCTTACCGTCCAGGTCCAGTGTCCAGTCACGGTAATCCAGTAACCCTTCTTTGGGGTCAGTGTAGGAGTAAACCTTGAGCCACCCCTTGACCCCAAACACCGAGGTAATCCGGCCGATCACAGTTTCCTGCGAATTCTGTGTCATGCCATTCAACCCCGGCGTTAAAACGTTATTACTCAGCAGCCTTCAGCAGCTGGGCAACGCGTTCGCTTGCCTGTGCACCCTGGCTCAGCCAGAAGTTCACACGATCACGATCAACGCGCAGACTCTCTTCCTGACCACGGGCAACCGGGTTGAAGAAACCTACACGCTCAATGAACCGACCGTCGCGAGATTTGCGGCTGTCGGTGACTGTCAGATGGTAGAACGGGCGCTTCTTGGAGCCGCCACGAGCCAAACGGATAATTACCATTTAACCAATATCCTGTTCTGTTGAACGAACTTTGTACGATTCACGCCTTCCGAAACACGGCTGACGCGAAGACCCATACTCGAAAGGGGCGCTATTCTATGCTAAAAAAGCGCCAAAGAAAACAGGGAAGTCTGTTGTTTCCCTGTTTTCCGTGTAAGGCATTTTACATACGGCCACCGGGGGGCATTCCGCCACCACCGCCGGGCGGCATCATACCACCAAGGCCGCGCATCATATTCGCCATACCGCCCTTTTTGCCAAACTTTTTCATCATCTTCTGCATTTGCTTGTGCTGCTTCAGCAGGCGGTTCACATCCTGGATCTGGGATCCAGAACCTGTTGCGATGCGGCGCTTGCGCGAATTATTGATCACATCCGGATAACGACGCTCTTTCGGTGTCATTGAGCAAATGATGGCTTCCATCTGCCCCATGGACTTGTCGTTGACCTGCTGCTGGGCCATCTGGGCCATCTGCCCCATACCCGGCAACTTGTCCATAAGTCCACCGATACCACCCATGCTCTTCATTTGCTGGAGCTGATCCCGGAAATCCTCCAGATCGAAGCTCTTGCCTTTCTTGATTTTCTTGGTGAGCTTCTGGGCCTTTTTCTGGTCCAGCTTGCGCTCAGCTTCTTCTATAAGGGAGAGCACATCACCCATGCCCAGGATTCGTGACGCCACACGATCCGGGTAAAAGGGCTCAAGCGCGTCAGACTTTTCGCCAACACCCAGAAACTTGATCGGCTTGCCCGTAATATGACGCACAGACAATGCCGCACCGCCACGGGCATCGCCATCGGTTTTGGTCAGGATCACACCCGTCAGCGGAAGGGCATCGTTGAAGGCCTTGGCAGTATTCGCCGCGTCCTGCCCCGTCATAGCGTCGACCACGAAAAGGGTTTCAACCGGATTAACCGCCTTATGAAGGCGCCCGATCTCACCCATCATCTGCTCGTCAACGTGCAGACGACCGGCGGTGTCCAGAATCACAACATCCACGTGTTTTTTGCGGGCAGCGGAAATTGCGCCTTCGGCAATATCCACCGGATCCTGGTCTGCGGTACTGGGGAAAAACTCCACCCCGACTTCACCAGCCAGTGTTTCAAGCTGCTTGATCGCTGCGGGGCGATACACGTCCGCACTGACCACCATTACCGATTTTTTCTGCCGCTCTTTAAGGAAGCGCGACAACTTGGCCACAGTGGTGGTTTTACCGGCACCCTGAAGACCGGCCATCATAATCACCGCCGGAGGCTGCACCGCCAAATTGAGCGACTCGTTGCCCTCGCCCATGACGCGTTCCAGCTCCTGCTGGACCACCTTCACGAATACCTGGCCCGGCGTCAGACTGCGTTGCACTTCCTGGCCAATGGCACGCGTGCGAACACCTTCTACAAAATCCTTCACCACCGGCAGGGCGACGTCCGCCTCCAGCAGCGCCATCCTGACTTCGCGCAGCGTGTCCTTTATATTGTCGTCGGTTAGCCGCGCCTGGCCGGAAATCTTGCGCAGGCTACCGGAAAGTCGGTCTTGGAGATTCTCAAACATGTTGCTCTTCCGTACCCCGGATAAATTGAGTGCATGGTCCTCAGAGCCAGCTGCGGCTCCTTGATTCCAGTTGCATAATCGCGACATTATAACCAGACTATCGCCCTGAAACGACCAGCCCGGTCAAATCGGTGATTCCAGCCACCGATCCCCAGTTAGAACAGTGGTATATAAGGAAGTCATGGGAACGCTGATTCTCGCGGTCACCTCTCTTTTTCTATACAGCGTCGGTACCGCGCTGCAGGCTCTCCATTTCAGAGGCCGGGTGCATAGCAACCTGGCTATCACCACCCTGATCGGTGCCCTGGCACTGATCAGCCACGGACTGCTGATCACACAAACCGTTCATCATGACGGCGGGTTTGATTTCGGTTTTTTCAAAAGCTCGGTACTGATTTCGTGGCTGATTGTACTTCTTCTACTCGGACTCAACCTGAAAAAGCCGGTGCAGAGTCTGTTTCTCGGGGTTTACCCTCTGGCTGCCTTAACCATCATTATGGCCCTGATCACCCACACGCCTTCCAGACTGGTCTCCGACCACAGCTACGGGATGCTCTCACACATCGCATTGTCGGTGACAGCCTACAGCTTGTTCACACTGGCCGCCATCCAGGCAATCCTTCTGTATTTACAGAATCGCCAACTGAAGCACAATTACAACAGCCCGCTGGTGCGCAACCTTCCCCCCCTGCAGACCATGGAGTCGCTCCTTTTCGAGATGGTATGGGCCGGGGTCGTCATGCTGATCCTCGCCATTGTTACCGGAGCCCTGTTCGTAGAGGATCTTTTTGCTCAGGACCTGGCTCATAAAACCGTTTTTTCGCTACTGTCACTACTGGTGTTCGTTGCGCTGTTGATCGGGCGCTACACCAGAGGCTGGCGCGGCATCACCGCGAGCCGCTGGACGCTGGCGGGCTGCGCCCTCCTTATGCTGGCCTTTTATGGCAGCAAATTTGTGCTGGAACTGGTATTCCAGAGGGGCGGCTGATCCCACCCATCAAAAGCACGACTTGACACCAGGCTCAACCAAACCCTATTTTCCCCACTTGTCGGTAATAAAAGGACCCCCTCTTGAACGAAACATCGCTTACCGCGCTGTTTATTCTGCTTGTCGGCCTCATTGTGCTTTCCGGCTTTTTCTCCAGCTCGGAAACCGGAATGATGTCCCTCAACCGGTACCGCCTCAAACATCTGGCAAAAACCGGTCACAAGGGAGCAAAGCGGGCCCAGAACCTCCTCCAGAAAACAGATCAGCTGATCGGGGTCATCCTGATCGGCAACAACTTCGTCAATATTCTTGCCTCCTCCATCGCCACGGTTATTGCAATGGAGCTCTGGGGTGATGCTGGTATTGCCATCGCAACCATATTACTGACCGTTGTCATTCTGATTTTCGCGGAAGTCACCCCAAAAACGCTGGCCGCCCTCTTCCCCGAAAAGATCGCCTTCCCCGCAAGCTATGTCCTCGGGCCGTTGCTAAAAATCCTGTATCCGATCGTATGGGCAGTAAACCTGCTCACCGGCGGTATCCTGAAACTACTCAGAGTTTCCGCAGACGACGCTGCCAGCGACCACCTCAGCCGAGAAGAACTAAGAACCCTTGTCAATGAGGCGGGCGCCCTGATCCCCGCCAAACACAAGGATATGCTGGTCAGTATTCTGGACCTGGAAAAAGTCACAGTTAATGACATCATGGTCCCCCGCAACGAGGTCGTTGGCATTGATCTTGACGACGACACCGACACCATCCTGCGCCAACTCCGTAGCAGCCAACACACCCGACTGCCCGTTTTCAAAGGCGACATCAACAATATCCAGGGCATTATGCACCTTCGCAGCGCGTCGAAGCTGGTCCAGCAGGACGAGATCAACAAGGCAATGATCATGCAGCTTTGTCAGGAACCCTACTTCATTCCTGAAAGCACCCCGCTAAACACCCAGCTCATTAATTTTCAGAAGGGAAAACGTCGATTCGGCATCGTTGTTGATGAATATGGTGACGTGCTTGGCCTGGCTACACTCGAGGATATCCTGGAAGAGATTGTCGGTGACTTCACCACGGATTACGCTGCGACCAGTCCCGACATTATTCCCCAGGACGATGGCACCTTTATTATTGACGGCACAGCCGCCGTTCGGACCATTAACAAGACCCTGGGCTGGAAAATGCCCACGGATGGCCCGAAAACTCTGAATGGCCTGATCACCGAGACACTGGAAAACATTCCGGATACAAACGTATGCGTCAAGGTGGGCGGACATTGCGTCGAAGTTCTGCAGATAAAGGACAACGTCGTAAAGGCCGCCATTGTCCACCCTCGGAAACGCAAGAAGCGCACACTGCCCCGAACATAACCCGCTCTCGTCCTGGCTCGCTATAGTCCTTTAAGTTATAGCGGGCACCGTTCTTGAAAGATCAAAATTTAACCATCCTCTTGACCCTTATCGGCGCACGACGAACACTGGAAGTGGTGCGATACAAAAATAATGATAAGGAATTTTTCCATGAGTCTGACACACAGTTTTGGTTTACTGGCCCACCCCGACCAGGAATGGGAAGCCATTCGAAAGGAATCCGAGTCGGTCACCAGGCTTTATCTGGGTCACATTTTGTTTTTAGCCCTCATTCCCGCTGCGGCCGGTTTCTTCGGAACGACCCAAGTAGGCTGGCAAATCGGGGATGGGCAAATAACGAGACTCTCCATAGGAAGCGGCCTTCAGCTTTCACTCCTGTTCTACGCTGCCATGCTTGCTGGCATTTTCATTCTGGGTAAATTTATTGATTTCTTTGCCGCGACCTATGATGCGGTTGAAAGGACACCAAGAGGCGTTGCACTTGCCGCATATACTGCCACGCCGATATTTCTCATCGGTGTAATCGCCGTATACCCCAATATCTGGGTAAACATGCTCGCCGGGCTCGCAGCCATTACCTACGCCGTATATCTTCTTTATGAAGGCCTGCCCATTCTGATGAAGATCCCTGAAGAACGTGGGTTCATGTTCGCGTCAGCGGTATTAACGGTAGGACTGGTAATGTTCGTCGCCCTTCTCGCCATGAGCGTGGTTATCTGGAGCATGGGCGTTGGCCCCGTTTATGTAAGCTGACCTCCAACGCGGAGGCAGTAATACCCTGAATTAACGAGGGGTGTCCCTGTGGGACACCCCTCGTTTTTTGAAGGCAGTCCCAGGTTAGCGTTTATTCATGTTAAGTTTGCTAAAAATGCGGTAAATTTAACCGATAAAGAAAAAATAAAGATTCAAGCTCGGTCATGTATCCGGTTGAGGCGCAAACAGGAGTCTGCCATGAATAAACAGTCCGGCATACATTACCTCCGCGAACACAGGGAAGCGGGCAGCAGCAAACCGGTTCCTGTGGAGGTCACCCGCATCCGGGACACTGTCGTCGCCGGGCTGGGAGATCTGTTGCAAGGCGCTTTTGACGCCGTCGACGACTCATTGTTTGAACTGGCTAACAACGCCCGGAGCAACAATGAGCAGAACCGCTATTTTGAGGCGATGCGGGAAATCCGCATCAAACGCAAGGGTGTGGAGCGGCACTTTCAGAACACCGTCGCCCAGTTTTTTTCCAACCCCCCTCATACCGGACACATTCAGGAAGAGACTTTAAGCAAGCAGCCCACTGCAGACACCCTGTCACTGGTCGGTAATGAAGACCTGGAAGAACAGGTCGCCCTGAATGCCATGATTACCAAAGCGAAGGCTCACTTTCAGGGTCCGTTGCTGCAACTTCAGACCCGTTTCAGTCAGGTTTACCCAGAAGCCACAGATGAGTCCCCGGTAAACCCGATGGCACCGGAACACTTATGTAGCGCCTTTACAGAAGCTATACAGGCCCTCGAAATACAAATCAGGGAACGACTGATTCTTCTGAAACAGTTTGACCGGTATGTCGTATCCAATCTCGGCATGTTGCTTGATGAGGCCAATCGAATTTTGATTCAGGCTGGTGTGATTCCAAATTTCCGCTATCACGGAAAGGCGGGAAAGCAACAAACTACCTCAGGCCGAAAGGATGACTCGCAGGCAGGTGCCAAAGAGACTGACTCTCAAGCTGGAGCATCTGACAAGGGGGTTACAGCCAGTAGCGCAGTTTTTGATCAGATCAGACAGATGCTGGCACTTCAAAGGGCCAACGCTGGAATCCCTCCTCGTGCGTCAAACCCCAATGTGCGAGTTGTCGCAGACTCGGAACTGGCCGACCTCCTGAACGCGCTGCAACTTCCGGATACCAGGCCGGCAGATGGCAACCTCAGCGACGGAGAGCCAGTCACGATCGATCTGGGCCAGGTGGTTCAGCAATTATTGTCGCAAGTAGATGCCGGAGACGGCCGAAAACCGGCGTTGAACGAGGTCGATGAGGACCTTATCAACCTAGTTTCCATGCTGTTCGAATTTATCCTTGATGACTACAACCTGTCCGCCCCGGTTCAGGTACTTATCAGTCGATTGCAGATCCCTATTCTGAAAGTTGTCATCAAAGACAAAACCTTTTTTAGCCAGACAACCCACCCCGCGCGGCGACTTTTGAATTCTCTGGCTCGGGCAGGCATTGGCTGGAGCCGCAGTGACGAAAAAGCGAAGGACAAACTCTACGATAAAATCCACGGTATCGTACAAAGAATTCTCAACGAGTTTACCGGGGACATTACACTCTTCGAAAACCTGAACCAGGAATTTGAACAATTTCTGGAGAAGGAAAACCGGAAAACGTCACTGGTAGAGCAAAGGACGCGGGAGTCAGAGAGAGGTCGCATCAAGTCCCAGAGGGCTCAGGAAACGGTAGACAAACTTCTGAAGGAAAAGGTTGCGCGCTATAAGTTGCCGGATCCGATATACGATATTCTGATGAACGGCTGGGGCCGCTTTATGTTTCTCGCCTACCTTCGGGACGATGTAGAGCACCGTTGGCAGGAGTCCGTTCGTATAGTAGATGACCTCATCTGGTGCCTCCACCCGCATCAGGAGGACGAGGAGCGGGATCAGTGGGTACGGGTTGTACCTAGCCTGCTCAAGAGACTCCGGGCCGGGCTAGAGGAAGTTTCCTATAATTCCTCCAAGCTGGACGAAATAATGGGGCATCTCAAGCACGAACTGGCGGAAGCATTCAGAACCAACGCCGCCATCGAGGCCCGTCAGGATTCGCCTTCAGAACCTGCCGAGGAGGAAATTGCAACGGTTCACCAGACCGCCGTCGAGAGGCAACAACAGCTTGAAGAAGCCGCCGTTGGCGAGTATGTCGCCCAAATCGACGGCATCGAAATCGGAAACTGGGTAGAATTCCGGCTGGTCAACGGTGCCAACTTCCGCTGCAAGCTGTCTGCAATCATTGAAGAGGCAGACAGCTTTGTATTTGTGAACCGCATGGGTCTGAAGGTCATTGAGAAGAACCGGATTGAGTTAGCCCATGAAATGCGACGTGGCCGCCTGACACTGCTTGAGCAGGGTGCGCTAATTGACAGGGCCCTCAATGCCGTTGTGGGAACGCTTCGGAGCAAGACAGCCTGAATTGATGCAGGGAAAAGGCATTAGTAACAGCGTTCCGGCGAAGTACAGGATCACCCTAGCGCTATCGGTAGCGTTCCTGGCCCATACACTCCTTTTCTCAGGGTTCCCGTCGATAAGCAGGGAGCCCTCGGAGTCGCGTGAAACCATACGCTTCGAGTTGATTCCTCCCGGAACGATTACAAGTCAGGCGGGCACGCCTTCAACGTCTACTGACCCTTCCACAAGTCGCAACCCCAGATTCGAGGTGGCGCCAGTCGCGCCCTGGCCGTCACACTCTGTTTCAAGGGTTACCGCAAGCTCCTCGAGCACCAGCGTCAGTAAACCAGAGCCCTCACCCCGCAAGGCGACCCAACAGCGTGTAAGCCAGCAAACATCAGCAAAAGCACCCACCGAAGCGAGCCCTCCCGGTAAAGGCGCCGCGTCAGACGCAGGCGGGCAGGAAACGTCGTCTGAACTGCAACCCAAGGAAAACCTGACCCGGATTACCCAGGCCCCCACGGAGCAGGATCCATACCTGATTAAACTCGCAGCGCACCTTGGTCAGGAGCTAGAAAAACTACGAGTGCCAGCTCTAAGTAGGCTTACTCAGGCGGAAAGAATGGAGATAGAACTCCAGCTCCTGGGCAATGGTGCCCTGACGCGAGCCAGAATACTGAAACCTACCGGGGTCGAGCGAATAGACAATGCGGCGTACCGCGCGGCTCTTGCCGCCAGCCCCTATCCAGAGCCTCCGGCAGAAGGCGAAGATCAGAACCGCTTCGAGGTTGAGCTTGTATTCTCCCCGGAACGGTTCTGAAACAGAGAAATCAGGCCTCGGCCTGCTTTGCGGCGTCTTTCACCATCTTGGTCAGCTCACCGCTCTCGGACATTTCCAGAACGATATCGCAGCCGCCAACCAGCTCACCGCCGATATAAAGCTGGGGGTAAGTCGGCCAGCTGGAGTAGACCTTCAAGGCTTCACGCAGCTCCTGGTTATCCAGAATATTTACAAAAGCAAAGCGCTCGCCACAAGCCATCAGCGCCTGAACGGTCTTGGCTGAGAAGCCGCACTGTGGAGCCTGCGGGCTACCCTTCATGTAGAGGATAACCGGGTTTTCGTCGAGTTGACTCTTGATGGTTTCGTTGATGTCCATGAACATTCACCTCTGGTAGAAAACGAAATTGCCTGGGGCAACGGACTGCTCACCATTGTACACGTCCGCTCAACAGCGCACCAAACAACAGATACGTAATGCAGGACACGGGCCTCCCGCAGCGTTGTCATCCCTGTCCTGAAGGGCTAGACTTGGTGCCCCGTTTTTTTCAGTCAGCTTCTCAGACAACTCAACCAACCCCGGGTTCCGTTGATATAAGGGCCATTACATGGCGGCAAGACATTTTCTGACATTGAACGACATGACTACCTCTGAGCTGGAAAGCCTGGTAGATCATGCAGCCAGGCTCCGTAATGAATGGCGGCAGGGTAAGGTGCGGGATTCCCTCAAGAATCGAGTGCTGGCGATGATCTTCGAGAAGTCTTCAACCCGGACCCGTGTGTCGTTTGAAGCCGGCATGGCCCAGCTTGGGGGCTCCGCCATGTTCTTGTCCCCACGGGATACGCAACTGGGCCGTGGCGAGCCTGTTGAGGATTCTGCCATCGTAATTTCAAGCATGGTAGATGCGGTCATGATACGTACTTTTGCGCATCAAACCGTTGAGCGCTTTGCCTCCGCCTCGCGGGTACCGGTGATCAACGCCCTGACTGATGATTTTCACCCCTGCCAACTACTTGCCGACATGCAAACATACCGCGAGCATAGAGGCAGCATTCGTGGCGCGACGGTGACCTGGATCGGTGACGGCAACAATATGTGTCACTCTTATATAAATGCTGCCACTCAATTCGATTTCCACCTCAATATCGCCTGCCCCGAGGGCTATGAACCTGATGAGTCGTTGCTCAAGGCGCACGGAGACCGCGTCACCGTGTTTCGCGACCCCGCAGAGGCTGCACGCGATTCCAACTTGCTGGTAACGGATGTCTGGGCCTCTATGGGCCAGGAAGAAGAACAGACAGCGCGAGAGCAAGCCTTCAAGAGCTACCAGATCAACCCGAAGCTGATGTCTACAGCAGATAAAGATGCCCTGTTTATGCACTGCCTTCCTGCGCACCGGGGCGAAGAGATCTCGGTCGACATGATGGAGCACCCGGGTTCTGTGGTCTGGGATGAGGCAGAAAACCGCTTGCACGCTCAGAAAGCCTTGCTGGAATTTCTCATTCTGAACCGTTTGGACTGATGCCATGAACCCAAGCACACGTGCTCCGGCAGAGTGGCTGCTGGAGGTCAACAACCTGTCTTGTGGTTATGGCGGGGATTCGGTGATTCGGGATGTCAGTTTCGCACTCAGCCACGGCGACATTGGCTGCCTGCTTGGCCCCAGCGGGTGTGGCAAGAGCACAATCCTGAGAGCGTTGGCAGGCTTTCTGCCGCTGAATGGTGGCGAGATTTGCCTACAATCGCAGGCAATCAGTTTACCTGGCCGGACCCTTGCGCCGGAAAAACGTCGGATCGGTATGGTTTTCCAGGACTATGCCTTGTTTCCGCATCTGACTATCGCAGACAACGTTGGGTTCGGGCTGCGAAAAATGTCCAGCGCGGATAAGCGCCAGAAAGTGATGGAACTGCTGAACGTGGTCCACCTTCAGGATCTCGCCGAGAATTACCCCCATGAACTTTCAGGCGGCCAACAGCAGCGGGTTGCCCTGGCACGGGCATTGGCCCCTGAACCAACGCTGATACTGCTTGATGAGCCATTTTCCAACCTGGATGCGGATCTCCGTCGACGCCTGAGTCTTGATGTACGGGAGATCCTGAAAACCCTTGGCATCAGTGCCATTCTGGTGACCCACGATCAGCAGGAAGCCTTCGCCATGTGCGACCAGGTTGCCGTCCTCCGGGATGGGCAGATACAGCAGTGGGACGTCCCCTACAATCTTTATCACGAGCCCGCAAATCGCTTTGTCGCAAGCTTTGTTGGACAGGGTGGTTTTGTCCCTGGCAAGGCACTGGGTCCAGATACCATCGAATCAGAACTGGGTGTCATTCATGGCAATCGCGCCTACAAATGGTCACCGGGCACCTTGGTCGATGTGCTGATCCGGCCCGATGATATCGTCTATGATCCGGAATCCGATCTACGGCCGAAGGTGGTAGAAAAGACGTTTGCGGGCACTTCCACGCTCTACCGGTTCCGCTGCTCCGAAGAAACCGAGTTCGAAGCCCTGTTCCGAAGCCATCTGGACTTTCACCTGGGTGAAACAGTCCCTGTGCGCGTTGAAGCGGATCACCTGATAGCGTTCGAGCGCACAGCCTGATCTCAAAGTCTGTTGTTACAGACGCGCTCCACGGCATCAAGCCAGCCCGCATAAAGAGATTCCCGCAACGCCGGCCCCATTGACGGAAGAAACTGTCGTTGACATTCCCAAAGCTTTGAAATCTGCTCAAGGCTCTCGTATACGCCAGTTTGCAGCCCTGCGAGATAGGCTGCTCCCAGTGCTGTTGTTTCCGTCTCCCGCGGGCGGTCGACCGTGACATTGAGAATATCAGCGAGAAACTGCATCACCCAGTCATTGACGACCATGCCACCATCGACACGCAAGGACTCGAGGCGGGCGCCATCATTCTGGATTGCACGAACCAGATCCTTGGTCTGGTAACACACGGATTGCAGCCCTGCGGTCACGATTTCCGCAACCCCTGTATCCCGAGTCAGTCCCATGATGGCACCGCGGGCATGGGGATCCCAATGAGGAGCGCCCAGACCCGTAAATGCCGGCACCAAGTACACAGGGTTGTCGACACCTACGCTTTCGGCATAGGCGGATGATTCGTTGGCGTGGTCAATCAACTTCAGTCCATCCCTGAGCCACTGCATGGCCGCGCCCGCAACGAATATGCTGCCTTCCATCGCGTAGCAGGGCTTACCATTCAGGCGATAGGCCATGGTGGTGAGCAATCGGTTTTCTGACCTCAGGGCCTGATCGCCGGTATTGAGAATCAGGAAGCAGCCGGTGCCATAGGTACTCTTGGCCATCCCGGGCTCAAAACAGGCCTGCCCGATCAGTGCGGCATGCTGGTCACCAGCGATTCCGGCAACCGCCACCGGTGACCCGAGCCACTCTGCCTGGGTGTTCCCAAAATCGGCCGCACTATCCAGAACCTCGGGCAGTAAAGAACGGGGAACTCGGAACAGACTCAGAAGTGCTTCGTCCCAGTCCTGGTCATGGATATTGAACAGGGCTGTCCGGGAGGCATTAGTAGCATCGGTGTAATGGGAAGCACCCCCCGTGAGATTCCACAAAAGCCAGCTGTCGACAGTGCCAAAAGCCAACTCTCCAGCCTCGGCGCGAGCCCGAGCACCCTCAACATTATCCAGAATCCAGGCAATCTTGGTCGCTGAAAAGTATGGATCGATCAACAAACCGGTTCGTTCCACTACTGTGTCTTCATGACCATCAGCCTTGAGTTTGGTACACAGAGAGGCTGTGCGCCGGTCTTGCCAGACGATGGCATGATGAATCGGCTTCCCGCTTTCCCTCTCCCATATCACCGTGGTTTCGCGCTGATTGGTAATTCCGATACCGGACAACTTGCACGCTTCTAAACCCGCCTTTTCAAGGGCCTTGCGGCAGACCGACAGCGTACTGTCCCAGATCTCAATAGCGTCGTGCTCTACCCAGCCGTCCTGAGGGAAATACTGATGAAACTCCTGCTGGTCAGTAGCAACACTGCTTCCGGACTCATCAAAAACAATGGCTCGGGAGCTTGTGGTTCCCTGATCGATGGCAAGCAGATAGCGGGTCATGAACATCTCCGGTTGTTTTCCCCGGATTTTAGCAGCAGAAAGAAAGCAGTAAGAGCGAATAGAACAAAAAATGGCGGAAAGGCATAAAAAAAGGGCCGGAAAACCGGCCCTCAAATGACGAATGAAACAAGGAAAGTTCGTAAGAACTACAACCTCAAAAGTCATCCCTTACGCAGTGTATTATTGGCAAGTCAGGCCAGGAATTCAGTAGCGGTTGTGTAGCGGCTTTGTTACATCAGGTTAGGCTTCGAGGCATGGTTCACAAAACAACCTCCACAGGCTTCTTGCGTGGCCATACCAGGCTGAATCGGGCTCCGCCAAGAGCATCACTGCGCCCCACAAAAGCCTGGCCACCATGCCAGTAGAGTATTCTTCGAACGATAGACAGGCCCAACCCATAGCCACCAGAGGTACGGGTACGACTGTCATCCAGCCGGGCGAAGGCCGTAAACACCTTCTCCCAGTCCTGCTCAGGGATACCCGGGCCATCGTCCTCTACATCAATACGGCAATTGTCTTCGTCTATGTGGCAGTGCACCATCACCCGGCTCGATGCATAACGCCCTGCATTCCCCACCAGATTCTGGATCGCGCGGTGAATATACCGCGGCTCGACATCCGACATTGCCCATTGCTCCGAACCTTCCTCAATGTGCGCTTCAATGGTCAGTGCCGATCGTATGATCTGTTGCTCGGAAACCACCTGACGGACTAGGTCGGTGACAGACGCCTCCTTCAACGAGAAAACCGGGCCGCCCTGCTCCAGCCTCGCATAGGTGAGAATCTCGTCAATTAACTGGTCGAGCTCCTGGATATCACCATCAATACCGTCCAGCTGCTTCTGCAGCCCGGCCTGATCCTCGCAATCTTCAATCATCTGAACGCCAAAACGAATTCGGGCAACGGGGGTGCGCAACTCATGGGAGACAGCATGAATCATTTCCCGCTGCACCTGAACCAGCCGCTGTATATGCTCCGCCATGCCATTGAAGGAAGCCGCCAGACGGGAAATCAGGGTTCCAGTTCCGCCCCCTACACGGGCTCCCATCTCACCCCGTGCGATTCGGACTGCCACAGACTCCACTGCGCGGAGGTTACTATCCACTGCCCTAAGCGCCACAAACAGGACCAGCGCCAGTATGCCACCCAGAACCACGATCAGAAGCAGCGTAACCGGCCACGCCCATAAATCGAAAGGCGGCGCCATATCCATTTTGAAGAGTTCACCATCGGAAAGCTGGATCAGAACGTGCCCGTCCGCTGCAGGGCCATCCCGGTAGAAAACGACTCCCTTGGTAACAACCTGATCAAGCACCTCTCCGGCAGGCAGAACGGACGCCTCATCAACGCGCCGAAGATTCATATGAAACGAATCGGACAATCGGGAAGCCTTCTTGTCTCGCTCTTCTGGAGCAGCGGCATCCATGTGCGAGCGCACGATCAGGGCAATGGCTTCTGCAACATCCCGATACGGCTCATCGAACCGCAGTTGAATTACCTTGCCGGAATAGTTGGCAATGAGCACTCGATACCCTGTTCGGCCATCCAGCGCAACCACCTGGCCATATCCAAGGCGCTCAAGGGTTATCGGAGAAAGGTTGAGTTCGCCCGCATCAACAACCTGAAAGTCATAAAGTGAGCTAAGCCAGTGGTAGCGTTCTGCCGGGGCCGAATCGGCTCCCAGGTAGCGCATCAGAGGCTCAGGAAAACGCTCATGCCAGAATTGCGACCGCACCGAGTTGACTCCGGAGAACAGGGCCACGCAAAGCAGAAGCACCAGCGCGGTCAGGCCGGCAAGACGGGCGTAAAGCTTGAGGAAGAACTTCAGGGGCATGTCACAAACCCTGGCAGGGAACGCCGGCGAATGACCAGTTGGTCACGCCGGCTCCAGAGGCTGAATCGTCAGGCTTCCTTAACGAAAAGGTAGCCCTTGCTGCGAACGGTCTTGATCCGGCGTGGATGAATCGGATCGTCGCCAATCTTCGGACGAATCCTCGATACCCGGACATCGATCGAACGGTCCTGACCGTCATATTCTATGCCGCGCAATGCAGTGAATATCTCTTCCCGGCTGAGGACTCGACCGGCATTGCTTGCAAGTAGCCAGAGCAGGTCAAATTCGGCACTGGTCAGGTCAATGCTTTCATCGGTCAGCCATGCTTCCCGCATTGAACGGTCAACCACAAGGTCATTGAACTGCAGGCGAGCCGGCTCTTCACCATTCACTTCCTCGCCACCACTCTGCCCGACTTCAGTAACCCGGCGCAGCATGGCACGGATACGGGCCAGCAGAACCCTCGGTTTAACAGGCTTGCCGATGTAGTCATCCGCCCCCATTTCGAGGCCCAGCACCTGATCAAGGTCATCCGTGCGAGCGGTCAGCATTATGATGGGGCCGGAATAAAAAGGACGCACACGGCGACAAATAGACAATCCGTCCTCGCCCGGCAGCATCAGGTCCAGAACCACCAGGTCCGGCTGTTCGTTCTTGATGCGCTCAACTGCGGGACCACCATGGGTTTCGAGGGAAACTTGCAGCCCGTTACTTTCCAGGTATTCACGGGTCAATTCTGCCAGCCGCTCGTCATCCTCGACAATGAGAATTCGCCAACTTTCGTTTGTCTGTTCCACGCCATCCATCTCTGGTTTTGTTATTCCGGTTTTTGGGTAACTCTGTTCCTGACGATACAGGCAACCTGCTGTAACAGCAATTATACATGCTATTCAGAAATATACATGGAACGGTCTCTCTGTTACAGCTCGTGACAAAGGACGGCAATGGCCCGCCATAGGCTGGCTCGCACAACAGGCCGGCACTCTGTTTATCAAACGTGGCGGAGGGGCTGGCACAAATTCAGGCGAAAGAATTCGACCAGCAAAGAATTCAACCAATCAGGACAGCGGACGCCCCTGGGCTATCTCGTCTTCAGTCGCCTCACGACGGCCAACAATTTCGAGGTCGAAATAGAGGGTAAATCCGGCAAGGGGATGGTTCGCATCAACCTTGACCAGATTGCCGTCAATGCTCACCACCTGAACAATCTGGGCCTCATCACCGGTGTTGGTCTGAAACTTCATACCAATCTGCAAGTTCTCCACGCCCTCAAACATTGAACGGGGCACCTTGCGAACAAGCTCTGGGTTATGTTCGCCATAGGCCATGGCCGGAGGTACGGTAACCTCAAGACAGTCGCCCACATTGCGGTCTTTCACGGCTTGCTGAATACCCTCAATAATTTCCGGGCTGCCGTAGATAAAATGCAACGGCTCGCTACCCTCAGAAGTGTCAACGAGCTCGCCAATCTTGTTCTTCAGCACGTAGTGAAGAGTGAAAACGTCAGGTTTTGCTTGTGAAGCATCCATCAGGTTTTTGAGTTTCCTGTATCCGTAGGTGTGTCGAGCATTTGCAGACCGTGAACAACAAGACTCTTGTCCAGCTTGTCCCGCAGCCCCGAGGGATTTTCCAGCCCCATACGCTCAAGCAACGCACGATACTTACCTTCATCGTCCCGGGCCCTGACGGCCTGCCACAAGGTCGACAGTTTACCACGACGGGTGGCCGTTGCGGCCTTCAGGGTTTTAAGGGCTTTCCCTAACCTCAGTTCCTCGTCGGTGAAATCCCGGCCGAACGGGAATGCCGGGAACAGGTTGCTGTCACCGGTAACCGAAACGGCGCGGCGCACCGCTTCCGGGGTGTTATGACACCAATCCGCCGGCAATTTGAACGCTGGGTCAACCTTGCCAGCCTTCTGCGCCTGCTTCAGCAGCTCCTGCTGAAAACGGGAATCCGCAATCCTGATCAGGCGCAGATACACTTGCTCGTCACACTGCCCACGAAGGTCGGCAATACCATACTCGGTTATGACAATATCGCGCAGATGTCGGGGGATCGTGCAATAGGCGTAATTGAAGACGATATTCGACTTGGCCTTGCCGCCAGACATGTGAGTGGCACGCATGGTAAGTATGGACCGCGCGCCCGGCAACTCATGGGCCATGGCAACAAAGTTGTACTGTCCACCAACTCCGCTCACCACCCGGCCATCATCCAGACCATCCGATACGGCCGCACCGTTGAGCGTGTACATCATTGCCGAATTGATAAACCGGCCATGCGACCGTTGCGATGCCTTAAGTCGCTGATCGCCAAACGGATGATCGTAAAGCTGGTTAATGAAATTGACGCTGGTCATGCAGATCCGGTTGCGCTGCTCATCCGTGAGGTCCCGCAGAGCCTGGTAGAACAGTTCCGGGCCGACGTAGAAACCGCCATGCATGACAATGCCACCGGTAAGCCGGTCACCCAGAGCCAGGGTTTCAATCGCCTCTCTGGCGGCCGGATCGTCCAGATCCACTTCAACAGAGTGGTCACCGACCCGTAGCCGGCCACCTTTGAACTCAACGGTCTCTTTCAGAATTCCGAGACTTACAAGCCAGGTGACATCCCGTGCCCGAAGCGGAGAATCAATCAGTTTTTCCCGGCGCAAAACATCGAGCATATCCAGCGAGACCCGCTCATCGATCACACCTTCGTTAATCAGGGACTGGAGCTCTGCATGGTCAAACACTTCCCGGCGCAGGATGCCTTCCTGCATCAGGTAGAGGAAACCGTCGACCATCATCTCACTGCAGCCATAGAGGCCTTTCTCAAACGTGCCGGTTCCGCCAACAGTCTTGACCAGGGGGAAATGCTCTTCGACGTTCAGGTGCTCATAAACCGCGCGCCAGGCATCATTCTTCTGATGCCGCAAAATGGTGCTGTGCACAAGCGCTGCGCCCAACGAGCCAATACCCACCTGAAGGGTGCCTCCGTCTTTCAACAAGGCGCTGGCATAAAAGCCGATCAGATGGTCTTCGGGACTGACCGCCATTTGCGGCGCCGAGAAAAGCGGGTGATCCGTGGCCGGCTGATCGAAAACCACGTCAAAGCGATCTTCCCCGATAGCCGCATCATGACCCAGATAGGGCAGGTTCCGGTTCAGTTCGGCTACGATTGCGACCGGTGTACCTTCGGCTTCACGCTCACGCATCAAAGGAAGTAGATCGAGGGAGAGATCCGGGTTACAACTCAGGCTGACCAGGCCGGGTTCGTTGACCTCATCCCCCGGCGATACCATCTGTGCGATAACATTGATCCCCTGCCCCATCAGATCGCGAACGGCATGCGTGTAATTGCTGCTCACATAATGGCGCTGCTGTGACGAGTTGTTCAGAAAGCTGCCGGCCTTGAAGAAAAACTCCGAGACCACAACGTTTTTCGGCAGGCGGTTGCTTGAGACATCACGTGCGTATGCCAGCTCCGGAATCTCACCGTAGAGCCGTTCTACAAAAGGGCCCATGAAGCGCTTTTCAAGGGATGATCCGCCTTTGGGGGCAAGCAGCGACAGGGCGGTAACGATGTGGAGCTGAATCTCCGGATCATCCTTGGCGCGCTGATACAGGGCGTTAACAAAACGTACCGGCTTCCCCAGCCCCAGCGGCAAGCCGAGCCTGACGGTCTTTCCAACACGGCGAATAACTTCGTCAACACAGGCATCTACATCGTTTAAACGACGACCACTTTCTACCGCCATTACCAATCTCCTTATGGGTCTTCCTGACTATCATTGCGATCGATGATCACACGACACAATGACACTGGCAATGCGTCAGGTCATGAATTGGAGAGGTTATGGCAGGGGGGTAAAACGTGACCTGGAGAGGAGTCAGAAATTCCACTTCAGGTTAAGGCAGGCACCCTCATTCAGCAGGGCAATACCGTGATCTGGCTGCGCGGGCTCGGAAGCATACTGCTTGCCGTCTTTTCTTGAACGGGAGAATGTGAGAGTCAAAAGACGCGAACCAATGGCGCTGAAAGCATCAGAGCTGTCCTGGTCGAAGTCACCTGACATACGCTCCTGCAATTCATAAAGATCTTCCGTGGTAATGGTGTCACCCATGCCAGAAAATACGCGCTCGGCGGCTTCGGCGCGTACAACGAAAGCAACCATATTGAGAGCGAGCAATGCGACAAAGATGCGAATAATCATGACACTTCAGAGACCCTTCAACCGGAATCGAATTTTACATTACCTATGGCTAAAGTCTAATAGTTGAAGCGAGAAAAAATGTGACTCTGCACACATATGCGCCGTTTTTTTGTCGTCGGACTGCCCATTTTTTGTCAAAAAATAATCCCGGATGTTTCACTTTGTAAGCCGGCACTCAACAAAGCGCCGCCGGCCATTGCGGCCAGCGGGATTCCTCCCTGACGGAGCAAGGCGTCAAACCTCAGGGACAGGGATAGGTAAATTCCTCATGGATAGCTTCAATAGCCTCCAGGATTTCAGGACTCAGAGTCAGATCCGCTGACCCCATATTTTCGCGCAACTGATCCATGGTTGTTGCCCCGATGATGTTGCTGGTTACGAAGCTTCGGCTGTTTACGTATGCCAGCGCCATCTGCACCGGAGAAAGCTCGTGCTTGCGGGCCAGTTCGACATAAGCTCCGGTGGCATCAACAGCCCGCTCACTGGTGTAGCGACTGAACCGCTCGTAAAGGGTCAGCCGGCTCTTCTCAGGCCATTTTCCACCCAGGTATTTACCGGAAAGCATACCAAAGGCAAGCGGCGAATAAGCGAGCAGGCCAGCTTGCTCCCGGTGTGCAATTTCAGCCATCCCCACTTCGAACGAGCGGTTCAGAAGGTTATATGGGTTCTGGATACTGACCATGCGGGGCCAGTCCTTTTCGCGCGCCAGGCGCAGATATTCCATAGCCCCCCAAGGGGTCTCGTTGGAAAGGCCGATGTGCCGGATCTTGCCTTCCTTTACCAGTTCACTCAGCGCACCGAGGGTTTCCTCGATAGGCGTAAATGTCTCATCCGGATTGTGCTGATAAGCAAGCTTGCCAAAAAAATTGGCGCTGCGGTCCGGCCAGTGAACCTGATAAAGGTCGATATAGTCAGTCTGGAGTCTCTTGAGACTGGCATCACAGGCCTCGCGAATATGCTCCCGAGTCAGTCGGGGGCCATTGCGGAGATAGCGGAGGCCACTTCCCGGCCCTGCCACCTTGGAGGCAATAACCAGATCATCCCGCTGGCCGCGGCGAGCCAGCCAGTTACCAAGGTAAGTCTCGGTAAGCCCCTGGGTTTCGGCCTTCGGCGGCACCGGATACATCTCTGCCGCATCGATAAAGTTCACACCTTCAGAGGTCGCATAATCCAGTTGTTCAAAGGCTTCCTGTTCGGTGTTTTGCTCACCCCAGGTCATCGTGCCCAGGCAGATCAGGCTGACGTCAATATTGGTATTTCCAAGCTTTCGCGTTTGCATATCACCTCCGTATCAGCTTTTGAACAGGTAACGGGAATATCAGGGGAGTGTCGCCACCAACACATTACCATTGTTTCCAAGACCTTTCCCCCGGAAATCAATGAGGTGAAAAGTCTGCCCCTGTTTCCAGGCTAGTGTCCCGACGGGCTATTTCGTGAACCTGCTGCGTGACACTCATCAATCGAAAAGACGCAACTGAGTAACGGGTGCATCGTCATTTCGAAAGCGCACCCCCATTCCCAGCAGGCGTACAGGCCGATCTTTCTCCCCAGCCAATTCCTTGAATAACGGCAGGTAGTCCTCCAGACCGGGCTCCCTGACCTGCTCTCTAACCCGCTCCAGCGTATGAGTTGAAAAATCACTGTAGCGGATCTTTATAAACAGTTTGTGGATCGGCTTCTGGCGGGCCTTTCTGGATAATCGGAGATTGAGATCAGCCACCAGTGAAGCCATAACCGTCTCACAGGCAGACCGGTCAGGCAGGTCCTGAGAAAATGTCCGCTCGACACTGATTGATTTGGCGATCCGGGTGACCACAACCGGACGTTCGTCACGGCCATGGGCCATCTCGTGAAGCCGGTAACCCTGTTTGCCGAAACGCTCCGTCAGTACTTCCGGCCCCACGGCCTGCAGATCCCCGCAGGTCTCTACCCCCATCTGGTGCAATCTGGAAGCCGTGACCTGCCCTACGCCGAACAGTTTTTCGACCGGCAAGGCTCGAACAAAACCATCCACATCTTCAGGCCTGATAACACACAGACCATTCGGCTTTTCCCAATCGCTGGCGATCTTCGCCAGAAATTTGTTGGGTGCAACACCCGCAGAAATCGTGATACCAACTTCACGCTCTACCCGCTCCCGCAGATACCGAGCCATCAGAGTCGCGCTGCCCTTGTGATCGGTGATATCGGACACATCCAGAAAGGCCTCATCCAGCGACAACGGCTCCACCAGATCCGTCAGTTCCCGCAGGATGGCCATAACCTGTCGCGATGCGGCCTGATAACGGGCCATGTCCGTTGGTACTGTCACCAGCCCCGGGCAAAGCCTGCGAGCCTCGCTGCCAGGCATGGCGGATCGAACACCGAATGCCCGCGCCTTATAATTGCAGGTGGTCACAACCCCGCGGCCTCCGTTGCCACCCACTGCCAGAGGAAGATCCCGTAACGTCGGGTCGTCACGCATTTCAACCGCCGCATAGAAGCAGTCACAATCCACATGGATGATCTTGCGCTGTGGCATAATCAGGAGGCTCACGTCAACTTTCTGTACATTTATACAGCCTTGTATCTTAAGCTAACATACAGAGAATGTCAGGAAGTCCAACGACAACGATCCGAAACCATCGCGAGGCACTATGAGCAACCCTATTCCCGAGTCCGACCGTACTGAAATCGAAGCGGCTGCCTTTCGCCGTCTCGTGCAACACCTGAGAGACAAAAACGACGTTCAGAACATCGATATGATGAATCTGGCCGGCTTTTGCCGCAACTGTCTGTCCAAATGGTATCGTGCCGAAGCCGAACAACGCGGTTTCGAGATATCTGATCCGGATGCCCGGGAAGAGATCTATGGCATGCCTTATGAAGAATGGAAATCCCACTACCAGACTGGTGCCAAGCTGGATCATAAATAATGAAGGCTAACGAGGCGGTTCGGATTCACCTGGCATCACTTGGCGCGGGGCATGCGGATTTCGACGACACCCTGGCCCTTATCGAGCGCCATTTTGAATACCAGCCCACCGGCTTCGAGAACGGACCGCTGCGTAATAAGGCCGGCGAAAATGCAGGCTCCTGCAAGGTCTTTGCGCTCGGTCGCTATTGCAGCTTGCCGGAGGCTGATACGCTCAGGCTCTTTGGCCAGCATTATGACCAGGTCATGGGTGACCCGGCTGGCGACAGCCATGGCAATATTCGTCAGTTTATCAGTACCGGCTGGTCTGGCATCCGCTTTGAAAATGAGCCATTGCGACCGCGTTCAACGCCCAACACCATGGAAGAGAAGCATTCATGACCGATACCGCCACCTCAGGGGTAAAACAGGGCTTTCAGCTGAAAAGCGCCAGTGTCTCAATGACGGCACTGGAATTGTACTACTTTGAAAATGATGAGTTCGAAGAGACTCTCAGGGACAAAATCAGTCAGGCACCGGGTTTTTTCAAGGATATCCCCATCATCATCAGCCTGGAGAAATACGAAGGTCTCGACAGCGAACTGGATTTCTTCAAAATCATTGGTACCTGCCGTCGTCACAATATCCACGTTGTCGGTGTTCGTGGTGGCAATGATGACCAGCGCAGGCTGGCACGGGGCGCATCCCTGGCGCTACTTCCCGGCAGCCGCCATCGCGAACCCGAGCCCTCGGGTGAAGTAGCCCCCCCTCAGGATGCAACCGCGACAGAACAGCCAGCAGCCAGCGTCACCACGGAGCCGGCACCCGCCCGGGTTATCAATCAACCGGTCCGCTCCGGCCAGCAGATTCAGGCACCGGATGGAGACCTGATCATCCTCGCATCGGTACAGGCCGGCGCTGAAGTACTGGCTGCCGGCAATATTCATGTATATGGCCCACTCCGCGGTCGGGCACTGGCAGGTATTCATGGGGCGGAATCTGCCCGGATCTTTTGCCAGTCTCTTGAAGCAGAGCTTGTGTCCATCGCCGGACACTATAAAATCTCTGAAGATCTTCAGGGCAACGGCTGGAAAAACGCTGTACAGATCCAGCTCAGGGATGACCTGCTGGTGGTAACGCCACTGGATAAGGCCTGATGTTCAGCTTGAATAAAAAAAATTGACCGGATAATTCGGCAGACACGACGAATCCATCGCGAAACAGGAACGTAACCTTGGCTAGAATTATTGTCGTTACCTCAGGAAAAGGCGGCGTTGGCAAGACCACCACCAGCGCCTCAATCAGCACTGGCCTTGCCAAGCGCGGCCACAAAACCGTTGTCATCGATTTTGACGTGGGTCTTCGTAACCTGGACCTGATCATGAACTGCGAAAGACGGGTCGTGTATGACTTCGTTAACGTCATTCAGGGGGAGGCGTCCCTGAACCAGGCGCTGATCCGCGACAAGCGGGTTAATACACTTTACATCCTGCCTGCCTCCCAGACCCGAGAAAAGGAAGCGCTCACCAAGGAAGGGGTAGAAAAGGTTATCAACGAGCTTTCCGAAACCTTCGATTACATTGTCTGCGACTCGCCGGCAGGCATCGAGCACGGTGCAATGATGGCTCTGTACTATGCCGATGAAGCGGTCGTGGTCACCAACCCGGAAGTATCCTCCGTTCGGGATTCCGACCGCATCCTGGGCATTCTTCAAAGCAAGTCCCGGCGGGCGGAAATGGGGCAGGATCCGGTCAACGAGCACCTGCTGTTAACCCGTTACAACCCTGGCCGGGTCGAAAAAGGCGAAATGTTGTCGGTAGCCGATGTTGAGGAAATCCTTGCCATCCCGCTGTTGGGTGTCATCCCGGAAAGTCAGGTGGTGCTCAATGCATCCAACCAGGGCCTGCCGGTTATTCTGGAAGAAGACAGCGATGCCGGCCAGGCATACGACGACGCTGTTGCGCGGCTACTGGGCGAGGAACGGGAACATCGTTTTATGACAGCCCAGAAGAAGGGTTTCTTCTCACGGATGTTCAAGGGAGGCTAAGGGATGAGTTTCCTAGATTACTTCAAAGGCAAGAAGCAAAATACGGCAAGCGTGGCAAAGGAACGCCTGCAGATTATTGTTGCCCACGAACGTGGCCAGCGTGAGCAACCCGACTACCTGCCGCAACTCCAGCAGGAACTGCTTGAGGTGATTCGTAAATACGTTCAGATCAGCGACGATATGGTGCAGGTGGAAGTGGACCGCAATGAAAGTTGTTCAGTACTCGAACTGAACGTCACTTTGCCCGAACGCTGACACCGCCGGGGCCAGTGGCCGTCAGGCCATTGCCCTACCAGCGAGCAAAATGATCTTCCATCAATCCCCGTAGCCCCGCTACGGGGATTTTTGTGCCTGCCTCGTCCGTTACGTAGCCGCGGAATGTCCCGACAAATTGCCGGAAATTGGATGCCAGCACCAAAGCATTCAGCTTTTCCTTCCGCACACCCGCAGGCACAAACTGCAGATCAACCCGGCCATCCTCCGTTGTTACATGCCAGTCCCCGCCAGGCTGATAACGATCAAACAAGAAGCGGGCGACACCTAACTTGATACAACGCCCATCCAGCCAAAGCGCGTTTTCAGTCATCCCCGTTTCATTCACGCCTGCGGCCAGGTTCAGCCCGAGCGAGCGCCCATCCGAAAGTTTTCCCGCCAGGCAAGCCCAGTTCCAGGCTGTCTCGCGGCGCATAAAACCACAGCTCCAGTCGATCGAGCCCCGGGTATTCTCATCACAGCGCCAGATCCGATGATCCCAGCAAACTTCCCCCTCAACCGGCAAACCGGCCGATTTCCGGGTAAACACCCAGCCACTGTAACCGGCTGGGCAAACCAGCCTCAGAGGATCATTATCCTCTTTCAGTTCCAGGTCCACTCGAATACCCCCCGGAGCTGAGACTGTGATATTGCGACCGCCTGCGCCGGCAATAATTTTCAGGGCAACGTCGCCCTTGTTGAAAGATGCCATACCCTGTTCAGGCCTCGGTTCAATATGGGTGCCGAGGGCAAAGGGCTGGAGAAAGGACTGCTCCAGCATAGTTCCGGTTTCAAAGTCGTACAGGTAGAAAAAACCGTTGCCTACCAGGTTCAGGTCCACCAACGCCATACCAAACACCCAACTTGACCCCATGGCGCTCACAAACTGAAACTGGTTAAAACGCCATCGGCGAGCCAGGCGTGAGCGTGGTCTATCCATCACCGTTCGCAGGTCATAGTCCAGATAGTTAATCTCCTCGACCGGCTGATCAAAAATGCCAGCGGTGACTTTTCCATTCTCGTCGATCAGTTTTTTTATTGTCATAGGTTGCGTCAGTTCAGGCCAATTGGAGGGACCGGTCAACCAGAGAGTTACCTGGTTCACAATCCCTTGTTTCAGTGGCCGATCCGGTCAGAGCCTCATGTTAGACTCGGGCCACCATCATCAAGGAAGTGTACAGTATGAGAAAGACCGGAGCCCACTGCTTCAGGGGCTGGGCCCCAGCCATCAGCGGAGCGGTATGCGCCCTGCTGGTCACCGCCCTCGCAGCAACCAATGCAAGGGCCGAGCTGCCAGCGGAAGATGCCGAAGGCTGGAACCTGAGCAAGGAAACCGGGAACATTCAGGTTTACACCGTCGACCAGGACACATCCAGTTTCAAGGCATTCAAAGCGGTTGCGCTTCTGGATGTACCTATCGAAAACCTGATGGCGGTGATGATCAATCCCCAGTCCTGTATTGAGTGGGTGCATAATTGCATCGAATCCTATGCCTTTGGCAAGGGCGACTTTCAGGACCGTTACGCCTATTCCGTGAATGACATGCCCTGGCCGGTAACTGACCGGGATTACGTACTGCACATCCAGACCCGTGGCGACGAAACGTCCGGCGAGGTCATTATGGATCTGAATGCCACGCCCAATCAGCTGGCCGAGAATGAAAACCGTGTCCGGGTAGACCGGTCAGACACCCTTTACCGTTTTATCCCCGAGGGCGATCAAACCCGCATGATCTGGGTTCAGCATACCGACCCCAACGGCGCACTGCCCGGCTGGCTGGTCAATTCGCTGCTAGTGGATATTCCCGTCCGATCAATTCAGGCACTGGAAAAGGTCGCCGCAACAGCACGTTATCAGGGCTTCAGACTTGTTTACGACCAGGATGGCCAGCTTATCGATGTGCGCCCCTCAGACACCTGAGGGGATGACGCGCCTCGGAGGACAAGCTAAGCTTTAGCAAAAGGACACCCAGAGGCAGGCCCAGTTCAATGACCGTTCTCGCATTCGAGATAATGACACCAAGTATCAAGGCAGTACCTCAATCATGGACCATGGACCGGCTCGCCCGATTTCTCACGGACAACGAGATTACCGGAAGCCCGGTTACTGATGAGAACGGCGACATCGTCGGTATTGCGACACTCAAGGACATCACCGAGTTCCGCTGGAACGCCGACCGTTCCGATCCTGACCCCCTGCTCACCCCGGAAGAAGAACAGGAAGCTCGCCGCCTGCGCATGGTGATCTTCGAGGAAATGGGCAAGGTCCCGGTAGAAGTCCGGGACATCATGACCCCCAGCGTTCTATCGGTTGACGAACAGACCCCTGTGCGCGACATTGCCAATATCATGATGCGCGAGCACCTGCACCGAATCTTTGTCACAAAGGAATCAAAAATTACCGGTATCATAACGACTTACGATATGCTGAAGCTGATTTCGGAAAAGGAACTCACGCAACGCTGCGCCCGAGACGACTGAGCCACCAGAGAGGTAGCGCCCCATATGCCCAGAGCACCGCAAGCTCGCAAAAAGATGTACGTCCTCGACACCAACGTCCTGATTCACGACCCCAACGCCCTCCTGAACTTCGAAGAACACGATGTCATCATCCCGATGACGGTCCTTGAAGAACTCGATAGTTTGAAATCCGGCAAACAGGCGGTGGCGGCAGATTGTCGCCAGGCCATCCGGAACATCGACAAGCTGCTGGGCGATGCTACTCCCAAGGAAATCGAGAAGGGCATTCCCATCGTTCGTGGCAAGAAAGCAGACCCGCTGGGAAAGCTGCTCATCCTGATGAGTACGGAGCATGTGGAATCCCACTCTCTGCCCGAACACCTGAATGACAACAAGATCATCAATACCCTGGCTGCCCTGCAGAACAAGCACAAGTCACGGGACATTATCCTGGTCAGCAAAGACATCAACATGCGACTCAAGGCCCGCGGCTTTGGGGTTGAGGCCCAGGATTATCACAACGACCAGCTGATTGATGACATCGACCTTCTACCCAAGGGCTACCGGGAATTTGCCAACTCCTTCTGGGATACCATTGAGAAAGTGGAAACCGTCCAACGGGAAGGCATTACCGAACACATCCTCAAACGCGAGGGTGAGCTGGCGAGACTCAACATCAACGAGTTCGTCATTGATCAACAGGGCTTTGTCGGCAAGGTGTCGGACCTCTCAGACACCCAGGTGGTGATCCGGGACCTACATCAACATGACCTGATGAATGAAGAAGTTTGGGGGCTGGTTCCACGGGATATCTATCAGGCCCTGGCCCTGAATCTGTTACTGGATCCGGACGTGCACCTGGTGAACCTGACCGGTTCCGCCGGCTCAGGTAAAACCATCCTGGCCCTCGCCGCCTGTATCGAGATGACTGTGGCCAGTAAATTGTACAAGCGCATCATCGCCACCCGCTCGACCCAGGGGCTGGACGAAGATATCGGCTTCCTTCCTGGCACCGAAGCCGAGAAGATGGAGCCCTGGCTGGGAGCCATCGTCGACAACCTTGAAGCCCTTCACGAGGACGACGAGAACATGACGGCCAGCGTGGACTACATACTCAGCAAGGTCCCGCTGCACTTCAAGTCGATGAACTACATCCGTGGCCGCAGTTTCCAGCACAGCCTGATCATCATTGATGAGTCCCAGAACCTGACGCCGCACCAGATCAAGACCATCATTACCCGTTCCGGTAACGGCTCCAAAGTAATCTGCCTGGGCAATCTGGCCCAGATCGACACACCCTACCTGAGCGCCCTGAGTTCAGGCCTGACCTACATGACCGAACGCTTCAAGAGTTTCCGCCATGGCGGGCACATACACCTTCAGGGTGTGCCTCGCTCCCTGCTGGCCGAATTCGCCGAAGCCAATCTCTGACATGAAGGGAAAAAACCGGGGCCAATGCCCCGGTTTTTTGTCCAATCCACTATACCCGGTAGCCTCTGTCCTGATCTGACATATCTGCAGCCAGAGCCTTGAGCCGCTGAGTTACCGCACCCACCCGGCGTGTCACTGCCGGGATGGCAACCGTACCGTCACGACAGCACCCTGCTGGTCCTCGCGGTCGCCAATGGTAATGCTGCCACCCATGCCCAGTATCAGTGTTCGTGCAATTGCCAGACCCAGACCGGCTCCGCCGCTTTCCCGACTGCGGGAGGTTTCCACCCGGAAGAAGGGTTCGAAGACCTTTTCACGCAACTCCCCGGGGATACCTGGCCCCCGGTCAGCGATGGTAATGGACACCCCGCCAGGCTCATTCTTCAGGAACACTTCGGCCTGCTCACCATATTTCACGGCATTCTCAATAAGATTCCGAACGGCTCTGCGCACGGCTTCAGGCCGGCCAGACAGAACGCAACGGGGAAGCTCCCCGCACTTTACTGGCATGCCGATTTCAGAGAGATCGTCGCAAAGACTTTCAAGCAAAGCACTGAGATCGTAACGCCGACCAGATTCAGAAGCGCTGCCACGGATAAACTCCAGCGTATCCTCTGCCAGGCTTTGCATTTCTGCCAGATTCTCCAGTAATCGACTGCGATCTTCCCCTTCCGGAAGCATTTCAACCCGCAACCGCATCGCCGTCACCGGTGTTCTCAGGTCATGAGCCAGCGCAGCCAGCAAGCGAGCCTTTTCATCCTGGGAGCGCCCCACCTGAACCTGCATATGGTTAAACGCCCGGATGACGTCCCGGATATCTTCCGGCCCCTGTTCCGGTAACTGCCTCGGGTTGCCCCGGGAGAACGACTGGGCGGCCTCCCGCAACCTGCGAACCGGGGCAAGAATATATCGGACAGCAAACAGCACCGCCAAAATAAGAAGAACAGCCGTAATACCTGCCCCCATGAGCGCTGCTTTCAACCAAAGCCAGGACGGTTGCGGCGGACTCGCAACCGCATTCAGCCAGTTGCCGTCCGTCAGGCGGAGTGAGAGATCAAGAACGGGAGGGCAATCCATTTTCTGCATGCGCTTGCGCCAGTCCTCGTGATACTCATCGATCAGGTCCTCATCCCGGTGATGATGCTCTTCGTGTTCATGCTCCCGGTCATCGTCTCTTTCACAGCGGTCATCATCCACCAGAATCCTGGTACGGATCGACTCGCCCTCCGGCACCAGTCCGGCTAGCGGCCCCTCGGTAAGCAACCATTCAGAAAACGGGGCCGAGGCATCGGCAGGAAGCGCCGGCGCAGGGCCGCTGGAGAGTGTCAGCAGCGGATCAGCAAGCGCTAACAGCGCCCGATCACGCTCTGCAGGCGGCATGATGTTCACCAATGAATAGGCATTGCTCACCCGCGTCAAAAGAGTATTGAGCCCCGCAGTCTGCAGCGCTCCCTGGCGTTCACCCACCATCATCCAGAAGGTCACGCCCTGGGCCGCGAGCATCACCACAATGACCAGCAATACCAGTTGACTGGCAGCACGACGGGGCAATAAACGCATGTCAGCCGGCCTCCACGGATGATGTCCACTGGTAGCCACCACCCCAGACTGTCTTGATCAATTCAGGGTTTCGCGGGTCCTTTTCCAGCTTGCGGCGGAGACGGCTGACCCGATTATCAATACTCCGGTCAAACGGAGACGCCTCGCGGCCTTCCGCCAGGTCCAGCAGGTGGTCGCGGGAAAGCACTCGGCCGGCATGGTTCAGGAACACCAGCAAAAGATTGAACTCGGCGGTGCTGAGGGCAACCTCAACGTTTTCGGGATCAGTCAGGCGACGGCGGTCCACGTCCAGATGCCAGCCATTAAACGCCAGATGCTGACCAACTCCCTCTCCCTTTCGGGGAGGCAGCGACTCTACCCGTCGAAGAACCGACTTTATTCTCGCCAGCACCTCACGGGGGTTAAACGGTTTGGTGACGTAATCGTCAGCGCCCATTTCCAGCCCGATAATTTTGTCCATATCTTCACCCATGGCTGTCAGGAGAATCACCGGCAACGATGTGTGTTCCCTCAGGAACCGGCAAAGCACCAAACCGTCATCTCCCGGCATCATAATGTCCAGCAGAACCAGGCTGACGCGATGGGTCTGGAGCTGTTTTTTCATGGCCGCGCCACCCTCGGCCAACAGCACCCGATAGCCATGATCTCTCAGGTAACGGCCCAACAGGTCTCGAATCTCCCGGTGGTCATCAACCACCAGAATCTGCGGATTTTGATCCTCGCTCATCATTTTTTAACTACATCCGGCTCGTTGGAAAGATTATAAGGCGCGAAAAGAGAAACGTCGGAATCGTATTTGTCGCAACCTGTCGCCACCCACATACCTGCGACAATTTGCGACAAAAATACCCGCCACCCGACAAACTTTAATGACAAAAAAACGGTTAACTGTGTCTCGTCAGCGAACGCTGGCGCTCAATCTGCCATCGCGGCACAGGCTTGTCATAGTGACACACCCGGTAAAGGAGAATATTGACCGTGACCATTTCCACCTCCATCAAGCGTCATCCGTTTGCAGCTATCATTGCAGTTGCAGCCATCAGTCTTGCGCCTCTCTATTCGGTTGCAGATGATGATTACGATGAACGGAACCGGTATGACTGGGCCCACAAAAACATGGAAAAAACCTATTCCATGGAAGAAATCCGTACCCTCGCCCGGGCAAATGCCCTGAAACGCTACGGCCCTGGAGCAACCGCTACAATCATTACCAGCAGGGATCGCGAGAGCTACAAGATCCAACTCAGGGATCGCCAAAACAATGTCTTGCAGGAGACTGAGGTAGGTGTCCTCGGTCGTCCCCTGCAACCATCACCGGCGGATTAAGGGAGACATCTCAATGTCATGGTTGGATTCTGAAAACCGATACGGCCTGGTTTCACGTGTTATCCACTGGCTAATGGCAGGTTTGCTGGTGATTATGTTGCTGAGTGAATGGTGGATGGAGGCACTGGAAGATATCGCCGGTATATCAGGGATGGCAATCCATCAGGGAACAGGACTGGCACTGGCAGCGCTTCTGGGTTTGAGGCTTGTCTGGCGACTGGCGAACCGTGGCCGGGTACAAACAAGGGAGAGCTGGAAGCTCGCCGCACGTATTGGCCATCTGGCGCTCTACGGCCTGATGCTTATCATTCCGTTGACCGGTTTTCTCGCCGCCTGGGGCAGCGGCCATGGCATTGACTTCTTCGGGCTTCAGGTCGTCTCGCCGGGGCCCGAGATCGAGTGGCTCGAAGACGGCGGCGAAGAGACTCACGAATTTACCACTACGCTGCTCTGGTTCGTGATCGCCGGCCACGTCGCTGCAGCGCTATTCCACCAACACGTGAAAGGCGACGGTACCATGCGGAAAATGGCGTAACGGGGCAATTCAGTCCTTGAACTGGGCCTTTTCCAGACCATGTTTCTTCATTTCGTGAAACAGGGTCTTTCGGGCCAGGTCCAACAATTATGTTTGTTGAGTGCTCAACGGAACCATTGCAGACTCCGATGGGTGGAATATCACACCCTGGCGCGGGCGTGAAAAGGTTGTGAGGCAGGAGCGAACCAGCGAGAAACTACCAGCGGCCCTGGAGAGTCGCCACGAGACGGCGGCTGCCAGCCCTGTCCCTGTGCTCACACAAATAGATTCCTTGCCAGGTGCCCAGAGCCAGATGGCCACGACTAACCGGCAAAGTCAGGGATGGACCAATCAGAATACTCTTGATGTGAGCCGGCATATCGTCCGGTCCTTCCATGGTGTGGGTGAAGTGCGGCGCATTCTCCGGAACCATCACATTGAAATGCCGTTCCAGGTCTCCGCGTACGTCCGGGTCTGCATTTTCGTTAACCGCCAGCGAAGCAGACGTGTGCTGTATAAACAGTTGCAGCAGACCAACCTCACAGTGGGTCAGATCAGGCGCCTGGGCCAGAATTTCATTCGTTACCAGATGAAACCCGCGCGGCAACGGCGCCAAATCAATAAACGTCTGATCCCAGATCATCAGCGCCCCCCATCTGTGGCTATGTTCAGATTTATTTTTGCAATTCATCCCATGGGTGGACGGGCACGACGGCCTCGGTCACTTCCGCTTCGAATGAACTCCGGAAATAATCCATAGCTTTTTCGGCTTCGCTCAGCTCATCAAAACGGGCAATGTGATAAATCGCCTCGCCTTCGTTCACCAGCGGCAGGTTGTTCACACAAATCACAATCCCTGAACAGGGGGACACTATCGCCGTTTCCGACTCCCCGAAGGGGTCCGCCACCATCGCCAATCGCTGCCCCTTGCGAACTTTCTGCCCGAGGCTGGCTATTGGCCGCATGATGCCATCAATATCCGCCCTCACCCACTGGGAGTTGGCGGCGGTCTCGGAGCGTTTCTTCGGGGCTTTGGGCGCTTTCTTGGCTGGAATCATCTCCAGCTCCCGCATAACCCGAATGACCCCCTTGATGCCACTGCCAATCACCACGTCATCAAAGCGCAGCGCCTCGCCCCCCTCGTAGGTAATCACCGGAATGTCGAGCGAGTCGGCGTAGGCGCGCAGACTGCCTTCGCGCAATCCGGCATTGATGATGATGGGGGCACCGAAGGCATCCGCCATGCGGACCGTTTCCGGATTTTTTAGCTCCGCGCGTATCTGCGGCAGGTTGAACCGGTGAACCGGCCCGGTATGCAAGTCGATAATGTGCGTTACCTTTTCCATGATCTGGGTGCGCAAAAGGTAGGCAATACGCCCCCCCAGCGAACCCGACTCACTGCCCGGGAAGCACCGGTTCAGGTCCCGCCGGTCCGGCAGATACCTTGTGCGCTGCACAAACCCGAAGATATTAACAATGGGCACGGCCACCAGCGTACCCCGCAGATGTCGGAGCGCAGAATTGGTAAGAACCCGCCGAACAATCTCAACACCATTGATTTCATCACCGTGAATAGCGCTACACACCATGAGAACCGGGCCGTTTCTCCGGCCATGCACCACCTCCACGGGAATGTGCAGAGGCGTGTGCGTATAAAGCTTGGCCACAGGGACTTCGACAGTTTTTCGGGTGCCGGCCTCAATCTGGGTACCGGCGATCTCAAACGGCGCACGCGCCATAAATCAGCCCCTTCCTTTGGTTCTGGTTTTCCAGGGTTGTTGATTCTTTTCGACCCAGTTGACGATCATGCCAGCGACATTCTTGCCGGTGGCATTCTCAATACCTTCAAGCCCGGGCGAGGAATTCACTTCCATGACCAGGGGGCCACGACTGGAGCGCAGCAAATCGACACCGGCCACATTGAGCCCCATGGACTTGGCGGCCGTGATTGCAGTTCGACGCTCCTCGGGTGAAATACGAACCAGTGAAGCGCTGCCCCCCCGGTGCAAGTTGGACCGAAACTCGCCCTCGGCACCCTGGCGCTTCATCGCAGCGATCACCTTGTCACCAATGACGAAGCAGCGGATATCGGCGCCGCCAGCTTCCTTGACGAACTCCTGCACGAGGATGTCGGCCTTCAGGCCCATGAAGGCTTCAATGACACTCTCCGCGGCCTTGCGGGTTTCCGCCAGAACCACACCAATGCCCTGGGTGCCCTGCAGCAGCTTGATCACCACCGGCGCACCACCAACCATTTTCAGCAGTTCGGGCACGTTATCAGGCTTGTTGGCGAACCCGGTCACTGGCATGCCTACGCCCTTCCGGGCCAGTAGCTGCAGAGACCGCAGCTTGTCCCGTGAGCGGGTAATGGCGACGGACTCATTGACCGGGAACACGCCCATCATCTCAAACTGCCGCAATACCGCCGTTCCGTAGAAGGTCACCGAGGCGCCGATACGCGGAACGACCACATCGTAGTCTTCCAGGACTTCCTCGTGGTAATGAATCTGGGGATTGGCGGAGGTGATATTCATGGAGCAGTGCAGGCAGTCGATCACCCTTACCTCGTGGCCACGATTGATCCCTTCCTCCACCAGACGTCGGGTGGAGTAAAGGTTTTTATTACGCGACAAAATCGCAATTCTCATTTTTCAGTCCTTAGCGCCGGTTCGCCGGCTAGGTAAGAGGCTTCGGGGTAAACAACCGAACGACCGGACATGGCGGTGCGCCCGAGTAACATTCTGAACCGCATGGAGTCCCGGTTGGTCAGTGTCATTTCAATCGGCCAGCTCTGGTCGCCTACCACCAGTGTGGTTTCAATCACCAGACGCATTTCCCGGTGACCACCGGAGTCACAAACTTTGCGCTGATCCAACACCCTGGCATCGCACTCCATCACATTGTGCAGATCGTTCTGCACCGGGTGGACCCAGAACCGGACCCGACGTTCCCCGTTCTCGGTGTAGGTTTCCGTGCGGAAGGTATGTAAGCATGAGGTGCGCGCTCCGGTATCCACCTTTGCCTTGATACGGCTGATATCCAGATCCGGCAGTGCCACCCACTCCCGCCAGCCAAGACCAACCTTATTATCGTTGGGTTTCGGGGCGATGGGTTTGATCACTTCAACGGTCTTTGTCGACATCCAGGGGTTCCTTGTTAGAGAGTGTTTCCGGCCCCAGCAGCTGCACGCGGAAGGGCTCGGAATGGCTACCGGCATAGATACTGGTGTGCGGGAAGGGGATTTCGATGCCTTCCCGGTCCAGAGCTTTCTTGATCGCCACCATGATACTGCTGCGCCCATCAAGCACCTTGTCTTTGGGCACCCAGAATGAGAACTGCAGATCAACGGAGGACGGCCCGAACGCGGTAACCAACACAAATGGTTTAGGCTCTTCCAGGCAGACAGGGTTCTTTTCCGCCAAGCCTAACAACAGAGCTTCGACTCGTTCCACATCTTCAGCGTAGGCAATACCCACGGTCAGGTCGAGCCGGCGAATGGGGAACCGGGACCGGTTCACCACCCGCGTCTTGATCAGGGTCTCATTGGGAATGCGTACATACAGGTTGTCCGGCGTGCGTAACTTTACGCTCAACATATCGATGCCGACCACCTCACCAAGAGTGGCATCAACTTCAATAAAGTCGCCGATTTCGAAGGGCTTCTCCACCAGCAGAAATAACCCGCTGATCATGTTGGACGCTGAGGTCTGGGAAGCAAAACCGATCGCTACTGTGAGGATGCCGGCTGCGCCCAGAACCACATCGAGTGAGAACCCCGCTTCCCGCAGAGCGGCTATGGCGAACAGCAGGACAATGACGTAAAATACGAACCGGCGTAACATCACGGTATGGTGTCGGGTGCTTCTTTCCGCCATAAAACGGGAGACACTTCGGGCCGCCAGCGAGCCTAGAACCAGCCCAAGAACCAGCAGAAAAATCGAGCTGACCCATTGGCCCCAGGCAACACCCGTGAGCACCGACATCATGCCGGTCTGGATTTGTTCTAACAAAACTTCAACTCCCTCAAGCTGGGGTTAACCGAACATACGATCAAAGGCGCGAACAAAACGACCACGGGCAACCTTCTCCCGGGCAGGCCCCACCTGCTGGCATTTACCTGCGGCCGCAAACACTGTCTGATCGACATGCAGACTGGCCGAGTTCATATCGGTTTCGCACTCCACCGTTACGCCCGGCGTCCATAACTGGCCCCGCTCATTCAGATGGAGCGATAACATTGGTGTCGGGAGACTGAAACGCTCCAACAGCAGCGGCTCCTCCCGGCGATTGATAATGGTGACCGGCGTTACCGCCCGCCAGGGACGCTTTGGCACCGCTTCCAACACCAGGCGGGCAACGCTGGCCGACGAATAACACAGCTCCCCTTCCATCGTGTTCCGCCCCACCCAGGTGAGCGACGGTACCGCCAGGGGTATCTCCGTCAGCATAGTCCGGGCGTCACCAACACAAACGTTCATCCACACCAATGTGCCCACGTAGATAACGCACTGCTCTCCCGCCGGAATCGTCAGCGGCTGATAAGGACGGACTACCGTGGGAAGCGAACCAACAGCAGGAATAAACGTGACAGTGTCTGCCCCCTCGGCACGGATAAAGCGCTGTAACGACATCTCTTTCGACGGCAAGGTGTGACCCACAGTCTCCGTCCAGCTGACCGGATCGATATCCAGCTCTACCGTTTCGGAACGGATCTGCCATTCCCGGTCGAGCAATGTCACCCAAAGATTAACGTGACCCAGCTGATGAGACTGGGTTTGCCCGGAGGCCAGGGTATAGGGCTGAGCCCAGACGCCATCGCGCCGGCCTTCGGTTTTGGATTCCATATACGCCACACATCTCCTTTAAAGTCTTGCAGGCAGGTTCAACTAACTATAATCCAATCGTGGCACCTCAGCGAATATCCAAGTCTGTGATTTTATTGAAACACTGGCATGTATTTACCCGTATGCCCACAAGCCAAAAGCGACGCAGGATTTACGATGACACAGCTGGTCTGGTTCCGGAATGACCTTCGGGTTGCTGACAACCCCGCCCTTACCGCCGCCTGCAAGGAGAAAGCCGGGGTGCGCGCCTGTTTTATCGTGACACCAGAGCAGTGGCTGGAGCACGACTGGTCGCCTGCTCGGGTGCATTTCCTCATAGCTCACGCCAACGCGCTCTCCGAAGAGCTCGCAAAGCTCGGCATTCCCCTGACCTTCATCTCAGCCAGCCGGTTTGATGACAGCCTCGTCAAGCTGGAGCAGTTTTGCCATGAAAACGGTATCTCCAAGGCGCACTTTAACGAGGAGTACGGTGTCAATGAGCGGCGAAGGGACAAGGCTTTCAAGCAGCGGCTGGATAGCCTGGGAATCGGCGTCTGCAAATACCGCGACCAGACCGTCGCTCCGGTAGGCGATATCCTGACCCAGCAGCGGGAGCCCTATTCGGTATTCACACCGTTTTCGAGACGCTGGCGCAGCTGGGTCGATGAGACTCAACCATCAGCATTCCCGATTCCACCTGCCCAGAGCGATGCCATAGAACCGGCAAAGCTTAATGAGATTCCGGAACCTTTCAGAGAGGCACCGCCGGCACTGGTAGAAACCGGCGAAGACGCCGCTCATCGAGAACTGGAAGGCTTTCTCAGCGAACGTGGGGGCGCCTACAAGGATGACCGGGACTTCCCGGCCATCGACGGCACCAGTCAGCTCTCACCCTACCTGGCTAACGGTGTGCTCTCGGGTCGCCAGTGTTTGCTGGCTGCACATCAGGCTCAGGGGATGGGCGGCAATCAGGAGGGCCTGACAACATGGATCAACGAAATCGCCTGGCGGGATTTCTACATCAATATTCTCTACCACTACCCTCGGGTCAGCATGCACAGGGCGTTCAAACCTGAAACCGAGAATCTGGCGTGGAACGATCCCGGCGACAGGTTTGACGCCTGGAAGACCGGGCATACCGGCATTCCCATCGTCGATGCGGCCATGCGCCAACTGAATGAGACGGGCTGGATGCACAACCGCCTGAGAATGGTTACCGCCATGTTCCTGACCAAGAACCTGTTCATCGACTGGCGCCTGGGAGAAGCCTATTTCATGTCAAAACTGGTGGATGGTTTCCTGGCCTCGAATAATGGCGGCTGGCAGTGGAGTGCCTCAACCGGTACTGACGCCGCGCCCTATTTCCGGGTGTTTAACCCGGTCACCCAGAGCGAGAGGTTCGATCCGAAAGGTTATTTCATTCGGCAGTGGGTGCCGGAACTGGCAAAGCTGGATGCCAAGCGCATTCACAATCCCGGCAAGGGTGGCGTGATCCCGAAGGGTTACCCAAGACCCATCGTCGACCTGAAGGAAAGCCGGAAAGACGCCATCGCGAAGTTTCAGGCTCTCAAAGAGTAACGGGAAACAGGCTGACAGGCTTTTCCAGAACCGTGCGGAGCCATGGATGGCGGAGCCGAGCGTACAGGGAGGTATTCACAGCGTGTTTTGGAAAAGCCTGTCAGCCTGTTTCTGCCCCAAAGCCCGAATTACCGGTCAGCGCAAACAGGGCATTCCGGATCGCGGGCCAGCTTCATTTCGCGCCATTGCATTTCCCAGGCATCGAGAATCAGCAGGCGTCCGATCAGGGACTTACCAATCCCCGAGATGACTTTGATGGCCTCCATCGCCTGGGCAGAACCAATCATGCCGACCAGAGGCGCGATAACGCCGGCCTCAGAGCAGGTCAGATCCTCATTGCCCTGCTCCGGATACAGACAGTGATAGCAGGGACTACTATCGACGCGCGAATCATAAACCGATAACTGCCCCTCCCCGCGAATGGCGGCTCCAGACACAAGGGGCACCCTGGCAGCCACGCAGGCCCGGTTCAGGGCAAAGCGGGTGTTGAAGTTGTCGCTGCAATCCAAAACCAGACTGGCATCTTCCACCTGACGAACCAGCTCATCCCCGCTCAGACGTTGATTCAGAGCGGTGACCGACACCTGTGGATTAATTCGCCGTACACGATCCGCCAGCGTTTCTGCCTTTGAGTCACCCAACTGGCCTTGCTCAAACGCGATCTGGCGCTGGAGGTTTGCCAACTCAATGTCATCGTCGTCCACGAGGGTCAGATGCCCCACGCCCGCAGCTCCGAGGTAGAGCGCTACCGGACAGCCAAGACCACCGGCACCGATGACCAACACACGGGCAGACTTCAGCGCTTCCTGGCCCGCCACATCGAACCTGGGCATCAGTATCTGCCGGCTGTAACGCAGCAGCTCGTCATCACTCAGCATGTTGGTCTCCTGTTTCCTGATCCCGTAACACAGAGGCTCCGATCCATTGTCCCAGAGTCATCCGGTCGCAGTCACCGTAGTCTTTCCGGCTCTCAACCGCCACAAATCCCCGGGACTCGAACAGCGAACGGACCGCTTCGGCCTGATCGAAACCATGCTCAACCAGCAGCCAGCCCCCGGCCTCAAGCCACTCCGGCGCCTGTTCCACGATCAGGCGCAAATCGTCCAGACCGTCCTCGCCAGACACCAGCGCAGAAGAAGGCTCAAACCGGACATCACCCTGTTCAAGGTGGTGGTCGGCACTGGCGATATAGGGAGGGTTAGACACGACCAGATCAAACTTCCCCGCGGCCAGTCCGGAAAACCAGGAACTCCGCACCACACGGACAGGCAGCTGCAACGCCCGGGCATTCCGGTGTGCAAGCTCAACGGCCTCGTCTACGTAATCGCAGGCAGTCACTTGCCAGTCTGCATGTTCGCTGGCCAATGCCAGAGCAATGGCTCCGGTGCCGGTACCGAGATCCAGCACCCGGGCACTGGCTGGCAGCGGCAGGGAAAGCGCCGCTTCCACCAGACACTCGGTGTCGGGCCGGGGAATCAGGGTGGACGGACTGACATATAAAGGAAGGGACCAGAACTCCTGATGCCCCAACAGGTAGGCAATGGGGCTCCCATTCACCCTTTCGGACACCAGTGCTTCAAACTCTGCCGCATGCGCAACGGAGACCTCCCGCTCCGGCCAGGCCCGGAAGCTGGTTCGGCTGAGCCCGGTTACATGACTCAGCAACAATTCCGCATCCAGCCGGGGACTGTCACTGGGGATACGTTCTGCAGCCTGATACAGCAGGCTCTCACAGGTCAGTAAGGATTTACTGGTCATCGGCGAGTGAAGCCAGCAACTCAGCCTGATGTTCCTGTTGCAGCGGAACAATCACCGCATCCAGATCGCCCGATACCACCTCATCGAGTTTGTACAATGTCAGGTTAATACGGTGATCGGTTACCCGACCCTGGGGGAAGTTATAGGTACGGATACGTTCGGAACGGTCGCCACTGCCGACCAGGCTCTTACGGGTCTCGGCCACGGATTTCTGCTGACGCTCAATCTCGTCATTCTGCAGCCGGGACGCCAGGAAGCTCAGCGCCTTGGCACGGTTTTTATGTTGGGAACGCTCTTCCTGGCATTCCACGACAATGCCAGTGGGAAGGTGCGTAATCCGGATGGCTGAGTCTGTCTTGTTAACGTGCTGACCGCCAGCGCCCGAGGCACGGAAGGTGTCGATCCGAAGATCCGATTTGTTGATGTCCACGGCCTCGGTTTCATCCGCTTCCGGCATCACCGCCACCGTGCACGCAGAGGTATGGATGCGGCCCTGGGATTCCGTTTCCGGCACCCGCTGGACCCGATGCGCGCCAGACTCGAACTTCAGCGCACCATACACACCATCGCCAGCGACCCGGGCGATGAGTTCCTTATAGCCTCCGTGCTCGCCTTCACTCTCGCTCAGCACTTCCACCTGCCAGCGACGGCGTTCCGCATACCGGCTATACATTCGAAAGAGGTCACCGGCGAAAATGGCAGCTTCATCGCCGCCGGTACCGGCACGGATTTCCAGAAAGATACTCTTGCTGTCGTTGGGATCCTTGGGCAGCATCAGCCGCTGCAGTTCCTCGTCCAGCTCTTCGTTTTTCTGCTGGGCGACCTCCAGCTCATCGGCCGCCATCTCGCGCATATCAGCATCACTGTCACTGGCCAGTTCTTTGGCGGCTTCGATGTCATCCAGGGAATGACGCCAGGCCTCGAAGCAATGCACGATCGGCTCGATTTCCGCAAACTCGCGGGAAAGATCGCGGAACTGATTCTGGTTGCCAATAACGGAGGCATCGCTGAGCAATGCGCTAACCTCCTCGAACCGATCAGCGAGCTGTTCGAGGCGGGATTGAATCGATGATTTCATAGTTTTTCCGGGGTGGTCGACTCGTCTGCTTCCAGAACATCCAGCTGATGCAATTCACGCAACCATTCGGTCACCTCGGGACGCCCTTCGGTGGTCGCCTTTCGGACCTGAACCGACGGTTCATGCAGAAGTTTGTTGGTAAGGCCACGAGCCAGGCTGCGCAATACCGTTTCGGGGTCGCCGCCGTTGCGGAGCGTGCGCAGGGCTTTTTCGGTTTCCGTATCACGCAGGATTTCGGCACGCTGGCGAAACTGCTTGAGGGTGGACACCGCATCCAGGGCACGGAGCTGGTTCAGGAAATCCTGCACCCCGGCGCTAACCAGATTTTCGGCTTCGCGGGCGGCGCCTTCACGGGAGCGAATGTTTTCCTCTATGACCTGGCGCAAGTCATCCACGGTATAAAGATAGACATCCGCCAGTGAGGCGACTTCAGGTTCAATATCCCGGGGTACCGCGATATCCACCATAAAATAGGGTCGGTGCTTGCGTTTCTTCAGGGCACGTTCAACGGCACCCTTGCCCAAAACCGGCATCGGGCTGGCAGTTGACGCAATGATGATATCCACGTCGCCCAGGTGATCCGGAATCTCCGAAAGCAGGATACCCTCACCACCATGCGCCCCGGCAAGAGCCTGCGCACGTTCCAGTGTACGGTTGGCAACCAGAAAGTCTTTAACACCGGCATCCGACAGATGGCGTGCTACCAGTTCCATAGTCTTGCCAGCACCAATCAACAAAGCCTTGTTACGGGACATATCGGCAAATATATGGTGCGCCATGGTGACCGCAGCGTAGGCAACGGAGACCGGGTTTTCACCAATAGCCGTCTGGGTACGAATACGCTTGGCAACGGAGAACGTCTGCTCAAACAGGCGGGAGAGGAATGAGCCGCTGGCACCATTCTCCCGCGCAAGGGCGTAGGCATCCTTCAACTGACCGAGGATCTGGGGCTCGCCGAGGACCATGGAATCCAGCCCCGCTGCCACGCGCATCACGTGCTGCACGGCATCCCCATCACGGTGCACATACAACGCCTGCTCCAGATCGGCCGGTTCCAGATCATGAAAGCCGGCAAGCCAGCGCAATACCGCGGGTGCACAGTCATCATCCCCGGCAAGGTAGAGTTCGGTACGGTTACACGTCGAAAGGATGGCGGCTTCAGTGGCACCAGACGCGGCGCGCAGTTCAGCAAACGCCTCCCCCATACGCTCGGGCGTAAACGCAATTCGTTCGCGCAACTCCACCGGAGCGGTGCGATGATTGATTCCAAGCGTTACCAGTGCCATCTATGGTTGAACAACCTTATGCCAACGAACGTTAAATTACCGCTATTTTAACGGCCAGCGGCCTCTGCTGCTACCCAAAACCTCCCCGCTTCGGGAAGTGCGGACAGGTTGGGCAAGATCAGATGCTTATGCCATTATAGGGAACCGGCCGAGGCCGCGACCCGATCCAGCTCAATAAAATCGCTGGCTTGTGGGTATTTCTGATGCGTTGTCGACAGATTCACGGGAAGTTGCATGCACAAATCCGCACTGTTTTTGGTTACCTGCCTGATAGGCCTTTCATTGTCAGGCTGTGCCAGCCTCACCGCCCCCCAGGAAACGCCCGCCACCGAAGAAGCCTCGAAGGCTTCGGGCAAGACCACCAGCGAAGAGAGCATGGAATACGCCGACTTCGAGCCGGACGTCCTCTATCTTTTATTGTCAGCTGAAATTGCCGCACAGCGGGGTCGCTTCGATGTCACGCTGGTGAACTACCTGAAAGCAGCCCAGAAGTCCCGGGATAAAGGCGTCATCTCGCGGGCTATGCGCATTGCCCAGTCACTGAATGGCGACAACGCTCAAAGACAGCTTGCCGAACTCTGGCTGGAAGTGGATCCAGACAACATCCAGGCTCACAGGGTCTCCGCCATCCAGGCCGTCAAAAATGACGAACTGGGTATCGCGCTCGATCATATGGAAAAAATCATGGACCAGGGGGGCGATGCCGACTTTGACAGCCTGGCTGCCATGTCCGGCAACCTCCGCCCGGAGCAACAGCAGGAACTGCTCTCTTTATACAACCAGATGGCCGAACGCCACCCCGACATCCCCGAACTGGAATACAGCATTGCACTGCTATTAAAAGTGACAGGCAATCCTGGCGAAGCCCTGAATCGCCTGAAACCTCTGCTGGAAGAAAAACCCAACTTCCAGCCGGCCATCATCCTCAAAGGTGATCTTCTTTACCAGACCGGTGACAAGCGGGAAGCGCTGGACTACCTGATGACCAACACTCGCCGCTTCCCCAGCAATCGCCGGATGGGCACATTGTATGGTCGTATGCTGATCGGCGAGAAGGAGCTGCAGACAGCCCAGGACGAGTTCAACCGCCTGGTTAAACGTTACCCAAACACACCTAGCCTGCGCCTTTCCTATGCACTGGTGGCACTGGAAAATGGCCAGACCGGGCTGGCAAAAGAAGAACTCACCCTTCTGATTGAACAGGGCCACCACACCAACGAAGCCAACTACTATCTGGGCCGTGTTGAAGACGAAGCCGGCAACACCGAACAGGCCATCGGGTTTTACCAGAGCGTACAGCAGGGCAACTACTACTTCCCGGCCCTGGCAAGGGCAAGCGCCCTCCTCGCCTCGAACGGCAAACTGGACGAAGCGATAGAAAACATAAGCACCCTGCGCAACACCAATCCTCAGCAGGCCGAAAATTTCTGGCTTCTTCAGGTAAACCTGCTGCTGGATCAGCAACAGCATCAGGCCGCACTGGAAACCGCAACAACCGCACTCGAAACGTTCCCCGAAAACGTCCAGATCCGCTACGCGCGTGCGATGCTGCTGGATACATTGGACCAGCCAGAGAGCGCCGTGGACGATCTGGAACAGATCATCGAGGAAAATCCTGATAACGCCATAGCCCTTAACGCCCTCGGCTACATCCTGACCACCCGCACGGATCGACTGCAGGAAGCACGGAGATACATTGAACGAGCATTGACCCTGGACCCCGGGAACCCGGCCATCCTCGACAGCATGGGCTGGGTCCTGTTCAGGGAAGGCCAGATCCAGCCGGCCCTGGAGTATCTGGCCCGGGCCTGGTCCGCCTACCCGGACCCGGAAGTCGCCGCCCATTACGGCGAAGCACTCTGGATGAGTGGCGCAGAGGAACAGGCGCGCATCATCTGGAAGAAGGGACTGGAACAGGATGCCGACCATGACATCCTCAGGGAAACCATTGAGCGGCTGACAAACAGCGGAGACCTGTAATGCGGAAGCAGCTCCGCCTGTGGTTTCTGTTGTCACTCATTACGTTTTTGGGTGCCTGCACCACCATCCAGCTGGAACCCCTGCCAGAGGGTATGACGGATCAGCCACCGGCAGGCTGGGCCGATCGAACCGCTCAGCTCAGCCGCTTTGATCACTGGCGACTGATGGGAAAGCTGGCCGTGCGCCAGCCCTCAGACAGTGGCACCGCCCTGATCAACCACTGGATCCAGAGCGGAGAAGCCTACGATCTCGCCCTCTCCTCCTCACTCCTTGGCATAGGCAGCACAACACTCAAGGGCGTACCCGGATTTATCGAGCTGACCATGCCAAGCGGTGACACCTACCGTTCCGGAGAACCGGAAGCCCTGGTGGAAGCCGCGACCGGCTGGCAATTACCCCTGAACCACCTGGTCTGGTGGATCCGGGGCCTGCCCGCCCCGGACGGCGATTTCAGACTGCTGTTTGATGAGAACCGCCAACTCGCGATGATTCGGCAAGCCGGCTGGGAGATCCGCTACGATCGCTGGCAACAGTTCCTGCCTGATTACCCCTCCCTGCCCGCAAGAATCACCGCACTGAAGGGTGAAAAACGGGTACGACTGGTCGTCAGTGAGTGGAACAGCCAGGAGGCTGCACGGTGATCAGGACGCTCACGCTGCCTTCACCCGCAAAGCTTAACCTCTTTCTTCACATCGTCGGGCGTCGGCCGGATGGTTACCACGAACTGCAAACCCTGTTTCAGTTTCTGGACTACGGTGACGACATCACCTTTACCCTGACACCAGATCAGCCAGGCGTAAGGCTTGCAGAACCCATTGCAGGCGTTCCCGACGAAGAGAACCTGATCATCCGTGCCGCGAAGGCGCTGGAGGCCAGGGCAACCGATCATCTTCCAGGTGTCACCATAAGCATCGCAAAACGTTTGCCCATGGGCGGCGGCCTGGGAGGCGGCAGCTCAAATGCCGCGACAACCCTCCTGGGCCTGAATCACCTTTGGCAACTCGGCCTGAGCATTGATGAATTGGCCGAAATGGGCCTTACCCTGGGCGCCGACGTTCCGGTGTTCGTGCGGGGCCATGCAGCACTTGGTGAGGGCGTGGGCGAGAAGCTCACTCCGGTCGACCCGCCCGAAGACTGGTTTGTGGTTCTAAAACCTGACTGCGATATAAACACAGGTAAGATTTTTTCAGAGCAAGGGTTGACAAGAAACACCCCTAGAATCACAATAGCGCCCGCTTTTGAGGGAGACGCCTCGAGGTCCCGAAACGACTGTGAGGATGTAGTTCGAAAACTGTATCCTGAGGTTAACGAAAGCCTGGAATGGCTTACACAATTCGGACCAGCAAGATTAACCGGAACCGGGGCTTGCATATTTGGACGTTTCCCGACAGAATCCGCAGCCCGGATCATCTGGGAAAGCAAACCCTCCGGCATCACGGGGTTCGTAGCTAAAGGGGTGAACATATCACCTCTACACAAAAAGCTGACAGAGCTAAAATGATGCCAAAAAAGCACGATACTGGGGTGTCGCCAAGTGGTAAGGCAACGGGTTTTGATCCCGTCATGCGCAGGTTCGAATCCTGCCACCCCAGCCACCTTTCTCCCGCTTCTTCTGAATCAAACGCCGATACTGAGAAGGATGCCGTCGTGTCCAAACTGATGATTTTTGCTGGCAACGCCAACCCTGAGCTTGCCAAAGCCATCGCGCAGAAACTCCATATTCCCATGGGGCAGGCCACTGTAGGCCGTTTTAGCGACGGCGAAACCACCGTTGAGATCAATGAGAACGTCCGTGGTCATGATGTCTTCATCATTCAGCCGACCTGCTACCCCACCAACGATAACCTGATGGAACTGATCGTGATGGCCGATGCGCTTCGCCGTGCATCCGCAACGCGTGTCACTGCTGTCATCCCCTATTACGGATACGCACGCCAGGATCGCCGGGTACGCTCGACTCGGGTAGCCATCAGCGCCAAGGTTGTTGCAGACATGATCTCCAGCATCGGCGTGGACCGCGTCCTGACCGTTGACCTGCACGCTGACCAGATCCAGGGCTTCTTCGACATTCCGGTGGACAACATCTACGCCACCCCGGTCATGCTCGAAGACATTGAAAAGCAGCGCTTTGAGAACTTTATCGTCGTTTCTCCGGACGTTGGCGGCGTTGTTCGCGCCCGCGCCGTTGCCAAGAAACTGGACGATGCCGATCTGGCCATCATCGACAAGCGACGCCCCAAGGCCAACGTTTCCCAGGTCATGCACATCATTGGTGATGTCCGAGACAAGACCTGCATCCTGGTAGACGACATCATCGATACCGCCGGCACCCTTTGCAAAGCTGCCAATGCTCTCAAGGAGCATGGCGCCGCCCGCGTTGTTGCTTATATAACGCATCCGGTTTTGTCTGGCCCCGCAATCGATAACATAAATGCATCCCAACTGGATGAACTGGTCGTTTGCGACACCATCCCGCTGGGTGACAAAGCGAAAAATTGTGATAGAATCCGCGTCCTCAGCATGGCGGGTCTGATGGCGGAGTCCATTCGCCGCGTCAGCAATGAAGAATCGATCAGCGCCATGTTCGACAATGCCTGAGCGGATTTAACGTTCTAACTGCCAGGCAAAACAAGCAGTTACCGGGTCGGGAGCCTAATCAGGCTCCCGACTCTTTTAGTCAGCCGGAAAATTCCGGCTTTTCAGAAACATCACCTGAATCCAACGCCTGGTCGCGGGCAGTTCAGGTGACGATTGAGGTTAATACCATGTCTCAGGAATTTGTTATCGAAGCATTTCCTCGTGACGATCAGGGGAGAGGTGCGAGCCGCCGCCTGCGTCGTGAGGAACGGAAAATCCCGGCCATCATCTACGGTGGCAAGAAGGAAGCTACTGCGATTTCCATCTGGCACAACGAGCTCAAGAAGGCTCTGGAGAACGAAGCATTCTTCTCTCACGTACTGACCGTTGAGCTGAACGGCAAGAAAGAAAGCGTGATCCTGAAGGACCTGCAGCGTCACCCGTACAAGCCTATCCTGACTCACGCTGACTTCCTGCGCGTCGACAAGGATCACGAGATCCACGTTAACGTACCGCTGCACTTCGTGAACGAAGAAGCTGCACCGGCTATCAAGCTGCACGGCGGCGTTGCGAACCACCAGATCAACGAAGTAGAAGTGATCTGTCTGCCGCAGAACCTGCCTGAGTTCATCGAAATCGACATGATGGATGTCGAAATGGACCAGGTTGTTCACCTGAGCGACCTTAAACTGCCGAAGGGCGTCAAGATTGCAGCCCTGCTGCAGGGCGAAGATCACGACCTGCCAGTTGTCGCCATTCACAAGCCGCGCGGTGCCAAGACCGACGAAGCGGAAGAAGGTGAAGAAGGCGAAGAAGGCGAAGAAGGCGAAAACGAGAAGGAGTAATCACTCCGGGGGCAACGGCGAATGGCACAGGATATTGTCATGGTGGTCGGCCTGGGAAATCCCGGTCCTGACTACGAGAATACCCGCCATAACGCCGGCGCCCTGTTCGTCGAAGCGCTGGCCCGCCATGCGGGCCAGACGCTCCGTCCCGAGAAGAAGTACCATGGGCTCTACGCCCGCGTTCAGTGGCAGGGTCTGGACCTGCACCTGCTGACCCCCTCCACGTTCATGAACCGCAGCGGCCTGTCCATCAAGGCACTGGCGGATTTCTTCAAGATTGCTCCCGAACAGATCCTGGTTGCTCACGACGAGCTCGACCTGCCCCCGGGCACTGCCAAGCTGAAAAAAGGCGGCGGCCATGGTGGCCACAACGGTCTGAGAGACACCGTTGCCCATCTCGGCACCAAAGACTTCCAGCGCCTGCGTCTTGGTATCGGTCATCCCGGCGACAGCCGGAAGGTCACCGGTTTCGTACTGGGCCGGCTCGGCAAGAAAGAAACCGAGGAACTCAACCTGGTGTTCGACGAGATAATACGGGTGCTTCCGGATGCCGCCAACGGGAAACTGGCTGCAGCCATGAACCGCCTGCACAGCTTCAAACCAGCTCCCTGAGGGCGCACTTCCCCCTACTCGCACCATCCGGCAGACACCGGTATAATCCGCCCACATTTTTCAGTACCAGCAGAGGCATTCCATGGGATTTAACTGCGGCATCGTCGGCCTTCCCAACGTCGGCAAATCCACCCTGTTCAACGCACTGACCAAATCCGGCATCGGCGCGGAAAACTTCCCGTTCTGCACCATTGAGCCGAACGCCGGTGTGGTGGCCATGCCCGACCCTCGCCTGACCAAGCTGGCCGATATCGTAAAGCCCGAGCGTGTCGTACCCACCACCATGGAATTCGTGGACATCGCCGGCCTGGTAGCAGGTGCCTCCAAGGGTGAAGGCCTGGGCAACCAGTTCCTCGCCAACATCCGCCAGACCGACGCCATCGCCCATGTTGTTCGCTGTTTTGAAGACGGCAACGTCATTCACGTGGCCAACAAGGTAGATCCGGCCTCGGATATCGAAGTCATCAATACCGAACTGGCTCTGGCTGACCTCGATACCGTCGAAAAGGCGATCAAACGCGTGCAGCGCGTCGCCAAGAGTGGCGACAAGGAAGCCAAAGCCCAGCTGGAGATGTTTGAGAAGCTGCTGCCCGTCCTGAACGAAGGCAAACCGGTTCGCAGCATGAATCTGGACAAAGACCAGATGGCACTGGTGCGTGAGCTTTGCCTGCTCACCGTCAAACCAACCATGTACATCGCCAACGTCAATGAAGACGGTTTCGAGAACAACCCGCACCTGGACACCGTGCGGGAAATCGCCGAGTCTGAAAACGCCGTGGTGGTGCCGATCTGCAACAAGCTGGAAGCCGAGATTTCCGAGCTGGAAGACGACGAAAAGTCCATGTTCCTGGACGAAATGGGCATGGAAGAGCCCGGCCTGGACCGCGTGATTCGCGCCGGTTACGGCCTTCTGGGCCTGCAGACCTACTTTACGGCTGGCGTGAAGGAAGTGCGCGCCTGGACCGTGAAAATTGGCGCTACCGCGCCTCAGGGGGCCGCAGTGATCCACACGGATTTCGAGCGTGGCTTTATCCGCGCCGAAGTGGTGAGCTACGACGACTTTGTCCATTACAACGGTGAGGCCGGTGCCAAAGACGCCGGCAAATGGCGCCTGGAAGGCAAGGATTACATCGTTCAGGACGGCGACGTTATCCACTTCCGTTTTAACGTGTAATTTTTTCAGCAAAAACGGGCCCCAAGCCTTGACAGCAAGGGCCCAAATACTGAAAATACGCGCCTCGTTTGGGGCGATGCCCAAAGCGAAATGGCAAGGTAGCTCAGTTGGTTAGAGCACAGCACTCATAATGCTGGGGTCGGCGGTTCGACTCCGCCCCTTGCTACCAAGATTTCAAAGGGTCACGACGCACGTCGTGACCCTTTTTTTATGGGCTGTCCTTTTTTGACTCCCCGCGGCCTCAGGCTAAGATGGCGGCAAGCTTGAGCCCGGTTCCAAGGCCGATACCTATCTGACTGCCCAAAAGATCCATTCTCGTGGATAATTAGCCCTCTGAGGACGACCTCACCCATTCAGGGATTTTTATGCGGGACGACCCGTTTTAGTGGATCGATACCATGAGAACCACCAAAGACAGAATCCGGCAGGCAATCTCTTTCGAAATCATCGGCATTACGCTCTCTGTCCCCCTGGCGGCTTTCGCGTTCGGCTTCGAGCTGGGCAAAACCGGAATCCTGGGTGTCGTGGGGGCAACCCTGGCAACTGTCTGGAACTATGTCTTCAACCTCATGTTTGATCTCGGGTTGAAAAAGCTGAACGGCTCCACTCACAAATCAATTAAGCTGCGGTTCCTTCACGCCATCAGTTTCGAGCTGGGCCTGATGGTGGCATTCCTGCCAATCATTGCCTGGTGGATGGGGATCGGGTTGTTTGAGGCACTGGTGGTCGATCTCGCGTTCATCGCCTTTTACCTGCTGTACACGTTCGTTTTCACCTGGTGTTATGACACGATCTTCCCGGACAATGATGCCAGGGGCGAAAGTCTTACCGAAGACGCCAGTAACTACTGTGAGAGATGAGCATACTGCGTCGGGGGAATTTACCTGCGACAGGTTCTGGTCTGGGCCAGAAAACAGCACTCTAGAACACCATTGCAACCATGCTATTGTGACAAGGTAGCCACCCCTTTCGGTGGCGCTCTGCGGGCGTAAGTGATGTTCGACAGCCTCCCTTCACAGCTTCGAATGATCGTGTTCGATATCTTTGGCATAGCGTTGGCCACCCCTGTCGTTCTTCTGTTCGGCGGAATAACAATCCCCCGGGCTTTCCTGTTTGCCGTTGGCGCAACCTTTTTTGCAAGGGTCTGGGATTACATCTATGAGCCGATATGGGGGCAGAACGCCAAGGGTGCCTGGCAAAGTTCGAAAAAGGGGCGGATCACTCGGTTCATGAATTACCTTGGATTCGAGGTAATCACCTTTCTTATGCTTGTACCGATGGCTCAGTATTTACTCGGGATGACCCTGATCACCGCAGTACTCTGCAGTTCACTGATGATCTTCTTATATGTACTCTACTGGGCCGTTATCGGCTGGGCTTTCCATAGCGAAAACTGAAAACGATAATGAATGGCCTCGAATCATTCCTGAACGGCGATCAGAACCCCAGGTATCGATAACCCAGTTCATTCTGGAATGAGCCAATATACTTTTGGTTGATCTCGTAAATGGTGTCATTGGCGTATGCCATGTCAAAGCACTCATCGAAAGACTTCGCCAATGCTGGCTCACGAAAAACCATCTTATAAGGCGCGGGGGTGAAAATCGGTGCAAACCTGAACCGATGCTCTTTTGTCACAGCCCCCATCAGGCTCTCTGACTTTCGCACTCGGCGGTTGACCTCGGCAACAATCAAACCATCAGCCAGAATCACATCCACCCGACCAAGGAACAACAGGTGAGAGTGGATTCTCTGGTTGGCAATTTCGACCAATGACCCGAATTTTGACTCGAACTCGCCCAAATCCAGCAGCCTGATCCCGTCCTTGAAGGTGACGACGTCCAGTCCCCACAAATCCGGCAGACCCGAGATTTCTGATATACGGTCCGCGTCATAAACCGCACCATTCTGGTACCAGATATACGCAGCCGTGGAGGCGCCTGGAAGTTCCGCTGCCAATGGAACCGTCATAACGGCGTCACCCTCGGAGGATTGCCGATAAGTGATGATATGCCTGCCAAACGGTTGAATCACAAACTCGGCATCGTGACCGCAAGCCTTCAACACCTGTTTGACGATCTCGGCGTCTCGCCCGACACCACCAGGCTCAGATGAGCTCGGCAGATCCGGCGCAAAAATACGTAACCTGTCAGCCACGCTGGTTTCCGCAAGAACCAGAAGCAGGATCAAGCTAAACGATGCTACGAGCGTTCTGGAAGGGCTCATGAATATGGCCGACACCCTGCTCTGATGAATAATTCCTCGGTTCCGTCGAGTATACCCGCGAGCCCATTGTTTCGGAAATCAGTACCGTCAGTGAACAGCCGATTTTGATAATACACTGAGCACCAGCACTCCAGAGACAATCAGCCCCATGCCCAATACCGCCCAGGCATCCAGTTTCTGCGCGAACACCAGCCATCCGGCGGCCGCCACCAACACAATGCCAAGGCCTGCCCAAATCGCGTAGGCGGTGCCAATGGGGATGGTTCTGAGAGCCAAAGCAAGAAAGTAGAAGGCCACACCATAACCGATGATCGCAGCCAGCGAAGGTGCCAACCGGGTAAAACCCTCACTGGCCTTAAGCGAAGACGTAGCGACAACTTCACCAACGATTGCCAACGCCAGAAATATCCAGTTCAACATCTGTAGCTCTCCCTCTATTGGCCGCCTATTGTGCTTTTCTCCGCGGTCAAACGAAACCGGGAATCTCCGTATGGAAGACGGCCCGATTGGAATACACTAAGCTCAACCTTTTGTTTACAGGAGCTGTCCATGTCCGGACCAAACATCATTGCCGGCCTGTCCCTCGACCGACTGGAACGCATCACTCGTCATCTTGACGAAAACTACATCCAACCCGGCAAGCTGCCCTGCGCAGTGACGCTGGTTGCACGGCACGGCAAAGTGGTCTGGACCAACGCCCAGGGCCTGATGGATGTGGAACGCAACAAGCTTGCGCAACGGGACACGATCTTCCGCGTTTACTCCATGACCAAACCAGTCACGTCCATCGCCATGATGCAGCTCTATGAGCAAGGCCGTTTTTTGCTGGACGACCCGGTGCACAAGTACATCCCGGCCTGGAAAAACCTGCAGGTCTGCAAGTCTGGCACCTGGCCGGATTTTGAAACAGAACCTGCAGCCACCACCATGACCATTCGGGACCTGCTCACCCATATGTCTGGTCTGACTTACGGTTTTCTCAACCGGACCAACCTGGACGCCGCCTATCGCGAACTGAAGCTCGACGGAGGCGGACACCTGACTCTCGACAGACTGATAGAACGACTGACCGAACTGCCTCTGGAGTTCTCACCGGGAACAGCCTGGAACTATTCGGTTTCCACCGATGTCGTGGGTTACCTGGTACAGCTATTGGCAGATAAGCCCCTGGACGACTACTTCCATGAGCACATCTTTGCGCCGCTGGGAATGGAAGACACCGGCTTTCAGGTACGCGATGAGCAGTTGGCCCGCTTTGCCGCCTGCTACCTGCACCAGCCCGGCGACACCATGAAGCTGCAGGATGATCCAGAGCGGTCCCCATACCGGCGACCTGCCAACTTCCTGTCTGGTGGCGGTGGGCTGGTGTCAACGGTGGACGATTACCACTGTTTTGCACAGGCTCTTTGTCAGGGCGGCGAATTCCGCGGACAACGCATCATCGGCCGCAAGACCCTGGAGTTCATGCGTCGCAACCACCTGCCCGGCAACCAGGACCTGCCAGCAATGTCGATTGGCGCATTCAGCGAAACACCATACGAAGGAAGCGGATTCGGGCTGGGCTTTTCAGTGAAAACGGATGTTGCCAGGTCCCTCATCAACGGCTCGGTGGGCGAGTACGGCTGGGGCGGTCTTGCCAGCACCAATTTCTTTGTAGACCCGGAAGAGGATATGGTCGTCATTTTCATGACCCAGTTAATGCCATCGTCATCCTATGCCATTCGCCAGGAACTTCGTGCGCTGGTCTACGGAGCCCTGGTCTGACAAAAGAGCCCGCAAACGCGGGCTTTCTTCTTTTGACGTATCTTGTAAAGTATCGGAGTTAGCAAGATGTCACGGATGGCAGCCGGTTTACTGAGGCCCCTCCCTGCTCGGCCCCATTCCTGTACTGCCCCTTCCGACACGGAATCAGGCGTGTTGTGTCGCTATGAAGTCACACAATGTATGAAACCCAAGGAGTCCAGTTAATGAGAAAAATTATCCCCTGGTTGATGCTTGGGGCGCTGTCAGGCTGCGCAACTCAAACGCCCCAGATGAAAGAGGTCGAGCCGGCGGTTTCGGCAGAGCAACAGCGGGCCGCACAGCGGGCTGCCCTGGAAGCGAATAAACCGGAAAAACTGAGCCTCAAGCGAAAAATCGCGGTCGGACGCCTCTCCAACGAGACCAATTATGGCCGCAGTCTGTTGCGATCAGAAGCCGAGGACCAGCTTGGCAACAAAGTTACTGACATGTTTCTCCAGGCGCTGGGCAATAGTGAAAGCTATCTGGTTTTTGAGCGACCAGATATTGAACTCCTGAGCAAGGAAGCAGAGCTTTCAGGCCAGAACATCAATATCACCGGTGTCGATACGCTGGTGATTGGTTCACTCACCCAGTTCGGCCGCGCCACCACCGGCGAGCGCGGTTTTTTGTCATCGTCCAAAAAACAGGAAGCAACAGCCACCGTGGATCTGCGACTGGTGGATGTGTCCACAGGCAGGGTATTCGCCTCAGTAACCGGTTCCGGCTCCTCCTCGACTGAACAGGCCCGCACCATGGGATTTGGCTCGGCCGCAGGTTATGACGGCAGTCTGAATGACCAGGCCATCGCCGCCGCGGTTACAGCAGCCGTGGACAAAATGACCGGACTTTTCCTCGAAAAACCGTGGACTGCCGATTTGCTGGCACAAGAAGACGGCCTTGTGTACATCAGCGGTGGCGAAAGCCAGGGCGTCGCAAAGGGAATGACGTTTGACATCGAAACCCGCGGAAAGAAGGTCAAGTCACAAACAACCGGTACCACCATTACCTTGCCCGGTAAAAAAATTGCCGAGCTAACCGTTCTTGGCCTGTTTGGCGACGACCCTCTTGACCAGGGGGCATTTGGCGAAGTTTCCCAGGGCACTCTGGAGGGTTATGGCCTGAAAGATTTGCAGGTTAAGGAGAAAAATTAATGAAGACGCTTATCACACTGCTTGTGCTCATCACGCTGACCGCTTGCGTCCAGACGCCCACACATAACACCCAGGTCGTTGATGACCGCCCTGGGCTTGCCTTCGAACTGTCGTCCATCGCCGCCGAATACTATGAGCTCCGTGTTGATGGCATTTCGTACGGCTACGTTGGGCAGTATCAGGCTGGAGAGAACCTGCTGAGGATTATTGACGGCACCCACCAGATCGAACTTTTTTCCGACGGCAAGGTGGTTTTTGCGAAAGAGGTCTATCTGGGTGCGGGCTCAAACCGGATTCTGAAGGTGGGAAACTATGAATAAGAGAGTTTTAGCGTTGAGCACAACGCTCATTCTTCTCTCCGGATGCGCAACCAATCAGGGCCTCTATGACTGGGGGCATTACCAGGAAACACTTTTCATCGTCTACCACGACCCGGCCCTGAAGGAAGAAGCACTGAATAATTATCTCGAATTCGTAGAGACAGGCGGGACGCCTCAGCATCCGATCGCCCCCGGCCTTTTTGCCGAGGCTGGCACGTTCATGCTGGAGCAGGGGAAGGTCGGGGAAGCGATCAAGTACTACAAAATGGAATACGAAGCCTGGCCCGAGAGCCAACCCATGCTCGGCATGCTGATTAAAAACCTGGAGGCCAGACAATGAAGTTGATCAAGCTTTGCCTGGCTCTGTTCGCCCTTTGCCTGGCCGCGGGCTGCGCGACAACCGGTGACTCCAATCGCCTTAATGCGTTCCATGATGCCGCGCCGAGGTCTATCCTGGTTCTTCCCCCGGTCAACGAGACCACAGACGTTCAGGGAACAACCTCCGTCCTTGCCACGCTCCCTTACTATCTGGGGGAAAAAGGCTACTACGTTTTTCCGGTCAACACGGTCAAAACGCTTCTCGAATATGAAGGGTATTATGAACCCGCAGAAGCTCATGCAGCACCGCCAGAACAGCTGGCAAACCTGTTCAAAGCTGACGCTATTCTCTATGTCATCATTCACGAGTGGACGTCAAAATATATGCTGCTGAGCACCACAACGGAGGTGGATTTCGAGTACCGAATCGTTAATGCTGACGGTGCCGAACTTTGGATCGCTCGCCAACGAATGACCTACACACCGGATAACAACAGTAGCGGTAGTCCGCTGTTCGACCTTATATCGATGGCTGTGACGGCAGCACTTGAAAGGGCTGATCCGAACTATCTGCCGCTTACCCGTCAGGCGAACGCATCGGCGTTTAACGGTGCGAATGGCATCCCGCCCGGGCCATACAGTCCTGTGTACGATCAGTACTATAAGCAACTAAACTCAGCACAGTAGGCAATGAAAATCTGGCTCAGGCCAGGCTAAGAAACCAACAACTCAAACAACCAACCATCAAGGAAGTTGTGATGAAACTCGAAACTCTGGCCCTCCACGCAGGCTTTAACGGCGACCCGACTACCCACGCGGCGACCACCCCTATCTACCAGACCACTTCCTATACCTTCGATGACACCCAGCACGGTGCCGATCTTTTCGATCTGAAGGTTCAGGGCAACATCTACACCCGCATCATGAACCCGACTAACGGTGTTCTTGAAGAGCGGATGGCGCAACTGGAAGGGGGCATTGGCGCATTGGCACTGGCGTCCGGTATGGCAGCCATCACTTACGCCCTTCAGACCATCTGCAAAGTAGGCAACAACATCGTCAGCACGAGTCAACTGTATGGCGGCACCTACAACCTGTTTGCCCATTCCCTGCCCAACCAGGGAATCGACTGCCGCATGGTTCGCCATGACGATTTCGACGCCGTTGAGAACGCCATTGATGAGAACACGCGTGCGCTGTTCTGCGAGTCCATCGGCAACCCGGCAGGCAATGTCGTAGACCTCCAGCGCTGGGCCGATATTGCCCACAAGCATGGTATTCCGCTGATTGTCGATAACACCGTGGCGACGCCCTTCCTGTGTCGTCCGTTCGAACATGGCGCTGACATCGTGGTGCACTCCCTGACCAAATACATCGGCGGTCACGGCACCACTGTCGCAGGCGTGGTGGTGGATTCCGGTAAATTCGACTGGAAGGCGAGCGCCGACAAATTCCCGATGCTGAACGAGCCGGACCCCTCCTACCACGGTGTGGTGTATACCGAAGCGCTCGGCCCTGCTGCCTTTATCGGCCGCTGCCGTGTTGTTCCGCTGCGGAACACGGGTGCCGCTCTGTCACCATTCAACGCGTTCCTGATCATGCAGGGGCTCGAGACACTGTCACTGCGGATGGAGCGTCACTGCGAGAACGCCGAGAAAGTCGCAAATTTCCTTCAGGATCATCCGTCCGTGGAGTGGGTGAACTACGCGACACTCGCCAACAGCCCGTTCAAGGCAACCTGTGACAAAATCTGTGGCGGCAAGGCCTCCGGCATTCTCAGCTTTGGCATCAAGGGCGGCCGGGAAGCCGGCGCGAAGTTCATTGATGCGCTGCAGCTAATTTACCGCCTGGTGAATATTGGCGATGCCAAATCCCTGGCCTGTCACCCGGCAACAACCACGCATCGTCAGCTGAGCCCGGAAGAGCTTGAGAGCGCAGGTGTGAGCGAAGATCTGGTGCGCCTGTCCATTGGCATTGAGCACGTGGATGACATCATTGCCGATGTTACCCAGGCACTGGACGCGGCCCAGGCCTGACAAACATCAACCGGGTGCGACGAAAGTCGTGCCCGGCATCCCCGTGATTGCCCTTACCCGCCTTGTATCTCCCCTTCCGGCCCTTTATTCTTTAATGTTCCCGAAGTCTTAACGAGAGTCCCGTTGCAATGAGCGACAGTGCAAAACCCCGCGTCACCAGTGGTTCCAAATTCCGCAATGAGCATGGCTTTTCAGCCATCAAGGATGGCATCAAGCGGTCATCTGGCGAGAGCACGGAAGCCAGCAAGGTTGAGCGGAAGCCGAAATGGCTACGGGCACGCATGCCCGGAGGCGAGCGCTACGAAGCGGTACGCAAGAATGTCAGCGAACATCGCCTGAGCACCGTCTGCCAGGAATCCCACTGTCCCAACATCGGGGAATGCTGGACCGCCGGCACCGCTACTATCATGGTTATGGGCTCTGTCTGCACCCGGGCCTGCAAATTTTGCGCAGTGGATACCGGCAATCCGAAAGGCTGGCTGGACCACGAAGAGCCGGAAAATACCGCGAAGTCCGTCGAACTGATGGGCTTGCGCTACATCGTGCTGACATCTGTAGACCGTGACGACCTGGATGATGGAGGCGCCGCCCATTACGCCGCCTGCGTCTCCGCCATTAAACAGCGCACTCCGGAAGTGGCCGTAGAAGCCCTCACCCCGGATTTTGATGCAGTGATGGCGCACGTTGAAAAGGTGGTGGATTCCGGCCTGGACGTATTCGCTCAGAACGTGGAGACCGTCAAACGCCTCACCAGTCGAGTTCGGGATCCGCGCGCCGGTTACGAAAAAACCCTGAGCGTGCTGGAGCACGCCAAAAAGCACCGTCCCGATGTGCTCACCAAAACCAGCCTGATGCTGGGCCTCGGTGAAACCGAGGAAGAAATCCTCGAAACCATGGACGATCTGCGCGCCATTGGTGTGGACATTCTTACCCTCGGCCAATACCTCAGACCCACCCCGAACCACCTGCCAGTCGAGAGCTACGTCACGCCGGAAGAGTTCAATCGTTACCGCGAGATTGGTCTGCAGAAAGGCTTCATGGAAGTGCCGTCCGGCCCCATGGTTCGCTCCAGCTACCGCGCGGACAAGGTCTTTGATCAGAACAACCTCGGCCTGGCAGTCCCAGAGGTGCCGCCAGCCTCCGACGCCATGCAGATTCCGGTGAAGGCTATCGACTGAGATCCACTATGCTGACACTGCTGCGGAATGCCCGGCTGAAGTACAAATTCTGGTTGCTGAACATTGTCGTCTTTGCAGTTCTCTGCCTACTTGTGCTCTACGCCATGCAGATCCTCTCGGAAAAAACCGGCGATACCTTCGGCGCCGTGTTTTCCGAGACCGCGCCAGGCTTTGCACTGGTGGTCTCAGTGCTGATGGTTCTGGAAATGGCCGGTTCCCAGCTTTTGATCTCCTTCATTGAACGGCACGTTAATCGCCTGAAAGACACCATGGTCTCGGTTCAGGCCTCGGGCAATCTCAGCCAGCGCGCCGACGTTGATTCCACCGACGAGATCGGTGAAATGGCCAGCGCCTTCAATGCCATGCAGGATCGTACCGTTGTCGTGGTCAAGAGCATGAAAGAAGCAGTTGAGCGCCTGCACAGTGAAGTAAACGAGCTTACCAATGCTGCAGAGGCGCGCTCGGGTGATCTGGATCGCCAACAGGCGGGCGCAGACCGTTCAGTCGAAGTGATCGAAACCATGCTCCAGAGCTTTTCCGGCATTGCAGAGCAGGCCGGTATCGCCAAAACCCTCTCCCACGAAGCCCGGGATGCCGCCGTAGACGGCAGTGAAAGGGTTGGGCAAAGTGCCGACAGCATTCGCAAACTGGCCGACGTTGTCAGCAGTTCCGCCAGCAGCGTAGAAGCCCTTGCTGCAAACAGCCATGAAATCAGCCACGCTGTGGCTGAAATCAAGGGCATTGCTGAGCAGACAAACCTGCTTGCACTGAACGCTGCGATTGAAGCAGCTCGTGCAGGTGATCAGGGCCGTGGTTTTGCCGTGGTCGCCGATGAGGTTCGCAGTCTTGCCCAGCGGGTGCAGGACTCCACTGACCAGATCCAGAAAACCATCGACCGCCTGCTAAGCGCCATGGGCACAGCGGTTCGCCAGATGACAGGCAGCTCCGAGGATGCCACCCGCTGCGTGGATGAATCTGAAGAGGGGCGCCGGGCTCTTGAAGCCATCAATGAGGTGGTTAGCCGGATCGACCGGACGAACCGGGAGATTGCAAATGTGTCCGCCGACCAGACGGCCGGAACTGACGGCGCTCTGGCCAACGTCCAGGGTATACGGGAAGCCACCCAGAGCATGGTCACCCAGCTCGCGGAGAGCGCAGACATGGCGCAACGCCTGAAGCACCTGATCGGTTCCCTGGAAGAGGCATCGTCAAAGGTCACAGTTCACTGAGGTTTGTGGCACACTCTGCACTCGTTTTTGTAGCAGAGTTGTCACTTGATGAATCGTTTCCGCACCCTTTACGATCGACTGATCCTCCCCCATCCGGTTATTGTTCTGGCCGTATTCGGCCTTTTACTGGCGTTGGCCGCGGTTAAATTCGGCCAGTTCCGGCTGGATGCCTCCGCTGAATCTCTGGTGCTGGAGAATGATCGTTCCCTGGAACAATACCGCCAGGTGAACCGCCGCTTTACAACTTCCGACGACTTCCTGATAGTTACCTACTCACCGGACAGCGAACTTTTCTCGGAACAGGGCCTCACCCGCTTGCGGAATCTGCGTGATGAACTGCAGCGCCTGGAGGCCGTAGGCTCCACCAACAGCATTCTGAATGTACCGCTGCTGCACAGCCCGGACCTGACTCTGGATACAGTCGACACCGAAATCAAGACGCTGGACAGCGATGAAGTTTCACCGGAAACCGCTCGCGATGCACTGCTCAGCAATCCGCTCTACCCCAATCTGCTGATCAGTGAGGACGCCGGGACAACCGCCATCCAGGTCAACCTGCCCACACCAGACCGCTATTTCGAACTGCTCAAAGAACGCAACAGACTACGGGACAAGGCTGATTCAGGTAGCGCCTCGGAAGCCGAACTGCAACAACTGGAAGCGGTGAAGGCATCTTTCATAAGCTTCACCGAAGCGCTCGGTGAAGATCGCGATGCCACCATTCGCCAGGTTCGCAGCATTCTTGAGCAGTACCGGGACCAGGCCGAGATCCATCTTGGTGGCGTGCCCATGATTGTTGCGGACATGATCCGCTTCATAGAGAACGATTTGTCGACTTTCGGGTTCGGAGTACTCGCATTCCTGCTACTGACGCTCGCCATCATCTTCCGCCAATGGCGATGGGTGTTAGTACCGCTGTTATGCTGCAGTTTTACCGTATGGCTGATGGTAGGTTTCCTGGGCTGGGCCCAGTGGCCGGTGACGGTGATTTCATCCAACTTCATTTCACTGCTACTGATCATGACCCTGTCGCTGACAATTCACCTGATTGTCCGCTATCGTGAGTTCCAGTCCGACGAGCCAGGGGCGAGCCCCGGGGACATACTGCGTCGCACTGTTATGGCCATGGTCAAACCCTGCTTCTATATGGCCATCACTACCATCGTTGCGTTCGGATCCCTCACATTCAGCGGTATCCGCCCGGTAATCGACTTTGGCTGGATGATGACCCTCGGCCTGACGGTCGCTTTCCTGATCACGTTCATCGTCTTCCCCGCTCTTCTGACACTCTTACCGCCGCCGCTGGACAAACGCGCTGACTCAGACCGGGTTCCGTTTACCGACGCCTTCGCACGCTTCACGGAGCGCTTCGGTAAAACCGTCCTGGTTGGCTCGGCGGTGATTGCCGTGTTGTGTGCGTTTGGTGTGAACAGGCTGACAGTGGAAAACAGCTTCATCGACTATTTCAAGGCTTCCACCGAAATCCACCAGGGTATGATCACCATCGACAACCGACTGGGCGGAACCACTCCATTGGATGTTGTCATTACCGATGATCAGCCTCCACAGAATGCCGGCGCTGATGGAGACCCGTTCGCCAGTGGCTGCGACCCATTCGTGGAAGATTGCGGTGATGAAGAGGAGTACCGGGATACCTGGTACACCTACCAGAAAATGAACCAGCTGGAGAAGGTGCATAACTACCTGGACAGCCTGCCGGAAACTGGCAAGGTACTCTCAATCAACACCACGCTGGATGTCCTGGCCAAGGTTAACCAGGGCGAACGCCTTGATGCGCTTGAGCTGGCATTCGTACCTGCCGCGGTGCCGGATGACCTGCAGGACATCCTGCTTACGCCTTACATATCAGAGGAACATGACCAGGCGCGCTTCAGCATCCGCATTCTGGAAACCATGCCGGAGCTGCGGCGTCAGGCGCTGCTCGACCGGATTCGCAAACACCTGACCACAGAGCTGGGTTACAGTCAGGATCAGATACTGTTTGCGGGCATGACGGTGATGTACAACAACATGCTGCAGAGTCTGTTTGATTCCCAGATCAAGACCATCGGCGTTGTGTTTCTGTCCATCATGGCCATGTTCCTGCTGCTGTTCCGTTCGCTGAAACTGGCCCTGATCGGTATAGCGCCCAATCTCATCGCAGCGGGGTCCGTTCTGGGCCTGATGGGCTGGCTCAACATTCCCCTGGACATGATGACCATCACCGTGGCGGCGATCACGGTCGGCATCGCCGTAGACGACACCATCCACTACATCCATCGTTTCAAAACCGAGTTTGAAAAAGATGGCAACTACCTCGCCACCATGCACCGTTGCCACCGTAGTATTGGCAAGGCAATGTTTTACACGTCCCTGACCATTATCTCCGGGTTCTCGATACTGGTGCTATCGAATTTCATCCCGACTATTTATTTTGGGCTGTTCACCGGTTTCGCTATGCTGATGGCTCTTCTGGGGGCGCTGACCCTGCTGCCCCGACTGATCATTCTGGTCAAGCCATTTGGCACGGGCACTCAGGCATAGTGTCGATATTGCCCCGGGCAATTCGCAGGCTATAAACACAAAAAAGGGCCGCTTCCGAGGAAGCGGCCCTTTTCCATATCAGCCAGAGAGTGAGCTAACTCACTGTCCTTGCTGTTGTTGCTGCATCTGCTGCATTTGCTGCTGCTGCATCATCTGACGCTGCTGCTGCATCTGCTTCATACGCTGCTCCAGCGTGTCACGCTGCTCTTGGGTAAATACGTTATCCACTTTTGCCTGCATCAGAGTCGAGAGCGCTGCAATCTCTCCGGTGAGATCGCCCAGCTCTTCCGCATTTTCACGAATAGAGTCTTCATCATAATCCGGTTTGATCTCAGCCTGCATCTGCTGCTGAAGCGCACGGGCCTCCTGACGCAGTTCACCAATCGTGCCCTGCATCTCATCGATGATGCCCCGGATCTCGGTCTGCTGATCGTCAGACAGGCCAACCATCTTCGCCAACTGATCCACCTGGTCGGGCTGACCGCCGGCCGCCTGTTGTGCCACTGCAGGCGCAGACAGGCTGAGTGCAACAAGAGCGGTACCAAAGAGTTTTGCGAGCTTCATAAACTTCTCCGTTAACAAGGTGGTGCGTTCTGAAAACCACCGATATGCGTTGGTTTCATGATTCAGGTTGTACACCCTAAAACATCATGGCGTCGTTTTTCACCCCGATGGCCCCTCTTTTTGTACATATTTCTCACTATCACCACTCACAGGCCGCCACACACGCGGATTTAAACAAATGTGAAAGTTTGGTCATTCCCCTTCATAATGGCGCCGTTCAACGACAGCCGGAGTATACGAGATGGCAATTAACTGGTTTCCAGGGCATATGCACAAAGCCCGAAAGGAGATCAAACAGGTCATGCCGCAGATGGACCTCATTATTGAGGTTCTTGATGCGCGCATCCCTTTCAGCAGCGAAAACCCGCTGGTGCCCGCCCTTCGTGGTGACACCCCACTGATCAGGGTGCTCAACAAACGGGATCTGGCCGACCCGGACATTACCGAGCAGTGGCAAACATGGCTGGAGAAGGAGCGGGGGGTAAGGACGATTACGCTCACTCATAACCAGCGCAACGAGGCACTGGGTATCCTGAAGCTGGCTGAGGAGATGACTCCGGACCACGATCGCCAGAAGAGCGCTCTGCGGGTGATGATCCTGGGCATTCCGAACGTTGGAAAATCCACCATCATCAACACTCTCGCCGGGCGCCCGGCCGCAAAGACCGGTAATGAGCCAGCGGTCACCAGGGCCCAGCAGGCGATCAAGCTTCCAAACAACATCCTGCTCTACGATACGCCGGGCTTCCTCTGGCCCAAGCTGTCACCGGAAGCCTGCGGCTATCGCCTGGCAGTAACGGGCGCCATTCGCAGTTCAGTCCTGGACTTTGAGGATGTCGCCCTGTTTGAGGCCGAGTATCTGTTGCACGCCTATCCGGAATTGGTGAAGGCCCGTTATGGATTTGACGAGTTACCAGAAGACGGACTGGGGCTGATGGATGGCATTGCCGCCAAGCGTCGCTTCTTTGGCCGTGGTGGCGTCCCGGATTTGCACAAGGTCTCGGAAGTGCTTCTCAATGAATTTCGTGCCGGCACCCTTGGCCGTATTTCCCTGGAAACGCCGGAAATGGTAGAGAAAGAGACGAGGGAAGCCGCCGTAGCGGAAGCCGAGAAAGCCGAAAGAGAAGAGGCTAAGGGCAAGAAGAAGCGCAGCGGCAAACGCTGAACCAGCCTGTCGTCACATATTCCGACGGCAAAGCATCGAACATCTCCCGGGCGGTACGTACAAAATGGGGCTGGTCATAGAAGCCGGCTTCCAGTGCCAGCCTGGACATGGATTTGCCCGCTTCCCAGTGAGCAAGCACGCGGTTCATTTTCAGGTGCAAGAGAAAACGCCGCAGCGGCACTCCGGTTTGCTGCCGGAACAGGTGGCTGAGGCGGGAAGACGACAGTCCGACCGAATCCGCCAGTAACTGAACCTCGACTTTCTCCGGCAACTCCGCCCTCAGTTGGTCGCAGATCTTCTGCACTCTCGGGTCGAGCCGCTCCGGCGGCCTCCCTAGCGCCTCAACGGCCGTCATCATGGCCTGCTCAATACCACCACAGGAACCTTCCTCTATGGCCGGCAGACACGCTTTCGGCACCCTTATGTCGGCCGTGCACTCGTCCTTGAGGTGATGCTTTAGCGCCCGCCAGTAACGGCTGTCCGGGTCCAGCTGTGCACACCACATATGCGTGTTACCAGGCTCGAGCGACTGCGCTACATCCGGCGCCACCAATGCCGCAGAGGTGGTGCGCCAGCGTCCGTCCACCTGCAGACGAAAATCACCATCAAGGCCAACCAGCCAGGAAGCGCTGATGTGTTTATGCAGGCGATTCGACATCAGCCGCCCGATTACTTGCCAGTGATCGGGCCAGAGAAAGAGCGTACCTTGGGGCAAATGCTGCATACTCGGGCCGGTTAGAGAGTGTTTTTCGTGCCCAAAGGATAACCCAGACCGGTATTTTCTCCAGCCCCCCAGGTGAAGGTCTGGAACTTAGTGCCCCTGAACCGGGCCACCCTGATTGTGCTTTCCATGAGTACCCTGGGCATGGGGAACGGGGATTCCGAGTTTCGCGGCGAACTCAACACTGACAAAAATCGGCCCGATCAACAGAAAAACCAGGTCCTCCACAAAAGAAGGTTTCTTGCCCTCCACTTTGTGCCCATACACCTGAATGGCCCAGGCCACCAGCCACACCACCAGGCTTGTCCAGAACAACGACCAGCCGGCGGAAAGCACGCTTTGAATAATCCAGGCCGACAGCGCGAACCAGCCCGCCATCAACACGAACACACCGATGGACAAACGCAGATAGACAATGCCGGACAACGCAGCCAGCAGGGTCGCCCCATTCACCCATTCAGCCACGGTCCCGCTCAGGCCCAGCCAGTTGCCGATGGGTATGAGCCAGAGCAGTCCCAGGGTAGAAATCAGAATCGCAGGAACGCAAACAATATGAATCCACTGGTTGAGCGGATTCTGGTGACTGTCTCCGTAATCATTCAGAAACTGAGACAATGATCGCATCGGAATTCTCCTGATTGTTCTATTTGATTTCCATCAGTTTACCCGCGTCCGCGCCCAAAGGCCTTGTACGTAACAGCTATCGACCTTTAAAGAACAGCAAACCCGACATCCTCCCCTTACCAAGGTCAAATATCGCACGGCGGCCAAAGGGCATAAACTGTTAAATAACGTCATTGATCGCAGGGCTTCGCCATTTCGGGCGGGGCCAGGAAGGAGGAATGTATGAGACGCGTTGTCGTCACCGGTATGGGCATTATTTCATGCCTCGGGAACTCTCTGGATGAGGTTCTGGATAGCCTGAAAAACGGCAAATCCGGCATCCGCTTTAACAATACCTACAAGGAGATGGGGTTTCGGAGCCAGGTTGCCGGTTCGCCGGACGTGGATACGTCGGTCATTGATCGCAAGGTTCGACGATTCATGGGCCCTTCAGCGATGTATAGCTACCTGTCCATGGAGCAGGCCATCGCTCAGGCAGGTCTGACGGAGGACCTGATTTCCAACGACCGCACGGGGCTGATCGCCGGTTCGGGCGGTGCTTCCTGCTCCAGTCAGGTCGAGGCTACCGACATCATGCGTGAGAAAGGGGTCAAACGCATCGGGCCCTATATGGTTCCCCGCATCATGACCAGCACCGTCTCTGCCTGCCTGGCCACCGCCTACAAGATTCGTGGCGTGAACTACTCCATGTCCTCCGCCTGCGCCACCAGCGCACACTGTATCGGCCACGCCATGGAGCAGATCCAGTCCGGCAAGCAGGACATCGTGTTTGCCGGCGGCGGTGAAGAAGAGGACTGGAGCCTGACCATGATGTTCGATGCCATGGGTGCACTTTCCACCAAATACAACGACGCCCCGGAAACAGCTTCGCGCCCGTTTGACGGCGGTCGCGACGGGTTCGTCATTGCCGGCGGTGGTGGCATGGTAGTACTGGAAGAACTGGAGCACGCCAGGAAGCGTGGGGCGAACATTATTGCCGAACTGACAGGCTACGGCGCAACCTCTGACGGCTATGACATGGTTGCACCCTCGGGTGAAGGCGCCCAGCGCTGCATGGATCAGGCCATGGCCACCATCCGGGGCAAGGTGCAGTACATCAACGCACATGGCACCAGCACCCCGGTGGGCGACGTTGCGGAAATGGGCGCAGTACGGAATACCTTCGGCAGTGACATTCCGCCCATTTCCTCCACCAAGTCCCTGTCCGGGCACTCCCTGGGCGCAGCGGGAGTGCATGAAGCAATCTATTCCCTGCTGATGCTTCAGAACGGCTTTATTTCCGGCACCGCAAATCTGAACGATGTGGACGACAAGATCAGCAACATGCCGCTGGTCGGGCCAAAATCACAAGAAGCCAGCCTGGACACAGTCATGTCCAACAGCTTCGGCTTCGGTGGCACTAACGCCTCACTGGTATTCGAAAAACTGTGAGCCTGATGACTGACGGGCGAGCCTTACTGCCCGCCCGTTAGTCATGCTTTTCCCTCATGTTCTCAGGCGTGGCTGTTGGCAAATACTTTCATCCGTATTATGGTACGACTTTGACATGAATCAATTTGGACGGTTCATCAGCTATGGCTCAAGCAATCCGATTCCGTCAGGCTTCCTCCCCTCTGAAAGCCTCATGCCACACCTGCAGCCTGAGCAACCTTTGCCTGCCGCTTGCCGTTGAAGAAAACGATCTGGAGAGTCTGGAAGATATTGTCCAGCAGGGTCGGATATTCAATCGTGGCGAACACATTTTCGACCAGAGCACGCCTTTTCGCTCCTGTTTCGCAGTGCGCAGTGGGTCAATCAAGACATCGATCATTACTGAAGGTGGAGAAGAGCAGGTCACCGGCTTTTTCATGCCCGGTGAGCTCGTTGGGCTGGACAGCATGAGCAGCGAAAACTACGCCTGCACCGCCAAAGCACTTGAGCGGACAAGCGTATGCGAGTTTCCTGTGGACAAGCTCGAAGAGCTCACCGGCAAGCTGCCAGAGCTTCAGCACCACATGTATCGCCTGATGAGCCAGGAGATTCAGAACAGCCACCAGTTGGCCATGCTGCTGAGCAAGAACACAGCTGAAGAGCGCATTGCCGCCCTGCTGCTGTCACTCTCAAGCCGCTTCCAGCGCCGTCGGATGTCAGGCACCAACTTCAGCCTGCCCATGGCCCGAAACGATATTGCCAATTTCCTTGGCCTGGCCGTCGAGACCGTCAGCCGGGTATTTACCCGTTTCCAGAACCAGGGAATCATCAAGGCGAGGGGCCGTGAGGTTGAGCTGCTGGATGTCGAAGCCCTTCAGCTAGTAACCCGGGAGTTTTCCCGCCAGCAGAGTTGCTAGTAAGAACTGCTGAACTGCCGGCTGCCCTACTCGGCCGGCACCTTTGCCAAACCTTGGACGTCCCGCTTTTTCAGCATTGACAGCTCGTCCGACAGCCCTGAACGCCAGGGCTGTTGCTTGATACCAAAGGTATTCCGGATCTTTGTGCAGATGAGCGTGGTATTCAGAGGCTCCAGATTTGCCCACTCAGGCACCTCATCGACAACACGGATGCCTTCAGGAATACCGGGCAGTCCGGCAATAGCCAGGCCCAGCTCATACAGATTAATCTCCTCGGCACCAGCGTATTGATAGGTCCCCCAGACTTCGGCGCCACAATCAATTTGCTGGATAACCGCTGTCATAACCCGCGCCAGATCCCTTGCCGCAACCGGCTGGCCGCGGCAACGACCCGGCAGTGACAGGGTCTCACCCGCAGCAGTACTTGCCTTCACCTTGCGAATAAAGCGTGACAGGCTCCAGCCGGTGCGAAGGATAATGTGACGCGGTAACAGCGTTCTGAGAGCCTGCTCACATTCCCATTGCCAGTTACCCAGCTCGTTGGCAGGTTGGCCGGGATTTGAAGTGATATAACCGCTCTGCTTCCGGCCATCGAAAACATAGCAGGAGGAGAGCTGGAGCAGCGCCATACCTCGATCACGGGCAAACTCAGCCATCGCCACCGGCAGGGAAAAAGCCGCTTTGTGGACTCCCTCAGGGTCATTCTCGGCCACTTCAGGATCCACCAGCCAGAGTGCATTGACAATAAGATCCGTATCTTCGGGAATCCAGTTTTCGAGGGCATCGAGGTCGGCACTGGCAGGATCGCTGACAAGCAACGGACTGACCTGCAGGTGCGTCTCGCGCAGGCGCTCCAGCAGAATTTTCCCCAGCGGGCCGTAATCGTGAACAACAAGCACATGCACGACTGTTCAATGCCTCCAAAATATCACTGATGTGACGGAATTCGGGAACCGGTCAGGCCAATGGCTTACCGAGACCGATCCATACAATAACACCCAGCCTGAAACGCCGGCAGACTTATCTCTTTGCACTCCCTTTCAAGAGCATACAACAACAGGAACCGACATGCTGAAACAACAGAGCCACATCGTAGCGCCGATTCCGGACGAACTTCGCACCCGCGCACTCTACACAGTGGGCGAACTGCGTGAGCGCGGTAAGGCCGACAAGGAAGCGATCGACAAACTTTTCAATCTGATCTCGGATATGACCGAAGAAGGCCTGGACTTCTTTTTCCTCGAGCCCCTGTGCCGGCTACACGCAAGCAGTATGATGATGGGCATGGCCGGGATGGGTATCAGCAGTATGCTCAAGGGTAGCAAGATGGTCGTCCACAAGGTCCTGAAAAAGCTGGACGATCGCAGCCTGGCCGCCATTCTGGATTTCATTGAAGAAATTATCCACGAGCCCGAAACCGACTGACCAGCCCCGGGCCCGATGCTACCGGTATTCCCTGGGAACCCGGGACGTAATACCGGTCAGCAGTTCGTAGGAAATGGTCCCGGCACAGGTCGCCACTTCATCTACGCCAACCGTCGGCCCCCAGAGCTCAACAAGGTCGCCCTCTCTTGCACCCGGCGCATTGCTCAGATCCACCGCGAGCATGTCCATGGAGACTCGACCAATCAAACGGATTCTCTGGCCATTCACGGCAGCCGGCGTATCAGTACCGGCATGACGCGGATAACCGTCGCCATATCCGACTGCAACCATTCCCATAAGGGTATCTCTATCGGCCACCCAGCCGCCGCCGTAGCCCACTGACTCACCGGCACGAACCGTCCGAGTCGTAATCAGCGGCGCTTCCAGGGACATAACCGGCTTCAACCCGAGCTCAGGGCCGGTCTTACCCACCATCGGCGACCCTCCGTAAAGCATGATGCCCGGACGGCTCCAGTCGAACAAAGACTGCCCTGGATGGAAATGCGCTGCGGAATTAGCAACACTCCGCATCAGCCCGGCCCAGGGGGCTGTGCCCTGTTCAAAACTTGCCGTTTGCCGGGCAGTCATGGGGCTATCCACGTCATCCGCGCAGGCAAAGTGCGTCATAAAACCCAACAGACCTGAACGAGCCCCCATTGCCTCCAGCCTGGCCATCACATCGTTCAGTTCTTCAGGCCGAAATCCGAGGCGATTCATCCCGCTATTGACCTTGAGCCAGAAGGGCGGTCGGGCTTCCGCCTGGCCAAGCCACTCCAGTTGGTGGCGCCCGTGAATAACAGGCTCAAAACCGTTTTGCCGACATACATCAAGGTCGGCGCCGGCGTGCACACCCTGCAACATAACCACAGGCTGCCTGAGCTCCGCACTCCGAATCGCCAGAGCTTCTTCCAGACAGGCTACGGCATACCTCGGCGCGTCATCCGCCAGGGCTTTGGCAACCTGAGCAATACCATGGCCGTAACCGTCGGCCTTGACCACCGCCATCGACTGGGCAGAACCGGCACGATCGCAGGCCAGGCGGTAGTTCTGCCGCAAGGCATCCAGGTTGATACGGGCAACGGTGCTACGAGGCATCAGTAGTCCCCACCGTAGTCGCCGTAATCGCCATGAGCCAGATCTTCAAACTTGGTGTACTTGCCGATAAACGCCAGGCGCACGGTTCCTATAGGGCCATTACGCTGCTTACCAAGGATGATTTCAGCGATGCCTTTATCTGGCGTGTCTTCGTTATAGACCTCATCCCGGTATACGAACATGATAACGTCCGCATCCTGCTCGATCGCCCCGGATTCACGCAGATCCGAGTTAACCGGGCGCTTGTTGGGGCGCTGCTCAAGACTCCGGTTAAGCTGCGACAAAGCCACTACCGGGCAACTCAGTTCCTTCGCAAGGCCCTTCAGTGAGCGTGAGATCTCGGAAATCTCCGCAGTCCGGCCTTCGGTATTGCCAGGTACCCGCATCAGCTGCAGGTAGTCCACCATAATCAGGCCAAGCCTGCCGTCATTCTCGCGGGCAATCCGGCGGGCCCGGGAGCGCATTTCCGTGGGGCTCAGACCGGGCGTGTCGTCAATATAAAGCGGTTTGTCCTTGAGCAGGCTGACCGCCGAGGTCAGCCTCGGCCAATCGTCTTCTTCAAGCTTACCGCCCCGGACCTTGGTCTGGTCGATGCGCCCGAGCGAAGAAAGCATCCGCATTGCCAGTGCATCAGCCGGCATTTCCATACTGAACACCAACACCGGCGTACCGGTACTGATCAGGGCGTTCTCGACAATATTCATGGCGAAGGTCGTCTTACCCATGGAAGGGCGACCCGCCACGATGATCAAGTCGGAAGGCTGCATACCCGAAGTCCTGTCATCGAGGTCCCGAAAGCCGGTGGTCAGACCGGTGGTCTGCTCACCGGACTCAAACAGCTCTTCAATACGACTCAGGGTCTTGGTCAGGATAGGGTTGATGGCCTGAGGCCCGGAACCTTCCTTTACCCGGGATTCAGCAATCTTGAAGACGTTACGCTCAGCTTCGTCCAGAATTTCACTACTGTTGCGACCCAGGGGATTGAAGGCCGAGTCGGAAATCTTGCCGGACACTTCCACCAGCTGTCGCAGGATGGAACGCTCACGAACGATGTCGGCATAGGCACGGATATTTGCCGCACCGGGGGTCTTTTCCGCCAGCTCGGCCAGATAGGACAAACCACCCGCATCCTCAATATCACCTGCGCGTTCCAGAAATTCAGCCAGTGTGACCACATCCAGCGGTTCACTTTCACTGGCCAGGCGCTCTACCGCACCAAAAATCAGACGGTGATCCTGACGGTAGAAGTCCACTGCGGAAATGACCTCGGAAATCTCATCGAACCGGCGATTATCCAGCATCAGACCACCGAGTACCGCCTGTTCCGCTTCGACAGAATGCGGAGGCACCTTGATGCGACTGGTTTCTAGATCACTATTGGCGGATTTCAGATTAGGCTTGGCCATAACAACGTCTTCAGGTGGATACCACGGATTACCCAGTTTACGGGGAACGGTTCGGGATTGGGAGAGGTTCACGAAAAGCTAAGAATACCAGAAAGCAACGGGCCCGAAACCGTCTCCGGTTCGGGCCCGCTCAATCAAGCTCGGCCGGGTTTCCCCGGCCTGGCATAACGCTGCAACAGATTAGCCTGCAACAACCGCCAGCTTGATGGTCACTTCTACGTCAGAGTGCAGCTGCAGCTCGATGTCGTACTCGCCAGTCACGCGGAGCGGACCTTCCGGCAGACGAACTTCGCTCTTCTCGACCTCAGTACCACCGGCAGTGATCGCATCCGCGATATCACGAACACCGATAGAACCAAACAGCTTGCCTTCTTCACCAGCTTTGGAGCTGATGGTGAAGGACGCACCTTCCAGAGCCTCGGCGCGAGACTTGGCAGTAGCCAGCTTCTCGGCAGCCACTTTCTCAAGCTCTGCGCGACGCTCTTCGAACGCCTTCAGGTTTGCTTCCGTGGCAGGTACAGCCTTGCCGTAAGGAAGCAGGAAATTACGACCGTAACCGGCCTTAACCTTTACCTTGTCACCCAGGGATCCAAGGTTTGCAACTTTCTCGAGCAGAATAACTTCCATCTCGTTAACCTCTTCGTGCTTTATTCAGCCGGCCCGGCAGGCTTAATTCGCCTCCGGATATCCAGCCAGCTATCCACAAAAGCCAGAACCACTAACAGAATCATCAGGCTTGGGCCCAGCAGAACCAGTGCAATATAGAACAACACCAGCCACTGCCCACTCAGCTTTTTCCGTCCAACGATGCCATGAACCAACGCCAGGCTCGCCAGAAACAGCGGTGTACCCGCCACCCATACCAGCAACATGGAGTTCAATCCGAGTACCGGACCAATCACCATGGTGACCGCACACACCACCGCAACGGCGGGCGACAGTCTCAGGGCGTGGAATTCCTTGCGGAATCCGCCGGGATTGTAGAGCCCCGACTGCCACGCCCTGGCCAGCATTGTCATGCCGATGCCAGTGGCCAGGTAGGTACCTGCCATACTGGCATTCATGGTGTCCCGGATAACCTTCTCGAGATCGCCCCCGAGGGTCTGGGCCACTTCGGCATTGTACTGTTCGTAAAAGCTGACCCCGGCCTGGACCAGATCATCCAGCAAACCGGGATACATCACGGGCAACAAAAGCCCGGTGACGATTGCCAGAAAGCTCCCTCCGAGAAGGGCTCTTTCCCAGGACAGCGTGGTTCTCAGAACAGACGCCATCAGCATTACCTGAAGCAGCACTGCCAGAGCAGTCGGATCTTGCCCGAACCAGCTCCAGCCGAGTGCCGGAAGCAAAGCCCAGAGGCCGATGTTGAGCCCCTGACTGACGCCGAGCCTGAGAATCACCAGGCCGACAACCGCTGCGCCAATCCAGAACAGCAAAGGCACCGCAGTTGTGACTGCTGCTACCCCGCCGGCCTGCAGGGGACCGCGCATTACATACTGTGCAAGTGCACGCATGGTCCCAAGTCCTGTTTATCTGTTACTTAGTTATCGTGGCTGTCCGAGTACGGCAGCAGTGCCAGGTAGCGGGCACGCTTGATAGCGGTAGCCAGCTGACGCTGATAACGTGCTTTGGTGCCGGTGATGCGGCTGGGCACGATTTTGCCGGTTTCAGTGATGTAGCCTTTCAGGGTGTCCAGATCCTTGTAATCGATCTCTTTAACACCTTCTGCCGTGAAGCGGCAGAACTTACGACGTCTGAAAAAACGAGCCATAACTTAACTCCTCAACTCCGGTTAATTACTCTTCTTCGTCCTGGGTTTCAGCTTTCTGACTGTCGTTTTGACGGTCATCAGATTCAGCTGAACGACGCGGGCGATCATCGCCGCCGCGACGGTCTTCACGGGACTCGGAAGCTTTCATCGGGGACAGGTCGGTATCAGCACCATCGCGGCGCAGGATCATGTCGCGGATGATGGCATCGTTGAAACGGAAGTTGTGAGTCAGCTCGTCCATCGCTGCCTGTGAACATTCAACGTTCATCAGGACGTAGTGAGCCTTGTGAATCTTGTTGATCGGGTAAGCCAGATGACGACGGCCCCAGTCTTCAAGACGGTGTACCTGACCGCCATCTTCAGTGATGACGCTGGTATAACGCTCGATCATCGCGGGCACCTGCTCGCTCTGATCCGGATGTACCATAAAAACGATTTCGTAGTGACGCATGAGTTCTCCCTACGGTTTAAACAGCTTTCTTTTAACGACAGGGCCATTCGCCCATACCGCCAAACATGAAAGCAAGGAGGTGACAGCCGAAGCTGCCGGTTTCTTTTTTGCTTTATCAATAAGGCTTTACAAGAAAGGCTTGATCAAAAGCGAGGGATTGCATACCTGAGCTTCAGGCAATACAAAACCACCCCTTAGGAAAGGGGAGACGTATTCTAGGCGGCCACGGCCTTCTGTGCAAGGGTTAACCAAGGCGCTGACGCAAGGCTTCGTATAGGCAAACACCCGTAGCCACGGACACATTGAGGCTGTCGACATGCCCGAGCATGGGGATATTGATGAGCTGATCACAATGCTCACGGGTCAGGCGACGCATCCCCTTACCTTCTGCTCCCATGACCAGCGCAACGCCTCCCTTGAAATCAGCCTGATAAAGCGTGGCACTGGCTTCTCCAGCGGTGCCTATCAACCACACACCCTGATCCTGCAGGGTACGAAGAAAGCGCGCCAGATTCGTCACGCGCACAAACGGCACCGTCTCGGCTGCGCCGCATGCCACTTTCCGGGCCACCGGGGTTAAAGAAGCAGACTTGTCCTTCGGAACAATCACAGCCTGAACACCGACAGCATCGGCCGTGCGCATACAGGCTCCCAGGTTGTGGGGATCCGTTACACCATCAAGCACCAGCAGGAATGGCGGTTTATCACTGCCGGCAAGCTGAGCCAGCAAATCATCCTCGCTCCACTCGCGGCTTTCACTGACCTCCGCCACGATACCCTGATGGACCCCGGAAACCCGCGTATCCAGCTCTTTACGATGAACGACTTTCCAGCGAACACCCAGATTATCCAGGGCGTCGGTGATGCTGTTCACCCGCTTATCCTGCCGGCCAGTCTGAATCCAGACCTGCTGCAACCTCTCTGGCTCACGCTTGAGAACTGCCTCAACCGCATGCCAGCCAAACACGAACTCTCCGGACACTGATTATGCTTCCTGTTACTTGCGGGATTTCCGGTTCTTGCCAGTTCCAGCACCCTTACCCGGCTTCTTGTCCTTTTTCAGGGCAAGTTTCGCGGCCTGGGCAACCAACTCATCTCTGGCCGAAAGCGGCTCGTTATCGCCAGGTGCGGTGGCCTCCGGTTTTTCCGGCGAGGCGGCACCGGAGCGTTTCCGCGGGCGCTTTTTCCCGGCCTCAGCAGGTGAACTCCCTTTACGACCCGACTTTTCCCGACCACCGGGTTTGCCTTTACCACTGGTCCGCTTTGCCTTTCCCCGGTCATCTTTTTTCGGAACCTGCAACGCATCCCGGTCAGCCTGCCGGTGCACAGGGTCGCTTATCAGCTCCAGATCAATTTTCCGGTCTTCCATGCCAACCCGAACAACCTTGACTCGAACACCGTCACCCAGCCTGAAACTCATGGCCGTCCGTTCACCGATCAACCGGTGCTTGGCAGCGTCGTGGTGGAAGTAGTCTCCACTCAGGGTAGAGACATGGACCAGCCCTTCAATGTAAACACCGGACAACTCCACAAAGAAACCGAACGGGACCACGGCGGCAATTACACCGTCGAACTCCTCTCCCACATGATCCCGGAGGTACTCACACTTAAGCCAGGCCATGACATCGCGGGTTGCATCATCCGCCCGCCGCTCGGCCATGGAGGTATGCTCGCCAAGGCGCTCCATCTGCGGCAGATCGTAAGGGTATTCAGCCAGTTCCGGATCCCGTTTTGGCGGGATCACGACATCTTTTGATCCTGCCGTACCGTGGATCACCGACTTGACGGCCCTGTGGGCAATCAAATCCGGGTAACGACGGATCGGCGAGGTGAAATGGGCATAGCCGGCAAACCCGAGACCAAAGTGGCCACCTTCCTCAGGGCTGTATACCGCCTGACTGAGTGAGCGCAGCATGACCGTCTGAATGACATTTGCATCGGGGCGATCTGAAATTTGCGAAAGTAACGCCTGGTAGTCAGCAGACGTGGGGCTATCCCCCCCGCCCAGTTGCAGACCCAGCTCACCCAAAAACAGCCTCACCGCATTCAGGCGCTCTTCGGACGGTCCATCATGGACCCGGTAAAGCGCCGGCAACTTATGCTTTTTGAGGAACCTTGCTGTGGCGACGTTCGCACACAACATACATTCCTCAATGATCTTGTGGGCGTCGTTTCGTGTTACCGGAACAATCTCTTCGATCTTGCGCTCAGCATCGAAAACAATCTTCGTTTCGGTGGTTTCAAAGTCAATCGCACCACGCTCGGTCCGGGCCTTGCGCAGCAACTGGTATAGGCCATAAAGATTATGCAGTTGCGGAAGGACATGGGCGTACTGCTCGCAAAGGCGATAACCCGACTCTGAATCCGGATGCTCGAGCATGTCGCTTACCTTGTTGTAGGTAAGCCTGGCATGACTGTACATGACCGCCTGGTAGAAGGAATAACCGCTGATGTTACCCGCCGCACTGATGGTCATATCGGCCACCATACACAGGCGATCAACACCCGGGTTTAACGAACACAGACCGTTTGACAGTTTCTCCGGCAACATCGGAACCACGTGATCCGGGAAATACACGGAGGTACTGCGATTCACCGCCTCTTCATCCAGCGGTGTCTCGAAACGGACATAATGCGAAACGTCAGCGATCGCAACCAGCAGACGATAGCCGCCACGAGGCCTGGGTTCGCAATAAACCGCATCGTCAAAATCGCGGGCAGTTTCATCATCAATCGTCACCAACCGGAGGTTACGGATATCAACCCGGTTCTCCTTATCTTTCTCGGTGACTTCTTCCGGGATTTCTGCGACCTGCTCTCCCACCGCTGGCGGCCAGCTGTGAGGAATATCGTAGGAGCGAATGGCAACATCGATTTCCATGCCTGGTGCCATGTGCTCACCCAGCACCTCGACAACCTTGCCCAGTGGCTGAGTCCGCATCGTCGGCTGGCGAACAATATCCACCACAACGTACTGGCCATGACGTGCTTCGCCGCAGCTCTCCTGAGGGATGAGAACCTCATGATTGATCCTGGCGTTTTCCGGAACGACAAAGCTGATGCCACTTTCCTGGAAAAAGCGACCTACTGTCTGGTTGGTCCGATATTCGATTACTTCGACAATCACACCTTCGCGGCGCCCGCGATCATCGACGCGGTCAACCCGGGCAGCGACACGATCACCATGGAAAACCTGGCGCATTTGCCGAGCCGTCAGGAACAGGTCGGAACCACTGTCATCCGGGACCAGAAAGCCAAAACCATCCTTGTGACCAATCACACGACCGGTCACCAGATCCGCCTCATCAATAGGGAGATAAGCGCCCCGGCGGTTACAGATCAGCTGACCGTCCCGGCACATGGCAATCAACCGGCGACGCAACGCCTCAATACCTTCTGGCGAATCCTGCCCCAGCTCTGCGCAAAGCGTCTCATGGGTCGCCGGTGCGCCTCGCTCCTTCAGGTGAGCGATAATGAATTCACGGCTTTGTATGGGGTTATCGTAATTCTGGGCTTCACGACCGGCGTGCGGGTCCCTTTCGTTTTTTTTCCTGGAAACCATTCGGATCCTTGCTCTGCTCTAGCACCAAGATGGTGCCGATTAATTCGTTTGCGTTGCAGTATAACGTCGTGAAGGCATGGCTGCCTAACAAGGAGCGATATATATAGGCATAAATACCTGCCAGCCCTTTTTAAAAAAAGTGTTTGACAGCCTTTCCGGGAATTATTAAAGTACGCGCCATCGGTTGAGGGACATGCCCAGCCGCTGGCAGAAACATATAGTTTTCAATAAACTAAAGGTTCTGCAAATCACCTGCCGAGGTGGTGAAATTGGTAGACACGCTAGCTTCAGGTGCTAGTGGGGGCAACCCCGTGGAGGTTCAAGTCCTCTCCTCGGCACCACTTCCTCCCCCAGGAAGTGAGAATATCCCCCATAATATACTGTTAATTAACCCGATAATCTCACCGTTTCGCCATAGATACGGCATTTTGTTGTGTCTGGGCACTGCTTTATTGCAATAACCCGACCAGGTATTCAGACAGTTTTTTATAGCTGTATTCGACACGTGCATAGGCGCTTGAGGGCACATCCTCAAACTTGCGGCCGCAGGCCCGGGCACCACTGTACTTTTTCAGGTAAGCCTCTCCGATATGATTTGGCTGCCCTTCCAGGAAGCCGACACCGCCTACGGGCGGGTAATACATGACCCACTCGAAGCCGGCACCCGCCTCAACGCGGGGCAGGTCGGACATGGCAGGATCCAGAAAACCGTATCTCAGTAGCCGATTCACCGGAAAGGCGTCGCCCTGCGCAGGATACTCAAACTCCCGATTATCAAACTCATAGGCCAGGCCTGCGAGTTGAGACTCGTATCCGGAAAACTCATAGCCTTGGCTGGCACTGACCACCAGGTCCGCACCCACGGCATCAGGCTCAAGTTCACAGCCTTGAACTGAACCGGTGAAAACCAGCGATGCCACCTCCGCCCCGCCCTCACTCAGACGATAACCGGGGAAGCCCGCCGAAGCGTTAACCGCTTCCGGTTCCAGCGTCCGGGTTAGCATTGAGCCGTCAGGCTGCGGAATCTGGGCGATTAACTCAGACAACCCGCCATCCTGCATGGTCCAGTTATAACTAATTTCCGGATTTCCACCCAGCTCAGTGGAACCGGCAAAGATACTTTCATGGTCATGGCAAGTGGTTGCAGTTTCAAAGTAGATGCGCTGATTATTCCAGTCGAACACCAGGCGCTCGTCGGTGCCAGCCACCTCATAATTAATCCTGCTTTGGGGAGAGAGTGCGGCCGATGGCAACCACTGAGTTTCCAGGTTCGCCATATACCCGCCAACCCCGATCAGGCGAGACAGCTCCGCCATCGATGGTGCCAGACACCCGTTGGCGGAAACAGAAAGCAGGCGCCCGTCTTCGCCATAATCAAACGCCAGCTCGGCCGAAACCAGCAAATCGGAACGGTTTGCTGGCAGAGTGTCCGAACGCTCCGGTTCCGCATAAATACGCTGTCTGGTCAGCAGCACCGGGTCACTGAGTTCAACCGCCACCTGCGGAAGCACCAGGGCGTCCACATCCACGTTGGCATACCCCGCCTGCGCTGCGGCATCGACCACTGCAATCACATCACCCGAGTTCTGGACCATCGAAATTCCAAGCAGGAAAGCGGCCTGCCGACTCAGGAACTGCTCAGTTCCATCGCTTCCGGTATCCGCAAGCAATTTGCTGTACTCAGGCGGAAACTGACTCGCCATGAAACGGGCCAGCGCACGGGCATAGGCATGGGCACGGTCGTCCTGTGCCAGCATGTAATCCCTTACCAGGTTAAGGTCAAACAGGCTGGCTGCCAGGTTACTGCTGTCGCTCAGAAACAGCCCTGCCAGCGCCCGGTAGCGGGCCAGCGTCGTTAATGGCGTTATATTTCGAATACCAGCGGGCGCCGACATCATGAAAGCACTATCAATGACCACATCGCCGTTACGGGTCTCTTCCAAAGTTTTCCCCGGCAAGGCCAATGCATAAAGCGAATAATTCCTGGGGTCGAGGTCCGGCCCGGTTTCCGGGTCCAGCGCCAGCTCTGATACATCCAGGGAAAACTCGCCACCGGCGCCACTCAAGGTCGTTGGCTCCCCGGAGGGCAGTGTGACTTCCGCGCCATTATCCAGCTGGATCACCAACGGGCCGGCCGTATACTGGCTATCGCCATCCATATCGAGCCAGACCCGGGCATTACTCAGGTAACCGTCAATGACCTTACCGGTATAGGTCGCCGGCTCGCTGTATTCCACACCGTCGAAATCCCGGCCATCCACAGGCAGCTGATCGGATTCCTCGCCGCAACCGGCAAGAGCGGATATAAGTACAGAGGCAGATAGGCTAAGGAGGCGTTTCATCGCGGCAACCGTTTATCCTTGTTAGAGGTTGTGCCGCTACTTTAGGGGATGTTGACTTGGGAGACCTTGATAGGTTTGGCAATTTGTAAAGTTTGGTAACAAATCAGCCGAGTGCAGGTCCCGGTAGCCTGAGAAGCCCCGGGACCCAGATGCCTCAGAATGACCGGGCTACAATCTCCTTCATGATCTCATTGGTGCCAGCGTAAATTCGCTGAACCCGCGAATCTGCCCAGGCACGGGCGATGGGGTATTCCCACATGTAGCCATAGCCACCGTGAAGCTGAACACACTCGTCCATAACCTTGCATTGCAGGTCCGTCGTGAGCTGCTTGAGCATCGCGGCAGTGGGGATATCCAGCTTCTTATCCAGATGAAGTTCCAGACAGCGATCGGTAAATACCCGTGCGGAGGTAATCTCGGCCTTCATTTCGGCCATCTTGAACCGGGTATTCTGGAAAGCGATCACCGGCTTGCCAAAAGCATTTCGCTCTTTCACGTAATCCAGTGTCCACTGCCAGGCCGCTTCCGCGGCGGCCACTGCGCCCAGCGCAACCTGCAGACGCTCCGCAGCCAACTCCTGCATCAGCTGGAAGAAGCCCTGCCCTTCACCGGCGCCGATCAGGTTCTTCGCGGGCACTTTCACATCCTGGAAAAACAGTTCCGAAGTATCCTGGGCTTTCATGCCCACTTTGTTCAGGTTCTGACCTTTTTCGAACCCATCCCAGGCCGTTTCCACCATGAACAGACTGATCCCCTTGGCACCTTCCTTCGGATCAGTCTTGGCTACGACAATCACGACATCCGCCAACTGGCCATTGGTGATAAAGGTTTTCGAGCCGTTGAGCAGATAGTGATCGCCCTGCTTGACGGCAGTTGTCTTTACCCCCTGCAGATCCGAGCCTGCCCCGGGCTCAGTCATGGCGATGGCTCCCACCATCTCCCCGCTAGCCAGCTTCGGCAAATAATGGCTTTTCAACTCATCGGAACCGTAGTTCAGGACATAAGGCGCCACAATATCGGAATGCAGGCCCCAGCCAATCCCGGTGAGACCCGCGCGCGCAACCTCCTCAATCAAGACCGCACTGTAACGGAAGTCGGCACCGACCCCACCGTACTGTTCCGGAAGACATGGACAGAGAAAGCCAAGTTCTCCCGCCTTGCGCCAAAGTTCACGACTGACCTGGCCGTCTTTTTCCCATTGGTCATGATAGGGCGCCGCTTCCTGCTCAAGAAACTTGCGGACAGAATCGCGAAAGCCTTCGAGATCAGCGTCGAAGAGAGTACGTGGAATCATGTTGAACCTCAGTGAATGACCTGTGTTGTGATTGTCGTTCACCAAGTCTCTGCCCGGGCGCCCCCTGGCTCAATGATGAAAACCATCAATCGGGCTGGCCAAAACCATCGCGCCGGGATCGCAGGCGTTAGCGGGAGCGCTTTTCTTCGGCGCGAGCCTCACCCCAACGGGGCATCAGATCCTGGGGAATACCGAGGTGGTCGAGCAGGCGGGCAACAATAAAATCCACCAGGTCCTCTACCGATTCCGGCTTATGGTAGAAGCCGGGGCTGGCTGGCATGATAACCGCCCCCATTCGGGTCAGTTTCAGCATATTTTCCAGGTGGACCTCTGAAAAAGGAGCTTCCCGTGGCACCAGGATCAGTTGCCGGCGTTCTTTCAGAGCGACATCACCGGCTCGTTCAATGAGGTTATTACTGGCTCCGGTGGCCAGCGCCGAAAGCGTCCCTGTGCTGCAGGGGCACACCACCAGCGGCGCCTTTTCCCCCGAGCCTGACGCGGGCGGCGCAAACCAGTCTTCCCTTCCGAACACCAGCACCTGCCCTGACTCAGCCTGAGCCCATTCAGTCAGGGTGTCCTGCATGGCCGGAGGCGTGCCGGGTAGTTTCAGATCGGTTTCTGTGGCAATCACCACTTGCGCCGCCCGGCTGACCATAACGTTTACCCGACAACCAGCCGCAACCAGGCACTGCAGGAGACGCAAGCCGTACTGGGCGCCAGAAGCGCCGGTAAACGCCAGGTTTATGGTTCGCACCTGCTGGGAGTGCTCGGTCATGGAGTTAGCCATCGGTCGTGGAAGTGGTTGCCGGACATCAGTTCTGAATACGCTCGAGTTCTGCCACCAGTTTAGCGTGAATGCCGCCAAACCCGCCGTTACTCATAATAACAACGTGGCAGGGACTGGGCAGATCTTCAAATACCCGCTCAATCAGACTCTCCACAGTTGATTCGACCCGGTGCTGACCTGACTCTGCATGCCCGGCCTGCCAGTCGGCGATCAGTTCCGGCAGCCATTCCATCTCATTGAGGTTGGCCCAGAGTACCCGATCCGCTGCGGCGGCGCTGGGCAGCAGGGTCTTCTGGTGAACACCCTGCTTCATGGTATTGGAACGGGGCTCAATCAGGGCAACGATAGGCTCGTCGCCAACCTGAGCCCGCAGCCCCTCCAGTGTCGTCTCGATGGCGGTGGGGTGATGGGCAAAGTCATCGTAAACCTTTACGCCGCCAACGTCCGCCAGCAGCTCCATCCGGCGCTTAACACCGGAGAAGCGGCACAGTGCAGCCACGGCATGATCCGGCGTAACCCCTACATGACGAGCGGCTGCAATGGCAGCCAGGGCATTACGAACATTGTGCATACCGGTCTGGGACCATTTCAGGGTAGCCACCGGCTGCTCATGATGAATCACCATGAATCGACTGCCATCTTCCGAGAGCAGTTCCGCCCGCCAGTCCGACGTTCTGGGTGTTTCACTACCAATGGCCGTGTCCTGCACCGGGCTCCAGCACCCCATTTCGAGAGCATTATCCAGATGCCTGTCCACCACTGGCCGGATAATCAGGCCCTGGGATGGCACCGTCCGCACCAGATGATGGAACTGGCGCTCAATGGCCTCGACGTTTTCAAAGATGTCGGCGTGATCAAATTCAAGGTTGTTGAGAATCAGGGTGTGGGGCCGGTAATGAATGAACTTCGAGCGCTTGTCGAAAAAGGCGCTGTCATATTCATCGGCCTCAATCACGAAAAAGTCACTGTTGCCCAGTCTTGCTGACACCGGAAAATCCCGGGGCACACCGCCGACCAGATACCCTGGTTCGAAGCCGGCCTGGTCCAGGATCCATAGCAACATGGAGGTCGTCGTCGTCTTGCCATGGGTACCAGCCACAGCCATGACCCAGCGATGCCGCAGCACTTCCCGCGCCAGCCATTCCGGGCCGGACATGTAATCGATATTCCGGTTCAGGACCGCTTCCACTTCCGGGTTACCCCGGGACATGGCATTGCCGATGAGCACCAGGTCCGGTGTGGGCTCAAGATGATCCGGACTGTAACCCTCCATCAGGCTAATACCCTGGGCTTCCAGCTGGGTGCTCATGGGCGGGTACACGCCCTGGTCGGAACCGGTAACCGTGTGACCCAACTCACGCGCCAGAACAGCAAGACTGCCCATGAAGGTGCCACAGATTCCAAGGATATGAATGCGCATTCGGCTTACAACCTCTGAATTGAAACCTGCCAAGACTCCCTTATACTTCGCAAAGCGTCAAGAGCACCGCCATCCGCAATCCTGCTCATGAAAATCCGGACCGTTTGGCGTATCATCTGCGCCATTGTCGAACCTGCAGGAGGCTCCAGCCCGAGATGGCCATCAAGAATGCATTCTACGCTCAATCCGGCGGCGTTACCGCCGTCATCAACGCCAGTGCCTGTGGTGTCATTCAGACCGCCCGCAAGCACCCGGATAAGATTGGCAAGGTCTATGCCGGTCGAAACGGTATAATTGGTGCACTACAGGAAGAACTGATTGATACCAGTCTTGAGAGCGATGAGGCTATCCACGCCCTGATTCATACCCCTGGCGGCGCTTTTGGCTCCTGCCGCCACAAGTTGAAAAACATCTCCGAGAACCGCCGCGAATACGAGCGCCTGATCGAGGTCTTCCGCGCTCACGACATTGGTTACTTCTTTTACAACGGCGGCGGCGATTCCCAGGATACCGCCTACAAGGTTTCCCAGATTGGCGAAAAGATGGGGTACCCCATTACCTGCATCGGCATTCCCAAAACCGTCGATAACGACCTGCCATTCACGGACTGCTGCCCGGGCTTTGGCTCTGTCGCGAAGTACATTGCCACCTCAACCCTGGAAGCGAGTCTCGATATCAAATCTATGTGCGAGACCTCGACCAAGGTATTTATCCTCGAGGTCATGGGGCGGCATGCCGGCTGGATAGCGGCATCCGGAGGCCTGGCAGGCCAGGGTGAAGGCGAGCCACCGCACATCATCCTGTTCCCGGAAATCCCGTTCGACCGTGAAGCCTTCCTCGCTCGCGTCGATCATTGCGTGAAGGAATACGGTTACTGTGTGGTGGTCGCTTCGGAAGGCGCCCAGTATGAAGACGGTCGATTCCTCGCCGATGCCGGCGCCAAAGATGCGTTTGGCCATACCCAGCTTGGTGGTGTTGCCCCGGCACTGGCGAACATGGTCAAGCAGGCGCTCGGCCACAAATACCACTGGGCCGTTGCTGACTACCTGCAACGCAGTGCGCGGCACATTGCCTCCGCGACCGACGTAGAGCAGGCCTACGCGGTCGGTCAGTCAGCCGTGGAAATGGCTCTGGCCGGAAAACAGGCCCTGATGCCCACGATCGTTCGTGAACAGGCCAAGCCCTACCGCTGGAAGATTGGTGAAGCGCCTTTGAGTGAAGTCGCCAACCAGGAAAAGAAAATGCCGATTCACTTCATCACTGACGACGGCTTTGGCATTACCCAGGACTGCCGGGACTATCTGGAGCCATTGATTGCCGGGGAAAGTTTCCCGCCTTTCGATAATGGCCTGCCACGAGTCGCCAAGTTGAAAAACGAGTTGGTAGAGAAGAAGCTGAAAACCGCATTCCAGCTCTGACCGGCCCGAGCAGATGGTAAAAAGCGCCCCAGGCTTTCACCTGCGGGCGCTTTTTTTTGCATCTCGCCAAGCTGCGGATCAACGTGCAGTTTCGGTTTCCTGATCTCGAACGAACGCAAAAAACTCGTCGCAACCACCGATGTATTTATCACCCACCATAATCTGTGGCACGGTGTGCACAGGCCGGCCGACTTTCTCGGCAACATCTCCCTTGCTCAGCCCCTCTGCCATCATATCCACCCAGTTATACGGTAACCCTTTGGCTTCGCAGAGGCTTTTGGCACGAACACAAAATCCGCAACTCGTGCGACCATAAATAGTAACCTGATCCATGATGACCTCCTGAGTGCCAACGTTATTTCTAATTACCTTGAAAATTTTCACGCCATGATCGCATGGCGGCCAGGAAATGAAAATTGATGCTTTGAATCACGGTCATAGCACAAGACGATGCCCGGCCATCCTGACCCGATTGCACGGAAATGATCTGCAACGTTTGAACGGGAGAGAAAGCTGTTTCATCCTAGGGCCGCCTGTTTACGGGAAGGCAACATGTGGAGTCTTGATTCGAGGAGATACAGTTGGCGTACCTGACGCTGTTCCTGACGGCTTTTGCAGCCGCAACGCTGCTACCCGCGTACTCGGAAATTTTGCTGGGCACACTCGTAACCCAGGGATTGTCCTATTGGTGGCTGTGGTTCTGGGCCACTCTGGGCAATACGCTCGGCTCCGTTGTTAATGGCGTTATCGGCCGGCAGGTCGATCGCTTCAAGCATAAACGGTGGTTTCCCGTCAGCGAACGACAATTGCACCGGGCCCGGAATCGTTTTAATCGTTATGGACAGTGGTCACTGCTACTGGGATGGCTGCCACTGGGTGGAGATGCCCTTACCCTCGTGGGCGGGATCATGCGGGTCCCGTGGCTTAATTTTGTCATTCTGGTCGGCATTGGCAAGGGTCTGCGCTACGCCTTCGTTCTCTGGCTGGTGGCAGAAGCATCCGGCGCATCATCACCATAAAGGTATTTTCGCAGCAGCGGCTCACCGTTGAACTCGGAGTGCAGAACGGCAATAAACGTATAAACACCGATCAGCTTTCGGTTCAGGAATACGAATTCCTTCGGAGGTACCCGGAAATACCGGTTGATTGCCGACCGGGCAGCCTGCCGGGCCACCCTGGAGGGCAAGTCGCTCTGCTTCCACCGGTACTGGCCGCGACTGTTTACCGCATAATCCGGCCAGTTACTCCGGTCTTTTGCCAGCGGTTCCAGAACCGACATACAAACGGAGCCAAACTTTTCCAGCACTTCCCTCGGCCAGCTCAGGCTCATGAAGTTAAGCTCGACCCCACCATCGATCACCGCCTGCAGATCGTTCTCGTACGAAGCTCGAATCATCTGTTTGACCGGCGCCAGAAACTCGTCGGAATACGCCTGCACGGCACCAAAATCCAGCAGCACGATGCGGTCATAACCCGGATCTTCGCCCTCTTCACCCGCTATACGAATGCGATAATTGCCGAAATTCGGGTCCGTCTGTATTTCTCCCCAGACAAAGAGCTCCCGGAAGAATAGTTCCAGCGCGGCCTCTCCCAGGGCAGTGCGGCGGTGTATGGGCAGATCCTTTACCGCCTGTGAACTGACGGAGTGACCATGCTCATAAGTTGAGGCAATCACGTGGGGCGTCGAGTACTCCTGCAGGACTCGCGGCACGATGAACCGTGGATCCGAGGCAAGCATATCCCGGAACTTTTCGGTGGTACGTGCTTCCAGCCGATAATCCACCTCCCGGTGCATCATTTCCCGGACTTCTTCCAGCCAATCATTAAATTCCGGGCCAAAGCTGACCAGCCGCGCAATCTTGAGAAGATGAGCAACGGCATTCAGATCGCTGTCAACGGCATCTGCCACACCCGGGTACTGTACTTTCAGCACCAGTTCCAAACCATCACTACGACGCACAGCCCGGTGCACCTGTCCGAGCGAGGCGGCGCCAATCGGTTCCGGATCGACCTGCAGTTCCGCCAGGCGTTCGCTGCCCAGGTCCTCCTTGAGTACACGCTCGATGGCAGACCACTCAAGCGACGTTGTCTGGTCTTCAAGGGTATGTAATGCCTCGGTTACCTCATCCGGCAGGAAATGCTCCCCGTACAGCGCCATAACCTGACCGATCTTGACCACACTGCCTTTCAGCTGCCCCAGCTCATCAACCAGAAAGCGCGCCTGTTTCGACAACATTGCACGATGTTTCTGGTCCCGCTTGTCCTTGCTGCTGAGCCAGTTTGTAGCCATGTGCGAGGCCATGCGAGTACCGGCGTAAAGCCCGGCGCGAGTCAGGCTCAACCGGCGCTCGAAGCTGCCGGTTTTGATGCGAGAAACCGAATTTCCTGAACGTCTGGATGACATGGATGACCTGTCGGGATCAGAGAATTTAACCGCATTTGGCGACTTTCTCATTATACGGATACTGTAACGACCTAACCTCACCGATTCGACCCGAATTTTACGGCGTCAGGGCCAATGCACCGGCGCCCAGTAAGGTTTAAACGTGTCTGTCCTATGTGTTTACGTTTTTACACAGTCTTGGACCACGAACCGGTCTGGCATGCGGGACGATCCGTTTACATCGCCCCTGCTGATTACCATCGCAGTTTAACTCGACATAAATACGGCTCTATTCTGGATAACAGGGAGCAAGGTCCTTCAGCGACAAGGGCGGAGCCCTTTATCGTGCAAAAGCTCTGGGCAGGAACCGGAGTGTTGATGACATAGAGGTAAACGCAGCCTGAGCCCTACCAGCCCTGACGGTAGTCCACGTCGCAGGAGCCCAGACCCGCAACCAGCTGGGCCGTGAGTCGTTGTTCGATATCCCTCACTGTCGCGTCCCCGACAAAGTCACGAACCTGACACATGTTTAGACCGGCATAGCCGCACGGGTTGATCCGGCGAAAGGGTTCCATGTCCATGGCAACGTTCAGTGCGAGACCATGGAAAGAACAGCCGCGCCTGACTCTCAAGCCGAGGGAGGCTATCTTGGATTCATCGACATAGACCCCGGGGGCATCCGGTCGGGGGGACGACTCAATGTCCAGCTCGGCCAGAGTTCGGACAATAGCCTTTTCGATCTCATTTACCAGCGCACGGACACCAAGCTTCCCGCGAGCGAGATCGACCAGCAGATAAACGACCAGCTGACCCGGACCGTGATAGGTCACCTGCCCGCCACGATCCACCTGGATAACAGGAATATCCCCAGGTGCGAGTATGTGCTCAGCCTTGCCAGCCTGACCCTGTGTGTAAACCCTTGGATGCTCCAGGCACCAGAGCTCATCCGTGACACTGCCATCTCGCTCAGCGGTGAAGTTTTTCATCGCCTCCCAGGTTTCCAGGTAAGGCTGCTGCCCCAGCGAGCGAACAATCAGGTCAGGCATATTGATTACAGCACCATGTGTACACGACCACTGGCTTTGAGATCCTCAAACAGCGCCTTCAGCTGTGCCTCACCCGTGGCGACGATCTTTAGCTGCACGGAAGAGTACCGTCCCTTGCGACTGTCGTTCACGGAAATATCGTCTTCGCAGATCCCGGGAGCATGCTGCTCCACGACTTCCACGACAAACTCGGTGAAGTCTGGCGCGGCATTGCCGATGACCTTGATGACATAGTCACAGGGGAACTCGATTTTTGGTGCTTTCGGCTCACTCATGCCGCGTTACTCCCGGGGTCTCAGCCACCCCTACTGAAACAACTGAAAGAAAAAGAGCTTGATAGCGTCCCAGATGCGCTTGAAGAACCCACCCTCAGGCACTTCATTCAGTGCCAGTACCGGCTGATCAACCAGTACCTCGCCGTTGAGTGAAACCTTCACACGACCCAGCTCGTCTCCCACATTAATGGGTGCTTTGATCACGGAATCAAGGTCTACGCTGGACTCGAGATCGTTTCGGGAACCTCTCGGAATAGTGACGTAGACGTCTTTGGTCATGCCAACCGAAACCTGGTCAGACTGACCACTCCAGACTCGCGCCTGAATGAGCTCCTGACCGGTACGGAACAGATGCTCGCTTTCGTAATAACGGAAGCCGTAATTCAGCATTTTCTGGACTTCCTGGGAACGCGACTGAGAACTGCTCGTGCCCATGACCACGGCGATAAAGCGAGAGTCATTGCGTTTTGCGGACGCAACCAGACAATATCCCGCTTCTTCGGTGTGACCTGTTTTCAGCCCATCCACGCTGTCATCGCGCCACAACAGGCTGTTGCGGTTGGGTTGGCGGATATTGTTGTAGGTGAAGTGTTTCTCCGCGTAGATCGGATAATTCTCGGGGTAGTCATTGATAATAGCCCGGGCCAGCACCGCCAGATCGTAGGCAGTGGAGAAATGCTCGTTTGATGGCAAGCCGGTGGCATTCTCGAAGTTGGTATCTTTCATGCCCAGCAGTTGCGCCTGCTGGTTCATAATGTCCACGAATGCGTCTTCACTGCCGGCCACAAATTCCGCCAAGGCCACCGAGGCATCGTTGCCTGACTGAATAATTACGCCCTTGATAAGGGTTTCGACCGAAACGCTGGTTCCCTCCCGGATAAAGGTACGTGAGCCTTCTGTCTTCCAGGCGCGGACACTGATGGGGACCATATCCGTCATGGAGATGCGCCCCTCATCCAGCTCACGCTCGACGATGTAGGCGGTCATCATCTTGGTCAGACTGGCCGGCGGCAAGCGCTCGTTACTATTCTCTTCCATGATGATTCGTCCACTCTTCGGATCCATCAACACGTAGGAGCTCCCCGCAATCTGCGGCGGAGAAGGAATCAAGACGGACTGTGCCATCGCTTTTCCTGCCAGCATTGAGGCCAGGACAAGAATTACCGAAACGGAGCGTATTACTGATTTTAAGGCCATGGGTCCATTCATTCGTCGTTAGGTGTGTTTCTTTCTTATGGGGTGTTCAGTTTGAATCTGTCAGCAGTATCGACTGGGAAAAGCCCCGGGCTTCCAGAAGGTTCTGAGTGCGCCTGGCGCTATCTTCATTAACAAACGGGCCAACCTGAACCCGATGGAACCGACCCGCCGCCGTATCAATGGCGCGCACGCGCACAGGATTTTCCATTACCGCACTCAGCCTGTTGAGCAGCTTGTCCGCCGGATCCCGGCTACTGAAAGAACCAAGCTGGACATAGAGCGCACGGTTGTCACCGGCCATCTGACCAGTGGCCGCAACACTGCTCTCGGGGCGGCTCACCGAAGCTCCAGGCGCGAACGGCTGGCCGGCCAGAAACATGGAACCATCCGCCCGTACGGTGATTGCTGCCACTTCAACTCTGGCAGTGCCCCGGGACTGATAACCGAGCTTTTTAGCAGCTGCGTAGGAAAGGTCAATCAGCCGATCGCCGTGGAACGGTCCGCGGTCATTGACGCGAACAACCACTGAGCGACCATTATCAAGATTCGTTACCCGGGCATAGCCTGGAATCCTCAGGGATTTATGGGCGGCCGACATCTCATACATATTGAAGGTTTCGCCGTTTGAGGTCTTATGGCCATGGAACTTCTCGCCGTACCAGCTTGCCGTGCCCCGGGCCACATATCCTTCGTTGCTTGGGATCACTTGATACTGTTTGCCCCAAACAGTGTAGGGCGACTTGTTCCCCGCCCGCCGGGGCGCCTCGTAAATCGGCTTGGCATCCGACAGGCCCGACGCATCAAACTGACCCGCCGGAGCACGATCCTGACTAATGGTGTACCGGGATGAATGATCCGTCTCCGGAGATGATGCGCAACCGCCCAGCACCAAAGCCGTGGTCACGACCAGTATCCATGAAAGCGAGGGATTGAAGTTCACAGTCCGGAATTCCTCTTGATCATATATCGCCGGGATCTCTTTTTCACGGCCAGTCTCCATTGTAGCGGGTTATAGCCGTGAATCACCATTACCCGCTCGCCACGTTCGGTTTCGGTTCCCTAAGCGCCGATCATTCGACGATGGGTATGAATCGACATCAACACCCCGAATGCGGCCATCAGTGTCACGCTTGAGGTTCCGCCATAGCTGATCAGGGGCAATGGCACACCAACGACCGGAAGCAAACCACTGACCATGCCGACGTTCACAAAAATATAGATGAAAAATGTCATGGTCAGTGCTCCGGCCAGCAAGCGGCTGAAAGAATCCTGAGCCGTCACGGCAATGTACAGGCACCTGAGAATGATGAGGAAATACACAGTCATCAGGACAAGCATGCCGATAAAGCCGAACTCCTCGGCCAGGACCGCAACAATGAAGTCCGTGTGACTCTCGGGCAGAAACTCCAGGTGGGACTGGGTTCCCTGCAACCACCCTTTACCATCAAAGCCCCCGGAACCAATAGCGGTCTTGGACTGGATAATGTTCCAGCCAGCCCCGAGCGGATCACTCTGGGGGTCAAGCAGCGTCAGCACTCTCTGTTTCTGGTAGTCACGCATGACGAAAAACCACATCATGGGCGCCGAGACGGAGACCAAAGCTATAAACGCAGTGATCAGCTTCCAGCTTATCCCCGCGAAGAAGACCACGAAAAGCCCGGCCATACCGACAAGGAGCGACGTCCCCAGATCAGGCTGTTTGATAATCATCATCATCGGCACCAGCACAATGGCAAGCCCCACTGCAACGTGTCGGAGTCGCGGTGGCAGGTAGTGACGGGACAGGTACCAGGCTGCCATCATCGGCACGACCAGTTTCATGAGCTCAGAGGGCTGGAAACGCGGCAATCCCGGTAGCGCGAGCCAGCGCTGGGCGCCCTTGGCACCCACTCCGACCACAAGCACGGCCAGCAGGGCAATAATACCTGCTCCGTAAAGCCAGGGCGCCCAGCGCCGGAAAACCGAAGGATCAAGCTGAGCGAAAACCAGCATAACCACAAACGCGACACCGAGCCGGATACCCTGAGCCTTGACCACCTCGACGTTGCGATCTGCCCCGCTGTAGAGAACGAAAAGACCGCCGGATACCAGGGCCAGCAGCAAAAATAACAGGATGGGGTCCAGGTGCAGAGTCGACCAGATTCCCCGGGGACGTCCCAGCGGGTTGGCAGCAGATGAAGCAATAAACTCATTCAGCGCCATCAATCCAGCCCCTTGTTTTCGACATTGCCAACGACGGCCTCTTGATCCCCGGCGGGAAACTCCACCAGCCAGGCATCAAACAACTCACGGGCGACTGGTGCAGCGGTACTGCTGCCACCCCCACCGTTTTCAACAATCACAGCAACCGCAATCTTTGGATTGTCTACCGGCGCAAAACCCACGAACAGCGCATGATCCCGCAATCGCTCGCGAATTTCTTCAGCGTCATACTCTTCGTCTTCCGCAAGGCTGAACACTTGCGCCGTTCCTGTTTTACCCGCCATCCGGAAAGGCGCGTTTCTACCTGAACCACGGGCTGTGCCGTGCCGGCCATGCATGACTTCCGCCATGGTGTCGACGACAAACTCCCAATCGGCCGGATTCTTGAGCTTCAGCGGCTCATGATTTCCGTCCGGAAGATACTGCTCTACGGGCGTGTCCCCATCAATTTCCCTCAGCAAGCGAGGCTCGACCCAGGTGCCACGGTTGGCAATCAGAGAGGTCGCCGTTGCCAGCTGAAGTGGCGTCGCCAGCATGAATCCCTGACCGATCCCCAGGTTCACCGAATCTCCGGGATACCAGGGCTCGCTCCGCATGGCACGCTTCCACTCTTTGGATGGCAGCAAACCGCTCAGGGCGCCGGATACATCAAGTGACGCATCTTCCCCGAAGCCAAATCGGGAAAGGTAGCTGTACATGGTATCCACCCCCATTTTCACGGCGATCTCGTAGAAGTAGACGTCGCAGGATTCCGCCATGGCATCCATCAGGTCTACCCAGCCGTGACCAGTCCGCTTCCAGTCCCGATAACGCCGACCAGAATTGTTAAGCTGAAAGTACCCCGGATCCCAGATCGTGTAATCCCGGTCCGTTGCACCGCTATCAAGGGCGGCAATCGCCAGCATCGGTTTGAGAGTCGAGCCCGGCGGATACTGCCCCCTGAGGGCCCGGTTGAACAGCGGCTTATCCCGACTTTCGCTCAGCTCGCGATAGTCTTTGACGCTAATGCCCGTGACAAATTTGTTGGTATCGAAACCAGGCACACTCGCCAGCGCCAGGATCCCTCCGGTGGCGGGTTCAATGGCCACAATTGCACCTCGCCGGTCGTCCAGAAGGTCGTAGGCGCGTTCCTGCAGCCTCAGGTCCAGCTGCAGCTGGAGGTCTTCACCCGGAACCGGATTCTCACGTTCCAGAACCCGTAAGGTCCGGCCACGGGCATTGGTTTCAACATGCTGGTAACCCACTGTTCCGTGGAGGAGCTCTTCGTAAAAACGCTCAATACCGGATTTGCCGATGTAGTTGGTACCCGCGTAATTCACTGGATCAATGCGCTGCAGTTCATCACGGTTAATCCGCCCTACAAATCCGAGCGAATGAGACGTCAGCGTACTGTGGGGATAATAACGAACCAGCTCTGCCTTTACCTCCACGCCCGGGAGCTCATGGCGATGCACCGCGAGGCGGGCCATTTCCTGCTCATTCAGGTCATACCGGAGAGGGATCTCCTGAAACGGGCGCCTGGGCTCCTGCAACCGGCGATGGAAACGCTCGAGGTCCTCACCCGAGACATCCAGAATTCCGCCAAGCTGAGACAGGGTCTGGTCCATGCCATCTACACGCTCGGGAACCAGGGTTACACTGAAAACCGGTCGATTCTCCGCCAGCAGGACATGATTGCGATCGTAAATAAGCCCCCGGGGCGGGGGCACAGACTGGACTTGCACACGATTCTTGTCAGAAAGCGTGGTGAAAACCTCGTGTTCGACAACCTGGAGCTGGTACATCCGGGCAATCAAGCCACCGATCATCAGCACGACGAATGTCATGACCACGATGGTGCGTCGCTGGAACAGGCGACGCTCGGCAGCAGTATCCTTGAACTCACCCCACGGCATGACGCCCCCTAAGCCCGGTGGTACGGGTGATTGCGGGTAATCGACCAGGCCCGGTACAGCTGCTCAGCCAAAACAATCCGCACCAGCGGATGCGGCAGTGTGAGAGGTGACAATGACCACTGTTGGTCGGCACGCAGCCGGCAGGCGTCTGCCAATCCGTCCGGACCACCAACAAGAAAGCTCACGTCTCGGCCATCCTGCTGCCAGTTTTCAAGCTGACTCGCCAACTTTTCTGTCGACCACGGGCGTCCGCCCACTTCCAGCGCAACCACCCGGTCTTTTGAGCCAGCAGCTGCCAGGATGGCATCACTTTCGCGTTGCATCAGTCTGGGGATATCCGGGTTTTTGCCCCGGTGTGCCATGGGGATTTCGACCAGTTCCAGGGACAATTCCGATGGCATCCGGCGTGCGTAATCGTTATACCCTGCACTGACCCAGTCGGGCATTTTCTGCCCCACGCAGATCAGACGTAAGCGCATGATTACTCTCTGCCTGCAACACCAAGATCCGGTGCATCGCGCCAGAAGCGCTCCAGATCATAAAATTCCCGGGTGGCGGGCATCATGACGTGGACCACCACATCACCAAGATCCACCAGTATCCAGTCGCTGGCCGTTAGACCCTCAACATTGCTTGCCCGCACGCCTTGTTCCTTTGCATCGGAAACTACGGAGTCGGCGAGGGATTTCACGTGACGATTGGACGTTCCGGATGCCAGAACCATGAAGTCGGTGACACTGGTGCGGTCACGGACATCAATGATACTGACGTCCTGTGCTTTCACATCTTCAAGCGCGTTAACTACCAGATCTTTCAGTTGTTCTGCCTGCATAATCACCCTGTTGCCCGGGCGTCGGCCAGAATGGCCGCCCGAAAAGTCATATTCAGACGCGATTGTAGCACTAAAAGTTCCCCGCGGTGCAGGCTCCGTATAGTCCTTGGCGACGAATCTCGAACCACACCGAGTCCGGCATAAGGTAGCGGGCAGAACGGCCGTCTGCAATGCGCTCGCGAATGCCGGTGGCGGAGATATCCAGCAAGGGCGGATTCAGCTCGAGAATCAACCCGCAAGGCTGGCTGGAAAGGGCTTCGGGATCGCACGCTTCGCGTTCCGCCAGCAAACGTGCCGGCACTCCCGAGGGCTCCAGTTCAGACCCCGGACGACGGACAACAACGATATGGGCGAGTTCCGGAATCTGTTGCCATTCTCGCCAGCGGTCGAAACCGCCAAAGGCATCGGTCCCCACCACCATCACCAGTGGCGCATCAGGCCCGAGCTCATTACGCAACTGGCGAAGCGTGTCGGCCGTATAGGAGGCGCCAGACCTTTTCAGCTCCCGCTCATCCACCCGGAGCTGTGGCTCATCGGCGACGGCGAGCGTCAGCAGGTGCAGGCGTTGCTCAGAAGAAGCCCCCGTATCGCCGCGATGAGGCGGAATATGACAGGGCACCAGGCTCACCTGACCAACACCGAGACGGTCACTGATCTCCAGTGCCAGTCGCAGGTGCCCATGATGCACCGGATCAAATGTGCCTCCATAGATCACATGCATGGGCATCAGGTCCGGATATGACCGTCACCGAACACCACATACTTCTGCGACGTCAGCCCTTCCAGCCCCACCGGACCGCGGGCGTGGATCTTGTCGGTCGAGATACCGATCTCAGCCCCCAGACCATACTCGAAGCCATCAGCAAAGCGTGTGGACGCATTCACCATGACCGAACTGGAATCCACCTCGGTGATAAACCGACGGGCGCGAGTGTAGTTTTCAGTAACAATGCTGTCGGTGTGCTGTGAGCTGTATCGATTAATATGCTCAATGGCGCCGTCCAGGCCATCCACGACACGCACCGCCAATACCGGCGCCAGATACTCAGCTTCCCAGTCGTCCTCGGTTGCATCAACGGCTTCAATGATGGCGCGGGTTTCTTCACAGCCGCGCAGTTCCACACCTTGCTCCACGAATGAGGACGCCAGCAACGGCAGAATATCCTCGGCAATTTCGCGATCCACCAGCAGGGTTTCCATCGTGTTACAGGTGCCGTAACGCTGGGTTTTGGCGTTTACTGCCACTTTAAGTGCCTTCTCCGGATCGGCGTGACTGTCGATGTAGACGTGGCATACACCGTCCAGATGCTTGATAACCGGCACCCGGGCATCCCGGCTGATTCGCTCAATAAGCCCTTTGCCACCCCGGGGCACGATCACATCCACAAATTCGGGCATGGTAATCAACTCACCCACAGCAGCCCGATCCGTCGTCTTGACCACCTGAACCGCAGTCTCCGGCAAGCCTGCTTCCGCCAGACCCCGGGCCAGACAGAGGGCAATGGCCTGGTTGGAGTGTATAGACTCGGAACCCCCTCGCAGAATGGTGGCATTGCCCGATTTAAGGCACAGACTGGCCGCTTCCACGGTCACATTGGGACGGGATTCATAGATGATACCGATCACGCCGAGCGGCACCCGCATTTTTCCCACCTGAATGCCGGACGGACGATAAGTCATGCCGGTGATCTCGCCAATCGGATCGGGCAAGGAGGCCACCTGCCGCAACCCCTCGATCATGGTATCGATGCGCTGAGGCGTTAGTTCCAGACGGTCAAGCATTGCCGCGTCGAGGCCGTTTTCGCGACCTTTTTCAAGATCCTTGCTATTCGCCATGGAGAGTTCGCTTCGGGCCGAATCAAGCGCATCCGCAGTAGCAAGCAGCGCCTGATTGCGCACAGCCGTGGTTGAGCGCGCAACCAGCGTTGCGGCTGCACGCGCCTGCTGCCCGACCTCGGTCATGTAAGCTGCAATATCCATCTGTTTACCTTCATATTTACAAGCAGAATTCAGGAATAAGGGCCTAACTTTACCTTTCCCGTTTCAAGTACGCACCCCAAACAGATATTATACCGCTGCGAGCTGCCAATTTAGGGAGTATCAGAAAAGGAAGGACAACATGGCCCAGCTGGCCGAAAAATTCCTGTTAAGCCGATTGTCGCGGGCCGGATTCGTGGCCCTGATTGCCATAGCCGCGGCCTGTGCTGTGCTGGGCGAGCCGCTGACTTCTGCCACAGCTGCCGCTGCTGCCGGCATCGTTATCTGTGGGCGAAGCTTTCACTCCAGTCGCGAGAAAAATCCCTGGCCCCGAATCCAGCAACTGTTTTTTGTCGCACTCCTGCTGCTTCTGCTGACCAGCTTCTGGACTGGCCCCTGGACGCTGAGCCACTGGCTTTACGCGGTCCCGCTTGTGGCATTTGCACTTGTCCCGGGGAGTATCGCGGCCCTTGCCACGATCGTGATCATCGTCCTGTCGGTCGTGGCGACGCAATGGGCCACCGGCCTTGCAGATCGCCACCAGATGATCAGTGCGTTTTTGCTGACTGTCCTGCTCTCCGGCATTCTGATCTTCCTTCGAGAGTACAAGACCCGCCAGCTCGCGCCCCTCAGGCGCACCGATGAGCTGACCCAGGCTGCAAGCCGCGAGTATCTGTCGGCTGATCTGCACAAGGAGATTCAGCGGAGCGAACGGGAAGGTACGGACATGTCCATCATTATGATCGGACTGGACACGCACCTGAGTGACAATGACCCGGACGAAGATATCCGCTCAATCCTGCCGCGCATTGGCCGCTACCTTCACTCGCAGATCCGGGATTTTGATACGTATTATCGGGTTGCAGATCTCCAGTTTCTGGTCATCCTGCCAGGCATTGCCACGAGCGACGCCATTGCACGCGCAGAAGTTATCCGTAAGGGCCTGTGCACACTGTTGGAATCCCATGGAATGAAACTGACCCTGAGTACCGGTATTGCCGGCCTGAATATCGGTGACAATGCGGACAGCCTGCAGCAAAGCGCTGCCAACGCGCTGCGACGGGCTCAGCAGCAGGGTGGCAACCGTACCCAGGCATACAGTGCATGGGGACAGGCATCATCTCATGGCCAAGCTCCTGCCGAGGGACCCGCATCATGACCGAGACACGGCTGAGAACCTGGACCCACAGTATAGGCTACGCCCTCGCCACGCTGTTTATCTTCATCCTCGCAATGCAGAATCTGCGCTATGGCTTTTACGAGTTGTTTTATCTCGCCGCCGGCATGGCCGCGCTGACGCTGGCAGGAACCGCCTATACCTTTATTTGCCGGCGACACCAATTATCGGCACCGGGGCACCTGGTCATTCTGACCGGCCTGAACAGTGGGTTGCTCGCGGCCATGGCCACTCTCGATAGCCCCGGTATCAATCACTGGGCCATGCCTTTGCTGGTTCTCAACCTGCTGATCCTGCCTCTCAGGCAAGGCGTCACGCTTTCCCTGTTACTGCTGGTTCCCGCATCGATTTTGTTGCTTATCCGCGAGCCGAGTGCCGATGCCCTGACTATCATTGCCGGCTTGTTTATTTTGTTGACTGCGGCTTCACTTTACATCTGGCATTACGACCACATGGCCCAGTCAGCCGAGGACCTGGCAATCACCGATCCGGTCACCGGCGCGCACAATGCTCGGTTTCTGGATGAAACCCTGCAGAAGGAAATCAGCAGGGCCATTGCCACCGGCCATATGCTTTCAGTGATTAATCTGAGCATTGACTATGCCTCCGAAGTGGAAGACCTGCATGGCAAGGAGGGCATTCACAAGCTGTTCCGACACATGACAGAGCATCTTTTCGGCGTGATACGTGCGGGTGACACCCTGTATACCCTCAACAATTCCGAATTCTTTCTCATTCTTCCGTTTACACCCGAAGAGGGTGTGAGGGTGATTGCCGAGCGTATTCGCCGGACGATTGCAGAACGCGAGTGGCCAGTTGTCGGCAAAGCCACCGTCAGTCTTGGTTGCACAACCCGTGAAAACGGGGACACCCGCACTGACGGGCTTCGGAAACGGGCCCACCAGGCAATGGAGGAAGCCCACAGACGCGGTGCGGACTCTATCTGGTTCAGCCCGGGAGAGACCATTACGACATGAGCACCAGCTGGCTTGGTGACCTTTCAGCCTGGCTGAGCATCCATCCGGGCTGGCTGGCCGCCGCACTTTTCAGCACAGCTTTCGTCGAATCACTGGCCATCGCCGGCATTATCGTGCCCGGGGTCGCCATCCTGTTTGCAGTTGCTGCCCTTGCGGGCCAGACCGGCATGCCACTGATAGCAGCACTGATCTGGGCCGGGCTTGGCGCCATCGCCGGGGATACCATCAGCTTTGCGCTCGGACGAATGCTTCAGGGCAGACTGGACTCCGTGTGGCCCCTGAGTCGCTTTCCGGCACTGATTGCCAAGGGAGAATACTTCTTCCGTCAACACGGTGGCAAAAGCGTTGTTATTGGTCGCTTTGTGGGCCCTGTTCGCCCGGTCATTCCGATGATAGCGGGTGCCCTGCTCATGCCCTGGCAACGGTTTATTGCGTTCAATGTCGCTTCAGCCGTGGGCTGGGCACCAGTCTATATTTTACCAGGGTTTCTGGTGGGCAATGCACTGGCCAGTGAAATACAACCGCCAGCGCACTTTTACGCGGTCATTGGAATTAGCCTCGCCACGCTTCTGATGGTTTATCTGGTGCTGTTTCGATTCCAACTTGGTCTCGGTGAAGGCAGCCGTTTTTATTCATGGCTGGAACGCGCAATGGCACACTATGATGCCACCCACCGCTTCTGGCGCCTCTATACGAATACCCGCCCGGCGCAAGAGGGGGAGTTTCCTCTGGCGTCCTTCATGCTTGCAGCGGGAGCATCCGGCCTACTGCTCTTATGGGGTCAGCTGGCGACCCACACGCAGGTGTTGACACCGTTCAACCATTTGGCACTGGAATGGTTCGAGCAGTTGAGACAACCGTTACTGGATGGCCCCGCGATTGTCGCCACACTGCTGGGTGATCCCCCGGTGCTTGTTGCAGCCGCCATACTGGGTTGTCTGGCCCTCATGTTCAGGGGCTATTATGCAGCTGCCGCTCACATAGTCGCCGCCACATTACTGACTATTGTTCTGGTCTGGCTACTGAAATTCACCTTGAGCATCCCCCGTCCTGATGAAGTATTGAGCCCTCCCACTTCCGGTTCGTTTCCAAGCGGGCATAGCGCCGGCATTACCGTGTTTGTAACCCTGCTCGCCAGTTTCGTGGCGGGCGAGACGCGTAATCGAAAACGCTGGCAGACCTATGTCCTGTTCTCACTACCTTTACTGCCCGTCGCTATCAGCCGGCTGTACCTGGGGGTGCATTGGTTCACGGACATTATCGGGGGGATACTTTTGGGACTGGCTATTACATCTGGTGTCCGGGCCAGCTACAGTCGTTTTGACCGGATTCACCTCAGTGCAGACCTGACCCTGGTCCTCGCGGGGATGTTGTGGTTTGCCTTCACAATCGGCTATCTGGTACTTGCCTGGCCAAATGCGCTTATCGCCTATCGGCCGGTCTAGCCTTCCTCCAGCGCTTCCAGCAATTCCTGCAAACGACTCAACCGCTCCAGAGGGTCCTGCAACTCAACAAGTCTCTGTTTTTCCTGTTTGTCCAGGGGCAACAGTTCTGTAAGACGCCAGCCGACATGGCGCGCATCCTCGTAATCCACCTCCATCTCGAGATCACGGATAACAGGATGTTGGGAGAGCGCCCGCAGAACCGAAGGCAATTCACTGAAACGCCCCGGGACTTTGCTATCCGCCTCATCCAGCAGAACTTCCACGTCGCCGATATTCAGGCCGTCTTCCTGTTGCCAGCTACGAACCACGGAAACCTTGGCAACCCCCTCCACAGTTATCCCCAACAGGCCATTTTCAAGCTGCTGAAAATCAGTAATGCGTACATAGGTACCGATGTCGTAGAAGGCAGCGGTAGAAGCTGTCTCGTTGCCATCCCGTAACAGGACCACGACAAAACCACGATCCTCCTTGAGGCAGCGTGTAAGCATGTCAATGTATCGCGGCTCGAACAGCTGCAAGGGTATCCTTCCCCTGGGCAGGACTATCGAATTCAGGGGAAAGAGAGGTACATTCATATCAGGACCGGTCACCGGAAATCAGACTCCAAAAGTTATACAGCCCAGACGATTATCGAATCGACAACAGTTGCTGAACTTCCTCAACGCGCGCGCGGGCTTCCGTCAGAAGCTGCAGGCTTCGGGATGCGTTCAGTTCCATTTCACCCAACCGGCGATACGCAGGCACCTGATCAAAGGATGGCAGATCGGCATTCTGGCTGGAACCGATCATGGCGTGCAATTGTGCCACGATCACCACATCTGTCAGCTGAGGTTCCGACTCGGGACATTCGTGCTGCCATTCTTCGGCAAAGCGTACCGCATTGATAAAGGTTGGCGGGAAAGACCAGCTTTCCAGAACGGCAGTCCCAACATCGGCGCGGAGCTCCCCAATCGCATGCTGGAGGTTGGCCTCGTTGGCAAACAGATTCGAATGGTGCTCGGCCTGAACCAGAACGGGGACAACCCCGATATCGTGCAGCAAGCCGGCCAGGAGTGCTTCTTCAGGGTTGAGACGTGTGGCATGATCCGCCAGCACCCAGCACAGAGCTGCCACTTCCCGCGAATGGCGCCAGAGCTTCTCCATTTCTCTCTGCAGGGGTGCCTGCCGGGTTTTGAACACCTCCCTCATGGAAAACACGGTCACCAGCTGCCGGGTTGTTCTCATCCCCAGTCGAACCACCGCTTCACGGACATTACGAACATCACTGAAACCGCGATAGAGTGGACTGTTACATGCCCGCACCAATTTGGCGGCGATGGCCGGGTCGGCGGATACGGCGTTTGCAACCTGTTCTGCGGTTGACTCTTCACGATCCACCAAACGCCGGACTTTCCAGGCCACGTCCGGAACACTGGGCAGTTTGAGCTGATTGGAACGGAGCTCAGAGTAGAATTCCATCAACAAGTGATGCTCTTCACTCTCCTCTCCACCCGTGCCTTCACCGGAATCCATCTCGACCTGGGCAACCGGAGCCGAACGCAGCATCTGGTTGAGAATGTCCTGTTCTACCACGAGAAACTCGCAAGGTTTAACGGCTGTCACGTCGTACATTCGAGGCTGAAGTCGCGCAATCGGATGAAGCGCCTTGTCACTCTCCGCATCAATCACGGATTTACGCCCATCAACGGCTTCGAGCTCAACCTGACCGCTGACCAGAAAAAATTCCAGCCCGTCGCGAACACCACGTTCAACAACCCGTTGGCCGGGACCGAGAGAACGTCGTTCAGCGCGACTGGCAAGAAGGACCAACTGATCATCAGTGAGTCGATTTAGCGGCTGAAACACTTTAAGACGACGAAGAGGCAGGCTGTCCTGGCCGGCCATAGGCAAGCTCCTTGTCTGGTTCAAACGATAGGGTAATCTTTCGCTTCTGTTAAACATTGTAACGACCGACTGGCAAAACAACCATGCGATAGGAGTCTAATCTGGTATCCTCTGATTTTGCCCTATGCCATCAGGTATCACCTATCAGGTAACTACAGAGAGAACAGAACACATGCCTCAGTATCGCTCGCGGACATCCACGGCAGGCCGCAACATGGCCGGCGCCCGCGCCCTCTGGCGCGCCACCGGTATGAAAAATGAAGATTTCGGCAAACCCATCATTGCGGTTGCCAACTCCTTCACCCAGTTTGTCCCCGGCCACGTTCACCTGAAAGATCTGGGCCAGCTGGTCTGTCGCGAAATCGAAGCTGCCGGCGGTGTGGCCAAGGAATTCAACACGATCGCCGTCGACGACGGCATCGCCATGGGCCACGACGGCATGCTGTACTCTCTCCCGTCCCGCGAAATCATCGCTGATTCAGTGGAATACATGGTCAACGCGCACTGTGCGGACGCCCTGGTCTGCATATCCAACTGCGACAAAATAACCCCGGGCATGCTCATGGCCGCCATGCGCCTGAACATTCCGACCATCTTTGTCTCCGGTGGCCCAATGGAAGCGGGCAAAACCAAGCTGTCAGAGCACAAACTCGACCTGGTAGACGCCATGGTCATCGCGGCTGATCCCAATGCCGATGATGAGACAGTCGCAGAATATGAGCGCAGCGCCTGTCCGACCTGCGGCTCCTGCTCTGGCATGTTCACCGCCAACTCCATGAACTGCCTGACCGAGGCCATTGGCCTGGCGCTGCCAGGCAACGGGTCAATGCTGGCTACCCACTCCGATCGCGAGCAACTGTTCCTGAAAGCCGGTCGTCAGATTGTGGAGAACGCACGCCGCTATTACGAGGAAGACGATGCCAGCGTCCTGCCCCTGAGCATTGCTTCAATGGCGGCATTTGAAAACGCCATGGTGATGGACATTGCCATGGGCGGCTCTACCAACACCATTCTGCACCTTCTGGCCGCCGCGCAGGAAGGTGGGGTGCCGTTTACGCTGAACGAGATCGACCAGTTGTCCCGCACGGTACCCCAACTATGCAAGGTCGCGCCAAACTCGCCGAAATATCACATGGAAGATGTACACCGCGCCGGCGGCATAATGGGCATTCTCGGTGAGCTGGAACGCGGCAACCTGATCAACACTGACCTGCCAACGGTGCACAGCAAAACCATGAAAGAGGCGCTGGAAACCTGGGACATCATGCGCTCCCCGACTTCAGACGTTGTGGAATTCTACAAGGCGGGGCCAGCAGGCATTCCGACACAGACCGCCTTCAGCCAGAGCACGCGCTGGCCAACGCTGGATGGAGATCGTGAGACCGGCTGCATCCGTTCAGTCGAGAACGCCTACTCCGCCGAAGGTGGCCTTGCTGTTCTTTACGGCAACATTGCACTGGATGGCTGCGTGGTGAAGACCGCCGGCGTGGACGAAAGCATCTATGTTTTTGAGGGCAAGGCGCGGGTCTTCGAGAGCCAGGATTCCGCTGTAGCCGGCATTCTGAGTGACGAAGTCAAACCCGGAGAGGTGGTTATTATCCGGTACGAAGGCCCTCGCGGCGGCCCCGGCATGCAGGAAATGCTTTACCCGACCAGCTACCTTAAATCAAAAGGTCTCGGTAAGGACTGTGCCCTGCTGACCGATGGGCGCTTCTCGGGTGGCACCTCCGGGCTCTCTATCGGCCACGCCTCGCCCGAAGCCGCAGCGGGGGGCGCCATTGGCCTGCTCGAGAACGGCGATTTGATCCGTATCGACATTCCCAATCGGAGCATCAATGTGGAGCTGGATCAATACGAGCTGGATCGTCGCCGGGAGGCCCGTGACGCCCGGGGATGGAAGCCCGAGCTGGCCCGGGACAGGAAGGTCTCTACAGCACTCAAAGCCTACGCACTGCTTGCCACCAGTGCAGACAAAGGCGCCGTCCGGGATCTGAGCAAGCTCGACTGAGCATCGTCGGACCGATAAAAAAGCCCGCTCAGGTATCCTGGCGGGCTTTTTTGCTTCCAGCACGGCTTACCAAAGTGACCAGCCACCGTCATCATCTTCTTCAATAGCCTCTTCCTCGGCGTCAGCTTCCGGCTCTGCGGGAGCTGCGGACTGAGCTTCCACGGAGGTGCTTGAGTCCGTATTGGCCCCAGCCGATGCAGAGGATGCTGCAGCGACCTGAACCGAAATCATCCCCAGGGCTTCTTTGGTTTCGTCATTGAGAATCCCGGTTGCCTGCAGGCCGTTATCGTTCTGAAACTTCGTCAGAGCCGAGCGGGTCGCATCGTCCATCTCGGGACTGACATTCGTGATGCTGTACCCCGCTCCATAAAGCGCATTCTTGAGAGCAACGGTTTCATCTGCATAGGCTGCGGGCGCAAGCCCCAGCATAAAAGCGGCGCCGGCTGCAATTGCGAGACGGCTCAGAGGGTTGGTCGCTTTTCTCATGGTACTCACCTGCATTACTCCTGATATCTCACCGATACCTGTTTCTTTTTTGTTATGTGGTGCCTATCTCCACAAGCTGGGGCAAACAATGAAAATCGTATCACACTTTAGTGACAAGTCACTTTAACCGGCGTCGGGGTCCGCACTCTCCGAGCCTTTTGTGACACGCTTCCCTGACTGAGCTTCATGTCCGAACTCACGAATGAATATACCCCAGAACGCCATGAAGAGAGCCGCCACAAGAGGGCCCATAACAAAACCATTCACACCGAACATAACAATGCCACCCAGTGTCGACAGCAGCACAATATAGTCAGGCAGCTTGGTATCCCTGCCAACCAGCAGAGGGCGCAGCAAATTGTCCGCGAGACCAATGACCACGACCCCGAAAGTCGTCAGTACCACGGCTTCAATCACATCTCCGACAGCCGCCAGATAAATCGCTGCGGGCACCCACACCAACGCGGCGCCCACCGCAGGTAACAGGGAGAAGATCGACATCACCACACCCCAAAGCAGGGCTCCCTCGATTCCAAGAATCCAGAAAATAATGCCCCCCAACGCGCCCTGAATAATCGCAATCAACAGATTGCCCTTTACGGTTGCGCGAGTCACTTCGGCGAACTTCGCGAACAACAGGCGCTCCCGTTCATCGCCTAGCGGCAAGGCATGAATAATAAGCTCCACCAGCTTGCTGCCGTCCCGCAAAAGGAAAAAGGCAAGGTAGACCATCAGCGCAAGCCCAAGGAAAAACTGAAACGTATTCTGGCCAAAGCCAAGCGCCTGCTTTGCCAGGAACTGACTACCGCCAACAAAGGCGCTGACGGTACGATCCCTCAGTTCCGCAAAACTGACGTCAAACTGAGCCAGAAAATGCTGTATCGCCGGGAACGACTGGTTCACCTGATCTATGTATTCTCCGGGGCGGATTTCTCCGCTCTGGATCTGCTGATACAGAGCCACTCCCTCTGCAATAAGCGACGTCACCAGGACAAGCACCGGGATCACCACAATGACCATGCAGATCGCAAGCGTGATCAGCGCGTTAAGATTCGGCCGATCCCCCAGCTTTCGAACCAGCAACTGCTGGACCGGATGAAAAATAAGCGCAATGGCCACAGCCCAGAAGATCGGGCCGAAGAAAGGCTTCATAAGAAACACGAAAGCCAGGGAAACCCCCACCAGCATCGCCAGAAAAGTCCGTGTTTCGAGTTTTGCGTACATAATCCTTGTTTTCCCCGAGCAAGTTGAAGCGGTTGATTAGGGGGCCGCCATACCCTCTGGGCACTAGCGTATCACGGTGGCATGGCCACTGTAGTCCGCTTCAGGTTATAGTGAACGGTTACTGATCAGCCATTAAACAGGTCATGTTGTTGGAACTGGAAACCTTTACCACAGAAACCGCTGTTGAGGCCGCTGTTGAGCTACGCAGGGTACTGGCAGCCCGCACCCATCGCCGCAAGGTCATGGGGCAGGAGGTTCTGGTACCCGGTCAGCTTGGTGAAGCCCTCCATCTGCCGCGCACGATCAACCGGCTCCAGAGCAAACAGCAAAGGCAGAGAGAAAAGGGGCTGGAAGATTTTCAGGAGCTGTGGCCAACCCTCTCCCCGACGACCCGTGAGAAAGTACTCGACGGCATTGGCTGGTACGATCCAAAAGAGCTTGATTGGGAAGATAAGCGCTCCAACCGCCGCCCGCTGGTCGATCCGGACAACTGATCCGTATACACAGCGGGACAGACTTAGACTTGTCACACTCTGTCCCTATGCTGGGAGTTATCAGGAGGATTTTAATGAGTATGACCGAACCACAACATTACACCGCTGTTTTAGTCGAAAACAGTGCAGTACCTACCCTGCTCTGTGGCCACTGCCGCTCCATTCTTTCCCGTGCCCGGATATTTCAGAACGGGAGCGATAACCAGCAGGCGACCGGGTGCAAAACCATTGGTCTTTGCTCCGCCGATGATTGCGGTGCCGTAAACTGCTGTGACGAGGCCATGGCCCGAATTGACAACCCGGAAAAACTATTCGGACTCGCCTCCTGATTCAAAGCGGCAACGCTCTGTTACGCAACTCAAACACACAAAATTTCCATCTGATTTATCCTGATCTTTGACGATTGTCTTAGGGAATACCCGGAAACGGCAGGTTCCGACAATCACGCAACCAATCAGTCAGGACAGTCGATGGCATGCGTATTCTGAGAACCGATGAAGCCCGCTTCGCAGGACTTCCGGATTACCCTTTTGCCCCCCACTATCTGGACGTGGATCCCAACCTGAGGATGCACTACGTCGATGAAGGCCCTGAGTGTGCCTCACCAGTGCTGATGCTGCACGGCGAGCCCTCGTGGTCTTATCTTTACCGGCATATGATTCCGCTGGTAGCGAATGCAGGGCACCGGGTACTGGCACCGGATCTCATCGGTTTCGGGAAGTCGGACAAACCAGCCTCAGTGGCGGATTACAGCTATGATCGACACATGGCGTGGCTGACCAGTTGGCTGGAAACTCTGAACCTCAAAAACATCACACTGGTGTGCCAGAATTGGGGGTCGCTGCTTGGGTTAAGACTGGCTGCGGCAAACCCTCAGCGCTTTAGTCGCATCATTGTCGGTAACGGCATGCTTCCGACCGGCGAAAACCGGATTCCGACTGTCTTTTCCCTCTGGAAAGCTTTTGCCACGCACAGCCCCTGGTTCCCCGTAGGTCGCATCGTCCAACTGGGAACCGAACGCACACTTTCAAAGGGTGAACTGGCCGCTTACGAAGCACCGTTTCCGGCGCCTGACTACAAGGCCGGGGCCCGGGCGTTTCCGAAGCTGGTTCCGGTCTCTGGAGCGGATCCATCCAGCGGAGCCAACAAAGCGGCATGGCGAGTACTGGAAAAGTGGAAGAAGCCGTTCATAACCTGTTTCAGTAACGGAGACCCCATTACCCGCGGCGGCGATCGCTATATGCAACGCCGAATCCCGGGTGCCCACGGCCAGCCGCACATAACGCTCCGCGGCGGCCATTTTTTGCAGGAAGATTCTCCGGAAGACTTCGCCCGCATTATCAACGACGCCCTGAAAGCAGAAATGGCAGCCTGAGCTGCCACTTCTGTGCGGGTTTAAACAGGTCGTTTAACCAAATACGGTGACTGTCTGCCGGCTAAGCGCCAGCAACTCGCCTCTCGGTGTCCAGATACTTGCCTGAAAGTGACAGTAGCCATCACCGGCCTGATCAATACTCGCTTTGTAAAGCAGCCAGTCGCCAGGCTCAACTGCTGGTCTTGGGTGAAGAATATCCAGGGCCCAGGATAGTGAACTTGCCGGCACCCTTGATTTGAGGTGGGGGAGAACCGGGGCCGGCCAGGCGTCGATCAAAGCCACAAGGTGGGCGTCAGAAATGGCCTCCGGCGTTTCCCTGAAACGCATCCAGCCGCCCATTTCGCGGCCACCCTTACCGGTGAACGGCATGTTTCCGAATACCCATCGCATTTCGATATGCCGGGTAAATTCCGGGGTGACGCCTTCGATATAGGGCAAGCCCTGGCAATGGTCCACGGGCGCCGCTTCCGGTGCAGGCAGACCCTCAACTCGTACCGCCGACTCCCGATCACCACCAAAACTGGCCATACAAACCAGCCGCGGTTCTCCCTTCTGGACAATTCGGCCCTCTACCTGGCTGACAGCCCGACCTTCCCGAAGCAGGTCGGCATGGAACGTCACCGGCACCCCGGGCTCTACTGGCGCCACAAAAGACACCTGCATGGACCGCATGGCACGGCCAGGAGCCACCAGATTCTGCATCCGATCGAATATGAGCGCAGTCACCAGGCCACCAAAGGTGGCTCGTCCCTGCGCCCAGCTTGGGGGCATGACAAGCTCTTCGCCGGCACGGCCGGCCGACAACAACTGATCAAAGGTCATTCGTGCATTCCTGTTAGCAACCTATCGGGAAAAAAGAAGACTGCCGCAGATACGTTAGCAAAGCAATAATGGCGCACCGGCAACTACCTACCGAGCCCTCCGGAATTTGCGTATTAAAATAGCGCTAAAGTGGCTATAATGTCGGCACATCATGCATTGCCTGGCAATGCTTTACCTCCCGAATTCCGAGTAAATAAATGTCTGAATTGTCCTTTGCCGAACTTGGTCTGGACCCGGCCGTACTTGAAGCCGTGACCGCTGTTGGCTATGAAAAACCATCTCCCATCCAGGCTCAGGCCATCCCCGCACTGCTGGCCGGCAACCATCTTCTGGGCGTTGCCCAGACCGGCACCGGCAAAACCGCCGCCTTTGCGCTGCCTTTACTGAGCCGGATTGACGCCTCTGTCAGCGAACCCCAGATTCTGGTGCTGGCACCCACGCGTGAGCTGGCCATTCAGGTGGCTGAAGCCTTTACCACCTATGCCAGCAAGTTCCGTCATTTCCATGTGCTGCCGATTTACGGTGGCCAGGATTTCTATCCGCAGATCAAGGGCCTGAGGCGCGGTGCCCAGGTTATCGTTGGCACGCCTGGTCGCATGCTCGACCACCTGCGCAAAGGCACACTGAAACTCGACAGCCTGAAGGCACTGGTGCTGGATGAAGCGGACGAAATGCTCCGCATGGGCTTCATTGACGATGTTGAAGCCATTCTGGCCAAGACGCCGGACAACTGTCAGCGCGCCCTGTTCTCCGCCACCATGCCGCCGCAGATCAAGAAGGTCGCCCAAACCTATCTTCGCAACGCAACAGAAGTGAGGATTGAGAGCGAGACCCGCACCGTTGAACGAATTTCACAGTTCGTATTGCCCGTCTACGCCGAGCGCAAGCTGGATGCCCTGACCCGCATTCTGGAAGTTGAGCCGATCGATGCCGCCATTATTTTTGTGCGCACCAAAGCGGAAACCACCATGCTGGCCGAGAAGCTTTCGGCTCGTGGCCATGCGGTCGCGCCCCTGAGCGGAGATCTGAACCAACGCCAGCGGGAACAGACTGTTGAAGACCTGAAGCGCGGCAAGAAAGACATTATTGTTGCCACCGATGTGGCTGCGCGCGGTCTGGATGTGTCCCGTATCACGCACGTCATCAACTACGACGTCCCCTACGACACTGAAGCTTACATCCACCGGGTTGGCCGTACCGGTCGCGCCGGTCGCGAAGGCAAGGCGATCCTGCTGGTCACACCCCGTGAGCGCAGTTGGCTGCGAACGCTTGAACGCGCAACGAACTCGCCGATGGAAGCCTACGAGTTGCCGTCTCCCGTCGAGCTCAAGAAAATGCGGGAGCAGCAGTTCGAATCCCAACTGCTGGGCTTTGCGGAAGACAAGAAACTGGCCAAGGCGATGTCGCTTCTGGACGAAATTGCCGAGCGCAATGACATGGATATGGCCATGGTAGCTGGCGCCCTCGCTTGCTGGATGGAAGCTGCCCAGCCAGGTTCCCTGCCCCTGGAACAGCCGGAAGCTTTGCCCACTATGTCGACCACACCGCCACGCCGTGATCGCAAAGGCGGCGGCCGTCCGGGCGAGAATCGCAAGGGCCCGAAAGGTGGCTTCAAGAAAGGTGGTCCGAAAGGCCGTGGCGGCCCTGGTGGCCCCGGCGGCCGTGGCAAGCCCCCCGGCAAGGGCGGAAAGCCCGCTGGCAAACGCCCACCTCGCCAGGCTTAAGCCTGGCGCTGATAGACGACGAAGCTGTAGTCGTAAGGATTGTTATCGGACGCGGAGAAATCCTCCCGTCCGATTTCTTCCCACTGATCCCAGTTCACTTCCGGAAAGAAGGCATCCCCGTCCACCTCTGCGTGCACCTGGGTAACGTACATTCGATCCACCATCGGTAAGGCCTCGGTATAGATCTGGCCGCCACCGATAATCATCACTTCCTCACCACCTTCCAGTTCCGCCTGGGCCTCGGCCTTCACCAACGCTTCCTGCAACGACATTGCTGCCACTGTTCCGGCGGGCGCTGCCCAGTCCGGGTTCCGCGAAATCACAACGTTCATCCGTCCAGGCAATGGCCGGCCAATGGAATCCCAGGTCTTGCGCCCCATTATGATGGGTTTGCCCATGGTGGCCTGCTTGAAGTAACGCAGGTCGCCCGGCAGGTACCAGGGGAGGTTGTTGTTGCGACCGATGACCCGGTTGCGGGACATGGCGACTATGAGGGCTTTCCTCATTTGGAGTCCTCTTGTTACGGAGTTCACATTTAGATCGCAATAGGCGCCTTGATACCCGGATACGGCTCGTAGCCGTCAAATTCGAAATCTTCGAGCTCGTACTCGAAGATCGATTCAGGCTTGCGCTTGAGCACCAGCGTCGGCAATGCCCGCGGTTCGCGTTTGAGCTGTTCGAAGACAATATCGTCGGTCAGGTGGTTCTGATACAGGTGACAGTCGCCGAAAGTATGCACGAACTCACCAACGTCCAGATCACATTGCTGGGCGATCATGTGCGTTAGCAAAGCATAGGAGGCAATATTGAACGGCACCCCCAGAAACAGGTCGGCACTGCGCTGGTAAAGCTGGCAGGAAAGTTTGCCATCGGCAACATAGAACTGGAACAGACAGTGGCACGGGGCGAGTGCCATGCGACCTTCGCGCACGTTGTCCTGTGGCCCGATGGATTCGTCCGGGAGTTCCGCCGGATTCCAGGCAGACACAATCAGCCGGCGGGAATTGGGCTTGGTGCGGATCTGCTCAATCACTTCGCTGATCTGGTCAACCACGCGGCCATCCGGGCAATGCCAGCTACGCCACTGCTTGCCATAGATGGGCCCCAGATCACCATCGTCCAGCGCCCACTCATTCCAGATTGAGACCTTCCGCTCTTTCAGCCAGTTGTTGTCCGTAGAGCCGTTCAGGAACCAGAGCAGTTCGTAAATGATGCTGCGCAGATGAACTTTCTTGGTGGTTACCAGCGGAAAGCCGTCCTTGAGGTTGAAGCGAACCTGGCGGCCGAATACGGATCGGGTGCCGACACCGGTCCGGTCACCTTTATCAAATCCGTTATCGACAACATCCTGCATCAGGTCGAGATAGGCTTTCATTCCGCATTTCTCCGGTAAGCAATGAACATCAGGGCGGCGCCCGCCACAATCATCGGTGTCGACAACACCTGTCCCATCGTTAGCCAGTCAAACGCCAGGTACCCAAGTTGCGGGTCCGGCTCCCGTACGAATTCCACCAGGAACCTGAACACCCCATAGAAGATCAGGAACATCCCGGACACCGCCATTCGCGGGCGGGGCCTGGCAGAGAACCACCACAGGATGACGAACAGGGCGACGCCCTCCAGGGCAAACTGGTAAAGCTGGGAAGGGTGTCTGGCCAGGGCATCTGGCGCGGTGGGGAATACCATACCCCAGGAGACGTCGGTCGGTTTGCCCCAGAGCTCGCCATTGACAAAGTTGCCGATACGCCCCGCACCCAGGCCAACCGGGACCAGCGGCGCGACAAAATCAGCAATCTTCCAGAACCCGGCATCCACCTTGCGACCGTACCACCACATCGCCAGCATCACGCCAAGCAGACCGCCATGGAAGGACATGCCGCCCTCCCAGACGCGGAAAAGCCAAAGCGGATCCGCCAGGAATGTATCGAAGTTATAGAAAACCACATAGCCGAACCGGCCACCAAGAATGACCCCAAGGGCCAGATAGAACAGCAGGTCCCCCATCTGTTCCTCGTTGATCGGGGACCAGGGTTTGCGTGTACGCAAACGACCCAGCCACCAACCGGCCAGAAAGCCAACCAGGTAGGTCAAACCATACCAGTGAATCTTGAGGGGACCGATGGCGATCGCCACCGGATCTATCTGGGGATGCTGCAGCATCGACAACCTCTCAGCTCAGAAGAAAACGGAGTCCCACCAAAATCAGGACAATGGCAAATATTCGCTTTAAAACCACGGCATCCAGCCGGTGAGCCAGAGTCGCACCCACCCTGGCAAAAAGCACACTGGTCATGATAATCCCGAGCAGGGCCGGCAGGTAAATAAAGCCCACACTGTATTCGGGGAGATTTGGATGATCCCAACCGGTCCAGATGTTACCCAGTGCACCGGCAACAGCAATTGGAAGGCCGCAGGCCGCAGATGTACCCACAGTCTCCTGCATTCGCACGTTACACCAGTTAAGGTATGGCACTGTCAGGGTACCGCCGCCGATCCCGAAAATAGCGGAAGCCCACCCTATGACGCCGCCAGAGGCAGCCAGCCCGGGTTTGCCCGGAACATCCCGCCCCGGTTTGGGGTTGGCCCCCGTGAGCATTTTGATCGCGACCAGGATCACGAACACTCCGATAACCAGCTCCAGGGTCGGGCCGCTCAGCATTGCGGCGGACCATGCGCCCAGCACGGCACCCACGACAATACCAACCGTCATGGGGCGGAAGATATCCCAACGCACAGCATCATGTTTCTGATGGGATCGGATAGAACTCATGGATGTGAAAACGATGGTGGCCAATGAGGTACCTACGGCCAGATGGGCAGCTATCTCGAAACTGATGCCCTGCAACCCGAAACTGAAGATCAGAACCGGTACGATGACGAGCCCGCCGCCAATTCCGAAAAGACCCGCGAGAGTACCGGCCAGAGCGCCCAGCGCAAGATAGGAAGCAAATACGTATATCAGGGTCATAGCCATTGTTCCGCACCCAAAAACAAGGCTGGTATGATACACACCGCAACAGCCAACTTCATTAACTCCGGGGGACTCACTCCATACCATGTGCCTGATCGCCTTCACCCTTGGCCAGAATGCGCACTTTCCGCTAGTCGTCGCGGCCAACCGGGACGAATTCTTTCGTCGACCCACTGCTCCGATGCACTGGTGGAACACAGATTCGGGAATGGGCGTTCTCGCCGGCCGGGACCTGCAATCTGGCGGAACCTGGCTTGCGGTGTCCCGGGACGGGACAGTCAGCGCTGTTACCAATGTCCGGGAAGGCGTGCCTGAAGCCGGACGCAGCAGCCGCGGCGAGCTGCCGTTACGTGCTCTGCAGGAGCCGATAACGTCACTGGAGGCCGGGCTCTCGGATGAGGCGGGTCGATACTCGGGTTTTAACCTGATACATCTGGCCGAGACATCCGGCTGGTATTACAGCAACCGGGACGCCCAGCCGGGCCGGCATATTCATCGTGGGCTCTACGGGCTCAGCAACCACCTGTTGCAGACTCCCTGGCCAAAACTTCTGCGCCTCAGACAAACAGTAGGCGATGCAGTAACCGTTGCCAGTAACGATGCAGAGGCACTTCATGAAGAGCTGATCGAGCTGCTGCAGGATACCACTCCAGCTCCGGACCATCTGCTGCCGGACACCGGGATCGCTCTGGAAACCGAGCGCTTCCTCTCCTCCCCCTTTATTATCGGAGAAGAATACGGCACACGCGCAACCACCGTGGTCAGCATTTCCCGCGAGGGCGAAATACGGGTGAGCGAACAAAGCTGGGGGCCCAACGCCGAAAGAGGTGAATGCCGCCGTTTCGACTGGCAGCGATAGCCTTCAAGCTCTGATATAATCCGCCAAATTCTGCCACCCGATCGGAGGATCTCCCCGATGGCCAGTGAACAAAGCGCCACATCCATCGCCGATTTCGAGAAATCCCTTGATGAACTGGAGAAACTGGTTCGGGACCTGGAACAGGGCGAACTTTCTCTGGAACAGTCGCTGTCTGCCTTCGAGCGCGGTGTCAAACTGACCCGTGAATGCCAGCAGGCCCTGAAGAGCGCCGAACAAAGGGTTGAACAACTTGTTCAGACCAGTGATGGCACTCTGGAAACCCGACCGTTCTTGCCGGACGATGCTGACTGATGAGTGATCAGAACAAATTGGCGCTCGACTTCCTCGAGACCTGCCGCATTCGGGTAGATACCGAACTGGACCGCTGTATTGATCGCAGCTCTGCGTCTGAACGGCTGCAGGAAGCCATGCGTTACAGTGTCCTTGGTGGTGGTAAACGGATCCGCCCCGCATTGTGCCTCGCCGCAGCAAAAGCCCTGGGGCAGACTGCAGAAGACGCTCTGGCACCTGCATGTGCGGTAGAGCTGATTCACGCCTATTCCCTGATCCACGACGACCTGCCAGCCATGGACGATGACGAGCTGCGCCGTGGTCGGCCGACCACACACATTGCCTTTGACGAGGCCACCGCCATTCTCGCCGGCGATGCGCTCCAGGCACTGGCCTTTGGCTGGCTGGCGGGAACCACGCGCATCAGTGAATCAGCCCGCCTGATGATGGTTCAGGAACTGGCCCGGGCAAGCGGCCACCTTGGCATGGTAGGGGGGCAATCGATTGATCTGGAATCCGTGGGAAAAACCCTGTCGCTTACTCAACTTGAGACCATGCACCGACACAAGACAGGCGCCCTGATCGAAGCCAGCGTACGTATGGGTGCACTGACGGCGCCCACTGTCACCGAGACAGCACTGAATTCATTGAGCGCCTATGCCAAGGCACTGGGGCTCGCGTTCCAGGTGCAGGACGATCTGCTCGATATTGAGGGCGAAACAGAAGTTATCGGTAAACCTCAGGGATCTGATGCCGCCCGGGAAAAACCCACCTACCCGGCCCTGCTTGGCGTAACCGGTGCCAGGGAACATTTGTCCGCGCTTCTGGCCAGTGCTTTGGACAGTCTCGGGGATTTTGGGCCGGAGGCTGATGCGTTACGGGCCATGGCAGATTACGTGGTAGCACGAACTCATTGAATCCGGGCGTCTGAAGGGCGCACACTGGCTCTTACAATCTCGCAATAACTGGCCCGATAGGTGTGAAACCGACTCCCCTATTCCCCTATAATGCCAGTCAGTTGCCGAATATTCCGGAAAAGACCCGAGCAAATGCAGGACACTTATATTTTCAAGGAAATCCCGTCACAGCGGCCCAATACTCCGTTGTTGGACCGGATGGATTCACCGGCCCAACTTCGTGAACTACCGGCCGATCAGCTTACCCAGCTGGCAAGGGAGCTCAGGGCATTTCTGCTGTGGTCAGTCGGTCAGACGGGCGGCCATTTCGGTGCCGGTCTTGGCGTACTGGAACTTACCGTTGCGCTGCATTATGTCTTCAATACTCCAGAAGACCGTCTGGTCTGGGATGTGGGTCATCAGGCTTATCCTCACAAGATCCTGACCGGACGCCGTGAACAGATGGACAGCATTCGCCGCAAGGGAGGCCTTGCCGGCTTCCCGAAACGGGCTGAAAGTGAGTACGACACCTTCGGCGTCGGCCATTCCAGTACCTCCATAAGTGCCGCGCTCGGTATGGCCATCGCCTCCCGACTTCAGAACACCGGCCGAAAGAGCATCGCCGTGATTGGCGATGGCGCCATGACCGCAGGCATGGCCTTCGAAGCACTGAATCACGCCGGTCACCTGCACGCGGACATGCTGGTGATCCTCAATGATAACGACATGTCGATCTCTCACAATGTCGGTGGTCTTTCCAACTATTTTGCCAAGCTGCTGTCCAGCCGCACCTATAACCAGGTCCGCGATGGCAGCAAAAAAGTGCTTCAGGGAGCCCCCCACCTGATGGCTCTGGCCAAGAAAACCGAAGAGCATTTTAAGGGCATGATTGCGCCTGGCACCCTGTTCGAGGAGCTGGGTTTCAATTACATCGGGCCTATTGATGGTCATGACTTGCCCTTGCTGGTGGAAACCCTGGAGAACATCCGGGAACTGGAGGGTCCCCAATTCCTGCATGTGGTGACAACCAAGGGCAAAGGCTTTGCTCCGGCCGAGGCCGACCCGATTGGCTACCACGCCATCAACAAGATTGAACCGGTACCTCCCAGTAAGCCCGAGCCAGTGAAACCGAGGCCGGCGAAACTCAAATACGCCAACATATTCGGCCAATGGTTGTGTGATGCGGCGAAGCAGGATGATCGGGTGGTCGGCATTACGCCCGCGATGTGCGAAGGTTCGGACCTGCTGGCGTTTTCACAGCAGTTCCCGGACCGCTATTTTGACGTTGCCATTGCCGAGCAACACTCGGTCACCCTGGCAGCGGGCATGGCCTGTGACGGCGCCAAACCCGTAGTCGCCATCTATTCCACCTTCCTGCAACGGGGCTATGACCAACTGATCCATGATGTCGCCATCCAGAACCTGGATGTGCTGTTTGCCATAGATCGTGCTGGCCTGGTCGGCGAGGATGGACCGACCCATGCGGGCGCTTTTGACATCAGTTATCTGCGCTGCATTCCGAACATGGTCGTAATGACCCCTTCTGATGAAAACGAGACTCGTCAGATGCTGCATACCGGAATGCTGTTCAACGGCCCGGCTGCGGTCCGCTACCCACGCGGGACCGGCCCGGGCGCGGAAATACAGCAGCAGCTGACACCTCTGCCAATCGGTAAAGGACGACGGCTTCGTGAGGGCAGCAGTATTGCTATCCTGAACTTTGGCACCCTGCTGGCGCCGGCGCTGGAGGCTGCGGAGGCCCTGGGAGCAACCGTTGTCGACATGCGCTTCGTCAAGCCGCTGGACGAAGATATGCTGCTGGCTCTCGCCGAGCAGCATGAGTTGCTGGTAACACTCGAAGAAAACTCCATTGCCGGCGGAGCGGGTAGCGCTGTCACGGAATGCCTGAATCGCCGTGAAATTTCAATGCCGATACTCCAGCTCGGACTGCCGGATACGTTCATTGATCACGGCAAACACGGGGAATTGCTCAGTGATTGCGGGCTGGACTCTGCCGGCATTCAGGCCGCCATTGAAGAACGGATGGAACGCCTCCAGCGCCAGAGACTGAACTTGAAAGCGGTCAAGTAACCTCACGCCCGCTGCATCACAAAAAAAGCCCGCCAGATGGCGGGCTTTTTCGTGTCCGGGTCATACCTCCGGATCATCGTCCTGATGGGTTTCCAGCCAATGACCAAGCTTGCTCTGCTTGGTGTTCAGGTAATGTTCGTTATGGGGGTTCCGACCCACATGCAGGGGCACTCGCTCAGCGATTTCGATACCATAGGATGAAAGCGCCTTGACCTTCCGGGGATTATTGGTCATCAGCCTCAGGCTGCTGATGCCCAGATGCTCCAGCATGTCCTTGCACATGCTGTAGTCGCGAAGATCAGCGGCAAAGCCGAGGCGCTCGTTCGCCTCAACAGTATCTGCCCCCTGATCCTGCAGATGGTAAGCACGGATTTTGTTCAGCAGGCCAATTCCCCGACCTTCCTGGCGCAGATACATGAGAATGCCGCGCCCCTCACGAGCAATACTTCGTAAAGCCTCCTCAAGCTGGTAACCGCAGTCACAACGCATACTGTAGAGCGCATCACCGGTAAGACACTCGGAATGAGTGCGAGCAAGCATGGGTTCCGTACTGTTCAGTTCGCCCAGAGTCAGTGCTACGTGTTCCTTTCCGGTATCCGGTTCTTCAAAACCATGCATGTCAAACACCCCGAACGGGGTTGGCAACCGGCAGGTCTGGATGTAACGAACAGCCACAGTCTTTCCTCGTGGTTCAGTCAATCGGGCCGCGCATTCTATCATGCGGCCATCTTCTTGGCGTAATCCCGGCACTGTAGCTCCTCCGACAGTCTTAAAGTATCGGGGATTTACGAACCCGGGAACGTTGCGGATTAAAGATCAGGACTGCCCGGCAACCCAGTGACCGCTCCGACCACCTTTCTTCTCAAGCAGCCGGACATCGCCGATCTCCATGCCCCGGTCCACCGCTTTGCACATATCGTAGAGGGTGAGCGCGGCAACACTGGCGGCCGTCAGTGCTTCCATTTCCACACCGGTCTGACCGGACAGTTTGCAGCGAGTCAGAATATGAACCGATGCGCCATCCTCGCCGGGGCTAAGCTCTACCTTGACTGACGTCAGATTAAGAGAGTGACAGAGGGGAATAAGTTCATGGGTTTTCTTCGCCGCCATGATCCCGGCGATGCGGGCGACTGCCAGCACATCGCCCTTGGGATGCTCACCTTCAACGATCATGCTCAAGGTATCTGGCGCCATGCGGATGGTGGCCTCAGCCCGGGCTTCTCGCTCGGTCGCCGCCTTGTCCGTCACGTCCACCATACGGGCCTCGCCCTTGTCATCCAGATGGGTCAGTTTGCTCATGGCGTCTCCAGGAATTTCTTGAAACGGGGAATTAATGATGCAGGCGGAGAAGCATACCAGAGATCCGGTAAGATTCCGCTGTAAACCGTCAGGTTTCCGGCCACCAGAAGCGGATACCGGCAATGCCCTGCCCGCCCTCCTGACGAGCTTTCAACACGTCTCCGGGACCAAGACCACCCAGGCCATAAACGGGGAGCGGAGCCGCGCTCACGCTATCCCGGAAAGCCCGCCAGCCAATACCGGCTGCTTCCGGATGGGTGGCTGTGGGTTTGACCGGCCCAAGGGTGACATAGTCTGCACCAAGGCGCACTGCATGGGCGATCTGGCCGGAATTATGACAGGACACCCCTAACCATACGCCGTCCGGCACAGGCCTTGAGGACAGCCGCTCAGCTTCCCGCCATGGCAGATGCAGCCCTGCCGCCTCCGGCACTTCCTGAAACATCGCTGGTGCACCGTGAACCACCAGGCCGGCACCCGCACGCTCACATCGTGGCATGACTGATGCCGCCAGCTGGCGATATTCGCCGGCTTCAAGGGAAGGCGCCCGCAATACCACCAGAGAGGAGGGGCGCCGCTCCAGTGCTGTGGCCAACTGCTCACAGCCTTGATCGACGCTCTCAATGCCACCGGTAATGGCCAGCGTTGGTGGTAACCGCAGGGCACGGATAATAGGCCGGTTCGCAGCGGGAAAATCCTCGTCCCGCATCTCTTCGGGCATTATCCAATCCAGGGGCTGGCCTTCACGACCTTCTGCGTCGCCCTCGGCCTCTGTCGTCCTCCAGACATCAAGAAAGACGCGCTTGTCGCCATAGTCATGGCGGATGCCAATAACAGGCTCGAGGGTCCCTTCAGGCACTTTCAGCCCGGTTTCCTCGGCGATTTCCCGAACCAGCGCCCGGTGAACGGTTTCCCCGGGCTCGACCTTGCCACCCGGGAATTCAAGTAGTCCGCCCTGATGGACATGGTGCGGCCGACGGGCAATGAGGACGCGGCCCGCTCGGATGATAACCGCGACCGCGACATGGATTTCCCGCCCTGCGGATATGTCACCGGCCATGGTCAGGTACGATATTCCGCGTTGATGGTCACGTAATCGTGGGAAAAGTCGCAGGTCCAGACCGTTTCTTTCACGTTCCCACGTTTGAGGTCAATCGCGATGACGATGTCATCCCGGTCCATCACCGCTTGTCCACGTGCTTCCGAGTAATCATCGGCACGGCCACCATGGCGAACAAGGCAGACATCACCGAGGAAGATCTCCAGGGCATTGAGGTCGAGCCCCGGCACACCTGCACGGCCAACGGCAGCAAGAATCCGCCCCCAATTGGGGTCAGAGGCAAACAATGCTGTTTTCACCAGAGGCGAGTGCGCAACGGCATACGCAACATCAAGCGCCTCCTGCTGGGCGGCAGCGCCACTGACTTCGATCGTGACAAACTTTGTCGCGCCTTCACCATCACGGACAATGGCGTGTGCGAGCTCCAGATATACGCTCTGTAACGCCTCTCTGAACTTCGTCAACGCCGGGCTGTCAGCGCTAATTTCAGGTCCCCCGTATTGGCCACTCGCCATCAGCATGCAGCAATCATTCGTGGAGGTGTCGCCGTCAATGGTAATCCGGTTAAACGACTTCTCACCCAGTTCGGACGCCAGAGTCTGAAGTAGCCCTGGTTCGATGCGGGCATCGGTCGCGATGAAGCCAAGCATGGTTGCCATATTCGGGCGGATCATCCCTGCGCCCTTGCTGATACCGGAGATCGTCACGGTATCGCCATCCAGATCTATCTGACAGGAGGCTCCCTTGGGGCGGGTGTCTGTGGTCATGATGCCACTGGCTGCCTCAGCCCAGCGAGTTTCCGAGGTGCTGGCCAGGGCCTCGGGAAGAGCATCAACAATTTTCCCGGTCGGCAGAGGCTCGCCGATCACACCGGTGGAAAACGGCAGTACTTCTTCGGCGCTGACACCGGCCTTCTCAGCCAGAGCTTCACAGCAGGTAATGGCATCTTTCATGCCACGCTCCCCGGTTCCAGCGTTGGCATTACCGGTATTGATAAGCAGGTAACGGGGCGCTTTCGCCGCCAGATGCTTCCGACTCAGGGTCACCGGGGCTGCGCAGAACTGGTTCTGGGTGAATATGCCGGCAACACCGCTACCCGGCGCAAGCTCAAACACCACAATATCTTTACGACCGGGCGTTTTGATACCTGCACTGGCAATACCAAGCCTGACCCCCGCGACCGGGAAAAATTCGGGTAAGGTTCCTGGACCTACCGCCATCCTGCCTCTCCTCTAACAATGCCTGAAACAGGCAATTTAAAACGGAAAAACCCGCAGCCTGAGAGCTTCAGGTTGCGGGTCTTGAAGATCACTTCAGTATCGGGCGATCAACTGACCTTGCCGTGACACTGCTTGTACTTCTTGCCGGACCCGCAGGGGCAAGGTTCGTTTCGTCCCACTTTGCGCTCCTGTCGCACAAAAGTCTCCGGCGCAGCCGACTGCTGCTCACCCTGACCTTCACCTTCGCCCTGACTCTGGGCAGTAGCACTGGTCTCATCATGGCGCAGTCGAGCCCGAGCCAGCTCCTGTTCCAGCTCCTGCTTACGACGACGCTCGACCTCTTCCATCTCTTCCCGGCTCTGGACACGGACGTGACACAGAACGCGGGTAACGTCGCGCTTCATCGTATCCAGCATATTTTCGAACAGGTTAAAGGCTTCCCGCTTGTATTCCTGTTTGGGGTTTTTCTGAGCATAGCCACGCAGGTGGATACCGCGACGCAGATGGTCCATGTTGGAGAGGTGTTCTTTCCACAGGGTATCTAGCACCTGAAGAAATACCTGCTTCTCAAACTTGCGCATGGACTCCGAACCGGCGATTTCTTCTTTGGCGCGATAAGCCGTCACGATCTCATCAAGAATCTTCTGGCGCAGGTTCTCTTCGTAGAGTTTGTCGTCTGCTTCCAGCCACTGCTGAACCGGTAGCTCAATAGCCATTTCAGACTGTAACTGGGATTCCAGACCAGCAACATCCCACTGTTCCGGCATGCTCTGAGGCGGAATATATTCACTGACCAGCCCATCCACAACATCTTCACGGATGGTATCGACCATCTCGGAGATGTCCTCGGAGGACATCACCTCGTTACGCTGATCGTAGATCACCGTGCGCTGATCATTGGCAACGTCATCGTATTCCAGCAGGGTTTTCCGCATGTCGAAGTTGCGGCCTTCAACCTTACGCTGGGACTTTTCGATGGCGTTCGTCACCATACGGTGTTCGATGGCCTCGCCCTTCTTCATCCCCATCGCTTGCATAAGACTCTTGACCCGGTCCGGTGCAAAAATCCGCATCAGGTTGTCTTCCAGAGACAGGAAAAATCGGGACGAACCAGGGTCACCCTGACGACCGGCACGACCCCGGAGCTGGTTATCGATACGACGGGATTCGTGGCGTTCGGTACCGATGATGTGCAGGCCGCCGGCATCAAGCACGTGATTGTGGCGCTCGGTCCATTCAGCCTTGATGCGGGCAACCTCTTCCTCAGTCGGATTCTCCATCGCAGCCACTTCGTATTCCCAGTTACCACCAAGAACGATATCGGTGCCCCGGCCCGCCATGTTGGTCGCTATCGTCACTGCCCCGGGACGGCCTGCCTGCGCAATGATGAGGGCCTCTGAGTCATGCTGTTTGGCGTTGAGGATCTTGTGCTCGATACGCGCCTTTTTGAGCAGCATGGAAAGCAACTCGGACGCCTCGATGGATGCTGTACCAACCAGAATGGGGCGACCTTCTGTGGTGACGTCCTTGATCTCATCAATTATGGCGTGGAACTTTTCTTCCTGGGTCAGATAGATCAGATCGTTGTAGTCAACACGCTGAATCGGCTTGTTCGGCGGGATAACCACCACATCCAGGCCGTAGATCTGCCGAAATTCAAAGGCTTCGGTATCTGCGGTACCGGTCATGCCAGCAAGCTTGTCGTACAGACGGAAATAATTCTGGAATGTCGTGGATGCCAGGGTCTGGCTTTCGGCCTGAATCTTGACACCTTCCTTCGCCTCGACGGCCTGGTGCAGACCTTCACTCCAGCGACGGCCAGGCATGGTGCGGCCAGTGTGCTCATCAACAATTACGACCTGATCACCCTGAACGATGTAATCAACATCCTTCTGGAACAGGTGATGTGCACGCAGTGCCGAATGGACATGGTGCAGCATACTCAGGTTGGTGGCCGAATAAAGGCTCTCGCCTTCCTCCAGGAGCCCCTGACCGAGCAGCAACTCTTCGACCTTTTCGTGACCGGCTTCCGTCAAGTCAACCTGACGGGACTTTTCATCAACGGTAAAATCACCCGTTGGCTCGCCCTCCTCGGGCACCTCTCCCTGCTCCAGACTCGGAACCAGCTCGTTAATCGCCTTGTACATTTTCGAGCTGTCTTCCGCGGCACCAGAGATAATCAGCGGAGTACGGGCTTCATCGATCAGTATCGAGTCTACCTCGTCCACGATGGCGTAGTTGAGACCCCGCTGCACCTTGTCCTCGGTGCTGAACGCCATGTTGTCTCGCAGGTAATCGAAGCCGAATTCGTTATTCGTACCGTAAGTGATGTCAGCCTCGTAGGCGGCCCGCTTCTCTTCCGGAGCCTGGCCGGCAACAACGACACCCACCTGCAGGCCAAGGAAGCGATAAAGTTTGCCCATCCACTCGGCATCCCGGCGGGCAAGGTAATCGTTCACGGTGACCAGGTGAACGCCCTTGCCAGATAACGCATTCAGGTAAACTGATGCTGTCGCTACCAGTGTCTTGCCCTCACCGGTTTTCATTTCGGCGATATGGCCTTCATGGAGCGTTATGGCACCAACCAGCTGGACATCGTAATGACGCATGCCCATGACCCGTCGCCCTGCTTCGCGCACCGTGGCAAAGGCCTCCGGCAAAATAGCATCAAGACTTTCGCCTTCATCTACACGCCGCCGAAATTCTGCAGTCTTACCTTGCAACTCGGTATCGGACAAATTGCCAAACTGCTCCTCAAGTTCATTAATGCGCGATACGGCTTTACGCATTCTCTTGATTTCTCTGGCATTTTTACTGCCGAACATCTTGGTTGCAAGCTTTGTGAACATAGACCACTGCTTCTTTGATTAAACGGAGGAAGCCGGCATTCTAACCTTATTTCGCGACAGGACAAAAGCCACGGCTCACACCAGTAGAATTTGGAGTAACTCGTTGATGTCCCGACTGCAAGCCTGCGCGCAACAGGAGCGCCAGAACGCAGCCGGAACAGAAAAGGCAAGACTAAGCCAAAGAAAGGAAAATATCAGCTATCGGAACGGGCGATGTACTTCACCGGGTCCTTGGATCGACCGTTCGACAGAACTTCAAAGTGCACATGAGGACCGGTAGAACGGCCAGTGCTTCCCATGAGAGCGATAACCTGATTCTTCTGAACCACATCACCCACCTTCACTTTTACCGTTTTACAGTGGCCATAACGGGTTACCAGGCCATCACCATGGTCAACCTCCACCAGGTTGCCATAACCATAGCGCTCGCCCGCCCAGGTCACCACGCCGCCGGCAACGGAAATGATGTCACTGCCGTCTTTACCTGCGAGGTCGACACCATCGTGCCAGGTACGCTTGCCAGTAAACGGATCGGACCGGTAGCCGTATTTGGACGACAACCAACCCCAGGTGATCGGCCGACCCTCAACGAACATTTCGTCTTCGAGTTTCTGTCGGGAAGCCAGCTTGTCCAGCAAGCGCAACTGCTGCTCCCGATCTTCAAGCTGATATTCAAGACGCTCAATCATGCTGGTCAGACCGGGAGCGGAAAAAGACTCTCTCGGTGCTGCGCCCTCGGGGCCACCCACGGCTGCGGGCTCTTCAAAATTGAATTCATCACTGGATACCAGACCCGATTCAACAAAACGCTGGCCCAGTGCATCCAGACGCAGCAGGCGCCCCTGCATAGCTCCCAACCGCAGGGTCAGGGCGTCAATTTGTTGCTGCACTTCCTGTTCCACAGAAGCAAGCTCGGACTTCTGCTCTGCCAGGCGCGACTGCCAATGGGCGACTAGCTCGGACGAAGTCGGTTCAGTCGACTCCGCCTTACTGACAGCCACCTGATAACCGGTCCAGCCGGCAGCGATCAACAATGCAAGCACCACCAGAACAAGCCCAACGGCCATGGAACCGTTCAGGGCCAACACACGGGATTTCCCATGGTGCCTGCCAACGAGGATAATGTTCATACCGTCTTCTGATTTCATCGATGAGCCGCAACCTCGGTTCCTGTAGTGTTGCGTCCCGGACATTTTACGAGTGGGCCTGCCATCCTTGACAGCGACTACATACTAAAAAATCGTAGCACCCGGTAGACATACTCATTTATCACAATGTAAAACGAGTGTAATACAGGCACCACGCACAAACCGTGCCGAAGTGTAACCAATCGTAAACGGAGTCGTCGAGAAAAAAGCCCGTCCATGAAACGAAAAAGTGAACAGAAAATGACCTTCGACAAGCTCGGCGGTTCACCGGTCCTGAAAGACCTCGTGGCACGGGCCGAACTCCATCGACAGGCAGAAACGCAGGTTCTGGCGTCCCTGCCTCCTGACCTGGTGCCAGGGACCCGCTTCATAAGCTGCAAAGAGGGAGAGCTGGTACTGTCTGCGGAAAACGCCGGAAAAGCCAGTCAGATCCGGTTTCGCCAGCACGAGATCATGGAGAAAGTGCGGGGAAATGAACTGTTCAGGTTCGTATGGAAGCTGAAGGTGAAGGTGGCACCACCTCGCTTTCGGGAAAAACCACGATTCGAAAAAACACCTCTCAGCAAAGAAAATGCCCGGCTCCTCAAAGAGGAAGCCGGGCACACGAAGGATAAAAAACTACGCGAGGTTCTCGAAAAACTCGCAAGCCACGTCCGGGATTAAAGCGTCCTGCCTTAGCCCTGGGCCGCCAGCACAGGTTTCATGTAGGAAATGGGCGCGGTCGCCTCGTCATCAAAGGTGACAACTTCCCATGCATCCTCTTCTGCCCTGAGCTTGCGCAGCAGCTTGTTATTCAGATCGTGACCGGACTTGATACCCCGGAACTCACCAATCAGGCTGTTACCAAGCAGATAAAGATCACCAATGGCGTCCAGCACCTTGTGCTTGACGAACTCGTCATCATAACGAAGACCGTCTTCGTTCAGAATCTTGTAGTCGTCAACCACAATCGCGTTATCCACGCTGCCACCGAGTGCCAGATTCATCGCGCGGAGCTTCTCAATATCACGCATGAACCCGAAAGTCCGAGCGCGACTGACTTCCTTCACGAAGGAAGTGCTTGAAAAATCCACGGTCGCTGTCTGGGCACGGCCCTTGAAGACCGGGTGGTCAAAATCAATGCCGAAACTGACCTTGAAGCCTTCGAACGGCAGGAAGGTAGCCTTCTTGTCGCCCTCTTCAATGGTGACTTCACGCTTGATCCGGATAAAACGCTTGGCAGCTTCCTGCTCGGCAATACCGGCAGATTGCAGCAAAAAGACGAAAGGACCGGCTGAGCCGTCCATAATCGGCACTTCAGCTGCGCTGAGTTCAACGAAGCAGTTATCAATACCGAGACCAGCCATCGCTGACAGCAAATGCTCAACTGTCGCCACGCGGACACCGTCTTTTACCAGCGTCGTGGACAGCATGGTCTCACCGACATTTTCCGCGCAGGCACGGATCTCGATCGCAGGATCCAGATCGGTGCGGCGGAAGATGATTCCCGAGTCTACAGGCGCTGGCTTGAGGGTCAGGTATACTTTCTCACCTGAGTGCAGGCCAACTCCGGTAGCTCGGATGGTGTTTTTTAGGGTCCGTTGTCTGATCATCGGTACATAATTCCGTCACAAAATGGCGATATTCTAGGCAGAAATCTGCCCGGAGAATACCAGAAAATAAGACTGAATACTATTTAGCCAATCCAGCATTACCTGAAGTTCATACGTGCCAGATACTTGGCAATCAGTGCACGCTGCCACCGGCCAAACAGTTCCCTTTTTCGCAAAGAGACCGGAACCGGATCACAATTGCACCAATATATCAGTCAGCCTGGCGACGGAGGAATGCGGGAATATCGAGATAGTCGACTCCCTGCTCCTCACTATCCTTGCTCTGATCAATCGCCACATTTCCATTGGAAACCGCACGACGGCGAAGAACAGCCGGTCGATCCAGCTGGTTGTAATCGGTCTTGCCGTCCAGGGTTCGACTGTTATCAACCACCTTTGTCGGCTTCTCACGATCACCACCCAGACCAGTCGCGACCACGGTCACCTTGAGCTCGTCGGTCATTTCCGGATCGATGACGGTACCAACCACCACCGTAGCGGAGTCAGAGGCGAATTCACGCACAATATCGCCAACCTCGGAGAACTCGCCCAGGTTGAGATCCATGCCCGCAGTGATGTTAACCAGAATGCCTTTGGCACCCTGAAGGTTGATATCTTCCAGAAGCGGACTACGAACGGCGGCTTCTGCGGCTTCACGGGCACGGTTCTCGCCAGTAGCGCGCGCGGTACCCATCATCGCCATGCCCATCTCGGACATAACCGTTTTTACGTCGGCGAAATCGACGTTAATCATACCGTTGCGGGTGATCAGGTCTGCAATGCCCTGAACCGCACCCAGCAGGACGTCATTGGCAGCTGCGAAAGCGTCCAACAGGCTGGTTTTCTTACCCATCACCGCAAGCAACTTTTCGTTCGGGATGGTGATCAGCGAATCAACGCTTTCTTCCAGCTCCTTGAGACCGGAGTCGGCGACGCTCATGCGCTTGCCACCCTCGAACATGAACGGTTTGGTTACAACGGCAACGGTCAGGATACCCAGCTCACGGGCCACTTCGGCCACAACCGGAGCAGCACCGGTACCTGTACCGCCGCCCATGCCCGCGGTAATAAAGACCATGTCCGCGCCCTTCAGGGACTCGGCAATGCGGTCACGGTCCTCCAGTGCGGACTGGCGCCCGACTTCCGGGTTAGCGCCAGCACCCAGGCCCTTGGTGATATTTCCACCCAGCTGAATAATCTGGCGAGCATCCATATCCGTCAGTGCCTGCGCATCGGTATTGGCGCAGATAAATTCCACACCTTCGATGTCGCTATTGAGCATGTGACGCACGGCGTTGCCGCCGCCGCCGCCCACACCGACGACTTTAATGACAGCGTTTTGCTGGACATTATCGACGAGTTCAAACATTTCCCTACTCCTTCGTGCTGTTTTTTTTCAGCCTTTTCAGGCTGTTTTTCGAGATTGTGTTTTCGAGATACCTTCGTTTATTACCTGCCTGGCACCGTCAGAAGTGACCGGTAAACCAGGCCTTCATTCGCTCAAACAGCGAGGGTGCGTCTTCACCCTTGAGCACCGGCGCCCGCCCCAGATCCATCTGGCGGAAGCCATGAATCAGCAACCCGACGCCAGTGGCGTAAATCGGGTTATTGACCACTTCCGTCATTCCGGAGACTGCCTGCGGACAGGCAAGCCGTACCGGCATGTGGAAGATTTCCTCAGCCAGCTCCACCACGCCTTCCATGGTGGAGGAGCCGCCTGTAATCACGATGCCCGCGGGAATCATGTCCTCGAAGCCCGAGCGGCGAAGCTCGGACTGGACCAGAGTGAACAGCTCCTCATACCGGGGCTCCACCACTTCGGCCAGCGCCTGCCGTGAAAGGTCCCTGGGGGCACGATCACCGACGCTCGGAACTTTGATGGTTTCCTCGGCCCCGGCCAGCTGAGTCAGTGCGCAGGCATACTTGATCTTGATTTCCTCGGCGTTCTGGGTCGGCGTCCGCAAGGCCATGGCGATGTCATTGGTGACCTGGTCACCGGCAATAGGAATCACCGCGGTGTGACGAATTGCGCCGCCGGTGAACACGGCGATATCGGTCGTGCCACCGCCGATATCGACAACACAGACACCCAGTTCTTTTTCATCCTCGGTCAGGATCGCGTGGCTGGAAGCCAGCTGCTCCAGAATGATGTCGTCGACCTCGAGACCGCAGCGCTTTACGCATTTCTCGATGTTCTGGGCAGCATTTACCGCACAGGTCACCAGGTGCACTTTTGCCTCAAGGCGCACCCCGGACATACCCATCGGCTCCTTGATGCCCTCCTGGCTATCGATTACGAATTCCTGAGGCAGGATATGCAGGATCTTCTGATCTGCCGGGATGGCAACGGCCTGGGCTGCATCGATCACCCGGTCAATATCCGCCTGAGTCACTTCACGGTCGCGGATCGCAACAATGCCATGGGAGTTCAGGCTCTTGATGTGACTCCCGGCAATGCCTGCATACACCGAATGGATGCGGCACCCGGCCATCAGTTCGGCCTCCTCCACAGCGCGCTGGATAGCCTGGACAGTGGTTTCGATATTCACCACCACACCACGTTTGAGCCCCCGTGAGGGATGGGAACCAATACCCACCACCTCGATAGTCCCGTCCATCTTGCGCTTGCCGACAATCGCAACCACCTTGGAGGTTCCGATATCGAGGCCGACAATCATGTTTTCCGTTTCAACCGATGACATGTATCTCACCAAACCGTGGTCTGAATTAAATGTTGCTATGATTTCGGACTGGAGGCGCCCTCGGCCGCCTTCCATTGCACTGCTACACCATTGGTGTAGCGGGCATCGACCCGACTGACTTCATCCGACCGTGACGCCAGTCGGGTTTCATAAACTGTGATAAACCGTTCGAACCGCTGCTCCACCTGATCCCGGCCCAGCACCACCTCGATGCCGTTGGCCAACTGCAAGGTCCAGGCTCCCCGCTCTTCCAGCGAGAGCCCGGCGAAGCTCAGGCCATGACCAACCAGCTCTTCACTCATGGTCCGGGCCATCCGGATCACATCGCGGACCCGTTCGTCCGGCCCTGCGAGCCGGGGTAGTCTGCCGGCAACTTGCGGATTCTCCGGCGCGAACAACTCGCCGGTGCGACTAACAAGTCGTCCGTCGTCCCAGTAAGCCAGCGGCTTCTTTTCTCGAATGTCGATGACCAGTCGATCGGGCCAGACCCTGCGTACCGCAGCGGACTCGACCCAGGGCCGTCTCTCAAGGCTCTCCTTGATCTCGGAAAGGTCTGTAGAGAAGTAGCTTTTACCGATCCAGTTTCCAGCCGCCCGCTCAAGGGCTACCTGGCTGTCGCCAATGAAATCCCCATTCACGTCGACAGCCAGAAACTGCTGATCCATCGCATTGAGCACTTTTCCAGTCCCCCAAGGCACCAGGGCCGCCAACAAAACAATCACAGCCCCCATGCCTATCTGCAGCCAGGGGACCGCCGCCAATACTGCTTTCAACACGCCAAACCGGTCCCGCTCTGGCCCCAGGGTCGTAGCGCCCCTGCGGCGAGGAGGGTCAGACGGTACCGCCCGACTCCGGATCAGCAATGTCTCAAGCATTGGCATCCTCCAGTGTGTCACGGAGTATCCGCACCACCAGTTCCTCGAAACTGATGCCCGCTGCTTTTGCAGCCATAGGTACGAGGCTATGATCAGTCATTCCGGGCACCGTGTTTACTTCAAGCAGCCAGAACTGACCATCGGAATCCTGCATGATGTCTACCCGGCCCCAGGTACGACAGCCCACCACCCGAAAGGCATCCAGTGCCAGCTTTTGCAGACGCAATTCGTCGTCCGTAGCCAAGCCACAGGGGATGCGGTAACGGGTGTCGTCGGCCAGATACTTGGCGTTGTAGTCATAAAACACGTGATCTGTGCTCAATCCGATGGCCGGCAGCGCCTGATCCTGTAACAGACTGACCGTAAACTCGGGGCCCTCGATCCACTCCTCTACCAGCACCAGATTGTCCAGCGCGGCAGCCTCTTCATAGGCTTCCGCCAATTCATCTGCAGTTTGCACCTTGCGAATGCCGATACTGGATCCCTCCCGCGACGGTTTTACGCTCAGGGGCGGGTTCAATTCGCTGACAATCTGTGCTGCCTCAGCGGCGGCTGCCATGGTGCGGAATTTCGGCGTCGGCAGGGCACAACCTTCAAACACGTATTTGGTGCGCAGCTTGTCCATTGCCAGGGCTGACGCCAGAATCTCACTGCCGGTATAGGGAATGCCGGCCTGGGAAAGAATTGCCTGTATCGTGCCGTCTTCGCCGCCACGACCGTGCAAAGCGATGAAGACGCGATCAAAGTCAGGGTTCTCAACGGTCTTGAGCAGACAGCCCTGTACATCGACAGCAAAAGCATCGACGCCGGCTGAGAGCAAGGATGCGAGCACCGCTTTGCCACTTTTCAGCGACACTTCCCGTTCCGCTGAGTCGCCGCCCATGAACACGGCGACACGACCGAGTGCCCGGACAATCTCCGGAGCGGCCTGATAGGCTTGAGGTTCACTATGCTGCATATCACTCACCGGGAATCACTCCTGCTGCGGCTAACCTTGCAGCGACACCGCCAATATCACCCGCGCCCTGGGTAATCAACAGATCGCCATCCTGCAGCATGTTGCTCAACAGACTTTCAATTTCATTGTTGTCCTCGACAAATACCGGCTCAATCTTGCCCCGTTGCCGGATACTCCGGCACAACGCACGGCCATCTGCACCCGGAATCGCCGGTTCGCCGGCCGAATAGACATCCATCAGCAAAAGGCCATCTACCTCCGACAAGACCCGAACAAAATCCTCATAGAGATCCCGGGTGCGGGAATAACGATGTGGCTGATAGAGCATGACAAGTCGACGGTCCGGCCAGGCAGCATGAGCAGCCCGGATGACCGCTTCCACTTCCGTCGGATGATGGCCGTAATCGTCGATCAGGGTGATGGTTCCCCTGGGCGTCTGATAATCGCCATACACCTGAAAGCGACGACCAACGCCGGCAAAGTCCGCCAGCCCTTTACCGATGGCTTCGTCGGCGACGCCTTCGTCCGTTGCAACAGCTATAGCTGCCAGCGCATTCTGGACGTTATGGTGACCCGGCATCTTCAGTTCCACGGCCAGATCACTTCGGCCGCCCGGGCGCTTGACCACAAAACGGGTCCGAAGGCCATCCGAGACAATGTTCTCGGCACGGTAGTCGGCATCCGGATTCTCGATACCGTAAGTAATGATGGCGCGGGAGATACGGGGGATGATTTCCCGCACATAACCGTCATCCACACACATCACGGCAACGCCATAAAACGGCAGGTTGTGCAGGAAATCGACAAACGTCTGTTTCAGCTTTTCCACGTCCCCGCCATAGGTGTCCATGTGATCCGCCTCGATGTTCGTCACCACGGAAATCACGGGCGTAAGATGCAGAAAAGAGGCGTCGCTCTCATCCGCCTCTGCAACCAGGTAACGGGAACCACCCAGTTGGGCATTGGTACCTGCACTGTTGAGTTTGCCGCCAATAACAAACGTAGGGTCCAGGCCAGCCTCACCCAGCACTGAAGCAATCAGACTCGTCGTGGTGGTCTTACCATGCGTTCCAGCCACGGCAATTCCATGGCGATAACGCATGATTTCGGCCAGCATTTCGGCTCGGGGCACGATCGGAACGCGGCGACTGCGGGCAGACACAACTTCCGGGTTGTCAGCGGCCACAGCGGAAGACACCACAACCACGTCCGCGCGGGCACTATTGTCCTCACGATGGCCTATCTGTACCTCAACCCCCATCGCTTTGAGCCGGTCAGTCACTGCACCTTCTTTCAGATCCGAGCCCGAGACCTCATAGCCCTGATTCTTCAGCACTTCGGCAATGCCGCTCATGCCAGCGCCGCCGATACCCACAAAATGGATATGGCGAATCCGGCGCATTTCCGGCACTTGATAGACCAGTGGCGGATTGGTTGCATCAGCCATGGGCGGCCTCCAGACAGTAATTCACGACTCTCTCCGTTGCATCCGGGCGGGCCAGCGTTCGCGCAGCCTTCGCCATGTTCATTACCCGGGTCCGATCCTTTGCCAGATCGCCCAGAGTGTCAGCCAGTGCCGAGGGTGTCAGACGGGACTGGGGAATCAGCATGGCCGCACCGGCACTCACCATCTGCTGGCCATTCTTGGTCTGATGATCATCTACGGCATGAGGGAATGGCACCAGAATCGCTCCTATACCCGCTGCGCAAAGCTCGGAAACCGTGAGCGCACCGGCCCGGCAAAGCACCACATCAGCCCAGCTATAGGCCTCAGCCATATCCGCAATAAAAGGTTCCACACTCGCCTCAACTCCGCTTTGCGCGTATGCGGCATTGGCGGCCTCCAGGTTCTTTTCACCGCACTGGTGCCGAACCTCCGGGCGTTCGCTCTGGGGCATCATGGCCAGGGCCTCCGGCAATTGCTCGTTAAATACCTGAGCACCGAGACTACCGCCCACCACCAACAGCCGCAGAGTTCCGGTTCGATCATTCATCCTTTGATCCGGCGCCGGTAGTTGCGCCAGATCCTGACGCACCGGGTTTCCGGTACACCGTGTAACCACACCTTTTTTAAAGCTTCCGGGAAACGCCTCCAGCACGGTTTCCGCGAACCGAACAAGAATTCGATTGGTCATGCCGGCTATCGCATTCTGCTCGTGGATCACCAGTGGAGTCCGGGTCAGCCAGGCAGCAACACCCCCCGGCCCCGTGACAAAACCACCCATACCGATCACGCAGTCGGGGCGAATCCTGCGCACGACGGTGAAGGCTTCGCCCAAAGCCCGCATCAGCCTGAACGGCGCCGCCAGCAATGCCAGCATGCCTTTTCCACGAAGGCCGGAGATGTGGATCAGTGACAGCGGGATATCGGTGTCACTGATTAACCGCTGCTCCATGCCACCGCTGGCACCCAGCCAGTAAACCTGATGGCCTTTCTCCTCAAGGGCTCGGGCAGTTGCCAGGGCCGGGAACACATGACCGCCGGTACCGCCTGCCATTATCAGGAAACGACGCTGATCACTCATATTTGGCGCCTCCCCTGGTCCCTGGACCGGCCTTCTCCCGGGCAAGTCGCTCCTGGTCCAGGCGCTCCATTTCAACCCGGGCCAGCACACCGATGCAGATACACATAATCATCAGGCTTGAACCGCCGTAGCTGACCATTGGCAGGGTCAACCCCTTGGTCGGCAACAGGCCGGTGCTGACCGCTATATTGATCGTCGCCTGAAGCCCGATCAGCAACGTAATGCCATAGGCAAAACAGGCACCAAAGGGCATTTCGGCCTTTTCCGCCCGACGGGCGATTACGAAACCGCTAACCACCAGCAATGTAAACAGGGACAGCACGATGAGAGAACCCAGTAACCCGAACTCCTCGGCAATAATGGCGAAGATAAAGTCGGTATGTGCTTCAGGCAGATAGAACAGCTTCTGGATCGAGTTGCCGAGACCGACACCACCCCATTCGCCGCGACCGAATGCGATCAACGACTGAGTCAGCTGATAACCGCTGTCGAACTGGTCCTTCCACGGATCGAGATAGCTCACCACCCGTTTGAGCCGGTAGGGCTGCGTCAATACCAGGATCGCGCCCAGAACAACCAGCGTTACGATCAAAGGAACAAATCTGCTAAGTCTTACGCCACTCAGGAAGATCATGCCGGCCGCCGCAGAGACCAGAACTACGGTCGCCCCGAAGTCAGGCTGGATAACCAGCAAAACCGAGGCAACCCCAAGTACCACCAGAGGTTTCAAAAAGCCCCACCAGGTATTCAGAAGCTCCTCCCGGCGACGCACCACATAGCCCGCCAGATAGGCAATCAGGCAAAGTTTCGCCACTTCCGAAACCTGAACGTTGAACAAGCCAAACGAGATCCATCGAGTGGAACCGTTAACTGTGTGCCCCAACGGAGTAAGCACCAGAACCAGCGCCGACAAACCTACACCCAGCAACAACCAGCCGCTGCGCTCCCACCAGGCGACGGGCACGTTTACTGCAACCAGTGCCATGACACAGCCCATACCTGCAAACAACAGCTGGCGAATGGCATAGTGATAGCTATTACCCATGGTTTCCGCGGCCATATCCATGGACGCCGAAGAAATCATCACCACACCCATGACGAGCAGGGCAACTGAACTGATCACCAGCAAGGGCAGCGGCTGGATTTCGCCCAGCCACTCGCTCCGGTTTGGCATTGCGATCTCTGTCTGCATCACAGCGCCTCCACCAGTCTGCGGAACTGGTCACCGCGATCACTGTAATCACGGAACATGTCAAAGCTCGCACACGCGGGGGACAGCAACACCCGATCACCTGCCTTTGCCAGACCCGCAGCGGTGGAAACAGCTTCCTCCAGCGAACGCGCACGGTGAACTTCAACGTTCCCGCCGGTCGCCTCGGCAATCTGCCCCGCGTCACGACCGATCAGAACTAATGCACGGCAGTGCAATACCGCGGGCGCCTGCAGAGGCATAAAGTCAGCACCCTTGCCATCGCCACCGGCGATCAGCACCACCTTGCCGTTGTCTGGTACGAGGCTCTCGATAGCGGCCACGGCAGCTCCGACATTGGTACCTTTGGAGTCGTTGATGTAGTCCACACCCGCCAATTGGCGAATAAACTCGCATCGGTGGGGCAAACCCCAGAAATTGCGGGCCACATCCAACATAATCTCCATGGGGAGGCCGGCTGCATATCCCAGCCCCAGAGCAGCCATGACATTACTGATGTTGTGGCGTCCCAATAATTTCAACTCACTGGCCAACAGCAGGTTTTCAAAGCCAAAAGTAATCCAGGTTCCCTCGTCGTCATCGCGGGTACTGAACGTATCCGGATTGACCCGATGAAATCCGAAACAGATGAACCGGAGAGAATCCCGCGCCATGGGCGTGCTCAGGGCATCGTCCAGATTAACGACGGCATTCTTGCAGCCTCGGAAAATCCGCTGCTTGGCCTGGAAATAAGCCATCTTGGTCGGATAACGATCCATGTGATCGTCACTCACGTTCAACACCGTTGCCGCCAGAGCATTCAGCTCACTGGTGGTTTCGAGCTGGAAACTGGACAGCTCAAGTACGAAAAGATCGGCACCACGTCCGAGCAGATCAAGGGCTGGCGTTCCGATGTTGCCACCGGTCTCTACCCTGCGGCCCGCCGCCTGTGCCATTTCCCCCACCAAAGTGGTTACTGTTGTCTTGCCGTTTGACCCCGTAATAGCGACAATCGGTGCATCGGCAGCCTCGGCAAACAGGTCGATATCCCCGCGGATAAAGGCGCCGGCCTGCGCCGCCCTGGCAATGGCAGGCTCTGCCACACTGATACCCGGGCTTACAACCAATTCGTTAAAGCCCTCGAAAAGCTCCGCATCAAACGCCCCGAGGTAAACGGGCACGTCCGGCCATTGGGCTCGCAATTGTTCAAGCCCCGGAGGGTTTTCCCGGCTGTCCGCGACAGCGATTTCCCGGCCTTGTCCGGACAGATAGCGCACGCAGGAGAGCCCGGTTTTACCGAGCCCTACCACCAGTGTGCGACGATCCGAAACAATGACACTCATAATGGCTGCTTATTCCTAACGTAACTTGAGACTGGCAATGCCAATCAGAACCAGAACAACGGTAACGACCCAGAAGCGCACGATGACGCGCGGCTCCGGCCAGCCTTTCAATTCAAAATGATGATGTAGTGGGGCCATGCGGAAAATCCGCCGACCGGTTAGCCGGAAAGAGGCCACCTGAAGGATGACCGACACGGTTTCCATGACAAACACACCACCCATAATGAAGAGCACGATCTCCTGGCGAACAATCACTGCTACCACACCCAACGCGGCACCCAGTGCGAGGGCACCCACATCGCCCATAAAGACCTGCGCTGGATAAGTGTTGAACCAGAGAAAACCAAGCCCCGCGCCGACTATGGCTCCGCAAAAGACAATCAGCTCACCGGTCCCCGGCAAGTGCGGAATCAACAGGTAATTGGCAAACTGGGCGTGGCCGGAAAGATAGGCGAAAATACCCAGGGCGCCGGCAACCATGACCGTGGGCATGATCGCGAGTCCGTCCAGGCCATCGGTCAGGTTCACAGCATTACTACTGCCGACAATCACGAAGTAGCTGAGCAGGATGAAAATGACCGGCCCAAGTGTTAGAGAGACCTGCTTCACGAACGGCACATATAGGGACGTCTCCTGAGGCAGCGAGGCACTGAAAAACAGTGCGATGGCAGCGCCTGCACCGATAACGGACTGCCAGAAGTATTTCCAGCGTGCCGGCAGACCGCGGGGGTTACGTTCCACCACCTTGCGGTAATCGTCTATCCAGCCAATGGCACCAAACAGCAGGGTTACAAGCAGCGTAACCCACACATAGCGGTTGCTCAGGTCAGCCCAGAGCAAGGTACTGGCACCGATCGCCACCAGAATCAGAGCACCTCCCATAGTGGGGGTCCCGGCCTTGCTGAGGTGGGTCTGAGGCCCGTCGTCACGCACCGCCTGTCCAATCTGGTATTGCGCCAGTTTGCGAATCATTACCGGACCGATAATCAGCGAAATCAGGAGCGCCGTCAGCGTTCCCAGAATCCCGCGCAGGGTCAGGTACTGAAATACCGTCAGGGCGGAGAAGTATTGTGATAGAGCCTCTGTCAGCCAGAGCAGCATGAGTTATTCACCTTTTCTTTAATCCCCTCCACCACGCGGTCCATGGCGGAACTGCGAGAACCTTTAACCAACACAGTTGCTGGCCCCTGTTTAGCACCGACTATCGCCGCAACAGCCTGTTCGTGGGTCTGGCACTCCTCCGTACTGTCACCAAAACCGTCGGCGTAACCTTCGCATCCCGGGCCTACTGTCAGTAATCGTTCGACCTTCTCGTCCCGGGCATACTGCCCCACTTCCCTGTGCAGAGCCCGCGCATCGGGACCAAGTTCTGCCATGGCACCAAACACGGCAATCCGCTCTCCGGACCGCTTTGCGAGAACACTCAATGCAGCCTTCATGGAAGCCGGGTTGGCGTTATAGCTGTCGTCGATAACGGTCAGGTCCGTCGTCAGATTCAGACTCTGCAACCGCCCCTTGACGGGCTTGAGCCCAGCCAGACCGGCCGTGAGCGCGCTATCTTCTGCCCCGAGATCCCGGGCTGCGGCGATAGCAAGCAGCGCATTAGAGATGTTGTGCTCGCCTTCGAGGGCCAGGAACAGATTGCAGCACCAGCCGTCGGGGCCGGTTATCCGAAGCTCAGTCCCGTTTTTGGTCGCCGTATAGTCCGCTTCGGCATGTCCGAACCGGCTGACGCTTAGAACGCGACTTGCCCCGGCGCGATCCCGCCACTGCTCAAACGCAGGATCATCCCGGTTGAGCACGACCAGACCACCCTCCATCACACCATCAATAATCTCGCCCTTGGCGCGAACAATATTTTCGTAGCTGCCAAAGCCCTCGAGGTGCGCAGAACCCGCGTTAGTCAGGATCACGACCCGGGGCCTGGTTATTGCGACCGTATGGGCAATTTCGCCCAGCCCACTTGCTCCCAGCTCAATGGCGCCATAGCGATGCTCCGGCGCCAGGCCGAATAGAGTCAGGGGGACACCAATGTGGTTGTTGAGGTTGCCCTGGGTTGCCAGAGTCGGGCCCATCTGCGACAGAATTGCCGCTGTCATTTCTCGCACCGTGGTTTTACCACTGCTACCCGTAATCCCGACAAGCTGGGCATCGCTCTCAGCGCGGTTGCCAGCGGCCAGCTTTGCCAGTGCATCAATGGTGTCTTGAACCACCAGTTGGGGCATGTCCACGGAATCATCAAACGTGTCCACCACTGCTGCCACAGCACCAGAGTCCCGCGCAGTTCGCAGAAACCGATGACCATCAAAAGTCTCACCACGCAGTGCCACAAACAGCTGGCCCTTCTCAAGCGACCGGGTGTCGGTGGACACACCGGAAAAACAAAGCTTATCGGATTCGTGGTCTGCACCGGTGGCTCCGGTCCAGTGACGGGCCTCAGCCAGGGAAAAGGCGCGCATCATGCCACACCTCCATTGAGGTTCAAGCCGTGGCGAACCTGTTCGGCATCGCTGAAGGGAAACCTCTGGCCGGCCACCTCCTGATAGGTTTCATGACCCTTTCCAGCCACCAGCACGAGATCCTCGGCACAGGCCGACTGAATAGCAGTACGGATTGCCTCGGCACGGTCATGAACAATCATCGCCCGGTCCGGAGCCGAGAATCCGGCAACGATGTCCCGGACAATGACGGCCGGATCTTCGCTCCGGGGGTTGTCATCAGTAACAACAATGACATCGGCAAGCTTTTCTGCCTCCCGGGCCATTTCTGGACGCTTACCACTGTCGCGGTCGCCGCCACAGCCGAAGACGCAGATCAGACGTCCGGTGACATGAGGTCTGAGCGCTGTCAGGGCGTTGGCAAGCGCATCCGGCGTGTGAGCATAGTCAACCACAACACGGACACCATCGGCGCTTCCGAACTTTTCAAGCCGGCCCGGCGGCGGTTCCAGCTGGCTGACCGCTCGCTGCACCCTTTCGACAGGCACTCCGAGGGTAAGTACGGTTGCTATAGCTGCAAGCACGTTGCTTGCATTGAAACTGCCCATCAACGGGACGGAGATATCGAAAGCACCCCACTGACCATCTACCTCCGCATCGAAGCCGTCATCCGTCGGACGGAAGCCCTTTAGCCAGAGTTCAGTCTGGGCTTCATGGAGGCTGTAGCGCACCCGATCGCACTGGCCCTCGAGCTGGCCAAACAACTGGCGCCCAAACGGGTCGTCAAAGTTGATCACGGAAAAGTGCAACTCTTCACGCTCAAACAGCTTCGCCTTGGCCTCGCCATAGGCGTCCATGGAGCCGTGGTAGTCCAGATGATCCCGCGTCAGGTTTGTAAACACACCGGCAGTCATGGCCAGATCATCCACGCGCCCCTGATCGAGGGCATGAGATGAAACCTCCATAACGGCTGCTCTACCACCTTGGGACAGGATTCGTGACAACACACGATTGACCTCAACCACGTCAGGCGTTGTATGAGTTGCGGGCTGCAGTGCACCAGGCATGCCATAACCGACGGTACCCAGGACACCACAGGGAGTACCCGTTTCTTTCAGCAGATGGGCAATATATTGACAGACGGAGGTCTTGCCATTGGTTCCGGTGACGCCAATCAGGCGCAACCGCTGGGACGGATGCTCAAAGAAGCGATCAGCAATCCGTCCAAGCTTTGATTTCAGACCGGCCACGGGGACGATCAGTGCACCATGGTGTTCAGAACATTCGCCGGCAACATCGGATTCAAGCAACACGACCGTGGCACCAGCAGCGATGGCCCTGTCAACATGGTAGTCAGCCGGCGTTTTAGCGCCTGACAAGGCAATAAATGCATCACCTGAACGCACCTCCCGACTGTCTGCCTTGAGACCATGAATGGTCACGTCAAACACCGACGGTACCGGAACAATACCTTGCAACAACGTACTGAGAGATGTGATGCACATAGGTTATCCCCTCGCCCCGGTCGTCTCTGCAGGCGCAGGTGCGCCGCCGACTTCCAGTTCAGGCTTCACATTCAGCAGTCGCAGTGCGTCACTCATCACCCGGGCAAATACCGGAGCAGCGACTTCGCCACCGTAGTATTCACCGGACTGTGGCGCATCAACGGCCACAACCGTAACAATTCTGGGATTATCAATTGGCGCCATACCGGCAAAAATTGCCTTGTACTGGCTATCCTCGTAGCCCTGCTTGCCCACAAGGTGAACCGTCCCCGTTTTACCGCCCGCCGAATAGAAGCCCGGCTGGGCACGGGTACCTGTGCCCCGGGTTACAACCTCCCTGAGCATGTTCCGGACGTCGTAGGTTACCTTCTCGGACAGCACGCGCTGACCCTGAGGCTCTTTATCCAGTTTGAGCAGGCTTAACGGATACCGGATACCGCCATTGGCAATTACCGTGTAGGCCTGTGCCAGCTGAAGCGCGTTTACACTCATGCCGTAGCCATAGGACAGCGTGGCTTCCTCGACCGGGCGCCACTTTGGCGGTGCAGGAAGCACACCTACCGCCTCCCCGGGGAAACCGATACCGGTGGGCTGGCCAATGCCCATTCGGGCATAGAGGTCACGAATGGTGTCTCCACCAATATCCGTTGCGATCTTGCTGATCCCGACATTGCTGGACTTGGCAATGATATCGGTAAGGCTGATGACGCCATAATTGCGGTGGTCACGGATGGTAAAGCGACCAAAACGCCGGTAACCCGGCGATGTATCAATCGTGGTGTTGACCGAATACTCCCCCGATTCAAGGGCGGCAGCCATGGTAATCGGCTTCATGGTTGAGCCGGGCTCAAACAGGTCTGTAATTGCTTTGTTTCTCAGATTTTCTGCCGCCAGCTGACTACGGTCATTGGGGTTGTAAGACCCCTGATTGGCCATAGCCAGCACCTCACCGGTATCCACATCAAGCATGACCAGCGTGCCACCTCGGGCGCTATGTGCATTAACGACCGCTTTAAGCTCGCGATAGGCAAGGTACTGCAGACGCAGGTCAATACTGAGTTCGAGATTGCGGCCAGGGCTGGCATCACGAATGAGGGTCAGGTCCTTGATAGTTCGGCCACGGTTGTCTTTCAGAACCCGCTTGCGACCAGACTCACCGGACAACCAGGGATTGTAAGCCAGCTCCATACCTTCCTGACCATACTCATCAATATTGGTAAAACCGACAATATGAGCAGTCACCTCGCCTGCAGGGTAATAACGACGGTACTCCTGACGGGTGTATACCCCGTCGATATCCAGAGCCATCACGTCTTTGGCAAGACCCGGCTGAACTTTTCTCCGCAGATAAATGAACTCTCGACCCGAATAGTCCTCTAGCCGCTTGCGAAGACCTGCCTCACTGATATCCAGAAGCCGGGCCAGATTTGTCAGACGGGCTTCTTCCGGATCTGCCTCCGAAGGATTGGCCCAGATAGTCTGAACCGGCGTACTGACAGCGAGGGGCTCACCATAGCGGTCCGAGATAACACCGCGATGGGCATCAATCGTCTCTACCCGGATGGTGCGGACATCGCCCTGCTTCCGCAAAAACTCGTTGTCAACAACGTGAAGGTCCACCAGCCGCCAGCCAAGAACTGCAACCACCAGCAGAAAAACACCCAGCACAGAGCCAAAGCGCCAGGCCTTCAGGCCCGTCGCCAATCGCTGGCTCCATGTTGTCTGCTTTCGCTGACCGGACAAATCAATCACCCTGACGGTTATTTTTGTGCTTGATTACTTTGCGGCAACAGGCGACATCAGCGGCACCAAAACGATGTCCTGACGCCCCGGAACCACCATACCGAACCGCTCCGAGGCCAGGTTTTCTACCCGACCGTGAGCACTCAGTGCACTCTGTTCCAGCAGCAGCTGACTCCATTCTCTGTGAAACCGATCGCGTTCCGCCTGCAGATGGGAAAGCGTATTGAAAAGCTCCCGGTTTTCATGGGCACTGACAACAACGCCGATGGACGACGCCAATAGCAGTGCCACCAATGCGAGCGATACCAACACGTTTTTTTGCCCGGTCGCATCGAACACCCGGTGGGAAATACGCACAGCCGTTGCAACGCCGTCACGCACTCTCTGTTTGTTCAACTTTGCCGTCTTAACCGGCTGCTCTATGGCCACCGCGCCCATGATCACGCGCTCCCCTGCGAATTTATATTAATATCAATGCGTTCCAGAACGCGCATGACCGCGCTCCGGGCTCTGACATTGTCATTTATCTCGTCAGAACCTGCCTTGTTGGCCTTGCCAATCAGGCGGAATGCCGACGCTTCCTGGTCCGCCGTCACCGGTATTCCTTTGGGCAACTGAGGCCCACGGGCCAGATCCCTCATGAACCGTTTGACCAGCCGGTCTTCGAGTGAATGAAAACTGATGACCACCAGCCGGCCACCCGGAGCGAGATGTTCAACCGCTGCCTGAAGCCCTGTTTCCAGATCTTCCAGCTCCCGATTAATAAAAATCCGGATGGCCTGAAACGTCCGGGTAGCAGGATGCTTGTGCTTTTCCTTTTTAGGCACAGCCTCACTGACCAGTTCCGCCAGCTGGCGGGTCGTCTCGATGGCCTCTTCCTGGCGACGCGCAACAACAAGACGCGCGATACGGCGAGAGAACCGCTCCTCACCGTATCGCCAGATAACATTTGCGATGTCCCGCTCGTCCGCTTCTGCCAGCCATTCAGCGGCGCTTGGAGATTGCTGGGGATTCATCCGCATATCCAGAGGTCCATCCCGCATAAAGCTGAATCCGCGCGAAGCGTCATCAAGCTGGGGCGAGGACACACCCAGATCCATAAGAACCCCGTTAACATCGCTCCACTCCCTGCGCGCAAGCGCCAGGCTCAGTTCTGCAAACGAACCGTGGAACCAAGAGAATCGCGGGTCCTCAATGGCGAATTGTTCAGCCACCCTGATAGCTTCCGGATCCTTGTCGATGCCTAACAGATGCCCGTTTTCTCCAAGGCGGCCCAGAATCAGCTGACTGTGACCACCACGACCAAAGGTGCCATCCACATATGTTCCATCGGGGTCACTGACCAGATAGTCGACCGCCGAATCCAGAAGTACCGAGCGATGCGGAAGCGCTGCTCCGTCCTTCTGCCTGCGATCGGAGGTCATAAAGAGAGCGCTTCCATTTCAGGTGGCATATCTTCATCGTCGGAGGACTCGTCAAGCCATGCGAACCAGCGCTCTTCGCTCCAGAGTTCCAGCTTGTTTCCCTGTCCTATCAACATCAATTTTTTCTCAAGGTGAGCGTAGCTTCTTAGTGTCGGTGGAATCAGAATGCGCCCCGCGGAGTCCAGCTCCATAGGCGCGGCATTACCAAGCAATAACCGCTGCAACCTTTTCGCCGCCTTGTTCATATTGGGTAGCGCTTTGATTTTCGGCTGCAACTCTTCCCATTCAGGCTCGGGATAGACCAACAGACACCGCTCTTCATCGGCATTTGCTGTCAATACAATGCGGCCACCACAGGACTGCGCGAGCTCTTCGCGCACCTTGGCGGGGATCGCCAGGCGACCCTTCGCATCCATATTGATGGCATGACTGCCGAGAAAATTGCTCATTTACGCTGTCTCTGAGAGCCTGGAAACCACAAAAAACCACTAGAAACCACTTTTTACCACTTCTGCACACTATAGAAACACGCAATACACAATGCAAGCGCCGCGAACGGCGTCGCACTTGGAAAAGTTCCTTTTATGACAAGAGGTTACGAGCAAAGATTTGACGAAATGGTGAGATTACGAAAAAGAAAAGAAGAAAAATCAAACACCTGCAAAAAAGTCTGAAGAAGACAAGTGAGGTTTAAGATTGTTTGGCTATAACAGACATCTACTAAGAATGATGGGCTTCAAATGAAAGGAAAAGAAATCGAGCTCGCCGGTAAGCCGGGTTCTGTCGTGGACAGTCATTCATCTAGGGCCTGCGTCACCACAGGCCTCAAGCAACCTACCCGAATCCAGCGCGGGCCACGCCATTGGATTCCTATTTGGTCTTGCTCCAGGTGGGGTTTACCATCGCCGTGAACTGTTGCCAGCCACGCGGTGCGCTCTTACCGCACCGTTTCACCCTTACCGGCACCCTTAGGTGCTTAGGCGGTATACTTTCTGTTGCACTTTCCGTCGGCTCGCGCCGCCCAGGCGTTACCTGGCACCTTGCCCTGCGGAGCCCGGACTTTCCTCCCCCGGTTTAACCGGCGGCGACTGTCTGGCGAGCTCGGGCGTGACAATACTCCTGCCCACCCGGCCTTGCAAGAAAAAGAACCCTCGCTTTTTTAGTCCTGCTTGAGCTCCAAAGCCCGTTGATAGAGTACGTTTTTGGAGAGACCAGTCAGTTCAGCCGCCATTCTGGCCACCTTTTTCACCGGCAACTCGGCCATTAGCAGCCGGATAAGGCGATCCACATCGAGCGCCCCGCATTCTTCACCTGTTTCAACAGGCTCAGCCCCACGAACCATCACCACAAATTCGCCCTTGGTACCATGAGGATCTGATTCCAGCTTCTCAAGCACTTCACCCATCCCGCCGGAGTAAAAGGTTTCGAAGGTTTTGGTTAGCTCCCGTCCGAGCACAACTTCCCGGCTCTCACCAAAGACTTTCACCAGATCGCGCATTGCGTCCAGTATCCTGTGCGGTGACTCGTAGAACACCAGGGTAGCCCGCTCCTGACCAAGTTCCTCAAGAGCCGTTCGCCGCCCTGTCCGTTTGGCGGGCAGAAAGCCCACGAACAGGAACCGGTCGGTCGGCAGGCCCGCAGCACTCAGCGCCGTAACGATGGCGCACGGACCAGGTATGGGCGAGACCGTCAGACCCCGGTTTCGCGCCTCTCGCACCAGCACATACCCCGGGTCGGAGATAAGAGGCGTCCCGGCGTCCGAAATCAGCGCAACATCCAGCCCGGCCTCCAGCTCATCCAGGAGACTCCCGGCCCGAGCCCTTTCATTATGATCGTGAAGTGCAATCATGCGTTTTTGCAGACCGAGGTGCTGGAGCAGGCGCCCGCTGTGGCGGGTATCCTCGACCGCAACCACATCCACTTTCGACAGCACATTGCTGGCCCGGGGAGAGAGGTCCTCCAGGTTTCCGATAGGCGTAGCGACTATATATAACGTTCCTTTCGGAGCGTCATTTTTTCCCGCACGGCTTGCCGGCTCATCTGCCTCGGATTTCAAATTGTTCGCCTCATTGTTTCTTACTCTCACACCATGACACTTACGTCATGTGAATTGACCCCGGAGCTGCTAAACTTGCCACCGTTAGAGCGGCGCCACAAGCCCAATTATCCGGAGTATTTCGAGCTTGCCATGACCAAGAACCGTATTAACCATCGAGCCCTGGCCAGTATATTAACCGTGGCACTCCTGTCTGCGGGATGCGCCAGCGTCAACCTGCAGTCTCACATTGCCCAGACCCCTGAACAGGCGCTGGACCTTGCCGGCCAGGAAGACAACCGCGAGACAGCTCAACGCTATCTGCTGCGCATTGCCAGCCGGTTTCAGGACCAGGGCGACGACATGGCGGCTCGCACGCTACTGCAAAGCCCACAGTTGACGCAACTGACACCGCCTATGGAGAACCAGAAACGCCTTCTGGCCATGGCTGGTGCAGTCGCGCTGCAAGACAGCGAATGGGCTCGGTCACTGACTGTCGATCTGGACGTAGAGAGTTTTATTAACTACAGCCCGGAACTGGTAGGTCGGGCTGCAGATCTTCAGGCACAGACCTTCGCCCTTGCAGGTGATCGACTGTCGTCAGCCATGACACTCGTTCTCCTGTCTCAGACCGACGGCACCGCAAACCCGCAGGAGCTCCATGACAGGATATGGCAGCTGCTGAAGGCTGTCCCTGAACCCGAGCTGGAAGTCGCCAACACCGAGTCCATCGGATACGAAGTCCAGGGCTGGCTAGAGCTTGCCGCTGCATTTCGGGAGCCAGGGACGGGGATTGATGAAAAGGGCCGCACCATCCGGCGCTGGCAGAACAACTGGCCGGTTCATCCGGCAGCTCAGGTCCTGCCATCCGAGCTGCAGCTGATTGCTACCCTTGCCGAAAGCCGACCGGAAAAAATCGCGCTTGCCATCCCCCTCAACGGACCGCTGGCCAGTGCGGGCAAAGCTATCCGCGACGGATTCATTGCCGCCTACTACCTCGATAAATCCGTGGATCGCAGCAAAACTGATATTCGTATTGTCGACACATCGGGCGGGGCCTTCAGCGAGCTGTACCGGGAACTGTCCGGACAGGATATCGATCTGATCGTTGGCCCCCTGGAAAAGGACTCGCTCGCCGGTCTTCGCTCCCTGAACACACTTCCCGTGCCGGCTCTTGGCCTCAATTATCTTCCTGCCGGCAGCCAGGTTCCCGATGGGTTGTACCAGTTTGGCCTGTCGGCAGAAGACGAAGCGCGTCAGATTGCTGACCGACTGGCTGCGGAAGACATTCGCGACGTGCTGATCCTGATTCCCCAGGGAGAATGGGGAGACCGGGTTGAATCAGCGCTTTTGCAGCGGATGGCGGAAAACAACACGACGGCCCTGGATATCGAAAGATTCTTCCGGGAGGACAACCTGCGGGCAGTCACTGCAGACCTTCTTGGCATCACGATTTCCCGCGACCGGGCGATCCAGGTTGAGCGCACGATTGGCATGGACGTCGAATTCGAGCCCAGAAGGCGACAAGATGCGGAAGCCATCGTCATGGTGGCCGATCCGACCATTGGCCGGCAGTTCAAACCACTGTTCGCGTACTATTTCGGAGGCGACCTTCCGGTCTACTCTCCGTCCATTGTCTATGAAGGTTCACCAGACCCCTCCAGGGATCGGGACCTGAATGCGGTGATCTTCACTGACATTCCCTGGGTTCTGAGCGAGGCAAACGAGCTTAGAACCCAATCTGCGAACTACCTCTCCGGGACCCGGGGACAGGTCGGCCGGCTATTTGCGATGGGCGCCGACGCCTGGAAGCTCAGTAAACGGCTACCGTTGCTGCGGCAGATAGAAACGGCATCGGTGAACGGCGAGACAGGAGTGCTGACAATGACTCCGGAAGGCAGTATTCACAGGGAGCAGACATGGGCGCAATTCAGGAATGGTGTTCCCGAATTACTTCCCGAACTGGAAAAACCGATGTCGGAATCCAACGCTCCGGAAGCGTCAACGGATACTGAAAACACAGCACCATAATCCGCTCACTACCCGGGAGTTCTTGCCATGGAAGGCAGAAAGACTCTGGGCAACCACTTTGAGTCGGTTGCCGCCCGCTATTTGGCCAGTCGCGGCGTGCACATCATTGAACGCAATGTCTATAACCGTGGGGGAGAGATCGACCTCATAGGACGGGACAAGGACACTCTGGTTTTCTTTGAGGTTCGCTATCGGGGCCCGGGCAGTTTCACCGATCCGGCCAGTTCAATCAATTACCCGAAACAGCGTCGCTTACTGAAAGCCGCCTCCTTTTATCTTCACAGACACGGGCTTTGGGACAGCTTGAGCCGGATAGATGTCATTGCCATTAGCCCGGGAACCATCAAAAAATACCGGGTACAATGGATCAAAAATGCAATTCAGGCAGGATAAACAGACGCAATGACCGATACCGAACACCAGATAAACCAATGGTTCGCGAGTCATATGGAGCACACCGCGCAGGCAGCCAGCACGGTGGGCCCGGCAATTGAGGATGTCGCGGACGCCTTTGTTGGCGCCCTGCTTCAGGACGGGAAGATCATCACTTGCGCCAACGGCAATGCCAACATTCTTGCCCAGTATTTCTGCACGGCTTTATTGAACCGTTTTGATCAGGATCGCCCGGCACTGCCAGCCATCAATCTGGGCGCCGATGCAACGACCTATTCGGCCATATGTCGTGACAACCGGTTTAACGACACGTTTTCTCGTCAGGTAAGAGCCATTGGCAAGCCGGGGGATCTGCTGTTCGTCATTGTTGATGACGGCCATAAGGCCAACCTGATACAAGCTATTCAGGCGGCCCACGACAGGGAAATGAATGTCGTGGTGCTCAGTACCCGGGAGAAGTCCGACATAACTTCCCTTATGCAACCTGAGGACCATGAAATTGCATTGAATAATCTGACGCCGACAGAAGCAACACCGCTGCTACTGGTTATTATCAATGCCCTGTGCGGACTGATTGACAGCAAACTTTTTGGGGGATAAAAAAGCCAGCAAATAATGCTGGCTTTTGAGGGAACTGCTTACTACTTGACGACTTTCAATGTCGGGCGACCCGAAGGGCGCTCTTCCTGGCCATGCCCCTGCTCAGATGCATCGCCATCACTGGTACCGTCAGGATCTGGAGAACCCGGCTCACTGCCGAACACCATGCCCTCACCGTTTTCTTTGGCATAGATGGCCATAACCGCCTGGAGCGGAATAAACACCTGCATTGGCACACCGCCAAATCGGGCACTGAACTCCAGCGCCCCATTACCAACGACCAAACTACGGACCGCACCGGGGCTGATGTTCAGGACAATCTGACCATTAGCCACGTGCTCATTTGGCACCTGAACACCCTGAACGCCGGCATCGACCACAATGTATGGCGTGCAGTCGTTGTCCAGTATCCACTCATTAAAGGCCCTTACCAGGTAAGGGCGGCTGGACGTCATAGTGATTTTGCTATCAGGCACTGCCACTCTCCTGCCCCGCGTTCACGAGTTTCCGCCAAATCAGCTGCGAATATCTTCTTCGAGGTCTGAAAGACTGGCTTTGAAACCCTCACGACTGAAAATGCTTTCCATATACTTCTGAAGCGGTTTTGCCTGCTTGTCATTCAGCTCAATACCCAGAGCCGGCAAACGCCAAAGGATTGGAGCAATACAACAATCGACAATCGTAAACTCTTCAGACAGGAAGAAGGGCATTTCACCAAACAATGGCGCCGTTGCCAGCAGACTTTCCCGAAGCTCCTTACGCGCAGCGTCTGATGCTTTCGCGTTGGGCTGGGCCAGAATCTGATCCACCAGGCCACACCAGTCCTTCTGGATCCGGTGGATCATCAGGCGACTGTTTGCCCTGGCAACCGGATACACAGGCAGCAACGGCGGATGCGGGAAACGCTCGTCCAGGTATTCCATCATGATGTTGGGCTCATAGAGCACAAGATCACGATCCACCAGCGTTGGCAGGGCGTTGTACGGATTCAGGTCGGCCAGCTCAGCCGGCGGGTTATCAGGATCCACGTCTACAATATCGACGGTAACACCCTTCTCTGCCAGGACAATACGCACTCTGTGGCTGTAATGGCTGGCTGGATCCGAGAAAAACGTCATTGATGACCGCTTGGTCACAACGCCCATAGAACTACCTCACGAGTAAACAAATCGAAATGATCCTGAAAAAACGCAAAATTCCAGCGGGCCAGTTACTGCCCGCTGGAAATCAGGAGACGGGATTATACCCTATTTCTCAGTGTACGTCCTTCCAGTACTCACGGTTGAGCAAGTACGCAAAGATGAAGAAGATCGCCACGAAGATCAATACGAAGATCCCCAGACGCTCACGCTCCACCTTGACCGGATCAGCCATGTAAGAGAGGAAGTTGGTCAGGTCATACATTGCCTGATCAAATTCTTCGGCTGACATACTGCCCTCAATGGCATAGTCAGAACATGCATCCGCATTATTGATGTTGCCACTCAGCGGCTCAACGCTTGGCTCAACACCAATCTGCGGCTCAGTTGCACACAACCCTTGCAGGTCATACATAACGTGCGGCATACCGACATTCGGGAAAACCACGTTGTTCACACCGAGGGGACGGCTCTCATCCTTATAAAACCCTCTAAGATAGGAGTATACCCACGACTCGCCACGAAGACGGGTCTCAAGAGTCAGGTCGGGAGGCGGAGCACCAAACCAGCCTGCTGCCATGTCTTTGCTCATGGAGTTCTTCATCAGCTCACCAATCTTGGCGCCGGTGAAGATCAGGTTGTCCTCATAGAGTTCAACAGGAATCTCGAGGTCATCGGCAACCCGCTTGTAACGGGCGTATTCCATGGAATGACATCCCATGCAATAGTTGGTGAACAGGGCAGCGCCGCTTTGCAGCGATTCCTTGTTGGTGTGATCCGTCTCGATATGATCAATAGGAACAGCACCTCCGGCTGCCAGCCCGAGAGCCGGCAGGACTGCGATGAAAAGACCAAAAATCAGCTTTCTCATTATCCTGTCACCCTCTCTGGTACTGGCTTGGTTTTCTCCATGCGCGTGTAGAACGGCATGAGAATGAAGTAGAGGAAGTACAGCACTGTCAGAATCTGTGCAACAGTGGTTCGGCCCTCGGTCGCCGGAACCAGGCCGAGGTAGCCCAGGATCACAAAGCTGACGGCGAAAATAGCGAGGGCAATTTTACTGAGCCAGCCTTTGTAGCGCATGGACCGAACCGGACTCTTGTCCAGCCAGGGCAGCACGAACAGGATGGCAATAGCACCGCCCATGACAACCACACCCCAGAACTTGGCCGGCAACCCGAACAGGTCAACCGTGACCGCACGCAGCATGGCGTAGAACGGTGTGAAGTACCAGACAGGCGCAATGTGCGCTGGCGTCTTGAGGGCATTCGCCGGCTCAAAGTTTGGCTTTTCGATGAACAAGCCACCCATCTCCGGGAAGAAGAACACCACGACGAAGAAGATAAAGAAGAAAACTGCAACGCCCACGAGATCGTGAACGGAATAGTACGGATGGAATGGGATACCGTCTTTCGGGATACCGTTTTCATCCTTGTTCTTCTTGATATCGATACCATCAGGGTTGTTGGAACCAACTTCGTGCAAAGCCAGGATGTGGAGAACAACCAGGCCCAACAGAACGATCGGTAGAGCAACAACATGCAGGGCAAAGAAGCGGTTCAGGGTAATACCGGAAATCAGGTAGTCGCCGCGAATCCAGAGGGACAGGTCGTCACCGATCACTGGAATAGCGCCGAACAGGTTCACAATCACCTGGGCACCCCAGTAGGACATCTGGCCCCAGGGCAACAGATAACCCATGAAGGCTTCAGCCATGAGTACGAGATAGATCAGCATACCGAAAAGCCAGATCAGCTCTCGGGGTTTCTGATATGAACCGTACATCAGGCCGCGGAACATATGGAGATAGACCACAATAAAAAACGCGGAAGCACCGGTGGAGTGCAGGTAGCGCAGCAACCAACCCCATTCAACATCACGCATGATGTACTCGACGGACGCAAATGCGCCTTCCGCAGAGGGGTTGTAGCTCATCGTCAGCCAGATACCGGTAACCAGTTGGTTTACCAGCACCAGCATCGCCAGGGAGCCAAAGAAGTACCAGACGTTGAAGTTCTTCGGCGCGTAATACTTGGCCAGGTGTTTGTTCCAGGCATCAACGATCGGCAGACGGTCGTCTACCCACTGAATTAGCTTCTGCATTACGCTGCCTCCGGATCAAGACCAATCGTGAGGGTCGCATCATCGTCAAAACGATAAGGTGGCACCTCAAGGTTCAGGGGAGCAGGCTGCGCCTGATAAACCCTGCCAGCCAGGTCATAGTGCGTACCGTGGCAAGGACAGAAGAAGCCACCCAGCCAGTCTTCCCCCAGATCGGCGGGCGCCACTTCCGGGCGGAAGGAAGGCACACACCCCAGATGCGTACAGAGCCCGACCAGAACAGCGAATTCGGGTTTTATGGCCCGATAAACACCCTCGATGTACTGCGGCTGCTGAGGCTCTTCAGACTGAGGATCTTTCACCTTGTCGTTCAGCTTCTCGATGTTTTCCAGCATCTGATCCGTACGGCGGACAACCCAGACCGGTTTACCCCGCCACGACACGGTAATCTGCTGACCCGGTTCAATCTTACTGATATTGACGGTTACCGGCGCACCAGCTGCTTCCGCCTTGGCACTGGGATTCCAGGATGCCACGAAAGGAACTGCCGCACCGACGACGCCGACTCCACCTACCACGGACGTGGCGCCGATCAGAAACCGGCGCCGGCCTTGGCTCACGTCGCCATTATTCATTATGGTTTTCTCCCATCAGGCGATGTCACAGCCCGCCAACCAGCCGGCAATGTACATCTAAAAGGACTTCACAACCCAAAAATATAAGCGCCCAAATGGTAATGAAATTACCGGAGGCTTACAAGTCGGAAAGCCGCCGGATGCGGCTCCACCCCTGCTCCAGATCAATTTGAAGCCAAATCGTCCGGCCATAAAAAAACCCGACCGAAAGGGCCGGGTTTTCCTGGGCTCTGCTCCAGCGGAATTAACGCTTGGAGTACTGAGGACGCTTACGCGCCTTCCGGAGACCCACTTTCTTACGCTCGACTTCACGGGCATCACGGGTTACATAACCCGCTTTGCGCATTGCCGGACGCAGAGTTTCATCGTAATCCATCAGGGCACGAGTCAGACCGTGGCGAATTGCGCCTGCCTGACCACTGATACCACCACCCTTTACAGTGATGTTGATATCAAAACGATCGGACGATTCAGCAACAACCAGCGGCTGACGAACGATCATGCGCAAAGTCTCACGACCGAAGAAATCTTCGATGGTGCGACCATTGATGGAAATGTTACCGCTTCCCGGCTTGATAAAAACCCGAGCCGTGGATGTCTTGCGGCGACCAGTACCGTAATTTTGTGCTACAGACATATCCGCCTTCCGTTAAATGTCGAGTTCTTTGGGCTGCTGGGCTGCGTGAGGGTGCTCAGCGCCGGCATAGATTTTCAGCTTCTTGAACATGGCGCGGCCGAGCGGCCCCTTCGGAAGCATGCCTTTCACAGACTTCAGAATAACCTGTTCAGGCGCCTTGTCCACCAGCTTCTCGAAGTTGATGGACTTGATTCCACCCGGAAAGCCGGTGTGACTGTAATACATCTTGTCAGATGCCTTGTTGCCTGTAACCCGGACCTGGCCCGCATTGATAACAACAATGTAATCGCCAGTGTCTACATGAGGGGTATACTCAGGCTTATGCTTGCCCCGCAGACGACGGGCGATTTCGGTTGACAGACGACCCAGCGTCTTGCCGGCTGCGTCTACAACGTACCAGTCACGTTTTACTGTTTCTGGTTTCGCACTCAGAGTCTTCATTGATTCCGCCTTGAACGCTATATAAGAAACGTTAAAAACCACCGCCGGTAAATGCGTTGCATCCGGAGGCGATTCTGTACCTGTAATAAAGTCGGCAGTGACACCATTCGGGGCTGAGATAGTGACATCGCCTTGAAAAGCCAGGGCGCGAAGTATACTCGAACAAAAAAAGAAAGCCAACCCTGAAGACTCATGTTTCGTTATTCCCCTACAGCGTTCTTATTCAAGCCATAGAGCCGGCATACGTTATCCATAAGAACCGGCGCCAGCTCCCGCTCTGTCATACCCCGGAGGTCAGCCAGGGCGCGAACAATCTGCCCGAGAAACGCCGGTGAATTTTGTCCCCGCCCCACCCCGGCTGGCGACATATCCGGGGCGTCGGTTTCAAGAACCAGGGATTCCACCGGGAGGCCTGCTATAGCGTCACGGGTTTTCCGGGCGCGAGGATGGGTGATAACTCCTCCAACCCCGATATAACAACCCAGATCCACCAGCTTCCTTGCCTGCTGATAGCTCCCGGAAAACCCGTGCACCAGAGCTCGCCCACTCCAGTTCGCACGATTCAGGGTACTATGTACCTCGTCGTGGGTTTTGACGGAATGAATCACAAGCGGAAAGCCCAGTGCCGAGGCCAGATCAACCTGCGCCTCAAACCATGGCCACTGAGCCGACAGATCACCCTGCAGCCTGTCCAGGCCGCACTCACCAATAGCAACACAACGGCCGGGATTTTCACGCACAAGTTCACCAAGAACCTGCAAATCGCTCTCACGGTGCTCGGCGACAAACCAGGGATGAATTCCCAGGCAATAATACAACCCCGGATAAGCCTCCGCCGTTTTACGGACCCTGGACCAGTCTGGCCGTCTCACGCCCGGGATCACCAGACCAACCACACCCGCCTTTCGCGCAGCTTCAAGCTCCCTCTCACGGCAGCCATCAAATCGAGGAAAATCGAAGTGACAATGGGCGTCGATGATCTGCACCTGGCCCTCCATCCCGACCGGATTAATGCTCCCGGGTCTTATGGAAATGGACGTCCGGATAACGCTCCTGCGCCAGATTGAGATTCACCATCGTGGGTGCGATATAGGCAAGGCGGTCGCTACCATCAAGCGCGAGGTTGTCATTATTCTTACGCTGGAATTCGTCGAACTTGCGCTCATCCTGGCAGGTTACCCAGCGTGCAGTCGCGACATTGATCGGCTCGTATATAGCCTCGACCTTGTACTCACTCTTGAGGCGACTAACGACAACATCAAACTGCAGAACACCAACAGCCCCAACAATCAGATCGTTGTTCCGTAGCGGACGAAACACCTGCACCGCACCCTCTTCGGAAAGCTGAATCAGCCCCTTTTGAAGCTGCTTTGCCTTCAGCGGATCTTTAAGGCGGATGCGGCGGAACAATTCCGGTGCAAAGTTCGGAATGCCGGTAAATTTCATATCCTCGCCAGCCGTGAAGGTATCGCCGAGCTGGATCGTCCCGTGGTTATGAAGGCCGATAATGTCGCCAGCAAAAGCCTCACCAGCGTGCTCCCGATCACCCGCCATAAAGGTCAGGGCGTCAGAGAAACGCACATCCTTGCCAATTCGTACATGGCGAGCCTTCATCCCCTGGGCATACTTACCTGAGACAATTCTGAGAAAGGCAACCCTATCCCGGTGCTGCGGATCCATATTTGCCTGAATCTTGAAAACAAAACCGGAAAAGCCGTCATCTTCCGGCTCAACCAGACGGAGATCCGTTTCCCGTGGCTGCGGTTCAGGGGCCCACTCGACCAGGCCATCGAGCATATGATCAACACCGAAATTACCCAAAGCCGTCCCGAAAAACACGGGGGTAAGCTCACCTGCCATGAAAGCCTCCCGGTCGAACTCGTGAGAGGCCCCCTTGACCAGTTCAATCTCATCCCGCAGGTCACCGGCATACGCACCAATCGCCTCTTCAAGCTCCGGATTATCCAGCCCTTTGATGATTCGGGTGTCCTGAATTGTATGCCCCTGGCCGGATTTGTAGAGAATTACTTCATCCCGAAGCAGGTGATAAACCCCCTTAAAGCTCTTACCCATGCCAATAGGCCAGGTAATCGGGGCGCAGGCAATTTTCAAAACGTCTTCGACCTCGTCCATAAGCTCCACCGGATCACGGGTATCCCGGTCCAGCTTGTTCATGAACGTGAGGATAGGCGTATCCCGAAGCCGGGTAACTTCCATCAGCTTGATGGTGCGCTCCTCGACGCCCTTGGCACTGTCGATAACCATCAGGCACGAATCCACCGCTGTTAGCGTCCGGTAGGTATCTTCAGAGAAGTCTTCGTGGCCGGGGGTATCAAGAAGGTTGACCAGCTTGCCACCATAAGGGAACTGCATGACGGAAGTGGTCACGGAAATCCCCCGCTCCTTTTCCATCTCCATCCAGTCGGATTTTGCATGCTGCCCGGACTTTTTCCCTTTTACGGTACCGGCTTTCTGAATGGCCTGACCAAACAGCAACACCTTTTCAGTAATAGTGGTTTTACCGGCGTCCGGGTGCGAGATAATCGCGAAAGTGCGGCGTTTGGCCACTTCCTGGGGAAGGTTCGACATAATAGAAAAACAACCTGAATCAGATGTTCGGATAAACCCGCTATTATAAGGGCTAAGCGATCAATACGCGACCGGATGCAGCGTGGGGTCAGTGCCTTAAGCGAAAGACCATGACGCAGGCATCTTCTCTGCCACTGGCGCCGGGGTAATAGTCCGGTCGCCGGCCAATCTCTTCAAAACCCTCGCTGGCATATAGACCGTTAGCCACAGCATTGCTGGTCCGCACCTCGAGAATGACCTGCCACATCTGCTCCCGGGACGCCTCAGCCAGCATATGGCGCAGCAACAAACGAGCCGTTCCCTGCCCCCGACTGTCGGGATGGATGCAAAGGTTGAGCAAATGCGCCTCGTCGAACATATAGGCAACCACCGCATATCCCACCAGTACGTCCCCGCGCCAGGCGGCCCAGAGGCGGTAATTCTCTCTGAAACAGTCACGGAAAACGGTTTCTGCCCAGGGATGGGAGTAGCCCTGACGCTCAATTTCCAGAACCTGCGGAAGGTCTCCCGGAAGCAGCTCCCGGATAAAAAGATCACTCCCCATAACGGCCCTGTAAGTATCCGGCTCCGACATCAGTTTCCTGCCAGTGGCTTAATCTCGTGCCACAGCTCACGCTTGAGGGCGGGGTTCGCGGCAAGCTCTGCGAGAGAGTGGGGGAAAATCACCTCCGGACTGACGCCCGGCATCAGATCCATCAGGGGGAGCTCCTTGCCCCCCGGCTCTCCTACCCCAACTGCCAGAACCGTTTGACCGTCAAGGCGGGACATAACGTGACTCATTACCGAATGCAGATCCGGCAGGGAGTTTCCGGGGGCCAGAAGGTTGTTAAATACAGGCCAGCGGATCACCCCCAAAGAAAGGGGGGACGACTCCCCAAGACTCTTGAGGATATTCAGGGCCAACGTCTCCTGCAGCCGGACACTCGCTTCCTGGGACAGCCCGGCAATCAGGGCGACGTGCCGCCCCATCCAGACCTGCACGTTTAGACGAACGGGCAGCTCTTCTACCCCAACTGCAGTAGAAGCCGGACTTTCCGGGTGCTCGGGCAAATCCGACCGGTCTACGACAGTCTTCTCTTGAGCGGTAGCGAGATCTGCAGCCGCAGGCGCCGGCTCAGACGATCCGGACGTGCGGTCCATCATGGCCTGAAGACTGGCAATCCGGGCGGCGCCCGCCTCATGATCCGGCCTCACTGGCTTATTAGCCCCGGAGGGCTTACTCACAGGCGCGGCAGATGCCTCAAGCGACTGCACAGGTAGCTCGGGCTCATTGTCGGCAAACACAAACTCAGGGCTTGGTGCCGCGCCAGGCAGCGCTTCACGGGCATACCATAGCCGTACACCGGTCATGCCAAGATAAAATTGTCGTTCCGTTTCCGACCGGATCATCAGACTTTTCCCGAATTCCTGCTAAAAACCATTCAGACGTCCGCGACTTGAGGGTGCTGACGAACGCCCCCACGACTAATCAGGTTAAGAGCCTCAATGTAAGCCTTGGCAGATGCAATGATAATATCCGTGTCTGCACCCACCCCATTGACGATGCGCCCTCCCCGCTCCAGGCGCACGGTAACCTCGCCCTGGGCGTCGGTACCACTGGTAATGTTGTTAACCGAGTACAGCTGGAGATTACACCCGGAATCAACCAATGACTCGATGGCCTTGAACGTTGCGTCCACCGGACCACTGCCCTCGGCTTCCACTTTGTGCTCCTTGCCATCGACAGTCAGGGTCAGGTTCGCTTTGGGCACCACACCGGTCTCGGAACAGACCTGCATGCACACCAGCCCATAAGGCCCCACTTCTTCCTTTTGCCGGGTATCGCTGGCGATTGCCTGCAGATCCTCATCAAAAATCTCATGTTTCAGATCGGCGAGGGCCTTGAATCGGGTGAAGGCTTCATTGAGCTCGGTTTCCGTCTCGAACTGAATACCGAGCTCAAGCAGGCGTGAACGGAACGCGTTGCGCCCGGAATGTTTGCCAAGCACCAGGCTGTTGGTGTGCCAGCCAACGTCCTGGGCGCGCATGATTTCGTATGTCTCCCGATGCTTAAGAACACCATCCTGGTGGATACCTGATTCATGGGCGAAGGCGTTGGCACCGACAATCGCCTTGTTCGGCTGAACCGGAAAACCAGTAATGGTGGAGACCAGACGGGAAGCAGGCACGATGTGCTGGGCATCGATCCGGGTATCAATATGGAAAAGATCCTGACGGGTGCGCACGGCCATCACAACCTCTTCCAGCGAGGCGTTACCCGCACGCTCACCGAGACCGTTGATGGTGCACTCCACCTGACGCGCTCCCTGGGTCACAGCCGCGAGAGAGTTGGCGACAGCCAGGCCCAGATCGTTGTGACAATGCACCGAAAAGATTGCCTTGTCTGCATTGGGAATACGGTTTAACAGCAGACGAATAGTCTCAGCAAACTGCTCCGGAATCGCATAACCCACCGTATCCGGAATATTGATAGTGCGGGCACCGGCATCGATAGCAGCCTCTATGATGCGACAGAGGAAATCCAGCTCTGAGCGACCGGCATCTTCACAGGAAAACTCGACATCATCAACGTGACTGCGTGCACGCTTCACCGAGCGTACGGCTTGTTCGACCACCTCGTCGGGCTGCATTTGCAGCTTGTGCTTCATATGGATCGGCGAAGTTGCAATAAAGGTATGGATGCGACCTCGTTCCGCCGGCTGGATGGCTTCAGCGGCTCGATCAATATCCTTATCCAGGGCTCTCGCCAGGCTGCAGATGGTAGACCCCTTGATGGATTCAGCGATCGCCTTCACCGCATCAAAGTCACCCTGACTGGCAATGGCAAAGCCAGCTTCAATAACATCAACCCTTAGCTTCTCCAGTACCTTGGCAATACGGAGCTTTTCCGTTTTGTTCATGGTTGCGCCAGGGCTCTGCTCGCCGTCGCGCAGCGTCGTATCGAAGATAACCAGGTGATCTTGGGCGGGCATTCGAAGGCTCCATCAAATAGTTTGGCTTGGTATAACGGGAGTATACCACTGACATGGAATTTTTAGATGGCAATAAAAAACCCCAGCTTCGAAGAAGCTGGGGTTTTCAGGTATTAAGAGTCTGACGATGACCTACTCTCACATGGGCAATGCCACACTACCATCGGCGCAGGCCTGTTTCACTTCTGAGTTCGGGATGGGATCAGGTGGTTCCAAGCCGCTATGGTCGTCAGACAAATCGGTTGATCACTGGGGGACGAGATGGAACTGAGTGATGCTGATTTCGTTGGTGCTTTGCGTTATCCGCAATTGTCTTGGGTGTTATATAGTCAAGCCGCACGAGCAATTAGTATCGGTTAGCTCAACGCCTCGCAGCGCTTACACACCCGACCTATCAACGTCCTGGTCTTGAACGGCTCTTCAGGGACCTCGAAGGTCCAGGGAGATCTCATCTTGGAAGGGGCTTCCCGCTTAGATGCTTTCAGCGGTTATCCTATCCGAACATAGCTACCGGGCAATGCGTCTGGCGACACAACCCGAACACCAGCGGTTCGTCCACTCCGGTCCTCTCGTACTAGGAGCAGCTTTCCTCAAATCTCCAACGTCCACGGCAGATAGGGACCGAACTGTCTCACGACGTTCTAAACCCAGCTCGCGTACCACTTTAAATGGCGAACAGCCATACCCTTGGGACCGGCTTCAGCCCCAGGATGTGATGAGCCGACATCGAGGTGCCAAACACCGCCGTCGATGTGAACTCTTGGGCGGTATCAGCCTGTTATCCCCGGAGTACCTTTTATCCGTTGAGCGATGGCCCTTCCATACAGAACCACCGGATCACTATGACCTACTTTCGTACCTGCTCGACGTGTCTGTCTCGCAGTTAAGCGGGCTTGTGCCATTACACTAACCGCATGATGTCCGACCATGCTTAGCCCACCTTTGTGCTCCTCCGTTACGCTTTGGGAGGAGACCGCCCCAGTCAAACTACCCACCACACAGTGTCCTCAACCCCGATAAGGGGTCCAAGTTAGAACCTCAAACATGTCAGGCTGGTATTTCAAGGTTGGCTCCACGATGACTGGCGTCATCGCTTCAAAGCCTCCCAGCTATCCTACACAAACATGCTCAAAGTTCACTGTGAAGCTATAGTAAAGGTTCACGGGGTCTTTCCGTCTAGCCGCGGATACACCGCATCTTCACGGCGATTTCAATTTCACTGAGTCTCGGGTAGAGACAGCGCCCCCATCGTTACGCCATTCGTGCAGGTCGGAACTTACCCGACAAGGAATTTCGCTACCTTAGGACCGTTATAGTTACGGCCGCCGTTTACCGGGGCTTCGATCAAGAGCTTCGCACGAATGCTAACCCCATCAATTAACCTTCCGGCACCGGGCAGGCGTCACACCGTATACGTCCACTTTCGTGTTTGCACAGTGCTGTGTTTTTAATAAACAGTCGCAGGGGCCTGGTATCTTCGACCGGCTTCTGCTCAACCCGCGAGGGGCGTCACATACCACCGGCGTGCCTTCTCCCGAAGTTACGGCACCATTTTGCCTAGTTCCTTTACCCGAGTTCTCTCAAGCGCCTTGGTATTCTCTACCTGACCACCTGTGTCGGTTTGGGGTACGGTCTCGAATAGCCTGAAGCTTAGAAGATTTTCCTGGAAGCAGGGCATCAATAACTTCCCGCCCTAAAAGGGCAGTCGTCGTCGCGTCTCAGAATTGTGGAACCGGATTTACCTAATCCCACTCCCTACACGCTTAAACCGGGACAACCGTCGCCCGGCTTACCTAGCCTTCTCCGTCTCTCCATCGCAGCTATCCAAGGTACGGGAATATTAACCCGTTTCCCATCGACTACACCTTTCGGTCTCGCCTTAGGGGCCGACTCACCCTGCGCCGATTAGCGTTGCGCAGGAACCCTTGGTCTTCCGGCGTGCGGGTTTTTCACCCGCATTGTCGTTACTCATGTCAGCATTCGCACTTCTGATACCTCCAGCATGCTTCTCAACACACCTTCGCAGGCTTACAGAACGCTCCCCTACCCCGCATACAAAGTATGCAGCCGCAGCTTCGGTGACCAGTTTGAGCCCCGTTACATCTTCCGCGCAGGCCGACTCGACTAGTGAGCTATTACGCTTTCTTTAAAGGATGGCTGCTTCTAAGCCAACCTCCTAGCTGTCTGAGCCTTCCCACATCGTTTCCCACTTAACTGGTACTTGGGGACCTTAGCTGGCGGTCTGGGTTGTTTCCCTCTTCACGATGGACGTTAGCACCCACCGTGTGTCTCCCGGATAGTACTCACAGGTATTCGGAGTTTGCATCGGGTTGGTAAGTCGGGATGACCCCCTAGCCGAGACAGTGCTCTACCCCCTGTGGTATTCGTCCGAGGCGCTACCTAAATAGCTTTCGGGGAGAACCAGCTATCTCCGGGCTTGATTAGCCTTTCACTCCGATCCACAAGTCATCCCCTGGCTTTTCAACGACAGTGGGTTCGGTCCTCCAGTTGATGTTACTCAACCTTCAACCTGCTCATGGATAGATCGCCCGGTTTCGGGTCTATGCCCAGCGACTAAATCGCCCTATTCAGACTCGGTTTCCCTACGGCTCCCCTAAACGGTTAACCTCGCCACTGAACATAAGTCGCTGACCCATTATACAAAAGGTACGCCGTCACAGAACAAGTCTGCTCCGACTGCTTGTACGCATACGGTTTCAGGATCTATTTCACTCCCCTCACAGGGGTTCTTTTCGCCTTTCCCTCACGGTACTGGTTCACTATCGGTCAGTCAGGAGTATTTAGCCTTGGAGGATGGTCCCCCCATATTCAAACAGGATATCACGTGTCCCGTTCTACTCGATTTCACTAAACTCAGGTTTCGGATACGGGGCTATCACCCACTATGACGGCACTTTCCAGAGCCTTCTCCTACCAGTTGTTTAGCTTAAGGGCTAATCCCCGTTCGCTCGCCGCTACTTAGGGAATCTCGGTTGATTTCTTTTCCTCGGGGTACTTAGATGTTTCAGTTCCCCCGGTTCGCCCCTTACACCTATGTATTCAGTGCAAGGTACCTGGCCGAAACCAGGTGGGTTTCCCCATTCAGAAATGTCCGGATCACAGCTCGTTTGCCAGCTCCCCGAACCTTATCGCAGGCTTCCACGTCTTTCATCGCCTCTGACTGCCAAGGCATCCACCGTATGCGCTTAGTTGCTTGACTATATAACCCCAAGACAACTGTTCTTCGAAGCAACACCACTCACCGGGCAAGCCCGATGCGCGAGTTATTTCGAGACAGTCTCTTGAAGTGATATAACAACCACTTCAACGACAACACCGGATAACGCTTGAAATCGTTATCACTCTGATCAATGAATTCCGGAGATAATGGAATCCATTAATCGTGTTCTATCTCGTCCAATTTGTTAAAGAGCAAATCTGACCCAGTGATCAGAAAGAAGAACTTCATCCAACAACTCTATCGTCGTGATGAAATGCTTGTTTCTGGACACTGCTAACCGAAGTTAGCCAGTAAATTTTGGTGGAGCTAGGCAGGATCGAACTGCCGACCTCCTGCGTGCAAGGCAGGCGCTCTCCCAGCTGAGCTATAGCCCCATTTAAGCTACCTCAAATCGTTCAACTCCAGGAGTTGAGCAATTTTGGTGGGTCTGGGTGGACTTGAACCACCGACCTCACCCTTATCAGGGGTGCGCTCTAACCACCTGAGCTACAGACCCAATGGTACGGGCCTGAAAGACCCATCTGCTCTCTTTATTAATCAACCAAGTAATTCGTGTGGACTCTGACCGAAGCATTCGGCTTCGTTTAAGGAGGTGATCCAGCCGCAGGTTCCCCTACGGCTACCTTGTTACGACTTCACCCCAGTCATGAACCACACCGTGGTAATCGTCCTCCCGAAGGTTAGACTAACTACTTCTGGTGCAATCCACTCCCATGGTGTGACGGGCGGTGTGTACAAGGCCCGGGAACGTATTCACCGTGACATTCTGATTCACGATTACTAGCGATTCCGACTTCACGGAGTCGAGTTGCAGACTCCGATCCGGACTACGATGCGTTTTGTGAGATTAGCTCCCCCTCGCGGGTTTGCAGCCCTCTGTGCGCACCATTGTAGCACGTGTGTAGCCCTGGCCGTAAGGGCCATGATGACCTGACGTCATCCCCACCTTCCTCCGGTTTGTCACCGGCAGTCTCCCTAGAGTTCTCAGCCGAACTGCTAGCAACTAGGGATAGGGGTTGCGCTCGTTACGGGACTTAACCCAACATCTCACGACACGAGCTGACGACGGCCATGCAGCACCTGTGTCAGAGTTCCCGAAGGCACCAATCCATCTCTGGAAAGTTCTCTGCATGTCAAGGCCAGGTAAGGTTCTTCGCGTTGCGTCGAATTAAACCACATGCTCCACCGCTTGTGCGGGCCCCCGTCAATTCATTTGAGTTTTAACCTTGCGGCCGTACTCCCCAGGCGGTCAACTTAGTGCGTTAGCTGCGCCACTAAGGATTCAAGATCCCCAACGGCTAGTTGACATCGTTTACGGCGTGGACTACCAGGGTATCTAATCCTGTTTGCTCCCCACGCTTTCGCACCTCAGTGTCAGTGTTGGTCCAGGTAGCCGCCTTCGCCACTGGTGTTCCTTCCTATATCTACGCATTTCACCGCTACACAGGAAATTCCACTACCCTCTACCACACTCTAGCCTGACAGTTCGAAATGCCGTTCCCAGGTTAAGCCCGGGGCTTTCACATCTCGCTTATCAAACCACCTACGCGCGCTTTACGCCCAGTAATTCCGATTAACGCTTGCACCCTCCGTATTACCGCGGCTGCTGGCACGGAGTTAGCCGGTGCTTCTTCTGTGAGTGACGTCAAGGCTAGCCAGTATTAGTGACTAACTTTTCCTCCTCACTGAAAGTGCTTTACAACCCGAAAGCCTTCTTCACACACGCGGCATGGCTGGATCAGGGTTGCCCCCATTGTCCAATATTCCCCACTGCTGCCTCCCGTAGGAGTTCGGGCCGTGTCTCAGTCCCGATGTGGCTGATCATCCTCTCAGACCAGCTACGGATCGTCGCCTTGGTAGGCTCTTACCCCACCAACTAGCTAATCCGGCATAGGCACATCCAATAGCGCAAGGTCCGAAGATCCCCTGCTTTCCCCCGAAGGGCGTACGCGGTATTAATCCGGGTTTCCCCGGGCTATCCCCCACTACTGGGCAGTTTCCTATGCATTACTCACCCGTCCGCCGCTCGTCAGCGGGTAGCAAGCTACCCCTGTTACCGCTCGACTTGCATGTGTTAAGCCTGCCGCCAGCGTTCAATCTGAGCCATGATCAAACTCTTCAGTTTAAATCATACAAGATCCGAAGATCTTTAATCTTGCTCAAGACAAAACTCAATTTCGACGAGTCACTGTCCTGATATTTCATATCCGAAATACCTCGGCCAGCGCCCACACGAATTACTTGGTCAATTTTTTAAAGAGCGTTTGAGCTGTTGCTCAATCAAGGCCGCGTATTCTACATCGAACCGCCGCCTTGTCAACCGTTTCTTTTTCCTTGCTTTCCGTCTCCGGAAACCGCCGAAAAATGAACCGGCTTACTGCTTGTCTCGAGGGGCGCATTCTACAGCGAATCGCTTTCCTGTCAACCGCTTTCTGAAGAATTTTGAAACTCAATTTCTTCAGCGCTTTCAAGCAGTTACTCCCTCGGCAAACCGCTGTGTCAGTGGCTTGTCCCTCAGAAGAGATGCGCATTCTACAGGCGTCAGGAAAACTGTCAACGCGGTTTTCAAACTAATTGCCAAAAGTAGCGGTTTCCACCTACGAAATCACTCGCGAAGCGCTGCACCTGGTCAAGAAGCAACCATACCTATCCCCTTTTCAGAGGCATAAGACTCTTCCACCCCGACCAATAACTGCGAAGTGCCAGCAAGCACACAACGACCACGGCATAGGCAACCATTTCCCCGATGTCGCTTCTGGCCTGCCAGATAAAATGAACCCATGCCACAACCACCGCCAGATAGGTCAGTCGGTGTAACCGCTTCCAGCCTGGCCCGAGTCTTCGCATCATACCTTTGGTAGATGTAGCCGCCAGGGGAATAAGGCAAAGGAATGCTACAGCACCGGCGATAATGTAGGGACGCTTGGTGAAGGTTGCCCACAGATCAAACCATCCAACAATGAACTGCAGAAAGGCCAATATATGGATAGCCGCATACGAGAAGGCAAACAGACCCAGCATTCTTCGAATGCGGAGCCAGCCACCCCAATTCGTCCAGCGCTTTAATGGCGTCATACACAAAGTCGCCAGCAATAACTGGAAGGCGGCAAGCCCCAGAGACTCAGTTATCGCCTGCCCAGGGTCTGGCCCCAGCTCACCGGCAAACAAGCGCCAACTCAACAGCCCGAACGGCAACGAGGCCACCACCACAGCTATAAGACGGAAAACCAGGAAAAAGCGGGGGCTCCGGCGCCAATCAAATCCAGGCATCAATAGAATTTCCGCAGATCCATCCCCTTATAGAGGCTCGCAACCTGCTCGCCATAGCCATTAAACTTTTCCGTTTCGATCCAGTTGGGCGAGAGGAGACCGGAAGGCAAGCGACGCTCTCGCTTCTGACTCCACCGGGGGTGATCTACTTCCGGATTAACATTGGCGTAAAACCCATATTCCTGAGGGGCAATCATTTCCCAGGTGGTCTTGGGTCGCTCTTCCTGAAACCGGATTTTCACGATCGACTTGATACTCTTGAAGCCATATTTCCAGGGAACGACCAACCGGATAGGCGCCCCGTTTTGTTCTGGAAGGGTTTTTCCGTAGAGGCCAACCGCCAGGAAAGCCAACTCATTCATCGCCTCATCCATACGCAGCCCTTCCTGATACGGCCAGTCAATGGTACTGAACAGCGACCGCTGCGCCCGCATCTGCTCCGGGTCGTGAAGGGTTTCGAAGTAAACATACTTCGCCCGGGAACCGGGCTCAAAGCGCTTCAAAACGTCAGACAGTGAGACCCCGACCCAAGGGATCACCATCGACCATGCCTCGACACACCGTAAACGGTATATCCGCTCTTCGTAATCATGCGGCTTCAGCACGTCCTCAAGAGCATAGGTGCCCGGCTTGCCGCACTCGCCCTCTACGGTAATTGACCAGGGGTCGACGGACATCTCATCGGCATACTTCGCAGGATCGCCCTTTCCTGTACCAAACTCATAGAAGTTGTTGTAGCGAATGACGTCTTCGTACGGCGTTTTCTCTTCGTCAGTCGACAAGCGCGGCGTTCTGGAAAAGTTCAGCGACTCGCCCTGAACTGGCAGTGGGGCAGCAGATAACAGGCCAGGCATTACAAGACCGGCCGCACCCGCGACAGCTCCGGACATGAAGCGCCGGCGGTTTAGGAAGATACGTTCAGGTGTGACCTGGGAATAGGGGAGCGCCCAGGAAGGACGTTTTTTGATAAACATCGGAACTCTCCGTTCAAGCCATCAAAGTATCTGGCAATAGGGTCGTTGACCGGAGGTTCCGTGTAAAATTCCCGAGCCACAAGGGCCCGGGTCTGATTCACCTATTCAGAAGTGCCCGGGCTACGACGGGGCTTTTTTCTAAATAGCGCACGGAGAGGACCGGACAACGCATAGATCAGGAATCCGGAAAAGAGTACGGTAGCCGGGTCTAGCGCGATCACTACGAAGGTCAACACCACCAGCAATATCGCAGCAAAAGGCACCCTCCCCCGCATATCGAGATCCTTGAAACTGCGATAGAGGATATTGCTCACCATCATCACACCGGTGCCACCAACAACCACGATGGTTAGCAATGTCAGCCAGGACGCCGGCTCGAACTGATGGAAACACCACACCAGGCCAGCCACACAGGCCGCGGCGGCCGGACTGGGCAAGCCGACAAAATACTTCTTGTCGACTGAGCCTATCTGGGTATTGAAGCGGGCCAGCCGCAAGGCAGCCCCGGCAACATAGATAAAGGTGATGGCCCAACCAGCCTTTCCAAGGCCGTTCAGCGACCAGAAAAATGCCACCAGGCCAGGAGCTACACCAAAGGCAACCATATCGGCGAGGGAATCATACTCCTCACCAAACTTGCTCTGGGTATTGGTCATTCTGGCGACCCGGCCATCAAGCCCATCAAGAATCATGGACACAAAAATGGCGATAGCGGCGTTATCAAACATGCCATTAGCAGCCGAAACGATCGCATAGAAGCCAGAGAACAAAGATGCGGTGGTGAGTGCATTGGGGAGCAGATAGATGCCCTTGCGACGCACCGGGGCCCCCTCAACCAGCTCTTCCTCGACCACTTCGCCCGGTTCGACTTCGTATTCCGAGGCATGTTTTTCAGTTTGTTCCGATGAAGCACTCTGTGCGTCAATGTCGGCAGATTTTCTTTCGTCAGTCATTCCCATTACTCCGGAAAGCATTTGGGCGGAGTATATACGAAAAACGCGGCCACCCGGGCCGCGTTTTTCAAAACCAGGCGGAATCCCGCTTAGTTTTTGTCCTTATCCACGATCTTGTTCGCGGAGATCCACGGCATCATGCCGCGCAGCTTCTCACCCACAACCTCGATCTGGTGATCAGCGTTCTGGCGACGACGCGCAGTCATCGACGGGTAGTTCAGGGCACCCTCGGAGATGAACATCTTGGCGTACTCACCGTTCTGAATGCGCTTCAGTGCATTGCGCATGGCTTCCCGGGACTGTTCGTTGATGATTTCCGGGCCAGTCACATACTCACCGTACTCCGCGTTATTGGAGATGGAGTAGTTCATGTTCGCGATGCCGCCTTCGTACATGAGATCAACGATCAGCTTCAACTCGTGCAGGCACTCGAAATACGCCATTTCCGGCTCGTAACCGCCATCCACAAGCGTTTCGAAAGCCGCTTTGACCAGCTCGACCGTACCACCACACAGAACTGCCTGCTCACCGAACAGATCGGTTTCAGTCTCGTCCTTGAACGTGGTTTCGATGATGCCCGTGCGACCACCACCGATACCGCTGGCATAGGACAGCGACAGGTTCTTGGCGTTGCCGGAAGAGTCCTGAAAGATGGCGATCAGGTCTGGGATGCCGCCACCATTGGCAAACTCGGTGCGGACGGTGTGGCCAGGAGCCTTCGGGGCAACCATGATGACATCCAGGTCTTTGCGCGGAACGATCTGGTTGTAATGAATCGCAAAGCCGTGGGCAAACGCCAGGGTCGCGCCCTGCTTCAGGTTCGGCTCGATTTCAGCCTGATACAGCTGTGACTGGAATTCATCCGGGGTGAGAACCATAACGACGTCAGCTGCTGCAACAGCAGAAGGAACGTCGTTGGTTTTCAGACCGTAAGCTTCGGCCTTGGCGATGGAGGAAGAGCCCGGACGCAGACCAACCGTCACATCAACGCCGGATTCCTTCAGGTTGCACGCGTGGGCGTGGCCCTGGGAACCGAAACCGATGATGGCAACTTTTTTGCCCTGGATGATGGAAAGATCGCAATCCTTATCGTAATAAACCTGCATAAAAAACCTCTGTTATTTGTGATGCCCCCGCAGGGCCATAATGTCCAAACTCTGTTTAAAATTATTAAAGGCTGAGCACCTTCTCGCCCCGGGCAATACCGGATACACCGGTGCGCACCACTTCCAGCACGCCTGAGGTGCCAACAGCCTGAATAAAGCCATCCAGCTTTTCACTGTCACCCGCCAGCTGAACGGTATAGACCGAGCTGGTCACATCCACGATCTGACCGCGGAAAATATCAACCGTACGCTTGATCTCGGCGCGTTGTGAACCGGTGGCCTTCAGCTTCACCAGCATCAGCTCGCGCTCGATGTGAGAGCCTTCCGTCAGATCCACCAGCTTCACCACTTCAATCAGTTTGTTCAGCTGTTTGGTAATCTGCTCGATAACCTTGTCCGAACCCGTGGTTGTAACCGTAAGACGCGACAGGGTCTCGTCCTCTGTCGGCGCAACAGTAAGGCTTTCGATATTGTAGTTACGCTGGGAGAACAGACCCACTACCCGCGACAGCGCGCCCGGTTCGTTTTCAAGCAAAACAGAAATGATTCGACGCATGATCACACCCTCTCCGTCTTGCTGAGCCACATGTCCTTCATGGAACCACGGGCAACCTGCATAGGATAGACGTGCTCAAACCGGTCCACGTAGATATCCACAAATACCAGCTCGTCCTTCATGGCCAATACTTCTTTCAGTTTGGTTTCCAGATCGGCCTTCTTGTCGATCAAAACACCCTTATGACCATATGCCTCCGCCAGCTTGACGAAGTCCGGCAGAGACCCCATGTAGGACTCAGCATGGCGGGACTCATAATTCATATCCTGCCACTGCTTCACCATGCCCAGGGCCTGGTTGTTCAGGTTAATGATCTTGACCGGCAGGTTGTACTGTTTGCAGGTGGACAGTTCCTGGATGTTCATCTGGATACTGCCTTCGCCGGTGATGCAGAGCACTTCGTCGTCCGGGTGCGTCAGCTTTACACCCATGGCCGCAGGCAAACCAAAGCCCATGGTGCCCAGGCCGCCAGAGTTGATCCAACGGTTGGGCTTGTCGAACTTGTAGTACTGAGCAGCGAACATCTGGTGCTGACCGACATCGGACGCCACGAAGGCTTCACCCTTGGTGAGCCTGCAGAGCATTTCGATGACTTCCTGGGGCTTGATAACATCGTCGCTGGTTTCGTAGCGCATGCCATGGAAAGCGCGCCATTCGTCGATCTGCTTCCACCAGGCACCCAGTGCGTCCGCGTCCGGTTTTTCTTTACTTTCTTTCACCAGCGAGAGCATTTCCTTCAACACCGCATCAACGGGCCCTACGATGGGCACGTCCGCATCAATGGTCTTGGATATGGACGCCGGATCGATATCGATATGAATAATGCGGGCGCCGGGACAGAACTTCTCGGTGGCGTTGGTGACACGGTCGTCAAAACGGGCCCCCACACAGAGAATCAGATCCGAATGGTGCATGGCCATATTGGCTTCATAGGTGCCATGCATGCCCAGCCAGCCCAAGTGCTGTTTATCACTGGCCGGATAACAGCCGATACCCATCAGGGTATTGGTGATCGGGTAACCCAGGGTGCGAACCAGTTCAGTCAACTGATCGGAGGCCTTGCCCAGAATGACACCACCACCGGCATAGATAATCGGACGGCGTGCCGCCAGCATCATATCTACTGCCTTCTTGATCTGGCCGGCATGGCCACGGATCGCGGGGTTGTAGGAGCGCAGCTTCACCTTCTTCGGATAGGAATACTCATACCGCTCGTTCGGCGTTGTCATATCCTTCGGGATATCGACAACGACAGGACCGGGGCGACCGGTGGCGGCGATATGATAGGCCTTACGGATAATTTCCGGAATTTCTTCGGGGTGACGAACGCTGAAGTTGTGTTTTACCACTGGGCGGGACACGCCCATCATATCCGTTTCCTGGAAGGCGTCCTCACCAATGAGGGTTGACGCAACCTGGCCGCACAGAACCACCATGGGAATGGAGTCCATAAAGGCGGTGGCAATGCCGGTAATGGTATTGGTGGCTCCAGGACCTGAGGTCACCAGGACAGTACCCGGTTTTCCGGATGCCCGGGCGTAGCCGTCGGCCATATGGACCGCAGCCTGCTCGTGCCTTACCAGAATATGTTTAACTGCATCCTGCCTGAACAGCGCATCATAAATATGAAGGGCTGCACCACCCGGATAGCCGTATATGTACTCGATACCCTCATCTTTAAGGGACCGGATCAGCATATCGGCGCCAGACAATAACTCCACGATTTTCTACCCTCTTCTACGAATGAATGAGCCGGGGCCACGCCCCGGTTGCCTGGATTCACGGTTTCCCTGCTTCTTGTGAAAGCGGAACCGGCTCCTCCTCCACACCTTGTAAGAGGTTGTCTCCTGGCCAGCCGCCCTCCTGAGGGTTGCGGAGAACGGCCAATCAACGGGTTGCTCATAAGCAACAACCATCCCGCGACGACGGCGCGATGCGTTCAGTGTGGTGGTTAACGGGGGATACTCGCTCGGGATTGCCTGCCGTATTGACCCCCAGTCTTCAGGCGACTGGTAATTCTGACAGCGCGAAACTCCCTGTCAATAGGCTGCGCAGCTTAAAAGCACCAATATCGCCAAAGGTCTGCCATACTTGGATCGATTACGGATCAGAGATTTGAACCAGACAGAAGAAAAACCGCTGCATGAATGGCATGATACCCTTGTAGCTTGAATAAAGACGGGCCCGGCTACCCAGGTTTTTACCTGCCCCGGGAGCAGTGAACATACGATGAGTAGACCCATGAACAAAAAAATCCTGACGCTGACCTTGTTACTGGCCGTTGTACCAGGTGTTGCGATGAGCGCCTCTGTCTATAAGTGGACAGACAAGAATGGTGTGACTCACTTCGGAGATCGGCAGCCTACCGGTAAAAAATCGGAGAAACTGAACGTGCGCTCTGGCACATCGTCGCAGTCTGCCTCAAACCGTCAGAGCCCACAGGAACGTATGGATGACGTTCAACAACAGCAAGAAGATGAAACAGTAAGACAGCGCGAAACTGCCCAGCAAGAAGCTCGCCGCAAACAGCGCGAAGCCAATTGCGCCACAGCGCGCTCCAACCTGGAGGTCATCGACAGCAAGGCTCGCATCCGTGTGGAAGAAAACGGTGAGCAGCGATACCTGTCACCGGAAGAAATTTCCGAGCAGCGCCGGAAGTTTGAAGAAATTGCCACTGAAAACTGCGGACCGGAAAAAGACCAGGCGCAGCAGTAAATCGGGCGGGAGTGAATACGGGGCCAGACCTCCGATGGTCTGACCCCGCTGACCTGTCAGGCTTTTGCAAATACCAGTTTGTGATCCTTCACAGTGCCATGAATGGTATCCCCGGACACAAACTCGCCCTGCAAGAGCCGCTGTGCCAGCGGATTCTCGATCATCCGCTGGATTGCCCGTTTCAGAGGACGTGCACCGTAGACCGGGTCGTACCCGACTTCCGCCATTAGCTCCATGGCAGGTTCATCCAACTCCAGCTTCATGTCCTGATCTTTGAGGCGCTTGCTCAGGGATTCGATCTGAACCCGGGCAATGCCCAGAATCTGACTCTCGGCCAGCGGATGAAATACGACCACTTCATCAACCCGGTTGATGAACTCCGGGCGGAAATGCGTACCTACCACCTCCAATACCGCGCTCTTCATGGCTTCGTAATTCTCCTCGCCCGCTTTCTGCTGGATAATGTCCGACCCGAGGTTTGAGGTCATTACGATCACGGTGTTGCGGAAGTCCACGGTCCGACCCTGACCATCGGTCAGCCGACCATCATCAAGCACCTGCAGGAGGATGTTGAAAACATCAGGGTGCGCTTTCTCTACCTCGTCCAGAAGCAATACAGAGTATGGACGACGACGAACCGCTTCGGTCAGGTAGCCACCCTCCTCATAACCGACATAGCCGGGAGGAGCACCAATCAGCCGCGCAACCGAGTGCTTCTCCATAAACTCGGACATATCGATACGGACCATGGCTTCCTCGGTATCAAACAGGAAGGACGCCAATGTCTTGCATAGCTCAGTCTTACCAACACCGGTCGGGCCAAGGAACAGGAAGGAACCGTTCGGCCGATGAGGGTCGGACAGACCTGCACGGGAACGGCGCACCGCGTTGGACACCGCCTCGACTGCCTCATCCTGACCTATCACGCGGGCGTGGAGCGCCTCTTCCATGCGCATTAGCTTATCCCGTTCACCTTCGAGCATTTTGGAGACTGGAATGCCTGTCCATTTGGAGACGATTTCGGCGATTTCCTCGTCAGTTACTCTGTTGCGGAGCAACTTCATCTCCATCATTTCTGCCTGACTCGCCATATCCAACTGGCGCTCCAGTTCCGGGATCTGGCCGTACTGAAGCTCAGACATCTTGCCAAGATCCCCGGCGCGACGCGCATTTTCCAGATCGATGCGAGCCTGCTCCAGCTGACTCTTGATCTTTTGGGAACCGTGAAGCGCCGCTTTTTCCGTATTCCACACTTCCTCAAGGTCCGCGTATTCACGCTCAACCCCGACAATCACATCGGAGAGTTCCTGGAGGCGTTTTTTGGAAGCCGCATCGGTCTCCTTCTTCAGGGCCTCGCGTTCGATCTTTAGCTGGATCAGCCGACGCTCAAGACGATCCAATGCTTCGGGCTTGGAATCCATTTCCATGCGAATCTGGCTGGCAGCTTCATCGACCAGATCAATAGCCTTGTCCGGCAACTGACGATCCGTGATGTACCGGTGAGACAGCTTCGCCGCAGCAATAATGGCACCGTCGGTGACCTCTACACCGTGGTGCACTTCATACCGCTCTTTAAGTCCACGAAGGATGGCAATGGTGTCTTCCTCACTGGGCTCGCTCACCAGAACCTTCTGAAAACGACGCTCCAGTGCGGCATCCTTCTCGATATTCTCACGGTATTCATTCAGCGTGGTGGCACCGACACAGTGCAGCTCCCCACGGGCCAGCGCTGGCTTGAGCATGTTGCCGGCATCCATGGAGCCTTCGGCCTTGCCGGCGCCTACCATGGTGTGGATCTCGTCGATGAACAGGATAATCTGACCTTCCTGCTTGGACAGCTCATTCAGGACCGCTTTCAGGCGCTCCTCGAACTCACCCCGGAATTTGGCACCGGCGATCAGAGATCCCATGTCGAGCGAGAGTACTTTTTTGTCTTTCAGGCCCTCGGGCACTTCACCGTTCACGATACGCTGGGCAAGGCCTTCCACAATGGCGGTTTTACCGACGCCAGGCTCGCCGATCAACACCGGGTTGTTCTTGCGCCGGCGCTGCAAAACCTGGATGGTACGGCGAATCTCATCATCACGACCGATTACCGGATCCAACTTGCCAGCCTCGGCCCGTTCCGTCAGATCGATGGTGTATTTGGAGAGAGCCTGGCGGTTTTCCTCGGCACCGGCATCGTCCACAGAGTCACCACCACGAACCTCGTCGATGGCCTGCTCCAGAGCGGCTTTGTCAACGCCCTGCTCCCGCAAAACACGACCAAGGGTGCCACGGTCTTCCAGGGCAGCCAGCAACACCAACTCACTGGAAACGAACTGATCATTGCGCTTCTGAGCCAGCTTGTCCGCGATATTGAACAGTCGCCCCATATCGTTGGACATGGAAACGTCACCGGCCGAGCCCTTCACCTCCGGCAGGTTCTCGATTTCACGAGCAACAGCCTGGCGCAACCGCCCGGGCTCCGAACCAGCCTGCTTCAGAAGTGGCTTGATGGAGCTACCATCCTGATCCACAAGTGCCTGCATCAAATGCAGTGGCTCAATGAAGTTGTGATCCTTGCCAACTGCAATTGACTGGGCATCCGCAAGAGCGGTCTGCAGCCGGCTGGTCAGCTTGTCGATTCTCATAAGTCCTGTTCCCCAATCGGTTCGCGAATGCTGCGGTAGTCTTTAAATGGTCGTCAGCATTCTCTTTGCTTTGACCTTTAATGTAGGGGCAACTGGTGGGACTTCAAGCGGGTAGAAAGCTAAACTGTCAGAAAATTGACGGATATCATCCCTAGAGCAGTGGACGGATTAACCGTCCAACCAGATAAGGCTGGCCATCCGGCCAGTCCGGCCATCGCGGCGGTAGGAATAGAAACGCCCTGGGTCGGCGACAGTGCATAGCGTGCCTCCATAAATCTCATGAACTCCAGCAGCCTCAAGCCTTTGTCGAGCCAACCGGTAGATATCTGCCATGAAGTGACCCGGGCGGCGGGCACCGTCGGTAGAGAACGCGTCCGAAGCGCGGCCATTCTTAACGACAAAAGCCTCCCGAACTTCAGGGCCCACTTCAAAGTGCCGGGGGCCGATAGCAGGGCCAAGCCACGCCATGACATCACTGCCCGATGCTCCGAAACGGCTGACGACCGCTTCAAGAACGCCATCACACAAACCCCGCCAGCCCGCGTGAGCCGCTGCAACACGGGTTCCATCACGGTTGCAGAACAGAACGGGCAGACAATCTGCAGTCAGAATTGCGCACACTTCGCCGGGACGATCAGTCACCGATGCATCGGCAACGGGCACCGCCTCTGCCGGCAGCTCAGTAACACCGGTTCCGTGCACCTGAGACATCCAGCCAATAGATCCCGGATCAAGGGCAAGCCTGTCCGCCAGCCGCTTCCGGTTAACTCCCACATGCTGAGGGACATCGTCGACGTGCCCGCCTAAATTCAGGCTGTCCCAGGGCGGCTCACTCACGCCGCCCATACGGGTTGTACATGCTGCCCGAACATTGGCTGGCGCCGGCCATTCAGGCTGGATTAACGGCAACTTAGAACTCATCGCTTTCCAGGTCTTTCACATGTTTCCGGAGCGCCGCCAGCAGTTGCTCCATATCCTCCGGCAATGGCACTTCCCAGGTCAAAATTTCACCGGTCTCCGGGTGTTCCAGAGTCAGCTTTTGTGCATGGAGCGCCTGGCGGTTGAAAGCGGCCAACACATCGCGCAATTCATCTGTGGTGCCTTTGGGCAAACGCAGACGACCGCCGTAAAGAGGGTCTCCTATCAGCGGATGCTTGACATACGCCATGTGCACACGAATCTGGTGAGTTCGACCGCTCTCCAGTTTGCAGCGAATGTGGGTATGGGCCGCAAAACGCTCCACCAGGCGGTAATGCGTGACCGCAGGCTTGCCGGTGGGAACGACGGCCATCTTTTTTCGCTCCCGCGGGTGTCGACCGATAGGTGCATCAATCGTGGCGCCACCGGTCATTGTGCCGACAACTACCGCTTCGTATTCCCGCCCCATTGTTCGGGTCTGCAATTGTCCGACCAGCGACGTGTGCGCAATCAGGCTCCGGGCAACAACCATAACCCCGGAGGTGTCCTTATCCAGCCGATGAACAATCCCGGCCCGCGGAAGATTCTCGACCTCCGGGGCATAATTCAGCAGCGCATTCACCAGCGTGCCATCGGCGTGACCTGCAGCCGGATGCACGACAAGGCCGGCAGGTTTATTGATGATCAGTAAGTGCTCGTCTTCATATACGACATCAAGCGTAATCTCTTCGGCCTGCCAGCTGACTTGAGCTTCGGGCTCGGCATCAAGCTTCAGCCGGTCATCCAGCATTACCTTGTCCCGGGGTTTGCGTGCCTCGCCATTGACGGTCAGGGCCCCGCTCTTGATCCAGGACTGCAGTCGCGAACGGGAGTGTTCGGGCATCAGTTCTGCAGCAGCCTGATCCAGCCGCCGGTCGCTTAGTTCCGGCGGTACAACGAAACTGCCGGTAATTCGATTTTCAGATGACATTAAGCCCCCAGGGCCTGTGTGTGTTACGTTTCGGACATAATTTTTCAAACAGAAGAGCCACACTCTGCACATGTAGCGTCTTCCCCGCTACAATGGCTTCTCTTTCGAATTTATCGACATTATACGGGATTCCGGCATGAGATCAGTTGTCCGTTTACTGCTATTGACCACACTGGTGGTGTTGGTCAGTGCCTGCGCCTCCAATCAACAGGAAGAAGTACTGCCGGAAAAGACCTATTATGAAAACGCCAGAGATGCTATGAACTCTGGCAATTTCAATGAGGCAGAACAGAATCTGGATTCACTGGAAACCTATTACCCCTTTGGCCGTTATGCTGAGCAAGCACAGCTCGATCTGATCTATGCCCGGTACCAGAACCTGGATCTGGAAGGTGCCCGTGCCGCAGCGGACCGCTTCCTTCGCCTGAACCCCCAGAGCGATCACGCAGACTACGCGTTATATATGCGAGGGCTGGCTTCCTATAACCTTGATATTGGCCTGGCCGCCCGCTACCTTCCGATCGATGTTGCCGCCCGTAATCCGGGCGAGCAAACCCAGTCTTTTCGGGATTTTTCCGAGCTTCTGAGCCGCTATCCGGACAGTCAATATGCCGCCGATGCCCGCCAGCGCATGATTGCCGTCCGTAACCGCATGGCAGAGCTGGAGATATATGCCGCTCGCTATTACATCAAACGTGAGGCCTACGTCGCCGCCAACAACCGCGCCCGCTACATCGTGGAAAACTACCCCACGTCTCCGATTGTCGAGGAGGCGCTGGTTATTCTCGCAGAAACGTTCCGCTTCTTGGATTTCAAGAAGGGGACTCAGGATGCCATCGCGATGCTGCGGGATAACTTCCCGAAAAGCAGCGCGTTTAACGAAGCAGGCGAGTTTGAGCCCGACGTGCTCAAAGGCGAGAGCCGTTCTCTCTCCAGCGTTATAACATTCGGGCTCATGGGCGACGAATAGGCCTGGCAATCACCACAGATTCACTTGCCGCTCTTCCATCCATTAGTGATGGGATAGCGGCGATCCTTTCCGAAGCCCCGCTCCGTGATCCGCACCCCAATCGGCGCCTGACGGCGCTTGTACTCGTTGATGTCAACAAGCCGGATCACCCGCTCAACATCCTCCCGGTCAAAGCCTTCGGCGACGATCGCATCGGCGCTGAAATCACGCTCGACATAGAGATTCAGAATCTGATCCAGAACGTCGTATCCCGGAAGGCTGTCCTCATCCTTCTGATCCGGAGCCAGCTCCGCTGATGGCGGCCGGGTAATGACACGCTCCGGTATAGCCTGTGACAGGGTATTCCGGTAGTTGGCAAGACGGAACACCAGGGTCTTGGGAACATCCTTGAGCACATCAAACCCGCCAGCCATATCGCCGTAGAGCGTGGAATAACCCACAGCCATTTCGCTCTTGTTGCCGGTCGTCAGCACCAGGGAACCGAACTTGTTGGACAGGGACATCAGCAACACACCCCGAAGCCGTGCCTGCAGGTTCTCTTCCGTGGTATCCGGCTTAGTACCTTCAAAAGGTTCCGACAGGGTTTTCATGAAGGCATCGTACATTGGCTCAATAGAAAACACGTCGTACTGAACATCCAGCGCGACGGCTTCGGCTTCGGCGTCCTCAAGACTCATACCAGAGGTATAACGAAACGGCATCATCACGGCACGGACCCGATCCTTCCCCAATGCGTCAACCGCCACGGCCAGAGTAACGGCCGAATCGATACCGCCAGACAAACCGAGGACCACCGAGTTAAAGCCGTTCTTGTTCACATAATCCCGGACACCGGTCACCAGGGCTCTGTAGACGTTGGCCTCCAGAGACGGCTCGTCCGGCAGCGGTTGCGAAACCGGCTGACAATGGTGTTCGCAAATAAACTCCACCGGGAACAACCCCTCATCAAACTGGGGAGCTTCAGCCATAAGAACCCCGGAGTGGTCGAACACCATGGATCCACCATCAAAGACCAGCTCGTCTTGCCCGCCAATCAGATTGACGTAGACAATACTGACCTGGTTCTCCCTCGATTTCCTTTCAAGCAGAGACTTTCGGCGCAGTTGCTTGTCTACATCGTAGGGAGAAGCGTTCAGGTTGAGAATCAACCTGGCGCCGGAGGCGGCAGTATCTTCAACCGGCCCGTCCTTCCATAGATCCTCGCAGACCGTTATCCCCACCGGCACGCCACGAATTTCCAGAGTCAGGACATCCGAGCCCTCGGCAAAATAGCGTTTTTCGTCAAAGACCTGGTAATTCGGTGGGAAACGCTTGAAGTAGCGGCCCGTTATTGCGCCGTTTTCAATAACGACAGCTGAGTTATATAGCAGGGCACCGTGGCGCAGGGGCGCTCCAATGACAATCGCCGGCTCCAGCGCTTCGGCCTGAAGCCGCTCAAGAGCCTCGTTAACACGCACCTCCAGGCTGGGGCGCAGCAACAGGTCCTCTGGAGGATACCCCGTTAAACACAGCTCCGGAAACACAACAATATCTGCACGATGCTCCTGTGACGCACGACGAGCGGCATCGATCACCAGATCGGTATTGCCGGGGATATCGCCCACAAGAAAGTCCAGTTGGGCCATCACCACCCGCAATTTTCTGGATGAAGTCTGTAGTGATGATGCGTTCCCGGAAACGGACATAAATTGGCTCCTGTAACTCATTGCCATGAAAAGGCTATTATAACCCCGCAAGAGTGAGGATTTCTTCCGATCAACAGCGGATTCCCGAGAACCATGGCAGTCGATCACCCAAAAACGGATGCAATAAGCCCCATACCTGTCTCTCCGTCACGACGGCAGCAGGTCAAACTGTTCCGCATTTATAACCACTACCGTCTCGCTGTCAGCCTGATGTTGCTTGGGCTGTTGTTCGTTGACCCGGTCAACTTTGACACCCGTTTCCGCCTGCTGGAGTACTATCAGGCCGGAGTGGCCGGATACTTTGGACTCAATGCGTTCATTGCACTGGTCATGCTGGCTGGCTTTAAACCAGGTCAGAGACACATCACCCTGTCGATTCTGCTCGACATTCTCGTCATACACGGGCTATTGCTCGTGAGTACCGGTATCACTAACGGACTCGCAAATCTGGTCATCATCTCTGTCGCTGCCGGAAATATCCTGACGCCCAGCCGCATGGGTACTTTCTACGCCGCACTGGCTGCCATCTGCTCCCTTGGAATCTCAGGATGGGCGGCACTGGCTCTGGGTGAGTCCGCAGACGACATCGTTCGCGCCGGCTTCCTCGGCATCCTTTATTTCGCCGCCGCTTTCGCCCTGCAGTATATTTCCCTGAGAATGATGCGTAGCGAAGCACTTGCCAGCAGCCGCGCCCGCAGTATTGCCGAGCTCGAACAAATCAATCAGCAGATTATTCAGCGGATGCGCACCGGCATTCTTGTGCTGGACAGGTATGGGCAGATCCGCCTCGCCAATGCGGCAGCCGAAGAGTTGTTATTTGGAAACCCGACTGACCGGACAAGGGATGGGGGCGGCGCCCTCACTTTGCCCCGCCCTCTCAAACTTGGGCTTGAAGCCTGGCTAAGGGATCCGAAACGGCGAATAGAACCTTTCCAGCCGTCCCCGACCTCCCCCGTTCTTCAAGCCAACTTCACCCAGCTGGACCGAGAGCGCGGCGATCAGATTCTCGTGTTCATTGAAGATATGAGCAAAGTCACGCAGCAGGCCCAGCAAATGAAACTCGCATCACTGGGTCGGCTAACAGCAGGCATTGCCCATGAGATCCGAAATCCACTGGGCGCCATTAGCCATGCAGCTCAGTTAATGGAAGAGTCACCCCACCTCGATCAGGGCGATCATCAAATGCTCAATATTATCCGCCGCCATTCACGCCGGGTGAACGGCATCATCGAGAATGTTCTGGACCTTTCCCGGCGGCGGGCGGCCGACGCAGATTTGGTGGACATGGGTGCCTGGCTGGAGGAATTCAGAGCCGACTTTCTGCAGACCCAGGATGAGGACTCCGCTCTCGCATACATTGATTTGCGGGTTGCCTCTGGTGTCCCGCCAGCCAGATTCGATAAAAGCCAGGTTGAACAGGTTATGGTTAATCTCTGCGACAATGGTTTGCGCTACAGCCAGCAACAGACCGGCGATCGACGAATCGAGCTCCATGCTGGCGCAACCGTTGACGGAGAGAGAGCCTATGTCGATGTTCGGGATTTCGGCCCTGGCATTGCATCTGAATACCGCAGTTCAATCTTCGAGCCCTTTTTCACCACCGACAAGCGGGGAACCGGCCTCGGGCTTTATCTGGCCAGGGAACTGTGCGAGGCTAATCAGGCCCATCTGTCGCTGGTGGAGGACGGTCAACCCGGTTGCTGTTTCCGCATTACCTTTGCCCACCCCGGGCGATTGATCTGAGCTGACGCTGGCACAAATCGGGCGTCTGAATAACGACACGGAACCGACAAGATACAATGACAACTCATACAGCCCTTATTGTTGACGACGAGCCGGATATCCGGGATCTGCTGGAAATCACCCTCACCCGGATGGGCATCAAGGCCCTGACAGCACCAGATATTACAAGCGCCCGCAAGCTTCTAGGAGAGAACAACTTCCACCTCTGCCTCACCGACATGAATCTTCCGGATGGCAATGGCATAGAACTGGTGCACTGGATTCAGCGGTACACACCCTCCACGCCAGTGGCCGTCATCACCGCCTATGGCAATATGGATACAGCCATCGAATCGCTTAAAGCCGGGGCGTTCGACTTTGTCTCCAAACCTGTAGAGTTGCCACGGTTGCGCGAACTGGTTACCAGTGCTCTGAAGCTCTCACAAACCAAACCAGACTACGAAACTCCGGGAGACGAGCCAGGATTATTGTTAGGAAACTCCCAGCAAATAAAGAAGCTGCGAAATCAGACTCGCAAACTCGCCCGCAGTCAGGCACCCGTTTTTATCAGCGGCGAATCCGGTAGTGGGAAGGAGCTGGTTGCCCGGATGATTCACTTGCAGGGGCCCAGGCGCGAAGGCCCTTTCATTGCCGTCAACTGCGGTGCCATTCCTTCAGAACTCATGGAAAGTGAATTCTTCGGTCACAAGAAAGGAAGCTTCACCGGCGCTGTCGAAAATAAGGATGGCCTTTTCCGTTCCGCCAACAGTGGCACGCTGTTCCTGGATGAAGTCGCGGACCTCCCTCTGGCCATGCAGGTGAAGCTGCTCCGCGCCATTCAGGAAAAAGCAGTTCGTCCTGTTGGTGACACCAAGGAGGTGCCCGTAGATATTCGGCTTCTCAGTGCTACTCACAAAAACCTGCCGGAACTGGTCCAGGAAGGCGGTTTCCGACAGGACCTGTTCTACCGCATTAACGTTATTGAGCTTGGGGTGCCACCGCTAAGGGAAAGGCCGGACGATATTGCCCTTCTTTCCAGTCACATCCTCGAACGGATTGCCGGTGAATATGATTGCGATCCGGCCACATTAAAGCCGGGTGCCATCAAGCACCTTCAGGACTACGATTTTCCAGGAAACGTCCGTGAACTGGAGAACATCCTCGAGCGCGCATTTACCCTATGTGACGCGGATGAGATCGACGTGGGCGACCTGCATCTGGGCAGTGGAGCTCATTCGCCCACTTCTGCTTCCGGAATAATTACTCAGGGACAAGGTGCTGAAGGGGATACCACTGCGGTGCCCGAAGGAGAAATCGATCTTGAGGGCTATCTGGAAAGCATCGAACGTCAGGCTATCGAGAAAGCGCTAGAAGCCACTCGATGGAACAAGACAGCGGCGGCAAAGCGACTGGGCATCAGCTTTCGGGCGCTCAGGTACCGGCTAAAGAAGCTGGGGATGGAGTAACAATTCCAAGAGAGATATCGCAGTCCGGATTCCAAAGATCATTGTCCTCCAATATACTGCAACTCCCCTGGCAGGAAGCCGGGCAGGAATATAATTCAAATCTTTACAAGGAATGTAACCGATGCACGTCTCAAAGAGCGTGGCAGGGTATACCCTGCCAGAACTCATCATTACGATCGCAATTCTGGCTATTGTCACAGGCTTCGCCACACAAAGCTGGAATACATGGGTCGGAAAAGCCAGACACAGAGCGATCCTGGAAAACTACCACACCCTTTTCGCCTTCGCTCGCTGGACGGCTGCGAGCCAAAGAAGCATAGTGACCGCTTGTCCTCTCTCAGCAACCAACGAATGCGTCGATGACTGGCAGAAGCCGGTTTCGGTGTTCATAGACAATAATAAAGACCGAAAACCAGACGACGACGTTATCCTGAGGCAGGTGAAAGTTGACCTTACCTCGTACTCTCTTCGATCCAGAACAGCTAGTCGCGGCTATTTCCGCTTTAATGCATCGGGTATGAGCGAGGGAGCAATGGGCAGCCTAGTTTTATGTCCCCAAGATACCACCCAAGGCACGATGACCTACATGCCAGTCAACATCGCAGGTCGATTCCGCGTTGAATACGATACAGATGGAGATGGCATCATGCGTTTACCATGGGGGGCAAAGATCAGCTGTTGAATAAAAAAAGAGTCGGCCAAGGCCGACTCTTTCAAAATTATCACTGATCCCAAGTATTATCTCCGGAATCAAATCCATCGTCGTTAACATCCCATCGCCGGACTCCTGTCGAGTCCAACTCCAAATTGCCATTACCAGCCTGCACGCCCTTTGGCGTTGCCCGCAGGGTATACGAGGTCGCGTCGGCGGACTCAATCGTCAGATCATAGTACTTTTGATCGCTTTCCAAAGGCGCTTCATCCGGAAAAATAGCGGGGGCGCCGGTATCGGCTGCCGCAGCGGCAGCACCACCATAGCTATTGTTCGTGGCATAGTAGCGTTCCATCGCTGCCGACATTTCCATCAACACCCCTTGTGCATCTACCCTGCGCGTCCGTTCCACATATTCCTGATAGCTGGGATACGCAATGGCTGCGATGATTCCGACGATCGCGACCACGATTAACAGCTCGATCAGGGTAAATCCCGACTCCTTATGTTGCTCTTCCACCACCGGCTAGTCCTCGTACCAGTATGTTTCTACGACACCGCTCACTGTATCGATCGTCTGACACTCGGTACCAACACATATGACATCGGTATCTTCCACCCGCATTCGCTGCGGTGTCGGGGGCAAGCCTGCAGTACCAAGTTCGACATAGCGGTCTGGTCTGGTTAGTGCATCTGGTTCGCCTAAGCCGTCATAGTTTCGGACAGCCCGTCCATCAAGAACAGAAAGATGATAGAGGCGTGACGTTCCTGTCGGCGGTAGGCAGGGGTTGTCACTGGCCTTCGGTTCGTAAGTCGTGATAAACACCTCGTTATTCACTGTCGTGCTGGACGACAGAACCTTCTCGCCTTCGTTCTTCAGAGTTATATACCAACCTTGCTTCCCAGCCAGAGACTGCGCGGCCGCGTCACGTTCTGTCTCATTACCTTGCTGAATCAGATTGTCGGTCGCGTCGTAGAGGCCGGGACTTGACTCGGACCCGGACTCTGTAATCGTGTTGTAAAGTACCGTCAGTCCATCCTCGTCAGCGGGATCCAGAGGCGCCGAACTGACCGCCGCTATCTTGAGCATATAGATCCGATCATCAACGACTTTATCCAGCGGACTCGCCTGATAACCAGATCCGATCGAAAGGCCTAAATAGCGGGCGCCACCAATCTTGATTCCGAAAAGATCCGGCGAATGATAGAACCGCCGATTGTTTGCAGCATCGTCACCCGCCAGATCGGCAATACGGCCGGCGGTCGCAAATTCCGAGAGTCTATTGGTGTTTGTGAAGTCAAAACGGAGAATTTGCCCCCCCATATCGCCAACATAAACCTGATCGGCAAGCCCATCGCCGTTGATATCCAGCACTTTGGGCGATGCAGGAATGCTGTATTTCATTGCCGCCAATTCAAGGTTGGCACCACTGTCCGCGGGGCCAGCCCACCACAGTAGGCCTCCTGTCTCTGCGTCAACGATAAATAAAGCATTTCCGCTAGAGTCCGGGGTTCGAACATCCACCGAGTCTTGATTGGTGTCATAACCGCCACCGAAGATCAAAACATCGTACTCTCTATTGCCGATAGCTATCTTGGTTTTCACGGGCTTGGACCAGGTTTGGGCCAAATATTCGAAGTCGGTATCTGCCACTCCTCCTGTAATACTCCAAAGTAACTCAGGCGATGTCCGGTCTGTGACGTCTAGCGCGTAATAACTCTTGCCGCCTCGACGCATACCACCGTAAATGCGGGCAAAGTCGTTGTCCGAGGAATCAATCACCCCATCCCGATTTTCATCTTTGACCCATTGCACAATGGTGCCGTCCATGCCGTATACCTTGGCCGAACTTTCTGTGCTGTTCATCATCGCCGGCTGGTTTTTCAAAAGTTCACGTGGGATAAAGGAAAAATGACTTTCCCCAGTTATGCCATTGACTGCGTGAACATAACCCTGATTATCCCCATAGAAGATGGAGATATCCTGAGGGCTGGTTTCCGCATCATAGATAACCAACTGAGGCACGGAATGTAATGGGTCTGCGAGAAATTTCCTTGCTTCCGTCAGGTCTGAATCGCTGTCAGCATCCTTGACGTCAACACCTCGCGTCCACTTGATGATCTCGGCGAGCGCCTCCGGCGTCATGCTAGTGTCGCCAAAGTCCGCGCCTGAGAGATTATTGCCAGTGGTTACAACGGCGTTTGTGGAATGCGAGAGGTCGCTTTGGTTGGAGTTCAGGTTTGAGTATACTTTTCGACTTGAGGTCGTTGCGGGGAGCTGCGACGCGGCTCCACCAATCTTAACATTCGGACCATCCACAACCGGACTCCACCAACTCTGTGCCGTGTCCTTGAAAAATCCGGTTGCCTTATCAATTGCAGCATTGCCATTTTCATCCACGATCACCGCTGTGGGTTGACCGGTATCGTCTGTCTCAATGGCCAGCTTATAACGCTTGAGATTTCCGTTCCAGACTGCGCCTTTTGCGGACTGGAACAGAGCATAGTACAACATGTTCAGATGATTGAGACGATCAAAGGTGTTCACCGCTACACCCGGCGCAACATAAGTCGTGGACTTGGCCCTTACATCGTCCAGAACTTGTGTCAGAGCCGAAGTTAGTTCCGTGGCATTGTCTGCACGCAGGAACTCGCCGCCCCCCTTCGAGGCAGTATCCCTTAACAAGGCCAAGTCCAAGTCAAAGCCAACCGTATATGTCGATATTTTTTGCTGCCCTGGAAAGGAATCGCTCGGATCAGTCGAAGCCGGGATCATGTCGGAAGTAAACATGTGCTCTGCGATTTCATCCAGGCAATTACCGCTACAGCTCCCAACAACATCCTCGATTGTACTCTGATAGTTGTCGTCTCTGGTCGGTTCGCCATCGGTCAGCAAAATCGCGTAGTTCGGCTGGCATGAATATTCGATCGGACTTGTGAAGCTTCCATTTGATGCCACACCATCTACAAAAGCGTCACCCTCGTCGGTACTCCGGATGAAGACATCTTCGCCCTGATAATAGCGCATGGCCTGAAACAGACTTTCCGAAAGGGGCGTGAAGCCACCTGCTGTCAAACCATCTATTTTCTCTCTGATTCCCTCCCTCTGGCTTTCAATCGGTCCCACAGGTGCCTTGAAATAAGCGCCATCATCGCCACCAAAAGCCATCAAGCCAACATTTACATTCTCGAGAGTGGAGACGAGATCCGCCGTCACATCTTTCATTACCTCAAGTCGGGTTGGTTCGTCGTCGTCAAAATTGCCGTCGCCATTGATATCAACTTTGTTATCTCCCATGCTTCCAGAAATGTCGAGGAGTAGCATGATATTCGGCGTTACTGTCTCACTTCTGTCCGTAAAGAATATTTCCGTATCGTCCGCCATGGCGGCATTGCCTGCCATGGAAAAATAGAGGGCAGAACAAACAGTTGTCATAACTCGACTTGAATACTTCATTTTTCGCTCTCCCTGCCACGCGGCATCCAGAAGATGACTTTGACAACCATGCCCGATTTCCGATTAAGCACGACAGTACCGGCCTGCTCGTTCACACCACTCGGCTCGCCGGAAAATGCTGGATTACCCGCCTGCATTACGCTCAAATCAGGCGACGGCAGATAACTGGCCCGATCGCATTGCTCGCACTCTTCAACCAACACCTGAACGACCTCTCCGGAAGAGTTCACAACAAGATCCACCCTTCCCGCTTCCGCCGCCAACAGATTGCCGTCAAGCATCGAGCGGCTCTCATCGGCCTGAACCAAGACCGGTACAAGATTCATCGCAACACAAGCTATGAACACATACAAGAATCGCTTTAAGTTCATCGAATTCTCCCTCCGCCCAAGCGGATCAATAATACTCAATACCCTTGAATACCCGTGCTCCAGCACCGGTATTTGCCATTTCTGACTCACCAATCAGCTCGTACCGATAGCCCTTCAGGTCACTGGAGCCCTCATCGGCATTCATGGAACTGCCGCTTGTGATGATAATTTCCCCCAGATATCGCACCTGGTATCTTCCTGTCACCCCATTTGAAGCATCCAGCGTTTGCTCCACCTTGGAGCTTTCTTCCGACGCTGACTGCATGGATTCCCGCAACAGATCGAGGTCATTCGCATAGAGCTGATTCGTAAGCGCACCAACCGTACTTTCAGCAGCCTGAAAGGCCCGGTTGGAATTCTGGGAATTGACGGCCATCCGTTCCTGCATCACCGAAGTGTTCATCCCCGCCACACCAATCAGCGTGAGCACAAGCAAGATTATCAGGCTGATAATAAGTGCCGCGCCACTATGCTTCTGTCCAAAGCCGTTCTGGGATATCTGCTTCATAAGCTGTATTCCTTCAGTCCCGATTGCGGAGCATTACTGTTGAAATAAATGTGCGGCGAAGCCTTCCGTCCTCGGGATGTGTCACAGCTCCAGCAGCAGCGCTCGTCTCAGCCTCAACGGTCTCACCAGGTAGCGCGTAATCCGCAGTATCCCCAATATCTCGCACCTGGTCAGTATGGCTGATCAACATACCAAGTCTGACCGCAACCACACCTGCCATATCGCCGACATTATCTGCGGTGGTATAACGAATATTGTTAGTACCCAACAGCTCCCCATATTCAATCTGCAGGCTTTCTACCCCCTCGACGATTTCCTGAGGTGCAGAAAACGAACCGTCCAACGCCAAGCTTTGCCGATACAGAGCAAAAATGGCGTTTCCTTGAATATCGCTCCTGCCGGTATCTGCAACGAAGTAGATACTGGAAGAAAAGCGCATAATCCTGGCAGCGTCAGTGTAGGCCTGACTCAGGCGATTAGCGGTATTCACATTATTTGCGTGCGCCCATGTGCCCGAGGACGGTGTGCTCGAGATCCGGAACAGGTCGGAAGCCTCGCAATCGGATATCAGAACCAGGTCGTTCTGAGCAAAGCGAACAACATCGTTCCCCACAACCTGGACGTTCGCATTATCTGCGGTCATATTCCCCGTCAGCTCGATTTCCATTGATTCGCCGCGCTGCACGGCAATAACATCACTACCTATACGCGCACTCGACTCGATGGTTGTATTGTCATATTCCGTTCCATTGGCCCAGGTACCACTGTCAACTTCCCAGCCACGCAGTGTCGTTTCGAAGAAGTTGGAGGTGGGCGGGTTGTTGGCAATTACGTTCAAGGTCACATCATCGGGATCGGCACAGCCCTGAAACCCAACCATCCGCATATCCCTTGCCATAACGTCAGTCGCTATGCGCCCGGATTCCTGGATTCTGGCAAGGGAGGTGGCCAGACGTGAGGTCTGACTCGAATCCATGTAGACAGTGAAAATACCCAATATCAGTGTTGTACTGAGCGCCAACGCAATAATCAGTTCAACTAGGGACAAACCACGCTGACGCCCTGCTCGGCAGCTGTTTTTATGGCCATGAGAAAGCTTCATCATTCCGAACCTCACAATGTAAAGCGGACAGAATAAGCACTATCGCCGGCGATCTGTTCACTAGCATCACCGCCCCTGCTCGCCTCCTGCCATTGCACCGTAACCGTGTATACATTCGACGCCGCATCGAACTGAATGCTGCCAACTCCGCCAGGGACCATAGTTATACCGCTTCCAACACTCTGAATTTGCCTGGTCCAGCCCACAAGATCCAGTGTTACCTGATCGGAAGGTGTGCATCCGGTTGCAAGACTTGCACATCCAGGCAATGCAGTTGACGCGCCGTCGGTGGTAAACCCACCATAGCTGGCGGCCATATTACTGTTAGCACGCATCCGATCCGCCATGTCATAGGCCAAAATGCTTGCCTGTGTACGAAGGTAGGCCCCCTGATTATTGCGCATACCTTCAAATAGCAGTCCCGCCAGCCCGAGCAAACCAATTGCAAGGATAAAAAGCGTTACGAGGATTTCGATCAGCGTGAAACCATTCTGACAACGCGTCCGCAACTGATTACCAGGATTCTTCATTACTTGAGGTTTCTGTTTGCGCATCGTGCTTTCTACCCTCACGGACATGAAATGTCGTTGCCGTCATGATCATTCAGAACACCGGCCGTGCCACCACTGTCCCTCGCCAAACGCGTTTGCCCAGAGACATTGACAACAGTCGCTCTTGCCCTCGCGGCTCCACGGTCATCGCAGATTATGAAGGTGCCAGAAGCGTTACCTGTGGCAGAGGGAACGGGAAATCCGTTACTGGCAAATTGAACCCAGTTACCGCTGTCGCTGCTCAAGTCAACAACCCTGAGCGAATTTCCACCAGACAGGGCGCCACGAACTTTCAGCAACTGATCACCATCGGCCGTTTCAAGCGCTCGATCGCCATCGATATCGCGGAAAACAACCCAACCAGTTTCCCATGCTGCACTACCCGAGCAACTTGCACTATCAGTTGAGCCGCAGACCGTTACCACACCCGCTCGAAGCTTCGACGCCTCACTACGCGCATAACTGATCAGGCTAGAGGTTTCATTAATCTGAGCAGTCAGTCGATTATTCAAAACCGTCTCTTGGAACGACGGAATAGCAAAAGATGCAACGACCGCCAGAACAACGATCGTTATCATCAGCTCAAGCAACGTAAAACCCGAGGAGCGTTGAAATCCCGACATAATTCTTCCCTATTTCTATCTGATTACAGACTATTTAGAGTCCGAAAGGGAAGCTACTCCCTTACGACAAGCGGAAGCCCCATGCGGATAAACGGTCACTAAATGAGTGGTTACGAGAAATTGCTCACAAATCAGTCGAGCACGAAACTGTTTGGCGGGGTGTCTTCCCGGATGAACAGGAGTTTCATCCGGAGGCATGAAAAATGAGGCGGGAAGTCAGGAAACCTCGACAGCATCGATTCTCAATTCACGCGGCATAGAAAACACAATATTCTCCTCCCTGCCTGCAATTTCTTCCGGAACATGCCCCCCCAGTTCACGCAGGCGGGAAATCACATCGTTCACCAACACTTCCGGTGCAGAGGCACCGGCGGTAACACCCACTGAAGTCTTGCCGTCCAGCCATTGCGGCTCGATCTGCCCTGCTTCATCAATCAGATAAGCCGGCGTTCCCATCCGTTCCGCCAGTTCCCGCAACCGGTTGGAGTTGGAACTGTTGGGCGAACCCACCACCAGCATCAGATCGCAATCGCCGGCCAGTTGTTTGACCGCATCCTGCCGGTTCTGGGTGGCGTAGCAGATGTCGTCCTTGCGAGGGCCCTCTATTTCAGGAAATTTGGCCCGCAGGGAATCGATTACCCGGGCGGTATCGTCCATGGAGAGGGTAGTCTGGGTGACATAGGAAATGCGGCTAGCGTCTTTCACGTCCAGTTTCGCAACGTCTTCCTCGTCCTCAACCAGGTAGATCTCACCGCCATTGCTGTGGTCATACTGCCCCATGGTGCCTTCTACTTCGGGATGGCCATGGTGGCCGATCAGAATGCATTCCCTGCCATCACGGCTATAGCGCATCACTTCCAGATGCACCTTGGTAACCAGCGGGCAGGTGGCGTCGAACACTTTGAGGCCACGGCGAGCAGCCTCACTCTGAACCGCCTGGGAAACACCGTGAGCGCTGAAAATCACCAGCTTGTCATCGGGCACCTCGTCCAGCTCATCAACGAAAACAGCACCGCGATTGCGCAGGTTATCCACCACAAACTTGTTATGAACCACCTCGTGCCGCACGTAAATCGGTGCGCCGAATACATCGAGGGCGCGATTAACGATTTCGATGGCGCGGTCCACGCCGGCACAAAAGCCGCGAGGATTGGCGAGTCGGATCTGCATGGTAAATTCCCGGTACTGGTTAATGAGCCGTCTAAAAGTCAGTGCGCTGGCTTTGCCGGTTCGACGTCAATGATTTCCACATCAAATGTCAGTGTACGCCCCGCCAGCGGGTGATTGAAGTCCACTTCTACTTCATCCCCCTCGACGCGGCTGACCACACCCGGAAGTTCGCTTTGCCGGGCATCCGCAAATGAAATCATCACACCCGGCTCGAGCACCATGTCAGCACTGAACTCATGGCGCTTGAAGGTCTGAAGGTTGTTCGGGTTGTGCTGGCCAAACGCTTTCTCGGGCGGCACCTCATAGCTCTCCCTATCACCCGCCTTCATGCCCATCAGGTAGGCTTCAAAATTCTCCGGCAGGTTATCATCACCAATTTCGAGCGTGGCCGGTTCCTTCTCGAAGGTGGAGTCAATCACCTCGCCATCGGGAAACTTCAGGGCAAAGTTCAGCTTTACGCGGGTGCCCTTGTCTACGGGAAGTTCTTTCATGAGCGTTATTTACTCCTTTCGGCATTCCCGTCGGCATCGGCGGGTTTGCGGAAAATATCAAGGATCATCATGGCGGCGCCGATCGTTATCGCGGTATCCGCCAGGTTAAACGCGGGGAAATGCCAGTTCTGCCAGTAGAAGTGCAGAAAATCGACAACGTAGCCGTGAACGACACGATCATAAACGTTGCCAAGAGCCCCTCCGAGAATCAGTACGATGGCAACAGCTGTCCAGGTTTCATGGCGCTGAAGATTTCTCAGCCAGTAAACCAGCACGCTGCTAACAACGAGCGCGAGAGTTACAAAGAACCAGCGCTGCCACCCGGCCGCTTCAGCCAGGAAACTGAACGCTGCCCCGGTGTTATGGAGCAACGTCAGATTAAACATAGGCATGACCGGCACCGGGTCACCGTAATCCAGCATGGCGGTGGCCATGGCTTTGGTGCCAAGATCAATCGCGATCACCAACACCGCCAGCCATAGCCATTTCAGCTTGGTTCCGATTTCCTGCTCAGCCATTGCCGTCTCCATCAGGCAAAGGAGCGGGCTTCACCGGGCCCTTCCACATTAATGACGCAGCGGCCACACAGGTCTCCATATTTGGCATTGCGCCCCACATCTTCCCGATGATGCCAGCAGCGCTCACACTTGGCGTGCGTCGCAGGTGCCACTTTCACCCGCAAACCTTCGTGGCCAGTGACTTCAGCGTCACCTGCTTCGGAAACCGGTTTAACGGTCGCCTCGGAAGTGATCAATACAAAGCGAAGCTCTTCGCCCAGATGCTTCAGGTCGGCTGCCAGGTCACCTTCGCAATAGAGGGTGACTTCGGCGCTCAACGACCCCTTGATCTCACCACGGGCACGTGACTCCTCCAGGCACTTGTTGACAGCCTCCTTGACGTTATACATCTCACGCCAGTAATCCCGACCCAGCTCAGTCGTTTCAGGCAGTTCAAACAGGCCTTCGTACCAGATCTCATAAAATACGGTGTCGCTGCGTTTGCCTGGCAGCTGCTGCCAGATCTCATCGGCGGTGAAGCTCAGAATCGGGGCAATCCAGCGGACCAGAGCTTCGGCAACGTGATACAGAGCCGTCTGACAGGAGCGCCTGGCGAGACTGTCCGCCTGAGTGGTGTACTGGCGATCCTTGATAATGTCCAGATAGAAGCCACCAAGAATGGCCTCACAGAAATTGTAAACTTTCTGGTAGATCCTCAGGAACGCGTAGTTCTGGTAATCCTCATCCAGCTCTTTTTGCAGCTGCAACGTACGATCCACCATCCAGCGGTCCAGGGCGATCATGTCCTCTGGCGCCACCATATGCTGGCCGGGCTCGAAACCGGTCAGGTTGCTGAGCAGGAAGCGCGACGTGTTACGGATCCGGCGATAACCATCGGCCGTCTGACGCAGTATGTCCTTGGATACGGTCATTTCACCGCTGTAATCGGTCGCCGCTACCCACAGACGGAGGATATCGGCACCCAACTCATTCATGACCTCCTGGGGCGCGATAACATTGCCCAGGGACTTGGACATCTTGTGTCCCTTGCCATCGACGGTAAACCCGTGGGTCAGTACCTGCTTATAGGGTGCCTCGCCATTCATGGCGATAGAGGTTTTCAGGGAGGACTGGAACCAGCCTCGATGCTGATCTGAGCCCTCAAGGTACATGTCTGCCGGGAACTGACCAAGTTCGGAACGAACCCGTAAAACCGAGTCGTGCGTAACCCCGGAGTCAAACCAGACATCCAGAGTATCGGTTACCTTTTCATACCGTTCCGAGTCATCACCCAAAAGGTTCTTGCCGTCGATATCATACCAGGCGTCGATGCCGCCCACTTCGACCTCCTGAGCGACCTTCTCAATCAGACTCTGGGTATCCGGATGCAGCTCCTGAGTTTCCTTATGGATAAACAGAGTGATAGGAACGCCCCAGGTACGCTGGCGGGAAATACACCAGTCCGGCGACTGGTTAAACATGGCTTCGATCCGGTTCCGGCCCCACGACGGAACCCAGCGCACACCCTTGATGGCTTCGAGGGCATCAGCGCGGAGGTTTTCCTTGTCCATGCTAATGAACCATTGGGGGGTGGCACGGTAAATCAGCGGCGTTTTGGTCCGCCAGCAATGGGGATAACTGTGCCGGAATTTCTCCGAGCGCACGAGTTTGCCCTCACGCTCCAGCGCGGCGCATACCGGTTCATCGGCCTTGTACACATGCACGCCCGCCAGCTCGCCCGCCGCACTGGTGTAGGTACCGCTGGCCTGAACCAGGTTGATGGTGCCAATGCCGTAGGCCTTGCCCACTTCAAAGTCTTCCACACCGTGGTCCGGTGCGGTGTGCACGGCACCGGTACCCGCATCGGTGGAAACATGATCACCCAGAATGACCGGTACCCGCTTGTCGTAAAACGGATGCTGCAATGCCAGATGCTCAAGGTCAGCACCAGCACAGGTAGCCAGGACTTCGAACTGTTCCACATTCCAACGCGCCATGATGCCTTCCACCATGTCCGCAGCCACGATGATGCGCTCCGGCCCCTGCCCTACATCGGCTTGCACGAGGGCATACTGGAAGTCGGCGTTCAGGGATACCGCCTGGTTGGCCGGTATGGTCCAGGGCGTGGTGGTCCAGATAACAACAGACACATCGCCCTCACCCTTAGCGGTACCGAACAGTGCCAGGGCTTTCGCCTGATCCACTGCAGTGAAGCGCACATCAATCTGGGTTGAGGTCTTGTCCTGATACTCTACTTCGGCTTCCGCCAGTGCAGACTGACCGACCACACTCCAGTAAACCGGTTTGTAACCACGAACCAGGTGCCCCTTGGCCACAATCTTACCGAGGGCCCGGACAATGCCCGCCTCGACCTTCGGATCCATGGTCAGGTAAGGCTTGTCCCATTCGCCCATAACGCCCAGGCGAATGAAATCTTCCTTCTGGCCGGCAATCTGTTTAGTGGCGTAATCACGACAGGCCTGACGGAAGGTTTTGTAATCCACCTTCACACCGGCCTTGCCAATTTCCTGTTCCACCTTGTGCTCGATCGGCAGACCATGGCAGTCCCAGCCTGGAACATAAGGCGCGTCGTATCCCATGAAACTGCGGGACTTGACGATCATGTCCTTGAGAATCTTGTTGACCGCATGACCGATATGAATACTGCCGTTGGCATAGGGAGGGCCGTCATGAAGAATGAACTTCTCCCGACCCTCACGCTGCTTGCGCAGGTTGCCGTAGACATCGAGGTCCTGCCAGCGTTTGAGCATTTCAGGCTCGCGCTTGGCCAGGTTACCGCGCATGGGAAAGGCGGTTTCCGGCAGATTCAGGGTATGCTTATAGTCGCTCATGGTCTGTGTGCGTACTCTTTTGGTCAGTATGGGTCAGTAATCAACTACGTGTGGGCCAGGGTCATCGGTTTTCAATGAGTAGTCCGGGACGATCCAGCCTTGGCAATCCATGCCCTGGCATCGTCAAAGTCACAGGCAATCTGTTCTTTAAGCGCATCCACGGAATCAAACCTGATCTCTTCCCTCAGTCCGTGGCGAAAGACAACTTCTATATGTCGGCCGTAAAGTGTGCCAGCAAAGTCAAACAGGTGCACTTCCAAGGCTGGCTGCTTGCCGTCGACGGTCGGGCGCAGGCCGATGTTGGCAACACCGTCATAAACCAACCCGTCGTCAAGTTTCGTGCTCACAACATAAACACCCTGCAAAGGCGCCATTCTCTGCAACAGTATGTTGGCAGTCGGAGCCCCGATTTGACGCCCTAACTGCCGGCCGTAAACAACTCTGCCGCGAATCCGGTAAGGATGGCCAAGAAGCACTTCAGCTTCCTCGAGCCGGTTCACATTGAGCCGCTCCCGAATCCTTGTGCTGCTCACCCGCTCACCATCAATGGTCACTGTACGGGTGTTCTCAACCGTAAACCCCTGTTGCTCGCCCGCTTCACGAAGCAGCATGAAATCGCCTGTGCGGTCGCAGCCAAAACGGAAGTCATCGCCGACAACCAGGTGACGAACCCCCAGACCATCCACCAGCACAGCATCAATAAACTCACGGCTGGTCAGGCGTCGAAGACGCCCGCTGAAACGCAGGCAAAGCACATGGTCGATACCGGCTGCGGTCAGTGCTTCGAATTTCTGCCGGAAAGACATCAGCCGCGGAGGCGCTTCAGCACCCTGAAAAAACTCTCTGGGCTGGGGTTCAAACACCATCACCACCGACGGCAAACCAAGGCTTTCAGCCTTTTCTTTTACCTGCTCGAGAATGGTCCGGTGTCCAATGTGCACGCCATCGAAATTTCCAATGGTTGCAACACACCCATTCGAGAGCGGTGAATCCTCGCGCCGGGACAGCATGTTCAGGTTGGTCAGGCCACGGATAAGACGCATGTAATGCGAACCTTCAATTGCCAACTGGCTTTCAGCGCCCTTCCCGCACCTGTCAGAAGCGCATTATTACTCGGTGCTACGGGAACGCTGGTGAGAAAACGCGCGATTATACCTTACCTCTGGCGGAAATGTCTTACCCGGACGCCAGCCAGGGCAAGCGCAAGAAAATAGACTGCCACACCGGCGCCCACGAGCGTTGCCATGTCTCCGGCCCGCTCATACCCACCAGCAGCCAGCCACGAGCTGGCCGGCGCTTTCAGCCAGAGAATGGTGCCAGCCAGCGCAGCATTGGCGAACAGCATTTGCAGCAGGAATCTCGGCCAGCCCGGCTGGCTGTGCCATGCGCCCTCCTTGCGCAGCCCTCTCCACAATAAAAACCCGTTCAGCCAGGCCGACAGTGACGTGGCCAGGGCGAGGCCAGCATGGGCCAGCGGGACGATAAGGGCGAGATTGAGGACCATATTGGCAACCATGGCGATAACGCCAATTTTTACCGGAGTCCGGGTATCCTCGCGAGCAAAAAACCCGGGGGCCAGGACCTTAATCAACATAAACGCCAGAAGCCCGGCCGAGTATGCCCGCAAACTCTGTGCAGACATCACCACATCCCGGTCTGTCACTTCACCGTAATGAAACAGGGTGGCAATCAGAGGTTCAGCAAGCAGGGCCAGCGCCAGCGCTGCCGGAAGACCAATCAGCAATACCGCCCTTACAGCCCAGTCAAGCGTGGCAGCGAACTGGTCCGGGGAGGCTGCCGCATGCTTCCGGGAGAGACTTGGCAGAATAACTGTGGCAATCGCAATGCCGAAGACGCCCAGAGGTAACTCGGACAATCGATCCGAGTAATAGAGCCATGACACGCTGCCGGTCTGAAGAAACGAGGCCAGGACTGTATCCAGCAAAAGGTTGATCTGACTGACGGAAACACCAAAAAGTGCCGGCGCCATCAGCTTAAGGATGCGGCTAACCCCCTCATGGCGGTAATCGACCCGGGGGCGCGGCATAAGCCCGAGACGCATCAAAAACGGCAACTGGAAAAACAACTGAAGCGCGCCGGCGATGAACACACCCCACGCCAGCGCCATAACAGGTTCATCCATCAGCGGCGTGAGGTAAATGGCCGCCCCTATCATGGCCAGGTTAAGCAGGACCGGTGTAAATGCGGGCACGGCGAACCGGTCATAACTATTCAAAATACCGCCCGCAAAGGCCGTCAGGGAAATCAACAGAAGATATGGAAAGGTAATGCGCAACATGTCACTGGTCAGGGCAAACTTCACATCATCGTCAAGGAAGCCCGGCGCAAAAACAGCCGTCAGAACCGGCGCCCCCAGCATGGCGACCAGCGTAACCCCCAGCAGAATCAGCCCCAGTGAACCGGAAACCGCATCAACCAGCCGTTTAACATCAGAAACCGACTGACTCTCCCGATAGGAGGACAACACGGGCACAAAGGCCTGGGAAAAAGCACCTTCCGCAAACAGCCGCCGAAGAAAATTGGGTATTTTAAAGGCGACGAAAAAAGCATCCGCCCCCGTACCTGCACCAAAATAACGGGCAATCACCATATCCCTGACCAGGCCCAGTACCCTGGACAGCATGGTCATGACCCCCACCAGTCCCGAGGAGCGGAGCAGGCCTGGCGCTTTGGGCAGCGATTTATTGTCGGGAGTGGTTTCAGATTCCGAAGACATGCAGGCCCTGATCTGGCGGTGAACATCCTTATGGACAGACATCACGGGAATTACTTGCTTAGCCCGGACACCTGCACCCAGTGAGCGGCGAGTTTAACACAGGCCTTTGGTGTCGGGGGATGAAATGGGTTTTGGTCTTGACATTTTGGGGCTTCAGCGGCATAGTTCGGCGTCATTTATTTCGACGCGCTGGTTTTGGCGCGCCCGCGATGTAACGAATCATTCAGCAACGAATTTAAGATTTTCAGGAGTTTTACGGTGGCAAATTCCCCGCAAGCCAAGAAGCGCGCACGTCAGAACGAGAAGAACCGCAAGCACAACAACAGCCTGCGTTCCATGGCTCGTACTTACATTAAGAAAATCCAGTCCAAGATTGAGGCTGGCAACTACGAAGAAGCTCAGGCAGCTTTCCAGCAGGCTCAGCCGATTCTGGACAGCATGGTTAACAAGGGCATCTTCGCCAAGAACAAGGTTGCTCGCAGCAAGAGCCGCCTGAGCGCCAAGATCAAGGCTCTGAAGAGCGCGTAAGCGGACTTTTCTTCAGATTAAAAAAACCGGCCATTTGGCCGGTTTTTTTTGTGTCCGAGAAACTAGTTTACACGATAACCAGATTATCCCGGTGAATCATTTCCTCACCGGAAACGTAGCCAAGCACCTCCACGATCCGGTCACTGGAACGGCCTGCAATGGCCCGGGCCTCGTCCGAACCGTAATTGACCAAACCGCGGGCAACCTCCTTACCTTTTTGATCAACGCACGAGACCATTTCACCGCGACGGAACTGTCCCGTAACACTTTTTACCCCGACGGGCAGCAGACTCCGCCCTCCGAGGCACACCACTTTAACGGCCCCGTCATCCAGGATCAGCTTGCCACGAGTCTGCAGGTGGCTGGCCAGCCACTGCTTTCGGGCGGCGATTCTACCTTGCTCAGGCAACAGTAGCGTGCCGATAACATCACCCTGACGCAAACGGGTAATTACCCCCTCGATCCGCCCACCGACAATCACAGTGAACGCGCCTGAGCGAGCAGCCAGACGAGCTGCACGAACCTTGGTCTGCATACCACCCCGACCCAGGGCACCAGCACCCTCGCCCGCCATGGCGTCCAGTTGATGATCACCCGCCTTGTGCTCAGTGACCAGCCGGGCATCCGAATGCGTGCGGGGATCCTTGTCAAACAGACCAAGCTGATCGGTCAGAATAATCAGACCATCGGCCTCAATCAGATTAGCGACAAGGGCACCCAGCGTATCGTTGTCACCAAAACGGATTTCATCGGTGACCACCGTGTCATTTTCATTAACGATAGGGACCACGCCGAAATCCAGCAGAGCGCGCAAGGTGCTGCGGCCATTCAGATAGCGTTTGCGATCAGAAAGATCATCGTGCGTCAGAAGGATCTGCGCGGTGTGCACACCGTGGCGCTTGAACTGAGCCTCCCACGTTTGCACCAACCCCATCTGGCCGACTGCGGCGGCGGCCTGCAACTCGTGAAGCTGCTCCGGACGGGCCGACCAGCCCAACCGGCTCATGCCTACGGCAACCGAACCAGAGGAGACGATAACCACTTCCACACCATCTTCAATCAGCTCCGCAATCTGGTCCACCCAAAGACCCAGCGAGGCCACATCCAGGCCTTTGCCGTCATTGGTCAGCAGAGCACTTCCGATTTTGACCACCAGGCGGCGGGCCTGGCGCAGCTGGGTGCGTTCACTCATGATGCGTGCGATTCTCTCGATTTACTCTGGGGCGTAGACCACTTCAACGTCGTAATCATCATCATCAAAGTCGTCATCATCGTCATCCTGGCGGGCAGACCTTCGGGCCTGCCGCTCCGCCTCGATCCGGGCCCGCGCTTCTTCGTCCATCTGACGACGGCGCGCAGCTTCGCGCTCAGCAAACTCGGGATTCTCTGCCTCTTCCTGCGCCTGCTCCTCGATCCAGCGCATGACCGCCTGAGAAAGCGGCTTTGTGCCTTCGCCACTGAGTGCAGAAATCCGGAAAACCGGCCCTTTCCAGCCCAACTCATCCACGATCGCCTGACAATGGGCATCACGATCCTCTTCGGCCACCATATCGACCTTGTTGAGCACCAGCCAGCGCTCCCGGTTTGCCAGAGTTTCGCTGAACTTTTCGAGCTCATGCTCAATTGCCCGAACGGACTCCACCGGCGAGGACTCATCGTAGGGCGCAACATCAACCAGGTGGAGCAGCAGGCGTGTCCTGACCAGATGCTTCAGGAACCGGATACCCAGACCCGCACCTTCTGCAGCCCCTTCAATCAGCCCCGGAATGTCAGCAATAACGAAACTCTGGTGTGCCTGGACACTCACCACCCCGAGATTGGGCACCAGTGTTGTGAACGGATAGTCCGCCACCTTCGGACGCGCAGCGGAAACCGAGCGAATAAACGTGGACTTGCCCGCATTGGGCATACCCAGCAACCCCACATCTGCCAATACCTTCAACTCAAGCCGAAGATTCCGGAGTTCACCTTCAGAGCCCTTGGTGGTTTGCCGCGGCGCGCGGTTCACAGAGGACTTGAAACGGGTATTGCCGAGACCGTGGAAGCCGGCCTGAGCAACTTTCAGACGCTGGCCGGCATGAGTGAGATCACCCAGCACCTCATGGGTATCCATATCAACAACTGTGGTACCCACGGGCACCGGCAATGCCAGATCTTCACCTTTCGTACCGGTACAGTTCCGGCCTGAGCCGGGCTCGCCATTCTGCGCCTTGTGTTTGCGCTGGAAGCGGTAATCGATCAGCGTATTCAGCGCGCTGTCGGCTTCCAGATATACGGAGCCACCATCCCCGCCGTCACCACCGTCAGGACCACCTTTCGGCACATATTTCTCGCGCCGGAAACTGAGGCAACCATGCCCGCCCTTTCCGGCTTCAACGATGATGGTGGCTTCGTCTACGAATTTCATGGATAAACCCTTTGCGCTTCGCGCATAAACTAAAAAGCCCCGCAGCCTCTAGGAAGCTTTGCGGGGCTCCAGACAACACTGACAACTGACTATATCAGGATATCAGTGCCATCCAAGGTTCGACAGAACCGGATCGCCGCTGCTTACGCAGCTGGAACGATGCTCACGAACTTGCGGCTCTGCGGGCCTTTGACTTCGAACTTCACCTGGCCTTCCGCTTTCGCGAACAGGGTGTGGTCCTTGCCAATGCCAACGTTGTTGCCGGCGTGGAAACGGGTTCCGCGCTGACGAATGATGATGCTGCCTGCAGATACAGTCTCGCCGCCGTAGCGCTTCACACCAAGTCGTTTCGACTCGGAATCGCGACCGTTACGGGTACTACCTGCTGCTTTTTTATGAGCCATTACAAGCCTCCTGGTTTAAGGGGTGATTCCAGAGCCTCAGCCCTTGATACCCGTGATCTTGACTTCAGTAAACCACTGGCGGTGGCCCTGACGCTTCATGTGGTGCTTACGACGACGGAACTTGATGATGTTAATCTTGTCGTGACGGCCGTGGCTAACCACTTCCGCTGTCACCTTGGCACCATCAACCACCGGCGCGCCTACCTGAACCTTGTCGCCATCGGCAACCAGCAGAACGCGATCAAACTCAACGTTGCCACCTGTTTCAACTTCCAGCTTTTCCAGCTTCAGGGTTTCGCCTTCTTTCACACGGTGCTGTTTACCACCGCTAACAATAACTGCGTACATTAACATTCTCCGCGATTGACCCATCCCTGCTCTTATCCACCTGGTTCTAAGGGAAGCGCTCTGGCAACCCTATAGCAGGGAGCGCAGGTTGGGATGAGTTGGGCGCGTGATTGTACGAAAAGGCGCTTCGCAATACAAGCCAAGTTGACACTGTAGGCAGCAATACCTAGCATTGCCGCGACCTGCCCAATTTATCAACATCAGTTTCAACTGAGAACCAGCAAGGGATCCACAAGCCGCATGACAGCCGAGCGCATTTACGACACCGTGGCAGAGGACTTCAGCCGCGTTAACGACTTGATCATTCAGCGGCTTTCATCAGACGTCCCTCTGGTGGAAAAAATAGCTCAATACATCATCGAAAGCGGCGGTAAGCGCTTGAGACCACTGCTGGTTTTGCTATCAAGCCAGGCTGCAGGCTACGACCGGGATGATCATCTGAAGCTGGCCGCCGTGATTGAATTCCTGCATACCGCCACACTGCTCCACGATGATGTCGTCGACACCTCCGATATGCGCAGAGGCCGAAGCACTGCTAACGCCCGCTGGGGCAATGCTCCGAGCGTGCTGGTAGGTGATTTCCTCTACGCACGTGCTTTCGAGATGATGGTGGAGCTCAAAAGCCTTCCCATAATGCAGGTTCTCTCTCATGCAACTGCCGTCATCGCCGAGGGCGAAGTCATGCAGCTGATGAACGTTAAAAATCCGGATCTTACTGAAGATCAATACATGCAGGTCATCCACAACAAGACCGCCATGCTGTTTGAGGCCGCCTCCCATACCGGGGCCCTGCTCGCCAATGCCAACCATCAGCATGAACAGGCCCTGAAGGATTACGGAAAGCACCTTGGACTGGCGTTCCAGCTTGTGGACGATGTGCTGGATTACCGGGGAGACGCCGAAGCCATGGGCAAGAACGTGGGGGATGATCTGGCCGAGGGCAAGACTACCCTGCCACTGATTTACGCCATGGCAAATGGTAAAGAAGATGAGCGACAGCTCATCCGCCAGGCAATCCGCAAGGGCGGCCTGGATGACCTGCCGCAGATTCTGGAAATCGTGGAGACATCCGGCGCACTCGAATACACCATGCAACAGGCCAGAACCGAGGCAACCCGGGCTGCAGACCGTCTGTCCGGCCTTGCAGCGTCACCCCACAAGGAAGCTTTGGAACTGCTGACACAGATGGCCGTGGCACGGGTTAGCTGAGACTTGCCCGGCCGTGTGGCGCATCGAAATCCAGCTCAGGCCCGACCGGAACAACCTGGGAGGGGTTAATGGTGCGCTGGCTTACATAGTAATGCCGTTTAATCTGATCAATAGCCACCGTGCTGGCCACGCCGGGCACCTGATACAAATCCCTAACATACTCTGAAAGCGCTGGAAAATCGGTGATCCGTTGGCGGTTGCACTTGAAGTGACCAAAGTACACGGCATCAAACCGGATCAACGTCGTAAACAAGCGCCAGTCTGCCTCCGTTAACTGCTCGCCGACCAGATACCTCTGCGCTGACAGTCGCTCCTCAAGCCAATCCAGTGACTTGAAAAGCTCGGTATATGCTTCTTCGTACTTGTCCTGAGCTGTCGCGAACCCTGCCTTATAAACACCATTATTAACGGTGTGGTAAACACGCTCGTTCACCTCATCAATTTCAGCGCGAAGCGACTCCGGATAGAAATCGGTATCGGCATTGACGCCCTCAAGCCCGTTAAACGCCGAATTGAACATCCGGATAATCTCGGCGGACTCATTGCTGGCAATGGTTTGCTTCTCCTTGTCCCATAACGCCGGCACCGTGACCCGACCGGTATACCCGGGAGCCGCTCTGGTATAGAGCTGGTGCATAAATCGGAAATCGAACAGATGATCCCTGTGCTGATCATCCTCCGGCCGGAATTCCCAACCGTTCTCAACCATATCGGGATGAACCACTGATACCGATATGTGCTTCTCCAGACCTTTCAGTTTTCGAAAAATCAGAGTGCGATGCGCCCAGGGACATGCCATGGAGACGTACAGATGATAACGCCCTGACTCGGCCTTGAAACCACCGTCACCGGCCGGCCCGGGGGATCCGTCGGGCGTCACCCAGTTCCTGAACCGCGCAGCTTCTCGCTCGAACTTGCCACCGGTCTTGTCGGTGTCGTACCACTGATCATGCCATTCGCCATCGATAAGAAGACCCATTTCTGACCCCCAATGAATATAATGGTGCTTTAACGAGAAAGGGTGCGCATATAGCTGTCCGCCACGCGCCTGAACCCTACATTTAGAGAGAAGAATACCGGCGACCCTGCTACCCTCTCAAACAAGCATTTCTGGCCAACAACCTCAGATAATTCGAACATGCATACAGCCATCACCATAGACGCCCTGAAAGTCCTCGATGCGATTAACAGAAAAGGGAGTTTCGCCGGAGCCGCCGGCGAGCTTTTCAGAGTGCCCTCCGCAATCAGTTATACCGTGCAAAAACTGGAGGAGGACCTGAATGTCGCCATTTTCGACAGAACCGGACACCGGGCAACACTGACCCCTGCCGGCCGGTACCTGCTTGAGGAAGGGCGAACACTCCTGGAAGCTGCGGAAAACCTGGCCCACACCACGAAACAGGTCGCTCAGGGCTGGGAAACCCGTTTACGCATCGGCTTCAACTCACTGCTTCCGGCGGAATGCCTGTTTCCGGCCATCCGCGAGTTCTATGAACTGGGCGTTCCGGTTGATGTGCAAATTATCGAGGACGTCTTCGCCGGTGCATGGGACGCCCTGCAAAGCCGTCGTGTTGATCTGGTTGTCGGCGCAGATCATTTCAGTAAGCCCGCTGGCAACTTCACCACCAAGACACTGGGCAACATGCCCTTCGTTTTTGCCGTTGCAAGCAACCACCCCCTCGCCAGCGCGAGCGGACCACTAACCGAGGACGATATATCCAAATACCCTGCCGCCGTCGCCGCCGACACGTCCCGCTCTCTTCCTCCTGGCCATGCGGGCATATTTCGCCGCCAGCGCACATTAACCGTCGCCAATATTGATCAGAAGATTGCCGTTCAGGAATCGGGCCTCGGCGTAGGCTGGCTACCCCTGGCCCGGATCCGCAGGCAACTGGATTCGGGCAGCCTGATCATCAAGCATGTGAACGAGCCCAGACAACCTATCGCGCTGCACCTGGCCCGCCACGCCGAGGACCAGGGCAAAGCCCTGATGTGGTTCTGGAGGCGCCTGACCTCGGATAGCACCATCACCGACTGGCTAACTGATTGAAATGAAAATTTTTAAATATGGCCCGTGGACGCGCTGACAATGGGCAAATGAGTCAACTTTAAACCCGTTCCATTCGTTTATACTGGGGAAACAGTTAGCCAAAGGGAGTTCATTGATGCGGCAGCTTTCGGAACTGGATGCCTCATTCCTCTACCTGGAATCCGAGACCACACCGATGCATATCGGGGGCATCTATCTATTTGACGCCAGTGAGCGGAAGACGCCCCTTGCGTTCAGTACGTTCGTTGCCTATCTGCGCAGTCGCCTGCACGTGGTACCTGTGTTCCGCCAGCGGTTGAAGGAAATCCCCTTACGTCTCGGCCGGCCTTACTGGATTGACGACCCTGATTTTAGTATTGAAAGACACCTTGCCTATGTGAACCTTGGCGAAAATGGCCACAAGACCAGCCTGATGACACTGGCCTCGAAGATCCTTGAAGAGCCGCTAAAGCGCGACCGCCCGCTATGGCACATCACGTTTGTAGACGGATTCAAACTGGATGAGGAGGATTCTGGCAGTAACGGCTTTGCCCTGATTGTCAGACTCCACCACGCCGCCATTGATGCATTCAGTGGTGAAGAAATCATTGGCAAGCTCCTTGAATACACCCCCGAACCAAGAGCGATCAGCGCGCCAAGACCCTGGCAACCGCGCCCCGAGCCCTCCGAAGAACGCGTCATCATCCAGGCCGGTGCCAATATTCTGAGAACACCGCTGCAATTTACCTCTCTCGCCGTCAACGCTGCCGAGGCAACTGCCCGAGGACTGGTTCAGAGGCAGCTACGCAAACTCCCGTTGCCGTTGCCCCTGTTTTCCGCCCCGCATAGCCCGTTCAACCGACAGATTACAGCCAACCGCCAGATTGTTGCCGCCAGCGTCGGTCTGTCGCGCCTGAAGGCAATCAAGGCGACGCTCGGAGACGTTACACTTAACGATGTGGTGCTTGGCTTGTGCGCAGAAACGCTTCGCAGATACATGAACAATCACGGCGCTGACACCGGTAAGTCCCTGGTTGCCATGACGCCAATCTCGGTGCGCTCGAACAGCTTGCGCCGAGCCACCGGAAACCAGATGTCGGCCATGCTGCTGGATCTTTCCACCAGCGAGCCTGATCCGGCTTTACGTATTCGCAGGATTCACTGGAATGCGGTGGCATCGGAACCTTATCGGGAAGCGATCGCAGCGGATCGTCTGACTGAACTTCTGCCCTCAACGATGCTCGCGCTATCCGCCAGGTTATATTCTGAGCTGCAAATCGCACAGCGTTACCAACCGGTCTTCAACTTGCCAATCACCAATGTACCGGGACCCCAGGTGCCGCTGTATCTGCAGGGGGCTCGCCTGGTCCAGCAGTACAATACAGCCCCGCTATTCGACAGCATGGGGCTTGTGATTGTGGCAATAAGCTATCAGGGCAAGCTCACGGTGAACTTCACACTCTGCCCGGACGTGGTAGCAGACGGAAGCTCACTGGAAAATTATGTGAACGAAAGCCTGGATGCAATTGAAGAGGCTGCGAACCGCCTTGGGCCAGAGGGCGGCCATGAAGAAGCGCCAGCAGCGCATCCTCAATCGTTAACAGATGACGCACTAACCGCGCTTGAAGGCATTCTGCAAACGGTCCTGCAGCGTTTCAGGAGATAAGGAGAAACCTGCGGGTTAGCGCAGGTCAAACAAGCTTACTCGAATGCCCAGCGGAGGAATGCCTTTTTCTCATCTTCCGTGGCGGTCGCCCAGACAGACTTGAGCGTATTCAGTGCACTTCCCCCGGACGCAGCTTCTGCAGCTTGACTGCCGGAAAGGTTCGGCGTGCGGTCCCAGACCTTGCTCGGCTCCCAAACGCTGGATTCAGCAACAACCTGGCCGTCTTCCTCTATAACAGTCGCTGAGAATCCCTCCAGCATCCCCTCAGCCTCACTGCGTGATTTCGGCTGATCATAACGGAAACGATAGACAGCATCCGGTTCGGCATTAAAACGCACAACCTGCGGGGCACTTTTTACCACATGCACCTTTGATTCGCCGTTTTCGACCACCCCGGACTTTGCCCAGATCGTTTTATGAGTAAACACCACCTCGTTTTCCCCAGGCAACAGAGCATAATTCAGGGCGAAGTCATCCATCAGAAAACTTGTCATTTTCTGACCATTAACCTGGGAAACCTGAATCGGACCCGGTGCTTCCAGCGTGGCTGCATTGGCCGCAGATGCCGGACTTCCCTGCCAGGTTTCAACTTTAGCTACATTCGACGAGCAGCCGGCCAGTGCAAGCAGGAGAACACCTGACAGGCCCCATCGGCCACTCTGCTTAACGGCTAGAGAGCACGACTTGTACAAGCTTAAAACGTGACAGATGTTCATTTAATCTCCTTGGTATGAGAGGAAGGGCGCGAATACAGGTTAGCACCGGTTTCATTGCATTCTGACGAGTGCGGCCGATCAGGGCAAGCCAGCTTGTTGAGCAGCTTGCGGCCCGCTCACAGCACCCGCTCTGCTCCTGACTGAGACCTATCTCGTAAAAATGTAAAAAAATGTTGAATTTGTATGGAATTGGATTAATTTTAAACAGATCGGCAAAACAAATTAAGCGCCCGATAACGAGAAAGAAAAAAACGGGCACAGGAGAAGCCATGGACACCCATTGCAGGTCCGGAGAACAAGGGCCAGTGCCCTTTCGCAGTAGCCGATTCTTCTGCGTCGGAAGCAAGTGGTACTTCACAACCCGGGAGGGCTTTGATAGCGGCCCCTTTGCTTCGCGGGAACGCGCCGAAACTGGTCTGAAGCGGTTTTTACACGTCGTCAGATTATTACCAGAGGAACAACAACTCCACTGACCGGGAGTTACTGGCCGAAAAAAACGTGTTCATACAATGACCGGCATCAACCACCGGTCAATGGCGAACAGGCACCCCAATGCCATAAATCCCGCGACAACGTCATCAATCATAATGCCGAGCCCTCCTGGCATACGCTTGTCGAGCCATCCGATGGGCCACGGCTTTACAATGTCGAATAGACGAAAGAGAGCAAAAGCCATTAACACGCCGTAAATGTGATCCGGGAAAAGGCCAAGGGCAATCCACATTCCCACGAACTCATCCCAGACAATCCCTCCGTGATCATGAACTTTCAAATCGCTTGCTGTCTTCCCGCATAACCAGATACCGACCAGAAAAGCGACGAAAACAAGTAACCAATAGGTAAAGGCCGGGAGCCACGCGAACACGTACCACAAGGGAATAGCCGCCAGACTCCCCCAGGTTCCGGGGGCGCGTGCGGTCGCGCCGCTGCCAAAGCCGAAGGCAAGAAAGTGAACGGGATGCTTCAGAAACCCCGGTGGAAGCAATGCGTTCGGCAGATCCGGTTCGTCTATCTGATCATGCCCGCTCATGACACTCCCCCAAAATGATCGAACCCGAGGGCATCACCCTCTACAGAATGAGGAGATCCCAGGAGGCGAAGGCCTTGATCATGCTCGATTGTACCAATCATGGTAAGTTGCTCCTTCAGTTGCTCCGGAGCAACCTTCCAGCATTCGGGAGAGACAGTCACACAAAGCTCATAGTCATCACCCGAACTCAACCCGTAACGTGCCGCTTCACTACCCTTGACGTTACAAAGCGCCGGGGACAAAGGCAGCTTTGTTACATCAACAGTGGCGCCTACGCCTGAGGCTCTCAGGATATGCCCGAGATCGGCAATCAGACCATCAGAAATATCGATACAGGAAGACCCAAAACCCACAAGCGACTTGCCCAGGTCGAGCCTGGGCGAGGGGTGATGGTAACGGCCAAGTACAAACGCGATGTCATCCGATGGTTCGGGCTCGTCCAGAAAGTCCAACGCAGCACCGGCATCGCCGAGCGTTCCGGACACAAAGACCAGGTCACCAGCCCTCGCTCCGGATCGACTTAACGCCTCGCCACGCTTTATGGTGCCATGCACTTGCAGGCTCACGACCAATGGCCCGCGGGTTGTGTCACCACCAGCCAATACCAGACCGAAACACTCGCTGGCACGGGACAACCCCATGGCAAACCCTGCAAGCCACTGCTCATCAGCCACCGGTAATGTCAGGGCAAGGGTAAAACACACCGGGTCCGCCCCCATGGCCGCTAAATCACTGGCAGCTGCTGCCAGAGCTCGCCAGCCAAGATATTCGGGACAATACCCTTTCGGAAAGTGGATGCCTTCCACCATGGTATCGATGGAAAACACCAGATCCTGATCTGCAGGAATACGTTGAATGGCACAGTCATCCCCGATCCCCAACACAACAGCTTCGGAGCCCTTGTGTTCAGCGAGCGGCTGGAAGTAACGCCGGATCAGATCGAATTCGCCCATGCCCTATCGGGGACGAGTCTCAGCCAAACGCAGGCGACGGCTGAGTTTATCCAGAATGCTATTAACGAACTTGTGCCCTTCCGTTCCGCCAAACCGCTTCGCCATCTCAATGCCTTCGTTAATAACCACCTTGTAGGGAACATCAAGGCGGTACTTCAACTCGTAGGCACCCAGACGCACGATAGCCATTTCGATGGGGTCCACTTCAGTGACAGGACGATCCAGGAAAGGCTCCAGGAGCTTGTCCAGCTCGCCCTGCTCCCGGTGAACGCCACGCAGCAAATCCCGGAAGTACAGCAGATCCACCTTACCCATGTCGTTGTCGACCAGGAATTCGGCTTCGATGTCTGAAATAGAGCTTTTGCTGAAATGGCGTTGATACAGCCCCTGCATCGCCAGAGCCCGCGCACGGCGACGATCGCCGGCTTTGGGCTGACCGGTCGGTGCCGGCTGGGGGGTATTGTCGTCAGTTACGCTCATTACTCACCCAGCTTCTTGAAAAGGCTAACCATTTCCAGCGCAGTAACTGCCGCTTCGGCGCCCTTGTTACCGGCCTTGGTGCCCGAACGCTCAATAGCCTGTTCGATGGAATCCACCGTCAGGACACCGAAGGAAACAGGCACGTCGGTCTCTAGGCTGACAGCACCCAGACCGCTGGACGCCTCACCCGCAACATATTCGAAGTGAGGAGTGCCACCACGGATCACCGCACCGAGGGCAATGATGGCGTCATAGTTCGAAGTCTCTGCAACACGCTTGACCGCCAGGGGCATCTCGTAAGCACCCGGGACCCGAATGATGACGATGTCATCGTCGGAAATCCCGTGGCGACGCAGGGTGTCAACGGCACCCTCAACCAGACTCTCGACCACGAAGCCGTTGAACCGGCCCACTACGAGTGCATACCGACCGCTGCACTGAGTAAAATCACCTTCAATTACTTTGATATCTGCCATGCATGGCTCCTTCACTGGTCACGGCGCACTGGCCATGACCGGGTTAATCATTCGGGGGTATAGGGAACGTATTCAACCACTTCCAGATCGAAACCGGAGATGGCAGAGAACTTGATCGGCGGGCTCAACAGGCGCATCTTACCAACGCCAATATCCCGCAATATCTGAGAGCCGGTGCCCACGGTAAAGTAAACACCGGAGCTACCCTTGCCGGCGGAGCCTTGGCCTTCGTCAAAGAACTCGTGAATGCGATCCTCCAGGTTATAGCTGTCTTCGGCGCTGTTAAGCAGCACTACGGCACCCTTCCCTTCCTCTGCCACCTTTTCCAGGGCATGGTGCAACGGCCAGCTGCGAGAATCCTTGCGGCGGGCACCAAGCAGGTCTCTTAATGTGTCGGTGATATGCACACGCACATAGACCGGCTCGTCGGAGCTGATGTCACCCATAACCATAGCGAGGTGAGTGGCGCCCTGGATGCTGTCCCGGTAGGTGCGCAAACTGAATTCTCCATACTCGGTATCCAGCTTGTTCTCCTCCACACACTCAATGGTGCGCTCGTTCATAGTGCGATAGTGGATCAGGTCAGCAATAGTGCCAATCTTCAGGTCGTGCTCTTCCGCGAACCGTTCCAGATCTTCACGGCGTGCCATGGAACCGTCATCATTCATGATTTCACAAATCACGCCGGCAGATTCGGAGCCGGCAAGCGCAGCGAGGTCACAGGAAGCTTCGGTGTGGCCGGCACGGCTGAGCACGCCACCCGGATCGGCCATCAGCGGAAAGATATGGCCGGGCTGGACCAGGTCTGACGCCTTGGCGTCACGGGCAACTGCTGCCTGAACCGTGCGGGCCCGGTCTGCAGCGGAAATACCAGTGGTAACGCCTTCTTTCGCTTCGATAGACAGGGTGAACTTGGTGCCGAAGCCTGACGCATTCTGCTGAACCATCAGCGGAAGACCCAGTTGTTCGCAGCGGTTACGGGTCATCGGCATACAAATAAGACCCCGACCGAAGCGAGCCATGAAGTTGATAGCTTCAGCCGAACAGTGTTCAGCAGCCATCACCAGATCGCCTTCGTTTTCGCGATCCTCGTCGTCCATCAGAATAACCATCTTACCCTGACGAATGTCTTCAATGATTTCTTCAATGCTGTTCAGTGCCATACGGTTTTGCACCCTTGCGGTTTATCGATAGCCTCAGGCCGTCGAAACACCGTGAATTTAATGATTACCGGCGTGCCAGGATCAATCGTTGATCCTCACCCACCTGACGTCGATCCAGCACCTTCCATTGTACCTTGTCTGCCATCGATTCCAGTGGCAGGTGGGCCGTGGGACGTCCTGTGCTGCCCAGAAAAACCGGGGCCTGATAGAGCCAGAGTTCATCCACCAGCCCTTCGCTGATAAAGGTTCCTGCCAGTGTCGGACCCGCTTCCACCAGCAGCTCGTTAATACCAAGTTCGCCGAGGGAATCAAGCAGTTCCGCCACGTCAATGCCGTTGTCTTTCCAGGCGACCCCATTAATGCTGATCCCTAACGCCGCCAGATCCTGAGCGGGCGCCGTTGCCAGCGTAGACGAGGCACAGAACACCTGGACGTTACCGCCCTGCAAAATGTTCGCAGAAGGCGGTGTGCGGGCATCTCGGTCAGCGATGACCCGAAGCGGCTGCCTGGACGGTTCGGTGGCATCACCTATCCCGCCCAGCTCTTCCCGACGCACCGTCAGCGAAGGATCATCCGCCAGAACCGTGCCGACACCAGTCACAATCGCATCACTGATTGCTCTCAGGCGCTGCACATCCTGACGGGCTGCAACGCCGGTGATCCACTGGCTTTCCCCGGATGCCATGGCAGTGCGGCCATCCAGGCTGGCAGCCATCTTCAGTCGCACCCAGGGTCGCCCGGTGTTCATCCGCTTCATGAACCCCGGGTTCAGTCCGGCCGCTTCATCAGCCAGCAACCCTTCGGTGACCTGAATGCCGGAATCGCGAAGCAACTCAAGTCCGCGCCCTGACACCGACGGATTGGGGTCTTTCGTGGCTGCAAACACATGCGCAACGCCCGCATCGATTAACGCACGGGCACAGGGCGGGGTCCGCCCGAAATGGCTGCACGGTTCAAGCGTCACGTAGACCGTTGCACCACGCGCCGAGGGTCCGGCCTGACTCAGGGCCCGGATCTCGGCGTGCGCCTCTCCGGCTCTTTCGTGCCAGCCCTCACCCAGAATCCGGTCGCCTCGGGCAATCACACAGCCGACCCTCGGGTTCGGGTGTGTCGAGTAACGACCGCGCCAGGCAAGCTGGACGGCCCGCGCCATCATGGCCCTGTCACGGACGTCGGTCATGCTTTTCCCTTCGAGGAGTGGTCGCCGGCCAGCACTTTCGCAACATCAACCGCATTTTCGCCATTGCTTGCCGATAGCCGTTCAATCTCTTCCTTGAACTCGTTGATGTCCTGAAAGCTGCGATATACCGAGGCAAACCGGACGTAGGCAACCTTATCCAGCTGCCTCAGTTCGATCATTACCTCTTCGCCCAGCTGCATCGACTTGACCTCCCTCTCACCGGTGGCACGAAGCCGATATTTGATTCGGTTCAGTGCGGCATCGATTTCTTCAATACTCACCGGGCGTTTCTCAAGCGCTTTCATAAGACCGGAACGCAGCTTGTCCTCGTCAAAGGGCTGACGGGTTCCATCCTGCTTGACGACCCTGGGCATCACCAGCTCAGCACTCTCGAACGTCGTGAAACGCTCATGACAGGACAAACATTCCCTGCGGCGCCGTACCTGATCGCCCTCGGCCACCAGGCGCGAGTCAATCACCTTGGTATCTGCTTCACCACAGAAAGGACAATGCATAATCAGAAACTCCGGAGAGGAGGCCGGAGCCGAACACCCAACTCGGTATCCGGCCCGGCAGGTCTTGCCTGAAGTTTAGCCGTAGACCGGGAAGCGGGCGCACAGAGCAGCAACCTGCTCGCGTACACGACTGTTAACGGATTCGTCTTCAAGGTTGTCGAGAATGTCGCAGATCCAGCCTGCCAGATCTCGGCACTCTGATTCACCAAAACCGCGGGTCGTGATTGCCGGCGTACCGATACGCAGACCGGACGTTACGAACGGGGAACGGGGGTCGTTGGGAACGGCATTCTTGTTGACGGTAATGTGGGCACGGCCCAGCGCCGCATCTGCATCTTTACCGGTGATGTCCTGCTTGATCAGACTAACCAGGAACAGGTGGTTCTTTGTGCCACCGGAGACAACATCGTATCCGCGCTCGATAAAAACCTGGGCCATGGCAGAGGCGTTTTTCACCACCTGCTGCTGGTAGGTTTTGAAGTCATCGCTCATGGCTTCCTTGAAGCAGATCGCTTTTGCCGCGATCACGTGCATCAGGGGACCGCCCTGACCACCCGGGAACACCGCAGAGTTAAGTTTTTTCTGCAGATCGGCGTCATCACAGGCCAGAATCAGGCCGCCACGGGGCCCGCGAAGGGTCTTGTGCGTGGTCGTAGCGACAACGTGCGCATGAGGTACCGGATCCGGATAGACGCCTGCGGCAACGAGCCCTGCTACGTGAGCCATATCGACGAACAGAAAGGCACCAACCTTGTCAGCGATGGCGCGGAAGCGGGCAAAGTCCAGCTCCTGGGAGTAGGCGGAGAAGCCAGCAATGATCATTTTTGGCTTGTGCTCAACGGCCAGAGCTTCAATCTCGTCATAATCAATCAGGCCGGTTTCCGGGTTCAGTCCGTACTGCACAGCGCTGTAGATCTTGCCGGAGAAGTTAACGCTCGCACCGTGGGTGAGATGGCCACCATGGGCCAGGCTCATGCCCAGAACAGTGTCGCCCGGTTTAAGCAGCGCCATGAATACGGCCGAATTGGCCTGGGAGCCTGAATGTGGCTGTACGTTGGCGTAGGCGGCACCAAACAGCTCCTTGGCGCGATCAATCGCGAGCTCTTCAGCAATATCCACGAACTCGCATCCACCGTAGTAGCGCTTACCGGGATAACCTTCGGCGTACTTGTTGGTCAGCACACTGCCTTGCGCTTCCATCACGCGCGGGCTGGTGTAATTCTCGGATGCAATGAGCTCAATGTGAGCTTCCTGGCGTTTCTCTTCCGCCTGCATGGCGTTCCAGAGTTCGTCGTCAAAGCCGGCGATTTTCATATCACGATTAAACATGGATGCGCTGCCCCTGTGTGCATGGCTGGCCCGGAGAGCTTTGGAAATCTCCTCAGGCTCCCTGAAAAATTGGGCCGCTATTCTATCTTACAAACGGGTAAAAAATCATCTTTTATAGGGCCCGGAGGCCCTCCGCAGAAACCGTCACACCGCAACATGCGATTTTCCCTCAATTGCCATAGCTTTCCGGTTTCGCTACCTTACGGGCCTTATCTACGAGTTTCTTTTATTTACCTCCGATTACAACAGAGGACACAGCCAGTTATGGCCCAGTACGTATACTCCATGAACCGGGTGGGCAAGGTCGTCCCTCCCAAGCGTGAAATCCTCAAGGATATTTCCCTGAGCTTCTTCCCGGGCGCCAAGATTGGCGTACTCGGCCTCAACGGTTCCGGTAAGTCCACCCTGCTCCGTATTATGGCGGGCGTCGACCAGGATTACATCGGCGAGGCCCGACCACAGCCAGGCATCAACGTCGGCTATTTACCTCAAGAGCCAGAGCTCGACGACGACAAGACCGTCAAGGAAATCGTCGATGAAGCCGTCTCTGGTGTGCACGACGCATTGGCCGAACTGGACAAGGTCTACACCGCCTACGCCGAGCCCGATGCCGATTTTGATGCGCTTGCCAAGAAACAGGGCGAACTGGAAGCCTACATTCAGGCCACCGACGGTCATGACATCGAGCGCAAAATGGAAGTCGCCGCAGACGCTCTGCGCCTTCCGGCCTGGGACCAGAAAGTAAAACTTCTGTCAGGTGGTGAACGCCGCCGTGTCGCCCTTTGCCGCCTTCTGCTGTCCGGCCCGGACATGCTGCTGCTGGACGAGCCCACCAACCACCTGGACGCCGAGTCGGTCGCCTGGCTTGAACGCTTCCTCCATGACTACGAAGGTACCGTGGTTGCCATCACTCACGACCGCTACTTCCTGGACAACGTCGCTGGCTGGATCCTGGAACTGGACCGTGGCCAGGGCATCCCGTTCGAAGGCAATTACAGCCAATGGCTTGAGAACAAGGAAAAGCGCCTGGAGATGGAATCCAAGCAGGAAGCCTCTCACCAGAAAGCCGTCAAGCAGGAACTGGAGTGGGTTCGCAGCAATGCCAAGGGCCGTCAGTCCAAGAGTAAGGCCCGCCTGGCCCGCTTCGAGGAAATGAGTTCCCAGGAATTCCAGAAACGCAACGAAACCAATGAACTGTACATTCCGCCCGGACCACGCCTGGGCAACAAGGTGATCGAGGTGGATGGTATCCGCAAGTCTTTCGGTGACCACCTGCTTTACGAAGACGTGTCTTTCAGCGTGCCGCCCGGTGCCATTGTCGGCATCATCGGTGGCAATGGTGCCGGCAAGTCCACCCTGTTCAAGATGATCGGGGGTTACGACAAACCCGATTCCGGCAACATTACTGTCGGTGAAACCGTAGAACTGGCGTACGTGGACCAGATGCGCGACCTTGATGGAAGCAAAACCGTCTGGGAAGAACTCTCCGACGGCAATGATATTATCAAGGTTGGCAACTATGAGACGCCTTCCCGCGCCTATGTCGGCCGCTTCAACTTCAAGGGCAGCGACCAGCAGAAACGCGTCGGCGACCTGTCCGGCGGCGAGCGCAACCGTCTGCACCTGGCCAAATTGCTGAAGGAAGGTGGCAACGTACTGCTGCTGGACGAACCCACCAACGATCTGGACGTGGAAACACTGCGTGCGCTTGAAGAAGCGCTGCTGAACTTCCCGGGCTCAGCACTGGTCATCTCGCACGACCGCTGGTTCCTGGACCGGGTAGCCACCCACATCCTGGCGTTTGAGGACGACGGCGAAGTGGTGTACTTCGAGGGCAACTTCAGCGAATACAATGAAGACCACAAGAAGCGCAAGGGGGACTCTGCGATGGTGCCCCAGCGCATGAAGTACAAGAAGCTGGCCTGATGGCGAAAACAAGAACCGCCTACGTCTGCACCGAGTGCGGTGCAGACTATTCCAAATGGCAGGGGCAGTGCACAGCCTGCCAGGCGTGGAACACCATCAGCGAAGTTCGCGGAGCCAGCGGCAATGCCAAAGGCGCCCGCGGTGCTCGTTTTGAAGGCTTTGCCGGCAGCCTGTCGGAGGTTCAGAGCCTGGACGACGTCAGCCTCGCAGAGCAACCCCGCATCAGCTCGGGCATGCAGGAATTCGACCGGGTTCTCGGTGGGGGCCTGGTCGAAGGGTCCGCCGTTCTGATGGGAGGGCACCCGGGCGCCGGCAAGAGCACCCTGCTGCTTCAGGCTGTTTGCCATTTGGCCGCCAGCGTCTCCGCCCTCTATGTGACTGGCGAAGAATCCTTGCAGCAAGTCGCCATGCGCGCCAAGCGCCTGGGCTTACCCACCAGAGACCTGAAAATGCTGTCTGAAACCAGTGTTGAGCGGGTGATGCAGGTGGCGGAAGCCGAGAAGCCTCGCATTCTGGTGGTAGACAGTATCCAGGTAATGCACATGGCGGACATAGAGTCTGCTCCGGGAAGCGTTTCCCAGGTCCGCGAAAGTGCAGCATACCTGACCCGTTTTGCCAAACAGACTGGCACAATTCTGTTCCTCGTCGGCCACGTCACCAAGGACGGCAGCCTTGCTGGCCCCAAAGTCCTTGAACACATGATCGACTGTTCCATTCTGCTGGAAGGCTCCAGTGACAGCCGGTATCGCACCCTCCGGGGCATCAAGAACCGCTTCGGCGCAGTGAATGAGCTGGGCGTGTTTGCGATGCTTGAACAGGGTCTCAAGGAAGTGAAGAACCCCAGTGCCATCTTCCTCAACCGTGGCGAGGAGGCCGCGCCAGGCAGTGTCGTTATGGTTGTCTGGGAAGGCACCCGGCCAATGTTGGTGGAAATCCAGGCGCTGGTGGACATGGCTCAGGGCGGCTACCCGCGGCGGGTTGCCGTGGGTCTCGATCAAAACCGGTTAGCCATGCTTCTGGCGGTGCTTCATCGCCATGGCGGCATGCATGTGTCCGATCAGGATGTGTTTGTAAACGTTGTCGGCGGCGTAAAGGTAGCGGAAACAAGCGCCGATCTTGCGCTTTTGGCCGCCATTGTCTCCTCGTTCCGTGACCGCGCCCTGCCCCAGGACCTGGTGATTTTCGGGGAGGTCGGCCTCTCTGGCGAAATTCGACCGGTGCCTAGTGGTCAGGAGCGAATTTACGAGGCGGCGAAACATGGGTTTACCCGGGCTCTGGTGCCCAAGGCCAATGCACCTCGCAAAAATATCGAGGGAATGAAGGTGATTCCTGTGACAAAGCTTAGTGACGCTCTCTCGGCTTTGGAGGAGCTTTAAGCTGCTGCCCGAGATGGCAAGGCTCGGTGATTGGTCAGCATTGGGGAGCCTTTCCAAAAACCGCTACGAGCACATCCATGTGCGCTTGTTTCCGGCCATCCATGGCCTCCAACATTTTTGGAAAGGCTCCCCAATGCTGACCTTCCGACTCTCTGGCGGAGTCCAGGAAAAAGTAACGAGATTAATCAATCAGGTGGGCAAATTCCCGTTCAAGCAATGCCTGATCGCCCAAGTTGAGCTCAACCAGGCGTTTTAGGTGAGAAGCACTGTCCAAATCGATGTACTGACATTTGAATCCGAGCCTGTGCGGCTCCACATGCCGCAACTCCACCGCCATAACAATAGCCGCCTCATGATCATTCAGGTGAATAATCACCTCACAAGGCTGCTTTAACGGCACATCCCATCCCTCGGGTCGCTTGACCAGAACGCCTTTCAGCGAGATGTCGAGCACCTCCGTTGTCCAGACACTCTCCAGACAGTGCAGCTCACAGGGCGCATCGAATTCGATTCTATGGAATCGGCGTTTCTCGGGGCTTTTGGCAGGCAAGTGGTTACTCCTGTTTACCGGTCTTGTTTTACCTGACTATAGACCGGCCAGCAGAGGACATCCACTGAGAGCCCCGGGGCCGCCTCCCGGAGCTTAAAGGCCGGGAGGCGACTGCTCCCCGTGTTACTGATGATATTCGGGGCTCAATTCAACAACGGCTTCAATAAATGCTTTGGCATGCTCAGGATCCACATCCGGCGTAATACCATGCCCAAGATTGAAAACATGGCCGGTACCGGTGCCAAAACGGCGGAGAATATCCGCCACTTCCTGACGAATCCGCGCGGGCGGCGCATACAGCATGGCCGGATCCATGTTGCCCTGAAGGGTAACTCGATCGCCAATACGGGCACGGGCCTTACCAATATCGGTGGTCCAGTCGAGGCCGACCGCATCGGCACCGGTATCCGCAATAGACTCCAGCCACTGGCCACCGTTCTTGGTAAACAGAATCACCGGGATATGGCGGCCTTCACGTTCGCGGATCAGACCGTCGACAATTTTCTTCATGTAACGCAGCGAAAATTCCTCATACGCCCAGCTGCTGAGCACGCCGCCCCAGGTATCGAAAATCTGAACAACCTGGGCACCGGCCTTGATCTGACTGTTGAGGTAATCGATGACCGCATTCGCCAGATGATCGAGTAACCGATGCATGACCTCAGGCTGCCCGTACATCAACTTCTTGGCCTCCCGAAAATCCTTGGAGGAACTGCCTTCGATCATGTAGGTCGCCAGGGTCCAGGGGCTGCCGGAAAAACCAATCAGGGGCACACTGCCATTGAGCGCTCCGCGAATCGTGGACACGGCGTTCATGACGTAGTCCAAATCCACTTCGGCAGTCAGTGTCGGCAGCGCAGCCACGTCTGCTTCAGAGCGGATCGTATTCTTGAATTTGGGCCCTTCGCCGGTTTCAAAATACAAGCCCAGACCGAGAGCATCCGGAATGGTCAGGATATCGGAGAACAGGATTGCCGCGTCGAGCGGGTAGCGCTCCAACGGCTGCAGGGTCACCTCGCAGGCCAGCGGAGTATTCTTGCACAGGCTGAGGAAATCACCCGCCTTGGCACGGGTGGCGCGGTATTCCGGCAAATACCGGCCGGCCTGGCGCATCATCCATACCGGGGTACGGTCAACGGGCTGGCGCATCAAGGCGCGCAGGAAGCGGTCATTCTTCAACTCGGTCATAGAAAATCCAGCGTTCTCAGTTCTGCAAGTGGTGATAAACGAATGGGGAGCAATGATACCCCGTTTGCCATAATAAAAAAGGGCGGCTTACCCTTAGCAAGCCGCCCTTCTGATCCGGATCAGGCAGTCAATCAGATATCCAGATAGTCCAGAATACCCTCTGCCGCCTGACGACCTTCCCAGATAGCCGTTACGACCAGATCTGAGCCACGGACCATGTCGCCACCAGCAAAGATTTTCGGGTTACTTGTCTGGAACGCGAACTCGGCTTCTTCGGGGGCAGCTACGCGACCGGAATCGTCAGTGCTCACTTTCAGCTCATCGAACCAGTCCGCGGGGCTCGGGCGGAAACCGAAAGCAACCAGCACCGCATCTGCCGGAATGACCTCCTCACTGCCCGGAACGACTTCCGGGCGGCGACGGCCATTCTCATCGGGGTCGCCCAACTGGGTAGAAACGACCTTGACGCCTTCAACCTGGTCCTCACCAATGATGGCGATCGGCTGACGGTTAAACAGGAATTTAACGCCCTCTTCCTTGGCGTTCGCCACCTCTTTGCGGGAACCCGGCATATTCGCTTCGTCCCGGCGATAGGCGCAGGCCACACTCTCTGCCTGCTGACGGATGGACGTCCGGTTACAGTCCATAGCCGTATCACCGCCACCCAGAACCACCACCCGTTTGCCCTTCATATCGATGAAGTCGGCCTCGTCCTTCTCGAAACCGAGACGACGATTAACGTTAGACACCAGGAACGGCAGAGCGTCATAAACACCCGGCAGGTTCTCACCAGGGAAGCCGCCCTTCATGTAGGTGTAGGTGCCCATACCCATGAAGACCGCATCGTACTCATCAATGACATCCTCAAGCATCACGTCTTTGCCCACTTCGGTCGACAGACGGAACTCTACGCCCATTTCCTCGAATACTTGGCGGCGACGGGTCATGACAGATTTTTCCAGCTTGAACTCGGGAATACCAAAGGTCAGCAAGCCGCCAATTTCAGGATAGATATCAAAGACTACCGGCTTCACGCCATTGCGCACCAGAATATCGGCGCAGCCAAGGCCTGCCGGCCCCGCACCAATGACAGCGACCTTCTTGTCAGTCCACTTGACCGCTGACATATCCGGCTTCCAACCCAGAGCAAAAGCGGTGTCGGTAATGTATTTCTCAACAGATCCAATGGTAACCGCGCCATAGCCATCGTTCAGAGTGCAGGCACCTTCACAGAGGCGATCCTGCGGACACACGCGGCCACACACCTCCGGCAGGGAGTTGGTCGCGTGACACATCTCCACAGCCTTCATGATGTTGCCTTCAGAGACCAGCTTCAGCCAGTTCGGGATGTAATTGTGGACCGGACACTTCCATTCACAATACGGGTTACCGCATTCCAGGCAGCGATGCGACTGAGATGCAGCATTGTCTGCAGTAAATGGGTGGTAGATCTCACCAAATTCTTTCTTCCGCTTCCTGGCCGGGACCTTCTTCGGGTCCACACGCCCAACCTCAACAAACTGGAAGTCGTTATTAAGTCGTTCTTTCATCATGATGCTCTCATCAGCTCAATTTCGACAGGAGCGGCGGCAAGCAAAGCCACCGACTCCAAACCCTTTCGACCCTGTTGCTTATTCGGGACGAGCCCTGGTGCTGGCCAGCAGGCTGCGAAGGTTGGCAGCCTTGGGTTTAACCAGCCAGAAACGGCCGATGTAGTCGTCGAAATTCTCAAGAATATGCTCGGCCCACTCACTGCCGGTCTCTGAGATATGCTCCCGGATCACACCACGCAGGTGATTGCGATAGGATTCCATGTCTTCGCTGGAAATCCGCTGGATCTCCACCAGTTCGTGGTTGTATCTGTCCACAAAGGTGTTGTTCCGGTCCATCACATAGGCAAAGCCACCAGTCATACCAGCACCGAAGTTGTGCCCGATATCACCCAGCACTGTCACCAGACCGCCGGTCATATACTCACAGCAGTGGTCCCCGGCGCCTTCTACAACGGCATGAGCCCCTGAGTTACGTACCGCAAATCGCTCACCTGCTGTGCCGGCGGCAAACAGTTTGCCGCCAGTTGCACCATACAGGCAGGTGTTGCCAACGATGGACGTCTCCTGAGTTTTGAAGGCGCTGCCGCGCGGCGGCTTGACTACCAGCTTGCCACCGGTCATGCCTTTGCCAACGTAGTCGTTGGCGTCACCTTCCAGAATCAGATTGAGACCACCGACGTTCCAGACACCAAAGCTCTGGCCGGCCGTGCCGGTCAGATCAAGGGTAATCTGTGCATCAACCATGCCCTGGTTGCCGTGTACGGCCGCAATTTCGCCTGACAGGCGGGCACCAATGGAACGGTCACAGTTGGTAACCCGATAAGACCAGGCACCTCCGGATTTATTCTCGATAGCCGTAGCAGTGTCTTTCACCATCTCTTCGGCAAGCACGCCCTGGTCAAACGGGTAGTTTCGTTCAACCTGACAGGTCTGAGGCTTATCGGCTGGAATGTTGTCGTTGGACAACAGACGCGAGAGATCCAACTTCTTCTGACGCTCAGTATCGCCTGGCAGTCGCTCCAGAAGGTCAACGCGGCCGACCAGTTCTTCCAGGCTTCGCACACCCAGATTGGCAAGCCACTCGCGAGTCTCTTCCGCAACGAAGCGGAAGAAGTTCATGGCCATCTCGACAGTGCCCTTGAAGTGCTCTTCACGCAGATACTCATTCTGGGTGGCAACACCGGTGGCACAGTTGTTCAGGTGGCAGATACGCAGGTATTTACAACCCAGAGCCACCATCGGAGTGGTCCCGAAGCCAAAGCTTTCCGCGCCCAGGATCGCACCCTTGACTACGTCCAGACCGGTCTTGATGCCGCCATCGGTCTGCAGGCGAATCTTGCCTCGCAGATCATTGGCTCGCAGCGCCTGCTGGGTTTCTGTCAGGCCAAGCTCCCAAGGGGAGCCTGCATAGCGGATGGACGTCAGCGGGCTGGCTGCAGTGCCACCGTCATAACCGGAAACCGTAATCAGGTCAGCGTACGCCTTGGCCACACCCGCTGCGATTGTGCCAACACCCGGCTCAGACACGAGCTTAACGGAAACCAGCGCTTCCGGATTGACCTGCTTGAGGTCAAAAATCAACTGCGCCAGATCCTCAATGGAGTAGATGTCATGGTGCGGCGGCGGAGAAATCAGCGTCACGCCGGGCACCGAGTAACGCAGGCGTGCGATCAGGTCGTTGACCTTACCGCCCGGCAGCTGGCCACCCTCGCCAGGTTTGGCACCCTGAGCGACCTTAATCTGCATGACGTCAGCGCTGCGCAGATACTCCGCAGTAACACCAAAGCGACCGGAGGCCACCTGCTTGATCTTGGAGCGTTTCTCCGTCCCATAGCGGGCTGGGTCTTCACCACCTTCGCCAGAGTTGGAGCGCCCTCCCAACGTATTCATCGCCACTGCGAGGGCTTCATGAGCCTCAGGCGAAAGCGCCCCCAGAGACATCGCCGCAGAATCGAAACGCGGGAAGATATTCTCGACCGGCTCGACCTCGGAAATGTCGATAGCCTTGAGGTCCTTGCGGAAGCCCAAAAGGTCGCGCAGAGTTGCAACGGGACGCTCATTGACCAGTCCCGCATATTCCTTGTAGTGACCATAATCGCCGCTGGTAACGGCTTCCTGCAGCTTGCCGATGACGTCCGGGTTAAAGGCGTGATACTCCTGGCCATGAACGTACTTCAGCAGGCCGCCCTGGGAAATCGACTTGCGGGGTTTCCAGGCAATTGACGCCAGCTGCTCCTGATCCTGCTGGAAATCAAAGAAGCCTGCGCCCTGGATTCGGCTCGGCACGCCTTTGAAGCAGAGATCGACCACTTCGTCAGCGAGACCGATGGCTTCAAACAATTGAGCACCCCGATAGGAGGTAATGGTGGAGATCCCCATCTTGGAAAGGATCTTCAGCAGCCCCTTGTTGATGCCCTTACGGTAGTTGTTCTTCGCTTCGATGGGATCCATCAATACTTCGCCGGTTCGAATCAGGTCGTTAAGAAGCTGATACGCCAGGTATGGATAGACTGCCGTCGCACCAAAGCCAAACAGCACGGCAAACTGATGAGGATCGCGGGCCCAGCCACTCTCCACAATAATGTTGGAATCGCAACGCAAGCCTTTTGCAACCAGGTGGTGGTGAACCGCACCGGTCGCCATCATGGCGTTTACCGGCAGTTCGCCTTCCTTCAGATCCTTGTCGGTCAGCACCAGCAGCACCTTGCCATCACGAACGGCCTGCTCGGCCTCATCGCACACCTGGCGGACTGCCTGCTCCAGACCCAGCTCCGGGCGATAGCTCATGGAAATGCGAGCGATCTCAAAGCCGGGACGATCGTTATTGGTGATTTTGAGGAATTTCGCTGGAGATAGAACCGGAGTGGTCAAAATAATCCGATCCGCATGCTCCGCAGTTTCCTGAAAGACATTGCGTTCAGCACCAAGACAGGTCTCCAGCGACATCACGATGGATTCCCGCAGCGGGTCAATAGCCGGGTTGGTAACCTGGGCAAACTTCTGACGGAAGTAATCCCCGACATGCCTGACTTTGCTGGACAGCACCGCCATCGGAGTATCGTCGCCCATGGAACCAACCGCTTCCTGGCCATTCTCAGCCAGAGGGCGCAGCACCTGGTCGCGCTCCTCGAACGACACCATGAACATCTTCTGATGCACCTGAAGCACATCAGCATCCATCAGCTTGAATTCCGGAGTAGCCTGATTGAGCGTGGTCTCAACACGCAAAGCATTCTCCCGTAACCAGCGTTTGTATGGCTGGGCAGACTTCAGGCGCTGATCGATGTCCTTGGTATGCAGCACTTCTCCGGACTCAGTATCAATGGCCAGCATCTGCCCCGGTCCGACGCGACCCTTTGCAACCACGTCATCGGGCTGATAGCCATAGGTACCAATCTCTGACGCCAGAGTGATGAAATCATCCTTGGTGATAACCCAGCGGGCCGGGCGCAAGCCATTGCGGTCAAGCATACACACGGCATAGCGACCGTCGGACATAACCAGCCCGGCAGGGCCATCCCAGGGCTCCATGTGCATGGAATTGTATTCGTAGAAGGCTCGTAGTTCGGAGTCCATGCTGTCGACATTTTGCCAAGCCGGCGGGATCATCATGCGAACAGCACGGAACAGATCCACACCCCCAGCCAACAGGATTTCGAGCATGTTATCCATACTGGAGGAGTCAGACCCTGTCAGGTTTACCAACGGCTGAAGCGTCTGAAGGTCCGGAAGGTCTGGCGAGCTGAATTTGGCGGCACGGGCAATGGCCCAGTTCCGGTTACCGTCGACGGTATTGATCTCGCCGTTGTGGGCGAGGTAACGGAACGGCTGCGCCAAGGGCCAACGCGGCATGGTATTGGTCGAGAACCGCTGGTGGAAAACACAGATAGCAGTTTCCAGATCCGGATCACCCAGGTCCTTGTAGAAGTTGGCCAGATCGGCTGGCATCATCAGGCCCTTGTAGGCCAGTGTCCGATGCGACAGGCTGCAGATATAAAACTCGGCATCATCAACCATGTCCCGTTCGGCGTGGCGACGGCCTACAAACAGGCCGATCGCAAATTCCCTTTCGGTCTTTCCGGCCGGTACAACAAACACTTGTTCAATACGCGGCAGGCATTCCAGTGCCATGGGGCCGAGGCAGCTGTCATCAACGGGCACTTCGCGCCAGCCCATAATCTCCAGACCCTGCTCGGCCAAGCGTTTCTCAACCGCTGCACGTCCAGCTGCGGCCTTGGCCTCGTCCGGGTTCAGGAATACCTGGCCCACGGCAAACAAATCTCCGGGTTCCTTGCCAAACGCAGCCTTGGAAGCCTTTTTCAGGAAGGCGTCCGGGCTCTGGATAAGAAGGCCACAACCATCGCCGGTCTTTCCGTCTGCAGCGATTCCACCTCGGTGGGTCATGCAGGTCAGCGACTCGATGGCAGTTTGTAACAACTTGTGGCTGGCATCGCCCTTCATATGGGCAATCAGACCAAATCCACAGTTGTCCCTGAATTCATCGGGATGATACAAACCTGTCATCATAAGCGTTCTCTCGCGTAGAAATTCTTTTCAATCAAAGGGTTATTCGGCGCACTGCAACCTGGCCACCCTTTGACACTGAAAATGGGGGCTGGTCATTTTACACACGTAGAAATACGTACTCAAATCAGAGTGACATTATTTTGGGGAACAAAAACCGGACTTCCCAGTCCTCGGGCTTACGGAACAATGAGTTAGCTTGCCCGACGTGCGCGGAGCCGTTACAAACTACCAGTTGTCCGTATCCAGGGCGACCGGCTCCTGAGCGCCTGGGGCAACCGGGCTGCTGCTGCCTGGGCATCGGTCCTGGATGAAAACTGACCATAGAATACCATAAACCACGGCTGACCCTGCCGCTCACCTCTGGTATAAAGCATATCCGGCAGCTCGGGGTGCTGCTTCAGGACGTTTAAAGCGGTTTGCTCAAGGTTTCCGGCGACCAGCTGAATCGTCCAACCGCCCCGGGACCGAATCCTGTCAACGGCCACAAACTGCTCGACATTGGCGGGGCTGAACTCAGGCTCAGGCTCAGGCTCAGGCTCAGGCTCAGGCTCAGGCTCAGGCTCAGGCTCAGGCTCAGGCTCAGGCTCAGGCTCAGGCTCAGGCTCAGGCTCAGGCTCAGGCTCAGGCTCAGGCTCAGGCTCAGGCTCAGGCTCAGGCTCAGGCTCAGTAACAGGATCCAGGTTGGCCAAATCGTCCGTCAATGGTACCGGCTCATCCGCCGGCGGAGTCTCGAATTGATCATCTTGGGCTGGCGACTCCGGCCCGATTGTTACACTTTTCCGGGTGGGTTCTTGCTGTTGCAAATGCGCAACACTCTCAGAAATCGAACTGTTGTACTGCTCGGATACAAACCACCAGGAACCCCCAAGCAGGGCCAACGCCAGCATCGGCCAACCAAGATTTTTGTACGTAAGAATCGGATGGTTGACCGACCTCTTTTCGGGAGAAACAATATCCAGCCACACACCCGGGGCTACTCGCTTGAGCCGGGAGAAACTGCCCTGACTCAGGGAATGAATCCTCGCCAGCCTGGCCGGGCTCAGCAACTCGCTTAGCTTTCCTCCAGCCTGATGAATCCTCGGCTCAAGATACGCAACCAACTCCTCTTTGGTGAGCGGGCGCAGATGCACCTGATGCACATTGGTGGAGTCGGCATCAAGCCCCAGGACGCCGACCAGGTCATCAAGACCGGCGATCACTGGCACGGCCGCAGAAGCACGTTCCGAAGCAAGAAAACCAGCCAGAATCAGTTTCAAAAGCTCTGGGGGCACGCGATCGGCATCATCAATCAGCAGTACCATGCGCTGCCCCTTGCGGGCGCGGGATTCTGACCACCGAAAGAATCCATACACTACGTCCCGAGGGCTTTCATCTTCTCGCAAACCGGAAAGCCCAAGGCTTTTCAACGCCCGCGACAGGGCCTGCGAACTTGTGAGTGCAGATGTGGGAATACGATGAAAGTCCAGGCGTGACGATTCACTGCGAACAAGCTCAGCGAGCAACCGGGTCTTTCCAGAGCCGACCGCCCCGGTTAACAGCAGCGCCATGTCGCCAAAACCGCAGAGGTGGCGAAGCGTTTCAAGGGCATGATGCCGCATGGCATCGGGGAAGAATGGCGTTTCCATTTCCAGCGGGTTCGCCCGCAACCCGTACCGTTGTTGCAGCCTGGGGAACAGGCCACCACCATCCTGAGCGTTCAAGTATTCTTCCGTCACAACTCTTCCCTGCCGTTTACCCTGGCGGCCAAATACCGAATCGAGTCGGTTGTCATTGATGCCGACAGAATTCAGCCAGTGTTGCAGCAAGATTTTCCGCAGCGGCATCCGCAGTCACGACCGCGTCTCCCAGTGCACGAAGCAAAACCAACCGTAATTGTCCGTCGACATTTTTCTTGTCCACTGCCATCAGATTCATGAAATCCTCTGGCGTCATACTCTCAGGAGGTTTCTCGGGCAAGCCCGCTTGCGAAACAAGGCGCGCCGCTCTCTTACATTCCTCATGAGTTATCGAACCCTCTCGGGCAGAGAGGTCAGCGGCCATGATCATACCAACACCAACGGCCTCACCATGAAGCCAGTTGCCATAGCCCGAAAAGGTTTCAATGGCGTGACCAAACGTATGGCCAAGATTGAGAATCGCCCTCAATCCACCTTCACGCTCATCTTTGGCGACTACCTCTGCCTTACAGGTACAGGAGCGGAAAATGGCTTCGCCGACTGCCTCGTCTTCAAGGGCCACCAGCCGATCCATATTTTCTTCAAGCCAGTCCAGAAACCCCGGGTCCCGGATCAAACCATACTTGATCACTTCCGCAAGTCCCGCAGATACTTCGCGCGACGGAAGGGTTTTGAGACTATCCGTATCAATCAGTACGGCTTCGGGCTGATGAAAGGCACCGATCATGTTCTTGCCGAGCGGATGATTGATTCCGGTCTTTCCACCAACAGAGGAATCTACCTGGGATAGAAGAGTTGTCGGAACCTGAATAAACGGTACTCCGCGTTGGTAGCAGGCGGCGGCAAATCCAGCCATATCCCCAACAACACCGCCTCCAAGGGCGACAAGGGTGGTTTTCCGTGTATGCCGCTTTTCAAGTAATCCGTCAAAAATAAGGTTCAGAACCTGCCAGTCCTTGTACTTTTCGCCATCGGGCAGAGTTACGACGTCAGCATGCTTCCCGGGGAAACAGCCCCGCACCCTTTCCAGATAGAGCGGTGCCACCGTCTCATTGGTAACGATCATAACCTGAGAACCGCTCACGTAAGACGAGAGATCGATCTCTCCCAGAAGCCCTTGACCAATGATTATCGGGTAGCTGCGCTCACCCAATTCAACGGTGAGTTCATGAAGCACTTCAGACATGATTTCGCCCTTCCTTCCGCACTTGCCGCTTGTGGCGAGGCGTCCTGGGGTTCATTCGATTAACAAGTTGACGAACGACCAGTCGCGGACTCTTGCGATCGGTATACATAATAATATCGGCCAGCCCGGTATATAGAGGATCCCGGATCGAAAAGAGTTTGCGCAAAACCCCCTCAGGATCGTCATTCTGGAGCAATGGCCGGTTTCGGTCTCTTCGCGTTCGCTCGACCTGCTGTTCCAGGGAGGTTTTAAGATAAACCACAACGGCATCTTTCTTGAGTAACGGATGGTTTTCAGTGCGCATGACCGCTCCGCCACCTGTTGCCAGAACAGTCTTCGGCTCGGTGGACAGCTCCTCCAACATGGCCGTTTCTCGCTGACGAAAACCCTCCTCGCCTTCCACATCGAAGATCCAGGGGATGTTAGCGCCACACCGGTCTTCGATAATTCGATCCGAATCCAGAAAACGATAGCCCAGCTCTTTGGCCAGCATACGACCAATAGTACTTTTGCCAGCTCCCATGGGGCCAACCAGGACAACGCGTTTGGGCAAAGACATAACTTCCGCTCAATTGTGTTCAGGCGGGTGAGAATATCACAGGGCTACTCTTTCCATAAGTTCCCCGACTCTTATTGCAAAGGCATCAGACACAAAAAAGCCGCCGGTTTTACGCGGCGGCTTTGAACCGAACCAGATTAACGAATCAGGTCGCTCTTTATAATCTTCGGTGTTATGAAGATCAGCAACTCACTGCGCTCATCGATACGCTCAGTTCGCTTAAACAGGCGGCCCAGATATGGGATGTCACCCAGGAACGGAGTCTTGGTGGTCTGGGTAGCAACCTCGGACTGGAAAATACCGCCCAGCACAACAGTCTCCCCATTACCAACCAGAACCTGTGTAGTCACCGCATTGGTATTGATGGAAGGAATACCCGCTGTCACTTCCCCTCGGGAATCCTGATTTACCACCAGATCCATGATGATTTTGTCGTCTGGCGTAATCTGAGGCGTCACTTCCAGGGACAGCACAGCTTCCTTGAACGAAACAGAGGTTGCGCCACTTGAAGACGCTTCCTGGTAAGGAATCTCTTCACCCGACTTGATGGACGCGGTCTGGCGGTCCGCCGTTACCACGCGCGGCTGCGAGACAACTTCAGCCTGGCCATCACTCTCCAGCGCAGAGAGCTCAAGATCAACGAGGAAGTCATCACTGCCCCAACCGATGGCAAAGGATGATGCGCCCTCACCTGTGACGCCGAGGTCCACTGCCAGGGCTCCCGGGAAGGTTATTGTATTACTTCCTCCACCAGCTGCCTGTCGGGCTTCTTCGACTGCACCTTGGGAACCCCCGATGGCAAAGACGTTATCACCACTGACGTCATATGCCGCGCCGCCCCAACGGATACCGAGATCCTCGGCTACGTTGGTTTGTGCCCGCACAATACGGGCCTCAATGGACACCTGGCGCACCGGAACGTCCCACGTAGAAACGAGGCGCCGGATCTCTTCGAGTTTCTCGGCCGTTTCCCGAACACTGATGGTGTTGGTTCGAACGTCTGAGGATACGAAACCACGGTCCGAAATCAGCTCCTCGTCCTCTTTAATCAGCCCTACTATGTCACCGGCCTTGGCATAGTTCACCTGAATGATGTCCAGACGAACCGGTGCAAGTTCAGCAATCTGTTTGGTGGTTTCAAGCTCAAGCTTTTCTCGAGCCGCAATCTCATCCGCCGGAGCCACCAGAAGCACATTCCCGATCTGGCGCTTGTCCAGGCCTTTGGTTTTGAGAATCAGATCAAGAGCCTGATCCCATGGAACATTCTGCAAGCGAAGCGTAATGCTTCCGCCAACCGTGTCACTGGCAACCAGGTTCAGGCCTGTAAAGTCGGCAATCAGCTGTAACACTGAGCGGACTTCAATATCCTGAAAGTTAAGCGAGAGCTTTTCGCCGGTATACGGGAATTTTTCTTCCCTTCGAGCCTCAGCCTCCTGCTCCGTCAGCTTCTCGACACTGACTGTAAACTCGCTTCCAGACTGGTAAGCAATGTAATCGTAATTACCTTCCGGACGGATCTCGACAATGGCGTTACCATCTTCAACGTAGGTATCGATTCGATTAACCGGCGTCGCAAAATCCGTTACATCAAGACGACGGCGCAGATTCTCAGGTACGGCTAAATCCGGCATGGTCAGTCGAATCTTGCCCCCCAGTTCGGAGAGATCAACAGGCGCGGAAGTGCTACCCAGGTCAACCACGACCCTGCCTTCGCCATCCTTGCCGCGCCTGAAATCGACGCCCGCCAAAGCGTTCGCACCGGTAGTTGCCGACACTGAAGCCGCTGATGCTTCAGAGGACATGGAGGCCGTTGCAGCACCCCCGCCACCAATGGTCATCACCAGGGAATTGTTATTGCGAGTGGTGTCATAGGGCACCAACTCCACCAGATTAAAGATCAGTCGTGTACGGTCTTTGGTTTCGACAACCGTCATGCTCTGGGCATTGCCAGAGCCAAGCGGGATGCTACGGCTGTCAAGTCCGCTCGTAGTGTCGCTTAAATCAACCGCAATACGTGCGGGACGCTCAATGGTGTAGCCCGTTGGTTCCGGCGGCTGACCATCAAACTGAAGCGTCACTTCCAGGCGCTCCCCCGGCAGGGACGAAAATGTCACGTCTTCCAGCGTGACCGCATTGGCCAGGCCGGATAACAACCCAAAAGCAACCACGCTGACGTATACATTGAGTTTTCTGAACATCGCTAGCCTCGACCCCAAACTTTTTTGTTCGTGCATGTTTCTGTCAATCATCATAGTGCCGCTCCTTAGCCCTCTTCCCCAGTCAGTGTCAGGGAACGCGGACGCTCTACCCAACCACCCCGGCCATTGGGAACGATTTCAATGAGTTCTATACGCGTTTCGCCCACGCCAACAATACGGCCATAGTTTTTACCCATATAGTTGCCTGCGCGTACCCGGTGAATACCGCCAGTATTGTCCTCGATTAAGGCAAAGAGGTTGCCTGACGTGCCCTGCAGAGTTCCAACCATTACCAGCTCTTTGATATCAAAGTTCTCAAGAACCTCTCGTGGCCTGTCTAGATCAGGCTCAACGTCACTGACCGGCTGCTGGTCAACCATCGTTAGCTGAACATCGACGGGCGGCTCGAAGGGCGCACGCCTGTCCGCTGCCGAATAGCTAAACGCCTCATAAGCCTTGAACTCAGGCAGTGGCTCCACGTGCCCTCTGGGTTTAGCACGGGTATCCGCCATAAACTTATCCAAATCCGAAAAACCGCTATCCTGGGAACATGCCGTCAGGAGAGATACCAGACATACACCCAGCCAGGCTTTTCCCGCATGCTTTACTGTCATGCTCATTCTCCGGCCCGGTAGCGGTAAGTACGGGCAAGAACCTGCATATCAAGCTGCTCTCCGTCTCCGCCAGTTGGTTTAATGGTTAGGTCATGCAGGGTCACAATCCGTGGAAGGCTTGCGACACTGCTTACAAAAGATGCCAGCTCGTGGTAAGCCCCTGAGACACGTATATTTATTGGCAACTCAGCATAAAAATCACGTCTCTTCTCAGGCTGGAGCTTCACTTCCTGCAGCGATAGCCCACTGCCCAGAGCGGTATTGGTAATGTCTTCCAACAGGCCCGGAACCTCGGTTTCACTGGGAAGCTGGCGGACAAGGGCCCCAAAGGTTTCTTCCATCTCCGCCATCTGCGCTTTGAACACCTCAAGGTTGGCAACCTGATAGGCCTTCTCTTCGTATTTCTTACGCAAATCCTGCTCGGTTTTTTCCACTCGATCCAGCTGCATGTACTGATCTTTGATAAAGAACCAGTACCCGCCACCAGCAATCAGACCAACGATAATCAATACAACAATTGCCTTGATCGGCGCAGGCCAGATACCAGCGTTATTGACGTCGAGGTCACTAACATCAAACTCATTCAAGCTCTTAAGTGAGTCCGCGAGGCTCATTACTTATCCTCCGCTTCGGGCTCGGGCGTCTTCTGCTGCACCGACAGGTTGAACTGGCTGTATCCTGCACGACGATCGTCTGCCGCTGACACATTGGAAAGGTTGGGATTGGCAAACCAGTCAGAATTTTCGAACTGACGCATCAACGTCGAGATTCTGCTGTTGGATTCCGCCATACCCACGATATTGATACGATCACCTGCCCTTGCAAGGTCGCTATAGAAGAGGCCATCTGGCAGAGTCCGAACCAATTCGTCAAAGACCCTAACGATGACCGGCCGCTTGCCTTGAAGATCCTGGATAACCTTCATGCGCGCGAGAAGTTCATCCCTTTTGCGCTTGAGACTTTCAATTTCCCTGATCTGCTGATCCAGCTTCTTCGCTGCTGTCTCAATATACGCATTCCGGGACTGTTGATAAGCGATCCGGCTGTCCATATCAGACTTCCAGAGGAATACGACCCCGGCGGCTATAATCGCGGCCCCCAGGATCATCACTACAAACTGCTTCTGCTTTTCGGCCCGTAGCTCTTCTCGCCAGGGCCTGAGGTTAATCTTTGCCATCAGTCGAAGCTCCTCATTGCCAGGCCGCATGCAATCATCAGTGAGGGGGCATCATTACTGAGAGCTGATGCATTAACCCGCGACCCTACAGCCATGTCGGCGAACGGGTTCGCAACCAGAGTAGGCGTACCGGTTTTTTCCTCGACCATTTCTGTCAGTCCCTGTATCGAGGCGGTACCGCCTGCCAGAACCACGTAGTCGACTGCATTGTACTGACTGGCACCAAAGAAGAACTGGAGAGCACGGGCAACCTGCTGAACCACAGCCTCCCTGAAGGGCGTAAGCACCTCTGATTCATAATCGTCCGGGAGACCACCCTGCTTCTTGGCAAGACCAGCCTCCTCAAGGGAAAGCCCGTAGCGACGCTGAATTTCTTCGGTCAGTTGCTTGCCACCGAAGATCTGCTCCCGGGTGTAAACCGTTTTCCCGGCCGCCAGAACGCTGAGGGTAGTCATGGTTGCACCGACATCCACAATCGCCACAACCAGTTCCTCTCCCTGGGAGTCGAGCTGAGACTCCAGCAAGGTGTAGGCACGTTCAAGCGCGTAAGCCTCAACATCGACAATTTTTGCAGACAGAGAAGCAATCTCGAGAGCGTCTTCGCGGATATCGACGTTTTCCTTGCGGCAAGCCGCAAGCAGGACATCCACCTGATCCGGATTGTTCTCTGAAGGCCCCTGCACCTCAAAGTCGATAGCGACTTCATCAAGGGGATACGGAATGTATTGATCCGCTTCAAGCGTGATCTGATCTTCCATTTCAAATTCGTTAAGCCCACCATCCATCTGAATGAGCTTTGTAATAACCGCTGACCCCGAGACAGCTACCGCCACTTGCTTCACACCTGTGCGAGACTTGGCGGCAACGCGCTTCAGCACCTCACCAACGGCCTCAACATCTGTGATGTTTTTTTCGACGACAGCATTCGCTGGCAACGGTTCAACTGCGTAGCTTTCGACCTTATAGCGGTCGCCCTGCTTCGACAGTTCCAGAAGTTTCGCCGAGCTGGAACTTACGTCCACGCCCAGCACTGCACTGGATTTCTTTCCAAACAATCCGAACACGCGCTCACCCTATACCTGGTTAGATGCACCGGGTTAAGTTACTTATGTGTTTTTTATTTAAGAGAATTTCTTCAGTTTTCCGTCTACAATGCCTGTTCTTCTTTAATTGAGAAGTATTGCGACGGTGAAGCGACTCTTCCTTCCTAAAGCAATTTCTCAAATGATAGACCTATATCCAACAGTTGTCAGAAAAAAATGTCTCATTTGTTGCGCACATCTCGCCTTTTCGCCTGGTTGATTCTTACCGGACTGAGTTCCGCCGTTATCGTCACATCAGGCTTTTATCTCTATCTTCGACCGGGACTCCCTCCCGTCGAACAACTCCTTGAAATAAAGCTGCAGACGCCTATGAGGGTCTACAGCAAAGACAGCAAATTAATAGCAGAATTCGGTGAAAAGAGAAGGGCACCGATCACAATCGAACAGATCCCAACAATTCAGTTACAAGCCTTTATGGCCGCTGAAGACTCGCGTTTTTACGAGCACTTAGGGGTCGACATCAAAGGCCTGGCGCGGGCTGCAATCGAACTGGTCTCCACCGGATCAATCCAGTCTGGTGGCAGCACCATCACAATGCAGGTTGCAAAAAATTACTTTTTGTCACGCGACAGGACCTTTATCCGGAAGTTCAATGAGATACTTCTTGCTCTTCAGATTGAGCGTGAACTGGACAAAAACCGTATCCTGGAGCTCTATCTGAACAAGATTTACCTGGGCAATAGAGCGTACGGTATCGCCGCAGCGGCCCAAGTCTATTACAACAAAACCGTCGCAGAGCTCTCTCTGGCGCAGATGGCCATGCTGGCCGGCCTGCCAAAGGCTCCCTCGGCCTTCAACCCGCTGGCCAACCCGGAACGCGCGCAGATTCGCAGAGACTGGATCCTTGGGCGAATGAGGGATCTCGGCTATATCACGGATGATGCATACGACCTGGCCTCATCCGCTCCCCTGACCGCAAGCTACAACGCCACCAAAACGGAAGTAGACGCCGACTTTGTAGCCGAGATGGCTCGCTCGGAGATGGTTCGCCGATTCGGCGAGGAAGCCTACACCGATGGATACACCGTGACGCTCACCGTCGACGGCCTGAAGCAGCAGACTGCTACAGACGCTCTCCGAAACGGTTTGGAAGCCTATGATCGACGTCACGGATTCCGGGGACCTATCGGCCAACTCGAACCTGATGCCCTTACCAACAACGAGGTGTCAGACCTCGTGCGCAATTACCCGCGAGTTGAATCACTGATCCCTGCCGTGGTTACCAGCGTCAATGACGACAAATTGCTGGCCGAGGTTTACGCAAGAGACATTGGCGAAGCAACCATGGCCTTCGAGACCATGACATGGGCGCGGCGACACAAAACGGTAGACCTGACGGGGCCGGAACCGGAAAAACCCTCCGAGGTCGTCTCCGCCGGAGACGTCATCTATGTACACGCCCTGGAAGCCTCCGATGACAATACAACCGACTCACCTCGTGCTGTGTCGCTGGCGCAGGTACCCCGGGCAGAAGGCGCCCTGATATCACTGGATACCGATACCGGGGCTGTTGAGGCCCTTGCCGGGGGCTACAGCTTTGGTCAAAGCAAATATAATCGGGCGATACAGGCAAAACGGCAACCCGGCTCCACATTCAAGCCCTTCCTTTACCTGACGGCACTTGAAAATGGCATAACCCCGGCAACCATTTACAACGATGCCCCCATCGTTTTTGACGATTCAGAGCTGGAAACCGCCTGGCGCCCGCAAAACTCGTCGGGACAGTTCTACGGCCCGACGCGGCTTCGAGAGGCCCTCTACCGCTCCCGCAACATTGTATCCATCAGACTGCTCAGGGATGTCGGCATTCAGACCACACTGGATTACCTGAAGCAGCTGAAGATCCCGGTCGACAACATGCCGGACAACCTTTCGCTTTCCCTTGGCAGCGGTCAGCTAACGCCGATGGAGCTGGCCCGAGGCCTGGCGGTGATTGCAAATGGCGGCTACGACGTCCAGCCGTACCTTATTGACCGTATTCAGGATGTGAAAGGAAAAACCTTGTACCAGGCGCCGAAAACCGTGCTTTGTGAGGAGGACTGCGACCAGATACTGACCAATGCTCCGGACGGAGACAAACAGACAGAAAATGCCTCCAGCATCATCACTACCGGCGAAACGCCAGTTGCCAGCAGCGGTTCATCCAACCAGACCCGCGTGATGAGACGACTGGCAGACGAGCGCTCTGTCTATATACTCCACTCGATGATGCGCGACGTCATCCGCCTCGGCACGGGAAGGCGCGCGCGTGCTCTGGGCCGCGATGACATTGCAGGGAAAACCGGCACCACCAATGAACAAAAAGACACCTGGTTCGCAGGATTCAACCACAAGATAGCCACCACTGCCTGGGTAGGCTTTGACCAGCCAGAACCTCTTGGCCGGCGCGAGTTTGGCGCCAGTACGGCACTGCCAATCTGGATTGACTACATGAAAGTTGCGCTAAATGGCACTCCCCCGGCAATGATGCAGCGACCCAACGGCATTGTGAACATACGCATCAACCCTGAAACCGGAAAACGCGCAAGGCCAGGTGAAGACGGCGTGTTCGAAGTCTTCAAGGAAGAGGATGCACCGGCTCCGCTGCCCCCCGAGAATGAGAGCGACGACAACGGCAACTCCGGTGGAGATGACTTGTCCCGCCAGATCTTCTGATCGCCCTGCACCTGTCGTCAGCGGCAGGCAAGCATAAAAAAACCGGCGGGATCACCGCCGGTTTTTTTATTATCCTGAACGAAACTTAGATAATGTCGTCCATAGATTTCAGCGGATAGTGCGCCGGGTACGGGTTTCTGGCAACACCAGAATCAACCGCCGCACGAGCAACCGCCGCAGGCACTACCTCAAGCAGACGCACGTCCATTGGCTTGGGAATAATATATTCCTTGCCGAACTCGAAGCTCTCCACACCATAGGCCTCGCAGATCTCTTGAGGCACTGGCTCCTTCGCAAGCTCGCGAATGGCGTTTACCGCAGCCACCTTCATCTCTTCATTGATAGCAGTTGCGCGAACATCCAGAGCGCCACGGAAGATGAACGGGAAGCCCAGCACGTTATTCACCTGGTTCGGATAGTCGGAGCGACCGGTTGCCATGATGAGGTCATCACGAACAGACAGTGCTACTTCCGGACTGATCTCGGGGTCCGGATTTGAACAGGCAAACACAATGGGATTGGGCGCCATTTTCTTGAGCTGATCCGCTGTCAGCAGATCCGGACCGGACAATCCCAGGAACACATCTGCGCCATCAATGGCGTCATCCAGAGTGCGCTTATCCGTATCATTGGCGAACATCGCCTTATACTGGTTCAGATCCTCACGACCCGAGTGGATCACACCCTTACGGTCGAGCATGAAGATGTTTTCAGAGCGAATACCGCAGCTGATCAGCAGCTTCATGCACGCGATAGCAGCTGCGCCCGCACCGAGACAGACAACCTTCGCTTCTTCAATTTTTTTACCCTGCAGCTCAAGGGCATTGATCATGCCGGCTGCAGTTACGATGGCAGTACCGTGCTGGTCATCGTGGAAGACGGGCACATTGCACTTTTCGATCAGCGCACGCTCAATTTCAAAGCACTCAGGCGCTTTGATGTCTTCCAGGTTGATACCACCGAAGGTATCCGCGATACGCTCAACTGTTTCAATGAACGCCTGCGGGCTTTCGGAATTGACTTCAATATCGAAGACATCAATTCCGGCAAAGCGCTTGAACAGTACGCCTTTGCCTTCCATAACCGGCTTACTTGCCAGCGGACCCAGGTTACCCAGACCAAGAATCGCTGAACCGTCGGAGATTACAGCCACCAGGTTGCCCTTGGCCGTGTATTTATATGCGTTCTCCGGGTCCTTTGCGATCTCGCGGACCGGTTCGGCAACCCCGGGGCTATACGCCAGAGAGAGATCGCGGGAGGTCTTGGTTGGCTTCGTGATTTCAACACTCAGCTTACCAGGCCGCGGCTTGGCGTGATATTCAAGGGCTGCTTCTTTCAGATCTTGAGACATTGCCACTGTTCCGTTTGTCACGTTTAAGGGTAATAAACCGCCGAGCTTCCACTCAGCAGAGCGCGCCATTATGGCGCGCTCGTCCCCAAACGACAAGTGGCATTCGGGCATTTTGTGATCAGTCAATAGTGCGAATTGCGTATGTATTCAAAAAATACATACTTTCCCGAGGGCATAAAAAAAGCGCCCGGAGGCGCTTTTTTCTTTTACCAGAGCGATCAGTCTTTCTTGCCGCCGGCGATGCGACCGCCGAAGCGCTTCTGGAAGCGGTCGATACGACCACCGGTATCCATAACCTTCTGCTTGCCAGTGTAGAACGGGTGGCACTGGGAGCAAACGTCCAACTGCAGGTCATGCCCGATAGTGGAGCGCGTCTTGATTACATTACCGCAGGAACAAGTTGCAGTAATCTCTTCGTACTTGGGATGAATACCTTCTTTCATGGCGAACCTCTTTAGGGTCATGCCGCTACCTGATCAAGGGGGCTGAACACCAGCCCGGTGCCAGGCACCGCATGTTTGAATCAATTGACAAGACGGGGCACACTAATGCCCTGCCGGAAACAGACCGCGAATCTTACTTGCAATTACCACAGCAGGCAAGCGCCACACCGTTTTCTGGCCCCGCCCGCAAGCGTTTTCGCCGTAAGTCGCCGATTACGAAAGGATAGGGAAAAACCGTAACACTCTATTTTCAGTGGAGCACTTTGTGCCATCGATTGCACGTATTGCCCTGAATCGCCCATTACGCCGACTGTTCGATTACACCATTCCTGACGATCTCCGGCTTGTCGCGGGCCAGAGAGTCCGGATACCTTTTGGCCGACAGCAAGCGACAGGGCTGGTTGTTCAAACCGGAGTGGAGCCACTGCGCGGGATAAGCCTTAAACCGGTTTACGCCGCACTGGAAAACTGGCCCGCACTGCCAGAGGAAACCTTTCGGCTTCTAAGCTGGGCCAGCGACTATTATCAGCACCCACTCGGAGAATGTCTGTTCACTGCCTTACCACCTGCCCTGAGGCGAGGCCGGGTTGCTGAAGAGAAAACGCAGGAATGGTGGCTCGCCTGCAATGATGGCGAAGCGCTTCCCGCCAACGCCCATCGACAAAAGGCACTGTTTGCATGGCTGAACGAACACCGATCCGGCGTAGCAGCAAGCGACATTATTAAGGCCGGATTTACCCGGGCCCAACTCAGGGCCCTCAGCGACAAGCAACTGATCAAACTTACCTCCCCCCCCGCCAGCGGCTCTTCGCCTGAGACTGTCGAGGCCGTGTCTGAAAAGCCAGCCCTTTCAGCTGCGCAGACTACCGCCGCCAGCGCACTCGCCACCCCTGCCGAGGGATTCAGCACATCCCTCCTATACGGAATCACTGGAAGCGGAAAAACAGAAATCTATCTGCACTACCTTAAGCAAAACCTTGAGGCTGGCGACCAGGCTCTGGTACTGGTTCCGGAAATTAACCTTACCCCTCAGACTGTCGCTCGATTCCGACACTACTTCGGTACGCGTATTGTGGTGTGGCATTCAGCCCTCAACGACAGCGAGCGACTTGCTACATGGCTGAAAATACGCAACGGTGAGCCGGTCATCCTGATCGGCACCCGGTCGGCTGTTCTAATGCCGTTCACCGGCCTGCGCACGATCATTGTCGATGAAGAGCATGACAGCTCCTACAAACAGGGTGAGGGTTTCCGCTATTCCGGCCGCGACCTGGCGGTTTACCGCGCACACCTGAATCAATGCCCGGTGATTCTTGGCTCTGCAACTCCTTCACTTGAGTCCGTTCACAATGCCGAGCAGGGCAAATACCGACTGGTGAAACTGGAAGAGAGAGCAGGAAATGCAACCCAACCGACGATCAGCCTGCTGGATATTCGCAGCCGCAGCCTTGAGGGAGGCATCTCCCGCCCTGCCCTCAATGCCATCGAAAAAACCCTGGCCAATGGGGAGCAGGCACTGATCTTTGTCAATCGCCGGGGGTTTGCTCCGGTGATGATGTGCTTTGACTGCGGCCATATGGTCGAATGCCCTCGCTGCGACACTCGCCTCACCTATCACCGCCGTGACCGGGCCATGCGATGCCACCATTGCGACTATCAAACCGCTGCAACCGAGCAATGCCCCAAGTGTCACAGCGATGCCTTCAAACCTGTCGGACAGGGCACCGAGCGAACCGAAGACGTTCTCGCATCAACATTTCCCCAAACACCTGTTGTCCGGGTCGACCGCGACAGCACCCAACGCAAAGGTAGCATCCAGACAATTCTGAATCAGGTAAACAGCGGCAAGCCCTGCATTCTTGTTGGCACCCAGATGCTGGCCAAGGGCCACGACTTCCCGAACGTCACCCTCGTGGTCGTCGTCAACGCCGACGGAGGCCTGTTCAGTGTCGATTTCCGTGCGCCAGAGCAGCTCATTCAGACGCTCCTCCAGGTCAGTGGCCGGGCCGGGCGTGGCACAAAGCCGGGCAAGGTATTGGTGCAAACATGCCACAGCGATCATCCGCTGCTGAAAACACTGTGTGAAGGTCGTTACCTGGAGATCGCGGACCAACTTCTCAGCGAACGCGAGGAGGGGCAGTTCCCTCCGTTTCGCGCTATGGCCATTTTCCGGGCAGAGGCAGACACCATGGAAAAGAGCCTGCAAGTGCTCGATATCATCAAGCCTCTTACCAATATTCCCGGAATCGAGACATGGGGCCCACTGCCAGCACTGATTGCCCGGCGCGCCGACAAACACCGTGCGCAATTGATCCTGAATGCCAGAAACAGAAAACGACTGAACAACCTGTTAACCGGTATCTGCCAGGAACTGGACCAGAGCAAACTTCCTGCCGGGGTCAAGTGGATGATTGATGTTGATCCTCAGGAAACCGGCTAAACTGAGACATAACACCTCGCAATTTCACACTATTTCACAGAAAACCCGAGCCTCCCGATTTGCTTTCTGCGCACCTGTGCTAAGATCCTGATGATCTATTAACTTAAATTTAAGTGCAAAAATCACATATACGATTCTCATGCAGGGAATACGTTTTATGGATAGCTTTTATACCCAAATGGAAAACATGGAGATTGGAAATGTCAGGGAAATTCCTTGCACGAACGGCCGCATTGTCACTTGCGGTACTCATGGCTGCCTGTGGCGGCGATGAAAGCTCATCATCGCTTTCAGGGGCGGGCAGCTCAGGAACAGAGGGAGCCTCAGACGAAGGAACGGAGCGGACCGTAACGCTGGAGCTCGGAACCGGAAGCGGCTCCTCATTCCAAGCCGGTCAAATGAAGGTTTCAGCCTCTTCACTTTCCGCAGGAGGCTCCACGAGACTGGAGTTCAACGTAGTAAATGCTTCTAACGGGAACACCACCTACAATGCGGTCAGCACGAGCGTCAGCATTTCGTCTCTTTGTCAAAGCGCCGTTTTTGACAACCCCGTAACGACAAGTTCTGGTTCATTCACCACTACCTATGAGGCCGGTTGCGCTGGCGCCGACACTATTACCGCTCGCCTGCCAAACGGATCAACAGCAACGGCAAACGTTACCGTAGCCGCTCCTGAAATCGGGGAACTGGAGTTTGTGGGCGTTTCTCCCGATTCCATTGCTCTCAGCGGAAGCTCCAACAACGCTCGCCCCAGTGTTTCAGAGGTTTCTTTCCGCCTTGCCGACAAAAACGGAAACCCAATCACGACCGGCGAACAAATCACCTTCTCACTATCCACAACAGTTGGAGGGATCTCCCTTTCCCAAACAACGACCGAAAGCGACGAGGATGGCCTGGCAATAACCAGAGTCAATGCGGGCACTGTGGCCACTGTTGTAAGCGTTACCGCAACCTATACACCAATTTCTGGCTCTGCCATTCAGACGACTTCGGCTCCAATCTCGATCAGTGCAACCATTCCCGACCAAGACTCTTTCTCGCTGTCCGTTGAACAAAATTTTCTACCCAACTCCCGCAATTATGACGGTGTCACCATTCCTATCACCATTCGGGCTGCAGACCGAAACAACAACCGCATAAGCGACGCGGTGGTCAATTTTGTCACTAATGGAGGCTCCGTTCAAAGCGAGTGTACGCTGCAGGATGGCGTTTGCTCGATTGAATGGATAAGCCAAGACCCTCGTCCAGAAGGTGGTGTTGTACAGATTTTGGCCCGAACTGTTGGCGAAGAGAGTTTTACTGACGTAGACAGTGACGGGAAGTTCACGGCCTCAGCCGACACCTTTAACACCGCTCTGGATGATAAAGGGGAGGCCTTCCTTGATGTTAACAGGAACGGGACCTATGACCCTGGCGAGGTCTATTTCGACTATAACGACAACAAGGCTTACGACACCCCGAATGGCATATATAACGGGACCGCATGCGTTGATGAACCAAACTGCTCGACATCACTTCTCGAAATTACTCAGACGGGCAAACTGTTTCTCGCCAGCGATGACATCGGGATCACCTTCACTACCCCGGTCGCTCCGGGAACCGTTTGCGCAAAAATTGCGGGCCTCTTTGAGGACAACAGCGGCAACGTGATTGCGGGCCCACCTCCGGGCGGAACCTCAATCGCTTTCTCAACGACGAACGGTAGCATTGTGGCCCCAAACAGTTTCAACTCGCCCACGGATTTCACTGAGCTTCCGATTGAGCGCTGTGTAACGGTTGAAGCTGACGACACGCCTGACACCGGTACCCTGACCGTTAAAGTTACGCCACCACCGCCATTTAACAGCGACCCATTTGTTGCCCAACGATCAATAAGTGATTGATATCTGCTCAACAGCATGTTCTGGCCAGCGATAAGAAGCGCCGGCCAGAACTTCCGCATTTGAGAAGCTGAGCCCTTTCCGCGATAATACCCGCCTTCTATTTCTAACGGGCGCCCTGCCCTAACCACAATTCTCCAGTAAACCGAGTCATCTGACAGCATGAAAGAGACCGTTTCCGATCTGCTCCAGTCCGCACTGGCGGCCCTTCAATCCGAAGGCACGCTGCCCGCTGACCAGACCTTTACCCCACAGGTGGGCAACACCAAGGATAAATCCCACGGCGACTATGCCTGCAACATTGCCCTGGTAGCTTCAAAGGCTGCCGGTTGCCCGCCGCGCAAGCTGGCTGAAGCACTGGTTGAAAAACTGCCGGATAGTAAAGCTGTGGAGAAAGTGGAAATCGCCGGCCCCGGCTTTATTAATTTTTTCATGAGCACGGCCAGCGCCTTTGAGGTGGTCAATACCATTCTGGATGAGGCGGAATCCTACGGTCGCAACAACCAAGGCAACGGCGAGAAGGTGCAGGTTGAATTTGTATCTGCAAACCCAACCGGGCCACTCCATGTGGGCCACGGGCGCGGGGCCGCCATTGGCGACTGCCTGAGCCGACTGCTGGAAGCCAACGGATACGACGTTACCCGGGAGTTCTACTACAACGATGCCGGCGCCCAGATTAACAACCTGGCCTTTTCCGTTCAGGCACGGGTAAAAGGCCTGACGCCGGAGGACGAGAGCTGGCCGGCAGACGGCTACCGGGGCGATTACATCGTCGACGTGGCCAATGCCTATCTCGCCGGCGAGACGGTCACAGCTGATGACCGGGAAGTAACCGCCAAGGCAGACCCGGAAAATCGGGACGCCATTCGCGAATTTGCCGTTGCCTATTTGCGCCGGGAGCAGGATCTGGACCTGAAGGCATTCGGGGTTGAGTTTGATGTCTACTTCCTAGAGTCCTCACTCTATGAAGATGGAAAGGTCGAAGCCACCGTCAAGCGTCTGCAGGAAAATGGCTACACTTACGAGCAGGATGGCGCGATGTGGCTGAAAACCACAGAATTCGGCGATGACAAGGACCGCGTCATGCGCAAGAAGGACGGTGGTTATACCTACTTCCTGCCTGACGTGGCCTATCATCTGGACAAGTGGCAGCGAGGCTTCACCACTGTCATCAACGAACAGGGTGCTGACCATCACTCTACCGTTACCCGTGTGCGTGCCGGCTTGCAGGCTCTGGATACAGGGATTCCAAAAGGCTGGCCGGATTACGTTCTGCACCAGATGGTCATGGTCACCCGTTCCGGTCAGGAAGTAAAAATCTCCAAACGGGCAGGCAGTTATGTCACCGTCAGGGACCTGATCGATGAGGTCGGCCGCGACGCAACCCGCTTCTTCCTGGCGGCCCGTCGAGTGGACTCCCAGTTGACCTTCGATATCGATCTGGCCCGCTCACAGACCAATGAAAACCCGGTGTATTACATTCAATATGCACACGCGCGCATTTGCAGTGTGCTGCGGAAAATGGAAGAAGAAGGTATCACGAGGGGGCGCAATGAGTGTGTGGGGGATTTGTCACTCCTGGTCCTGGACGAGGAGAAAGAGCTGGCAAACCAGCTCGCCAAGTACCCCGAACTGATCGCCAACTCAGCAGCGCAACGTGAACCTCATCACCTGACGCACTATCTGAGGGATCTGGCTGGCCAGTTCCATACTTATTACAACGCCCACAAGGTGCTGATTGAGGATTCTGCCGTCCGTGACGCCCGTGTCAGCCTTTACCTTGCGATTCGCCAGGTTATTGCCAACGGCCTGGATCTGCTGGGTGTCAGTGCACCGGAAGAGATGTAAACAGCGACAATGTCCCGAGACTACGCACGCAAGAACCGGTCAACCGCGCCCTCTGCGACAACGCAGAATAAACAGCCGAAACGCGCGCGCACTCCGAAGAAACGACATAAGCCTGCTGCTCCGGCACGCTCTCAGCACGGAGGGCTGTCGGTGAAGTGGATTTTGTCGCTTGCCGCGGTAGGCGGATTCATCGGGTTCATTGTCTATCTGAACTCACTGCCAACCAGCAGCCCGGCGCAACCTGTCCCGCAGAGTCAAAGCCCTGCAACCGGACAGGGGATAAAACCAACAACCACGGCGAAGCAGGATGAGAAAAAGCCCGGATTCCGCTTCTACGAAATGCTGCCCGAATCCGAGGTGGTACCGCCAAAAGTTGAAGAATATACCCCTGGCCCGGTCAAAAAGGATTTCGATTACCTGGTCCAGTCCGGCTCTTTCCGCAGCAAAGAGGACGCCGAGCGACAGCGGGCGCAGATCGCCTTCCAGGGCCTCCGGGCAAACGTTCAACGCATAGACCTGGACAGCGGATCGGTCTGGTACCGTGTCAATGTGGGCCCTTTCAGCTCCCGTAGCCAGATGAACTCGGCCATCGACAAACTGGTTTCGATCAATATCCAGCCACTGATTCGCAAGATTCCCAAAGACGGCTAAGACCAACAGTTTCGGGGGTTCTGCACTCAGGGCCTTACCGGAGCCGTGCGGAGCCATGGACGGTGGAGCCGCAGCCTCTTGAATTCTCCCACCCCGCCTCCATAACTGCCTGATACCGATTTCAATCAGGCAATTGGAGCCCAAATGACTACCATACTTTCCGTCAGGCGCGATGACGAAGTTGCCTTGGGTGGCGACGGCCAGGTTTCCCTTGGCAACACTGTAATGAAGGGGAATGCACGCAAGGTTCGTCGCCTGTACAACGGCAAGGTGATCGCAGGATTCGCCGGAGGCACTGCGGATGCCTTTACTCTGTTTGAACGGTTCGAAGCCCAACTTGAAAAACACCAGGGCAATCTGACCAAAGCAGCCGTAGAATTGGCGAAAGACTGGCGAACAGACAGGGCTCTCCGGAAACTGGAAGCGTTGCTGGCAGTAGCGGATAAAACAGCATCGTTGATCATAACCGGTAACGGCGATGTTATAGAGCCGGAACAGGGCCTGATTGCCATCGGCTCTGGCGGCCCCTTTGCCCAGGCATCGGCCCGGGCACTGCTCGAGAACACCGACCTCTCAGCTCACGAGATTGTTGAGAAAGGCCTCGATATTGCCGCCGACATCTGCATTTACACCAATCACAATCGCACCGTCGAGGTGCTGTCTACCAACGACTGATCCGGAGCGACCATGTCTGCAATGACTCCCCGTGAGATTGTCCACGAACTCAATAAACACATCGTGGGCCAGGAAGAAGCCAAGCGGGCGGTGGCGATCGCCTTGAGAAATCGCTGGCGCCGGATGCAACTCGATAGCAGTCTGCGAGATGAGATCACGCCGAAGAATATCCTGATGATTGGCCCGACCGGGGTAGGCAAGACAGAAATTGCCCGACGCCTGGCGAAACTGGCCGACGCTCCCTTCCTGAAGATAGAGGCAACCAAATTTACGGAAGTGGGCTATGTCGGTCGCGATGTAGAGTCGATCATTCGCGACTTGGCGGACATGTCCATCAAAATGCTGCGTGAACAGGAGATGAAGCGTCATGAACACCGCGCCCTGGATGCAGCAGAGGATCGCATTCTGGACGCACTCCTCCCGCAACCTCGTGACTTCAATGAGGACAGCCAGCGCAGTGAGGATTCATCAACCCGTCAGATGTTCCGCAAGAAACTTCGCGAAGGTGAGTTGGACGATAAAGAGATTGAGGTCGACCTGAGCAGCAGCGGTGCCGGCGTTGAAATCATGGCACCTCCCGGAATGGAGGAGATGACCAACCAGCTTCAGAGCATGTTCTCTAACCTGTCTTCCGATAAGCGCAAGACCCGCAAAATGAAGGTGTCTGATGCGCTGAAACGGGTCAAGGAAGAGGAAGCGGCAAAACTGGTCAACGAGGAAGAAATAAAGCAGAAGGCCATCCAGGCCGTGGAGCAGAACGGTATAGTCTTTATCGACGAGATCGACAAGGTTGCCAAACGCTCAGAGAACACATCGTCTGACGTTTCCCGCGAGGGCGTGCAACGAGACCTGCTCCCGTTGATCGAAGGGAGCACCGTCAGTACCAAGTACGGCTCTGTTCGCACCGACCACATCCTCTTTATCGCCTCTGGCGCTTTTCACCTGTCAAAGCCCTCGGACCTGATTCCGGAACTTCAGGGCCGCCTTCCAATTCGGGTTGAATTGCAGGCCCTGACGCCCGATGACTTCAAACGCATCCTCACCGAACCGGATGCCTCCCTGGTCCAGCAGTACGAAGCACTAATGGCTACTGAAGGCGTCAAGCTGACGTTCCGAGATGATGCGATAGCCCGAATCGCCGAAGTTGCCTGGAAGGTGAACGAGACGACTGAGAATATCGGTGCCCGTCGCCTGCATACGGTTCTTGAACGGCTGCTGGAAAGCCTCTCGTACGATGCTGGTGACAAAGTCACGGATGGCTTTGAAGTGACGGCAGAGTTTGTGGACGAGAAGCTTGGCGAGCTGTCCGAGGACGAGGACCTGAGCCGCTATATTCTATAACTCTCGCGAATGGGCACCCGAGGGTGCCCCAAACCCAAAGCTTACTGGGCCCTGTTGAACAACTGCGTTACGTTCTCGAGGCCCGAAGCCAGCCGGCCTTTTTCGGCTTTTTTCTTACGGCCCTTCGCCACATAAAGCGGCAACATCTCCCCGTAAAGACTGGTGCTGATCGTCCGCTGCTCATCTTCCAGACGATCCCTACGAAGTTTGATGCCATATTTCGCGAGCTTTGGCTCCAGTTGATCCGCACGATTAAGCAGGTCCCGACGTGTCATCTGGTAGGCATGCTCACAGACCATGCGGCGAGACTGGAAGCTGAAGACATTGGAGAAAAACAGTTTGGCATCGTCGCGCGTGGGCTCGAACAACAAGATATCCTTGTCCGGGTAGTCCCGCGCATACTGGGCAATACCTGACTGCATCCGCGAATAGACCATGGTTCGGAATGTCTGTGACAACAGATGCGGCATGCCGGAACGGGTCAGCTCACCCGGTTTCATTGTGCCAGCCCGAACAGCGGCGCTGGCGTCAATGGGCACCTGGGGGTTAACGGCAAAGACCAGATCTGCGCCATCCTCAAACGCGACAGATGCGTGCAAACCCTTGCGAAGCGTTCCGTCAACGTAATAACGGCCATCGATCTCTACAGGAACATATAGCCCCGGAGACGCCGTACTGGCCTGAATCGCCTTCGAAATAGGCACGTGGTCAAAGCCCGGTGCCCCAAAACAGACAGCGTCCGTACTCTCCACATCCGCCGCTACAATATAGAGGCTGCGCTTCAGCTGTCGGAAATCATTGGTTCGGCCGAGCATGGTAAAAGCCCGCTTCAGGTACTCGTGCAGCCCATCATTGTCGAAAAGACCAGCGGGCGCTGCCTGAGCCAGAATAGTCAGGGCTTCCAGCAGGCTCTGATCGTAGGGGTTATTAATAAAGCGCTGAACAGCCGTAGAGACGAGACCGGGCACGGACAACAGCCGGCTACCGATTTCCCGAAACGCCGGCCGGTAGAATACCTCAGGGTGAAAGGGATGGACCTCGGCTTCGTTTCGGACGAATATCCGACAAAGCTGGGCCGTTGTCATCTGGTTGGCCAGATTGGCCGCCGCAAAGGACCCGGCATTAACCCCGACATAGACATCAATATCGTTAAAATCGAGACCATCCAGAGCTTCGTCCAGGGCCCTCAGGGCACCGATCTCATAAATACCACCCAGTGGTCCACCGCCACCAAGGGCCAGCCCGATGCGGGGAGTGGATTTAAGCTCGGTTGGAGCGGTCATGGCCTTTCCTTTACCGTTTCGGTTCTCGGGAACCGTGTTCATTTATCAGCGTATTCCCCAAACTATCAGCCTGCTTTAGAGTTCACACCCTATATTTCCCGAAATTGGCAACAAAGTTCACGAAACGGCCTTCTCGGCAAAGGCCGCTGACGTTGATCGCCCCGGCCGCAAATATCGTCCAAATCCCGCGTTCCGCAGTGCCAGATCCACACAACTCTTGATCACATGCGGCGAATCCAGCAGCAGGACATCCTCCAGGAGCTGCACGGCCCACTCACGACTGACGCTGCGAATCACGGACTTCACTTTCGGCAGGCTTGCTGCGTTCATGGACAGGGAGTCGTACCCCATGGCCATCAAAAGCAAGGCGCCTCCGGGATCTCCTGCCAGCTCGCCACAGATACCCACAGGCTTACCAACCACATGGGCGTCCTGCGCGATTCGGACAAGGGCTTGCAGCACTGCCGGGTGGTAGGAGTGGTAGAGCTGCGCCACACGCGGGTTGTTGCGATCAACCGCAAGCAAGTATTGGGTGAGGTCGTTCGACCCCACCGAGAGGAAATCGACGCGATCCGCAAGTTCACGAATCTGGTAGACTGCGGCCGGGATTTCTACCATCACGCCCACCTTGGGCATGTGGATATCGTATCCCTCTTCCCGAACCTCATGGTAAACGCGGTAGATCAGGTGCAGTGATTCCTCGACTTCCGAGATGTTGCTGATCATCGGCAGCATGATCTGAAGGTTATTCAGGCCTTCACTGGCCTTGAGCATGGCCCGCACCTGAACCAGAAAGATTTCCGGGTGATCCAGAGTCACACGGATACCACGCCAGCCCAGGAAAGGGTTTTCTTCCTGAATAGGAAAATAGGACAGGGACTTGTCCCCGCCAATGTCCAGCGTCCGCATGGTGACCGGACTCGGAGCAAAAGCCTCCAGTTGCTCCCGGTAATATTCCCGCTGCTCCTGCTCCGATGGGAAGCGCTCCTTGATCATGAACGGCACTTCAGTCCGATAAAGACCAATGCCTTCAGCGCCATGGGACAGAGAGCGAACCACATCGGTCATCAGCCCCGTGTTCACCAGCAATGACACCCGGTGCCCATCGGTGGTTTCACAGGGCTTGTCCTTTAATACCTCAAGGCCGCGGAAGAGTTCGTCTTCCTCGTCGCAGATGGCCTGATAGAAAGTGCGCAGATCGTCGGATGGCGAGGCAAAAATCTGGCCTTCAAAACCATCGACAATCAGCTCTTTGCCATCCAGCTGGTTGACCGGGATATCCACCAGCCCCATGACCGTCGGAACCCCCATGGCGCGCGCAAGAATGGCAACATGCGAGTTGCTGGATCCCTTTACGGAAACCAGACCAACAAGCTGGCCCTTGGGGACTTCCCCCAGCATGGCGGGCGTCAACTCCTCACTAACCAGAACGGTGCGTTCCGGGTATGCCACATGCTTCTGCTCACCTTCCTGAAGATGAGACAACAGCCGGCGGCCCAGATCACGAATATCCACAGCTCGCTCTTGCAGGTAATGATCATCCATCATTTCGAAGTGACGGATGTATTGCTGGACCACCTGCTTCAGAGAGCCCTGCGCCCAGACCCCCTCCCGGATCTTGTTGGCAACCTCCCCGGGCAAAGCATCATCACCGAGCATCCTCAGGTATACGTCAAAAAGTGCCTGTTCTTCTGGTCGAAGCTGGGAGGCCAGCCGCTTTGCAACGCGCTCAATGTCCTCCCTTACTGCTTTTACGGCGGCGCGGAACAAAGCCAGTTCCTGGTCAATGTCTTCCGTCTTTTTTTCTGGCACGACATCCAGATCGGCCGCAGGGTAAACCACAACGCCAGCACCAATGGCCACGCCAGGAGCGCCAGGAACACCACTGAAGCTGACATCCCTGGCCTCTTCTCCGGTCAGCGACAAACCACTGATGGCCCCGGTCGCCTCACTGTGGGCGATAACACCCGCCAACTGCGCCGACACGGTAACCAGAAATGCTTCCTCGCCCTCGTCAAAACAGCGGGAACTCTCGCGTTGCTGGACCACGAGGACACCAAGCACCCGGCGATGGTGGATGATGGGAACACCCAGAAAGGACCGGAAGCGCTCTTCACCGGTTTCCGGAAAGTAGCGATACCTCGGGTGGGCAGGCGCATCTTCGAGATTAATGGGCTCTTCACGGGAACCCACAAGACCAATAAGCCCCTCAGAATAACCTAGGCTCACTTGTCCTACGGCTTTACGGTAGAGGCCTTCAGTGGCCATCAGGATGTAGCGATTCGTGGCAGGATCCAGCAGGTAGACGGAACAAACCTCAGTTCCCATAGCCTTCTGCACCCGCGATACGATGATATCCAGCGCCTCCTGCAAATCGCGGGCGCTGTTTACCTCTTGTACAAGACTTCGCAGTATGCTCAGCATGGCTGAATCAGTCCGTCATTTCTGGTGTTCCTTTAAACGCCGGTTCTGCTCGCTACGGTGCCACTGTTCCATGTTGTAGAACAGTCGCGGGGCGAGTTCTCTCAGCGCACGTCGATACACTTCACGCTTGAAGGAGACAACCTGGCCCAACGGATACCAGTAGCTTACCCACTGCCAGCCGTCGAACTCCGGTGAATCGGTACCGTCCACGCAAACCTGCGCGTCCGGCGATAACATCCTCAGCAGGAACCATTTCTGTTTTTGGCCCACACAAACGGGGTGCGAGTTATGGCGTACCATCCTCCGCGGAAGCCGGTACCTTAGCCAGCCCCGGGTACAGCTGATGATTTCCACATCACTGCCCTCCAGACCAACTTCCTCTCCAAGCTCCCGGTACAGTGCCTCCTCTGGTGATTCGTTGTGTTTGATACCACCTTGCGGGAACTGCCAGGAGTCCTGCCCTATTCGCCTTGCCCACAGGACCTCTCCCCTGTGGTTGGCCAGAATGATTCCGACGTTGGGTCTGAAACCGTCTGAATCGATCACGGCACAGTCCTCTCAAGAGTCGGCAGACCGGCACAAAAATTCACCGGTCGGAATTGTCCAAGTTGCTATCATTCTTACAGAATCCCAAGGGTTCGGCAAACGGAGCCGCAATGCACATGTCATGGTAGACTGTCGCCTTTGGCGCAAGCCCTGCAATCACCGGAGGTAACAGCTTGACCCTAGCGATTTTCGATCTCGACAACACTCTTCTGGCCGGCGATAGCGACCATGCCTGGGGCGAATTCCTTGTAGAAGAGGGTATTGTGGATGCCGAGGAATACCGTAAGGCCAACGACCGGTTTTACCATGAATACCTGAATGGCGAGCTGGACATCCTGCACTACCTCGGCTTTGCGCTTGAGCCTCTGGCAAGCCACAACATGGATCAGCTGCTGGACTGGCGTAATACTTTCATGGACAAGAAGGTCCGACCAATGATGCTCAGCAAGGCTGCCGAACTGCTGGACCGCCATCGCGACCAGGGCCACACCCTGATGATCATTACAGCCACCAACCGGTTCGTGACCGAGCCGATTGCTGAAGCACTGGGCATTGAGCACCTGATTGCAACCGAGCCGGAGCTGGTAAATGGCCGCTATACCGGAGAAGTTGCCGGTATACCCAGCTTTCAGGATGGCAAAGTCGAGCGATTAAACGCCTGGCTGGAAGCGCACGGCAAGAATCTGGACGGAGCCTGGTTTTACAGCGACTCCCACAACGACGTTCCCTTGCTGAAGGTGGTAAGCAATCCCGTTGCCGTAGACCCGGACCCCACACTGGAAGCACTGGCTCGGGATCAGGGTTGGCAGATCCTGTCCTTGCGGGATTGACCAGAATTTGACCAGATTTTTTCAGAAGAAGCTGGTCAGGGACCGTACAAAGCAGGATTTGATGTAATCAGTTTCCGGAATGCCCGGAATTACCGGGTGGTCCGGGGCCTGATGCCCCTGCTCCAGCAGCTGCACGAAGCGATCAATCTTGCGACCACTACCGCGTATAATATCGGTCAGCTTTTCCTGAGAAAGATGCATGGAGCAGGATGCTGATACCAGAATCCCGTCCCGCTCGAGCAAGCGCAAACCCAACTGATTGAGCCGAGCGTATGCCTGCTCTCCTGCCTTCTGATCTCGGCGGCGGGGAATCAGCGCCGGCGGATCCAGCACGACAATGTCGAATTTCTCTTTCTCGTCACAGAGTGCTTTCAAGGCTTCGAAGGCATCCCCTTCCAGGGTTTCCACGTTATCAAGACCGTTCAATCCGGCATTGTGATGCACCGAGTCGATCGCTGACGAAGAGCTGTCCACACAGGTTACATGAGTCGCACCGGCACAGGCGGCCTGAATTCCCCACCCTCCGACATAACTGAAAACGTCGAGGACCCGCTTGCCCGGTGCATAGGCCTGCAACCGCTGACGATTCATTCTGTGATCGTAAAACCAGCCGGTCTTCTGGCCGCCTTCCAGCGGCACCTCAAAACACACCCCGTTTTCTTCAATCCTCAGCAGAGACGTTTCAGGACCATGCGCCTGCTCCACGTATGTGTCCAGCCCCTCAACCTTTCGCATCTTGCCATCGTTTTTCAGAACAATCGCTACCGGATGCACCAGACGCTGAACGGCCCGCACGATCGCATCTTTCAACAACTCCATGCCCGCCGTTGAAATCTGCACTACCACTGTATCGTCAAAGCGATCAATAACCAGCCCGGAAAGGCCATCACTGTCCCCAAAAACCCAGCGGTAAAAAGGTTTGTCGAAAAGACTTTTGCGCAGAGCCAGCGCCGTTTCCAGGCGTTCGGTCAAACGTTTTGGTGTCATGCCATGACTGGCATCGCGACTGATCAGACGACCACAAATCAGGGCCTGCGGATTAACGAAAACCGTTCCCAACGACTTGTCGTTGGACGCTCTCAGCTCAGCCTGAGCACCGGCTTCAAAGTCGCTCAGCGGCGAACGGCGGGTATCCACCTCATTGCTGTAAACCCACAGGTGACCCGCCCGGAGCCGGCGCTCGGCACCTTTGCGAAGATATAAAACCGGAAAATTCATAACGACCACCTGACAGAAACAAAAACGGGGGCGAGGATTATACATAACCCTGAAACAACAACACGGAATAACGGGAGCCGCCGGGCCGGCGGCTCTTGCACCTATTCGCAGAGATTACCCCTCGGCAGCGACATGCTCCGAGTAGGCCGTAGCATCCATCAGACCATCCAGCTCGCCCTGATCAACCAGCTTTACCTTGAACAACCAGCCATCTCCGTATGGATCTTCATTGACCTTTTCCGGCTCATCCTCAAGGGCCTCATTCACCGCAACAACCTCACCGGTGACCGGGCTGAAAACATCTGAAGCTGACTTGACCGACTCCGCCACTCCAGCCTCTTCGCCCCCGTTCACCGTAACACCCAGATCCGGCACACCAATATAAACCACATCACCCAGCTGCTCCTGGGCAAAATCGGTGATACCGACAGTTGCCGTGCCGTCACCGGAAACACGGACCCACTGGTGAGTTTCAATGTATTTGAGATCTGCGGGTATGTTGCTCATGGTCGGATTCCCTGATTGGATTTTTCGCGCAGTTTACCGCAAGAGCCGAATGCCAGCGAGCTTCAGGCACCATAGTCATGATCGAATTCAGATCATCCACTCCCCTGCCCCCTGCGCTTGAGGGAATGCTCGAAGCAGCCAGGCAACTTCGGGGAAGGCTCAGTAGCCTGTGCTGTCCTGGTCCAGCTCGAACTCGAAGTTCGTGGCCCGGTGTACGTCAGTCTTGAAGTTGCCGCCAGCGCTGAGCTCGAACCAACGATAGCCCGGAGGTACAGCCTCAACAGAGAACTGGCTGGATCCAGAGGTAAACTGGATGCAGGTAGAGGGGGTCGCCAAAAGGCTGACGCCGTGCCTTTCCAGATCATGCTCCTGATGAATATGTCCCCAAAGCACCATTCTTACCTGTGGGAATCGATCCACAACCTCCCAGAACGCGTCCCGGTTCCTGAGGCCGATTTTCCCCATCCAGTCAGAACCAATGTCGACCGGGTGATGGTGGAGGGTCACCAGAGTGGGAATGTCAGGATTCTCTCTAAGCGTGCTCTCAAGAAAGTCCAGCTCGGATTGGGCCAGCTCGCCATAGACTTTGCCGGCTACTGAAGAGTCCAGCAGGATAAACTGCCAACCACCCTGAACGATGTGGCGCCGATCTGCCTGATAATCCGCCGCTACTTCACGCAACGTTCCGGCATCATCATGATTGCCTGCGAGCCAGGCCGACCCACAAGCAAACGCCTTCAGGCTATCGCCAAAAACTCTATAGGCCGTTTCCGAGCTGTCCTGCGCCAGATCACCGGTCGCCAGAATGAGATCCGGCTGACCGTGCACTTGCAGAACTTCTTCAATGACGGCATTCAGACTGTCCCGGGTATTGACCCCCAGCAACTCACCGCTGGCATTGGCCATCAAGTGGGGATCTGTCAGTTGCAGCACCCGGAATGGCCGGGATTCATCCTTTGTGGTCATGGCGCTCTTGGTCAAAATCGGCCTACGTCGCTTGAACTAGGGGTAAGTGTACGACGACAGCTCCTGAATTTATCACTTTGCAATGGAACCGGGATCACATTCTGACCATGCCCTGGCGACAGTTTGCAATTTTTGACAACTATGGCACACAGGTCGCGCCAAGCCAGCCCAATCTCGTCCTGCTTTCAACATGAAGAGAAGATTCAGTCGACACCTTCTCCAGCCGACCAGGCTGCATGCTCCATAGGCAAATGGCCAAAGCGCAGACAGTAATCGAGCCAATCGGCCAGAAAACCATTCACCTGGACCTTTTCATCAGGGTGGTGCATGAAACGATTGGGGTAGTCGTTTACGGGAGCAATCTGCCTATCCCGATAGCAGCTGATAACCTCCGCCAATCCCGCATCATGATAAACGCGCACGGTCATCTGCGGATTGTTCAGCCAGCGTCCGGAATTATGCACCTGCTCGAGCAACAGGGTTTCCGTGAATTTTGCCGTCTGCAGAACCTTTATCCGGACCCGCCCCAGGTACTGGTTTTCGCGATGGAGCTCAAACTCACAGATAGGTCTGCCATCCACTTCCAACTGACGCAGCTTGTTCAGACGCTGATAATTACCATCACACAAAGCGCCCAGCTGCCTGAGATTCGGCACATAACGCTTTGGCTTCATGCTCCACTCTGTCATTACTTCGCCTCCTTCCGAAGCCTTGAACGGTTCAGTTCAAGCCATTGAAGCGCGATGATAGCGGCCGCATTGTTGATCCGGCCATCGTGGATCATGGCAATGGCCTCGTCGGCGCCGACCACATGGGCACGAATGTCCTCATGCTCGTGTTCGACACCGAACAGGCCACCCGCGGATTCAGTGCTGATCAGGCCACAGAACAGGTGAATCATTTCTGTGCTGCCGCCCGGAGAGACCAGGTAGTCGCAGATCTTGTCCAGCTCACTGAATGTCAGGCCGGCCTCCTCCTGCCCTTCGCGCTGGGCGACTTCTTCAGGCGTTTCGCCGTCCTCGTTCATGCCCGCGACCAGCTCCAGCAGCCAGGGCGACTGTTCACGCCCGAGGGCTCCCAGCCGGAACTGCTCCAGCAGCACGACTTCATCCCGCGCAGGGTCGTAGGGAAGTACGCAGGTAGCGTCCCCGCGGATAAACAGTTCTCGCGTGAAAACAGGCATTTCCCGGCCATCAAAACGCGGGTGGGTCAGCCATAGCTTGTCCATACGGAAGAAGCCCTGGAAGACGGTTTCGCGTTTTTCGACTTTGACGTCGCTGGCCTGAAACTGGAACGGTTTGGTCATCATACATCCGACTTCTGAATCGACTTTGAACGATAGCCGGTGGCTGACTCTTATTGCAAGCCCCTTGATCCAGGCTCTGGTGCAAGGCCAGTGTTGGGGGCGGCTTTCCAAAACACGCTCCTTGCGGCACGTCCATGTGACGCTTGAGCTCCGCCATCCATGGCTCCGCACAGTTTTGGAAAGCCGCCCCAACACTGGCCCCATAATTTCCAGAAAGCCGTAGTCTTAAGCGAAACATACAGAGAAAGTCCTCGAACCATTCAGCTATTTTCTCAGCGATATTGCCGAGTTCAGATAGAGCCGGGCTGGTGAGCCTGGTCAGAAACGTGCGGAGCCAGGGATGGCGGAGCCCGAGACGCACAGGGACGTCTCGAGTCGCTTTCTGAGCGGGCTCACCAGCCCGGCTCACGCACAAACCTGTCAGGCCAAGTGTCAGACCTCAGACCTTATCGTAGAGCTTACTGCCGGATTCCACGAATTCGCGAGACTTCTCCTGCATCCCGGCGTCAACCGCCGAAACCTCGTCCAGGCCATGCTCCCTGGCATAATCCCTGACTTCCTGGGAAATCTGCATGGAACAGAATTTCGGACCGCACATGGAGCAGAAGTGCGCCACCTTGGCAGAATCCTTGGGCAGGGTTTCGTCGTGATAAGAACGCGCGGTATCCGGATCAAGCCCCAGGTTGAACTGGTCTTCCCAGCGAAACTCAAAACGGGCCTTGGAGAGTGCGTTGTCCCGAATCTGGGCTCCGGGGTGTCCCTTGGCAAGGTCAGCGGCGTGGGCGGCAATTTTGTAAGTGATGATGCCGGTTTTCACATCGTCCTTGTTGGGCAGCCCAAGGTGCTCTTTGGGCGTAACGTAGCAGAGCATTGCGCAGCCATACCAACCGATCATCGCGGCGCCAATGCCCGAGGTAATGTGGTCGTACCCGGGAGCAATGTCGGTGATCAACGGGCCAAGGGTATAGAACGGCGCCTCATCACAGCACTCAAGCTGCTTGTCCATGTTTTCCTTCACCAGATGCATGGGCACATGGCCGGGGCCTTCGATCATCACCTGCACGTCATGTTTCCAGGCAATTTTTGTAAGCTCGCCTAACGTCTCCAGCTCACCAAACTGGGCAGCGTCGTTGGCATCGGCAATTGAGCCCGGACGCAGTCCGTCGCCCAGACTGAAAGAAACATCGTAGGCTTGCATGATTTCGCAGATGTCTTCGAAGTGCTCGTAGAGAAAGCTTTCCTTGTGGTGAGCCAGGCACCACTTTGCCATGATTGAGCCACCGCGAGACACAATCCCTGTGGTCCGCCGGGCGGTCAGAGGCACATGGTGAAGGCGCACACCGGCATGAATGGTGAAGTAGTCAACGCCCTGTTCTGCCTGCTCAATCAGAGTATCGCGGAAGACTTCCCAGGTCAGGTCCTCAGCCACACCGCCAACTTTTTCCAGGGCCTGATAGATGGGCACCGTGCCAATAGGGACCGGGGAATTGCGGATAATCCACTCCCGCGTTTCGTGTATGTTCTTGCCAGTGGACAAGTCCATAATGGTATCCGCGCCCCAGCGAATTCCCCAGGTCAGCTTCTCCACTTCTTCCTCTATCGATGAGCTCACCGCGGAATTACCGATGTTGCCATTAATCTTCACCAGGAAGTTACGCCCGATAATCATCGGCTCGGATTCAGGGTGGTTAATGTTTGCCGGGATGATGGCACGACCTCGCGCCACTTCATCACGGACAAACTCCGGCGTAATCTCTTCCGGCAGGCTGGCGCCGAAGGCCTGTCCGGGATGCTGGTCTTTAAGCAGCCCCTTATCACGGGCTTCCTGAAGTTTCAGGTTTTCCCGAATGGCAATGTATTCCATTTCCGGCGTGACAATACCCTTGCGCGCATAGTGCATCTGACTGACATTTTTACCCGGTTGCGCCCGCAGGGGTTTGCGCTCGTCCATGAATCTCAGTGTATCCAGCTGAGGATCTTTCATCCGGCGAAGAGTAAATTCCGACGTGTAAGCGGGTAACTGCTCCACGTCGTCGCGCTCGAAGATCCATGGGGTACGGATCGGTTCGAGCCCCTTGCGGAGGTCAACGGCTGCTTCAGGGTCGGTGTAGGGGCCAGAGGTGTCGTAGACCATAACTGCCGGGTTCTGCTCTCCCCCCAGCTCTGTGGGCGTATCGCTGACGGTTATTTCCCGCATGGGTACGCGCAAGTCGACACGACTGCCTTGCACGTATACCTTTCGGGAATTTGGCAGGGATGTAACTGCTGCGGAATCTACCTGGGCGGAATCACTGAGGTAGGAAGGTAGCTCTGTCATCATTCGCTCCCGGGACTTCTGTTGGATGTCGGGTCGCGTATGACGGAGCTGCGGACACAGCTTCCCCTTCGTACCGGGAAAAGTCTGCCTCTGAGCGATGTGGTCTCAATCCCTACGCCGGTATTATCCGGATCAGGTCGCGGGTTCTGCATTGCAATCTCAGCCGGCCGCCCTCATTCAAAGTAAGGCAGGCCAGCACCCCGTCAAGACGCGAAACTGTTTTGTGTAACACCTACAATCGGTGTTGTTTGCAAGTGTAGAGCTGCCAACCATTATTGTCCATAATGGCCAACCATAGCCTTTCGATTGCACTGCTCATCACAGCTTTTGTGGTTCTGCAGCCAAAACAGCGTTTCAGAGCGGGACGCATATGCGCACAGGTATTCAGGAGAAACGATGAAGAAACGACTGCTTTCCGGACTTGTTGGCCTATTGGCGGCCCAGCCTGCCCTTTCCATGGATCTGGTAGAGACCTATGAGAAAGCACTCTCCTACGACTCTGGCATTGCTGCCGCCCAGGCCAGCTTCGAAGCTCAAAAGGCCGCGAGCGACGTCAGTAAGAGCGCCTTGCTGCCGCAGATTGGCGCGTTTGGCGAGACGAACCACACCGATGTGGACGGTCCAAACCAGGACAACAGTTACCGTGAACTGAACTATGGCATTCAGTTGACCCAGCCACTGTTTCAGGCGGATGCGTGGTTCCGGTATGACGCGAGCCAGTTCCAGACAGATTCGGCACGCGCCCAGTACAACCTCGCGCAACAGCAACTGATGTTGGACGTTGCCACCGCCTACTTCAACGTACTCCGCGCCAGGGACACAGTGACGACAACATTGGCGGCTGAAGCTGCAATTCAGCGCCAGTATGAACAGGCACAGGAGCGTTTTGATGTAGGCCTGATTGCGATTACTGAGGTTTATGAGGCCCGCGCAAGCTACGATGACACCCGAAGCCGGCGCATCGTCGCTGAAAATCAGCTGAACATTGCGCGGGAACAGGTAGCCCGGCTAACCGGAGAATTCGCGGAGGACCTCGAAAACCTGCGTCAGAACTTCCCTCTCGGTCGGCCGGATCCGATGAACCCTTCCGCCTGGGAGACGACCGCACTGGAGCAGAACTGGTCGATTCGTTCGGCTATGTACGACCTGAACGCCAGTGAAGCTAACCTGAAGGTTGCCAAGTCCGGCCACTACCCGACGGTCGACCTGACGGCTTCCTATGGCAAGTCTGACATCAGCGGCATTGAAGACCCTAACGCCATCCAGACACAGAGGGATGGCACCACAACCCAGGGCGTCATTGGGCTAACGCTGAACGTACCGATTTATACCGGTGGGGGCACCCAGGCCGGCGTTCGCCAGCAGCGTTCACAGGTGACGGTTGCGGAGCAGTCATTGAATACCGTGCGCAGAGATGTCCGCGTGAACACGCGCAGCCTGTTCCTGACAGTGAACAACAATATTGAAACCGCGTCAGCACTGGGGCAGACGATTATTTCCCGCCGCAGCGCACTGGACGCGACCCGCGCGGGATATGAAGTGGGTACCCGCAATATTGTAGAGGTTCTGGATGCCGAACGTGCCTATTATGTCGCACTTCGAGACTATGCCAATGCCCGTTACGACTACGTGATCAACACGCTTCAGCTGAAGCAGGCGGCCGGAACCCTTAGCCCCCAGGACCTGATCAGTCTCAATAACTGGCTGAGTGAGACGGCGCCCGGAATAGAGGCCCTGGCGAACGAAGAAAAAATGCTGGAAGTTCCGGCCCAATAAATGCTGAAGGCGGACGAACCGTTTCGTCCGCCTTCAGATCCGCTCAATAATTCCGTCCACGACCTTGTCCAGCGCTCCGCGGTTTTTGTCGACCACAGACAGCGCTCGCCGTCCGATTGCCTTTCGCGCCTCTTCGTCACTGAAAAGATGGATGATATGCGCTGCCAATTCGTCCACATTGGTAACGAGTTTGACCCCAGCATCATCCAGCAGACACTGATAAATGGTTTCAAAATTAAAAACGTGGGGCCCTGAGAACACCGGAATTCCCCATGCGGCAGGTTCAAGAGGATTATGCCCTCCGCGTCTGATCAGTGAGCCGCCCACAAAAGCCATGTTACTCACACCATAAAGCATCATCAGCTCACCCATGGTGTCCCCCAGATACACCTGGGCGGTGCCGGGAGCATCACCGGTTGACCGGCGAACGAATGAGAGCCCGGCCTTGCCAATTTTATCTGCTACCGCCTCAAACCGATCCGGATGACGCGGCACAATAATCAGCAAGGCCTCGGGGTGCGCTTCCAGAACCCTCTGGTGGGCCGCCAGCAACTGCACATCCTCACCTTCGTGGGTACTGCCCGCTATCCAGACCGGGCGTTTGGACAGCCTGTTTCTGAGCGCGCCGGACTCTTCACGGACATCGTCTGGAATATCCACGTCAAACTTCACACTGCCCGTTACCGCAACTTTGGCTGCAGCTACACCGATCCGACGGAAACGCTCGGCGTCCCTTTCAGCCTGCGCGGCAACCCAGCCGATACTGCGCATGATCGGCGAAGCCAGACTCCTGATGCGCTCATAACCCCGGGCGGAGCGCTCAGAAAGACGGGCATTAATGAGAAAGACAGGCACGTTGCGGTTCCGGCACTGACGTATCATATTTGGCCAGATTTCCGTTTCCATGATTACGAGAATACGGGGGTCTACCCGATTCAGGAAACGACGAATGGAGCCGGGCGTGTCATAAGGCGCATAAGCATACTGGACCTGATCACCAAACATCTTGCGAGCCTGAGCGAGCCCCGTATCGGTCATGGCTGTCATCAGGATGGTAATGTCGGGATTCCGGCCGAGCAGCCGGCGAACCATGGGGCCGGCGGCAATCGTCTCGCCCACGGAGACGGCATGCACCCATACCACAGCCCCTTTTGCGCGGGGCACCAACCCGAGCCTCTGTCGCCAATTTCGACGAAGCTCAGGAGCCTCGCGACCGTTCCACCACAGTCGCAGCAAAATAAAGGGTAAAAGCAGCCGTATCAGCTGGGAATAGATAAATTGCAGCACACAGGACTCCCGGCAAAACAGTGCGGTATCATAGCGCAAAACCTGTTGATTTGCTTCCGGTTGATCCCTTAGTCACTCTACATGTGACGACCAGTATGACGAACACGCAGGACCCGTTTCCAGTGAAAAAGAAATACCGCAAACTAGCGAGAAATACCGATTATTCAGCCTACCGCCATCCTCGCTGGTGGCCCACATGGATGGGCATTTCCCTGATGTGGTGCATTGCACAACTCCCCATTCGCCTTCAGTGGTGGCTCGGGAAAATGGCTGGACTGCTGGCCTGGAAACTGGCAAAAAGCCGGCGCCACGTCACCGAAGTGAATATTCAACTTTGTTTTCCAGAACTTACGGCAGCTCAACAATACGCTCTGGTCCGAAAGGCGTTCATCGCCAATGGCATCGGCTTGCTGGAGCTGGGGATCGCATGGTTCCGGGATCCAGCCAAGCTGATCGGCATCACCAGGGTTCATGGCCTGGAGCATTTCGAGCAGGCACTATCCAATGGCAAAGGCGTTCTGCTTCTCGGAGGTCACTATAGTACGCTGGACCTCGGGGGCAGTCTGGTCACGGAATACATCAACTCAGATGTCATGCAACGGGATCACAATAATCCACTTGTGAATGCTGTTATGACAAGAGCGAGGGAAAGGCGCTACGGCACCGTACTTGGAGCCAGGGACCTGAGGGGATTATTCCGAAACCTGAAAAAGAACCACGCGGTCTGGTATGCCACGGACCAGGATTACGGTCGTAAAGATATCGTCTTCGCCCCGTTTTTTGGCGTCGAGGCCGGCACCATCACAGCGACCTCTCGCATCGCCGAGCGCAGCGGATGCAAGGTTGTGCCATTCAGCCACTTCCGGCGGGAAGATAGACCGGGCTATGACATCTATTTCCACCCTGCCCTCGAGAACTTCCCCAGCGGGGATGATCTCAAGGACGCGACGCTGCTCAATGGCATTATCGAACGGGAAATCCGGCGGGCACCGGACCAATACCTCTGGATGCACCGCCGTTTCAAAACCCGCCCGGATCCGAAAGCCCCGGGCTTTTACGGTAGCAAGTAAACCGGAAAGCCATTCAATACAGGGAGGCCGGCAGTCAATGTCCGGACACCATGGCAAAACCAAATGACCGTGACAGCTCCGCACCAGTCGTATGGCTGTTAACGGATAATAAGCCTGGCCACCGGAACCAGCTGAAGGGGCTGGGCAATCGCCTTCGGGTGTTGGCCGGCGTCAGTCTTTACTGGATAGATACCTCGGCATTAAAAGTCTCACTCTGGCGCGCCTTGCTGGCAGTACCTCCGTCCGTGAATGACGCGTTTCCGCACCCGGACCTTGTAATCGGTGCAGGTTCCGGAACGCACCGTTTGCTGCTCTCGCTGCGCCGGCTGAAAAAGACAAAATCCCTGGTCATTATGAAGCCCGCCTTTCCTCTGGGCTGGATCAGTGGCGCGATAATCCCTGCCCATGACAGAGTTCACCCGGAGCCTAATGTCCTGATGACGGAAGGCGTAATTAACACGGTCACACCATTGGCCCGGATAACGGACAAACCCGAAGCACTCATTCTCGTGGGCGGACCCTCTCCACATTTTGACTGGGACAGCGACGTGGTGCTGGGGCAGATCAATCACCTGATTGGCCATTACCACCAATGGCGCTGGACCATCAGTGGTTCCCGACGCACACCAACCGACCTCCTGGCACGCCTCGATGAGCAGGCTGGCCCGAAAATTACCGTTGCCGACCCGGCAAAAACTCACGAGAGCTGGCTCAGCCACCGTCTTTCAGCCTCAAGGGCGGTGTGGGTTACCCCGGACAGCATGTCCATGGTCTGTGAAGCGGCAACCTCATCAGTGCCCACCGGGATTTTCGAGCTGCCGAGAAGGACCGGCAGTCGCGTGGCAGAGGGAATCGATCGACTGGTCAGCCGCGGCCATATTGCCAGTTGGAGTAACCATGCCGCTGTCATGGCGGGGGAGACTGGTCATCATGAGACCTTGTGGGAAGCAGATCGCGCTGCCCGCTGGGTACTCAAACAGGGTCTGTTGCCCGCAGAGAAAGACAGCCATCGAAACAACAAAAGGAAAGACGTTTGAGAATTCTCCAGGCACTGCCTGCGCTATACAGCGGGGGGGTAGAACGTGGCACCGTTGAATTCGCTTCCGACCTGGTGAAGCGGGGCCACGAGTCATTTGTGGTCTCCAAGGGTGGTCCGATGGCCGAGCAGCTTCGGGGCCAGGGTTCACGGCACATCTTCATGCCCATACACCGAAAGTCCCCAGCCTCGTTCGGGCAGGTCCTGCCAATGAGGAAGCTGCTCCTTGAGCTGAAGCCGGACATTGTTCATGTCCGCTCCCGTATGCCGGCGTGGATCATTTACCTGGCACTCCGAAGTATTCCGGCAAGCCAGCGTCCGGCTATCGTTTCCACCTTTCATGGCATGTACTCCGTCAACCCATACAGCGCCATCATGACCCGGGCCGATCACATGATTGCCGTATCCCAATGTGTGCGGGATTACATTTTAAAAAGCTATCCGGTACCCGAGGAAAAACTGTCAGTAATACAGCGTGGCGTTGACGTGGATGCCTTTCGGCAAAGGGAGCTCACACCGCAGTGGCTGAGCCGATGGTTCCGGCAATACCCGCAGCTGACCAACCAGAGAATCATCATGATGCCGGGCCGAATTTCACGCTGGAAAGGCCAGCTGGATTTCCTGACCATGATGGCGAAACTGGTTCACCAGCGGCCGGATTGCCACGGCATCATCGTAGGCGGCGCCGAACCCGGCAAGGAGCACTTTCTGGAAGAACTGGAAAAAGAACGCGCCCGCCTGAACCTGACCGACAAGGTCAGTTTTCTGGGCCAGCGTAACGACATGACCAACCTTTACCTTCTGGCGGATGTCGTCTGCCACATGAGCACCAAACCGGAACCCTTCGGCCGCACGGTCACTGAAGCTCTCGCCTCAGGCACACCGGTGGTGGCCTACAACCGCGGGGGAGCCGCGGAGACACTTCAGGCCTGCTTTCAGGCCGGACTGGTGACGCCGGACGATACCGACGGGGTTGCCGAAACCGTATTACGGCTTCTGGACTCGGAGACGCCGACCATTGAGATTCCCTACCGGTTTCGGCTTGAAGCGCAAACCGAAGCGTCGCTGCAAGTCTATGAGAATGTGCTCGCGCAACGCAAAAACGCCCAATGAACAGCGAACACAAACTAACCATCGTTCTGGTTTTAGGAACGCCGGGCACAACCTGGGGCGGCATGGAGAAACACACTGCCGACCTGGCAGGAGCACTGGCCAGTCGCGGTCATAACGTGCACGTAATGGGGCACCCCTCCTACATCGACCGATTCCCGAGAGGTGTGCACTTCCACTCTGTGCCGTTTCATCTTGGGCGGCGCAATCCCTGGCTCATCCTGACCCTCAAGCACCGCGTAAAAAAGATCGCGCCGGATATCCTCCACGCCCAGGGAAATAAAGCAGCCCAGCTGACAGGAAGTATTCAGTCTGACACCATAAAACTCAGGGTAGGCACTGTTCACGGTATCAAATCCAGTCACAAAGCGTTCAATCGCCTGGACAGGGTTATAGCTGTCAGCCCCCGGATCTTCGAGAACCTTAAGCACCCTGGCAGGCACCTGATCTACAATGGCGTGGCGTTGCCTCGCACGCCGGAGCCGGAAAATTCATACAATCCGGCGTTCCCACCCGAAGTAATCAATGTTGTTGCCATTGGCCGACTTGAACCGGTTAAAGGCTTTCAGAGGCTCATTGAAGCCTGGGCCCTGCGGGCAAAGTCGTTACCTTCGGCTCACCTCACGATATTTGGTGACGGCTCCGAACGAAAACGACTTGAAAAGCTGATCTGCGAACTAAGCCTCGGGGACGACGTTACCCTCGCAGGATTCCACAACGACCTGAGTTCAGTCTATAAACAGGCGCAACTGACGGTACTAAGCTCTGAACGGGAAGGCTTTCCCTACGTCTTGATTGAATCACTGTTGGCCGGCTGCCCGGTCATTTCAACACCGGTCTCCGGGCCACAAAACATTCTTCCGGCCGGTGCGCTCTGTCAGGACCACGAAATCAGTTCCTTATCCGATCTACTGTCTGAAGCCCTTGGCAATCTGGCCGGACTGAAAAAAGCTGAAGGACCGGCAATGGCTTTCGCGAGAAAGAAACTCACGCTTGAAAACATGACCGATGAAACGGAACAACTGTATTTCGATGCATTGTCCGTTGACCGAAACTGAGCACTGGTCAGAATCGCTTTGGACCCGAATCCATTTCCAGCTCCGCAAGCATCTGCAACTCCTTTGCTTTCGCCAGCCGCATAAAATTTCTGTTTGCTGCGGTGATGGCGACGCTCAGGCCAAACCAGCCATTCAGAATCTGCCGATGAATCAGGTAGTACTTCAGGAACTTGAGCGGAAACTCCGCAAACAACCGGCCACTGGAGATGCGCCGGCCTTTGGCCGCGAGGAATCTCGCCTGCTCTGTGGAGAGCTGACAGTATTTCCGTTCCATCTGTTCCAGCGAAACAAGCGTTCTGTGCAGCACATCGCCCTTCAGATCAAGTACCCGCCCTTCCCTGACCTGCGGCCGGTCGTTGTTGCTGTCTTTTTCAGCTTCGATAACTGCCTTCTTCCGATTGTACAAGCGCAGAATTTTCTTGGTTTTATCATGCTTAAAAGGGTGCGCCGGATTCGGCTGGGACAATACCCAGCGCATTCGGAAACCAGCAACATCTTCGGGAACAGGCTGAACAAACACAGCCTTGATGTTTCTTACCAGTTCATCGGACAACACTTCATCGGCGTCGAGGTCCAAGGCCCAGTCATTGCGACAAAGGCTTGCGGCATAGGCCTTTTGAGAGGCAAAGCCCTGCCAGTCGTTGTAGACAAAACGTGCCCCGGCGCCTTCGGCTATCTCTCTTGTTCTGTCGGTGCTTCCGGAATCAACCACAATGATCTCATCCACCCACCCGGTCACTTTCGCCAGAGACTCGGGCAGCCTTAACTCTTCGTCCTGGGTGATGTAATAAACGGACAGAGGTAGCTTCATCACAGTTCCTGATTTTAATGTTGTTGGATTCGGTTTGTACCGGGGCAATATTATGATGTCCCTGTGCTAAGATGGCGCACATTCAGATCAATGTTTTTTCACGGCATTCCCAAACTCAAGCCCGGAGTAAGCACATGATTCACCCCGTCATTATGGCTGGCGGCACCGGCTCACGGCTCTGGCCACTGTCTCGGCAACTGAATCCAAAGCAATTCCTGAAATTGACAGACAGTCCACTATCAATGCTGCAGTCAACAGTCGCCCGGCTTGAGGGAATGGACACTGACAACCCCCTCCTTATCTGCAATGAGGAGCACCGGTTCCTTGCCGCGGAACAGATGCGGCAATCCAATCACGAAGACGTCCAGATCATACTGGAACCCTGCGGGCGCAATACCGCACCTGCTATTGCCCTGGCCGCGCTGCAACTGTGTGAAAGCGCAGGTGAGGATAATCCCCTGATGCTGGTCCTGGCCGCTGATCACCTCATCCAGGATGTTACTGCCTTTCAGCAGGGTGTCACCAAAGCCTTACCCCTGGCCCAGCAGGGTAAACTGGTTACCTTTGGCATCGTTCCTCACCAACCCGAAACGGGGTATGGCTACATCCACCAGGGAACCGGGCTGGCAACCGATTGTTACTCTGTCGACGAATTTGTCGAAAAACCGGACCTCGAAACCGCAAAAAGCTACCTTGCCTCCGGCGAATATCTCTGGAACAGCGGCATGTTCCTGTTCGGCGCCAGAGATTATCTGACCGAACTGGGAACCCACCGCCCTGACATCCTGTCCGCATGCAGAGCTGCGATTAACGATGCCAGCGAAGACCTTCACTTCATCCGCGTCAATTCAGAGTTGTTCGCCGCATGCCCTTCTGAATCGGTTGACTACGCCGTGATGGAAAAAACAGACAAAGCGGCTGTCGTGGCCCTGGACGCCGGGTGGAGCGACATCGGCTCATGGTCTGCACTCTGGGACGTGAGTGAAAAGGACGAGGATGGCAACAGCCTGGCGGGCGACGTGATTGTCCACGAAACGGCCAACACCCTCGTTCGTGCAGATAGTCGCCTGGTAGCGACAGTCGGCGTGGACAACCTGGTCATCATTGAGACCAAGGACGCGCTTCTTGTTGCTCACAAGGACAAGGTCCAGGACGTCAAAACCATCGTCGAGCAGATCCGCAATGATGGTCGCCACGAACACATGAATCACCGGGAGGTCTATCGGCCCTGGGGTGTTTACGATTCCATTGATAACGGGACCCGGTACCAGGTTAAACGAATCACGGTGAAACCCGGCGCCAAGCTATCGGTACAGATGCATCACCATCGCGCCGAGCACTGGATTGTGGTCAGCGGCACGGCTCGCGTTACCAATGGCGAGAAAACGTATCTGGTCACTGAAAACCAGTCCACCTTCATCCCCGTGGGACAAGTACATTCCCTCGAAAACCCGGGCGTAATCGACCTTGAGCTGATAGAGGTCCAGTCTGGTTCTTATCTGGGCGAAGACGACATCGTAAGATATGAGGACCGGTACGGCCGAAAATGAGCAAGTTCAAGTATTTCGTCATCGCCGGGCTTCTGCGTATGGCTGGCTGGCTGCCTCTCGCTGGAGCCCAAAGAATCGGTAAGTCACTGGGATTGCTGCTCTGGAAACTGCCGACCAAGTCGCGTCAGGTGACCGACATCAATCTCTCGATCTGCCTGCCAGAACTTTCTGACAGCGTGCGCCGCGAAATGTCCAGGGAGTCAATGGCTCAAACAGGCATGACAATGCTTGAGGTCCCGCTTATGTGGGAGTGGCCGGTGGACAAGTGCCTCGGACTGATCAAGGAGACCGAAGGCCTGGAGCTGATCGATGAAGCCCTGTCCGGTGGCGAGGGCCTGATATTGCTTGCCCCCCATCTCGGAAACTGGGAATTAGCCGGCCTCTTCTTTTCCTCCCGCTATAAGATGGCCGCACTGTACAGTCCGCCCAACATGCCCGAATTTGAAAACTACATGATCAAGGTTCGGGGGCGCCTGGGCTCCGAACTCGTGAGGGGAGACAGACGCGGACTGGCAAGACTGGCCTCAATCCTCCGTGAAGGTGGTGTTGCTGGCATACTGCCTGATCAATCGCCCCGGGGAAAAGGCAACGCATTTGCCCCCTTTTTCGGCATGGAAGTCAAAACCATGACTCTGGCGTCCAAGCTGATCCAGCGCACGGGCGCCAATGTCCTGATCACCTACGCTGCGCGGCTTCCAGATGCCCGAGGCTTTCGTATCGTTGTCCGTAAAACAGAACCAGGACTAGGAGACAAGGATCCCGTGGCCGCGACAACCGCCATGAACCTGTCCATTGAACACTGCGTAAGAGAGATCCCCGAGCAATACCAATGGGAGTATAAACGGTTGAGACATCGCCCGCCCGGTGAAATAAATCCCTATAATCCGGATCGGGTATGCTAGGCCTGCCGGAAGTCAGAAGCGCCATTGATCATCGCACCGTTTACGGCTCAAACGGCCAGACGCTCACCAGATAACACACGGAATTCAGACACATGACCGCCCACGTCCGGACGTTACTCCCGCTATTGCTGATGATTGGCCTCGGAGGCGCCCTTTTATCTTCGACTATTCTCGCGGCAGCGACACTGCTGCTGGCCATCGCTGGCATGACCATCGGTATTCGCAAGTCACTCCAGAACACCGGCTGGGACCAGCCGAAAGAACTGCGACTGATGCATTTTGCGTTCTGGTTTTTTGTACTGGTGAGCTTCTGCTCCTGGACCCTCGAAGGATTTGACTATGAGGGCGGGAAAACCCTGGGCACCCATGCCCGCTTTATTCTGTTCTGGCCACTGATTGTTGCCCTGAGCTACGCCCAAGTCCGCGCCAGTCAGGCTTTTGCCGCGGTCGGACTGATAGCACTATCCGTGATCATGAGTTTTGTCATAGCTCTTGCTGCCCGCCACGGAGCCCTCGGGCAGCTTATGAATACCCGTTTTGGTGGCGGCATCAACCCCATCAGTTTCGGCAATATTGCCCTGCTTGGCGGCATGATGACGATAGTCGGCGGGTTATTCTTCATTCGCTGCAAACGTAACATTCTCGCTGCTCTGTTCCTGGTGGCAGGGGGAGTTGCTGTCGTGGTATCTATGCTCTCCGAAACCCGGAGCAACCTCGTTGCTCTTCCCTTCCTCTTGCTGGCGCTCCTGCCGCTAGTCGGCAAAAAGCTCCGCCTCGCCGGTTTTGTTCTGGTTCCAGCCTTAGTGATCGCGGCAACTGCAGGCAGCGATCGTATGACGCAATCGCTTGAGGGCGTTTATCAGAATGGCCATCTCGATACAGGAATGGAAGTTCGACTGGAAGTGTGGGAGCTTGCCTGGACCATGTTCCAAGACAATCCGTGGACAGGTATTGGCCTTGGCGGGTATACCCACAGCATAGAATCGTCTGTGGAAACCGGCGAGGCATCAGCCATTCTGTTCGATTGCTGTACAGGCCACGCCCATAGCGACCTTCTTAACAGTGCTGCGACCAGCGGCGTTCCCGGCATATTGAGCTGGCTTTTCCTTATTTTCATACCGCTTGTCACTTTTGCGCGTCACCTGCCAAGCAAGCACGGACCTACGGCCCATCTTGCTGCAGCAGGCACCATGGTCACAGCAGGTTACTTTTTCTTCGGCCTGACAGAGGCAACCTTTAACCGAACCCTGTTTCTGACCTTTTATCTACTCGCTGTCGCAGGCCTGGGCTCAGCGTTGTTTAACGAGCTAAGCGCATCTTATACGCGGAAACGGACGCGAAGAGTCTCAGCCACCATCATCACGAAAAACGAGGAAGACCATATTGCTGACTGTCTGCAGTCAGCACGGTTGGTGTCAGACGAAATCATTGTTCTCGATAGTGGTAGCACCGACAGAACGGTGGAAATCGCAAGGGACTATGCGGATGTCGTCGAGATCACCGACTGGCCGGGGTTCGGGATACAGAAGCAGAGAGCCCTGGAAAAAGCAACGGGGGACTGGGTGCTGTCGCTGGACGCAGATGAACGTATCACGCCTGAGCTCGCCCGCGAGATCAATCATCATCTGGCCAACCCGGATGCCGATGCCTACAAGCTGCCCTGGGCCGTCACTATCTATGGTAAACGCCTCGACTTTGGCCGCAGCGGCCGGGCACCACTGCGCCTGTTCCGGCGTGAGGGAGTCCGCTTCTCTGATGCGCTGGTGCATGAGCGCATCCTGATTCCCGAGGGCAGGAAAACCAAAACACTGCGTGGCCGCCTTACCCATTACACTCACCGGGACTTTGGTCACTCTTTGGAGAAAAGTGCCAAATATGCCTGGCTGGGATCACTGGAAAAGCACCGGAAGGGCAAGAAGACCCGAACCATGATTTATCCAACGTTGCGAGGATTAATGACTTTTGTGCAGGTTTATTTTATCCGGTTCGGGTTTCTCGACGGTGCAGTGGGGTATCTGACGGCTGTCACCTATGCCCAGGTAACCTTCAACAAATACGCAGGCTTGTGGACGCTGGACAGAGCTGACCAGTCCAGCAAGACTTGATGCGCAGGCCAGGCAGGCCCCGGGAAGTCAAAGCGTAGTCGTCTCGACGCCGATTTCCCGAAACATGCTTACGATCTTATCGTAAAAGGGAATCCTGACACTCAGCACCTGGTCGTCAATCTGGCACATCTGCATATCCGGGAAGATTTTCTTGAGGGTAAACAGAGCCGTGGATACAAAACTGTAGAAGGCAATGTAGGCTTCACCGGAAAGGGCCACCTCTACCTCGATGGGACGCCCCGCCTGCCGGATCTCAACCGGAAAGCCGGCCAGTATTCGCTCAAGTTCCGTCCGACTCTCCTTTCGGTGCATAAAATAGACGATGCGTGTTTCCGGATGACGTTCGACCACATGTGCCATCTGGTCACGAAGCTGCTGCGGCCGACTCTCGCCGCCTATGGGTTGCCCCAGAAAACCAACCAGAGGCTCGCCCCCCTTCTTCCGGGCGCTTAATGCGAACGTCTCGCGAAACACTGGAAAGTCATGAACCCGAACCTGGACACGTTCGGAACTTGCGAGCGGAAAGCAGGTAAAAAAAGCAATGACCTCGGGCGCAATCCGATGCAGGTGGATTCCCATAACCGCCAGCAAGCGGCTCTTCTCGCGGGAGATCCTCGAAGCAATACCTTCGTCGTGAATCGCATGATAGTACTTGACGGTTGCCAGGCCGTCATCGACAAAAATGAGCTGCTCACTGTCGAGCCCACGGTAAAATATCTCGTGAATCCAGCTCGATTTATTCCCGATAAAGAGCCGATGAATCACCCTGCCAGACAGGCTTCGCGAAATATACCCAAGCCGAAAATAGAAAGTGCTCTTCTTCAGGTAGATGGTTTCCACGCCATGCCACCCCAGCGCTTCAGCCAGAAAAGCCATCTGCGATTCGGTTTCCCGGTTGTCAGGCCTCGCTATGACCAGAAGACAAGTGTCAGCCGGGCAGCCATAAGCGTGACGCGCCTCCGTACAACTCATAAGCTGTAACGGCGTGCTGGCAACGAAAACATTAAGGGGGACCGTGTGTTTGCTCACAGCCACAGGTTCCTGTTCAGAATGGCAACGCAACTCATGGCGCGCTCCCGTACCTCATCTTTTTAAGCTCCCTGCGGAGCCGACGCCTCACCTTGATTTTCCGAAGCAGGTTTAACGGTTTTTCGCGTAATGTTGACCGTTTGTTGGCGATAAAATCCTCTACGGCATCCAGCACTCTCGCACTGGAATGACCGTCACGGAAACTGTGGAGATCATCGCAAAGTGCTCGTGTGGCGGCCATCAGATCCTGCGGATACTCTAGCGCTTTCTCCAGCGCCCCCTCCAGGTTTTCGACCCTATCAACATCAATAAGATATGGGCCGGGCATTTTGGTTCTGAACGTCACCACCGGTCGATCCAGGAACATGAATTCAAACATGATCGAAGATGTATCGCACAACATGATATCCGCTTCCGGCAGGATCGGCAGGAGATCCTCATCGCTCTCGACAAAGCGAAGGTGCTCACCCGCCAGACTGCGATATTCCTCGACAACCGATGGATCCATTTTAGGATGAAGCGTGACAATAAACTTCCAGCGGCCACTCGACGCAAGACTCGCTATTTTTTCGGCCAGGGCCGGAGCTGAGGTTACCGAACGACTGAATGTTGATGCGTAGAAGACGACAGGGAGCTCGCCTTCAGCACGATGTCGCTTGCCATGAAGCGGCTGAGTCAGAAGCGGGTCCAGTTTCGGCCAGCCAGTATGGGTCACGGAGAAGTGCTGGTGAAGCTCTGCAAGCTCCTGGAACTTCGCGGTGTCTTTCCTGGCATGGGTGCAGTAAAGGTCAAACCATCCCCGAATACGGTAGTGGTCACTCTCATCTTCACTGGAGTGGCCCCGTTTATTCCGGGCCATACCATGGAACACCTCGACCTTGATCCCCGGGAAGAAGTAAGGCACCCAGTCGCCGGGCACGAAAGTCGCATCCGCGTTGAACGCCATCACTTCTTTTACCGTCGTGAGTCGCCGCTCATCGGGCCCAAGCGGCGCCGTGGTGCAGCCGGCGACAAACCAGGCCGCTTCCCCGCCACGCCGACGGATCTCATCCTGCAATGGCCGGAGAATCGAATAGGAATAGGGCTGATTGACAAAAAAAAGATATCGCCGCATTCAGTTCCTGCCTGTCAACGCTTTGTACATCTCACCGGTCTCGGAGACCGTTTGAGAGGTATGAAACTGATGCCCAATGCGGTCTTGTGCAGCCTGCCCCATACTGGCCATCAACGGCCTGTCCCGATAGAGCCTTTCGATCGAGGATGAAAGTGCACGGGCACTTTTTGGTGGAACAACAAGACCACTTACGCCATCTTCCACCAGCTCTGGCATTCCGCCAACGCCGGTCACCACAGGAGTAACGCCGTAAGCCATCGCTTCAATTACAGCCCTGGGCAGGCCTTCCCGCTCCGTTGACGGCAATACAAACACATTACTCGCCGCAGCAATGGCAGGGGCGTCATTCCGATAGCCGGTGAAATGAATTCTTTCAGGATGAGAGGAAGCCGCAACCTGGGCCTTCAGGTCATCGTTTTCAGTAACATCGCCAACGAGCAACAGATGTGCCTCTACGTCATCCGGAAGATCGCTCATTGCGTTAACAAGGACATCAAAGCCTTTTCGAGGCGTGTTTCGTCCGGTACAGCACACAACAAAGGCATCTTCCGGCACACCAAATTCGCCAAGATCCGCCGGTTCCGCCTGATACCAGTCAAGATCATGACCTTTGTATATACGCTGAAGTTTTTTCTCCGGAATGCGCATCCATAAAAACCGGAGACTCGCCAGGTAGTCCTTAATCGCATCCGCAACACACACGATCTTGCTGACTCGTGGGTGCAGGAAAGTAATCCAGGATTCAGGGTTGAGAAAGCTTATATTGCCAATCACGCCACGGTAGGCAACGATCTTGATGTCGGTTCCTTTCGAAGCCCGCAGGCCACAGGCCAGAGCCCTGGGGTTATAGGCATGGATAACCTCATAGTTCTTTTTTGCCAGCTGCTCCCGGATGGCCGCAGTCCCCTCTTTGTCAAAGCGATTCTTTAACGCCATCGGCTGGGCGACCATGCCTTCATCAACCAGACGCTGAAAGTTTCGGCCTTTAGGGTTGCACATGACATCGACGTCAAAACCGGCATTCTTTAAACCGATGAACAGCTCGGTTTCAGGGCGGTCACAGGCATCCGTCAGGCAGAGAATCGCAGGCAATGAAGGTTTGTGCTGTTGTTCGGTCAAGCGGTGTGACTCCCGTTATATCCGTTCATGAAAGAAACCCAGACTCGCCGCTGGACCTCGTCTCCCGCCACCTTTCTTAAGGAGCGGGCAAAACGATCAAGATTGGCCCCTTTCCATCGAGGAGCGGCCTCCTGCGGCATGATACACCCCTTGTCAAAATCAATCAGAAAGAAGGCGCCATCTCGTACCAGAACGTTGAAACAGTTCAAATCAGCGTGCCGCACCCCAGCGTCATGAAAGCGCCGTATGACCTCGCCGAGGTTATACCAGCCGTCATCTTCCAGACCACCAATCAGGTCTGCCAGCGGCGAGGCATCCACCAGCCTTTCAATCATGATCGCGGCCTGGTAATGCAATGGTGAGGCCTTCCGATACCAGGCCGCGACGGGTTTTGGCACGGGCAACCCCATCGTTACTAAACGCATAAGGAGCCTGAACTCGGAAAAGGACCGCACGTTCTTTTCACCGGTGAAAGCATAGGTTTTCCGGGACACGTTTGCAGCGAGGCCTCCCCTGAGATACTCCCGCAATACAAGGCCGGCACCATCAGCATCAACGAACCATGCACCACCACGCCCACCGCTGCCAACGGGCACGGCCTTGTCGCCCCAGTAGCCCGGATCGAACCAGGACATGGTCACCCTACCCTGATAGTCCGGATGGATGAGCAACGCAGAGCTTTTGTCACGCTCACAGATTTCAGACTCGACCATGATCCCCCGGACATCGCGCTGAGAACACTCACCAGCACAGGCATCGGGACGTCTGTCGGCGAGTAAGTTAGAATGTGCGCCAGTTTATCAATGATTAGCCGTCAAGCTCCACAAGCCGGCTTCCATAACCTCAAACGGATTATTTTTTGATGAAGTCCATTTGCATCCTCCGCCTCTCCGCCATCGGGGACGTAACTCATGTAATACCAGTCGTGCTCAGCCTGCAGGAGCAAATACCTGGCATTCAGATCACGTGGGTTATTGGCAAGATCGAAGCAAAGCTGATCGGGGATCTACCGGGTGTGGAGTTCATCGTCTTCGATAAAAAGGCCGGCAGGAAGGGCTATGCCGATCTGCGGAAACAGATGAAAGGTCGCACATTCGATGCCCTGCTGCACATGCAGGTGGCGTTCCGTGCAAATCTTGCGGCCGCCTGCATTCCGGCCAGAGTCCGGGTCGGATACGACAAGGCCCGCAGCAAGGATCTTCACAGCCTCTTCATCAACCAGCGCATTCCACCGGCGGAGCAGCAACATGTTCGCGATTGCCTCGCCAGCTTTCTCACTCCCCTCGGATTGCAGGCCGCCCCTCCGCGCTGGACTATCCCTTTGAGTGACAGTGACCTCGCCTTTGCAGGAGAACATCTTGCGACCGACCGCAAGAACCTGGTCATCAGCCCCTGTGCCAGTCACACCCTGCGTAACTGGCCGACAGAACGTTATGCCCGACTCGCAGACCACGCTGTCCGGGCCCATGGCATGAAGGTTATTCTGGTGGGCAGTCCTGCCCCTTTTGAAGCTGAGTATTGCGCTGCTATCGAGTCCGCCATGACGGAAAAGGCTCACAATATCTGTGGCAAGGACACCCTCAAGCAACTGACCGCCCTGATGACACGTGCCGATCTGGTTGTGGCTCCGGACACGGGCCCGGCTCACATTGCAAGTGCGGTTGGTACCGATGTTCTCGGACTTTTCGCTGCCAGCAACCCCAACCGTTCAGGGCCCTACAATTCTCTTCGCTGGTGCGTCAATCGCTACCCGGAAGCTTTGCAGAAGTTCACAGGGAAAACGGTCGATGAAGCGCGCTGGGGTGCAAAGGCAGAATTCGAGGGGGCCATGGAGCTGATAACCGTGGAAGATACGACCATCATGCTTGACCGCTGGATCGCGGCACAAGACCAGAACTGATGTGGCGTTTCCCTTGAACAGTAACACCACACCAGGGGGAATAACCCGTTATTTTCTGGCGGTGTAGTCCTGGTAGGACTTCTCTTCCACGAACCTCGACCCAAGCGCCAGGTTAACGTCTTTTTTGATCGCGGCGCGCTTGTCGTTGGTCACATAGACGGCCCGCGCAAGTTCAATGAACCTGGGGCCGAAATCCTGAGCCGCTTCCTGGTCACGGATATCGTCTTCAATAACCCAGAGTTCCTCGTTGACTGCCTTTAACTGCTTACGCAGATCGGCTATGGCGTCCTGATCCGTGACGGCTTCATTCCAGGTGGCACTCAGCTCTTCCAGCTCCAGCCGGACATTTTTCAATTTAGCCTCGTCCCCGATTCGCTCAGACTTGATTTCAAGGATCGTGATCTTGTCGAGGACTTCGCCGAAGGAGACCGGTACTTTGATGACGTCTGCCATTTGCTCTTCCTGCAAAATAAGTGAATTTGACCAAAACAAAGCCGCCTGACTGCAGCAAGCAGACGGCGGCTATAAGAAACCCTTTGACGATCAGCCGCTGACAGGTGTCAGCCATCCGGCATGCTCGGCAAGCTTACCTTTAACCGCGTCAAAGTACATAGCCTGCAGCTTCTCTGTGACCGGACCGCGCTTGCCCGCACCGATAACCCGGCCATCCAGTTCACGGATTGGCAATACTTCGGCGGCGGTGCCGGTAAAGAAGGCCTCATCGGCAATATAGACTTCATCCCTCGTAATACGACGCTCTTTCACCGGAATGCCCAGTTCCCGGGCGAAGTCCAGTATGGTCTGACGGGTAATGCCTTCCAGGCAGGATGTCAGTTCCGGAGTATGCAACACGCCATCACGGAGAATGAATATGTTCTCACCTGAACCCTCTGCCACATAACCCTCGTTGTCCAGCAACAGAGCCTCTTCACAGCCGCTCGCAATGGCTTCATTCAATGCCAGCATGGAGTTGATGTAGTTTCCGTTCGCCTTGGCCTTGCACATGGTGATGTTGACATGGTGCCGGGTATAGGAAGAGGTCCGAACCTTGATTCCGATCTCCTTGGCTTCAGGCGACATGTAAGAGGGCCAGCTCCAGGCAGCAACCATAACGTGCACTTTCAGGTTGTCTGCACGCAGGCCCATCCCCTCAGAACCCAGGAATACCATTGGCCGCAGATACGCTTCATCAAGGTTGTTTTCACGAACCGCAGCGCGCTGAGCCTCGTTGATCTCTTCCTTGCTGAACGGCATCTTCATATTGAGGATGTGAGCTGAACGGAACAGACGATCAGTATGCTCCTTCAGGCGAAAAATGGCCGGACCGGTCGCAGTGCTGTAGGCCCGCACACCTTCAAAACAGCCGAGGCCATAATGCAGAGTGTGAGTCAGGACGTGGGTCTTGGCTTCGCGCCAGGGAACCATTTCACCATCCAGCCAGATAACGCCATCGCGATCAGCCATCGACATTCTTCGTTGCTCCTAAAAAAGCGGTTTTCGGGGAAATGGCATTCTAGCAGGAAATTTTGCCAGAATTGAATTTGGGTTAGGAATCGATCATCACTTTTTCCCACATGCTCCTAATGTAAGCCCGCTCTTGCGGGAACGCATCCCCATCAACCTGGCTATTGAGATTCTGCAGCGCCCTGTGATGAATGGTTGAACGCAAAGAGATAAACGCTTCCCTCAACTTTTCAGCATCCTCCATCGTCATCACCCCCGCCCGGCCCAGCTCTTCCATCTGGCGAATATTGTCCGACCACTGGGTCAGCTCAGGGTGCTCGGAACACCAGGCCAGCATCAGGTACTGCACCAGAAACTCGATATCAACAATACCGCCGACATCATGCTTGATGTGAAAGACCTCTTCCTGTCGAGCCTCAGGCGTCGCCAGGCTCGTACGCATTTTCTCCCTCATGTCGACAACTTCCCGGCGCAAACTCTCCCGATCCCGCGGCTGGCAAAGCGTCTCATGGCGAATAGTCTCGAACATCTCCAGGGTCTCCCTGCAACCAGCCACACCACGCGCACGTGCAAGTGCCTGATGTTCCCAGGTCCAGGCGTCGTTCCGCTGGTACTTTTCGAAAGCCTGCAGGGTACTGACCAACAACCCTGAGTTACCCGATGGCCGCAACCGCATATCAACCTCGTATAACTGCCCAGACGGCGTCTGTGTATTGAGGATATGAACAATGCGCTGCCCCAACCGGGTATAGAACACCGCATTATCGATGGTTTTTTCGCCATCTGTGGCCAGTTCCGGGTCAGCCTTGTGAACAAACACCAGATCCAGGTCAGACGTATACCCCAATTCAATGCCACCGAGTTTGCCGTAACCGATGACAGCGAAGTCCGTCTCACAGGCAGAACCGTCGGAGCGCTTCGGATAACCATGCCGACTTACCAGGTTCGAGAAAGCCACCTCGACCACATGATCAAGCACCACTTCTGCGATCCAGGTCAGGTAATCGCTAACCTTCATCAGCGGCAGCGTCCCCTTGAGTTCTGAAGCCGCTACTCGAAGAATGTGGGCCTTTTTGAAGTGGCGCAGTGATTCCATCTGCTCCTCAAGATCTTCAAAGGGGATCCTGAGCATCTGCTGTCGCAAATCGTCCTGCAACTCCGCCTTTGCCGGTGGGTGGTAAAGGCTTTCGGCATTAAGCAACTCGTCCAGCAGTAACGGCGTCTCCGCCAGCTGACGGGCGATCCACGGACTCTCGCTACACAGCTTGACCAACTGGGTGCAAGCCCCCGGGTTTTCCAATAGAAGGACCATGTAGGCCGTCCGGCGCAGAATCGCTTCAACAAGCTGTAATACGCGAGACAGAGTTTCCGAAGGGTTGTCCACCTGCGTCAACGCCTCCAGCAGCACCGGCATAAACTGGTTAAACCGCTTGCGTCCCTGGGTCTGCATGGTCTGAACCGTGCGATTTTCCCTGAGGTCGGTTAACGCACGATAGCTTGCAGCAGCATCCTCGTAGCCGTTGTCAGCCAGCCATTTAACAGAAGCCTCCTCATCAACTTCCGACAGCCAGAGTTCGTGCCAGGCTTCATCCAGAGTTGCGGTGCCGGTCTCTTCCCCCTCGTCCGTCGCAATGATATTGGCGAAATGGGTCGCAACCCGTTGACGGTGCTCATCCAGAACCGTTTCACATGCCTGCCAGTCATCAAAGCCCATAATCACTGCGACCCTGGTTCTGTCGAGGTCATTGTCAGGCAGAAGCTGCGTCTGCTTGTCTTCCAGACCCTGCAAAGCGTGCTCAAGGTCACGCAGGAAGACATAAGCCTCCCGCAGCTCCTTTACAACCGTCGAGGGCAACAACTCGAGCGCTTCCAGCTCTTTCAGAATCAACAACAGCTCCCGCTGTTGCAGCTCCCGGTCGCGACCACCCCGGATCAGTTGAAAGGCCTGCACTACAAACTCAATCTCGCGAATGCCACCACTACCGAGCTTTATATTGTTCTCCAGGCCCTTTCGGCGTACCTCCCGGCTGATCATCGCTTTCATGCTGCGTAGTGATTCGAACGCACTGAAGTCAATGTATTTGCGATACACGAAGGGACGAAGACTTTCCATCAACACACGCCCGGCTTCCTGGTCACCAGCGACCACTCGGGCCTTGACCATCGCATATCTTTCCCAGTCCCGGCCCTGATCCTGGTAGTAGGTCTCGAGCGCGGCAAAGCTCAAAGCGAGAGCCCCGCTCTGGCCATAGGGTCGTAACCGCATGTCCACGCGGAAGACGAATCCATCTGCCGTTATCTGATCAAGCGCCTGAATCAGCCGTTGGCCCAGCCTGATAAAAAAGGTCTGATTGTCCATGGACCGGCGGCCACCGCGGGTTTCTCCCTTGCCGGGGAAGGCGAAAATCAGATCGATATCCGATGAAACGTTAAGCTCTTTCCCCCCAAGCTTACCCATGCCCAGCACAACCATTTTCTGGGGCGCGTCCTCGCCACTGACAGGGTGCGCACCCCAAGGAGTGCCAGACTGCTCGCAGGCATCTTCATAGAGCCAGTCAAGGGCGCCCTGGATACAGGTATCAGCAAATGCGCTGGTGGCGGCCATGGTTTCTGCCAGATCGGCCCATCGCAACAAATCCCTCCAGATAATCCGGAACTGGGACTCGCGACGAAACTGACGCAGGGCCGCATTCAGGGCCTGCTCATCATTCACCCCGGCCAGGTACTCCTGCCAGCGCTCCGCCAGATACTCGGGGCTGGTAGGCTCCGTCAACGGTCGAGAATCCAGCATGGCGCGGATAGCGTCCCGGTGACGCTCCAGAGACTGACGGAGAAACAGGCTGCGCGCCATGGCATCAGCGACGACCTCAGCCGTCATGCCAACCTGCGCTGTCAGCCAATCCGGGATACCCTCCGGAAACACCGAACTCCAACAGGCTGCCACTTCATCGGCTAATGGCGTTGGAAGGGAGCTCCATGGCTCGGACATAATGCAAACCCCTGTCTCTCTGTTATATTTCCGGTACTGTATAACGAACTCTCACTCGACTGAACAGGCCCGACCAACGGATGCAGAGAAACCGCCGCCCGCTGAACCCGGAACACGAACAGACTCACCTCCCGATGGGCGGGCTAATTCGGCATCGCATGAAACGTCTGTTCCTGATTCTGGCTGGATTATTGTGCCTGCAGATTCTGGTTATCTGGACGGTTGAGGACCTGAGCTTTTTCGAATCGGTCTGGATTACCATGACCACGGTATCCACCGTTGGCTATGGCGATTTCTCTCCCAAAACCTATGTTGGAAGACTCAGCACCATACTGATCATGTTTGTTGGGGCCATTACCCTGCTTACTTTGATCATCAGTGACTTTATCGAGTACCGGTTCTATCGCCGGGAACGTATTCTGAGCGGAAGATGGATCTACAAAATGAATGACCACATCGTAATCATCAATACACCCCGAAATGGCGGCGAACAGTACTTCGTGCGGTTTGCGTCGCAGATACGCTCGGTCCCCGGTTACGAAACCATTCCTATCATGCTGCTAACGCGTGAGTTTCCAAACGGACTACCGACCGAGCTGTCCGATGTCGGACTGGTTCATTACCATGGCTCCGGCTATGATCCCAAGGCGCTCAAAGCGGTTCATGCAGGTAGCGCCCGCCACATCGTAGTGCTTGCTGCGGACGAGTCCGATCCGTATTCAGACAGCCTGACATTCGACATCGCGCACCGACTAAGTGAGCTCAACCTCGGCAACCACACCACCCTGGAATGCGTCAGCGATGGGAACCGGGAAAGGTTCACGAAACTGGGTATACGAACGATTATCCGTCCGGTGCGAACCTATCCGGAGATCATGGTTCGTTCCGTTGTTGCGCCGGGCTCTGAAAAGGTACTGGAGGATCTGTTCAACTACGAACATGACCACCCCCATCGATATGACCTTAAGCTGGATGACCTGAACTGGGCAGACATCGTAAGCGCCCTTATCCGGCACGGTATCGGCACCGCACTGGCTTACATTGACAATGATGATGAAGTGATCTGCCACCCGCCAACCGCGGAAGAAATCGAGGGCAAGGGATTGATCGTTATAGTGAAATCGTCAGAAACGCCGGACGTAGAGGTGGTTCAGGAGGCCCTGGATCGCTATAGGACATTTATCGCCAGCTGGCACGAAAAAAACGCCCCCAAAACGGAAAACACGAAAGCCTCCTGACCTCCCTCAGGAGGTGGCAAGTATTATCTGCAGTTTGCCCAGCGCCGCTCTGGCCATCAGCGTTTCGATATCAGCCCCCCCGGCGAGACTGGCCATTACCTCAGAATAGACACTTCCGTATCCCGCGCGCTCAGCCAACCGCGCCACCTCCGACAAATCCAGATCGTCGACTGGATAAGGATTGCCAGTCAGCCAGGACACACTGAGGCCATAGAGGAAATCGGTTACTGACACAGGGACTGAACGATCAGGCCCCTGCGGAACATCAAGCCCCGCAAGGTAATAGCCCTGTTCCGCCTTGCTGACAAGATTCAGGAAGACCGGAACTTGACGGGCCAACCGCCCGGCCCACTCGATAAGCGCCGCAGGGTTACCTGATTTCAACTCGAACTCTACTTCGTTGAGCGGGCGGGCCGTCTCACCACTTACAATTTCACCATGATCAAGAGCCACTTCGATCTCGGCATCCCCTTGCCGCAACATGATTATCTGTCGGGTGAAGTTTGTTTCGAAGACCGGCTGCAGGCGGGCCAGGTTAATACCATCACCCAAAGGCGTGTCGGCCAGCAATCCGAGGGCCAGTTCCGTGCCCGGCAAAGGCCACTCCCACTCCTGACGCCGGTGCGCGCCGCCAACAAATTCACCTTGCGTCTTGAGGGTCTGGATACACTTTGTACCCGCCTGACGTACTCGCAGAGCCGCCCGCTGGCTGTTCAGCTCTGACTCCGGCGTGTCGTAATAGCGATTCAGCAGGGATTTCCCGGGCCCTTTCTCGGCCTCAGGCTGCCCTTCCAGCCACTCAAGCGCCTTCTTGAGTCCGTCTTGCGTCAAAGTCAGTTTGATCTCGAGCTCTTCAGCCACACATCACTCCTGTCGGTTTCGTAGTTTCAGGATACATAAAAAAACCGGCGACCCGAAGGTCGCCGGTTTTCGACTACTGGATTAGCTGGTGAGCTGATCAGAAGTAGTAAACAGCACCGACAGAAGCGATCGACTGCTTATCACCGGACGCACCTTCAAGGGTGTACTCACCGGCATCGTCTGAACCAGACAGGTAGCCTTCGACGTAGACGTACATGTGGTCAGACAGGTTGTGAAGAGCCTGCACGATGACGGTGTCGTTCTGGTCACTCGCTGCAGTGTCGTCCTCACGGAGCTGGTAAGACAGCGCGAACTGATTGGCACCCAGGGTATAAACACCCATCAGGCCGATAGTGTCCGCAACGTCCTTCCGGGTCTCATACGACGCGGTCAGACGCAGGTTGTCCAGGCTGTAGCTACCACGAAGACCGTAGGAGTTTTCGTTGTTATCGCCACCACGACCACCGTCGTTGGAATCAACAGCAAAAGCCAGCTCCAGTGCATCCACTTCATACATCGCGGCCAGCTGCCACGGGTAGGATTTCTTGGAAACCTGAGCATCGCCATCGCCGTTTACCTGAACGGCTGCACCGACAGTCAGGCCGCCGAGAGAGGGAGAAGCGTATTGGATCAGGTCACCTTCGCCGGTGTCATAATTGAAGCCAATGTCAGAACCCACTTCATGGAACTGGGCCACCTCATCGACGGCACGCTCGTAGGTAGAATCATCGGAACCAACCCAGATCTGACCGAAGCTGTCACCTTTAATACCAATGTAGGCTTCATCCAGGCCATCGATGCCTCCACTTCCGGTTTTATCATCAGCGTTGATGCTTTCTGTTTCCAGCTTAAAAAAACCGGTTACGCCGGGAGCGATTTCGTGGTCATGCGCGACACCCAGAGTCGAACCGTTATCGGCGTGCTCAACCGTTGAACCTGCGCCATCTACATTGGTGTGCTTCAGGACATACTGGATGTTGCCATAAACAGTTGGCATGTTGCCTTCCGCCGCCAGTGCCGCACTCGAGCAAGTAGCTGCAGCAATAGCAGCTGCAATGAGCGTTTTTCTCATCGTTTGTCTTCCTTTTTTAGTAACCGAAGGCTTTCGTGAAGGGCGGGGGTATCCCCATATTTCAGGACATCAAAGCCGCCACAAACTTCCTGTACCCTATTCCGGACAAGCATATAGCCCGGCACGCCTTGACCACCCTCCCGGTATATTATCAACCCAATCAGGGGCCTAATGTAGTCAATTCTGGGTGAGAGTCAACTGGATCTGGAGCTTAGCTGCCCTGTGCGCCATGGAAGCCACCGGGCCTGAAAATAAAAAAACCGATAGCCTGACGGCTACCGGTTTTCGACTACCTGATTAGCCGGTTGGCTGATCAGAAGTAGTAAACAGCACCAAGAGCTGCGACTGAAGCTTCGCTCTCGTCGGCAACACCGTATACGCCGTCGTCACCACCACCGAGGTAGCCTTCAACGTACACGTACATGTTGTCAGAAACGTTGTGCAGGGCCTGCAGAGTCACAGTGTTCTGCTCTGTATCAGCTGCGTCGTCAGCAACTGCCATTTCATATGACAGTGCGAACTGGTTCGCACCCAAAGCGTAAACACCCTGAATCCCGTACAGGTCGCCAACATCTTTACGGGTCTGATACTCACCAGTAAGGCTCATGTCGCCCATGGAATAGGTAGCACGCAGACCATAGGTATTTTCATTATTCACGTCAGCGGTGGTGCTGGAGTATCCAGTCGTGCCGTCGTTGGAGTCCATGGCGACTGCCAGCTCCAGGTTATCTACGGCGTAGATGGCCGCCAGCTGGTAAGGATAGGATTTACCACCGGTGGTGCCATCGCCATTTACCTGGACCGCTGCGCCAACAGTCAGGCCGCCGAAAGAGGGTGAAGCGTATTGGATCAGGTCGCCTTCGCCCGTGTCGTAGGACCCACCGATGCTTCCATCAGCCGCTTCGTAGAAGTTGGCGATGGTATCAATGGCGCGCTCGTATGTAGAGTCGTCAGAACCAACCCATACTTGGCCAAAGCTGTCGCCCTTAACACCGATGTAGGCTTCGTCCAGAGAGTCAATGCCGTTGCTAGCGGCTTTATCATCGGCGTTGATGCCTTCGAGTTCCAATTTGAAGAAGCCGGTAATACCCGGAGCAATTTCGTGGTCATGCGAAACACCCAGGGTGCTTCCGTTGTCACGATGATTGATGCCGTTGTCACCACCTTTGACATCGTCATAGATCAGCGCGTACTGAATGTTACCGTAAACGGTCGGCATTTCGGCAGCAGCGGCTGCGCCAGAAAATGCAGTGGCAGCAGCGATAGCGGATGCTAGAAGCGTTTTTTTCATGTTGCGTCTTCCTTTTTGAGTTAACTCAGGTTTTAGCGACGGGTTCTTATCCCGATTTTTTAAGGCACCACCAGTCGGGCTGGATGTGCCAGATTCTGCATTACCTCTGTGTCAGTTCTGTGACACCAAAGATAACTTTTCTTCTGATTATTAAAACCTGTCTCTAAACAGGTCTTTACAGCTCAACCACTTACAGAACCTTCTTAAAGCCCTGCATGATGAAACTGTTTTAATACAATGAACCTGTTTTTGCAAACATTTGGCGGTGCATTTTTAGCTTTTTTGGCACCAGAAACGCAAGTATTTATGCTTTCCGGTACTCAGAAGCTCCGTGGCTCTTGTGTTTCAAATCCGGGGCCAGAATCATTTAAATCTTTATTAATCATAACGTTAAAACACTTTTAATCATGTAATCGCCTGAAACCGCCTCACTATAGGCACTTTTACGCACCAAGAAAAAACACCGGACACCTCACCGCCCAGCAATGGTGCGTAACTGAAAGGCAGTTATGGATTTTCTTCCAACAGAAAAGTAACCGGCCCATCGTTTACCAGTTGAACTTTCATGTCAGCACCAAATTGGCCCTCACCTACTCTTGCTTCTGCGATCATAGAGCGGGCCTCGCTAACGAAAAAATCATAGAGTTCGCTGGCCACCTCCGGTTTGGCTGCCGTCGAAAACCCCGGACGCGTGCCGGAAGACGTATCTGCCGCAAGAGTGAACTGTGGGACAACCAGAAGCGAGCCACCAATGTCGCTCAGACTCCGGTTCATTCGGCCATGATCATCGGGGAAAACACGATAGGTTAGAATTTTTCGGCACAACGCCCTTGCCTGAGCCTTTTCATCTCCACGCTCTATACCAAGCAATAACAAAAGCCCGGCGCCAATACAGGCAATTTGCTCTCCCTCCACCATGACACTGGCTTCCGAAACTCTCTGGATAAGCCCTTTCATTCGTTTTCCTGGAAAAATTCGAATGCACGAAAATAAGAATGATTGCCATTCTATCGATGCCCGCCCGCAGCGGCAACATTACAACTCACGACTAGCTCACACTTTTCCCCGATTTGGCAACAACCTCTTCAACCCCCCTGATCAAGGCGTCCACAATCGCTGGCTCGGAGGCGGAATGCCCGGCATCCCGCATGATGCGCAGCGTGGCTTCCGGCCAAGCTCTGCTAAGCGCAAGGGCATTCTCAAGCGGACAGACCATATCATAACGCCCGTGCACGATAATCCCGGGGATATCAGCGAGCTTACTGGCATCGCGAACGATCTGATCAGGCTCCAGAAACGCGGAATTCATAAAATAGTGGCACTCAATCCGCGCCAGTGCGATCGCCACATGCGGGTGCCCGAAGTGGTCAACGACTTTCGGGTTGGGATGCAGAGTGGCACAGCGCCCTTCCCAAATTGACCAGGCCTTTGCGGCCTGGATCTGTTCCAGCTCGTTGGTACTGGTAAGCCTTCTATAATAAGCAGAAACCATGTCGCTCCGCTCAGCCTCAGGAATCTGGCTTTCAAACGCTTCCCAGTAATCGGGAAAGACCCTGCTGGCACCGTCCTGATAGAACCACTGAATATCGCGGGGACGACACAGAAAGATGCCGCGCAACACCAGACCCAGCACTTTCTCAGGGTGGGTCTGAGCGTATACCAGACTCAACGTTGACCCCCAGCTTCCTCCGAACAGCAGCCACTGGTCGACACCCAGGAATGAGCGGACCGTTTCCATATCCTCAACCAGCTTGCCGGTACTGTTACCCTCGAGTTCAGCCAGTGGCGTTGACCGCCCTGATCCTCGTTGATCCATGAGAATAATGCGGAAACGCTCGGCATCGAAAAACTGCCGATGATAGTCCTCACAGCCGCCACCTGGCCCGCCGTGAATCACGATGACGGGAATACCATCGGGGTTTCCGCTTTCTTCAAGATAGAGCTCGTGAGGGGGATCAACCGCAATGCGATGCCGGGCATATGGCTTGATTTCAGGATAAAGGTTGAGCATGAGCTGTTCCGGACAAGGAATTTACCGGAGTGTAGCTGAAGTAAAAAAAAAGGGGCAGATCACGAGTGATCTGCCCCTCCACAATCCCAAGCAGGGATTTACTTTTTCTTGGCGCGCTTGCGCTCATTTTCAGTCAGCAGCTTCTTGCGCAGACGGATTGATTTAGGCGTCACCTCCACCAGCTCGTCATCATCGATAAACTCCAATGCCTGTTCGAGGGTGAACTTGATCGGCGGCACCAGAGCTATGACCTCATCCTTGCCGGAGGCTCGCATGTTGTCGAGCTTCTTGCCCTTGGTCGGGTTCATGACCATATCGTTGTCACGGCTATGAATACCACACAACTGGCCCTCATAGATCTCCTGACCTGGATCCAGGAACAACTTACCGCGACTCTGGAGCGTTTCCAGCGAGTAGGTCAGCGCAGTACCGGTTGCCATGGACACCAGCACACCGTTCTGGCGACTGGTGACATCGCCGACTTTGATCGGGCCATAGTGGCTAAAGGTAGATGTCAGAATACCGGTGCCGGAAGTCATGGTCAGAAAGGTATTTCGGAACCCGATAAGACCACGCGCAGGAATCGTGTAATCGAGACGCATGCGCCCCTTTCCATCCGGCACCATGTTGGTCAGGTCACCTTTCCGCAGACCCATCTGCTCCATCACGGGCCCCTGGTGCTGCTCCTCGATGTCGACAATGACGTTCTCGTAGGGCTCCTGCTTCTCACCATCAACTTCACGAATAACTACTTCAGGGCGACCCACAGCCAGCTCGAAGTTTTCGCGACGCATGTTCTCAATCAGCACCGACAGATGCAGCTCACCACGGCCGGACACCTTGAACTTGTCCGCCGAGTCGCCCTCTTCAACCCGCAGTGCGACGTTATGCAGCAGCTCTTTCTCTAGCCGCTCTTTGATGTTGCGACTGGTAACGTACTTACCTTCCCTGCCCGCAAACGGCGAGTCGTTAACCTGGAAGGTCATGGATACCGTAGGCTCGTCCACCGTCAATGCCGGCAACGCCTCAACGTTGGATTGATCGCACAATGTATCCGAGATGAACAGCTCATCCATTCCGCTCACACAAACGATATCACCCGCTTGTGCTTCGTCGACTTCCACACGCTGCAGACCGGAGTGCCCCATGATCTTGAGGATTCGACCATTGCGCTTCTTACCGTTGGCGCCGATCGCGGTCACGGGCGAATTGGTCTTAACCTTGCCCCGCGCAATGCGGCCGATACCAATCACGCCCAGGAAGCTATTGTAATCCAGCTGGGAAATCTGCATCTGGAACGGGCCATCAAGATCGACATTGGGCGCTGGCACATGATCAACGATTGCCTGGAACACGGCGTCCATGTTGTCATCCAGATTCTCGTGATCCATCCCGGCGATGCCGTTCAGGGCACTGGCAAAGACAATCGGGAAGTCCAGCTGTTCGTCGGTGGCACCCAGGTTGTCAAACAGATCGAACACCTGGTCAACCACCCAGTCCGGACGCGCGCCCGGACGGTCAATCTTGTTCACGACCACAATCGGGCGCAGGCCCGCATCGAAGGCTTTCTGGGTCACAAAGCGGGTCTGCGGCATCGGTCCGTCGATGGAGTCGACCACCAGCAACACACAATCGACCATGCTCATAACCCGCTCGACTTCCCCACCGAAGTCGGCGTGACCCGGCGTGTCGACGATGTTGATGTCATAGTCATGCCATTTCAGCGCCGTGTTCTTGGCGAGGATGGTAATGCCACGCTCTTTTTCCTGATCGTTGGAATCCATCACACGCTCGCTCTCGAGCTCTTTGCGCTCCAACGTGCCGGACTGACGCAGCAACTTGTCTACGAGTGTGGTTTTACCATGGTCGACGTGGGCGATGATGGCGATATTACGAAGCTTATCAATCACAACTTTAATCCTGCGGCATGCTTTTCTTTGACCTGAGAGGGTCTTAAGGAGGCGAAGCCTCTCACATGCCGTCTCAAATCCGTAAAATGAACCCATTGTCCGGTGCCGGGCGGCACCAGCCCCGACTGGCTGTCCGAATCAGGGTATAAATGAGGAGGCGCGAAGTATATCGAAAACTCCGTGTCGTTAATATGAAGAAAAACGCTTATTCACCAATCAACCTTTCCGCCTTTATTTGGTGCACTCCCCCATCATTATGCACTTTTTTGGTGCTTTCTTTGCGGTCAGACTGCACCAATGCCTCGTCGCTAACAGGCCCAATACGGCGGAAACCCTTGCCATTAAAGCATTCTGGCGTGTGCCCTAAAAATTGGCAAGAGCCTTGCTTTATCGAAAACAGCCGAAATTTGCAGGTAAGTGGTAACGGCATTTGCTAAGCTGCGAAAGCCTGAATAACAGATCGGAACTCAGGTGCCCTGAGCGATCCGGCAACACGAACATGAATACGCCCGTTGAAACGGGATAACTTACGGAGCATGCACAATGTCCAAGACAGTTGATTTGATCAAAGAACACGAAGTCAAATGGGTCGATCTGCGCTTTACCGACAGCCGCGGTAAAGAGCAGCACGTAACCCTGCCAGCTTCAGAGGTAGACGAAGACTTCTTCGCTGACGGCAAGATGTTCGACGGCTCTTCAATCTCCGGCTGGAAGGGCATCAACGAATCCGACATGATCCTGATGCCGGACGACTCCAGCTCCGTTCTTGACCCGTTCACCGAAGAAACCACTCTCAATATCACCTGCGACATCGTAGAGCCTTCTACCATGCAGGGTTACGAGCGTGACCCACGCTCTGTTGCCCGCCGTGCAGAGGAATACCTCAAGTCCACCGGCATTGCTGATGGCGCCCTGTTCGGCCCTGAGCCGGAATTCTTCGTATTTGACTCGGTCAAGTGGGAAGTGGACATGAAAGGCGCGGGCTACTCCATCCACTCCGAGGAAGCCGCCTGGGTTTCCGGTGAAGACTTTGACCGCAACAACATTGGTCACCGTCCTGGCGTGAAAGGCGGTTACTTCCCGGTTCCGCCGGTAGACAGCCTGCACGACCTGCGTGGCGCCATGTGTGCCGCCATGGAGTCCATGGGCCTGGACATCGAAGTACATCACCACGAAGTGGGCACCGCCGGCCAGTGTGAAATCGGTGTTGGCGCCAACACGCTGACCAAGAAGGCTGACGAAGTTCAGATCCTGAAGTACTGCGTACACAACGTCGCTCATGCCTATGGCAAGACTGCTACCTTTATGCCGAAGCCAGTTGTTGGTGACAACGGTTCCGGTATGCACGTACACATGTCCCTGAGCAAAGACGGCAAGAACCTGTTTGCAGGCGACAGCTACGCGGGTCTGAGCGAGTCAGCACTGTACTACATTGGTGGTGTTATCAAGCACGCCAAGGCCATCAACGCCTTCACCAACAGCTCTACCAACTCATACAAGCGTCTCGTTCCGGGCTTTGAAGCTCCGGTTATGCTGGCCTACTCCGCCCGTAACCGCTCTGCTTCCATCCGTATTCCGTACGTGAACAGCCCGAAAGCACGTCGTATCGAAGTGCGCTTCCCGGATGCGTCGGCCAACCCGTACCTGGCCTTCGCCGCCCTGATGATGGCTGGCCTCGACGGCATCCAGAACAAGATCCACCCTGGCGATGCCATGGACAAGGACCTGTACGACCTGCCGAAGGAAGAGGCTCTGAACATTCCGGTCGTAGCCGAAACTCTGGCCGAAGCTCTGGATTGCCTGGAAGGAGACCACGAGTTCCTGACCCGCGGTGGCGTCTTCACTGAAGACATGATCCAGGGTTACGTCGAACTGAAGCGCGGCGAAGTCGAGCGTCTGAACATGACCACACATCCGGTCGAGTTCGAGCTTTACTACTCCTGCTAAAAAACAGCCCGTTCATTCGGTGTTGTGAAAAAGCCCCGCCCTGTGCGGGGCTTTTTTTTGAGGGCGCTAACAATCGCCCCGCCCTTAACGATATGTAACCAACAACTCGCCCCGCAGGCGTTGAAATGACTCCGGGAGCCGCAGATAATCAATAAAACAATCGAAACAGGTGTGCTTATGAAACCAAGGACCGGATTGTTTGCCGTAGCTCTGATCCTGCTGGCTGGCCCAGCAGGTGCCGAGGTCTACCGAAATGTAGATGCCTATGGCAACGTCACATTCTCCGACGAGCCGTCCGATGGTGCAGAGGCTATCAAGGTAAAGCCTGTCACCACGGTTACGCTTCCCAAGCCCCAGAATGTCCGGGAAACCGACAAGCTTCGCGAGGAAGTGAAACGGGAAGGCTCAGTGTACGAAAGCGTTTCCTTCGCCTACCCGGAAAACAATCAGGCCTTCCAGAGCGGCAGCGGTGATATCCAGTTCGAGGTTCGCAGTGCGCCAGGCCTTCAGGATGGCCACAAGTACGAAGTCACCCTGGACGGACAGCCTGTCGGGCAGACTACCTCGGGCACGGTCACCGTTAGCAATGTCTTTCGCGGAACTCATGAGGCTCGCGCACATATCGTCGATGAGAATGGCGTCCAGGTAAAAACCGGCCCGGTAATCACCTTTACGGTTCATCGCCCTTCCGTGGCAAACTAGACTTATCCGCACTGAATTGGTGCGCCCGCACCACAAAAAAGCCATACTCTGACCAGCAACAGGGCGATTCGTCTGAGCTGGTTTTGCCAACCCCAGGAATATGCACCAGCTTACGGCATGTTTATGCGCCAAATAGCGCCCATGCCCGTCCTTAGCCCAATCTTTTCCCACGAAGACTCAAAGTGGTTCGTTTTTTGCAAATCTTTGGGGGTCAACACATTTATCATGTCGAGCCAACGGGATTCACTCATGGCATTGCCTTCGGCCAGCGTAAGCGGATACAAGAGCATTCTGGACAGCCTGACAACTGCTGTGCTGGTGCTCGAGGACAGCTTGAAGATCCGTTACCTGAACCCGGCCGCAGAAAGTCTGTTTGAAACCAGCATGACCCGCAGCTACGGGCAACCTTTCAACGACATCCTGGTGGATTCGAGAGATGCCCTGACAACCCTTTATGCCGCCGTTGAAAACGGCCAATCCTATACTCGTCGCGAGGCAGAGTTCGTTTTAACCAGTGGCACCCGTCTCACCGTGGATTATTCCGTCACACCCGTCAGCCTGGACCCCGCAGAGCTGCTCATTGAAATACAGCCCAGGGATCGGTTGCTCCGCATCAGCCGGGAAGAAGACATCATCTCCCAGCAGGAAACGACCCGGATCCTGGTTCGTGGCATGGCCCACGAGATCAAGAACCCGCTGGGCGGGATTCGTGGTGCAGCCCAGCTGCTTGACCGGGAGCTGAACAGTGAGGATCAGCGGGAATACACACGGGTCATCATTGACGAAGCAGACCGCCTTCGCAGCCTGGTCGACCGTATGTTGGGGCCGAACAAGGCGCTAAAGCTGGCCTCGACCAATATTCACGAAGTGCTGGAGCGAGTCGGAACGCTTCTGGAAGCGGAGAGTAAAGGCCGACTGGTATTTCTCAGGGACTACGATCCCAGCATCCCCGAGTTCCGCGGCGACAAGGAACAACTGATACAGGCCTTCCTCAACATTGCCCGAAATGCCATGGAAGCGGCCTTTGAGACTCGGGCCGGTCACAGCAGCCAGGAATCGCCGACAATCACTTTCCGTACCCGGGCTCTTCGCCAGTTCACTATTGGTCATCGCCGCCACCGACTGGCGTGCCGTGTCGATGTTATTGATAACGGGCCCGGCATTCCGCCGGATCTTCTGCAAAATGTTTTCTATCCGATGATCAGTGGCCGTGCCAGTGGCACCGGCCTGGGTTTATCCATCACCCAGAGCATTATCGGACAACACCATGGACTGGTTGAGTGCGAGAGCGAACCAGGACGAACCGACTTCATCATCTTCCTGCCTCTGGAGGACACCCCATGAGCCAACCGGCAAACGTCTGGATCATAGACGACGATCGCAGTATTCGCTGGGTGCTGGAGCGCGCCCTTAACCAGGCCGGTATGCAGCCCCGGGTTTTCGAAAGCGGCGAGAGCATTATGATGCGTCTCGAGCACGAACAACCGGATGCCATCATCAGCGATATTCGCATGCCCGGCGTCGATGGCATTACCCTGCTCTCCCAGATTGTCGAAGTGCATCCCGATGTGCCTGTTATCATCATGACAGCTCACTCGGATCTTGAAAGCGCGGTCACAAGCTACCAGACGGGCGCCTTCGAGTACCTCCCCAAGCCTTTCGATGTAGACGATGCTGTGGCGCTGGTTAAGCGCGCCGTAGCCCACAGCCATGAAAAGCGGGCAAGTGCGGAACCCCAGGTCGAAAGCGTCCAGCGGAATATGGAGATTATCGGCGAAGCGCCGGCCATGCAGGAGGTGTTTCGAGCCATTGGTCGTCTCTCACACTCCAACATCACGGTACTGATCAACGGCGAAAGCGGAACCGGTAAAGAGCTGGTGGCCCAGGCCCTTCACAATCACAGCCCGCGAGCCAAACACCCGTTTATCGCCCTGAACATGGCTGCCATTCCCAAGGATCTGATCGAATCAGAACTATTCGGACACGAGAAAGGCTCCTTTACCGGGGCGGGGGCTGCCCGACAGGGTCGGTTCGAACAGGCCAATAGCGGCACGCTTTTCCTCGATGAAATCGGAGACATGCCGGCGGATACCCAGACCCGACTGTTACGGGTGCTTGCCGACGGTGAGTTTTACCGGGTAGGCGGCACAACCCCCATAAAAGTAGATGTACGGATTATTGCCGCAACCCACCAGGATCTGGAAAAACTGGTTCAGGCCGGCTCGTTTCGGGAAGACCTTTTCCACCGTCTGAACGTCATTCGTGTGCACCTGCCCAAGCTTGCGGAACGGCGTGAGGATATTCCGCGCCTGATGCAGCACTTTCTGAAGCGTGCCGCCAAGGAACTTGCTGTAGAAACCAAGATCCTGCGGCCCGACGCTGAAGAATACCTCACCACCATGCCCTGGCCCGGTAACGTCCGCCAGCTTGAGAATACCTGCCGATGGCTGACAGTCATGGCCAGCGGTCGTGAAGTCCATATTGATGACTTGCCGCCGGAACTACTGCACCAGGCCGAAACGCCGACGACCGGAACAACCTGGCAGGAAGGCTTGCGTAACTGGGCAGAACAGGAACTGAAACGGGGCAAGAAAGGCATTCTGGATGCGGCTGTGCCAGAGTTTGAAAAGATCATGATCGAGACCGCCCTGAAACACACCGGCGGTCGCCGACGGGATGCCTCAGTGCTTCTTGGCTGGGGGCGTAACACCCTGACGCGGAAGATCAACGAATTGGGACTGGATCACCCTGAAAATGATGACGATTGAGCCACCGGGCTCTTTTTCAGGGGCAGGTCGTAAGGCCTGCCCCTTTTTTTATTGCCCGCATTAACGTTCCCGCCAGTAAATAATGCGATCATGGCCGCGGTATACACCGAAGGTGGCCAGGCCTGCCGGGTCTTCCAGCAATCCATCGCCGTCGGCATCCTCCTCAAACCAGAGAGGGACGTCCCAAACCAGGACGTCGGTTCCCTGCGTACCACTTGGCTGGAGTGTCAAAGGCCCCCCAAGGCCACTCAGCAGAGAACCAGATCCGGGCACCAGAGAATGATGCACCTCGGGATCGGCAATTGGCCCTGTAGACCATGACGAACAGCTATCCGCATCATTCTGCACGTATCGGCCACCATTCCAGAATTCAGCACGGAACGGCATATAGAGCTCACTCACGTTCTCCGGTCCATAGACATTTTCTGCCACCCAGCGGCCATAGCGAACTTCCAATGGGGCGAGCGGCGTCACCGGCACCGAAACAGCCGGAGCGAGAACGCCATCCGAATCCTCGATAGCGTCAATCGTGACCGTCATATCGGGCGAAAACGGCGCCACCTGGACGTCGACTGATTTTTCATAGACAAACTGATCGCTGGTTGAAAATGCGAAGGTCACAACGCCTGGACTGGCAACGGACACCAACCCGGACTGCAGGCTTGCAGTGATCGGATAACCAGCGCCGGACAAATCCGCCTGAGTATTGTCCGTTGTGGGGCTGCTGCGGGATACGTCCAAAGCCGTCAGCTTCAAGAACCCGCCCTCCGTGTAATTACGCGCAACGTAAGTACCCGGCCCCATAGCTGAAATCGTCAGCTCCGGAACGACCGCCCAGCCCATGGGTTGGCCGGAATAAACGAAAGCCGCTCCAGCACTGCAGAAAGGCGCAAGCTGTCCGGGTGAGACGGCGACTTCGAATCGCTCAGGTACGAAACGACCAACCTCACCGGACGCACCGTTGACAGCTGGAGCTACCCCGAGATAGGCCGAGTTGCGGGCCAAAAGTTCAAGGATCCCCACTTCGTTCCAGCGCAGATCACTAATCGTCGCCTCTCCGCCGCTGAACGAAGAACCCGGTACACTGACTGTGCCTGAAAGCGTGCCAGCCTCGCCCCCAACAGGTTGCAACAGGGAATGGCTCATACTCGCGCCCTGAGGGGAGCCCTCCTGACCAAAGCTCACTGTCGGATTGCCATTGGCACCGACCGCAGACAACAGCAGCTCGAACGACTGACCGGCGGCTCTGAACACAGACCCACTAGCACTGGTAGCAGCTGGGTTGTCCGTCACAGCCAGCCTGAACCGGTCTGGCCGAACAGTCCACAAGACACTCGTTCCCGCAACCGGAAGAGCGTTGCCAGTTGCGTCGACGACAATGCCGGACGTGTCATCCAGCAGATTCAATCGGTACTGCCCGACATCGCTCGTGGTCAAAGAAAAGGCGGCAGATCCGCCACTGAAATTGAGAGCCAGGTTATCCGACGATGGCGCAGCATCTCCAGGTGCTGAGGCAGAGATACCACTCTCTAGTACAGGGGCGGCACCACCGGGGTCGTCGCCAGTTCTCGATAACCAGGTTTTCACGTCAACCTGCCCGTCATAGTCGGGAATCACACCACACTCGCCGGTTGTCGTATCACGACGTATCGCTCTGGCCACAAAACTGTGGCCACGCTCAGCCACGATGTCGAGTGCATTAATATCAGCGCTTTCGATTACAAATGCGTTCTCTAGGAACTGAACCGATCCGGAACGACCTTGCTGCCCGCCTGCAAGGTCAGTGACGAGAACGGTAAGCTCATCAGCGGTCTCATTTGCAAGAGCCAGAGAAACGGTACCGTTATCGGAGCTGCTGAACTGATAGGTCGCGGCGCCATCATTATTGGTATCTGGGCTCGGCGCCAGGGTTCCGGCAGGCACATCCAACGGCCATCCAGACCAGTTCCCGCTACCGGAGCTTGTTTGCAGGGAAACCTGACCGTCGTAGTCAGTCACCAAGTCACCCTGCTGATCACGAGCGCTAATCGTCACTTCCACCGGCGCGCAAACGCTTGCAGTTGCAGCGACGCCTACCTGAAAGCTGTCGACACCGTTAGCCGGTGGCAGGATTGTTGCAAAACCAGCCTGGTTGCTGAACGTGCCGAATTGCGTGTCATCGGGCTTCCTCGGGTTGCTCAGGACTACAAAAAATGCTGTCTCGTTCGGATTACCGGAATTCAACGTCTGAACACTCAGTGTCCCTTGATTCTGCCCGGCAGGGATCGTCAGCACCCCGGCTTGAGATGAATAATCAACGCCCTCGGTTGCAGAAAAGTCTCGGGTCTGGAAATCAATCAGAACATCAGTGTTCTGAATGGCACTCAGAGTGACCGTGAATTGTGCAGTAGCACCCTGAAAAACCGAGATATTGTCGATGTTGATAGTGGGTCCTGGCACACCCTGATCGTTTGTATCACCTCCGGTATCTTTGCCACCTGATGCACCTTCGCTCATGGACCAGTCGCCGTTACCATCAGGGCCGCGACGGGCATATTTACCACTCTGTCCCCCTGTCAGGCTCAGACGAGTATCGAAGGGTAAGGGTTCAGGATCTGTGGAACATGAGGAGTCCATAGAGTTATCAACAGAAGAACCAACGCGCACATAGTCAATGGTCCTGCCAGTCGGATCCGACAGCCTGACATCCATGCCGGCAAGATTGATATTAGCGCCGCCCAAGTCTCCTGCCCCCATAACTAGCCAGGGAAAGGTATTGCTCGACGCGTCCGCAACAGACTGCAAGCCACTACAACTGAGAGGTTTGTTGTTGCCGCCCAGCGCACAAAACTCTAGCTGCCAGTTATCATAGATTGAGGAATCGACGCCCGATGACAGAATCTTGATCTCAATAAAGCCGCCTTGCTCGGATATCTCATTTATCGTTGCCAACCCGGCGTATGGAGAGCAAGCGGCGCGCAACAATTGAGGCAGCGTTAATAACAAAACAGCACATGCCAAAAGCACCGTTTGCCTTACATAACGTGAATGCCTCGGTATCAACAGATTCATCGGACTTTCACCTCAACCACCCGCTCGGCACGGTCAATACCAGCACCGCATTGCCCGGTACTGGTCAGTGTGAATATCTCTTCCGCAGGACTATTACCCGTAAGCTCAGCCGATACCGACTCGCATGTCATCACCGCCCGACAGCTCGCAAGCCCGGCAGAGGTAAAGGTTTTCGGCGAGGTGACTGCACTGCAATCGCCGCCTTCAAGCGCCTCACGCACACCAACCTGTGCTCCGCTCTCGGCCGCAAAGAGTGCACGCTGGGACTGGATCTGCAGGCTCACGGCCTCACCAGTGCCCTGTTGCAGTTGTGCCATGACAACCACGAGCAAGGCCAACACTGTAATGACAAACAACGCTATAGGCAGGCCTGCACCGGCTTGTTTTCGTTGGCATGGATCAGGGGACATTACGGACCTGCACCTCCTGACTGACATCTGTCACCTCACCAGATTGCTGGCTTTGAACCTGAAAACGGAAGCTAACCACAGCATTGCGCTGGAGCGTCGGTGGAACCACCTCAAAATTCAGTGAGGCTGGAACGAGATTACCGGCCAGCACTTCCCGTTCTGGCACGCTTGTCGGTAATAGGGCTGCCACCGAACTTTGAATTCCGTAGTTACGGAAACGGAACAGGAAACTTCCCTGCTGACAAAAGGTCCGGGGCTCCTGAATGACAAAAAACTTCCGCTCTGGCGATTTGGCCGTGAAACGATGATTGACACCACCATCGAAGGCGACTGTCACCGGTGGGGTCCCGGCCGGCAAAGTTGCGGTCGGCGAGACCGGCCCAGGACTGGTTATTGAATACAGGTTACTGCCATAACCATAAACAACAATCCGGCCGCTTGCACTGGCTCCGCCCGCCAGCGGCACCGCTTCAAAAGAGTCGGGATTCGGACCACTGGGAAGATTCAGGTAATTGGAGACCGCCTGTACCGGCATCCATTCAATGCAAGCACCATCGGCACTGACACGGACTGATCCAGGCAATGCCTCCCTGAGTGAACGGGTAATTTGCTCACTGATGACCACGGCAGAAAAGGAGCGGAGCTGACGGGAACCGACATCGATAGCACCCTGGGTCGACAGCGCAACAAAGCGAACCGATATCGTTGCCACAATCGCCAGAAGCACGATTACCATGATCAGCTCGATAAGCGTAAACCCGCGATCCCGACCCATCAGAAATTCGCCCTGTAAGCCGAGAATACGAAGCTGCGATTATCCGGCGCCGAAATAAGAAGATCAATGCGCTTTGCCTGCGATACAGGCAATCCAACATCTCCCCCCGAGCAGGTAACGGTCACCGCAACGGAAAAGCCAGTGTAGCCAGTGAGGCTCGCAAGCGCACTCGCAGGCGGCGAGTCATTGAGGCCATCGTAATCATCAACATCATCAAACGACGCCCGATCCTCAGAACCGTCAGCACCTATGCTGCAACCTCCTGAGTAGCGTGGCACACCACCCTGAGGCGTTTGTTCGTCGTACTTCCGAGTGAGGATTTCATCCATGTAGAGCTGTGCGAGGGCGACTGCCCGGGTTTCATTCAACGGATCGGCACTGCGGCCCGAGATCAGGGCAAACGCACCCACGACGCCTGCTATGGCGATACTGATGATCACAATAGTGATCACAAGCTCAACAAGCGTGGCACCACGCTGCAGCCGTTTCATGGCTGGCAGCTCCCGGAATAGACGGCGCCCAGAGAACTGATGCAGGTTTGATAGGAACTGTCGCCGCTGAAGGTGAGGTTGGTATTGCTTCCTCCTACCACCTCTCCCATGGAGTTAAATACCAGAGTCAGTGGAAGTGAAACTCCGCTCAGGCTGGTACCGGAACGTTCGACGGAAAAGGCGCGGGCATTGGATGTTCCCCCGCCGACAGTAAACACGAAGGAATCCGCCGTTTGCTCAACAGTAAGCTGACCGGCGGAGTTCCCCGCCAGCGCGGCTTGCTGGGCAAGCAGCGTGGCGGAGGATAGCTGCTGGGTAGCCAGTGAGGGAGAGAAAGCAGAACTGTTAGCGAATAAGCCTATACCCAGAACAGACAACACCCCGACCAGGATAATCACCATAATCAGCTCTACTAGGGTGAATCCCAATGATTTATAGATCCTTGGTATTATCATCCCCCTCCGAGGCTCCAATCCCACTTGTTAATCGGACACAGCGCTATTCTCTCCGCCCAAGAATCCGAAGACTCCCTCTATCCCATTGGCTTCACGTCACCAAACCAATCGCTTAACACCCGCCATCATTAACAACTACACTTGCCGGGCTGGTGCCATCGGATTCTGTATAGACCAAATTACAGGTGCCTGCACCACTATAACTATCCGGGACAAGAGTAATGGTTGGCGGCGTTGCAGTCCCGGCAATTGTGTATACGAAATCTTCACCGGCACCAGCTGTGGCAGAGGCACTCATGTTCGCCGCATCAATGATCCCATCAGTCGCGGCAGTCGGATAGCCATTTGCCATCTTTATCGCCTGTCCTTCTAAAGTCACATCAGCTCCAGCTGCCAATCCTTTAGCCAACTGTGTGCTATGGGTAATTGCTGAAGCCGATTTCATTGCTCCTGCTGCACCACTTAGGACTGATGCTCTTGCGTCACCCCCCAAGTCCGCAAACCGCGGCAACGCAAATGCCGCCAGAATCCCCAGAATCACGATCACCATCACCAGTTCGATGAGGGTGAAACCTTTCTCTTTTCTCGCTGAAAATGCTGTCATCGCATTCATGGTACTTCTCCGTTTTCTTGGTTGAGATCTTTCTATCAGTTAATCGTGGTTACGATTTCACCATTGCTGGTGTCGTAATCAATCGTGCTGCCCTGACCATCGAGCTGGTATTCGTATTCACAAACATCACCCGTTACCGAGGCCCAGTAGTCGGCATTGGCATCAGCGGCGGTTGCCGTTGAAATGGTTGGCGCATTGGATTGCAACAGCCCCTGCCATACCTGAACGCACCGGTTTTCATTCGGCGAGCCGGTGATGCTGTTGGTGGATGTTGCCCAACCTTCAGCATTTACCGCGACATCGTCGTTGCCAAAGCCATTCACGGCAGCAACAGATCCGGTGATCCCGTTGGATACCCACTGCGCCTTTACCAACGCAACGCCAGCGCTGAGCGCGCCCGCCGAAGCCCGAATACTGGACTGATGCGCCTGCTCCGAGAGCTGTGCAAATCGCGGTAGTGCGAAAGCGGCGAGGATGGCCAGAATGGCTATCACCACCACCAGTTCAATCAGGGTAAAGCCCCGCTGTTTCTGCATTTTCTTGTACTGCCTCATGAGCCAACCTCTTTCCCGGTTTCTTCGTCCATCTTGTCAGCGCTGGGCATCCTGCGTTGGCGCTGCTTCTGCTGTCAACGACACTGGCGACAGTTTGAGTCCCGTTGGTCGTTCGTCTTGCTCCCGCTGTCCGTTGTTGTTGCGGTCTGCAAATTCCGTTGTCACTTTCCAGGCCAGAGGCTTGCCCGGTTCCGTTCTCCGGCGGTCCAGGTCTATCCGCTGCCGCGGAGTATAAATTAACCAGCCTTTGGGCCTGTTTACTGTTTGCTTTTGTTCCCTCCAATGGAAACACCAGTTGCCTCGAGCCGGTTGCTGCGACCGACAGGCTCCCTGGTAGTTCAGCCACTGGTGCTCGACCAGTTTGAAAGGGTTGATCCCTACCTGCGCCCCCAGATCGCCCTCCCGACTGAGCATAACTTCCGCGCCGCGAATCACCAGGGCCGCCCGCAACTGCGCCAACACCATGTTGGCGGCCCGCTCTTCCGCGTGCCGTGTCTCACGCTCCAGCACGTTCAGCAGGAACCACGCCAGCACGCCAATAATCGTGACTGTCACCAAGAGGCGCAGCTTTCGGGCGTAGGCGAGTCCGGCGACACCCGTTGCCCGGCCGGGGTGCACTCAGCCCCTCCCCATGGCCGCTGCCCCCAGATCCCAGATCGGCAGAAATACGCCCAGTGCAAGAATCAGTACCAGCACACCCATGGCAACGATGAGGATCGGCTCAATGGACTCCGCCAGTCGTTTCAGTCCGTAATCCACATCCTCGTCATAGAAATCCGCCACATTGTTCAGCATGTCATCCACCGAACCGGTCTCTTCCCCAACGGCAATCATCTGCAGAATCAAGGGGGTAAACATCTCACTCTGGCGAGCGGTACGAAGCAGACTCTCACCGCGTTCGATGCCGACTCGCATTTCCTTGATATGCCTGCAGATCCAGGCATTATCCGTGGCATCGGCTACCACCGTCAGCGCCTGTGTTACCGGCATACCTGCGCCCAGCATCGTCGCAAAATTGCGCGCAAAACGGCTCAGTGTAATCAGTTCCAGCAGTGGCCCGATGATCGGAATGCGCAGCTTGTATCTGTCCCAGGTTAAGGCCCCCTGCTCCGTCTGCTTCCATTGACGTATCAACAGGCCAACTGCGGCCACCGCAAACAGCACCACATACCAATAGCCCAGGAGGAAATTGGAGGTGCCTACCAGAACCTGGGTCAGAAAGGGCAGATCCGCCCCTAGTTTGTTAAACACGGCGGCAAACTTCGGAATCACCAGGAAGTTCACCACCATCAACGCCGCCAGCAGCGCGACCATCACGAAGGTCGGATAGCGCATGGCCTGCGTCAGGCGACGTTTGGTATCCCGCTCCAGTTCCAGAATTTCCGACAAACGTTTGAAGGCATCGTCCAGCATCCCGGTGTTTTCACCCACATGGATCATGGCGATAAACAGTTCAGAGAAGACTTTCGGATGGGCCTGCATGGCAGTCGCCATAGTGGTGCCACCCTCCAGCCTGGAAGTCACATCCTCCAGTACCTCCGCCAAAACCGGAGAGCGCGAAGTCTCTGCCAGCCCGCGCATGGTGCGGATCAAGGGGATGCCCGCCTTGGTGAGCGCATACATTTGCCGACAGAAAACAATCAGTTCATCCAGCGTCACCTTCTTCCGGAACAGTGAAAGACTATTCAACCGATCAATGATAGATGCCTGTTGTTCCTGCTCGCGGATCATAAGCGGGGTGATGCCCCGGCGCATCAGTTCAGACGCGGCAGCGTCAGCACTGGCAGCCACAAGGGAGCCCTGCTGCACGGTGCCGCGACTGTCCTTGCCCCGGTAGCTGAACTGCATCAGGCAGGACCTCCAATAGGCTCATCAGGAACCGGGATCTCATCTTCCGGCGAAAACTCCCCTTCTGACGTGGCGGCGACTCGTGCAACTTCTTCCAGGGTTGTTATACCCCGCAACGCATAATCCATGGCGCAACGGCCAAGCGGACGATAAAGCTCGCCCTTGCGTGCCGCCCTCGTAAAGCCTGAAACATCCTGGCGGCGCAGGGCATCCAGCATGCTCTCGTTCATCTCCAGCAACTCGTACACACCAATCCGGCCCTTGTAGCCGGTGTTGCTGCACTGGTAACAACCGCGCCCGTGCACAAAGCCCGCTTCGATATCCAGAGGGTCCAGGTCAAAGTTCTCTAGCCAAACGCGCTCCTGATCTGTTGGCTGATACGCCTCTGAACAGTTCTCACACACCCGTCGAACCAGCCGCTGAGCCACAACACCAAGCAGGGAACTGGCCACAAGGAACGGCTCTGCTCCCATATCAATTAGCCGCATGGCGCTGCTTATGGAATCGTTCGTGTGCAGGGTAGAGAGCACGAGGTGACCGGTCATGGCCGCGCGAAGGCCAATTTCGACGGTTTCCCGGTCCCGCATTTCCCCGACCAGAATCACGTCCGGGTCCTGACGCAACGCCGAGCGCAATACGCCGGCAAATTCCAACCCGATTTTCGGATTCACCTGCACCTGGGTAATCCGGGGCAGACGGTATTCCACCGGGTCTTCGGCGGTAATGATTTTCACTTCCGGGCGATTCAGTTCGGTTAGTGCCCCGTAAAGGGTGGTCGTCTTACCGCTACCCGTTGGCCCGGTTACCAGAATCATGCCATGGGGCTTTTTGATCATCCTTCGGAAATGATCGAGCAGCTGAGGCGGCATCCCGGTGCCATCCAGGTTCAGCATTCCCTGGCTTTGATCCAGCAAACGCATAACCACCGATTCTCCGTACTGAACCGGCATGGTGGACACCCGCACGTCGATACTGCGCCCTTTCACCCGCACGTTAAAGCGACCGTCCTGGGGCAACCGCTTCTCGGAAATATTGAGCCCAGCCATCAGTTTCAGACGCAGGACCAGCGCGGCATTCACCCGCTTTTCCTTCATTACCTGCTCTTGCAGGACACCGTCCACCCGCTGACGGATGCGGACAACGGTCTCGTCCGGTTCAATATGAATGTCTGAGCTTCGCGCCTGCAAAGCGTCTTCAAACAGGGTTTGCAGCAGCTTGACCACCGGCGCTTCGGCACTCTCGGACTCAGCCGAGAGATCGGCAAGGTCAAAGGCATCGTCACCCAGTTCGTCTTCCAGCTCTTCAGCGAGCGATGCAATCTCATCAGTACGGCGATACACCAGGTCGAGCGTGCTGAGCAGCTCACTTTCCCGAACCACGGCTTGCTTGATCGGTTGCTTGAGGATCCGGACAAGCTCGTCGTACGCGAAAATATCCAGTGGGTCAGCCATGCCGACCAGTAACTCGCCACCCTGCTCCGCCAGCACAATGCTGCGGAACCGGCGCGCCATGGCTTCCGGCAGTTTCTTTACAAGATCGTTATTGAACTGGTAATGCCGGAGCTGAACGAACGGTACCTCAAGCTGCCTGGACAGGATGTTAAGGAGATTATCTTCATCCACATAGCCCAGATCGGTAAGAGTCTTACCCAGTTTGCGCCCGGTGCTTTTCTGTTCCCGCAGCGCGGTCATCAACTGCTGCTCAGTGATAACATCGCTCTGAACCAGCAGATCGCCTAAACGGACTTTTTTCTTCGGCTCCGTCATCCCTATCCTGCCTGCAGCTTGTTCAAACGTTGACGAACATAATCCGACAGCGAGGGCGACAACCCCGGCAATTGTGCCGCCTGGCCATAGGCCCTTATGGCCCCGCCAAGCTCACCCCGGGCCTCCAACGCAATCGCCAGCCCGACCCACCACGCAGCACGGCTGTCATCCACGGCGATCAACGCAGACCAGTGTCTGGCCGACTCGAGGCTCTGCCCGTACTGTTGCAGCAGAGTCGCCAGGGTCACCCGATACTCAATATGGGTTTCGACCGGCGGAACTTCCGTCAACAGCGTGGCCACGGCCCCGTCCAGGTCCCCGGTTGACAGTAGCGCCCTGGCTCTGAGCAATCTCAGCGCCGGATAGCTTTGAGCTTCCGCATCGGACAGCCAGCGCAAGGCCCGCTCCGGCATGTCCTGAACGAGCATGGCCCTGGCAAAGACTTCCCGACTTAAGGGTGCGGTTTGTTCTTCGGCCAGCTTACCCAACATCTGCTCACCGGTACCGGAGTCACCCGCGCGCAGCAGGGTCGCCAACTGCCGGCTGACTCTCAGGTCTACCGCTTCCGGTGTTTCCCGTACCTGCTTAATCGCCGGATTGCTAGTCGGAGGTTGCGAGCCGGCCGATGGCGCCTCGCGCACTTGCTCTTCCGCTGCAGCCTTCACGGTATCGGTATCCACTTGTGCTGGTTGCGCAGACACCTCAGCAAGCTCCTGTGTCTGCTCGGCCGGAACAGGCTCAGGCTCCATCAATTCGACCACCTTTACAGCTTGTTCGGGCGCCATTGCCTGTTTCTCTGCCGAGGCGACAACGTCCGGTTCAGGCTCGGATGGAGCCGAGGCCAGCGGCACTTCAGCCGGTTCAGCCGACGCTTCTGACGCGGACCCGGAAACTGTTTGTAAGACCTCAGAAACGCTGGCAGCGACATCCTCAGGAGCCTTATCCGAGACAACGGATGCCCCGCTATTGCCACGGGTCAAAAAGCCATAGAAGACCACGGCCACAAGCATGGCGATGAGCACGAACAACACCGGAGCCAGCCAGCGCCGCCGTCTCTGGGGCGTCCGGGCCTGCCCAGTGTAAGCCGCTGCCACCTCTGGCCGGTTCTGGCGCTGCTCTGCCGCGCGAAGGGCGTCGTTCAGCAGGCTCATAGCCACCTCGCCAGCAGCCCCGGAGACCGGGCACTTTCGGTATCGCGAACGGCCTGCATCACATGGTGCCGGGTGATCAGTCGCTCCCCCGTGCCCCAGGCGGAAAGCATGGCTTTGTGCGAGAGGATGTTGACGAGTCGCGGAATGCCGCCTGATGACCGGGTAATCAACCGAAGTGCTCCGGGCGAAAACAGATCACCTCCGTTGTAGCCGGCCTGGGCCAGTCGATGCCTGAGGTATTGGGCAACAGACGTCTTGTCGAGAGGTTCGAGGCGGTAGTGAAAGGTAACGCGTTGGCGCAACTGGCGCAGACTGTCTTTCTGCAAAAGCGCATCCAGCTCCGGTTGACCAAACAATACGATCTGCAGCAGGCGCACGCTCTCAGTCTCGAGATTCGTGAGCAGGCGCAGGGCCTCAATGGTTTCTTCCGGCATGGCCTGGGCTTCATCAATCACCAGGACCACCTGCCGCTGGTCCATGGCCAGTGCAATCAACCGCTCATTAAGAGCCTTGAGAATCTGATGGGTATTGGCGCAACGGGACACATCCACACCAAGTTCCTCCGCCACCGCTTCGTAAAGGGTATCCGGGTTCAGGTGCGGATTCGGGATGTAGGCGGTGTACGCTTTTTGCTCAAGTTCGTTGAGCAGCAGTCGACACAACAGGGTTTTCCCGGTGCCGACCTCCCCGGTAATCTTGATGAAGCCCTCACGCTCACTCAAGGCAACCAGCAGCAGCTCCAGCGCATCGCTATGGCTGGGCGCCCGCAGGAAATAGCGGGTATTCGGCGTCAATGCGAACGGTGCTTCCTGCAGTCCGAAGTGGGATTCGTACATGCTAGCGACGGGCTTTCTCCGATTGGGGTTTCACGGACTCTGAGGATTCCAGCAACTCCCGGAGGACATTCATCCGCTCCCGGCTTGCCGCAACATCGGCGTTCATCTGGGCTGGCGCAGCTACAACCGGACGCAACAGGATAACCAGCTCACTCTTGCGGGACTCGAACTTGCGCTGTTTGAACAGCTCCCCCACCACCGGGATGTCGCTAAAGAATGGCACTGCGGAGTTGTCGTCTTCACTGGTGTTCTGTATCAGGCCACCAATTACGACAATCTGACCACTCTCAGCCCTGATTACACTGTCTGTCTCCCGCACGGTGCTACTCGCCAGTGGTAGGGTGACGTCCTGTTCGCCAATGGTGATGATTTTCTCCTGATCACTGACCTCACTCACCGCAGGGTGGACGTGAAGCGTGATACTGCCGTTCTCCGAAATCTGGGGCGTAACATCCAGGGAAATGCCGGAGAAGAAAGGCGTCAGTTCAACCGATGTGGACGTGCTGTCGGTCGCAGTAACCGCGGAATTGTTATTATCGAAATCAATATCCGTCACGAAGAACTCATCCGTGCCAACCTTGATCACCGCCTTCTGATTATTCACCGTGGAAATTCGCGGGCTGGAAAGGATCTGTACGTTACCCTGATTCCCCAACAACTGAATGAGCGCCGTAAAACTCCCCTCCCGGAAGGTTGCAGAGAAAAGCCCGCCGATATCAGACGTCTGAATTGCCTGGCCAGCGAGTGACTGCGCGGTGAAATCTGCCGGCAGACCATCACTCGCCGCGATCGAAGATGCGCTCTGTAAATCAGACCAGTTTATTCCCTGCTGATAGCTCTCATTCAATCCGATCTCGAGTATCTTCGCCTCCAGGATAACCTGGCGCTGCATGATCAGCTGGGTCCGGCGCAAATACTCTTCCACGAGTCTTAACTCATCTGTCCCGGCACTCACCATTACGAGTCCGGCTCCGGCGTTCACGACAACCTGGCGATTCCCGTCATTTCCGATAATCATGTTCAGTGCCTGGCGAATATCCGACCAGAAATTGGATTCGGTCTCCGTGGAAATCGTAGTCCCCGCAACATTTCGGGTTTCATTGCTGCCGTTATCAGAGTTATTCGACACACTGCCGTTGCTTCGGGAACTGGTCACCTGACCGGAGCTGACCCGGGTTTCCGAACCACCCTTACGCTTGAAGTTAAGATAATCAATCGGGAACATTCTGGTCCGGACACGATCGGCATTCACCCGGAACAGGCGGCCATTACGCTGAATATCGAGACCATAGAGGTCAGTGGCAATATCCATGACCTCCGGAACGGTGACATCACGCAGGCGCAAATCAATACTCGCCGTTACATCGGGATGAATAACCACGTTGTAGCGGGTGCCCTCAACGAGGGCTTCAAAGAAGCTGCGCGCAGCGATGCCACTGGCGTTAACATCAAAGCGCTCCTCAAGATCCGTCCCGCCGGTAAGTGGGGGCAAAAGTGCGGCGCTCACGTCCGCAGGCACGGCCGCGGATTCCGGCGCCGGACTCTCTTTCGGCGAAGACTGCTGTTCCGCCTCCACCATGGCGTTTTCGATGGCATCAGCAGCATCCGTGGATGTCGCCGTGGATGTCCGCATGAGCGGATTATTGCTGCACGCCGTCAGTACAGCCGCCATCAGCAGCGCACCCAGTCGTTTCATCGTTATCATGGTTGCCTGTTTGTTTGTCATTGGGTTCCCCGCACCTGCGGAAGCCTGTCCAGATACAACACCCGCACACGGCCATAGTCCACAACCTCTACACGGTTACGGTATATCCGGCGAACCCGGATTCCATCAAACACCTGCCCTTCAGCTCGTGGCTCGCCGTTGATCACCGCCACCCGCCGTTTGCTCCCGACCAGAATCGACTCAAGGGAAAGGCTGGTCTTGGGTATTGCTTTGACCGGGGCGTCACCGAATCCGGGCGGTCTGGTGGGGTCCTGGAGCGCAAAGGCCTGAGACACAAACACCGATGAAAGCCCGACCAGTGTCAGGGCGAGGAAACCTGATTTTACCCTCATCAGTCTGTTCACCTCACACTCCCAGCCAGGCAGGTTCCAGGCTCAGGGTTCGCACCTGTATAACGGCTTCGCCCCTCGGCCAGTTTTCGGCATCGTATTCCAGCACCACCCATCCCAGACGCTCATCCAGGGTTTCCAGATGTTCCAGGTAGGAGAGCACCTCCAGATAGCTTCCCTCAATCTTTAGCTCAACATCGTGGGCATACAGTAACGGGTCGTCAGTTTGCTGCCCGGTTGACTCAGTGCCGGGTGAACCTGACGCAGGTGCAAAGACCGGCGTTGGTGTTTTCAATTCCATGGCCTGAAGTTTTAAGGATTTCTGGGCTGCGAGCATCTCTCTTAGCAGCGAAACCATGGCCTTCGGGGCGATCAATTGTCCTGTGGTCTCGGCAATCTGACGATTGAGCCGGTCAAGCCGCGCCTGCCGCGCCTTCAACTGGTCGCGAAGTACCCTAGAAGGGTCCGTGGCCAATTGCTGGTTCAGGCTTTCTTGCTGAGCCAGCAGACTATTCCGGCTGTCGGACAAAGTTTGCTGTCGATTTTCAAGGCGCTGCTGCGTTTCCTGTGCCGGGGCGATACCCAGCTCCCACCCCAAAAACGCAAACAGAACCAACACGGTTGCTGTAATCAGTACGCGTTCCCGAATTGGCCGCTCATTAAACCAGGTCGCGCCCCGGTTCAGAGGTTCACGCCAGGACGTTGCCATCAGCCACCCTCCCCGGAACGCTCGGTTGCCACATGGAACTCGATCCAGGCGCCTTCTTCAGGCCTTGAAAGCCGGAATGCGCCAAATGTCTTGCCAGTGAAGACGGGTTCATTACCCAGGTTCTCCAGATACGCCGGCACCAATGCGCCAGACCTTGCCCTGCCTTCGATGGTAACCCGGTCCCTTTGCGCATCCAGTCGAATACCTGTCAGCCAGACGTCTTCGGGTATCTGCCTTGCAAGCGCCGCCATGCGGGGCGAAAAACTGGCGCCGCCATCCAGCACCAGGCTCTCCACACGTTCCAGCAAGCGCTGTCGGCGAGCGAGGGTATCGGTAATACGTTCCAGGGCGTCCTGCACATCAGGTTCCGGCTCTCTGACTCGCACGGCCTCTGAGAGTTGGGTGACGACCTGCTCCAGACCGCGATTCTGTTGTTCCAGCAAGGCGACCCGATCTTCAAGATGGTTATTCTGATAACGAACGATGGCAAAGGCTGCAACCAGAACCAGAAAAGCAAGTACAACGAGACCCAGGGCGGCACCTGCTTGAAGCCTCTCTTTCCGTGGGCGTAGCTCCTTGGTGAAGAGATTGACCTGCTGAATCATTGGTGCTCCCCTTCGGGAACAGAGAGGCTGGCGCTCCAGGCCGGCAAGCATCGACTGTCCAAAGGCTCCTCAAAGCCAACCGCCGACCAGTCCAGAGTTTCTACGCCGGCGGCGACATAAGAGGACAGCATGGACGCCAGCGGCAGAATATTATCCCGGGCAACCAGGTGAATCATTGCCGGCGGGACCTGGCCAAGTTGGCTCTCGTAGTAATCCAGTGAACGTTGCATTTCCAGCGCCAGTGACTGAACGGCCCCCTCCTGACGAGAAGCATCCCGCAGATCCTCCAGAGTCACATCAAGGCGACGTGACAGATACAGGGTACCCTCACGACACACAACCATCTGACCGTAGCGCTCCCTGAGATGTACCAGTGCCGCACCGCGATTTTTCTTATCGAGCCGGCTGACCAAATTACGCAAGGCCAGCTCTGCAATATCGATTTGATTCAGCTCCAGGCCGGCTTCCTGCACCAGCGTAACCAGTCCACTGACCAAGGACTTTCGTGCGGCAACAACATTGACCAGGGCGCCGCGACCACGAGACGCATCTTCAGGGAAGGGAAAGACATCGGAAACCGAATCGGAAGGGCTGAAATCCAGAAAATCCTTCAGTTTCCACTTAAGCGCATCGCCCAACTCGGACTCATCGATCCCCTCCGGACGTTCCATCTGAAAGACCTGGTACTGATCCAGTGGCAGTACGAGCGTAGTGTCCGCACCTGACCAACCATGCTTGTCCACGAGAGCCTGCAAGACCTTATGACGCTTTGCAGGCAGACATTCCTCAAATCCGGCAGACAACCCGGATTCCGCGGGCGATACAGCCCAGGCAATGCCGTCCGGGCGAACCTCCATAAAGACACGCTGGCGCCTTCGGGGGCCAGTAAACAAGCCGGTAATCTTTCTTGCGAGGGCATTTTTTGTCATGGAACTCTTTTAAGTAAAACCGAGACCTCTCGCCAACTTTGCGTCTCGCTCAAATATTTATCGCCCAAAAAAAGCAACTTTTGCGATGAATCGCATGATAGATGAGAGAGTGAACGTAACTCCACGCTTTTTGCCAGATTTCACCTGTTTTTGCATGTCATTTACAAAGAAGCCCCCGCAATGCGGGGGCTTCTTTGTAATGAGTGACCCTGAGGTTAACTCTAGAACGGAATGTCGTCGTCAAAATCATCAACGGGCTCAGGCATACTCCCCTGAGAAGGCTGACTGTAGCCACCGGACTGTTGCTGGGGCGGCGGGTTGTTGTTCTGCTGACCCGCAGGGGCATTGTATCCCGACTGCTGGGGCCGACCGGCCGGCGCACCCTGATTCATGCCACCTTCGCCACCACGACTGTCCAGCATCTGCATCTGGCCATTAATGTCGACCACGACTTCCGTGGTATAGCGATCCTGGCCATCCTGCCCCTGCCACTTACGGGTTTGAAGTTTACCTTCAATATACACCTTGGAACCCTTGCGCAGGTATTGGCCCGCAATCTCGGCGATCTTTCCGAACATTACGATGCGATGCCATTCGGTTTTCGGCACCAGCTGCCCCGACTGACGATCCTTATAGCTTTCGTCAGTTGCGAGATTCAGATTCACCACGGCATTGCCGTTGGGGGTATAACGGGTTTCCGGATCCTGCCCCAGGTTCCCGATAAGGATGACCTTGTTTACGCCTCGTGCCATTTTCTGCTCCTGACTCTGTTTTCAGGGACAACCCGCGCTCCCTGCGGGCTTCCAAATTTCAAGAACTGCTACCCTGCCGGACAAACGATAAGTCCGCAAGTAGCGCTTCATCAAACTGCTGACGATCCACCTTAAGATAGGCTGTGGCCGCATCCTCAACAATCACAACGTCCTGCACGCCGGGCACCCGGCGCAGGCTGTTATCGATATCGTCGTACTCGTTACCGACGACCTTCTGCAACTGTACCACGAAACTGGTGGTGTAACCCGGCGACGGCATCGTCAGCGCTACCATTAACCAGATCGCCAGAACGGCAACCATTAACCACAACACCCCGGGAACTCCCACCTGCTCCAGCAGCAGACCGCCGAGCGCGCCCCCGAGAAATGCACCCATAAACTGGGAGGTAGAATAGGCTCCCATCGCGGTGCCTTTGCTGGCTGCCGGCGCCTCCTTGCTAATCAGCGAAGGCAGGCTGGCCTCCAGAAGATTGAATGCCATGAAGAAGAAAAAGAGCACACTCCATGCCGCCAGCAAGCCCGCCGATACGCTCGCCAGGCTAGCGGTTGCCAGCGTCAGCAACGCGATTGCACCACAAAGCACCGGCTTCATCATGCGTTTCTTTTCACCAATAATAATGAACGGCACCATGGCAAAAAAGGATGTAACCATCACGCTCAGGTAAAACCACCAGTGCGAACTGCTGGCCAGGCCCAACTGATCCTGAAGCATGGTCGGAAAAACAAGGAAAAGCGATGTCAGCACCAGGTGGAGAGAAAAGATACCAAGATCGAGCCGTAGCAAACGACCGTCGGACAGCACACGGCCCAGCATCTCCTTTGCTGGATGAGTATCGGCACTCACCTTGTGCTGATGCGGCGTAGGCACAACACGGCTGACAATGATCAATGCAATAATTGCCAGAACGCCGGTTGTATAAAAAATTCCCGAGAGCCCCCAGACAGAACCGACCAAAGGCCCGAGCACCAGCGAAACGGAAAAGGAAAGGCCAATGGAGATGCCAACCGTCGCCATTGCTTTGGTGCGTTCCTCTTCCCGGGTCAGGTCACTCAGCAGAGCCATCAACACACTGGCAATTGCACCGGCACCCTGAAGAATCCGCCCGGCAATCACAACGTATATGGAGTCGGTGGAGCCAGCCAGGACGCTGCCGGCAGCAAACAGTACGAGACCAATGTAGATCATCCGCTTGCGACCTACCCGGTCCGACAGCAAGCCGAAAGGAATTTGCAGCAGCGCCTGACTAAGACCGTAGGCACCAATGGCGAAACCAAGTAATGCCGGTGTTGCGCCTTTCAGATCGCTGCCCAGCAGCATGAACACGGGCATGACCATGAACAGCCCCAACATACGCATCGCATAGACAGAAGCGAGGGCTGCAACGGATCGTCTTTCCAGCGCGTTCATGGCACTACTACCTCATCCGGGGTTGAAAGCGGAATGATGTGAAGGCACCTAAGCCCACAGGCCGCGCATTGTACCAGAAGGCGCAACAATCCGGGGACAGATCCGGATACCCCAAAACAACCGGCATTTTCGCCGTAGCCGCGGTAACGCGGTATAATTTTCGTTTTTATTTGAGCGAGGTGTTATGGACCATATCCAGATCAAAGGGGCACGAACCCACAACCTGAAGAACATCGACCTGGATATACCTCGGGACAAGCTGATTGTGATCACAGGGCTGTCTGGCTCGGGTAAGTCCTCGCTGGCATTCGACACGCTCTATGCGGAGGGCCAAAGGCGCTACGTAGAATCACTGTCCACATACGCCCGGCAATTCCTGTCCATGATGGAGAAGCCCGATGTGGATCACATCGAAGGTCTTTCCCCTGCCATTTCCATTGAACAGAAATCCACTTCGCATAATCCCCGTTCCACGGTTGGAACCATCACCGAGATCTACGATTATCTCCGGCTGCTCTTCGCCCGCGCTGGCGAACCGCGCTGCCCGGACCACGACCAGCCCCTCGAAGCGCAGACTGTGAGCCAGATGGTCGACCAGGTTCTGGCGATGCCCGAAGACAGCAAACTGATGATTCTGGCACCGGTCATTCGCGACCGTAAGGGCGAACATCAACAAGTCATCGATACCATGAGAAGCCAGGGCTTCATCCGCTTGAGGGTCGACGGCACCGTTTACGATATTGACGACATCCCGGATCTGGAAAAGAAACGCAAGCACCAGATCGACGTTGTGGTAGACCGTTTCAAGGTTAAGCCGGGGCTGGAGCAACGGCTGGCAGAAAGTTTCGAAACCGCTCTCGGCCTTTCAGACGGTATTGCATTTGTCGCACCTATGAGTGGCGACGGCGAAGAACATACATTCTCGGCCCGATACGCGTGCACCCAGTGCGGCTATGCCCTCAGCGAGCTGGAACCCAGAATCTTCTCATTCAACAACCCGGCCGGGGCTTGTCCGACTTGCGACGGGCTTGGGGTTAAACAGTTTTTCGATCCTGAAAAGATCGTCCAGCACCCGGAGGCAACCCTTGCCGCAGGTGCGATCAAGGGCTGGGACCGTCGGGCTGTCTATTACTTCCAGATGCTGGGAAGTGTTGCCGAGCACTACGACATCGACCTTGAAACGCCTTGGCTGGATCTGCCAGAAGACTTCCAGGACGTTCTGCTTAATGGTTCCGGCAGTGAAGAAATCCCTTTCCGGTACGTTAACTCTCGCGGTCACATAATGGAAAAGGCACACCCTTTTGAAGGCATCCTTCCGAATCTGGAGCGCCGGTATCGCGAGACAGACTCCCAAAGCATGCGCGAGGAGCTGGCGCGCAACCTGAGCACCCAACCCTGCAAAAGTTGCCACGGATCCCGCCTCCGCAGAAGCGCACGCCACGTCTTCATCGAAAACCGAAATTTACCGGAGGTAACCCGGCTGCCGGTTGGGGATGCCCACGACTATTTTGAAAAACTTGCGCTGCCCGGACGCAAGGGAGAAATCGCCGAAAAGATTCTCAAGGAAGTTCGTCAAAGACTCCAGTTTCTGGTGAACGTGGGCCTTGAATACCTGACTCTTGAAAGAAGTGCCGACACCCTTTCCGGGGGCGAAGCGCAGCGAATACGGCTTGCCAGTCAGATCGGTGCCGGCCTTGTCGGTGTGATGTACATTCTGGACGAGCCCTCTATCGGTTTACACCAACGCGACAACGATCGCCTGCTCTCCACGCTGACGCACCTCCGGGACCTCGGCAACACCGTTATTGTCGTTGAACATGATGAAGACGCGATCCGGGCCGCCGATCACGTCATTGATATTGGACCCGGCGCCGGGATTCACGGGGGGCATATCATCGCCCAGGGCACCCCCCAGGCAGTCATCGACAACCCTGACTCGCTGACCGGTCAATACCTGAGTGGCATCAAGGAAATTGCGGTTCCCGGAAAACGCAATACCGGCACGGGCAAACAGCTGACGTTGACGGGTGCCAGCGGAAATAACCTTCAGGAAGTCACTCTGAAACTCCCGCTTGGAGTCATGACCTGCGTCACGGGTGTTTCCGGTTCCGGCAAGTCCACCTTGATAAACAGCACCCTTTACCCAGTGGCTGCTGCCAAACTGAACAAGGCAACCAGCCTTAACCACGCGCCCTACAGTTCGCTCAAAGGCCTGGATCATCTGGACAAGGTCATCGACATAGACCAGAGCCCTATCGGACGCACACCCCGGTCTAATCCGGCAACGTACACCGGACTGTTCACCCCAATCCGGGAGCTCTTTGCCGGGACCCAGGAAGCCCGGTCACGGGGCTACAAGCCAGGACGCTTCTCCTTTAACGTCAAGGGCGGTCGCTGCGAAGCCTGTCAAGGCGATGGCGTCATCAAGGTTGAGATGCATTTCCTGCCAGACGTCTACGTACCCTGCGATGTTTGCAAAGGCAAGCGATACAATCGCGAAACCCTGGAGGTGCGTTACAAAGGAAAAAACATCCATGAAGTCCTGGACATGACTGTTGAGGAAGGACGCGAGTTTTTCGACGCCGTCCCCTTTCTGGCACGCAAACTACAGACACTCATTGACGTGGGCCTTTCCTACATCCGCCTGGGCCAGAGCGCTGTCACCCTCTCTGGCGGTGAGGCTCAACGTGTAAAGCTCGCAAAAGAGCTTTCCAAACGGGACACAGGGAAGACGCTTTACATCCTCGATGAGCCAACCACCGGCTTGCATTTCTACGATATTCAGCAGCTACTCAACGTCCTGCAGCGCCTTCGCGATCACGGAAATACAGTGGTAGTGATTGAGCACAACCTTGATGTGATCAAGACAGCAGACTGGATTGTCGACCTCGGGCCCGAGGGTGGATCAGGCGGCGGCAGAATTATCGCTGAAGGGACTCCCGAAGGTGTGGCGAACAACCAAGAATCCCATACCGGGCACTACCTGAAACCCATTCTCTCAAACTGAAATAAAGCGCCCGGCCACCTCTACAACTTTCGTCGGGCGCTTTCCTCTGGGCATAAAAAAACCGTCAATCCGAAGATTGACGGTTTTTTTGAACAAGTCCGAAGAGTCTTACTCTTCGTCGTCGTCCATCTCTTCAGCTTCAATATCCAGCGGACGACCCACCAGCTCAACAAATGCCATTGGGGCATTGTCGCCAGCACGGAAACCGCACTTCAGGATACGAAGGTAACCACCCGGACGCTCATTGTAACGGGGACCAAGCTCGTCAAAAAGCTTGGCAACCGCTGCATCGTCACGCAGGCGCGAAAACGCCAGACGACGATTCGCTACCGAATCATTTTTTGAAAGCGTGATCAAAGGCTCTGCTACCCGACGAAGCTCTTTGGCTTTCGGAAGCGTTGTTTTGATCAGCTCGTGTTCAACCAGTGACGCAGTCATGTTACGGAACATGGCCTTGCGATGCGCACTGGTCCTGCTGAACTTACGACCACTCTTACGATGACGCATTGCTCTTATTCCTTACCTTAAACTAATCGGCGATTAACCGCCCAGAACCCGGTCGTCGCCACGAAGGCTAGCCGGCGGCCAGTTATCAAGACGCATACCCAGTGACAGACCACGGGACGCCAGAACGTCCTTGATCTCGGTCAGCGACTTTTTACCAAGGTTAGGCGTCTTCAGCAGCTCAACTTCTGTGCGCTGAATCAGATCGCCGATGTAGTAAATGTTCTCAGCCTTCAAGCAGTTAGCTGAACGCACTGTCAACTCCAGATCATCTACCGGACGCAGCAGAATCGGATCGATTTCTTCCTCTTCCTCTACTCTTTCCGGCTCTTTCTCGTGATCGAAGTCAACAAACACAGCCAGTTGCTGCTGGAGAATGGTGGCGGCCCGGCGAATTGCTTCTTCCGGATCGATAGTGCCATTCGTTTCCAGGTCAATAACCAGCTTATCCAGATCGGTCCGTTGCTCAACCCGTGCACTTTCCACGGCATAAGCCACACGACGAACCGGGCTGAAAGTTGCATCCAGCTGCAGGCGTCCGATGGCGCGAGTTTCGTCCTCGTCGAGACCACGCTGGTCCGCAGGCTCATAGCCGCGGCCACGGTTAACCCGAAGGCGCATGTTCACTTCACCATTTTCACTCAGGTGACAGATCACGTGCTCCGGGTTGGCAATCTCAACATCATGGTCGAGCTTGATATCACCGGCTGTGACAACGCCCGGGCCTTTTTTGCTGAGCGTGAGCTCGGCATCGTCCCGACCGTTCATTTTCACGGCGACGCCTTTAAGATTCAGGAGAATCTCGATGACGTCTTCCTGGACACCCTCAATGGCGCTGTACTCGTGCAAGACGCCGTCGATCTGCGCTTCAGTCACGGCGCAGCCCGGCATCGATGACAAGAGAATACGGCGCAGTGCGCTACCGAGTGTATGCCCGAAACCTCTTTCCAGAGGCTCAAGCGTAACCTTGGCACGCGTGGCGCTTGATTCCTTCACGTCAATGGTACGAGGTGTCAATAACTCATGTACTGAACGCTGCATAGACGCCCCTATCTGCTATCGTTGCTAACTGGGCTTTACTTGGAGTAAAGCTCGACGATGAGGTTCTCGTTGATGTCGGCCGGCAGTTCAGTACGCTCTGGCACTGATCTGTAAACGCCGGACATCTTGTTGGCGTCGACCTCTACCCAGCTCACCGGTGCACGACTTGCAGACAGATCCAGCGCGCCTTTTACGCGAAGCTGGTTCTTGGCCTTTTCGCGCACACTCACAACATCACCGGGCTTGACCTGGTAGGAAGCGATGTTCACTACCTTGTCGTTCACCAGGATCGCTTTGTGAGAAACGAGCTGACGGGATTCTGCACGGGTAGAACCAAAGCCCATGCGATATACAACGTTGTCCAGACGACCTTCCAGAAGCTGCAGCAGGTTTTCACCCGTTGCGCCCTTGATTCGGGCCGCCTCTTTGTAGTAGTTGCGGAACTGCTTCTCAAGCACGCCGTAGATACGACGGACTTTCTGTTTTTCACGAAGCTGTACGCCGTACTCGGACAGACGACCGCGACGCGCGCCGTGCATACCCGGCGGAGTCTCGATGTTGCACTTGGAATCGAGCGCGCGAACACCGCTCTTCAGAAAAAGATCTGTCCCTTCACGACGAGACAGCTTGCACTTCGGGCCTATATAACGAGCCATATTTCACTGTCTCCTGTGTTAGACGCGGCGCTTTTTGGGCGGACGACAGCCGTTATGGGGAATCGGCGTCACATCTGTGATGTTGGTGATCTTGTAGCCACACGCATTCAGCGCGCGAACTGCAGACTCACGTCCGGGCCCAGGACCCTTAACCTCTACGTCCAGGTTTTTAAGGCCGTATTCAGCAGCCGCATTACCGGCTCTTTCAGCTGCTACCTGCGCAGCAAAAGGTGTACTCTTACGTGACCCACGGAAACCGGAACCACCGGAAGTGGCCCAGGACAGGACGTTGCCCTGACGGTCGGAAATGGTCACGATAGTGTTGTTGAAGGACGCGTGAATGTGCGCGACGCCATCAACAACCGTCTTTTTCACCTTTTTACGGGTACGTGTACCTGGCTTTGCCATGATTGCCTACCTGTTACTTACGAATAGGTTTGCGAGGACCTTTACGGGTGCGCGCGTTGGTCTTTGTGCGCTGGCCACGGACCGGAAGGCCATGACGATGACGCAGACCACGGTGACATCCGAGATCCTTCAAACGCTTGATGTTCATCTGTACTTCACGACGCAGATCGCCTTCGACAGACACCTTGCCCACTTCGGTACGAAGTGTTTCAAGCTGCTCATCGCTCAGGTCTTTGACCTTGACGTCCGGCTTTACGCCGGTTGCATCGCAAAGCTTCTGGGCTGTTGTCTTGCCTACACCAAAAATATAGGTGAGAGAGACAACAGCATGTTTGTGATCGGGTATATTGACACCGGCTATACGTGCCATCCAAATTACTCCGCGTTCAAAGCTTTGCTGTGTGAATGTTCCGCCACAAAAAGGGCGCGAAATAATAGCGCCTGACTCCCACCGGAGTCAAGCGCTACTATTACGTACCCCTTTGCGTTATCAGGTTTGGTCCCGAGGGATCAGCCCTGACGCTGCTTGTGGCGAGGCTCCGAGCAAATGACTCGTACTGAGCCATTGCGACGAATTACTTTGCAGTTACGGCAAATTTTCTTTACCGAAGCGCGTACTTTCATTGTCGACTCCAGTTTTCAAGGGGAACGGCTTAACCGTTCCGACCATAGCCCTTGAGATTGGACTTCTTCATCAGCGAATCATACTGATGCGACATCAGGTGTGACTGTACCTGCGCCATGAAATCCATCACCACGACTACCACAATCAGCAGCGACGTACCGCCCAGATAGAACGGAACGTTCCCGGCCACCATCAGAAACTGAGGGAACAGAGAAACTGCTGCAATGTACATTGCACCGAACAACGTCAGACGAGTCAGAACGCCGTCAATATACTTGGCAGTCTGATCACCCGGACGAATGCCCGGAATAAACGCTCCAGAGCGCTTGAGGTTATCCGCAACTTCCTTCGGGTTGTACATCAACGCTGTGTAGAAGAAGCAGAAGAAAACGACTGCTGCTGCAAACAGAATGATGTACAACGGCTGGCTAGGCGCCAACGCCTGGGAAACATCGCTCAGCCATTCCATACCTTCGCCCTGACCAAACCACTGCCCGATCGATGCCGGGAACAACAGAATGGATGACGCAAAGATCGGCGGAATAACGCCGGCCATGTTTACCTTTAACGGCAGGTGGCTGGACTGCTGAGCAAACACCTGACGGCCCTGCTGACGCTTGGCATAATTGATCGTCAACCGGCGCTGACCGCGCTCCATGAAGACAACAAAGCCAATCACCGCCACCGCGAGGACACCAATCCCGAGCACAACCAGGAGGCTCATCTCACCATTTCTGGCCTGCTCCAGCGTTTGCCCGATCGCACCTGGCAAGCCAGCCACGATACCCGCGAAAATCAGCAGGGAAATCCCGTTGCCGACTCCGCGCTCCGTGATCTGCTCACCCAGCCACATCATAAAGACCGCACCGCTGACGAAAGAAACAACCGCCACAAAGTGGAAGCTGAAGCTATCGTTAAACGTGACGCCCTGAGATGCCAGACCGACCGAAATGCCAGTACCCTGAACCAGGGCAAGGATGACCGTACCATACCGGGTGTACTGACTGATCTTGCGACGACCAGCTTCGCCTTCTTTCTTCAGCTGCTCAAGCTGCGGACTGACCGCAGTCATGAGCTGCATGATAATCGAAGCCGAGATGTACGGCATGATACCGAGAGCGAAGATACTCATGCGCTCAAGCGCACCACCGGAAAACATGTTGAACATGCTCAGGATGGTACCCTGATTCTGCTCAAACAGTGCCGCCAGACGGTCGGGGTTGATCCCCGGCACCGGGATATGGGCACCGATCCGGTACACCAACAATGCCAGGAAGACAAACCAGAGCCGCGATCGCAACTCTGCCAGTCCTTTACCCGCGCCCGCAGGCAATGATGCTGTCTTGGCCATTTAGTCCTCGACTCGCCTTAGTCTTCGACTTTACCACCCGCGGCGGCAATTGCCTCGCGTGCGCCTTTGGTTACCCGAAGTCCCTTTACGGTCACCGCACGGCTCAGTTCGCCGGACATGATAACCTTGGCTTCACGAATTTCTTCGCGAACGACATCTGCCTTTTTCAGGGCTTCCAGATCAACCACATCACCCTCTACCTTCGCCAGTTCGTTCAGGCGAATCTCAGCAACATACCGCTGCTGACGAGAGGTGAAGCCGAACTTCGGCAGACGACGGGCCAACGGCTGCTGACCACCTTCAAAACCGGGAGCAACGCTGCCGCCAGAACGGGCTTTCAGACCCTTGTGACCGCGGCCGCCGGTTTTACCGAGACCACTACCGATACCACGACCGACCCGCTTGGGGGCCTGGCGTGAACCGGGCTCCGGACTAAGTTCGTTCAGACGCATCTTAGTTCTCCTCAACCCGAACCAGGTAATATACCCGGCTGATCATGCCGCGAATGGAAGGCGTATCTTCCACTTCCACGGTGTGACCGATTTTACGAAGACCCAGGCCCTTAACACACATCTTGTGCTTGGGCTGGCAGCCGATAGGGCTGCGGGTCAGAGTTACTTTGATCGTATTTGCGTTCGCCATGACTTCAACCCAGAATCTCTTCCACGGTCTTACCGCGCTTGGCTGCAATATCTTCAGGCGCTTGAGTAGCCTGGAGACCCTTGATGGTGGAACGTACAACGTTCACCGGGTTGGTAGACCCGTAACACTTGGACAGTACGTTCTGGACACCCGCCACTTCCAGTACTGCACGCATCGCGCCACCGGCGATGATACCAGTACCTTCGGACGCCGGCTGCATGTAGACCTTGGAGCCCCCATGCTGCGCCTTGACCGGGTATTGCAGGGTAGTACCGTCGAGCGGAACTTCTACCATGTTTTTGCGTGCGGCTTCCATGGCCTTCTGGATAGCGACCGGCACTTCACGCGCCTTGCCACGACCAAAACCAACGCGACCTTTACCATCACCCACTACTGTCAGTGCGGTGAAGGCGAAAATACGGCCACCTTTTACAACCTTGGCGACACGATTGACCTGAACCAGCTTCTCCTGGAGCTCAGGCGCCTTCTGTTCGTTAACGCTCATCTTCTCCACCTCTTAGAATTGCAAGCCAGCTTCACGGGCTGCATCGGCCAAAGCCTGAATACGGCCATGGTAACGGTAACCGGAGCGGTCAAAAGCAACCTGCTCAACACCTGCTGCCTTGGCACGCTCAGCAATCAGCTGACCGACCTTTTTCGCAGCGTCCACGTTACCGGTTGCACCCTGGCGCAGATCCTTATCCAACGTGGAGGCAGAAGCCAGCACTTTACTGCCATCTGCTGTCGTAACCTGGGCATACATGTGACGCGGTGTGCGATGAACGCACAGGCGATTGGTACCCAACTCACGGATCTTCATGCGCACCTTGCGTGCGCGACGCAATCTTTCGCTATTTGTGCTCATAGTCCCGCCTTATTTCTTCTTGGCTTCTTTGCGTCTGACCTGCTCATCCGCATAACGAACACCCTTACCCTTATAAGGCTCGGGCGGACGGAACGCACGGACATCCGCAGCGACCTGGCCAACCTGTTGCTTATCGATACCGCGAATCACAACTTCCGTATTGGACGGAGTTTCGGCGGTAATCCCCTCGGGCAGCTCATACTCGACCGGGTGAGAAAAACCCAGTGTCAGGTTGAGCTTCTTACCTTGCGCCTGGGCACGGTAACCTACGCCCGTCAGCTGGAGCTTACGCTCGAAGCCTGTGGATACACCGGTCACCATATTGTTGACCAATGCACGAGTAGTACCAGCAAGAGCGCGGGACTGTTTAGCACCATCGCGGGCCTCGAAGCGCAGAATGTTTTCTTCCTGCTTTACTTCAACCGCTTGGTGAATGGTGAATTGAAGCGCTCCCTTGGAGCCCTTCACACTAATTTCCTGTCCGTTTAGCTTAACCTCAACACCGGAAGGCAGCACGACAGGATTATTGGCAACCCTGGACATGTGTATCTCCTAGAATACGGTGCAGATGACTTCGCCACCCACGCCAGCAGCACGTGCAGCGCGGTCTGTCATAACGCCCTTGGACGTTGAGACAATCGCGACTCCCAGACCACCGGATACTTTCGGCAGTTCCCCAGCGCCTCTGTACTGGCGCAGACTCGGACGGCTGGCCCGCTTGATCTCTTCAATAACCGGTTTGCCACCGAAATATTTCAGATCAATGGTCAGCTCGGGTTTCGCGTCAGCTGAAACGGAAAAATCCTGAACGTAACCTTCGTCCTTAAGGACCTGGGCTACGGAGATCTTCATCTTCGAAGATGGCATCGTGACGTCTGCCTTTGATGCCATCTGTGCATTACGGATACGGGTAAACATATCCGCAAGCGTGTCTTGCATACTCATTGGTATGAGGCTCCTGATCTTTTTAGTTGTGCAGCGGCGTGCCGCACCGCTTACCAACAGGCACCCGACCGAGGTCAGGGAACCTATCTTACCAGCTAGCTTTGGTCAGTCCCGGAACGTCACCGCGCATGCCGTATTCACGAAGCTTAATCCGTGACAGCTCGAACTTGCGCAGAACGCCGTGGGGGCGACCAGTTACCTGGCAACGATTACGAAGACGCGAAGGAGATGCATCGCGAGGAAGCTGTTGAAGCTTCATCTGTGCGTCCCAACGGTCATCATCGCTGGTATTCGGGTTCTTGATAATCGCCTTGAGCTCGGCACGCTTCGCTGCGAATTTCGCAACGGTCTTCTCGCGCTTGAACTCACGGTTTTTCATGGAAACCTTAGCCATTACACTCGTTCCTTATCTCTTGAACGGAAAGCCAAAGGCTTTCAGCAGTTCACGACCTTCATCGTCGGTACCGGCAGTGGTGGTAATGGTGATGTCCAGACCACGGATCTTGTCGACTTTGTCGTACTCGATCTCAGGGAAAATGATCTGCTCACGCACACCCATGCTGTAGTTACCACGGCCGTCGAACGACTTGGGATTCAGACCACGGAAGTCACGAATGCGGGGAACCGCAATGTGAACCAGGCGATCAAAGAAATCCCACATACGCTCGCCGCGCAGGGTAACTTTACAACCGATAGGCCAACCTTCACGGATTTTAAAACCCGCTACAGATTTACGTGCCTTGGTAACAACAACTTTTTGACCCGTCAGGCGCTCTAGATCCGCCACAGCGTTTTCAATCAGTTTCTTGTCACCAACCGCTTCGCCGACACCCATGTTAAGGGTGATCTTTTCGATACGCGGCACCTGCATAACGTTCTTGTAGCTGAACTCTTTCTGCAGGGCGGGTACCACTTCCTTACTGTACTGCTCTTTCATGTTAAGCATCGTAACCACCACCGCTTACTGGTTATCGACAGCTTCTTTCGTGGACTTGAAGATCCGCATCTTCGCGCCGTCTTCCTTGGTCTGGAAGCCTACACGATCGGCTTTGCCGGTCTGCGGATTAAAAATAGCCACGTTGGAAGCCTGGATAGGTGCTTCTTTTTCGACGATGCCACCTGGGGTGCCCAGCATCGGGTTCGGCTTGGTGTGCTTCTTGATCATATTGATACCAGAAACAACCATACGGCCATCGTCCTGAACCTTCAGGACTTTACCACGTTTGCCTTTGTCTTTCCCCGTGGTGACGATTACTTCGTCATCTCGTTTGATCTTTTTCATAACCGGCCTCTGGTCCTTTAAAGTACTTCGGGTGCCAGTGAGATAATTTTCATGAACTTCTCATTACGCAGTTCACGGGTAACCGGTCCGAAGATACGGGTACCAATAGGAGCGTCCTGAGCGTTCAGAAGTACTGCCGCGTTTCCGTCGAAACGGATCAGCGAACCGTCGGGACGACGAACACCCTTACGAGTGCGCACAACGACGGCGTTCAGGACCTGGCCTTTCTTCACTTTACCGCGGGGGATGGCTTCCTTGACGGTCACCTTGATGATATCCCCTACGCTGGCATAACGCCGATGTGAACCGCCCAGGACCTTGATGCACATCACCTGACGCGCACCGCTGTTATCCGCGACTTCAAGCATTGTTTGAGTCTGAATCATGGTTGTTCTCCGGGCGAATTACACCTTGGATGCACGTTCAGTGACTTCCACCAGGGCCCAGCTCTTGGTCTTGGAGACCGGACGGGTTTCCTGAATGGTCACAGTGTCACCAACGTTGCACTGATTGCTCTCATCGTGAGCGTGGATCTTGGTTGAACGCTTCATGTACTTACCGTACAGAGGGTGTTTCACCTGACGCTCGACCAGAACGACGATGGACTTCTCCATCTTGTTGCTCACGACCTTGCCGCTCAGAGTTCTGGCAGTTTGGGTAGCTTCAGTCATGTCACTGTCCTGCCTTTTCATTCAATACTGTTTTCACGCGAGCAATCTCGCGCTTCACCTTGCCGAGAAGGTGAGACTGATTCAGCTGACCTGTCGCCTTGCGCATGCGCAGGTTGAACTGCTCCTTCAGGAGGTCGATCAGCTCTTTGTTCAGCTCCTCGACTGACTTTTCACGCAGCTCTGTTGCTTTCATCACATCACCGTCCTCGTTACAAAGGTGGTCTGTACCGGCAGTTTGGCCGCTGCGAGTGTGAAGGCATCACGAGCGATATCCTCGGAAACACCTTCCATCTCGTAGAGCATACGGCCTGGCTGGATCTCAGCCACCCAATACTCGACAGAACCCTTACCTTTACCCATTCGTACTTCAAGCGGTTTGCCGGTGATCGGCTTGTCCGGGAATACCCGGATCCAGATCTTACCGCCCCGCTTGATGCGGCGAGTCATGGTACGACGCGCTGCCTCTATCTGGCGCGCAGTTATACGCCCACGGCTGGTCGCCTTCAATCCGTATTCACCGAAGCTCACCTTATTGGCGCGGTGAGCAAGACCGGTGTTACGGCCTTTCATTACCTTGCGGAATTTGGTGCGTTTTGGTTGCAGCATAAGAGTGCCCCTTTACTTAGAACCTTTCTTCCCAGAGGCTTTCTTGTCAGCACGGACCTGCTCCATACCACCAAGAATCTCACCTTTGAAGATCCATACCTTGACGCCGATTACGCCGTAAGTGGTATGCGCTTCGTAGGTCGCGTAATCAATATCTGCACGCAGAGTGTGCAGAGGTACACGACCTTCGCGATACCACTCGGACCGCGCGATTTCAGCACCCCCGAGACGACCACCTACCTGAATCTTGATACCCTTGGCACCCTGGCGCATGGCGTTCTGAACCGCACGCTTCATAGCGCGACGGAACATCACACGACGCTCCAGCTGACCGGCAACGTTTTGCGCTACCAGGCGGGCATCCAGATCCGGCTTGCGGACTTCTTCGATGTTGATGTGCACAGGCACACCCATCATGTCGCTGACTTCGCGACGCAGACGATCAACATCTTCGCCCTTCTTACCGATAACAATACCGGGACGGGCAGTATGGATCGTGATACGGGCGTTCTGAGCAGGGCGCTCGATCACAATCTTGCTGACAGACGCCTTAACCAGACGCTTGTCGAGGAATTCACGAACCCGAATGTCATTCAACAGGTTTTGTGAATATTCCTTTTTGTCGGCATACCAGACTGAGTTGTGCTCTTTGATCACACCCAGGCGCATGCCGGTTGGATTTACTTTATGACCCATCTGAGCATCTCCTACTTGTCGGCGACCTTGACGGTGATATGACAGGTGCGCTTGAAAATCCGATCAGCGCGCCCCTTGGCTCGAGCTTTGATTCGCTTGAGCGTCGGACCTTCATCCACCATGACGGTGGAAACCCGCAGTTCGTCAACGTCCAGACCTTCGTTATGCTCAGCGTTAGCGATGGCAGACTCAAGAGCTTTCTTGAGCACGACCGCCGCCTTCTTCGGGCTGAAAGTCAGAATGTTCAGGGCGTCCTCAACAGCCTTGCCGCGTACTTGGTCAGCGACAAGACGTGCTTTCTGAGCTGAGAGGTTAGCGCCCTTATACTTGGCTGCTACTTCCATTTCTATTCCCTCACAATCAGCGTTTAGCTTTCTTGTCGGCCGCATGACCACGATAAGTACGCGTTGCCGCGAACTCACCCAGCTTATGTCCAACCATATCTTCGGTGACATAAACCGGCACGTGCTGCTTGCCGTTGTGGACTGCAATGGTCAGGCCTACCATCTCTGGAAAAACTGTCGACCGGCGGGACCAGGTTTTGATCGGCCGCTTGTCGTTAGTTTCCAGAGCTGCCTCGACCTTCTTCAATAGATGCAGGTCTATAAAAGGACCTTTCTTCAAAGAACGTGGCACAGCAATTACCTCTATGTAGTCGTTTACTTGGCCGAACGACGACGTACTATCATCTTGTCAGTACGCTTGTTCTTACGAGTCTTATGCCCTTTGGTCGGAACACCCCACGGAGTAACCGGGTGACGCCCGCCAGAGGTACGCCCTTCACCACCACCATGTGGGTGGTCAACTGGGTTCATAGCAACACCACGTACTGTTGGCCGTTTGCCGCGCCAACGTGATGCACCCGCTTTACCAAGCTGCTTGAGACTGTGTTCGCTGTTGGATACTTCACCCAACGTTGCACGGCAATCTACAAGCACCTTTCGCATTTCACCTGAGCGCAGGCGGATGGTGGCATATGCACCTTCACGCGCTACCAGCTGTACGGATGCGCCCGCGGAGCGAGCCAGCTGAGCACCTTTGCCAGGCTTGAGTTCGACGCAGTGGATCACAGAACCGACCGGAATATTCCGGAGCGGCAGTGTGCTACCCACCTTAATCGGTGCGTCGATACCGGAGCGCACCGGATCACCGATCTGCATTCCTTTGGGAGCGACAATGTAACGACGCTCACCATCGGAGTACTTCAGCAGTGCAATGTGCGCAGAGCGGTTCGGATCGTATTCCAGGCGTTCAATAACTGCCGGGATACCATCTTTGGTCCGCTTGAAATCAATTACGCGGTAGTGCTGCTTGTGGCCACCACCAACGTGACGAGAGGTAATGCGACCCGCATTGTTACGACCTCCCGTTTTATTCAGTCTCTCTACCAACGGCTCGTGAGGGCGCCCTCTGTGCAGATCCTGGTTGTAAAGCTTTACAACGTGACGGCGTCCGGCAGATGTTGGTTTGGTTTTGACGATCGGCATATTACGACCCCTTTACCTTATTCCACATCCAGAAAATCGATGTCCTGACCTTCTGCCAGCTTTACATAAGCCTTACGAATGTCATTACGCTTGCCGAACCCGCGGATAGTGCGCTTGAGCTTACCCTTACGGTTCAGAACCTGAACACCTTCTACGGTGACGTTGAACAGCTGCTCAACGGCTTTTTTGATCTCCGGCTTGGTAGCATCCGGGGCAACCCGGAAAACAACCTGGCCATGCTCGGCCACCAGAGATGCTTTTTCAGATACGTGTGGCCCAAGCAGGACCTTGTAAATACGTTCCTGATTCATCCCAGCATCTCCTCGATCTTCTTCAGAGCGGGAACCGTCACCACGACATTCTCATAGGCAACCAGGCTAACCGGATCCAGACCCGCGATATCGCGCACATCTACGTGCGGAATGTTGCGTGATGCCAGGTGCAGATTCTGCTCAACGCTCTCAGACAGAATCAGAGCGTTGCTCACACCGAGATCCTTCAGCTTGGCGGTGAATGCCTTGGTCTTCGGGGTATCAACGTTCATCTCGTCAACAACCACCAGACGCTCTTGGCGAACCAGCTCGGAAAAAATGGAGCGCATCGCTGCGCGGTACATTTTGCGGTTTACCTTTTGCTCAAAGCCACGAGGCTTGGCTGCAAAGGTAACACCACCGGCACGCCAGATCGGGCTACGAATGGTACCCGCACGGGCACGACCGGTGCCCTTCTGACGCCAGGGCTTCTTACCGCCACCGCTGACTTCGGAACGCGTTTTCTGAGCCTTGGTACCCTGACGGCCTGCTGCCATGTATGCAGTAACCACCTGGTGAACCAGCGACTCGTTAAAATCTTTGGCAAATGCAACGTCGGAAACAGAGATTCCCTTGCCGCTGCCTGTAATAGTCAATTCCATCGCACCGCTCCTCAGGCTTTAACTGCAGGCTTGATGACAACATCGCCGCCAGTAGCGCCTGGAACGGCACCACTCACCAGCAGCAGGTTGCGCTCAGCGTCGACACGGACAATCTTCAGGTTCTGCACGGTGACCTGTGCGTTACCCATCTGGCCCGCCATCTTCTTGCCCTTGAATACCTTACCCGGAGTCTGGTTCTGACCAATGGAACCCGGAGCACGGTGAGAGAGGGAGTTACCGTGGGTAGCGTCCTGCATGGAGAAATTCCAACGCTTCACGCCGCCCTGAAAACCCTTACCTTTGGACTGACCGATGGCATCAACCACCTGACCATCTTCAAAGACGGAAGCACTGATCTCGCCGCCGGCCGCCAGGTCTTCACCCTCGCCTTCAGCCAGACGGAATTCCCACATTCCACGGCCGGCTTCAACACCCGCCTTGGCAAAGTGGCCTGCTTCACTCTTGGTTACACGGGAAGAACGACGAGTACCAACAGTAACCTGAACGGCACGATAACCATCGTTTTCAAGAGTTTTTAGCTGGGTAATGCGGTTTGGCTCAACCTCAATTACCGTTACGGGCAGCGCCTGCCCGTCTTCCGTAAAAATACGGGTCATACCGGCCTTCCGACCGACTACACCAATTGCCATGTTTCACCTCTATAAGTGTACGGGGCTCTCACCCTCTATGGCCTTATGACAGTTACACAGACTAATACCGGGCGGTATTAGCCGAGGCTGATCTGAACGTCTACACCTGCTGCCAGGTCCAACTTCATCAAAGCATCTACTGTCTTTTCCGTCGGCTCGACAATATCGAGCAAACGCTTATGCGTACGAATTTCATACTGATCGCGCGCGTCCTTGTTGACGTGCGGAGAGACCAGGATGGTGTACTTTTCCTTCCGCGTCGGCAGAGGGATTGGTCCACGCACCTGAGCGCCGGTCCGCTTCGCGGTATCGACGATCTCCTGCGTGGACTGGTCGATAAGGCGATAATCAAACGCCTTCAACCGGATTCGAATCTTTTGGCTTTGCATGATGCACCAAACTCCACTCGTAGCAGCTACTTGTTAGCCGACCTTCAAAAAAAGGAGCCGCATTGTATGCATAATACCCAACGCTGTCAACAGCATTGCTGTTTGACCGGGTCGGGCACAAGCTTCGCGACTGAAACAGAAAAAGGGGCTGAGTATTCAGCCCCTTTTTCCTGATCAACCGAGCAG